>JAFDWS010000002.1 GCA_018268375.1 Armatimonadota bacterium | reverse complement strand
TCATCCCGACCGGGCCCGAGCTCTGCGGGGCGAGCGGCGGATCCCCCGACGGGACGTCGGCGGCTACCCTGCCATGTCGCAAGGACGTGTCATCCCGACCGGGCCCGAGCTCTTGCGAGGCGAGCGGCGGATCCCCCGACGGGACGTCGGCGGCTACCTCTCCCAGGTCGCCAGGATGTGTCATCCCGACCGATCCCTCGACTGCGCTCGGGATGACAAGGTGTGGTGTGGCGGATGTGTCATCCCGACCGAGCCCGAGCTCTGCGAGGCGAGCGGAGGGACCTCGTTGGCCAGCGGTGTAAAGTCGGGTCATGCCCTGGCTGACCCGCGACGCGAGCGACTTCTTTGCCGAGCTCGAGCTCAACAACGACCGCGACTGGTTCAACGCGAACAAGAAGCGGTATGAGAAGGTGGTCAAGGAGCCGCTGCTCGCGCTGGCGGAGGAGATGATCCCGCGGATGCGCAAACTCGACCCCGAGATCACGATGCAGCCGAAGGACGCGGTCTTCCGCATCTACCGAGACACCCGGTTCAGCAAGGACAAGCGGCCGTACAAGACCAATGCGGGCATGTCGATTTCGAGCGGAGGCAAGACGGGCAACGGTCGGCCGGGGCTGTACATGCACGTGGACGCGAGTTCCTTCGGCATTGCCAGCGGGCACTACTTCCTGGAGCCAGCACAGATCTTGGCGATGCGCCGGCACCTGGTGGCGAACGAGGCCGAGTTCGAAAGGCAGCTGAAGGACAAGGACTTCGTGAAGGTGTTCGGAACGGTGCGGGGCGAGCAGAACAAGATCCTGCCGCCCGAGTTCCGCGACGCCGCCGCTCGGCAGCCGCTGCTGTTCAACAAGCAGTTCTTCTACTGGGCGGAATACGACGTTGACGAAGCGACCCGCGATGACTTGCCCGACTTCTTGATGATGCACGCGACCGTCGCGGCGCCGATGAACGCGTTCTTGACGCGCGGGCTAGCAGGAAGCTGAAAGAGTGCCCGGCGGGGCGGATCGCGCAGAGAGGCTTGCGCGTCCTGCCCACAGCGTTCGGGACGACGACGCTGGCTGGAGCCGCCGGGCAAAAAGGAGGGTGGAGACGTTCACCCCTTGCCTTCGAACAACGTGCATTGCACCCGAGGCGGCTGCCGATTGTCTGTCGTCAATTTCAGCGACGGCTCCGGCATGCGATATCATCCTTGACAATGATCCTCCTTGCCATGGTCTTGCTCGCAGCGCGGCCGGACGACTCGACCGTGCGCCTCTACGAGGGCTTGGGCCCCTTCCATAGGCCGGTCCAGTCTCAGTCCAAGCTCGCCTCGCAGTTCCTCGACCAGGGGTTCGCCTTCCTCTACGGCTTCCAATACGGCATTGCCAAGGAGTCTTTCAAAGAGGCGGCCAGGCTCGACCCCGACATGGTGATGGCTTACTGGGGCATCTCGGCCGCCAACGGCAACTACATCAACAAGTCGTTCGTCTCGGCCCAAGAGAGCAAGGACGCGATCGAGGCTTTGACGAAAGCGCGAGAGCACCGCAGCAAGGGGACACCGGTCGAGAACGACCTGGTCGAGGCGAGCTTCAAGCGCTTCGCACCCGACGGGCCCTCTGACCGGCACGCCCTTGACCAAGCCTATTCGGACGCCATGCGGGAGGTTTGGAAGAAGCATCCGAAAGACCCCGACATCGGGGCTCTGTTCGCGGAGTCGCTGATGAATTTGCGCCCGTGGCACCAGTGGAAGCTCGACGGGACGGCAGAGCCGGGCACGGAAGAAGCCCTCGCCACGCTACGACAGGTGATGAAGCTTGATCCTAAGCATCCAGAGGCGCTCCACCTTTGGATCCATGCGATCGAAGGGTCGAAGAACCCCGAGCGAGGACTACCCGAGGCGGACAAGCTGATGGACCTCCAGCCGGGCTTGCTGCACATGCAGCACATGCCGGCGCACATCTATGACCGCACTGGGCAATGGAAGAAGGCGGTCGAGGCGAACGTCAAGTCGGCAGCAGTCTACAAACGGCTCTTCTGGCAGCAGGGCAAGGGTCTGGACTATGCCCACGGGCGGCACTTGCTCGCCTATGCCGCGGCCATGCGAGGCCAGAGTGAACTGGCGATGCAGAACGTGAACCAGATCTTCGACGGCATGACCAAGGAGCAGATCGACGCCTACGGCGGGGGTGCGGACTACCAGGTCGCCATGAAGGCGATGTTCTTGGTGCGGTTCGGGCGTTGGGACCAGGTGTTGGCCCTGCCGGAGCCTCCTGCCAGCCAGCAGTTCGCGAGGGCCATGTGGCACGAGTCGCGCGGCGTCGCTTTCGCTGCGAAGAAGGACGCCAAGAGTGCTCGGGCCGAGCAGGAGAAGTTCGAGGCTTTGAGCAAGGGCAGCGGCGAGCGCGACCTGATCGCAATCGCTTCTCGTGTCCTTGCGGGCGAAATCGCGACGTGCGAAGGGGATTCGAACACTGGGGTGGCCGAGCTCGAAAAGGCGGTCGCGCTCGAGGACGGCCTGGAATACGGCGAGCCGCCGTCATGGATCTTGCCCACCCGTCATACCCTCGGTGCGATCCTGCTGGACGCAGGCCGGTTCGCCGACGCCGCGGCGGTCTTTGAAAGGGACCTCGGCCAGCACCCGAACAACGGGTGGGCGCTTTACGGGCTTTACCGTGCGCAAGAGGGCTTGGGCAAGACGAAGGACGCCGAGAAGACCCTCGCCGCCTTCAAATTGGCGTGGGCAGATGCCGACATGGAGATCAGCTCGTCGTGCATGTGCCTTCCAGGCAAGAAGGGCGGCGGCTGATCTCCCGGTTGCAGTATTAGCCTTTCATGCGCTCGAAGTTGACGACTTTGCCGTCGGCCAGTGTGAGCGTGAACTTGTCGTTGCCGTCCCACTTGACCTTTCCGTTGAGGTTCTTCGCCACGTCTTGCTTGATTTCGGAAGTGATGTTGTCGCCGAGGGGCCCGTTGAGGTCGACGGAATTATCGTTGCTCTTGACGTCAACGCCCTTCGTGGTGCCGGTCAAGTTCTCGCCTTCGAGCTTGTAGGAGCCGGTGACCGCCGCTTGAAGCTTGAACGATTTGCCGAAGAATTCGGGCGAAGCTTGAACATCAACCAAGACCTGGTCGGGGTTGGTGAAAGTGGCGGTGATTTCGGCCGGAACCGGGAGGTCAGCGGACGTCACGTGCCACTTTCCGGCGAGGGACGGGCCCAAGCAACCGGCAAGCAAAAGAAGGGGCAAAAGAGCAGGGATGGCGCGCTTCATCCCCCAAGCTTACGCCTTTCTGCAGCGGTCAGTTGCGGAGGGCTGAACTGCCCTTGCCGTGAGGCAACCCGTAGGTAGACTCGAACCAGTGCCTTGCAAGAAAGGGGCCTTGAGAGAAGGAGAAACGCGCGCCGCTCGCCCGACTGCGGGTGCCAGCGTAGTCGCGGCTCCTCGCGCCCTTCAAGGCATCATTCGTGAGATCAGTGATCTCGCCCAACCGGAAGAACAGGCTCAACCTATGGCTCAAGACAATTTCGACGCAGACGTGATCGTGATCGGTGCCGGCCCCGGCGGCTATGTCGCCGCAATCCGCGCCGCCCAGCTCGGGGCGAGCGTGACGGTGGTGGAGAAGGAGTTCCTCGGAGGCACCTGTCTCAACTGGGGTTGTATTCCGAGCAAAGCGATGATCGCAGGCGTCCACGCCCTCGACTTCGTTAAGCACGCGGACGGCTTTGGTGTCGTCGTGAAAGGCGACGTCTCGCTCGATTTCGAGAAGTATTCAGCGCGCCGTGACAAGATCGTCGCCGTGCAGCGTGGGGGCGTGGCCACCCTCTTCAAGAAGAACAAGGTCAACCATGTCGAGGGGTTCGCGAAGTTTGTCGACGCCAACACCATCGAGGTCGAGAAGGACGGCAAGACGACGAAGCTGAGGGCCAAGAACTACATCCTGGCTAGTGGAAGCACGATCATCGTGCCACCGATCCCCGGCCTGAAGGGCGGTCGAGACGAGGGGATCTGGACGAGCGACGATGCCGTCACCGCCCCCTTCATCCCGAAGAAGATGTTGATCATTGGCGGCGGCGTCATTGGCGTCGAGTTCGGCTACGTCTTCAACGGGCTTGGAACCGAGGTGACGATCGTTGAGATGCTGCCGCGGCTCATCCCGATGATGGACGAGGATCTGGGCAATGAGCTCGGCAAGCTGATGGCGCGCAAAGGCTGCAAGATCATGACCGGCAGCGCAGTCGAGAAGCTTGAGAAGACAAAGAAGGGCTGGAAGGTTTCCGTCAAGAGCGGCGGCGAGACGAGCGCGGACGAGTACGACGTCGTCTTGGTGGCTGTCGGAAGGCGATCGTTCACCGACAACATGAACCTTGAGAAGATCGGGGTGAAGCTGCAGCGGATCGGTGTCGAAGTGGACGACACATTGCGCACGAGCGTCCCGAACATCTACGCTATCGGCGATGTCAGTGGCAGGATCCAACTGGCCCACGTCGCCAGCTACGAGGGACAGGTGGCTGCTGAGAACATCGTCCATGGGGCGAACAAGAAGGCCGACCACAAGGCCGTTCCGAACTGCATTTACACCGACCCGGAGGTCGCGTCCGTCGGACTCACTGAGGGTCAAGCGAAGGAGCAGGGCTACGACGTGAGTGTCGGCAAGTTCAATTTCCGGCCGCTTGGTAAAGCGATGGCCTCGCTGGAGCAGGAGGGGTTCGTCAAGGTCGTTTCAGAGAAGAAATACGGCGAGGTCCTTGGGGTTCACGTCATCGGTGCGCATGCCACCGACCTGATCGCTCAAGCTGTGGTCGCCATTAAGTTGGAAGCGACAATCGACGTGATGGTGGACACGATCCACGCGCACCCGACGATGACCGAAGCGTTCCTCGAGGCGTACGAAGATACCGAGGGAATGGCGATCCACAAGTAATCGGTTCAGTCTCGAAGCGTGTAGCCACCCAGTGGGCGGCCGTTCTCAACGACGATCCAGTCGTTGACGGCTGAGACGGGGAAGCGCACGGGACGGGAGACCCGGCCGACGAGGCGGCCCTCCAGGGTCTGGCCGTTGCAGGTCAGGCCGTCGACCCAAACTGAATTGCGCTTGTCGCCAACGCTGCTGCCGGCGACCGATACGGAAAAGTACTCTTGGCTTGGTCGGGGAGCACGCAAGTCGCGCAAGAAGCTGGCGATGCCTCTCTTAGCCTGCTCGGCGCAAGACTTCGCATTTGCAGTGGCGGGGCACAACGCCAACTTTGAACTGGAACGGTCGCAGTGACTGCCCTTGGCACAAAGGCCAGAGACTGAAGCGACGCCTGCGACGACGGCCGATCCGGCCGCCAACCACCTTCCGAGCATAAGCGCGATTATGTGCCTGCGGGCCGGAGACGCCAAATCGGGCCCAGCCCTTGTGGCCTACCTTGGTCCCAAAGCACGAAGCCTGATCAAACCCTCGAGCCGCTCGATTCGCGCCCCTTGGTCGGCGGTCATTGCCCGCGCTTCTTCGAGTCCAACAGGTTCAAAACTGACCGATTGGCCGGGCCGAAGTTGGCCGACCTTGTCCAAGTCCGCGCCAATGACGGTTCCGATCGTTCCATAGCCTCCGATCGTGGGGCCGTCTGGCCCGTGGATCAAGAATTCTCCGGCCGGAGTGGCTTGGATACGACCAAAGATTGAGGGGACGCTCTGAGAGGCTCCGGGCCTGGAGACGGGTTCGGTAGGCGTCAGTCGAACCCCGACCCTGTCCAACTGGGCTCCTACGGTGGCGGTGTGTCGCCCTCCCGGGATGTCGTCCGGTACATAGCGGAGGCTCGCGCTATCGAGAGACCACGGGGCTTCGGCGAGCGCTACGCCTTCCGCAAAGTTGGCACCAGTTGCTTCGAAGGGCCGGACCCAGCCACCTGGTGTACCCAAGTAAAGGCGCAGCCCCATGGTCGATGGTCGAAAGGACAGCTCTTGGCCGGGATGAACCTGCCAGCGCCGATCGATCGGCAATTCGCCATCCTTGTTGGTCACCTCGTGGCCACCGCCGACGGCCGCGATCCAGCCTCCGCTCTCCACCCTTAGTTCGGCGCCGAACAAAGCAAGCTCGATGACCGGCGCCCAAGGAGGGTTGCCGACGAGGGCGTTGGCCAACCTGCTCGATTCCGTGTCGAATGGGCCACCCGGTGGAACGCCGAAACGGCGGAGGCCAACTGTCGGCGGGCCGATCAAGCGGCAGTCTCCAATCTGTCTGACAGGTGTCAGACGCAAGACTTCACCAGGTAATCGCGCCTACCCAGCCACAGCTTGACCGTCCGCAGGATGTCGAGGCAATCTGGCGTGTCGCCGTGGACACAAATGGAATCGACGGTTCCAGCCAGGCTGAGCGCCTGGAAGGTCGCTTCCTGAGGGTCGGTGAGGACGGCTCCGGCCTCGCCGCGAGGGACGAGCGTCCCGGAGCTATCGTAGGCACGATCGGCAAATCCCTCTGAGAAAAAGGGCACTCTGGCGCTTGCCGCGGCATCGACATGAAGTGTGCTGGGGAGGCCAAGAAGCGGCAATCGGAACGACGTGAGCAGGCCAACCAAGATGATGCAGACGTCCATTCGCGTCGCAGAGGCGTTGTACAGCCATCCGTGAGGCTTGATGTACTTGGCACCCGCTTTGGCGAGCACCTCGACCTGCTCGCAAAGGCTGCTCAAATATTGGCCCGTCATTCTCTCGTTCAACTCAGGGACGGGCCCGCGGCCCATCGTTTCTCGGTCGGGAATCCCGGGATGGGCTCCGACCGTGACACCGAGGTCTTGGCATAGCTTGACCGTGTACAAAGACAACTCGATGCTGCCAGCGTGAGACCCACAGCACACGTTCGCGCTAGACACGAGACCAAGGATGTCCTTGTCCGCGCTAAACCCCTCAGCCACGTCTGAGTTCAGATCGATCCTGCGGTTCGTTTTCACAGCCGCTGTCCCTCAAGTCGGTCGAATTCGGCCCTGCCGATAGGGTCAAAACGGACGCGGTCGCCCACCGAGACGGGAAAGTATTCAGCTTCAACGTCGACGAGGACAAGGGGCGTCCGGCCGATCAGCCACCATCCGCCCGGGCGCCGGAGGGTGTAGACGCCGGTCATCCCAGCTGCAAGCGCGACCGTTCCAGGATCGACCTGGGTTCGAGGCGTACTTCTGCGGGGAACGGAGGCAAGGCGGGGGTCGAGGCCTGTCAAGTAGGGAAAGCCGGGGCAGAACCCGACCGCCTCGCAAAGGTACTCGGGGCGGGAGTGCGCCTCAATGAGTTGTGAAGTCGTCATGTCGACGAGCTCGCAGAGCTCGGCCGAGTCCGCGCCGAGGTCGTAGCAGACGGGAATGCGGTGCAATTGGGAGTTGCTTCGGCCTGAGCCAGAGAACTCCTCTGTCGCCTGCTCCGCTGCGGAGAGGGCGGCGAAGGTGTCGCCCGTGGCATAGACCGCGACTTTGTCGAAGGCTGCAAAGACATCGACCACACCCTTGATCTTTAGACCGCGCAGATAGTCTGCCAATCCCATTGCGTCCGGGCCCGCGTCTATGGTCAGCGCGGATTCTCCTAAGGCTCTGCAGTGGTATCGCGCCATGGCTCGACGGGTAAACATTGTGCCCCAAGATGTCTGTTCTTCTCCGTGTCACCGTTACAGACGGAGCCTCGCCCCCCGAGTACGCGACTTCGGGCGCGGCAGGCCTAGATTTACGCACGATCGAGGCGGTTGAACTGCGTCCTATGGAGCGTGCTGTCCTCCGGACCGGAATCAGCATCGCCGTGCCTGAAGGCTTTGAGGCACAAGTCCGTCCGAGGTCGGGCTTGGCCCTGAAGCACGGCCTTTCGCTGGTCAATTCCCCAGGCACGATAGACTCGGATTATCGCGGGGAAGTGGGGATTATCGTGATCAATTTGGGAAACGCCGTCGTCAAACTAGCCAAGGGCGAGCGGGTCGCCCAACTCGTGGTCGCTCCCGTGGCCCGGGTCGAGATCGAGGTCGTTGAGTCCTTGGACGAGACGGAGCGCGCCAGCGGCGGGTTTGGAAGTACGGGAACGAAGTGAAGAATGGTCTGTCCGAAATGTTTTGAGAATAACGACGACGCGGCGGAGTTTTGCAAAGATTGCGGTGCCCCTCTTAAGGAGGGCGCAGACGCGAGCGAGCAGGACATCTATACGGAACTCGCCCGTGCGAACCTGTTTCGTGTCCGCGGCGACTATAAAGGCGCCCACGACGTGTGCCTTCGCATTCTCCGCAAGTATCCGAACAATCCGACCGCGCACACCCTCCTCGGCGATATCTGCACCGACCAGGGAGACCTGAGGCAAGCGGCCACCTGGTACGAGATGGCGCTCGACCTGGTTCCAGATTCACCGGCAGAAAAGCAGAAGCTGAATGCAGTGCAAGAGCGGTTGCGGGTGGCGGAGGCGGCGGAGGCGGCGAAGCAGATTGGTATTGCGACCACTCAGCCCAAGCCATGGCCCTATATCGCGCTCGTCGGTGTTTTGCTGCTCTGCGTCGGGATTGGAGCGTTTGCGCTTGGTCGGGGCCCTCTCGAGAGAAAGGCTGAGAGCACGATACAGACTCCAGTCAACGTGACCCCGACGACTGGGGGCGCACCGGAATCCGCGGGCCAGCCTCCGAAGACCGACGAGCCTCCGGTCAACCCGGTAGCGGAGGCTTCCAGTGCGGACGCAGCCCTGCTGAAGGGTCTTGTTGCGGCTGGCGCGGAGAAGACGACGTTCCTCTCTGCCGTCCAGGATCCTCGGGGCCCTTGCGCTACCGTCACGGTCGCGTCTGTCACCGACGAGGTTCCCAACGTGACCGCGATCCGGGCTGGTCTTGAGTTCTACAAAGTCTTTGCCGCGTACACCAAGGTCACGATCCGGGTGATCCACGAATCAGCGACGGTGTTGGCTGCCGACCTCACCCAGCAGGCGGCGAACACGGCCAAAGCCGCCATCGAAGGCGGAGATTCCTTGGAGAGCCAGGCTCAAGTCATGCTCTCCAATGTCTGGACGCCGACGACGGCCCCTCATGCCGAGACGAACAAAGAAGGGTCCACGGCCTCGGAGCCGACGCGGGCGACAGCTGGTGGAACCGGCCAGTAACCTCAGCCCCAGACCAGGTCTGGCCGGAGCACGATGGTTTCTGACCGGTCAGGGCCGATGCTGAGGATCGCGGCGGGGGTCTCGGTGAACTCCTCGATGCGGCGCACGTAGTCGCGCGCCTCGGACGGCAGGTCTTCCCATGTCCTCGCGCCGCTGATGTTCCCGCCCCAACCTGCCATCTCTTCATAGACGGGCTGAACCTGCTCCCATTCGTGGGTGCACACGGGGAACGACGTGGATTCCGAGCCTTGAACCTCGTATTTCGTTGCGAACCGGATCCTGTCAAACCCGGAAAGTACGTCGATCCTTGTGATGACAAGCCCGCTCATCGAGTTGACGCGGCACGAGTGCTTGAGCGCGACCAGATCCATCCAGCCACAACGCCGGGGCCTCCCGGTGGTCGTGCCGTACTCGTGGCCCTGCTCCCGAATTCTGTCTCCAGTGTCGTCCAGCAACTCGGTCGGGAAGGGGCCAGAGCCGACACGCGTGGCGTAGGACTTGCAGACACCGAGCACGGAGCCAATGTCCCTGGGGCCGATCCCGGTTCCTAGGCAGGCGCCTCCCGCGATCGGGTGGCTCGACGTCACGTAGGGGTAGGTGCCATGGTCAAGATCGAGGAACGTTCCTTGCGCCCCTTCAAACATGACCTTCTGGCCGTTCCTGACTGCGTCCTGAAGCATGCCTTCGCAACTTGCGACGTGGGGCGCCATTCGCTCGGCATAGGCGTTGTACTCGGCAAAGAGGGATTCGAAGTCGAGCGGAGGATGGCCAAACATGGCGAGGAGCTTGTTCTTGACCGCCAGGACCTCTCCGAGTCGCTCTCGAAAGACGGGAGGGTCGACAAACTCGCCCATCCGGATGCCCGTGCGCTGGACCTTGTCGGTATAGGCTGGGCCGATACCGCGCGAAGTGGTACCGATCTTGTTCTTGCCACGCGCCTCTTCCTCGAGCTGGTCGAGCAGGCGATGGTACGGGAACACGACGTGGGCGGCCGAACTTACGACAAGCTTGCCAAGTCCGGGCCTCATCGCTTTTGTGCGGTCGATTTCCTCCAGAAGGCTGACAGGACACACGACCATCCCGGCACCGAGCACCGCCGTCACGTGGGGGTAGAGAATCCCTGCCGGCAGGAGGTGAAACTTGAAGACATCGTCACCAACGATGACGGTGTGTCCAGCATTGTTGCCGCCGCTGAAGCGGACGACAAAGTCAGCCTCAGTGCTGAGGACGTCGACGAGTTTTCCTTTCGCTTCGTCGCCCCATTGGGCGCCGACGATCACAAGTGTAGGCATATTTTGCTCCTTGCGGAACCCAGGGCCTGCAAATGAGAAGGCCGGCGGTTCCTTCGAGGATCCGCCGGCCCGTTGGCCGTTGCGCCTTATCTCGCACGGTCATGATACAGGCTTTTCGCCCGATCAGGGTTGGGCCCGGTCACAATTTCCTCACGAGGTCCCAATACCAGGCATGAGTGTGCGCAAACGGGTTCTCGTCGGGCACCGGCTTGTCTTCCTGGCTGTCTGCTTAATGTTGCGGCGTTGCTTGGAAGACTAGGCTGCGCTCGGCCTACCCCGTTCGCGCCACCATCTGACGTGTGCCGTTGATCTTGATGCCGATTCGATTGATGGTCGTTGTCACCATGAAATTGGGCGGCGGCAGCATCCCATTGAGAAACACGATCGGGAAGGGGTCGACGGGGATGTTGACGGGCAAACTGAAGTTCTCTCCTCCTGACCCGCGAGGATAACCGAAGGTCGCGCTCGTGGTGCCATTGGTCTGGAGGAACCCGACAAGAGAGTAAGGGACGTCGAACTTGATCGGGAAGGTTGGCCCGAACTCCTTGATCCGAACCTCCGCTTCCGCCATGAAAGTGACGACGACTGCGTAACGCCCGCCGCCAAGAGGGAACGCCGTGGCGGTGCGCCCACCGGGATGCTGGCGAATCCAAAACTGCTCGACTGTGAATGTCCCAAGCGTGACTGGCGCCAAATGTGCTGGGAAAGAGCCGGTCGGCTTGATAGTCTGGAAGGCAGCGTTGTTGAGGGCCACGGTGCCGGTCAGCCGCAAGGGATCTACTGGCACTCGGTTCGCAACATAGTCCGAAAGCGTCACCTTCGATGTTCCGGTGTCCAAGTGAAGATGGAACGTGCCCGAAGTTCGGACAAGGGCCGCGTGGCCCAGTTCAAAGTACGGCGACGCCGAGATCGGATCGTTTTCGTTGATGCCAAACGAACCTGGTTCGGCCTTCGTTTGAGTGCCGAGCGGGTTCGAATTCGGATCAAAGGTGCCCTTGAAGGTGCCGGCGCTAAAGAACTGCAGGCGAGAGTAGCCGTCGGTCCAGGTTTGGGCCGGGTCGATGAAGAACGCATAGTCCTGCGCGTTGCACGGCGCGACAACACACGTTGCTATCGTAAGAAGAACGATTTTGTGGCAAGAGTCTCTCATGCCTCTCTGGACTCCCTTTCAGTGCCCGAGGTGCCGCCCTAGAGTCCGTTTCACGGCAAGAGGTGACCTAGCTTCGATTTCTTTGTGCCGAGGTAGCGCTGGCTGTGCTCTGAGGGCTGTGCGACGATCGGTACGAACTCAGTGATCTCGAGTCCGTATCCTTGGAGCCCCGCTCGTTTGGACGGGTTGTTGGACATCAGGCGCATCTTGCGGACCCCGAGGTCGAGCAGGACCTGCGACCCCAGCCCATAGTCCCTCAGGTCAGGCTTGAACCCAAGTGCCTCGTTGGCTTCGACGGTGTCCAGTCCTTGGTCTTGGAGCTCGTAGGCGCGCAGCTTGTTAAGGATCCCAATGCCTCGGCCTTCCTGGGCAATGTAGAGGACAACTCCACGGCCTTCCGCTTCAATCATTTCCAGCGCAAGGGCAAGTTGGTCACCACAGTCGCAGCGCAGCGATCCCAGGATGTCGCCGGTCAGGCACGACGAGTGGACGCGGACCAGGGTAGGGGTCTCGGGGTCGAGCTCGCCTTTCACGATCGCGAGGAAGGGGTGCGGCTCGACGTCGGTTTCGTAAGCGAAAAGCTTAAAGTCCCCAAAGTGGGTCGGGAACTGGATGGGGCCGGCGACGCGCCTGACGAGCTTTTCCGTCCGCCTCCGGTATGCGATCAGGTCTGCGATGGTGATGATCTTGAGCCCGTGCTTCTGGGCATAGGGCTCGAGGTCCCCCAGCCTCATCATCGTGCCGTCCTCGTTGAGGATCTCCACGCCGACAGCTACCGACTGGAGGCCTGCCAAGCGGCACAGGTCCACCGCGGCCTCTGTGTGGCCCGCCCTTCGCAGCACGCCTCCCTTCTCCGCTCTGAGTGGGATCACGTGCCCTGGGCGCAACAAGTCTCCGGGCTCGGCCATGGGATCGCAAAAGACTTCCACGGTGCGGGAGCGGTCCGCGGCGGAGACGCCGGTGGTGGTGCCGTGCCGTGCATCGACTGTCTCGGCCATGGCCGTCCCCAGTCGGGCGGTGTTCTGCTTGGTCATCATCGGGACGCCCAACTGCTCCAGGCGCTCGGCAGTCGTCGGGATGAACGGGACGCCTCCACCGTGCCGAATCATGAAGTTCATCGCGTCGGGGCTGCACTTTTCCCCGGCCATGATGAGGTCGCCTTCGTTTTCGCGGTCCGGGTCATCGACCACGATGACCATGCGTCCCGACCGGATCTCCTCCAAAGCTTCAGGGATCGTTGCGAACGGCATATCTCCTTTCAGTGTACGCCGTCCCGCTCCAGGTTCCCGGGAAGGTTCTTAGTGCCCGGGTGGTAGAGTGGCGCCATGAGAGCAAATCGAGCCTCCATCCTGTGTCTCCTCGCGCTCGTCGGTTGTGGCCCTAAGGAGGTCACCAAGTTCGACGCGAATCCCCCTGCTCCGCCGACGTTAGCGGGCAACTGGAGATGGCACCAGATGCAAGACATTGGTGCCATGATCGCGGCTCCGACCGAGTGGAGGACGCCAGCCGAATCTCTGAACAACATCGACACCTCGAACTTTGGTGGCGAGGGTCAGGTCCAGGTCACGGACGAGCAGCTCAAACAGATGGGCATCCCCGACGAGATGATGAAGCAGCGAGAGGAGCACGCCAAGCTTCCCGAAGGTACGAGCCTCCTCTTGAGCAAGCGTGGCATCGTGGGTGAGACATCCACGATCACCCAGATTGAGCTCAAGCACCATCAGGTCAAGGGCGGCACTACCCTCAAGGAACAAGCGGACGAAATCGCGAACATCTATATGGGCAGTGCGAAGCGATCGACGATTAAGCTCCCGGTCGGGCCCGCCGAGCTCATCAAGATGACGACGAAGTCTCGCGACGGAGAGACGGGCCACCACATCCACTACGTGATGGTCAACAACGAGGACGTCTATGTGCTCACGCTCCAGACAGAACAAGCGGCCAATGTCATCTCCGACGACGCTCAAGCGATTGCAGAGAGTTTCCGTCTGGCGCAGAAGTGATGGTCTCTAGGCACCGGCTCGGGACCGCGTTGAGCGTGTTTCTGGGCGGGGGCTCTTCTCTCGTTAACGATTCCGTATAATTGGAGAGGCCCCATCGCCCTTTCCTGCGTCATGTCTCTCTGGGAGTGCGCCTGGTGCCTTCGGGAATGCCATGACCAAGTACATTTTTGTGACCGGCGGTGTTGTTTCTTCAATCGGCAAGGGCATCACGTCGGCCTCGCTTGGCCGCATTCTCCGGAACCGGGGCTACGTCGTCGCCCCTATGAAGCTCGACCCTTACATCAACGTCGACGCGGGCACGATGAACCCCTATCAGCATGGTGAAGTGTTCGTCACCGATGACGGCACCGAGACCGACCTCGACCTGGGACATTACGAGCGCTTCATTGATGTCTCTTGCTCCGCCGGATCCAGTGTGACGACAGGCAAGGTCTATTTGAGCGTGATCGAGGCGGAGAGGCGCGGGGACTATCTGGGTGCCACCGTCCAAGTGATTCCCCACGTGACCAACGAGATCAAGCGGGCAATCGTCGACCTTGGGAAGCAGCAAGAGGCGGACATCGTCCTGGCGGAGATCGGAGGCACGGTCGGAGACATCGAATCGCTGCCGTTCCTCGAAGCGATTCGCCAAATGCGCAAAGACTTCGGCAAGGAAAGCACGCTCTTCGTCCACGTGACGCTCGTTCCTCAGGTCGGACCCTGGCACGAAATCAAGACCAAGCCCACGCAGCACAGCGTGATCAAATTGCGCGAGATCGGCATCTCGCCGGACGTCCTGGTGTGCCGGAGCGAAGTCGCAATCCCGCAGGAAGTGAAGGAGAAGATCAGCCTTTTCTGCGACGTGCCGACCGAGGCTGTTGTTGAAAGCCTCAACGCCGAGACGATTTACGAAGTCCCACTGATGTACGAGAGCGCGGGGCTTGGCGACCTCGTGGTCGAACGGCTGGGGTTGGAAAAGCGCGATTCGAGCCTGTCCGAATGGAAGCAGATCGCAGAGAAGATCAAGCACCCACAAGACCGGTGTTGCATTGCCGTTGTTGGCAAGTACACGCAGAACGGCGACGCGTACAAGTCCATCGCGGAAGCCCTTGTTCACGCGGGCGGCGCGAACAACGCAAAGGTCGACATTCGTTGGATCGAGAGCCAGACGCTCGAGTCGACGATCGACCCAGAAACTGTCATCGGAGACGTTGACGGCGTGATCGTCGCTCCTGGATTCGGCGACCGTGGGATCGAAGGCAAGATCCGGGCAATGCGGTTCGTGCGCGAAAAGAACATCCCGTTCTTAGGAATCTGCCTGGGACTGCAGATGGCAGTCATCGAATTTGCGCGGAACGTGTGCGGTCTCGAGGGGGCGAACACGACGGAGGTCGACTCCGAAGCTCCCTATCCGGTCATCGGATTCATGCCTGACCAGACCAAGGTCAAGACGAAAGGAGCGACCATGCGCCTGGGCAGTTATCCGTGCAACATCACGGCCGGCACCCTGGCCCACCAGTTGTACAACGCGACGCGGATCGAGGAGCGGCACCGGCACCGGTACGAAGTCAACAACGACTTCCGAGAGCTTCTGATCGAGAAGGGGCTCATCGTTTCGGGTGTCTCCCCGGATTACCGGCTGGTCGAGATGATCGAGCTTCCTTCGCACCCGTTCTTCATCGCGACGCAAGCTCATCCTGAGTTCAAATCGCGTCCTAACCGGCCCCATCCCTTGTTCCAAGGCTTGGTAAAGGCGGCCTTGTTTCGAAAGGCCGCCGTGTTAGTCTAGGCGTAGCCGAGGCTTACTCGAACCATTCGCGATAGTCGACCGGCGTGCCATATCCGCACCAAGATTGCTGGGGTACCAGGAACGGGAAGGCTTGGGTCGTCGCGCCCCCTCCCATCTTGTCCGGGTTCGCGAGCGCGAACTCGACCTGCTTCTTCAGCTCTTCCAAGTGGGCAACGGTCAGACTGTCGGACGTTCGGCCAATCGCTCCATTGATAGCCTTGAGGTCGGTCTTGAGCTCGGCCATGGCATGGATACGGTTTTCGCTACTGGAGGCGAGCTTCGTCGAGAGGGCACGGACGAACTCCCGTTGCGCCGTGCGCCGCGAAAGCCCGATCGGAGCGCCCGTCGCCAACTCACGGAACACGAACGCCCGCAGATCGCCGAGCATCGCATCGACCGTGTAAGCGTTCTGGCCGTTCAATGACTGGTTCTGCAACATGCGACTCCACCGGGAATTCGACATGAGGGCATTGATCGCCATTGTCTCCATGCCTCCCATGAGGGCGTCGCCGTTATCGTTGCCGATGCGCATCATCACCGAGGAGGGGAACATCCAGGTTGGGGGAGTGATCGCGTTGTCGCAGAGCCATTTGACAGCCGACCTTTGATAGTCCAGAGGGCAATGTGAGTAGACGACGTCGCCGCGGCCCGCGTGGTAGTCGGTCTGGACGATGCCGCCCACGACAGTGGCGACGTGGAAGACGTAGTTCAGGAACTGCTCACGGACTGCCCCGTGCATGCCGGCAAGTTCAGAGTAGTCCTCGCCGTACTTCGTCGAGGCGGGAACAAGGAACCCCATGACGCGCTTCAGGTTGGCCACGCCATAGGTCGAGGCTTCGACCGCGTTATCGCCGAGTGCTTCGGACTGGGCGGTCGGGTCGCTGCTGCTGAAGTTGTCATAGAAGCGCAGCATCGGGTCGCCGACCTGCTTGCTCGCCCAAACGTCGAGCATCCTCTTCTCGTCTTGCGGCTTGTGCGCGGCCTGGATCGGCGTGTAGCCCCAGGAGATGGCGAATTTGTCGTAGCGGCCGATCTTCGGGCACAAGCTCGCTCCGTCCCCTGGTTGGGCGACGTAGTTGAACCGGGCGTAGTCCATGATGCTGGTGCAAGTGCCGTTCTCCTTCGTCCACTTTGGATCGCGCAACAGGCGGACCGGGATCATGGCGCTGCTCTTGCCGTTGTGGGGGAGCCCCAGGGTGTGACCCACTTCGTGAGAGACCACGAAACGAAGGTTTTCGCCCATGAGGTCGTCGGGCATCGGGAGCCGCTGGGCCCGTGGATCGTTCGGCGAGGCTTGAGAGAAGTACCACTCAGTCTGGAGCTTGAGGATGTCGTGCCAGACGATGACGTGGGCGCTCATGATCTCACCTGACCTGGGGTCGGAGACGTGGGGGCCTATGGCGTTGGCGATCGGCAGGGGCGCCCATCTGATCACGCTGTAACGGACATCCTCAGGATCCCAGTTCGGGTCTTCTTTTTCGGTCGGGGCGTCCTTGGCAATGATCGCGTGCTTGAAGCCGGCCGCCTCGAAAGCGGGCTGCCAATCCTCGATGCCCTGCTTGATGTACTTTCGCCATTTCTCGGGGACTTCTCGGCTCACGTAGTAGACGATCGGCTTGACCGGCTCGCTGAGAGCGGCGTTCGGATCCTTCTTCTCCAATCGATAGCGAGCGATGTACTGATAAGTCTTGACTTTGTGCTCGTCGGTGCCGTAGTCGGTGAACCCGTTCGAGAAGTAGCCGACCCGGGAGTCCCAGAGCCTGCCCATCATCGGCTTCTCAGGAAGCAACACGATGCTGTGGAGAAGCACGCCGGTGTTCGCTGTCCTTGGCGGAGCGGCGCCAAAGAACCCCCGGCCTCCGCCTCCGCCGCCTGCCGCGGTCTGGGTGACTTCCACGTTGACGTTGAGAGGAAAGGCTTTGACCGATTCGATGTATGAGCGTTCAGGATCGATCATCGCGCCGCCAAGCGAGCCCTTGGCGGAAAACTCGGCGATATCGCCCTTGAAGTAGCTGCTGACGTCGATGAGCGGTGCACCATCGGGCGCCTTCGCCTTCACCGGAAATGACTTGATGATGGGATCAACGTTCGAGAAGTCCACGGCCCTCTTGATCTCCTCGCCGTCTGTTGCGACAACGTTCACTCCGACCGAGCGGAGAAGAAGGCGGTCGCCCCGCAATTCGAAGCGGACCATCCCTTCCCCGACGGGGGAGCCGTTAAACATCCCGGTCGGGGTCTTCTTGAGTTCCGTCGTCCAAAGGAAGTCCCTGCCGATCAGGTTGGTCGGGATTTGGAAGAGGTAGCTGTCGTCCTTTTGAAAGACGGTGAAGACGCCCTCGCTCTTCTTGTAGTCCTTGATGGCATCCTGGTAAGGGTCTTTCTTCTCCTCTTGTTTCTTGTCCTCGGCTTTCACCGCTTTCTCTTGCGGAGCGGGAGCAGCAACTTGCAAGAAGCCGTGCACCGGAGACGAAGAAGAGCTGCCGGCAGCGAGCAGCGCCAAAGTCAACATCAGATTCATGGGAAGTACCGCGCTGCGCCTGAGGATACGCCGCGTGGCGGTACCAATGCACGTCAGGGCGGTGAGAATCCGCAAAAGTGATGGACACTTCAGCGGAGGCCATTTCGGCGCTGACTCCATAATGTCAGGCATGAACTTCGGCTCCCCAGACTCGCGCCGTGCGGCGGAATTCGACGCCTACCGCCGCGAACTGCTCCAGCGCTCGCGCACGGTCGCTGGCGAAAAGCGTGAGCTGTGGTTCACGCGCCTCAAGGAACTGGTGGAGGCGATGTTCCCGGAGGCTCAAGCGAACTTCCGGAAACCGGGCCTTGCGACGAGGATGTTCAGTGCGGAGGTGGCCATGCCGGGGCGCGACAAGATGCACTTGCTCGATCTGGCTCAGGAATTGGACGACAACTGGCGGGCGGCGCACAAGGGCGAGGCCCTGTCAGGGGCGAGTTGCGTGTACTTGGACCGTTTGGACGCAGTGTGGGAATGGGCGGTCGACATTGGAGACTGCTACGTCACGGGCCATGTGAAACTGCGGAACTTTCCGTTCGACGGCCAGAGGGAAGACCGGGGCCGCGGTCACCGAAGCTTCAAGCCGGAAGGCGACCGGCCAGACAGAAGAAGCTTCAAGAAACCCTTCGACCGTGACGCTGGCGACCGGCCGCCCCGCCGCAACCCTACTTACGATAGACCTCGGGAATCATCTCCCGAAGCTCCAGAGTCACCTTGGCGACGCCCTGGTCCAAAGCCGGGCGGAAGAGGTCGAGGGCCTGCGAGTAAAGGCGGTCCGAAACCGCGGAGAGGAGCTCCGGGGGACGGCCGGCCAAGACGCAAACCGTCAGATGGATGAATCCGTCGGGTGCACCCTCACCGGTCGCCCAGACAGGCGAGACCCTGAGGTAGCCCTTGACGGCGGCGGGGTCAATCGTGTCCTGTTCTGAAAGCGTGAACACAAGGGCATCCAGGCAGCCTTGGACGTCCACCAATGGCGCGACGTTAGAACTGAGCTCGACTTGAATGTGTGGCAGAGCTTTATGCCTCCTGCTCAGAGGCTTGGAGCCTCCGGTTCGCGCGTAGGATGTCGATGAGGCCGAGCAAGAGGGCAAGCAGGGTGGGCCCAGCCATGATCCCCACGGGGCCGAGGAGCACGACGCCGCCGAGCAGGGCGAAGAAGATGGCGATAGGGTGGAGAGAAGACCGGGCGCCGATGAAAATGGGCCGCAAGAGGTTGTCGACGACTGAGATCACGCCAAACCCGATCCCCAAGAGAATAATCCCCTGAAGTACGTTTCCCTCGATCATGAGGCGTGCGGCGAGGGGGACGTAGACAACGGGGGCCCCAAGGAGAGGGATCGTGCAGAAAACGACGGTCACTACGCCCCAAACGAGGGGAGCCTGAACCCCGAGGACCCAGTAAGCCAGGGTCGCGATCGCGCCTTGTATCAGAGATACGAGGACGACCCCAATGAACACGGCCTGGATCGTGGACTGCATGTTCAGCAAGATCCGCTTGGTTTCGTCCGGCGGCAGCGGGACAATCTCGCACACGGGATCGAGGAGGCGCGGGCCGTCCCGAAGCATGAAGAACATGGTGATGATCGCCATCACAAGGATGAGGATGGAGGAGACGAGCTTCCTCGCACCCATGGTGAGGGGCCCGCGAGCAAACTCCGTGATCTCATCCCGATGCCGCTCGACGTACTCCTTGACATTGAAGTCGGCGACGCCGATCTGGACTAAGACCGGCCTCAGGGCGTCTTGCGCTTTGTCGCCCAATTGGTCGACAGTGACCTTGCCGTCAGTGGTCGAGCGCTCGGCCACCAGGCTGTTCGCGAACGTGTAGACCTGGACTCCGACGACCGTTCCAAGGGTTGCGAACGGGAGGACGATCACCAAGGCGGTCACGGCGGTGGCAACGAGCGCGCTGAAATTTTGAGAGAACCGGCCACAGAGCCTCTTGTACAGCGGAAACATAAGGACGGCCAGGACGGCCGCCCAGAGCAGGGAGCTGAGGAACGGCCAGAAGACCAGCACCACGGCTAGGAGGACGCATCCCAAGATCAGCCAGAAAAGAACCTGACCGTGGCCTTCCTCGTGTCCGCCGTTCTTCTTTCTCAAGGTTCTCCTTCCGCTACGTCCCCTTGCGGGGGCAAGTTGCGCCAGTGTTCCATAAGCCGCGCCTTTGCGGCATCCTTGTCGCCAGGAGCGACGATCCCATCGAGCACGTCTTCGGTGAGGAGCCTCTTGAGGGCACCGACCTGCATGCCCTCATTGAGACCCGTCATGCCCATGATCTCGTCGCCACTGAGGGGGCTGACGTAGAGCTCAGGCGGTGCTTCCTTTTGGACTTCGGCGAGCACGTGGCGTACGGGTTCAAGGTCGAGCACTCGAACCCCTGGTTTAAGCGCGCTTGCGTCCGCCTCGACCAGACTCAAGAACCGTTCGGTCCCATCTCCAAAGTCTCTGAGCAGGCGGCGGGCGGCGCTCGCGGTCAGTTCGGGCATGGAATTGAACACCATGTGACGGCGCACCATGAGAGCGACGACGTCGATGAGGTCAGCGCTGAAGCGCAGCCGCGTCAGGATCTCCGTCGCCATGTCTGCCCCACGCGTCTCGTGGCGAAGGAAGCGAATGCGGCCATCAGCCTCGACCGACTTTGTCTCCGGCTTCGCCACGTCGTGGAGGAGCACGGCGAGGCTCAAGATCAAGTCGTCATGGCCCGCGTTCTTGAGCGCCAGTAAGGTGTGGTCCCAGACGTCAAGGTGGTGGAAACCCTTCTGTTCGCAGCCCTTCATCGGTCGGAACTCAGGTGCAAACTGGTCGAGGAGCGTGGAGTCCATCAAATCTCCGAGAGCTCCCGCCGCGTCGGGAAGAGCGAGCATCTTGACCAGTTCGTCACGGATCCGCTCCATGCTGATGGCTTTGAGCCTTGGCGCTTGCTCGCACAAAGATTCGAAGAGCCCAGGGGCGTAAGCGAAACCAAGTTGCCACCGAAACCTGACGGCCCTCAGCATTCGCAACGGGTCGTCGTAGAAAGTGCGGGTTGCGTCCACCGGCGTTCGAAGGATTCGCGCGTGGAGATCGGGCAAGCCGGTTCCGAGCGGGTCGAGGAGCAGTCCGTCTGAAACTCGGCGAAGCAGCGTGTTGATCGTGAAGTCTCTTCTTTGCGCGTCCTCTAGGATCGAGGCAGGCTGCACCGAAGGCTTGCGAGACTCTGGCGTGTACGACTCCTTTCGCGCCGTCACCAGCTCGACGTTCGCGCCAGCAATGCGGACCATTGCGGTGCCGAACCGAGGATAGACGGCGGGATCCGATTCAGCGATGCCCGCATCGACGAGAAGCTGAACGCATTCTTCTGAGCTGCCCTCGAGCACGATGTCGAGGTCGTTTGTCAGAGGCTTGCCGAGCAGTTCGTCCCTTACAGCACCACCAACGACATAGGCCTTGCCATCGAGGGCAGAACCTTGAAGTGAGCTTGCGACCAGTGCGACTGCCGGGTGCACGCCGGGATTATGAGGTCAGACCTGGTGGCGTGATCGGGCCCGGATGGTGATCGCAATGGAGTTGATCGCGACGAGGGCGACGATCAGCACAACGATGGCGGATGCCGCGAGCTGGTGGAACCCGGCTTGTGGCCGACTGGACCAATCGTAGATCTGAAGGGGCAAGACCATGTAGCCGTCGGTGAGCCCTCTTGGTAGGAACGTCACCAAAGAGGCGGCGCCAACGACGATGAGCGGCGCCGTTTCTCCTACCGCGCGGCCCATCGCGAGGATGATGCCGGTCAGGATTCCTGGGGATGCTGCCGGCAGAACAACTTTGCGGATCGTCTGCCAGTTCGTTGCTCCCATTGAGAGCGACCCTTCGCGGAAGCTCTTCGGCACCGATTTGAGCGACTCCTGCGTGACGAGGATGATCATCGGCAAGATGAGAAGAGACATGGTGAGGGCGCCCGTAATGATGCCTCTCCCTTGCAGAGGATCCCTCGTCAGAGCCGTGAAGAGGGGAACGAAGATCGCCAGGCCGAGCATCCCGTAGACGATCGAAGGGACGCCTGACAGGTTGTTGATGTTGACCTGGATCAGCCCTGTAAACCGGCTCTTCTTGGTCTGGAACTCCTGCAAGTAGACGGCTGCCCCGACTCCGATCGGGACAGCGAACAAGAAGGTCAAGACCATGACCCAAACGCTGCCGATGATCGCGGACAAGATGCCCGCCTTTGCGAAGTTGGTCTGCTTCGGCATCGAGGTCAAGAACCTCCCCGAAAGTCGGGGGAGCCCATCGGCGAAGAGCTTGGAGAGGAGAATGAGGAGCAGGGCCACACCGATCACAGCCGCCGAGTAGGCGAGAATCGTGAACAGCCTGTCCACAAGCTTGCGTCGTCGCAGGTTCGGCGACGGTGCCGCGATCACGAGTACCTGCTCCCGAACTTCCGGATCAGCCGCTGGGCGAGGAGGTTCATCAAAAGCGTCGTGATGAACAGCGTGAGGCCGACAGCGAAGATGGTTTGATAGGCGGTGCTGCCGCGCTCGACGTCTCCACGGCTGGTGTTGACGATGTAGGCCGTCATCGTCATGACCGCTTGGGTCGGGTTCAGGGTGAAATTAGGTGTCGAGCCGGAGGCGAGGGTCACGGCCATTGTCTCACCGATCGCCCGGGACAGGGCGAGGATGAAAGAGGCCATCACGCCGCTCATCGCGCTGGGGACGACGACCTTCGAGACGACCTCGAACTTCGTTGCTCCGAGCCCGTAGGCGCCTTCCCGGAGTGCTTTCGGGACGGCTGCCAGGGCGTCTTCGCACAGAGAAGAGACGAGGGGCAAGGTCATGATTCCCACGACAATAGCGCCCGACGCGGCGTTGAACGCCTCGGTCGACGGAATCACCCTTTGGAGGATGGGGGTTACGAAGAA
This sequence comes from Armatimonadota bacterium, assembly GCA_018268375.1. Lineage (GTDB taxonomy): Bacteria > Armatimonadota > Fimbriimonadia > Fimbriimonadales > Fimbriimonadaceae > JAEURO01. The sequence continues at coordinate 1,340,558 of JAFDWS010000002.1, read as the reverse complement.
CAAGGCGAAGTAGCCGTAGACGACAGTAGGGATTCCTGCCAAGAGCTCCAACGCAGGCTTAAGGATTTTGCGTACGGGCGGGCGGGCGTACTCGGCAAGGAAGATGCCGATCAGAAGGCCGAGTGGCAGGGACACCAGGCCCGCGCCGACAGTGATCAGCAGGGTTCCACAAACCAGGGGCAGGAATCCAAAGTGGCCAGCGATGGGTTCCCACACCCGACCGGTCAGGAACTCCCAGACGGAGACGTTTTGGAAGAAGCCTTGGGCTTGGCTGACGAGGATTACGACGATTCCGATCGTCGTCGCGATAGACAAGAACGCGCAAAGGAAGCAGATGCCTTTAACGATGCGCTCCCAGGCTTGATGCGCGTTCAAGCGGGAACGTAAGATGGAGCGGCGGGCCGTCTCGCTCCCAAGTGATCCGGCCCGCTGCGCCACGAAATTACTTGCTCCCTTCCATCTTCAAGACTTCATCCATCTTCATGCCGGGCTTGAAGTTCTTGAAGACACTGCCGACTGTTTTGGCCTTGAGCCTGTCGAGCGCCATCGTGAGAATCTCGTCCGGCAGAGTGATGTAACCCTGTGACTTCACGGCGTTCGAACTCTTGTCAAGCGCGTGCTCCATGAAGGCCATGACTTCGGGCCGGTCGAGGGCAGTCTTGCTCACGTACATCAGGAGAGGACGGGAGAGAGGCGTGTACTCGCCAGAGCGGATCGTGTCTTCGCTGGGGGAAACGGGGCCTTTGCCGCCGTCCACCGGGACAAGCTTCAAGCTCGTCTTGTTCTGCTCATAGTAGGCAAAACCAACGTAGCCCAATGAACCCTCGTCCTTGCCGACGCCAGCGACGAGGACGTTGTAATCAGCACACTGCTGATAGTCTTGTCGACTGTTCGCCTTGTCCTTGTTGACGGCCTCGTTGAAGAACTCGTACGTTCCATGGACGGTCGTGGGGCCGTAGAGCTTGATGGGCTTGTCGGGCCATGCCGGATTAACGTCCTTCCAGGACTTGACCGTGCTGTCCTTGGCCCAGATCTTGTTGAGTTCAGCGATCGTGATCGAGTTCAGCCAGGTGTTCTTTGGGTTGACGACGATGCTCAGACCGTCAAAGGCCACCGGTAGCTCCACAAAGTCTACGCCCGCCTTCTGACAGTCCTCGATCTCCTTGTCCTTAATGGGCCGGGAGGCGTCCGCGATGTCGATTTCTTTGCGCCCAAACTTCTGCATGCCAGCGCCGGTTCCCGACTGGTTGGCAGTGATGCGGACGTCAGGTTGCGCTTCGCCAAACTCTTCGACGAGGGCGGTAGCGATTGGGTAGACGGTCGAGGAACCGTCGATCGTGAGCGATCCCGTCAGTTTCTTGTTGGGCTCAGGGCTCGGGCCGGCACCTGAGGTGCTTGCGGAGGTTCCCGTCGTACCTGAGGCCGCGTTGTCGGTCGTCGCGCAGCCCGTCAAGACGAGTGCTGCCGCAACCGCGACAGTCCAAAAGTTTGCTTTCACCATGTTCCTTCCAGCCTGACTATGTTAATCCAGTGTTAACGAAGTGTTAAGGCTGGGACTTCGCGGATCCAGTGATTCGAGGACGGCCATGCCCACGGCGTGTCCCTTCTCGTGCGAAATCGAGACGTGCAGCCGAAACGATCCAGGCTCGAGGCGTGAGGCCCTGACCGTGGCGAATGGGCGTCCAGCACCGTCGTTCAGCACTTCGACGTCGTGCCATCTCAGGGGTGGCCCGACGGCTTTTGCGACCGCTTCCTTGACCGCCCAGCGCCCAGCGACGTACATGGCAGTGAGTTCGGGGCGGCGCTCGGCTTGCGTCAAGATGCGCTCCACAAACCGCGGGTCTCGCATCGCTTCAGAAATGCGCGAGACTTCGACGATGTCGATGCCGACCGCCTCGATCACGCGTTTGCTTCCTGAAGTTTCTCGGCAAGGTCGACGAGTCGAATGCTTTCATCGGCTTGCTTCAGGCTCGCATCGAGCATGATCCGGCAGAACGGGCATGAGACGGCGACTTCCTTCGCGCCCGTGGCCAGAAGTTCGTTCACTCGGCGCTCGCTCGGTCTTTGCCCTGGCTCTTCCTCCATCCACATTCGCCCGCCCCCGGCGCCGCAACAAAGTGTTTTCCTTCCCTTGTGCTCAGGCTCGGCGAGGACGACGTCCTCGTCTTGATCTCGCTCGAGCTCGTGGACGAACGCGGGTCGCTCCGTGTTCCAATGCGTGCGTTCGCCCAGGAGCCGACGGGGAGCGTCGCTCTCGTCATTGACTCTCGCCAGATAGCAAGGGTCGTGATACGTGGTCTCTCCGGGGTTCGGACGGGCCGCTTTGATCTTGCCTTCCTCGACCAGCCGGGCAAGAAACTGCGTGTGGTGTTCGACCTCAAGATCTGCCCCGAATTGGCGGTACTCGTTCTTCAACGTGTTGAAGCAGTGGGGGCAGGGTGTCACGACCTTCTTGACTCCGTATCGCTTGAAGGTCTCGATGTTGGACTCGGCCATAGCTTGGAAGGTGAACTCGTCGCCGATTCGTCTTGCGGCATCGCCTGTGCACGTCTCTTCTTGGCCGAGGCAAGCAAACTTGACCCCAGCTTGACGCATCAGCCCTGCCGTGGCCTTTGTCGTCCGCACAGCACCCGGATCCGTCGCACCCGCACAGCCGACCCAAAAGAGGACGTCGAAATCCTCGTTGTCCCTGCAGAGGGGCACATCCAAGCCCTTCATCCAGTCTTCACGCGCATTGGAAGGCGCGCCCCAAGCGTTGCCTGTCGATCCCACCTGTCGGAGCATGGTCGCGGCCGTTCCCGAGAGCTTTCCTTCCGCTACCAGGTTGCGGCGGGCGTCGACGATCAAATCTGTGTGCCGGATCAGGACCGGGCAAGCCTCGACGCACGCATTGCACGTGGTGCAGGCCCACAGCGCTTCCTCGCTGACCGCGGCCGGGACATTGTCTCCGGTGACCAATGACCTGTGGACGTCAGCCACGACTTGCTTCGGGTTCAGGATCTTTCCAACGTTATAGGCAGGACAGACCTCGGTACACCGTCCGCACGACATACAGGCATCCAGCGACAGCAAGTGCCAGCGCGAAAACTCGGTCGCCAGAGAAACTCCGATCTGCCCGGTCTCTTCGACTTCCCGCATGCTGATCGGGGCCAACTCGCCCATCGGTCGCTCGGGCGCGCCCGCTGCGGTCAGGGTCGCCGTGACGATGTGCTTCAGGCGCATTTGGGGCAGCGTGGCGAAGAACACCCACACCCAGACGAAGTGGAACCACCAAATTCCGATATAGGCGACGTCGGGCAAGTTCGGCACAAGGCGCGCCAATGCTGCGCCGACAGGCGAAGCCCAATCCCACTCGTGCGGAGAGTTCGAGATGCGCGCTGCTTCCAAGGCATAGCCGGTCACACCGAGCCCCAGGAGGACGACGAGGGCGAAGTAGTCCTTCCAGTCGGTGGTCAAGGGGTTCGTGGGGTGCGCGTCTTTGGCGGCCTCGGTACCCGGGTTCGGGCCGTAAGTACGGGCATATTGGATGCGGCGAACCAGGGCCCAGAGGACTCCGGACAGGAAGACGACGCCAAAGACGTCGAAGACGGTTTCGTAGACCAGATAGTAAAGGCCCTTGTGGAAATGAGGAATGCCGATCAGGGGGCCGTAGGTCGAGACCGCAAGGAGGGTCGTCGCGAGGAGCAAGGCGAGGAACCCGTAGAAGATCATGAGGTGCATCGGAGCACCCGACTTGGGCCTGCTCCCTTGCACTTTTTTCTGGCCGAGGATGAAAGTGAGGACGCCCTTGACGAAGTCCGGTCTCCAATTGATGGGCTTTCCTTTCATCCATCGCTTGGCAGGGGCGAGAAACTGCCACACCATGATGGCCAAGCTCAGGGCGGTCAGCGTGTAGAAGGCGACCCGAAAGCCGGGCGCCTCCATGTGCATGAATTCAGTTCGGGTCGGCTCCAAGGCTGTGAGGATTCTGGCTGAGAGCTGACAAGAATTGCCAAGCTCGTGGCTCAGAGCATGCGGAGCGCGGAGCGCTGTTGACGGGCCAGCAGGGCGGTGACGGCAATGACGGGCAACAATTCGAACAGTTCCTTGTTCGTAGCGAGCCAGTCGCAAAGATCTTGGTGGTCACGGGCGTCGATGCCCCGCTCCCCCATCCCCACGCCGTCGAAAGACAGGATGATCCAGGATCGCGATCGGACCGCGGTTCTGACCAGATCGATCATGTGGCCGCTTCGGTGGTCCACCATGGGCAGGCATTTCAAATAACCCGTGTCGACCTGATCAAGGGCGTTGAGCCCTGCCACTCCTGATCGGCAGACAGAGTGCTTCTTGGCCACCAGGCGTTTGACGGTGTCCAACTCCGAGTCTTTCCCTTCGACCCAGGGGTAGCCAAGTGAAAAGGAGGTTTGGCCGGGAAAGAGCTCACGGATCAGATCGTCCGTTTCGTCAATGTCGTCCGCGACCATCTCGGGGGTCCACGCCGCGAGGGCACTGCCTCCGTCGAGAGCGCCGATCAGGCACCCGTTGCCGATCTCATGGCCCTTCTCGGCTGCGCCTCGCCAGATCGGGAAAGAATCGAGCATCGGCACGGGATCGGCATAAAAAGTGGCTAGCAGCCCTCTGGAGTCCAGGTGTGGCAAAGCCGTCTCAGCGTGACACGGCAACGTACCGTCGTACGTCAGAGAGACGATCGCCTTGTCGTGACCCTGTGCTCCAAGCATGCCTAACTAAGATACGACAAGGAAGGCTGACTCGCTGCCAAATCTTGTCGTCAGTCTGTTGGTTTGAAGACGACGTCGGGCATGTCCTTGGAGGAACTCGTGAGAGTAAGGATCTGCCCGTTCGCGGAGACCAGGACCTCCTCCCTTTCATCGAAGTACGGGAGGTCTTGGCTCGCTTGGGCCTTTGTTTCTTCCCGCGTCTTTCCAAAGACCTTGGTGAACTTGAGCTGGACAATGAGCTTTTCCTGGGTCCAGGTTCCTTCGCGCTCAAGTCCTCTCATCGTCGACTTAAAGGTGCCGTCGGGCATGAACTCTAAGTTGAACCCGCCGAGTTCCTCGGCGAAATAGTTGCTCCTGTCGCCTTCGTTCGGAGCCTGCTTTGACTCTTTGTACTTGCCGGTCCACTTGCCCACGAGGCCCTGCCTCATCTTTGGCTTGCCATCGCGCTGGGCTTTGTCGGTAGCCTTGGGCGGGCTACAGGCAACGCTCAAGGCGAACAGGACGGCGGCCACGAGGAGAACCTTCATACTGAGGAAGATACAACGAGGGTCAGGTTCCTCGCTTGTTCCCGAACATTTCGATGTGGAGACGGGGCGAAGTGCCCCAGCCCTTCTGCTCGGCGAGTTCCGTGACCAATGGCATTCGGTGTCGCAATGTCTCCGTGTCGGTGCCTTCTGGCATCAAAAGAATGCGGTTTGCAGGTACGTGCGGAAGTTCGGCCAGGATTTGTTCGATCTCCTTGATGTCGTGCTCCCCGGATTCGGGTTCTATGACGAACTTGAGCTGCACGTCATAAGCGGCGACCAAGCGCCGCAACGGCTCAAGGTCATGGCGTGTCAGTTCGTGCCTCGGGCGCCACTCGCCGTCGGGAGTCGAGTTCGAGAGTTTGGGGCTGATCGACATCAAGTCGCACGCCAGCTCTTGAAAGACAGTGCCTGCGGTCTCAATGGTCACCGTCTTCCCGGCCTCCTTAAGGGCGGCGCACAGATCGACGACCGGCGGGAAGAGCATGGGTTCACCACCGGTGACGACGACATGTGCCACTCCAGATGTGACAGCGCCTTCGATCAGTTCGGAAAGGTCGACGATTGGCCCCTCGGGTGACCAGCTGGCATAGGGCGTGTCGCACCAACGACAACGCAAGTTGCACCCGCTCACACGGATGAAGTGGCTTGGGGTGCCGGCCCAAATGCCCTCGCCTTGGATGCTGGTGAAGGTCTCTGTGATCCGTAGCTTGTTGCTCATGGGAGGGCCGGGTCGACGAGGCCGAGGTCTGCGAAAGCTTTGGCGCGAATCAAGCACGAGTCGCAATGACCGCAGGCTCGGCCCAAGGAATCGGGGTCGTAGCAGGAATGGGTCAGCGAATAGTCGACGCCCAAGGACAGCCCAAGTTGGATGATTTCGGTCTTGGTGAGATCGATCAGGGGCGTGCGGATTCTGAACTGATTGCCCTCGACACCTGCTTTGGTGGCGAGTGTGGCGAGATTTTCGAACGCGCGGATGTATTCGGGCCGGCAGTCGGGATAACCGCTGTAGTCGACCGCGTTCACTCCGACGAAGATATCGTGGGCACCAGCCACTTCAGCGAAGGCCAACGCGAGGGACAGCATGACTGTGTTCCTTGCCGGAACGTAGGTGACCGGGATGCCTCCTCCGAGCTCGTCCTTTGGGACAGCGATGTCGTCGGTCAGGGCAGAGCCCCCAAACTGGCGCAGGTCGACCTCTACGAACTTGTGCTCGTGGGCGTGGAGGGCGGACGCGACCCGCTTTGCGGCCTCGACTTCGACGGCGTGCCGCTGGCCGTAGAGGACGGTGAGACATTGGCAGGCGAAGCCATGGGAAGCGGCCACGGCTAAAGTCGTCGCGGAATCGAGCCCTCCGCTCAGCAACACGATGGCTCTTTGCACTCAGGCCCCCGTCTTGTTCAAGTATTCGGCGGGCGCAAAGAAGACGAGAATGGAAAGGTCTTCGGCGATCTCGAAGAAGCGATGGTTGGCGAGGGCTGGCACAAACAGGATGGAGCCGGGTTGAACGTCCACAGTCGCATCGTCGCACACAAACTTTGATCGACCGGCAGTCACGACGTAGACTTCGTCTTCGCTGTGCGGGCTCTGGCCGTCGGTGCTGCCTGCCGGCAGCACGTAGAGCCCCATGCTCATGCTCGGGGCCCTCAGGAACTCAAGATAAGGCTTGCCGCCGTCTTGTTGCCCCTTGAGCGCGACGAGATCGAAGGTCTCCATCGCTAGACCTCCAGCACCACCGCGACGACCACTGGCCTTTGCTGGCAATGACGACTGATCGAGCGCCTTACCGACTCGGTGACGGCTTTCTCCACCTTTTCAGTGTCGCGAATGTCGTTGGGGCCAATCTTGGTGAATACGTCGCCGAGGTCGTCGAGCGCGTCGAGGACGGCGTCGTCGGGCCCCGAGAAGCCGCGGACTTCGATTTCGGGCCGCGCAGCGAACTCACCGCTTTCTGTATCGATCGCCATGGAGACGACCACAACGCCGTCGTGCCCGAGGGCGGTTCGTTCGGCGAGCACTTCTCCCGAGACGGCCGCATTGCCGTGTTGGTCGACGAGGACCTCGCCGCTCTGCACGGGCTCGTCCACGAACGCGTTCTCGGCGTCGATGCAAAGCACGTCGCCGTTCGCGAGCCGGAAGACGCGGTGTTGGGGCCAGCCCATGGTCACCGCCATTTTCGCCGAGATGTGTTGGTGCCTTGGCTCGCCGTGAACGGGGGCGAAATAGAAAGGCCTCACCAAGTTGACCATCATCTTGATCTCCTCCTGGTAGGCGTGTCCGCTCACATGGATGGGAGAGTCGGCGTCGGTCACGACGATCGCTCCAAGTTTGAAAAGTCGGTTGATCGTGCGCCAGATGACCGCCTCGTTGCCGGGAATCGGTCGGGCCGAATAGATGATGGTGTCGCCCTCGACGATTTTGAGCCGCCCGTATTCGCCCCGCGACATCTGCGACAAGGCGGCCATGGGCTCTCCCTGGCTGCCCGTTGTCAGGATCAGCAACTGGGACGCCGAGTACTTACCGATGTCGTCGAGCCGAATGTAACAGTCTTCCGGCACGACCAGGTAGCCCATGCGCCGGGCGATGTCGATCGTCGTTTCCATGCGGCGGCCCGTAGCGGCAACCTTTCTGCCATTTTCAATCGCGACATCAATGGCCTGCTGCATCCGATGGATGTTGCTGGCGAACATGGTGACGAGCACACGGCCGGTCGCGTCCTTGACGACCCGGCGCAGACCGTCGGTCACCCGGCTCTCGCTGGGCCCCCAGCCCGGACGGTCGATGTTGGTCGAGTCGCAAAGCATGATCACGACCCCTTCGTCGCCCAGCTCGGCGAGGCGTGCCAGGTTGCTCAGTTTGCCGTCGACCGGCGTGAAATCGAACTTGAAATCGGCCGTGAAAAGGACGATGCCATGGACGGTGCGAATCGCGATCGCGCTTGTTTCGGGGATCGAGTGGGTGACGCGGACGAACTCGACACTCAACTCGCCCACGTTGACGGTGTCCCCGGGTTGCACCACCTCGATGGTGACCTCCTTCATGTGGATCCGCTCCTCTAGCTTGCTTTGGACGAGGGCAGCAGTGAAGGGCGTGCAGTAAACGGGACACGAAACTTGCGGCAGGAGGAAGGAGAGGGCTCCGACGTGGTCTTCGTGAGCGTGGGTGAGGACGATGGCTTTGAGCCTGTCTTTGTTTTCGAGCAAGTACGTGAAGTCAGGGATGACGATGTCGACGCCGTAGTGTTCTTCGTGAGGGAAGGCGAGCCCGACGTCCACCACGATCAAATCGTCCCCCTGTTCGACGACGGTGCAGTTCTTTCCGATCTCTCCCGCGCCGCCCAGCGGGATCACCTTGACAAGGGCCATGTGCGCGCTAGGGTACCGGTTCGAGGGCAGGTGGCTGGGGCTCATCACCTGAGCCCCAGCCATATGTGTCCTTGCCCTCACCTCGGGTAAGAGTTCGGGAATAGATTCACAGTTTGAATTCCCAGATAACTTAGCCGGGCGGAAAGATTCTCTCGTTGTGGCCATCCATCGGGCCTTTCGTGGCGTGACGCGAGATTTGGGCGTATCTTGGTCGGAGTCGCTTGTAATCGACGATTTCGGCGATGATGTTCAGCGCGCTAAAGCCCGGGCCTCGGATCTCGACACCAGCTGGCAGATGCTAGTTGAGAGCCCAGAATGGGACCCCGAGTTTGGGATTGGCGGATTCAATTTCCTCGACGCAATCGGGTTTCGCTACTATCTGGCCCCCGCCATGCTTCGATATCTAAAGGAATTCCCTGAATTTGACGTGGGGCTTGAGTACGTGCTCTGTCATTCGAAATTGACCAGTGATCCATACCGACACATGCAGTGGAGCCTCATCGACGACGCACAGGCAGCTTGCGTCAGAGACTTCCTTTCCTTCATGGCAGATACCTGTCGCTTCCTTGGAGATGAGATTGGTAGCCGAGACTGGCTAAAGGCGCTGAACAGGTACTGGGCCACCCGACCAGCATGTTCCGAAGTGTCGAGCGACCGGAAGGTCAAGAAAACCTGGTCGCAAAGATCGGCGATCCACCGCAAACGGTCCGCCACATGGGAGCCGAACAGCGACACGGATTAGGGCTCATCCTCTGAGCCCCGGTATCCTAGGCAGCCTTGAAACCCCGATCCTTTCCCTGGCTCCCGCTCGTGCTGCTCGTTCTGAGCGCGCTTGCCTTCTGGGTGCTGCCCAACCAATGGCGCGGCAAGCCGGTCAAGGTCGAGTTCGAGGGGGCGGCGAAGTGAAGGTCGCTTTGATGGGCTTTCCCCAAGTGGGCAAGTCCACGCTCTATCGGGCGGCCGCACAGGGCCAGGCAAAAGGAAGCGTGACCGCAGTCCCCGTGCCCGACGAGCGGTTCGACAAGATCGTCGAACAGGTCAAGCCGAAGAAGGTCAGCCCTGCCACAGTGGTGCTCGACGACGATCTGGAGAGCTTCCAAACCAGCGGCAAGCTTTTCAGCCAGAGGTTTCTGGACGAGGCCCGCAAGGCCGATCTCCTCCTACACGTGGTGCGAGGATTCGACTCACCGATGGCCCCTTATCACGAAGACGTGAGCCCGATCCGCGACCTTGAGAACGTGGAGGTTGAAATGGTGCTCACGGACCTTGGCATCGTTGAAAACCGTCTGGAGCGCCTGCAGAAGTCGATGACGGTCAAGAACCCCGGCTCTCCCGATTACCTTGAGAAGGCTCTCTTCTCACGGATCAAGGAGCCGCTTGAGAACGGCACGCCGATCCGGGCGATGGAACTCGACGAGGAGGAGCAGAAAATCGTGCGCAACTACCAGTTCCTCAGTGGGAAGCAGTGCGTCGTCGCGTTCAACGTTGGGGAGCAGCAGCTGTCCTCCGGCGCATCCGACCCGATCAAGATGAAGATCGCCGAGCTGGCCAGCAACGGGACTCAGGCTTTTGCCGTCTGCGCGACGATCGAAGAGGAAATCGCCCAGCTCGACCCTGCCGACCAGCCAGAGTTTCTCAGCTCAATGGGTTTGAGCGAGCCTGCCGCGAACCGATTGATCAAAGCGGTTTACGACGCGCTCGGCTTGATCACCTTCTTCACAGCGGGCGAGAACGACACAAAGGCTTGGCCCCTGCGCCGAGGCTCAAGCGCACTCAAAGCCGCCGCGACGATACACAACGACATCGCCAAGGGTTTTATCCGGGCCGAGGTCGTCTCTTATGCCGACTACTGCGAGCACGGGTCGCTCGACGCTGCCTACAAGGCGAACAAGATGCGCTTGGAAGGCAAGGAGTACGTTGTGCACGACGGCGACCTCATCCACATCCGAAACAAGAGCTGAACCTTCAGCGCTGCAGTCCCAACCAGGTCTCTCGCTCGAGAACCATTGAGATTTCGTCTCGGAAGGCGCCCCGCTTCCAGTACCTCTTGGGGAACCGGCCGCACTCGCGGTAACCGTTCTTCTCGCTCATACGTCGCGAACGGTCGTTGCCGTCGAGGAAAGCCGTGTAAAGAGTCTGTAGCCCGAGCACTTCGAAGCAGTAGCGCGCCCTGACGCGCGCTGCGTCGGTGCCATAGCCCTTGCCCCATTCGTCCTTTTCGCCGATCAAGCTGCCCGTCGTGCAGTTGCTGTGCCGGAAACTGACATGGTGGACACCGCTTGAGCCGATGTGCTTGCCGCCCAGGGTCTCAATCGCGAAGACGATTTCGGTCTCGGACGCCTTGGCCGCGCGCTCGAACCATTCTTGTTCGGCGAACTTCGTCAGAGGAAAGTCGCCGACGATCACCCATTGGGTGACTTCTGGATCGTTGACCCAACGGACGACGTTCTCGAAGTGCCGGTCGTAGTCGAGTGGAACGAGCCGGACGAGCTCGCCTTCCCAGCCGTGTGCCATGAAGGATTATGGCCGCTCTCCATGCCTGCAATCGGGCCGGGCTTTGCTTGATTAGCGTGCGCCGCTCGGTTCGTTCAGGTTACGGCCGATCGATTTCTCGGCCGCGTTGATGAACGTGTCCTTGTCGCGGATGACGGCTTGCGGCGGCAGGGAGTCGCTGAGAGTCGTAAGCCCTGGCATCTTCTTGACCGCGGTGCCGATCGCCATGAACTCGATCATCCCTCCGCCGAGCTCGTAAACGTACGTCTTGATGCCGACCACGTCGTCTGCCCCGCAGGCTGTCGCGTCGCGCATGATGTGGTGGAGCGCGTTCTCACGGGCGTCGTAGATCAGTTTGGTGAGCTCTTCAATCTCGCCACGGCCGAGGCTCTTGAACGCCGCTGTGATGCCGCCGACGAGGCCGAGCGAGTAGACCGAGACACCAAGGACGAGTTGCAAGGGCATATAGCCGATGTGCATCAGGTTCCACATTTCCTCGTTCGTGAGGTCGCTGGTGATCGGTGCCTGGTCGAACTCGGGGCCCAGCTTGTCGTGCCTGCTGGCGGTGCCGATCATGATCATTTCCTGCATTCCGCCGAATGGAAAGATCGAAGTGTTGATACCGACGACCGCGTTGGCACCGACCGTGCGGGCCTCGTGCTGGATGCGCTGGAGAGCGAGGTGCCGGGTGACATTGAAGACCTCGGAATACTCCTTCACCTCTCCTCTTCCAAGGCTGCGGAGCGCGCCACCGATGCCGCCACCGATGCCGATGGAATACGCGACGTTGCCAAAGACGAAGTGGACTGGCTTGAACCCCGAATCGATTTGGCAGTAGAGCTCTTGCCCGTCCGCACAGGACGTGAACTCTAAGGACGTGGCGTTGTGGTTTTCTCGGTGGACGGCCGAACCGATGGAGAGAAACTCGATGTTGCCGCTGTGAACGACGAGCTCGCTCGTGACGCCGGTGATACCGATCGCGCCCTTGAGGTCGCTCCAGGCGATCATGCGATCGAGCGCGGCCTTACGCCCGTCATGGATCAGGTGGGTGATCTGCTCGACTTCGCCGCCAGCAAGTGTCTTGAGACCGGCACCGATGCCGCCGATGATGCCGAGCGAATAGACGCTGTTGCCAATGACAAGGTCTCCAGGGGCCATCCCTTTCTTGTGCAGGCAATACATCTCGTTGCCGGAGAATCCAGTCATGACGGGCATGCCGGCATTCTACACAGGGATCAACAAAAAAGCGCCGCTTCGGACGGAGAGGACAGATCCAAAGCGGCGATCGTGGCTTTTGCGTAGTTCGCTTGGCCGCCATATCGGTCGTGCCGGTATGGTCGTTGCGAACGCCGTACCCCTATTTTCGGTCGAGTCCCCGCATATCTAGAGGCGTCGTGTCCGGCCGCTCAGACCCTCTGAGACCCGGCCGCGAAGAAAAAAGATGCCGGACCATCCTTTCGTCTAGTCCGGCTCATACTCGCTTGTTCTCTTTTCGTACTTCGCCTGGCTTTCTTTGGAGGTCGCCGGCCCTCTCGGGGCCTGGTCGCCTCCGGTTTCAGGAGGATCGTACAGTTGGAACATTCACAAAGAGGTGTTTGTTCCGTGGTCCCTTTCATTTGCGGGACCGTTCAGCTTCGCTGAGACATCAGTTCAAGGGCGAGATCTACGGTCTTGTCGAAACAATCGGCCGGCCCGAGGCTTTCTGTGAGTTCGGCGAACGCCTCAAGTTGGGCTTGGCGAGGGGCACCGTCTTCGATCAAGGGCTCAAGGGCAGCCCGAATGTTCTCTGGCGTACAGTGCCACATGAGCAGTTCCGGCACGACGGGGCGGCGAAGCAAGATGTTGGGGAGCGAGACGAACTCGAACTTGGGCTTTCGAAGCCGCGCCTCGAATTCCATCAGCTTGTTCCCCTTGTAGACGACGACCATAGGGCAACCGCAAAGAGCGGCTTCGAGCGTTCCGGTGCCGCTCTTGATGATCCCCACTCTCGATTCCTTGAGGACGCGGTGGGTGTCCCGGCGAAACTCTGCTTCGCCCCCGCCGAGCTGGTCCCAAAGCCGCTGGACGTCTTGGAGGGCGATATTGGCGGCGACCGCAATGCGGACGGGGCCTGAGTAGGCGTCGAGGACTGGTTTGATGGCTGAGAGGTTGCTGGCGATCTCATGGCCGCGGCTCCCAGGCATGACGGCAATGCCGTCCCGGTGTTCAGCGTCTTCCGTCTCCGCGACCATCTGTTTGAGCGGATGCCCAAAGAAGTGTGCGTTGGCGCCTGCTTGGTTCAGGAGGTCAGCGCTCCAGGGGAACGGCGTGACGATCGCGTCTGTCACATCGGGCAGGTGGGCTCCTTGTTTGTTCCGCCGCCACGCTCCTGGGGGCGAGAAGTAGAGGACCTTCCATCCGTTTGCCTTGGCGCGCCGGGCAAGCTTGACGTTCACGAAGCCGTAGTCGATCGGCACAAAGAACCCGGCGTCCTCCTTTGTGAGGCGTCTCAACGCGTCGTCATATCCCGACATCACGGACGCTGCCACTCGGATCGCCTCAATAATGCCGACCGCGCCCCATTGCGAACTGTCAGCGACCAGTGAGGCGCCGGCTTCGCGCAGCTTTGGGCCGCCAACGGCGAAAAGCGATTCCGAGAGCAGCCGCCGAGGATCCAGCAAGCCCGTCTCTGCGTCTTGAGCGATAGCATCGACGAGCGCTTCAGGGCTGACAGTTCCGTGCTGGCCAGACTGGAAAAGCCGCGCATAGGCGGTCGCTCCTCCACTGCTGTAATAGAACTCCTGGATCTGCCTCGCTGCCTTTCGAACACTCTCCGGCCCAGGGTTCTGCGACGTCATGTAAGCGACGACGTCGCTGGCCATCCGCTCGGGAGCAAAGACGCCGCGCTCAAGCAAGCGGCGAGCGATTTCGCCGCCATAGGCGTCGCCGCTCGCTTCGCCAGCGGAGAAAAAGACGCGCACGGGGCTCAGCCTCGTCCGGGCCGCTTTTCGGTGGTCACCACCACCTTCGGCTTCGAGTGCGATGACGGCGCGGCGGGCTTCTGAGTCGACTTGACCTTCTTATCGGTGGCTTTCTTGGCGGGCACCTTTGCAACCGTCGCCTTCTTGACCGTCGGCTTTTTGACGGTGGTCGGAGCCTTCTTGCCAGAGTCTGGCTTCTTGGCCGTTCCGGGTGCCTTCTTCACGTTGGTGGTCTTGGCCGTAGGCTTGGTTACCGGCTTAGTGGGGACCGCTGGTTTCACGACCATGTTCGGAGGGGCGGTCCAAGTCGTGAGTTGACGGAAGCTTTGGTCGTACAGCGCCGCGCTCTTCGGTGAAGGGCCAGGCGCCCAGAGCAGGAGGCCGTTCGCGGTCTGCCGGACAGTCGCGTCTGGCTTGAGCGGGATTTGGGCGCCGGTGCTAAGGCTGACCATTCGCAGCTCCTTGCCGGTGTCGAAGACCGCGCACATAGACTCGACTGCCTTCATCTTTCCTCGAATTTCCGCGACCTCGTGCGCGGTTCCTTCGTCGAGGTCGAGCAGACCCAGGATGTTGGTGCCGTAGGGCGTGGCAGTAAGGGTCCACGCTTGTGCCCCGCCGTCGTCCAGCTTTGCCTTGCTGACGGCCTTGCCGTAGGGCACGAACTCCTGTCCCGTTCCGTTCCAGGCGAACCGGCAGAGTCCGACCTTGCCGTCCTTGTTGCCGAGCAGGCCCAGTTTGTCGCCTCTGGCGACGAGGACATCGTCCACCGTGCCTTGTGCGAACGAGGCGGCGGAGAGCTTGCCCAGCAGGTGCGGCGCCGGCTTCTTCTCGGTGAGGTCGAGCCCGATGAGGGCCTCGAGCCAGGGCTTCTTGTCCGCATCGACCCAACGAGCAACGAGCACGAGTTTCTCGCCTTTGGCTTCCCATCCCGAAAGGGCGCTGACCGAGAGCTTCCGCTTCTTGGCGGCGACAAGTTTGATGAGTTCCGCGTTCGAGTCCTTCGTCGCGATCTTGCCGCTGGTTGGAACGAGGTGGAGGTCGTTCGTCGAACTGAAGCCCTTCCTTGAGAGGGAAAGGCCCTTGTTGCCGAAGACGACCTTGGTGTCCTTGACGATGAGCACGAACGTACCTTTCGACCGATCCACGGGATCGGCGAGTTTTTTCTTCGGCGCCAGTGGCACAATCTCGGTGCCGAGCGCACCGGACACGACGAAACCCTCGTCTTGGAAGGTGACTTTTGGAGGGTTGGCTTGTTGGGCCAGCACCGAAAGAAGGAAAGCCCCGAGCATCACAGATCAAGACGAGTATGCACTGCCAGGATTGTCCCCGCTACGACCCAGAGGCCCAGAGCTGTCGAGACGAGAAACTCAACCCGCTGCGCTGGGATCAAGCCGTGGATATTGCGAACATCTTCGGCCTGCGCGCGATCTGCATGTTCAACGACCACCGCGAGCGCCTCGTCGACACGCGAAGGGTGGTCCCACTCAGCCGGCAAGCTCGGAAGACGCCGCCGTCGTCATAATGAAGGTATGGCCGAAACCGGGCTTTTCGCTCTGTACAAGCTCCACTTGATCGATTCGGCCCTGTACGAGATGAAAACCCGTGCCGCCAGCCTCGACGTGGGGCGGGGCGAGGCGGAGGAGATCAAGAAGCTGGAGGCTGACCCAGAAGGGACGTTGGCGGCCTCCCGGGCCCTTTCTTCCGAGCTCAAAGACCTTGAGCTGGAGCAGAAGTCTCTCGAGGACAAGCTGAAGAAGCTCGACAGCGACCTCTATGGCGGCAAGGTGGTGAATCCACGCGAGGTCGAAAACATCGAGCTTGAGAAGACTCACGTTAAGGACCACATTTCGCGAAACGACGCCCGGATCCTCGAACTGTGGGAACTGGTTCCCCCCGCAAAGGAGAAGGCCTCGGGCCTCGAGGGCCAGATCAGTCAGCTCAAGGGCGAGATCGTTAAGAAGCAGACCGCGGCGAAGGAGGAGCACGCCCGGCTCCAGGCCGCCTACAAGGCAGAGGCGGCTAAGCGGCCCGCCGCCCTCAAGGCTGTGCCAGAGCCTCTCTTGACCCTTTACGAGAAACTCCGCGAGAAGCTCGGCGTCGGAATGGCTATGGTGACGGACGCGCACCGGTGCGACACCTGCGGGCTACCCGTGGCGGAGAAGCCCTTCGATGCCGTCGTTCACGACAAGGTCGTTCAATGCGAAGGGTGCAGGCGTATCCTTTTCAGGTTGCAGCAGGGATGAAGAAGCTCCTTTTGGCTGCGTTGCTGCTCGGAGCCGTTGGTTGCGCCAAGTTCCCTGCCGGCGGAAGCACCTTCTTCACCAAACGGTTGGTGTTCAAGATGAAAATGGACCCGAGCGCCGACCTTGGGACAACGCCGTACATCTTCGTCATCCCTTTGCGACTGACTCCAGAAGTCAGCCCGACCGACCAGGGTCCCTTGCCGGTCACAGATTTCGGCGGCAACGGGTTCGTTGCTGGCAACTGCACCCACTTCATTCTCTACCGGCCCGGTCAGGCCAACCCTTATGAGATTTGGCAGTTCAGCGACACGACGCTTGACGGCCGGTTCTTGACGGGATATGCGATCAACTACAAACTCCCCGGCGTGAACGGGCAGCCGGCTGACACGCTTGAGTGTGAGATCGACATGAGCCAATTGGTGGACGCGTCCGTCGTGCCCACCATCAACACGGTGCAAGTCAACTTTTTCACCTTCGACCAATACGCTATCACCCAGCCCCACACTTGGGACGCCCTTGGCGACGGCCTTGACCGCTCAAAGTGGAACACCTTTGTGAACGTCGACATGCGGTCGAGCAAGACGTACACGAACACGACCCAGAACTTCGTCGAGCCACCAACCGGCGATTCTCATGCGCAAGACGTGAACGGGCTGCGAGCGAACGACCCAAACTTGAACATGGTGGACTGGTCCGTCGAAGTGCGGTTGCCTTAGCTTTCGCCGAGCGAAGTACGGCCGTGCTTGAGGGCGAACATCCAAAATGCGGGCCACCAGACGAGGTCGTTCGTCAGGATCGTCCAGCCCATCGTCCAAGGTAGCTCGCCCTTTACTGCGAAGTAAAAGAAACCGAGCGGGCCGAGTGTCTTGCCCGCCAAACCGACCCAAATGTTGCCCGAATACCGTATAGGGTCGCGCGCCATCAGCCAGTAGCCGATCGCATAGACACCCACCATCATCGCGATCACCTGGATGATGGGTAGGGGGATTGTCGCAGGCAGGCCGGCCAGGGCTCTCGCGCGACCTGGAAAGCAAGAGACGGCAACGCCCCAAACTAGGTTGTAGACCGTGGCCGCCCAGAACCAGCTGCGATAAACCTTGAGGGCATCCATATCTGATTCTGGCCGCAACCTTGGTAACCTCAGAGGCATGACTCGCCGCAGTTTCCTGCAGACCACGGCCATCGGCTCCGCGACCCTGCTCACCGGCGGGTTGAAGTCGTTCGCGCAGCAAACCCCCATCATCCTCGGCTCGGGTTCTCACAAGTACCAGTGGGTGCCGGATTGGCTTGTCCCTGCCGCCAACATCAAGTACGGCGACACCCACGGCCTCGCTCAGGATGCTCACGGTCGCATCTATCTCAGCCATACCGTCCACCCGACGAGCGAGTGCCCTGACGGCGTCTGTGTGTTCGACGAGAAGGGCAAGTTCCTCACCTCATGGGGACCGCAGTTCCGCGGAGGCTCGCACGGCCTTGACATCCGCAAGGAGGGCCACGAGGAGTTCATCTACCACTGCGACATCAATCGGCGCCTCGTTTGCAAGACGACGCTCGACGGCAAGGTTCTTTGGGAATTCGGTACCCCCAAGGAGGCGGGCGTTTATGACGACAAGCACGCGTTTGTACCGACGAACGTCGCGTTCTCACCAAATGGTGATTTCTACGTCGCCGACGGGTACGGGTCGAGCTACATCCACCAGTACGACATCAAAGCAAATTACATCCGTACGTTCGGCGGGCCAGGCACCGAACCGGGCAAGGTTCAACAGCCCCACGGAATCTGGCTGGACAACCGAAGCAAAGAGCCCGTCTTGGCGGTAGCGGACCGCGCGAACCGACGGATCCAGTATTTCACTCTCGACGGTCGGCACATCCGGTTCAACACCGAAGGCATGCGTCTGCCCTGTCATTTTGCGATCAGGGGAGAGGAGATGCTCGTGCCCGACCTGGACTCGGTCGTGACTGTGCTCGATTCGCAGAACAAGCCGATCGTTCAACTGGGAGACGGTGCTCCAAGCAATCTGCGAGACCACCCCAGGTCTGATTTCATTCCGGGCAAGTTCATCCATCCCCACGACGCCATCTTCCTCTGCAACGGGGACATCCTCGTGGCTGAGTGGGTGCCGATCGGTCGCGTCACCTTGTTGCGCCGGGTGCGCTAGCGGGGCTTCGGCGCCAGGCGGCCAGTGGGTTGCAAGGAATAGTCTGCAGTGAGAGTTGGACCGAGAAGGAAGTCCGTAGCCTCGACTTTGGCATCAAACTCGTTTGAGTAGAGGGGCTCCTTTTGTCCGAAAAACGCGTATCGGTTCTTCGTCGTCACGCCAGCCTTGGCTTGCGGTACGTTCCAAACCCAACACCTGCCGGACAGCAACGCGACGTGGTGGAAGCTGTTGCCACAGTCTGAGCCGCCCCAGTATTCGACCGGCTTCCATTGCCCGGTGACGTCTTGAGCCTGGCGCACGACCCCGATCACGCTGTCCTCGGCTGAGAACCACAGCGTCTCTTTCGTCCCGTTTGCAAGTGCCACGAGGCGCTCGCAGTCGCCTCCCGCCGGCCCGCAGCAATCGTTCTTCTTGACCAAGAGGGTCAGTTTGTTGGCGTTGACGGCTACCTCTTTCATCCCCCACGAAGCGTTCTCCGAAATGCAGAAACCGCCCGCCGCTTGGGTGTCCGGCAAATCGCTCTTGGCGGCGAAAACTGATCGGTGCATCGTGCCGTTCGGATCGGCGGGCTGGATCATGACGAGAGCAGCAGCGAGCGTCAACATGTTTTCCTTAGGATACAACGTCCAGGCCCTGGGCGGGTTACTCCATCTGCCGAGCCGCGTTCCTACTTTTGCAGGTCGGGAACCCACGCCGTCGTCCTACCTCCGATCGGCTCGCGGCGAATGGCGTGGCCCATGATCTCGCCCGTGCCCTTCGCGCCTCCCCAACGAGCATTGAACAGCCAGTCGTCGGGGTACCGGGAGGAGTCGGCGTCCACCTCGATTGCGTGCTGAAGGATCTTGTGCAGGGAGTCCAGCATCCTTTCAAGTTCGGGTTTTTTCAGGTTGCCTGCGAGCCGGGAGGGCCGGATCCTGGCTTGGAAGAGGACCTCGTCGGCGATCCAATTGCCGACACCGGCGAAGAGAGACTGGTCAAGCAACAGAGCCTTGATCGGCGCTTTACGGCCCGCGAGCTTGCTTCTGAGCTCCGAAACCGTCCACGGATCGTCGAAGACGTCCGGACTCAGCCCTTTCAGACCCGTTTCCGGCCCATCGGCGAGCCACAGTCTGCCGAGTCTGCGGCCGTCCGTAAAGGCGATCCTGCCGCCTCCCTCAGCCTCGAGCATGAGTTTGAGGAACCGGGGCCGGCCGTGCTCGTCGTCCCACGGCATCTTTCCGTGCTCTCGAAGTCTCGTCTGCACGCCACCGGTCGTTCCGGGAGTGACATCGCGTATCCAGCCGGCCATGCCCAAGTGGCCGAACAGCCAGGGTTTGCGGTCGAGCTCGATCCACCAGTACTTTCCCCGGCGACCCACGTCCACGACCTTGGCCCCTAGGATCGCATCGCGAACGGCCGCGGCGGGCACGCCCTTGAGCACGATCTCGTCGGGCACGACCTCTGCGTCGACGATCCTCCGACCCTGGAGGACACGGCGCATGACGCGGCGAACGGTCTCGACCTCTGGAAGCTCAGGCAACGCTTGCTTCCGTTAGCCCGCCCGGCTCCATTCCATCTTGCCTTTGCCGCCGTCGGCTGGCTCGGTCACGAGGAAGACGTTGGCGCCCTGTTGCTCGAACCGGTATTTGAACGACTCGCTCGTTCCGTCTTCGAAGTTCAGGATGATGGTGCTTCCATCAGCCGACCACGTGCCGTTCCAGCCGTTGCCCCGACGGCCCGCCATTCCCCCGGCCCAAGTCGTGTCGCCATATTGGTTGGCTCCCGAAGCGGAGATCGATGTCTCTGAGTCGTTCTGATAGGCGAATGAGCCGTCGGCGCGAAGTTCGACCCGCACTTTCTCTTCCCGACCGTACTTGCCGTCGCTTGTGCCGCTATAGCCCCAGTGGTTCCAGGTGCCGACTAGCTGCTGATCGACCTTGCCCTGCCCCCATCCGACGGTCTGGAAGATTTGCCTCAGCACCGGGTCGCGGGCATCGATTTGCTCCTTTGTCCCGACTGCCACGAGGGCAACCCCTTTGTCCTTGATGATCGTAATGTAGCCTCGGATGAGGCTCGCGCGGCCCTGGATCGTTCCTGTCCAGTCTTGGACGACAGCTTTGCCCGCCCCGGCCACTGCCGGCTGCGCTTTTCCGGATCTCTTCGCATCGGGCGCGGCTTGCGCGATTTGCGAATCCAGATAGGCGAGGACTTCGGGCGAGCCCGGATCGGTCGCGCCTTCCGCGCTGTCGGCAGCGATCAGGAACAACTCTCCCTCCTTTTGATCCGGCGGCACGAGCATGAGAAAACCTTCGCCTTCTTTGACCTGCCAGTCAGCCGGATAGCGGAACTTCCCTCCGGAGGCATGGGTGTACTCCTTGCCACTCTTCAGGATCTCTGACTTCTCCTTGCTGAATGTCGCGGTCTCGCCCGGTTTCGCTTCGGTCGCCTTGGCCTCGACCCGCTTGAAGACCATGGCCTCGTCGTCCATCTTGTCGGCGGACTCGCCGATCTTGACCGAGACGCCGTCGGCCACGAGCTTTGCTTCGAAGTAGAGCGTCACCGGAACTCCCGAGACCGTAAGCTTCCCTTTGGCGGTGTCGCCTTTCACCGTCCCGTCGAGCACAAGGTCGGTGCCGTGGGCATTGGCTTTGCCGGTCAGCTTGTTGCCCTCTTGCTTGAGCTCAAGCGTGAGCGTCTGGCCGCCGTCGTTGGCTTCGTACGTGCCCGTGAAGTCGGCCCGCGCCCATCCCGCCACGAGGACAACGGCCGCCAAGAAGAGGTTTCTCACAGCCCGGAGTATACGCGCAGGGCCTTAGGCGACCGTCACTTCAGGGCACAGGTAGACGTCTTGGATCGCGTTGAGGAGGTCGACCCCTTCCTTCATCGGCTTCTGGAACGCTTTTCGGCCCGAGATCAGGCCCATGCCACCTGCACGTTTGTTGATGACAGCGGTGGTGACCGCGTCTTGAAGGTCGTTCGAACCCGATGCGCCGCCTGAATTGATCAGTCCGGCGCGGCCCATGTATGAATTGATCACCTGGTAGCGGCACAAGTCGATCGGGTTGTCCGAAGTGAGCTTGGTGTAAATCCGCTCGTCGAGCTTGCCGTAGCTGGATCCGCCCGTGTTGAGGGCCTTGTAGCCTCCGTTGTTCTCCGGCATCTTCTGCTTGACGATGTCCGCCTCGATCGTGACGCCCAGGTGGTTCGCTTGGCCCGTCAGGTCGGCGCTGAGGTGGTAATCGACACCGTCTTTCTTGAACGCGTTGTTCCGTAGGTAGCACCAAAGGACGGTCGCCATTCCGAGCTCGTGGGCATGGGCGAAGCACTGGCTGACCTCCACGATTTCCCTGCCTGCGTCGTCGCTTCCGAAGTAAATGGTGGCGCCGATGGCCGCTGCCCCCATGTTCCAGGCCTGCTCGACCTGGGCGAAGAGGATCTGTTCCGCCTTGTTGGGGTAGGTCAGGAGCTCGTTATGGTTGATCTTCACGAGGAACGGGATCTTGTGCGCGTACTTGCGGCAGCAGGAACCAAGCACGCCCAGGGTCGAGGCGACCGCGTTGCAACCGCCTTCGATCGCGAGCTTGACGATGTTTTCGGGATCGAAGTATTCGGGGTTCTTGGCGAAGCTTGCCCCCGCGCTGTGCTCAATGCCCTGGTCGACCGGCAGGATGCTCAGGTACCCCGTTCCGCCGAGTCGCCCATGGTCGAACATGGACTGCATGCTCCTCATGACCTGGGGGTTTCGGTCGGTCTGGCCGAAGACGCGGTCCACAAAGTCGGGGCCGGGCAGGTGGATCTGAGCCTTGTCGACGGTCTTGCACTGGTGGCGAAGCAAGGAATCGTCGCCCAGCACCTCCTGAATTCGCCCAAGCCCGGTCTTCGGGAGCGTGGTAGCCATAGATAGATTCTAGCCCAGTGGGGCTTGTTTCCCCAGTACTGGCGATGAGGCAACCGTAAGGCGTACAGTGCGAGTAATCAAAGAACGGGCTTCGGCTCTTTGTGTGTTTTGGTGGTTGAATGACAAGAATCTTGGTTCTCGGTTTCGTGGCTTTGTCCGTGAGTGCCTTAGGGCAAACGGACAAACTGACGCTTGAAGATGCCCTTCGCGCCGCGAACGAGAACAACGGCACCGTTCAGGCTGCCCGTTTGAACTACGAATCGGCGAAGGCAGGCGTACGATCGGCCTTCTCCTCCTTTCTGCCGACGGTGACGCCGGTCTATTCCCGCGAGGACGGGCATCTCCAGACCCTCACCGGCCCAGGAAAGGGAGGCAGCAACTTCGACACCAGGAGTGCCACCATCCAGGCGAGTTGGCTCTTGATGGACAACGGCACCCGGTCGGCCACCTACAGGCGGACAAAGGTGTCGAGCGAAGTGACGGAGTTCAGCACTTTGGACACATACCGGGGCGTGCTCTTCAACGTCCACACGAGCTTCTATGACGCGCTACGGGCCCAGCACCTTCTCGGCGTTGCCCAGGCTTCGCTCGAGCGGGCGAAGAAGCTGGAGGACGCCACGATCAAGCGCGAGCAAGTTGGTGCAGGCCCCCGGAAGGACATCCTTCAGGCCAAAGCTGACGCGCTCAATGCTCAAGTCAATGTTTTGACTGCGACCAACCAGGTTTCCACCGCCGAAGCCTCGCTCAAGGCGGTTCTTGGGTGGCCCAAGGAGGAGCTTCCGACCCTGGACGACAGCCAAGACACTGAGCCCGGCAAGTTCGACCTGACGATCACCCTTGAAGAAGCCATCGCCCACGGCCTCGCGAACCGGCCGAGCTTGCAGGCGTCGCGTAAGCGGCTTGAGGCTTCAAGGCTTGACGTGACCCTGGCAAGACTGGACGGATCTGTGAATTGGAAGGCAACTGCCAATTACGACCGCTCCTTCAGCGAGGGTGTTTTCGACAGGCCCAGCCTGGCGATCACTGCCAGCTTCCCCCTCTATGACGGAGACCGTTCCAAAGAGAACGTGCGATCCGCCCAGCTTGGATTTGAATCGGACAAGGCAGCGCTCGCCCAGACCGAACGGGACGCTCGCGCAGAGATCGAATCGGCGTACAAGGAGTTCAAGCAGAATTTCGACCGGCTCGAGGCCGCAAAGCTTGCCCGGGACGCTGCAGTCGAGAACTACAACGCGGCTTCAGGAGCGTTTCATGAAGGCGCAGGCACGGTGCTCGACGAACTCACCGCTAACGTCAGCCTGGCGACGGCCGAATCCAATTACGTCCAGGCTTATTACGATCTCTTGATCTCGCAAGTCCGATTGAAACAAGTGATGGGCGATCCTCTTCCGGGAGAGCGGGCAAATTGAACAAGTGGGCTCTTGGCGTCGGGGGTGTCGCGTTGGTTGTGGCGGCGGTCTGGATCGTCACCAGTTTGAACCAGGGCGGGGCTGAAGTCGAGTTTCGCTACGCTCCGGTTGCGAAAGGCGAGGTGTCACGCTCGACTTCGGCGACGGGGACGCTCGTGCCGTTGACTAAGGTCGACGTCAAGTCGAAAGCCGGCGGCAAAGTCGTCAAGTTGCTTGTAGAGGAAGGGTCGTTGGTTCGAAAGGGCGATCCGATCGCCTACATCGATCCCGAGGACACGAGATCCGTCTTTGAACAGGCCCAGGCCGATGTAACGACGGCTCAAGCCCGTGTTGGCCAAGCCCGCACCAACGTCAACATGGAGGCGCAGGACGCCGAGAACCGGGTTCGCTCGGCCGAAATCAACTTAGAGCTGGCCAAAACGCGGCTGGCAAAGGCAGAACAAACGACTGCTGCGCAGCCGATATTGAGCCAGGCGGACGTCCGGACAGCTCAAGCAAACCTTGTCACGGCGCAAGAAGCGCTCCGAAACCTAGAAGAGGTCGAGGTGCCGCAGACTCGCCGCGACGTTGAGGGCCAGTATCAGCGGGCCAAAGCCGACCTCGATGCCCAACAGCGGGAGATGGCGCGCCAGGAGACATTGCTGGGCCAAGGCTATGTGTCCCAGAGCTCGGTTGAGAAGCAGCGTTCAGCCTTGGAGTCGTCGCGGGCCACGTTCCGCCTGGCTGAGCAGAGGCGCACGACCGTCGACAAAGAGATCGACAGCAGCATCAAGACCGCCCGCGCAAGGGTCCGGCAGGCTGAGGAGTCGCTGGCGCAAGCCAAGGCGAACCAAAACCGCGTCCCGATTTCCCAGAGCGACCTCAGGGAGGCTCGGGAGAGCGTCCGAAGCGCTGGTGTCGCCTTGGCGCAGGCGCGCACGGCACGGCTGAACCTCCAACTGAGGAGGGAGGACGTGCGCACGGCCATGGCGGGCGCAGTGAGGAGCAAGGTCGCGATGAAGAACGCCCAGGTCCAACTCGACAGCACGACGGTGGTCGCGCCCCGTGACGGTGTCGTGACGACGAAATACCTTGAGGAAGGAACAATCATCCCGCCTGGCACTTCGACGTTCGCACAGGGCACCAGCCTGGTCCAGATCTCCGACACGACCCAGATGGAGGTCGAATGCGCGGTCGATGAGGCGGACATCGCCAGCGTCAGGACGGGCCAAGACGTCCGCGTCATTATCGAGGCATATCCGGGAATGATGTTCGAGGGGAAGGTGAAGAGAATCTTTCCTGCAGCAGAGTCGGCCCAGAGTGTGACGACGGTGAAGGTGCGTGTCTCGGTCGGCAAGCTGGTTCCGCAAGCCGATAGCGGTCAGACGGCCGGAAAAGGGGCTGGAGGCGGCGGAAGAAAGCCCTCCGCACCGATCCTTCGTCCCGGCATGAACGCGACCTGCGAGTTCATCCAGTTCGCGAAACCCGCCGTGCTCTCGGTTCCTCAGCAGGCCATCCAGCGTGAGGACGGCAAGAGTTACGTCCGGGTCAAGACGGCGGACAAGGCCAAGCCAGAACGACGAGAGGTCAAGCTCGGGGCGGTAGGAAACGAGACGACGGAAGTGCTCGAAGGATTGAAAGAAGGCGAAGAAGTCGTCGTGGCGGAAATCGACCTGAAGGCCATGAGAGACCGGCAGAACCGCATGCAGCAACAGCAGCAAGCGCCTGGCGGCCTTGGGTCATTGAACCGCGGTGGCCCGAGCCAGTCGCGGGCTACCAGCGGCGGTGGCGGCGGTGGCGGGGCAAGAGCCTCGGGAGGAGGCAGATAGCTTGAATCTCGGCGACAGCTTTGACAGCGCGATCCGCTCGATCGCGAACAACAAGTTGAGGTCCTTCCTGACCATGCTCGGTGTCGTGATCGGTGTCGGTTCCGTCATCACGATGATCGGGATCGGCGAGGGCACGAAGCAGAAGTCCCTCAGCGAGCTCGAGGTCATGGGTTCGAACCGGATCACAGTCATGCCCAACTGGGGACGCGGCCGTGGCATGGGTGCCAACGATGCGAGCACCCTCAAGCTGGAGGACGTGGATCGGATTCGGAAGGAGATTCCGGCCGCCAAGTATGTGACCGGGGTCGTTTCCAGTCGCTTTTCTGGTCAGAGCACAGTCAAGTTCGGCAGTGCCTCCAAGAGGACGGGCGTGACCGGCGCCGAGGCCAACATCCGGTTCATCGACAACGCCACGAGGATGCATTCGGGCGAGTGGTGGACGGACGAGGACAACGAACTTATGGAGCGGAAGGCCGTCCTTGGTTATGCTGTCTACGACGAGCTGTTCGGCGGCGATAACGCGATCGGGGCGACCATCAAGATTCAGAACCAGAACTTTGAGGTCACCGGAGTCGTGGACTATAAGGGCGGCTCCGGGTTCAACAATCCAGACGACCAAGTCTATATCCCTCTCAAGACCGCACAGAACAGGCTGCTGGGATCGAAGGACCGCATCAACTACATCTCGATCCAAGCGATGGACAGTTCGATCATGGTTCTCCTCCAGGGTCAAGTCGAGGATTTGCTGTCGTCGACCCGGAAGAACGCTTCGGGCGAAGAGCTGTTCCGGGTCATGAACCAGGCCGACACCCTGCAGGCGATCCAGACTCAGTCGGGCATTTTGAGCATGCTGTTGGCGGGCATCGCCAGTGTGTCGCTTCTAGTTGGGGGCATTGGGATCATGAACATCATGCTGGTCAGCGTCACCGAGCGGACCCGGGAAATCGGTCTGCGCAAGGCGATCGGTGCTCAGCGTGGGACCATCCTCACCCAGTTCTTGCTTGAGAGCGTGGTGATGTGCGTCATGGGCGGGCTGATCGGCATCCTCTTAGGAAGCGCGGCCGTAAAGCTGGTTGCAGGGATCGTGCAAGTCCCCGGTGTCATTAACCTGACGGCCGTCTTCTGGGCGTTCGGTTTCTCGACCCTTGTCGGGATCGTCTTTGGCCTTTATCCGGCCATTCGGGCCAGCAACCTCCTGCCGATCGAAGCCCTGAGGTACGAATAGGACTGTCCATGAACGGAGTCATCAACACCAAGAGCCTGAGCAAGGACTATGTGATGGGGCAGACGGTCGTCCATGCCCTGCGTGGCGTCGACGTCCACATCGACGAGGGGGAGTTTGTGGCGATCATGGGCCCCAGCGGTTCGGGCAAGTCCACGTTCATGAACATGATCGGCTGCTTGGACCGACCGACGGCGGGCGAGTATTGGCTCAACGGTCAAGAGGTCTCCGACTTGACTGACGCGGAGCTCGCCTCCGTCCGCAACCGGATGATCGGCTTTGTCTTTCAGACGTTCAACCTTTTGCCGCGCACTTCAGCGCTCAAGAACGTGGAGCTGCCGCTCATGTACGCAGGTGTGAAAGACCGTTCGGCCGTCGCGAAAATCGCCCTCGACAAGGTCGGACTCACCCAGCGCATGGACCACAGGCCCAACGAGCTCTCGGGTGGACAGCAGCAGCGTGTCGCGATCGCCCGAGCAATTGTGAACGACCCTGTGCTGATCTTGGGCGACGAACCGACCGGGAACCTCGACACGCGGACCAGCGAGGAGATCATGGCCTTGTTCCAAGAGCTGAACCGGGCAGGGAAAACCGTTGTGGTCGTTACCCACGAGGAGGACATCGCCAGGCATTGCAAGCGCATCATTCGGTTCCGCGACGGCAAGATCCTGGCCGACGTGGCTGTTGAAAATCCGGTCGATGCCCGAGAAGTGATCGCGTCCCTGCCCAAGCCGGACGAAGACATGGCTTCGTGACGATGGACGTCCTGTCCAAGACGTGGCCATCCAATAAACTGTGGCAGTGAAGCGGTGGCTTTGGAATCTGGGGGGACTGTTCTTTGTCGCCCTCGGATTCATAGGCTACGTGACACCCGGGCTGCCAGGCACGGTCTTCCTGATCGTCGCCCTGTGGTTCTTCAAGAAGGGAAGCCCTCGCTTCGAACACTGGCTCCTCAATCATCCTTGGTTCGGGAGGACGCTACGCGTTTGGGAGCGGGAGAAGGCCATCACCGCCCGGACGAAAGTGATTGCCACGGTTTCGATCGCGCTGGCAGTCTCGGCCAGTTCCTTCGCTTTTGTCGGCCGTCCGCTCGTGCTCGGCTCTGTTGTTGGGCTGGGGATCGCGGGTATTTGGTACATCTTGACGCGCAAGACCGCCGACCCAACGCTTTATGGCAAGGAAGCATTGGTGGAGATGCCCGAAGGGGAAGCAGCGGAATCAGCCTTGGGCCAGGGCTTGGAAGCATAGGCGACGTTGGCCGCATCAATGAAGCGCCAGGGAGTCTCGGCACCTCGGTGGGGGCTCAAGCCGACCCGAGGGCTGACGAGCACCTTGCCCGGTGGCTCGCCCTGCTGGATGTGAAGGCGTTGGTCAGCTCCGAGGAGGTCGATGCCAAGGATTTCGGGTCCGAGGGCCAGGGCCTGGGTCAGCTTGCCCGGCCCGGAAAGGAGATCTCTGTGTGACTTGGCCTTGGGGCGCCGCTCCTGCATGAGGGAAAGGCCGTGAAGGGGCATGGCGGCTCGGATGAGGACGGCGGCCGCCTCGCCTTCGGGGCGTGCTGTGACGTTGAGTAGCCAGTGGTTCCCGTAGGTGAAGTAGATGTAGCAGTGGCCAGGTGGGCCGTACATGGGGGCTATGCGGGGTGTCGGGCCGCGCCAGCTATGGCTTCCGGGGTCTCGCTCGTCCCAGTAGGCTTCCGTCTCGACGATCCGTGCGCGGCAATGGGCAGTGACGAGGTCGAGGCCGAGCAAGAGGGTTGCGGACTCCTCGATCGGCAACGTGCGCAGTTTCTCCCTGAGGTCTTCAGAAAAACAAGACAAAATTCACCATGAAGTGCCTATAATAGTAGACACATGTATTCTATTCTCATTGTCTCCCTGCATGGATTCTATCCCTCTGAGCGGTCAGGCAAACGGGTCGTGTACCACTCGGACGGGTTCGTGGTCGGAGCGGCAGGAGAGCGGCTCGACCGTGGGGTGTCGGCAGGGATGGCGGTCTCTGAGGCCCGCGCCATCCTCGGGGACAAGGCTTTGTTCGTCCCGTTCGTCCTCGACGAGCACGTGGAGCGGAGGGATCGGTGGCTTGAAGTCTGTTCAGCGTTCAGTGACGGAGTCCAGCACACAGCACCGCACGAGGCGTACATCGACCTCACGGGACATCCGTCGCCTGCTCGAGCGGCGGTCGAGCTCCTACGGGCGATCGACGGTGTGGTGCCTGTAAGCGCCGTTTGGGCTGGGCTTGCTCCTGGGAAGTGGCTTGCCGCCCTTGCGTCACGAGAGACAGACAAGAAGGCGACAATCCTCGGGATCCCTTCGTTCGAAGTCGTGACCGACGTTTCTGACTTCCTCTCACGGATTCCGACACGTATGCTCGCGCCGATCCACCTGCCCCACCGCGAAAAGCTGGAGTTCTTGGGATATCGGTGGGCACGCGAGGTCGCCACCGCCCCTGTGACGGCATTGAGCGACCAGTTCGGTAAAGATGCCTTCCTCATCCATGAGGTTGCTAATGGCCGTGCCATGGACACGGTCGCACCGAACTTTCCAGAACGCTCAGTCTCTGCGTCCATGTCGTTCGGCTATCCCCTCGACGACAGCAATGAACTCTCAGAAGCCATCGGTGTCCTCTCGCGGAGGCTCGGAGCTGAGTTGTGTTCTCGCGACCTCACCGCGAAAGGAGTCACGCTAGCGATCGAAATTGACGGCTGCCCACCAGCGGTCGTTAGGCGTCATCTGGCAAAACCTGTCCAAGCTGCGACACTTCTTCGAGCCGCTCTCTCAGCGCTCTACGCCCAAGCGAGAGTCCAGCAGCCACCGGTAGGGATCAAAGTCCAATTGTTCGGGCTCGCATCAGCGCCGAGGGGGCAGAAGTCAATTTTGGGGACGGAAGGGGGCGAAGAGAGGGCGAGAGCGTGCGACGCGGCGGTCAGTGTGCTCAAGGCCGCGTTTGGCGAGACAGCGGTCAAACCGGCGAAGGACATCGTGCTTCCGCGGAGGGAACGCGTGTTGAGTGTTTGGCGACATGCGACGGGATGGCGTTGAACTGATCGCCCGTTGGCGGGAAGCGGGCGAATGGTGGGCCGGTGAGCAACCTCGCGAGATTGCTCAATGGAGGGACAAGCGAGGTGTGCGACGCGAGAAGCATCGAGCGATGCCCTCCCTGCTCGAGCGAGAAACTCCGATCGAATGGCAAGAAGACCTGACCAGCGAGATTTGCCTTCGTCCACGTAAGACAAGGGACGAGAAGGTGGCACTGGCGAACGGAGGTTATTCGTCGGACAAGGCAAAGCCCGTCAGATCCTCAACAAGCCGCGAGACTTACTGTCCGCTCCATCTCGTCTCAGGCTACTCGTATGGGAGGAGCGTCCTCCTTGCTAAAGAGCTCGCACGGACTGTCGCATCGTATGGACTTCCCGCTGCAGCACTGGTCGACAGGTTCTCTCTCACAGGAGCAATCGAGTTCGCCAAGGAGTGCCAGGAGTGTGGCGTCAAGCCGTTGGTCGGCTCAACCTTCGAGATGGCTGAAGGTGGTGACCTCATCCTCATTGCAAAAGACAAATCGGGCTACGTGTCGCTCTCACAACTGATCACTGAGTGCCATTTGGATGAAGAACGGCTCTTTCCAATCTGCACTCGCCAGCGCTTGGAAAAATACTCCCGTGGATTGCTTTGCCTGACTGGAGGGGACTCGGGACGGCTCGATGGTTTGATCCTCAAGGGAAGGCACGAGCTTGCTTTAGAATGGCTCGATTTCTTGCGCGGGCTTTACGGACATGACAGCGTCTTTGTCCAGGTCGAGCGCTCATGGTTGCCTTGGGGCATTGTCAATGAGGAACGCCTCCGCGAAATCGCTGATAAGTGCGGGCTCAGATGTGTCGCAGCGACACCCGTTTTCCATGCCCGCCCGGGTGACTTTCCAGCCCAAGATGTCGCCTTGTGCGCCGAGTCGCTGTGCATGGTGGACGAAGTCATTGGGAGGAAGCAAGCTAGGACTGACCGTTGGCCGATCGATAATCAACGGCCTCTCCGCTCACTGAACGCGGAGAGGTACCTGCGGACGTCGCCCGAGATGTACGAACTGTTCCGGGACATGCCATCGCTGGTCAAAGAATCGCTTCGGGTCGCCGAAAAGTGCGACGATGACGTCCTGCCTTCTCGCACACGGCTGCCGCAATTGTTCGGCGACCCTAAGACGGCACTGTACGAAGCAACGTACAGCGGAGCTGCATCGAGGCACAGGACATTGACCAAACAGTTGAATAGTCGCCTTGAGCTCGAACTCGAACGGATCGTTAGGCTGAACTTTGCTGATCACTTCCTCGTGATGTGGGATGTGTGCCGGTGGGCTGAAGGCGAGCACATCCACTTGAGTGGCCGAGGCTCTGTCGTCGACTCTGCCGTGGCGTACTGTCTTGGAATCTCCCGGATCGACGGCTTTCGCCATGATCTTCACTTCGACCGCTTCCTTCCCGAGGATGGGAGCAAGCGCCCAGACATCGACATCGACTTTGAGGCAAGGAGGCGGGACGATGTCCGCAACTATATGGTTTCGAAGTACGGGCAAGACCGCGTCGCTACGGTCGCCGCCGTCGGTGCTTACAACACGCGGGGAATTGTCCGCGAGGTGGGCAAGGCGCTAGGCCTTTCCCAGGATGTGACGGGTTTCCTTGCCAAGCACTTGCACGGCGGCGTTGTCCCTGACCAGTTGGAGAACGCAATGGACAAGCGACCAGAGCTTCGAGACAGTGGTATCGATCGCGAGCGGGTCAAATGGTTGTTCCGTTTAGCGAAAAAACTCGCTGACGTCCCGAGGAACGTCCGTGCCCACTCGTCCGGTGTCGTGGTCTCAGACCGTCCATTGTCCGAGACGGTGCCTGTCATGTGGGGTGGCACGGAAGGAAACGAGCACGATCCTTTCTTGCGGATCATTCAATGGGACAAGCGTAGCGCGAAGCACTACTTCGACAAATTCGACATCTTGTGCCTTCGAGGACAGGACGTCCTGTCTGGGACGGAGCGGCGGGTGCGTCTCGTCGAAAGCACGTTCAACGCTGTGGATGTGCCGGTCGAAGATCCGGAGAACTTTAGAGCGATGAGGGCGGGCGAACTTATCGGAGTTCCTCAGTCAGCCTCGCCTGCCATGCGTCAGGCACACATGCGACTGCGCACGAAAGACTTGCACGATGCGAGCCTTGTGCAAGCAGGCATCCGCCCAGGTGTCGGTGGTGCCGTCAAGCTCAATGAGCTGATCGCGAGGCGACGTGGGTTGAAGCCGTTCTCGTTCGACCATCCCGACTTCGAACCGATCCTCGGTCACACGTATGGCATCGTCGTGTTCCAAGAACAGATCGACCAGCTTCTTCAGGTGTTCGCCGGCTACGCCAGCGGAGAGGCGGAGGACATCCGTGACGAGATCCACAAGCGTAGGCGCGAAGACTATGGCCAAGTGATCAAAGAGACCGTGATTGAACGTGTTGTGGAGAAAGGCTACTCGCAGAGCGTCGCCGAACAGGTCTTCGAATACGTCGCTGGATTTAAGGGATATGGCTTCGCGCAAGGACACGCTCTGGCGTTTGCCGAGATCTCGCTCCGGTCGATCTACTGCCAGCAGAACTACCCCGCAGAGTATTTCGCCTCCTTGCTCGATGCTCAACCAGCTGGTTATTATGGACCGTGTACGCTCGTCAACGAGGCGCGCGTTCGTGGCGTCGAAGTCCTTCCTGTGGATATCAACCATTCGGTGAACAACTACAAGGTTGAGGATGTCCGTTCTCCGATGGAACCACACATTGTCTTGCCCAACGGAGGGGTCAGGATCGCGTTGACGCAGGTGGCAGGGTTGTCTAAGCAATCCCGCGAGCGAACAGTCGCGGAGGCACCGTTTTCGTCTTTCCACGACTTTGTGCGCAGAGTCCGCCCCGCAAGCGACGAGCTTGAGAGCCTGGTGTTGTGCGGAGCGTTCGACACGCTGTCTCCAAACCGAAGGGCGCTGCTCTGGGCAGTCCCTCAAGCACTTGTGTGGGCAAAGGAGACCGATGAAGGGCTTTGGGCAGGAGTGGCGACCGACTCAGCCCTCGAACCAGGGATCGATGGCACGATCGCCGACTTCACCCTTGCCGAAAAGGCAGTCCGAGAGCGCACGGTGCTGGGGCTGGACGTCAAGCGCCACTTGATGGAGTTTGAGCGAGAGCGGGTTCAAACTCGAGGAGGAGTCACGTGCAGAGAAGCTCGAGACTTGAGCTCGGGACGGAAGGCGATCGTGGTCGGGAACCCGATCCGACTGAGGTTCCCACCCACTCCAAGCGGTAAGCGTGTGGTGTTCTTCGACCTGGAAGACGAGTCCGGCCTGCTAAACGTGACGTGCTTCGACCGGGTCTACCAGCGCGACGGGCATGCGATCGTGACCTGCCCCTACGTCACCCTGATCGGGGTGAGCCAATGGCGCGACGGCCACTCGGCGTTCATTGTTCAGCGGGCGTTCCCGTATGATCCCGAGATAGCCAGAATGGTGGACTTTACGGAGCCCCTACCTGTCACTATTGCCGACTTCCTCGTCGGTTGAGCATGGAACATGCCCTTCGTGGCCCTCAACGCCCTTGCGCTGCTCCTTGCCGCCGGACTGCCGACCGACTCCCTCACGAGGGACGAGCTCGTCGAGTTGGTGAACAGCTACCGCGCTGAACATGGGCTGGAACAGCTCGTGTTCAACGACACCCTGGGAAGGGCAGCCTCGAGCCACGCGAACTTCATGGCCCTCAACAACGTGCTCTCGCACTTCGAGAAAGAGGGCATGCCCGGCTTCACTGGCGCCAACCTCTCAGATCGAGCCCGTCAAGTCGGATGGGACGACGAATGCAGCGAGCTCGTCGGATATGCCAGCACAACCGTGCGAGACAGCTTTCAGGCCATTTTCGACTCGCCGTGCCACCGCGTCCGCTTCCTCAAGCCCGGTACCCTCCAACTCGGGGTCGCCGCCCAGGACACCTTCGTCTGCATCATGGTTGGTGGACAAGCTGGGCCCGGCTCGGTCGTATCGCCACCTGACCACGCTTCAGGGGTACCAACTTCCTGGTACGGTGCTCCGGATTTTTCTGGCACCCGTACCCGGGGCGGAAAGCTCTTTGGCTATCCCATGACGTTCACTGCCCCTGCAAAGGGCGACGCAGTGATGACCAATGTCGCGGCGGAATTGACCGACCAAGATGGGAAGACTGTGCCAATCATCGTTCGCGACTCCCATAACGACACTCACTATGACTGTTCTGCCGCGATCGTCCCCGAGTCTCCCCTCCAGCCCAGCGCGACCTACACGGTCCATGTTTCTGCGATCGCTCCAGGCGGTGCGAAAATCGACAAGAGCTGGAGCTTCACCACGGCCGAGAAAAAGCAAGACCGCCAGTAGCCTGGTATAGTGGCGAAATTCGGTCAGGAGGTTTGCTCGTGCCGGTCTTCGCTTGTCTCCTTACACTTTCATACACGCTTGCTCCCCAAGATCGCTCGGTGACCGCGCTGACGTCCGTGAGCTCCGTGCCTGCCGCTGTCAGCGTCGCGCTCGAGACCGTCAATGGTTTTCGATCCCTCCATAAGTTGGAGCCAGTCTCTCTTGACGGGCGCTTGTGCGCAGCCGCTGGCGACCTCGTCGCCTCGATGGCCAAGACCCGCCAGCTTGCCCACAAGGACCGGGCGGGAACACGAAACGCCCTGGAAAGGGCACAGGCGCACGGGTTTGACGGCCCGATCGCCGAAATGGTCTCAAGTGGGTTCGACAGTCTGCCGAGCTCTGTGGTCGGAATCTTCGACGGCCCATACCACAGGCGCCTGTTCCTCCGTCCGGGCCAGTTCGTTTTCGGTTGTGCCGAACAGGGCGGCTACGCGGCCTTAGAGTTCGGCGGACCAACTGGCGAAGGCGTTGTGCTTTCTCCGCCCGATGGAGCGCGCGGCATACCGACAAAGTGGGACGGGTTCGAGGAGCCCACTCCCGTGCCAGACCTCAAGGGACCGTTTGGTTATCCCATCCTTCTTGCAGCCTACGGCTCGGGCAACTTGACCGTGGGTTCAGCTCAACTCGTGTCTGAAAGCGGCGCCCAAGTGCCCGTGGTCGTCCGGGATCCCTCGAACGATAAGCACGCGACGGGCGCCATCATCATTGTTCCTAAGTCGCCGCTTCAGCCCGGAGCGAGCTATACCGTCCACGCCAGCTTCGTTCTGGACGGGACTCGAGAAACCCGAGTTTGGAGTTTTCGGACCAGCCAGTCCCGCTGAGCAGGGACGAGGGCTGGACTCGGACAGTTCCGACCCTCTAAACTGGAGCCATGAACGACCGCCTGCAGTCGTGGCTCGGCGACCAGATCCAGGTGCTCAAAGACCAGCACCTTTACAAAAAGCCCCGGATTCTTGAGACTCCCGCTGGGGGGCGTGTCCGCATGGACGGCCGCGAGGTCGTCAACATGTCGAGCAACAACTATCTCGGTCTGGCCAACCACCCCAAAGTCCGGGCCGCCGCCCAAGAAGCGCTCGAGAAGTGGGGCGTCGGCGCGGGTGCTGTGCGCTGGATCGGGGGAACGATGGCGGTCCATCAGGAGCTGGAAGAGAGGCTGGCGTCTTTCAAGCACGTTGAGGCCGTCCTCGTCTTCACAAGCGGGTTCACCGCCAACAGCGGCTGCATTCCGGCTGTTCTCACCGACAAAGACGTTGTCATCAGTGACGAGTTGAACCATGCCTCGATCATTGACGGGGTCAGGCTCTCGCCAGCGTCCTACAAGAAGAGCGATGGTTGGGTCTACGGCCACAAGGACATGAATCAGCTGGAGGCGTGTCTGAAGAAGGCGAACGCGGCTGGTTTTGAGAAGAAAATGATCATCACCGACGGCGTTTTCAGCATGGACGGTGACATCGCTCCCTTGCCCGATATTGTGGCGCTTGCGGAGAAGCACGATGCGTTCGTGATGGTGGACGACGCCCACGCGAGTGGAGTCCTCGGAAAGAACGGTGCCGGAACGACATCGCATTTCGGCCTCTATGGGCGCGTCGACATTCAGCTTGGTACATTGTCCAAAGCGCTCGGTGTCGTCGGCGGATATATTGCCGGCTCGGGGCTCCTGAAGGAGTGGCTGATCAACCGCGGTCGGCCCTATTTGTTCTCGACAGCGCACCCTCCGATGGTCGCAGCGGCCCTCATCGCGGCCCTGGACGTGATGGAGAACGACCCGGGCCCGATGGAGCGCCTGTGGAGCAACACGAAGAAGTGGAAGGCCATGCTCGCCGACGCTGGTTTCGACACCATGGGTAGCGAGACCCCGATCACGCCGGTCTATTTTGGGGACGAGCGGGCGGCACAAGATGCGGAGCGCATGCTGTTCGATGAGGGCGTCTACGCGTTGGCGATTGTTTTTCCAACGGTCGGGCGAGGCAAGGCGCGGATCAGGACGATGCCGAGTGCAGCCCACACAGACCAGGATTTGGCCGACGCGCTCCAGGCTTTCGTCCGCGTTCGGGACAAGCTTTCGGTCAACGCCTGAACTACCGGCGGACGGGACGTTCGATGATGTCGCGGACAAAGATGTTGTCGGCGTAAGGTTTCAACAGGTAGGCAGCGGCGGCCAAGACGATCGAGACGCCTATCGTCGAGCCCAGACCGGTCAAGAGACCGGCCAAGAGCCGCCTCCGCCAGCTTGTTTCGAAGGCGTACATTTTTTCGAGCAAACGGGTCTGGCTCTCGATTGCCCGGATCAGCTCTTGGGTCGGATCCATGCTTATGGTGACGATGGGATCAACGCTTCTTGCGCCGCAAAGCTGCCAGTGCGGAAATTCCAAGGGCGGCGCAGAGGCTGGGCTCTGGGACGGGATTAAGCTCGACCTTGTCCAGAATTGCGCCGTAGCCATCGCTGGTTCCTGAACCACGGAAGGCCACCGTGTTGGAGCCTTGGAGCGCATTGACGTGGAGGTCGGCGAGGGACATGACCGTGCTGTCGGGCCTGTAGTGCGCGACGACGGTGTTGTTCCAAAGCACGTCGAAGTCGCACGTATCGGCCGGCTTGCCGACCATGTTCTTACCCCTCTCCGCGAAGAGGAAGGACAGGTCGTATGAACCTGACGCCAGGGTCACCGTCTGCTTGACCGTCACGTTCTCGGTGGAGTCAACCTCCATCACGTTCAGGCCGTCGTAATTCGTGACGCCATAAACGACAGGGACTCCGATCTCGATGGTCTTGCCTGCCTGGGCCGTCCACCCCGGCACCTCTCCATTGTTGAACTGATTGAAGACGGAAGATCCGGGCTGCTCGAAGCTACCGTTGATGAGAGCGGAGGCTTGCGCAACAGAGGTGGCTGCCACGGCGAGGGCGACGATGACGTGTCGGTACATTGGTCGAGTCCCTGTCCCGTTTGTTGGGACTAAGTGGCCTGGCGGCAAACTCGTGGCCAAATGGGCCGACCTGGTTGGAAACTCTGGTGACTATGCTGGGACGATCTCGCCGTAAAGGTCGTGCTCCCGGCCATCCGTTACGCAGACCTCGACGAATGCGCCTGGCGTCGCTTCACCGCTTGCGTAGACCCATCCGTCAATCTCGGGCGCATCTCGGAACGACCGTCCGCTGATCCAGCCATCCTTGCACTCGTCGACAAGGACCGTGAGCGAGCGTCCCTCCCAAGCCTTGTTCTTAGCCAGTGAAATGCCAGCCTGCATCCGCATGAGGCGGTCATATCGCTCACGCTTGGTCAAGAAAGGAACCTGAGCAGCCATGTCGTGAGCGGGGGTGCCGGCTTCCCGACTGAAGGTGAAGGCGCCGACGCGGTCGAGCCGGGCTTCCCTGACAAAGTCGAGCAGGGCCTGGAATTCCTGCTCCGTCTCGCCGGGAAAGCCAACGATGAAAGTAGTGCGGATCGCCGCCTCAGGCATGGCTTGTCTTAGCTTTTCGAAAAGCTTCAAGTACCTTTCGCCGTCCCAAGGCCGCTTCATCCTGCGCAGGGTGTCGGGGTGGACGTGCTGGAGGGGGATGTCGACATAGGGCAGAACCTTG
Organism: Armatimonadota bacterium; assembly: GCA_018268375.1. Taxonomy (GTDB): domain Bacteria; phylum Armatimonadota; class Fimbriimonadia; order Fimbriimonadales; family Fimbriimonadaceae; genus JAEURO01. The sequence continues at coordinate 1,302,760 of JAFDWS010000002.1, read as the reverse complement.
TCGAGGGTGGCCATCGCTTCGATGACCTCGTCGGTCAGGCGGTTCGGATAAAAGTAGAGGAGCCGGATCCACTCGACCCCATCGCACTCGTTCAGGCTCTTCAGGAGTTTGGGCAAGGTGAACTCCTTGTAGAGGTCGTAACCGTATTGGGTCACATCCTGGGCGATCAAGTTGAGTTCCTTGGCGCCGGTCGAGGCCAGGAACTTGGCCTCCTCGATAACACGCTCCAGCGGCTTGCTTTGATGGCTTCCCCGAAAGCTTGGGATGGTACAGAAGGTGCACCTGTGGTCGCAGCCTTCGCTGACCTTAAGGTAGGCGCTCCAGGGCCTCCCCGTGCGCGCCCGGCTGGGAACCTCTGCCCAGCGATGGTGCGGCGGCTTGACGTCGAGTAAGGGTTGCTGCGTGCTCTTGAGGCCGCCGACGATCTCGTTGAACCGGCCCATCTGGCCGACACCGACATACGCGTCCGCGCCCGGCGCCAGGCGCACGAGCTCTTCGCCGAGGCGCTGGGCAAGACAACCTGCGACAACGACCTTTCCGCTCCCTTTTTCAGCGACCGCCCGCTTGATCGCTTCGATCGACTCGTGCTTCGCGGACTCAAGGAAACCGCACGTATTGATGACGGTGACGTCTGCGTGTTGCTGGCCGTCGACCATGTAGCCAGCGCCCTTAAGGACGCCAGCGATCTCCTCGCTGTCGACGTCGTTCTTCGCGCACCCGAGGGTGACGATCCTCACGTTGGATGGAGGCACCCGGTGATTATGGAAGGTTCGGGTTCGACTTCACTCAGCCTTGGGCTGGGCGGGCTCCTCTGCTCGCTCGACGGTCAAGGAGTATTCGTTCGCCAACCCGACGACGGCAGCGACGGCCGCCCAGAAGGGAAGGAGCAAGGCTCCGACGGCTCCTACGACGAGGGGCATATCGAGCAGGGTCTTGCCTTCGCGGGTCTTCACGACGACCCGGGTCACATTGCCTTCATGGATCAGCTCCTTGAGCTTGCCCATGAGGTCTGCACCGTCGACCTTGAACTCCTCTGTGCGCTTGTTCTCGTCCATGCCGATCGATGATACGGTTCTTGGGCCGTTTTGGTTCGCCCAAGGCCAACGTTGCTGGGCTAAACTACCCCGCGATGCCTCGCTTCGATATCTCCAGCGACTACTTGGTCCAGTTTCTCCAGGACTTGGTTAACACTCCCAGCCCGACCGGCGATACGGATTGGGCCGTGAGCCTGATTCAGGCCGAGCTGGACTCATTGGGCATCCACAGCGTGAAGACGACGAAGGGGGCTCTGATCGCGTATTTCGACGGATTGAAGAACGACAAGCCGCGCGCCCTTTCTGCCCATGTCGATACTCTCGGGGCCATGGTCGCCGAGATCAAGGAGAACGGCCGCCTGCGGTTGACAGCGCTGAACGGGGTCATGTGGCCTTCGGTCGAAAGCGAGGGAGTCACGGTCTCGACCCGCAAAGGCACGCAGATCAGGGGCTCGATCGTTCTGAAGAACGGTGCGGTCCACGTCAACAAGGAAGCCCGGACTTCAGAACGGACCGCGGACACCCTCGAAGTGAGGATCGACGAGAGGACGAACAGCGCTGAAGAGACCCGGCTGCTCGGCATCGATGTCGGCGACTTTGTCGCCTTCGATCCGCGATTTGAGGCGGGGCCGAGCGGGTTTGTCCGTTCGCGTTTCTTGGACGACAAGGCAGCGGTCGCCTGCGTGCTCGCCGCTCTGAAAGCCCTCCATGAAGCGGGCGTGAGCCCGGCGCAACGGACGAGCGTGCTGTTCAGCACCTACGAGGAGGTTGGCCACGGCGGATTCGAGGGGCTGCCTGAGGACTTGGTCGAGCTCGTCGTGATCGATATGGCCTGCATTGGCGAAGGGCAGAACGGCGACGAGTTCCATTGCTCGGTTTGCACGAAGGACAGTGGCGGCCCGTACAGCAAGGACTTGTCCGACAAGCTCAGAACCCTAGCCGATAGAAACGGGATCGAGCTCAAGCCTGACGTCTATCCTCACTACGGCTCGGACGGTACTGTCTATTGGCAGTCGGGTGGCAAGGCGCAGGTCGCCTTGATCGGCCCCGGGGTGGACACAAGCCATGGTTACGAAAGGACACACGTCGACGCCCTCCGGGACACGGCGGCGCTGATTGCGGAGTATTTGATCGAAGACTAAGATTCAATGGGCAGTCGTCCGACCGCCCATTGAGAAAGATTCCGTGGCTCAGCTTGTGAGCTGCCTACTTCTTCTTCTTGACTGCCTTTGTCTTGACGGTCGCAGCCCCACCGCTCGAAACGGGTGGAGTCACGGCATAGACCTGCAGGGCGTCCGAAGCTGAGGTCGCAATAAAGAACCGCCCATCGCCGGTGAAACCGACGGGAGAGCCGACGGGAGACGTGTCCGTCAGCTTGGCCACAGACGCTCCGCTCTTCAAGTTCCAGATGACGGTCGTACCGTCAGCGGAGGAGCTTGCGCCATAGGCGCCGTTGGGCGAGACCGCGGCCTTGATCACCCAATCGTTATGAGGTGGCAGGCTGAGGGTCTTCTTTCGGCCGGGAACGTTCCAAGCGACGAGCTTTCCATCGCGCCCGGCGGTGACGGCCACTGTCCCGTCTCGGTTCGTGGCAATGCTATTGGACCCTTGTCCGCCCGGCAGCGCCATTTTTGCCGCGAGTTGGAACGTCTGCCCGTTGTAGACGCGGAGGCCGTCCGCAAGGCTGCTGGTGAGGATGGCGCCGCTTGTCGACCACGCGATGCCGTAGAGGTTGTCGCCCTTGCCCAGGATCGTGCCGATGGGGTTGCCGCCTGCGGTCTTCCAAACCTTAATGGCATCGTCGTCGCCGACGGTGGCGATCTTCGTTCCGTCAGGAGAAAAGGCGATCCCAATGATGCCTTTGGTGTGCCCCTTGTCCCGCGAAAACTCGCGGACCTTCTTGCCGGTCTTAACGTCCCACAAGTACAGTCTTGCTGAGGCGTCCGCGGTCGCCAAGAGGGTGCCTGCACGGTTAAACGCCACTGCCGTGACGGGCTGCGGGTGCCCGACAAGCTGGAACCGCGTCGACATCGCCACGGGGTCGAAAATCCGTACCGTGCGGTCTTCGGTAGCAAAGGCGATCAGCGCCCCCGAGAACGCGGTGGCTGCCGCTGTCAAGCGAAACTGGTCAATGGTGCGGACACGGTTGACGGTGAGCTCGGCCGAAGCGGCGAGCGGGGCGAGTGCGCAGAAGACTAACGCGAGCATCCTTACTCTCATATCGATCCTCAGGTTTTGGACGTGCATGGTTCTTTAACGATTCGTGGAAGCGTCTCTAGGTAGTACGAAGTCCTTGTCCGTGTGGTGCCCGCCCAGCTTCCACTTGGCGTCCCACATGCGGTTGTCAGTGCCTTTTGGCGTCTTGATGACGCTACGGACTGCCACAGGCAAGAAGCGCTTGCCGTCGACGCGAATGTCCATCTGGGCCCCCTTCGAGTCCTGGGCGACGATCCTGTATTCGACGTGGTCGCCGTAGTTCGTTTCGTGGACAGTCGCGGTGGCACCATCGGCACCCTTGTCCCAGGCTCGGAACACAGGGCCCCAGACGCTGGCTCCGGTCTCGAACGGGGCGAACATCTCCCGGTTGAAGTTACGGGCGAAACTCGCAACGCTGGTGTCTTCGACTCCCTTGCCGGTCGGGCCGGTGTTGGGCACTCGCTGGTATGCACTTTTGTAGAAGGAAATCTTCTCGGTGCCGTTGGCGATGATCCGGTTCAAGGTCGCCTCGGTGTCCGAAGTGTAGTACTGGACATTGAAGGTCTTCGCGTCCTTCACCTTGATGGTCGCTTTGCCCGAGCCTTTGCCCTCCTGGACGTCGTAGACGGTGTCGGTCTCGCAAAGGAGCTCTCCGGAGCCAAACCAAGCTTTGTCCATCTTGTCGCCCAAATCAGCGAGGTCCATTGAGGAACGCTTCTCCTTGCCTTGGTCCGGCTTTGGAATGCGAAACGTCTCGGGCGGGATGTGGGCGTCGATCTTTGGTGGGATCGCTCTGTCTGTCGGGCCAGTCTTTGGAGTGACGGTCTCCGATCCGGCCGAACCCGTTGGCGCGGCGTTCACGGGCTGCTCGGGCGGTTTGGCAGCTACGCTAGAAGAAGGGTTGCAGCCCGGAACAGCCAAGATGGCGCAACCAGCCAGCACGCCCAACAACGCTCTATTCACCAAGCTAATGACAGACGATGTGGGCGACAAAGTTGCCTGCAGTCGAAAAATTTTCGCTCTCTGGGTCATTACGCTATGGTCGTCTTGCTCCGCCAAAGGTCGAGGGTCAAATTGGGGAACGGAGCGTCCTTTTCCTGGCACTCCCGCAAAAACGCCACGTCTTCTGCCGACAGAGTCCCGCCGTCAAGCACCAAGTGCGCCAGCCGTTCGAGGCGTTCAAAGCGGTCGACGTGGTCAGTAAACCGAGCCTCGGAGTAGTCTCGCGCCGACCAAGTGGAGATGAGGAACTGCCAATCGCTGGCTTCGGCCAACAACATTTCCCTGGCGCACTGTTCGGCGATTTCCTGTGCCAGTCCTTCGTTCGCCCTTTCGACGAGGTCGCGGAATCGCCGCTCGATTGGGTAAAGCCGCTTCCAAGTCCAGAAGTTGTCGTCGTTCAGCCACACGCTGTGGTAGCCCCCCTCTCCCCAAGAACCTTCAGGAAGAGGGACGACGTGTCGGGCAGGCTCCTGGGAGATGACGTCGGAACCGCTGCACATGGCCAGATCCGGATCCTTGGCCATCTCGACCGCGCACTCGTACAGGAACTCGGGACCCTCGAACCACCAGTGTCCAAAGAGCTCGGTGTCGTACATCGCGACGACCGTCCCTTCCCTTTCTGACTGGCCCTTGTACGTCGCCAAGGTCGTCTTCACAAGCTGGGCGAAGTCCTTGGCATGAGCGGTGATGTGGTCGTAAGCGACCCACGGATCGTAGGGCTGCTTGGCGCCCAGGTCCTGCTTGTTCGGGCTGATGCGCCAGTACTTGTGCCGCCCTGGATAGAGCTGCTTGTGAAACTCCAAGTACCACTCGTCGCCTGGATATCCGACGTCGCCCGACCAGACCTTGACTGTTGTCTGCGGGTCGCGGGCGAAGATCGTCGTCCCACCGGGGATCGAGTAGTGCTCGTACTCGCTCCGAAACTCCTCCGGCGGTGTGAACAAGTGCCGTGTCCTGGCGAACATCTCGGCCAACTGGGGGAATTTTTGCCAATAGGTGCCCAGTGGCTCGCCCCCTCGGATCATGTGGGAATCCACGAAGAAGAACTCGATTCCGTTTTCGCGGAGGAACTCGTCCACGGCTCGGCGTGGCCAAGGGTCTTCGTCGTTGGTCGGCGCCTTCCATTCGTAGGCGGGCCGGTATGCGCACTCAGGGAGCCATATGCCTTTTGGTTTCTTACCGAACCGCGCCCCGTGCGACTCGACGGCGAGACGCACTTGGGCCGACACGCTCTCGTCGGTTCCGAGCAACGGGAAGTAGCCGTGAGTGGCGCCGCATGTGATCAGTTCGATCAAGCCCTCTTCCTCGAAATGGCGCCACGCCGAGTTGATGGAGCGGTTCCACTTCTCCGTGAACTGGTCGCGAGCCCGGCTGTAGAAGCGCTTCCACATCGCGGCCAGTCCTTCGAGCCAGAGTTCGTTCTGGCCACGGAACCTTTCGATGTCCTCGTCCGCGAACGCGATCTTTTCCTCACAGTAAGCGACGAAGCCATCCTTGAAAGCAGGATCGTCAAGCTGTTCTGCAAGGATGGGGGTCACGTTGATCGTCCAACGCGGCTTAATGCCAGCCACACGAAGACGATCCAGCGCGTCAAGGATGGGCAAATAGCACTCCGCGGCGCTTTCGAAGAGCCAGTCAGTGCCGTGGGGCGACTTGCCGTGGGAAAGGACGTATGGCATGTGCGAGTGCAGCACCAACATGAATCGTCCCTGAGGCATTGAGCCCAGGATACCGGTAGCTCGTACTTCGACGAGGTCTGTTCGAACCAGACATCGCGCATACTGGAAGTTGGCGGCGCCGATGGTGCCTGCCGTGCATTCAGGAGATTTTCATGACACCTAGAACATTCATTGGGCTTGGTGTTGCCGCACTTTCGGTCGCCCTCGTATGGGGGCTTCAGGGAGCTGCCGGCAAGCCCCACAACACATCCCGGGCTGGGAGCCTGGGTCCAGTGGTGGACGATCCTAAGGAAGCCCTTGAGGAGAAGCGCTTCCAGGATGCGACCGCTGGACTTGACTTTACGGGATCGGCAGTCCGCGTGACCGCGCCGGTCCGACACGATCGGACGAAGGCGCTTGCGGCATACAAAGCTGGCGAGCGAATTCTTGCGACTGAAAACGTCTGGTTCACGGCCGTTGGCAACTTCCGGGACGCCGTTGTCGCCGATCCGAGCTATGCCCCTGCCTTTGAAGCCATGTCGCGCGCCTTTCTCTTGGAGGGCGACGTCGAGCACTCCGAGAAGGCCCTGAAGGCTGCACTTATCGCCGACCCTCACTTCGACAAGGCCCAGTTCTCGCTCGGGCTTTCCCGCCAAGCGAACGGCGACTACGAGGGTGCCTTGGAGCAGTGGAACGCACTTGCGCTCCGCAACCCGGCATACCCCGACACCTACGCGCGGATGTCCATCGCTTCCTACTACAAGCACGACTATTCTTCGGCTTGGAAGTACCTCGACGAGGCTCAGCGGAGGAAGCAGAACGTTCCGCCGCAGTTCATTCCCTTGCTGAAGGAGGCGGCGCCACGCCCATGAGACCAAACACAATGAAACACCTGCTCTTGCTCGCCTTTGCCGTGTCGGCTGCGTGCGTTTACGCTCAAGACCCGATCATGGGCGGTCAGCTCCGAATGTCCGTGGACAACGCAAGCAACTCCGGCGACGAGACCAGCGGTTCCAGTTCTCTCGACGGATCCGAAATCGTCGGTGGGTTCAACGACTATCGGACGGACGGCACCATCAAGTCCAGTTTTGGTGTTTCCAGCGACGGAGGTCAGAGTTGGGCGCAGATCGTTCTGCGACCGCCTGTTCAGAACCAGACCACCGTCGAGGGCGACCCGATGGCTTGCTACGACAAGAGGACCAATACTCTCTTCGCCGGTGCAATGGCCTTCGGCAGCAACGGAGGCATTTACATAGCGCGAAAGAACGCTGGACAGAACTCGTTCTCGACCGCTGTGATGGCGCGCATCAACGGCTCTGTCGATAAGGGATGGATGGACGCGGGTCCGCTTCCGGGCAACCCCAATTCGACCCGTCTCTACATCACGTTCAACCAGGGCGTGATCCGATCTGACGACCTTGGGAACACCTGGACGGCACCGTTCAGCCTGGGTTCTGGCCTTGGGTTCCTCCCTCGGGTCGGGCCAAACGGGGAGCTTTATGTCACCTACTGGGACACGAGCCTCGGTATCAAGTTCCGACGAAGTCTGGATGGCGGGCAGACGTGGAGCAACGCGGTGTCAGCCGCAACGCGCTTGGCCACCTGGGGGGTTCAAAACTATGGAATCCCAGGCAACTTCCGCAACCCACCGATCCACACGATGGCCGTCAGCCCGACTACGGGCGACATCGTCATCGTTTACTTCGACCAGACGAACGTGGTGAACAACCAGCGCAACCTGGACCTCTACCTCACCCGGTCAACTGACAAGGGTGTCACATGGTCGGTTCCTGCTCGGCTTCCCTATCGGAACATCAACACCGTCTCGGACATGATCTTCCCATGGGTGGAGTTCACTCGTGAAGGCCGACTCAACGTCCTGTGTTTCGACACCTCGCGGACTCCTAACCAGACTGATGGTGTGGCGGCCGGGTTCTGGGACCAGGACTACTTCTACAGCGACGACGAAGGAGCGAACTGGTCGCAGATCTTCCGTCTGACCCCCAATGCCTTCAACAGCTTCAACGACGGGCGGAACGCCGGCACGTCGTTCATGGGCGACTACAACGGCATGGGGATCGGAGCCCGGCACGTGTATCCAGTCTATTTGGACACGCGGACCAACCAGGCAGAGATCTACACCAACAAGATCATCAACAGGATCGAGATCCCCTCGACGTTCCAGTGGTTGCGTGGTCAGCAATTGGGCGGCAACTTGCAGTCCCTGTTCCTCAAAGACGGGAATTCGGCGACCGCCAAACCGGGTCTGACTCTGACCCCGGGCGAGCCGCCGATTCAGTTGGTGACGACAACCACGGGCATCGTGAACACGACCCCGAGCGTGCTCAGCGTCTGGATGTGGAGCATGGTCAACACGCCGAACATCGAGATGCAGACGATGATGCAGAACATCAACACGCAGAACTGGGACGTGGTGGATGTAAGGCCAGCTCCGCAAGCGTTGACCAACATCGTGGTCAATGTCCCGAATCCTGCCAACTACATCACGCCTGGGTCTGGCACTGCCAACTGCCGGGTGACGTGGAAGGCGGTTGGGCCGGTTCCCAATCCAAACTGGGTTGCGACGGTGGACCAGAACGTATTGGTCCTCGACCCATAACATTCGGTCAGAGGCGGGGTGAAACCTTCACCCCGCCTTAACCTTCGAAGGACTTTTGGAGCACCGCTACTGCAACGATCGTGCTCGGAATCTCGGCGTACTGAGCGATTCGCTCGATACATCGGGCGTAGTTGCGCTCTTGGAGATCGTCGGTGATCGGGGTCTCCTGCAGGGCTTGGACCACGATGGCCACAGCCTCCAGGAAGAACTTAGCCCGGTTTTGAGGCAACGACCGGTTGGGGGTCTCTGCGAACTTGCGGCTCAACTGCTCGTAAACGCCTTCCCAAGAGGTTCCTGCCTGGAGCTGCGCTTTCGCCCTTGCCAACGCTTGCTCTTGGAGCCTTCTCTTTTCGGTGTCACGGATTTTCTCCGTGCTCCAGTCTTCTTGGGTCGTTCCTTCGATCACCCTTAAGGTCAGGGGCTGGTCGAAATGGCGGCCGACTTCGCTCTCAATGAGCCTGCGGGTCTGGGGAAGGCGCAGGTGGCCGGCCAAATCGGCACCTGCAGGCGGCAAACCAAGGACTAAGACGCCGTCTTCAATCGTGAGTGGCACAGCGGCGTTCAAAGCAGTCCATACGCCGACGCCCGTCACCCCTTTTCTGATGTCTGGAAGCACTTCGCTCCAGGTTTGCGCAAGTTCCGGCATCTAGGCGCTCATTATGGCCGGTCAGACGCCTCTCTCACGAGGGCCGGACGAAGCCGATGAGACGGTGGCCCTTGATGGTCGCGGTGCCCCGCATTCCTTCTCCCAGCGTGCTGAAGAGGCCAGGGTCGAGTTGGAGCTCCTTGCAGTTCCCGTCCGACAATCGGATTTGCACGCTTGGGTCGGCTCCGGCGGCCGCTCCTTCCAAGAGGGTCAGCACGGACGTCCCCGGGAACTCGCGGGGCTCATCGCTGGTGTCGTCAGAGAGTGCGTGCTTCCAGCCGATACCGAGCCCAAGGCCGGCTGCGACCGTCCCACCGACAACGAGAAGAATCGATACTCCTCCCATCACGTACAGCATCGGATCGACTTGCTTCGATGTGTTCGAGTTGCCAGCACCGAGAAAAACGAACCAGAGTCCCAGCCCAAGCCCGAAAGCGATCGCACCCCACATGAGGAGCCGGGCAACACGCCGTTGCGTGGCGATGTCCACGAAGCCCATTCTACGCCCGGCGACACGGCCCACCCGTGACTTGTTTCTCAGTACAATCCAGGAACTAGAGGTCGAACGAGATGCCCCGATACCACCGCCTTGGCAAGATGCCAGAAAAGAAGCACGTCCAGTTCCGCAAGCCAGACGGATCGCTCTATGCCGAAGAGCTGTTCAGCACCCATGGCTTCAGCGACATGATGTCCACCATGTACCACATTAACCTTCCCACGGAGGTCGCAGGTTGGGAGGACAAGGGGTCGGTCGCGCCGAAGTATTTGAAGGACGAGCCCCTACGGCACAGGCACCTGAAGACGGCCCGTATGAAGCCGTGCGGTGACGCCGTGACGGGCCGAATAGCTTTGATGGGCAACAACGACGTTATTTGGCACCAAGTTCTTGTCGCGGAGCAAATGACCGACTTTTTCAAGAACGCTCAGGCCGACGAGATCCTCTTCGTCCATGACGGCTCGGGCGTTTTGCACTCCATGTACGGCGATGTGCCTTTTAAGCCTGGAGCGTATTTGGTTATCCCGCGAGGCACGATTTGGAGAATCGAGTTCGACACACTTCCCGTGCGCATGCTGACGATCGAGAGCTATGGCCCCGTCACTGTCCCGAAGAACTATCGTAATCAGTACGGGCAACTGCTTGAGGAGGCGCCCTACTCGGAGCGGGACATTCACCCGCCGACCGAACTCAAGACCTTTGACGAGGACGGCGATTTCTACGTGGTCGTTCAAGCGAGGGGCAGGCACACTCGCTACCACTACAAGTTCCATCCCTTCGACGTAGTTGGCTGGGACGGGTTCGTGTATCCCTGGATGTTCAACATCAACGATTTTCAGCCGATCGTGGGCAAGCTCCACCTCCCGCCGCCGATCCACCAGACCTTCACCGGCTGGAACTTCGTCGTCTGCTCCTTCTGTCCCCGCATGCTGGACTTTGACCCGAACGCCATCCCGATCCCGTACAACCACTCGAACGTGGACTCCGACGAGATCCTTTATTACTGCAACGACAAGTTCGGCTCGCGCAAGGGCATCGAGGAAGGCTCGATCACCGTCCACCCGCTCGGCATCCCACACGGCCCTCAGCCCGGCGCCGTCGAGAAGTCGCTTGGCCATACCAAGACCGAGGAGCTTGCCGTGATGCTCGACACCTTCCATCCCCTTTGGCTGACCGAGGGTGCCGTCGCCATCGAGGACCCCGACTATTGGAAGAGCTGGCAGACAAGGTAGCCCGGAGCTGGAGAGAGAGCCTCGAAGCTGACGGCTTCGCGGTCTTGGACCGGCACTTGAACTCCCAAGCTGTCAGTGGCCTCGTGCAACATACGGAGGGACTTCTCGGCGAGCGAGCGGGGATGCGGTCTTTGCTCGAATATGGCTGGGGTCGAGACTTTGTGCTCTCGGATCAAGTCCAGGGGGACCTCGCCCAACTCGGGTACTCCGGTGCGCGGTGTGTCCGAGCGATCCTGTTCGATAAGCACGACGGGGCGAACTGGAAGGTGCCGTGGCACCAAGACAGGAAGATCGCGGTGAAGGAGAGGCGAGAGATCGACGGGTTCCGGGGCTGGTCGGAGAAGGAGGGAGCCCCACATTGCCAGCCGACCTCCGATGTGCTCGAAGGGATGGTCACTTTGCGTTATCACCTCGACGATTGCGGCCCCGAGAACGGTCCGCTCAAGGTTGTTCTGGGCAGCCATCGCCACGGACTTCTCACGATCGGCCCGACCGGAAGGATCGTGGCAGAGGGCCCGGTCGAGGTTTGTACTTGTTCGGCCGGAGGGCTGGTGGCGATGAAGCCTCTGCTGCTCCATGCCAGCTCTGCTGCCGAGAGGGTGGGGCATCGTCGCGTGCTTCACTTAGAGTTCGCGGTCAGCGCTTTGCCGGGTGGGCTGGAGTGGTACTGGTGGGTGTGAGTTCCGGACCCTTTGACTGATGACCACTGGCCCGGACAATTGCCTCGGCATACCGTTCGCTCGCCCCTAAATTGACTTTTACGAGATCGGTCGCCAATCCGCCCATCCGAACGCGAAGAGCCTTGTCTGCGAGCAGGGTCTCGAGGGCTGTCCGCAGCTCGGACGGTGTTCTCACGCAGCGCGCCGCTCCCGCCCTGTCGGCTGCCTCTGTCACGTCTTTGAAGTTCTGCATGTTCGGCCCGTGGATGACTGGTTTTCCATGGGCAAGGGGCTGAATCAAGTTTTGTCCCCCGAGGTCGTCGAATCCGCCCCCGATGACGACGATGTCCGCCACCGAGTAAACCTGCGAAAGTTCGCCATAGGTGTCCAAGAGCACGACCTGGGAAGGCGGTGCTGATCCTTGCGAGCGCAGCCTGACTGAAACACCTGCGCCTTCAAGGAGAGACTTGATCGCTCCTGTGCGCTCCAGGTGCCTCGGGGCCCAGACGACTTGGGCGTCAAGGCCGCGGATTGCCTGGAGGACAAAATCCTCCTCCATTTCGCTTCGGGTCGACCCGATGACGACCACGGGTCGGTCATTTGAGAGCCCGAGCTCTGACCGCCAATGCTCCGGATCGGCATCAAGGCCCTCGGCGGCTTGATCGAACTTGCAATTACCAAAGACTTCCGCCTCCTTCGCCCCCAGGGCTAGGATCCTTTCGCGGTCCGTTTCGCTCTGCATCAAACAGCGGTCGATCCGTGTCAGGAGCGACCTGTAGAAGAACCGGAACAGCCGTGCCCTCGGGAACGAGCGGTCGCTGATTCGGCCGTTCACAAGCATCGTTGTCGCCCCGATGTTCTTCGCCGCATCCAGAAAGTTCATCCAAAGCTCGGTCTCCATAACGGCGACGACCGTCGGGCGGACTCTGGCGAGTCCAGCAAGTACAAAACGGTAGACATCTATCGGGTAGTACACCAAATGGTCAAAAAGGCCCTCGCCAGCGTCTTGCGCGGTCTTGTGCCCGCTGCTCGTCGTGACGCTGAGAACGATTTCGAGGCTAGGGTCCTTGGCTCGCACAGCCCGCAAGATGGGCAGGGCCGCCATGACCTCCCCGACCGAGACAGCGTGCATCCAGAGCCTTGGAGTGCCTTTCGCGAGGCGAAATGGGTAGTCGCCTCCCCGCTCCTTCCAGTCGACCCCTTCCTTGCGGCGTCGGGCGCGCCAGATCATCCAGGGCACCCAGAACGGCGAGGCTAGGGTGAGGAGAAAGTTGTAAATCCAGATCATTGAGGTCAGCTAAGGGTCAGGCAAGCTCCCCGCCGGTCACGCGGCGATAGCACTCAAGGTACTTGGCCCTCGTCTTCTCAACGACCTCGGCTGGAAGCGTCGGGCCAGGCGGACGCTTGTCCCACCCGATCGACTCCAGATAGTCGCGCACGAACTGCTTGTCAAAGCTCGGTTGGGCACCTCCGGGTTTCCAGAGGGAAGCCTCCCAGTAGCGAGAGGAGTCGGGCGTCAGTGCCTCGTCGATCCAGACGAGCCCGTCTTCGGTGAGTCCAAACTCAAACTTGGTGTCAGCGAGGATCAAGCCTGCGGATGCGGCGTGCTCGACTGCCTTTGCAAAGAGCGCAAGCGTCCACTTTCGCGCAAGTTCCGCCACCTCTGTTCCGGCACGGTTGGCAGCTTCCGCAAAGGAAATGTTCTCGTCGTGTCCGCTTGTCGCCTTGGTGGCGGGTGTAAAGATCACTTCGGGGAGCCGGTCGCCGTCGGCAAGGCCGGGAGGCAGGTCGAGCCCGTGGATCTTTCCGCCTTCGGCTCTGTACTCCTTAAACAGGGAGCCAGCGATGTATTGGCGCGCCACGCATTCGATCGTGAGGGGCCGGGCCTTCCTCACGACGACCGCCCGTCCCGCCAAGTCAGGAGTCCAACCGTCTACGCGGGCTCGAATGCCCTCGTCGCTCGTTTCGACAAGGTGGTTGGGGCAGACGGCCCCGAGCTCGCCGAACCAGAAGTTCGACATTCGGGTGAGGATGCGGCCCTTGTCGGGGATTCCGTTCGCCATGACGACATCGAAAGCCGAGATGCGGTCGCTTGCGATGATCAGGAGGTGCTCGCCCAGGTCGTAGGTGTCGCGCACTTTGCCGCGATGGGCGAGGCGGAGGCCGCCAAGGGACGACTCCATGAGGACGGGCATGGCCCGGATTATGGACCTACTTGGCGTAGGGGTAGGCGGCCTTGCTGCGCTCGAGAATCTCTTCGTAAGCCCGGATCTGGCCGCCGATCTCGTCGGGGTTTCGGCCGGCGTAGACCAGCGCCGCTCGGAGTTCGAGCTCGCTGAGGCCGGGGAACGCTTCGTTCATGCCACTGACAGAATCGACGCGGCGGTATTCGCGGACGACTTCCCAGACGGTGACGTGCTTCCCGGCGATGCGGGCTACGCCACGGGCGTCGAGCTCGATCAAGCGGCGCTGAGTGACCTCGGTCATGACCTCGCGGTAGTCGGTCAGGAGTTGCTCGACATCGGTCGAGGGAGAACCGAGCAGTTCTCCCGCCTCCTCATGACTGATCTCGCCATGTTCGGCGGCCATGAGGGTGAGTTCGCCAAAGAGATCGGGGCGCACTTCGCGGAGAGCTGCGAGGATGGCTTCAAATCGCTCGGGACTCGACTGTTCCAGGCGCTCGAACTGAGGAAGCGCCCAGTGGGCAATTGCGGTCTTCATATGTTGGAGATTCAGTGCAACGAGTGTGAGACTCGTCCTCTGGAACTCCGTTGTCCCAAAGCGACGGTGATCGTACCATCTGATTAGACGGAACTTGACGTCAAAAAGGTCGAAGGCACCTGGGTCCGGTCCGAAAACACGCCTTGGCTGGCGAGAAACTCGTGAATCGACCTGTAGTACTCGTCGGCCATGAAGTAGCGCGCTTGGCTATGCCCGCATCCCTCAAACCAGACGACTTTCGTCTCACGACCGGCGGCTTCGACGCATTGCCTTGCCGATTCGAGAGGTACCACCGGATCCGCGGCCCCATACAGGAAGAGTGTCGGCAACCCGTCCAATTGCCGGTAGACCGGGACCATGTCAATTTTACGGGGATCGAACCCTGCCCAAAGACGCCCAAACCAGGCGACGGGCTTGAGATACCGCGCTAAGGGCTTCATGTTCGTGACGTACCAGAAACCGGTTGCTGCCTCGTCAAGCCGGTTGTAGGCTCCGTCGAGCACGAGGAGATCGATGAGCCCCGGATATTGGGTTGCCGTCCGAGCAGCACAGGCTGCACCCATGCTGCTGCCGAAGACAGCGACTTTCGCGTGAGGCTTGCGGGCCCTGGCGAGGTCAATGGCCGCCTTCAAATCGCGCACCTCTTCGATCCCGAACGTGCACTTTGCCCGTTGGCTCGTTCCATGGCAGCGAAAATCGAAGAACATCAGCGACGGGCCGCTTTGACGCAATCGGGGACCGTAGGGAACGAGTTCGCTGCGATTCGCAAAGTACCCGTGAGTGCACACGACGACCCAGTCGTCGCCACCTTCGCACCACCAACCCCTTAGGTTGAGGCCGTCATCGGTCTGGATGTCCAGTGTCTCCTGTGGATCTCCCAACATCGCAGGCGAGAGCAGGAGTGGGATTCTTGGGGGCCGAACGCTGACGAACGATGCCACCAGCATCACAAGGACGTGCAAGACAGCCAAGCTGCCGAGAACGACGAGGGCGATGGTCAGGAATTGGATATGGGCCTCCGCAATCCACAATAACGCGGCACTCGTTGGTTGCGTTTCTGCGTCCTTAGGATAGAATACGGGCCCGGCACTCCATGTTCGC
This sequence comes from Armatimonadota bacterium, assembly GCA_018268375.1. GTDB lineage: Bacteria > Armatimonadota > Fimbriimonadia > Fimbriimonadales > Fimbriimonadaceae > JAEURO01. Next base: position 1,287,395 of record JAFDWS010000002.1, on the reverse strand, counting down.
CCTCAATTTCTATTCGGAGCTTTACGAAGACCTCCTGACCAAGAACCGGAAAACGGCCACGATCCGGTTGGGCGATAAGTCCGACAAGTACATGACGGGCATGGTGGTGTGGATCACCGTCGGGCCCCGCTTTGGACGCAGGCAAAAGCTCTATTCCGCGATCCTCGACCGCGTCGAGGTCAAACCGATCAGTGAGCTCTCGCCCCGGGACATCGAGCGCGAGAACCCCGAGATGAGGTCGCACGACGACGTGATCGGCATCTTGACCCGCATCTACGGCGAGTTCGTGACGCCCGCCCACCTCGTGACGGTCATCTACTTCTCTCGTGTCGACGAATAGCTGGATCGTCACCGCCGCTGAGATGCGGGACATTGAGGCTCGTGCGGTGGCGCTGGGCGAGATAACGCTCGAAGCCCTCATGGAGAACGCCGGGAGGGCTGTGTTCGAAAAGGTTCTCGAAGTCTGCCCGTCTCCCGCCCGCCTTGGGATCTACTGTGGCAAAGGCAACAATGGCGGGGATGGCTTTGTTGTCGCCCGCTTAGCTCAACAAGCCGGCTTTCAAGTTGCGTGCATTGTGGCGGCTGATCTTGGCCAATTGGGCGATCTTTGCAGGCTCCAGATGGAGCGCGCAAAGGAGGCGGGCGCCACCATTGTTTGGCACGACGAAGGCGCTGCTTGGGGCCGAGCTTCAGGCTCGGCTTACGATCTCCGGATTGACGCCTTGTTGGGTACGGGCTTGTCCGGTGAGCCGACTGGCCCCGTCGCTGAGGGGATCGGCGATCTGCGCAAATTTGGGTGGCAAGTCCTCGCCATCGACGTGCCGTCTGGCTTGGACGCTGACACGGGCCAAGAACTGGGTGTCGCCGTCCAAGCCACATGGACGGTCTGCCTCGGCTTGGCCAAACCGTACTTGTTCCACGATGTTTGCCGCGATCTCGTCGGCGAATGGGCGGTTGTGGACATCGGATTGCCTCACCAAGTTCGGAGCGGGGCGAAGCTCGCCAACCTGGCCGAATTGAAGCCACCGGAACGCGGCCGGCAGAAAGGGGACAACGGCCACGTCCTGATCGTCGCTGGGAGTTCTCGCTACCGCGGTGCGGCGACGCTTGCCACGCTCGGCGCGCTCAGGGCGGGGGCCGGGCTCGTCACTGTGGCGGCAATCGAGCCTGTGATCCAGGCAGTCGCCGCCCAAGTGCCGGAAGCCATCTTTCTCCCGTTGCCGGAGGAAAACGGAGCGATCGCCACCGAAGCCGCCCAGACCCTCAAGATCCAGATGGGGAAGGTCACATCGGCGGTGTTCGGTCCGGGTTTGACAACCGCAAACTCGGTTCGCAGCTTTCTCCAGGAAGTGTGGCGTGACTGGTGGACGCCGAGCGTGATCGACGCCGATGCGCTCAATCTGGTCGCTGAGGGATTGCCCCTGCCACCTGGCCTTAACATCCTGACTCCCCATCCCGGAGAAGCGGCACGTTTGCTCAAGACCGAGACCAAGGTGGTCCAGTCTGACCGCTTCACAGCCGCGCGAGGGTTACTCTCCCGTTACGGTTGGCCCGTAGTTCTCAAGGGCGCCTACACCGTGAGCGCCATCGCTGACCAACCGCTCTTTGTCAACCCGACCGGAAACGCAGGAATGGCGACGGGAGGCATGGGGGACGTCTTGTCCGGCGTCATCGCTGCTCTCTTGTCCGCAGATCCGAATCCCCATGTTCCGCTGGCCGGTGTCACCGGTGCCTATTGGCATGGGCTCGCCGGAGACCTCTGCGCCAAGGAACTCGGAGAAATCGGCTTTTCTGCGTCCGACCTCGCACATTTCCTGCCTCGGGCGCGGTCTATCCTATCAACGTGACAAGAGCGACGGGGATTCTGTGGGCTGTGCTGTTGTGTGGTTCAGCTCTGGCCCAAGGGGCAAAGCCGGTCAAGATCACATTCCCCAGCGAGGGAGACCGCGAGGTCTGGATTGGCCCGGCCAAGGATCCGGGTCTTTTCAAAGATCCTGTTGCGGCGAACGGCACCTCGATCACGCTCGACGCGCCCGCCGACCCGGCCGGGTGGGTGCTCTACGCTCACGACAAGAAATCCGGCAACGTCGCCGAAAAGCTCCTCGCTGAGGCGGCCAAGACAGGCGAGTGGAAGGTGCTGCCAACCGAAGAAAGGCGCGTCTTCCGGATGGAGTTTCATGTCACGGGCGAAGGCTCCGCTCCCGTCTCAAGCGCGGTCCTGAAGGCCAAGATCGGCGCAGAGACGCGCGAAGCCCTGTTGACCCCGGCTGACAAGGGCCTGGCAAACCTCTACAACCTCCCAGCAGGCACACTCGAGGTGGTCGTCCAGTACAAGACTGGCGAGGCGACGAAGACGACCCCGCCCCAGAGCTTCGAGGTGAAGCTGGGATCGGGAGTACCCGCGCCGAAGACCATCACGATCGCTGACAAGGTCGAGACCATCCCGGAGGAGTCAGCGACAAAGCCAGCCGACGTCAAATCCACCGAGACGAAAGGCGACACGAAAGACGCGGCCAAGCCAAGGGAACGCGAGCAGGTGCCCGCTCCCAACCCCGGCATCAGTTTTCTCAACCTGATCATTGGGCTTGCCGTTATCGGCGGCATCTGCTACGGGATCTACTCGTATGTGAAAAAGAACCCCAAGCAAGTCGAGGACGTTCTGAAGAAGGCCGGGCTTGGTGACCAACAGGCTCAGATTGACTCCGACCTGCCCCCGGCACCGGCTCAGCCGCAACCGATCAAGCCCATCGTCTTGGGTGATGCGGCCCCTGCCGCAGCGCTCACGCCGATCGCCTCGACCTCGGCTGCCGTCGCCAATCCTCGCTTGGTCCGCCCCGACGGATCGATCGTCTTGCTCTCGGAGGGAGCTTCGACTGTGGGTCGAGAAGCACCCGCCGAAATCGTCTTGGATGGCGAATCGTCGGTGTCCCGCCAGCACGCACGCCTCGAACGAACAGGAGACGCGGTGACCTTGAGTGACGCTGGGAGCACCAACGGGACGTTTGTGAACGGCGTGAGGCTTACGGGGCCGGTCAGCTTGAAAGTCGGTGACTCGGTCCAGTTCGGGGCGGTTGCTTTTCGGTACGAGGAGTAATTGAATGACCAGGGCCCTGCTTAAGGCGTTCGTTTGCGGTGCTGCGGGCGCGCTCGCGTGGGTTTTGTGCGAGCCATTCTTCCCGAAGCGCATCCCGCTCGGTGCAATCACTCTCGATTCGCGCTTCACCCAAGTCGAACTGATCTTCACGTTCCTGCTCGGTGCTTTCATCGGCCTCGCCGCCGGAATCTTGAACGGTAGGGAGCGAGGGGGCCGAAGCAACGTTCTCATCTCGGCGGGGCTCGGGCTCATCTTCGGTGCCGTCGGAGCCACGTTCGGCCATGGGATCGCGGGCATGGTCTACGTCCTCCTGGGTGGAAACGCGTCGAACGGCAACATGATCGCCCGGACGTTCGCGTTCCTTCCCTTCGGTCTTTTGATCGGTGCGGCGGTTGGCGCGTCCCAACGGTCGGTCCGCGCCCTGGTCTCGGGTGCGATTGGTGGCGGACTGGGGGGTTTTGTCACGGGGGCTCTGTTCGACCCGCTCTCACAAATGCTCTCGCAGCTCATGCTGCCGGCCCAGATCGCAGACTTGCCTCCCGGCTTCCAAGCGGAGGCGGGAGCACCGGGACGGGCAGTCTTGGCCTTCGGACTGGGCCTTCTCATCGGCCTGTTCACTGCTCTGGTTGACCTGGCGACTCGGAAGGCCTGGCTGCGCCTTGTCCTTGGACGGAACGAGGGTCGAGAATGGCCGCTTGATTCTGCCCAGACCTTGATCGGTCGCGACGAACGAGCGCACGTCCCTTTGTTCGGCGACCCGTCGGTGCCGCCCCTTGCCGCTGTCATCGCACGGAGCGGCAACCAATACGTCCTCCAAGATCCAGGCTCGCCGATCGGAGTCGGGCACAACGGTGTCCGCGTCCCCCAGGCTGTCCTCAGCCCCGGCGACACGATTCAGATTGGCACGCTCAATTTCCAATTCATGATGAAGGCGGGTGGATCGGCGGCAGCGGAGGGTCGTGCGAAGGCAGTACCGATCGGCGGGCAGCCGCAGTACTCCTCGCCACAGCTCCAATACCAACCAGCCCAGCCGCTACAGCCTGTCCAGCAGCCTTCCGCAGCTCCCACAGGGGTCTATGCGGCTCAGCCAGCGACCGCTCCCCAACAAGCCGTGGTGGTGACCAGCGGCCCATTGACGGGGCAGCGGTTTGCGGTGCAAGGCGTACTCGAGGTTGGCAGGGAGGGCACTGGGATCGGGCTGGCGGTGGATCCCCAGGCTTCCAGGAAGCATGCCAACATCAGTTCGACGCCAGCGGGGCTGATGGTCACCGACCTTGGGAGCACGAACGGCACCTACGTCAATGGCCAAAAGGTTCAGACGTCGGCTTTGCGCAGCGGCGACGTGGTCACCATCGGGAGCACGAACTTGCGAGTTGAGTAGATCGGGCCGGTGGGAGCGTCTAGAAAACGGTAGATTTGCCAAGGATTTGTAGAGAATGAGCCAGTTTCCCGATGATCCGAACAAGACTGTTTTGACGGGTTTCGATCCGAACAAGACGGTGATCGGCGCTGGCCCAGCCGACAACCGCACAGTGGCCATGGGTGCCGCCCCCGGGGCAGACCCGAACCGAACGACCGCTTGGGCACCGCCATCGCAGGAGCTCTCCGTCACCGTGACGCCGAGCCGCATCGCGACGATGTCGAACGGGCCCGCTCGCGAACAGTTCCTCGTGGAGCTCTCTGCTCCGTCCGACCCTGGACTTCCCGGGGTCGCTTCGGCCGGCCCCCGAACGCCGCTCAACCTGTGCCTTGTCATTGACCGTTCCGGCTCCATGGAGGGGCCGCCGCTTGAATACGCCAAGCAAGCGTGCGGCTTCGTCGTCGACCTGATGGGGCCGGACGACATCCTTTCGATCGTGGTCTTCGACGAGACCGTCGAGGTTCTGATGGCGCCCCAGCGCGTCACCAACCGTCAGGCTGTCAAAGACGGCATTTCCCAACTGACCCCGGGCTACACCACCAATCTTTACGACGGCATCCACCTCGCCGCGCACCAACTTGCCCAGCATGCTGAGAGCGGACGGGCGACGCGCATGGTCGTGCTCTCTGACGGAGACCCGACGGCCGGCATCAAAGACTTCGCAAGCCTCGTCGCCCACGCAGGGGACGTCAAGACGCGGGGGATCACCTGCACCTTCCTGGGCTTTGGCCCCGACTACAACGAAGAGCTGCTCGCCGCGATGGCGAAGAAGGCAGGCGGGAACTACTACTACATTCCTCAGCCCCAGCTCATCCCCGAGATCTTCCGGACCGAACTCCAGAAGCTGATGTCAGTCAGCGCCATGCACCTCAGGCTGTCCCTGAGGCTCTCACGCTGGGTCAACCTTCGGGGGGTGACGGGCCATTCCGTACCGCCAGACTCCCGCGAGTTCACACTCGACCTCGCCGACCTTGAAAGGGGCGCAGTCATGCAGATCGTGATGGACTTCGATTTCCCTAACCACCCGCTTGGTCACTATCGGGTCGCAGGCGGCGCTTTGAACTACACCGATGCCAGTGGCCTAGAGCGTTCGCAAAACCTGGATTTGGTCATGGAGTTCACCGCCGATGCAGCCCGTTATTCGGCGCCCGTCGACCCTCGGGTTTCGGCTGCTGCCCAAGTGAGCGCGGCTTCGAGGACGGTCGAGAAGACGATCATGGGCCTCAAGACGCAGCAGATCACTGCGGCGGCTGCCCTGTCCGACCTCCAGAAGACGCAAGCGTTGCTGATGTCTCAGGGCCGGACCAGCGAAGCCCAAGAAGTCACCATCGCGATGCAGGCCATTCAGAGGGGGGACACCGGAGGCGCCGAGAAGACGCTCATGGGGACGATGGTGAACCTAGACCAAGGGAAGAAGTAGCCGCATGTACGGTGAGTCCCTTCTTTTAGGGAGTGGGTCTCAGCGAGCAAGTACTGCTCGCAGCGAAAGCTTCAGGTCATTCTCGACATTCTCAAATGAGCCGGGATTGTCATCTTGACGAAGGTGAAAGATTCGCCCGTCTCTGAACGTGAATGTCGTTTGCTCGGAATTGTCCATAGCAATCCTTAACAAAAGTTCCCCGGAATGAACGTCCCAAATGACCAGTGTTGAAGTACAGAATGCCGATGCGAGGCTCTTGTTCAGCATCGAGAGGTCTTGCCCAACGAGCCCTCCTGGCTTCTCCAAGGCAACCTTGCCAATTGTCGTTTCAAAGAATGCCTGAGTCCTATCTTCGCTCCTAAACAAACGCGGATAAGAGTCTGAGGTCGCAGTCGCACTCGCGTTTGGAGCGGAGCGAATCCTCTTCAGGGTCGGAACCTCCAGCGAATTTGTCTTCGCTGCCTCCGCCACGGACACGGTTCGGCCATCACGCGCAAATTCGACGTTAGTGGCATCGTCCTCTGTTGCCCGTCGATTAACTGAGACCAGCTGGTTTCCCTCAAATAAGTACGCTGTGCTAGGGCCGGACCAGCCAACGCTGACAGCCACCAAGTAGCGGCTCGAGGCTGAGAAGGCTGCGTCTTGGAACCCCGAGGGGTCAATGTTGACGTCAAACCGATCTCCAGGCTCGTCAAGCGGCAGGGTCATGACGATCAATCGGTTTCCATAGGGGAAAGCGAGTCGTTGCCCATCGGGGGACAGACGAGCCGGCCCAGCCCTATCGACAGATTTGGCCGTAGGATGTCGAGGTTCCTCGTTGGTTCGGGGAACTTGGTGCCCACCGAGCCGGGGAGAGCCGCAACCGAGACTGGCGGTGACAGCCATTAAGAAGATCGTCGCCTTCATTGGACAAGCTCGCCGTCCGCGATCGTGACGACCCGGTCCGCTTTCTCCAGCATGGTTGGGTCGTGGGTGACCATAACGAGGCTGCCTGTTCCTCGGGAGGCGACAAGCGTCTCGACAACGGCGACCCCGTTGCGATGATCGAGGTTGGCGGTCGGCTCGTCAGCAAAAATGACCTCGCGGCCGCCAAGGAGCGCGCGGGCAATGCACACCCGTTGCTTTTCCCCGCCGCTCAGTTCGTGAGGCAGGCGATGGAGCTTATCGCCCAGGCCCAAGCTCTCCAACAATGCGACCGCCTCAGCCCGGCGATGGCCAGAGGGCTGGGCGACGAGCACGTTCTCAAGGGCCGACAAATAGCCGAGGAGGTAAGGATATTGAAAGACGAAGCCGAAGCGGTTGAGCCGAAGGGAAGCGCGCTCCTGTTCGTCCATCGCCTGCACAACCCTTCCTCGATAAAGCACTTGCCCCTCGTGTGGGGTCTTCAGGCCGCACATCAAGTACAGCAGAGATGACTTTCCGGATCCGCTTGGCCCCAAGATCCCTAGGAACTCACCGTCCTTGACCTCCAGGTCGATCGAACGGCAGGCATAGACGTCACGGCCGTGGTCGTTGTAGACCAGGGACGCCTTATCGACTTGGATCAAACCAGCCTCCTTTCGACCACGCCGACGGGATCGAACCTGCGGAAGCGCTGCACCACTGTGAAGGTCGCCGCGACAAAGATTGCTATCGGCACGGGGATCGTGTAGGAGTAGGCCTTGAAGTCGCCCGGATCCAGCATGAAGGCCCTTGGCTCCATCAGCACCGCCCGGACAATCAGGAGGGCCAGGAAAGCGACGCCCAAGCCGATGATCCAGCCGCCCACCACGACCAAGGCGGTCTCCGCCAAGACACGCTTGAGCAGAATGCTCCGGGTGTATCCGAGGGCTTGCAGCAATCCAAACTCTTGGATCCTCTGCGACTGGTAGATGTTCATGAGCATCGCCATCATCAAGGTGATCACCACCACGAGCATGCCGATCACCACGTTCAGGATCGAGTAAAGGATGCGGAACATCTCGTCCGTCTCCTTCTCCAACTCGAAGTAGGCGAAGACCCTCGCCTGCTGTCCCTTGAACCTTTCGAAGGCCCACCGGTCGAGTCTGTCCTGGTCTCGAATGTCCTTGGCCATCACGATGAGGAGGTCGATCGGGGGGAAGTGGTACTTGCGGTGGTATTCAATCGGCATGAGGGCCATCCACGGTTGCATGTGGACGATCCCGACGATCTTCACCGGTTTGGGTGAGAAATTATTGACGTCGGTCGGGCTCAGCATTGTGTCCCCGATCCGCTTGCCCAGGTTCCTAGCAACAGGTTCGCTGACGATCGCCTCGGGAGCGCCGGAGCTGGGCCACCGGCCCTCGACCCGCCCTCCCCCGAGCCGCGAGAGGTAGGTGCGCATATCCTCCTGGGACAGGGCGAGGACCACAAACCTCCAGGGGCCCACGATGCTCTTGACCTCGCAATCGCTGGCCCGGCAGGTCATGACCGGGCCGAGAGGCACGGGCGCTTCCTGTTCAATCTGAGTCCGCAGGACGGGCGTCATGGCGTTGTTGCCACGGGGTGTCACCCCTAAGTAGGCTTTGCTGTAGCCATAAGTGGTGCGGATGCTGAGGGGGATGCTGTCCATGATGGCCACGATCCCAGCGATCAGCATGACGGCCAAGACGATCACGCCGATCAGGGGCAAGGTCTTTCCGGCGTTCCTGACGAGGAACACCGTCGGGGCCAAAGGATTGCGCAAGGTGCTTAGTGTTCCGCATGCACGGGCGGACTTAGCGTGACCGCCTATAGCGCAGGAACACTTCGTCGTCGATGACGAGGTTGGAGACAAGGCTGAATTTGAGGAGGCCGTGGCGAGGGAAGGGCTCCCCATCTGCGTAGGTCGGGATGTTTCGGCCGAGTCGGACCTTCGGAGCGACAGTCCAGAAGAGCTCATCGACCACATCTTGGGCGAGCAAAGAAGCGTTCAACTCGGAACCTCCTTCGACGAGCAAGCGTCTGACGCCCAATTCGTTGCCCAGCCTCTCGAGGACGCCAGGCCATTCGATCGGCTCTTTCGTCGCGATACGCTGAACGTTCGAAGGAACCGCGGATTCGCCCACTTCGCTCGTCAACACCCACGCCTTTTCGGGTGCGTCGGTGAAGAAGCGGGACTGGTAGGGCAGATTGCCGCTGGGGCTGACCACGATTCGGGTCAGGCGGGCGTCGTACCAGAGCCCTTTGGTGGCCCGGAGCGTGCCCGCGCCGATCATCACGGCGTCGCAAGCCGCCTCAATGTTACGCATGGCCTGGTGGTCGACCGGGCTGCCCAGATCCATGACGCCCTCGTCGCGACCGCCTGACAGGATCTTGCCGTCAATCGTCGTGACCATGTTGATTGCCACGAAGGGGCTCGCGCCGGAAGGCTCACGCAGGTGGAGGTCTTCGTATGGGTTCAAGGCACACTGATTGTGGCCCGATTACGCGATCAGGCAGCCTTCTTCGTCGCATCGCCCTCGGCGAGCTTGGCCACGATCTCGTTGACCGAGCGTCCGTCGATCGGTGCGGTGGCAAAGCCGATGTCCGCGTGGATCGAGCCGTTGTTCCCGAAGCGGCCGAGCATCCATTGCTCGAACCTGCGGTGCAGCCTCTGGAACACTTGGGTCGCGCGCTCGCCGGTGTCTGGCAAGATGATTCCGAAGCCGGTGGTTCCATAGCGGCAAACCACGTCAAGCGAGCGGACTGAGTGGCGGAGGAACTCGGCGGCATCCACCAGGAAGTCGCGCACGCTGTTCGTCCCATAGAAGCCTTGGAGCGAGGACAGGCCGCTGAACTGGACGCTGATGACGGCGACGGAGTTTTCGGTTCCGACCACGCGATGGATCTCCTCTGTCAACCGGTTGATGAAGTACTGCTCGGAATAGGCGCGGGACTCAGTGTCCAGCGAGTCGCCCTCGTTGGGCAGATCCTTGCGCAGGGCGCGGTCCGCCTCTTCCTCGTTGACCAGGGCCTTGCGGAGCTTGTTGAGAGACTGCCTCAGGATGTGCGAGACGTAGTTGCACGAGATATCGAGCTTCGCCGCGATCTCGGTTTGACTCAGCATTTCGAAGTGGAACATCGTCAGGACGTCCCGCTCGAGGTCGCGTAATTGGCTGATGGCGGCCTCCAGCACGACCCGCTCTTCTACGCCAAGCTGGCCCTGGCAGGGGCCGATCGCATCGAGCTTGTCGATCTCGCTTTCACCGTCTTCGTCCGACGAGGATGGCGCATCGAGGCTCGAGACACGGAGCAGGTCCTGGGTGGCAAGGACTTCCTCGACAGCGTTCTCGCTGACGGAGCAAGCCTCCGCAATCTCGCGGATCGTCGGTTGCCTTCCCAATTCTGCCTGCAAGGCCACGGAGGCCTTGTTCAGGCGCTGACGGAGTTCCTGCACCCATGCAGGGTGACGGATGATTTGTGAGCGGTCGCGGAGATAGTGCTTGATCTCGCCAGCCACCAAGTGCGTCGCATAGGTGTTGAACCGGACCCCGTTCGCAGGATCGAACTTGGAGAGCGCGTTGAGCAACCCGATATAGCCAACTTGGACAAGGTCGTCGAACGGCTCGACGCCGCTGAAGCGGCGCGCGATGCGTTCGATCATCCCTGAACACTGCAAGATGATCAAGTCCTTCAAGTCGGGTCGACGCGACTCGCTGTATTCGAGCACCAACTGCTCGACGTCCTTCTTAGATCCGGCCAAAGCCTCTGACATATTCGCTCCGTGATTCGTCCGCCAGACATCTTGTCCAGCGCCCGCTGCGCCCCTCCAGGTGCCGCGAGATTTGCTTTTTTGGCGCCTTTGGCGCCGGGTCGGTGGCTCCGGCCGCAGCCGGTGCCGGGGTTACTTGCTAACGTTGTTGACCAGCGTGAAGATCGGTGTCATGACTGAGATGGCGATGAAGCCGACCACGCCGCCCAAGAAGATGATCAGCAGCGGCTCGATCATCGACGTCAGGCCCTTGACGGTGGCTTCCACTTCGGTGTCGTAGAAGTCCCCGACCTTCACGAGCATTTCGCTCAGACGGCCGGATTCTTCACCAACGTCGATCATGTGGGTGACCATGCTGGGAAACAGTCCGCTCTGCGAAAGCGGCAGGGAGAGTTTCTGGCCCTCTCTGATGCTGACGCGGGTGTTGTCGATGGCTTCGGCAAGGACGGCGTTCGCCATCGTCTCGCCAACAATCTCCAGACTGCGCATCATCGGGACACCACTGTTGATCAGCGTGCCGAACGTGCGGCAGAAGCGCGCGACGCTCATCTTGAGAGAGAGCTCACCGATGATGGGGAACTTCAGCTTCAAGAAGTCCATTTGGTAGCGTCCCTTAGGCGTCTTGCCGTAAATCTTGAGCCCGAAGATGCCGGCGACCACCATCAAGATGACGGTCCACCAGTACTTCTGCATGAAGTCTCCCATCGCGAAGAGCATCGCTGTCATCGCGGGGAGCTTCACGTTCATGCCGCTAAAGATGTCCTTGAACTTCGGCAGGACGAAGCTGAACAGTACGAACAGCATGACCTGGGAGAAGGCAAGGACGAGCACCGGGTACATCATCGCGCTCTTGATCTTCGCCCTGACTTCGTTCTCGTATTCGAGGAAGCCAGAGAGCCTGTCCAGGATGACGTCCAAGATGCCGCCCAGCTCGGCTGCGCGGATCATGTTGACGTAGAGCTTGCTGAAGATGTTCGGGTGCTTCGCGATCGACTCGGTGAGGGTCAAGCCTCCTTTGACGTCGTTGCGTACTTGCTCGAGGACGGGCTTGAGGATGGGATCCTTTGTCTGTCCGACGAGAATGTCCAGGCACCTCAGGATCGGGATGCCCGCATCGATCATCGTGGCGAACTGGCGTGAGAACACGACCAGTGCCTTGGGCTTCATCTTGCCCTTGTTGAATCCGCCACCGGACTTCTTCTTGGTCTCCTTGAGCTCCAAGACCTGAAGGGCCTCGGCTCTCAAGTGCTGAAGAATGAGGGCCTCGTTGTCCGCCTCCATGACCGCTTTGATCTTGCGGCCCGCCTTATCGACTGCAGTGTAGGCATAAAAGGGCATGTTCGTCGGCTCCGGAACGCTCACCACGGCGCTCCTAAAGAGATTGTCGGCGACCGGCGGCCCTGATCCCCAGGGGAGGTTACGGGGATTTCTTGCGACGACGGGTAGCCTGGGCACCATGGGGCAGGCTATCGTCCTCGGGTCGGGAACCAGCAACGGCGTCCCGTCCTTGGGGAAGGCTTATCCGGCCGGTTATCTCGCTAACCCCAAAAACCATCGCACTCGGCCCGCCCTCTTGTTGCAAGGGCCCGATGGGAACGTGCTCGTGGACTGCCCTCCCGAACTCCGCCTTCAACTGACGAGGGAGGGCGTTCATAACCTGGAGGCCGTGCTGCTTACCCACACTCATGCAGACCACGTGATGGGGATGGACGACCTGAGGTCGCTGTGCATCCGAGATCAGCGGGCGATGCCGGTTTACACAGCTCCACAGTACCAAGAGGACGTCAAAAGGATCTTTCCCTATGCGTTCGAGGACTTCCCTGAAGGGATCTGGGTGCCTCGGTTCGACCTTCGCGACGTTCCCAAAGTCCTTCACTTGGCGGGGCTCGACATCAAGACATTTTGGGTCGAGCACGGTCGGTGGCCGGTTCTAGCCATTCGAGTGGCCGACTTCGCCTACGTCACCGACGTCGGAGAAATCCCGGCAGCGGCTTGGGCCCAATTGCAGGGTCTCGACGTGCTCGTGTTGGACGCTGTCAGGTTCAAGCCCCACCCGAACCACTTCCATTTTGAAAGGGCGATCGAGGTGGCCCTCAAGCTCGGTGCCCGTCAGACGTATTTCACGCACCTGTCCGACGACTACGACCACGACCAGACGAACGCCGATCTCCCCGCCGGAATCGAGCTCGCCTATGACGGTCTCCGCATTCCCTTCTAACCTCGAAATCGGCCAAGTTCCAATGCTGAAACGGCACTTTAATGCCGTAGACTAGAAAAGCTCACACTTTTTTACATCTTGGACCTATAGGAGAACGCAGCTTGTGCCGACAGCAAATGTGAGGGTTTTCGGCGTTGATGAAGAAGCCACAGCCACTGACCATGACCTTAGTGGCCAGTTTGACGGCTTTGGCGGCTTTGGCCTCGGCGGTGATCGCCAGGGTCGATCCGATGACTTGTTTGCTCAGGGGCCTCGCGGCCTTCTTCGCAGGAAAGCTCTTGACAGGTGTCTGGTGCGCCCTTTTCCCGGCGGAGGACGTCGGGAGAAATGACGGGCCAGAAATGGATCCGCCGCTGGGTGAGTCTGTCTCCGGCAATGAGGCCGAAGCAGCTTGATCGGGGGTTCCGGAGGGACACAAATGCCATTGTCGCAAGAACAATTACAGCGGGCGTGGATCGAGTACAAGGTGTACAAGGATCCTCGCGCGCGGTTTGACCTTATCAACCATTATTCGTATCTCGTCAAAATCACCGCCGGCCGATTGGTCAGCAACGTCCCCAACGGTCTCGACCGTGAGGACCTCGTCAGTTCCGGCGTCATCGGGCTCATCAAGAGCGTCGACCAATACGACCCTTCTCGCGACGTCAAGTTCGAGACCTATGCCATTGCCCTCATCCGCGGCGCAATCCTGGAGATGCTGCGGGACGAGGACTGGGTGCCCCGCAGTATCCGTGAGAAGCTCAAGGCGCTTGAGCGAGCTCAGCAAAAGCTGGAGACGGCGCTGGGCAAGGCCCCGACCGTCCGCGAGCTTGGCGATTACCTGGGCATGACCGACGAAGAGGTCGACGACCTGATGGTGCGGTCTGGCCGGACCAGCGTCTTCAGTCTCGACGACGTGGTCGGCGGAACCAGCGACGGAGACGACCACATCCACTTCATCGAGATGATCGTCGACGAGGACGCCAGTCCGGACGGCGAGGCAGAAGGCAAGGAACTGCGCCGTATCCTAGCGAGCGGCGTGGACAACCTCCCGGAGCGGGAACGGCTCGTCATCGCGCTTTACTACTTTGAGGGCCTGACCTTCAAGGAGATCGGCAAGGTGCTCGGTGTCAGCGAGAGCCGTGTCTATCAGCTTCACACTCAGGCGATGGCCCGACTTCGGACGTTTATGAAAGAGCAGGGGACGGCACAAGTGGCCTGAAGTGGAGGTATGAAGTGGACGGAATCGGCCCCCTCCGAGGGCCAGAACCGCAAGTGTCTTCGAGGCGGCCCGATTGGCTCAAAGAGCGCCGAAAGGGCAAGCCTCGTCCGTCTTCTGAGACCTCTGAAGAAGAATTAGAGGAGTCTGAAGCCGTCCTTGACAGCGAACTGAGCGACTCGGACGGCGAGCACCACATCGACTTGGAAGCCTGACTCGTTGGCACATTCCTTGCCGCACCCCTGTTGAAGGTAAGGCCGGGCCATAGGCTCGTGAACGGGTAGCATGGCCGTTCCATCACTTCGTTCGGCAAGAAAGAATCATGAAGATCAAGACGATTTTTCCCCTGGCAATTGTGCCGGTGCTGTTGTCCTTGGCGGGATGCCAGAAGGGAGGCGGTAGCTCGGAGATTCTCGCGACGGTCGGTGGCGAGCCCATCACCGTGGACCAGTTCAACAACTACCTTGGCGTCAAGGGCAGCGCCCGCGTCGTCCTCCAGGGACAGGTGGTGGAGCTTCCCGTGTCCGACACCTTGGCTTTCCAGGCGATGCAGGACCTCGTGTCCCGCACCATCCTGACCCAAATGGCGAAGGAGGGAGGCGTGCTTCCCAGCAAGGAAGACGTCGACAAAGAGCTCAAGTTCCAGGAAGAGCTCGACCCGAACTTCATGAACAACTATCAGAGGCGCGGGATGACGGTTGGTCAGATCCGTGACGAGATCCGGTTCTCGCTCATCCAAGAAGGCCTGATCACGAAAGGCATCAAGGTGAGCGACGAAGAGGTCGACGCTTGGCTCAAGCGCAACCCTGAAGCGAGCGTCAAGCCTGCCGCCGTCGAGCTGAGCTGGATCTTGGCGACGACCGACGTCAAGAAGACGCAAGCTGACCAAGCGCTCAAAGCCGGCCAGAAGTTCGAGGAAGTGGCCGTGAAGTTCAGCCAAGCGCCGAACGCGGCCATCATGAAGGGCAAGTACTTGCCTGACCGGGGTCCGCTTCCGATCAACCAGATGACTCCGAACCTCCGCACGCCGATCGAGACGACGCCAGAAGGCGGCGATACTCCTTGGATCAAGTTTACTGAAGGCTGGGCCAAGTTTCACGTCGATAAGAAGACGGCGGCCGAGCCGATCAAACTGACCGATGCGCGCAAAGAGAGCGTGCGCCGCAACCTCGCCATCCAGCGCGGAAACAAGGCGAACGATCTGCGCAAGACCCTCATTGAGAAATTGCGAACGAGCGAAGTCGTGGTGCGCCGCGAGTCGCTCAAGGAAGCCTGGAAGAACTTCTCGACCCTGCTTCAGAAGCAAGCGGAGCAAGCGGCCGAGCAGGCGAGCGGCTCTCAGAGCAAGTAAGTCGGCGAGCTGATAAAGGAAAAAACCCCTTGGTATGTGCCAAGGGGTTTCTTGCTTCTCTGGGCCCAGAACCTATGAGCAGAAGGCTCGGATTTCCTGGCAAAGCTGGTCGACGTCCAAACCGCTCAACTCAAGGCCGGCCACGAGGGGAGCCAGGTCGCCTTCTAACCCGTCGAACCCCGGCGATGTCCAACTTCCCAACGGCATGTTTCGCGAATCTAGTTGGGCCAAAGTCAGCCGGAAGGCTGCCTGCTTCTCGCACCCGTCCTTCCAGTTGATGCCGCGTTCGATCAAGTCGTTGATCGAGGTGTAGACACCTGCGACCGTGGATGTCCCGTCCGAGCCGAGTTGCTCGGTCACCCAATAGATCTTCCTGAACTTCATTTGGACCGCGGGAGATTACCTGTCTGGTTTGCGGAAGGGAAACGGTTTACGCTGTCCAAAGGAAAGGCTCGGCGTCGGTCAAGACCTTGCCGTGCTCAGCGATCGCCTTCAGCATGTATTCGGGAAGGACGAACATGCTCGGCATGAATCGTGGCGTGGCGTATCGGTTGGTCACCCCGCGGGCGGCGAGGCGTGCCGCAATCTCGTCTTGGGAGAGGGCCAGTGGGTCGTGTTTCTTGCTCGCCATGATGAAGCCCCAAGGCATCTGGAAGGTGGTCACCAGCCCGTAGAAACCCCGTACGACCGGGAACGTGTCCTTCATCGAGTCGAGCGTCGCGTGGATTTGCGCGAAGAGGTATGGGTAGGTCTCGTTGCAAGCACCGCTCTGCAGCACGAACAGGCCGTCATCGGAGAGAGCGTCGGCAATGTGCTGGAAGTACTCCTTGGTATAGAGCATCCTCGCCGGCGAGCCTTCGTGGGGGCCGGGTAGGTCGCTCAGAATCACATCGTAGCCGAAGCCCTTGTGGTTCTCCACCCAGCCGCGCGCGTCCTCGTGCTTGAGCGTGACCCGCGGATCGTCGAAACAGCCCTTGTGCCATTCCACCATGTGTTGCTTGACCCAACCGATCAACTCTTCATCGAGATCGATCATGTGGGCTTCCTGCACGGTGTTGTGCTGAAGGGCTTGCCAGAGGGTGGCGCCTTCGCCACCGCCGCACACCAGTACCTTGCGCGGATCGGGGTGGGTCGTCATGGCGGGCTGCACCATGCTCTCGTGGTAGACGTACTCGTCGAGCAAGCTGCTTTGGATCTTGTAGTCAAGGAACAGTGTCTTGCCGAAGACGGGGATTTCGACGATTTGGTACTGCTGGTATTTGCTCTTTCCTTCGACGAGGAACCGGTCCACGCTGAAGAACCAAGTCATGCCTTCGGTATGGGTCTCGGCGATGAACATGCCGGTCGATTGCGAGAAGAGCTTTTCGGACATCGGAGCGCGTGATGTTACCGGCCCGGTGTTGTCGGAGGCCGACACTGTCCTAGAGTTCTTTGAAGGTCGCACAGTAAGGCGTTCTTCGGGAGTAACCTAGGGTCAGATGACCGGAGCCCTTCTTCTCGCCCTACTGGCAGTGCCACACCAAGAATCGCCGTTTGCTCACTGGCCGAACAGCAAGGCATGGCCCTCCGCTCCAGGCGAGAGGCACCTGCGCAACATCCGGCAGCTCACGTTTGGCGGCCAAAACGCCGAGGCCTATTGGAGCAAGGATGGGAACTGGATCACGTTCCAGACCCGCCAGTCTCCTTGGCCGGACGAGCAGATCATCGTGATGCGAGCCGACGGCAGCGGCAAGACCCTCATGAGCACTGGTCTCGGGCGTTGCACCTGCAGCTATTTCACGCCCAACAACCAGTGGCTGTACTTCAGCAGTACCCACGAACGGAACACCGGGGCCCAAGAGGCGGTGGACATGAGCAAGGGCTACGTTTGGCGCGTGAACCCGGACTTTGCGCTGTACCGCCAACGCCTCGGACCGTCGCCAAACACGAAAGCGCGCATGGCCCTGATGCCGGTCGTGAAGATGAACGGGTATGTCGCGGAGACCACGATCGCTCCCAACGGCAAGTACATGGTGTTCACCGGAGACTGGGAAGGCGACATCGACATTTACCGGGCGAACCTCGATGGTAGCGGCATGACGCGTCTCACCGATGTGGCTGGCTATGACGGTGGACCGTTTATCAGTTGGGACAGCAAGGTGATCGTCTATCGTCGCGGCCCGTTCGACGACGATCAGGACAAGCAGGACTACATTGATCTTCACAAGCAGCACCTCGTCCGACCAAAGCGCATGGATTTGTGGATCATGGATTCGATGGGCCGGCACAAGAGGCAGGTCACCCATCTTCCCGGAGCCTCGTTCGCGCCATTCATGCATCCGGACGGCAAGCGCATCATCTTCGCCAGCAACTACGAGGATCCGAAGGGCCGCGAGTTCGACCTCTATACGGTCCGAAAGGACGGAACTGGTGTCGAGCGGATCACCACCAGCCCCGACTTTGACGGCTTCCCGATGTTCTCACGTGACGGCAAGAAAGTGGTTTGGGCGTCCAACCGACACGGGTCGGTGCCGCACGAGACGAACATCTTTGTCGCCGACTGGGTGGAGTGAGGCCCGGGGCCTCACCTCTTGAACCGGCGGTAGAGGTCTGACTTCGGTAAGACGATCGTGATCGGTCTGCCGTGGGGGCAAAGGTAGGGGTTCTCGGTGAGAGCCAGGTCTTGGATCAGGCGCTCCATCTCGGCCATTCCGAGCGGGTCGCCAGCCTTGACCGCCATCTTGCAAGAGCACATGATGTAGACGTCGTCGCGGAGCGATGTCAGGCACCCTTGGCCGAGCCCGTCCGCTAGCTCGTCGGCGAGGTCTCGAAGGACTTGCAGCGGAGGTCTGCCGCGCCAAAGAGCTGGCACCGATCTGACGATAAAGCTGTCTCCACCGAAGGGCTCCAGTTGGAAGCCGATGGCGGCCAGTTCGGCGATGCGCTCGCCAAGCAGTTCGGCCGACCGGCGATCGAGGTGCAGCGTTTCTGGCTCTAGCAGCGCTTGGGTCTCGACTTTACCGCTGCCCCGCGAGTCCCGCAGTCGTTCATAGATGACGCGCTCGTGGGCCACGTGCTGGTCGATGACCAAAAGGCTCTGCTGATTCTCTGCGATGATGAAGGTGTCGTCGACCTGCCCCAAAACCCTCAGCCCGACAAGGAACGATGGCCCCGGCTGAGCAGCCTCGCCGAGGTTGGGCTGATCGGTGCCGAATGTCGCCGAAAGGGGCCGTTGAGCATCGAGGGCAGCCTCCAAGAAGCCGGTGGCGAGAAGCGGCGCTTGCAAGCCGGACGCAGACTGGAGCGCGGCGTTCGCAGCCGCGACGCCTTCAGCGTGGGGCACCATGCCCGTATCGAGGAGGGCAGCCGTCACTCCTCTCCTCACCGCGTCGAACACTGCGCCTTCAATATGGAAGCGAACCTCGCTTTTGGTCGGCGATACGTTCACGTCCACCCGGTTCGGGTCAATGTCGACGTGGAGGATGGCAAGCGGGTAGCGGCGTTCTGGAGTGAGAGAGCGGAAGGCTTGATCGAGCGCGGCCTGGAGCGTCTTCGACCGTACGGGACGGTTGTTGACCGTGAACCACTGGAAGGCTCGCGTCGGCCTTGTGAAGTGGGGCGGAGAAACGAACCCGCGCACGCGGGCGGATCCATTGAACGACTCCACCGGCGCCATGGCCCTGGCGACGTCTCTGCCCCAAACGTCGGAGACTGCCGAGACGAAGTCGCCTGAGCCGCTGGTCTGGACAAGCACGCTCGGGCCGTGGGTGAGCAGGAACCGGACCTCGGGATAGGCCACGGCATAGCGCGATACGGTTTCGACACAGGCGGCCAGCTCGGTGGCATCCGACTTAAGGAATTTGAGCCTGGCGGGGGTGTTGAAGAAGAGGTCACGAACGGAGACGGTCGTTCCTTTCGGCCCAGGTTGGCTGCCGGGCTCAGCGATCTGGCCGCCTTCGATGGCTAAGACGGAGCGGACACCGTCCTCGAGGGCGGTGGTGAGGGTCGTTCTCGAGACAGAAGCAATCGAAGGGAGCGCCTCCCCGCGAAAGCCAAGGGTGGCGACACTGTTCAGGTCCTCGACCCGGCGGATCTTTGAGGTCGCGTGGCGTTGGAGAGAGGTTTTTGCCGTTTCAAGATCCATTCCGCAACCGTCGTCAGCGACCTCGATGAGCTTGCGGCCATAGTCCTCGAGCCGGACTTCGACCCATGTCGCGCCCGCGTCGAGAGCGTTCTCGACGAGCTCCTTGACCACCGAGGCGGGCCTTTCGACCACCTCGCCCGCCGCGATTTGATTGACGGTATGGGGGTCGAGCAACCTGACGACCGGCTGGGGGCTCGCGACAGGGTTGGGCATGGCTAACGTACTGAGGGGACGCCGCCGACAATAGAAATTGTGCGGGGTTGGGCCCATTCTACACCCCGCCCGATTTGATCGGTCATGTTCACCTTTATCGGGATCATCGTCGGCGTCGTCGCCGTATTGGTCGGGTACCTCATGCACGGGGGCCAGATCGGTGTCCTGATCCAAGTCAACGAGTTCGTCATCCTTGGAGGCGCCGGGCTCGGAATCTTTTTGGGCTCGAACGGCCTCGAAGTGCTCAAGCAGACGATCAAAGCCCTTACAGGGCTGATGAAGCCGCCCCCGGCTCAGAAGGACTACATCGACCTTCTGAAGATGATGTACCAGCTGTTCACTGTGGCGAGGAAGGAAGGTCTCCTCGGCCTTGAGAAGCACGTGGAGGAGCCAGAGAACAGCGACATCATGAAGAAGTTTCCGTCGTTCCTCGCGAACCACCACGCGGTCCACTTCCTCTGCGACACGATGAAAGTCATCCTCACGGGTGCCGTCGGCCCTCACGACCTCTCCGAGATGATGGAGCTCGACCTTGAGGTCGCTCATGCCGAAGAGATGGTTCCCGCCGACGCCATGCAGAACGTGGCCGACGCCATGCCGGCGGTCGGCATTGTTGCCGCTGTCCTCGGCATCATCATCACGATGGGGAAGATCGGTGGCGATCCCGCCTCGATCGGTCACTCCGTCGCCGCTGCACTCGCAGGAACGTTTTTCGGCATTTTCGCAGGCTACGTGATCGTTGCGCCGATGGCTAAGTCGATCGGCAACCGCGTGCGCTCAGGCGGCCAGTATCTCACCTGTATTCGCTACGCCCTCTTTAGCTTCGCGCGGGGCGAGTCTCCCATCACCTGCGTCGAGTTCGCCCGGCGCAACATCGACCCCTCCGTCCGGCCCGGCTTCCAGGAGCTTGAAAAGGCCGTGAAGGAAAAGGACGCGGCCTAAAGGCGCTTGAGACTTTGAAAGGAGCAGCCCGAGCCTGATGCAAGAAGGCACCCCGATCATCATCAAGAAGAAGAAGGCGCATGGGCACGCCCACCACGGCGGTGCCTGGAAGGTGGCCTATGCCGACTTCGTGACCGCGATGATGGCCTTCTTCATGGTGATGTGGATCATGGGCATGGACCAACCGACCCGCGAGATGATCGCCGGGTATTTCAAGGATCCGATCGGCTTTGAGAAGAACACACCGAAGCACCAAGTGAACTTGATCAAGGACTCTGGCAGCATCAGCACATCCCCCGGCAGGAACGGCAGGGACAGTTCCGCCCGCTCCGAGATGTCGGTCATGAAGAAGATCGAGGACAAGGTCGTACAGACTATCTCAAAGGATCCACAACTCAAGTCGCTCGAGCAGAACAAGGCGGTCAAGGTCGAAATGACGCCTGAGGGCCTCAAGATCGAGCTGACGGAAAACGAGATGAACTCCGAGTTGTTCTTTAAACTTGGGAGCGCGGAGGTGCGGCCGCAGGCGCGCTCGATCCTGACCCGTCTCGCACCGGTCTTGGCCCAAACGCACCGTAAGATGGTCGTCGATGGTCACACCGATGCTCGCCCCTTGAACCGTCCCGGTTACGACAACTTCGACTTGAGCCACGACCGTGCCAATGCCGTGCGTCGAATCTTGGTCCAGGGAGGTTGCCCGGTCGCCCAATTTATCGCCGTGACCGGTCACGCCGACAACCAGTTGCGTGTGCCGAGCGATCCCTACCATTTCAGCAACCGGCGGGTCTCCGTGCTCATCCCTTATGCCTTCAAGCAAGCGGGCATCCAGGGGCTACCCGCAGACGTCAACCGGGAGAGCATCGAAGGCGTTTTCAAGATGCCGAACCTCGCTGGCGGGCAATAGCGGACCAAAGTCAAGAATTCGTTGCCTTGCGCTCCCTTGCGTCCTGGTATTGCGTCCCTAAGTTGACGACATGGAGGTCGAACAATGGCGGTGATCCTTCCCAATATGTGGCGGTTCAACCTCGCCAAGATAGTCGTAGTGGACGTGAGCGACGACTACCGCTTCATGCAACCGCCCTTGCCCACCGACTGGTACCCCGTTCTCACCGAAGTCTGGGTCTCAGCCGCTGACCTGGACCGTCGCCTCGCCACCCTGAATTTGGTCGACGGCTACCTTTACGACTGGCACCAAACTCCGGACATCGAAGGCGATCCATGGTACGTGGGCGTTGTCAGCCGGGGCCTCCTCACGTCAGTCGCCCAGGGCTAACATCGGGCGGATGGTTGTCCTGGGAATCGACCCTGGCCTTGAGCGCATCGGTTGGGGCGTTGTCGAGCGGTGCGGCTCGCAGATGAAAGCCCTGGCCTTCGGACTCGTGACGACCCCTAAGGGCCCAACCCCAGAACGTCTGGCGATGATTCATGCGGAACTGACGGGCATCTTGGAGAAGCACGGACCGGACGCGGTCTGCACGGAGAAGCTCTTCTTCGCCAAGAACCAGACGACAGCTATCGACGTAGCCAAAGCCCTCGGTGTCATCCAACTTGTGATCAGCCATTCGGGGCTTCCCTGCATGGAGTTCAGCCCGCCCGAGGTCAAGAGCGCCATCGTGGGGAACGGGGCCGCTGAGAAGAAGCAAGTCCAATACATGGTTCAGAAGCTATTGGGCTTAGCCCAGCCGCCTCGGCCAGACGACGTGGCGGACGCTTTGGCGATCGCGCTCACCTACGCCCTGCGCTCATCTGCTGTTCGGGGACTCGGTCAAACCTGAGGGCTCCTTCAAAGTCGTCGTCAACTTTATGTCTTCCGCACTACGTATCGGTACGGCACCTAACTTGACGAGAACGCTGCTCGCCTTATTGGACTCGTCCGATCGGACGCACACGTTCGAGTGTCGCTCGCGAATCGCCCCGACTGCGCCGTGCCAACTGCCGCCCTCCTTGTAGCGGGCGTGGACGACGACAGAAGTGTTGGAAGCGGCAAAGATCAATGTGTTCCGCTCCATCGCCTGGGGTGCAGTGAATCCTGCCGTCGGTTCTGCCACCGACGCCCACACGATCTCGTGACTCAGAGTCCTTTGGTGGCTCGCCCCTTCTAGCCCGTAAGGAAGCAGTACGACGATTCGGCCCGCTCCTCCTGCTTCGAGCGCGCCGTTGATTGAGGCAGTGTCGCTTCCGATGGCTCCGCCGGTCACGAGCGACATGCCCATTTGGATCACCGCGGATCCGACGTCTCTGGCGAACTCGCGGTCGTCCGCATCGATGTGCCGGCTGCCTACCACGGAGACCGAGTCCGCGCCCGGCCAACGGCCCGTGACCCAGATGCTGGGCGGAGCGTGGGCGCCGAGGACGGAGAGCCAACGGGCAGGATAGTCGCGGTCAACAACGGTGAGGAGCCGGCCGTCTTCGGCGTTCCGCAGTGCCCAATCCAACAGGTCCGAATCGGAGAGCGTGGCGGCTTCGTCCCACAGGCCCGCCTCGCGAAGGCACTCGCCCGCTTGGGACAGGCTGGGCAGCGAGCGACAGAGGGCGTCACGGACGAGACCCCAACGCTTGCGGACAAGGCGTGTTCGACGGGGCGCACCCCGGGCATAGAGCGCCCCCAAAACCACGGCGCTGGCGAGAGTCTCTCCCTTCTCCAACGGCCGGGTTATACCTGGTAACCTCCCGGCCTCCTTTCTGGCTATGCTCAAACACCCCCAGCTCACCTATGACCGAATCCGCCAGTTCCTGAGGCGGGAACTCAAGGACAAGGCAGTGACCGAGACGGTGGCGCTCAAGGCAGAGTTTGGCGACGGTAAGGATTGGCAAGCGATCGAGCCAGGCTTTGCTTGGGGCCCCGCGTATACGCCCGGTTGGTACCGTCTTCGCGTCAAGGTGCCCAAGGCGTGGGAAGGGCGCGAAATCGGCCTCTGTTACGGCCAAGCCGACATTTGGGGCCAGCTCGAGGGGTCGGTCGAGGCCACGATCTACCAGGACGGCAAGGCGGTGGGAGGTCTCGACTGGGGCCGTAGCTATCACCGCTTCGCCGACAAGTGCGACGGCGGCGAATCCTTTGAACTCCGCTTGCAAACCTTTGCCCACAACAAGGAGACCACGTGCCACGGAAAGGAGAAGCCGCGTACCCCGGAACCGGAAGTCTATAAAGGGTTCTGGTTGGTGTCAGTTGATCCTGACGCGGTGGCCCTCGCCTACGATGTCGCGTTTTGTCTGAACCTGCACGACGCTTTCGACGAAGGCAATCCCGGACGGGCGGTCTTGCTCCGAGCGCTCAACGAAGTCTGCAACCTTTATCGACCCGGCCAACGGCGTGCGGTCAGCCACTGCCGGCGGATTATCAAGGACGCGATGGACAGCCTGACCGACGAGACGCACCACGAAATCGTCCCGGTCGGCCATGCGCACCTTGACACGGCCTGGCTTTGGCCCCTGAGCGTCACGCACCTGAAGATGTTCCACACGACGGCTGTCCAGCTCGGCCTGATGGAGCGCTATCCGGAGTACGTGTTCGTGCACAGTCAAGCGTCGCAATACGAGTGGCTCGAGCAGGACCAGCCGGAGCTTTTCGAACGCGTCCGACGGGCTGTGCGGAAGGGCCAATGGGAAGTCCTCGGATCGATGTGGGTGGAAGCCGATTGCAACCTTACGGGTTCGGAGTCGCTCGTCCGCCAGTTCCTCTACGGGAAGCGCTACTTCCGCGAGAAGTTCGGGGTCAACACCATCGATATGTGGCTGCCCGACGTCTTCGGTTACTCGGCGGCGTTGCCGCAAATTTTGACTAAGTTCGGGATCAAGGCTTTCTTGACCCAGAAGCTGAGTTGGAACCAGTTCAACAAGCTCCCTCACCACACCTTCTATTGGCAAGGGATTGATGGCAGTCGCGTATGGTCTCACTTCCCGCCGGCGGACACCTATTGCGCCAGCGCCGAGCCGACGCAGATCGCCGAGAGCGTGCGGAAGTTCAAGGACGCTTCCCGGTCCGACATGTCGATGTATGTCTTCGGGTGGGGCGATGGTGGCGGCGGCCCAACCGAAAACCACTTGGAGTTCCTCAGGCGAGCGAGGCAGGCGCCGGGACTTCCTGTGGTCGCATCCCGCAAAAAGGCGGCTGACTTCTTCGAAGAGGCAATAGCGTCGAGCGAAGACCTTTGCACGTGGGTGGGAGAGCTTTACTTCGAGCTCCATCGAGGCACGTACACGAGCCAAGCCGCGAACAAGAAGTCGAACCGGGAATCAGAGTTCCTGTTGCGGGACGCAGAATGGCTGGCGGCGTTTTGCGAACGGCCAGGCGGATACCCTCGCCAGGCCCTTGAAGAAGCGTGGAAGCTCGTCTTGCTCAACCAGTTCCACGACATCATCCCGGGCTCGTCGGTCCGCGAGGTCTATGAAGACAGCAAGGCCGACTACGCCCGGGTCAGACAGATCGGAACGAAGGTGATCGAAGAGTGCCTGCAGCACTGCGGCGGCAAGCTCGACACGTCTGATTTCAACAGTCCGGTCGCGATCTTCCATAACTGCGCGCTCCCATCACAGGTTGAAATGGGTTGGAAGCAGGAATGGACGCCCAAATCGGTCCGCGTCGGGGACGAGAGCCTTGGTGTCCAACTGGTCGACGACTTCGGCGAAAAGAAGCTGGTGTTCCAGACGCCTCTCGACGCGCTGGGCGCGGTTGCCGTTGGTGAGTTCTCAGACTCCTTGCCTATGTTCGTGCCCCGCCTTAAGGTGGCGAGCCGAAGGCTTGAGAACAACGAGTTCGCCGTCCGGTTCGACGGGAACGGGAACATCACAAGCGTCCAAACGCTAGACGATGATCCGATCGAGTTCATAACCCCCGGCAAGCTAGGGAACGTCTTGCAGTTGTTCGACGACCATCCCCTCTATTGGGACGCTTGGGACGTTGACATCTATGCCCTGGAGACGCAAAGGGACTTGGTGCGGTGCGAAAGCTTCGAGATCGTTGAGAAGGGCCCCGTGCGCATTGCCGCCGAGGTCGTGAAGAAATTTGGCAACTCGACGGTTCGGCAGCGGATCAGCCTCGGGCCGACTCCAGGCATCCGCTTTGACACGCAGATTGACTGGCACGAGGAGGACAAGATGTTGAAGGCCGCGTTCCCGGTCAACGTGAACGCCCAGCGCGCCAGCTTTGAAATCCAGTTCGGCCACGTCGAGCGGCCGACGCACCGGAACACGAGTTGGGACGTAGCGCGGTTCGAGGTTTGTGCCCACAAGTGGGTCGACATGAGCGAAGGCGGGCACGGCGTTGCCCTGCTGAACGACGGCAAATACGGGCACGACGTCCAAGGCGACACGATGCGTATCACTTTGTTGAGAGCTCCGAAGGCGCCGGATCCGACCTGCGACATTGGACGTCACCGGTTCACGTACGTCCTGTTGCCGCACTACGACCAGCTCCAGCACAGCGACGTGGTCGCAGCAGCTTACGCTTTGAACTCCCCGGCCCGGACTGCCATGTTGAAGCCAAAGAAGGGCTTGAAGGCGGAGATGCCGCGACTCATCGCTTGTGACAATCGAAACGTGGTCATCGAGGCGGTCAAGAAGGCAGAAGACTCGGAACTCGTTGTCGCACGCCTTTACGAATGCCACAACACGCGGGGATCTGCCTTTCTTCAGTGCGCGATGCCCGTCAAGAGGGCCTGGCTGGCCGACCTCAATGAGACCCGCCAGCACGAACTGGAAATCCAAGAGGGCGCCGTGCTGTTCAACTACAAGCCGTTCGAGATCCTGACCGTACTCCTGGAACTATGAGCGACAACGAACCCACAATGGCCCACATGGACGGAAGTCCGGCGGAAGTCTCGCTTCCTTACATCCGGGTCGTGTTCCAGCATGGCCCGCCCCATGAAGTTGGGGTCAATGGTTGCCGGGTCGAAGACCTCGTGGACGTATTGATCGACAAGCTGCTCGACTTTCAGGGCCGTGCTCTTGCGTGCGATGAAAATGCGACCGCCCTCCACCATCTGACCTTGGCGAAGAAGGCGCTCTCGGACCGCAGGCAGCACAGGGAACAGCAGGGCGTTTACGGGGCGGACGCCCGACACGTCAGCGGCGACTCTTAGGCGACCAGCTTATAGCCCACACCACGAACAGTGACAATCCGCTTGGGTTCTGAAGGGTCCTGCTCGATGTGCTTGCGCAGCCAGCGGACGTGGACGTCCACGGTCCTGGGGGAGACATAGGCGTCTTGGCCCCAAATGCGGTCCAAGAGGGCGTCCCTACCAAAGACTTGGCCGATGTTGCGCGCCAAGAAGTGCAACAAGGCGAACTCCTTCGGAGACAGCGATAGCGCCGTGTCTGGCTTTGTGTTGTCTGGATCAGACGCGATCTTGACCTCGTGGGTCTTGGGATCGATCATGAGCCATGGCAACTCGACGGCTTCGCTCGAGCCGGTGTCGCTTCCGGACCGACGGAGGACCGACTTGACCCGGGCTGCCAGTTCCGCCAGGGAGAAGGGTTTGACGACGTAGTCGTCCGCGCCAAGGTCGAGCCCCGCCACTCGGTCTTCTTCCGAGGCCCTTGCCGTCAAGAAGATGACCGGGGTGTGGGAGTTCTTTCGGATTGCCCGGCACAGGTCGAATCCTGACCGGTTCGGGAGCATGACGTCGAGCAAGACGAGGTCTGGCTTGACCATCTTGAAGAGGCGCATGCCATCCTCGGCAGAGTCGGCCGTAAAGGTCGTATAGCCCTCACGCCGAAGCTTGGTCTCGACAGTTTCGCAAAGGGTTGGTTCGTCGTCGACTATGAGGACTTTCATGAGGCAGCGATGATCTCGACGTTGGCACGGGGCACTGTCACCTCCCGGCCGTCATCGAGCTTCGCTTCGAGCACCCTCACCTCGGCTCCGGACTCAACCGTCACTAGCTGCGGCGGCAAGCCCGTCACCTTGCCGAGGATGCCGAAATAAGGCTCCCGGATGACCCTGATCGAAGTCCCGACAGCGAGCGTTCCGCCGGAGGCTGCCATGTGCGCCTCGCCAGTCGCGCTCGTCATCGGGGCAATGACTTCGGGCCTGATGACGCCGGCGCGGATTTGAGTCGCACCGTTGATGCTGGCATTCTGTCCCTCGATTGTTTTCAAAAGGTTAAATGTGCGGTCCGCCATGTTAAGGGTCCCGAACCCCTCGGTGGCTATGATCGTGATGTTGATTTGCTCTTGTCCGGTGATGGCGACACCAATGTCGTATCCCAAGAACTTGGTCAGGTCCACGTCGCGCACCGCGCCCACCACAAGGCCGACGATCCCCGACTGGTTTGCTTTTTGGATCGCCTCGAACGTCACGCCCGCACCGCCTACGACGATCTTCCCAGCGTCGTCGTCGCGAATGTCCTTGGCATCCAGAACCGCGCTGGGCGAGTCGACCGCCACTCTGATCTGGCCGTTGCGTTCGCCCCCTACCCCGAAAATTCCTTGCACCATGGCGGCCCGTGTCTCGATCACCGCGCCCTCGGACTCCATGACATCGACGACCTTGCCTTGCACGTAGGCCCTGATCTCCACGGGAATGCTGGGCTCGCGGACGAGCATGCTCCCCGTGATCTCGGAGATGCTTTCGACGACGCCGTCATAGGGGCTTGCCTCCTCCCTGCCCTTGAACACGAGAAACCCCTTGGTCTTGGCGACGATGTCGCCCTTGGCCACGGTGTCGCCCTCTTTGACGGTCACCACTCCCGGGACTTCCTTGGCCTCGACTCCCAATTTCTCTGCGAGCTTGATGGTCTGAAGGGGGCCAGGCAGCATGGCGCGTGCGACCACAGTGTCGAACTTGACCTCGTCGCCCTTGGCCACGAGAACCTCTCCTTTGATGGGGAGCCGGCGCACGCGCTGGACGACGACGTCTTTGCTGACGGTGAGGCCGGGAGTGTATGCAGAGCCCATTTGTAGCCTGGAATTATGGCCGACGGTCAGTTGAAGGGCCGTGACGTTGGGGGGCTCCGGTAGGATGGGACGGCGATGCTGCCCGAACACCTCAAGGCGACGATCCGCGGCGTCTGGAAGGCGAACGGAGCAGCTTGGCTCGGCCGGTTCGACGAAGTCCTATCCGAGGCCTGCTCGAAGTGGGCGTTGAAGGAGGTCGCTCCCTTCCCTGAATTGAGCTATCACTTCGTCGCGAGGGCCACGAGGGAAGGCTTGCCGGTTGTTCTCAAGCTCGGGGTTCCAGAGCCTTGGATGGAATCGGAGGCGGCCGCCCTCGGTGCCTTCGGTGGGGACTTCGCTGCCGAGCTCCTTGACTTTGAACCCAGCCTGGCTGCGCTGCTCATGGAGGATCTTTCGCCCGGAGTCCGTCTAGATGCCGGGTGGAGCCCGCAGAACGACGACGAGCAGACGACCATCTTGGCCAGGACAATGCTGGGGCTAGCCCACCCGCATCCTCAAGGCCATCGATTTCAATCCACGATGGACTTGTCGCGCACGGTCAGGGAACCCAAAGCTGGTGTTCCCGAGGACTTGAGGCTGAGAGCAGTCGAAGTCTGGGACGAGCTTGAGCGAAGCGCTCCGGACTCGATGTTGCTTCATGGGGACCTTCACCACGGCAATGTGCTTTCGTGTGGAGAGGGGTTTAAGGCCATCGACCCGATGGGTGTGGTCGGAGACCCTGCGTTCGAAGCCTATTGTTTGCTCCACAACCCTGCGGAAGCCTCGCCGCTTCTTCAGGATCTGTGGCCAACCCGGCTCAAGGTAGTTGCTGACATGACCGGCCTGGATCCGGAGCGTCTGCGCCTTTGGGGGTTTTGTGGAAGCGTCATGTCGTGCTGTTGGGACGTTGAGGACGGGAGCGCGCCGTCGCCCTCGACCCTCGGCCTCGCACGGTCTCTACTACAAGCTTAGACTCGCACAAGCCGACGTTCCTACGGGGACCCTCAGCAGTTGGTAACCTCGGCGACGTGAAGGCGATCGCAAAGTCGCGACCAGAGCCAGGCGTCGAAATCATCGATGTCCCCGAACCCGTTCTTCGACCGGGGACCGTCAAGGTCAGGGTCGCACACGGTTCAGTCTGCGGCACCGACCTTCACATTTACAACTGGGACGCTTGGTCTGCTGGCCGCATGCACCCACCGACCGTCATCGGGCACGAGTTTTGTGGCACCGTCGTCGAGGTCGGGGAGGGGGTGACGACGCACAAAGTTGGCGACTTTGTCAGCAGCGAGTCCCATATTGTCGATCCCAATGACCCGGACTATCTTCGTGGTGATGGGCACATCGCCCAGTCCACGCGCCTCTTGGGTGTCGACGTCGACGGTGGCTTCGCTCCGTATGCGGTGATCCCAGCGATGAACGCCCGGCACACGCCGAGCGTGGTTCCCAAATCGGTGGCGAGCATGCAGGACGCCCTGGGGAACGCGGTCCACACGGTGATGGACGGACCCGTGGAAGGGCAGACGATCTTGATTACCGGGATGGGCCCCATCGGGCTGTTCTCGGTCGCGATCTGTAAGTGCTTGGGGGCCAAGAAGGTTTATGCCACCGAGGTCAGTCCTTATCGCATCAAACTGGCCGAGCAACTGGGCGCGGACGTCATTCTCAACCCTGCGAAAGAGGATGTTGCAACGGAGCTGCGAAAGCTTGAGCCACGGGGAGTCGATGGAACCCTCGAAATGGCGGGCAAGAAGGCGAGCCTTGATCTGGCGATCGAGAACACCAGGCCCGGCGGGAGGGTCGGCCTCCTGGGTCTTTACCCCGACGTTTTGGATGGTGTCGACTTCAACCGCCTGATCTTCAAGGGGCTGAAGGTCCACGGCATCATTGGCAGAAAGATGTGGGAGACATGGGATCAAATGACTTGGCTCCTGGCTGAAAAGGGACTGGATGTGACTCCCGTCGTGACCCACGAAATGCCTTATACGGACGTGATCGAAGCCATGGAGACGCTCAAACGGGGCGAGGCTGGCAAGATCGTGCTCGACTTCTAAAGCCCCTCCAAGGTCAAGCGATGTCCGTCCTCAAGATCAGAGGCTTCCGCAACCTGTGGATCGGCCAGACGGTGTCCCAGTTCGGTGACGCTGTCTACGGCATGTTGTTCATCTACATGGCGGACAAGTTGACCAAGGATCCTCTCATCGTGGGAGGCGTCGCGGCCTGCGCTGGACTGCCCTTCCTGCTCGTCGGGCCCGTCGCTGGCGTCTTTGCCGACCGCCACGACCGCAAGAACATCATGTTGGGCGCCGACTTGGTGAGCGCGTTGACTCTGGTGATGTTCGCGTTTGTTCTTTTGCGGGGCCAGCCGCCGGTCTGGGCCCTGTTCGCCGTGCCGCTCTTCTTAAGCTCGATCAACGCGTTCTTCACGCCTGCCCGTGGGGCCGCGGTGCCCGCATTGGTGCCGGGGGAGCAACTGCTATCGGCAAACTCACTGTCTTCCGCCACCCAATATGCGATGAACGCGGTGGGCCTCATTGCAGCGGCACTGCTGCTCGCGCCCTTAGAGGCGATTGCGCCGACCCGCTTCTTCCTCGTCGCCGTCTTGGTCAACGCGGCATCCTTCTTGGTGTCAGCGGGCTTCATCGCGACTCTGCCGCGCTTGCTGCCTGTGCGCGACGATTCCACGGAGGCGCATTGGCTCCAGGACCTGAAAGAGGGGGCAGGCCTTATCTGGAAGCACTGTGTGCTCCGGATCATCCTCGGCGTCAGCCTCCTGATCAACCTTGCTATTTCAGGGTTCATGGTCGTTTACACCGCGACGAACCGCGCTTGGTTTGGCGGCAACTTTCTCTCCCTTGCGATCATCGAGCTCACTTTCATGGTGCCCGTTGTGATCGCGAGCCTTGTCGTTGGCCAAATCAAGGTCACGCGGGTGGGAGTGGCTTATGCCTTGTGCATGGTTGCGATCGGTGCCGCCGTAGCTGTCATGGGGTTTGCCAGGAACTTCTGGCTCTACGTGTCGATGAATTTTCTTTGCGGGGTCGCCCTGCCGTTCGCGACTATCCCGGCGATGACTTATATCAACCTCACTGTCCCAGACGGCGTGAGGGGCAGGGTCAACGCGGTCTCGGCAATGGTCACCGCCGGCGTGCAACCGGTCGGCGCGGGGTTGGCCGGTGTCGGGCTGAAGGTTTATGGCCTGACGACCATGTACTTGGCGATGGGGATAGGAATGCTGGTTCCGCCACTCGCAGCGCTTTTTGGGAGCAAGGAGTTTCGCGACTCCACGATGCCGCGCCCTAGCTAGGCGACGCGGAACGGCAGTTGGTGGGCGACGACCTGCAGGGCCATGGCAAGGCTCTCGAACCCTTCGCTGAGCTTACGAAACATCGGTGCTTCCGTGGCGTAGGGCACATAGTCGAACGTGGAGACCAGCAAATAGCTGTCCTTGCCCTGCCTCGTATAGTCGCACACCAGATCGCGGCCGTCGTCGAGCTTCAAGCGACGGAGGAAGTCCGGGTTGACTCCGCTCCAGAACAAGATGTAGTCCCCGATGTGCTTGTGTACCGACCTCTCCCTTTCGAAGCTGTCCGCGTTCAACCTGACGTCGCCTTCAGCAAGCATTTCGAAGACCGAGGTGAGCCTTCTCCCGTCGGCGCCCCGTATCGCGAAAACGCTGTCGGTACGGACGAACGAATACAGAAGAAAGCTCAGGTAGTCCTCGATGTCGTCGGACGAGCGAGCTGGAGCAGCCTTGGACACCGCCAAGTGCACCTGTTCGCGGAACAGGTGGAGCAATTGCTGGCCGCCTTCGGGGCACGACATCTTTTCAGTCCCTGTTGAACAGTGGACGGTGCAAGAGACGTCCATGTTCTATAGTCATATGGTTGGCCGGGACCGGTTCGACTCGACCGTCCAGGCAAAACTCAGGCAGTATTGACGGCACGGGTATGCAGAGCACGGTCGATCCGTATTCTCGCCAATCCAGCGAGACAAAGAGGTACGCCACGGTTGGAGCGGTCCTCCTGCTCATCGCTGCGTTGCTCGGCTTGTTCGGGCGCAGCCTCTTTGGGTTTGGAACGGGCGTCGGCGCCCCTGTCCTGAGCAACGCGACCGGCCCAGGAAAACCTGTCACCCAAGCTGCTGCTTCTCTTCCCGAGCCCGTGACGGCCGCGACGGCCTCCCCCAACGCGGTGACAGCGGCTCCCATCGAGGTCAAGACGATGCCGAAGGACGTCCTCGACTGGCTCAAGCACCTGGAGCGGATCGAGAACAAGCGCAAGGACATGGCTGGCAAGCAAGTGGCCGACCTTCTGTTCCAATTGACGATGCTCCAAGGGGCCGGGGCTACGGAGGGCGCCCTCAAGGGCCTGCTTGGAGACGAGGCGGACGTGGAGACCTCGAATCCCGCCAAGGAGATAGGCAACCAGGCCGAGGACCAGCGCAAGGCATGGGCAGCCCTCATCAAAGACTTCGACTCGCTTCCTCCTCCTCCTGAGTGCGTCCCGATCCGAGATGCCTATTCTCAGTGCCTAGGCGAGACCAGCGTGATGATCAATGACGTCTTGCGAGTTGTGGGCGGCTCGACGGACGATCCCAAGGCGGCAGTGGCCACGTTGATGAAAATGCGGGGGCAAAGCGAGTCCCGGATCGACGTGGCGGGCAAGCAGTCCGACCGGCTCGTTCAAGACGTCTGCGACAAATACGAGGTCAGGAAATGGTTTACGGTGAACGGCGACATCGGAGGCAGTATGGGCGGCATGCTCGGCGGCCTCGGCGGAAAGTAAATCTGCCGGATTTGGCCGAACTAAACGTTAACCTGGCAACGTCAAAAATTCGCCGGTGGTGGCACGTTCCG
Organism: Armatimonadota bacterium; assembly: GCA_018268375.1. Classification (GTDB taxonomy): domain Bacteria; phylum Armatimonadota; class Fimbriimonadia; order Fimbriimonadales; family Fimbriimonadaceae; genus JAEURO01. The sequence goes on along the minus strand of JAFDWS010000002.1, from coordinate 1,254,011 downwards.
CCACGATGCGGCTAGAATAGTCTTTCGAACAGGCCGGGAAGGCGATGGCAGCCCTCGGCATGTTCGAGGGGGCACGGCTCGCGACTGGGTCGGGTCCGGGCTTTGGTTTCAGGGAAAAACATGGCAGTACCGCGCTTACCGATGGCCGAGTTCCTAGTCCAAAGGGGTTACGTGACCCCTGAACAGTTGGACGAAGCCAAAAAGGTCTCGCAGCAGACCAGCACAGAACTTGGACGAACGATCGTCAATTTAGGTTTCGCCGGAGAGCGCGAAGTTCTTCACGCACAGGCCCAAGAGTCTGGCCATCCGTTCGTCGACCTCGACCGCGTCACGGTCGAGCCGAGCGCCGTCAACGTCGTCCCTGAGCGCATCGCCAAGATGCACAACGTCATCCCCGTGAAAAAGGAAGGCAGTGTGTTGTGGGTTGCGATGGCCAACCCGAACAACCTCGAAGCGCTGGACCAGTTGCGGTTGGCAAGCGGCCTCTTGGTGAAACCCGCGGTCGCTGTCCCCGGTGCCATCGAGGACGCGGTTCGGAAGTATTACTCGGGCGCGAGCACCAACGGTGAGGCGGCCGCTGAGAAGCCGGCGAGCGGAGCTCCGGGCGGCGACAAAATGACCTCCGACGTTCGCGCGCTCATGGCGCAGGCGCAGGCCGGGCGCGACATTGCGGACAAGGGCATCAAGGAGGATCAGTCTGACGAGGAGATGGCGGAGCAGGCTCCGATTATCAAACTCGCGAACGCGGTCATCCAGCAAGCGATCAACGACCGGGCCAGCGACATCCACGTCGAGCCCCAAGAGCGCGCGGTGCGCGTCCGCTACAGAATTGACGGCGTCTTGATGGAAGCCATGACGGTGCCCAAGAACTTGCAGGCACCACTGATCTCGCGCTTGAAGATCATGGCCGAGATGAACATCGCTGAAAGGCGCGTTCCTCAAGACGGTCGTATTGAAGTCCGGACCGGTGGAAAGGAGTTCGACCTCCGCGTCAGCACCATTCCTACACCCTATGGTGAGAAGGTCGTCATGCGAATCCTCGACAAGGGGAACGCCATGGTGGGCCTTGGAAAGCTCGGAATGTTGCCCGAGGTCCAGGCTCGCATCGAGGAGCTCGTCAGCCAGCCGAACGGCATGTTCCTCTGTACGGGCCCGACGGGTTCTGGAAAGACGACGACGCAGTACTCCGTCCTTCACAAGTTGAACACGATGGAGGTCAACATCATCACCGTTGAAGACCCCATTGAGTACCAGCTTGGAGGCATCGCCCAGGTGCAGGTCAACCGAAAGGCAGGTCTGACCTTTGCTACTGGCCTTCGCGCCTTCTTGAGGCAAGACCCGGACATCATCTTGGTCGGTGAGATGCGCGACTTGGAAACGTCCGAGATCGCGATCGAAGCGTCGCTCACGGGCCACTTGGTCCTTTCCACGCTCCACACGAACGATGCTCCGTCCGCCACGATCCGAATGATCGACATGGGCGTCGAGCCCTATTTGATTTCCGCCACCGTCATCGGCATTTTGGCCCAGAGGTTGGGACGCAGAATTGACACCGAGAACAAGGAAGCCTACGAAGTTCCTGCCATCGACTTGCGCCGGTTCGGCTTCCCTGTGACCGACCCTGACGAGAAAGTCACGCTTTATCGCGGCATCCCTGCCGACAGCAACCGCATGACCGGATACAAGGGCCGAATGGGCGTCCACGAGCTTCTCTCGATGAACGAAGAGATCGCCGAACTTGTCGTGCGCCGCGCGCCGCTGGCCGATATCAAGGCCGCGGCAAAGGTCAACGGCATGAAGGAACTCCGGGAAGACGGACTGGCCAAGGTGCTTGCTGGCCAGACGACTCCTGAAGAAGTCATGCGCGTCGTCTTCACCGCGGGTTACTAAGGCCTGAAGAGGATTTTGAACCCACCGATCAGCTACTGAACAGATAAGACCATGGAGAACCAGCCGCCCTACACGCCGTCCCCGTTGCCAGCAGATGTCGTCAACCCGACCGGCGAACCGCCCAAGCCACAGACTGAAGCCGACATGCCTCCCGTCGGCGGACCTGCGACGGGTAACCGGGCTGCGGAAGCCCCGAAAGAGGAGAAGCCGGAAGGCGGCATGGCCAAGGTCGGTGCGGGCCAACCTAAGCCGCTCGAAGACCTCCACATCGACGAGCTTCTGCACGTCGTGGTCGATCGTAACTGCTCGGACCTGCATATTTGCTCGCACAGCGAACCGATCATTCGAGAAGACGGCCAGCTCAAGAGGCTGAACTATGAGAAGTTCACGCCGCAGCAGTGCCAGCGCATGATGTACGAGATCGTCAGCGACGATCAGATCACTCGCTTTGAGCAGACCCTCGAGCTCGACTTTTCCTACCAGCTCCCGCGCCGGGCCCGCTTCCGAGTCAACATGTACCGCGACCGGGGTTCCGTCGCGGCTGCCTTCCGATTGATCTCGAACCGCATTCCGACGTGCCGCGAGCTCAACCTTCCGCCGCTCTTGGAGCAGTTGACGGAACGCCCTCGCGGACTCATCCTAGTCACCGGCCCGACAGGTTCAGGCAAGTCGACGTCGCTCGCCGCGATGATCCACTTCATCAACCTGAACAAGTCGCACCACATCATTACGATCGAAGACCCGATCGAGTACCTCCACTCCCACAAGCTGTCGGTCATCAATCAGCGCGAGTTGGGCATGGACACCAAGAGCTTCTCGAACGCTCTGCGCGCCTGCCTTCGCGAAGACCCGGACGTCATCCTCGTCGGTGAGATGCGCGACACGGAGACGATCGCCCTCGCCATCACCGCGGCTGAAACCGGCCACTTGGTCTTTGCCACTTTGCACACGAACAACGCTGCGGAGTCCATTGACCGTATCATCGACGTCTTCCCCCCTGGCCAGCAGGAGCAGATCCGTGTCCAGCTCTCGAACAACATCGTTGCGATCATCGCGCAGCAGTTGTTGCCGAGGGCGAGCGGCCCGGGCCGCGTCCCTGCCAACGAGATCATGATCGCCTCGCCCGCCATTCGAAACTTGATCCGTGAAGGCAAGACCCACCAGATCCCTTCGATGATCCAGACCAGCGCCGCCATGGGCATGCTCAGCATGGACCAGTGCCTGCGCGACCTCTATATGAAGGGCATCATCACGATGGAGGAAGCGTTCAACCGCTGCCAGAACATCGAAGAGCTCAAGAAGATGATCAACATGGGTGGCCAGCAGGGCGCCGCTCCCTCGCCCAGACGATAAAGCACAAGAGAGTGCGCAGGCTTGCTTGCGCACTCTTACTCTGTCTGAACCGACCCGTTGGCGTCGGGCGGGCTGGGTGAAACTATGCTTGCCCTGCTCTCAGCGGTTGCGAGCCTTTCCCGCTGAGAGGGTTGTTCGGGAAGTCTCAGCCTCTGGCGTTCGCGTACACGGGGCCAAAGATCACGGCCAAGATGGATCCCACAAGGACGCCAAAGGCAATGATGGAGAAGGCTCTCGCAATCGGAGTCATGAGCATCGTGCCTTCAGCGTCGCTCCAATAAAACCCGACCTTGCGGCCAATCAGGGCGAGAACGGGCCCGACCAAGTAAAGCAACGGGAGGTACAAGTCCAGCCCAAATCCGCACCGTGCAGCGTAGGCAGAAGCGACGCCGCCAGCACCGTAAAGGGAAGCGCAGGAAGCGCTGAGGTTGAGAACAACGCTGGCCGCAGCGCGTTGGGCAATCCAAGGAATCTGAACGTTTGAAGCAACGTTCATCGTTAGAGTGTATCACGGTGCCTGTCCGAGCCGCGCTGGTCTGCCATCGCGATCGACGAGGAGGGACTTCGCCTTGACTCGTGTTTCCACACATCATCCATCTTCACGCAGACCCCCCGGCGCGCCTCCCGTGACGACATGAGAGGCAAACGCCCCGCTCGCGGTGGAACCTGTCGCGCGCTGACAACCGTTCACCAAACCCGAACTTTCCAGGTACTCTTCCCGTCAACCGATAATGGGACTGGGCGCAGTGCGCCTGGACCGCGGGACCAAGCCGATGCCTGTCTACAGCTACACATTCAAGGACGCTGCCGGTGGACTCCAGAAGGGAACCGCCGAAGCCGACACCGAAGACGCTCTTCGCGCAAGGTTTGCCGAGCAGGGACTCGAGATTGTCGAAGTCCAGCTCATCAAGAAGTCGGGCAAGGCTCAAGCCAAGCGTTACGGCAAGGTCAAGCTCGGCAACTTGGCCGTCTTCTGCCGCCAGTTCTCGACTATGGTCGATGCCGGTGTCTCGCTCGTCCGCTGTTTGGACGTTCTGAGCAGGCAGACTCAAGACCCCAAGCTCAAAAAGATCCTGATCGACATCGGCGAAAGGGTCGAGGGCGGCGAATCGCTTTCCCGCGCGATGCAGCGCCACCCGCGCACCTTCAACAACCTGTTCATCGGTTTGATCCGCGCTGGTGAGGTTGGCGGTGTCTTGGAAGAGACCCTGCAAAGGCTTTCCGGCTTCTTGGAATCGGACGTCGCCCTTCGCCGCAAAGTGAAGTCCGCCTTGACCTATCCGGTCTTGGTCATGATCGCCGCTCTCGGCATCGTCATCTTCCTTGTGTCTTGGGTCGTTCCTCAGTTCGCCGCGCTGTTCAAAGACATTGGCTTGAAGGACCAGGACTTCCCAGCCATGACGAAGTTCCTGATCGACCTCAGCAAGAACTTCCAGCAGAACTGGCTGATCATCCTGATCTCCATCGTCGTGATCATCGTGGGATGGAAGCTGTTCGTCTCCACGCGGTTCGGCCGTCGCACGGCGGACAGGATGAAACTCATCATGCCCGTCTTCGGCAAATTGCACCACAAGGTCTGTATGGCGCGCTTCAGCCGCACCATGGGCACGTTGCTCACGTCCGGCGTTCCGATCCTCCAGGCTATGGAGACGGTCGCGGGAACGGTCGGCAACACGATCATGGCCGACGCGGTTCTGGACGCTCGCGCCAGGATCCGAGAAGGTGACCGGATCGGCGACCCGCTCGAGTCCTCCAAGATGTTCCCGCCGATGGTCGTCCACATGATCGGCGTCGGCGAGGAGTCGGGTTCGCTCGACTTCATGCTGCAGAAGATCGCTGACTTCTACGAAGCCGAAGTGGAAGCTCAGTTGGCCTCCCTGACGGCTGCCCTCGAGCCCTTGTTGATCTTGTTCTTGGGCTTCATTGTCGGCTTCATCGTTATCGCGATGTTCATGCCTCTCATCAAGGTCATCGAAGGTTTGTCCAGCGGCGACAACACCGACTGACCTCGGACGTTCCGGCACAAAGCCCCGCCCGGTCGAACCAGGCGGGGCTTTCGCTTACCTCGGTGCGAATGTCCAGGTTCCCTTGTGAACCTGCTTTCGCAAACCACTCAGGGATCCGCACAGGTTGGCCCTGGGCTGGATCGCAGAATCGGGGATCTCGGGCGAGAAGGTGTCCGCCCAGTCCTTGATCCCGTCCAGGCCGGTCACCTTGCCGATGGTGGGATCGAGGAGTCCGGCGTACATGACGGTGAGCGAGGCGAGCGGCCCTTTGCCGACGATCTCGATGTCGTCTGTGTACTTCCTCATCGCCTCAGCGGCCCGAACCACCTGCCATCCGCCTATGAAGGCTAGCGACCGACCCGCATACACCGGATATCGGATCTCGACGCCGGCAAGTTCGCCCAGGCCGACGGTGTCCAAGTAGAGCCTTGCGTCCTCCGTCTTTGGCGCCTCGGCGCAGGCCGTTGCTTTGCCACGGTCATCGACGACGATCACAACCTTCTTCGGCTTGTGAGCAGGCATCACGAGGATTCCCGGCGTCTTCAAACCGGGCTCGCTTTCGAAGGTGACGGTCCTCTTCGGGCCCGTCCCCAGCTCGGAAAAGTTGAGCGGAGATTTGGCCGGACGACCGCCGTTGACAGCGATCGCGTCGCCGGCCGGCCGAGCCAGATTTGCCGCGGCCAATGATTCGGCCGCGAGACTCATCATGGTTCGCTCATCCTTTGGGGCAGGATCGAGGACGAGCAGTTGCCGATCCTCTGGAGCCAGCGCCGTCAGGGCGGGTTGTGGGACGGGAGAGCCGTCACCAACGCCCCTCACGTATTTGTCGAAGAACCCGATCGCCGCTTCACGCATCGGCTGGCTATAGTCATGGCCCCCGGGAAAGATGAGGACTTGTGCGTCGCGCGACGAGCCGAACAGCGCCCAGGTCTCCGCCATCTTCTTCTGGGTCAGGCGCATCGCACCAGGAGGGAACTCTCCGTCCTGTTCAGCCCCCATGATGAGGACAGGCTTTGGTGCTTGGACGCTGATCACATCCGAGCGGTCGCCGATTTGGCAGGTGCCGGGAACGTGGTTGCACGGGCACCCATTGTCGGGTGCCAGCTCCATGCTGGACATGTACACCACAGGAACCGCCGCCCTGTAGCGAGCATCGGCGGCAAATGCGTAGAGGGTCGCCAAGCCGCCGCCAGATGCGCCCGTGATGCCGGCGTGTGCCATGTCAGTGTCGGGGCGGGTCTCCATGTAGTCCATCGCCCTGATCGCGTCCCAGACGTAGTAGCCGGTGGCGTTCGTGCCACCCTCGACCATCTTGAATTCGAAATGGCTGCCCTCGCCTCGCCGTTCGATCAGGCTGTCGCCCTCGAAGCTCCAGCCTGGGCTGTCGATCGCGATCGCAATGTAGCCGTGGAGGGCTTGGAACGCGCAGCGGAGCTGGATCCGATCCTCGTCCTTCTTGTGCGCCCAGTGTCCATTGACGTTCATGATCACAGGCAACTTCGGCTCGGCAGGATGGTCCGCCCTGTAAACGTGCGCCGTCACATAGAACTTGGGCCGACTTTCGAACACCACCTTCTCAATGTGATAGCCCTCGCGCTGGATCACACCGGTGACGCGTGCGTTCAGAGGTGTCCTCGAAGGCATTGGATCTAGCCCCAAGGTTCGGAGAAGCTCGGTCTTGCGGCGCTTTCTCTCCGTTTCAAACGCTTGCCGCGATGGTGGGGTCGGTTGCTTTGAAAGCCGTTGAACCTCAGACCGGAAGAAACTGTTGGCCATGTCCTTCCCCTTGCCGCCCAGTACATCGTCGTCCGCTATCGGCCCCGGGATCGGCGTGAAGGAACTCATGCCCTGCTCATTGGCCACGACTTCACCGAGGGTCAAGAAGGGAACGTCGAGAACGTTCATTGTGTCGGGCCAGAAGGAGGTCGTGTAGGCGGCAGACTCCGTGCCTGCATCCAAGAGGACCATAGGTTTGGCCCTTCCGTGCGACTCCAGGAGCGACTTGATCGCTTGCGAGCAGCCTCGTCGGTGCGCCATCTGCATGAATCGCCCCATTACGAGCCACACGTGGCCCTGACCGAGGTCGTAGCGGGCCACGCCCCCGTTGCCGAGAATTGTCCAACCCTGAGACGCACCGATTCTTTGCCAAAGGATGCCAGGAGCTTCAACGCGCGGGAGGCCGAGGGCTCCGGCAGGTTCAAAGACATCGGGGGTGGGGCAGTTTTCGACCTTAGGCGGCACAGGCAAGAAGTCAAGCTTGTAGCGGCCGGAGGCAAAGTCTTGTTGGAGGATCACCAGGTCAAGGCCCTTGCGGACCCCATCAAGCACCTTTCGCTTGCTTGCCCGGTCGTAGTTGTTGAAGAAGGTCCAAGCCCGAGGGGCAAGGAGCATGGAGCTGAACTTGGATGGCGTCAGGACGGCCGGGTCAAGGAAAGCCAGCGCCTCTGAGGTGTTGTACACCTGTGGCGTCGGGCCCGGGAGGGAAGGCACCATCACGTACGGTTGTTCGAGGATCGGCATTGGCGAGCGCTCGACGATTCCCTGAGCATCCTTGAATTCGGCTGCGACGCAAGAGCCCCACTTCTGCCTTGGCCACCGTGCGCTGAACGAGCTGCCGCTCTTGGTCATCGGAATCCGATGGAAAAAGGTGGAACTGGGCAGAGGTTTGACCAACGCCCACGCGCGGTTGAGTCCTTTCGCGGAGAGCTCGCAACGCACTTCCTTGGCGTCCCACTCGACATTCAGTTTGGGAGCATGGGCCATCGGGGCCTGGAAATTACATTTTCCGAGCGTCTCTTGGTTGGACTTTGGCATTCCTAGAAGTGAAGCGCTGTCTTGCTCAACAGCGGCGGCCTCGTCTTTCCAGTGGAACGTGTTCGTGTGCATCCGAAGCCGCTCGGTGAAGGGCTTGTAGTAGCCTTTGCCCAGAAGTTCCCACCAGTCGCCGATGCTTTCCGCCATGCCCTTGACGAAGGTCGATCTGGCGGCGACCGGATGGTCTCGCTCCTGTTCGGCCAAGTCCTTCGCGATCATGAGCCGCTGGAGCGAGTAGTGCCCTAAACCGTTGAGGGAACTCACCGCGGCAGCAATTTCCTTGAACCGGTTGCCCTCAGCGAGGTCGCCGGGCATCTCCCAGTCGATGAGTTTGTTGCTTGCCTGGGTCATAAAGAGTTGAACCGTCGTGAGCCGGCCGTCGCTGACTCCCAGGTTTTCCTGAAGGACCTCCTCGGCAACCGACTTGACGGCGAAGCTATCGAACGGCTGCATTTGGGCGAGGTCTCGAACCGGGCCATTCCACTCGAGTTCCGGTGCGTGGTCGCGGTGGTCGGGGCCATAGGCGGAGGCCAAGAAGGCAGTCGGCGTCACAAGGCTGGCGTGTTTCCAGGAGTCAACGATCTGGCTGCCGTTCTTACCGAACCAGCTTGCAGCGCGCTTGTCAAAGACTTCGTCAGTCAGCGTCGGGTCATAGCCCAGCCTCCCCCAAGTCGTCCAGTACATCTCGTCGCGCTGGTGGATCCAGTTGCAGTATTTGTCCCCCGCCTTCGCCAGATAGTAGTCCGGTGACTTCGGGTAGTAGGCGTCTTCGCCTTCGATGGTGTAGCCGGACGCGGTGCCCACTTTCATCGCTTGGATTGAGCGGCGCACCCAATCCGGGTTGTAGAACGGAAAGATCCGGTGGGTGCCGTTGGCCCGGACTTGCCACACGATCTTGTAAGGGTTGCTGGGCCATTGCCCTCCTCTGCCATCGGCCCAGCCTGGCCACGTCTTCGTGTTCCGGCTTGGCGAACCAGCGTCGCTCAGGTAGTCCTCGTAAGAGTAGCTCGACCAATTGGCCATTCGGCCGCCCGCGATCATGTACGGCGCCCCCCACTGCTCACCGTTGTATTTGATCTCGACCGTGAAGTCTTTTGAGGCGCGTGCAAGCGGCAGCACCTTTTGGCGTTTGGTGATCCAACTGCGCGTGACCAGCGGGATGTCGCGCCCGCTCGCCTTGACGGCCTCGTGATAGCAGTTGAAGAAGGACTCGCTCTTTCCGCTTTCGCCGATCCGGAAACCGATGGCGTCCAAGCCAGGCGCGCGCCGGATCATCTGTTCGACGACCTCTTTCGTATATTTGTAAACGTTGGCCTCAGTCTCTTCGTAGGGCACGTTCCTGTTCTGGGGAATCTTCAGGTTTGCCTGGTAAGCCATAAGGCTGACCCGAATCCCCCGCGCATGGGCCATTTGAATAACAGTGTTCAACCGCGAAAGGTTGGCGTCTTTGGTCGCCTGCGGTACCCCGACCTGAGGAAAGGAAGGGCTCGTGACGAAATAAGCATAAAGGTTAGGGGCGTCGGTGACGCTGATGTCCCATGCGCCGTGAATATCGAGCCAGTTCAACCGGCTGCGGGCCATGAGGTCGAGCAGCGTCGTCCAATAGTCTTCGTTATGGAACCACCACTTTTCTGGGTCGGTCAGCGCCGATAAAGAGTAGTCAGTATCGTGCTTGCTATAGTCCCAAGGGAGTGTCAGGAAGAGATTGACGCCGCGGTCTGGCAAGTAAGGACGACCTTTGGCGCTTTCCTTCCAGGTTCGTTCTCCATTAGTTTGAGTCCTTTCGATGAATTCGAAGCAACCGTACATGGCGCCCGTCTGATCGCCGCCCGTGATCACCACAGTCCTGCCTGAGGGCCGGATCGAGTAGCTCTCCTTGCCTAATTTCTCATCGACTCTGACGAGCACGTTTGAGGCCCGATTGCCCAGGCTCTTGTCAAGGGCTTGTCTCGCGGTTTCTAATGGAGTGTGGGCTTGGCTGGCCGCAAGCACGAGCGCGATTGTTTCGAACATGGTTCCCTCTGACCCGGATCATATCTAAGAATGTGCCGGGGGCTGATGCGGTAACCTTCCCAGCGAGCCCAAGGAGGGGCGAAAAGTGTTCCCAGAGTGGACTTGGATCATCGGGTTCTGGATCGGGGCGGCGGTCGGTAGCTTCCTGAACGTCGTCATCTATCGGTTGCCGCGTGGGCTCAGCATCTACAAACCCGCCCACAGCTTTTGTCCGAACTGCAAGGCGCAACTGACCACCCTCGACCTCTTTCCGTTGCTGAGCTGGCTCTTCCTTGGCGGCAAGTGTCGCCACTGCAAGGCGAAAGTCAGCAGCCGCTATTTCTGGGTGGAGTTGATCAACGGCGCGCTTTGGGCCGTGATCTGGTACCAACAACTCGCCGCTCCCGACGTGCTGAAGTTCACCGGTAACGAGCTCCACGTGGTCATTTCTGCCGATCCTGTCCGCGCGGTGGCGTACATGCTCTTTGCGAGCGCCTTGGTGGCGGCGATCTTCACCGATCTCGCGCACTACATCATTCCGGACCAGATCAACGCCTTCATGCTCGTCGTTGGGCTGGTCATGAACGGCGTCATGATCGCGCAGCACCGGGCTGAGGCGTGGACGATGGGCGTGCCGAGCGCGGTCGCCGGCGCTCTCGTAGGAGTCGTGGTTCTTTGGGGGATCGCCTTCCTTGGCCGATTGTTCTTCCGGAAGGACGCGATGGGGCACGGCGACATCAAGATGGCCCGCGGGATCGGCGCTGTGCTTTTCCCTTTCTTGTCCCTTGTGAGTTTTGGGCTAGCGATCGTCTTGGGTGCGCTCATCGGGATCGCCATCGTGCTGCTCCGCATGCTGGGGAAGGTGAAGGACAGTGAGGACGAGGAGGGCGCAGAAGGTGAAGAATACGAACCCGAGAGCTTCGGGTCGCTCGCTCAATCGGGCCTGGGCTACGTGCTTTGTATCGACGTGATCGGATTGGCGGCGCCGAGGATGTACGAGGCCTGGTTCAAAGAGAACCCGTACGCGGTCGAGGAATTGGAGGAGGAGCCTCGGGTAGAACTGACGATGATTCCATTCGGGCCGTACCTGGCGGCGGGGGCTTTAGCCGCGGTGCTTTTCGCTCCCCAACTGACAGGTTTGGTGAATTCGTATACCCAGTGGGTTTACCGGGCAGCCTGAAGGAACAATCGGTGCACGGAGACAGTCAAAGTTTCAAACGACGGTAGGGCAACATGCGTCTCAGGAAAGCTTTCACACTCATAGAAATCCTCGTCGTCATCGCGATCATCGCTATTTTGGCGGCGATCTTGTTGCCTGTCTTCGCGAAAGCGAAGGAGGCGGCCTTCCGCGCTGGCGACATTTCGAACATGAACGCGTTGCGGACGGCGCTGCAGCTTTACCGCCTCGACCAGGGCGGCAATCCACCCCAGTTGCTCGGCTACGCGACGACGTACACCCCCGGTGGCTCGGACACCGTCCCCGCCGACCTCGCCAAGGGGTTCTTGTATCCCAAAAGGATCGATGCGGTCTCGACGTTTCGCCCAGCTTTCAACAAGTTCGGCAACCTCGACGTGACGACGGCCGTGTGGCCGGCCCGCGACACGAGGGCCCTTGGTAGCGCCGCCATCGTGGACACGAACGGCGACGGAAAGATCGACTCGAACGACGACATCGACGGCGCCCGCCAGGCCTACTACTGGCCGAACGACACCGACCCGGTCTGCAAGGGCGGTGCTCCCTGCCAGGTCACGGACCAGCAGATCAAGCTTTACAAATTGAGCGGCTACGACGTTGCCGAAGTGACCGACCCCCAGACCGGCAACAAGCGCTACGAGCTGCGGTACGCCCTTTTCTGGACCAATTTTGCGATCGGCAGCGGCCCGGGCTTTGGCAACGGCGCCGCCAACGACGATCCTCGCCAATTGGGCTACACCGATCCGCCCGACACGACTCCGATCACTTGGAACGGCTACTTCCGCGACTACAACAACGGTCAGGTCGTCGCCGCCAAGCGGGACATCGTGTTGTTCCTGGGCGGTGGCGCCCGCCCGTTCGGTTCCAACCTCGTGAATGAGCGAAGTTGGAGGGTCATGCCCTGAGGCTCCCCCTCAGAGCGCGAATTGAAACGTCTTTGGAGCCCAAGGCATGCGAATGAGTAAGCGGTCCGGTACGACTTTGATCGAAGTCCTCGTGGTCATCGTCGTGTTCTTGGTCGGGATCCTGGCCATCGTCCAGGTCTTCCCGCCCGGTCTGACGATTTTGAGGCGCACGCGCGACGTGACTCGCGCGTCCCAGCTCGGCACGTCCGAGATGAGCCGGATCCGGGGCCAGGCGAGCGACCTGCCCGAAATGATCGTGCCTGTGACCTACACGAACACGGGGACCGGTCTGCGCGTCACCATTGACACCAACCGCAAGCGCAACGACCTGATGCCTGCGATCGACCCTGGCCTTGGCAAGGGTCAGATCAACGAGAAGGGCCAGGTCATGATCGGTGGCAACCCCACATCCAATTGGCAACTGGTCAGTGGAGCGAACCTTTTCAACCGAGTGATCGGCGAGTCGACCCCAGTGCCTGCCCCGAGACGCGTGCCTGGCCTGCCGCCCGGACAGAACTTCGGCAGCGTCCTCCAATTGATCTTCGGCCCGGCGTACTACTACTCCCAGCCCAACGGTATCGGCGAGCCCGACGTCGTCCAGGTCTACGGGAACGACTACCAGCGCCGTTACGGCAACCGCGATTTCAACCAGCCGAACCCGTTCGGCCGCGTTCGAGAAGGCGAGTTCTACTACGTCGCCGCGGACGACACCGACGACACCTATTTCCCGAACGAAGACCAGATCTGGGTGGGGCCGAGCCTTGCCCGCAACCTTCGCGTCGCGTTCAGTTTCGCCTACAGCGTGAACGGCCAGCCAGCCCAGTTCGACGTGATCGTCAAGGCCGTGCTCGACCCGAACAACATTCCTCCCTACGCTCTGCGGGTAGGCAACTATTGGGTGGTCTCGTTGCCAGAACTGGTGGCCGTGCCCGACATCTACGGTGACCAGAACTTTGTCAAGGCCAACTACCTCTATGCCGAAGGCGAGTCCGTGCGAGTGCAGCGGATTTATGACGAGATCCCGCTCGCCCAGACGTTCGACCCGAACGACCCTTACCAGTACAAGGTGATCGGTTCAGGGACGGTCGGCACCGGCCCCGACACACGAGGCTACGCCCTCGGCACCCTGCTGTGCAACCCGGTCGGTTTTGGGACGCGCGTGCGGTCCCAAGCAGGCGTCAGCGAGGCGCTCGAGGCCAAAGTCGACTACTCGGTTTTCGACTGGCGCATCTTGAAGGACGAGTTCCGCGTTCCGGTGCCCGAGACCGTTGGTGGCGCCCTGCTGCCCAAGCAGGTGAAGCTGACGGCGGGCTCGATCAAGCCGCGCGGTACTGAGGAGCCGGACCAACTCGCCTACCATGGCATGGGTCTGAGCACTCCGACTCTGGTCGCGCTTCCCTCGACCGACACAGACGACATCATCGTCGAGGACACCGACACCGGGGCGATCATCCTCGGCAACATCGAGAAGAACCCCGACAGCGCCTGGACGGTCGACCGCAGCATCGGCCAGATCGTTTTTCGCGACGTGGACGGCAATGCCGCCAACGGCCTCTCCGCTTGGTTCCAGTATCCGACCGGCGACCCGAACAACCCTTGGGCGCCGCGGGTGCTCGTTCCCGACATCTCCGCCCGCAACATCAAGGTGATGTACATGGCGCGAGGTGAGTGGTCGGTGCAGCCGTTCAAGGCAGCACGGCAATACCGGGTCTCTCGCTACATCGGCGCTAACGGCCTTGGCCCCGGTGAGTGCTTCATTGGCGGGTCTCCCGATTCGGGCGGCAACCCTGTCGGTCAGCCCTTCCGGCTGTATTTCTCCCCCTATGACCTGGGGCAGAAGGTCAACGCTGGCGAAGTCTGGCTCACGACCGGCGCAGGCCCGTTCGCCCTTTACGACCAGGAATTCCAGATCTCTGGCATCGAGAACATCGCCGGGCGCGACCTGGCCTTTGCCGATATCCGGGACAAAGCTCCGGCGGGCTCTATCTTCGACGGTTCACAAGGCTACGTGGCGCGACGGGTGCGGGGAGCTTCGCTCAAGGTGCGGGTGATGTGGAACCCGACCAACTTCAGATTGGAAGGATCGAGTGTGGCCAACTACCTGGACACGAACTACAACAACCTCGAGTTTTGGATGAGGAGTTGGGGTCGAGTGGAGACGGAGGGTCTCCAGATCGGAGGCAAGAACTGACATGAGAAGAAGGAACGCCTTCACGCTGATCGAGCTGATCACGGTCATCGCGATCACGACGATCCTGCTGACGATCATTTTCGTCCCCGTCATTCAAGGTTTCAACTTGACGAGGGCGGCCCAAGCCTTTGCAGACGCGCAGGACCGAGCGCGCAACCTGATCCGGTTGATCGAGCGCGAAGTCGGGAACGGCGCGGCCGTCCGCGACAACAGTGGCAACCGTGGCGCGATCACGGTGGTCGTGCCTGGCCAGACCGCCGGCACTTTTGTCGCGAGCACTCTGCCGTTCATGAAGCTCGACATCTACAAGCCGTCGGAAGGCGATCCTAAGCGGGGCCCCTCGGGTGCCTTTATCGATCCCTACACGGGCCGTGAGGACCCGACGCTCCAGGCTCCGAAGGGCCAGGTGAACCTGCCCGCCACCAGTGGCATGTCGTTGGTCCGCTACTTCGTTGGTCTGAGAAACCCACTCCTCGTCGATGCGGCAGGCACGCCGACAGCTGGTGCCCCCTACAACAACCCTTACGACGGCTTGTTGATGGCGGTCAATGGCCAACAGGACAACCTTTACGTCCTTTACCGGGCGGAAGTGCAGGTGAAGGTCTATGACCGCAACCTGGGCCAGTACGTCGTCAACCCTGCGCTCTTTGTCGACGCCAACAACGATGGCGATCCCGACGACATCGATGATCCGGCTTTCTTTGCGGTGATCCCCGGTGTGGACACTCTTTCAAACACGAACTTGGCGCTGAACGCCCAGGGCCAAGCGAAAGCGGCGCGCATGTTGACCTGGCTCCGCAAGGCCCGCGTCGTGACCGAGGTCAGCCGCTACGACATGATCGCCCCGATCTTCGACAAGTCGAACCGGCAGGTGGTCTACAACAACAACGTCCCCCAGTTGGTGCCTCTCGTCAGGTTCCAGCCGACCCGCATCACGAGCGAACCGGCCGCATCAGAAATGGCCGTCCGCTCGGGCGAGGAGGGCAGCAACATGGGCAAGGCCGGCCCGGACGTCTACCGGACGAAGTACGGCGCCTACTCTTCCGTGCTTGTCCGCCAGTGGCCGTCGATCTGGCCAGCGAACTTTGCTGCCAACGGAGACCGCGCCGGTAACGTCAGGCAACGGTGGGGGAGCAACCCTCTGAACCCGGAGCCGCCTTACTCGGTCGCACGAATTTGGTCGAATGCGGGTCAGGAAGTCTTCTCGATGTTCCTCTATGACCCGGCGACGATGACGAACGACCTCACGGAAGGTGTGGAGACGTTCGAGGTTTCCACGTACCTGAAGGAGCGGAAATTGCCGAAGCCGGCGGTCAACGCCAACCCGTATTCGTACCCCTACGCTTTCACCGATGCGGTCGCGGCGGCGAACGCGCGGTCAAGCTGGCTGAACAACCCCTTGGCCAGAGTCAATTTCGTGCCGTTCGCACCCGATCCGCGCAACGGCAAGGTGATTGCGAGCTTCGACGGCCGGGAAGTCGGGTCCGACACCTCGGTGCCGTGGGAGTACCGCGTGCCGACCTGGGGTCAGCAGTCCGCTTCGGGCCAGACGATCGACCTGAAGACCGGCGTCCGAGTCAGCCCGTTCGACCAGAACCAGACGCTCGATTACACGCCTAACAACGATCCCGACGTGGGCACCGGAGTTTGGACCGATCCGATCTTCGAGCCGATCAACCGCCGCTTCAATAAGCTTTGGACTGATTTCCCGTTGCTCGCGCCCGGCTTGGACCGAGCCCAGTACGTGAAAAGGTTCATCGACCTTCGCGTGTGCCTCCAGCCAGACGCTTCCACCAACGCCCTTTATCCGAACACGGCCAATGGCGTGGCGCGGGCGTACGTCACTCCTGGCAGCGAGATCATTGTCGGCCCCGACCAGCGGCCCGGACCGAACTACGGCCAGTACGTTCGTTACACCCGCGTCAGCCAGCGGCCGGTCGGCCCCAACCAGTACTTGATCAATTATGTCGATCAGCCGGAGCCGGACTGGTCACAGACCGGTTTGAACTTGGGTGGCGTGTCAGGGAACCTCTATGACCCTCAGGCGTACTCGGCGACCAACTTGATCCAAGCGATCTTGCAGCCGCAATACCGGGCGGGCTACGTCGAGCTCAATTCCCGCTTTGGCGAGCCGATCCCCAGTGGTTACACGGACCTTTCCGGCTTCCACCCGACCGGGAACATCTTGGTCACGTACCGCTTCCAATACACAGAGCCGAACGACGTCGTGGCTGTCGACTACGACTCGACCCAGGTCATGCAGGTGGTCTTGACCATCCGCAACTACCCGCAAGTCCAGAACATTCCGAACCCGCAGACGATCACTGTCAAGGGTTCGGCCGAGGTGCGCAACTTTGTCCGCTGAGAGCCTACGAGCCAGAACGATGACCACCATGCAACGAGACCGAAGACACCACAGATCGGGGCAGACCCTCGTGATCGCCGTGATCATCTTGGGCGTCCTCATCATCCTCGGACTGGCCTTTGCAGGCATCATCAGTCGGAACATCACGCAGGCCAGCAAGGGGCAGCGCACGAACCTTGCGACTGACCTTGCACGCGCTGGCGCCGAGTATGCCCACTACCAACTCCGCTATTCGTTGCTCGGAGCTGACTGGCGGCCCTCGCCCACTCCTCCGAACGGCATCGACGTCAACGGGTTCACCAAAGACCCTGACGCGCTTTATCTTCGCCCCGCGCACCTGACGCTGCCGTTCAGCAACGATCCGCGCCTGGCCAATGTGCCGGACTTGGGTGGCCCTGACGGCTATGGCCCGTATTCAAGGGTCTTCTTTGACCGTGGCCGCGCCCTCGTCCGCATCCGATATGCGCCCGAGGCGATGGAGTCCTATGCGAGCCCGAACGGGCAACTCCTCGACCCCGGCAAGATGCGCAACTATCTGACCATTGACGTCGTGGGCAGGCCCGGGCCGCTCTTGCAGGGCTCCCGTGTCGACCCGAGCCTCCAGCTCCCTGAGAGCGTCAAGGTCACGAACTACGCGAACATCACTGAGAAGACGTCTGAGATCGCCCGCCTCAAGAGTTTGGACAACACGCTCCTTGGGACCCGCAAGCTTATGGCTTTCACGTCCATCGGCATGCTCGAGGCCGCCCACTACATCCACAACAAGGACCGCGTTTCGCGCCCGGCTGAGATCGGGTGTCCGACGCCTCCCGCCAACAATGCTGGGAACCCCACCCCTTGGGACAAAGTCGGAACGGGCGCCAACTATGGCGATGCGCAGGCTCCCTTCGCGAACAATCCGGACGATGTCCGGCCGGTGTTCGAGAGGACGGTCCTCGGCTCGGTGTACGCTGAACCGAACTCTGGCCGCGGCAACAACTGGTCGACGATTCCTGGCTTCGGCTCGCTCTACTGCAACGCGGATTTGACGATTTATGGCGAGCACCTCGTCTCGCTGAACTCGTCGCTGGGCGAGGGCTTTGACGTTTCTGGCCACACGACAGCCGCCAATAACCAGTCGGCCCTTCTGGTCTCACGCACATACTACGATCGGGTCGGCGACCTGTGGCGCAGTGATCTCGGCGCGAACGCGTCGACGGTCAACAATCCCGTCTTGCTTCAAGGGCCGCTGCTGGACAGCGACCAGAGCGTCTTTACGACCGTTGGTGGCGTGGTCCGCGACGGGTTCTCTTCGCCCGATGCCGAGGGCTACCCCAGGGGCATCCCGCGCAAGGAGCCCGGTCTGATCCAGACCGTCGATCCCCAGAACAAACAGAACCGCTATCTCGTCCAGACCCGCGAGAGCGGGGTGGTCGTGAACGGCGCGAACACGGGCCGATTCGGCCTGGGCAGGGGCGTCTATGTCGATAGCATCGAGCGTGGCAACACGAACTCCGAAGACGAGAGGATCGTATCGAGCGCGGTCAAGGCGCTGATGAGCGATTGGTTGAATCCCAACAACCCTGCTTCGCAAGGCTGGAAGGGTCCGTACTACATTCCGCTCGCCACCTCGATCAGGCTCCTGCCTGACGGATTTGAGATCACCCGCGACATCCGGAGCCGGACCGCGTTCTGGCGCAATCCCAACGGGACAAGCACAGGCAAGACCAAGGCTAAGTTCCGAGTGCGGACGGTGGAGTACCCGCTGGGTAGCGGCAAGTTCCAGCCGATGATCCTGAACAGCGTCGTGAACGGCAACCTCGTCGGACGCCCGGGTGCGACCCTGACCGACGACGACTTCCGCCAGTTCGGCCAATTGTTCAACGGTGTGATCTTCTGCGAAGGCGATGTCCGGGTCAGAGGGGTCATCCCGACGGACCAGCAGCTCACGCTGGTTTCGATGGGAAGCACTTATGTCGACGGCAGCATCACCAAGGGCGTTGTGAACGAACTGACAGGCCAGGTCATCAACCGCCCGAGCCGGTCGGCCTTCGCCGTCCTTACGCGAGACTATGCGGTTTTGAACACGACGATGTTCTTCGGCCCGGCACCCGGCGAGAACGTCGACGAGAAGAACGAGAACTCGGTTCCCGACACCCCGAACCCGTTTGAGCTGAAGTTGGAAGATCCCGACATTCAGTTGGAAACTGAGTTCCTCCTCGACCCGGCGACGCCTGCGTCCTTGGGTGGCAACCCGGTGAATCCTTCCACCTGGCGGCCTTATGCCAGCAGTTACGTCGCAGCGGGTTCCAACACCCCGATGAACGCGGACATCCTGATCAACAGTTCTGCCGACGACAACGGGCCCGCCTTTGTCTCGATGGACGTCTTGCCCACGAGCTATGCGCTGCTGGGAACCTGGAGCCCATACCTCTTCCCGCGCTCGTTCACCTTTGGCTTAGTCAACGAGACTTTCAACGCGGCCGCCGGTTACTTCACGGGGATCGGCAACATCCCGGTGTACGGCCTTGGCAACCCGACCATCAACGCCTACCCGAAGTTCGAGGCCATCGAGTTCGCGATCGCCAACGGAACCTTCAATTACAACGGTAGGCAACTAGTTCCGGCCAACGGCGCGTTGGGCAACTATTCGCTCGCCGTCCAAGACCCGACCCTGTTCCGGGTCCGGATGAACGGCGTCGGCCAGGCCCCGATGAAGAACTTCCTTGCCAGCCGGACGGCGATCGCCCCGCACGACGTGCGGATCGAGGCCGCCCTTTACGCCGAGGAAGGCTGTTACTTCGTGATTCCGGGCAACTGGTTCAACGGCAACAGCCAAGACTCGCGGCGCAACTGGCTGGACCGCACTGCCGCCAGCATCTACGCCGGCATGACCGACGACCAGGCGAACCAGCGCAGGTTCGAGTTGTTTGGCCACACGCCTTCGGTGCCGTTCTATGCCGAACCCCTTGACGTCAAGGTCTCGATCCTCGGATCGGTCAGCGAGAACATGCCAGCGCCGATCAGCGCTCAAGCGGAGTGGATGAAGAAGTGGGGATGGATTCCTCGCCAGCTCGGCTCGACCGGCCTTCGGATTCCGACCTCGCACCTCTCCGGCAACGACCCGAACTTGGTGCCTGCGATCCCGAACCTGATCGTCACCCACGACCCGATGTTGGTCAATGGTGGCGTGTGGGATCCGGGCGCGAACACGATCATCCCGGTGCGGACCGATGAAAACGGATCGGTCCTGCCACCCATGCCGAGGCTGCCCGTCAGCCCAACCCTGGCCTACTACGGCGAGGTGAACCCGTGAACTTGAAACGCTCGATCGTCCTCCTGCTTGTCCTGCTATCGGCGCCACTCGCCTTGGCCCAGCCTTTGAACTATGCCCAGGCGTCGGTTCAAGTCAAGGCCGGCGTGCTCGTTCTGCCTGGGATGACCCAGAACAACGTGGCGGCGAACACGGCGCCTCACGTTTGGGGGAACCTGGATCAGGACGCGACGGTCAAGCCTGCGAAATGGACGTTCTCCAACCCGGTCGGGCCGACGGTGCTGACGAGCGGTGTTCAGGCCCGTTGGACGGTCCTCGATGCGGCGACTCCGGCGGTCGGCACGAGACTCACCAAGAACACGGCGCCTTATTGGGAAGTGCCCTTGGACACAGTGGACGACAAGACCCTCGCCTCTTACGATGTGTTGAGCTTGTCAATTAGTCGCCCCTTGCTCGTCAACCCCGCGGAGCGAGACAAGTTGCGGCGCTATGTCGACCAAGGCGGCGTTCTGTGGGTGGACCTGATCAATGACTCCACGGCGAACATAACGCTCGACAACGTCAATCCGCTACCGTTTCCGTTCGCTTGGAACGTGAACAGCGGTGCCGTCGACGCCAACCTCTTCCATCCGCTCCTCCAGTTTCCGAACCCGTTGACTTTGAACGAGCTGGCCATGACCGATTTTCCGGTTCCTGCTGGCCAGCAAATCGTGACGGCCGCCCTCGCAAACGGGGCCATGGGCTCGATTGAGACGGTCAACAAGTGGATCGTGATCGATTCGAACTCGATGCAGGCGGTGGCTGGCACTGGGAACAACCAGAACACCGTCAGTGTCGGCCGCATCGGCCAGGGCTACATGGTCGTGACAAGCCGGGGCATCACCGGCAACTTGAACCGTGGATACGACCCAACGAACCCGAACGGCTACTTGATCAACCGCGGTTTTCGGGGCTACAACGTGCCGAACGATGCGAGTTTCGTCGCCGCCGCAAAGTTCGCGCTGAACGTCGTGTCTCTCGGCGGCCTCGCCGTGAGTAAGGACAACGGCCCGCGCCACCTTTCCAGCGGTAGCGTCGACTTGACCGCGCCCCTGCTGCGCCGGTTCCAGGACCGCCCGGGCGGGACGTTCAATGTCGGGCAGCAGCCTGCTCTCTATAAAGGCCGAGTGATCGTGACGATGGGCAACCAGGTCGTGTGCTACGACGCCCGACCGGACCGCGATCTTGATGGCGATGGTAACGCCGACGATGGCCTCACCAACCTGATCGGGTCGCTTGCCGACGTGGTCTGGGTCAGCCCGCCTTTGGGCGCCCGGCTCTCGGCGCCGACCGTAGTCGAATCGCCAAACACTCAGCTCACAGACCCGAACCGGCCTGGCTTTACGCCGACGGACCAGGTCTGGGTCACGGACGAAAACAGCAACGTTTACGTCTTTGACCTCGACGCGGACGGCGTGACGAACCAGGCCGTCCTCGGTAACTGGCCGCCCATGCGGACGATCAGCCCGCCTTCGGGAACAGCCGCGAACAACGCGGGCCCGTTCGCGCCGACCGTCCAAGAGAGCCTGGTTTTCATTACCGACTCGGCGAATTCCGTCGTCGGTACGACGGGCAGGGTTTGGCTCATCGACCTGCAGTACGCGGTCGTCGTGAACAACGGCACCAACGACTGGGCGATGTACAGCTCGAGCCGCTTCGCCGAGCCTTCGGCCTCGTCGACGGTCGGCTACATTCCGATCCAAGACGGTTCCGGTGGCCTCGACCGCGTTGTCTATGCCGCCACCCAATCCTCGACGGGCATCACTCCCCGGCCCGCGGGCTTAACGAGCATCTGGCTCGGCGCAAGGGCGGAGTCTCCGATCCGAAAGGAGTACGACACGGTCGGCGGGGTCTTGACCTTGACGACGCGCGCGTCCTATAACGCGCTGCCGATCATGCTCAACCATCCCGGCGGACCGACCTACGCCAGCTTGGGGCTGAAGATCTCGCTCATGTACCCGAACGGTGACCCGGTACCGGCGAACATCGTCCAGAACATCTTTGGAAGCGCATCTGCCCCTTCTGAGCCTTCCCGCGGAGTCTTGATGTTCACCAATGTCCAGACGGGCGGTCTCGATCTTGACGGGCGGCTGACGCCGAACAACCCGAACGACGATGTCGCGTTCAGGGTCGACTACACCGTTGACTGGGGGCAAGCGGGCACAGGGCCGTTCGCACCGTCTTTTGAGAACTACATCCGCGGCAACTTGGAGCTTCCTGACGACAATTCCGACTCGAGGGTGATCGTCGGGTCCCCGGCTCTGGCTGCATCGGGAATGGTTTATTTGGTCTCCTCGTACGCGAGCGGCAACGTTCCCGGCGGGACGGTCTACTCGTTCAAGGAGAACCGTGGCCCGGGCAACTTCACGATGCAGTCCCGGTTTGAGGTCTACGACCAGCTGACAATGCAGCTGAACAACTCCACGGGTGCGGCAGACCAGGTCGTCATGCCTCCGGTTTTGACCGACGAAGACAACCTGACGACGATGATCCCGTTCTTGGCGGGATCAATCTCCACGTGGCAGTTCACAAGCGGGCCGGTCATTCGCGGCGACAACTTGTTCGTGATGGCCCGGGGAATGAAGAACGGCTTCATTCC
The DNA here is from genome assembly GCA_018268375.1 of Armatimonadota bacterium. GTDB lineage: Bacteria > Armatimonadota > Fimbriimonadia > Fimbriimonadales > Fimbriimonadaceae > JAEURO01. Next base: position 1,231,409 of record JAFDWS010000002.1, on the reverse strand, counting down.
TGTCGGCGTGTTGCTGTCCTTCAAGGCTGACATTGGTCAACCGAGCTTTGAGGTCGCGAGCACGGACAACAACTTTACGCTTGTTCAGTGCGACCCTGCTCTGAGCTCTAACAAGGCAGTGCCCGAGCAATACTCGGTGCTCCAGCCGGGACAGTTCACGGTCGAAGCCATCCCCGGCACCACCCGGTCTCGGGTCATTCTGAACTCGCTGATGAACGTGACTCGAGGGCGCATCCGCGATTCGATCAACACGAGCTTGCCTTTGATCCTCCGCCGAGGCGGCCAGACAGACACGCTCGTCGAGCCTGAGGCCCTTTCTGACAACGGCCGCTTGATCGCGGGGCGGTCTTCCGGCAGATGGAACCCGCTCAACTGGTATGTCGTGTTCGACGGCTATTCGCCTGGAGCGGGGCCAGTGGTGGCGGGGCAGACCCTCTACCAGGGCGGCGCGAGTGTTCTCCCCGGTCTCATCAGCGGTCAGCCTGGCTTCCAGCCAAGGGGCTTGATGTTCGCACTCGATGCCAACATCAGTCCGAACAACGAGTTCCTACGCGCCAACTCGGTCCGTCCCTGGACGACCCAGTTGAACGTCATCGAGGACACGGTTGGCAACGGAAACTGGAGCGACATCCGCGGTGCCGATTCGATCAAGTGGCCTCAGTTCAAAGGCTTGTCCGATGTCGACGACCTCCGGATCCGGATTCTGCAGGCGGCCATCGAGGACGATGGCGTGGCCAACCTGGCTGCTGGTGACGATTCGCTGGCGGTCACGAGCACGCAAAGCGTCTATGCCTTCAGCCGGGCGGACTTTTATGTTGTTGACTCCGGTCGGATTGGCCGGTTCGACCCTGCTGGCAACCCAATTTGGGCCACTGACCAGACGCTGATCGGTGGGCGCACCTCACCGACGACGGTCAGCACCAACGTCCGCCAACTCAGCGAGCCCAATCGCATGTATGCGGCCGGCGGAAACGGCTATTGGATCGTCGACACGGGCAACGACCGCGTTGTGCGCTTGGACGGGGCGGGTCGGGAACTCAGAAGTGTCGAGAGCTTCAAGGTCGACCCGCGGTTTGCTCCTGATCAAGTGAACAACCAGGGAGCTGCGGCAGGCATGGCCGCCACGGAGTCCTTGAAGCTGAAGAGGCCGAAGGACGTGCTCTCGTGGGAGACCTTGGTCCAGCAAGCCAACAACCCTTATTCGAATCCGCGGCCGCTCGAGCGGTGGGTGCACATGCTCATTGCGGACTCTGGAAACAACCGAGTTATCGAGGTGGTCGACCGCTACGAGGTCAATCCGACGACCTTGCGGAACATCGGCATCGTGCAGTACGAGGATCCTCCGGCTTCCGGGCAGTTCAAGCAAGCCTTTGGTGTGCTGAGCTGGCACACGCCGGAAGAGCTTTCTGGAAAGGACTACAGTTACAACAGCATCGCGAGAACAGTCCAGGACGTGAACGGGACGCGCCATGATGTGGTCGCCTTCGGCTTCGGCAACGTCGAGCCAGGTCCGGTCTCCCTCGGTTTGGACGGGTCTGGCCAGAACTCGGACCGCAACAGCGGCTACGGCGGCGTGGTCCTCTACGACGGCAAGGACTCTACGGTGATCCGTGAGTTCATCCGGCCCCCAATCCTGCAGAACACCTTCATCGGCGAATTCCCGGTCGGTTCGGGCAACTACGGCTACTTCCTGCCGACCGCTGACCAGCCGTCGCGCACTCAGAAGTTGGTCGGCTTGAATTCGATCTCGCTTCGCTATGTCGATTATCAAGGCAACCGGGTTTTGTCAGTCATGGTGACCGACGCAACTGGCGTCTATGAACTTGTGCAGGACACCACGCAGCAGTCGAAGCCCTGGGTCGTTCGGTGGATGTTGCCGATCGAGGCCTATGTCGGGATGCGGCACCCCCGAGGCACCGGGCCGTGGACGCTGGGGCAGCTTGGGCTCAACCCGCAGAGCTTCAGGCCGATGTACGCGCAGCGCCTTGATTCCGGCGAAGTGCTCGTCGTCAATGGGTTTGTCGGGAAGAAGCTGAGCGGAGCGACGTTCGACGGCGAGGTGATCCTTGTGGACGGCTCGTTTGCCGACGCCAACACGCTGCCTGAAGACCCTGCTTACGCCTTGAACAGGGCAAACCTGGGCTTTAACCGGCTCAGCACCAAATTTGAACTACCGCCGGTGCAAGGAATCAGGGGGATCATTGCCCCTGTCTTTGCGCAACGGCAATGAGGATGACGTATCCATGTTGACCAAGAAGACCATTCTTCGCAAGCTGGGGCAGATCGGCTCCGTGACCGTGGTTCTCGCCACTTTCGCCTTCATGGCGATGGCGCAGGACTTCCCGATGCATTCGGGGAACTCGGCCAGGACCGGTTTGCCGGTGGACATCAACGCAGGTGCGTTTCCGCCGAACCAATACAACGATATTGGACGTGGCTTCCTCCGCTGGTGGGATCCCGTCTCGGCCGTCCGAAGCTATCTCGACAATGACGAGAACAGCGGAACGGGCACGACCGCGCAAAACCCGGCCAATTCATGGACGAGCGCCACGGGCGCGAGAACCGTTGCTTACGGCTACTACCAGGGCGTGTTGGGGACTTCCATCTACCGTTATAGCGGGCTGGTCAAGGGATCTAACGCGGATGATCCGACTCAAAGCGTCAACCCGAGCAACCAGTACACCTTCACCTTCACCGGGCTGACTGCAGGCAGCTCTTACGAGATGTACTTCAACCTGCCCGTCGGCCCGACCGACGTTGGCGGTATCGGCACTCCTGATTATCGGTTCCCCCAGAAGTATTGGGTGGTCCGGGTCGAGGGCGCAAGCGGCGGGAACCACGTCGACGTGATCGATTACGACCGTCATGCGGGCGGCTTCGTCCGCCTCGGCAACAACGGGGACGACACAAGCACGGTCTTCATGCCGACCGGCAACACGCTTACGGTGCGGCTGTACAACATCGCTCCTGTCGGTGAGAACGGCCAGTATTTGGATCCCAACCTGAACAACGATCCGACGCTCATCAACCGTCAGGTGGTCTATGCGGACGCCTGCCAGTTGGTCAACTTGAGCAAGAGCGGCGTGGCCACGTACGTCGCCTCACCGATCGTGGGCCACCTGAACGCTCCCCCGATTGGCGGCGGCGTTGAGCAATATCCTTGGAGAACGACGGCGTCGCGCAACGAGACTGCCGTGATCGGTGACCTTAACCGCACCTACAACTACGGCATCACGACCAGCTTTGACTTCGCTGGCGCGACGATCGGCGGCCCCTTCAGTGGGCGCTTCAACAAGATTTGGTCTTGGCCGGTCATGCGGCCTCGCGACAACAGTGACGCAGAGGCGAGCCGCTTCGGCCGGGACAAACGCGACTGGCTCATGGCCACCGGCAAGGACCGGGTGGACCAAAAGATCCAGGTCGACAACCTGAACGGTGGGGCTTCCTTTACGGGCGGGTTCGTCGCCATCCCGGGCAATGCGAGCAATATCGGCCCGGACTATATGCAGACCGCCTCGGTGGCGGGTGCCGCGACCCAAGAGGCCACGTTCACAGCCAATATTCCGAACGGCAACTATTTTGTCGACGTGTGGCTGCCTGGCGATCCTGGCTTGGCGAAGAAGGTCACCGTCAACATCATGGAAGGACTGGCGACCCTCGATTCGCTCGAGTTGGACCAGGACGGAGCCCAGGGCTGGGTCCGCATTCCGTTCCAACCCGAGGAAGGCTACGCCAGCAACGATCCTCAACCACTCTCGGTCGTCATCACGAACCACACCGGCGACGCCGGTAGCGTTGGTCGCCCGATAGTCGCCGACGCTGTGCGCTTTGTGCGGCAGGCTGATGTGGGAGTGGATTCTACGCCTCTCCAGGCCACGACGACGATCCAGACCGGCGGCGGCCCCGTCACGCGCGACGTCACGTTGGTCGCGATGGAGAACGGCAGGATTTACTGCATGGACGCCCATGGCGATCCCAACACAGGGGCGCCTCCCACCGTTTACTGGACTTACCCGACCGAGGGCACTCCCGATCCGAACGCTGTTTCCACGGAAGACGGCAAAGACCGGATCGCGGAGATGCCCTTCGGTTTCGACATGAGTTCGGCGATGGTGGCCAATGTCGGTGGAACTGACCTGCTGTACATCGCGAGCCGCAACGGCAAGGTGTATTGCATCGAAATGTCTGGGCGCGGCGACGGCACGACCCGCCGGCGCTGGACTTATCCTGACGACTACGACCCGACACCCGGCTTCCAAAACATCCCGATGCAACCTGGGCTCCAGCCGATCGTCGGCTCTGTGGCCATGGCGACTGCCAACGGTGGGGTTCCCGTCGTCCTCGTACCGACTCAGGAAGGCAGGATCTTGGCTCTTGACGCCACCGGCAACGCTGCGACGCGCAAGACCTCGATCGTCTGGCAGTATCCGCTCGCAATCGATCCTGTCCTCGGCCCGATCCGGCAGACGCCGGTGGTCGCCTTCGGCAAGGTCTACTTCGGGGCGGCTCCGTTCCAGAACTCGACCGTGGGGCACGTCTATGCGCTCAACGAGGCAGACGGCACGTTGGCCTTTGATCAGGATGGAGCGGCGGCTGGAGGCTTCGCGCGCTTTGCGCAAGGCTCCCCTGTCGCAGTGCCCGGTGCCCAGCTCGTTGCGCCGGCCGGCGCGTGGAACGGTACGGCAGACGTTGGCGCCGACCGCATCTTCGTGTGCGACCAGAGCGGCAACTTCGCTTCAATAGACGCTGCGAACGGCAACGTGATGTGGAACTCGTTCGAGATCGGCGTCGGCGCTGCCGGGCCCCTGCGGTTCAGCTACTGCACGGAGTACGACAACAGCGGGGCGTTGGAACAGGACATCCCGACAGTCTTCGTGAGCGGACTTGATGGGCGCCTCACGGGCATGAACGCGGTCGGCCTCCAGAACAAGAACAACCGCTACAAGGTCTGGGGCTACAGCCTCGACGGCCAGGCCCAGCTTGCTACGACGGCGAACGGTGGCTTTGCAGGAGTGGTTCCTGACCATTCTTGGATGTACGCCGCTGACAGCACCGGCTTCTTGTACGCCTTCAACTCGATCAACGATTTCAGCGTCGTTCCGCTCATGCCTGGCGTCCCGCCTGGCATCCCGTCTCCGCCCGACAATGACCCGGGCATCGACGAGCTCAACAACGCGATCGATCCTTCAAAGATCGTCCTGTTGAGCCCGGCCGACTATGACGACCTTCGCGAGAAATCGGACAGCACCGGCGTTGCCACAGCCGACGTAACCGGTGCCGTCGGGCGCCAAATCGTGCGGCGTCACTATGACTTCGGCGAGACCCTTAACATCCTGGTCTACGACTTGCCGACGCTCGGCGGTGCGAACGCCAACTACTACCTCGAAATCGAGGTCAGCAGCCCTGGCCGCCCTGTCCAGCGCACGCAAGTGCCGGTCAGGCCGTATTCGGACAACGGCAACCTGAACTACATCATCAGAGGCATTCCGCTGATGACGACAGGCGTCGGTGGCAGCTCTCCTGGCCCGAACTTCCTGACTGTGCGGGCGGTTGCCCCTGGCAACCGCGGCATGCAGGGAACGGCGTATCACTTGCCGAAGCCTCCGACCTTCAATCCGAAACTGGCCTCCGACTTCTTCGTCGCGAACCCGCTCGCTCTCGCTTATTTGGACAACAACGGCAACCTGGCCTCCAGCGTGACGTTCCCGTCCAACGCTCAGGCGGTCAAGATCGAGACGGACGACTCTAACGCGCGTTGGGGACTCTACAACCTGAACGGCAACTCGGCGACCGACCAGAATCCGACTGGTGGCCCGGTTGAGCCGCTCGGCTATGTCGGGCCCGACCTTCGTAGCAAGTCGGAGCCCATTGCCCACGGCTCGGTGGGCGTGCAGCAACTGTACGTCTTCGATCGCAGCTTGATGACCCTTCTCATGGGCCGCGGTTTGAGCGGCGTGAGGGTCGGTCCGCGCGATGTGGCTTGGGTCAAGGATCCGGGCGACCCGTTGACGGGCGGCGTTTATAAGCCGCTGGCAGCGAACGGCGTCTCTTATCCTGGCTTCGAGGACTATCCGCTTGCGGTTCCGAACACGAGCCGCGATTACCCAGACGTGGGCCGTGACGCCCTTGGGATCACCGCGAACCTGTTCGGACAAGCTCAAAACCCGCTGTACCAGTCCGGTATCGACTTGAACCAGCCGACCTACAGGGCCACGGACTTCCAGACCTACCGGTCGAACGTGGGCTTCGAGCTGCAAATGGATCGGAACCTGAGCCAGACCGTGTTCGAGATGAACCTCAACGTGCCGCGGTTCCAGCCGCCGAGCAAGCAGGGCTATTACGGTAGCCAAGTGCTGTTCGTGGACTTTCAGTCCGGTTCGCCGGTGTCCGATCCGACTCAGGGCCCGTTCCGGACCTTTGGTCTCGGCTTGAACGTGGCGGTCGACGAGCGCGTGTCGTTCCGCACGCCGACAATCGATCTTTCATCGTTGCCAGAAGGTGGCGCTTACAACGGCGGTGCCGGTTTCGGCCCCCTCAACCCGTGGGATCCGACGACTGCTTTCAGTCCCTGGAACCCGGCTTTCAGCAACCTGTTCCAGACGTTCTCTGTCGCCAACGAAGGCAACGTGAACAACTTGAACTTGCGAGTGGCGAAGTACTTCTTCGACGCCAACGGCAACCGGCCTGTCGAACTGTTCATGCCCGGTCAGCACGAGTTGGCGTGGCTTGACGCGTCCCTGCACCTGCACTCCACATTCGACCTTCGGTTCTCGCCAGGCGTCCTTGTTGGGGCTAGCGCGCAAGGGTTTGACGCTCTCGGCAGGAACATCCTGCAGAAGCCGAGGCCGCGCGACGTCATTGGAACCCAGTTCAACGTCAACCCGAAGAGCAGACCGAACGCAAACCTGCGGACGGCAGGCAACTACCTGTACGACCCGAACGTGATCACTCCTGGCGACCCCAAGGTCGGCGTGAGTGCCCCGATCGGTGCCCCTGCTGGGCAGTACATCCGCAAGCTCTTCGTGTTTGAGGACTCGGACACGGGCAACAACGTGAACGCGGACAATCCATCGCTCGGGACGAACGAGCCGTTCACCGACCCAGGTGCGAACTTCAAGTTCACCGTGAGGGAGAGCCGGCTCACCAATCGTCCGACTACGAAGTCGGCCCCGATGGTCGAGAACCTGAACATCACGAACGACAACTTGCTGTGGTCGAACACGTCTCCGACGGCGATGCGCGACGGACTTGGAAACATGTACGTTGCCTGGTCATCGAACCGAGTGGACGCTGCCAACAACATCGGCTGGCCGGCTAAGCAGCGCGTGGAAGGCGACCTTCTCAACCCTGAGAAGTGGCGAATCTATGTCGGCTCGCTCCGCTCCATCCTGGGCAATACGCTTGGCGAAAGCCCGATCAACGAGTTGAACGCGTGGTCGAACGATGCCCCTGACCGGTGGTTCCGACAGTCCTTGGTCCTTGATCCGCCGACAACCGTCTTTGACGTCGACACGGCGAACGGAGAGACCTTGGATCTGACGACAGTTGGGTTCGGCTCCCCGGCGTTCCCGACGGGTGGCTTCTTCAACCAGCTGGATGCCCCGGTCGATACAGGGCGCCAGTGGTTCACCGGCCGCTACTTGGCCTACATTGGCGAGGCGGTGAAGCACGACTCGGCCGGCAATGCGACCCAGCTCAGCCAAATCATGCTGACTCCGATCGAAGTGGGAGCGGACGGAAGCGTGACCGCCAACGGCGTGATCGCTTGCCCGATCGACTCGAGTTCGCGAAAGAGCAAGCTGAGCTTGACCGAGGTCGGTGACAACGCCGCGGTCTACTCGTCCTCCTTCTCGAACGGGCTTGGCCAGATCATCTGGGACACGTACGACGGCAACACCTGGCGCCAAGGCAGCCTCCGACTTGGGCCTGCTTTTGAGAACCTGGGCTCCCCGAGCGCCGTACTGCGCCGTTATCGGAACTCCGGTAACCAAGGAAGCGCCCGCGTGAACCTGACGTTCACTGGCAAGATCAAGGGCCGCAGGTTCAGCGAGGTCTACATGGCGAGGCTCACCGCGAACGCCAGTACGGGCTTCCCGACGGGCCGGAACCCGCTCCAGCCTTATGGCACTGTCAACCAACCGTGGGTGGACGAGGTCACGGTCGATCCTGCTACCGACGTGTACTGGACACCTGGACAGCAATGGACGCAGGATCAGCCCTCGATCGACGCCGTGGACATCAGGACTGACCCGAACAATCCTGCCACCACGATCTGGGACGGCGACACGAACACCCGCGTGTTCGACGTGTACTCTGGCGTTCTCAAGTTCAACTCGAAGCTTGGTGGCGAGGTCTCGATCGACACCAACAATGGCTCGATCAGGTTCACAGGCGCCGTGCTGAAGCGCAACACAAGGTTGTTCGCTCTGTACCGACCGACGATCCTTCGGGTGAATGAAGGGACCGGAGCAAACTACCGGAGCGCGGCGACCGCCTTCGACGATCGCTTCATCGGTGTACGCGTCGTCCCGTCCAACCCGCAGCGGAACCTGTTGGGCGACCTCCAGAACTGGGTGGGCGACCCCAATCCGCCGACCCCTGGAACGGCCCTGCGTTGGGACCGGTTGATTCAGGCCTACACCCGGACTTCTGGCGACGGGACAGCGGCGACGCGTCCGTTCTACCAGTCCATGCGGCCGGGCGTTCAACTCGATTATTCGATCCAGACCGACCAAAACGGGACGGCGACGTTCTTCTCGGTGAACTGGGATGTGACCGGCCAGGGCGTACCTGCGGCTGAGCATTATGGCCAGTTCGACCCGGCGACGGGCCGGTTCTTCACATTGGCCGGGAACGAGGACACGTATGTCGACGTGACGTACGACGCCGTGGACGAAAACGGCAGGTTCGTCGCCCGCAGGGTCGAGAGGCACCGCGTGCGATGGATCCCCGAGATCGTTGAGCAGGCCGTCCCGATCGAGCAGGTCGGAAATGAGTCCGCTCTCTCGATCGCGATCGATCCGTTGAACGGGCCGTTCAACAACGTTGACCCGCAGACGGGGCGGAGACCGGGACTGCTTTGGCTGTTCTGGTCAAGCGCAAGGACCGGTCAGCCCGACGTGTTCTTCCAGACCGTCGCGCCCAGGTTCTCGCCACGACGCCCGAATCAGTGACCCTCCACAGGACAGGCCAGGCGAGGCCCGGAAAGGAATCAATTTCCTCTCCGGGCCTCGTCCCATGAAACTTTTCGGGGCCTTGGTCGCGTCCACTTCCATACAAACGTGAACCCGAGCGCGTTGACAGCCAGCACCGCGCGGTGCTATCATTGTCGTGCGCCGATAGAGTCACAGGAAGATCGTTCATGGCCAAGAAGTTGAGCAGCGTCCTCGGTGTGGACATTGGAAGTCAGAACATCAAGATCGCCGAGGTCAAAGTCACAGGAGGGAAGCCTACTGTCACCGCCCTTGGGATGGCCCTTACACCAGAAGGCGCCGTGGACCATATCGGGATTCATGATCCCGACAGCGTCGGCAACATCTTGAAGCAACTTTGCTCCTCCACAGGAGCCACTGTCAGTGATGTGGTCGTCTCCATCGCTGGCCAAGGATCCGTGCTCGTGCGCACTCTTGAGGTGCCCGCGATGAACGATTCCGAGTTGAAGCAGCACATGGACTGGGAGATCACCCGGAACATCCCGTTCGCCGAGAGCACGGTCGTGAGCGACTATAAGGCTTTCCCGCCGTCTCCGAACAATCCGCAGAACATGGACGTTGTCATGGCGATCTCGCCGCAATCGGCGATCGACAGCATTGTGTCCATGGTCAAGAAGACCGGCCGGAAACCGGCTGCGATCGATGTCGAGCCGCTCGGTATCGCGCGCTCGCTTCAGACTTCGTACGGTGACAGCTTTGCCGGACGCTCCGTGTGCGTCATCCATATCGGCCACAAGACCACAGCGATCAACGTCTACAAGGACGGCAAGCTGATGATGCCCCGTCAAGTCCCCATTGGGGGCGAGATGATGACGCGGGCGATCTCGGACGGGCTGGGAGTCTCCAGCGAAGAGGCCGAAAGGTTGAAGACGGATGTGGCGAGCGTCCCATCGTCGCCGATGGCGCCGGCAGCCACTTTCAACCCGTTCGACACGGGAGCGGCGACCCAGTCTTTCACGCCTTACAATCCTTTTGCCGAGCCTGAGGAGGCTGGGGCGGAAGCGGCCGCAGAACCGGCTCCTGCTCCTGCGGAGGCAGCACCAGAGCCTGCGGCTCCAGTCGTCAGCGATTCGGAGTCCGGGCGTGTCTACAATGCGATGGCGGGTGTCCTTGACGAGTTCGTCGCCGAAGTGCGGCGATCGATCGACTACTACCGCAGCAAGGGCGGCGACGTCGATTTGATGCTGATTTGTGGCGGAGGGGCCCGGCTAAGGGGTCTGGCCGAGTTCCTTCACAACGCGATCGGGCTGAGCTGCCAGGTCATGGATCCACTCAAAGGGGTGACGATTTCGGCCAAAAAGCTCGACAATTTCCGTGAGGAGGACAGGCAGGAGTACGCGGTTGCACTGGGCAACGGCCTCCACATCTGCTACTAAGGACTGGCGCGATGAAACTGAACCTACTACCAACTTATGTTTCCAAGGAAGGCCAGTCCAAGGTCGCTTGGCTTGTCGCGGGCGTCATGATCATAGGCTCCATCGCTGGCGGCCTGTTCGCGATCATGTGGTCGAACGGAGAGCTTTCGGCCGCCAAGCAGCGCGTTGACGACGTCCGTCCGCTGTACGAGAAGGCCCTGGCCACTTCGAAGCGGGCTGACGACATCATGGCGAGCTCGGTCGTCATCGATCGCAACCTCAAGCTGTCCCAGGCGATGATGGCCCACAATTCGGTTTATCCCGACCTCTATCGAGAGGTGCTTTCCTATGCGCCCAGCTTCTTCAGGGTGAACAGCATCCAGGCTGCGCCCGCCGGAGAGCAGACCACGGTGACTATGCAGGGCGTGCTCCAGACTTACCAACAGTACGCGGACGTGATGCTCGCGATGCTGAGGATTCCCGGTGCGACCAACGTCACGCGCGCAGGCTTCACCGACATTCGCCCAACGGTTCCGGGCCTGAACGAGCAGGACCAAATCGGAAGTCCGGTCAAACCAGGTGCTGGGAACCTCCCCTCCAATCCTCAGGCAAGGATGGAGGAGCTGATCGCCAGGGCCAATCAAGAGCCGACCGGCTTTTTGAACGTCGGCGGGTTCGGCGATCCAGACGCCACTCAGAAGGGGGCGATGCCGAACTGGTCGCCCGTGACCATCACGGTCACGTTGGCCAGAAATATTCAAACGCCAAACCCCAGGGCAACATTGACGAGCCAAGGCGGCGCAAACACGGCGCCTTCTGGCAGCGGCAGCCCCAGCGGGGGCGGCCCGGCGCCTTCGGGCCCGACCGGCGGTGGAGGCCGCCCGACCCAGAAGGCCGACTAAGGAGAACCTGAGATGAAGCTGAGTCCATTGACAATTTTCGTCGTCGGAATCTCCGTGGTCTTCGCCGCGGTCATGGTCACCCTCTCGATCTTCCTTCCTAACGTTGAGGAAGCGAAGTACAAGAACGAAGAGGCGAACAAGCTTATTATCGAGGCCAACAAGCAGCAACAGGCCAACGACAAGGTCAAGAAGGCTATCGCCGACGTGCAGAAGATGGCTGAAGACTGGCAGAAGGTCGTGGCCGTCAAAACACCGAGGGGGATCAACCTCCATGCGAACCGCTGGCAGTTGACGAACGACTCGGTCGCCTTCAGGAACCAGATCCAGCGGGCGTTGAATGCCCAGCTCAAGCACGGTGGAGTCACCGTTGTGAACGGCCCGAGGATCCCCGACCCGCCTGCGAACGCGGCGCAGATCGTCGAGTACTACAACTATCCGGCCATCCGGTTCCCGGTCTTGATCTTTGACCTGGGCCAGGTGACGGTCCGAGGCACGTACAGCCAGATCACGGAGAACATGCGCGGCTGGACGAACATGCCGAACTATCTCGCGGTCGCGGACGGTCTACAGTTGACCGGCACGACGCCGACTATGACTGGTACGTACAACTTGACTCTCGTCGCCTACATTCGAAGTGATTTGATCGCCCCGCCTGTCCCTGAGGGTGGCAGTGGCGGAGGCGGCAACAACGGCCCAGGCGTGCCTGGTGGCCCAAGCCGAGGCGGCGGTGGAGGGCCGCGAGCCTCTGCCCAATAAGCGAGGAGCACAGTTCATGAAACTCAACAAAAGTTGGATTCTAATCGCTCTTGGCGCCGGTGTCCTCGCTGGCGGGTGTGACGTCGGCGACAAGTCCCCGCAGCCGCTGAGAACGGCGGAAATCAATGCGAAGGACCCGAAGTTCGCCGCTGAGGCTGGCTTGAACGCGACAGTTGACGCGACTCCGCCCTTCCAGCCGATGCAACTGGCCAAGTCGAAGTACTTTGGAAGCCGGGGCGACGCCTTCGCCCTCTTGCCAGCTGAGCGGGCCTTCAACGGCAGTCAGTTGGCAGCCAACCTTGTGAGCAAGGGAGGCGGTTTCAGCGCGATGTTCACCGAACCTGAGGAGGTCGTCGAGGCGGCCCCGGTGACCGAGCCGTTGCCCTTGTGGCGCCTGGCTGGCGTGGTAATCGGTGACGGCGTCTCCGCGTTGCTCGACATGGGCACGCGCACGATCGACATTCGCCCCGGCATGAAAATCCCGGACACGGATTGGACGGTCGTTTCTATCGATTCCGACAAGGCCGTCCTGAAGAGGGCGAACAAACTGCCCCACACCTTCACCGTTCCTCTGCAGAGCAAGAACGCCGGTGGTGGTGGCGGGACGGGTGGCGGAACAGGCGGATCCGGTGGAGGCACCGGCGGCGGCGGCAAGCAAATGGGCTTGGGAGCGGCCGGAGGCTAACCGAACATGAGCAGAATTTCGAGAAAACAGCGAAGCCAAGTGGGTAGCAAGGCTTCTAACACTATGAGGAGTCAAATGCGAGTCAACAATCTCATTGGAACGCTTCTGGGCGCGACCTTGCTCGTCGGTGTCTTTGCGACGCCTGCGACGACCATCGCCCAAGATCAAGAAATCCGGAACCAGATCATTCCGGTCGTGGAACTCGACCAGGCCGATGTTCGCGACGCCCTGAAGATCATCTTCAAGGCCGTGAACGCCAGCTACACGGTCTCTAACGACGTGCAGGGCACCGTTACTGTCCATCTTCGCGACGTGCCGTTCGAAACGGCCTTGCGCAACGTCCTCAACCAGGTCGAAGCGACGTACCGCGTCGAGGGCAATGTTTACGTGATCATCCCGAAGCCGACGACGGTCATCAATCCGAACAATCCGTCGACGACCGAGACGCCGACCACCAACAGCAAATCGACGATCCGGATCAAGATCCGCAAGGTCGATCCGCAGTTGCTGGCCTTGATCTTGGCGGGCTCGGCCGACATCGGCACGCAACCTGAGATGAGCACCATGTCGGGCCTTGGCGGCGGCGGTGGTGGCTTCAGCGGCGGTGGCGGCGGCTTCAGCGGCGGCGGCGGTGGCTTCAGCGGCGGCGGCTTCAGCGGTGGTGGCGGCGGCTTCAGCGGCGGCGGCTTCAGTGGAGGCGGTGGCGGCTTTAGCGGCGGCGGCTTCGGCGGCGGCGGCTTTGGTGGCGGCGGCTTCGGCGGCGGCGGCTTCGGTGGAGGCGGCGGCGGCTTTGGTGGCGGTCGTTAAGCCAGAAAGGACAAATTAGTCAGTCAGGAGGATACTTGGGAATGCAGTGGAAAAGACTCTCACGTGTCGCGGCGGTTCTCGCCGCCGCGACATCGCTTGCTTCTGTTAGCTTCGCTCAGCAAGATCCGATGCAGAAACGCGTCGATCTCTTCTTGCGCGATGCCGACCTTCACAGCGCCATTCAGGCGCTGACCTTGCAGACGGGCCTTCAGTTCGTCGTCCAGTCCAGCACGGAAGATTTCAAAAAGATCGACCTTAAGCTGAGTCAGAGGACGGCCGAAGAAGCCATTCAGTACATCTGCAAGGCGGCCGGTGCCGTGGCCGAGCGTGACGCGAACGGCGTCTTCATCATTCGCGCTGGGACGAAGGAAGCCGCAGCCCCCACAGAGGAGCCGGTCATGGCCGTCGCCCAGCCGAAGATCATCAAGCACATCAAGGTCATGCGGGGCGACCCCGAAATGATCCTGTCGATGATCACGAAGGCGGTCGCCTACGACTCGACGAACGGTTTCTATCAGATTGACCGGTTCACGAAAGACGTTACGGGCACGAACAAGGCGAACAGCAACCTGTTCCAGATATACAACTCTGGGCAGCCGACCTCGCCGATGACCATGCCTAAGCTGAGCAACATCGGAGACCCCGGCACCGAAGCTGGTGGCTCGATCACCCTGCCGAACGAGGCCGCAGGCCAAGTTGGTGGTGGTGGTGGCCTCGGCGGAGGCGGTCTGGGCGGCGGTCAGCAGGGCGGTGGCCCCGGCGGGCAGAACAACGGTGGCGTAGGCAACCTTCAGGGTGGCCAGGGCCTCGTCCCGACCGGTATCGACCGCGTCATCTATGACCCGACCGACAACTCCTTCATTGTCCAAGGCAGTGAGGAAGCGATTCGCGAGCTTGAGCGCCTGATCGAACAGTTTGACGTTCAGCCGCGACAGGTCGTCATCAAGGTCGAGTTCGTGGCCACGACGCAGACGGCCGACCGTGCCCTCGGTATCGACTGGCTGTACGGTCGCGGAACGATCTTCGCGGGTGTCCGCCCTGGCGAGTTCGCTCGCTCTGGCGACCCGGTCTTCTTCAACTATTCCACCGGCAACCTCAGCACCCGCTTGAGGACGCTGATGAACAATGGTTGGGGCCGATCGGTGAGCGCACCGCTGCTCCGAACCCTGAACAACCAGCCGGCGCTTGTTGCGCAGACGATCACAACGTACATCTTCGTCCCGATCGTCAACAACGGCCCTGGTGGTCAGCAGACGTTCTTTAACCCGGTGCCGGTTCCTGTCAGCACATTCCTGGCAGTCAAGCCTCGCATCAACAATGACAACACCATCGCGATGACGCTCACGCCGAACATCGCGACGATCACTGGCTTCTCAGTCGGTCCGGACGGTCAGCAGTTGCCGAACACCACGCAGCAGCAGATCACCCTCTCGACGATCGTGAAGAACGGTGAGACCATCGCTCTGGCAGGGTTCACGACGAAGAAGGACAGCTATGCGGTCAAACGCATTCCGGTTCTTTCCGACCTGCCGATCGTCGGTCAACTCTTCCGTGGTCGCAACGACTCGAAGGAATCGAGCGAGCTCGTGGTCTTCGTGACCCCGAACATCGTCCAAGAGGACGAGCTCGGCCTTCAGCCGTAAGCACGGGACAAAAGCCAAGTATCCTTGAGCGGCGGTAGGATGAGAGCCTACCGTCGCTCTCTTTGTCTATGGCGCTCGTGATCTTGGTGGGCATGATGGGCAGCGGCAAGAGCACCGTCGGAATGGAGCTTGCCGAGCTGTTGTCCGTGCCCTTTTACGACACAGACAAGCTCCTTGAGGCCCGTCTGGGCAGGCCGATCCGCCAGTGGTTCCAGATTTACGGCGAGGCCGCGTTTCGCGACTACGAGACGCGAATGCTCCAGGAGCTGGAGATGACCGAGGGAGTCCTTGCGACTGGTGGCGGCATCGTCCTAAGGGAAGAGAATTGGCACGAAATGAAACGGCTCGGGGTGATTGTTTTCCTGGATGTGGAGCCTGACGTCCTCAAGCAAAGGCTCACCACCACGAAGCGGAAGCGCCCCCTGCTTGAAGTGCCCGACTGGGAAAAGCGGTTCGAAGATATCCTGGTCGCGCGCGAACCCATGTACAAGCGGGCCGACTTTGTCGTCTCCGTGGCAGACGAAGGCCATGCGGAGGTCGCCATGCGAATAAAGGAGGTGCTCTTAGGACCATGAGGGTCAATTCGTCTCGAGGCAGCTACGACGTGTCGTTCGAATCGCCCGAAGAGATCCTCCGCGAGACTCTCGGTGCCTATGTCGTGACCGATACGAACCTGGCCGGTGCTTGGCCCAATTTCCTGGAGGGACGCGAGGCGCTCGTGATCGAGCCAGGCGAAGGAAGCAAGACGATGGAGGTGACGGCCCGGATTTTGGGCTGGCTGGCTCAGCGTGGGGCGAGGCGCGACGCTGTGGTCGTTGCTTTTGGCGGGGGAGTGATCGGTGACCTGGCGGGTTTTGCGGCTGCCACCTATATGAGGGGCGTCCGACTGCACATGGTGCCTACGAGCCTCTTGGCGATGGTCGATTCGAGCGTCGGCGGCAAAGTCGGAGTCGACTTGAAGGAAGGCAAGAACCTCGCTGGGGCATTCTGGCCACCTGACAAAGTGTCGATTTCGACCGAGTTCTTGGGAACACTTCCCCAGCGTGAACTTCTTTGTGGCTCGGCTGAAGTTTGGAAGTACGGCTTCATCATGGACGAGCCTCTCCTTTCGCTGCTCGAATCGCAACCAATCGTCCCTCGAGACGGTCGGATGGAAGACCTCGTGGCTCGCTGTGTCGAACTCAAGGCAGCAGTCGTCGAGGAAGACGAGTTTGAAACGACTGGGCGGCGGGCCATCCTCAACTTCGGCCACACGATCGGCCACGCCTTGGAAGCGTGCCTCGGCTACGGCACTTGGACTCATGGTGAGGCTATCAGCGTGGGGATGGTCTGCGAGAGCCGTCTGGGCGAAACCCTCGGTCTAAGTCCAAAAGGGACGGCAGAACGGGTGCGCAAGGGCTTGGCGTCGCAAGGACTGCCGGTAGACCTCCCACAGGGCCTTGAGGCCGATGAGGTCATGGCGTACCTGGCTCGAGACAAGAAGAACACGGCCGAAGGTGTGTCCTTCAGTCTTCTAACAGCTGTCGGCAAGTGTAAACTTGTCACCGGCGTTATGAAAGAGGACGTCCAACGGGTTCTTCGGTCAGCATGAGAACGCTGCGAACAGCTGTGGGCATGATTGGCGTCCTGCTGATGGCGGGCGGATACTTCGCAAGCCAATACGCTTATTGGGTCGGTGACCCGGCCGCCTATTCGAAAGCTCTTGACACGTCTGCCGTGCCTTATCTGTCCTTGGTCTTGCTCGTTGGAGCGGTGGCCCTCGCGTTCGTCCCTGAGAAAGTGGAGGAAGCGAAGTGATCGGCGAACTCGTCGGCGTACGGTACGAGATCCTCGGTGACATCGAAGACTCGCCCCTCTTCGCCAGCTATCGTGCAATGGACAGGCAAAGCGGCAAGGAAGTCCGTGTCCGACTGCTGGATCCGGCGTTCGTATCGGAACCAGCGTTTGTCCGAGCCCTCCGCGAGCACACTGAGAAAGTGCAACAAGTCCAACATCCGGGCTTGGAGAAGATCACCGACTTTGTGGAGGACGAAGGAAAAGTCGCCATCGTCAGCGAATATGTTCCGTCGATTCCACTCGACGAGCGTGTGAAGCGCCTCGCCTCGTTTTCCGTCCAGTTGGCCGTTTCCACGGCCGTAAACGTCTGCGAAGCCCTCAGTGCGGTTCATCAGGCAGGAATGCTCCATGGTGACGTGAGCGGTCGCAATGTGCTGATCACGCCGTCCGGCTCGGTCAAGCTCGCGATGACCGGGTACTGGACGACCTACCCGCATAGTAGCAAAGCAGGGCTCGCAATGCTCAGGGGCATGGCTCACTATTTGGCTCCAGAGGTGACGGCGGGCGCTATGCCGAGCCCTGCGACGGACGTCTATTCCGTCGGTGTCTTGATCTATCAGATGCTCGCAGGTCGCTGCCCGTTCTCGGGGGACTCGACGGTAGCGATTGCCACCAAACATGCGACCGCGCCCTACCCCTCGCTTCGGAACATCAACCCTTCCGTACCGGAAGCTCTCGACGAGCTTGTCAGGAAGTGCTTGAGCAAGAATCCCGGCGAGCGATACCAGAAGATCGACGAGCTCCTTGCTGATCTCCGTGGCATTCAAGACGCTCTTCGGTTCGGGCGGCCCCTCAGTTGGCCGCTTCGCAAGGAGCCAGGCGAGCCCAAGCCAGTTGCTCCCGTCGTCCAGGAGCCCGAGCAAAAGGTCTCCCAACAGGCCAAGGTCAAGGCAAAGAAGAAGAGAGAAGAGACGGACGGCTTGCCAGGCTGGCTCGTTGTTCTCGTCTACCTCACGGTCATCGCTTTTGTCGGTGCGCTAGGCGGGTGGGCCTGGTTCAACACGCACCAGCCGAAGATTATCGACTTGCCGAATCTCGTTGGGAAGAGCCAACAGGAGGCGGCTAAGCAGTTGCGGGATCTCGGCTTGACGATGCGCATGAGCCGGCAAATGGAGTCTGAGAAGTTCCCCGCCGGCACCGTGCTTGAGCAAAGCCCGGCGCCAGGGCGCCAGAAGATCAAGGAACAGGGCACTGTTCAAGTGGTCCTGAGTTCGGGCAGCCGCTTCGTGGAGGTGCCCGACTTGCGGGGACGTACCGTCGCCGACGCCAACAATCTCCTTGCTGCGCTCAATCTGGAGGTGAACGACCGTCTCGACAAAGTGCGTGACCGGGAGCTCGCAGAAGGACTGATCGTCACTCAGAACCCGGGCGCGGGTCGCCGCATAGAGCGTGGCTCCAAGGTCAAGGTCTCCGTGAGCAATGGGGACAAGCGAGTCGCGGACGAGGGGGCGAGCACCGACCGCTATCTGTACAAGCTGACGATCACGATGCCACCTGGGGCAGCCCCTGTCGCTGTGCGCATCGATATGACCGACGACCGGGAGACACAGACCATCTTTGAGGAACAGAAGGAGCCCGGAGAGCAGTTCTTGGTCGAGCACGAAGGTTTTGGCAAGGAGGCCATGTTCCGTATCTTCTTCGATGAAGTGCTGGTCGACCAGATCACCAAAAAGGCGACCGAAAAGGCCAAGGATCAGGGTGAACAAAGATGAGGCCCTCCCTCGCCCCCTCGATTCTCTCTTGCGATCCGAGCGACTTTCGTGCTCCGGTGGCAGAAATGATGGCAGCAGGAGCGGACTGGATCCATTTCGACGTCATGGACGGCCAGTTCGTGCCCCCGATCACGTTCGGGGCTGGACTCGTCAAGAGCCTCCGGCCGCTTGGTTCGACACGGTTTGAAGCGCACCTGATGACCCTGACGCCGGAGCGCCACTTTGAAGCTTTCTTGCAGGCTGGCTGCCAGCGCATCACGTTCCACGCGGAGACGACGCCGCATGCCAACCGGCTGGCCCAGCAGCTTCATGACGCCGGGTGTGAGGCTGGGGTCGCCATCAACCCTGGGACGCCCGTGGAAATGCTCTATCCGCTCGTTGACGTGATCGACGTCGCGCTGGTGATGACCGTCAATCCGGGATGGGGCGGACAGGAGCTTGTCTCGGCGTCAGTTGAAAAGGTGCGCCAATTGCGCGACAGGGCACCTGGGCTCGAGATCGAAGTGGACGGTGGTGTGGACCCGTCCACGATCGGCATGCTTTGGGACGCGGGTGCGACGACGTTCGTGACGGGCAGCTTTCTTGTCCGCGGTGGCCGGATCGCCGAGAATATGAAGGAGTTGCGCGAAGCGTGCGCCTCAAAGTCCTGACGACGACCCTTCTGATCTTTGGGGTGCTCCTCCTTATCGTGTGGCCCTTCACAGTCGGCGCGCCGCCGGTCAAGTCAGCGACCCGCAGGGCGAAAGTCGTGTGGGCGACCAACGCGTGGACGTATTTCACGGTGACGGCTTCGACATGGGTGGCGGTGGCGGCTTCTGCGGTCCTCCTGGCTCGGCAAGCCAGGCGAGAGTTCCTGACTGAGGAGCGCAAGATCCTGCAGGGCTTGGTCGAAGGGAGCTTGAAAGACCATGGCAAGCGGGATTGAGAAATGGATGGCGCGAGCCGTGCGCCTCTCTCTCAGGGGCTTTCCCGCTCCTAATCCGAGGGTCGGCTGCGTTATCGTCAAGAACGGCGAGATTGTGGGAGAGGGCTATCATGATCACGCCGGAGCCCCCCATGCCGAGTCCATGGCGCTGGCGATGGCGGGCTCCAGTGCACGAGGCGCAGACGTCTTCGTCACCTTAGAACCATGTGCCCATCACGGTCGCACGCCGCCCTGCTCGGAGGCCCTGGTCAAAGCAGGCGTCAAGCGGGTGTGGCTCGCGGTTCCAGATCCAAACCCCATCGCCAGTGGCGGAACGGAGTATCTCAGGGAGCACGGCATCGACGTAAAGGTGGGCTTGCTCGCGGACGAGGCGCGGAGCGCCAACCGAGTCTTCCTCACATCCTTCGAGATGAGCCGGCCTTATGTCTGCTTGAAGGCAGCGGTGACTGTGGACGGATTCATGACGAGGGAGGACGGTTCCAGCCAGTGGATCACCGGGCCACGTGCGCGAAGCGCTGGCCAGCGGCTCCGGGCTGAAATGGGCTCGGTCCTCGTGGGCTGGAAGACAGTGCAGAGAGACAAGCCGCTGTTGACGGCCAGGATCAAGGGAGTGGTGAACCAGCCGGTGCGAATTGTCATTGATCCCCATGCGCGGCTCGCAGGTGGCGAGAGAGTCTTTGAAGAGCCCGGCCGGACGTTGTGGTTCGTTGGCAAGGGGCGGAGGACTCTTGACGCACAAATGGAAGCTCCGAGTGGCGAGACGTTCGATCTTGATTGGCTCTTAGAGGCCGTTCAATTTCAGGGAGTTCGGGGGATCTTGGTAGAAGGAGGTCCTAGGACCTTAGCTCACTTCATGGACCGGGGACTGTTCGATAGCGTCGAATTGTTCGTCGGGCCGAATCAATTTGGTTCGGGAGCGAGGTTTCCCTGGCCTGGCTCGCCAAGTGGGTCTCTCAAACTGAGGGCGGTCAAGAAGATCGGAGGGGACGTCCAAATGTCCTTTTTACGAGACTTCTAATGAATTAAGTCTAAAATCGTGCTAAAGTTGGAACATACCGAGGCGTGCGGTAGTCATACACATTAGAAGAACAATTTCTCTCCTCCCCCGAACCAAGCCCCGTCTCTCCTGCCCTCGAGAGCGGGGCCTTTAATTTTCAAAACCAAGGAACCACTCGTGGATCCTGTTGTCGCCAGTGAGTTCGGGGTGGAAGGAGGTGCCAAGCCGATTTCCTTGACGGACAGCGACGATTTTGCCTTCGTAGTCTGCCAACTCTTCGACGCCCTTTCCGGTTCGGACGACGATTGGCGCACGGATGAACACCCCCGTCACCGGCGTGGCCATCCCTTTGAACTTCACTTCGTCCTCGAAAGAGTGAACTTGGGCTCCGAACGCATTGCGCCGGACGGTGATATCTAGCAACCCCAGCCGGAACTGGTCGAGGCCCTCGATGTCCTTCGCAAGGAGGATCATGCCCATGCATGTCCCCCAAATAGGCATGCCGCTCTTCGCGCGCTCTTGAATGGCCTCGCCGAGCCCAAAGCGTTCTAATAGAAGGCCGACGGTCGTGCTTTCACCGCCAGGAATGACAAGGCTGCCGACTTTCTCCAGGTCTTCTTGGGAGCGGACTTCGAGCGCGTCTGCCCTGCCGAGGGCAGCAAAAGCGTCCAGGTGCTTCTCGAAGTCGCCCTGTACAGCCAGTACGCCTGGTGGTCGCCCCATTGCGGCGAGTTTACAGGGGCTCGGGGAGCTTGCCTCGGGCCCGAGTAGACTGATCGGCCTATGGTCGAGTGCTTGGCGGTACCGTTCGATTTCTGCGGGCCACACCACGGAAGTCGGCTTGGGGCCCTGGCCATGGAACTGGCGGGGTTGCCCGGCTCGCTCGCAAGGATTGGCGTGCAAAGCGTCTCCCACCCGATTGTTGAAGTGGACGGTCGCTTGCCTGGTCTGCGGAGAGATTGCGACCAAGAGGCTTTGAACGTCTACTCCCTCACGCGAGACCGTGTTGCCGAGAGCATTGAGCGGGGCAACACGCCCCTGGTGATCGGAGGAGACCACAGCATTTCCATTGGCTCGATTTCAGGCGCGCTGAAAGCCACAGAGGAGGGCCTTGCCGTCCTATGGGTCGACGCTCATATGGACGTGAACACGCCTGACACGACGCCGAGCGGGAATCTCCACGGGGTTCCCCTTGCCGTCTTGACCGGGCTTGACGCAGCAGATCCGCTGGAGTCTCAGGATCGAAGGGAGAAGCCCTGGATCGCGGACATGTACGAGCTCTGGCCCGCTCTTGCCAGCGTCTTGCCACGGCACCGCTTGCGCTCCGATCGGCTGGGGTGGCTGGGCTTGAGGGACGTGGACCCCGGCGAAGTCAGGAACGCCGGCCGGCTCCCAGGGTGCCATTTGGCCACCATGCAGGACATTGATGCCCGCGGTTTGCTTGCCGTGGTCGAGGAGGTGCACAAGTGGTTGGTGAGCACCGGCGCCACGCACCTTTGGATCAGTTTCGACGTGGACGTCCTTGATCCCGTCTACGCGCCAGGCACGGGCACGGCGGTGCGGGGCGGGCTTTCCTACCGCGAGGGCCATTTACTGGCCGAGACCCTTGCCTCCTTGTTTGCAGATCCCCAAACCCCTTATTGCTTGGCCGGCCTGGACGTGGTGGAGGTCAATCCTTTGCGCGACCATGGGAACGAGACAGCGAAGGTTGCCGTCGAGTGGGTTTGTTCGTTGTTCGGCAAAACGATCCTGAACACGCTGGATCCAGGCAGGACGGAGCGACCATGACGGACCATGTCGCGGCAGTTCGTAGGGTGCTTCAAGAGGAGTCCAATGGGATCGTCGAATTGGCGCGGCGGTGCGACGAGCAAGTAGCCAAGGCGGTGGACTGGATGCTGGCGTGCAAGGGCCGGGTGGTTTGCTGCGGTCTTGGCAAGAGCGGGCACGTAGCCGAGAAGGCGGCCGCTACATTCGCCTCGACCGGCACACCGAGCTTCTTTCTGCACGCTTCCGAAGCCCACCATGGCGACCTTGGCATGGTCACGAAGGACGACATTGTCCTGCTTTATACGTACAGCGGAGAGACGGACGAGATCGTGCGGCTCATGCCCTCACTGAAGTCGCAAGGGGCGCGGACGATTTTGATCAGCGGTCGACCAGCGTCGAGCTCGGGCAGGCAAGCCGACCTTATCCTCGATGTAAGCGTGGACAGCGAAGCTTGCCCCAACAACCTTGCCCCGACGACTTCGACCACGGTGATGCTGGCTCTTTCGGACGCGTTGGCGGTCGCCGCCATGGAGGCCCGCGGCTTCTCGCCCGAGGACTTTGCTCGCTTCCATCCCGCAGGAACGTTGGGACGAAGGCTGACGCTGACGGTAGGCGATGTGATGCGGAAGGGCGAGGATCTGCCTCTTTCCAGCCCGGGCGACAGCCTCCTCGAAGTCATGCAGACGATTGCGAAGGCCGGCGCAGGTTGCACGTGCGTGGTCGACGAGGACCGCAGGCTGCTCGGTATCGTCACGGAAGGAGACCTGAGGAGGGCGATCATCCGGTGTGATGGCCGCCTTGAGGGCGTTGCGAGCGACGCCATGACCGTCGACCCGGGTTCCGTTGACGCAAGTTTGCTCGCGTTCGAAGCCCTTGAGATCTTCGAGAACTACCCCCACAAGATCGGGGAGTTGCCGGTTCTCGAGGGAGGACAAGTGGTCGGCGTTCTCATGTTGAAGGACTTGGTCCGCACCGGCATCGTCTAAAAGAAAAGGTCGCCACATCGTGGCGACCTATGAACTCCGATTTCTCGGTCTTTAAGCTTCGTGCGCGTAGACCGCGATGCGGCGCCGGTTGTCCGGGCCCTCAAATTTGACTTGGCCGTCGAGCAAGGCGTAGAGCGTGTGGTCGTTGCCGATTCCGACTCCAGGGCCGGGGAAGAACTTCGTCCCGCGCTGTCGGACGAGGATGTTGCCAGCCTTGACGATCTCTCCGCCATAGCGCTTGACGCCCAAGCGTTGCGAGTTGCTGTCGCGACCGTTCTTCGTCGAGCCTTGACCTTTCTTATGTGCCATTACTTGCCTCCGATGACCTCAAGCACCCGCAGGTGGGTCTGGTGCTGGCGGTGCCCCCAGCGCTTGCGAACCTGCTTCTTCGGCTTGTAGTTAAATGCGTTGATCTTTTTGGCCTTGCCCTGTCGGACGATTTCGGCCTTGACCTTCGCGCCCTTAACGAAGGGGCTACCGATCGTCACGTTGGCGCCGTCCACCACCATCAGGACTTCCTCGAGCGTGACGGACGAGCCTGGCTCACCGTCGATCTTCTCAACGATCAGCGTGTCGTCCTTCGCGGCCTTGACTTGCTTGCCGCCTGTCTTAAGAATTGCGTACATAGGAAACCGTCCTGGTTCAAGGGTGATCGGACTCCAAGCAGAGTCGCGAACGTCAATTATGGCACGGCTTGAGCCAAGCCTGCAACCAGGAATAGGTCTGGGAGTCAGTCCAGGCCCCCGGTGGAACACCGAGGGCCCGCGTCCTGTTTAGCTTGCGTCCGGGGCTACGACGGGAGCGTTCGTCCTGCGCCGGCGCCGGGCGCTGTTCCACTGGGACAGGTCGTCAAAGATCGTGTACGAACACGGAATGACGAGCAGTGTCAGGAACGTCGAGAGCATGACGCCGCCGATGATGGTGATGCCGATCGTCTCTCTGAACTCAGATCCCCGACCAATGGCCAAGGCGACGGGCAGCATGCCAAAGATCAAGGCGAGCGTCGTCATCATGATGGGACGCAACCGGGTCTGCCCCGAGTCGCACAGGGCGGTGTGACGGTCCTCGCCCCGTTCCCTGAGCGTGTTGGCGAAGTCGACGAGAAGGATGGCGTTCTTGCCGACAATGCCGACCAGCGCGATGATTCCGACGAATCCGACGATGTTGAGCGGCTTGTCGGTCAAGACCAACGCAAGCAGCGCTCCGACCATCGCTTGAGGCTGAGCGAGCTGGATGATGAACGGGTAGAGGAGGTTGTTGTACAAGGACGCCAACACCATGTAGACCAGCACGATGCCCAGTCCGAACGCGGTCAGGAGGTAGCCCATCTCACGGTTCTGGACGTCGGCTTGCCCAAGTGGCTTGTATTGGACGCCCTCGGGGATGATCCGCTCGTCGGCCATCCACTTGTTGATCTTGTCCTGTACGGTTCCGGCAGCCTTGCCTGGCAAGAGGTCGGCGGTGACCGTGACCTCTTCTTGGCGGTCGCGGCGGTCGACCTTGTCGGCTGCCTGCCCTCGCTCTAGGTCGGTGACATCGGAGAGGAAGACCGGTGCGCCGCTCTTAAAGGCGATCGGGGCCCGAGCTAGGTTTGACGGATCGTCCCGGTCCGCGCGGTCCATCATGACCCGCATGTCGTACTCCCGACCGTTGACGCGGTACTTCGACTGAATGTCGCCCTCGTACATGACGCGGAGGGCGGCGCCGATGTCGGCTGTGGTCAAGCCGACGTCCCCGAGCCTTGCCCGATCGGGCTTGGCCACCAATTCTGGCTTTCCTGGCTTAGAGGACACGTCCGGCGAAATGACGCCTTCGACGGCTCCCGAGGCCAATCCCTTCTGGATTTTGGTCGCAGTGGCGAGCAACAGCTCGTGATTGTCCCCGCGGAACGACATTTGGATCGGCTTGCCGAACCCTTGGTTCGCGCCAGCACTGACGGTCACGTTAGCCCCAGGCACCTTACCGATCATCTGGAGCATGTCGGCGGCGACGGCGGTGTCGCTGACCTCACGCAAGTGCTCCTTGTGTTTGACCCAAAAGGCTAAGCGGTCAGTGATCGACATCTTGTCGTACAGGGTCACCGCGATGGCCGCGTAGTTCGTGCCTTGCTGGGCGGAACCGAACCCAGAGCCGCGGCGCCCAATCCTGGAAAGGACGTACTTGGCCTCCGGGTGCTTGGAGACGGCGGCCTCCAACCGCTCGACCACCCGTTGGGTTTCCTTGAGGCTGGCGCCTGGAGGCAGGTCGACAGTCAGGTTGACCGACGCGGAGTCGCTTGGCGGGATGAAGACGAAGTTGAACAAGTCGCTGTGCTTGTAGGCGTTCTTGTATGTGTATCCGACGACGGCAGCCAAGGGGAACGCGGCGGCAAATGCTGCCGCGACGAGAAGCTTGCTTCCGCTGGGCCGCCGGCCCTTAATCACGTTCACTACCCAGACCGCAAAGCCTATCAGGAAAGCCAATATGGCCATCATCATCGTTCCCTGGATCGCCTTCGCTGGCGAGTCGGCAAAGCTCCCGCCAATGAACATGAACACTGCGACGAGGGCTGTCCAACCACCAGCAAAGACTGGCCACCGGTGCCGGAGCGACCATTCGAGCGTGTTCCGGTAGCGCACCGAGAAGGCGTGGAACCGGTCTTCGAACCAGTGGGCGAACCGCCCCTTCGGGTGTTCCCAGTCCTCGCCCTGCTTGTACCAGCGGGATGCGAGCATCGGGGTCACCGTGAAGGAGACGAAGAGCGATGCCATGACGCAGGTGGCAAAACCCAGGCCCAGCGGTTTGAAGAACTGGCCCACGACGCCACCCATGAAGCCGATCGGCAGCCAGACGACGACGTCTACCAAGGTGATCGCGATCGCGGCGAGCCCGATCTCAGACCGGCCATTGATTGCCGCGTCAACCGGGTCTTCACCCATAGTCAAGTGGCGATAGATGTTTTCGATAACGACGATCGCGTCGTCGACGAGCACGCCGACTGCCAGCGACAGCGCCAGCATCGACATGTTGTTGATCGTGAATCCCGCGACGGAATAGACCAAGAAGGTCACAAAGATACAGGTCGGTATCGCCAAAGCGACGATCATCGTGCCCCGGAAGTTGTGCAAGAACAGCCAAACGACCACCATGACCAGCACGATGCCGAAGCCCAACGCGAACTGAAGGTCGAACAAGGACTCTCCGATCGTCTCGGACGTGTCCGCCGTGACCTCGAACTCGACCCCATAGTTCTTGCTTAAAGTCTCCAGTAAGCTCGGCGTCTTAGGGTCTGGCTTCTCGCGGATTGCCTTCGAGATCTCCACTGCGTTGCCAGCCTTCGCCTTGGCGATGGAGATCGTGACGGCCTCCGAGCCGTTCAGGCGGCTGTACGAGGTTCGCTCGGCATTGGTGTCGACGATGGTGGCCACGTCGCGCAGGCGCACAGTCTTGTTGAGCCCGTCGTTGTCTTGCTTGTTGCTGAAAGTGAGCCACAGGTCACCGATCTCATCGATCGTTTTGAACTGGCCCTTGACTCGGACTGCGAACTCTTCCTTGTCCGTGACGACCTTGCCGCTGGGAATGTCGAGACTTGCCGACTGGACGGCCCGTTGGATGTCGGTGATTCCAAGCTTGTACCGAAGAAGGTCGTCCTTTCGGACTCGGATCTGAATCTCCCGCTCCTCGCCACCTGAGACCTCGACCTGGGCGACACCGTTGACGCGGGCGAACCTGTCCTTCAAGGTGTTCTCGGCCAGGTCCCTTATCTGACGGTTAGACAGGCTCTTGCTCTTGAGGCTGAGCGTGACGACTGGGGAGCTCGACGTGTCGAACTTTTGGACGATCGGCTTTTCGACGTCGCGTGGAAGCTGGCCGATGACGCCGTCCACCTTGGACCGGACGTCGTTGAGCGCCTCGTTCTCGTTCGAGCCGATGTTCAAGCGGACGGCGACCGTCGAGACGCCTTCCTGCGACGTGCTCGTGACCTCTTGAACGTTGGCCACGCTCGAGACCGATTCCTCGATCGGGCGCGACACAAGCTCGTTGATCTCTTCCGAGCCAGCGCCCGGATAGACGGTCGTGATCGTGATGGTGCCGAAGCTGACGTCTGGGTTTTCTTCTTTATGGAGCCCGTTATAGGCGCCGAGCCCCAGCAAGACGGCCGCGGCCATCAGCATGAAGATGAACATTGGTCGCGTGATCGCGACTTTGGTCAAACCCATGCGTCAGGCTCCCTTCTTAGGCGTCTCCGCCTTGATGGCAGAGCCGTCGACCAGGTTGGTCTGTCCCGAAACGACGACGGGCTTGCCGGGCTCAAGGCCACTGACTTCGATGGAGTCGCCGTCCTGCAAACCCAGCTTGACGGGCACACGTTTCGCCTTGGTGCCTTCGACAGTGAAGAGGTAGATGTTCTCGCCGTCGCGGACGATCGCGGACTCGGGGACGACGACCGCGTTCGGCCTCGTTCCCAGCTTGACCTTCCCTCGGGCGAACATTCCTGGCTTAAGCGCCCCCATGTTCTCAGTGACCGAAACGCGGACTGTGAACACTCGGCCCTGGCCACTCGCCACCGGATTGATGGCGGTCACTGCACCTGTGATTTTTGCTCCGCCGAGCGCATCGACGGTGACGTCCACCGGCGAACCAGGAAGGATACGGGCAACTTTGGACTCGGGAACCGTCGCCTCAAAGTAGATGCCCGCTCCACCGACGATGGTGGCCACCGTGGCGCCCGGAGCAACGTAAGTACCTGCCTGCAGAGGCTTGCCGGAAACGCGGCCATTGAAGGGCGATCGGATCGTGGCATCGCCCAGTGCCTTTCTGGCGAGGCGCACAGCCTCCTGGGCTGACATCAGGTTCGCTTCAGCAGCCTGGGTTCGTTGCTGGTACAGGACGTCGAGCCGCTTGTCGGCCTGGGCTGATCGCAAGGACTCCTCGGCCGCCCTTACGTCCTGCAAGGCAGCTGCCAGATCTTCCGGCCTGGTCGCGCGCTCAGCGATGCTGAGAGACTGCAGGGCACCTTCGTAGGCCGCCTGGGCATTGTCGAACCGGTTCTGCGCCGTTTCGACGTCGACCTTGGCGATCGCTCCTTCGGCGAAGAGACGGGTGGCGCGGTCCAGGGCCGCCCGGGCCGTTTCAAGGTCGGACTTCGTTCGGCGGACTCCCCATTGCGCTTGGGTCAGTTCTTCTGAACGGGATCCGTTCTTTGCCTTTTCGTAACGAGCTTTTGCCTGGCTAAGCCGCGCTTGGGCTGCCTTGACGTTCGAATCGGACTTCGTCGGGCCTACCTTCGCGTCGCTCAGTGCCTGCTGCAACTGCGAACTGGCGGCCATGGCCTGCGCCTCGGCTTGTCGAAGGCGCGTGGTGAGGTCGTCTGTCTCCTGCTGTGCGATCGCCTGTCCAGCCCGGACCACGTCGCCGTCTCGAACGTAGACCGCAGTCAGTCTGCCAGGAACGCCAGGGCCGACGGACGATTCTTCGCTCGTCGCGAAGGCACCCGTCACCTCGAGTGACTCAGTCAGGGTCATGGATTGCGAAGTAGCGAGGGTGACTGGGATCGTCGTGTCGGTGAGGAGCTGTTGCGTCTTTTTCGCTTGCTCCTGGGCACCGCGGTCGACGCACCCGGTCACGGTGAAGAGGGCGGCAAGTATAAGGGCAGTCCTTTGCGTCATTTCGAGTTCTCGGCAATGTTAAGATCGTCTCGGCCAATGGCCTTGAGAAGGGCGGCGTAAGCGTCGAGGTATTGGTACTTCGCTGTTTGGACATTGCCCTGGGCGGCGGTCAAGTCCGCCTGGGCCTGAATGACGTCGATGAGGAGCCCGGCACCCTCGTCGTAGCGGATCTGGGCCAAGCGGAGTGCCTCCTTTGCAAGGGTCTCGCCGTCGAGAGCGACGTTGTACGCTTCAAGGGCGGTCTGGGCTTGGGTCACCGCACTGCGAACCTCGAGGGCGATCCCAAGCAGAAGCTGCTCGAGCCCCACCTTGGCCTGGTTTTGGTCTTCCCGGGCCGCGGCCACCTTTGCGTTCGTGATTCCAGAGTCAAAGATGGGGAAAGAGAGCACGATCGCTCCGGTCGAGCTCTTGTCTCCTGAACCCGGGGAGGGATCGATGATCCTGGTGTGCGTGGCTTGGACAATGAGCGAAGGCAGAGTGCCTGCCCGCTGAGCCTCGGCAACGTACCCGAGAGACTGGATCGTGTACTCGGACTGCTTGACCTCCGGCCGGTTGCGAATGCCCGCGACGACCATTTCGGAGGATTGGTCGGGAACCTTGGGCAACTCTCCCTCCGGGACGGCCTCGACGGGCGTTTCAATGGGGCGGGAGAGCGTGCTGTTCAGGTTTTGCTTGGCTGTAAGGAGGTTCCCCTCTGCCTGAACGAGGGCTTGCTGCGTCTTTTGGACTTCGTTCTCGAAGCGCAGAACGTCGAAACGAGGGATCGCCCCCTCCTTTTCACGCACCCGTGCCTTTTCGAGCCGCTCCTTGGCGGAGGTCAGCGCATCTTGCTGTACCTTGACGAGGGCCTCCGACCGGAGAACGGCATTGAACGCCTTTCGGACATTTAGCTTGAGGTTGTTGGCCTCAACTCCATAGCCTGCCTCTGCCGCCAGCCTTGTCGCCTGGGTCGCGTGGTTCGCCTTGTGGTTCACGCCGGCCAGGTCGAGAACCTGGCTCACGGTGACGCTGGCCGTCTTCTGATCCCCAGAAAAGGAACCGCCGCTCCCTCCGCTTCCACCCGAACCGCCTTGGTTGGAGCCTGTGAACGTCCCCTCGAAGCGGGTGTAGTTACCGTTGAGGGTGACGGAAGGCCCGAAAACACCGCGAGCCTGCCGCTCTTGAGCCCTGGCTTTGTCGATCTTAGACTGAGCGATGCGAAGGCTGAAGGCGTTGTGCATGGCGATGCCCAAGGCGTCATCAAGCGTCAGTTTGTCCGACGCCTGCCCAATGACCCCCGCGAGCGCGAAGAGAAACGAGACTGGAATCATTCTTCACCGTCCATTTCTTTCATCCGGTCCAATGTCCGTCTGAAATCATCCAAAAAGTCGTGGAGGGCGTCGATCTTCGCCATCATCAGGCCCGCGTAAATCGGATGCCTCATGATGAGGATCTTGTCCCCTGCCTTGATTCCCAGTTGGTTCCTAGCCTCCGCAGGAATCACGACCTGGCCCCGTTCACCGACGGTCACCGAGCCATAAAAACAGTCGTCGACTTGAAGGTCGGCTCCACCGCATATTCGCATGAAATGTCTGAATCCTCAGTTGATTCAGACGCATTCTAGCAAGGGTTCGGCTCTGGCTCCCTCGTTCCGGGGCTTTTGGGGAAGTACGGGCCCGCGCCCGGAGGGTTGCACAAAAAAATCGGACTGCTTGAGCAGTCCGATTTCCTTTGGTAAGAGTTGAAGGCTTATTCAGACCTAGGGACGCGAGGTGCCCGCGGCTCGTCCGTGGTGTCGGTCACGACAAACGGCAGAAGGGCCATTTCCCTCGCACGCTTGATCGCTCGCGCGACCATGCGCTGCTGCTTCGCCGTGTTGCCGGTTTGGCGGCTGGGGAGGATCTTGCCGCGCTCGGTCAGGAACCGGCGCAAGATGGCGACGTCCTTGTAGTCGACGCTGTCGATCTTGTTGACGGTCAGATAGCTGACCTTGCGGCGCTGGCGCTTCTTCTTGCCGCCTTCGCCTCGGCCGTCGTCGGCGGCCACCTTTTCTGACATCGGGTCGAAGCCCATGTCGTTCTTCAGTTCTTCGCTCATTGGTCACTCTCGGGCCCGGTCGGGCCTGGCGAGGCTCGATTATGGCACCCGTGCCAATGACGTTGCGCGGCGACCTATCGGTCAAAAGCCCGCAAACGCACCACGGCAATTGGACTTGAAATCAAGTTCTGAGGCTGTGAGCCCGTCCAACTGCTGGCATCCCAGCTTGCGGCCGAAGGGAAAAGCCGCATTAGAGGCGACTCACCACCGCCTCGAAACCAAAACCAAAGAAAGCTGGATCGCCCAGTCCAGTCCCATACGCACCCCTCCAGCCACGGGCCCCGTTTATTCGGGGCCCTGAGCATTTTTGAACCTAGGGCGCAGCCCCAAGGAACTCGTCCCAGAAAGTGTCCTGAGCGAATTTCAGTTGAAGGTAGTCGGCTCGGTACGACTGGAACGTGCCTCCTGGTGAGAAGTCGATCGCCAGTCCATTGCTGTTGGGCGAATGGCTATTGTGGCCCTCCCAGACCACAGCCGCTGCCAACGCGGTCTCGACGGCGGTCGCCGCCGTCTTCACCGATGCAGGCGTGCCTGCATCGGCCTTCAGCAACTTGCAGACGTCCCCGATGTCCCGGTAATAGCGCAGCGAGTTGGGGCTGTAGGACTGTGCATTGTTCCTCACCTGATTGATGATCGTGCCCATCGTGCCCTTGTTGTTGAACAGTTCCGTCCCGAGGCTGTCGAGCGCCGACGCCAGAGCATTGAGCTTCGAGGTGTCGATGACGCTCTGGGTGATCTTGAGGCCAGCATAGAGCGGGTTGTTCAGCATGCCGTCCACGAACCCCTTTGAGAGCGTGGCGGTCGGTGCGTCGGGCGTGTCGCGGAACGCTTTGAAAACGTCCTGGTACGGATAGCCTTGCTCAGGCGGGCTCTCCTCGCTGCCAGCGACGAACCCGGCCTTGCCCCGCAACTCATAGTTGACCTCCATCATTTGCATGAGGCTTGCGTCCCAAGCGACGATGTCGAACGTGTTGCTCCCGAGCGCCTGGCTCAACTGCCACGTGTCGATGTGGGTCCCGTATTGGTCGTCGAAGCTAAAGCCCCTTGTGCGGTCGCCCCCGTTCGGAGACCGTTGCCAGCCCTTGCCATGGTTCCAAAGGACGAGGACGTACCTGTCGGCGGGATAGAACTGCTTGCCCCACGTGATGAAGTCAAGAAGGGTCTGGGGATTGCCCATGTCGAGAGCGTTTCCTTGCCCATCGACCAAGTTGTCCTGGACGAGTTCGCTGTTGATGGTGTTGGGGTCGGTGTCCGGCTTCACGAGGTACCGCCTGACACCCTCGAACGTGGAGCCGGCAAAGGCAGCGTGCGACTCCTTCCACTGGACGACGAACCGGACGTTGGGATTGCCGGCGACCTGCTCCATTTGGTTCATGTTGAGGTCGCTGTCCGGAGCAAGGTCGTTGGCCGCGTTCATGAAGACGAGCACGGTCCACTTTCCGTGAGCCGGATTGAAAGCATCGACGGTCACTGGCGAGCTCGAGTTAAGGGGCGGGCTCGTCACGTTTCCCACCACTGACCCCGAGCCTGGTGTCGAGGCCGTGAACACCCCGGTCGAATTGATCGTTCCGATACCGCCCAGAACCGACCAATGCACCGAGCCGACCGGGAGGAACCCAGGCACGCCCTGGTTGGTGCGCGGCGTTGCGACGAAACGTCTTGTCTGTTGTTGGTTCAGTCTCAGGCTGATCGGGTTCAAAGTGAGGGTCTTGACCGCGACGCCGGCGGCGGTCGTAATCTGGGCGTCGACAGGAGTGCCCCCGCACAAGTCGACGACCACGCTCGTTTCGCCTAACGGTGTCCCCGTCGCGTTCGGTTGGGGATAAAGGGTCACCTTGAGCTCGTACACCCCAGCGCCGAAGCTGATCGGGGGCAGGCTTGAACTCGACGCCCCCTGGCGGTTCAGGGTGTCTGGTCGAAGAAGGTTGCCAGCGGCGTCACGCAACTGGATGACTTGCGACGCTCCCGAGGGCGTGCTTCCCCAAGTCGTGGAGTAGGTGATCGTGCCCTGCGGGTTGCCGGGGCAAGTGTCCCCGAGGTTGCGACCCGAGTTGCCTGCGACCCCGCCTCCGCCGCAACCGGCGAGCAACAGGAGAGGAACGGTGATGAATGCGCCACGCACGCAAGTTAGACGCTGAAATCTTACAAAAATTCGGTTCATTTAGGGGTTCTTTAGGACTCCGGCGAGACCGAAGATTACTCTGTCCTTGCAGCACGGCCCACCTGACAACGAACTTCATGCCGCGCTGGAGACCCTGGGTTTGAGCCTGTTCCGAACTGGCGGAACAGAGGACTCCGGGTTTCCGGCCCGCTTCGTGCTTCCCGATGGCCGCGCGTGCACCGTCAAATTCGAGCACCCGCCCCTTGTAGGATATTTCGGCTCTGACCTTCACGGCGCAGCTTTTGTCGGCGTTTCCGGGCGGATCGAATCCATTTGGGGCGTAGCCTGCGGGCTGCTTGGTCACGCCACTGACATCCGTACGATCCCGTTCTTGGGCTCGTTCTTCCGCAATGCGCAACGCGGCCAGCCTGGGGGCGTGTACCACGAGGGATTCCGATGGTACGTTTGCCCGATCAAGGTAGGTGACGGGTTCGCCGCTCTCTTCCTCGTGTTCGAGGCGGGAGAAGAAGGGGAAGCCAGAGCTCAAGCCGAGCAGAGTCATCGCAAGGCGGACGTGCTGAAAAAGATCGGCAAGGTTCTGACGATGCACCAGACGCTGCAGCCGATGGCGGTCGCGGCGGCGCACGCCATTGCGACGGCCACGGAACTCGCCGCCGTCATGATGTGGGTGAGATCGAGCGACGACGACCCTCTCGAACTTGTGGCGAGCGTCGGTGCCAACCGGCAGGGTATTGCGGCTCTCTCGAAGATCGACCCCACCCGGGGTAAGAGCTGTATTGCCGAGGTTTCGGCCAGCTCCGGAAGGTTCCTCGTCGTTCCCGACGTCAAGCAGGACCCGATCACGGCCGATCTGGAAGGAAAGCTTTGCTACCTGACGGCAGGCGGGCTGATGGTATGGCCGTTAACGATCGGTGGCCGGCTCGTCGGGCTCCTTGAGCTCGTGGCCCGGGCAGGCGACGAAGCGTTCTTGACAAACGAAGACCTCTACATGACGGTCGCCGAGCACTTGGCCCTGGCGTTCAACTCTGCCCTCATGTTCGAGGCGGCCGAGAGGCAGGCGACCTACGATCCGCTCACCGGTATCGCCAACCACCGCGCCATGCAGGACTTTCTCTACAAGCGAATCCTGGAGGCCGAGCGCTCTCGGAGCGAGATCGGGGTCATCATGCTTGACGTCGACCACTTCCGCCGCTTCAACGAGGAAGAGGGCCACGACGCGGGCGACCGTGTCCTCAAGATGGTGGCGCAGGTCTTGAAATCTTGCGTCCGCGAATACGACCTGGCAGCCCGGTACGGGGGAGAAGAGTTCACGATCGTCATGCCGGGAGCTGACAGCGACACCACCTTTGCCGCTGGCGAGCGAATCCGTGCGGCGATCGCGGAACTGGACTACAAGTCAGCCGCGGGCGAGAGCCGGGGAATCACCGCTAGCCTGGGTTGCGCGATTTTCCCAACCAACGGCGCAGATTCGCCGGCAGTCCTCAAAGCGGCCGACTTGGCACTCTACGAGGCGAAGCGGACGACCCGCAACCGCGTCGTGCTCTATAAGGGCGAATGTGCGAACGAAAGCGCTTCGAGCGTGGAGTCGTTGCTGAGCATCGTGCTGGGCCTGATCCCAGTCGAGGAGCGAAGTCAGGCTCAAGCGGTGCTGGAGACGAGCCGTGGATACGTGGCCCATGTTTCCGGCCACTTTGGGTTCTCCGGGCTCCAGCAGCAAACACTCCAGGCCGCCATTTTGCTCCTTTGCCACTGGACGAGGCAGACCCGCGCCGGTCAGTTCCAAGCGCTCGACAAGCTCCGGCAGGACAAGCGCCTCCATGCGGTGACGGCGTGCCTCAGCGAGCTCGAGGAACGGTTCGACGGCCGTGGACCGCGCAAAGTCCGCGGTGACCAGATACCGCTCTTGACGCGTGTGCTGTGCGCGCTTCAGGCTCTTGTGCTCGAGCAAGGGAAGCCCTTTGTGCGGGATCTCGGCAAGTTCGATCCTGAAATCGTCGCCCTCATGGCGGGCACGGACCAGGCTGCTTAGCTGTCTGGAGTGGCTTCGACGCGGATGCCGATGACCGCGATCACGTCGGCGGCGCCTTTGCACTCGTTCTCGTCCGAGCGATGGACGACGCACTGGCCAAAGTGGTCGACTTCCCAAGCCTCAATGTAGGCCTCCTCGGCGTCGCAGCCTGTCGCCAGCATCAACACCGTCATGACCTCTTCATAGGTGTTGGTCTCGTTGTTGTAGACCGTGACGATCCAAGACTCGCCGGTCGAAGGCTTTTCAACCAGTTCGCGAGCGGGCGCCTCGAGGCCGCTGGCAAGCAAGGTGGCCGCATATTCCTTGAGTTCAGTCATCCCACTCTCGCCTGACCTCGGTCTGGACGCCGACAGATTCGATCACAGCGGCGACCTGGTGGCACTTGTTCTCGCCAGCAAAGTGGACGGCCGCCTTGCCGAAGTGTTCGGCCTCCCAAACTTCCATTTGTGCCTCGCCCAGGTCGCAGGAGGTCGCCTCCATGAGAACGGCCAGGACCATGTCGACAGGAGTGTGGTCGTTGTTGAAGATCTCCACCAGGTACCGACCGCCGTCATGACCGGGCCGCGAGGTCTGGGGAGAAAGGAGAGGGGTGCTCGATGCGCGCATATCCGAGGTGGATTGGAGGCTGTTCTCTTATTTTACATGAGAATCGGTGGAAGCAGGTTCATTTGAACGGGATTTCCTCACGAACCCGGAGACCAGGAGCAAAGCTAGAAGCAACAAGCTGGCGGCGGCGGCCACCAAGCCGGTTCGGAGGCCGGGGGCATGGTATTTGAACTCGATCCTATGCTCGCCAGGCCCAATCTCGACCTCTCGCCAGAGTCCCGGTTTGATGACGGCGGACTGCCCGTCCACCTTGGCCGACCATCCATCCATGTTTCGGTCGCGGACGATGAGTGTCCCCGGCCCCGTTGTGACCACCGTTTGGCGGTCATATCCGTCCTCAGAAATCGTGACAGGTTGGTTGTTGATCGAGGCTCGGCCGGGTCCACTGAGAGCGTAGACCAAGACGTTTCCATCCTGGGTCGGGCTCGACGCCATTTGAGGCAGAGGCTTGAGGCAGCGGACTTCGGAAACCCCTGCGTCTGCCAGCTTTCCGGGGTCGAAGTCCGGTTTGACGAACATCATGTTGCCGTTTGCTGGCGGTGCCGGATCCTTGCCGGAATCCACCGCGCGGAGCATCTCGAGGGTGTCGCGGTCAAGCAGGGAGTCGTACCCAGCGACGTCATGGACACGGTAAAGGCTGGGCGTGTTGCCAGGCATGAGGGCGTTCGGTCTGGCGAGAAGTTCCCAATCAGAGTTGACATAGGCGGTGCGAGTTGCGGTGGGTTCGTGCCGGAAGTCGGGGGGAATGCCGGTGGGGAGGCATAGCCCTCCGGTCGCAAAGCTACCGAAAACTATTGCAATAACGGCGACAGCCGTTTTGTCCACCCGCAAGTTGGACTTGCGGCCCGAAAGGATCGCGCCCGCGATGACGGTGAAGGGCGCAAGGAACACGAGCGTTGCTCCGGCGCTAGGAGTGGCTGCTAGGAACGAGAATGGCCCAGGAGCGGCATCGAGCCAAGGCTTCGACAAGGTCGAGACTAGCCCGACCATCAGGGCAGTTGCTACGATCGCCGACAAGCCACCGTACAGCAACCGACGCGTGCGTCTCGTTTCTTCGTCCGAGAACAGTGTTCCCGCCCACACGCACATGGCCAGAACAAAAAGTGCTCCGGCCCGTCCGGGACTCCCCGTCGAGGCCCAGCCCGGCACAAAGTTGTAGAGCAGCAGGGAGAGCGACCCCGTCGCCAACAAGATACCGACGACTGCTGTCAGCAACACAGGCACCTGCTCTTTGAGCTTGTCCCTGCGTGCTAAGAACAGCAGACCAAAAACCAGGGGCCCAAGGCCAATCGCCCCTTCGGCGAAGGCGGCTCCGCGCTTGTAAAATGCTGGCCAGTAGCTGGGGACTTGCTGTCCATCTATGGTCGCGGCAACCCCGGGTAAGCCAGTTGCTGCCGGAACGACCAAGCCAGTCAACTCGGGCAACCCTATGGCACTGGCCAGGTAGGCCGTCGCTCCCTCGGGCGTGGGCTTGACTTGGCCGCGGTGGCTCGTTCGCGAGAATGCAATTGAAGGTAGCAACTGCGGAGCAGCCAGGCCGACACCAAGGAAGACCGCCAACGTAACGCCTGCCCACTTGGCCAACCTGGCCTTCTGCTGGATTGCGTACGCGGCGCCGAACACCAGAAGGGCCATGAACCCGTAAGCGGCGAACTGCAGGTGCCCGCCCAACAGGAGCATGCCGACCGAGACTGCGAGAGCCGCAATCCGTTTCGGGTTCCGGGTTTCGGGGTTCGGGTTTAAGACTTGAGTGGCGCAGAACAGCACCCACGGAATCCAAGAGCACGTCGTGACCACGCTGGCCAGTGGGGTCCAAGAGACCATGAACGCCGACATTCCGAACCCGGAGCCGGCAATGAGGGCGCCGGTCTCGTTCGCACCGAGCGCCTTCGCGAGGGCCCGCGCGCCCAGGCACGCCCAGGCAAGGTGGAACCAGGCCAGGAGCGTGATGGCGAGGAACGTCGGTACGTGCAGCACCCCCATGAGGATGTGAAGCGGATAGAAGCCCGCGCTCTGCGAATTGCCTAAAAGCGGCGTGCCGCAAAGCTGATAAGGGCTCCAAAGCGGCAGTTGGCCCTTGCCCCAGGCGTCGAACACAAGGTCCCGCCAAGGCGCGAACTGGAGGACGCCGTCGGCTTGGAGGACGTCCCAAGCCGAGCCGTTCGGAGCTTGCCCCCAAGGTTGCATCTGGAGGATCTGGTTCCACGGCCCGATCGCTCGGCCTAAGAACACACAGGGCCAGAGCACGAGCAAGGGCAGTAGGGAAAGGGTTACGACCGGCCAGTTTCGCCGGAGGAACGGCATGGACGGATTATGCGACACGCCTCAGCCCCCCTGGTTGACGATCTCCCTCCGCCGCCGCCTAAAGACGAGGATGCGCAGCTCCCTGCCTCTCCTGCCCCCTTAGTTGGAATGGAATGGGAATGCAAGTTCAAATTGCGCCAAAAAACGCCCCCGCGATTCCAAGTCGCGGGATAGAATGCGCTGGTGACCGAGGCGCAAACGGGGCAGGGCGGAATCCCCCTGAAGGTGGCCGTCCCGGTGCTTATCGGCCTCTGCCTTTTGGTGTGTCTCCCCATTTGGCTGGTCAAATACCCGCCGCTGGTGGACTGGCCGCTCCACTCCGCGCGTTGGTACTTGCTTTCGCTGCCCCAGAACGGCGAGGGCATCACGGAGTTCTATCAGACGAGGTTCCAGCCCATCCCGAACCTAGGGATGGACCTGCTGATGATGGTGGTGATGAAGTTCGTCCCGCCCCTGTTCGCCTCCAAGTTGGCTGCCTGTTTGGTGCTGATCGGGTTGTTGACGGGTGGATTTGCATTTTCTGCAGCCCTGCACAAGCAGGTCACGTGGGCCGCGTTCCTGCCGGTGCTCGCCCTCTACGACCAATGGTTCCTCATGGGCTTCGCCAACTACCTGCTGGGGCTGGGGATCGCGTTCTGGGCCGTTGCGGTGTGGCTTTGGTCGGAAGAGTGGCCGAAACCGCGTCGTTGGGCGGTTTTAGGGTTGCTAGGGGCGGTGCTGCTGGTGACGCACTTGATGGCCCTCGCGGTCGCGGTTCTGGTCGTTGGCGTTTTCCTTATGTCCAAGCACTTGCCAAATTCCGCGGCGAAGTGGTTGCTTCCGGGAATTGTCGTTGGGTGTGTGGTCATGGCCGCAGGACTCTCCTTGATAGGCAAAACTCCGTACTCGTGGGGGGGCAAACTTCAGACGCTGGACTGGCTCTTGAGGGGCCCATCGGACGTCGTCTTTGTGCTTGTAGCCGCAATCGGCTTCACTGAATGCTTCACATTCGAGCGGCGCGCAGTTCTTTCCGCAGCCGCCCTCCTGGTGCTTGCCATATTGGGGCCGAGTTTCTTAGGGGGAACTGCATTCGCGTGCGACCGATTGACGCTTCCCTTCACCGTCGTGCTGTTCGTAGGGCTCGGTTCTGGCGCGCAAAGGCTTGGACAGCGCACGTTCGCAATGGCGTGTACAACAACAATCGTGGTCGGACTGGCCTCTATTTGTCTCTATTTGGGCCGCCATTGGATGGGCAGTTCAAATTCGGCGGTTGTCATGCTCGGAGCCCATGATGAATTGACAGTCGGTGCCCTCGACGACCTAGCGGATAGAAGCACGTTGGTCACCTACGACCTCAAGAAGCACTCTCCGATCACTTGGCAAGAACAGCGGCACGTCCCCGACTGGATCCTTCTCGAAAGGCCCGTCTTCGTGGCTCAAAACTTCGCCAAGAACCGGCAGCAACCGATGATCTTCAAGCCCGAGTTCGAGGAGTTCCACCGTTACCAGAACAACAACCCCGTGGTCCTGAAGACTTGGGAGGAACTGAGCGTCGAGCTGCCCAAGGTTGAATTGTTGCAATCCAATTTGAACCGAGCCTACGAGAAATCTGGCCGTCAACCGACCGACCTCTACATATTGGCGATGACCAACGACCCCAGTCAACCGAGTCCCGAAGGCACCGAGAAAGTCGACGCGGGCAAAGACTTTGTTCTCTTGAAGGTCGACTCCGACCGCGTGCGGCCCTGAGGGCCCAGTCACTTTCCCCACCGGGCACCTTGCACCGACGGGGAGGATAGTAATATCATCGGAACGCCTGGCAAAGCTGTCAGGCGACTAGGTGCAACACATGTCAGCGACGGTTTTGGAAAGAGTCAAGAAGGTCACTTGCGAGGAGCTCGGGGTGAGCGAGAACGAAGTCACAGAGACCGCCTCCTTCACGGACGACCTCGGTGCGGACTCGCTGGACGTCGTCGAGCTGGTCATGGCGTTCGAAGAAGAGTTCGGGATCGACATTCCGGACGACGATGTGACCAACCTCAAAACGGTAGGTGACGCGGTCACCTACATCGAAGGCAAGAACAACTGATCCATGCCTAACCCCAAGCCGTCCGGCAGGGTTGTCGTCACCGGCGTCGGCGCTGTCACACCCCTTGGTATTGGGGTCGAGGCGTTCTGGTCCGGCATCAAGGCCGGCAAGAACGGCATCGGGCGCATCAGCTTGATGGACGTCACCGACTACCCGACGAAGGTGGCCGGTGAAGTCCGTGGCTTCGACCCGGAGGATTGGCTCG
Organism: Armatimonadota bacterium; assembly: GCA_018268375.1. Taxonomy (GTDB): domain Bacteria; phylum Armatimonadota; class Fimbriimonadia; order Fimbriimonadales; family Fimbriimonadaceae; genus JAEURO01. The sequence goes on along the minus strand of JAFDWS010000002.1, from coordinate 1,190,768 downwards.
ACAAGAAGGAGGCGCGGCGTATTGACCGCTTCCTCGCCTTTGCCGCCGCCGCCGCCCAGATGGCGCTCGACGGCTCGAAGTTCCCCGCTGAGGACGAACTCAGGCTGGACACAGGCGTTCTGATCGGCTCGGGGATTGGCGGCCTCACCTTTCTGGGAGAGCAGACGAAGAAGCTTTATGACGGCGGCCCGAGCCGCGTCTCGCCGTTTCTCGTGCCGTACATGATCCCGGACATGGCGAGCGGCTATGTGAGCATCCTGCACGGGCTGAAAGGTCCGAACACGTGCGTGGTCTCAGCCTGTTCGACCGGTGCGGACGCGATCGGCACGGCCTACCACATCATTAAGCGCGGCGATGCGACGGCGATGGTTTGCGGCGGAACCGAGGCACCGATCAACGAGATCGGGATGGCAGGGTTCTGTGCTGCTCGCGCGATGACGACGAACGAGGATCCGGACAGCGCGAGCCGGCCCTTCGACGCCCAGCGCGACGGGTTTGTCATCGCGGAGGGCGCGGCAGTCTTCGTCATGGAGGACTACGACCACGCGACCAAGCGCGGGGCGAACATCTTGGGCGAGATTGTGGGTTACGGCATGTCGGGCGACGCTTACCACGTGACGGCGCCAGACCCGGACGGCGACGGCGCGGTGCGCTCGATGAAGATGGCTCTCATGCGGGCTGAAATCGAGCCCGCCCAACTGGGCTACATCAACGCCCACGGCACGAGCACTCAGCTGAACGACAAGACGGAGACCCATGCGATCAAGCGTGCGCTCGGTGAGGCCGCGTACAAAGTGCCGGTGAGCAGTACAAAGTCGATGATCGGGCACACGCTCGGCGCGGCGGGTGCGATCGAGGCTCTCATCTGCATGCTCGCGATCAGAGACGGGGTTTTGCCGCCGACGATCAATTTGAAGACCCCTGACCCCGAATGCGACCTGGACTACGTTCCCAACCAGGCGCGGCCGGCATCAATCGGATATGCGATGTCGAACAGCTTTGGGTTTGGCGGCCACAACGTCACGCTGATCATGCGCGGGACGCCCTAGGCTTTTGGATCGTCAGAACCCTTGAGCGTGGCGCAGAACGACCTTGACACCTTGATCCAAGGCTTTTTGGATCACCTCCAAGCGACGCGGTCGCCCCACACCGTGCGGAGCTATGGGGCGGACCTCGCCCAGCTCTCGGTCGTCACCGCTGGCGACTTCAATTTGAGTCCGGACATCCTCGCCCGTTATTTGCGCACTTATGGCAAGACGCCGGTGACGCGAGCGAGAAAGCTGAGTTCGTTGCGGTCGTTCGCCCGCTATTTGCGGACGATCGGGCGGTTGGAGGGTGATCCCACCGAGGCCCTTGAGGCTCCGTTTCGGAGGCGGCCCTTGCCAAAGACCCTCAGTCAGCACCAGGCGGAGGAGCTTCTTGACCAGGCGCCCGAGTCGAGAACACCTTTGCGTGACCGGGCTCTGTTGGAGTTGGCCTATTCGGCCGGCCTGCGAGCAAGCGAGCTGGTCGGACTCGATATGATCGACGTCGACTTAGAGGAGCAGACGGTCAAAGTGATGGGAAAGGGCAACAAGGAGCGGATTTCGCTCTTTGGCGGAGCTTGCCGGACGGCGGTCCTCGAGTACGTCAGGCAAGAGCGGACTCCTCCCAAGTCTGGCGACCCCCTTTTTACGAACGACAAGGGCTTAAGACTATCGACGAGGACGCTCCAGAACGTGATCAAGAGGTGGGCGCTACGGGTCGGACTGCCTCCGAGCGTCTCTCCCCACACCTTGCGGCACAGCTTCGCGACCCACCTCTTGGACGGGGGCGCGGACCTGAAGACCGTCCAACAGCTGCTTGGCCATGAGAACCTGGCGACGACCCAGATCTACACGCACGTGAGTATTGAAAGGCTGAGAGAGGCGGTCGGCAAGGCGCACCCTAAGGGGCGGGCTTGACTCAGACCCAAGTCGTTGCGCGGCGAAAGAGCTTGTAGCTCAACGGATGCCGCAGGTTGGCGAAAACAAAGTTCGGCCAGCCGACGATGAAGTCCATTTCGTAGTCCTCCGGTGGCGAGATCAAGACCAGGGGCACCGCGCTTGAGTTCGGATGGGCCATCTTGGCGTGAGCGAACCTTTCGTATCCAGCTACCTTGTGGGGCGTGTCTAACGTGGCGATGAGATCGACGAACATCAGATCCGCATCGCCTGCACTGTCGAGCGCCTCGCCCCAGTCTTCGAAAACCATGAGTTCGTCGTCGGGTTGAAAGGCGCCTTCGGTCGCCTCGACCACCTTCGAGTCTCTGGTCACCAGAACAAACTTCATGCTGTCCTTAAGCTTAATACGGTTCAGAAGAGGATTGTAACGCAGCCAGTTCCGAAATGGTGGCTCTCCTTTGCACAGAATCGTGCCGAGAATGGAAAGAGCCATGCGTGTGGAGCCCGGTACAGCTTCGAGGATCGTCGCCGAGACGGTTCAGCCCTCTTCGCAATTGAAAGAGGCTGTCCAGGTGGCGTTGCTCAAACGGGCGCTTGAGAACCAAAAGCAAGAAGCCTCTGAACTGACACGCCAGCTAGAGCCGAAGGGCCGAGTCATCGACATCGTCGTTTGAGCCTCGGGGTATCTTGCCTGGAAGTGGCTCACAAGACTCCCGCAAAGCCGGCGTGGTGGAAGAACACTTTCTTCTGGTTTGCCGGAGCCCTGTTCCTCCTTGCGGTGTGGGGTTTGGTGTCTGGTGAGTCTGTGATTCGCGACCCAGGGCAGGTCCGCGAGGGCGGTCTCGTGCTGATTTATCTCACAGGCGCGGTGGTCATGCTAGTTCACGGCTATATCAGCCATCAGCAGGCCGTCCAGCACTACGAAGAAGCCCAGGACAACGACAATGGTGATGTGCGCGTGCGGAAAGACCTTGGACAAAGTGCCGCAATGGCTGGAGCAGACGGCGGTGACGTTCGTGTGCAACAACTGTCCCAACCGGACGGTGAAGGCCATCACTCAAGTGACGCTTGAGCCGGTGAAAGATCCCGCCACTGAAGAGATGGCGAAAATGGAAGCCGATTTCGCGGAAGACGACGATTCCGAAGAGTGATCCTAGGCTGCCCTTCGAAGGGCGCGTTGCATGAGGATCATCTGCGGCGTGTTCTCGGGGCCTAGCGCCTTCCGGCAGGCGACAAGCAGGTCGGCTTCGCCGCACCTTGATTCCTCCGCCACCGTCACGGACGCCAAAAGCTGGCCGTTCCTGACCCACACCGACGCATCGACGACACCGAACTGACCCAGGAGGAAGGTCTGGATCGCTTGCGGGTCGGCGCCCTCGGAAGGTGCTAGGAACAAGTGCACCTTATTGACAATGGCGTTTCAGCCTGGTTTCTTTAGGTCGATCAAGGATTTGTACTGGGCGTAAGTGTCAATGTCGGCCCCAATCGCGGCTGCTTCGGTGACGATCGCCTTCACCGGCACTTCCAAAAATCGCCCGAGCGTGCCCTCGAGCGAGGCCACGGAGAGCGTCTTTGGTGCGACTCTGGCAAGGGCGACCTTCGCCAGAGTCCCGACTCCCAGCATCGAGGCAAGCTTGATCGGGCTCTTCCTGAAGGCGTAAGCCCTTTCCAATATGGGCATGGCCCGATGCATGAGGACGGTCCGCATGAGGGCGATGTTGCCGCCCGTGAATTCGCCCTCCCTCAATCTGAGAGTCGTTCTCTTCATGCCGGGGAACTCCCTCTCGCATGCTGAGGCGGGAATGATCGGGTAGTTCAGGGCCACCTGAGAGTCACAAGAGTCCAGAAAGGATTGGACGTGAGCCGCCTCCAGGCAGGGAAGATCGCCTGTCACTAGGAGGAACGTCTCGGTCTGGACCGCGGCAATGCCGTTAGAAAGGCTCTTGACAAACGACTCCCCTGCGGGCACTTGGCGGAACGTGGAACCGGGCCGGCCGCCAACCAGGACGGGATGGCCGAACCCGCGGACCGCCTCAAGTACGCGCTCGACGATCGTTTGGCCATGGTATGGGAGGTCTGCCCGCAGCTCGACCCCGGTCTTCTCCGCCAGTTCCGGCTCGCACCGGCCCCCCGCCAAAACTACGACATCCACAGGCTTTCCTCCCGGCTCAGGGTGTGGCACAGCCAAGTGGGCGCGCTTGAGGTGTGTTTCCAAGCGATTTGGCCCTTTCTTGCGGAAGTCTGGCCCTCAAAAACGCCGAAGACCGCGGCACCTGAGCCGGTCAACCCAGCGCAATCCGCTCCACAGCGACGCATGTCCTCGATCGCTCGCCGCGAGGCTTCGGGTGCGATAGACGCAAAGTCGTTGTCGGTGCTCCAGACGGAGTCAGGAAACTCTTTGAGGCTGGCCGCCGACCGACCGTCCAACTGTGCATAGGCCCCGGCGCTTGAAACCTCGGCCAGTGGCATTGCGATCAGGAGCCAGGTCCGCTCGATGTCCGGCATCGGGCTCACGCGCTCGCCATGCCCTTCTGCTCTGCAATGACCGCCAGCGAGGAAGAAAGGCACATCCATCCCGACGGCCGTCGCCACCTCTATTGCCTCTCGGTGCGAGAACATCCCTCCAGTCAAGACGGAAAGGGCCCGAAGGAGCCCGGCCGCGTCCGAACTGCCCCCGCCCAGTCCGCTCTTGATCGGAATGTGCTTTTCGAGGGTCACCTCGAGATTGGGCAGGCCCACATATTCGCGCGCCAAACGCCAGGCTTTCGTCACCGTGTTGTCTGCCGGAACCTCGGGCGAGGTGCAGTGAAAGGAGTCCCGGCTCGCCCTTTGAATGATCAGTTTGTCCTGCAGACTGACTGCTTGCATGACAGTTCGGATCGCGTGATAGCCACTGCCGTCCGGCGGCCCCACGCTGAGGAAGGTATTGATTTTTGCTGGGCAGTGCACGATCACTCGTGACCTCCTCCCGCCTCAAGGGATTGAGTGGTGTCCTCAGGCTGGGACGGCGGTGTTTCGAGTGTCGAGGTGGGGACCGGAGGCAATTCGTCGGGAAGGATGGAGACCGTCTTGGGGAACGGTGTCAGCTCGAGTTCATCGAGCGCCCTGTCGATGGATTCAAGTTGCATGCGCGCCTCGGTCAGGGCGGAAAGGAAGTCTTGCGTCGGCGACTCTGTCTCCTTGCCCACGAGTCGGTAGCTCAGCATCTTCATGCGCAACGTGTCGAGCGTCGTGGTGAAGACGGCGGCCTGTGCTTCAGTGCGTTCGACACCGGCCATGACTCCCATGTAGTGTTGGCGGTACTCGGCAATGTTCTTGTCGGCGATGCGATAAAGCTCTTGAGCTTGTTTGTCGGGACTGATTGGCTGGCCCATCCTGGGTTGAGCGACGAGCCAGCCTTCCGAAGCGAGTACTTCGGTGGCGACCAGATCGGCTCGTCGCATGGCCCGGTAGAGCTCGGCCGAGACCGCCTCGATCGTCTTGGGCAGTTCTTGAAGGTCCGCGATTCCCCTCTTGCTGAGCTGCGAAAGTGCGGCTTTGAACCGGCTATGGCGCTCTGTGCAGGCATTCCAGAGGAGCAGGAAGCGCTGGGCTTTGAACCGTTTCGGCAGGCTCGCCCGGTAGGCTGACCATGAGTTATAGGTGAGAAGGAGTGCCCAGGCGATCACCATTTGCCACAGCGCGACCGGGCTGAACGGGTTGGAGAACAGCCAGGTGAGCAGGGCGGCGAAAAGATAGGCGATGACCCGAGGCGCCGCAAAGAACTCCCGAAAGAAGACCGAGATGTCGCGGCGGCGGATTTCATCCATGATCGTGTGTTCAGGGCAACGGCGGCCGCCGATGACCCCAGGGAAGGGCTTGCTCGATTGCGTAGGCGGTCTGCAGGAGCCGCTCGTCGCCGTTGACCGGGCCCGTGAGGCACATCCCGACGGGCAGGTCTTGACTGAACCCGCAGGGAAGCGAGAGGGACGGGAACCCGCCCATGTTCGCCGGGATAGTGCAAAGGTCGAGCATTTTCAGGGCCATCGGGTCTTGCTTGAGCTCTCCCAGTTTGAATGCGACGATCGGTGACGTCGGGGACATGACAAGGTCGTAGGATCGGAAAACCGACTCGAATTCGGCGGCCATGAGGCCGCGCACTTGCTGGGCACGATGGTAGAAGGCGTCGTAATAGCCGGCGGAAAGAGCGTAAGTGCCGACCATGACGCGCAGTTTGACCTCATGGCCGAACAGCTTGCCGCGAGTGGCGCTGAAGTTGCCTATGTGACCGTCGCCCTGCACTTGCGGACCGAACCGGACACCGTCGAACCGCGCAAGGTTGCTGCTAGCCTCTGCGGGGGCGATAATGTAGTACGTTGTGACCCCATAATCGATGGAGGGCATGTCGACCTGGGTGCACGATACTCCTTCGCGCTCAAGGTTCTCGATCGCCATCTCGAGCGCGTCCATAACGCCTGCGTTGATCGCGGCACCAAAGAGCTGCTTGGGCAGGGCGACCTTCAAGCCCTTGAGGGAACCATCCTTGAGACCCTCCGAACGGATTGCGGAGTCAGGGAGCGACGTTGAGTCGAGCGGATCGTGGCCGCTCAATACGCTGGCGAGCAGCGCAGTGTCCTCGATCGAGCGCCCAAAGGGGCCTATCTGATCGAGGCTGGAGCCGAACGCCACAAGACCGTATCGAGAGATTCGGCCGTACGTCGGCTTGAATCCGACTATTCCGCAGAGGGCGGCTGGCATACGGATGGAGCCTCCAGTGTCCGAGCCCAGTGACAGAGGCGCCATCTCTGATGCGACTGCCGCCGCCGACCCTCCAGAGCTTCCTCCCGGGCTTCTGTCGGGATCCCAAGGGTTATGGGTGTCCTGAAAGGCTGAGTTCTCGCACGACGTGCCCATGGCGAACTCGTCCAGGTTCGTTTTGCCGATGACGATCGCCCCAGCTTCCTTGAGTTTCGCAACGACAGTGGCGTCGAAGGGCGGAACGTAACCTTCAAGGATTCGGGAGGCGCACGTTGTGGGCATCCCTAAGGTGGAAATGTTGTCCTTGACCGCGACGGGCACGCCGACCAGGAAACCCCCGTTCCCCGCCTTGACCATCGCGTCCACCGCTGTGGCCTGCCTTAACGCCTCCTCGCGATCCACGTGGAGATAGGCTCCCAGTTCGGAATCGAGCTTTGCGATGCGGTCGAGGTGCGCTTCTGTGACCTCGACGGCTGAAACATCGCCCGAGCGAACCTTGGCGGCCAGTTCAGTCGCGGACAGCTGGGTGAGCAAGGCTCATTCCTCGATGATGGTAGGAACAATGAAGAGGCCCGCGCGGCTGACGGCGGCGTTTCGAAGCGCCTCGTCGCGGATCAATCCGGGCCGCGCCAAGTCCTCAGCCCAGACATTGTGCAGGCCGACCGCATGCGGCTTGGGGTCGAGCCCTTCGACATCGATTCCCTGTATGTCCTGGAAGTGTCCGAGAAGCGCGTTGAGTTCACCCTGGAAGGCCAGGAGTTCCGGCTCGTCCAAGTCAAGCCGCGCCAATCGCGCGACATGGCGCACCTCTTCCAGCGAGATGGACATACGAAGTCATTATAACCACCGCATAATGGACTGGTATGGCTGCGTGGGGCACACGGCAGGTCTACCCTGCCGTCGTCGGGACGGTGTTAGTTCTGACGGTCGTTTTCACGGCGACGGCAGTCATTCGCCCCCTCATTCCTCAGCCTGACCCGAATCCTGTGGTCAACTCGCCTGGAGCGTTCATGGCAAGCGCCGCGAAGCAACGGGTCAAGTGGCGAACCTTGGACGACCGTCCCTTTCTTGAGGCGCGTCGCGCTGACAAAGCGCTTGTCCTCGTCGTCGGTTGCGCATGGAACTGGGGCGGCAGGGAGTTCGACAAGAACGTGTTGGAGTCGTCAGAGGTGGCCGAACGGTTGAACCGCGAGTTCGTGCCCGTCAGAATTGACGCTGACGAGGATCCCGAGTGGCTCGCGGGCCCTTTCCCCCTGGCAGCAGCTTCACAAGGCGTGGATCCTGGTTGGTACGTCTTGGTGTTGCGCCCCGACGGCCGGCCCCTAGCTTGGATGGTGACCAAAGATTGGCGGACCAAGTTTGAGCTTGGGGCGTTTGAGAGCGTTTTGACAAAGGCCCACCGGGCCATGGGCGAACCGGACGACAAGTCGACCGCAGTTCTTGCCGAGCAACTGCTGAAGGAGCGAGGGGAACTCACTGGAGGTTCTTCTGACACTGGTGACTTGGCCGTCTATGCTCGACGCCTCCAGGAAGCTATGTCGGCCCCAGGGGTTCTTGCCGAGAACGGGCTGCAGGGCCTCAACACTTGGGAGTGGCGCTTCTTGCTGGCCGTCGGTGCCACAACGACCGCCCAGGAGGGGGTCGAGCGCACCATCGAAGGTCCGCTGCCGGATTGGATCGATGGCGGGTTCTTCCGTACGGCCGTCTTGGCGCCCTCTCTTGAGACGAAGTTCGAGAAGATAGCGATCGAAAACGCCGATGCCGCTTGCCTCTTGGCCCACCTCGTCGCCGTGACGAGCGACCCTTCCCTCCGTTGGATGGCGGAGCGTTCCTTCGAAGCGATTCTCGACGAGTTCGTGAGCAAGGGCCAAGTCATCGCTTTCACCTATCGAGGTTCGAGCGCCCTCGGAAGAAACGGGATGAACACGTTTTCGCCCGGCGTTCTCGCCTCCTCCTTTTCCCCCGTAGAGCGTGAACACCTCGCCCGGGGACTGAGCCTCGATCCTTCGACAAACCCTCAAATGTCTCCTCGGGTCGGCGATCTTGGAGACATGTTCTCGCACCTAGCGGAGTACCAGCAGGAAATTGAAAGGTTGCGCCGGTTGCGGAAAGCTAGCCCAGCGACGATCGGGCCAGGCGACGTGGCCGATTCGACTTGCCACGTCGTTGCCCGGCTTTTGGAGTCAAGAAGGCTGCTTGGCGGCACGAAGGGGCTCCCTGAGATTCGTCCGCTGCTGGATCGGGTCTCTGAGTTCCGATCGGGCCCAGACGGGGTGGTCAGGCAACTGGAAGGCGGCAGGCTCGGAGCGCCCTACCTGGGCGACTACTTGGCGTATGCCGACGCCTGCCTGCAGGTTTACTTGACTCTCGGAGACTCCTCGTGGCTGGATCAGGGTAGAGCGGTGCTTCAGCGGGCGCTTCAGTTGTTCTTATCCGGCAAGCCTTCAGTACTCAGCGCCCTGCCCAAGGAACGGCTGCAGGCGAGCGCCCAGTGGACGGGGCTTCCTGAGGTCACCGACCTTCCGCGGGGCAGCCTCACTGCCGACGCCGTCAGGCTGAGCCAAATGTACTCGTGTCTCCTCAGGGACCGACGCGAGGGCCAGGCGCTGAGGCAGTTCGCGCTCAACGGAGTGGCCCAATACGCCCCTCTCACCAAAGCCGCCACGAGGAGGATCGGCAGCCTCGCTCACGCCATGGCGGTGACGCTTGCGGACGATTACGTGGTCGTGACCGGCCCGGGCGCCCTCGAAGCCTCCGGTGAACTGGCGACGATCGCTCCGGAGACCTTGGTGTTTCCAGCAGGCAAGGTGGTTCGCGCCGACTTAGAGGCGAAAGGGGCAGGGGCGTGGATCGTCCGGCATGGACAAGTGACGGGCCCGATGACAGTGGAGCAGGCGCGGTCCGCTCTGACCCGGTCGCCCTAGATTCAAACCCTCGCGTCGGGCCATAATTCTGGCCCCGGAGAGGTCGCATAGTGGTCTAGTGCGCCGCACTCGAAATGCGGTGTATCGCAAGGTACCGTGGGTTCGAATCCCACCCTCTCCTCCAGCCTTCGACCGGAAGGGGCGCTTTGAGTCTGAGCGGGGCTTCCGCCCGTGCTCCTCCGACCCGGTGTACGTAGATTGTACGAAGATTGACCTCGGACATCTACTGACAGGTTGTTTTACCCTCAGTAGCCAGCTGCAGGAGTGTCCGGTTTGGCAGGGTCGATTCCGGCTGCACCCAAAGCCCGGGACAGACCGCTCGTGCAGGCGTAAACTTGCGGCGTGACAGCCCCGCTGCGCGACATGACGAATGAGCTTTCATGGGAAAGACCTCATCTCCTGCTCTTGGGCGCTGGTGCCAGCAAGGCGGCCTTCCTAAGCGGGGACGCGAAAGGGCACGAGCTTCCGGTCATGGCGAACCTAGTCCAGGTTTGTAGTCTCAGCTCGCTGTTGCACGACGCAGGGCTGCACGATGGCCACGACGACTTCGAGTCCCTGTACAGTGACCTTTGCGACAAACCAGAGTACGGCGACCTAAAGCAGAAGGTCGAAGGATTGATCTGGAGCTACTTCCGCAGGTTGGAGCAACCACCTGCGCCGACGATCTACGATCTGCTCGTTCTTTCACTGAGAAAAAAGGACGTGATCGCAACTTTCAATTGGGATCCGTTTCTTGTTCAATCGCTCGTAAGAACAGCCCATATTCACCGTGGTGAAGCCCCTCGGCCGCTGTTCTTGCACGGCAACGTGGAGATTGCGTATTGTCCGAAGTGCACAAAACCTACGCCCGTGGGCCGACTTCATAGTGTCTGCCGACACTGTTCGAACGAATTTGTCCCATCGACGCTGCTGTTTCCCGTGCGTAAGAAGGACTACACGACCGACCATTCCATTGAGTCGGCCTGGGCCGACATGAAGACCGGTCTCCATTCGGCATACATGTGGACGATCTTTGGGTATGGGGCTCCCAAATCTGACGTAGACGCCATCAAGCTCATGAAGTCTGCCTGGGGCTCGAAGTATGACCGCAACCTAGAGCAGTTGGAGATCATCGATGTGAAGGAGGAGGACGAGCTACAAGCTACATGGGACGACTTCATCCACACCCACCATTACGATACTTGGAAAGATATTGGTAACTCGCGGCTGCTCCGGCACCCACGACGCGGGTGCGAGGCCTTCTGGTCGATGTCCATGGACTTGAGGATTCCCGAGGAGCGGCCCGTACACCCCAGAATGGACTGGACAGAGCTGGAGTCCGTCTTGGGGCCGCTAGTCGATGCTGAGAAAGGAGTCCTGACTCATCACCGCGACAAAAAACCGGTGAGATAATCAGGAGCAACAGAAATGTCCACGATCCAAAATCAACTGAGCAGGAAGCACCACGTAGTGCCTCGCTTTCTCCTCGCCGGGTTTACCGATACCGGGGCAAAGCACGGCACGCTCTATCGCTTCGACACGGAGCAGATCACGGTGACGTCCGGCACGCCGAAGGCGGTCGGGTACATCCGGGATTTCTACAATGTCCAAACCGATTCTGGTCAAGACGATGCGTACGAGCGGGCCTACGGGAAGATTGAAGACGTAGCAGCTCCTATCGTTCGAAGGATCGTCCAGACGCGGCTGATGCCTCCGGAAACAGATATGGACAGTCTGATCATGTTTATCGCATCGATGGAGCGGCGGAGCCCCAGAGCAAAGCGAAGCCTAGACAGGCCGGTAAACGAGATCGCTCAACTCAGCCTCGAAATGCTGGTTGTCCATTACGACGAGTGGATCAAGTCTTACAGAGAACAGAACCCAGAGACCCCGCCGCCCACCAAGAAAGTATTGCAGACTGCTCTCGACTCTGGAATGACGTTTGAGTCTCACCCAAACCTGAGAGTTCCATTGCAATGGGAAGCGGCAGAAGACATATTTGCCCTTCTGCGAAGGCGGCCGTGGTGCCTGTGGACGCGCGCTCCTGACGCTCTTGAGTTCATCTGCTCGGATTCGCCCGTGGGAATCGACAACGTCCACAAGGATCCCGGCTTCTGGCAGCCGCCCCCATTCGGCGAGGGATCGCTAGTCACCCTCCCGATCAGCAAAGACATAGCCCTCGTCTCATGGTTCGATGGCCAGCAAGCCAATTGCACGAACATAGGCAGCCAATACGTGGCAATGATCAATCTACTGACCGGGCGCAACTCCCGTCGGTGGCTCTTTGCTCCACGATCCGACTTTGGTTATAGTCTGGACAACGGCTCCATTGGTGGCTGGGCCGATCTTGAGACGGCCATACGCTCGTGCCGCGACAAGAGTTGACTAGACGTTCGCCTCCGTCTCGCAACCGACAGAGGCCCCGGTGTCCGAGCTGATAGGCTGTTCTCGTGGTGAAGCCGCTAGAGCTGGTCCTATTCCTAATCACGTCGGGATGCTGTCGCTGCTTTGGTCCGTTCAGTTAGCGTTTCAAATGCTTCCTCTGGGCAGGATCCTAAGTCAGCTGACGGATTTCCACAGACCGTGCAGGGCATGAACCAGCTTGCGAAGTTCGCTCACGGAGACCTCCGCTTCGAAGGCGTTGAGGTCTTTCACTACAATCGAGGTGATCTGATTTTTTGTGCCTATGAACTTGAACGATCCGTGGGCGACACCGTTCCGAACCCGTCGCAAAACCTGTCGTAGCGTCGTGTCCCCCTTCACAACCCTGATCCCCTCGAAGCCACTTACTTGACTGATCGGAGTCTCATCAACCTTGTTCAGCCAGGTCGCGTTGGGGACCACGAGAACCAGTAACAGCGTGTTGATGAGCTGAGTCACGTCGTACGGCCCGTTCTGATCGTCTGCTCGTTGCTCAATGAACGTGAGGTTGAACATTGAGCGTTCGATCAGAGTGAGGTCGTGTTCGGGCATGCCCATTAGTCGAGTCTATCTTAGCCAAAGGTAAAGTTAGGCTTCGACCGAGGGCTAGAGATGGACTATCAGAGGTGGCTCAAAGAGCTGGAAAAGATATTGCTCCAGAGTCGCCCAGACCTCCGCATCATGGACATAGATCCAAACGTGATGCACCAAGCATTTCAAGACGGAGAGTCGCCCGTGATCTTCGCTAGAAGGTCACCGATCCCGCTCCGACCATCTGCTTCGCCGACGCCTCCTCAACCGGGTTACCGGGCTCCGCACCAGCGACAGTTAATGCCTGCTCAGCAGAGATCGAACAAGTCGAACGTCGTCCTGATCGTGGCGGCCGTAGTAGCTTTGCCGATCTTCTTCTGTTGCTCGGGATTGTTCTTCGCGATGTTCAACCCGTCCAACCGGGGGGCCCGGGACACGAGTCCGAAGGTAGAGACTCCAAGATCGCCCGCGCCAGCGAACATCCAGTCGTCGCCCGCGACCTCGGGCACGCCTAATCAAGGCTCCGGATCGACCACGTTGTCTGACTACCGACAGCGATTTGAGACCGTAGCGGATGCGTTCCGCCAGCAGGGAGCGAGTGTTGACGCATTCGACCCGCAGTTCCCCTACACGATGCGTATCTACTTACCGTCGAGAGTCGCGATGGACATGACTGACAATCAGGCGAGAGAACTTGCGGGCCTCACAAGAACGAAGCTCGATGACAAGGCTATCGTCTATCTCAAGAGCGAGGGCGGCCAGACCCTCGCAAAGGCCGCCCCGTGGGGCATCGAGGGGCGGTAGGTGCTGGACTCCGCCCGAGCCATCTTTGAAGAGTTCCAATCCCGGGGCTATGAACGAATCACCGGGGCCCTAAGTACCGATGAAGAGGGCCTCACTCTGGACTTCAAACAGTTCAAGCAGAACAGCGTAACTAGCGTCTTCCGAAGAATTGCGGTTGCTTTCGCCAACTCATCCGGCGGAGTCATTGTCTGGGGGATCGATAGTCGGGGTCAGGGTGCAAACAAGCCACGGATCGCCGACAAAGAGGCTCCTGTCCCCGATCCCAACTGGCTGGTCGGACGACTCAACGACCTTGCGAACCAGATCGCAAGCTACGGCATTCCTGGCATCCAGAGCATCCCCATCGTAAAGCCGGGGGGATCTGGAGAAGGGTTTGTCGTGACGCTTGTCCCAGAGAGCAACGTAAAGCCACATCAGGCTCAGGTGATGGACACCTACTTCTACAGAACCGGTTCCAACACGATCACCATGCCACACGCCATGATTGAGGCGCTCGTCTTGGCAAAGGCACGCCCCGAGTTTCAATTGCTGTGTTACTCACCGCATGGTTTTAAACACCCAACCAGCAGGGTTCGCGGGACTTGGGCGATTCAGATCAATCTCCTCAACGTGGGTCGCGTGCCCGGCCGAGGGATAGACTGTATCATCCTCCGCGATAACAAAGTACCGGCCCAAGGAGAGACTACACTCGGTCCGCCCCCGCCGGTCCGAGCAACCCGATCCCCGATTTTTGAAGGCAATGAGACCCGGCTGGCTAGGCTTGATCGAGATTTCCTTGTGTATCCGCGAATGGAGACGCCGTTCTTGTCCTTGCATCTCGCAGCTGTCGAGCCTTCCGAGTTTGAAGGTCACGAGATTAAGTTCATGTTGTTTGCAGAGGGATACAGCGGCGATTTCATCCTGCGACTGAGCACATCGGACTTTGATGGTGCGCCCGTCGAAGCAAACCATGGTCAGACGCCGCCCAGAGGTAATCGCCTCATTCACACCCTGGTCGCCGAGTGATGCCACAAGCGATCAGGCAGTCGCCGGACATAAGGGTGACCACGCTGGACGGGGGCCTTTGGCCTCAAATCAAGTCGGATCGCTTCAGCACAGTCGGTGAGCCCAGCATTCTGATCGTCCTATCTTCATGATCTCGACAGCTGCACACCCTAAGGGCAGCGTCGCCCACCACTTCGTGCCTCAGTGGTACTTGAAGAACTTTGGCGACAAGAAAGGCCTCATCTGGGTTTATGACAAGTCGAATGGAAGGGTGTTCCATCATCTGGCGACCGGCATCGCACATGAAAACCACTTCCACCATCTTGCGCCGGACATCCTGGAAAACGATGCGGCGGTCATCCTGAACGACCAGGATCTGGTCGAGAAGGCGATGACGAGGTTTGAGGACGAACTCCGATCCGCTTCCAGGCTGCTCGTGAATGAAGGGCCGTACATCGGCATCTGCCCTGACATCCGACACAGGATGGGCTTCGGCTTGGCGATTCAATACTTGAGGACGAGGTCGTTCCGAGACCAAGTCAAGGTCATGGCTGAGACTGCCGCGCAAAACATGGTTTCGACTTGGACAAGACTGAACTACCCGAAGGCCCCTGCGGGATTCGTAGGAGTGACGGTTGACGACGACTTCATCAAGGCCTTCCACCTGCAAGCTCTCTTTGACCAGGAGATGTGGATCAAAGTCGGCAAGGCGCTAGAGAGCCACGCCTGGATACTGGTGGTTTCGCCGCCCGATCATCCGTTTGTCACGTCCGATCATCCAGTTGCAAGGCGGCACCATAAGGATGGCCCGATGTCGACGGGGTTCCGGTCGATTGGACTTGAGGTCTTCTACCCCCTGACGCCCAAACTTGGAGTTCTCATCGTTGAAAGAACCTTTCACCGCGAACTCGCGGTATTGGACGGCGGGGTGCTCCAGGTTGATTCCCGCCGGATCAAGCAACTGAATGAAATCCTTGCCGCCAACGCCGAGAGGTTCATCTACGGGAGTGCAAAGAATTTCACGAGCACGGACGAGTTTTTCCAGCGGAACAAGGGGCTAAGATCGCATCGCTGGGACAATTGGACAGCCCGAGAAGTGTCGATGCGTACCGTTGATAAACGAGGCAAAAAGAGAAGAAGCAGCTTGTGGAATACATGATCGACTCACAGGACATCCACTGGTCGTAGACTTGCGGCATGCGACGAGAATCGTCTGCACGAGCGCGTCCAAGTCAGATTTGTCTAACCCACTCAACCACTCGGATCGCCTCCCTTTTTGTTCTTAGAGCTTGAGGTGACAAGGTCATCATCGAGTACAAATCGAGGAAATGCTGCTTCGTCTTCAGCTTGTCCGTCAGTTGTGCAAACTGAACAAGGGCGTCGCGAAGAATGCCCGTTAACAGGAAGGTAACCGACTGTCGCTCAATATCATAATCGCCCACGTGAACCAGCTTGTTTCGAATCGGCGCAACGGCGAGCATTTGGTAGTGGACAGTTTCGCTCCCGTTTCTCCATAGGTTTCCGATGTTGGTGGCGACACGGTTTGTATCGCCACCCTCGGCCATCGACAACCGTTCCAGTGCTTGCCAGACCCCGAGGAATTCGTGTTGGACTTGCAATTCATCCCCCGACGCTGCAAATAGGCCGAGGGCTTCGGCAAGCACCTCAAGAGCCGTGCCGCGTCCAGGCTCCTTTGTAAGTTTGTCAAGTAGCAGCGCCATTTTCGCCGGGCGCTCTTTGGGGAGAGTCAGCGTCCTTGGCTCAAAGTGCTGGACGTAACCTAACTGGACGTGTTTTCGTCCCTCGCGAAGCAGGTACAGCGGACTTGGTCCAAACTTATGGGCGCTCCCATCTCTCCCTGTGAATGTCCACGTCCCGCCTTGAGAGACGTGATATGCGCCTCTCATGAGTCCTGAAACACGTCCGGCGATGGCGATTGCTTCTCGTGGTGTTCTGGCCTGCACTCGTATCTCGACCGGCACCATCCGTGCGACGTCCATTTCCTTTATGTCCGTGCGTGAATAGGCCAGCGTCAGGGCGCTCGTGGCGGCCCGCCACGCCACCTTCGGGGCGAGTTGAATCCGGTAACCCAAAATCGGGCGAGCAAGAAGCCAGGCTGGAATCTCTGTCAGTTGAAGAAAAAACATACAATGGAATTGCTTCGGCCTTGTACTTTCAAAGGAGTCGAGAGATTCGCCCAAGGTTTCCAAGAAGCCCTCCTGGTCTGCTCGACCCTTGATCTTGCAAGCGATGAGCGCACGCAGCACGAGGTCTTCGAGATGGTCGCCTCCGGACAAATCTGGCACGCCGTCGATACAGGCCAGGAGTAATAATGCGGACGCCTCGTGCCCAAATCCGGTAAGCCCATATCCCTCTAGGTCAGAAAATGTCCGATACCAGAAGTGTTGACCTTCAGGTTCCTTGACGGACTCCAATGCGTCCTTGAGAATCTCCCTGAAGAATCGCTCCTTCTTTGGCTTGATCGTGAGGGGCACAGGTTATTCTTGCATGCCTTCGATTGGGTTGAGGGGTTCCAGCAATGCGCAGTCGGGACCAGGTCCGGTCGCGCTGACGATCCGTTCCGACTGCATTAAAGGATCTTGCCCAGGTGCCCTGTGGCGCTGCACGGCGGACACATCCCGTTTCGGAACGGGGAATAATGGCGAGACCATGGCTAACCCCTTGCTTTATGGGCATCCGTTTGTCGCAGGAGGCGATCCGTGGTGCGTCTGGGACTATGAAATCAAGAAGCACAATCTGGCATTCCTGGAGAGCATCGATCCTGGGTACTTCGATCACTTTGCGAAGGTTCACGGTCGACTCTTGGAGTCGGAGGAAAGGCAGTATGCGGCGGTCGCGCTCCGTGCCGCGTACACGCATGGGCTGGAGAGCCTGTTCGCCTTAATATGCGCGACAATGCAGGCTCCCGAGGAGATTGTGGCGTGGATGCTGAAATACAAACCGTCTGCGATGCAAGGGCTGGTTCAAAAGATCAGCAAGGGAGAACCGTTCCTGCGCGATCTCGACATTCTGCCGATGACGTGGGAGAACATTGCTGCCCACATGCTTACTTTCCAAACCAGCAATCCGGAGAAGGATGGGAGGATCAAATCCGGTTTCGGCAGGTTGTGGCGGAGGCTAGCTGATGATGTCCTTGATCAATCACAGACAGCCGAATACAACAGTATCAAACACGGTCTGCGAGTGAGGATGGGTGGCTTTCACCTGGCAATGGGAGCCGAGGAGACCCCTGGTGTGCCAGCTCCACCGGAAAACATGAGGTTGTTGGGGCGGAGCGACTTTGGGAGCTCCTTCTATGAGGCGGAGGCTCTCGGCGGTGCAAACTTCCGCGTCAAGAAGCACTCTGTCAATTGGAGTCCGACGAAATTCGTCGTTGCCCTTCAGCTCATCGCCATGTCCATCAATAACGTCGTCAGTTACGCGAAAACGCTTAACGGCGTTGCCCCCGGCTCTGTGCATTTCAGTTGGCCTCAGGATGAGGCTATGTTTGATGAACCTTGGCGGCACCGACCTACCATCGGCAGCTTCAACATGAACTCAATCATCGAGAAGGACATGATCCAGCCTCTCACAAAGGAAGAGATTCTGAAGGCCTATCAGCAATCCCCTCTTCAGGGTGGAACGATCCTATGATCAAAGCATCTTCAGTAGTTCCGCCACGCTTGTCAGCGCTCGCTCCATATCCTGGGCTAGCCTGCGGTCAATGCTACGCTTCAGGGGAACCCCGGATTCACCCGTAGTCAGCGGAGCCAGTTCGTTGTCCGGCACGCCGAGTACGTCGGGCACCATCGTATAGGTTGCAAGCACCGTGTCGAGCTCGGTTCTGATCTCCAAGACCTTTTGGTAGATTTCGGGTCTCATACGATTTCCAAAAGTGGTGAATAGCCCATCCGATACCCTCAGTGCGGTACCGATTTGCTCCGCAAGCTTTGACCATCCCGCTTGGTCTATTGCCTTAACCTTCGCGCTGGCCATAGGTTTCAAGACGTGCTCGGCAACGCGTGCCATTTCATCGTGCGCGGCTTTCGAAGTGGCGCTATCAAATGCGTCCATGTTCAACACTGAAGCTGGCATATCAAACGCATCACGTAGGATCGAGGTCACGTAGTTCGCGAACCTCGCTATCTGTTCCCTGACCAGGGCATCCGCCTTCTCCCACTTCAGTTCGTCATGCCTAATAACGATACTTTCCACGTACAGAACCGTTACGATCAGAACTGCCAGTTCTACCGCCAGGTGCAGGAACAGTCCGTGAAAGGGTGTTCCCTCCAATGGACAAAACCAAGCCAACAGCAGCACAAGTGATGTAGCAACCGCGAGCGGAATGGTTAGTCGCCTCCACAGGTAACTCTTCGGATTCATGAGCTTGCCGCCATCGGAGGCACGTTACCCTTCGCTCTGAACCAGCAAGTAGCCGAAAGTGGCCGTAGAGCACTTCGATTGTCGCTCCCCCTGGCGAGTACGGCTACATTGGGCGGGTTAGTTTTGACCCGCCAGCATTCATACTCACCGGTGATGGGGCTGATCGACCGAGTGTTAGACAAGCTCGGGCTCGTGCGAAAGAGTCGTGAGCCCTCCATTCCCCTCTCGGCCAATACGCACCCAGCGCGGATTGATGGCGGTGCAGTCGAAGCCTCCCCACTCGAAGCAGGCGCTATCGGGGACAGAACAGGCCGAAGAGTCGTACTCGATGAGAGCCAACGCGCGGCCATATCCGCCGCCATCTCCGAGCATTGGGACACTCAGGCGATCCTCATCCATGGCGGTGCGGGAACGGGCAAGTCGGAAGTAGTCAAGAGGATCGCCAGAAAGTTCCGTGGTCGGATAATCATCGTTGCCCCGACCGGCATCGCTGCGCACAACGTCGAAGGTGTCACGATCCACTCTCAGTTCAAATTACCGGGAGCTGTTCTGAGATTCCGGGACAGTAGCGTGATCCGACCGCTTGGAGGCGATCAGCGAGAGGCTCTGCGCCGGGCAAAGCTAATCGTCATCGATGAGATTTCTATGGTACGGGCGGACTTGCTGGATGCAATCGACTGGTCCTTGCGGACCAGCTTGGAGCAATTGGACGTTCCTTTCGGTGGCAAGCGGATTGTTATGGTCGGCGATCTGCTGCAACTTGAACCGGTTGCCGATGATGATGATCTGCTTGAACTTGGCACACATTGGCCGGACGGCCATTTCTTCTTCGACGCACATGTATGGAGAGAGGCTCGGTTTTGCGCTCTCGAATTGTCTACTGAGCATCGACAGAGTTCGGATCAAGAATTCGCACAAGCCCTTCGTGAACTTCGTGGCGGCGACACCCCGGCCTTGAGGGCTCGGCTGAACGTCCTCGTGAATGTAGCTCCCGAACCTGATGACTGCGTGATTCTTGTGACTGCTAAAGCTCGGGCGGAGGAGATCAATAATGAGCGGCTTGACCGGCTACCCAGTTCGACTCATCGATACAAACATACGAAGACGGGGGACTTTCCCCCAAGTGAACGCCGAGCACCGGACGATCTCGATCTGAAGGTGGGAGCTCGGGTACTTGTGACGGCCAATGCCGCTGGAGGCCCGCCATATCTTTTCGTGAACGGCACCCTTGGCGTGGTTCGTGTACTGAACCGCGAATCGGTGACAGTCCTGAAAGATGACGGCCAACTTGTCACAATCGGGCGTCACTTGTGGGAGCGAAAGCGTTACGTCAAAGATCCGGATTCAGATGGAGTTAGGCTTCAGACAGTCGGCACCTTTTCTCAGATTCCGCTACGACTCGCCTGGTCCATGACCGTTCACAAGTCTCAGGGCCTCACGTTCGACAAGTTGCATATTGATACGACGCAGTGGTTTTTCGCTAGCGGGCAGGGATACGTTGCTTTGACTCGATGCCGCACTGCCAAAGGTCTTTCCGTTTCAAGTCCCATTCATGCCGGAATGGTCTCGTGGAAGCCTCGACTCAGGCACTTCCTTGATAGGCTAGGCGGACACCACGTATGGCCTGAGAGCCCACGGAACTAGATGGGAGTTTCGATGGGGCCGGGATCGGTTTCCCGCCGCCTTGCAAAACTCAGCGACATGAGACCGGCCTCGTGCGAGACTATTCTAGGCGCTTGGTGCATGGTACGGTGCCAGGGGCGACAAGAATGATCGCAGCCCAGAATCATCTGAGTAGGAAGCACCACGGAGTGCTCTGGCCAGCAATTGCTCTTGCTGCGATAGGATTCGAGGCAGGCGCTCTAGCGAGACATCACCGCTCACCAAAGATTGAAAAGGGCTCGTTCTAGGGTCTGAGATACGACCGTCCTGGGCGCAGTTCCATTGACAATTGGATACATGTCTCGAAGCGTCGTCGGCCAATATCCTCGAATCTGACCTGGAATCTTCGCACCTGGTGCGTCGAGCCTGGATATAAAGGCAGATGAGTGCTCTAGGCTGATGATAAAGATTCGCCAGCTATCTCGGCAATGCTTTTCGATCTCGGCACGAATGTGTTCGTCGCCAAATGAAAAACCGATACAGATAAGGTCGATATCTTCCTTGTCGAGGCTCTCCGCGAAGCAATTCCAATAGTACGTCAGTGCCGGATACTGACCGATCTGCCGATCCTTTTCTTTGCCCGATATAAGAATGCGTTGACCCTCTGGCGTCTTCCAGTTCAGGCTTCCGTGAAGTTTAAGGTAGGGCGCGGCTCGATCAGAGTGACCGGGAGTAGTCGTAGGAGCAATAAACTTCGCCGTCTGGACGTAATTCGTTTGCCAATTCTCACCGGTCGTAGTGATGGCACCCCCAGGCATTCCACCGGGAATGGAAAGGCCGGGGCCTTGACCCGAAGCTTTGTTTGAAAGCCCTTCCAAGAAGCAGTCTTGATTGGTGGTGACAAACAGAACGGAGGCCGGTGAGGCGAAGTCAATTACCCGGAGAAGCAGCTTGGCCAGGGCTTTGCCGTTCCAGGACGTGAACTGACTGTTCATCACCTCTTCCTGGTACTCAAATGTCTTGCAGAGCGCGTCTACCAGCAATCGCGCTTGCAACGGGTCGGCTGCTTCCAGGTCGGCCCAAACATCTTCGTAGTTCGGAGTGCGAAAGAGGGCTGACCGGATGGGTTGAGCCTTCGCATCAGCAAGCAGAGTTGCCATCATTGGCCCCACCTGCCCAGCCAGGAGCCCACCCCAGTTCGCGGAAAACCCAGCTCCGGTCAGAACGATTCGCCTTCGATCCTTGACAATGTCCACTCACACCAATTCTCTCACATTGGACGAGCGCCGACCTAGAACGCATCCGAAGCCGTTTCACTCGCTGGTCGAAAGGACCACCCTAATGGTTGGACTTTCCTCCTGCGACTCTTGACGTCCGGGCCCTTTCTATAGCCAAGGCTTTCCTCGCAGCCGCAAGCTCGTCGCTCCTCCTGTTGAGTTCGTTTGACTTCGCAGAAACCTGTCCCTTAAGCACGTTGGTTTCAGCCAACTCGGCGTTGCGATCTACTTGTGACTGAAGTAATTGGAGCTTCAGATCGGAGGTAGTTTGATCCTTGGTGGGCAAATTCAAAGTAACCAAGACTGAGAGCACAAGCATCCCACCTGCCAAGGCGAACGGCAAGTAAGAGCATGTCCACTTATGGAAGCTCGCCTTTGGCATGAGGAGACCCGCGTCTGATATCTTCAGCGGATGGTTCTTCGCAGTGTAAAGATTACGCAAGTTCGTGGATCGAAGATACGATCGGTGTATAGCTAACGAGAAAACCATCGCAACAACGAATCCTGCCCAGGTCGTCCCAATCTTTAGCCAATGCGAGGCATCTCCACCTAATATGGAGAGGACGAATCCGATGAAAACCAGGAGGAAACTGAGACGCTGATTTCCAATTGTCTCAATGTACTTTCTCTCCTCGTTGTACTCTCCATTTTCGAGCTTCGTCTGATCTGGGAGCACTTCGTTCACTTCCTGGGACTCCAATTGCTGGGTTTCGGCAGGAGCGTCTTCGACCGCTTCCGAAGATTTAAGTTCCTGCCCTTGCATGCCTTGCCTCTACAGCCCTTGAGTTTACCTAGGCCGGTTTTTGGCACTCTCCGCACTTCTGTGATCCCGAATTCGCGCGAGCAAGTGATCCCAACCGTCAAACTTTCCGTCCTCGACCTTGTACAAGAAATCATCCATTCTGGAGAATAGGTATCTAACGCTGTTCCGGCCCGTGGCAAGATTGATCGCGGCGACAATGTTGGTCTGGACGCCGATCAGCGTTCCTGGCTCGCCCTCAAATGGTGAGACGAGGGCCATGTCGGGGTCGAGGGGCAGCGTAACGAACGAGCCCGGTCCAAAGGGAGGCGGTTGCCAAAATCCCTCGGAACGGTCGATGTGCTCCAGCGCCACGGGAGAATCCGAAAGAATGAACTCGCAGGCACCTGGATCTCGAACCCAGAGTGACCAAGGTCGGCGCACCATGAGAGGGTAGGTGTGTTCGGCCCATCCGTAGGCTTGAGGCACCCTCAGGCTGTTAGCCATCTCGAAGCGGAGGCCTTTCCGCACTGCGTCTTCAAGTTCCTCCTTGGTAGGGGGCACCTCTTCGCCATGCTCTGCCCGGTACTGCTCGATCCATTCGGGATAGTGGGCGACCAAGAGCTCCAGCGCGTGCTGTGAAATGTCGTCCATAAACCTATCCAGAAGTTTCTTGACGAGCGGCCCGCGTCGCTCCAGGGAAGCAACGAACGCGATCAAGTGCTCGAAGTCCGTTCCCGTCGGAACTTGACGAGTCTCGCGGAGTTTTCGGATCACGGGGGCCGCATTGTGCTCGATTTGTTGATACGCCCTCTCATAGGCATCGTCCAACGACTCGGAGGGCCCGACGTTGTAGAAGTCCTGAATGTAACCAACTGCCCCGGGCGACCTCTTGTGCTTCATCATCAATTCAGTGTCGAATCGCCACAATTCTCCTGATGTGGTTCCATTGTCCGTGAAGTTCGCTAGAAGGAACTTCGGGACGACGTGATGCTTCCTGCTCAGGGGTGGTTCGTCAGGCATGGACTGCCCAGCATTATGAGCCACACGCCCATCGGTGCCGGACGTAAAATGAACCCATGTGCAAGCCAGAGGTCGAGGAAACGCCCGGTACGGATGAGCAACGGGCGACCCTGCACGCCGAGTATCGGAAGACTCTTTGGGAGAATCAAAGATACAACCTTGAGCAGGCGGATAAGACCATCGTGACCGTGGCAAGCGGTGTGTTGGCTGTGTCCGTGACGTTGCTCAAAGATGTCCAGAGTTCGTTCGCCTGGGTACTCGTGCTAGCATGGTTTTTCTTCTTCGCGGCCATTCTGTCAGTCTTCCTGTCCTATGGCTATGGCAACAAGAGCATTGACCAAAAGCTGACCGACGCGGAGGACTATTTTGACAAACGAAACGCCAGAGCCATCCTCCGGATCAACAAGCATGAAGCCAAGACTAAAGCGTGGAATGCCGCTGGTGGTTGGACTTTCCTGATCGGCTTGTTCCTCATGGTAGTTTTCGTCGGGCTGTCGTTCGTGAAGGGTGAGTTGAAGACGAGGGAGTCGGGGAATAATAGGGGTCGCAATGAAGATCGACAGGCCAGCATCACCGATCCCAAATCCGGTTCGCACACCGCAGAACCCGGGCGAGAAAGGACAGCCGGGGCCCAAGATTCCGGCCGTACCGAATCCCAGCCCACAAACCCAAACGCCACCGCCAGCGCCAAAGGAAGAAAGCAGGTGAAATGAGACATGCCCGACGAACATGAACGGCCAGCAATGCCAGACCTTGAAAGGGGACTACCAGGGCCGACGCTTCCCAGGGTTCCTGAAGGGCCGCTGACAGGTGTGCCGGGGCCATCAATCCCTTCGGTTCCGTCAAACCCGCCACCAGTCTCACCCAGTCAACCTACTCCGCCGCCTGCCAAGGGATAAAACGAATGGCGATTCAACGGGCTAAGCCTCGGTGAGTGACATTGTTCACAGGACGACTTTCCGAAGCCTTAACGAGTTCGCAATCACGGACACCGAGCTCAGGCTCATTGCCAGAGCCGCAATCATCGGACTGAGCAGAAGCCCCGTGAACGGGTACAGCACACCTGCCGCAATCGGGACACCGAGCACGTTGTAGACGAACGCGAAGAAGAGGTTCTGGCGGATGTTGCTCATCGAAGCGTGGCTCAGTTTCCTTGCCCGGACGAGCCCGTTCAAGTCGCCCTTGACCAACGTGATTCCAGCGCTCTCGATCGCCACGTCCGTGCCGCTTCCCATGGCGATTCCGACCCGCGCTAGGGCCAGGGCTGGCGCGTCGTTGATGCCGTCGCCCGCCATTGCGACGAAGCGTCCTTCGGACTGAAACTTCTTGATGACCTCGATCTTGCCCTCGGGCAGAACACTCGCGTGCACTTCGTCGATCCCAAGCTTCTTCGCGACCACCTCTGCAGTGGTCTGGCTGTCCCCAGTCACCATGACGACGCGGATCCTCTCGCCGTGGAGCGCCCTTATGGCCTCTGCCGTGCTCGCCTTGATCGGATCGGTGACGCCGATCAGCCCGACGACCTTGCCACTTCGAGCCACGAACATAACGGTCTGGCCGTCAGCACGCAAGACTTCGGCTTGAGCCTCAGCTCCCTCGATAGACGAGGCGGCCAAAGTCTGCATGAGAGCAAGGTTGCCTAGCGCAACCTGATCATTTCCGACGTGTCCAGTCACGCCCTTGCCAGTGACAGAAGTGAAGCTTTGTACGTTGAGGCCCTGTACTTTTCGATCCTTCGCCCCGACCAGGATCGCACTAGCGAGAGGGTGTTCGCTCCCTTGTTCGAGCCCCGCGGCAATGGCCAACAGGTCGTTTTCGGACGTGCCGCCCAAGGGTCGCACTGTGACCAAGCGAGGTTTGCCTTCGGTCAGCGTCCCGGTCTTGTCGACCACAAGCGTGTCAACCTTCTCGAAGGCTTCCAGAGCCTCCGCGTTCTTGATCAAGACCCCCGCGTGGGCTCCGCGGCCGGTCGCGACCATGATCGACATCGGGGTCGCCAAGCCGAGCGCACAGGGGCAGGCGATGATGAGCACCGCGACCGAGTTGATGACGGCATACGCCATTGCAGGAGCGGGGCCAAACGCCGCCCAAACCCCGAAAGTAACAAGCGCGACGACGACCACGGCAGGCACGAAGTAAGCGGCCACGACGTCGGCCAGTTTCTGGATCGGTGCTCGCGAACGTTGGGCCTCGCTCACCATCTTGACGATCTGGGCAAGGAGCGTCTCGCTCCCGACCCACTCAGCCCTCATCAGAAACGTGCCGGTCTGATTGACCGTCCCTCCGGTGACCTTGCTGTCCAGCGTTTTCTCAACGGGCACTGGCTCGCCCGTGACCATCGATTCGTCGACCGAGCTGCTTCCTTCGGTCACGATGCCGTCGACAGGCACCTTCTCGCCAGGCCGCACGCGCAGCACGTCGCCCACGGCGACGCTCTCAAGGTCAACGTCTTGCTCCTGTCCGTCCCGGACAACCCTCGCCTTCTTCGGAGACAGGTCGAGCAAGGCTCGGATCGCCCCGCTGGTCGCGCTCCTTGCCTTCAGCTCTAAGACTTGGCCAAGGAGGACGAGCGTGGTGATGACGGCAGCAGCCTCGAAGTACAGGTCTACACCGCCCATCTTGTTGCGGAACGACGGTGGGAAGACTTGCGGAGCCAATACGCCGACGACGCTGTAGAGCCAAGCCACGCCAGTGCCCAGAGCAATGAGCGTGAACATGTTCGGACTCCGGTTCGCGATCGAGGCCCAGCCTCGTTGGAAGAACGGCCAACCGCCCCAAAGAACGACCGGCGTCGCTAGAGCCAGTTCTGTCCATCCCAAGACGGAGTGGGGGATCCACCCAGAGATGTCTTTGCCGAAAAGGTGAGGCATCACGGCCAAGAGCAGCGGCAAGGTCATCGCCGCGCTGATCCAGAAGCGTCTGGACATGTCACGGAGTTCTGGATTGTCACTGTCTGCGCTCACGTCCATCGGTTCGAGCGCCATCCCGCAAATGGGGCAAGAGCCGGGCTGGTCGCGGAGGATCTGCGGGTGCATCGGACACGTCCACTTGGTCTTTTTGACGACTACGGGGTGCAAGGGCTCGAGGGCCATGCCACACTTCGGACAAGAGCCAGGCCCCATCTTCCGCACTTCGGGATGCATCGGGCATGTGTACTCGACCGCAGGGTCACTTGCCTCTTGTGTGTCCCCCTTTGAGAGAAAGCGTTCAGGATCTTCCTTGAAGCGGTCAAGGCAGCTGTGCCCGCAGAAGTAATAGGTCTGGCCATTGTAAGCGAACGATCCGGCCACATCGTCCAGGGCCACCGTCATGCCGCACACTGGGTCAATGAACTCCGTGATACCACCCTGGGTATTCATCGGGAAAGTCTCCGGAATACTTCGTCCAATTCGTCCAGCACTTCGTCTCTGGACATCGACTTTGTCGCCTTGTGGGCCTCCTCGGTGCCGTATCCGATGATGCAATGCTTGATGTGCTGAGAGGCGACCGCGGCGGATACTTGACCCAAAGCCGAACTCACCGCTGAAACCTGGTTCAGGATGTCGCAGCAGTAGGCGTCTTCAGCTAGGAGACGTCGGACACCGCGGACTTGCCCTTCTATCCGGGCGAGACGCCTGTCGATCGACTTTCGCTCGCTAGCCTGCATAGATTGACGATACCCCTGTGGGTATATGTGCATATGCGTTAGGGCCGTTGCTGAAGGAAAGACGGCTAGCCCGAAGGAGCCTGACCGCGCCAAGCATCGAACGCCTCCCTGAGGAGGAGCTGCACCAGGAGCATCGCCACCACCGAGTCGATCCACCACCAACGAAGCAGAGCGTCCCCGACCAGGCCGATCAGTGCCACCGCCGCCATGAGCCCCCCGACCAGTGTCCCGACCGCCTCGGCGTTCAGTGACCGGCTGTCCAACTTCCCGGCCAGGCGCATCTTGGATGCGGCAAGGAAGGGCATGGACACAGCGGCCAGTAGCGACATGCCGATCCCGAGATAGGAGGCAGTGGGCGCGAGCCGGCTTGCGTATTTGTAGACAGAAATCGCCAGCACGTAGACGGCAGTTAGAGCAAGTATGAAGCCCATTGTCCTGGCTGTCTGGTGCTTAAGCCTCCTGTATTCGCCCTCCGAGCCGCCATCGACCTCCAGCCTCAACGGCCGATAAAGCAGAAGCGAGCCCAGCAGGTCCGCTGCAGACCCCGCTCCGACAGCGAGGAGAAGGGTACTGCCCGTCAGCAATCCGGTTGACACTGTGCAAGCGGCGATGGCGAGAGTGCAAAGAACCGTCACGGTTTCCAGTCGCATCCCCTGTCTCAAGAGCGAAGTTCGATCCGACAATGCAAAGCATTATGGATGGAGCCGCTTACACCTTCTGGCCGTCGTCTCATTCAAACCGGGGAGCACAGCCGCGCGGCTATGCTGATTCAACCGCAATTCGATGTCGCGATTGCTTCTGGCTTTCGAGTCCGCAAAGTGATGAAAATCAAGCCGACCAATAAAACCGCTAGAACCGCAGAAGACCCTACCGTTCCAAGGTTGAGACCTCCCTTGGCAACGGGCTTTGTCATTAAGTCTCCAAAGGTCGCCCCGAAAGGTCGGGTCAAGACGAACGCTGTCCAGAAGAGCACGACCCGGTTGATTTTCGTGAAGAAAAACGCGAGTGCCGTTAGTGCTATCAATGACCCGACGAGCACGGCTCCCCCGACAAAGCCAAGTCCCGAACTGTCGGCAAGGAAGTCTCCCAGGGCTGTTCCCAGTGTGTTCGAAAACAGAATGGCCACCCAATAGAAGAGCTCAGCCCGGCGTGTGCGGATAGCATCGACCGACAACGTGCCCTCGGCTCTTCTCCAGACGACAAGTACGACCGCAAGACAAGAGACAAGAATCAGGCTGCCCGTTGCATATCCCAGTCTGAGCGTCCGATCCATATAGTCGGACATCGTTGTTCCCGCCGTACTTGTGGAAAGAATGACGGTCCAGTAGAGGGCCGGGTGGAACTTCTTTGCACCGACTTGCCCCACCAGGGTCACGAGAAAGAGCGTGATGAGGATGCCCGAACTAGCCGCGTACCCAATTTTCAAAGTCATCGAAAGCAAGTCGCCCGCCGTTTCGCCAAGAGTGGTCGCGCAGATCTTCATTATCCAAAAGATGAGAGTTACGGACGGCACCTTGCTCAGTGCATGCCGCACTTCTTCGTTGACTTCCGGTCTGATAGCCATGAAGAAAATGGTGGACGGACGAACGGTCGCGCCCCCTGTGAATGCTCACAATGCCATGCCCGCCTTCTTGTGGACCTTCACAGGGCATCACTCATGTCTCAGTTGTTCAATTGACTGGGCGGTGAAGTTACCGGCCCCCACAGAGGAACCATGAAACTATCACTCAAAATGCTCATCGGTACTTTCGCCGTCATCGGAGTCGTCTCCACAGGCGCTATTGTCGCGACCCCGGTCTTAGCACAAAGCCAAGAGACGGACGTCGCCACGGCTGAGGCAAAGGCCAAAGTGACGCCGGTTCAGGCAATGAAGGCGGCTGAAGGTAAAGTCGGCGGCAAGGCAGCGATGGCCATTTTTGAATTTGACGAGGGCCACTGGATTTACGGCGTTGTCGTCGTCAAGGACAAGAAGCTGATGGAAGTCGACGTTGACCCGATCACTGGTAAAGCCGGAGATTCGGAGGCTGTGAACCCTGAAGATGAGGGCAAAGAATTTCAGCAAGAACTTGCCAAACTCATCAAGTAAAGGTGAACGTGGCGTGTTTGGGCGGCGGTGTCCTGCCCAAACACGTCTTTCATAGAGGGCGGGACTAGCAAGCCTACCGGAATAGAAATTGAACCGAATCCTCATTGTCGAAGACGAAACCGAGATGGTAGATCTCCTCACTCAGACCCTATCTGAACTCGGCTACGAATGCGAAACCGCTTCGAACGGGGCTGCAGGGCTAAGGAAAGCTCGGGGATGCGACCTCATTCTCGCCGACGTAATGATGCCGGTGATGAATGGCTTTACCATGGTTGAGACTCTGAGGGCCGGGGGTTCCAGAATTCCTGTGATTTACCTGACGGCCAAAGATACCACGAAGGACGTCGTACGGGGACTTGAACTCGGCGCAGACGACTATCTCGTCAAACCGTTCGTGCTCGATGAGCTAATCGCCCGCGTTCGGGCTACCCTGAGACGCGCTGCCGATACAAGTCAAATTGTCAAGTGGAACGACATCACGCTCGATCGGACAAATCGTTTGGCTCGCAGGTCAGGTGCGGAACTCTTCCTTTCCGCGACAGAGTTCTTGCTCCTCGATTGCTTCATGTGCCATCCGGAAGTCGTCCTCTCTCGATCGCTACTTCTTGAAAAGGTCTGGCGCGATGAAGGCTACCGCGCCGAAAACATCGTCGAAACGTACGTCACCTATCTCCGCCGGAAAACTGAGGCTTACGGAGCCTCTCGAATCATTCACACCGTCAGGGGGAGTGGCTATGTTCTCGCGTTGTCTGAACCTGAATCTTAGGCTCAAGTTGACGGCGCTTCTTAGTGCTTCAGTTGCCCTCGCGCTGGGAATCGTCTTTTTAGGCGTCGCACTTCTGGTACGTGGGCAAGCCCTAAACCGGAGGTTTTCGGAGCTCGATGCAAATGTGAAGCGAATCAGTATGGAGTGGACTGGCCCCGACTCCTTGCGCGAGATGCAGGACGATTTTCCCGGAGTGGATGTCGCCGTCTTCCGTAACGACGGAACCTTGGTGGTTAGTTCCGGAAAGAGAGTGCCTCCCGTCGTTCAAGGAAAGTTGAAGGAGGGTGACACGCTCTTTGCTGGTATTCAGTCTCACGGAATCACCCTCGTCGGTTCAAGTTCCTGGTCTGAGACAGAAGTGGGGCTTAGGCAACTGGATCTCGTCCTTGCGGCGCTCTGGCTGCCATTGGTCGCCCTTACCGTCGCAGTGTCTTGGTACGGTGGTGGCCTGGTTCTAAGGCCCGTGCGTGAACTCGTGACCTCAGCGGAAGCGCTGTCCGAAGCCTCGGATGGAATGTCGCTTCAGACCACCGACCGCGCTGAATTCGCTGCACTTGCAACTTCTCTGAACAACCTCATCGGGCGGGTGCGACACGCCGCGTCTCTTCAAGAGCAGTTTGCCTCCGACGCCGCGCACGAACTGAGAAACCCTTTGGCCCTGCTTCGAACGAGGATCGAGTCCAATTTGAGGATCGCTCGGAGCCCAGAGGAGCATGTCCGCTCACAAGAGGCCCTACTGAGGCAAATTGAAAAGTTGACGCTTGTGGTCGAATCCCTGTTAAGCTCAGCGCGAAGGAGAGCGCCGATTGTTGGGCCAATACAATTGGACGATTGCGTGGAGCGCACCGTGCATGCCTGGTTGGAGCTGAGGTGCTTGCCACCGGAAACCGCTCGATTGAGCCTTGAACCCGTGACCGTGGCTATTTCCATAGAGGACGTCGACATTGTTCTGCGCAACCTCCTCGACAACAGCGCAAGGTTCTCAACCGGCTCGCCGCAGATAGAAGTCCAAGTGACTGGGGACGGGTCTCATGCGATTTTGACCGTCCGCGATTTTGGGAGTGGCCTAACCGATGAGGAAATGAAACATGCCTTTGAGCGGTTCTATCGCTCGGACCCCGGACGAAGTCGGGAGGACGGTGGGGCTGGCATTGGCCTAGCGGTAGTGAAGCGCATAGTCGAGTCAAATCAGGGTCGGGTCAAATTTGTTCCGGTTGACTATGGAGCCATGGTCAAGATTTTGCTACCAACTTGTGAGAACGAGTCTAGTGGCTAGGCGGGCTCGTCGAAACACCGAATTCCAGAAAGCCATTGGCCCAGTTTCCTGATGATGACTTCTTCACAGCCATGCACTTCAACCTTTCTCAGCATAAGCTCTGTAGGCTTCCAAGCCCAAGAACCATAGCGAATAGACCGTCGTCCGTCCCCGAACGGCGATAAAGACCAGGGTTTGTATCCGTCACCCCATCGCATTTGAGCAGTGCCAGATCGACAAATCCCGGCACCCGATCGATTGCCATGACGTGGAATAGATGCTGGAATCGCTCGCAGTACACCGGTCGGCAGCCGATGAAGTTGATGGCCATGAAGTTAGCAAAGCTTCCCAATGTTCGCTGCGTTATGGCCGCTCAATGTTGTGCCAGCCATTCCTCATCCTTGGTGCCACCCCGAAAGCTACCGTCGGCGATCATTTCGCGCTTTCGAGACTTCGCGTGACCGTCGCAGGCGACGGTAGTAAACCCGCCGAGGAATCGCGGGAACCCGTCCTGCGACTGCCGGTGAACCTGGAGATAACGGGTGTTGCGGCTGCCGACCTGCCAGTTGATCTCGTGACGAGAGTGGGCCAAGTCGTTCGGGTCGTTGCGTGGCCCAGTTGAAGTCGACACGTCGCCCGTGTCGGAAGTTGCGTTCAGGTTGTCAGCGACGAAGATCGTGCCTGCGGGGTCGGTGAACGCCGTCGTGCTTTTGCCTGCTGCGCCCAAGTGCTCACAGAGCGGATTGTCAGGCCCGTTGGGGTCTCCTGACGGCGTGCATTCGGGTGACCCTGCCGTCACGTCGTTGATCGCGTAAGTGTACGACCACTGCACCGAGTAGGGCAGCGGCTCGGGTCGGATCAGTACCGGGCTCGCGCCCGGTGCTTGGAGGACTTGCCAATTCTTGGCGTACGGCTGGATCATGTCGCCCCAAAAGTACTCGTGGTCGTCATCGATGTCGCCGCCCCGTTCCGTCAAAGGGAAAATGTCTTCGTTGTCGCCGGCATAGAGAAGCGCGGCGACTCCCGCTTGGCGCAGGTTGCTCATCCCGGAGGTGCGCTTGGCGGCTTCTTTCGCGCGGGCGAAGACCGGAAGCAGGATGGCGGCCAAGATCGCGATGATCGCGATGACGACGAGGAGTTCGATCAAGGTAAAAGCGCGACGGATCATGGGCAAACTGCATCCTACCCGACACATACGACGATCCGTATGATATGCTCACGCGAATGAGTTCTTGTACCGTCTTGGCCTGTCCGACCCAGTTCTCCCGGCTTTCGGTCGAGGCAAAGCTATTCCAAGGCTTGGCCGACCCCACGCGTCTGGCCGTCCTCAAAGCCCTGGTCGGTGGTCCTTGCCGGGTCGTCGATCTCTGCACCATCACGGGGCGCGCCCAGCCCAACGTCTCCGCCCACCTCGCCTGTCTCAAAGACTGCGGTCTTGTTGTCGGCGAGGTGCGAGGTCGAGAGACGCTCTACCGATTGGCTGAGCCCGAGATGGTCAGTATCCTCCAGGCCTCCGAACGGATCACTAACCGATTGGGTCAATTGATTTGCCAGTGTCCTCTCTTGCCTTCCATGAATCCCAACCCTGGCTAGATAGCGTGCGTTACGACCCGATAGCCGCACCAGCGGCTCGCCTTCGGTTGCTGGCGATCACGCCACAATTGAATGCGGGGTAAATGCGCTGCGGTTTTGGCTCCACCGTCATTAATAACTTGACCATTAAGCGGTTTCGAACTGCTTGAGATCTTCCGACTTCAAACTGAACGGGCATCTAATCCTGCGAAAGTCGGAGGGCCACCTTCGAGGACGATCGGTGGCATCGTCCGACACTTCCTTGCGACTCGGCACTAAACTGGGGGCATGGACGCAGTGCTCGCTATTGTGATCGGCCTAGTTGGTGGAGTGTTTGGAGGAGTCTTCGGAGTCGGTGGGGGGATTGTGCTCGTCCCTGGCATGGTTTACTTGCTCGGCTTCGCGCAACATCGCGCTCAAGGGACGTCTTTGCTCACGCTGCTGCTCCCCGTAGGGCTCTTCGGCGTCATCGCTTATCACAAGGAAGGGCAGATCGACTTTCGTGTCGGCCTCTTGATCGCCGCAGGGTTCCTAGGTGGGGCATACCTTGGTTCAAAGTTCGCCCTGTCGTTACCCGAAGTGGTGTTGCGCCGATGCTTCGCTGCCTTTCTCCTGGTGGTCGCGGTTCAGCTGTTCGCAAAGAAGTAGCTGCTCCCCAGGCAGCGAAAAGGGCCATCGACCTCAGTTCAATCCCTGTCTTTCGCGAAGGGATTGTTGGTCGTCTCGATCCGCACGGGGTGGGGTGAAAACAAGAGCCGCCCGAAATGGCCGCCAACGAAACAGCCAAGGACGCACAGTGCTAGGCTGAGAGCCGCATAGAGGCCCGCGAGTTTCCAAGACCGCTGGTACATGAGGTCGAGCACCTCGAAGGAGAAGGTCGAGAACGTCGTGAAACCGCCACAAAGCCCGACGGCGAAGAAGAGACGTCCTTGCCAGCCCCAGCCCCTTGCTAGCGCAGCGGCAGAAAACGCTCCCAGAAGCACCGAGCCGACAAGGTTGATGAGGAGTGTAGGCCAGGGGAAGGGCTGCGCCCATGCCCTGGCCAATGTGCTGAACCAATACCGAGCGTTCGCACCGATTGCCGCGCCGAACGCTACCCAAAGAGACTCCGTGACATAACGCATGTGTGCTCCGTTCGTCGCTCAGCGACTACTAGGAGTCATCAGCCCCTTGCGGCAGCGCTTCTTTCGGGCGACTCCATGCCCTGCCATATTATAGGCAGACACTGGCCAGCTTCAGAGGGCCCCGACTGGCAAGGTTGTCCAGAAAATACATCGGAGCCCCTCGAAGTCGAGCGTGTCAGGCACAGTAGCCAGCGGCAGACCCGGCGTCAAAACCGGATCCCCCATTTGAACTTGACGAAACTGAACTGGTCGTTCGGAGCTTCGAATTGGACATGTCGGAAGAAGGAGACGACGATATACTGCCCTTTCTCCAAGTCCTTTTGAAGCCCCAGCTCGATTTCCTCCTTCTGGGTCGGCTCCAAATCGGACGCACCGAGGTTCTCGTAGCGATGAAAACTTGCCTCGGCCGCCCAAGTTGGGAGAAACCGCCACTCGGCGCCCGCCGAGAAGTCGTAGAACGCGCGGACGTTCGAGCCGGAGCGTTTCTCTCCGAGAATCGCAGCGCTCAGCGTCAGGTTCTTCTCCATGTCCTTCGACCAGGTGAGTCCGGCGATGTACCAGTAGTAGTGGTCTGGGAAGGTGAAGTTCTCGTGCTGCAACGCCCCGATGGTGAAGCCAAGCCCATTCCCGATGGGCCGGTTGTACATGAGTTGAAGTTCGAACTTGTGCTCGTTAATGTTGCGGATGAGCTGACCTGGCGGGTCAGCGTTGTAGGAGCCTTCCGTGTAGTATTCGATTCGAAGATTAAACGAGCCCCCGAACTTTGGTTGCGCGACAAGTTGAAGCCTATGACCCATGCTCGGAAGCAGTCTTCCAATCGTGCTCCCATTCAGCGTGATCTGATAGTCTCCGGTGATTGGGCAGAAACTTCTGCCTGGGCGTTTCTGCCTTGACTTTGGAATCGGTCTCTTGCGCCCAAGACACTGAGACAAAGCTAGTCGCCGCCCAAATCACGGTCAAAGTCGTTGGGATCTTCACTTGCTTTCACTCTCCTCGGTTCGTAACGGTCGGCTGGCGGAGTGTATCGGCCCTTGCTCCTCCCTTTCACGGTCTCGTTCGTGCTCCTCGTCCCTTCCTTCAGTTGCCCACTTAAGAGGACGGGGGACCTCTTCATCCCCGCTCTGGCTACCTACCCACATCAAAGTGCCCACGACGATAGCGGCGGCAACCGAGGCAATAACGAAACCGCGGATCGAACGTTCCCGGATTTGGGCTTCCGCAGTCACGCCTGCTGCCAGCGAGAGACGTCTCAGAAGGGGCTCACTCGGCTCGGGTTGTGCTCCTCCCAGATTCGAGACCAGCTCATATCCCACAATCATCGAACGGAAGTTGCTCCAACCTGCTCGAACGACTTGGGCGACATGGACGACAAAGTAAAGGAAGAACAGGATGGTGAGCCAAAAGTGGACAGCCTTTGCGTTGTCAACCCCTCCGAAGGGAACCGCGAGCCAACCCAGTTTTTCCGGCTTCCACAACGCAAAGCCGGTGACAATCATTAGGACGCCCATGAGGGCGACAGCGGAATAGGCGAGCTTCTGTGCCCCGTTGTACTTCCCCTGCGGCGGCTTCGCCTTTCTCAAATGCAAATCGTGAAGCATGACACCCAGGGCGCGGCCGAAGGTCGAGCGATTCGGCGCGATGTAGCGCCACTTCCCAGAGACCCCCAAATAGGCCAGGTAGACGAGCCAGTTCGCAGTAAACAGCCACATCAAGGAAAGGTGCCAGGCTAGTCCCTCGGGATTTCGGTTGTTGAGATGGAGCGCTTCGTAAAAGGCTGCGGGGAAGAGCTTCACAAGTGTGAAGGAGCCGAGTCCAACCCGAAAGTTGCTGTTCTCCCAGTAAAGAAGTAGTCCACTCCAGGTCAAGACGACCATGAGTGGAAAGTTGATCCAGTGGGTCCAACGAATGACGAGCGGATGTTTCTCTTCGAGTTGGTTTGAAGCAACTGCAGAGGCTTCTTGAGGTGTGTTGGCTTGGTGTGTGTCTTTGGGTTCCATGAGGCTCCGGCGCTAGTTCGGGCTGGAGCGAGAAACGACCAAATGCGCGTCAGGCGTCCAGCGGACGGCTCAACTGACGCTGACTAGGAGGTGCCCGGGACGCGAGTTCGCTGGGTGGGCCGTGCGGAAGATAACGCACAAAAGTATCAGGAACGTAACCTAGGACTGCAAGGGCGGTTGGAATGTCAACGCCGAAGTGCGTAGGCATCGCCATCGCTACATCGCCGAAATCTGGAGATGTCAGGGTTACCCAGTAGCCTCCCTCACTCTCCGGGGTTGACCAAACACTCGCTCCGTTGGCACTGGTGACGAGAGAGCACTTCGCAAGCGGAATTGACTGGCCAGCTACAGATGTGTGGCTAGTCGCACAGGTCAACTGGGCCGGTGCCGTTTCTGAGCCGTAAAGCTGCTCCCCGAAATCCATCACCCTGAGGAGCAGGGCCAAGACCAAGAAGATGGCCAGGCATGGGCGCGCCGCACACTGCAATTTCAGCCGCGAACTCACCCTCCTGAAGGTCACTGCTGAAGTCTACCTGGGAGCTCGTGTTGGCCAGATGAAAGGGAAGGCACGGCCCGCTCTTGGCGCTTCAGGCTGCGGGGCGACAAGATCGCCGAGCTCGCCATCGACCTCGTCGGCTCGCGCGCCACTTAGAACTCCCGCCCGGGCAGATCAATCATCCGCCTTCACCACAGCCACCCGTCGGGTTTGTGCCATCATATCGTCGTATCCAGATATGAAGCCATGAACGACGTCGTCCTCCTGGGCAAAGCCCTCGCAGATCCGACCCGCGTCCGCGTTCTCGCCGCGCTGCTCCGGACCGAGCTTTGCGTCTGTGAACTTGCCGATGCCATGGAGATGAGTCAATCGACCCTTTCCACACACCTGCAAACGCTTCGTCAGGCCGGTGTCCTCGCCACCGAGCGGCGGCACAAGTGGATCAACTACAGCATCGAGCAGGGCGCAAGGCCCGCCATCGAAGCTGTGCTGACGCACTATGCCGACGCGCTCAAAGCAGACAAGCGTGGTCAGCGGGACGCGGAACGGATCGTGAGAAGGCTCGCCATGCGAGAGGACGGTTGTTGCACCCTCGGCTTCGGACAACTGGACACAAGAGAAACACCATGAAGAACTGCACCTGCGATTGCCCCTGCTGTAAGTCCGGCGAATGCCCTGGCTGCCCCTGTGGATGCGGCTGCTAGATATGCGACGTTTGTCGCTGCTCGTGGCCGGGCTCCTGATCCCGGTCACGGGGTTCACCCAAAGCACCGTGCCCACCTGAACTGGGTGACCTGGCGAAGGCCAACTCCTCGGTCGAGGGAACTTAGAGACAAAGTGGACTTTCAACTTGCGATATGTCGATTTCGACGCGGCAAGGGCGAAGTGGCGCTTCACCGCCGACTACCGCCCTACAAAGCGCACGATCATAGGCATCGAGTACAACCCGCTGGTCGGCGAGGTAGGGCCACGGGGGACTTGGGAAGCGCTCCTGGAGACCAAAGACCAGGCCGCGTTGCACTTCGGCTTCTCGAGCGACCGCATCGGAACACCACGCGGCTACGAAGCGGTTTTCGCGACCGTGGCCAAAACCATTCCGGGCATAAACCTCGGCGTCTTTGCCTCACTTCACTACTCGGGCTTCGCCAAACGCTTCATCTATCCTTTCGGCGCGAGCTACCAACTCGACACCAAGAACGGCCTCATGGCCCTCTACGACGGCCAGCACTCCAACCTCATCCTCACCCACGGAGAGCCTAGCTATTACGTCAGCCTCATGTGGGTCTGGCTCAAGCACCCCGGCGTCAGCATCGGCTGGGGGTTCTGACGGAAAACCATCCATGAAACTTACACTCACCATCATGACCGTCCTCCTATCGGGCATTGCTCTCGCGCAAGACAAGCCCGAACAGATCGCAAGGAAAGACTTGCCCAAAGACGCCGTCGCCACGTACTGCGGCGCGAGCGGCGCACAGGAAAACGAGCGGCCAAACGCGGGCTATCGTTACAAGGGCAAGGCTTACTATTTCTGCGACAAGCCTGCAATAGACGCCTTTCTCAAAGACCCCGAAAGCTTCCTCGGCCCTGCCGTGCCCTTCCCCATGCCCGGCTTCGAACTCAAGGAATTGGCTGGCAAGGTTTGGAACGCGGACACGATGAAAGGCAAAGTCGTGCTCGTCGACTTTTGGGCGAGTTGGTGCAAGCCCTGCATCGCGATGATGCCGACCATCGACAAACTACGGGACAAGTACGTCGAAAGCGGTTTCGAGGTGCTGTCCGTCAGCATCGACGAGAAGCCCGCCGACTTTGCCAAGTTTGTGAAGGGGCACGAGTTCTGCAACCCGGTCTTGTTGGACACAGCGAAGACCTACGAAAAGTGGCGCGTCGCCAGCATTCCCGCGATGTTCTTAGTCAAGGACGGCAAGGTCATCGCCAAATGGGTCGGCAAGCAGGAGGAGAAGACGCTGGCGGAAGCGATTCGGTCTGCCTTGGGTCAGTGAACCGAAAGGAGAGCCCGTTTGAACCTGGCGGACCTCGAATGCAGGTCGAATCGCGACTATAGCACCTTGCAATCTTCCGTTGTGGACCAACAATCCTCGATTGCGGGCCCACAATCGTCCCTACAAGGGCACCATCGTGGCGAAGCAGGCCTTAGAATCCGGTCACCTCGGGTCAAGGCTTCGGCCCGACGAACTGCAGCCCCAGAACATTGACGATCTTACCGACCGAGGGAATGTCGTCCACCATCGCGAAGAGCATGTAGTGGCCCGTGGGCATGAGGTTAGAGCTCTTGGGCAAGACGACCTTCACTGTGCTCCCGACCTGCGTGACGGCCAGCACCAGACGGCGAGGGACGCCGCCGTCCACCCAGTGCGTCGTCACTCCGGTGCCCATGAGGACAACGTTCGTGATCTTGGTTGTGGGGAACACGGTCATTGAAACCGTCGCGCCGGGCTTGAGCAATGTGCCGGAGATCGAGGTGATTTGCGGCCGCACCCCGCGGAAAAGGTACGGCGGCGAGAAGCCTTCGATGTCAGCCGAGGTCGGACCGTACTGGAACTTGAGGCGTGTGCCGCCCGTGGTCAACACACGACCGTCAGGCACGAGCACGGTCACCGCGTGGTACTCGCGGAACCAGTTGAGGTCGGCCATGTTGCGCCAAGAGTCCGTCGCCGGGTCGTAAAGGTCGCTCGTCTTGACGATGTTGAGCACGTTCTGGACGGGAGGATTGGGGTTGGTGGACTCGCCCGCCGCGCTCAGGACGCGACCATCAGGTAGCTGGACGACCTCGGTCTGGAAGCGTGGAAAGGCAGGGTTGGAGGTGAAGCTCCACGTCCCTGTAGAGGGATTGTAGACCTCGCCCATGTTCTGATAGTTGTTGGCACCGCGACGGATGCCAAGGGCGAGAACGCGCCCTTCCGAAAGCACGACAATCGAGTGGTCGGAATGGTCTGGCCAGCCCCGGTTCGGTTGAAGGAAGTTGGCGGTGGCCCGCCACTGTCCCGTGCCCGGGTTGTAGAGTTGGGGCGGCGACCATGTGGCGAGGACTTCGCCTGTGTAGAGCAGTGCGCTCGGTGGGAACTCGCAGGGGTTGAGCATCGAGCCCGTCCACGAGCAGAGCCCGGTCATGGGGCGAAAGATTTCGCAGGTGTTCGTCCGGTCGGCGTTTGGCCGTGTCCCACCGCCCATGATCAGGCCGGAACCGTCGGCGAGCCGCGCAAAGCCCGGATACCAGCGACCGTTCGGCTGCAAGAGGTCGGGCAAGCGTGTCCAGGAGTTCGTCAGAGGGTCGTAGGTGCGAACGTAACGGACGGCAAGCCTGAAGTTGCCCGGATCGTCGCCTTCTTGGCCACCGACAAAGAGGACACGCTCGTTCTGCAGGAGCGTGCCGTTCATACAACCGCTTGGAAGCCCAGAACCGTTGGGCTGGAACTTCTGACCTGTGACGGGATCGAAGATGATCGGATCCATCGTGTCGTGGCAGAAGAAGATGCGCCCGTCCGCAAGCAGCACGGCGATGTCAGTCCCGTCGAAGAACTCCGGCAACGTGTTGCCGACGATGTCCCAACGCCCTTGTTAGTCTCGGCAAGGAGCGTGAAGTCTTTCGTCTGCACTTGGCCGTTCGTGTCGACCTGGATCTCCTGGTAGCCGTCGTTTCGGGCCGCCACGCCGAGGCGGTACGCACCATCGGGGAAACTGCTGATGCTGTACGTCCCGTCAGCGGCAGTGCGAGCCTCGAAGAACCTGCCGAAGCCCTGGGTGAACAGAGTGACACGGGCGTTGGGCACGGGGTTGCTGCCGGAGCGGACGGTGCCTTGGAACCCGTTCGCGGCCAGTGCGACGACAGAACTTGACAGGAACAAAAGTGCTACGAGCAGGCGACGGGTCATGCTTCAGTATATGACAAGCCGCCGACCTAGTCACTCTCTGGAACTGACGCGATGCGCAGCTGCAAGAGCCCGCTAGTGGTGACCCTTGTGTGCAGTCTTTGCTTTAGGAGTCTTGACGTGCGGCTTCGACGCATACTTGGCCGAGTCCTTTTTGAACATCGGAGGGCAGTCTTTGCAGCAGAAGAAGTAGCGGTTGCCCTTGTAGTCGGCGTACATGTGGCTCTTGGTGGCCTTGTCCATGTCGACCTTGTCACCGGTGACAGGGCAGGTGATGACGTGCTTGGCGTTCTTGGAGACGCCGTGGCCCATCTGGGCGAACGCGCCAGTTGCCAAAGCGGAGACGACGATGAGTGTGAGTGTTGCTTTCATGGTTTTGTTTGGTCAGGGAGGCGGAGGGCCTCAAGTGTCGAAACCGGGTGGCGGTCAGCCATAGACCAGCTGTCCTCCGAAGTGTCCGGCGGCACCGACCGCCAAGGCGGTGACTGCTAACAGGATCCAATACGCAGGTTTTGTGACGAGCCCCGTCCTTCGCCAAAAAAGTACCGCCAGCATCAGGGCGGCTGCCCCAATACCCAAAGCCAGATGTAGGAACACGGGTGTGCCGGGCGTCAAGGGATAGCCGAGCCGGAACGCGGCGATGAAGCCGGTCGGGATGGCGGCGAGGGTGGCCAAGCCGCCGAACACGAGGTTCCAAAAGGCCACGTTACGGACGACATCGTCACGGCGAAACTTGCCGAGGAACTCGAGGAACGCGCCAAAGATGAAGAGAGCGATCGGAAAGTGGACGATGACAGGGTGAAAGGTGTGCCGAGGAACAAGCTCAGGACTCGAATGAGGCACAACGGGTGCCTTGGATCGGGGTTGTCCCGGTGGGTGGCTCTTGGCGTCACCTGGGTTGAAACCGGCCCTGGCCTCGTCGCCGTTCGTCCAACCGTCCCTGTCCGAGTCCACGGCTTCAATGGACTGAAGCACGTCAGGCGTCAGCTTGCCTGGAGTGCCTTGCTTGGACATGGTCGCTTTGACCAGCTTGCCGAAGTCGTTGTGCTGGGGCGGGGTCGTGTGGCAGTTCATGCACCGGGCTTGGGCAGCGTCTGACCTTGGCGCGAAACTGTAGTGCGCGCTGAACGCCTTCCATATTTCGGGCGTCGCCACTGCCGCCGAAAGAAGGGAGAGCTGAACCAGGGCGCAAAGGGCCAGCCTCCTCAAGCTCTCCGTCCCCGACGCTTAGCGTCGCACGAGCCGCAGCCGCAGTCCGGCTTGCCCCCGGCCTTGCCGATGCCCGCCTTACCCAGCATCCGCCACACGAGGTAGGCGGCGCAGGGCAGGACGATCGCAAGGACAACGGCGGTCTGCATCGTTACTTCGCCTCAAAGTCGAAGTTGTAGGTCTCGGCCTTGCCGCCCGGGGCAGCGACCACCAAGGTCAGCCGCCAAGGGCCGACCATGCTGAAATTGGCTTTGACGGCGTATTTGCCTTTGCCCAGTTCCTTGACCGCAGGATGCGCTGTGCCCATGTCCATGTTGGTCATCGCGACCGCCGTCGTCACCTTTGCCTTCTCGACCGGTTTGCCATCCTTGTCTGCGATCGTGAAGGTGACGTTGTTGTCACCGACCGCGGGTTTGTCGAGCTTGGCTTCGACCTTGAGCGTCTGAGCGTCCATGTCCATGGACTGCGCGTCGCCCTCCGTGAAGTTTGCCTCGTTGAAGACCAGGGCGACCGGGGCCATCTTCATGCCTTCCATGCCAGACCCCGCCACCATCATGAGGATCATCATCCGCACCATCGGCTCGAGCTTCCCGAAGCCTGTCCTCGTGTCCCACTCTTCCTTGCCCGTCCATGTGTAGGTGTTCTTCTCACCCAGCTTGGGCAGGGACGAAGCGACGTGGCCTTCGTGGCCGTAGGTCTGCTCGGCTTTGGCGGGATCCTCCTTTGGAGGTTCTTGCTTGGCCGGTTCCTGCTTTGGTGGCTCGGTCTTGGCCGGGTCTTGCTTCGGCGGCTCCGTCTTAGCTGGCTCCTCCTTCGGCTTTTGTTCTGCCGGTGCCGCGGCCGAGGCGATCTTGATCGTCTGCTTTGCAGGCTTCCAAGGCTCCTTGGCCCCGGCAGTCATATCGAAGTCCACCTTGAATTTGGGATCGGCACTGACGAGCGTCACCCGCCACGGGCCGTCCATCAGCAGCATCGGCTTGAGCGTGTAGTGTCCCGGCGTCGTCTCTTTGACCGCCGGGTGGGCGGTGCCCATGTCCATGTTGGTCATGGCGACGCTTGAGATCAGCTTCAGCCCGGCCACGGGTCTGGTCGCTTCGGTGAAGACGACTTCGAGCGTCACTTCGCCCGTCTTGGGAGTCGCAGGTTTGAGGGCGGCGGTCGCTTCGAGCACCCGGTCGGCGCTCTGTGAAAAGGCCGCCAGCGGCGACATCAGTGCCGCGGCGACGAGGATCGTTGAAAGTGTGTTCAGTTTCATGGAGTTGCTCCTAATTCGGGATGTACTTGTGCAGGAGGTTGGTCGGCGACCTGCGGGGCCCGACGCTCTGGTTAAAGGTCGAGCCGAAGTTGAAGACCAGTCCGATCTGGAACACGGCCGCATCGCGGTGACCGCCGAACGCGGCGGCCATGGCGTCGCTCCGTCGCTCATAGCCCACCTGGGAAACGAGGTCGAATCCCTGTCCCAGGCTCTTCACAAAGCTCAGGGCGACACCGTAGGAGTTGGCGTCGGTGACTTTCGAATAGGTGCGGTATCCGGCGGTCAGCGACCACTGTGACGACGGTCGCCCGAAGGGACTGTAGAGGTTGCGCAGCGACACCGCGACGGCTTGGTGGTCGGCGCGGTACGTGTCGTTCAGCGTGGCCAAGGCGCTCGTGTCGTTCCCGAACGAAGACTGGGCCAGGATTCGCAGGTCGAGCCGGTTCGTGACG
This sequence comes from Armatimonadota bacterium, assembly GCA_018268375.1. Classification (GTDB taxonomy): domain Bacteria; phylum Armatimonadota; class Fimbriimonadia; order Fimbriimonadales; family Fimbriimonadaceae; genus JAEURO01. Next base: position 1,147,697 of record JAFDWS010000002.1, on the reverse strand, counting down.
CTGGGGCGGAGATTGATGACGCCGCCAGCGTAGACGACGTTCGACGCGCCGCCCGCGCTGTCCTTGACCGCCCGGTGCTCGAACCCGAGTCCGTAGGACGGGAAACGCTCGATCGAGGTCAGGGCCGGGTTGCCGAGGTATTGATAGGTGACTCCGTAGGAGTTGAGCCCGGAGTCGCTGTCGCTCACTCCGGCACTGTCGATCTGGTGCTCGGCGTGAACGTTTACAAAGTGCTTCAAATTGCTATTGATCGCCACTGCGGCAACGTTGCTGTACCGGTGCTCTTCGGCGTTGCCGCCGTCCGAGAATGGGTTCGCCACCGTCGTGTAATCGACCAAGTCGTCCTCTCGCAAAGTCGGGAACGTGAGCAGTTGGGCCGAGGGGGTGTTCGTCCGACCGAGGTACGCCTCATATCGCAGGTCTTGGAAGTCCAAGAACGCCTGGTGCAGGAAGACCTGTTTGCCCCGGCCAGTGTTCGACTCGTCCGTGGTCAGCCCACCGATCGTGAAGCTGCCGATGCCCTTACCGTAGAGCCGCTGGGCGGCCCCGAAGCTGAGCGAGGAATCGGAGAAGTTGATCTGGCTTCGGCTGCCAAGTCCACGGCCACCGAAGAGGCCCTCTCGACCGATGTCCAATGTCGCGACGCCCGAGCCCGCGATCTCGATCTGTGGCTGAAAGGCGGTCTCCTCCTTCACGGGAGATTGCTGTGTCTGGGCTCCGGCCAAGGTGGCGGCCATCGCGATGAGAATTGTGTTGAATGTCCTTTTCATTTGCTGTTCCTATGAGCTGATCGCGATGACCTCTTCCCACTTGATGCCCGCTTCGCGGGCGTCTTCGTACATGAGCATCGTCATCATTCCGCCAGGGTGCTGGCCGTTGTTGGTCGTTGCGAGGTCGCTATGGTCGTGCAAGTGCCAGAAACCCGGGTTCGTGCCCTGGATAACGATGTCGCTCGTCGTGCCCGGGTAGATCGGGATGGTGTTCATCCTGACCGGCGAGGCGAGCGGCGCACCGTCCTGGCATACGTGCCAAAAGTCGTGGCCATGAAGGTGGATGAAGTGCGGCATCACGCCGCCACCGATGAGCCGGACGCGGATGTTCTCGCCGCGCCGGATCATGACCGGGTCGGTCATCGGGTAGGACTTGCCGTTGATCATGAACCAGTTCGGCGTGATGGGGGCGGCAGTGCCCGTGCGAGACGCCAGGTACGGCGGGATGTAGCCGTTCTTGACCGCCTTGACAAAGTCCTCCTTCGTCTTGAACCAACCCATCATGCGCCCGTTCATCTCACGCATCATCGACGGGGAGTGGTTCATGTGCTCCATCTGCGTGCCCATCTCGACCATCTCGGCCATCATATTGCGGACGAAGTTGGTGTCGAGCTCGCTGAGGATGAGCGTGTAGTCGCGCTTGTAAGGGAACGTCTTCTGGACGACGTCCGGTTGGCTCGGCTCCACGATCAGCGAACCGACGAGCCCGGCCTGCTGGTGGAGCGTCGTCATGACGTGGCAGTGGTAGAAGTGCGTCCCCGAAGGCTGCGCCCGCCACAAGTAGCGGAACTCTTGGTTCGGGCCGACCGGCCACTGCGTTCCGAGAGGCACTCCGTCCATTTCCATCGGCAGCATGATCCCGTGCCAGTGGATCGTGTGGAACTCGGGGCTCGTGTTCTTCAGGTTCACCTGAACCCAGTCGCCCTCCTTGACCCGGATCTCCGGGCCCGGATACGACTTGTTGAACATGAACATGTGGGTCTGGACACCGGGCACGATCTCATGGATCCCGATCGTGACCTCGATGTCGTGGACATGGATCTTGTCGCCGGGCTTCGGGCGTTCACGTGGCGGGTACGGCGGTGCCGATCCCTTGGGATCGAACTCGGCTGGCCACGGCGTCGCCGGACGGTCGACGCCAGCCTGCTGCTGCGGAACCGATTGGCCGAAAGCCCGGCTGAGGAGCCCGGCTCCCAAGCCGAGCCCACCGAGTCTCAGCAACTGTCGCCTGCCGAGCTTGTCAGACTCTGTATTCGTTTCTTTGTACTCGGGCATGTCGGGCTCCTTTGAACTCAATTGACGACGACCTTCCCGTACATTCCGGCCGCAGCATGGCCGGGGACAGTGCAGACGTAGTAGTACGTGCCTTTTTGCGTTGGCACTTTGAACACAAGTTGCTGGCCCGTGTAGGACTTGCCCGACTTGTGCGGGAGACTGGCGGAACCGACCGACCCCCTGTCGCCCATCTTGGCGTCGAATGGTGGCGCGGTCCCGGTGATCCGGAAGTTGTGGAGCATGTCTTCGTCGGTGTTGACGAAGAGCACCTTCATGGTCGAGCCAGCGGCGACGATGATCGTCGGGTTCCGGAGGCCTCGCGTCCAGAAGGACATCATGTCTTTCTCAGGCCCGGTGCGGACGACCAGGTTGGCCGCCTTTCCGGTGAACGAGAGCGACTTCTTGTCCTTGCCGACTGTTCCGGCGGTGGCCTTCTTCTCGGCAGAAGCAACGCTAGTTGCCGTGAACGTCTGCTTTTTGGCGCTCGACAGTTGGAACGTCTGGGCGACTGCTACTTGCACCATGGTCGCAGCCAGGAGCCCGGTCAACGTCACGCTGACGAGTCTCACTGCCCACCCTCCTTGCTTTCCTGAGGGAGGGCCTTCGGCTCGCGGATGTAGTCCTTAGCGAGGACGAGCTTCAGCTTGGCGTCCGGATTACCAAACTTGCCTTTGATGGCGTGCGGGTCTTTGCCAGGGCCCGCGAGGTACTTCTCGGGATCCTTGAGGAACGGCTCCATGCAGCCCGGGCAGCAGAAATAGAAGCGGACGCCGTCATGATCGGCATAGTCACTGGCCTTCGAATAGGTCGAAACGACCTCTTTGCTCACCGGGCAGAAGAGGGCCTCCTTCTTTGGGACGGAGGCGTATTTCTCGGGCGACTTTGCGAACGCCGCTTGGTCGGCTTCCGACTCGAACGGGTAGCGGACGCCTTTGTAATCTGTCGTGGCCTTGGCGTCTTTGAGCTCGACGCGCTTGCGGCTGACCGGGTCAAAGAGGAACGTGCCGGTGATGTTGCCCGCCTTGCGTTGCGCGGTGAGGAACTTCTCGGGGGAGCTGACGAACTGAGAGTCACAGCCGGGGCAGCAGAACGTGTAAGTGCTACCGGCGTACTCGACGACTTTGGAACCTTCGACGACGGGGCTGCCGGTCACCGGGCACTTGAGCGCCTGGACTTGGACAACCGCCACCGCCGTCAAGGCGATGATGTTCAACATGTGTATTTTCCTGTGCTATTGGGGTTGATGGACTTACGTCAACGACGAGTCCCGCAGCCAGGTCTGGCTAGCGGGTGGTCACGCAGTCCGCACAGGAGGGGCTCTGCCGAGCCACGGAAGGGAGCTGAAAGATTTCGGTGGGCCGGAGTCTGAGGCGAAAACGCCCGGCAGGACGATGACTTCTAGTAATCCGGCGACCTCGGTCGAGACCGGGGTCAGTATCGCCACCAATTCAGGAGTCTTGAAGCTAAGGGTGGAAGGCAGGAGCCGCTCTGGCGAGTCCGTGTTCTTGGACTTGATCGTGCACTTGCAGGGATCGCCGTCCGCCTTCGGCTTAGACGCATCCTTGTCTGCCTTTGCCGAATGCTCGCCGTGATTGCAGGCTGCTTTAGAAGCTTTTTGCGGTTCAGGCTGCGGCTTGGCTTGCTTGGCGGCGCAGCACGGCATCGTGCACGGGGCCGGTTGGCACAGCATGGCGAGCGCACTCACCGGGAGAGCCCCGAAGATGAGCGCAACGAGACCCACCATATGGAGCCATCGCGCTTTCGCCTGCATCGTTTTCAGTATGAACGATTATTGGTGGCTCATCGTTCCAACAACACGGGCTCCCATTGGTCTGTAGCCCACTTTGTAGCCCAGGAGCCCCCGCTAACTCGGGCACAAACCCTAGATAAGTCCGGATTTCAGCCCAAATCCTGACTCAACCAGGTAGACGTCCACTTTCCTAGGCACACCCGAGGCCCTCAGGCTCGTTTGAACCTAGAGCAAGTACCAATGCGCGGGGGGTACTAGCTCAGACCACCTCGTCCGGAGCCAAATCGCATGAGTGCTCCATGCTCCGCTCGATCTGGATCGTGGGATGCTCGACACCAAAACGATCATGCAGCTCCTGAGACAGGGTGGCCAAAAGAGTGTCCGTGTCGGATTCGTCCGGAACGACCAAGTGCGCGGTCAGGGCGACCTCCGTCGTGCTCATCGACCAGATATGGAGGTCGTGGACTCCCTCGACCCCGGAAAGGCTTTGAAGATACTCCTTGACCTCTGCTGGATCGATGCCGCGCGGAGTGCCCTGAAGCGCGAGGTGGAGCGAGTCCTTGAGCAGGCCCCACGTCCCCCATAGCACGACGAAGACGATCGCGAGGCTGACAGCAGGGTCGAGCCACAGGAAACCGGTGGCGGAAATGATCAAGCCTGCGATCACGACCCCGGCGGAAACCCCGGCGTCGGCAGCCATATGCAGGAACGCGCCTCGAATGTTGATGTCGTGATGACGCCCGGACATGAACAGCAGTGCCGTAGCCCCGTTGATCACGATGCCGACAAGCGCGACCCAGACCACGGTATTGCCGACCACGGGTTCGGGATGAGCAAACCGGCCAATCGCTTCCCAGGCCACAGCGCCCATTGCGACGAGCAACAAGAGCGCATTGAACAGGGACGCCAATATGCTCGTGCTCTTCAAGCCGTATGAGCGCTTCAAGGTCGGAGGCCGCTTGGAGAGCGTCGCCGCCCCCCAAGCAAGAAGGAGACTGAGCACGTCGCTAAGGTTGTGACCGGCGTCGGCCACGAGAGCCACGGAATGCGCTCTGAGCCCGAAAACCACCTCGGCGATAACGAAGACCGTGTTCAGGGCGACACCGATGGCGAACGCCTTCCCAAAGTCGGCGGGTGCGTGACTGTGCCCGCCGTGCGAGTGGCCGTGGCTCAATCTGCCTCCTTTGCTGTGGTGATCATCTGGCGTCCTCCCCTCGCTCTCCCGTCCGAATAAGGACAGTCGCTTCGATAGGGCTCACAAAGATGCGGCCGTCGCCGGGGTTGCCAGTGTGGGCCGCCTGTTCGATAGCTGCCACCACTGTCTCGACGAGCGCGTCGGGCACCATGAGCTCCAGCCTGACTCTCGCCATCCGTTCAAACGGTTCTTGCTGGGTGTCCACCGCGTCCGCGGGAGACACCGTCACGGCCGGCAAGCCGCCGACTTGGTGGAGCGCACCAAGCACCGCGTCGAGCTTGAACGGCTGGATGACTGCTTTGACCTCTTTCATCAGACCTCGACCTCCCGGGGTTTGTCTTTCTCGAACCAGGTGTAGAGCGCAGGCAGGACGAAGAGCGTCAGGAGCGTCGCGGACGCGATGCCCCCGATGACGACCGTCGCCAGCGGACGCTGGACTTCAGACCCGAGCCCAGTATTCACCGCCATAGGTATGAACCCGAGGGCAGCGACTAACGCCGTCATCAAGACCGGGCGCAGTCGCTCGAGCGCCCCTTGCCTTACGGCTTCCGCGACGTTTCGCGCGCCTTCCTGCCTCAGTTTGTTGACAGCAGAGACCATCACGACTCCATTCAACACGGCCACGCCGGAAAGGGCAATGAAACCCACTCCAGCCGAGATGCTGAAAGGCATCCCTCGGAGCCAAAGCCCGACGATCCCTCCCGTCACCGCAAGCGGGACGCCCGTGAAGATAAGGACGGCTTGCTTGACCGATCCGAACGTCATGAAGAGCAACGCGAAGATCAGCGCGAGCGCGACAGGAACTACCACCGCGAGTTTGGCCGAGGCGCGTTGCAGGTTTTCGAACTGTCCGCCCCACGTGACGTAGTAACCCTCCGGCATCTTCACCTTGTCCTTGATCGCGGCCTGTGCCGCCTGGACGAACGAACCCATGTCGGTGTCGCGGACATTGAGCTGGACGACGACGCGGCGCTTGCCCATCTCACGGCTAATCTGTGCAGGTGCGGGACTGTAGTCGATGTGGGCAAGGGCCGACAGCGGCACGCTCTCTCCGCTCGTCGTCTTCACGGGCAGGGCCGATATCGCCTCGACGTCGTTCCTGACGTCGTCGGGCAGTCGCACGGCCAGGCCGAACCGCTTGTCGCCCTCGATGATTTGACCTACCTGCTCACCGCCAAGGGCGGCGCTGACAAGCTGTTGGACATCGGCCACGCTGACACCGTAGCGGGCGATGGCCTCGCGGTCGATGTCGATCTGGAGCACAGGTATCGCGTCGACCTGTTCGACCTCGACGTCCGCCGCACCTTTGATGCCACGGACGGCGGCGGCGATTTCGTCGGCTTTGTCCTTCAATATGTTCAAGTCTTCACCGAATACCTTGATCCCAATGTCCGCCTTGACGCCGGAGACAAGCTCTGAGAAGCGCATCTCGATAGGCTGGGAGAAGTTGTAGCCTTGGCCCGGCACTTCTTCCAACTTGCCGCGGATCTCCTCGACAAGTTTCTCCTTGGACAAACCTGGTCTCCACTCTTCACGCTTTTTGAGCATGACGAAAGAATCGGTCAGGCTGAGCGGCATGGGGTCGCTCGCCACCTCTGGCGTCCCGCTTCGCGAGAACATGGTGACCACCTCTGGGATTTCTCGGACTTTCCGCTCGGCAGCCGTGACGAGACGGACGGTTTCCTCCGCGTTGACCGTGCGCATCCGGATCGGCTGGACGACCAGGTCGCCTTCGTCGAGCGTCGGGATGAACTCCGAGCCGAGGTTCGTGAACAGCCAGACGCTTCCAAGGACGAAGGCCCCCGCAGCGCCGATCATTAGCGAGCGGTGCTTGAGCGCGAAGCCGAGCGAAGGGGCGTACAGCCTTCGCGCGAACTCCATGACCAGGTTGCGCTTCTCGACCGTGTCCCTTGAGAGCCACATCGAGGCGGCGGCGGGAATGAAGGTGAGCGTCAGAGCAAGCGCGGATATCAGGCAGAACACGACCGTGAACGCCATCGGCTTGAACATCTTGCCTTCTGTGCCTTCCAGCGAGATGATCGGGAGGTAGACGACGGTGATGATCGTGATCGCGGAGAGGACAGGACGGGAGACTTCGCGAGAAGCCTCCGAAACGACTTGCCTCAAGTGCTCTCGTGACAATGTCCTGCCCTCGTGCTCCCGAGCTTCCGCCACGCGCCGGACGATGTTCTCCATCATGAAGACGGCACCATCGACGATCAGGCCAAAGTCGATCGCGCCGAGGCTCATGAGGTTTCCTGAGATCCCGAAGCGGGTCATGCCGATGGTCGCCATCAGCATTGAGAGCGGGATGAGCACGCAGACGATGAGTGCCGCTCGCCAGTTGCCTAGGAAGAGCAAAAGGACGGCGGCGGTCAAGAGCGCCCCTTCGATCAAGTTCTTGAAGACGGTGTGGACGGTCTCGTTCACCACGATCGACCGGTCGTAGACCGTCGTGAGCTTCACGTCCTTGGGAAGCTGGGATCCGACTTCTTTGAGCTTGGCGTCCACTGCCTCGGCGACGTTCCGCCCATTTGCCCCTTTTAGCATCATCGCGATCGCGACGATCGCTTCCTTGCCGTCTTTGGTGCTGAGGCCTGTCAGGACGGGCACCCCGGTTTGGACTTCGGCGAGGTCACGCACCAGCACGGGCGTCCCCTCGTCGGTGGCGACCACAATGCGACTGATGTCGTCCTCGCTGCTCGCCATGCCGACGCTGCGGATGAGGATGCGCTCGCCCTTTTGATCCATCACGCCGCCGCCTGCGTTCTGGTTGTTCTTTTCCAGAGCCTCGACGAGGTCACCGATCCCAAGGCCGTGAGCAGCGAGCCGATACGGGTCGACGACGACTTGGTACTGCTTCACGCTGCCGTCAGCGACATTGATCTCGGCGACGCCTTTGACGGAGCGGAGCTGGGGAGCGATCTGCCAATCCATGATCGCCCGCAGGTCGGTCGGTTTGCGCTTCTCGCTCTCGATGGCGAACATGTAGATGTCGCCGAGCCCTGTGGAGACCGGCCCCATTTGCGGCGATTCGACCGTCTTCGGAATCTCCTCGCGCACCCGGCCCAGCCGTTCGTTGACGAGCTGCCGGGCGAAGAACGTGTCGACGTCGTCATGGAACGTGACGGTGACCTGAGAGAGGCCGTATTGACTCAAAGAACGCGTGCCTTCGACGCCGGGGAGCCCGGCCATCGCGGTCTCGATCGGGAACGTCACGAGCCGTTCGACCTCTTCTGGCCCGAGCCCTCCCGTCTCGGTGTTGATCTGAACTTGGTTCGTCGTGATGTCAGGAACCGCGTCAAGGTTCAGCGACTGCCAAGCTTGGACGCCCCAAGCTCCCAGCATCACTGTGACCGCGACGACGAGGAGCCGTTGGGCAAGGCTGAAACGGAGTAACTTGTCGAGCATCACTCTTCACCCTTGAGCTCGTCCTTCTTGGCCTGGCTCTGGACGACGAACGCGCCCTTCGCAACGACCCGTTCGCCGACCTTCAGCCCGCCGAGGATTTCGACCAAGCCGCCTTGTGTCCGACCGGTCTGCACGTTCCGCTTCTCGTACTTGCCTTCGCTCTCTGCGACGTAGACGAACGAGGTGTCGCCTTCGGTGACCACAGCGTCCTTGGCGACCACGAGCGCTTGGCTCGCGTTGCCGACTCCGAGGTTCACCTGGGCGAACATGTCGGGTCTGAGGGCCCCACCCGCGTTGTGGACAAGGCACTGAACGGGCATCGTTCGGCTGTGAGGATCTAGGCGGCTTCCGACCACCTGGACGACGCCACTGAAAACACGGCCTTTGAAAGCAGTCGTCGTGAGCGTCACCGTCGCACCCTTGCGCACCTGGGCGATCTGCCGCTCAGGAACCTGGGCCGTGACCCACACGCTCTGCAGATTGTCGATCTCGAAGAGCTCCGTCGTGCGTTCTAGCGCCTGGCCGACGTTCACTTTGCGAGTCGCGACGACGCCCGCCAGAGGAGAGGACAATGTCAGGGTGCTTCCCGACACTGAGTTGCCACGGCCACCAAGGGCGGCGTAGTGCGATTTGGCGTTCTGAACGCCCCGCGATGCACTTACGACCGCAGACTTTGCAGCCTCGACCCCGATCTTGCCCCGATCGACTTCGAGACCGGCCGCTCTGACTTCTGCTTCAGCGGCTTGGACTTCGCGGGCATTGAGGATGCCCTTCGCCGCGATCTGTTTCTCCCGCTCGAGGACTTTCTCCGCGAGGTCGATCTGCTTCTTCGCCTTGTCCTGCTTGATCGCGTCCTGCTCGACTTCAAGCCTTGCTTGCTCAAGCTCCGTGCGAGAAATGAGCTCCAGCTTGTAGAGCCGCTCCGCCCGTTCGAGTTGCGCCCGGTGGACGGTCTCTTCCTTCCCGGCGCTGTCGAACTCCGACTGGGCTTCGTTGCGCTCGCGTTCCGCCTGTTGCACCGAAGGTTGGCTGAATGCGCCTGCTTTCGCGAGTTCCTTCTGCCGAGCGAGCACGCCTTGGGCCGCACTCAGTTTTGCCCTCGTTAGCTGAAGCTCTGACGCGGCTTTCCGCAAGTCGGCTTCTGCTGACTGGCGCAATGTTTGGGCTCCGGTGACTCCGGACACTGCCTCCGCTAGTCCTGCGGACTCGATCAGTGCCAATGGTTGTCCCTGGCCGACGGTGTCGCCGACCGTTGCGTACAGCTTGAGGACTTTGCCCTCGACCGGAGGCGTCACCACGCCGCGACCTTGGGCGGTGTGCGTCACAACGCCCGGGACTTTGAGCTCCGCTTGAAGCGACACCTCGCGGACAGGCTCGACTACGATGCCAGCGATCTTCGCGGCATCTGCCGAGAGCACGACATCCTTGTGCGCCTGCTCCTCTTTGGGAGCTTCAGGCTCAGCCGTTGCGGACTCTTTCGCGCCGCATCCGGCGAGAAGGACAAGGATCGGAAGCCAACAAATCCGCTTCACTTCGCCGCCTCCAAGAGCTGACCGGTCGCACGGAGGTATTCCGCTTGCGCCTTGACGAGCCGCGAACTCGCTTCGGCTTTGCCCTCTTCGACTTCCCGAAGGGCCCGAGTGGCTTCGAGAAGTTCAACGAGCGTTACAGCCTTTTCCGTGAACCCGATCCGCGACCGCTCGACTAGGTCGTGCGTCTGCTTGTCGATCGCCTCGAAACGCTGGACGCCTTCGCTGGCAGCCTCCATTTCGATCAGCGCCGCCTTAATTTCGCCGGTCGCGACGCGCTTTGCGTCCTCAAGGGCTTTCCTAGCCGAATCCGCGACTAAGCGTGCGGCGCGGGTCTCCGACCGCGTCTTGCCAAAGTCCATGAGTGGGATGGACAGTTGGAGGCGCAAGCCCAAACGAGGCTCCGACTCTTGCCATGGCGTCCGCCTGCCCTGGATCTCCAACTCGGGCATCTGGCCGAGGCTGGCCACACGAGCTTCTGCCTCTGCCGACTTCACGTCAGCCGCCAGAAGCTGAAGATCGGGACGGTCTAGCGCGGCCCCCTCCCCGACTCGCTGTACGTTGAATTGAGGAAAGTCGGCGATGGAGACTTGCTCGCCCGGCAAGTTGACCAAACCAGCGAGCCGCTTCAGGCTCGCTCGGAGTTCAGCATTTTTCTGACTGGCGGCGAGCTTTGCCCGTTCCAACTCGATTCCGACCCGGGTCAGTTGGACGCCGGACAGTTTTCCTTCGTCCACCAAGGACTTGATCGCGTCGTAAAGCTTTTGCGCGATGTCCTGCGACTGAGTCGCGCTTTCAGCGAGCGCCTTCGCCGTTGCGGCGTCCGCGTACTGGGTCACAACGTCGAACTGCAGGGCACTGAGTGTCGACCGCAGTTCGGCGCGTGACCTCAAGACAAGCGCGTCGCCAGTCGCTCGTGCCGCGCTCGTGCGCCCGAACACGTCCAGCGGCTGGGCCAGCACGAGGTCGTCGTCGCTGCCACCCACGCCGAAGGGGTCGGTATAGCCCACGAAGAGCCTGGTGGCCGGAAACGCCCCGAGTGCTCGACGGGAAAGGTCTGCGCTCACCACGCGCTGTTGTGCGGCGGCGATGCTCGGTCGGTTCGTGCGGGCGTGGCGGAGAGCCTCGTCGAGGCTCAACGGTTGCTGTGAGTGTGCGATATGGGGAATGAGGAATGTGACGAAAAAGGCTGATGTCTTCAAACGGGGCTCCAACTGGCTCGGTCATGGTCGCGGGTGTGCGACAGACGACGAACTCAGTTGGTCGGAGGAGCGCGGGAAGACTTCTTCCCGGGAGGGCCGTTCGAAAGGCAAGCGACGAGCTCGCTGTAGTTGGAAGCCGACACCGGCGCTGCCGGAATCACGACCGTCGGGTGCGCGCAAGGCAAGATCGCGATGCAAACTGGCTGGTGAGGGGCCGGAGCTGGTTTCGATCCCCCGTGCTGGGCACAGCCTTTCACGGTGCAACAGGGCCTGCAGTCCTTAGAGTCCGCAGTGAGCTTGGCTTCCGAGTCCTTCGAGCCCAGCTCCGCCGCCTGAGCGGTCTGAAGCGCACACTTTGTGCAGTCCGCACCGTCCCGCGATACCCAGTTCGGCGGGCAAGCATGCACCTGTCCGAAGAGGAACACCGATATGAGGAAAAGGGCTCGACCCAGCCTCATCGGATCAAAGTATGACACCCGGTGCTACCGCGGTCTCAGCCCTTTAGATGCTCCGCCTTTTCGGCGTTGGGACGGCACAGGTCGTCCCTCGGGCCGCTGGTATCATAACTGCATAGTTATGAATAGTGCTTGCCTGATCGAGGACTGCCCGCTCACGCGTCAAATTAGCCCGGTTCCCGAGATGGCCAAGCTTTTCAGGGGATTTGGCGACGGCACACGCCTAGCGATCCTGGATTTGCTCCGATCAGGCGAGCGAAACGTCCGGGAGATCGGGGAAGCCACGGGTCAGTCTCAGCCGAATACCTCTGGCCACCTGGCGTGCCTCCGTGACTGCGGCCTCGTCGTTGCCCGGCCCGAAGGCAGGACGACTTACTACTCCCTGGCTGACGGTGACGTGGAACAGATGTTCCGCGCAGCCGAACGCATCGTTGGCCGGATCGGTGGCCGCATCTGCCGGTGCACGAGGTACGAGCAATGACCGCTTGGCGTCTGTCGCGCTTTGTCCTGCTGGCACTCTGGATGTGCACGATGGACGAAGGATGCTCTCAGCTGGAGCATTCGTGCTGCACATCGCGTCACGACACGGTGGCTCATGTCTGTTAGTGCGGCCCCGTCCCATCACCGCTCTAGGTTCTACAAGCCAGCGGTGGTGAAGTGGGCAGCGCTCCTGGGCGCGCTGGCCGTTCTCGCCGTCTTGGTCTGGCAGGCGTTGGCGTTGGCCGGTGCGCCCGATCCGACACGCGGACGTCTGAGCGCCGCGACCGTCTCAATGAGTTCCGCCGTGCTCGTCCTTCGGGAAGGATTGGAGGCGGTTCTCGTCCTGGCAGCCGTGACGGCGGGCATCGTGCGGAACAAGAAGGAGCAGTGGAGGGCCGTGCTCGCCGGAGCCGCAGCAGCCTTGTTGGCGACGGTCGCGACCTGGTTCATCGTCATCGCCGTCATCTCCACCGTCAACGCGCCTGCCCTGGCAGTACAGGCAGGCACAGGACTGCTTGCCATCGTTGTCCTGCTCGTCATCATGAACTGGTTCTTCCACAAGGTCTACTGGACAGGTTGGATCTGTCACCACTGTAAGCGGCGCAAGGCAATCGAAGCGGTCTCGACCACGGCAGGCAAGGCGTTCATCGGGTTTGCCCTCCTTGGTTTCACCGCCATTTACCGAGAGGGTTTTGAGATTGTCCTCTTCCTCCAAGACCTGCGACTTAAGGCCGGTAGTGGCATCGTCCTGACCGGAGCAGGGATCGGGTTCGTTCTGACGCTGATCGTGGCAGGCCTGACCTTCTTGGCACACCAGCGGTTGCCCTACAAGAAGATGCTTGTGCTTACAGGCGTGATGCTCGCGGTCGTACTCTTCGTCATGGTCGGCGAAAGCGCCCAGGAGATGCAGCTGGCAGGCTGGCTCCCAACGCACCATCTCAGTCTCCGCATCCCGGACTGGATCGGCACTTGGCTAGCCACGTTCCCGACAGCGGAAGGCCTTGCAGCACAGGGATTGGCTCTCGCGCTTGTCGCCGGATCGTACGCTTACATCCGACTGAGTGCGAGAAAGCAGCCTTGCCCCGCGTGAAGGACGGGAAGCCCAGCGGCGCTACTTGGCCACGACCTTCCCTTTCATCATCTTCATCGGACAGGCGAAGGCGTAGGTTCCGGCTTTCTTCGGGGTGAAGGTGACGACGGTCTTCTTGCCGTCGGTCAGCGGCTTCTTCAGGTTCATTCCAGCGAAGACGACGGAGGAGATGCAGGCCTTGTGCTTCGTGTCGAACGTGATCTGCACGGGTCGCCCGGCTTTGACGTTGATCGTGTCGGGCTTGAACCCGTTGTCGACGACGATGGTGGCCTTTTGTACTCCCTTGCTTGGGGTCTTGGATTGCTGTGCGGACGCGCCTGCGAGAAGGGCAATGGCGGCGAGGATTGTGAGTGTGGGTTTCATGGGGTTGTCGCGTTGATTCGTCGTGGCGACCGGAGTCGCGGAGTGACGGGTCGAAGGGCGTTGACTCACGGCCCTCCCATGGAGCGGGTGAGTCTGCTCCAAGACTTTCTTTCATACGCCGCCGCTTCGGCGACGGACAGGCGGGCAAGAGTCAGTTGAGACCTAGCGTCCGTCAGTTCGGCGAGAACGGCCTTGCCTTCCTGGTAACGGAGCAGCCCTACATCGTACGCCGCTGTGCTCGCCGCCAGCTCAGCGTCGGCAGCCTTGTGGACGTCACCGGTCGCCGACCACTGTGCCCAGGCCGCACCGACCTCGGCAGCGATCCGGTTCCTCGTGGCCTTGAGGTCGGCGTCGAGCCTGGCGGTCATGGCTCTGGCTTGCTGGCCGGCAGCACTTCGTTCGCCGCCGTCACCGACCGGGAAGCTAAGGACAAGTCCTGCTTTGAACCCGTTCTCTCCGCGCATTCGGTTGGCCGCCGTTTGGTCGTCCATAGCCATGAGGTTGAGGTCGGGAAGCCGCGAACGCGCTATGGCGTTCGCCCTAGCTATTGACGCTTTGCGGTCTTCAAGCAGTGCCAGGTACTCAGGCCTCCTGTCGTGTGCCTGCTTGACGGCAGCGCTTAGGTCGGACGGTGCAGACATGGCGACGTCCCAACTGCCAAGCCCACCTTCGGGCGCTTGCTCAAGACCCGCCGCCTCCCACACTGCAACGCTGGCATATATTGCGTCGGCCCGAGCCATGGCAAGTTCTTTGGACGCTTTGGCGGTGTCCGCGCGGGCGCGGAGCAGAAACGCCTCGGGAACCTTCCCTGCGTCGAACCTGGCTTGGGTGATCCGCTCGACTTCTTGCGCGCTTGCCAAGGCGGACTCGAAGGCCGTTGCCCTGCCCGCCTGGAAGGACGCTTCGGCAAAGGCGGTGCGCAGTCCGAACAACACATCCTGCTCTTGGGAGACGACCTTCAAGTCGGCTGACCGAAGATCCGATCTGCCTGCCTCCGCCATGGCCGAGTCACGACCGAACGAGAAGACACGCCACATGAAGGTCGCGTTTGCGACACCAGCTGAGTCCTTGGGCAAGAGGGAGTAGTTGAACGGCTCTACGGAACTCGGAAGAATCATCGAGCCGTTGCCGATAGCGCCATAGCCGTTCAGGGAGAGCCGTGGTTGGAACGGCACGAGAGAGAGCTTGCGCCTGGCATCGACGGCAGCCCGATCGGCAACCGCGGCGGTGATCCGCGGATGCTCCTTTAGGGCCACCGCAGACAGTTGGCTCAGATTGGCCGGATCCGAAGCGAGCGAACTCGCGGAGACCAACGAAGTGATGACGAACAAGATGGCTTTCATGGGGTGCCCTCGGGCGGACTTTCTATTGGAGGCAGAGAGGCCGGATCGACCTTGAAGACGTGGACTTGCACCCAGCGGACGATGTCGTCTACTACTGTGTGCATGATCGGGATGTCGAGCAGGGAAAGAATCGTGCCAACCACAAGACCACCTATGATCACAGTTCCAAGCGGCTGGTAAGCGTCCAAGCCGGACTTTGGAACGAACGCGATCTGGGCCATGACGAAGATCGTGATGAGCGACGTCATGAGGATCGGACGCAACCGCTGGGGACTCGCCTTGGCCACCGCCTCGTTCCGGGGCATTCCTGACTTGCGAAACTGCAAGATGAGATCGATCATAAGGATCGCGGTCACGATGTCCATGCCGCTGAGCACGATGACGCCCAACAGGGACACGGTCGAGAACGCCTGGTGCATGATCCAGAGCATGAAAAAGACGCCGCTCAGCTCTAGCGGCAGGCTGAACATCATCTGTAGCGGTTGCAGGAAGCCGCCGAACTGTGCGACTAGGATCAAGTACATGAGGACGAGGGCGACGGCCAGGCCGGACATCATCACTCGGAAGCTGTCGAGCATTTGCGTCATGTCGCCGCGTCCCTCGATGCCATAGCCGGGAGGCCAGTTGAGGTCGGCCATGGCCCGCATCTGGACGTCCATCATCACGTCCATGCTGGGGCGCCCGTTCTTGCGGTAGTAGCCGTTGAAGCTGACCACCCGCCGGAGTTGGTCGTGCTCGATCGCGCTCGGAGCCATTCGCTTTTCCAGGTGCGCAAGCTCGAGCAGAGGCACTTGCTCGCCGTCCTTGCCGACCACGAACATGCCGGATAGGTCGGAGGCTTCTTGTCGTTCGTCTTCGCGGAAGCGGACTTGGATCGTGGTCGGCCGTTCGTTGGCGATCCTGTAGAACTCCGTGGGGAATCCGCCCCGAAGCGCGTAGTAAGCCTGTTCCGAGATCGAGGCAGGCGACAATCCGTGTGCGGCCGCCTTGTCTTGCTCGACCACGACGGTGTACGTCGGCTTGGTCATTTCCCAACTCAAGAAGGGCTGCGCAATGTCGGGCTTTTTGTTCGCTGGGTTGAGGGCCTTGGTCTCCGCGATCTCCATTACTTGGTGCCCGAGCTTGTCGATCATGGCCAGGTCTTTTCCGTAGATGACGCTGGAGACAGGCGCAAGCGAGGTGGCCATAACGTCAGCGCCCATTTCCTTGATCTGGATTCGCCTGATGCCGGGGATCTCGCGCATCGCACGCGAATGGATGCGATCGGCGATCCGCCAGACGTCAGGTCGGCCCGAGTCCTTGTCGGAAAGGGTCAGCATGGCCGACACCCCGTTGACCTGGCTCATCTGGTATCCGGTGAAGAAAGCGCCGCCGGTCGTCATTCCGGGGCCGCTCTCGACGCCGAGCTCGATGCTGGCGTCCCGGATCCAGCCTTTGCGCCCGCCTTCTTCGACGATGATCTGTTCAAGCTGCTTCGTCGCCTTTTCGGTCGCCGTAAAGGACGATCCAGGTTGGAGCTCCATCTGAAGGCTCGCCTGGCCGACGTCGCCCAAAGGCATCATTTCTGAGCCGATGAAAAAGTACAAAGAGAACCCAATGACGACCGTGATCCCGATCCGGACAAAGTTGGCGAATCGGTGGTGCAAGAGCCACCGGATCAACCTCTCGTAACCGCGCTCAAGGGCTTCCAATCGCCCCTCGAACGGGAGGAAGAACACTTTGCTGAACCATGTCTTGTGCCGCGTTTCTGGCAGCGTCATGAAGCGGGAGCAGAGCACGGCGGTCAGCGTCATCGAGACGATGAAGCTGAAAATGAGCCCGAAGATGATGGGCCAGCCGAGCCCCACGAACATGAGCTGAGTGAGCCCGCCGCTGAGCATCAGGGGGACAAGGGCGACGATGAGGACGACGGTCGCAGCAAGCACCGAGCGACGAACCTCGCTGATTCCGTCGATGGTCGCCTGACGCCGGTCTTTGCCCATCCGCAGGTGTCGCTCGACCGCGTGGATGTCGATGATCGCGTCGTCGACGAGCCGTCCGATCGCGATCAAGAGCCCGACCAGCGTGCTGGAGTTGAGGCTCATGCCAAGCGGGGCCATCGCGAGAAGCGACATCGCCAGCGAAACCGGAATGGCGGTCAAAGCGATCAGAGTGCCTCGCCACTCGCCGAGAAAGAAGAGGACACAGAGGCCCGTGAGGAGCACGGCCCAGACCAGTTCCTCTCCCATGTTCTTGAAAAGCACGTCGACAAAGCTCGCGTTGTTATAGGCGACGCTCAGATGGATTCCCGCGAACTCCTTCTCCAACTGCTTCGCGGTCTTCATTACCGCAGCGATGGTCACGGGAGAACTGGCGTCAGGGTTCTGAAGGATGTTGACAACGATCCCCTCGTCGACCTTGTCGCCGTGCAGGTGGTGGTACGCCGACCGAGCCTCGATCACCGTGTCCTTGACGTCCGCCACGTCCCTGACCCTCACGATCTGCCCGCCGACGGCCCTGACCGGGTATTCGCCCACTGCTTCCGCACCCTTTGCAAGGGTGTCCACGCGCAACACGGGTTCCGCCGAGTTGTTCGTCAAAAGTCCGGCAGGCCGCGCGACGTTGTACTTGTCGAGCGTGTCGCGGACATCGAGGATCGAGAGGCCGTAGGACTTGAGCCTGTCGCGGTCGACCTGGACTTGGAGCTGTCGGCGGTGGCCGCCGAAAGACGAGACCGTGTAGACGTTTCGGTGCGCCGTCTTGAAACGGTTGATCAGCTCGTTGTCAGCGAGCTCTCTGAGCCGCGCCAGCGTCCAGCCCTTGTCCTTGTCGCCGGTCAGGCTCAGCGACAAGACCGGCAGATTGAGAGGGTCCACTCGGAGGATCCACGATGGCTTGAGGTTGCTTCCTGTGGCCGGCAGGTCTGCCTGAACGACGTTAAGAAGGCTTTGGACGTCGGTCTGCGCCTTCTGCATGTTGCTGCCGAACGGGTACTCCAGCACGACCATGCTAAAGCCGTCTTGGCTGACCGAGCGGATGTAGCGCACATTGGGAACGCTGACCATGCGCTGCTCGATGGGCGACGAGAAGTAGGTCTCCATCTCCTCCGCGCTGAGGCCAGGCGACTCGGTCACGATGCCGAGCATCGGGCTCTCGACGTACGGCATGAACCGCCGTGGCATGTACGAGCCGATGGCGATTGCCCCGAGGACGAGCATCGCCAGGAAGAACGAGACGACGACATACGGATGGTCGACCGACCATCGCACGACGTTGAAGCCTTCTTTTTGCCCGTCGTTCACTTCAACGTGTCCCGCTTGACCAAGTCCATCCCACACTTGGGGCATTTGCCCGGTGTGTCAGAGTGCACTTCGGGGTGCATGGAGCAGGTGTAGTCGTCCTTAACAGCTGCTCTTGTCGAAGCCTGCTTTTCTGTCGACCTTGTCGTCGGCTCCGCACCTGAAGGCATGTCCATGCCGGACATTCCGGTCGCTGGCATTTGAGGCGCGTGGTCGTCCAGGACGGGGGTTCCCTCGATCAGGCTTTCGAAGTCCTTCCAGACCACTTTGTCGCCCTCCTTGAGGCCGCTGACGACGACCCTGTAGTCCCCGGCTCCCTTTCCGACCGTGACCGGTTGCCGGTGGGCGGCCATCGATCCGCCCTTCTCACGCGGCACTAAGTTCATGCCGCAGATCGGGCATTTCCCGGGGCCTGGCTTGCTGACCTGCGGGTGCATTGTGCAAGTCCAGTCGGTATTGCCGGTGCCCTTTCGCTGGACGGCTAGCCAGACAAACTTGCCGTTGTCGTCAGACTGAACAGCCGCCGAACGGACGGCGAGCTCGCGAATCCCCGAGCCTTCCAGTTCTAGCCGGGCGAACATGCCAGGTTTGAGAGCCCCGGAACTGTCCAAGACGACCGCCTCGACCCGGAACGTGCGGGTCTGCGGGTCGACACTTGGGAACACGCTTGTGATCCTGGCCCTTTGCTCAGTGGCGTCCGTGACGATCCTCACAGCTGTCCCAGCCCGCACCGAAGCAGCCAAGGATTGGGGAACGTCCGCCTGCACCCGGACGTGGCCGACGCTCTTGAGACGCAGGAGAACCTGGCCCGCAGTGACCGCTGTGCCCGGGCTGACCACGCGCTCGGCGACGACCCCCGAAGCAAGGGCGGTCAGCCTGCGGTAGTCCACGAACGCCGAGGCTCCCGCCGCTTCGGCGGTCGCGGCACTCGACTCAAAGCGCTTGGCGTTCGCGTCGGCATGGGCCTGGGCGATCCCCTCCTGCGCTTGCGCAGCTTCGGCATTGGCGGCAGCGACTTGGGCGTCCGCCTCGACAACCATTTGACGGGCAGCCGTGAGCCTCTTGTCTGCGATGCGGACGGACTGGCTTGAGCTTTGGATCGCCGCTTCTGCACTTTGCACCCGGGCGGCGGCGGCGTCGCGGTCGCGCTGGCTCGTCTGCAGCTCATCGAGAGATATCGCTCCCTTGTCGTACAGCGTCTTCTCGCGGCCCAGTTCTTTCTCCGAGTACGTCAACTCGGCTTGTCGCTCTTCTTTGGCCGACTTGGCCCCTGTCAGCTCGTCCTTCGCCTTCTGCAACTCAAGGTCGGCGGCCTCGACGTCGGTCTGGGCTCTGTCGCGAGCAGCCTTGGCGACGTTGACACTTGCCTTTGACCCCGCCAGCACGTTCCTATGATGGGCGATCATCCGCTCCGCCGAGACGACTTCGGCGGCCTTAGCGCCGGTCATCGCCTGAGCCTTGCGCAGTTGTGCGTCGTATTCTGGCGCTTCGATAGTCGCCAAGAGCTGGCCTGCAGAAACTCGGTCTCCTGGATAGACCAGGATGCGTGAGACGCGACCAGGAATCCTTGCCGTGACTTCTTCTTCTGTGAAGGCTGAGACAGTGGCCGGGAAGGAGCTTCCGCCTTTGAGGGCCATCGGTTTGACGGTTTCGAGCGAGACGGGCATGACGCCTGTCGGTGGCCTCATGTCAGTCATGTCCATTCCCTGGGCCTCGATGACGGTCATCGAGCCGGGCGGACGGTTGTGGGAGACAAACCAACTCAAGCCCACGACGCTTCCGACAAGGAGGCCGAGCGTAATCCAATGCTTCTTTATGAAATTCAGTGTGGGAGACAATCCAATACCTCGCGTTTCGAAGGGCCGGACGCACGAAGGCCGCGTCCGACCAGGGTCGAACTACGCGAGGGAAGGAGGGCCGCGCAGGAGGTGCCCACCGATGTCGGGCTCGCGGATGCGCGGATGTAGGATCGTGAAGCGAGGCTCGCAACGTGCGAAGTACGCCCGTTCTTGCAACACCGGAGGGGTTAGAAGAACCGCTGGACAGTCGACCTTGACGATCATGGCCAGAAGAGAAGGTGAAGGCGAATCGCCTGTCTTCAGGTAGCAGCCTTTCTTGGGCCCGGGAGCGCAGTGGCCGCAGTGCGCGGCATGGTGCCGCTTGCAAAGATCGGTGTCCTTGATCTGATCCGAAACGACGTCGCCGGTGCACAGGCACAGCGTCACCGTCCTCGGGAGTTGTCCGAGGAGGAGCGGAACGACCGCGATCAGCAGTGCAAGCCGGGAGAACACGCTACTGGTGATTCTAACACCTTTCAGGATGGAAGACGTTCCTCAACCCCTGGAGCCTCTGGTGCTGGACGGGCCATTACTGCTTTTTGCGGAGTGCTCGACGAATCCGGCGTTGCTCCCGCTGCATTTTGCTCTGCTAGTTTCCTAGTCCCGCGTCTTGAGGTCTTGCGAGATCCGATCCTGTTGGACAGTGACCAGAAATGTCCCAAGAAGTTCAATCGGATCGACTCCTATAGAACGGGCCAGTTCGACGAACTCGACGACGTCCAGGACACGGTCGCCACGCTCCATCTTTCCATAGACGGTGGGGTGAAACCCGAGGCGGCGAGCCACTTCGCGCTGGGACAGTCCTGCGCCTTCGCGGGCGCTACGGATCGTCTCAAGCAGAAGGTCAAACGCCCGTGTTCCTATAGAGTGACGACTTCGTTTGCCCAAACATGTACAGGCTTGCACTCAACGGTGGAGGTAAGATAGCTTCACTGAGGGGCATAAACGTTCGACGCGGTTTGTGCCGAGGTTGAGAGATGCCAAGTTGCTCATCGTGCGGTGCCTCGATGGATGGCACCGAAAGGTTTTGCGGAGAATGCGGTGCCAGCGTGTCCGCGACGGCTGGCCGTACTGCCAATTTGTCCCGTGAGTTTGGCCTCGTTCCTTCGCAGCAGTCCAAGCGGACAGGTGGCTGGCTGACGATCTTGGTGATCCCATTAGCGCTGGCTCTTTCGACCGCCATCCGCAGTCAATGCAATCGACCGGAACCAATGACACCGGAGCAAATAGCAGCCTCAGTGTTTCGCGAGAACGGCTTGGACAGGTTTCTTATCCTTGCACCCACAGTCAGTATGCAAATCAGCGAGATGGGCTGTAGCCAGCTTGACCGGACCGAGCGTGAGCTCGCACGGCTCGTCCTTCTAAGGCAAGCGCCTGGCGGGGCCACGATCTTGGAGCCAGAAGCAGCGCACGCGAGGGACGTCTTGCAGTGGATCAAGGCGCGGGCAGCCAAGGACGGATGCTTGCGTGACCCGAGCAATCCCTACGTCGGATGGCACTCCTACGGGCAGGCGAGGTAGCGACGATGGCGTATTGCTCCCGCTGCGGTACTGCCCATTCCGCCCCTAAGAACAAGTTCTGCGTGCAATGCGGAAGTCCCATCTCAACATCGCCGAAAGCCGTTGCACCAGGAAAAGGTGTTGATCGCGCGAATCGGCTCGTTGGAGTGTGCGTCTGCCTCGGCATCCTGCTGGTCCTCGCCTGCTGGTCGGTCTGGTTTAAACGGTTTCGCAAAGGACCGTACGAGTCTCTGTTCGAGAGCGAATACTCCCGAAGCATGTCTCAGCCCAATGTCACCGACTCAGAGCGCCAAGTCGGGCTCGCGTTCCATGAGACGGGTCTAGCCACAGCGAGGTCTGTGGACGAGAAGTGTGGCTATAACAAGTGGCCCTGGGAAAAGCCGACGGACGACGAGCTTTTGATGCGGGAGGCAATGAAAGCCTCTGTCCACGACTAGTAAGCCAAGTCCGGACGTGGCTTGCCGGACTTGCCTATGTGCGATTCAATCAACTGGTAACAACCTCCGGACGACTAGTCCGGGAAAGCTGCGGGTTCGGGGAACACCTCGATGTTCAGAATTGCGAGGCGGTCGTCCTTTAGAGACCAGTACATAAGGAGGCAACTATCTGCCGATAGAATGCGCAGGTGCTCGGCTTGCACTGGTCTGATGTTGCCCCGCCAAGGGGTGATCGCAAAGCAGATGGGTCGGCCCTGGACGGTCTCTACCATCATCAGTGCGGTCGTCGGATCCGCCTCCAGTGCCTCTGAGATGGCGAAGAGGTCGATGTTTTCGAGGATGTGCGATTCGATGCTCATAGGTTGCTCCGCTCATGTACGGCAGAGCAACTCAAGGTTGAGGAAAACGGTCAGGCGCACTTTCGCCAGAGCGCGTGAAGCACCTCCGTGTCTTCGAGCGCTTGTGTGCGGTGCGGCTGATACTCTCGCTGACCGCGCACAAACTCTTGGCCTTCGACGAACCAAGCAAGGCTATCTAAGGTTGCAAGCGGACCAGGCGGCTGCAGCCGCCGCCTTGTTTCTACTGTCCTATAGACAGCATGTCCTGGCTCTAAATAGTAGGCTGCAGTGCTGGTTCCCCAGGTCGTCATGGCGACCACACCGCGCTGGCAGAGCGCGATCCACAAGAACGCGCGGCGGACGGCGTCCTTGAGCGCCGCTGTCGGTAGTGACGCCAAGTCTCGAAACTCTTCGGAAGATGGAGTCGAGGTGACAGCAAGTCGGGTCTCGACGTCAGCGAGCTTGGCTTCAATTAATGAGCGCTCTAAGCGCAGTTTCGCGGCGACCCCTGCAAGCTGGTCGTCGTCGAGCGCTCCGATCAAGCGCGCTAGTTCGACCGTTTCCCGGTCACGATAGGACGCAAGCTGGCGCACTAACTCAGTTCTCATGGCCAAAACGTCATCGCGACCGCTCGATGCTTTGACCCGTTCAATCTCCACGGCGATAAGCGGCAGCAAGTGCTCAAGTACCCATGCATCGAGCACCTCCTCTTGGACTACCCTCGTCCCACGCCGGTCGCACGGGCGAGAGCCCCTTTTGTGGGCGCAAATGAATTGTCGTCTGCTCGTTCCGTCACTTCTGGTCCGGTGTTGAAGCGTCAAGGGCCGACCACACTGTCCGCAAACGACGATGCCGGTCAGAAGGTGGGCAGCGCCTAGGCTCTTCCTTCCGGGAACACGGCTCCGCGCAAGCTTACTCTGCGCTTCCTCGAACATAGGAACTGGGACAACGGTCTCCATCTCTTCACCGGTTGCTCCGGCGACAAGCAATTTATCGCACGGGTATTCCTCGCCTTGGTGCCTCCACCGACCGACGTACATGCAATTCCTTAGAATGGTCCGAATCTGGGACGTGTGCACTTTCTCCGGGTGCTTGACCTTGTGCCTTTTCGCACCGACAGCGATTTGGACGCCTTCGTCCATCAGCCTGTTTGCAATGGCCGTGATTCCCATCGGCCCAGAGCCGTCCTCGCCAGAGACGAACATCTTGAAGACGCGCCGCACCACGGCAAGCTCCGGCTCCACCGGAAGGACAGCCTGGCTTTTGAGCCCTTGGGACCGGAACCCAAGACAACTCGGATCGCGGGTGAACATGCCACGCTTGGCCTTGTACAGATGGTCGCGGCGGATGTCCTCAGAAATCTGGTCTCGCCATTGCCGTGCCGCTGCGCCATCCACGGCTGCTTGGTACAGACCTCGAGCAGAGTGCACTTCGGCGTCCCGACCCCCCAGTATGAGCCGGACTCCCAACTCCCGGAACCTCTTGAACATCGCGTCAGCGACACCGTTGTCCCTGTAGAGGCGGTCGCCTTTGTAGGCCATGACGATATCGACGGCCCCGGCTTCGACCGCCTGCATCAGCCTGGTCAGTTCGGGTCGGTGCGGTTCATTGAAGCGAGAGCTTCCATCGTTCCAGTACCAGTCACCTTTTTGACCCTCGGGCTCTTCATAGACATCGATGTTGCCTGCAACGAGCCCAAGATGTTTGGCGTCGGCAAGGCAACGCTCAAGCTGCTCTTCTCGGCTGTGCGAGCGGCCCTCGGTTGCGGTCGACTTCCGCACATAGATCGCGACCCTCAGAAGCGCGTTGCGAGGGTCGCCGTACTGGAGCGGCCCGACATTATGGTTGTTCTTCATTGAGTCTTCCTATCGCCGTACGATCCGTTTATGAGGATTTCTTTGTCGGGCATTGACAGTCGTCAATGCGTGAAATGCGCGTCATCGTTCTTTGAACCTGTCCCGCGGCGGTAAGTGTCTTTTTCTTGGTGCCAACACCAATAACCTTCTCAAATTCCAACAATTCTTTTCTAGGCCCTTGAATTAAAGATTTCACGGCCCGCACAATGGCCAATCTATTATCGGAGACGTGCACTAATGGAGTATTGGAAGTACCACCACGAATTCAACGCAATGCCTTTAGCAATCGCGGACTGCCAAAGAATTAACGGAGTCGTCAGTCTCGCTGGAGAGTGCACCCCGATTTCCCTGAACCCGGCGCATCTGTACATCTCTGCATTCTTTCTCGCGCGGGCAGAAAAGGCCAGGCTTCTTTGCGATCTCGGGAAAGCCATCGTCGAACGGAGCCGGACGCGCTCAATCCTGCTTGAAGCAAAGATCGCGGCGCTCGATGAGTGGGTCTCGTACGGTTGCGGTTCCGGTGCGCAGTGCTTTGTCACCAACGCTCTCACGATCCGCACACGAAGAAAGCCGCTGAAGGTGACGCGTCGAAGCGTGCACGAATACCTCTCGCTGTTGGTGGCTGATTCGATGCCGCACCAAATCGACGAACAGTTCAAATTCTTCGTGGGAGACTACGGCAATAGAGTGACCCTTATCACGGAAATACGCCACCACTACCTGAAACTAGCAGTCTGTTGCGGTGTCCCTCACAATTCAATGCCTTATCCCCTTATTGACCACCTTTGTAACGACGCGCTGGGAAACAGTCAGGTTTTCCTCAAAAACATTGAATAGTCCAATAAAGACGTGCCGTACAAAAGTGCGGCGAGGTTAACAAACATGAAACAGAAAGAAAAGACAATCGTTTGGCGCGAGTCGGCCTCCCGCCGCATCGTGGCTGCCTTGTGCTCGTCCTTCACGAGCATCAGCCACGCGGTGTGCGAACTCGTGGACAACGCGGTGGACGCAATGGACGGGCAGCAGTGCCGCATCACGGTCGAACTTGACAAACCAGGCAACCGCATTGTCGTTGAAAGCGCTGGCGGCTTGGGCATGGGTGCAATGGAAATCGCAACGTTCCTGAACTGGGGCGAAGGCGCTCACCACAGTGCCGACGACATCGGGCATTATGGCCAGGGCGGCAAGGCAGCCTGCGGCTACCTGGGCGATTCTCTCCGCATTTGGAGCAAGCGGGCAGGAGAATCGGACATTTGGATGTTCGAGGACTTGAACTGGCGGAGCCGAGCAGACTTCGCGGACTTCGGGACTCCCGAACCGGTGGACGCCTCCTTGGCTCCCGAGTCGCTGCGAAACTGCCCCGTAGAGACGGGGTGCGTGCGAATCGAAGTCGAAGACGTCATCAACGGGCGGCATTGGCGGGTGGATTCGATGACCCGCGACCTCGCGACCGTATACGACCGGCTCCTTCGGCTCGGGCGGCTCGCAATCGTCGTCAACGGGACGAGGGTCGAGCCAATCGACCTTCCGCTCGACGCTAGTGTCGGCAAAGTCCCTATAGACGTCAAGGTCGGCGACGTGACGGCCAAGGGATGGGCCGCGCGCTTGGAACGGAGCAAAATGAAAGACGGGTATGTGAAGGCAGGTTTCCGCCTGTTCGCCAAAGGCCGGATGATGGTCGAGAGCGAGTCGTTCGGCTTCCACTTTGCGGCAAAAGGTTCCCTTAATCAGTTCGTCGCCGAACTTGAAATTGACGGCCTGACACCGAACCTCAATAAGAGCGGGTTCGTCGAAAGCGACGACCAAGTCTTCAAAGACCTAGGTCGAGCAGTCCTTGCACAATGCACTTGGCTTATCAAGCAGTTACGGGAGGGCCACGACGAGAAAATTGTGGGCCGGGAAAAGAAGACTGCCGCAAGAGTGCGCAGGCAGCTCAAAGCGCTCTTCAAAGAAATCGCCGAGGGCAGTCAAGAGGAACGGGCCAGCGAGGAGGCTCTGGGCGGCGACGGCGACAAAGGGCGCAAGAGGATGGAGCCGAAAGACGGGACGGCAGAGCGCGAAGAGTCGCAATCGACGGGTCGTACGAACAAGGCTCGGACGGAGGCACCGGACGGTGCCGTCGGCACCCTGCGCCGAGTCTTGCGCCGACTGAAGAACGGCAAGGACTGCCCCGAGATTGAAATAGTGGCGGGAAGCCCAGAAGTCCGGAGCGCCTTTGTCGAGGACGAAGCCAAGACCGTCATCCAGGTCAACAAGAACTTCCCGGCGTACGTCAAGGTCGAAGGCGCTGAGTCGTATGTGGCGGAGACCGCTCTCATCGAGCTTCTTCTCAAAGACGAGGACTGCCAACTAGCACCCGCGCTGATGGAGCGCCTGAACTTCCTCTTGGTCCGGTGGTCCAGCGTAGCGTCGGCAGACGACCAGGCAGACTTGGGCGCGGCTTAGAGACCTGGTCGTGAAGGAGCACGAGGGGCGCGGCGATTTGCCGCGCCCCTCGTTGCTGTTAATCATTCTGAGCCTCACGCAACGCGGCCCTTGCGGTGTTCTGTGATCTTGTCGTGCGCCGAGCGGCTCCATTCCATAGAAGACCGCTGGTAATGGAGCGTCGTCTCCGGGCGGGAGTGTCCGAGGCTCTTCTGGACGTGTTTGAGCGGTAGCCCCATGTCCAAGAGCGTCGTCGCCATCCAAGCACGGAAGTCGTGCGGTGTAAGGCCCTTTGCTTGGGGCACACTGTCTATCAGTTTCTTGAGCTCCCTGCGGAACGAGCTTTCTGGCCAGGGCTTGCCGCTTGCATCAGGGGCGACGACGCGCACTCCCGACAGCCTCTCACTGATCCAGCGGTTGCCTTCTCGACGCTCCGTCCAGATCTCGACAGGGGTCGCAAGCTCGACCGAATCGACCAAGGTTCTCATGTCGTCCTCGTCGAACCGGGCCTGGTAAGACGCTCCGCCCTTCTTCCGGCGGATCAAAGCGAGTTCGCGGCGCTCCCCCTCCTTGAGCCGTTTTGGCTGGAGCTGGCGGCAGACTGTCGCGGTGTTTCCATCAAAGTCGTCCCACGTCAGCCCGAACACTTCTCCGAACCTCAGCCCGTGCATCATTAAGATCAGTGCCGCCTTCATGCGCGGGCCCTCGGCAGCGCCCAGAAGGGCCTCCAAGACTTCGTTCGGAATGTCAACGGCTTCGGCTTCCGGAACGCTGATCGGTTCGAGCTCCCGTGCGGGGTTGTCGGATCGCACGCCGTAGTTCACGGCCTTGCGGAACTGAGTGATCAGCCAGGTGCGGAACTCCTTCGCAGTCTTGGGAGCATAGCGCTCGCAGACGTTCTCCATGAACGCCTCCAGTTCAAAGGCTCCGACCGATCTCACCTTGTATTCGCCCAGGACGCAGGCCCGCCCTTGACCAAGCTTGATCGCAAGGTCGGGCGAGCGCAGGTAGCCGACGTAGGCTTGGTACTTTTCGACCGATTTCTCCGATATCCTTTTTTTCGAGTCTAATAGCCGCTGCGCGAACTCCGCTAGGGTGAGCGAATCGAAGTCCTCGCCGGTGGGCGTCGTCCTTAGCGACGACTCGTATGCGCAGACTTTGGTCTTGGCCGCGGTCTCGGCGGCCGATTTCGTCTTTCCAGTCCCGTAGACCTTCTTACCGTCAGATGCGATCACGTACCCGACGGCACGTTTGTAGACCGTGCCGTCGGTACGTTTTGACGGGCTCCACCAAAAGGAGCCTGACCCGTAGGACCGCATCTTATTGTCGTTATCGTTGGTTTTCTCATTTTTGGGGCATCGTGTTTCGTCTTTTGTTCGAGGCATCGCTGGCGCTCCGCGCGCCTGGCTTCCGTGTACGAAGACTGTACGAAGAAGGCGGGGGCCCCGAGCGCGACGAACGCGCTGCTTTGAACCAGAGCCGTGTCATAATCGAGCCTGGTTGGGCAGAGTCCCACCCTCTCCGCCAGATTTGACTGTGGGATAATGCGGCGATGGGTGCCCCCATAGAGGTCCGCGAAGTCCCTGAAATGAACTTGGCTTGCTTGGAGCACATCGGGCCTTTCCACCTGATCGGTCCGAAGTTCTCGGAGTTGGGCAAGTGGGTCGCCGAAAACGCGGTTCCTGCACGTGAAGCGTTGGCGATTTGGCACAGCGATCCAGAGACGACCTCGGAGGAAGACCTTCGTTCGGAGGCCTGCATGGTCGTCCCCAACGGCTATCGCGCCGAGGATCCGGGCATGACCATGGGGACGATCCCCGCAGGGGAATACGCTGTCCTCACCCATTTGGGTGATTATTCGGGGCTCGGTGACGCCTGGAGCACCTTCATGTCGAGCATCGAGTCGGCAACAGGCCGCCCGCCGAGGGCGGGAACTTACTTCGAAATGTACATGAATGACTGCAGCCAAGTGCCGCCTCACGAGGTGCGGACAGACCTTTACGCGCCAGTCGGCGAGGCGGCTCGCTGAACCCATGAAAGGCACCACGAGGATTGAAAGTACTCAGAAGGTCGACCTGTCCCAGATCGATACACAC
Organism: Armatimonadota bacterium; assembly: GCA_018268375.1. Taxonomy (GTDB): domain Bacteria; phylum Armatimonadota; class Fimbriimonadia; order Fimbriimonadales; family Fimbriimonadaceae; genus JAEURO01. The sequence goes on along the minus strand of JAFDWS010000002.1, from coordinate 1,119,047 downwards.
CATCCCAGGCAGCTTGACAAGGAGGCGGCGGAGGCCAAGCTCAACGGGCTTGCGAAGGATCTGGAGGAGCTACAGGATCTCTTGTTCTATGCGGGGCAACACGGCCTCTTGATCGTCCTCCAGGGAATGGACACCAGCGGCAAAGACGGGACGATACGCCACTTGCTCGGTTGTACCAACGCTCAAAGCACGCGTGTTGCGCCGTTCAAGGTTCCAACCCCTGAGGAATTGGCGCATGATTTCCTTTGGCGCGTCCACCAACAGACGCCCGGTAAGGGTGGGGTGACAATCTTCAACAGGTCGCATTACGAAGACGTCCTCGTCGTCCGAGTCCACGAAATCGTCCCGAAGGAGGTTTGGTCAAAGCGCTACGACATGATCAACCGGTTTGAAGAGCTCCTTGTCGAGAACTCGACCATCGTGTTGAAGTTCTTCCTGCACATCAGTAAGGAAGAGCAGGAGCAGCGTCTTCTTGAGCGGGAGCAAGAGGTCGAGAAGGCTTGGAAGCTGAGTGCGGGCGATTGGAAAGAACGCGAGCACTGGCTCGACTATCAAGCAGCGTACGAGGCGGCGATCGGGAAATGCGCGACGAAGGAGGCGCCTTGGATCATCGTCCCCGCGGACAGCAAGTGGTATCGGAACTTGGTCGTCACCGAAACGATCGTGGAGGCGTTGCGGGGCTACAAAGAAGGTTGGCTCAAACACCTCGGCGACGTTGGTGCGAAGGCGAAGGCCGAGCTTCAGGCTTATCGCGATGCCGCCAAGTAGGCATAGGGATCACTCGAACGAGGCCCGTATGTTCTTGCCGCCCGAGAATTCGGGTGAGAGTTCTTCGCCGGTGAGCGATGCGCGGATCATCTCCATGGGGATCGAACCGAGCCGTAGGGCCTTGTCATGGAACTGCTGGGCCGTCATCTTGGCTGGTACGAGCTCCTTGTAGAGGCCGCGCAACTGCAATCCGCCAATCAGATACGCGCACTGGTACAGCGGCGAGTACATATCCCCGATATATCGGCGGACCTCGCTCGTGGCCGTCCAGCGCTCGTGCCCTACCTTTTCGGCGAGGTAGTCAATCATCTGCTGAGCTTTCATCTCGCCCAAGTGGTATTTGAGAGACACCACGATGCGCGCGCACCTGTGCATCCGCCAAAAGAGCATGCCGACGCGGTCCATGTCGTTCTTGGCGAAGTCCATGTCCCAAAAGAGCATCTCCCAGTGAAGGGCCCATCCCTCGATGAAGAACGGGCTCGTGAACACTTGGCGGTAGGGTTTGTACCGGTCGGCCATATAGCCTTGCAGGTGATGTCCCGGAATCAACTCGTGGAAGGTGACGGCGCGGAGGAAGTGGCGGTTGTTGCCCCGCATTGACATCAGTTTCGTGTCGGTGTCCATCTGGGGCAACGGGTAGCTCGTGGCCATGTGCTGGCCTCCGTAGAAGGCGAACGGCCAGTTCTTTTGCTGCTCGGCGGTCAGCATTTCGACGCGCCACGTTTCCTTTACAAGCGGTTCGAGGGTGACCAGCTTGTGGTCTTCGACAAATTGGACGGCTTCTTGACCCTGGAAGAGGACTAAGTCGTCCTGCTCCCCTGGTGGCACATGGTCTTGCTTCGTGGCTTCAATGGCCTTTTGCCACTCCTTTCCATAGCCCATCCGCTCTGAAGCGGCGATCATCTGTTTCAGGCACCAGTCGTACTCCTTCTGCGCGATCGCGATCAGCTCCTCGGGCGTGTAACCGAGCATTTCTGCACGAAGGTCGCTGGCAAGAGCGTCCTTGCCGATTGGGTCGCCGATAAGCGGATCGTCGTCCTTGCCGCGTTGCTTGGCGACATCCTCACGCAGAAACCTCTCGTAGTCCTCGAGCTTCTTGGTGGCCTCTTCGTAGGGCGCCTTGCACCACCAGGAAAAGAGGGGTTTGTAGCCGTCGTAGTGCTTGAACCAATGGGCGAACGTGTCGCGGAGGGCGCCGGCAGCCCGCGCCGCACGAAAGGCGAGAACTTCGTTGGCTTTGCCGCCGTCCAGGTCTGCCTTGGCCGCGCCTTGGGCCTTGTCGATGGACGCGGAGAGCTGTTCGAGCTGTCTTGCCGTCGATTCAGGGTCGAGAGGCTTGAGCTTCCAACGGTCTTCCTCCCAGGCCACGATCGTCGGAGCAAATGGCAGGAGCTTAAGGGTCTCGGCCTCCTTCTTCTTCCGCGTTGCCAGGTTCCGGAGATCGGTCTCGAGATAATTCCGCATGAGGATCCAGTCCACTTGGCCATCGCGGTCGAGCGTCGCGAACTTGATCGTCTTGAGTCGCCTCAGTTCCTCGTCGTCAAAGGCTTTTTGCCGGGTCGCACCGAGCTCGGACAAGGGAGTGTTGTAATACCGACGGATGTCGTTGCGGTCGGTCGTGAACCTTCGAACGAAGTCTTCCATGGGGCTGGCAGGCGACCGTCCCGCGCCACCAATGAGGGCAATGGCGGCGAGCACAAGGGCGGGCATTCCCCGAATCTACCAGAGACTGGGGCACGCCGCGATCACTTACCGACCGCGTTCAGCGCAACCTTGCCGACGAGGGGATATTCCCACCATCCCCCGTTGCTCGCCTTGATCGCGGCGTAGATGGGTCCCCCGATGGCCGCGCCAAGGCAAACGATCCAAACAAGGATGGCGATCGGGATGCCGACCACGGTGACGAACAGGACAACACCGATCAGCGCCAACACCCATACGGCCAACATGAAGAAGGCCTGCTGCAATGCGTGAAAGGCCACAAACTTGGACTTGTCCTTGTAGAGCAGCCAAATCACGAGGGCAGCGACCCAGCCAAAGCTGGACATGAGGGCGGCAACGAGAGGAATCACGTGGGCAAGGGCGCCCCAAGTCTTCTCTTCCTGGCTCATCTTCGCTAACCTGAGACGGGATCGTGGCCCGCTAGGTTGCGATCAGTCGGCGAACGCCGCCAGTTGATCGGGACCAAGGACGACGACATTGGGGTTGGTAAGCACGATGAACTCGTCGAGCGAAGTGGTCGACAGATCGGTCTCAGTTCCCATTTCCTCGTAGAAATCGCGCAAGACGTCACCGACCGACAACTCGGAGCGGCTTGCATCGACCCACAGGCCAGGCTTTTCGTCCTGGGTTCGGTAGGCGACCGCGGTCACCCAAATGGGTTGCGCGATATGGAGCTCACCGGCGAATGGATCGGGTACCCAACGCCCCGGCGCGACGAGAAGTCCCTGCTCAGTGAGGAGCTTCTTAGCCTCTTCGGGGCCAAGGGTCGTCTCGGCTTGGACGACCGTCCTGCTTTCAGGAGAGCCGACCGTGACGAGGGTGGTGTTCCGATCTCGGGACACGTAAGCCCAGGGCTTGTAACCGTGCCGCTTGACCTCTTCCGCGATATGCTCAAAGTCGACGTGCAAGACCATCCTGCCCGATTATAGTGGGCAGACGACGGCAGTGGTGGTCGTGACGCTCGATTCTGCGCACCAATGAATCCCAAAGGGATCGATGAGGACGCCGTTCTGGCAATCTGCGCAGCCAGCCTCGGCGAAGGTGCCAAGGGGTGTCCCGGGGCGGAGCCACACCATCGGCGCGGTGGTCGGTCCCTGGCGGAAACGGAGCCTCATCGAGCCGGAATCCACGACGTGGCATCCATCCGGGGTTCTGCAGAGAGGTGATTCCAGGAGCTTCGCGTAGAACTCCGCGACATCCTCGGAGATCGGTGACTGGGCACCGACGCACGGTCGGAAGATGCTCTCGTCGGGCCCGGACAGGCAGAACTCAATGAAGGCACTCCGGTCTTCATGGATGTTCATGACGAGACCAAACGGATCGCGGACGAGGCAGGATTGACCCGGTCCGCGCCAGACCAGTTCCTCGTAGCCGAAGGAGCGCAAGATCCCGCGTGCTTCCAATGCGTCGTCGGTCACCAACTCCAAGACGAGTGGCCGTGCTTGGCCGGGGTCAATGAAGAGCCGGAGAGGGCCGGCGACCATTTCGAAGCCGACCTCGGAGCGCACGACATCCATGTCGAACGCATCTTGGTAGAACAAAGCGGCGGCCCCCGGGTCAGGGGTCACCAGTCCAACACAGCGGCTTAACAAGAACGCCACAGCCAGCCTCCTTAGGCGGAGTTCCGTGTTTCGCCCGGGATTGTGCAGGGCGTTTTGCGAGGTCGGCTTCGGGATAGAATCGAATAGCCGATGTCCAGCACTCTTAGTACCCTCCTGGTTGAGAACCGTCGCTACGAGCCGAGCGCTGAGTTTCGATCCCAGGCGAACGTCAGTGATGCTCGGGTCTATGGGGAGGCTCTGGGCGACCCAATCGGGTTCTGGGAGGCATGGGCCAAGCAGCTGGACTGGTTCGAGCCGTGGACCACACAGCTCGAATGGAAGAAGCCCTTCGCGAGGTGGTTCGTGGGCGGCAGGCTCAACGCTTGCCACAACTGTGTCGACCGCCACGTGGCGAACGGCCTCGGCTCAAAGGTGGCTCTGATTGGTGAAGGCGAGCCTGGCGACGTCCGTGCGTTCACCTATGCTCACGTGAAGGACGAAGTCAGCAAGATCGCCAACGCTTTGAAGGCGATGGGGGTCAAGAAAGGCGACCGGGTCTGCATCTATATGCCGATGATCCCTGAGCTGCCTTTCACGATGTTGGCTTGCGCCCGCATCGGAGCGGCGCACTCCGTTGTCTTCGGTGGGTTCTCCTCAGAGTCCCTTTACGAACGGATCAACGACGCGGGAGCGAAGGTTGTGGTGACCGCAGACGGTGGCTGGCGCAGAGGGAACGTGGTCCCGCTGAAAAAGATCGCAGACGAGGCTCTCGCAAGCGGGTGCCCCACTGTTACAAAGGTACTTGTGTACGAGCGGATCGGCGAGGGCGCCGAATTCGACCGCGGAAATTGGACCGAGGGCCGTGACCTGCGCTGGAGCGAAACGGTGGATACGGCCTCGACTGACTGTCCCTGCGAGCCGATGGACAGCGAGGACCTGCTGTACATCCTTTACACGAGCGGCTCGACCGGCAAGCCCAAAGGCATCATGCACACGACCGGCGGTTATTTGACTCAGGTGTATGCGACGACGCAGTGGGTGTTCGACTTGAAGCCCGACGACGTCTATTGGTGTACGGCGGACTGCGGTTGGGTGACGGGGCACAGCTACATCGTCTACGGCCCGATGGCGAACGCCGCCACAGCGGTCGTCTACGAAGGCACACCAGACACGCCCGACAAGGACCGGTTTTGGCGAGTCATCGAGAAGCACAAGGTTTCGATCCTTTACACGGCGCCGACCGCTATCCGCACCTTCATGAAATGGGGCGAGGAATATCCGGAGCGCTGCGACCTGTCCTCGTTACGCCTGCTCGGCTCGGTCGGCGAGCCGATCAATCCCGAGGCTTGGGTCTGGTACCAGGAGACCATCGGCAAGGGACGTTGCCCGGTTGTGGACACGTGGTGGCAGACCGAGACGGGCGCAATCATGATCACACCCCTGCCTGGCATCACGGCGACGAAGCCCGGATCAGCCACACAACCGTTTCCAGGCATCAAGGCCGTCGTTTTCGACGAGTCGGGGGGCGACGTGACCCCGGTTCAGGGTGCACTCGGCTTCTACCGGGAACATGCTCCCGCCCAGGGCCCAGAGCGCGGAGGGATCCTTGCGATCACTGATCCATGGCCCTCGATGCTCCGAGGGATTTGGGGGGATCAGGAGCGGTACCAAAACGTGTACTGGAGCCGATTCGATGACGCTTACTTCCCCGGGGACGGTACAAAAGTCGATGAAGACGGTTACTTCTGGCTGCTCGGACGAATTGACGATGTGATGCTTGTCAGCGGGCACAACATCAGCACGATGGAAGTTGAGAGCGCTTTAGTGGATCACCCTGCGGTGGCGGAGGCAGCGGTGATCGGCCGGGCCCATGAGATCAAAGGGCAGGGAATTTCGGCGTTCGTCATCTTGCGTGCGGGTTCTGCCCCTTCGCCGTCGGGAGAAGAGGCGGTACGGCTCGCTGCCGAGATAAAGGAGCACGTTGCCAAAAAGATCGGTGCGATTGCAAGGCCCGACGATTTGTTTTTCTGTGCGGAGCTCCCCAAGACGCGGAGCGGAAAGATCATGCGGCGGCTCCTCCGGGACGTCGCCGAGGGGAGGGCTTTAGGAGACACGACGACCCTGGCCGACCCCTCGGTTGTTGCTGCGCTGAAAGAAAAGTACGAGAGCTCCGAGAGCTAGCCCCCCTGCTTAGCGTTTGGGCGGCGGGTCTTCCTTCGCTTGACGACCTTGGCGACGGCGACGAGCGTGGCTCCTCCCGTCGCCGTCGCACTCGCGACTGTCCAAGCCATCGCTGCGTAGCAAGCTGGGCACATGTTCAGTCCTCGTAGCGGTCGTGGTGCCGCATCCAATCCATCGGCGACGACTCGTTCCTGCCTTGCGGGACGAGGTCAATGAAGTTGTAGGCGCCGATCAGCAAGTCCAGGCCGCGCTCGTACGTCGAGTAGGTGCGGTAGATCTTCCCGTCGGTGTCCTTGTAGAGTACGGTCAATCCCGGCTGTTCTTCGCTTGACAAGGTTTGCATCTTAAAGTTGTGAAGGACGGGCCCCTTGCTGTAGTCCTCGGGTCGGTAGCTGACTCCAAAGTCGTAGTTGAAGCTGCTGCCTGCCGAGGAGACCCAGCGGAACGTCCACCCCATACGCCGCTTGAACGGCGCGAAGTCCGCCAATGGTGCTCGCGAGACCGCCACGATCCCAATGTTGTTGTGCTCAAAGTGCTGTCGAGCCGAGTCCATGTGGTCGCACACAAAGGAGCACCCTGGGCAGCCGTCGCGGTCTCCCGGGGCGAACATGAAGTGGTAGACGATGAGCTGGCTCTTGTCGCCAAACAGATCGGAGAGCTTTATGGGCCCGTCCGGCCCTTCGAACACGTAATCCTGGTCGACGGGCGTCCAGGGTTGGTTGCGCCGCATACGCGCCACTTCATCGCGAAGTCGGGTGAGCTCCTTCTCCTTTTCAAGGAGCCGGGCGCCGGACTCGATCCATTCGTTCGTAGTGACGACGGCATGCCCGTCGGTCGTAGTAGGTTCTTGAGTGGGTTGGGTCATTTTCAGTTTCCTTTTCAATTGGGGGCCAGGTAGTCCGAGATCGAAGTCAGGCAGCCTGTCCAGCCAATAACGTGGAGGTCGCGCGACTCTGCATCGGCCAGTTGTTCATGGGTGAGGACAAGGAGGGTTCCTTCGCCTTGGGGGCGGAATTCAAGTGTGATTTGGCTCACAACGCCCTCGGGGCCGCTGTTCTCCCAGCTCCAAGACAGCACGATCTTGTTCGGGCGGTCGAGGAGTTTGTACTCGGCCCGGGCGGTGTGGGCGTCTGGCGAGAGCACACTGATGCGGAACCGCCCCCCCGGCCTTGCATCAAGGTCGTGGACCGTGCACGCGCAGCCGGGCTCAGGAACGAACCAGCGCACGATCTCGTTGGGATCCAGCCATGCGTCATAGACTCGCTCGGGCGGGCGTCCGACAAAGCAGGACAGGCGGACGGCCGTCTCTGCGAGAACCTCGACTTGCACGCGGCTGCTCACTCGGACGCCTCCAAGTGGCGGGCGAGGGACTCGAGCTTTGGTGTCCAGAACGCCACTGTCTCGGCGATCCAATCTTGGGCTTCCTTCAATCTCGCCGGCTCTAGGCTACAGTAGCGCGTTCTGCCGCGCTTTTCACTGCGCACGAGCCCTGAGCGTTCTAAAACGGCAACGTGCTTCATCACGGCGGGCATGGTCATGGAGAAGGGCTCGGCAAGCGCACTCAATGACTTCTCACCGGTAGCCAGCGACCGTACCACAGACCTTCGCACTGGCTCCCCAAGAGCCGAGAACAGCTGGTCGAGTTCTTGAGGGAAACACTTTACCATTTGGTAAACTATATCATATCTTTTTGGGCACGTCCAGGACGGGACACCTTAAAGTCCCGCCATCCCCCGTATTAATGCTTGCCGGAGGGCTTCTCGTTGCGTGGAACACACGGGGTATGAGCGTCCGCGGTATCGTCGCCTCCCTCGCCGTCTTGGCAGCGGCTGAGGCAAGCTTGATCTTCCCCATGGTCTCTAACGCCCAGTTGGCCGAGACAATGACGGCGACCTCGATCCATGGCCAGTTGCAGAAGACTGGCATGAACGCGGTCAAAGCCGGCTTCAGGGGAGTCCAGGCCGCGCGCGCCAACAACAAGGCTGCCGCACAACAGGTCGCATACGGGGCCCAGGCGTTCGGTGACGGCCAGACCGCCGTCCGGCCGGACGGGGGCGGAGCGCCGGGAGCCGGCGCGGTCGCTCCGTTCGACGAGCGCAACCCCGTCAAGGGAACGGTCTATTCCGCCGACGGCATGGTTGTCTGGGACGGCGTCGTCAAGACACAGCGGGTTATCTTCCTCGTGAGGATCTCCGGCCCGAACCAGTTCCAGATCCTCGGCTTCCGCCCGCACGACCCAATGATGCCGAAGATGCCCAAGAACGCTCAAGTCTCCGTCACCGGCGTCTATGCCGCAAGGATCAAGGAGCCGACGACCGGCAGCATGGTCCATGGATTCGACGACGCTGTGTTCTCGGCCCCTGGCCTCGGTGCTGGACAAGCTGGCGGCGTTCCTGGGCCCGGTGTTGGGCAGGCGGACCAAGCAAAGCCACAAGCGCCCGAAAAGCCCTCGTTCTCGACTGCATTGAAGGGATGGAGCTTCCGGGGAATGGCGCAGGTCGGAAATTCATCGACCGGCGTCTTCGTCAACGACACCCGAGTGCGCTACCTCTCTGCAGGCGAAAAGCTGGACGATGGCGTGGTTGTCACGTCCCTCAAGGACGGCAGGGCCAACCTTACCGTCGACAACAAGAAGGTCGAAGTCGACCCTTGGTAGTCCTCACTTGAGCGAAGTGGGCCAGCCGCCCATTTGCTTGAGCGTGTAGACGCCGAGGGCCAGACCAAGCGCCATGCTCACCATGGCGTAGATGACGAGCGTTGTCCCCTGAGGATGTCCCCGCTTACTGGCGTTCACGGCGCAGATAAGTGCCGCGATGCCGGCAGGAAGAGGACAACAAAGGAGAGCGACCGGGCCCAAAATCCACGTCCAGTTGGCGTACCTTCGCGCCATTTCCTCCTCGGTAAGAACTGGGGCCACCGGTTTGACCGGCGCGTCTGACCATTGGGACTGCCCGTAAGCCTGCCTCTCTTGGAGTTCTGGGAACAGCTCCGGCATGGCTTTGGCCACCATTGGAGTTCCCCCCACTTCCGGCTCGATCAAGGTTTCGGGCGTGATCCTGCCCTCGGCTTTCCACGCATGAAGCAAGGGCATGTCGGCCGGGCCGTACTTCTGGCCGTCAGGCCCGTGGACGAAGTGGCGCATCGGGCCCGGTTTTACCTCGGGGCTTTAGGCTGCGACCAGACGCGCGACAAAGGCCCGCGCCGACTGGCGCGGGCCTTTGGTGTTGGGTTACCGCCTTGGGCGGAAGCGGGTGTTGGTGTCGTCGTCACGCTTCTTGGTGGGGAAAGCGTCCGGAACTTCCGGCACTTCTTCCTCGTTGCGGCGACCACCACGGCCCTTCGGCTTCTCTTCCTGAGCTGGCGCCTCTTCGCGGCTGCGGAAGGACGCCTTGGGCTCTCGCGGCTCCTCGTCCGTGCTCACGACCGCGTGGCCTTCGCCGGCCCCTCGGTCACGGTCTCGGTCACGGTCGCGGTCTCGATAACCTCCCCTGCCGCGATCATCGCGGCCCCCGCGGCCTCGGTCGTCCCGACCTCGGCCTCGGTCGCGTCCACCCCGGTCGCGGTCTCCGTAGCCCCGTTCGGGTCTCGGCGAGGCGGGCGGGTTGGGATCGTTGAGCCGGGCGTTATCGGGGTTGAGCCCGATCGCGGTCAAGTTGATCCTGCCCTGGCTGTCGACCTCGTGGACGCGGACGTTGATGATGTCGCCAACGCTGACCACATCGTCCGGACGGCCGATACGCGCCTTCGTGAGCTGATCGGTGGGGACCATTCCGTCCTTGCCGCCCGGCATTTCGACCATAGCGCCGCGTCCCATCAACCGTGTGACGGGGCCGCTGAACTCGGTACCGACCTCCATGACCATCGTGCTGGCCTTGACCATGGCGATAGCTTGAGCCGCCGATTCGCCGCCACTGGAGGCGATGAGGACACGGCCGTCCTGCTGGACGTCGATCTCGGCGCCGGTGGTCTCGGTGATCTTCCGAATGTTCGCTCCGCCGGGGCCGATGAGGGCACCGATCTTGCTCGGGTCGATCTGGATGGTCTCGACCCGCGGCGCATTGGGGTTGATGCCCTTGCGTGGCTCGGGAATCTCTTCCTCGATCACGTCGAGGATCTGGAGCCTTGCGTCGAGCGCTTGGTTAAGCGCGTCGGCGAGGACCTTGTCGGGGATACCGTCGAGCTTCGTATCGAGTTGGAGCGCGGTGATGCCCTTGCGGGTTCCCGCGACCTTGAAATCCATGTCGCCGCTAAAGTCTTCGACGCCCTGGATGTCAGTGAGGACGACAAACTTCTTGCCGTCGCTCATCAGGCCCATGGCGATGCCGGCGACGGGAGCCTTGATCGGGACGCCTGCGTCCATGAGGGCGAGGGTCGAACCGCAAACGGAGGCCATCGATGTGGAGCCGTTCGATTCGAGACACTCGCTGATCAGGTGAAGGGTGTAGGGGAAGTTGGGGTCATCGAGCGGGACAACGGCCTTCAGTGCTCGCTCGGCGAGGGCACCGTGGCCGATCTCGCGGCGACCGGCGCCTCGGAGCATGCGGACTTCGCCGACCGAGTAGGGCGGGAAGTTGTAGAAGTGCATGTAGCGCTTGTCGCCCTCTTCCTCGTCCAGGGTGTCCATCATCTGGGCGTCCTTCGGCATGCCCATCGTGAGCACGGTCATGACTTGAGTCTGGCCTCGGGTGAAGAGGCCGGAACCGTGGACTCGGGGCAGCAGGCCGGCGACGGCCTCGAGCGGGCGGATATCGGTAACGCCGCGGCCATCTGGGCGCTTGCCCTCGTCGATGATCGCTTTGCGGAGCAGTTCCTTGACTGCCTTCTCGACCGCGCCCTTGACTTCGGACACCTGGTCCGGCATTTTCTCGCTGTACTTGGCGATCAGCTCCTTCTCGAGATCGCCCATGGCGCTCTCGCGTGTCGCCTTGTCGGGGTCGAAGAGATTGGCGTTGATGAATTTCGCCTCCTTCTTCTTGATTTCTTCGGCGAGCTTTTCGTCGGACTTTTGGACGATGGGCTCGTACTTCTTCTTGCCCGCCATCTTGCCGAACTTCTCGAATTCAGCACAGATTTTCTGGATGGCTTTGTGGCCGAACTTGAGCGCCTCGGCCATCACCTTCTCGGTCACTTCGTTCGCGCCCGCCTCCACCATGCTGATGGCAGACTTGTGGCCAGCGACGATCAGGTCAAGGTCGGACTCTTTCAGTTCTTCGTTCGAAGGGAAGAGGACGAACTCACCGTTGATGCGGCCTACCCGGACGCATCCGATCGGGCCATTGAACGGGACGTCACTTACGGCAAGGGCAGCGCCAGCTGCGTTGACGGCCATCACGTCCGGTGGGACGCTCTTGTCGACGCTGAAAGCCATCGTGATGACCTGCACGTCGTTCCGCATGCCCTTCGGGAAAAGGGGCCGGATCGGGCGGTCGATCAGGCGGCTGACGAGGACGGCCTTGTCGCTTGGACGGCCGCCGCGCTTGATGAAGCCGCCGGGAATCTTGCCGATTGCGTACTTGCGCTCCTCGAAGTCGCAGACGAGGGGGAGGAAGTCGATGCCTTCTCGGGCAGTCTTGCTCATAGTGGCAGTGCCGAGCACCACGGTTTGGCCCATGCCCAAGAGCACAGATCCTCCCGCTTGCTTCGCCACGCGCCCGGTCTCGAGGCTGATGGTCTTACCACCGACCTCGAAGGTATGGGTGTGAATCATTTTTTCGTTCTCGCTATGACCGAGTGACAGGTCTGGGGTGACACAAAGGGCAAGCCTAAATAGGGAACACGCCGCCCGTCACACGTCACTCTGATGGCCAAGCTCGTCCGAATGCCGCTCACCGCAACCTCTGGGCTCCGGAGAACGGCACGCATCCAGGGCATGGCCGCTGGAAGGAGGGTACCAGATTGGGTTTGGACGTCCAGGGACGTCTTGAGGCTGTCCGAGCCGTTACTTCGGTCGAACTTCGCGGATACCGAGCTTTCCGATCAATTCGCGGTACTTGACGACGTCTTTGGCGCGAAGATAGGCCTCGAGGCGGCGGCGCTTACCGACGAGCTTCAGGAGGCCTGTGCGGCTGTGGAAGTCCTTTTTGTTGGACTTCAGGTGTTCGGTGATTTGCTCGATCCTAGCTTGAAGGATCGCGATTTGAACCTCGGTCGAGCCGGTGTCTCCAGTTTTTGTCGCATAAGTGGCGACGACGTCTTTCTTCTTGGTCTTATCGAGTGGCATGTCAGTTTTGCTCCAAAGGAGTCCGATCCTCTTGTCCTGGCGCCAACGCGCCTGAACAATCTGGCGGCGCGGGAACTATACCCTTGACGCCTGTACCAGGGTGGGCAGTGGCCGGCTAAGGCTTGACTTCAGACCGGCCTTGAGTAAGATTGTGGATTGATGAATCCGTTTGCAACGTCGCAAGCGCAACTCGATGAAGCAGCGTCGCTTCTTGGGCTCGACCCTTCCATCCATGAGTTCCTCCGGTGGCCCATGCGCGAGTATTGGGTGCGCATTCCCGTCAGGATGGACTCAGGTCAAGTGAAGACTTTCCAGGGGTTCCGTGTGCAGTACAACGATGCTAGGGGCCCGGCAAAGGGAGGAATTCGGTGGCACCCGAAGGAGACGGTCGACACGGTGCGGGCCCTGGCCGCCTGGATGACCTGGAAGACGGCCGTGGTCGACATTCCCCTGGGAGGGGGCAAGGGGGGCATCATTTGCGACCCGAAGGCCCTGTCCTTCGCTGAGAAGGAGCGCTTGGCTCGAGGGTACGTGCGTCAACTGAGCTGTGTCGTCGGCCCGGAACGCGACGTACCGGCCCCCGACGTCTATACCGACCCTCAGATCATGGCCTGGATGATGGACGAGTACGAGGCGATCAGCGGTCGCCACCAGGCTGGGGTCATCACAGGCAAGCCTCTTGCAGTAGGAGGCGTTGCGGGGCGCGATGATGCGACGGCCCGGGGCGGAATGTACACGCTTCGTGAATGGGCTGAGACGGAGAACGTCAACTTGGGCTCAGCAACAGCAGCGATCCAGGGCTATGGAAATGCAGGCCAACACGCTCACCGGTTGCTGCAAGAGATGTTCGGGACGACCGTTGTCGCCGCCTCCGACAGCAAGGGTGGGGTCTACCACCCTGACGGTATCCAGTTCTGCGAACTTGAGGAGTTCAAGAGAGAGACGGGCTCCGTGGTGGGATTCCCCGGGGCGCAGAAGGTCACGAACGAGGAGCTCCTGGAACTTGAGGTCGATGTTTTGCTCCCCAGCGCACTCGAGAACGTGGTGACCTACAAGAACGCGGGCCGGATCAAAGCGAAAGTTTCCGCCGAACTGGCGAACGGGCCGACGACGCCGGAAGCGGACAAGATCCTGTTCGAGCGTGGCGTCTATGTGATTCCGGACTTCCTTTGCAATGCTGGTGGCGTCACGGTCTCCTGGATGGAGCAGGTTCAAAACGCCGGCTTGGACAAATGGGATCGCGAAACGGTGTACAGGAAGCTGGACGGCATCATGACGAGCGCGTTCCATTCCGTCCACGAAGTTCGAAAGGCAAGGACTGTGCACACTCGGCTTGCAGCGTACATGGTGTCCGTCCAGAGGGTGGCGGAAGCCTGTCGCCTTCGCGGTTGGGTCTAGTCGTCCGCTATGCCTTGGCGAGGATTCGCGCCATGAGTTTGATCTGGCCGATGTGATATGCGTCGTGGACGGCAAGGGCGACCAGGGTCTTGAGGGCGGACTCGTCGGACTTCATACCGTGATCGATCGGCCAAGACTGGGAGAGTTCGTGAGCTTTGTCTAGCCCTGTCAGGAAGGAGTCACGGATCGCTTCGAATTCGCTCGGTTCGGGCTCCCGCCAATCGTCTTGGAACTTCGGACGAGGCTTGCCTTGGAGCCGGTTGAGCCAGACGGTTTGCCAGAAATCGGCGTGTGCCAGGTTTGTGAGGATGGAGTAGGGCCAGTCATCCGGGACGAGCACGGCCTGCTCGACTTTCATTCGCTTGAGCAGGTGCCGAATTTGGGGGATGTCGTCACCATCAATGATTTGACGGAATGTTTCGGCGACGGTCGCTGCGTCCATGACGGGATTTTAGTCGCACGATGTCAAAGGGAAGACATCGACGTCGACACCCATGCAGAATTGAGCGCCGGCAAGGGGTTGGGCTGGGAGCTGCAGCCCCTCCGCACGGGCGATATCGTAATCCAGGTGTTGCACACGGGCCGCGACGACTTGATAGGGCGCATGAGAGACCCGCCCACAGAAGAGTTGGTCTCGCCTACGAGAGTAGAGCAAATATCGCTCGACCAACCAGAATTCGAGACTCCCAGGATTGGCCTCCTTGGGTTCCCCTGACCATTCAAAGGTCGCACTGCTCGCGGCCGCCTGAGGTCCGGGCCACTTCCTCAGGCAGCTGTATTCGCAGATGCCGCTGTCCGGAGTCAGCGCGACTTTTCCAAAGTGATAGGGAAGACGATAGGACGCACGAGCCCCCAACACGGCCATCCGGTCTGATGCCTCAAGGCTATAGAACCAGATTCCTGGGTTGGTGCCACGATGACGAACGTAGGTCCGAAGGTTCCATTCAGCGAATCGGAAGCGGGGCATCCAAGGCCGCCCGACGAACCGCACGTCGGAAATCTCAAACGGGATGAATGAGACGTACGCGCGGTCCTCGAACGTGTCGACCTCGAGTCCGTCCGGCAAGGTGGGTTGGATCGCGGCAGGATCGACCTCCCAGTGAAGAAAGGAAAGGTGACGCCAGGTCTGCCTCATGAGAGGCGAACCCGACGGGCGCTCGCGCAGGGCGAGCAGATCGTCAAGCTGGGACTTCGGCATGGGGGTCAGTCCGCATTGGAACGACGAGCGCGGCCAAAAGGCAGACCGCCGTGGCGAGTAGGTAGGGACTCGCATGGGAGGCGTCGAACAGCCTGCCGCCCAAGACCGGGCCGACCAAGAAGCCAAACGAACGTGCGCTTTGCAAGAGGCCGAAAAGCTCGCCCTGTCGCGACTCGGGCGTCAGAGTGCTGCACAGAGTATTGGCGGTCGGGCTTGCGACGCTCGACCCAGTGGCATAAGCAGTAGAAGCAACGAAGAGCATCGCGAGGGTCGGGGCAAAGGGGAAGAGCGCGAGGCCGACGCCCATAAGCACATATGAGGCCTTGAGCGCGACGCTGGCCGACCAACGCTTCTCAACGAACTTCAACAATGCCACTTGGATGACAAGGGCAAGGAGTGACTCGTATGCAAAGATGAGTCCGAACTCCAGTTGGCCGAGTCCCAAACGGGCCTTGATCAGGCGGCCGAACGTGCCCTCCAAGGTGGCGAGCGAGAACCAGCCCACGGCGACGACAAGAAAGACCCGCGCCAGTCCCGGCACCGTTTTGAGCAAATCCCAGTTTCCCTTTGGCTTCACTTCTTGCTTGACAGGCTGGACGGTCGGGAGCAAGAGCCAAGCGACAAGCGCGCCGGTCGCCGAAAAGCTTCCAGCCACGATGCCAAGGAGAAAGTTTTGGCCGATGTGGGCGAGCACGCCTCCGAGCGCAGGTCCGGCGATCAAACCGGCTGAAATTGCCGCACCGATCCTCCCCATTGCGGTCAGCTTTGAACCGGACGCGGCAAGGTCGGAGACGTACGCTTGAGCGACCGCGACGTTAGCGGCGCCGAGGCCGGCCAGGATCCTGCTGCCGAGGACGAGGGCGGGATCCCTTGCAAAGGCGTAAAGCAGCATGGCACCGGCTGAAAGGAGGGTGCACACGACGATCACGGGCTTCCGACCGATCCGGTCGCTGAAACGGCCCCACAGGGGACTGACGAGCGTCTGCACCACGAACATGCTGCTCAGGATCGCGCCGATGGCCCAGCCTGGCACGTTCATCGAGTCGAGCCGAATTTGAACGTCGGGGATCAGCATGCCAAACCCCAGAAGATCCAGGAAGACTAGGGCGAGGAGCGCACTCTCGATCCGGACCTTGTTCATGTCGGGTGTCCTTGGTTACTTCGCGGCCCAAAGGAGGCCCCGGCGCAAGATCTCCTTTGGCGTCGGCTGCTCAAGGACGTTTCTTTGGTGCCCGAGCGCAGTGTAGAAGACGCGACCGCGCCCATATTGCCTCGTCCAAACCTGGGGCATGCGGCAAGGGTTAACGAGTTCAGCGTCTGTGCCAGTGACCGTCGGGTTTGGGAACTGCGTCGTCGCAAGAACGAGGTTGGCGGGATCTGTGTGCAAGTAGTACTGCTCCGAGGACACCTCGAAATCAGCCAGCCCTTCGGTGATCGGATGAGAAACGTCCTTGGCGATCTCGATGGTGTACTTGACTCCGTCGTTGCCGGGGTGGGCCACCCATTGGCCGCCGGTCATGTACTGCCACTCCGTCGAACCCCGAAAGGCGTCGCACATTCCGCCATGGCATCCGCCAATGCCCACACCGTCTTCACGCACTGCCGCGCACACGTTGTCGCAGAGCTCGTGCGCGATTTCGCCCATGGTCCAAACGGGGACGATCAAGCTCAGTGACCGTAGCCGGGCAAGATCGGCGAAAGAGCCGAGACTGTTGCTCACTTCAACCTCAAAGCCTTCGGATCGCAGCAGTTCCGCCATCAAGTTGGCGACGGCTTCAGGTTCGTGGCCGCCCCATCCGCCCCAAACAACGAGTGCTGACTTCATCAAGCGTCCATCATGGCCGACCCCGCCGCCGCTTGTCGCGGACCGCGAAGGTCCCGTGCTTGTCACGAACCGGGGCCGTGGGCGTTGGCTGACAAAGGGGGACGCCAGCGGTTCGGAAGGAGTGAGCCCGATTCTGGCCACTGGGCCAGACATGAGATCGCCCCTGCATACGCAGGGGTGCTTTTTCGGGCCCGAAAGCAGGTGCTGAGCGCTGTGTCAGACTAGCGTCGGATGCGAACGGCCAGCAAGCAGCTCCCTGATTGGATCCTCGTTGCTGCCTGCCTGTTGCCCTTCTTGGGTTTCTGGTCGTACGGGCTTTTCGATCTCGACGAGGGGTTTTATGGAGCGGTCGTGGTCGACATGATTCGACGCGGCGACTGGCTCACACCGACCTTGAACGGAGTGCCCTGGTTTGAGAAACCCATTCTCGCTTACTGGCTTGCAATTCCCTCGGTTCAGCTCTTCGGCGAGGCTGTCGGGCCCCGATTGCCGAGCGTCCTGTGCACGTTGCTGACGATTTGGGTGCTCTTCCGGTTCGTCCGAGACCACCTAGGGGCGCCTGCAGGGCGCCTCACTGCCCTCTTGTACTCCACCAACCTGCTGGTAGTCGGCATTGGGCGAATGATGATGACGGACGCACCTTTGGTGCTTTGCATCACGATGGCGGTCACCACGTTTTGGCGTTCGCTTGGCCCCGAACAGGCTTCCCGCAAGTTACGACTTTGGTCGGCGTTCTTTGTCGGGTTGGCGATTCTTGCGAAGGGCCCCGTTGGAGCCATCTTGTTCTTGGCGATCGTGGGCTCCATCTACGTCGCGGAGCCGCTCCTCAGACCAAGGTACCGAGGTTTCTGGCTCCTCGGCGTCTTGATCTTGCTCGGAACCGTCGCCAGTTGGTACTTGCCCTGTTACTTGGTCAATGGGCGGGTCTTTATCGACAAGTTTCTGATCGAGCAGAACATTGGCCGGTTCGCTGGTGGAGACAAGGCGCATACCGTGCCGCTGTGGGCACATCCGGTGTACTTTCCGGTGATCCTGGCGCTTTCAGCGCTTCCTTGGGTCTTCTTCCTGACTAAGCCAGCCAGGGCCGCGGCTCAGGGCGAGGTTGATGAGCCGACCCAGGCACGGTTCGGCCTTTTAGTCAAGGCCTGGCTTCTTGTTCCGCTCGTGTTCTTCAGCCTCAGCGGTACGAAGCTGCCTCACTACATTTTGCCGGCCGTGGCTCCCCTTTCAATCTGGTTTGCCCTAAGTTTGGTCGCGGGCCGTCGCGACTGGCCTTGGGAGAAATTGGGCTTGGCATGGAGCGCGTGCGTGCTTGTTCTCGCGCAGTATGCGTTCGCTCTCGATTGGACGAACCGGATGCGCGAGGTCCAGGAGGCGGCGAAGCTTGTGCGCAAGGGCGACGTGCCACTCTACGTCTACAAGATCGGCGGAACGGGTGAAACCTCGATCACTACACAACTCCGTGAAACGAGCCATCCCTCGATCAGTTTCTACTTGAAGCGCCCGTTGGTCGACACCAGTGAAAGTTCGGTCTTAGCTAGCGCGCCGTTGCCCCACTACGTCCTCACCCCGATCGAGGTCTTTGCCAGCGATCCGGCGGTGAAGGAGTTCTCGGCCCTAGGCATGCCTGCCAACGGGCAACCGTGTTTCGAGGACATACAGAAACGGGTTCCATTCCCTCATCAGGACAGATATGTCTTGCTGTTGCGTGAGGGCAAACCAGTGTCGAACTGAGCGTGCTCAGCGGACTTTGCGGGCGACCAAGTGATAGATGTGCCATCGCTTGGGCTCGTCCCACACGGTCTTCCCGTCGCGCTCAATCTCCTCGAAATGCAGGTAGGTGAAGCCGTCGAAGAGGTCGTCCACTTCGCGCCGAGTGTGGAAGGAGGTCTCGCCGTCGGCCCAATCGTCGTGCGGGCCAAGAAGCTGGCCGGCGAACAAGCCGCCGGGCTTGATCGATTCGACCACCTTGGGCCAGAAGGAGCTGAAGTCAGGGCGGGGGTTGAAAAACACTGAGAAGAGAGCGAGCACGAGATCGTAGCTCTGGTAGTCGAATTGGAGGAACGAAGCGTCCACGACCTTGATCAAGCTGTTGCCGTCGGCGCGTTCGCGGCAAAGGGCGAGGGACTCGGGGTCGTTGTCGACCGCGTCGACCATGAGTCCGTGCTCGGCCAGCCAGACAGCGTTCCGCCCCGTGCCACAGCCCAGATCGAGAGCGAGTCCCGCCCCTGGGAGGTAGGGCTCAAGCACCTTGAGAAAGGGGTTGAGTGGCTTTGCCTCAGCCGCTTCTCGGAACAAACGCCAATCTATAACCGGCAATAGGGTCGGATCTCCTCGAGCTTCTTTGGCCCAATTCCCTTGACGTTGTCCAGTTCGTCAAGGGATCGGAAGCCACCGCTCGAGGTTCTGTACTGAAGGATCCGCTGGGCCAGGGCTGGCCCGATTCCGGGCAGTGACTCGAGGTCCTCCTGGGTGCCGGTATTGATGTTGACCGAACCGTATGCGGGTCTTGGCCTGCTTTTTGAGCTCCGGCCTTTGGTCTGGCCCGCCACACCGCCGGGGCCGCTTCCATTGAAGAAGGATTGCTTCGCCTGGTTGGCCGGCCTTTGGACAGGCTTGTTCTGTGTGCTGTTCAGATAAGAGTTACCTGCCGCACCAACTCCGAATATTGCGGTCAAAGCGAGCCCTGCGGCCGCAATCTTTTGTCGAGTGGACAGGCCGTGCAACATCTCGATGCTCCTCTTTGCAAAGCATCATACACGAGCGGACTGGACTATTGAGCAGATCTTTCGAGAAAACCGTGTCGCCAACCTCGAACACTTACATAACAGACTTCTGCGCCCAGTGCGAACAATGCCCGCTCCAAGATAAGTGTTCCGGCATGCAACGTGTGCTCCCTGCCAGGTTCAATTCCCACCAAAGAAGCGCGGCCCGCGTCGTCCAATTCACAAAGCCAACCGAAGGCCCTCGCGATCTCCTCGTATTGGAGCAGCGAGCCGTGAACGCTCAGAGCGTCCCAGCGGGTCATCTTCTCGCGGATCGTGACCAAGTTGGTACCGGTGGCTCCAAGAGTGACGACGGTCCCGCATTCGCCAGGGCGATAGCGAAAACCTAATTTGTCATCTATTTCAACGACAGCCTGTAAGCGCGCCTCTCGCGAGGGCCTATCGTCTTTGAGGGATCCTTCCCTGAGCCCGAGGGCACCGATTGGGAAGCTTTGCTGAAAGACGGGTGTCCAACCACGAGTCTCCTTCACGTGGGTGGCGACTTCGGTGGAGTGGCCACCGACATCGACAATCGAGAGGGTGCCCGCTGAAGAGAAGAGGGGGTCGCTCGACACCGACAGTGCTCCGAGCTCAGCCTCTTCTTGGCCACTCAGGACGATGATCGGCGTTCCTTGTGCCGCCGCCCGTTCTTGAAACTCCTTGGTGTTCGTGGCGATGCGGGCTGCCATTGTGGCTGCCGCTGTGACACCGGTAGTTCCGGACTGACGCGCGGCCTCAAAGGCGGACTTGAGCGCGACGAGAGTGGCCGACATCCCGTCCTCCGACAACAGCCCCGAAGATTTCGTTCCTCGGCCCAATCCGGTGACCTTGGAAGTCTCCAACACGGGTATCCAGCCTTGCGGGGTCTGTTCGGCCACGAGCAGGAGCACGGAGTTCGAACCGACATCCACCACCGCCCGCCTCACGGCGGCGAGTGTACACTTCGACACCGTGGCCAGGCTCATCGGGATCGACGTTGGGACGAGCGGCACGAAGGCGATCCTGATCGACGAGACCGGCCGGTTGTTGAAGAGGGCCGAGCGGTCCTACGGGATGTCCACGCCACAACCGGGTTGGGCGGAGCAAGACCCAGAGGACTGGTGGAACGCCGTCCAAGAGTGTTTGGCTGAGCTCAACGCGCAAGCGGTGGCGATCGGCGTTACGGGCCAAATGCACGGTTCAGTCTTCTTGGATGCCCAGGGAGCAGTCGTCCGCCCAGCGCTCCTGTGGTGCGATCAGCGCACCCTGGCTGAGTGTGCCGAGGCCACAGATACAGTGGGATTTCGGCGTCTGGTCGAGACGACCTGCAACCCGATGCTCACTGGGTTTCAACTGCCCAAAGTCCTTTGGCTGCGAAAGCAAGATCCTGAAGCGTTTGGGAGGACCGAAAAAGTGTTGCTCCCAAAGGACTTTATCGTGCAGCGACTGACCGGCGAGACGGTGACGGAGCCGTCCGACGCTTCGGGAACGGGCTGCTTCGACGTCCGGCGCAAGGCGTGGGCGGCCGACATCCTCGGGGCCCTCGGCATTGATCCGCGTCTGTTTCCCGATGTAGTCGACTCATGGAGCGTGGTTGGCCAAACCGCGGGCGGTGTCCCGGTCGTGGCTGGCGCAGGAGACCAGGCGGCCGGTGCGGTCGGAGTCGGTGCGGTCGTTCCGGGAATGGTGAGCGTGAGCCTCGGCACGAGCGGGGTAGCGTTCACCGCGATCCCCGAAGCCAGGCCCAACGACGGTGGGTCGGTCCATGTGTTCTGCCACGCGACGGGCGGCTGGCACGCCATGGGCGTCATGTTGTCGTGCGGCGGCGCCGTCAGTTGGGCGCGGAAAGCACTGTTCGCAGACAGATCCTTCCGCGAAATGGATGCCTTGGCGGATGATGTGCCACCCGGTGCGGAAGGAGTCTCCTTCCTCCCGTATCTTGCGGGCGAGAGGTGCCCGGTGGTCGACCCTGCCGCCACCGGTGCCTTTAACGGTTTGACCTTGCACCACGGCCCTCAGCACCTTGCTCGAGCGGTGCTTGAGGGTGTCACCTTTGGTGTTTCCGATTGCCTGCGCTCCCTTGTTCCCTTCGGCGGCGAGGCTGGGTGTTTGCGCGTCACGGGGGGCGGTGCAAAGAGTGCTTTCTGGTTGCAACTTTTGGCTGACGTCACGGGTGTTCCTTGTGTGACTCTCGAGCAAGACGAGGGTCCGGCTCTTGGTGCTGCGCTCCTGGCTGGCGTCGGGGTCGGCATGTGGCACTCAGTCGTGGAAGCGGCTGAAGCGACGGTCCGCGAAAAGGACGAGGTCTCGCCGCGTCAAGTTGACTTCACGGCCCCGGTCGAACGTTATCGGTCGCTTTACCGAATGCTAAAAGGCTGACCGCCTTAGGGTCCTAAGCTACAATAGAAGCTCGGCATTTGCCGCTGAGAAGGTACAGTTACCACCTTCTTTCTTGCTTAGGACAGAACTCATATGATCGACGAGAACATGACGACCCCCACCGTTCCGGCTGACGGCACAGAGTCCGCGGCCGCGGCGGCAGAGGAGACAAATGTCGTCGCGACCAGTCCAGAGGCCGTCGAGGAAACCCCGACGACCGACGCCCCGGCCGCGACGATCGCAGACACTGAAGAGCATCAGCCGGCCGAGGCCGCGGCCCCACCCGCGCCAGAGCCAGTTGCGCCCGAGCCTCCGGCACCCGAGCCGGTCCGGGCCGAAGCTTCCGCCCAGTCCGACGCCGAGCTCTTTGAAGCCGCGATGGCGAGCCTTGAAGGCGA
This sequence comes from Armatimonadota bacterium, assembly GCA_018268375.1. Taxonomy (GTDB): domain Bacteria; phylum Armatimonadota; class Fimbriimonadia; order Fimbriimonadales; family Fimbriimonadaceae; genus JAEURO01. The sequence goes on along the minus strand of JAFDWS010000002.1, from coordinate 1,096,673 downwards.
TGAAGGCGGTCGCGAGACCAGCGGAGGCCTTAGCCGGGGTGACCGAATCGAAGCAAAGGTCATCCAGGTCGAGAAAGACCGCGTCTTTGTCGACCTCGGAACAAAGGCCGAAGGCGTTGTCCCGCTGAGCGAGCTGACAGACGAGAACGTGGATTCGGCCGTTGGGATCGTCCAGGTCGGTGACTCTTTTGAAGTCATCGTCTTGAAGACTGGCAGCGCTGAAGGAAACCCCATTGTTTCGAAGCGCAAGGCGGATTTCGACCAGACGTGGCAGCGGATCCTCGACGCTTTTGACGAGAGCAAGGTCTTCGAGGCCCAGGTCATCGACCGGGTGAAGGGCGGGCTCGTCGTCGACATCGGCGTCCGAGGCTTTGTGCCGGCGACCCACGTAGGCAGCGGGAAGCTCCGCAACATTGAGAAGTACGTTGGCCAAACCTTGAACGTGAAGATCATTGAGATCGACCGCGAGCGCAAGAAGGTTGTCTTGAGCAATCGGGCAGCGGAAGGCGAGCGCCGCGAAGAGGTCAAGAAAGAGATCTTCGACAACGTCAAGACTGGCGATGTGCTGCCAGGCGTCGTCCGAAGGCTGACCGACTACGGCGCGTTCGTGGATCTCGGGGGTATTGACGGCCTCCTCCACATCAGCGAAATGAGCTGGTTCAGGATCGATCACCCACGCGAAGTCCTTCGCGAGGGCGACGAGATCAACGTCCAAGTCCTCCGTTTGGACTCGAACACTGGGCGAGTGAGCCTTGGACTCCGGCAGGTGCTGCCTGACCCGTGGAACATCATCCGCGAGAACTACAAGCAGGGCCAGAAGATCAACGTCAAGGTCTCGCGCATCGTTCAGAGCGGTGCGTTTGTCCGCCTCCCAGAGGGCGCGGAAGCTTTCTTGCCGCTGAGCGAATGCTCCAACAAGAGGGTGAAGCGGCCGAACGAGGTCCTTGAAGAAGGGCAAGACATCGAGCCGACGATCATTGACCTTCGGCCCGACGATCGGCGCATGGTGCTCAGTCTTCGCGATGGCGCACAGCCGGGCGGCGACTATAGCTACGACCGGGGCAACAAGCGACGCCCGACATCGGGCAAGCGTCCGATGCGGCACGAGGGCAGCTTCGATCCGCCTGCGGCGACAATGCGTGCCCCGTCAGGCGGCGCAACGATCGGCGAGCGCTTGGGAATGCTGAGAGGCATCCTCAGGAGCGAGGGCGACGAAGGATCCGAGTCCGAGGCGGGCGAAACGGCTTCCGAAGAGAAGTCGGAGTAACCGTTCTTCGGAGCGGACGATGAGACGGGGCGGCGCATGAACGAAGGTGCCGCCCCGTTTCTGTTCAAATTGGCGATCACTGGTGGGATCGCTGAGGGCAAGTCCACCGTTGTCTCCCTGTTGGCGGGTCTGGGCTTGACCACATGCTCGGCCGACGATGTCGTCCGGCAAATGTGGGGTGAGGAGGCCTTCTTAAGCGACGTTCAATCCTGTCTGGGGCTTGACGACCGTCCAGACAAAGCCATTGTCAGAGGGTTGATTGCGGCGGACCAGGACAAGCGGCGGTCGATGAACCGCCTGACCCACAACGCGGTGCTGGAACGGATGGCGTCAAGCGGCGCCGACGTGCACGAAGTGCCCCTCCTGGTCGAAGGTTGCCTGTCTCGGCTTTATCGGCGCGTTTGGGTGGTGACTTGTGGCGCTGACGAGCAGTTGAGGAGATTGACCGAAAGGATCGGGAGCAGCGAAGAGGCGCGCGGGCTCCTGGCGAGCCAGCTTCCGACCGAAGTGAAATGTGCTTTCGGCGACGCGATTGTTCGAACCAATCAGCAGATTTCTAACGTCAAGTGTCACGTAGAGTCACTGGCCATCGCGCACCGACTGATTTGAGCATGTCAGATCTGCAGGTACCCGTGCTATACTCTCGGACGCTTGGTCTGGCTGGTCTTTTCAGGTCGGCAGGCCGCACGGGCGGTGCCCTGCGGTTGCCAACTTCGTACCGATTCAGCTATGATCTGCATTCGTCCGGGGCTCAAGCCTTGGACGAACACGGAAGTGCGTGGGTACGCGAAATGCAAAAAGACCGGAAGAATCGCATGGAGGACGCGGAATGAACGGGTTCGGGAAGAACGCTCAAACCATCAAGTTTTTCGCCGTCGCATTGGCATTCGTCGCAGTTTTGGTTGGACGGCCGGCAGCCGCCCAGCTTGAAGCTCAGCCGAGTTGGGCCGTCTTGGAGTTTGCGAACAAGAGCAAAGACCAGTCGGTCGCTGTCGGCAAGATGGCCAGCGACGCGATCATCAGTGAACTGACACGCCAGGGCAAGGTGGAGGTCGTGCCGTCTGAGACGGTAGGACGGACCGCCTCAGACCTTGGCTTCCAGCCGCCGATCACGAAATCGACAGAGATCCAAAGACTGGGCCAAGCGCTCCAGTCGGTCTCGATCGTGTCTGGCGACGTCGTCAATTGGCGCATCGTCAACGGTGCGCAAGGCCGCCAGGCGCAAGTTTTGATGCGCGTCGTGGTGTGGGACGTAGCCTCTGGCTTGGCTGTCAACGGTGCAGCCGTCAGCGGCAACTCCGACACTCGGGCGGGCGACGTTTCCAACGACGAGCTGTTGAAGAACGCGGTGGCACAGGGCGCATTCGAGGCGTTGTCGCAGATCAATACGCGCACGCTTCCGTCGGCGACGGTCTTGAACACCCTCAACAACCGCGCATTGATCAACAAGGGCAATCGGGCTGGCTTTGAAAAGGACCAGCGCGTCATCGTGACCCGTGGCAAGACGCAAGTCGCCGAGGGCATCGTCCGTGACGTCGACCCCGACTCTTCGTTCATCGAGACGACTCGGAACTACAAGGGCATCCAGCCAGGCGACAAAGTTCGCGCGGTGTTCGATGTTCCTGACCTGAAGTCGGACTGGACTAAGAGTGGTGACGCTGTCGTTCGCAAGACCAAATCGGGCAGTAACTCTGGCTTGATCTCGCTTGTGATCGTCCTCCTCATTCTCGGGTTCCTCTTTGCCAACGGTCACGGCTCCAACCAGGACGCTGTGGGCAACGTTCAGGCTGAGGCCGCGATGCTCGCCAACGACGTCCCCGCCGTTAGGATCCAGTGGACGCGCGACTCGTTCTTCCGAGGCACGACGTTCGGTCCTTATCAGTATCAGGTCTGGCGCAACGGAGCTGGCGCGGTGCCGGCCACGGTCGCCCCGGCTACGGCCTCCTTCGCCTACAACGACCGTGACAACACGACCAGCGGTGGCACCGTCTGGTACGACTTCGCCGGCGTCATCGGCGGCAACACCTGCGACTTCACCGAGCCGCCCACCGGCACGGGAGCTCCTGGCGTGGCCGTTGTACCTGGCACCCCCTACGAGTATTCGGTCGAAGCCGTCTACCGTGTCAGCTGTTTCGACCTTCCGGACACCAGCAACTGTTCAAGCGGCGGTGGTAACACGGGCGGCAACACGGGTGGCAACACCGGTGGCAACACGGGCGGTAACACCGGTGGCAACACGGGCGGTAACACAGGTGGCAACACGGGCGGCAACACCGGTGGCACGAACGGTACGAACGGCAATTTCTGCTACTTCGTCTCGTCGAGAGTGGCTGCGGCAGGTCAAGCGACCCCGTTGGTCCGACCGTCGCTTCGCGCCCCGGACGACAATGCTGTCGTGAACGGTCAGAGTTCGTTCGGCTTCACCTCGGTGCGCGGTGCCGTATCGAGCGTGCCGCTGAACTACGTGGTCCAGTTCTCGGACCGCCAGGACTTCCCGGCCAATCGAACTTTCACGACCGATCCGTTCGTCGAACTAGTGTTGCCCGGTGGCCAGACAGTCAGCTCGCCGACCATTGACACCTCGACGATCTTCCCGACGGCCGCCGTGCTCTATTGGAGAGTCGGTGCTCGAAACCCTGAAGACAATCCGGGCCCAGTCGCTGACGCGGCAGGCCAGAGGTTCATCTTCAGCTCGAAGCGCCACTTCCGACGACCGACCACTCCTTAAGTGCAGGAGAACGACCATAGGATCCCGGCTGGAAAGTAGCCGGGATCCGGTCACCTAGACAAGAAAAGTCTCGCATCAAAGACATGGACATCTTCAAGAGAATCGCGTTCATCGCCTGCGGCACGGCCGTCACTGCCGGGTCAGCTATGGCCCAGGGCTGGTTCCAAGAGTGTTGGGACCATTCCATGACGCCGCAGTATTCCAACGACTACGGGATCCAGGGTGTCTTCAACGACATCATCGGCGTCACGATGGGCATCAGTGGCACATCTCGTTGGGGCGGTACGACGGGCCCGTGCTATGCGCCGACTGCCCGTACCCTGAACGCGGTTGGCCGTTTGTCGTTCTTCGCTGGCCCGACGGGCTCGCTCCAATCGGACGTTGACGACAACATGGCGTTCACGACGGGTGCCCCGAACGATCCTGTCGGCGATTTCTGTTACGGCAAGATCACAAAGGACGGCGGGACGAACGCGAACTCAGTCTTGTTTGGCAACGGCGGCCTTCGGGCGTTCTATGTCGGCGCCAGCAAGCGCTATGCGATCAGCGCATGGGCGGACGGTGACGTCGATGTCGAGCTGCAGTGTAAAGTCATTGCTGACGCAGTGCGCTTACGCTGGCACATGCGCAATTTGAAGGCCGATCCTCAGACTCTGGGCTTGCTGTTCGCTTGCTATGCGGGCATGATCACCCAAAGCGCCGACTCCACTGGCTCGCAGGAGATGAACTCCCCGTTGCCGGTATGGGACGGCTTCCTTCGCAAAGGATTTGACGTCAACACCAATGGCTACATTGGCTACACGATGCTGTCGAACGGCAAGCCGGTCCGCAACGAGCGACGTTACGCGATCGACAACCCGAAGTTTCCGGCCTATATGCTGTTCGAGTCTGGCCAGTCTGAGCCTTACGGCATGCGCGTCGACAACCTTCCTGGTTCTGAGACGCCAGACGCCTCGAGCACGGATCTGTGTCTGATCGGCAACTACGGCGACACCCAGTCCCCGGGCTTGATCCACGACAACAACATCCGTCTCCAGGTCTTCGGCGACGACCCCAACAATCCGAACCCCAAGGAAGAGGCCGACATTTTCCTGAATGAGACGGCGTTTGTGCAGCGGTTCCCGGGCGTGATTGTCCCGTCGCTGAACAGCATCGACATTGTCCATTACATCCGGTCTCCGTGGGGCGTAGCCGACTACGCTGACCCTTACGCAGCCGTCATCGATGCTCCGCGCTTGGTGGCGACGGATCCCAACGGCCAAAACGGGCTTTCGCCGAATCCGTTCACGATTCGAGCCTATATCGACAACCAATATGCGACTCTGGATAAGGAAGTCGACTTGCACACCGTCCGGTTCACGATCTTCCTTCCCGAGGGCTTGAGCCTAGCGCCGGGTGAGACTCAGCAGAAGACCCTCCCCTTGGTTCAAGCCAACCAGGTTTCGTCGGTCGAGTGGCGGGTCGTTTCTGATGGCAAGATCATCGGGAACCTTCCTTACTCGGTGTCCATCGCGCCGAGCCCCGGCCCTGTCAAGACGCTCAGCGGCACCGTTCGAGTTTCCGCGACTCCGCGGCTAAACTTGCCGAGCGGAGCGAACCTCGTCACGATTCCCTACACTTTCGAGGACTCTTCCTTCGATTCGATCCTGGGTCTCCAGGCAGGCGCCGACTACGTCGCCTATCGGTGGGATCCGGATCAGTCGTCCTACATTCCAGCCATCTCGGTCGACCGAGGCATCGGTTACTGGGTGCTTCCGACTTCTGACCAGGGCTACCGCACGCTACAGAACGCTCAGATGCCGACCGACCAGGCTCTTGGCGGCCTGCTGGTCAGCTTGCATCAAGGCTGGAACTTGATCGGCAACCCCTATAGCTTCGGCGTGCCGCTGAACCAACTGGTTCTCGTCGCGGAAGACAACCCTGCCGATTCCTTCACCTGGATCGAAGCTGTCCAGGCTGGTTACGTGCAGTCGAGCCTCATCTACTTCCTCAGAGACGACACACAGCCGGGTGGAGGCACTTACGTCTACACCCAAGGCTCGGGCGACATTCTGGAACCGCACCGTGGGTACTGGATCTACGTTTCGACCTTCAAGCCGGTTCGTATCTCCTGGCCGCCAGTCTTCCTCGAAGGCTTGCCCAACTCCGGTCGCAGCACAAGCGTTGCGAACTGGGCTCAGAACGATCGCCAGTGGAGGCTGCAACTCAGCGCTAGGTCGAACAACGGATACGACTCGCAGAACTACGTTGGCGTCGTCAGCGACAAGAAGAAGTTGGCCGAACTCCGATTGCTGAAGGCTCCTGCTGCTCCCAAGCAGGCTCTGGAGCTCTTCATCGAGGATCAGGTCGACGGCAAGGCTGTCCGCATGACGCAGGCCTTGAGTGACCGAACCGTCCGTAAGGAATGGAACGTGAACGTCAAGTCCACCGTGGCCGGCGATGTCACCGTCACCTGGCCGAACTTGCCGTCTGTTCCAAGGAACCTGCGGCTGAAGGTGACCGACCTCGCTTCCGGTGAGTCTCACGACCTTCGCTCGGTCTCGGGCTACACCTTTAGGATGCAACAGCCGGGAGTCAGGAAGCTCAAGGTCACGATCGAGCCCGGCGGATCGAGCCGGCCCGTTATCGGTAACGTCCTTGTGACGCGCTCGAGCCGCGACAGCAATTCGCCGGTGAGCGTCTCGTACGCCCTTTCCGCCGATGCGTTGGTGACCGTTCGAGTGCTGAGCAGCACCGGTAAGGAAGTGTTCACGTTGACTCGAGGCCGCGCGGACAACGCGGGCCAGAACAGCGTGACCTGGGCCATGCGCGACAACGCGAACAGGACGGTGGCTCCTGGCGTGTACCGCATGGAGATCCTCGCTGAGACGCCGAACGGCGAGCGCGTCCGTCGGCTGGTCCCGATCAACGTGCTGAGATAAGAAACCGACCGGTCGGGGCTTTGCAGAAGCTGAGCCCCGACCAACCCCAAGAAATGTACTCAGCGGCAAAGCGCATTCTCTTCCCGATCCTCCTGGCCACCGTCACGGCCACATTCGCCGCAGCCCAAAAGGCCTCCATCAACCTTTCTTGCTTCCCGTCCATCAGCGTCGCCGATGGCCACTCAACGGTGACCGTGACGGCCGAGGTGCGCGATCTGAACGGATCTATCGTCAGAGATGGAACGCCTGTGGTCTTCGAGACTGACAAAGGCACTTTCCGAGGCAAGAACGTTATCGAAAGCCAGAACGGCTTTGCACGAATCGTCTTGACCGCACCTGGCGTGCCCGGCACCGCGAAGGTCCGGGCGAACGTGTTCAGCCAGAACGCCTCCGGCACGCTCGAAATAGATTTTGTCAACGACCGCTCTGTCTTGGACTCGGCAAAAGAGTTCATAGAAATTGCGACCAACGAAAACGTCTCGTACGCGACCCAGGACAAGATCCTCGATGCGACGGGCAATCACAACGGAGCCGTCCTCCATTACAGGGACGTCGTTGTCAGAGCCGACCAGATGCAGCTCAGAGTTTCAAGCTATGAGTTGCGGGCCCGTAACGCCCAACTCACGCTTGGCAAGCGCACAGAGACGTTTCGCGAGCTTTATTTCAAGCTGAACACGCGGAAGGGCATCGGACTGATCTGGGAGCCAAAGCAGGTGCCCGTGCTCGTGAAGACGCCAACGGGCGCAATGGTCACGACGAAGGAGGTCCCCGAATTCAAGGCGCTCGACGTCTCTTTTGGGGAAACGAAGCCCCACGAAGGAAACCTCAACGAATCGCTCCTCAGTTTCCTCGACACATCGGCAGCGATGTCCACAGTGGAAGCGAAGAAAGCCGTGGTCTCGCCGAGCCGCGGAGTGCAGTTCCAGAAGGCTGCCGTCAAGCTGGGCGGGCAGACGGTCATGTCTCTGCCCCTATTCCAGGTCGACCTGAACACGTCGAGCCCGGTGATCACGGAGCAGTTCTTTAACGTCTCGAACAGCTCGGTTGCGATCAACTATCCCTACTACCTCTCACTAAAGCCAGGTGAAACCAGCCTGTTGCGGTTCCGTTACGGCAACCGATATTCGTCTGGGCTCGGAGCGACCGGCGGCACTTATCTTGACTACGAGTACAACTGGAACCACGGCGCCAATATGGAGGGGGGGCTCAATCTGCGAGGATTAGCGCGCGACGATTGGGGCGCCGGGGTCCGGCAGCTATGGTCGCCCGATCCGACTACCTCGGTCTCAGCGCAGCTCGACTTTCCGGCTCACAGAAGCTTGTTCGCCAACTTTGGAGCAAACAAGCGCTTCAATGGTTTTCAGACGAACTTAAACGTTCAGCACGGCCGGAGCCTGAGTGGCGACCGCTTTCAGAACGATAGCGTGGCGCTGAACATTGACGGCGATCCGATTGCGATCGGTAAGTTGCCGATGTCAATGACTTTTGGCCTGACCGCGCAGCAGCAACGCATCACGGGAGACGCCTCGAGCTTCCAACAAGGAGCTGGCCTCCAGGCCCGTTTGGATTCACGCACGCTCTTCGTCGACCCCCGCGATTCGCTGACATTCAGCTATACGATGACGCGATGGGCGGGCACGAGCGTCAGTTCACCGCTGACCCAGGTCGGCTCGATCAGCCTCGCATCGAACTGGCTTCCTGGCCTCTATCTTCAGACCACGTATGAATACGGCCAAGACGGTTTTAGTGAAGACGTTCTCGGCCGCCACCGCCTGACAATGGACGGTATTTACTCGGTCGGGCGCTTCAACGTTCGGTCGTTTCTCAGTAAGAGCTTGGACGTCGACCGGACGACCGCCAACCTCAACCTGGACTACAAATTGGACTCTTACTGGAGGGTGAGCGCCGGCTACTTGCTAGATCGGTACTCTGGTGACACCTTCCTTGAACAGACGCTGGTGCTGGGCTATCGAATCGGATTCCGTGAGATCGGCCTGAGCTATTCGACGCGAACGAAACGACTGGGAATTGAACTACTTGGTACGCGCTTTAATTAGCGCGGCCCTCGTCTTCGCCGCTTCGGCCTGCTTTGCGCAGGCCTTCGGTCGTTTTGGCTACACAAACCTGCCCCAGGTGCCCGGATTCATGTTCACGGAAGAATCGTTCCGAACAAGAGCGTCTGGTTCAGACTCCTTTTCGTTCCTCCGGGCATTGCCCTTGAAGAGGGTCAGTACGACGGCCGAGGTGACCAAGTACTCGAGCGGGGTCTTCGCTGGCACGCCGCAGGGAGTCACGGTCAACCTTCGTAGCCCTGGATTTGAGTTAGATTGCCCACTCGGGCTCGAGCTCAAACTGTCGACGCTCAGTTCCCCAAACCTCACTGTGCCTGGGGCGACATACGGGGCTGAGACCCCGACTCCGCCGTCCTCATGGGTGCTCGTCAGCTTTGCCGACAAGCAACCGCCGGTGTTGCTCGTCTTCCTGGACGGTGCCGGGCCCGAGGTCGTGGTGAAAGGGCGAAGCGGGGAATGGAAGCTGAAGACAGTCGGCCTCTACAAGGGCAAAGTCCGCATCTGCCTTCCTTTTGGGCTGCAATCCCTCACCGCCAACACGGTCGGGACTTTGGGTGCGTTGTCCCAGAAGCTCCAATCGCAAGAGTCACTGTGGACTCAGCCCGCTCCAAGCCTCGTGAGCAGAACAATCGTCGAGGAGCCCGATGCCCTTCGAGTCACGTGGATGTTCGACCGGGAGGGTGCGATCGTGCCTCCGTCCGCGGTCTTGTGCAAGGCGGCCGGTTACAAGGTGAAGACGGAGAGCCCCGTCGTCGATTCAGGTGCTGCTTTGGAGGACGGTCCGGTCGTCTTTTGCCGTGAAAGTAGCCTCACGTTGTCCTTTCCCATGGTTCGCATTCCGACGGGCCGTGCATTGGCACTTGGCACGCCGGGCCCTCCACGACAGCTCTCGGCCCCACCCCTTGGCCTAGGCGAAACCTGTGAGCTTACGATGAGCAACTTGACAGCTGGGCGGGCAGCGACCATCGTGGACGAAGCTCACGCAGCCCTTGAGGAGTATTTCAGCAAGAGCCTCTTTGCGATCGAGCCCGGCAGCCAAAGCCAGCTCCCTTACGGGGCGGACGGGAGGGGCATGGACTTCGCGGCAGCGCACGCGTTCCTGACTCAAGGGCTCTCCTTGTCGCAAGGTGAAACGGCCACCGCCAATTCGCTTCTGACGAGCCTTCTATGGAGGATGGACCCTCTGACCTGGCGGTTCTGGGCGGCAGACAGAGTCACCGCGTCCCGTGCCGCCGCCATCGCCAGCATGGCGGCAGCATTAGATCCGGAGCCGACGAAACGGATCGAAGCGGCTCTTCTCCATGCGGGGCTTTGCGCCGAGTCCGCCTTGCCGAAATTCACACAGAGGCTTGGACTGCCGGTTGCCGAAGCCGCCCCTTCAGCCCCCCTCGTGGGACTCCGTAACGCGATCTTTCAAACCGGCGCTCCCGACCCCGCCGCCTCGGAATACCTCAAGACCTTGACGAGCGACGTCCGGGTCGTGTCGGTCGAACCAGTTGTTGCGGTTTCGACTCCCAGGGGCATCGAAGTGACATGGACACCAGTGAAGGCTGAAAAGAAGCAGCTCGTGTTCCTTTTGCGCAACCAGACTCGAGTGGCGAAGGTGTCGAACCTGAAGAGGCTCACTTTCCGGGAGCAGTTCGGTGTTCTACGTGTCGATTATCAGCCTGCCGGAGCGGGCCCCTGCAAGGCGCTCTTGATCCGGCCGAAGTGGGCAGCGCCTTTGCCTACTTTATCGGCGCCACCGGCGTTTGAGAAGTGACGAGGTCGGCGTTGAAGTGGAGGCCGACGTTCTCAGTGCGGGCTAGAGCACCATCAACGACGTATTGGGCGGCGATAGCGATGTTGTACGTCTCGCGGGAATAGGCCAGGAACGGCGCGCTTGGCAGTTGCCCGTACTCCGCGAGCAAGCCGTCGATTGTCCGTTTTGCGTCCTGAAGGCCCGCGGTCGTGCGGAACACGCCCGCCTTTTCCGTCATCGACTTCTGGATCGAGTGCCGGATGCGGACAGCTTCGCTCTCAGCAATGCTCTTTGGTTCGGGAGACTCGGTCAAAGCTCCGCCGACGGGCTCGGATTTGACGCTTCGGGCGGCCGAGGTCGCAAAGACCATGGCTTCCAAGAGGCTGTTGCTGGCGAGGCGGTTTGCTCCGTGGACGCCAGTCCGTGCCACCTCGCCCGCGGCATAAAGTCCTGGCACGTTCGAGCGCGCCTGCATGTCCGTCACGATGCCGCCGCAAGAATAGTGCTGCCCTGGCGTGACAGGGATCCAGTCCTTCTCCATCTCGATGCCGAGCTCCCGCAGCTTTGACCATATGGTTGGGAACTCTTCCATGAGAGGAGCCGCCGGTAAATGAGCGATATCGAGGTAGACGCACCAGGTCTTGAGTTTCGCCATCTCGCGCTCGATCGAACGGGCGACGACGTCCCGTGGAGCCAGTTCGAGGCGCTCGTCATAGTCGTACATGAAGCGGTGACCGTGGTGGTTTCTCAGGGTCCCTCCCGCGCCGCGCACAGCCTCGGTCACCAAGAACCCCCGCAACTGCTGGTGATAGAGGACAGTGGGATGGAACTGCATGAATTCCATGTCCTTGATTTCTGCTCCGACGTCGTGAGCAAGGCCGATACCGTCTGCCGTTGCAACCCGAGGATTCGTGGTGCGGGCATAGAGCATCCCAGCTCCGCCCGTCGCGAGCATCACGGCTCGCCCCTTGAAGCATCTGACGCCACGGTCGGCGACATGGGCCCTCAGCCCGGCGACGCGCCCGTTCGCATCCTTGAGCAGATCGGTCACGAAAGCGTTCTCATAGACCGAGATCGCCTCGTTGCGGCGGACGGCGTCGCTGACGACCCGCTCGACCTCCCAGCCTGTGTTGTCCCCATGGTGGACGATCCGGTTGCGGCTATGGCCGCCTTCCCGGCCGAGGTGGATGTCGAACCGTGCCCCCAGCGACCGTAACCACTCGATTTCTGCCGGTGCTTGTTGCACCAGAAAGCGGACGACTTCGGGATCGCACAGACCGGCTCCAGCTACCAAGGTGTCTTCTTCGTGGAGCTGCCATTCGTCCGATTCGCCGACGGCAGCGGCGATGCCGCCTTGGGCGTAGTTGGTGTTCGATTCCGTCAGTTCAGCTTTGGTGAGCACGCAGACCGACCCATGTTCGGCGGCATGGAGGGCGAACGTAAGCCCGGCGAGCCCGCTCCCGACGACCAGGTAGTCGAACTCCGTCACGTTCACGGCTGAAGTGTATCAGGTTCCGAAGGCACGGTTGGGGTGTAGAGTCGGCGCGCCTTGGATGAGCTGAGCAAGTCGTGAACGGGGATCTGCGTGAGGCTCCCGAACCATTCTGCAAAGGCGACAACGCGATCTTCGTCTTCAGTGGACATCCGCTCGGGCCAAACCCATGGTGGCGAAGGGCTGACATAAACCTCCGCCGACCAGCCCTCTGACTCCGAGGACAAGGTGGCACTCCCGTACCGGTACCTCCAATTTGCGAACCAAGGGTGCTCATTTCGGTTCAATTCCAGCACTATGTCCTCCGGGTATTGCCCGTCGTACTTGGCCCTTAGGAAGAACAAACCTTTGACCAACGTAAGGCCCCGATCCTTGGGAGTCAGCCTCACTTCATGGAGGCTCAACGCTTCCATCGCTGTTAAGGTTAGGATTAGAACCGAAGGGAGCGGGAGGAGCCAAAGCCACGGCTGACCTTGAAATATCGATGCGAACTTCATGACCACAAATAAAGATGTGCAAGCCATCAGGAGAAACTCTAAAATGAGCCGAACCCTCTTCACCGGCGAGCGCATGTCGATCAGAATCGAACCGTCTTCCTGCAAGTAGTCAAACCGCACGTCCGCGGCGGGGACGGGTTTCATCCCAGTGCTTCCAGCAGTTCGTTCGCGGTCACGGTGGCCACGCCCACCTTGCCGACAACGATCGCTGCGGCCCGCACGGCCAGTCTTGAAGCCTGATCCATCGGTGCCCCGGCTGCTAGCGCCAAGGTGATCGTCGTGATCACAGTGTCGCCAGCGCCCGCCACGTCGTAGACCTCGACGGGATGAGCGGGGATGCGGTGGAACCCATCCTCCTCCGTCCAATAGGTGATGCCGAGTGGGCCGCGGGTCACGATGAGGGTGCCGATCTTCAAGTGCTTGCGAAGTTCCTTGCCCGCCCATTCGATTTCGTCAGTACGGAAGCGCGCGTCGCCGCTTGCTGCGACTGCCTCCGACACATTGAGCGAAACGACCGAGGCACCGGCGAAGAGTTCGACGTTGTCGGGCTTGGCGTTCGCGACCAGCAGCTTCTTGCCTGACTGGCAGAGGGAGATCGTGTTGGGGACTGTCTGCGCGTTGACGACGCCCTTCGCATAGTCCGAGACGAGAATGGCGTCAGAATTGGCGACCGCGCTTGCAATGTGGGCGCCAAGGGCTTTCGTCGCAGCCGCTGGCGTTTCGTGAGAGCTCTCCCGGTCAATGCGGAGGACCTGCTGGTTCTGGGCGACGATCCTGGTCTTGCGAGTGGTCGGCCTTGTCGGGTCGGTCACGATGCCGGAGATGTTGGCACCGCGTTGCTCAAGGCTGGCTTTGAGCGCGGTACCGGGGACGTCTTCACCAACGACGCCGAGGATTTGGGCTTGGGCACCGAGCGCCATGGCGTTGGCGGCGACGTTGGCGGCACCGCCGGGAACAGCCGAATCCGATCTCACTTCGATCACAAGGACGGGCGATTCGGGGGAGACCCGGGCGGCGTCGCCCCAGACGTACTCGTCCATCATCAGATCGCCGATGACGGCGATCTTCAGGCCCTCGAAAGCAAGGACGAGCTCGTGGTCGGTCACAGTCCGAGGCGCTCCTTGGCGCGCTGCAGCACCATATCCACGGTCAGGCCAGCCATGCAGGGATGGCCCTGGACCGAGCAGTCGAACCCGCGGCAGCCTCCGCAGGCTACGCGGTGGGTCATCACTTCGGACTGCTTGCCCATAGGGGCCCATTCGCCAGGCTGAGTGTGGTCGGCGTAAAGGGCGAGGATCGGCGCGTCGACAGTGGCGGCGAGGTGGGTTGTGCCTGTGTCCAGGCCGATGTAGAGGTCTGACATGCCGAGAAGGGCGGCCATGTCATGGATGGCGAACACCCCGGCCGCCACCAGTCCTTGCCCCCAAGCCTGGACAAGATGCTCGCCGACGGCCTTTTCTCCGGGCCCACCCGTCACGATCAGCTCCACTTGTCCTGTTTCGGCGAGGCGCCGCCCAAGGTCTTCGAACCGCTCGATCGGCCAGCGCGTGAGGGGCTTTGCTGTCATAAAGCCGATGGTCACGAGCTTCCTGGTTGGGAAGTCCCGGTTCTTGTCCAACCAGTCCATGACGGACTCCTTCTCCTCGATGGTGGGATGGAGGAGGGGCGTTGCAAGGTCTTCTTCTTGGAAAGCGACGCCGTCTTTGCTCAGGCGCTCCAGTCGCAGCCTGGACTGGTGAGGCATCGACGGCAGGAAGCCGTCGGGGCAGCGCGTTTGGAACTGGGCGTAGTCCACCCCGTGGAACCCAACGAGGTGGGGAACGCCGCACATGCGGAAGAAGGCTTTGTCCCTTTGCACGACCTTTGGAGGCCGCTCCGCTGGGCCGATGTAGACCACGGTCGAGGGCCGCTCTTTGAATACCGATTTCCAAACATCCAGCTTTCCCTTGAGTCCTGTGCCGCCATGCGGGTACTGGGTGACGCCGTCGATCAGGTTTTCACGCATCAGCATATCGGACGGCATGACCCGCCCTTCCTTGAGCTTCGCTTCGAGGAGTCGGATCTGCTTGCCGCGAAAGTGGCGGCGGATGGCGCGGTAGCAAGGGATGGAGACGATGGTGTCGCCAAGTGAGCCGATTTGATACACGAGCACGTGGTCAGACATTCAATGCGTCCTCCACGGTCTCGATCAAAGCGTGAAGGCAGAGCATGTGGAGTTCTTGGATCCGGTCCGAGGTTTCGCCTGGGAAGACAAGGGGCAGGTCGCAGTGCTCGGCGACCTGCCCGCCGCCACGACCGAGGAAGCCAATGACGGTCACCCCCAAAGTGCTCGCGGCAGAGGCAGCAAGGACGATATTGTCCGAATCGCCAGAAGTGGAGAGCACGAGCAAGACATCGCCCGGTCGCCCAAACGCTTCGACGCCCCTCGCGAACACATGCTCAAACCCAAAGTCGTTGGCCGTACACGAGAGGTGAGTGGGATCGGCCAGGGCAAGGGCGGGGTATGGCCGGCGATCTTTGCGGAACCGACCGGTCCACTCCTCGGCGAAATGCATGGCATCGGCCATGCTGCCACCGTTTCCGCAGGAGAGCACCTTGCCGCCCGCTTGAAAGCACTCGACAATCGTTGCGGCCGCCTGGTCGAGTCGTGCCATCAGCGCGCCGTCGTCGACCACTTGATGCAACAGGCGTGCCGATTCAACGAGAGCCCCTCGGAACGCCGTCGCCATCGTCACCGAGTGTACTCGGTGCTGGTACGGCGACCTACTTTGTGTTAAGGCGCGGTGAAGCTTTGAGCGATACAACCCGGGCTTAACAAACCGCCACCATCCTGAGCTTGTTTCGGGAGCACCCCAGAATTATGAGACGCGCGTTCACCCTCATCGAGCTGTTGGTGGTCATTGCCATCATCGCGATCCTTGCGGCCATTCTGTTCCCCGTCTTCGCAAAGGCCAAAGAGGCAGCGAAGAAGACCCAGAGCTTGAACAACACCAAGCAAATGGGCATGGGCACCATGATCTACTTGACGGACTACGACGACAACTTCTATCCGCACCGGTTCAATTGTCGCGATACCAACGGCAACTTCACGAATTGCCCTGACTACTACGACACGAACAATAACTTGAAGGGCACGGCGAAGCACCTGACCGCTGGCGCCCTCCAGCGCTATTACTGGTGCTACATCGTCGAGCCCTATATGAAGAACTTTGGCGTCTTCAAGTCGCCCGGCAACCCGACGCCCTTCATCCCCGGCGACGGCAGTGCTCCCAATTGCACCGGTGCAGGCTGCACGGGTAATGGTTATGGTGGCCAGAACAGCTACGGCCACAACGATGCTTATTTGAGCCCGGCCGGTGCCTTCGCTGACCCGAACGGCAACCCGCAGAGCGTCAACCATACGAGCATCCCGCGCGTGGCCTCAACGATCATGCTGATCGACGCTTCCTTTTATGGCGCTGTCCCCGACATTGCGAACCAGAGTGGCATCACCGAGGTCAGCAAGCTGAACGGAACAGAACTCGCCTTCATTGACAGCCAGGGCGCACAGTACAGGTACTACTGGAAGAACCTCGGTAACTCCAACTGGAGCTACTCCGGCGGCGAAAGTGGACCGCTGAGCGTTGGTCATGAAAAGCAGGCCATGCAGTTGATGGAGAACCGCTATGGTGGTCAGCTTGCTGCCCAATTCACGGACGGCCACGCGAAGGTCGTTCCCTACAAGAAGGCGCTTGGGGACATCTGCCTTTGGACCAGCGACGCCGACGGCCCGCATCCCAAGTGCAACTAATAGTTTTGTAGCAATGCTGTCGCCGAGGAGCTCGGCACGAATGCTCATAGCCCGGCAACCTGCCGGGCTCTTTTTCGTTTGAGTACCCTGACCGACCGGTGCGGAAGGGCACGGATGGGGGTTGAGGGTTCGGGGATGTCTTTCGTTCGGCCTGCTTATCTCTTGAAGTTAAACGCGCTCGTCGAGGTCCGGAGCTCCTTTGGCGTGTTCGGGTTCGAGGCGAACGGCCTCGTAGATCAGTGCGGCGGCACCGGCCCCTAGGCCGGGGCCGACCAAGTACACCCACAGGGTAGCAAAGGCGCCCTGGTTGTACAGTGCGGGGCCGAACGCACGGGCAGGGTTCATCGAGCCGCCTGTGACCGGCAGACCGATAAGGACTCCGACGACGACCGCCATCCCGATAGCGAGGGGTGGGACTCCCCCAGGCGTCCGTTTGTCAGTGGCGACGGCGATGATGGTCAGCATCAGGACGAAGGTGATCAGAGCCTCGACCACACAGCCCTGAAGTTGGGCATCAAGTGTGGTGGCTTGGGCGCCTCCAACTTTGCCGAAGACGAGAAAGGCAGCCGTCGCAGCAACAGAGGCCCCGCCAAGTTGGGAAAGCCAGTAGGGGATGACAAAGCGCCATGGAACTCTGCGCGCGACTGCAAAGCCGAGGGTGACGGCTGGGTTGAAGTGGGCGGCGGAAATCGGTCCGAGGGCAGCGATCATGGCGAGCACGGGCATGCCCGACACGAGCGCGACCGTAAGCTCCGTCGAATGGCGGCCATTCACTAGGTCGGCACTGGCAACGAAGACAGGGGCAAATACGATGACGAACGTTCCGATGAATTCGGCCAAGTAACGCTTGATCACTGGTTGACCGCCTCCTGGATCAAAGTGAGGACGCGAGCCCGGATCTGATCGCGGATTTTGCGGACTTTCTCGATCGGTTGCCCGGCGGGGTCGTCGAGCTCCCAGTCCTCGGTCAGGATGAAGTTCGCAGGGCAGGCCGAGGCGTCGACACCGCAGCCCATTGAGACGACCTTGTCGGCACGCGCCACCATCTCCGAGGTCAAAAGCTTTGGCTGCTGGCCGGTCATGTCGATACCGTCTTCGCTCATGACTTGGACGGCGAGCGGGTTGAGCTGCTTGCCGCCTTCGGTGCCGGCGGACTCAGCGACCAGACCAACCCCGCGATCGCGCGCGAGGTGGTTAGCATACGCTTCCGCCATTTGGGACCGGCCTGCGTTGTGCACGCAGACGAAGAGCACTTTCAAAGGGGCTTCACCGCCCGGATGAACGCGCTCATGACCTTGCCGTCAAGGGCTTCTTGGTCTGCTAGGGGCAAGCCTGACCAGCTCCCTGGCAACTGCGAGAACTGGTAGCGGCGGGTTGGCTCGAGTGTCACTTGACTGAAGCCCGCGGCCGTCAGTTTGGATATATAGTCGTCTTTGTCCAAAGCCCCCGCGATGCATCCGACGTACGCCTCCATGTCTTGGCGCACGGCCTCTGGCAGCGCTCCATCGACGACGACGTCAGACACGGCGAACCTGCCGCCGGGGCGGAGCACGCGGAACGCCTCAGCCAGAACCTTGTCCTTGTCGGCCGACAGGTTGATCACGCAGTTGCTGATGACGACGTCGACGGAACTGTCGGGCAAGGGGATAGCCTCGATGTGGCCCTTCAAGAAGATTACGTTTTGCGCTCCCGCCTCGGCCTTGTTGCGTTCTGCAAGCTGGAGCATCTCGTCCGTCATATCGAGGCCATAGGCGAAGCCGCTCGGCCCCACCCTCTTGGCGGAGAGAAGGACGTCGATGCCGCCTCCGCTCCCGAGGTCGAGGACGGTCTCGCCCTCCTCGAGTTGGGCCAGGGCGGTGGGATTCCCGCACCCGAGTGAGGCGAGGATCGCGGACTCTGGGATCTCAGCAGCTTCCGTGTCCGAGTAGAGGTCTCCGGAGATAGGGTCGCTGTTCGAGCAGCAGTCTGAATTTGTGGTGGATCCGCAACAAGCGGCTCCCTCGTCGGTCGTCGTGCCGCAGCACGCGGAGCCTTGGCCGGCAAGGACTTTCAGGGCGGCTTCGCCATACTTCTTGCGGACGAGGTCGCGGACGTCTTCTCTTTCGGTCAGTTTGTTCATTTCGATACTCCTGTGCAACAGTCGCCTTCGAGGGAAGGCTCGGTGAGGAACTCTGCAAGCCGGCGCAGGGACGCGCGGTCGGTGCTGCAGACCATGTTCTTGCCGCGCTTGTCCATGTGGATGAGGCCCGCAGTCCGGAGCTCCTTGAGGTGGAAACTCACGGAGGACAGGGGCTTGTCGGGGCCATGGACGTGACAGCAGACCTCACCGACGGTGGGACCGGCAACGGGCCGGACCTCGCCTTGCTCGCCCACAGCGACCTCGCAGCAGCATCCTCGGACGAACTGAAAGATCGAGAGGCGGGTCGGATCGCCGAGCGCCTTGAACATTGCGGCGGCGTCTTTCGTCTCCATGGGAAGAGAATATCATAACAATTCAACAACTATTAAACTGTTGTATCAAAGGTCCCGCTTCCGGATGTTGCACCGCCGCTTCCTCTTTTGATATGATGGGGGTGCCCGACTGGAGCGCTCTAGCCGGGAAGCAGTCTGCCCGTGGCACCGGCCGCAACTTGCGGCCGGAAGCGGGTCTCTCCCTTGAGAGGTGAGTCTCCATGGTCTCGGTCCGTTACTTCGTCAGCAATGTCGACGCCTCACGCGAGTTCTACTGCATCCTTCTCGGCTTCGAACTTGTGGAGCAGTACGGGCCAGCCATCGCCATTTTGCGAAAGGGCGATCTGACGCTTTGGCTGAGTGGGCCCGGCACATCGGCGATGAAGCCAATGAAGGACGGCCGCGTGCCAGAGCCAGGCGGTTGGAACCGCTTTGTCGTCGAGGTCGAGGATATGGAGGAGACCATGGCCTCGCTCCTGGCTCAGGGCGCGACGTTCAGAAACGATCCCTTGTCCGGCCCCGGCGGTACTCAAGTCTTGTTGGATGATCCGGACGGCAACCCCGTCGAATTGTTCCAGGCCCGCGCTTGAGGTAGCCGGCTAACTGGATCTCAGTGCAGGCAAGTTAGGCGACGGCCCGCTTGCGAGCCCTTTGAAAGCGGTTTCGACGGGCTTGGCGCGCGGGGAACGACTTGGGTTCGTTCTCGACCGGTCGTTTTTCAGTGGCAGTGCGTTTCGAGACCGGAAGCTCAGACTTGAGAAGCTTTTCGATGTCACGGACTTCGCCTTTCTGCTCATGCGTCGCTAGGGTCACGGCCCGGCCCCGAGCGCCTGCGCGGCCGGTTCGGCCGATCCGGTGAACATAGTCCTCGGGATTGTCAGGGACGTCGTAGTTCACGACCAAAGAGATGTTCTTCACGTCAATGCCGCGGGCGGCAATGTCGGTTGCGACCAGCACTCGGTAGTCACCGTTCTTGAAGCCGTGGAGGGCGGCTTTACGCTGGGCGAGGGTTCGGTCCGAGTGGATCTCGGCCGCGCTGTGGCCCTGGATCTTGAGCGACTTCGCGAGTTTCCGAGCTCCGTGGCGGGTGCGGGCAAAGACCAGCACCGGCCCGTTGTCCTCTTTGAGGAGTCGCGCGAGCTCCGGACCTTTCTCGTCCTTCGAGACAAAGACGAGTTCCTGTTTGACCAGTTCGGTGACGGTGCCAGCCGGGTCGACCTCCACGTGCACGGGCTTGCGAAGGTCGGTCTCTGCCATCCGCAAGATCTCTTTTGGCATCGTAGCCGAGAAGAGCATGGTCTGGCGGCTGGTGGGGGTCGCGTCCAGGATCTTCCGGATCGCAGGGGTGAAACCCATGTCGAGCATGCGGTCAGCCTCGTCGAGAACGACGATGGAAACACGCCTGAGGTCGGCGGTCTTCTGGGCCAGGTGGTCGAGAAGGCGTCCCGGGGTGGCGACGACGACGGTCGGTCGGGCGCGGAGCTGGCCGACTTGTTTGGCCATCGGTGCGCCGCCGATGAGAAGAGCGGTCTTCACTTCGAAGCGTCGCAGGCTGTCGTCGATCTGTTGGGCCAGTTCGCGGGTGGGGGCGAGGACAAGGCCGAACTCACCGGGCTGCAGCCGGCTGAGCATTGGAAGGCCGAACGCAAGGGTCTTGCCGGTGCCCGTCTGGGCGATTCCGACAAGGTCTCGTCCGGAGAGCGCAACGGGGATCGCGTCCTGCTGGATGGGGGTGGGCGTGTGATAACCCAAGCGGGCGACCGCTTGCACGAAGCGTGCAGGCAGGCCCAGGTGCTGAAACCCCTTAAGGTGTTGAGATTTGGACATACAAAAAGCCCGGAGGCATGAGCCTTTGCCCGAGCGTCAACCATTATGACGCCTCCGCGGGGTTCGGGTTCCGCTGAGCCCTAGCCGAGCGGGCTGATGGGACTCTTGCGATCCCGCCATTCATGTGATATACTGAACCAAATGGTACAGTATCGAGCTGCCCACTTTGACATCGCGTTCGGCGCGCTCTCGGACGCCACCCGACGCGGTGTTCTGGAGCAACTCGGGCGTGCGGACGCATCGATAACCGCGCTTGCCGAAATGTTCCGCATGACCCTCACGGGCATGAAGAAGCATATAGGGATCTTGGAGCAAGCGGGGCTCGTCAGGACCGAAAAGGTCGGGCGGGTACGGACCTGCAAGCTCGGGCTACGTGGGTTGGAAGAAGAGGCGGCATGGATCGAGCATCATCGCCAGCTCTGGGCCGAGCGCTTCGTCGAGTTGGGCAATGTTGTCGAGGAACTGAGGCGGAAGGAGAAAGCAAAGGCCGGGGATTCCCCTTCGAGCGAGATTGAGGGGTACGAGCAACTCATTTGCGCGTTCACCGGCGGAATCCTCCGCCGCGCCCGGGAAATCCCCGCGGAAAAGTGGAACTGGAGTTTCTCCGAGCGCACACCCACGGCCCGCGAGATCTGCGAGCACGCGTGGATGTGGCTGCGGAGCGATCGGCAGGAGATGACAGTGCTCGACCCTGCACGCCAGGTGGCCGTTCCAGATCTCCCTCAGGACCGCGTCAACATGCTGGATTTACTCGAGACCGAGAAAGAGGCGTGGCGGGAACTCCTCCAGAGCATTGAGCCACCCATGATGGACGAACTCAGATCCAGCCCAGACGGCCATCGCCGGTCCGTCCGGGACTATCTGTTCCACATGGCGCAACACATCGTCAGCAAGAGCGGCCAGATGACCATGCTCCATTTCGAGCTTGGCCTCGATGGAGACGGGCCCTATGACGCTCCGCACCCGAACCGCCTCTACGGCTTCGGTTCGCCGGCCTGGCCCGCACCAAGGAACTGAGCCACTGTCTAGGACTGGATAACGTAAGGAAAAAGCAAATGCAAGTCAGCAAAGAGAACGAAACCACAGTCGAACGGATTTCCGACCTCGAACTCGTCGTCACACGCACCGTCAACGCC
Source organism: Armatimonadota bacterium (assembly GCA_018268375.1). Taxonomy (GTDB): domain Bacteria; phylum Armatimonadota; class Fimbriimonadia; order Fimbriimonadales; family Fimbriimonadaceae; genus JAEURO01. The sequence continues at coordinate 1,074,751 of JAFDWS010000002.1, read as the reverse complement.
CCTGCCCGCCTCGTGTGGGACGCATGGACCAAGCCCGAGCTATTCAGGCAGTGGTGGGTGCCGAAGTCTTATGGGCTGAACCTGGTTGCGTGCGAACTAGACGTTCGCCCCGGGGGGCAGTACCGCTTGGCATTCCTGCACGAGGGCTCGACGATGGAGTTCTTTGGAACATACGTCGAAGTGACGCCGCACTCGCGCCTCGTTTGGACCAATGAAGAGGGCGACGAGGGCGCGACCGTCACCACTGTGACCTTTGAGGAGACCGATGGGAAGACGCTGTTGACGGTGCACGACCTCTATCCGAATGCGGAGGCGGTCGAAACGGGATCCACGGGCGCGATGCCCGAGGTGCTGGACCAGCTGGACGCGTTGCTTACGGGATTGGGGTCGGGTGCGGAGGCACAATCATGAAGCCAAGTGACGCAACGGAGAAGAGCGCCGCCGACGCCAAGGAAATGAAAGGTGGGCAAGGCCAGCACCCTGTCCAACTGCTGGTCGCCATGACGGGCAAAGCAAGTGACGCGAAGGCCGCAACGGGCGACAAACCCGTATTTCAGTACATCGCCAGCTTGCCCCAGCCCCAGCGCGACATCGCTGAGCGGATTGATGCCCTGGCTGCCCGAACATTACCGGGCCTCCAGCGAGCAGTGAAATGGGGCATGGCCTATTACGGTGTCGATGGGGGGTGGTGCTTCTCATCTGGAGCCTTCGTGGGGCACGTGAAACTGATGTTCATTCGCGGCACGGAGCTCAAGCCAGAACCGCCGGTGACGCCGACCGGTATGGGAAAGGCAACCCGTGGGGTGGAGTTGGCTTCTGTCGACGAGATCGACGAAGCCCAGTTGGCGTCGTGGATGGAGCAGGCCGCCACCATGCCATTCATTGGCGGAAAAAAACGATGACGACCGTGTCGAAAGCGGTCATGCTCGTGACTCTGACTCTCGCTATGACTGCCGCCTCGGCCCAACAGCAACCGGCGACCGGCTACGCTCCCGTCAACGGAATGAAGATGTACTACGAAATCCACCCCGGCCCTGCCGGAGAGCCGGTCGTGCTGCTTCACGGCGCTTTCATGACCATCACCAACAACTGGAGCGAGTGGATCCCTGAGCTCGCCAAGACGCGAACGGTGATTGCCGTTGAAATGCAAGGACACGGTCGCACTGCCGACATCGCGCGAGACATGACGTATGAGAGCCTCGCCGACGACGTGGCCGCGCTGCTCGATCAGCTCAAGATCCCGCAGGCCGACTTGCTCGGCTACAGCTTGGGCGGATCGGTTGCCATGGAGTGCGCGATCCGCCATCCTGACAAAGTGCGAAGGGCGATCATCATTTCGTCCACGTTCCGCAACGACGGCATGCCCAAGGAAGCGCAGGAGCTGATCTCAAGGCTCACCGCTGACGCCTTCAAGGGCACGCCTCTCGAGACCGAGTACACGAAGCTGAGCCCGACTCCGAACGACTTTCCGAAGTTCGTTCAGCGGCTGACCGCAATGTTCTCGAAAGGATACGACTTCGGGGCCGATAAGCTCAAAGCCACAAAGGCGCCGATGTTCTTCATTCACGGAGACGCGGACGGCGTTTTGCTTGCTCACGTCGCGGAGATGTTCCGCCTGAAGGGCGGCGAGACGCACGGCGATATGGGGCCGCGCACCTCCTCGCGCCTGGCCATTTTGCCCGACACGACCCACGTGACGCTGATGCAGCGCGTGGCGATCATTGTGCCGATGGTGAACGACTTTCTCGACGCGAAACAGTAGCTGGGTGCAAGGCTGTCCACGAAGCTCTCCTCCCTTAGTAATGGTGGGCGGTACTGGATTTGAACCAGTGACCCCTTCGGTGTGAACGAAGTGCTCTACCGCTGAGCCAACCGCCCGATGGAGCTACTTTACCTGAGGGGATCGTCAGTCTCCGATGATGTGCCCGCCCCCGACTTGTGGCGTTCCGTTCCTGGTCCACTTTGTCACGAAGACGTCCGTAAGGCTCGTGTTGTTGTTCGTGGTCGTTCCGCACGACACGATGTTGCCAAAGCGGTCGAAGAAGACGCGCGAGGGCTTGTCCGAATCGAACGGAAAGGCGTAGTCCTTGGTCCAAAGCAGGGCTCCGTCGCTGCCCCGGTAGTACCACAGGGCGAAACGGGTGTGGGGCAAGACAAGGCTCGAACCGGCGACGACGACATTGCCGAGCTTGTCCACGGCGACCGCTCTGGCGCCTTGAGCGTCGTACCTGTCCGAATTGCCGTAGCTGACCGACCAGATTCTTTCCCCTGTCGCGAAGTCGTACTTGGTCGTCTGAATGTTGTAATTGAGGTTGCTCTCGTTGACGTCTGGATCGTAGGTCAACGAGATGACCGGGTTGTTCCCTTGATCCAGGGCCATGCTGTAGAAGCGGTTCAACTGCCCATGGTGGGGGAAGACGTCGACCTTGGCCCATTGCTGAACCCCGCTCACCGAGTCATAGCGGATCACGACGATCTTGTAGTCGTTTTGGAACGTGTTGCCGGTGACGATGGGGTCGCCGTTCGAGGCGATTTCGAGCCCAACAGCATTGTCGTTCGCCCCGAGGCCGGTGTAGCGTTGCTCCCAAAGCTGGGCGCCGTCGCTGCCGCGATACTTGACGGTAACGATGTCGTCGATATTGGAAGGGCCTGGAGAGTCTCCGCTGACCACGACGTCTCCATTGCGATCTACTGCGATGTTCTGGGGCTGATCGCTGATGGCGATGTAGTTCGCAGGGCCGTCGTAGAGCCTGCTCCATGCGAGGCTCCCATCCGCCGTGTACTTGACGGTGCAATAGTCGCCGTTGGAGTAGAACTCGGCGTCGTTCCAGACTTCTCCGGTGACGAAGACGTTGCCGCTTGCGTCCGCCGCGATATCGCAGCCTGTGTCCACGCTGTGAGCAGGGCCGTCGATCTGGCGAGACCAAAGGAGGGCGCCATCGGTCGCGCGGTACTTGAGCGTCACGATGTCGCTACTGGCATCGGCGGTCAAGACTCTGCCAACCACGTTGACGCTCCCATCACCGCCTAGTGCGAGGTCAATCCCAATGTCCTGGCTGTGAGCCGGACCGTCAAAGAGTCGCGTCCACAGGAGGACGCCGGTGGGAGAGAACTTCTGGAGCGAGATGTCGGCGAATTCGTCGGCGCCGTAGCTGTTCACAGTCCCTACGACATAGATGTTGCCCAGACTGTCAGCGACCGAATTTGTCGCGTAGTCACACAGGTTGCGACCGCCGTCCAAGGTGTCGGCCCAGGCCAGGTTGAACTGAGCATTTGCGGCTATCGGTGCAGAGACGAGAAAGAGAAACGCCGTGCGGCAGGCGCACTGCAAAGCTAAGGTCATGTTTTGTGCCTCCAAATAAAGTCGGCAACCTTAGTTTAGTACGCTCCAATGAAATATTTAGTCCAAGGTCCCCTAAGTCGCTGCTCAGGGCGGGGGCAGGACGGCAAGTAAACTGCGGCCATGTCTCGAAAGGAGCTCGATGACTGGATCCTTGAGATAGGGGTCGAGGTGCACCGGCTCAGCAATGAACTGTCACCGGCTGGGCCGAAGCTTGCTCGTCAGCGTGCGTGGGCTCCCAGGATCGACGTGTTGGAACTCCCCGACCACGTCCTGATCAAGGTCGAGCTTTCAGGGGTGCGTGCTGGGCAGTTCACGGTGCAGTACAGCCTTGAAAGGCACTGCCTACAGGTTCGGGGCGAGCGGAACGACGAGGCGGTCTGCCCCGGAATCCCAACTCTAGCCCACCAGTTAGAGATCGAATATGGGCCGTTTGCTCGCGAAGTCAAGTTGCCGGACGTTGGACTAAAGGTGGAGGAAACCCAGGCACAGTTGACGCATGGGATGCTGAAGATCGTGATTCCCAAGGGCGAGACAGAAGAAGAACAGCACTACGTTGTCGAGAGGACGATCAGTGTTCGGAGGCTCCGATGAGGAAGAAAGACGTCGGGCCGCTTGAGGCTGCGGTCGATCTGGAGCTGCCTGTCGAGGAGCTTGAAGAAAGCTTGGACAATGCGGGAGAGGCCATCCCCGCGATGGGCTTGGAGGCCGAGCCGGAGCCGAAGCCGGACATTCCTGCCGAACTGAACCTCTTGCCTCTTCGCGACTCGGTGGTCTATCCGATGCTGATCGCGCCGTTGAGTGTGGCTCGCCCAACGTCCATCGAACTGATCGACGATAGCGTGGCGTCGGCCAACCGGATCATAGGAGTTGTCGCGCAACGCCACCCGCAGACGGACGAGCCCGGGTTTGACGACGTGTTCGAGTATGGGTGCGCGGTGATTATCCGCACGCTCATGAAGGCACCGGACGCGGTGCGCATGATTGTGCAAGGGATTGTCCGGTTCAAGATCGTTGAGCGTATCAGCAGCGAGCCCTACCTTCGGGCGCGGATCGAGACCATCGAAGACCCTGCCTTGGACCCGAACGACGCCGAAGAAGTGGAGGCGCTGAAACGGTCGGTTGCCGCGCTGTTCGACCAGGCCGTCCGACTTGCGCCGCAACTGCCCGACGAACTGCGCAGCTTGACGAGTGCCGTCCAAGAGCCCAACGTGATGGCCGACCTCGTCGCGGCGCACATGCCGATGTCGGTCCATGACAAAGAAACCATCCTGGAGACCCTGGATCTCAAGGAGCGGCTTCGCAAACTGCTTGAAATTCTGGGCCGCGAAGTCCGCGTCCTCGAGCTTTCGACCAAGGTGCAGAGCGAGGTCAGCGCCGAACTCAGCAAAAGCCAGCGGGAGTACTACCTGCGCGAGCAGCTCCGTGCGATCCAGCGCGAGCTGGGCGAAGGCGAGGACACTGGCGAGGACTTGCTGGAGATCAGGTCGAAGATCGATGCTGCCGGCATGCCGGAAGAAGCGCTCAAAGAGGTCAACCGCGAATACGACAGGTTGCGCCGAATCAACCCGGGCTCACCCGAGTACACCGTCGCCCGGACGTACGTCGAGACGATGGTCGCACTTCCCTGGAGCAAGGAGACAGCGGACAACCTTGACCTGAAGCACGTGCGCGAAGTCCTCGATGCCGACCACTATGGGCTCGACAAGATCAAGAAGAGGATCATCGAGTTCCTCGCCGTGCGCAAGGTGAAGACAGACGGTCGGCTCCGCCAGCCCATTCTTTGTTTCTACGGCCCTCCTGGCGTCGGCAAGACCTCGCTCGGTCGTTCGATCGCGCGCGCGATGGATCGTAAGTTCGTTCGGATCTCGCTTGGTGGAATGCGCGACGAGGCCGAAATCCGCGGTCACCGACGAACCTACATTGGGGCGTTGCCGGGTCAGATCGTTCAGGGACTTCGCCGGGCGGAGTCACGAAACCCGGTCTTCGTCCTCGACGAGATTGACAAGTTGGGCACGGACTTTCGCGGCGATCCGGCCTCAGCCCTTCTTGAGGTGCTCGACCCCGAGCAGAACTCTACGTTCCGCGACCACTACGTGGACGCGCCGCTCGATTTGTCAAACGTGTTCTTCATCACCACTGCAAACCGGATGGACACGGTTCCTGCTCCCTTGCGTGACCGTATGGAGGTCATTGAACTGGGTGGGTACACGGAGGAGGAGAAGCTTCAGATCGCGAAGGCACATCTGGTGCCGAAGCAACTGACCGAGCACGGCTTGAAGCCATCGAAGTTGGTGTTCAATGACGACGCGCTCGTCTTCCTGATCCGGCACTACACGAGAGAGGCGGGCGTCCGCAACCTCGACCGGGAGGTGGCTTCTGTCGCGCGCAAAGCCACGCTCGAGTTCGCCGAAGGTCGGACGCGGAAGTTGACGGTGACGCGGAAGTTTGTCCAGGAAGCGCTCGGTGCCCCGCGGTACCTCCACGACCCCGTGAGCGAACGCCCGCTCGTGGCGGGAATGGCGATCGGGCTCGCTTGGACGCCAGTGGGTGGCGACGTCTTGTTCATCGAAGCCGTCAAGTTCCCGGGCAAAGGGCTCATCGTCACGGGACAGCTTGGCGACGTCATGAAGGAGTCGGTCACGGCCGCCATGAGCTACATCCGCGCCAACGCCAGGTCGTTGAAGATCTCGGACAAGGTCTTTGAGGAGAACGAGGTGCACGTGCACGTGCCAGAGGGAGCCACGCCGAAAGACGGCCCCAGCGCAGGTATCACGATGCTGACCGCGTTGACGTCGCTGTTCACGGGTCGCAAGGTGAGGCCGCGGTTGGCGATGACGGGCGAGGTGACGCTGACCGGGCAAGTCTTGCCGATCGGAGGCGTGAAGGAGAAGGTGCTGGCCGCGCACCGTTCTGGCGTGACCGAGCTGATTCTGCCCGAGGACAACAAGAAGGACTACTTTGAGGAAGTTCCCGCCGAGATCAGGGCGGAGCTCACGGCACATTTCGTCTCGAAGGCCTCGCAAGTCCTGCGGATCGCGCTCGGCTGAGGTACATTTCGTGCTCGAGGTTACGACTATGAATCTTGCCGCCAGTGCGATCTCGTCCGCCGCCTCCCAGAGCGTCGCTTAAGCGTCGTTTCCGGGCAGGGCCCGGCGTTTCTCCCTCTTAAAAGTGCGGGTCTTTCCGCGCCAAGCCAACCCTTGAGAAACGAAACACTTGAAACGAAGATCGTCTTCGGCCCGTGATCGGGGCCGTTATCCTCGTCGGCAAGCTCCGAACGCGTCAGTTCAGGGCTTTGATTGTCGTCATTGCGGCATTTGGGTTCCCGCCGGAGGCGCCGGGACAGAACACCGTAATCATTGCCCTAACTGCCTTCATAGCCAGCACCTCGACAACGACCCCGGAGACCGTGAAGCCGAGTGCGGGGGAACAATGGAGCCGGTCACCGTCTGGGTCCGCCGGGGCGGGGAGTGGGCTCTTATCCATCGGTGCCGGGTCTGCGGTGCTTTCAGTTCGAACCGGATTGCAGCGGACGATAATCCGATCGTCCTCGTCTCGTTAGCGACGCGGCCTTTGGCGATGCCCGCGTTCCCCTTGGAACAACTGGGCAGGGTGCACAAGGTGCCGCCTGAGGACGGAGACTGAGCCTTCGCTCCGACTTGGGGACGTCTGCCCGGATCATCTAAAATAGGTAGAGATGCTTCGCGGGCTCCAGACCGCTTTGACCATCCTCTGCGGGCTTGCTCTGCTGGGAAGCTTCTTTGGACTAGCCCCCTGGCTGGCTCTCGCGGCTGTGATCGCCGGGTCTCCGTTTGCCCTTGGTGCGGCACTCGAAGCCCTCCGCGAAAGGCGCCTGGACGTGAACATTCTCATGGTGCTGGCCGGGGCTGGCGCCGTCGCCCTTGGGCACACCCAGGAGGCGGCCGTCCTTCTGTTCCTGTTCAGTCTCTCCTCGACCTTAGAGGAGCTGACCATGGCAAAGACGCGCTCCGCCATCGAGGGTCTGATCAAGTTGCGACCGGACTCAGCGACGGTAATCGGCGAACAAGGCGATCGGTCAGTGCCGCTGGCTGACGTCAAGATGGGCGAGAGCGTGCGGGTCAAGCCCTTTGAAGCCGTGCCGCTTGATGGAGTGATCATCAGTGGTTCCAGCAGCATCGACCAGTCAGCGATGACGGGGGAATCGGTGCCGGTGCAGGTCGCGGCGGGGTCGAGCGTGATCGGAGGCACACAGAACCTGGACGGCATGTTGGTCGTGGAGGTCAAACGGGTCGTTGGCGACACGACGCTCGAGAAGATAGTCGACCTCGTTCGGGACGCACAAGAGAACAAGGCGAGTGGGGAAAGGATCAGCCAGTGGTTCGGCCAGCGGTATACGATTTTCGTCCTTCTTGCGGCGGTGCTGTCCGTCGTCATCCGGTTCGCGCTCAAGGAGGATGTCGACCGTGCGCTTTATGCCTCGCTCACCTTGCTGGTGGCTCTGAGCCCTTGCGCCCTCGTCATTTCCACGCCCGCGACCACTCTTTCCGCCCTCGCCTGGGCTGCCCGGCACGGCGTGCTCGTGCGCGGCGGCCAGTTCATTGAGCAGGTCGGCGTCTCGGACGCCATTGCGATGGACAAGACTGGCACCTTGACTGTGGGGAAACCAGTCTTGGAGGAGATTTGCGTCTGCGGCGAGGCACCCGTGGCGGTCGGGTCGACGTCGCACTGCCGCGAGGAGCACGCCTGTTGGAGCCGTGGTGGCGGGACTATGTCCGAAGGCGCCACCGCTTTGCTCCGTTTGGCGGCTGCCGCCGAGCAGTACAGCACGCACCCGCTTGCCGAAGCGATCGTGGTGGGTGCCCGGGAGCACGGGATCGACGTGCCCGAGGCGACCGAACAGAGGACGGTGTCAGGGATGGGCGTGGTCGCCGTGGTCGACGGTCAGGAGGTGCAAGTCGGACAGCCAAAGTTTTTCCAAGGTCTGCCTGAAGAGTTCCTTGCCCATGCGCGTGAAATCCAAGCCAATGGAATGACTGTCGCCTTGCTCAAGTCGGGCCGTCAGCTTGCCGCGCTCGGGCTACGCGACGCACCCCGGCCCGAGGCTCGAGGAGTACTCGGCAGATTGCGCGATCTCGGGTTCGAACGGATGGTCTTGCTCACAGGGGACAACGAGGAGACGGCTCGGACGGTAGCGTCTGAATTGGGCATCGAAGATGTCCGGGCAGGACTCATGCCCGATGACAAAGAGAAGATCGTCGCCGAATTGGCGGGGTCGAGCAAGGGCGTCGTGTTCGTTGGCGACGGGACGAACGACGCTCCCAGCCTGGCCAGGGCCAATGTCGGGGTCGCAATGGGCGGGCTCGGCAGCGACGTGGCCCTGAATGCGGCGGACGTCGTCCTCATGCAGGACAACTTGAACCGCTTACCGGAGATCGTTAGTCTTGGGCGCAAGACGAACCGGACGATCCGCGCGAACTTGCTCTTCGCGACAGGGGTCATCACGTGTCTCACGATCGGCTCGATCTTGGTCGACGCTTTCTTGCCGCACCTGCGCGACGCGGTCCTCCCTTACGCGGTAGTCGGCCACGAAGGATCGACAGTCCTCGTGATTTTGAACGGACTGAGGTTGCTGTCGGGCGTCAAGAGCCAAACGTGAGGACAAGTTTCGGCCGCAATGCTGGCTCGTTCGACTTCGAATACAGCTTGTAGATGCCGTTCTCTCCTGCTTCTTGTGGCGATAGGGTCGAGGTCAAGGCGATGCCGATCAGTCGCGAGGGCGAGCTCGCCGCCTTCTCAAAGGAGGCCGAGAACCCACCCTTGCCCTTCAGGAGGTCAATCTCGATCTTGAAGGTCTGGTCGGTGCTTGGCGCAGGTGACCATCCAGAACCATAGATGGTATTAGCGTCAGCCGAAGGATGGATCTTCGCGGCTTGTTCGTAGGTCCAGTTCTCTTCCTCCCACTCGGTTGTGAGCGAGCGCGCCTCAAGAGGGTTCTTCTCAGCGTCTTTGGAATCCCAGCCTGGCTCGGGGGCGTGGGTGAGCACGAGCTTCGCGCCCGTCAGGGGGCCGGTAGTGCCAGCGGGGATCTCGAATTTTAGGCAGCTGTAAGAGAAGGTCAGGTGGCCTTCGAAAGACTTGCCGACAGCTCCCTGTTCGTCGCCCCAGACCCGCAGGAACGGGTCGTTCGCCTGGTCCTCCGCGAACTGGTAGACCCAGACATCGTCGGTAGGTTCAAGGGTGACCTCTCGCGGTTGGGTGAAAGACGCCAGAAGGAGCAGGCTCGCCAGCATATGTGCATTCTACGCGCGACGGGCCTTTGCGTGTCGTTGGGCCCTCCGCCCGACTAAACTTTGTCCGTGCACGCCCTGCGTGTCTTAGAGTTCGATCAGATCTTGCGGCAGCTCGCCGATCATTGCGACACCTCCGTCGGTGCCTCGCTTGCCTTGTCGCTTCAGCCCAAATTCACGGAGGAGGAGGTCGACTTCGAACTCGGGCGGACTCGGGAGTCAGAGACGTTGTTGGGCGAGGTCGGCCTCAACTTCGTCGGTCTCCATGACGTCGAGTCTGCAGTGAAACTGGCACAGAGGGGAGCTGTCGCGGACGGCGCCAGCTTGTTCAAGGTGGGCGAGTCTCTCCGAACAATGCGCCTCGCGGAAGAAGCTCTCTCTCCGAGATCAGACGCGCTGCCCCTCCTATGGCAACTCGGCGTTCTGCTGCCTGCAATCCCGAAGGTCGAGGGACGGCTCCTTGCGAGCCTCGATGGGGACGGAACTGTCCGCGACGAGGCATCGCCCGAACTTGCTGAACTTCGGCAGAAGAAGGCGCGTGGTGCGAAGAAGATCGTCGACAGGATCCAGTCGTACGTCAGTGGTCGCTCGAGGGAGTACCTGAGCGACGGTGTTTTCACGCAGCGCGACGGGCGGTACGTGATCCCCCTCAAGTCCGAGCATAAAGGAAAGATCAAGGGCATCGTCCACGATACGAGCGCGAGCGGAGCCACTCTCTTCCTCGAGCCGGAAGACGTCGTCACACTTGGTAACGAGCTGCGGCAGCTCGAGGCGGCAGAGAAGGCTCTGGAAGAGCGCATTCTTCGTGAATTGTCCGAGCACGTAGGAGCCCATGCCGAGGCCATCGTGGACGGCGTCCAAGCGGCGAGCACACTCGACTTCGTCCTGGCCAAGGCGAGGCTCGGAGAGAGTATGGGAGGCTGCGTTCCCGGCCGCATCAAAGGGCCGGAGCTCAGGCTCAAAGACGCTCGCCATCCTTTGCTCGACCGTTCCGTCTGCGTTCCATTGACGGTGACGGTGGGAGGCGACGTCGAGGTTTTCTTGATCACCGGCCCGAACACTGGCGGCAAGACGGTCGCGATCAAGACTGTGGGGCTTGCCGTCGCGATGGCTCAGAGTGGGTTGATGCCGCCCGCTGAAAGCGCGCACATAGGGTGTTTCAGTCAAATATGGGCCGACATTGGTGACGAGCAGTCCCTCCAACAGTCGCTCAGCACGTTCAGTGGGCACATCAAGAACGTCGCGGCAGCATTGAACGCCCTGACTCCCGGAGCTCTCGTGCTGCTCGACGAAGTTGGCGCGGGAACGGATCCTGGCGAAGGGGCGGCTCTTGCGAGGGCCATTCTCCTTGGCTTTCAGCGCGGCAAGGCGATTGTGATGGCCTCGACCCACTTTGGCGAGCTCAAGGTCTTGGCTTCGAACGCGCCTGGCTTCATGAACGCCTCGATGGAGTTCGACCTGAAAAGTCTGAGTCCGACTTACCGGCTTCTCGTCGGTGTGCCTGGCTCAAGCCATGCGCTCAAAATTGCGGAGCGTTACGGAGTTCCTCAGGCCGTTGTGGAGGAGGCTGGCGCGGCGAAGTCGGAGGGTGAGCTCGATATCGCCGCGACTATTGAGAAGCTTCAGGAGTCGCAGAGACAGGCGCAACGCGCTCAGAGCGAAGCTGACCGCCTTTCTTCACGGCTCAGGCAAGTCGAAGCCGAAGCCCAGCGAAAGATCGATCAGGCGGAGGAAGCCAGGCGGACGGTCAGGGAGCGCGCTTCAAGCGAACTGGAAACCTTGCTTCGGGAGATCCGGATCGAGGCGATGGATATATTCGAAGAAGTCAAGAAGGATCCTAGCCAGCGAGGCATCGACAAGGCTCGCGAACGCCTCAAGACGCTGCAGGAGATCGGCAGGGAGTTCGTTGAAGAGACCAAGCCGAAACGAGCAGAGGCTCCGAAGGCCCCGCATGGGCAGGTAACGAAGGGCGCCACCGTCCGGATCGCAGGGCTGTCCCAGACGGGGACGGTCTTGGACGAGCCGAAGAACGGCCAGGTCCAGGTGCAAGCTGGGCCGCTCAAGATGACCTGTAAGTTGACCGACTTGACGGTCATCGCGAGGGAGAACAAGCAACCTCAGCGCTCTCGGACGGGGGCAATTTCCCTGAAGAAGGCGATGAGCGCCAGTACGGAGATCCACCTGCGACAGATGCGGGCCGAGGACGCCGAGCAAGAATTGACGCGGTTCTTGGACGAGTCCGTCTTGGCCGGCCTGGACTCAGTGAGAATCGTGCACGGAAAGGGAGAGGGCATCTTGCGCAAGACCACGCAGGACATCCTTCGGCGCCACCGAGACGTCAAGTCGTTCCGCGAGGGCGAACCCGAGGAGGGCGGCGCGGGTGTCACAATCGCGGTGTTCAAATGATCTCGCCGGACGTCTGGGAAGAAATGGGCAATGCAGCTGTCGCCGTTAGGGACAAGGCCTATGCTCCTTATTCTGGGTACCTGGTCGGGGCATCGGTCTTGGGATCGAACGGCAGGGTCTACTCGGGATGCAACGTCGAAAACGTCTCGTTCGGGCTCACGATCTGTGCGGAGCGGAGCGCAGTCGTCCAGATGGTGTCGGACGGCTGTCGCGAGATAGAAGCCGTGGTCGTCGCAACGCGGGACGGTGGAACTCCGTGCGGCATGTGCCTGCAGGTGTTGCTCGAATTCGCGGCGAGGCCAGCGCACCTTCAGGTACGGTGTACGACCCCGGACGGGAGAGCCAAAGAGTACACGTTGGCTGAACTGATCCCCCATGGATTTGCGTCGGAGATAAAGAAGAAATGAGAAGTGCGTTTTGGGTGCCGGTGTTGGGGTTCATCACTGCTGTCATCGTCATCGGTTGTGGCGGCGGTGGTGCAGGGGGCGGCGGCGGAAGCGGCGGCCCCGGCGGAGGCACTGGCGGACAGGCGCCGTTGCCGGGACAGTATCTGGAGTTCGTCTCGACCACACGATCGGGAAGCGTGCTTGACCCCTTGAACCTCCTCGTTGGCGACGATGTCCAGGTGGTTGTTGCGAATTACGACCCAGGTGGCAACCGAACCGTGCTTGGCGGTACGAACTGGGGTTGTACAGCGGATCCCAACGACGTCCAGTTCAACTCCCTCTCTGGCAGGCTGCACGTTTTGCGAAGGCCAGCGGGCATGTTCTCCGTTTCCGCCTCTGCCAACGTGGCAGGGCAAAACAAGAGCTTTCGGCAAGACTGCAACGTTCCATCAGGCACGACTTCGATTTCCGGACGCGTGATGGACGAAGACAGCTCGGCTGGCGTGAAATACGTGCAGGTCTCGTTCTATGACCAAAGCGGAGCCGCTTTGGGCGGTGCCCTTACGGGCGACGATGGCTTCTTCAAAGGCTTTGTGCCTAGCTCCGTCAGGGCGGTTTCGATCAAGAGCGAGACTGTTCCGGCCCCGCCGTTCTACCGGTCCTTCTTGTTCAACGGGAAGGTCTACACGATGGACGCGTCGACGTGCCCGCTCAAGCTGGGGACAGTTAAGGCAGGGCAGGACAACCCGATGGGGGGAAGCTTCTTCCTGTTTTTGCAGGTGAACGGGCCGCCGCCGCCGCCGGACGGGTGCACTCCTTAGAACCCCTGCAACCTTCCAGGCGGTCTTGGCTGTAAAATCCAGTTGACCGTGAGCTTGGATCAAGAGTTGGCTGTGAACTCGAGGGCGGTGTCTGAAGACACCTTCCGCGAGATTCACATGCTTGCCGCCCGGCTCCGCGAGCAATTGGGGGAGATCGACGACGCGGCCATCCAGGCTGTCTCCGAGGCCACCGGCGCTCCAGAGGAATACGTCCGGCTCGCCGTCCGGTCTGCTCCCAGCGAGGAGCGACAGACCTTCGTCGACCGGATGAAGGGTTCTTTCCTGGCGTTCGACCCCGACATGCGCCGCTACACGATGGCGGGAGTGCTTGGAGCGATGGGTGGGCTGGCCCTCGCAATCTCCGCTGCCGTCCGGGACACGTCTGGATTCATGGGAGCCTTGTCGTTGATCGCACTCTTGGGTGGTTGTTGGAACGCGGCAGTCGCTAAGGACTCCAAAGCGGGAGCGTTGTCCGGGGCCGTTTACGGAGGCGTGACCTTCCTGATCATGACCCTCTTCACGTTCCTGTTCCATCTGCTGCCGAACGTGAATCCCCACGGGCCCCACCCGATGGGATTGCTCGCTTGGGTGGTAGGCGGGACGTTCGTCGGAGCTCTCGCGAACCGGGTGTTCGCGTTGAACAGAGGCAAGCTCGGTATGCGCGACCCCGGCCAGGAGCGGCAAGCCCTTCTTCAGCAGCTTCAAGACATCCAAGAGAAGCTGAAGTCTGACGAGCGGTTCGTCACGTTTTTGAGCGTCGATATCGTGGGCTCGACGCGCATTAAGACTGAGTCAGACCCGTTGACTGTCGAGTTCACGTTCACGGAGTACCACAAGTTCGTCGAGAGCGTCGTCGAAAGGTTTGGCGGCAAGGTCCACTCGACGGCTGGCGACGGCGTCACCTGCGTCTTTGAGAGTCCCCAGATGGGCTATGCCGCAGGCCGCGCGTTGCTCTCGGGCTTGTTTGAGTTCAACAGCTACCGTAACCGTCTCGCGAAACCGATCGAGCTCCGTGCTGGCGTCCACACCGGGAGCGCGCACGTGGCCGGTCAGAGCTTGACCAACGTCAACTTTGCGCAAGTCATTGACGTCGCCGCTCACATGCAGAAGTCGGGCGAACCTGGCACCCTGATCGTGAGTGAGACCACTGCCAATTATGTCGTCGGTGGGCCCGAGTCGATCGGCGAGCATCGGATCACGGTTCACGATTTCCAGGCGATCGTCTGGAAACCCAAGGTCACCGTTTCTGCGAGTCCCGCACCGGGCTTATAGCGAAGGCGATTCAAGGACGACGTCTGGAGTTTCGCCTGCCTCGTCCGAGTTTCCTCCGTTGTCCACTCCGTCCAATCCGACCGAATAGACACGATAGTCCGGGCCGGTCGCGAAGTAGAACAAGCTTTTGCCGGAGAACGGATCGAGGGTCATGGATTCGGGGAGTCCTTGGATTCCCTGAGGGGCTGCGCCGCTCACCCTCGTTCCAGCCTCTGCGCGGGCGGTGAGGGCGAGGATCCGTGTCTTTGCCAATGTGGTGTCGCACGCAAGGAGGACGGGCTCGAGTCCGCCGCTGAAGGCCTTGGCGAACCGTTTCCAGGGCCGGTTCTCGGTGGCTGGCTTCCAAACCGCCCTTTCTGGCCGTGGCTTGTCAACCTCGGCCTCCCAGTGTCCGGCAAAGTCCTTCAGTTCCTGAACGAAGCATTCGAAGAAGGAGGGCCTCTCCTTTTCGGAGAGGTCACGCAGGTAAGTGACGGCCGGCCTTGAGTCCTTGCCAAGTGCGCTCTGCAAATCCTCATACTTTGCGTCCCGACGGCAATCTTGGACGAATTGCGCTCCGAGCAGCATTCGATGGCCTTCGTTGCGCACCATCGCCTTCAGCCCGGGGAATTTCGAGAGGCGCGTCCGTAGGCCCTGTTCCAATCGGAGCAACTGGCCCGCCGGAATCTTCTCGAGGGCTGGCGCAATGGCTTTGCGAGCGTCGTCGCAAACAGCGAGGCCGAGCGAAGCTGTCTGGGCGTCACCTTGGAGTAAGTCGAGGCCGAACTTGGTCGCGACGAGCGTCCAATCGACCACGGCAGGCCAGTCGGCGTGTTGAATTGCATCCTCGATCTTCCAGGACAGGCCCCTCCCGAGCAACCGCCAACCTTTGGTTGGTGCCTCGGGCGCGAAGGGATCCGTCACCGCGTAGTGGTAATCGCACGGAAACCGGGTCGAGGCTGCGAGAGTTGGGAGAAGTGCTCCGATTTTGGCCAGCGTTTGCTTGGCCATCGCGTCGCTGAAGGTGACACGCTCTGCCTCGTCCGGGCACTTGTCGAGCGCGCGTTGGGCGAGGGCCACGTACTTGTCGAAAGCGTTCGTCGATCCGTTGGGCGGCCGGTAGGCAGGGTCAGGCTCGGCAAGGACGGGGTAAGGCGCAGGTGGCCCCTTGCTGCACCCTGCGGAAAGGGCCAAGACGAGAAGGGCCGTGATTGGTGACGTCCGTGTCACAGTCCCAATGGTACCGGGCGTGCCAACATCTGGTGCATGAAAGGCGTCATCTTAGCCGCTGGCAAGGGGACTCGTCTCTACCCCGTCACCCGGGTCATTCCAAAGCCTCTGCTCCCGATCGCGAACCGCATGACGCTGGAATACGCCTTCGACCAGCTCAAAGGGTGCGGAATCAGCGAGGTGTGTATTGTCGTCGGGGAGAACGAGGCCCAGATCAAGGAAGCGCTTGGCGGTGGCGGTGCGTTCGGCTTGAAGCTGGCCTATGTCCGGCAGACGGAGCCAAAGGGCCTTGCCCATGCGGTTGGTTTCGCCAAGGACTTTGTGGCGGGTGACGACTTTGTCCTCTACCTGGGCGACGCGATCTATGACCAGTCGTTGAAGCCGCACGTCGACCGGTTCCGCGAGGCCAGGTGCGCCAACCTCAACCTTGTTAAGCCGGTGGACGACCCGCGCCGGTTTGGTGTGGCGAACGTGGAAGGTGAGCGGATCGTGAAGCTGGTCGAGAAGCCGGCCGAGCCAGAATCGAACCTAGCGATGGCCGGGATGTACGTCTTCGGTCCACAGATTTGGGACGTCTTGCCTGGGCTGCAGCCAAGTTTGAGGGGTGAGTACGAGATCACAGACGCCATCCAAACCTTGATCGACAGAGGCGAGACGGTTTTGGCGGGCGTCTATGAGGGCCAGTGGTTCGACACGGGAACGCTGGATTCCTTCTTGGAGACGACCAGGTTTCTGACGCAAGGGGCGTGCCTCGTCGGCGAAGGGGCGACGGTGAACGGCCCAATGGGGGACGCGGTCGTCATCGGCCCGGGGGCAGTAGTCAATGTATCGGGCGGGATCGAGGATTCAGTCGTTTTGCCTGGTGCCAGGGTCGAAATCGGCGGATCATTGCGGCACGCTGTCGTTGGCGGCGACTGCAAGCGGGCCACGAGCGTGGAGAACAGCGTCATCTACGGCGACCTCAACGAATAGTGCCCGCCACCATGTGGTGCCGGGCACATTGTCGTCAGCCTTAAAGAAGGCTTACTTGTTCTCGCCACCCTTCGCGGCATCGCCAGTCTTGCCAGCGTCGGCACCAGCAGTGCCGGCGGTACCGGCCGCGCCAGAGTCAGTGGACTGGCTGCAGCCAACCATCAAGATGCCCAGAAGGCTGAGCGCCATCATTACCAGAGTCATTTTCTTCATGTATGAACCTCCTCCGTTCTTGACGCCACAAGCGGGGCTCATGGCGCTTCTTCCCATTCGATCCCCAGACTTTCACCTGGATTCCGAATGTTCAGATCATTATAAAGCGACGAATCAGATAGCGCAAGGGTTGCGCGGAAGTTTCGATCTAAGAATCGGGACAGCGCGGACTCAAAGCAAGGTCGGGAACGATTTGAAGTCAAAGGCGGGCCAAACGGCCTCCCGTATGCCTCCTTTGCAACGAACCTTCGGGTTCATCCGAACAGTCCTTAGCAAGCTACAATGCAACCGAGGTTCGCGCGGGCATGAGGTTCCTGGTTCTGGCCGCCCTGATCATAGGGACGGTGACAAGTTCTTTTAGCGCTGACTTGACGGTCACCTATCGCCCCGTCTGGCCAGGCATCAGCAAGAGCGATTGCTTCGTCCCGCTCATGGTGACTGTGACCAATAAGGGTCTGAACACAGTGGGGATCCTGAACGTTGAATCCCGCTTGTCGCGTTACGGGGTTCCGATGGAACTTCCTAAGGGGTCAGTCAAGGAGGTCCAAGTCTTGGTCGCTCGGTCGGATCCGTGGGAAGAAGTCTCCTTGAAGCTGAAGACCCCGGTGGGGGATGTCCCGACTCAGGTCGAGACGGCCGCATCCGAGGAAGGTTCGACCCGCACCGTAGGGGTGATTTCGGACACGGAGGGGCTTCTTGCCGGCGTCAGGGCGCGCCGGAGCTCAAAGGCGATGCCCCTCTTTGACTCCACATGCAAGCCTTCAGAGGCGCCCGAGCGGTCGGTCGGTTATTCGAGTTTGGACGCAGTCGTGCTCGGAGACGGCTCTGAGAGAATCTCAGACAGTGCCGTCCGAGCGATTAAGCGATGGGTCTTGGAGGGCGGAGTCCTTGTCATGCCCGGTGGCGCGGGCGCGCCTTGGTTGCGCGACGAGCGCTGGGAGTGGGCCCGTCCTGTCAAGGTGCGCCAGCCGGTGATCGTCCAGGATGTCGCGGCGCTGGCAGCGTTCACTTCGACACCACTCACGGGTGGGATCACTGTCATGGAGTCTGATCCGACGCTGGGGTCGAGAACGGTCGCCAAAGCGGGTGCCGTGCCCCTCATCGTCAGGCGCCAGGTCGGCATGGGCTCCGTTTGGTTTTGGGCCTTCGACCCGTTTTCTGCGCCGCTCTCAACGTGGGACGGTCGTCGCGTGCTTGTGAACACGGCCGTCGTCGCGCATGACCGAAGCTCGGATCTCCTGCAGACGCTTGTGCAAAGACAAGGAACGTCTGAGACGGTGTCGGGGACAAATCAGGAAGAAGATCCTTTCACGGCAAGGCTTCCGGGATCGGAGAAGATCGTGGGGATCTTGTTGTTGTTCTTTGTCGTGGCGGTGCCGATGAACTTCTTTGCCCTTGGTCGTGCCGGCCGCAAGGAGCTGGCCTGGGTGACGCTCCCGGCCCTGAGCCTCATGTTCTCCTATGCGCTCTATCTCTCGGCAGGGAAGCTCTACTCGGGGACGGCGGCGCGGGCGACGCACGGCTTCCTTGTCGTGGCGGACGGGCTCAAAGAAGGCACGTTCATCGGTACGCAGCGGCTCTTCTTGCCCCAGGGAGGGGTCTATGACTTCAAATTCCAGGGCGTGGAGGCGATCAGCAATCCTGACCGGGGGTACAGGATGATGGGCATGGACACGTCCGCTACGGACGTGCCCGAATACTTGGACGCGGGCCAGATGGTCGCGCCTGCCGTCGGCGTGAGCAATCTCACGTTTCGGCAGCACTCCCTTGTCCAAGCGTTTCCTGCGGACTGGCGGCTGGACGTCGAGACGAAGAAGGGTCCCGACGGGATCGTGACCGGGCGCCTCACCAACACCAGCCCCTACGACTTTGACGCTGTCCGCATGAACTACAACGGAGTGGCCAGCACCTCGGGCGCGCTTCCCGTTGGCAAGACACTCGAGTTCAAGATTGGTTCCCATTCTGGCCCGTCTTCGAACTGGAACAGCCACGCGACACCGAAGGTCGGTGAGGGCTTGGTCCTCCAAGCCGTTGTCTCCGGACTCCCGGTCGGGTCATCGGTCGGAGTGGTGGCGAAGCGGCACGATGACACGTCCTTGATCTACACATGGGGGGACATCGTCAAGTGAGGCACGTCGTGCGCGACCTCTTTACCGAAAACCCTTGCTTGCCCAAGAGCCTGAGCAGCTTTTCACGGTCTCTGCGGATTGGCACTTGGCCCGCGAGCACGGCCATTGTCGCGGTGATCATACTGCTGGTCTACGCCTGCCTGGTCGCCTTGGCGGTCCAGTCGGTCACTTGGTTTGAACCATCCATTTTCCTGTACGGCATGCTCTTGATTTCGATCTTGCTCGTAGCTGCTGTGCTCTACAGCGGACTTGCTGGGGAAAGGGAGAAGAAGTCGCTCGATTTGTTGCTCGTCGCACCGGTTACGGGTGCCCAGATCGTGGCGGCCAAGCTGACGAAGGCGTTCCTCCCCCTGGTCGCATCCATCCTTGCCTTGATGGTCCCTGCAATCGTGATCGGCATGATGCGCATCGTCAAGGGTCAGCCCGCATTCATCGACAACGTCAATTTCCCGATCGCGTTGGCCGGTGCCCTTGGCCTTACGCTGTCTGCGAACGTCCTAGTCGCCGGGGTCGCGGTCTATATGTCGGCATTGAACAAGACCATGTCGAGCGCGTTGACGGCAACGATCGGCTGCCTCTTTGCGCTGTACGTGGTCATCGCGGTCCTTGTCAGCGCGATGGCTCCAATCAGCAAGGACTTGGTCGACACCCTTCTCGCCTACCACCCGTTCGTTGCCATGTCCAGCCTCTTAAGTCAAAACGCTCGCTTCGCGGGCCTGTCGGTCGGATTCTCGTCCGTCTTCCACATTGCCGTCGGGGCAGGATTGCTCTGGGCGTCGGTCCGTGCCCTCGAGACCGAGCGGAAGAAGGGAGGTCGCGCGAGTGCTTGAGGTCAAGGGCCTTCGCAAGGCGTTCGGGCCGTTAGTGGCGGTCGACAACATATCCTTTACGCTCGAGCCCGGAGACATCTTTGGCTTCATCGGCTCCAATGGTGCGGGCAAGACGACGACGATCCGGATGCTGGCGACCTTGCTCGAACCTGATTCCGGTACCGCCATCCTGAACGGCCGGGACATCCGAGTCGACCCGATGTCCGTCCGACGCCAAATCGGCTTCATGCCGGACGACTTCGGCATCTACGACGATGTAAAGGTTTGGGAGTACCTCGATTTCTTCGCGACGGTCTATCGGGTGCCGAAGGTCGAGCGGCAGTCCGTCATTGACAACGTCCTTGAACTGGTTGACCTGACGGCCAAGCGCGATGCGATGGCGACCTCGCTGTCACGAGGCATGCGACAGCGCCTGTCCCTGGCCCGATGTCTGGTGCACGACCCGTCGCTCTTGCTGCTGGACGAACCCGCGAGCGGCCTTGATCCTCGCGCCAGGGCCGAACTCAAGGAGTTGATCGCCGAACTCGGCCGGATGGGCAAGATGATCATCGTGTCCTCCCACATCCTGCCGGAACTCGCCGACTTCTGCAACACCGTTGGAATCATTGAGCGTGGCAAGATGGTCACCCACGGCCGGGTCGAAGACATTGTTCGAAGCATTCAGCAGACTCGCATCCTGCATGTGAAGGTCATCGAGGGCGCCAGTGAAGCAAGCATGTTCCTTCACGGAAAGGAAGGCGTGGCAGCGACCAACCTGACTGGTTCGACGACGTTGACGGTCGAGTTTGTCGGCGACGGCGACATGCAGGCCGATCTGCTCGGAGTGTTGGTCAGCGAGGGCTATCGGGTCATCGAGTTCAGGGAAGAAGCCGCCAATCTTGAAGACGTGTTCCTCCAGGTCACGACTGGCGCGGTGAACTGATGGCGACACTTGGTACTTGGGTCAACGAGCAGTGGCGCATTTACACTGACAATGCGCCGATGCGACGCGAGTACCGGTCGCAATTGCGCAGTTCACGGGCTCCCTGGTTGTTGACGGCTTATTTGTCGATCCTGGTCTTGACCGGTGCCGCTTTTTACTGGGGCCTTCAAAGCCAGGGGATGCGGTCTGCGGCCGATATTCAAGGGCAGTTGCGGACGTATTACTCCGTGATCATCGGCATGCTGGAGTTCTTGGTCGCATTGATCGCTCCGGTCGTCGCGACAGTCGGGATCGTCAGTGAGTACCAGACCAAGATGATCGACTTGGTCTTCTCGTCGCCGATGTCGAGCAAGTACTTCCTTGTGGGGAAGCTCGTCTCGTCTTACCGTTACATTTTGATCCTGCTTGCGGTGTCCCTGCCTGTCGCCTCGGTGAGCGTGATGTTGGGTGGGGCGTCTTGGGGCGACGTCTTGTCCTCGTACCTCTTGATTTCGTTCCATGGCCTCGTTTACATGGCCCTGAGCATTCCGATCGCGGTGATGACGGGTAAGCCGATCGCAAGCGTCTTTTGGAGCTGGCTCGCGGTGTTCGGCTACACAAACGTGATCTCGCTCACTTCGGTGTTGCCCATGGCCCGGAGTGGGTTCTCGATGGTGCCACCGCTGGCAGGGCTGGGACCGTACGTCAACGTTGGGGTGATCGGGGCCAGGACCGAGGTGTTCGGCCTTTCGATGCCACTCTGGGTTCCGACCGCCTTTGTATCCTTCTTCTTGTCCAAGTTCTTCCTTCTCGGAGCTGGATCAGCGATGTCTTCCGCGGGGTCGAAGGAGACGTTCAGCTTGCGCATTCACGGGCTCCTCCTCGCGTTTCTGATCCCAGCGCTGGTGACAGGAGCTGGTTCAGGCGGAGCATCGATTCCCTTCGGGTCCTCGAACCCCGCCCAACTCGTCTGGCCGTTCACCCTTTTGTTCACGATCTTTGTGCCGTACCTTTCAAGTTGGAGCTTGACCGGGGGTTCAAAGTACTGGCCCAATGGAGTGTGGAGCTTTAAGTGGATGCTCCGGGGCACTCCTGCCTCAGGATTGCCTTACTTGATCTGCCTCATCGTGACCGCCTGCTTGGGCGCGTTATTGGGACAGGGTGCGGCCATGAAGCTCGATGCCGAGGGGCTACTCAAGGTGGCCGGCGTCGCGGTCGCTTGGGCGTTCATCTGGTCGTTGGGCTGGGCTGCGTCAGCGATCCTTTGGAACACCGGCCCCGAAGCCGCGCGGCGGTTCCACTTGCTCTTCATGTTTCTCGTCGGGCCGGCCGTCCTGTTCTTGCTTGGAATGATGGAACTCGCGACCGTGTCGACGGGTTCGGTCAAGCCGGGTTGGACGGGCAGCGTGAACTGGATCACATTTCCGTATGACACCCCAGAGGTCGCGATCGCCAAGATCACCGTCTTGGGCATCTTGGCAGTCATGATTGGAGTCTGGTCGGAATCTCGCCGCCGCGCGATTGTTTATGATTATGGTGGTGCGCGATGAGTGAGGTCGAACAAGCGCTGCGTCCCTTTTCCAGAAGGGTGCGATTGATGGGAGCTTGGCAGGGTCTGGCCGTGGGGCTCCTTGTAGCGGGTGTCCTCGATTTGGTCTGGGTCGGGCTCGATTGGGCGCGTGTCTTTTATGCGGACTCGCGGGGCTTGGCGCTGATCGGTGCCGGCGGAGCCGTCGCGGGAATCGTGGCGGGGTACTTGCGCCGTGTGCCGAACCTCGTTTTGGCTCAAAGCATCGACCGCCGGGCTGACCTGCAAGACCGGCTTGGTACGGCCATGGAGGATCGGTCTGACTCCCTATTCGGTGCTCCCCTTGGGGACGACGCCGTTCATTCCCTTGGTCGACTGAGTCCTTCCTCGGTGTACCCGGTGCGATTCGGAGCGTGGCACATTGCCGCGGTCACGGCAGCCGTGCTCGTTGCCAGCATCTTCGTTCTCGGCAACTCTCCAGTCCTCAGAGGCCCCAAGACGGCCTCGGAGCGTGCAGAGCTGAAGGAACTCGGCGCGAAGGTGGAAAGGGTCGCAAAGCCCCTTGAGAAGCCTGTCAATGTCGCCCAGACCCCCGTTGGACAGAAGAAACTTGCCGGCGAACTGAATCAGTTTGCAAAGGAACTTGAACAAGGGAAGATCAACAAGGAGGAGGCCTTGCGGAAGGCGAACGACTTGGCGAGCAAGGCCGAGCAAGAGGCCAAGGACAGAGGCCAGGAGGCCGAGCAGAAGCTTGATCAAGCTGAGACGGCCTTCACGAAAATGCAGAAGGCACAGCTTGAGTCGGCGGGACTGGATAAGCAGGATCTGGAGAACTTGAAGCTGACCCCTGAAGAGGCACAGACCCTGGAGCGGGAAATGCAAGAGCAGGGGTTCCAGAACCCGAAGAGCAGCTTCAACGACCAGCAGCTCAGTGAACTGGGCATTGACCGGACGACAGAGAAGCTCGCGAACATGACCCCCGAGCAAAGAGACCAATTGCGTCAAGCTATCTCCAAGCGTCAGGAAGAGGTTCAAAAGGAGATCGACAGGATCGACAAGCTGCCCGAAGCTGAGCGCAAGGCCCTCGAGCAGCAGCGCCAAGAGCTCCAGAAACAGTCCGAAGAGCTTAAGAAGCTGATGGACAAGTTTAAGCTGAGCGAAGAGGCGATGAAGACCCTCAAAGAGTTCATGCAGTCAGAAGAAATGAAGAAGGTGCGCGAAGCGATGCAGAACATGCAATCGCAGGCGCAACAGATGCAGCAGGGCCAGAAGCTGACCAAGGAGCAGATGGACGAACTGGCCAAACAGCTCCAGGCGAGCAAAGAAGCGCTCGAGAAGATGGCGAAGGACCTCAAGGATCCTGAACTGAGGAAGCAAATCGCTCAGCAAATGGAAGAAGCGATGAAGCAGCTTCAATCCGGTCAGATGAGCCAACAAGCGATGATGCAGATGATGCAGTCCTTCGGGATGCAATCTGGCGATTCGGACGGTGAGGCGAGCAGTGACGACAACTTCGCCGACACCGGGAAAGTGAACAAGAGCGAACACGAAATGGAGACCAAGGGCAACACGAGGACGACGGGGGTCAAGGGCCAGTGGGCGGACAAGGGCGAGCAGTGGAGCATGACGATCAAGGCGCCGACGCAGGTCGGGAACCGTTCCTCCGTGCCGTACCAAAAGGTGTTGCCACAGTACAAATCGGCGGCAGAGCGGGCTCTCTCCGGCGGAAAGATTCCGAAGGAGCAGGAGAAGAGGGTGAAGGAGTACTTTGACTCCCTGAGCGGAGGCAAGGGCTGATGAACGTCTTCGATGGCCAGGAGGCAGCGGCTTGGTTCCGCAAGACGTTCGCAGACCTCCGAAGCGAGGTCGGGAAAGTCATCGTGGGCCAGGACGATGTGGTCGAGAGCGTGCTCGTCTGCCTCGCAGCGAACGGTCACGTCCTCTTGGAGGGCATGCCCGGCCTTGGCAAGACCTTGCTCGTTCGGACCGTCTCCGAGTGCCTGGGCTTGGATTTCAGCCGGATCCAATTCACGCCCGACATGATGCCCGCCGATGTCACGGGAACCAATGTGTTGGCCAGCTCCGAGTCCGGACAGAGAGCGTTCGAGTTTCGAAAGGGGCCGATCTTTGCAAACTTGGTCCTTGCCGACGAAATCAACCGTGCGACTCCGAAGACGCAGTCTGCGTTGCTGGAGGCGATGCAGGAGCGCTCGGTCACGGTCGGTGGCGTGCGACACGAACTCATCGAGCCGTTCTTGGTCATGGCCACGCAAAACCCGATCGAACAGGAGGGCACTTACCCGTTGCCCGAAGCCCAACTCGACCGATTCTTCTTCAAGCTTGTTGTGCCCTATCCGACGAAGGCGGAGTTGGCCGAGGTGATCGAAAGGACGACGGGCAATGTCGAAGGAAAAGCGAGCGTGGTCGCCCACGGCGAGGATGTCCTGAAGCTGCGACAGATCGTCCGGGAAGTGCCTGTCTCGAAGGAAGTGCTGGACTTCGCCTTGGCCATCGTCGTAGGCACGCATCCAGAGGGTGAAGGAGCGTGTCCGTTCGCCACCGAGTATGCGCGGTACGGTTCCTCGCCGAGGGGAGCCCAATCGATCGTCACTGCGGCCAAGATTTTCGGCCTCTTGGAGGGTCGTTTCAACGCATCGAAGGAAGACGTGAAGAAGGCGGCACTGCCCTCTCTTCGTCACCGCGTGATCTTGAACTACGGCGCGGAGGGCGCGAATGTCTCACCAGAACGGTTGATCAAAGAGGTGGTGTCGTTCGCGGAGTCTCGCGATCGCGACCCCATCAAGGTTTAGTGGTGAACCAAATGATGAAATGCATTCCTGCCGTGTTGCTTACTACGGCAGCGGCGCTCGGAGCCGGGTGCCGTCAGTCGACTCGGTCAATAGACTTGGGAGCCCAAGTGCTTCTCGTCGGCAGCCCGATACAGCTTGAGCGCGTGCCGACATACGCGTTGACTTTCTCTTCCGCCGGTGACAGGATCGCCTACGTCACGGCGGAGCCTATCGGCGCGGGCGCCAATCCAGACGAGGCGAAGGTCACTTTCAAAGTCCGGGACCTCAACTCGAACAAAGTCGTCTGGTCGCAGGACAGCGTGGCGGGCAAGAACTGGGGCGGATCCGGGTTCCTTGTGCCTGTGATCTTTTTGGAGAAGTCAGGCGAGATCGCCTGCTTCAAGGTCAAGGAGGGATCCTCGTCAGAGTTCGTAGTCTTGAACACGGCCGACGGCGTGGAAAGGCCCCTCTCGTGGGTTCAAGACGTGGCGATTGATTTGGCGAGCGCGACGAGTTCGCACTCAGCCGACTGGTCAGTCGTGAGCTTTTCCGTCGACCTTGACAAGACCGGCGAACATCCTCATCCGGTCAGCGTAACCATTGACAAAAAGGGGATCTGGCGCAAGTACGACGGTGTGTCGGCGGTCACCTGGCGGCCCACCGGTCAAGTCATGACCCGTGGCGTGGACAATCTATGGAGCGTGGAGGGCAAGGCCCTTCCTCAAGGCACCGAGCCTGTGCAACCGGATCGTGTCCGGGGGCCGTTGTCCTTGATCGTCAAGGAGGACAGCGTCGAACAGCCACACGGAACCGCGTTTGTATCAACCATTTGGTTACAGCATTCGAGCGCAACGATCCGAGAGAACGACCGTGTTTTCAAGGGCAAGGCCACGGCAGTGGTGGACGCGGCGATCGACTGCGGCCAGGCTGGCTTGGTTCCGGGAAAGAACCTGGTTTACATCGAAAGCGCGACCGAGACGAAGATCGTGCCCTTCACCGTGGTTGCCAACGACCTAGAATCGGGCCAGAACCCGGGCGGAGGGCCCTGAGAGGCGCTTCGCCCGGTGTCGGCTGCTCCCCCCATCCTCGACCCACGGGACCTTCGGATCCTCGGACGTTTGCGGCTGAAGCCGCGGCGACGCTTCGGCGGTAGCGTCCGTGGAGAGCGCCTTACCCAGTCCAAAGGCATCAGCATTGAATTTGCCGACTACCGCGAATACGCCGAGGGCGACGATTTGCGGCACTTGGATTGGAACGTCCTCGCCCGGCTAGGCAATGCCGTCACCAAGACCTATCGCGATGAAGAGGATCTGGCCGTCCACATCTTGTTGGACGCCAGTGCTTCGATGTCGTTCGGCGAGCCGGAGAAGCTCCAAAAAGCAAAGCAGTTGGCGGCGGGCCTCGCTCTCACTGCATTGAACGGCGGTGATACGGTGTACCTGCGTCCGCTCTCTGGAAACGCGCCGCCTCCCCCTGCGTTGAGAGGGCGAGGAGCCATGCACAGGCTCTTCACATGGATCGACGGGCTCGAGCAAGGGACGAACAAGCCGGTCGAAGACGAATTACGCTCGTTT
This sequence comes from Armatimonadota bacterium, assembly GCA_018268375.1. Classification (GTDB taxonomy): domain Bacteria; phylum Armatimonadota; class Fimbriimonadia; order Fimbriimonadales; family Fimbriimonadaceae; genus JAEURO01. Next base: position 1,048,109 of record JAFDWS010000002.1, on the reverse strand, counting down.
GTGCAATCGTCGGCCAGGTTGGGGGTCGTTGTAGTGATCAGCGATGCGCTTAGTAAGGAGGCTCCCGCTGCCCTTCGGGCGATCGGTGCGCGGGGCCACGAGGTTTGGCTCCTGCAGGTGCTGGCGGACACTGAGCTTGACCCGGATCTTGAGGGAGACCTGCGCCTTCTCGACAGCGAGTCGGCGAGGACGGCCGAGGTCACGATCAACTCCTATACCCTTCGTGATTACAAGACGAGTTTGGCGGCGCACAACAGGGCGCTTGCGGAGGAGTGCGGCCGGTTTGGCGGCCGTTACGTCTTGGTCAACAGCGATTCGAGCCTTGAGGAGACCGTCAACAATATTTGGAGGAAGGAGGGCTGGGTGGAGTGAACCTTCAGAATCCCTCCTCTTTGCTCTGGTTCCTGCCCCTGGGCGCGGTAATCGTCGCGCTCTACTTGTTGCGCATGAGGAGGAGGGACGTGCAAGTGCCCGCCGTCTTCCTTTGGCCCGAACGCACCGAGGAGGTCAGAGCCAACTCGCTGTTCCAGCGGCTCCGCTTCTCTTGGCTTTTGCTGCTTCAACTCCTGGCCCTGCTGGCGACGGTCTTGGCCCTGAGCGTTCCCCAGTTTCTCCAACGCGGGCTTGCCGGCAAGGTCACGGTCGTCGTTCTGGACGCGAGCGCGAGCATGGGGGCGACGGACGTCGCACCGAGCCGGTTCCTCGTTGCCCGCGGATTGGTCGCCGATATGATCGGTACCGCCGCGCCGGGAGACCGACTGGCGCTTATCGAGGCAGGTCCCGTGCCACGCGTGGTCTTCCCCCTCAGCTCAGACCCCACGCGACAACGCGACCTCCTGCGGACGGTCCAAAAGTTCGATAGTGAAGCGGACATGGGGGAGGCCCTGCGCTTGGCCTCTGCCGTGGCGGGGAACAACGACGCGGCAAAGATCGTGGTCATCAGTGATGGAGTCTTCGAACGTGTCGTTGACTTCTCGCCCGGAAAAGCCGCTGTCGTCTATCAGTCGGTCGGGAAGAGCGAAGAGAACCTTGCAGTGCAGGCTTTGGGGACAGCGGTCTCCGGGTCGGGGCGGGTGGCGTATTGCGGGGTGAAGAACATGGGGGTGCAGCCGGCCAAGACGGTTGTCGACATGACCGTCGACGGCAAGATCGTGGACAGTGCCAACGCTGTGATCGGACCTGGCCAGGTCTGGGGCAAGACTGTGGCCGTTCCAGCAGGTGCAAAGGTCGTTGAGGCCAAGCTTCGTGGCCACGATTTCCTGAGCGCCGACGACACGGCGGTTGCTTTGACCGATCCGGGAGCGTCCATTCGGGCGTTGCTGGTGACCAAGGGAGACTTGTTCCTGGAGAAGGCGTTGGCGCTGGACCCCCGTGTCACGCTCGACCGCGCGACATCGGTGCCTGAGTCTGAGTCGGGAGAGAGCGGCGAGAGCGCGTACGACCTCGTCGTCTTCGACGGGGTCCGTGAAGTGCCCGTGAAGGCGCGCGCCGTCCTGACGTTTGGCGAAGCTGGCACAAGCTCGCCGGTTTCGGTCAAGGGGTCGGTCAAGGCGCCCACCTTCGTCGATGCAGAGACCGTGCCCCTCCTGGAAGGAGTCGACTTTTCAGATGTGTACATCGAGTCGATGCAGCGGGTTGCGGCGAAGGGGGCAGGGCGCGTGGTCGCGGAATGCAAAGAGGGCCCCTTGGTCGTCGCTGCCCAGGGCCGAAAGCGCCAGGTCTATGTCGCGTTTTCGCCCATGGACTCCGATTTTCCACTCAATATCGGATTTCCCATCTTGGTTGGCAATGCGCTCGACTTCTTAATCGGTCGCGAAAGTTCGGACATGGTGTCGGTACGGGTCGGGCAGCCGTTCGCTATCCCCGCCAACGGCGCCCGTTCGGGGACTTTGACTTATCAGGATGGAACGTCGGTCGATGTCCCGGCCCGTGACGGCCGCGTCATCGTTCGGGAGACGAGGTCGGTCGGTCAATACGTCCTCGCGGTTGGGACTCACAAACAGACCGTCTACGCGACGATGAGGAGTCCGACGGAGTCTTCGATCAAGCCTCACGGAGACTTGGAGGTCGGAGCGGTCAAGGTGAAATCGACCGGGGCGACGTTCCGGTTTGAGGATTTGTGGCGTCCTGCCCTCCTGTTCGCTCTTTTCGTCCTCGGCACCGAGTGGTGGCTTTATGCGAGGCGATTGTAGTGAGGTTCTTAGCGCCCTGGTGGGCGTTGATGATGCTCCCCGTCGTGGTCGGGCTCTTCTGGAGTTGGAGACACGTTTATGGCATGGCGAAAGGGCGAAAGAGGTTCGCCTTCGTAGTCAGGGCAGTGCTGGCCAGCCTGCTGGTGATGGCCCTTATGGGGCCTCAGACGCGACAGGTGAACCGCGGAATCGCGACGATGTTCGTGGTCGACCGGTCGGACAGCGTCTCTGACGAAGACAAACAGGCCGCCGACCGGTTTGTCGGATCGGCTTTGCAGAAGCTCGGCGGCGACGATCTAGGCGGGGTGGTTGCGTTTGGATCGCAAGCGGTACTGGACTCCGCCCCCTCGGGTCGCCGGACGTTCGGGGGCATCCAGTCGAAAGTTGACGGTTCCTCTTCTGACTTGGCAGCAGCGGTCCGCTTGGCTGCAGCCACGATGCCCGAAGGCAAGGCGAAGCGCATCGTCGTCCTGAGCGACGGCAACGAAAACCGTGGTGACGTCGCCCAAGCGGCCGAGGTGGCGGCCACAGAGTCCATCGAACTCGACACGGTGCCCCTTGGTACTAAGCCGAAGCGGGCTGAGGCCTCTGTGCTCGAAATGCGGACTCCCAACGAAAGGCGGGCAAACGAGCCGTTCCAGGTCAAAGTCGTGGCCGAGTCGACTGTCGCCCAGCCAGCGACCCTCGTTATAGACCGGGACGGCATGGTCGTGGCGAAGCAACCCGTAATGCTGGACCAAGGAAAGACAACTCTGTCTCTTGACCAGAAATTGGAAGCACCCGGTTTCTACCGCTATCGTGCTACGTTGTTGGTCTCGCAGGACACGGACCACCGGAACAACGTCGGGGCGAGTTTCACAACCGTCAAAGGCAAGCCCAAGGTGCTTCTTGTGCAGGGCGATCGCACCAAGCAGGAGTTGGCACAAGCATTGGCTGCGCAGGGAATCGACGTCCGACTGTATGGCCCGGAGGGTTTGCCTGTCCGCGCCGAGGACCTCCAGTCGTACGACGCGGTTTTGCTCAACGACCTGAACGCCTCCTTGGTGACGAACGGTCAAATGAAGCTGTTGCAAGGGGCGGTCCGGGACACGGGGGTCGGCTTTGCAATGATCGGTGGCGAGAACTCGTTCCTTCCTGGCGGTTGGTATGGCACGCCGGTCGCCGAGGCACTGCCGGTCGACTTGAACATTCGCCAACGCAAGTCGTTCCCCTCGACGACCGTCCTCGTGGTCATCGACGCATCTGGTTCGATGGGCGCAGAGGAGGATGGAGTCCAGAAAATCCAATTGGCGGCCAAGGCGGCGGAGGAGACGGTCAAATTGCTCTCGCCCTTGGACAGGGTAGGCGTTGCTGGCAGCTCGGACGGGATCGAGCTCGTGGCGCCCGTGCAAGAGCTGAAGGACAAGCCGAAGGTGATCTCCCAGATCAAGAAGCTCCGGCCAGGAATGGGGGGGATTTACGCCGAGCCCTCCGTGCAGTTCGCCGACAAGACGTTGCGGGGAGAGAACACAAAGGTACGGCACTTCCTCCTTTTGGCGGACGGGAACGACGTCGACACTTACGGCGACACGCTGGGCATTGTTGGCCGTTTGCGCTCATCGAAGATCACGACCAGCGTCGTAGCAATCGGGGACGGCAAGGACGTCCCATTTCTCAAGACGGTGGCCACGGCTGGTGGCGGTCGCTTTTACCTCGCGACCAAGGCAGCCAAACTTCCTGCGATCTTCACGCAGGACGTCGCTGTGATGTCCCGTTCGGCGATCGAGGAAGTCACCTTTGTTCCTGAGATGAAGCCGGGCGAAGAAATCTTGAGGGGTTTCGCGCCGAGCGAGTTTCCGGCGTTGTTCGCCTATTGCCTGGCTGATCCCAGGCCCTTGGCCCGGGTTGGCCTCGTCTCTCCGAAGCGTGACCCGATCTTGGCGACCTGGCAGTACGGCCTCGGCACGTCTCTCGCGTTCACGTCCGACGCTCAAGCCCGTTGGGCCTCCCGGTGGGTGGGCTGGGACGGATTTGGCAGGTTCTGGGCACAGGCCGTCCGGGGCCTTTCGCGCAAAGCGTCGCAGAACGACTACCAGTTGAGCGTGAGCCAGGTTGGCGGCAAGGGTGTCATCCGTCTGAAGGCAACGGACAAGCTTGGCAACCCCATCAATGCGAACGAGATGACGGTCAAAGTGAGCAGCCCCACGGGAGATGCTCAAGACGTCCAATTGACGCAGGAAGGCCCGGGTGAGTTCTCAGGGTCGTTTGCTGCGCAAGAGCTCGGAAGCTACATCGTGACTGTCGCCGAGAACGCTCCCGGAGGGGAAAAGCGCGTCAGCGCGAACGGGTTCTCCGTGCCCTATCCTCCGGAGTATCGCAGCCAGCGGACCAATTCGCCGTTGCTGACGTCGGTCGCCGAGACCACGGGGGGATTGGTGCTGAAGCAGCCCGAGCAGGCGCTCCGGCCGATCAAAGTTCCCGGTGAGTCCATCCATGACATTTGGGCCTGGTTCGTCTTGGCCGCCGCGATTCTGTTGCCGTTCGATGTTGCCAACCGTCGCCTCGCCCTCCCCTTCGGCGAGATCTTTGGTCGGGCCTGGGGGCGTGTTTGGGGCCGCAAGCCGGTGCCCGTCCAGCAGCCAGTCGCCATCTCCCGGTTACAACAGGCGAAGTCTCGGGCTCGCACGACACAGGACGACCCCGTCAAGGTCGAGGTCGAGGCTAAGTCAGCTCAAAGGGCACCGGTCCAGCCGGGGCACGTCTCGGCCGCGACGAAGCTGTTGGCGGAAAGGCGGAGGCGCAAGGGCGGCGACGGTCCATAATTCTGGCCATGATTGGCCAGACGGACACACTCGTCCCTTCCTTGTGGGACAGCGCGAAGAGCGCTTCCCTCGATCCGGTGGCGGAACTGGTCTATGCGTCCAACCTCTTGGGCGCGGACAAGCGCATCACGAACTTTGGCGGCGGGAACACCTCGTCGAAAGTTCGAATGCCCGATCCGCTCACCGGCGAGGAGGTCGACGTGCTCTGGGTCAAGGGCTCGGGCGGCGACCTCGGCACCGCGACAAGGGCCAATTTCGCTTCGCTGTACCAGGACCGTGTCCTCGCCCTCGAAGATCTGGCAAAGCGGCGCGGTTTGCAAGAGGACGACATCGTGGCCCTCTACAACCACTGCACGTTCGGCTTGAATCCGACCGCCTGCTCGATCGACACCCCTTTGCATGCGTTCGTCCCGTTCTCGGCTGTTTCCCACATGCACGCCGACGCCGTCATTGCGATTGCGGCGAGCAAGGACGCAGAGAAGCTCAACCAAGAGGTTTGGAACGGGCGCATGGGCTTTCTCCCTTGGAAGCGGCCCGGATTCGATCTTGGGCTGATGTTACGGAACCTTATTCGAGAGAACCCTGGCATCCAAGGCGCCTTGATGCAGTCGCATGGTTTCATCTGTTGGGCCGATGATTGGGCCAGCTGCTACGAACTGACACTTGACCTGATCAATCAGGCGCAAGAGTTTCTCGATCGAAGTCCGCAAAAGCAACCATTTGGTGAATCTATAACGAGCCGCTCAAGTGACCCGAAAAAGGTCCTCTTGGAGTTGCTCCCGGAATTGCGCGGGAAGACCAGGCACAATGGCCTCCGTCAGATTGCCAAGGTCGACACGTCCGAGGAGGTTCTTGAGTTCGTCACGAGCGAGAAGCTCGGTTCGCTCGCCGGCCTTGGGACGAGTTGCCCGGACCACTTTCTTCGGACGAAAATTCGGCCCATGGTCTTCAACGAAGGAGGCGACCTTGAGGCTTCTCTTGGAGCGTTCCGGGAAGCTTATGGAGCGTACTACGAGCGTTGCAAGCGGCCGGATTCTCCAGCCATGCGCAACCCGAACCCTAGCGTCGTATTGATTCCCGGAGTGGGAATGGTGTCGCTTGGCAAGACCGACCAAGAGGCTCGGGTGACAGGCGAGTTCTATCGCAACGCGATTCGGGTCATGAAGGGGGCGGAGTCCGTCTCTACTTACACAGCGTTGCCCGAGCAGGAGGCCTTTGACATCGAGTACTGGCTGCTTGAGGAGGCCAAGCTCAAGCGCCAACCCCCAGAGAAAGACCTTTCCCGACAGGTGGCGATCGTCACCGGGGCGGCGCAGGGCATCGGTAAGGCGACCGCTGAAAGGCTTGGCCAATTGGGAGCCTGTGTGGTCCTTCTCGACATCAACCAGGAGAAGCTGGACGAGGCGGTCGAAGGGGTGAAGGCGACGGGGGCGAGCGCACTCGGAGTCGTTTGCGACGTGACCTCAGATGAGGCCCTGGCGGGAGCTTTCGATGCGGCGACCCTCGCCTATGGTGGCATCGACATCGTTGTGGTCAATGCCGGCAACGCTCGACGAGGAACCGTTGCTGAAACGGATCCGGAGGACTATCGCCTCCTCGACAAACTTCTCATGAAGGGCTACTTCGACACGATCGGCCACTCGGTCAATCTCATGAAGCGGCAAGGAACGGGCGGATCGATCACCGTGGTCGCTTCGAAGAACGGCGTTGCGGTCGGGTCGAACGCGGCACTTTATTCGGCCGCCAAAGCATTTGAACTGCATTTGATGCGCTCTGTTGCTGTCGACCATGCGAAGGACGGGATCCGCAGCAACGCGGTCAACCCCGACGCGGTCGTAATCGGAAGCGGGATTTGGAACGATGAGTGGCGGAGGCAAACGGCCGCGTCTTTGGGCATCCAACCGGACGAGATCGAAGCGCACTACCGAAATCGCACGATGCTGAAAGTCGACGTTACACCCGACGATGTGGCTGAGGCCATCTGCTGGTTGGCGAACGAGAAGCGTTCGTCGCGGACGACGGGTTGCGTCATCACAGTCGACGGCGGAAACCGGGAGGGCTTCCTACGGTAGGCGCGGTCGCGGTCGACCTCGGCGCGTCGTCGATCCGCTTCGCCCACGGTCGGCTCGTCGAAGGGGTGATCGAGTTCCAGGTTGTCAAGCAGGAGCCGAACACTCCGAAGGGACGGTGCTGGGACATTGACCTTTTGGTGAGGTTTGTGCAAGAGGCTGCCGAGTTCGCCGCGTCCCACGGATCATCCCTCGGTATTGATTCGTGGGGCGTCGACCATGGTTTCATCAATGATTCTGGTGAAGTCATCCTCGGGCCTGTGATGTACAGGGATGCTTCGCATTCCGAGAAGTGCGAGCAACTTCGGAGCATGAGGCGCAAGCTGTACGAGCTGACGGGGATTGCCCACCAGCCGTTCAACACGGTCTACCAGCTGATGGCGCGCATGGAGGAGAGCCCCGACATCGTCCGTGAATGCGAATGGCTCGTCATGCCAGACCTGCTCAATTTCCTACTTTGCGGCGTGCGGCGCCATGAGAAGACGCAAGCGTCGACCACTCAGTTGATGGGCACCGACGGCGTGTGGAGCACCGAGCTCTTTACAGAACTTGGCCTTCCATTTCCAAAGCGGCACCCTCAACCGTCTGGTGAGGTGATTGGCTCTCGGGGCAACGTGCCGATTGTTGGAGTGGCGAGTCATGACACGGCTTCGGCGGTCCTCGGCGTCGGCGAATTGGCGGAGGGTGACGCCTACCTGAACGTAGGGACGTGGGCGCTGCTTGGGGTTGTCGCCGAAAAGGTCAATTGCTCGGAGCGTGCGGAGGGAGAAGGATGGACGAACGAATGGGGCTACGGGGACAGCATCAGGTTTCTCAAGAACATTCCCGGGTTCTACGTCTTGAACAGGGTGCACGAAGAGCTTGGAGTCCCCGTCTCGATCGGCGAGTGGCTCGGGTCGAGATCGAAGGGCTTTCAGGGGCGGTTCGACCCCCAGCACGCCTCGCTCTACAATCCTGAATCGATGCTCGAAGCGTGCGCGGCGCTCTGCAGCGAGATGCCCGCTGACAGGGCAGAGTGGGCGCAGGCGGCGCTTGCGAGCCTTGTGGAGTGCATTGCCGAGGACGTTCCCAGACTGGCCGCCACCAGTGGTCAGCCCATTCGTCGGCTTCGTGTCGTGGGTGGTGGCTCGCGTAGTGAAGCTTTTTGCAGTCTCCTCGCGGACACTCTTGGAATGCCCGTGCTTGCAGGGCCCGTTGAGGCGACGTTGCTGGGAAACCTCGTGGTCCAGTTCGCCGCCACCGGAAGCTTGGGCAAGGATGAAGTCGGCCAGGTCGTGGCACGAAGCACGTCGACGCGCCTGTACGAACCAGGAGGTTGAGCCATGCGTGTCCAACTCCTCCTTACTTGCTTGTGCGACGCCTTCTATGGCGAAGTCGGGATCGCGTCCGTCCGTGTCCTTGAGCATTTGGGCTGCGAGGTGGCGTTTCCGAAGGAGCAGACCTGTTGCGGCCAGCCGCCCTTTAACGCCGGCGACTGGGCTTCGGCCAGGGCCATAGCGGAACGTTGCGCTGGCGTCTTTCAAGAGGACTTGCCGATCGTCACACCCAGCGCGTCTTGTGCAGCAATGCTTGCCGAGGGCTATCCGATGCTGGGGCTCGATGCACCGCAAGTGTTCGAGCTTTGCCAGTTCATCGACGAGGTCGCCAAGCCATCGTCTTGGCCGTCGCTGCCTTCCCCGGTGCGCGCCGTCTTCCACCGGTCGTGCCACGGGCGGATGTTGCACTTGGGAGCAGTTCAGGAGCGCGTGCTCGGACTCGTGCCGAACTTGACCTTGGAGCCCATCGAGGACGCCGACCAGTGCTGCGGCTTCGGCGGCGCGTTTTCGGTGACCCATGGGGGCACGAGCGTGGCCATAGGCTCGGCAAAGCTCGACGCTCTCGGCGCCCCGACGCCCGAGAGGGTGGTTTCGGGTGATGCCGGCTGCCTGATGCACCTGGATGGGCTCTCAGCGAGAAGTGGCCGTGTCTTGAAGTTTTCGCACGTCGCGGAAATCCTTGCGGAGGCCCTGTGAACCAGTTTGATGATTACGTCAAGGCGTTGGATCCCGACGTTCGTGCCAGTGTCCGTAAGGCGACCACGAACGTAGCTCGCGCCCGCGAACGGGCTTTGAGCGTGCTCTTCGAAGACGCTGAGAGCGCCCGTCTGAGAGCGATGGAGGTCAAGTCCCATGTCTTGGACAATTTGCGTGGGTACCTGCTTCGACTTGAAGAGCGCTGCGTTCACAACGGCATCGTCGTTCATTGGGCCAGTACGGCCGATGAGGCGAGGATCCTGATCGGCGAACTGTGCCTTGGAGCCGGAGGTGTCGGGGAGACCGTGGTCAAAGCAAAGTCGATGGCCACCGAGGAGATCCACCTCAACGAGCACCTCGAGGGGTTGGGCTTGGAGGTCGTCGAGACCGATTTAGGCGAATTCGTCGTCCAATTGGACCACGACACGCCGAGCCACATCGTGGCACCGATCATCCACAAGGATCGACACTCCGTCTCAGAGACGTTCCAGCGCGAAGGACTCGGTCCACAGTCGAGCGACCCTGCGACACTGGCGGGCCAAGCGAGGGACTTCTTGAGGGAGAAGTTTAAGAGGGCAAAGGTCGGCATATCGGGCATCAACTTTGCGATCGCAGAAACGGGGCGCCTAGTGCTCGTCGAGAACGAAGGCAACAACCGGCTCTCGACAACGGCGCCAAAGGTTCATATCGCGGTCATGGGCATCGAGAAGGTCCTTCCTCGCGAATCTGACCTGCCGCTTTTCTTGAAGCTCTTGGCCGGCAGTGCAACCGGACAGCTCCTTACCGTTTACACGCACTTGATCCATGGCCCGAGAAAGGCGGGAGACTTGGACGGTCCCGACGAGGTCCACCTTGTCATCCTGGACAACGGCCGCTCGAAGGTCATGAACGGGCCATACCGGGAGATCTTGCGGTGCATCCGTTGCGGAGCCTGCCTCAATGCGTGCCCCGTCTACCGCGCCTCTTCAGGGCACGCATACGGCCACGTCTATTCGGGCCCCCTCGGTGCAGTGCTCGGACCTGCCCTGGAGGGCGTTGCGGGCGTCGGCACCATCGCGAAGGCATCGACGCTTTGCGGTGCTTGCGAGGAGGTCTGCCCGGTCAAGATCCCAATACCTGCCATGCTGCTCAAGCTCAGAAGCGAGCTCAAGCAGCCTCGAGCGCCCTGGCTGGCGTTCCAGCAGGCGGCTTCGAGCCAGCGCGCATGGTCTCTTGCCACGGCGTCTCTTCCCGTCTTAAGTTCGCTTCCGAATCCGTGGACGGCGAACAGGGAACGGCCGCAGCGTCAAGGCCGCGACTTCAGGAGGTGGTGGGATGAGCGAGCGTGACGCGATCCTCGCCCTACTGCCTGCCGATCGTGGCGGTGAGGCACCTCAGACCTTTGGTGAAGCAGGAAGGAGCCCTGTCGGTGACCTTTGGGGCCTCTTTGCCGCCCGGCTTGATGCTGTTGGGGGGCGAATGGCGGAGTGGTCCGAACTGGCGCTGCTAGAAGGGCGTAAATGGACCGTGGAACGGGACGTCGTGGTTCCTGCCGAGGCTGGTGTTTTTGAGCCCGCGGCGGTCTGGGAGGCGGATCTTGGGATCGAAAGAGCCCGCTTGGCGGTCGCAGAGACCGGCACCCTTGTCTTGACGCACGAACCTGGCCGAAGGCGTTTAGTGAGCCTCGCGCCGCCTCACTCTGTGGTCGTAATCGGAAGCGCAGACGTTGTCCAAACGTTGGAAGGGGCCTTTGCACGTTTGCCGCAGGAGAATGCCGCCCTCGTCACTGGCCCGTCTCGTACTGCCGACATCGAGGGCGTCCTCGTCCGAGGAGTGCACGGCCCGAGGTCAATTTGGGTCATTGTAGAACCTGAGCCCACTGCTCACGGCGACCAATGATTGAGAGGTGGCTGTTCGAAGGGCCACCGCGCCTATGCCGGATGTTCCAGAAGCGTCCCCGTTGAACGTGGACACAAACGTCATCGACTTCGCCCAAGCTGTGTCAGAGCTTCGGGGCGAGGTTGCGGCGCTGCGGGGAGAAGTGGCCTGCCTTCGTTCGGGCCAAGCCGCGGTGGCGGAGCCCGAGATCCAAGAGCATCCTGATCCGATCGTCGAGCCCGAAGTCAGCCCCGGGCCCGAGGAAAGCGAAGCCGACCTCCCCGAGGCGGTGGAGGCGGACCCGCCCCTGGACGAAGGATCCGCCTTGACACAAGAGGAGATGGACGCCCTCTTCTCGGCTACGACTGAACTCGCCCAGACGGCAAGCTCTCCTGAAGAGCCCGATGAGCCAGAGCTAGCTCCCGTCGTGCCGGTGGAGCCGGAACCTATCCCTGTTGCTGCTCCGGTGGCGAAGAGCGAGCCCGAGCCGGACTCCGGATTTGACCGTCGGAGCGAGGAGGCAGAACTCGGGATCATGTCGGTAGAGGAGATTCAGGCGATGCTGGGTGTGCCCGACGCTCCGCCAGAGGAGGAGGCACATGTTTCGGCGGAGCCGGAGATTGCGCAGCCCGTTGTGGAACCTATAGAGGAAGCGTCGGCAGTTGAGGAAGACGATCCTGAAGTGGAGCCTGAGCCTGCGTCGCCCGTTGCAGCCAGAGAGTTCAGCCGGAGCGATATCGAAGAGTCTGTCGTCGCCCGCGTTGCTCCTGAGCTTGCCATCGCCGCGCTCAGCGTTCCCGTGTGCTTGCTCGACAACACCCTCCACTGCCTCAGCGTGGAGCCGTTCGATGACGCGGCATTGAACGCGATCGGTAACGCGCTGAATGTCTCCGTCTCGCCCCATCCTGCCAGCATCAGCGACGTTGTTCATGAATTGAGGCAGCGCTACGGCCACGCGGACGACGATGCACTTGTAGCGAGTGGTGTGGGCGTGGTGCCGATCAAGAAGGTCGGCTTGATCGCCAAGATTCTGCGGAGGTCGGCGTGAGTGTCATCGTCGTTGCAAATGACAAGGGCGGCGTCGGAAAGACCACTTTGAGCCTCAACCTGGCGTGGCTGTCCGCTCAATCGGGAAGGGAGACCCTTCTCGTCGACTGCAATGAGGCTGTCAGGTCACACGGCTTGTTCGCTCTTGACGGCACCGCAAGCTCGCTCACGCTCGCTACAGAGGCTCAGCCGATTCAAGACAATGAGAAGCTCACTTTTGTGGACCTCGGTCCAAACTCAGTCCTCTCGAGCGCTGACTGGGTGCAGGTCTGCAGGCTCCTTGTCCTCGTGACCACTCCAGACCCCGCTTCCATCCTGGGCGCGGTCAAGACGGCACGACGGGCTCGAGCGATCCGGCCCGACGTGCGGTTTGGCGTCGTTGTGACGCGGGCCAGTTCTAAGGGTCACGCTCGTTCAACTGGCTACCGGGTTTGCGCCACGATCGCGAGGCTCCTAAGTGCGGACGTATGGAACCTTGGGGCAGTTATCGAATGCTCGCGCGTTACGGACTGCTCCTGCCGTCGTTTGGTGCTCAGCCGCGAATATCCGGGCCATGCATCGGCCAAGACGTTTGGAACGATCCTCTCATCAGCAATGAGCGCGTTAGGACAGAACGAGAGCAGCCTGGTGTTGCTGCCCTCGTTCAAAGAAGCACCGAAGGCCGCTTAGCCTCCGCCCAGCAGGTCGGAGAGACTTGGTCGACCTGTCGATGAACCGATCGTTTCCTGTGCCGCGAGCGCCCGGTCAACCTTCATCAAGCACTGCTCTAAGTGGACTTGTGTGGTGTTGTCAGTGGCCCTTGGTTTGGCCGAGACAAGAGCCGCCCTCAGCTTCCGCAGATCGTCCCATGCCCACATCTGGCCGTCAGAAGGGAGACTAGCGGGAGTCTTGTTCGCGTATCTTATGAGCAGATCGAGATGGTGCCGCTGGAGGTCTCGGCGGGTCGCCGGGACAGCCGAGCCGGTGACCAGCTCCGACCAGACGCTTTCGCGCACTCTTTGGAAGACGGAGCCAACGGAAACGGATTGGGTGGGAAGGGCGGCCTTGAACTCGTTGTTGGCCACGAGGCTCAAGCGGCTCGGGCTCAGCAACTCGTCAAGGATCCCTTCCTGAACGCCGGTCACCCAGTCCAGAACCGGGAATGTGTTGCGCCCACCGAGCATTTGTTCGACCACGTTGGCGTTAGGATCGTCCGCCAGCTTCACCAGATAAGACTTGGGAAGTTTGATGGCGTCAGGCGCAAGGACTGCCTTGCAAACTGCCTCCAACGCAGACGCCTGCTCCTTGTCGGCGATTGGAGCAAGGGGCGGCTTCTCACCAGCGTCGCCACGGAGGTTTGCGCTCCGCCGGAGGCCACCAACGAAGCGGGTCAGTTCCATAGCCGACTTAGCCTGCATGTTGAAGAGCAGCGTGAACTGTTTGGTGAACTCGTAGTAGCTCTCTCCGTTCGCCGGTTTGCGAGAACCGAGCGTGGCCATCAGGCTCTTCGACAGATCCATTATTCTCGTCCAGTAGTCGAGTGGCTTTGCCGAGAGGTCAAAACGGGTCACGTAGGGGTCGTATCCGTCGGCGACATCGTCGGTCTGGTACTGCAGGCCAGGTTCGTTGCACCGCTTGGCGATCTTGGCCAAGTCACTGCTCTCCTGCTTAGGCTCGTGGGCACCGAACGCAGAGTAGCCGTACGAAATCGCCCAGAGGTCGTATTTGCCGAGGCCTTGTCCGTAGTAGTCAATCCCGTCTTTTCCGATGGCCGAAACGTTGAACGGGACATAGTCCATGACGGATGCACTGGGCTGGTCGCCATCGACCAACCCCTTCTCGCCGAGTTGGGTGAGGTTGAGTTGGGTACTGGCGACAAAGTTGTGCCGAAGGCCCAACATGTGCCCGAATTCATGACAAATGACGTTGTGCAGGAACTGGCGCACGTATTCGTCGCTACTCACCTTGTTCCCCGGCAGACCGAGTGCCGTTGCCGCCAAATATCCAAACTGTGCTTGTCGAAGGCCGTCTTGAACGAGCCGACAGGAGCGCGGGTCCAATGTTCTGGCCTTGTCGCTGGCAGGCTCGACCGTGCTGTCCCGCTCGTAGGTCAAGAAACGCACGAGGTTTGCATCAACGAGAATGTTGCCGTTGATGATTTCGCCGGTCACAGGGTTGTTACGGAACTGGGAGACCGCGTAGGCGTCACTGGTCGAGGCGACCCAGCGGATCGTGTTGTATCGCATGTCGGACGGATCCCAGTCGGCGTCGTCAGGCATCTGCTTGACTTGTATCGCGTCCTTGATCCCGATCGCTTCAAAGGCCTTGTTCCAAGTGAGGATGCCGGTCCGCATCGGATCTCGGTAAGCCTGGGGGATCGCGTTGTCGAGCCAGAAGACGATGGGCTTCACTGGCTCTGACAGTGCTGCGTTGGGATCCTTCTTCTCCATCTTCCAGCGAACGATGTATTGCGTCTGCTGGTCGAAGTCCTTTTGGCGGCTGAAGTCTTGGAACCATACGGTGAAGTAGCCAATCCTGGAGTCGTAGACCCGCGGGACATAGCCGTTGGCCACGTTAAGTGGGAACAGGTTGTAGACGACCTTGACTACCTGACTCCGGGAGTCGGTGCCTGAAAGAAGCGACTCGAGGGACTGGGCGTTCGACCCTGCCAAGTTGTAGATGGTTTCGACGACCGTGTTGTCCGGGAAGCTCTTTAGGTCGGAGACAAAAGTCTTTTCGCGGTCGAGGCTCACTCCGCCGCCCATCATGAGGGGTCCTGATTGAAACGCGGCGGAGAGCCGTGCGATGTCGCCGCGGAACAGGTCGCTGACGTCGATGAGAACGCTGCCGCGCTCCTTCGACCTGGCTTCGACGTTGAACTGCTCCAGGAATGAGTCGGCAAAGCTCCGGCGGACGGCGGTCGCCAACTCTGTGCCCGGGTCTGCCCGCATCGTCACGTTGGGGACGACGATGGTCACGCGGTCGGGCTGGAACTCAGAGAACTTGAAAAGGAGGTCACCGAGCGGGGTGCCGGTCACGAGTTGCTTCGCGTTACCGGTCGAGACGGTCGCTTCCAGCATGAGGAGGCGATCCATCTGCGCCTTAGGGATTTCCATGTAGATGGTCTGCCTTCCCGCCTCACGCTTACGATAGAGCGTAAACAGGCCCTCGATCTTTTGGCAGCCCTTAGTGACGTCTTCGATCTTCTTCGGTTCAGGTTCGGCAGCTGCCTGGGGGCCGCTTTCGGGAACGGGCCCGCCCGCCGTCCGTTGGCCCGTGCCTTTGGCCTGTGCCATGACGTTCGCCCCGGTCGGTCCAGGGAACGGCACATTGTCGAACTGGTACTCGTCTTTCACGACGTCGCCGCTGGCGACCTCGACCCACATCGTGACCTTGCTCGTGAGACTCGGGCTGGCGCCGGTCTCGTGGTAGTCCATCTGGATTTTCGCGCACTTCGCGGTGCCGACGTTCTCAAACGAAATAAGCTTGAAGGTTGCCTCGGCCGCCTTAGATCCGAGCGTCCCATTTACGGCATAGCTGTGTTTCCAAGTGTCATTGACCCCGACCGGCTTCTCGCTAAAGATTGGCGACTGGGCGAGGAAGATCCGGACTTCGAGGTGCTCCGGGTCTTCGTCTCCACTGTCACCGACGAGGCTGACCAGAGTGCCATCGGCCTTGACCTTCTGGGTGGTCGTCGGATGCTTGCCGTCGTCGGGCATTTTCTCGCCGTTGATCGACTGCTCGCTCGACTCGCTCTTACGCTCGAAAGTGACGCTTCCGTCAGCTTCGACCTTTGACACCGTGACCTTGGCCGTCTCCTTGGAAAGGATGGCGACCTTTTGGCCTCCCGCTTCGACGTTGATGGTCGTTTCCGAGTTGTAGCGCCCGAAGAGTCCCTCTTTCCCCTTGATGGTCAAGAGGACTTTATCTTGGGCGAAGGCGTGTGAAGAGATCGCGACGAATGCGACCAAGGCAATGCGATGAGACACTGTCATTTCCGATGGGGTCCCGGCGCGCGAGCGCCAACGCCAATTATGCCAGGGAACTCGCGCTGCCTGGTTCGAACGACCGATGCCCAGGGCGCCGCCCGTTATACTCTGCCCATGAGCACGGCCTCCGCAACCGCATCCCGAACGAAGCGACTTTCCCAGGTCATGGATTCCAAGGGGATTGAGGCGTTTCTCTGCACGTCGGGCGTGACGATGGGCTACCTTGCCGGTTTTCACGAGGAAGGCGGCGAGCGTCTCCTGACCTATGCGATCCGCCGGGACGGTTCTTCAAGAATGATTTGTCCAGCCTTGAGCAGGTCTCAAGCGGAGCGGTGCGGGTTTGAGGACATTCGCTCTTGGAAAGACGGTGAGGAGCCCTTAAAGCTGGTTCAGCAGCTGGCTGAGGACTGGGGCCTTGCCGGCAAAGAAGTCGCCGTCGACGACGAAATGAGGGCAGCGATCTTGCTCGACCTGCAGTCGGCCCTCAGCTCGACACGCTTTTGTGCCGGCCAGTCGACGTTGTCGGGGCTGATGCGCACCAAAGACGCTGCGGAAATTTCCTTGCTCAAGAGGGCGGGTGCGGCTGCCGATGACTCGTTGGCGCCCGTACTCAAAAAGATACGGCCAGGGATCACGGAGTGGCAAGTCCATGAATGGCTCAGTGAGGAGATGAGGTCCAGGGACACGATGCCGAACTTTTGCATCGTCGCAACGGGGTCGCACAGTGCTGAGCCCCACCACGGCACCAGCCAAACCCAGCTTTCGAAAGGCGATGTCCTAGTGATGGACTACGGCTGCTCGGTGGATGGCTACATGAGCGACATTACGCGGACGGTCGTCATTGGTGAGCCGAGCGAGGAACAGTCAAAAGTCTACGACGTCGTCTTCAGAGCCCACATGGCAGCGAGGAAAGCCATTCGCCCTGGCGTCGCAGCTGAGGACATCGACCGTGCGGCCCGACAGGTCATCGACGATGAAGGTTATGGCGAGTTCTTTGTGCACAGGACGGGGCACGGGCTGGGGATGCGGATTCACGAAGAGCCGTACATTTGCGCTGGGAACAAGCACCGGCTGGAGGTCGGCAATGTGTTCAGTATCGAGCCGGGGATATACCTCCCGGGCCGGTTTGGAGTTCGTATCGAAAACATTGTGGCCGTCACGGAGGACGGCCACGAGAGCATGAATGCGGAACCGAGCCCGCACTTGACGGTTGTCCCGGCTTAGCGCTTTCGCCTCTTGGCGACCGCGATCCCGGCGGCGCCGATCGCGAGGACGGCCATCGTGCAGGGCTCAGGAACGGTCTGCGTCGAGCCGTGTCCGACCGCAAGCAACAGACCTGCGGTCAGAGGGAGGATGGCGGGCAACGAGATGTTTTGCATCCTCGGGGTCGCCGGCGGGGTCGCGGCCATTTCGGCCGGCACGAGGCCTGGAGTGTCGGGAGCGAGCGACGTCAAGGGCATCTGGATCGGCGAGGTCTCAGCCTGGGCGACGAGATCCCTGACGGTGGCGATCGGAGCAGCTTGGACAGCCGGGCTCGCTGAGGCAGAACCGATGTCTGTGCCGCGTGTCATCGGGTTTCCGCAGGATGCTTTCAGGACGGGCGAGCCTTCTTGGTCGACGTAGACCAACGTGCCTTTCTTGAACATAATGGCTCGTGCCCTGACTTCTTCCCAGCTCGGAACGTTGTAGACCAAGTAAGTGCCGTCTTTCTGCAGGCGAGCCTGTTTGAGCGTGGCGAACTTGTCTAAAACTTGCTGTTTGGTCATCCCGAAGTGCCGCATGTACCGACTAGCGACTTGCGGGTCTTGGTCGACTTGGCTGATCAAAGCCTGCAAGGACTCGGCGGGCTTATTGAGGAAGCTGTTTTGATCGGTCCGAGCCTGTGCGACAGTGGCAATGATACAGACAGCCGCGACGACCGCCCAACGCTTGATCACTCTCATTTGTACCTCTTCAAGCCGCAGTGCCCAAAATCGGCTGGGGCGGCTACCCAAACGTATATCAATTACTATGACAGCGAAAGGTGTGCCAAGGTTTACAGGAATCCAAAAACCATGAAAAAAGTCAGCCTGGTCAGCTCCGCTCGTTCATCTCTTCGTAGACCATTTGCCGGGCTCTTTGGGCTCTCTCAATAACGTCGAGGGCGTCCTTCGCGGCTGACTGTTCAGCCTCTTTTTTCGAGCGGCCCGACCCCTCTCCCATCACTTCGTTGTCGAACACGACTTGGACTGTGAACCGGCGTTCGTGGGACATTCCCGACTCTCTGGCGACCCGGTAAGTCGGCGTCCTTCTCCACAAAGCTTGAGCCACCTCTTGAAGCCGGGACTTATGATCGTTCGGGCTGACGTCACCGGCACTGATCTGCATCAGGTAGGGGTGAAGTTGTTCAAGAACGAACCAGCGGGCCTTTTCAAGGCCAGATTCGATGTAAATCGCTCCGACGACGGCTTCAAAGATGTCGCAAAGGATTGAGGGGCGGGAGCGGCCACCCGTTGCTTCCTCACTGGAACTGATCTCGAGGCAAGAGTCCAGGCCAAGCTTTTGGGCCGTCTCTGCTAGGGGCCCTTCCTGGACAACGCTGGAGCGGGCCTTGCTCATCATGCCTTGATCCCAATCGGCATGGTGGGAGTACAGGTATTCCGCGATGACGAGGCCCAACACAGAATCGCCGAAGAACTCGAGTCGCTCATAGCTGTCTCTGAGCGAATCTTCGGTGGCGGAGCGATGGCGCATGGCCAATTTGAACAGCTCCTCGTTTTTGAGGGGTATCGAAATCGGGATCATGGACTCGGTTTGGAAAGGGCTTCGGCTATCCTGGCCACGCCTTTCCGGATGTCGTCCCCACTCGCAGCGTAGGACATTCTCAGATGCCCAGGAGCTCCGAATACGGAGCCCGGCACGGTGGCGACAAGGGCGGTTTCAAGCAAGAAGTTTGCCAATTCTGTGTCCGTCGAGATTCGTCCGCTCAGGTAGGCGCTGAAGTCAGGAAGGACGTAGAAAGCTCCACGAGGCACTTCTAAGTGCACGCCGGGTATCTCTGCCAGCAAGCTGCAAACCAGGTCTCGGCGGTTTTCAAACTCCATCCGCATCCGCTCGGTCTCTGCGGGATCCATGGAAAGCGCAGCCACGGCACCGGCCTGGGCAAAGCTCGTTGCATTGCTCGTGACTTGGTCTTGGAGACTGGACATCGCCTTCGCGACCGGCTTGGGCGCGCAGGCATAGCCGATTCTCCACCCGGTCATCGCGTAGCTCTTGCTACAGCCGTTGACGGTCACGGTCTGGTCGAGGATCCCACCTCCAAGGCTCGCAACGCTTACGTGTCGCTGGCCGTACACCAGCTTCTCGTAAATCTCGTCACTAACGATCCAGAAGCCCATCTGGACGGCCTTTCGGGCCAGCCATTCGAGCGTCTCGCGGTCAAAGACAGCTCCGCTAGGGTTGCTGGGAGAATTCAGGACAACGACCTTTGTGCGGGGAGATAGCGCAGCCTCGATATCGGCGATCTCAGGCACGAACGCCCTCCGAGGGTCGGTCTGCACCACTTTGACGGTGCCCCCCGCAAACTCCGCCTGATCAACGTAGGTCATCCAATAGGGGGCGAAGAGGACCACCTCGTCGCCAGGGTCGACTAACGTCATGACGGAGTTGAACAGGCTTTGCTTGGCGCCACAGGAGACCACAATCTGGTCGATTCCTGCTTCGATCCCGTTGTCGCGTGCCAACTTGTCGACGATCGCCTGCCGCAGTTGCGGCGTGCCAGGCGTGGGTGTGTACTTGGTCTGACCTCCGTCGATCGCGGCCTTTGCCGCTTCAACAATCGACCCGGGAGTGTCGAAGTCGGGTTCTCCCGCTGCAAGCGAAACGACGTCCTTTCCGGCGGCTTTGAGTTCCTTGGCCTTCGCCGTGATGGCAAGGGTCGGGGAAGGGCGGAACTGAGTGGCTCGGGCCGAGAGGCACGCGGTCTTCACGTCCTTCAAGGATACCTGTGGAGGAGGGAGCGTCCCCGACACGGTTCGGCATAATGACCTTGTGCCTGGAGTGCGCTATCCCTGGAAAATCCTGGCACTCTCGCTTGCGCTTCTTCTGGCCTGCCTCCTTTGCTACATCGCCTTGGGCTCCACAGGCATGTCCTTGTCGACCCTCTTACACGAGCTGCGGCTTGGCGACAACGGATTGACGGCCGAGAATGTGATCCTTTGGCGGCTCCGTATGCCTCGGGCACTGGCCGCGACCTTCGTTGGCGTGACACTTGCCACGGTCGGCACCGCGTTCCAGGCCCTCTTCCGCAACCCCCTGGCTGAGCCTTATGTCATCGGGGTTTCGAGCGGCGCGGCGGTGGGCGGCACTCTGAGCATCCTCATTGGCATCGAGGCTGGCTTCGGGAGGATGGGGCTGGCCGCTGCTGGCGCTCTACTCAGCCTTCTCTTGGTCGTGTCCCTCGCAAAGCGCAGAGGGGCCGTGGACGTTCAGACCCTGATCGTCGCGGGGGTGGTCGTCGGGGCCTTGCTTTCGGGTTGGACGACACTGAATCTCGTCCTAGCAGGCAAAGATTCGGCAAAGGTGTTGTTCTGGCTCTTGGGCAGCGTGGTGCCCATGTATTGGCCCTGGGTGGCCGTTCTGGCAGCCATGGCCCTGGCAAGCTTCGCGTTCCTTCTGCCCCAAGGGCGGGCGTTGAACGCCCTGGCTGTCGATGAGTTCATCGCCGAGCGGATGGGTGTCGACGTGAGGCGGTTGAAGTGGACCGTGCTCATCGTCGGCTCGCTTGTGATCGGCGTCACGGTCGGGGTGGTCGGCGTTGTGGGGTTTGTCGGCTTGGTCGCCCCTCACATCAGTCGGAAGCTGGTCGGCAACGATGTCCGCCGAGCCTTGCCGCTCGCTGCCGTTATTGGAAGTTTGCTGGTGCTTGCTGCCGATCTTGGCGCCCAGCGGCTTCGGCCAGGGATGGAGCTACCGCTGGGTGCCGTGACGGCGGTTTTGGGCGCCCCGTTCTTGCTGTCCTTGCTGCGGCGGGGCAATTAGTGTTTGTAGGGCCGACAGAGGGGGTCTCCGATCACGACGTCCTTCCACTTGAGGACCAATGAAGCCATATAGAACGACTCGGCGAGGTTGTATCCCTTTGTATACCGGTCGAAAAGGATCTCTGGTCTTGCCAAGGCGAACGTGAAAGGCTCGCTGACGTATCCCTTCACCCCAGTCACTCCCTGGCCGATCAGATCCGTCACCTGGCTTTGGCCATCCTTGAGCTTGGCGAAGGAGCGCCCGCTCGTCGAAACGAAGGTCTCTGCGATAGCGCCGGGTTTGAACTTGAGCTTGTGGTAGGTGTCGGGGTCGAACCTCGCGTCGTTGCTGCCCCAACTGCAATAGCCCATCAGCGGCTCTGGAGGCGCGACAAACGCATCGGTCGTTTCAAGGGCGGATTGGAATCCCTTCTTCGACAGGCCCTCGCTGGCGGCGGAAAGCGTCTTGTTGAGGGCGCCATAGCCAGAGTCATTGCGGTTGCCAGCCTGGTCAAAGAAGAACGGTCCCTTGTCAGGCTTGGCGTTCAGAGAATTGTCGACGAGCCGCTTGGCGTCCGCGACAGACGGCCCGTCCAAGCGAGTGACCAAGTACAAACCCTTGAACTTGTCCGAGTCAAACGGCTCGTCCTTTCCGAAATACGGACTGACGACCTTCTTGATCGCTTCCTGCGAAGGCTTCTCCATGGTGCCGAATGGAAGTCGGAAGCCAGCAAGGACGGCGTCGACGGAACAGCCTCCGTCGTCCTGGAGCCGGATGGGGACGCCCTTCGTCAGAACGATGAAGTCGATGTGGTGCCCGCACTTATCAATTCCTTCACGGATCGGCTTTTCTATCTGGGCACCGTATTCGGGGATCGAGATATTGTTGGAGGTGCCCGTCTGGATCTTGACGATGTTCTCCTTGGGAACCTTGCGCTTGTCGCTGTAGTAGTTTCCGATCTCAACGCTCTCCGGACTGGATTCGTTGATGACCACAAGGACGCGGCTGGACTCCTGAAGTTGAGCTGGGGTCAGGGGTGGCGTCGACGGGCCACAGGCCAAGCTGAGCAAGAGCGCGATCGTCATCATCATCGCCGTCCTCGGCATTCTGAGCTAATGAACGTCCTCTGAGTTTGAAAAGTGCCGGCTGAAAATCTAACGGGTGACGGCGGCCGTGCGGCAGAACTCTGCGACCTGCGATGCTGCGAACTGGGCTTGCTCATCGCTCAGGTGCTGATGGATCGGGAGGCTCAAGCACTCTCGGCTCACCTTCTCGGTCACAGGCAAGCTGCCGGCTCCCTTTCCGAACGACGCGTACGGCTTGTGCAGGTGCAAGGGCACCGGGTAGTAAATTCCCGAATCAATCTCGTTCTCCTTCAGGAAAGCCATGAGTTGGTCCCGCTGCGGGTGCCGGACGGTGAATTGGTGGAACGTGTGGTTGTTTCCGACGCTCGTCACGGGAAGGCCGATAGCTTCGTCGGAGAGTTCCTGAAGATAGATCTCGGCCAGCTCGCCCCGGCGTCGGTTCCAGTCGTCGAGCCTGGCGAGTTTGCAGGTCAGGACGGCGGCTTGCAGTTCGGCCATCCGGCTCGTGTAACCGACTTCGTCGTAGTAGTAGCGTTCCCGGCCCATACCATGGATGCGGAGACTGAGCGAGCGCTCCTTGACTTCGTCGTCATTGGTCAAGATGAGGCCACCGTCGCCCGCCGCGCCCAGGTTCTTGGTCACATAGAAACTCAGACCCGCGGCACGGCCCCAGTTGCCCGCAGCTTTGCCCTCGTAGTGGTTGCCAACGGCCTGGGCAGCGTCCTCGACAACGGTCAGGCCGTGCTCCTTCGCGATCCGCTCGATCTCACTGACGTTGGCAAGTTGCCCGAACAAGTGGATCGGCATGATCGCTTTGGTCCGGCTGGTGACGGCGGCGGCAACTTTGGACGGGTCCATGTTGTACGTTGCTTCATCAATGTCGACGAAGACAGGCGTCGCACCTAATTGGACGATCGTCTCAACGCTGGCGACGAACGTGAACGCGGTAGTGATGACCTCGTCGCCTGGGCCGATGTCGCAAGCCTGCATGGCGATGCGCAACGCATCGGTGCCACTGTTGACGGCAATGCCGTGGCGCACTCCGTGAATGGCAGCGACCTTGGCTTCAAGCTCGCGGTTCCACTTGCCGAGGACGTAGGCGCTGGTTGCGAATATCTCCGCCACCGCGGCGTCGATCTCGGGCTTGACTTCGTTGTATTGGGCCGTAAGGTCGAGGAAGGGGACGCGCACAAAGACAGTTTAGCGACTGGAGGGCTGTTTGAGCAGGGGACCCGGCGCGAGGTTCGGTTTCGTGGCCATAACCCAAGGCAGTGCGCTATCCCGTTGTCCTTGCCTCGGCGTCGCCCCGAAGGGTCGAGCTCTTGAGAGAGCTCGTGCCTGAGTTCGAAGTCGTGCCCGCCGAGATCGTCGAAGAAGACCACGTCCACGACGACCCCTGGGTCACTGCGCAGCGCACGGCGCGGGAAAAGGCGATCGCGGTGGCGGAGGTCCGGCCAGACTGCCTGATCATCGGCGGCGACACCGTCGTCGCGTTGCCCTCCGAGGCGGGTTGGACTCAACTTGCTAAGCCGAAGGACGTTGCCGATGCCGTTTGGATGTTGGGCGTCCTCTCAGGGAAGACCCACACGGTCGTGACCGGCGTGTGCCTCATCTGGCCTAACGGCTTTTCCGCATTCACGGAGGCGACCAAGGTCACGTTCAAAGCCATGACGGAGCATGAGATCAGGGACTATGTTGCGACGGGTGAGCCCATGGACAAGGCGGGAGCCTATGGGTTCCAGGGAGGTGCGAGGCCCTTCGTGGAGCGCGTTGAGGGAAGCGTCTCCAACGTGGTCGGACTGCCTTTGGAAAGACTCAAGGAAGCCCTGGCCTCGGTCTCGTGACTCAAAACGACGGACAGCCGACACGATGGTCGGCTGCCGTGCTTGGTTCCGGGGAGAGGCTAATGTGAGGGGCAAGCACCATAGGCTTTCGCTGGGGCCCGCCGCCACACCAGTGGGAACGCCTTTTGGGCGGCGAAGTTCCCAGACCTGCGGCTGGCCAGTAACAAGACCGCGGCTCGAGCCGTAGTGAGGAAAGGGCGGGCTGTTTCGCGGGAGCCTATCAAGATGAAGAAAAGCAGACATACGTTGCTTGCGGCCGTTCGGTCCGCCACGCTCCTTACTGAGCAGGCTACGGCGGGCGTGATTCCTAGCAGTGTCGCTGTCGCCAAGGTTGATAAGGTCGGCAAGTCGATCGCAGCCCGGCAGTCTAAGCTCAGATCGTTCTTGGACACGAGGCGCGTGAATGCCCGAGTTTCTGAGAAAGCAAGAGACTTGACCCAGCTTTTGGATCAATGCCAACTCCAGTTGGTCGCCTTGTCCAACCAATTGCGTCGAAGCAAGAAGGGTATCGCCTTCGACACGGCTCCAAACTACCTTGGCACTCCCCGTGAGTTCGGAGCCGACCTGCCGAAATCACAGGCCGCCGCGCATCCCACTCACCTGGACGGATCGTCGGCAGAGATTGTCCGGCCCTACATGCACATCGTGTTCCAGCACGGGCCGCGGACCGAGGTTGGAACAAACGGGTGCCAGATCGAAGACGTGTTGAACGCTGTCATCGACCATCTGGAGCAGTTCGAATCCGGCCCGCTAGGCTGTGAAGAAAACCGGACGGCTCTTTCTCATCTGCACCTGGCAGTGAGTTCTCTCATCGAGCGCCGCGCGCGCCGCGAGAACCAAGGGGTGCTGGGAACGATGGATCCGCACGAAAGCAGCTCGATCCCCGCACCTGCCGCGACGTCCTGAGCCTCCAGCCCCGTCCATAATGTCGGTGGGCTGTTGAGTGTGAAGGGCAAAGTGACGCGACGCAAGGTGCTTGGCTGGTGCGCAGCCGGGTGCGTCGGCCTTGGCATGAGCCAGTTCGACAACCGAAACGATCTGCGGATCGAGCGATCGCAACTGAAGTTGCCGCGTTGGGACGCCGATGGATTTACGGCGGCGTTCCTTTCGGACATGCACACCGATTCGCGGCAGCAAGGTGAGCGGGCTGCCCATGCGGCGCGAATGGCCATCCAAGAAAAGCCCGACGTGATTTTGGTCGGTGGCGATTTCGTCAGCTCCATGAGCCCAATGGCGCTACCTTTGGCGCTGTCTTTCGTGGATGTCCTCATGGAATCGAAAATTCCCTGTTATGCGGTCTTGGGCAACCACGATTATTGGGTGAAAGAGACGCCGCGGGTCATTCGCGAGTTGTCTTCGAAGCTGCAGACAAAGCGCAGCCGGCTTCTGCGCAACGAGACTGTGGAAGTCTCTGGCGTGACCATTGCGGGTGTGGACGATGGGATTGCAGGCCGTGACAGGCACGACTTTCTCGCGCGGCACCATGACAAGAACACTCTCCTGATGTTCCACGAGCCCGACTTCGTCGTGAGGGTGGACAAGCGCGCCTCTCTGATGCTTGCTGGGCACAGCCATGGCGGCCAAATGTGTCTCCCATTCGGCATCAGCCTGCACACTCCGCGCGGTGCAAAGAAGTACATCAAAGGCTTCTATGACCACGCGAAAGTGCCGCTCTATGTTTCGCGAGGAATTGGAACAGTCGGCCCCGACAGGAGGGTCTTTTGTCCGCCCGAAGTGTCCATCCTGACGCTTTCAGGCGCTTGAGGGAACCAAGTCGCCGAGAGGCTCCGTTAGTGGGCTTGATGGCTGGCCTCAAACGCGAAACAAAGACTTCGTTGATCGTTGGGGTGCTGGTCATTGCCCTGTTGCTGGGCGCGCTCCTCATGGGTAGCTCCCGGCCCGTGTCCACCTTTGCCCCTGGCAAGGTCCTCATGTACGACGACTTTGGGTTCACCGTACTTTCTGCCGAAGAGGTGGACTCGGCCGAGCGCGGTGTGTCCCACTATCGGGTAAGGGTGAAGGTCGAGAACCACGCCAAGCGCGTCAATTACGACTTCGATCCGAGCGTCGTGTCACCCGTCACCGAGTCTGGAGGTGTGTTGACACTTTCAGACAAATCGGCGTTAGCCGATTCGAGCCTTTCTCCGGGAGAGAGCGCCAGTTACGATTTGGTGTTCGTCGGGCCCTCCGACGCGAAGATCCTCAATGTCCGCTTTCGTTTCGGCGGAGCGATTGGAACAGTCATGGACGACCTTTTGCTCGGTCCCCGGCAAGTCCGCGTCCCGGTTCCTTAGAAGCCCGAGCCAGGGGCTCCCTCTAAGATTGGGAAGGGCCTTTCTTTGAGCCCCGCCTTGTCGGTCAGTTCTCGTTTGCGGCGCGCCCAGTCCAACTGTGACATCGCCATGTGTGGAGGGTCGCGCTTTGTCCTGAAAGCGCTCTGAAGGGTCTGCGCGTAGGCATCAATGTTGTGGGAGAGATCGAACACCATCACGCCTTGCGTCGTGGCCGCCGCCGCTTGTAGGGCACGCGCGAGTTTCTTGTTGTCGCCTTGAAAGTCGGCGAGCTGGATACCGGCGTACGTCCAGCACTGGTCGCGAGCAACGCGGTTGGTCACATCGCCGGCCGCCTCGACGGTCTGGCCAATCGGTTTGGCCTGCTCCATGGCTTCGAACATGCTCGCAGTCTTGTAGTAGCAACCGGTTATCAGCAGATCGAGCTTTGAGGCGAATCCGGTTTGCTGGTAGAGACGGGTCAGAAAAGGAAAACCCGCGGTCAAGGCGTTGGAGGCATAGTTGGAGCCGTACTTTGCGTAATCGCCATACCAAGAGCCCGCGTAGATGCCGAACTTTGTGGTTGGACTCGCTTTTGAAAGCGTGGCTCGGACGCGGCCAACGAACGAGGCCAATTCCTCCGCTCGCCAAGCCAGCCAATCGTCGAAATAGGGGCCTGGCCTTATTCCGGTCTGGCCTTCTGGCGTCCGGGTCAAGGTGAAGACGGCGCCGGGCCAGTCGAGCTCCCTGCCGACCTTTGATTCGAACCGTGCTCTTGCTAGTTCGCTGAAGTCCGCGTTCAAGCTATGGAAGCGGAAGCGGTCGTCGAACAGCAGCACGTCTGGGTGGTACCGGCTCGCAACCTCGGTCACAAAGGAGAGCACCCTTGCCTGGATCTCAGGGTGGTGAGGGCTCATCATCAAGGGGATTTGCGTCTGGCCCTCGGAAGAGGGTTTGAATGCGGGCGTGCCATCGGCGTTGAGCGTGTACAAGACCGACTGAAGTTCTGGATGGCGGTACCCCCATCC
The DNA here is from genome assembly GCA_018268375.1 of Armatimonadota bacterium. Taxonomy (GTDB): domain Bacteria; phylum Armatimonadota; class Fimbriimonadia; order Fimbriimonadales; family Fimbriimonadaceae; genus JAEURO01. The sequence continues at coordinate 1,020,938 of JAFDWS010000002.1, read as the reverse complement.
TGCGTCACCGAACTGACTGTCGGGTTTGCTCTCGTCCCGCTTCGCATAAGAGTGCCCTTCGCTGAAGGCGTTCAGGCTCACCATGAACGAGAGCCCCTCGGCTCTCGCTGCTTCAGAGACGGCCTTGACGGGGTCGAAGCCGGCTGGGATGGACTGGCCCTTCCAGGCAGTCATTTGGTCTGTGAGCTGGCTTGGATAGAGGGTGCGCCCGACGATGGGTTTGACGTCAAGGACTAGGGAATTGAAGCCCAGGGTTGCGATCTTGTGGACGATTCTCTTCACCTTTTCGGTCGAAGAAAGGGCAGTCAGGTTCGCAGTGCCATCGATCCAGATGACGCGTCCTTGGAGCTTGAATTTGCGACAAGCCTCGTCAGTGAAGCTTCCCTGACAGTATCGGCGATCGACATTGATCGGGCCGAGGCTTGTGAAAGGGGCCAAGGACAGAAACCGGCTGTGCGTGTACTGCCCGATCGCGACCGCCACGAGCGCGGTGGTCATGCCGTTAGCCGCGCGTGCTTGCAGCGACGTCCATGTGGATATTGGCGGCTCTTAATCGGCTTGCGAGGATACGGGCCACGTTTTCCATCACTGCCGCCCTTAGGTCAGGGTGGCTGGCGAGCGTCTCGCGGAGCGTCCCGGAGGGAATGACCACAACGTGTCCCGACGATTTCATGACGACCGTCGCCGAGCGGGGCGCCGAGTCGACCAGACTCACTTCTCCGAGGACGGCTCCCGGGCCAACCTCTGCGACGACCTCGCCTGAAAACGTCTTGACGGCCGCTGTCCCCTGGAGGACGATAATGAGATCGGTGTCTCGGTCGAACTGCCTGACCACCGTGTCACCGCCTTGGAAGACCCTTTCGGAGCCGAGCCCATAAATCAGATCCACTTGGTCGCTGTTGAGGCCACTGAACAGCGGATTATCCTTGACGATGGCTGGTGTGTTCATTGGCGTGGAGTTTAGACCATGGGACTCGCCTGAGTCTGCATCTCAACGGCCGCGGAAGAGGCTCCCTAGTACGCCACGGATGAGTTGATGCCCTAGCTGGGTGCCTGCCGCCCTTGCAACCGACTTTGCCATCGCGCCGATGATCTCGCCTGGAGAGTTCGGATCGTGGCGGACGCGCTCGTTCTTCATCGGCTCTGGAGCTTGCTGAGCGTCTTGAGCCGCCTTTGCAGCTCTGGCTTGGAGGTTTTCGAAAGCGGACTCGCGGTCGACAGCTTGGTCGTACTGACCCTTGACAGGGCTGTTCGACATAACGGCCCGCCGCTCTTCTGGCGTGACGGGGCCAAGCCGCGAGTTCGGCGGTGCGACAAGGGTGCGCTGGACCACCATGGGCGTCCCCTTCTCTTCAAGGAAAGAGACGAGGGCCTCGCCAACGGCGAGTTCGGTGATGACCTGCTCCGTTGAGAACCCAGGGTTCGCCCGGAACGTCTCAGCGCTCGCCTTGACTGCCTTTTGATCGCGGGGCGTAAAGGCGCGGAGCGCATGCTGCACTTTGTTGCCCAGCTGAGCGAGAACCGTGTCAGGAACGTCGATCGGGTTTTGAGTGACAAAGTACACGCCGACGCCCTTAGACCGGATCAAACGAACGACTTGTTCGATCTTCTCGAGGAGGGCTTTGGGAGCGTCGTTGAAGAGCAGGTGGGCCTCGTCGAAGAAGAACACGAGCTTTGGTTTGTCGGGGTCGCCGACCTCGGGCATGTCCTCGAAGAGCTCTGACAGCAGCCAGAGCAGAAAGGTGGCGTACAGCCTCGGGCTCTGCATGAGCTTGTCGGCCGCCAGGATGTTGATAAAGCCACGCCCGTCGTATCCCGTGCGCATCAAGTCGTTCAGGTTGAGAGCGGGCTCGCCAAAGAACTGGTCGGCCCCTTGTTGCTCGAGTACGAGTAAGGCACGCTGAATGGTGCCGATCGTGGCTGGGCTCACGTTGCCATATTCGATCGTGAGTTCCTTGGCACTGTCAGCGACGTATTGAAGAAGCGACCGGAGGTCTTTCAGATCGAGTAGAAGGAGACCCTGATCGTCGGCGAGCTTGAACGCGACGTTGAGGACGCCTTCTTGGGTCTCGTTCAGGTCGAGCAAACGGCTGAGCAACAACGGGCCCATCTCGCTCACCGTCGCGCGAACCGGGTGGCCCTCTTGACCGTAGAGGTCCCAATAGACCACTGGGAAGCCTGTGTACTGCAACGTGAGCCCGATTTGTTTCGCACGGGCCTCCACCTTGTCGTTGCCGCCACCTGCTTGGCTGATGCCGGCAAGGTCGCCCTTCACGTCGGCCATAAAGACGGGGACGCCGATCCGGCTGAAGCCTTCCGCCAGCGTTTGCAGGCTGACCGTCTTGCCCGTGCCGGTAGCGCCCGCGATCAATCCGTGGCGGTTGCCGAACTTCGGTGTCAGGTTGACGGGGCCCTCAGCCTGGCCAAAGTAAATGCCGTTCAAGTCGCCCATGGGTGGCGAACTAGAGTACCACCAGCCTTGGTCAGTATTTGTTGCCTCTGATCTTGTGCAGGGTGTCGAGATCGTTGAACCACTGCGGCAGCGTCTTGAACTCGATCCGGCCTTGTTGCTTGAGGTCGAAAAGGTAGGCCAGCACGGCGGCGTGAAACTCCGGTGTGTTGTACTTGGTCGGTAACCGCAAGCTCTCGATCTGGCCATGGTCGGACATGATCTCGTGCCAGACGATGAACCTCGGTCTGCCCTCAGCAAGGCCTTCTTCGAACCAGTCCTGGAACTGCTCGAAGGCTTCCAGTCTTCCAAACGCGGCGACGCTCTTCTGCAGGTTCGTCATGTCAAGAGCGGCTCCCGCCCACGGGTGGCCGACGAGGTCGAAGCCACCGCTTGGGTCGGTGTCGCTGACAGCGTTGCGCCCGTAGCGGATTCCAAGCTCGTTCATGGCAGCGTAGACCTGGGAGTCACTTGCCCCTCCCGGATAGATCAAGAACTGGTCCGTCTTGAGCTCGGGCCTGACGAGTCCGTTCGCCCTCATCAGGTTCAGGGCGTTGGACAGTTCGTCATAGACGCCAGGTTGGAACGTCGTGCCAACGTAGGGCCTCGGCGACGATACGTTGTGCAGGGGCCTGTTGGTCATGGTCTGATTGACGAGGTCGAACCCGAGCGCGAACGCCTGATCGGTCTGAAGCTTGGTCATCCGGCCCGGCGTTAGTCCTGCATAGTAAGCGCCGACAAACCCCAAAGTCGCGTTAGCCCCGTTGTCGAGGAGCGGCTGCTGGGCATACGTTACGAAGCTTGAGAAGGCGTCATCGTAGAACATCACGACCGGGATCTTCGTCGGAACGTCCTCGATGGTGCAGGTGTTCAGGGCGATCTTCCCGATGTACTCCGACTCTGGGCAAGTGTCCGTCCCCAGGATGCGCAAGCGGATCCCGGTGACGGTTCCCGCTGCACCCTCCGGGGCGAACGGCTGGATCCGGTTGTTCGGAATGCCCGGTGTCGAGACGTGATGAGTGGGAACTTGGCTGCTCAGGACGAACTTGAGCTCGTTCCATCCTCGCGAGCACGAGTGCGGATAGGAGGCGATCGTCTGGCCGTCGGCGGTGAGGAGTTCGAGGACGAACGCGGAGGGTCGGGCACGCGGCCCGATCAAGGGCACGTTGCCAGCTCCCAGTGAAGATGGCCCGTCGACGTGGATCCACAGGCTGATGCGCTTGGACGGATCGGGAAAATTGAAAGAGCGGTCTACTCGGTCTGTCAGGTCGAAGGTCAGAGAGGCGTCTTCGTAGCGCGGCTTGCCGCTGTTCAGGGCCTCGTGGACGACCCTATCGAACATAAGGGACACGGAGTGGTCGAACATGCCGGTGCGCGCATTGTCGACGACCGGAAGGGGATAGTCCGACACTTCTGCCCCGCTCCCGCGTAAGTTCGAGGATCCCGAGACGTCGTTCAAGCTGGCGAAGTCGATCAGCTCGGATGCACGGGCGCCAGAACCGACGACAGCAAAGAACAGGCAGGCGAGAAGGGATAGAGAGGTCTTCATAGTGGGCCTCAATACTCGACTCCTCGCACTCGGTGAAGCGAATCGAGGCGCTTGTACCACTGTGGGAGGGTGAGGAACTCGATCTTGCCTTGATCTTTGAGGTCGAACAGGTATTGCAGTGCATCGGCGTGGAACTGCGGCGTGTTGTATGCGTTCGGGGAGTGGTTAGTCGTTCCGTTGCTGTCATCGAAGACGTCGTGCCACATGATGAAGCGCGGCTTGCCCTCCTCGACCCCCTCGTCGATCCAGTCCTCGAACTGTTGAAGTGCCTGGATCGGGATGTAAGCGTTCACACCGTGCTCGGCGGAGCACATGTCATAGACTTGGCCCGCGTTCGGGTTGCGCAGGAAGTCGCTGACCCCATTGGGATCCGGCTCACAGTTTGCAACTCGACCGAAGACGATTCCGAGCTCGTCCATGGCGGTGTAGACCTGGGCGTCGTTGATGCCGCCGGGATAAACGAGAAACCTGTCGCTATCGTCCCTCACGAGGCCATGGTCACGGAGAAGGGCTTGGCATTGGGCGATGTCGTCATAAACGCCTACGAGCGCACCAGCACTGTGGTAGTTCCGTGGCGCCCCCGCGTTGTGGAGCGGGGAGTGGGTCATCGAATGGTTGACGATGTCGAATCCCAAGGCGAACGCGTCATTGATCTGCTGCCCTGTCATGTGCGACTGGACGGTCGCGTTGTAAAAGTTTCCGATCGCGCAGAGCGTCGCGGTTCCGCCGTGGTCGAGCAGGGTCTGCTGAGCGTAGGTGACAAAGCCCGACCAACAGTCGTCGTAGTACATGATCACGGGGATCTTCGTCGCGACGGGCTCGAGTGTGCAACTGTTCAAGGCGACCTCGTGCGCCATATAGGACTGAGCGCAGTCGTTGGTGCCGAATACTCGGATCTTGATCTTTGTGACCGATCCGTTGGCATCGGTCGGCGAAAACTGTTGGAACCGTTTGATCGGTGCACCCTGGTCGGTCACCTTGTGGGGCGGAATGGAGCTATCAAGGACGAACTTCAGCTCGTTCCACCCGCGCGCGCACTGGGCACGCTGTTTCGATGTGATCGTTTGGCCGCTTGCGGTCACGAGCTGGATGTCGATGAGCGATGGGCGCGTCTCCGCACCATTGAACGGCGCCGAACCCGTACCGATCGCGCTCGGCCCGTCCACGTGAACCCAGAGAACGATCTGGCGGCTTGGGTCAGGGAACTGGAAAGACCGGTCCCCTCTGCTCTGCAAATTGTAGGTGAGGACGGCCGTCTCGTAATACGCTCGATTGTCGCTGACTGACGACGCCCGCCTCGTGATGACGGTCGACTTGGCATGGTCGAACATGGACAAGCCAGGGTTCGCTACCACCGGCAACGGGAAGTCTTGAACGGATATTCCACCGTCTATCAGGACGTTTTGGGCCGACATGAGATCGGCCATAGAAGAGAAATCAACAAGCTCTGTCGACTGTGCATGCACACCAGCCGCCAGGCAAGAAAAAACAAGGGTCGGGACGACCCGCCACTTCAACACCATCTTGTACCCTCGGTTAAGCCCAGCTCTCCCGGCCATCTAGAATATCACATGTGAATTTGATATGAGATTAGTTTCCCGTGATTTTCGTGCGGGTCAGAGGGGGGATTTGAGTCTAAAACTTTTAGTCTGGGCATTGTCTTCTCAGGGGTCCAGGCCAACGATCCAGGTGCCACAATCGTCTATTAGGAAGGCTGATGAGCCAGACCCCCTCCAGCACGCTGGGCAAGTACCAGATCATCCGCGAAATCGCGCGCTCGAACGACATCGTTTACGAGGCGTACGACCCCGTCATGAACCGACGGGTCGCAGTGAAGGAACTAGCCATGCCGGGCGGCGCTTCCGGTCAGCAACGCGAAGAGCGGGTGAAGCGCTTCCTGCGGGAGGCCCGGGCGGCTGGCTCCCTTGTCCATCCGAACATCGTCACCATCTACGAAGTCGGTGAGGACGATGGTCGCAGGTACATCGCGATGGAGTACCTGGACGGCCAGAACCTCCGTAACCTCTTGGACACAAAGGGCTTCATTGAGCCGGCGCGGGCGGTGGAGATCGCGATCGAGGTTCTCAAGGGCCTGGAGTTTGCCCATTCCAAGGGCGTCATTCACCGTGACATCAAGCCCGACAACATCCAGCTGTTGGAGAACGGGGAAGTCAAGATCACCGACTTCGGCATAGCCAGGTTGACCTTTGAGCCCAATTTGACCATGGACGGCCAAGTTTTCGGGACCCCGAGCTACATGTCACCGGAGCAGATCAACGGCCGCGAGATCGATGCGCGAAGCGACCTCTTCAGTGTAGGTGTGATCCTCTATGAGATGGTGGCTGGGCAGAAGCCTTTCACCGGGGACAATGTCGTGAGCATCACCCACGCGATCATGAACTCTGAGCCAGTTCAGCCCCAACAGTGCGGCCCTGCCCTTTGGCAGGTGATCCGCCAGGCGGTGGACAAGAGCCCACAGCTCAGGTGGGGAAGCGCCAAGGAGATGACTGCGGCACTGAAAGCTGTGCAGGATCAATGGGCGAGTGGGCAGGTGGTCGTCAGTCCATTTCCGACACAATCGATACCAGCCTATCCGTCCTTGGGGCCAATCAATCCTGGGCCGCCTCCCGTCGTCTTGCCGCCTGTCCAGCCGGCCCAGCCCTTTGGGCCGGGCTTCACGCCCTATGGGACGCCGATGCCCGGGTCGATCAGCCAGCAGCCCTATCAGCCGCAGCCATACGGAGCCCCGTATGCTGCGCCGCAGTATCCCCAGCAGCCGTACCCGCCTCAACCATATGGTCAACCCTACGGCCAACAACAACCGATGGTGCCGGTCCCGGTCTATTATCCGCCGGCGCCGCGAGGGCCGATCGTCACTCCCGAAACCCGGGTGTTCATGGGGCGGTTGCTTGCTGCTTTCCTGATGGTCGGTGCGATCGTGGCTTTGGTCGTTGTCGCGATCATCGAGTTGCCCAAGGTCGTCTCGGGCCAGAGGGCTCGGCCCGCTGTCAGTGGGCCCGCCAAAGGTGCCCGCCCTGCGCAGAGCCCCCCGGTATCCAATTCAGCGGTAGACACTGAGGAGCCGACGACCGAGAACGCGGTGGCGGCGATGCGAAAGGCGATGGACGAGCCGGACGCGGAGGCGAGACAGCGGCTCTGGAGCAAAGCGAGCGGTATGTGGGCGATGATGAGCATTTCCGGCAGCCCCGATCTTGTCCGGGAGCAGGCGGTCAAGGCTTACCTGGACGTGATCGACGAGTTGATCTCTCGGGGCGATGTCCAAAAGGCGCGAGAGGCGCTCTACCCCGCCCAGGGATACGCGAGCGGGAACTCTTTCTATGAAGGCGAGGTCGCCAATCGCAAGTCGGCGATCGACGAGATGATCGGCAAGAACGGTTAAGCAGGGCCGTGGACCGAGCCACCATCAACCAAAAGGTTGACGCCCGTCACGTAGCTGGCCCGTTCCGAGCAAAGGAACACGAGTGGCGCGGCAATTTCCTCTGGCCTGGCAAGCCTCCCGATGGGAATGCTCCGCGCTTGGGCTTCGAGAGCTTGTTCGACCGTCACTCCGTCTCTCTGCGCGATCGTCTCTGCGAGGTGGATCTGACGGTCTGTCATGGTGTGGCCAGGAAGGACACAGTTGACCGTGACTCCGAACGGGGCGAGCTCGGTGGCCTGGATGCGCGTGAGGGACATGAGGCCCGTGCGCACGGTAGAGGAAATGGGAAGGAGCCTGCTTGGCTCTTTCGCGACCAAGCTCGTCACGTGGACGATTCTGCCCCAGCCCGCGCCCCGCATTTTTGGAGCGGCGATACGCGACATGCGGACGACGTTCATGAGAGTCGACTGGAGGCCCAACGCCCATTGATCGTCGGTCATGTCCTCCCAGAGTCCGGCTGGTGGCCCGCCGGTGTTCGTCACGAGGATCTGGACTGTTCCCATCTGCTCCTCGGTTTGCCGGAACCACAGCTCGATCTGTTCTGGATGGCTGACATCGCAGGCAAAGCTTGCAATTCCTTCGCCGAGCAGTTCCGTGGGGGCTTTCCGCGCGCAAACGGAGACCCGGCACCCTTCTCCAGCGAGAGCCCTTGCGGCGGCCAGACCGATTCCCTTTGTGCCCGCCGCTACCATCGCGACTTTGCCTTCTAAGCCCAAGTCCATGGGCCGAATCTACCTGCTTGCGCTAAACTGACCGTCCCGCGGAGGGGTGGCAGAGTGGTCGAATGCGGCGGTCTTGAAAACCGCTAGGGGGCAACTCCTCATGGGTTCGAATCCCATCCCCTCCGCCATTGGGCTACTCGGCGGGCGCGACCTTGTTCTTCCGCCAAAGTCCAGATGTCCCGATGACGGCGCATACGGCCCAGGAGAGATATACGAATCCCATTCGGAACGGAAAGGCGTCCGATTTTTCGGGCACACCGACCTCGACGCGCTCTGCAGTCAAGATGCCCCTTCTGACCATCACAGTGACGTTGCCGCGCGCGTCCGTCGCCAGGCTTTGGCCTCGCCCTCCAACCCGCACCAGCGGCAATCCTGACTCAATGCTCCTCCAAATGGAGGACTGCCAGAGTTGCTCCCATGCGGGAGTCCGCTCGTACCAATCGTCGATGCAAAGTTGGGCTAAAAGGCGGGCACCCAGCCTCCCATGACGGTCGGCCAAGTCTGGGAAGACACCCTCGAAGCACAGAAGCGGGCCGATGGTGACGCCTTTGACGGAAACGGTACTGAGCTTTTTGGCCGGGCTCAGATCTCCCTTCGGCAAGTTGAAGCTTTGGAGGAAAGGGAGTTCCCGGAACGGGACGAACTCGCCAAAGATCACGAGGCGTGTCTTATCGGCATAAGTCCACTTGCCATCGTAGCCGTAGGCCGTCTCATAGGTGCTTGCCCCGTCCGGACGGACTCCGCCCATCAGCACAGGCACAAGAGGCTCCTGACCAATTGGTGAGTACGGAGCCACCCGTGGATCGTTGGGGGAGAAGCCCTCCGGAAGGACGAGCAGGTCCGTGCCCTGCGTCGCGGCGCGGTTTTGGATCCATAGTCCGGCGGAGCGCATGTCGAGCGCCTGGATGTCCTTCGGGGTGAACGCCATGTCCACGCCCGGTTGACCCAGGGTCACGATCTTCTTCTCTGTCGAAGGCGGATTGGCGTAGCGATAGACAGAAACGAGCATGACGCCGCCGAAAACGATGGCAGCCTGCAGGGTTTGGCGGCTGGGTGGCGGCTTGCCGTCTTTCGGCCACAGGATCATGGCCAAGACGAGGTTTGGGATGACTACCCAGGCGGACACGAAGAACACTGTTCCCAGCGCGGCGTGCTGGACGAACTGGGGAAAGATCCAGAGCGGGTTCGCAAGGATTCCCCAGGGGAAGGCGAGGACAGGAATGTAGGCCCGAAAGGCCTCGTGGCCGGCCCAGACGATCGGGATCAGCCACGGCCATCCCAACTTCCAGCACTTGTTGATGAGCCATCCCATGGGCAGATAGATGAGGGCTCCGAGGAATCCACAAACGAGCCAAGGAACGATGGCAGCCACCATGTTGTGCGTCCATTCGTTGATGAAGAGCACCAACCAGAACATTTGGAACAGGATGGTGACCGCACCGTAGACGGCGCTCGACTTGAGCGCTCCCTTGCCGTCAACTTGGCGCAAGTTGGCCAGCCAGGGAGCGATGGCCACGAAGGTCAGGAGGACGAAATTCAGGGGCGGGAAAGCGAACGCGAGCAGGGCCGCGGAAGCGGCCGCAGGGCCCCAGCGCTTAACCCACTTTGGGAGCTTCATTCGTTGCCTCCAAATGGCAGCAGTCGTTGAACGCGCCGAGCATGAACGACCTGTCTTCCCTTCGGTTCAAGGTCGTGACACTGCAGTTACTGAAGCGGAACATCCGGGGCGTCTCGTGGGTGCCGTACATGAGTCGGGCGAGCAATTGCGCCAAGGCTCCGCCGTGGGAGACGACGAGCACGTTCTTAGTCACGTCCCGCAGTTCCTGGACGATTCCGTCAAGTCTCGCCCAAACGTCGAGCATCGACTCTCCGTTTGGGGGACGGACTTCGTAGTCGGGCACTCCGAGGCGTCTGCCTTCCTCGCGCATCCAAGCGTGGAGTTCGACGTAGTCGGCTCCCTCCATATCTCCAAAGGTTCGTTCCCTCAGGTCGGGTCTCATCTGGACTTCCGGTTGGCCCCGTTCGCAGAAGGGCTGGATCGTCTGCAGGCAACGTTTCAAGTCGCTCGTGAAGACCTTGTCGATCTGAAGTTCGCAGAGCCTGTTCGCGAGAAGCTGGGCTTGCTTGTGCCCGGTTTCGTCCAGTTCGATGTCGATGTGGCCCTGTGCGCGGTTCGAGATGTTCCACAGCGTCTGACCATGCCGCACCAGAACCACCATCTCTCTCGTTATACCGCTCCCCTTCAGAGGAGCCAGGGCTTGCTTTCGGCGAGCTCTCGTCCTCCGCCGTCGATCCTCATCGCACCGAGGCGGAGGATGCGCACCGGGGCCGGGGCGACGGCGGTGCATGCGACCTCGAGCATGCCTCGCTCGGGCAAGAAGCTTCGGATGAAACCGATCCCGAAGTCCTCGCCTTCCTGGGAGGCGAAACTGCAAGTCAGTCCGACATATGAAGCCGGAGAAACGACCGACAGTCGGCGGGCACCGGCATCGTCGAGGAACTGCGAGACTTGCTGTTCGTCCGGCTCTTGGTCTCCCACAAGGTGGAGGACGCTGCCCGACACTTCAGCCCAACCCTTCCAGCCCTGGAGTTCGAGCGCCCTTCCCGAGCCGAGGCGAGCTCCTTCGGTCGCTACCGAACGCAGGTCCACGACGTGCTCCTCGGTCGATTCCAACACGGTGAGCCACTGCGCTCGGCGTTGGGCTTCCAGCACCATGGCTGGCAGTTCCTCGGGAACGGAGGTTTCCTCGGCACCGACCGGCCAGCCAAGGGGGGCTAGTCCGCTGCCTAGCGGAACGAGGATTCGGTCGAGCGCGAGAGCTTGCGCGATGCTTGTCGCCAACTGGCGGGCGATGGGAGAGTCCCGAACTGGGAACAACAAGACGGTGTCGCAACCTTCGCTCAGGGTCCAAGCCGCTTGAAAGAGCGCGACCGGACTGCGCACCGGGTCGGACGAGCCGATGAATCGCCATCTCGGCGACTTGCCTGCCGACCAGAGATAGGCCCGGCCCGGAGGGCCATGGTCTGCGTTGCTCGGGTCAAGGCAAAGCAGAGAAGCAACGCGGTTCTCCTTGAGCCACTCGCGCCACGTCCAGCCAGGGGCACCGACCAACAGCGTGCGCGCCAAGTCAATCCTTGACCGAGGCGCTCGGTCGGGCACGGACTTTGGCCCACAGCCTCAACGCGGAAATGTCCTCGGCCATGGTCCGGCTGAGCGGCACTTGTGCCTTTGCTTCTTCGCGCAGGTCTTCGGTCAAGAGCTCGCGACCTTCGTCGAACGCGCGGTTGAGGGCACCGACGACGATCTGTTCGATCTCGGCGCCGCTATAGCCGGCTGTCTCGCGCGCCAAGTCTGCGACCTTGAACTTCTTGGGATCCCGCTTGCGGCGAGCGAGATGGATCTTGAAGATTTGCTTTCGGTCGTCGAGGTCTGGCAGGTCCACAAAGAAGATTTCGTCGAACCTGCCTTTGCGAAGGAGTTCAGGGGGGAGCGCGGAGACGTCGTTGGCGGTCGCGACGATAAACACCGGTTTGGTCTTTTCTTGCATCCAGGTGAGGAAGGTCGAAAAGACGCGCGCTGTCGTGCCGCTGTCGCTGATGCCGCTGCCACTCATGCCTGCGAAGCCCTTTTCGAGCTCGTCGATCCAAAGGATGCAGGGCGCCAGGCTTTCGGCGATCCTGATCGCTCGGCGCATGTTGTCCTCGCTTTGGCCGACGAGGCTCCCGAAGACGCGGCCGACGTCCATTTTGAGCATCGGCAAGTTGTAGCTAGCGCTGATGGCCTTGGCGACGAGAGACTTGCCGCAACCTTGGACACCGATGAGGAGCACGCCCTTGGGATAGGGGATACCGAATTCCCTGGCAGCCTCTGTGAAGCTCTTTTCGCGCCGCATCAGCCATTCCTTGAGCAGGTCGAGGCCACCGACGTCACCGAGGTCGTTTTCAGCGGGATAGAACTGCAGCATCCCCGTCTTTCGGACGATCTGCTTTTTCTCCTCGATGATTTGATCGACGCAAAGGCTCTTTTTCTCGACGAGGCTGCGGGCAAGGGCTGATTCAATCTCGTCCGCAGTGAGTCCTTGGGCCGAGCGGATGAGGGTTTCCATCTGCTCGCTGGTGAGCTTCACGTCCAGCGAAGGATTGGCCGCTACGTTGCTGACAACCGATTGGATTTGGGTCTCGATGTCCTTCGGCTCGGGCAACGGGAACTCGAGGACGGAGATGTCCTTTTCCAATTCGACCGGGAGGTTGAGGGTCGGCGAGACGATGAAGAGCGTCTGTGCGCGACCACGAAGCCGGTTTGCGAGGTCCCGCAAAAGCCGGACGACCCGCGAATCCTTCATGTAGACATGGAAGTCCATGAGCATGAAGACCGTGTACTCGGGGGCCTCGTGAACAAGTGCGAGGGCCTCGAGCTCTCCAGGCAGCGTGGTCGGTTTGGCGGGGCCGGTCGCGCGGTTCACCGCGGGCTTCATCCCCTGAGTCACGCTCCAGGTGTGGAGCTTGCGCTCCAGTTTTTTGCAGACCTCCTGCAGCGCTGCCTCGACCCGCCTCTCCTCCCAAGACACGACATAGACGATCGGGTACTTGGCGCGGACGAGAACTTCAATCTCGTGCAAGGGATCCATGTGGCGGTTAGGCTACCACGCTCCCCAAACTGAGCCGGCACATCATCTCCACACAGTCAGGAATGACGGCGTCGTTGAAGTCGAAGCGTGGCGTGTGGAGTCCAGCAGGGCAGTCGTCGCCAGGGCGTTTCAGGCCAGCGTAGTAGAAGCAACCAGGAACTTGGTAGCCGTAGTAGCTGAAGTCCTCTCCGCCCATAGTCGGATCGGCTTCCTCACCAATTCGGTCGCCCACCATTGACCGGGCAATGTTCCGGAACCGGTCGGAGGCCCACGGGTCGTTCATCGTGACCGGGTAGCCGACGTGCCAATTGATCTCGGCTTTGCAGCCCATGGCACTGCTCACGCCCTCGACGATCTCGTAAAAGCGCTTTCGGCCGAGTTCGCGGGTCTCCGGTCTGAGTGTCCGCATGGTGCCGCCGAAACTGGTCGTGTCGGGGATCACGTTGTGGGCGTGGCCTGCCAGGAGTTGCGTCACCGAGACGACGATGCTGTCAACGGGGGACACGTTGCGCGAACAAATCGATTGGAGGGCGTTGACGATCTGCGTCAGTGCGACAACCGGGTCGGCCGTGCGGTGGGGCATCGCGGCGTGGCCACCAGCGCCGTGGATCTTGACGGCAAACTCGTCCGTCGCGGCCATCATCGGTCCGTTCCTCACCGTAAAGTGGTGCTGATCGATCCAGGGGTTCCCGTGCAGGCCGTAGATCACGTCAACGGGCCTTCCCAGGACGCGGCCATCAAGGACACCGTCGGCGACCAAGCGCTCGGCCCCGGCCCCGCCTTCCTCGGCCGGCTGAAAAACGAAAAGAACATCGTTCTCGCGCTGGGGCTCCGCCACCAAGGCGCGAACGACGCCGAGGAGCACGGTGGTGTGGCCGTCGTGTCCGCAAGCGTGCATCTTTCCAGGATTCTGGCTGGCGTAGGGCAAGCCCGTTTCTTCAAGAATTGGAAGAGCGTCCATGTCCGCCCTGATGGCGACAGTCTTTGCTCCAGAGCCGGTCGCGGGAAGGTAAGCCAATATCCCGGTCCCTCCCGCGAGTCCAGCTTGAAACTTGATCGCCGTTTTCTCTAGTTCGCCGGCAACGCGAGCGCTTGTCCAGTGCTCTTCATACATCAGCTCAGGATGGCGGTGCAAGTCGTGCCGAAAGTCGGTCAGGAACGGCAGGTCGGCTTCAATCCGCTCGCGAAGGGACGGCATCTAACGAGATTACCAGTGCTTGAATTGCCCTCGTAAAATCTACCGTCGAGGCCGTCGATTTCTAAAACCCAGATAAAGTCACCGAAAAAAGCCACACTTTTGTAAACTTTGCGGCCCAAGTGCCCTTCATTTTCGAGAATTGTCGCTATATAACAGAGTTAGCAGTCTCAATGTGAAGAAAATGAAACTTCCTCGTCTTGCCGCCGACATTCACCACCAGGCCGTGCTCTTGCTGCTCGACCTGACGAGTGGGGCAGACCCGGAGCAGTGCCGCGTCCGCATCGAGACTATTCTTCAATACTGCGATGCCGCCAATGGCGAATTAGCGGAGGGCGGCGAACTGCCCAAAGCAGAGTTCTCCGATTTGACCTCGGCTTGCCGGTCCTGTCTCCTTGGTGGCATCCGAGACGGCTTTACCAAGCAGCTCCTAGCCTGATCTCAGGCCTTCGCCGATTTCATCCGCATTGATCTTCCTACTGCTTCGGCGACCCTCTTGAGCCCCGGCATCATGTCCTCGAACTGAGGAAACGTCATGCTTTGGGGCCCGTCTTTTATGGCGTGGTCGGGGTTGGGGTGGACCTCGATGATTAGTCCGTCGGCACCGGCAGCGATCGCCGCGCGGGAAAGCGCGGCGACCAGGTCACGCTTGCCCGTTCCTTGCGAGGGATCGATGATCACGGGCAGGTGGCTGAGGCTTTGAAGCATGGGAACCGCCCCGATGTCCAGCATGTTCCGTGTGGCCGTTTCAAAGGTTCTCAGTCCTCGCTCGCAAAGCATGATCGCCTGGTTGCCGCCTGAAGCGACGTACTCTGCTGCGAGCAACAACTCCTCGTAACGGGCCGTCATGCCTCGCTTGAGCAACACCGGTGTCCGAGACTGGCCGACCTCTTTCAGCAAGTCGTAGTTCTGCATGTTGCGGGCACCGATCTGGAGAATGTCGGCGTATTGGGCCACGAGTTCGACCTTGCGGACATCCATGACTTCCGTGACCACCTTCATCCCGAATCGGTCGGCCGCTTGACGAAGTATTTTCAGTCCTGGAACACCCATTCCCTGGAACGAGTAGGGCGAGGTCGAGGGCTTGTACGCGCCCCCCCGGAGGATCGAAGCACCGGCTCGTGCCACGACCTCGGCTGTCTGCGTGACCTGCTCTTCGCTCTCGACCGTGCAGGGCCCGGCCATCATCACGACCTCGTTGCCGCCAACTTTGACCCCACCGATGTCGATGACGGATCGCTCCGGCTGCGATTCCCGCGAAACGATCTTGTATGGCCGCGTGATGAGGAGCACGTCCTCGACAAACTCGTGGGCCCGCAATTGCTCCAGGAAGTCGACGTTTTTGTGCTCGTCACCTCCAACCGCGCAAACGATCGTCTTCTCGACGCCGAACACGGGAAGCACTTGGTAGCCGTGCTCTTCAAGTTCCTGGGTCACCTGTGCGACCGCGACGGGGTGGCCTTGGCGGAGAACGATAATCAAGCCGAGACCCCCACGGCCTGTTGGGAGGACTTCACAAAATCAAATGCTCGCAAGAAACGATCCATTTCTTCGGCTGTCCCGATACTGACTCGAATATGGTGTGGCATTCCGAGTTGAGCGCCAGGCCGGACAATGACTCCTTGGCGCAACAGGGCACCGGCAAGGGTGTCCGAGTCGGGCCCCGTTTCAATGCATACGAAGTTGCCCCTGCCCGGTATGAATGGGACGCCCCGGCTTTGGAGTTCCTGGCTGAGCCTTTTCATTTCGATCTTTGTCAGCGCCACCGTGCGCTCGATGTGGGCGAAGTCGTCCAGTGCCGCCAAGGCGGCTACCTGAGCTGGGGCTGAGACATGGAAGGGCGGTCTGGCTGCGTTGAAAGCCCTCACGATTTCGGGGTCCATGAAGCCATAGCCCACGCGAATACCGGCGAGGCCGTAAGCCTTGCTGAACGTGCGCAAGACAGCGACCCTCTTGCCCGCCTTCAAGAGGTCCAGACCGTCGAAGTGGCCTGGCGAGCCCTGGCCAAACTCGAAGTAGGCTTCGTCCAGGACGGTGAGAACGTGCCCAGGCAAGCCGTCGAGAAACCGTTCGATTTCAGCCTTTGCAACAGTTGTGCCGGTCGGATTGTTGGGGTTGGCCATGAAGACCAGCCGAGTCCGATCGTTGACGGCGCGGGCCATAGCGTCCAGGTCGTGCCTCCAGTCCGGATCGACGGGGACCTTGACAAGGGTCGCTGCGTTGACGCCTGCCGCTGCTTCGTAGCGAAGGAACGACGGATCGGCCATGACCAGCTCGGTGCCGGGTTGAAGGAACATTTGACCGAGGATGCCGATGATGTCGTCGCTTCCTGCGCCGATCACGACCTTGTCGACGGCAATGTCGAACTTCCGTGCGAGCGCCTGCTTCAGCGCAAAGCCGCGGCCGTCAGGATAGAGGTTCATGCTCCCCGCTGCCGCCTTTGCAGCCTCGACTGCGGCGGGCGAGGGGCCGTACGGGTTTTCGTTGCTTGCGAGCTTGACCACGTCCGTCAGCCCAAGTTCGCGCTGAACCTCTTCGACGGGCTTTCCTGGCGGGTAGGGCCGCATGGCCAGGATGGCCGGTCGCAACAGATAACTCATGGAGGCAATGTACCGGTTTGATGGGCTGACGACGAGGGACGTTTACGCCCCTAAACGACTGCCGCAAGCGACGCTGCGACCTCGAACTTGGCGGCTGTCTTTGCCCTGACTTCTTCGACCGTCACCTCCGGTGCCAGCTCGATCAGGGTCAGCCCCTGGCCGCGCTGCACGTCGAAGACGCAGAGGTCGGTGATGATCAGGTCAAGGCAGGCCTTGCCAGTGAGCGGAAGCGTGCATTCCGGCAAGACCTTGCTCTCGCCGGCTTTGTTCGTGTGCTCCATGACCACGACGACGCGCTTGACGCCGGCAACGAGGTCCATCGCTCCGCCCATTCCCTTGACCATCTTGCCGGGGATCATCCAGTTGGCGAGATCGCCCTTCTCGCTGACCTCCATCGCTCCCAGGATCGAGAGGTCGATGTGCCCTCCTCGGATCATGCCAAATGAGTCTGCGCTGGAGAAGTACGAGGCGCCAGGAATCTCGGTGATCGTCTGCTTGCCCGCATTGATCAGGTCGGCATCTGCCTCGCCCTCGAAGGGGAACGGACCCATGCCCAACATCCCATTTTCGCTCTGGAGGACGATCTCGACCCCAGGGGGAATGAAATTGGCGACGAGGGTCGGGATTCCGATTCCCAAGTTCACGTAGAAGCCGTCGCGCAGTTCCTTCGCTGCGCGGATGGCGAGATCGTCGCGAGTCCAGGACATAAGCTGATTCTACTCCTCGGGGCCCGGCAGGGCCAAGACTGTACAATCGGTCGGAATGGACGTGACCCCGCCACCTGTCCTCGTCCCGCCCGTCGAGCCCCAGCCACCCGTCAAGCCGATCCACCCCTTCTGGTCGGCGAGCGGCACATCGGTCGTATTGCTGGTCATCGTCCTCGTCGTTTCCAACATCGTTGCCGTGCCTGTCCTTGTCGTGGCGTTTGCCCGGATGATGCAGGCAGAAACGTTCCCGGGGTTCAGCGAGACATACACCTTCAGGGCGCAAGACACGGCGCGAGCGGCGGAGCTTCAGAAGCAGGTACAGACAAGGTTTCCTGATCGAAAGGTCAAGGTCGAAGTGACACCCAGCGGCTATGCGATGACCTTGTCGACCTTTCCCGCCATAGAGGAGAGCATCGTCCGGGGGAACCTGGAGAGTGCGATCGGAGCCTCCCAGATCGTCCCCCAGACCGGCCTAGCCCTGAAGCCGAGCGACCCGGACTTGGAGATGAAGGAGGTCGTCAAGGATCCCATAGTCTTGGTCGGGTCTGCCGGCTCCTTGCAGATAGCGATCCTCATCCTCTACTTCCTTGCGCGGAAGGTCTACTTCAAGGCGGGCAGGTCCCTTCCACCGCTCCATTCGGGCCGCATCGCCGTCGCGCTCCTTGTTGGTGTCTTGGTGGGCCCGCTTTGCTGGATCGCGGCCGACCTCATCGAGGCCCTTGTCAGACAAGGTATGGCGATCCCCGACGATTCGATTTGGGCGGCCGTTGCGCACTATCCAATGTGGGGCAAGGTAGGGATCGTCTTGACTGGCGTGATCGGAGCGCCGATTTGCGAAGAGATTTTCTTCCGGGGCATGCTCATCGGTGTGTTCCAAAAATACGGCATCCCTTGGGCGGGGGTCGTCTTCTCTGCGGTCACTTTCGGGCTCGCGCACTTGCAGAGCGTCGCGGTGGTCGCCAGCATTACGGGGATGGGCCTCGTCCTTGGTTTCGTCTACGTGAAGACGAAGTCGATCTACTCGACGATCGCCATCCACATGGTGAACAACGCGCTCTCGTTCGCGATCCTGCTCGGCTTTGTCCCGTGGCCTGGTCGTTAACCCGTGACTTCGCGCACGGCGGTCATCACATCTTGGGCTTGCTGGAAGAGGATGTGCGACGTCCGATAGCTGCCTGCGTCGGGTGATGCGTCCGACAACGAGTGGTCGCCGTCGTACGCCTTGATGGTGACTCTAAACTCGCCTGGCCCCGCGTCTCTCGACCCGCCGACCGGGATCGTCTCGACACACTCTTCGGCGGCGCCTATCCAAGCCCGCGCCGCTTGACGGACGGTCTCGTGCTCCCCGGCGCCGATGATGCCGCCGCCTTCCCCCCAGTAAAGACTGGTCGTGCCGTCGACGAGGGACAGCAACGTGACCGTCGTGCCGTCCAAGTTCCATTCGAGGACGACGCTCCAAACGTGAGGCAGTTCATCGGTCGGTTGGGCCCCGACCCGTTCTACGGAGAGGCTCAGAAGCAGCGATTTGAGCGGATGGGAGTCGGGCAGGCTCACGAGCGTTCTCGAGTGGTCAGCCGCTCGATTCGTTTCTCGTAGTTCGTGCCCTTGAGAATCCGGTCCACGAAAATGCTTGGGGTATGGACCTCGTTAGGATCAAGTTTGCCGATTTCGTCCAATTCCTCGACTTCGGCGACGCAGACCTTGCCTGCCGTCGCCATCATGGGGCTGAAGTTCCGCGCCGTCATCCGGTAGACGAGGTTGCCCCACGTGTCCCCCTTCCAGGCCTTGACGATGCTGACGTCCGCGGTTAGCCCAGTCTCCATCACGTACCACTCGCCGTTGAACTGCCGGGTCTCCTTGCCTTCCGCGACGAGGGTACCGTAGCCCGTCTTCGTGAAGAACGCTGGGATGCCCGCTCCACCCGCCCTGATCCGCTCGGCGAGGGTGCCTTGGGGGTTGAACTCCAGCTCCAATTCGTTGCTGAGGAACTGCCGCTCGAACTCTGCGTTCTCGCCGACGTAGCTGCTGACCATCTTGCGGATCTGCCGCGTCTGCAAGAGGATCCCGAGGCCAAAGTCGTCCACGCCGCAGTTGTTGCTGATGACGGTGATGTCCTTCACGCCGGAGTCGCGGATGGCGAGGATGAGGTTTTCGGGAATGCCGCAGAGTCCGAACCCGCCTGCCATGAGGGTCATGCCGTCGAAGAGCAGGCCGTCGAGCGCCTCTGCCGCACTACCGCGCACTTTGTCCATACGGGCAGTTTAGCCAAGTGTCGGCATGAAGTCCCAACCAGCATCGCCCGCCATAATGCGCGCATGAGTAAGACGACCAAGATCGTCATCGCTGTCGTGGCGGTGTTCCTCCTTGTCTGCTGCGGTGGTGGCGGGTTGCTCGTCTACGGGGGCTTCAAGGGATATAAGTCCGCCTCGGCCGACATTGTCGGCCTTGGCGACGGCATGGTGACGGCGGTCTGCAAGGACTGGGACGCTGACGAACTCATGAAGCGGGGCGGCGCTGGCATCAAACAAATCCCTGCCGACGAGCTGCGGGGTTTCCTCAACGTTTGGAAGGGCGAGTACGGCGCTTACCAGTCCGGCAAGGGAGCGATGACCAGTCTCTACACCAACTCGGTCAATGGCCGCACCACCACGACGGCCACCTACGAGAACGAAGCGACGTTCGAGAAAGCCTCTGGCCACATCAAGCTCGACCTCATCAAAGAGGGCGGCGAATGGAAGATCAACCGGTTCAATGTGACAAGGCGCTGATTCGCCCGAGCACCGACTCCAACTTGTGCGTGAGTTCGCTGTTCGTCACAACGAGGTCGGCACCGTACTCGTTAGCCGCTTCGAGCAGGGGCTTTTCCTTATGGCCGGCGTGGGCAACGACCTTGATGCCAAGCGCCCGCAGCTTTGCTATCCATTCCTGAGAAGGGAAGGCGCGGGAGCCGAGGTTGACGATGGCGACGTCGGCTTCCAGCGCTGTTGGCGGCGAGGTCAGCACAGTCGCTTCATGTCCGAGCGCCACGATCCCTCGGCGGAGCCGTTCGCTCCAGATGAGGTTCTCTTCTAGGACAAGGACGCGCACGCTGCAGAGTCTACCGGTACCCTTGTCCCGTGCCGATCCGCCCCATGGAATGGTCTAGCGACCACCTCCGCATGCTCGACCAGTGTCTCCTCCCCCAGCGAGAAGTCTGGTTAGAACTTCGAACCTGGGAGGAAGTACGGGACGCGATCCGGGACATGGCGGTGAGGGGGGCACCCGCGATAGGGGTCGCGGCTGCGTACGGGATGGCGCTGGCGGCAATGTCCGGAGCCCCCTCCTCGTTTGCAGGGGATGGTTCGTGCCCCGAAAATGAGGAGGGGATTGGGGGTGCAGCCTTGTCAGGCGCTTACAACGGCCTGGCCGCCAGTCGCCCAACCGCCGTGAACCTTGTTTGGGCGCTCGATCGCATCATGGCCCTCCCGAGCTTGACGTTCGACGCGATATTGGCGGAGGCCCAAGCGATCGAGCGCGAAGACCTCGCGATGAACCATAAGATCGGCGAGCTTGGATCCGCGCTCGTCCCCGTAGCCGCGCAGATTCTCACCATTTGTAACACCGGGTCGTTGGCGACGGCGGGGCACGGCACGGCGCTGGGCATCATCCGCACCGCGCACCAGCAAGGAAAGGTCAAGCACGTCTGGTCGTGTGAGACCCGCCCACGGCAGCAGGGTCTCCGTCTCACGGCATGGGAGCTGTTGCAGGACGGGATCCCGTTCCACAGCATTGCCGATTCGGTGGCGGCCTCGCTGATGAGGGCGGGCAGTGTGGACCTTGTCGTCGCTGGGGCGGACCGCATCGCGGCCAACGGCGATACGGCGAATAAGATAGGTACCTACATGCTGGCGGTCCTGGCCCAGCACCACGGCGTTCCCTTCGTGATCGCTGCGCCGACCACGACGATCGATGCGAGCATTCCTGACGGCTCCCACATCCCGATCGAGGAGCGGGCGGGCATCGAGTTGACAGAGGCAGAGGGGATCGCGATCGCCCCAACGGGGACGCCGGTCTACAACCCGGGGTTCGACGTCACGCCAGGCGATCTGATTTCGGCAATCGTGACGGAAACCGGGGTTCACCGCCCACCGTATTCGTTCAGATAGCCGTTCGGTAGCCGCAGACCGGTAGCCGCCGATGTCCCAGCGGCGGTACTCAGCGATCGATTTGGGTACCAGCTGCACCGACCACGACGGTGTGGGTCCCCCGACGGGACGTCGGCGGCTATCGGACGGCGGCGGCTACCAGCGTCGGCGGCTACCGGACATCGGCAGCCTTGATGGGGACTTTTCTGGGACCAACTATCCGACCTTGATCCCCTTGCCTCTATACCGCGGAGGAAGCGAGAAAGCGAATGCCACCTGGACACCTCGACTGGAAGCAAGCCGCCGACGAGACTCTCGTCACCGCGGCCCAGATCGGGGACATCCACGCCTTTGACGAGCTTGTCCGTCGCTACCGGCCCGCGGTGACCATGGTCGCCCGCGGTGCCCTTAGCGACCGCGATCTCGCCGACGACGCAGTCCAGGACGCGTTCGTGACCGCCTACAAAATGCTGCCGCAACTGAAAGACCGCACAAAGTTTCCTGCTTGGATCCATGCCGTCGTGCGCAACCGCGCCAAACGCATGGGCGCCAGCCTCAAGGAAAGCCCGGTCGATCGGTTGATCTTGGCCCACAGCGAAGAGCTAAGCCACCGGCCGCACGACGAGGTGGACAACCGCGATGAGGTCATGCGGATGCTCGAGGAGTTCGAAAAGCTCCCCGAGGGCCAGCGCGACATCGTGCGGCTGTACTACCTGCAGGAATGGCCCGTGGCCCGGATCGCGGCGTTCTTCTCGCTTCCCGAAACGACTGTCAAATGGCGCCTGCACGTTGCCCGCGAAAGGTTGCGCCGGTGCCTTGACCTTCAGGTGAACAAATGAAACAAGACAACAAGATCCATCGCTTGGTCAAGGAGATCGCCGACATGGCCGAGCACGCGTCGCTCACGGGAAGCCTCGAGACTGGCAAGTCCGCGCTCATCAAGCGCTACAACTCCGTCGTCGAGACCCTTGAGGACGAAGACGAACTGCCCCACGGCCTCTTCAAGAAACTGTCCGATTCAGCCGAGTTTGGCGAGATCGGTGTGGAGGCACGGTTGCTCTACGCGTACCTCAGGGATGGGAACGGCAACGGGGGCTCGAGCAAGCATGGCGACATGGGTGTCGTCCTGCGGCTGGCGCCGTTTGTCAGCTCCGAGGACCTCACGGGCATGGTCAAGGCGTACATGGCCGAAGGCTGCAAGCTCGACGACAAGCTGCTCACTGCGCTCGCACCGTTCTTGGAGAAGGGCATGCTGAGCGAGCTCGTACGGTCGATGCTGGGGAAATCGGCTGGGGCTAGTGTGGTCGTCGTCGATACGCGAAAATCGCCGGGGTCGGCCGAGGCCCCGGCCGCCCCCCAACCGCCCGCCCCAGTGGAGCCAGTAGCCGCCGAAGCCACGATGGGTGATCAGGATCTGATCGACCAGATTACGGAGGAGCTGATGCGCGACGACCTCTCGCCGGAGGATCGGAAGAAACTTGGCGAGCAGCTTAAGAGCTTGACCAAGAAGGCTAGCTCACTTCCCGAGTGAGTCGATGGTAGCCCCCGACGTCCCGTCGGGGGAAACTGTGTCTGCGTTGCTAGGTAGCCCCCGACGTCCCGTCGGGGGAAACTGTGTCTGCGTTGCTAGGTAGCCCCCGGCGTCCCGACGGGGGATCATTCCTCGCAGGCTAAGAACCTGCGACTACGAAGGCGCTTTCGGGCCGCCACGAAGCGTCACCAACCTTCTACCTTTCCGCCGATGGGACATCGGCGGCTACCTGCAACTGTCGGGCGTCGCTATCGTAGCTGGGATATGGCGCGAATCCATCGCCGAGACTCGGATCAGGTGAGGAAGAAGGAAGGGGTCAATTGGGGGTGGTGCCTGCTCGAGGTGGCGACCACCTTTCCGGACGCCCTGCTCCTCGTTCTCTACGGTCTCTATTCAGCCGTCAAGTGGCTCGTGCTCCATTGGCCGCACACAATTGCTTAGGATGGGCCGCATCATAATGCGCCAGTGAGTCTGGAAATCCCAGAATGGGGTGGGCGATATCCCGCACTCTTGACTGCCCTCGCGCGCGTTGAAACGGAGTACCCAGAACTTCTCGAGTTCGTTCAATGGAGGGCCGTTGACTCCGGCGAGTACGGCGAATTGGAGGTCGGCATGGCGGCCCCGTTCAATGGGACAGTCAACAGGATTGGGATCGTCTTTGACGCGTTGCCGGACACCGCGGAGATCGAGTGCACGCCCTGGTGGTATGGAGTCTGTCACTCGCACATCAATTCCGGACGCGGCCTAACCGCCCAGGACGCTGTCAGCCAATGTTTCGCCCTTCTCCGCAAATGGCTCGATCCTCAGATGATTCTTCTGCAAGAACGTCGTCATGGGCCAAAGCGATTATTTGGACTGACACAACTAGAAGTCCAGGGAACGAACCCCCCTGGCTGGCCCAAAGTCTACGAAGAAGGAGAGTCCATCGAGTACTCGAACGCTTCCGGAACCATTCACGGTCGGATAGAAGGGCCGCGTACCCTTGAGTACACAGAGTTGGTTCGGCTGATCATGGACAAAGCATCAGAGCCCTGATCGGCGACTCGCCGGAATCATAATCCACCCATGAGCTTCATCGAGACCATCGCGGCCAAACGCGACGGTCGTGTCAACACCAAAGAGCAGTTAAAAGCTCTCGCAAAGGGGGCCGCGGACGGCACGATCCCCGACTACCAACTCAGTGCCTGGCTGATGGCTGCGTTCATCAAGGGCTTGAACCCCCAAGAAACGGCGGATCTCACGCTGGCGATGGCCCACAGTGGCGAGCGTCTCGATCTCAGTGGCCTGCCCAAGCCATGGCTCGACAAGCACAGCACCGGCGGTGTCGGTGACAAGACCACCCTCGTCGTGCTCCCGATACTCGCGGCTTGTGGGGTGACCATGGTGAAGATGAGCGGTCGCGGGCTCGGCATCACCGGTGGCACGATCGACAAGCTCGAAAGCATTCCTGGATTTCGTACTGATCTCACGCCGGAAGAAATGGTGGCGCAAGCAAAACGTATCGGAATCGCTCTGAGCGGACAAACGCCACGATTGGCGCCAGCCGACAAGGCGCTGTATGCGTTGAGAGACGTCACCGGCACTGTCGCGAGCATCCCCCTCATTACCGCGAGCATTTTGAGCAAGAAGATCGCAGGCGGTGCTGACACGGTCGTGCTCGACGTGAAGTGTGGGAGTGGTGCCTTCATGAAGACGCTTCCGGAGGCACAGGCATTGGCTCGGTCTCTTGTGGACACAGGCAAGCTTTGTGGGCTGAAGATTTCGGCGGTCATCACGGACATGGATGAGCCGCTGGGATTGGCGGTCGGGAATGCATTGGAAGTGGAAGAGGCGGTTTCAGTTCTCAGCCAACCCGAGGCGATGCTCCCTCGACCGACGAGGAGATTTCGAAGCCTGTGCATCGAACTTGCTGGACACGCGCTTGAGGTCGTCGGACGGGGCGACCGCGTTACGGCCGAGGAGAGCCTCGAAAGTGCGGCGTTCGCGAAGTTTCGGGAGTGGGTTTCGGCGCAGGGCGGCCGTCTTGGCGAGGGTGCTGGCCAAGTCACCCATACGACGGTCACTCACATGGGGGATTCTGGTTGGGTCGAGCGGATTGACGCTGCCGCGATCGGGCAGTTGGTCGTCGACATGGGCGGGGGGCGAAAGGAGAAGGACGATACGATCGACCCTTCGGTCGGGCTTCTCTTGCTGGTGAACGTTGGAGACGAAGTGGAAGCGGATATGCCCCTTGCGCGAATCGTCCACCGGCCCGGGCAGGACGTTTCTTTGGCCGAGGCAGCCGTCCGGGCGGCGGTCATCGTTTCACCCCGGCGAAGCCAACCAAGTACAACGATCCTCGACACGGTTCATTGACTGTCGCGGCCATAATCAAAGCCATGCTTCATCGTGTTTGGCAATTCGCTTTGCCTGTCTTCGCGTTAGCCCCGTTCGTAGCGGCCGTTGGCCAGGACGCGCCCGCTCAAGCCCAGACCTCCGACCAGGTTTTCAAGGACATCAAGAGCTTCAAGGGTGTCCCTGCAAAGGATCTGATCCCAGCGATGGAGTTCATGGCGGCCTCACTCAAAGTCGAGTGCAGCTTCTGCCACAAGCCCGACGACTTTTCGGCGCCGACACAAATGAAGGACACGGCCCGCGAGATGATCGCTCTCCAGCGCGATATCAACACGAGGCACTTCAATGGACGCCTGGAAATCACATGCATGAGTTGCCACAACGGCCGCGAGCATCCTCTCGGCACCCCGATCCCTGAAGGCATGTCGATGCGCCACCAGCGCTTCACGACGACGATGAAGCCGGAGGACCTGTTCAAGAAGCACATTGCGGCGATGGGCGACGCCGACACCGTGACCCGAAAGGGAACCATGGACGCTCCCACCGGCGACCACAAGAACACGACCTCCGACGTGACGATGATCCAAGCCAAGGGCGGGAAGTTCGTCGTCGAGTCCAAGGCCGATAAGTTCGGCTCCGACGGCACCATGGTTTGGAGAGGCACCTATCCCATGAACGACGAACCCGCCGCCATTTTCGCGCGGATGGGTCGCGCCTGGCGTGGCGAGGACGCTTTCGCAGGGCTGGACAGGCTCACGATCAGCGGTAAAGACAAGGTCGGTAAGACGAACGTGATCGTGGTGAGAGGCGTCCGAACGGCCACCGGGTCCACCGAGGAGCTCTACTTTGACGAGAAATCAGGGATGCTAGTCCGTTTTACGAGCATCACCCGCAGCACCCTCGGCGCCGTCCCGACGATCTACGATTACAGCGATTTCAAAACGGTCAAGGGAGCGAAGGTGCCGATGAAGGTCTTCATCACCTTCGCTGGCGACGAGCACTGGTCGATGACGTTCAAGAGCGCGTCCGTCGGTGATGCTGTCGACCCGAAGGTCTTCAAGCCGGGAGGCTAGGCAGGCTCGGTCGGCCCAACGTTGCCCTGTGCTGCCTGTTGGCGAGACCAGGGTGCCCAAACGTGCTTGCGCCAACACAGGAAGCTGGGCACGAATGGAATCAGGCACCAGAGGGCCAGGTACTGGAAGTTCAGCCAGTTCGTGAGCAGGTAAAGCACGGCGAGGGTGATCCCCGTGACCGCCAGAGGCACCCAGGCATAGAGCACGATCATGATCGTCAACCGGTTCATCATAGGTTCGCCCTTCACAGGCTTATGTTACATGGACTTGGATCCGCGGGCGCTCTTGAGCGGATAGACCTCGATCGTTTCCAGTTTGAAGTCAGACTTGACGCGCAGCCCTGTCTTTCCGGTCGGTAGCAGGAACATGGGCATAGTCACAAGGCCGCCCTGGGCGAACACTTCGATGGACGCACGGTCGGCCACGACACGAAGGTCAAATCCGCCGTCTCGTTTTTCGAGCAGAGCCTCTCTGTCACCGATCCGAAGCTTGCTGGTGGAGGCATCGAACGTGACCTCGTGCCCGTTCACGTCGAGGACCAAGCTCCCTGCACTCGGCGCCTTGAAACGGACAGCTATGTCCAGAAGGCCGTTGTTGGGAGAGTAGACGCCATCGGCCAGTTCTGCGCGCTTCAATCGAAGGGTCTTGATCTCTTCGACGGGAAGAATCGAGAGCCTCGGGCCCTGCGGGGTAGCGACCAGTTTCAATTCCGTCGGAACGCCCATTTGCTGGTTCCAGGCGCAGTCGGGGAAGTTGGAGTTGTTCAGCCAGGCGATTTGAACGCGACGCCCTTTAGGGTCATTGAAGTAAGTTTGGGCAGCATAGCCCGTGTTTCCGAAATTCGAGGGCAATGGATCGGTCTCGGGCTTGAACTGGCGTCCATCAAAAGTGCCGACCCGGTAGCGCCCGTTGGCCCCTGAGAACACCCACTTTGTGCCCTTACCGCCCTCGACCTTAAGAGGAAAGAAGTCTGGACACTCGGATGTTCCGGGCATCATGACGTCGCAGAGCTTGATCCAAGCGGTCAGTCGGTCGGAGCGGAAAAGAGCGTAACGATCGCCTTCGAGGTAGAGAGCCATGACATAGCTTTTGGTCGGCTCATGCCAGATCACCTTGGGGTCTCTGTTCTCACCCGCGAGGTGGCCGAGGACAGGATTGGACGCGAACTTGGTGAATTTGCGTCCATCGGTGCTTGTGGCGATGCATTGGGTGAAGGGCTCGTTCTTGGAGGCTTCGTTGGTGCCGCCTGCCGCGGTGTAGATGCAAGTGATGGCGCGACCCCGCGGATCGACCACCGCCGAACCTGAGAAGATCGTGCCGAGGGAGTCGGGGGCGATGGCGTTCTCGACCTGCTGCCAATGGAAGAGGTCTTTGCTGACGGCGTGCCCCCAAGTCATGTTGCCCCACTGGGTTCCAAACGGATTGTGCTGAAAGAAAAGGTGGTACTCACCCTTGAAGAAGACGAGTCCGTTTGGGTCGTTCAACCAGCCCGACTGGGCGGTGAAGTGGAACTGAGGTCGCAGGGGCTCGTCTTGGGGTGCAGTCATAGCGGCGAGCAGGAGACCAAGGGCCAGGTGTCCCATCGGCCCGGTTGTACCCGCCTCGAGCGAAACCTCGGGATGCGAGGGCCGCGTCCAACGCTTCATGACGCCGTTCGTTCTCGCCTTGGCTCTATTGACGCCACAAGCCGCGGAGATCGACCACCGTACTGCGCCTGATCATCCGATGCAGTACTTGGTGAGTCGGCCGGTGGGGTGGAAGGCGGGAGAGTCGTATCCTGTCGTGGTCGCGATTCCGGCGGCAGAGCGGGACTTCGCTGCGTACTGTAAGCACTTCGTCCATGCACGAGGGAACCGGCGTTTCCTGATCGTGACGCCCTATGTGTTGACCGATGGCGGGAGCCGGATCCGCGGAATTCCCGAATACCCCTACGACAGCGACACGTGGGACCGCATCGAGAAAGATGGCCATTGGAGGTTCGATCTCGCTGGCTTGGAAGCCGTTCTCAAAGATGTTCACGCGAAGGACGGTGGGAAAGAAAAAGCGTTCGTCACCGGATTGGAGGCAGCTGGCCACACCGTCTTCGCCCTCGCTTTCGACCGGCCCGACTTGGTGGCGGCGGCGGGACCGGTCGCGCCGAACTACCAGGGCCGATGGCTGGCATCGGCTGCGAAGGGGCCGCGACCGCAAATGATAGTGTTCGCTGGCGGGGAAGACCCTGGCTGGGCACCCGGCTCACCACTTTTCGAGCAGACGGAGGAAGCCAAGAAGGAGGCGCTTTCCCGCGGGTTCGGTGCCGTTCAGACCCACATCGTGCCAGGCAAGGGTCACGAGGCCCTTGCGGAGGCAGTTTTGGACTGGTTCGAATCCTTGGACAAGCGTTGACGCCGCCTCCGCAGGACAGCTAGACAAGCCAAGCCGCCGAGAACGGCCAGGGGCTGAGGTTCCGGCGTCACACACTCGACGACCGCACCGTGGAACTTCCGGGAGTCGAACATTGGGCCGTAGATCTTTCTATCGTCTCTGTAGTAGGTGACGCGGTCGATCCCGGTTCCACCGTCACTGCCTTGATCCGAGTCTTGCGCAACGTCCATTTGGATCGTCCCGTTATTGAGCTGGGTGATCGTTTGGATGGCGGCGACATGGCCGTTGCCCCTTTCGTAGGCATCGAGCTCGACGTCGCAGTCGTCATCACCAATCTCCTTAAAAAGGGTGTCAACGTCTTCGGGGGCGAAGGTGAGGACGGTCGTCGTGATCGGGGCGCCGATCGACTCGAGATAGGCTTTCTTCAAGTCGGCCCAGCCGGGTGGAGAGTACTTCTGGTCAACCCCGAACTTGATTGCGTTTTTGATGCTCTCGATCGAGATTTTGTTGTCGTCAATGGACAGGTGGTTTTGCTTCTTCAGGTACTGCAGACTATTGGAGACGCCGGTCGGGACGCACTCGCCAGTCTTCGATTCTTGGTTAGGCAGCGCGCCTTTGTGCCGGGCGGTTCGTTTGACGGCGTCGCCTTTGGGTTTGACAGGCGGCGGAATATCGTCTTCTTCGGTCGCGCCGCCGCCAATGCCGTAATCGTAGTTGTAGGCGCCGTCCGAGACGGGCGCCACTCCGGTCAGGTTAGGAGCGTCGTTCGTCAAACCTTCGGTGATCGACCACCCGTAGTGGATCGAATCGACCTGTGTTCCCCGTGCTGTACCGAGGTCAAAGCTGAAGTTGATCCGTTCTTGGACGCCAGTGCCTGCGCCGCTCAAGAGCGGCATGTTCTCGATTGCCCAGTCGCCGTTGACGTTTAGGTTGAAGTAGAGAGGCACGTCTGCCCCCGTGTAGGACACGGAAGCCCGCCCCCACTCCGAGTTGGCGACGTTGAGCGGACCGACGTGCCAGTCCATCTGCGAAAAACTGACTGATTGCCCCCGAGCTAAGCCGCACAATGCGACCGCAACAAGCGCGACACCCGAACGTGTCCGTGCCATGTTGATCTCATCTTAACACGGTTTTGCGCCCACCGGTCAGATGATCTCGATATAGTATAATCTTGTCCACATGTCCGCCTCCGCGATCGTCAGATACGACACCCCGTTTGAACTCGGAACGGACCTCACGCCGAAGGGCGATCAAGAGCACGCGATCGAGCAGCTTTGCGACGGACTGGACTCGGGCTTTCGTTTCCAGACCTTGCTCGGTGCCACCGGCACGGGCAAGACGTTCACGATGGCGAGTGTCATCGAGAGGATGCAACGGCCGGCCCTTGTCATCGCGCACAACAAGACGCTTGCCGCCCAGTTGTGCCAAGAGTTCAGGGCGTTCTTCCCCGAGAATTCGGTCCAATACTTCATCAGCTACTACGACTACTATCAGCCCGAAGCGTACGTGCCGACGAGCGACCTCTACATCGAGAAGGACAGCAGTACGAACGAGGAGATTGAGCGCCTTCGCCACTCGGCGACCCAGTCGCTCTTGGAGCGGCGCGATGTCGTGGTTGTCGCCAGTGTGAGCTGCATTTATGGCCTTGGCTCGCCGGACGTCTACGCCGATAGTGTCGTGACCTTCGAGACTGGCGCCGAGTTTCCTATGCAGGAAGTGATGCGGCGGCTGGTCCAGATGCAGTTCACGCGGAACGACATCGTGCTCGACCGCGGCACTTTTCGGCGCAAGGGAGACGTCTTGGACATCCAACCGAAGGACGAGGAGATCGTCACCCGCGTAGAGTTTTTTGGCGACACGATCGAGAGGATCCGGCTCATTGACCCCCTGACGATGGAGACCATCGACGAGCCGACACGGTGCTCCGTCTTTCCCGCGACGCACTACGTGACTCCTTGGGAGCGGATCGACAACGTCCTCGTCCAAATCGAACAAGAGCGTGATCAGCAGGTCGCGTTTTTCGAGGCACAGAACAAGCTCCTGGAAGCGCAGAGGCTGAAGCAAAGGACCGACTTTGACCTCGAGATGATCCGAGAAGTGGGTTTCTGCAACGGGATCGAGAATTACAGCCGGTACTTTGACGGCCGCGCCCCAGGCACGCCGCCCTACACCTTGCTTGACTTCTTGCCTAAGGACGCGGTCGTTTTCGTCGATGAGTCGCACGTAACCATGCCGCAGATCCGCGCCATGTACAACGGCGACCGGCAACGCAAATCGGTGCTGGTCGACTATGGCTTCAGGCTTCCAAGCGCGCTCGATAACCGCCCATTGCAGTTCGACGAGTTTCTGGAACGCGTCCCGCAGGTGGTGTTTGTCAGCGCTACCCCCGGTCCGTTCGAGGGCGAGCAAGAGTCGCAGCGCGTGCAGCAAGTCATCCGGCCCACGTACATCGTCGACCCCGAGGTCGTGATCCGGCCGACGAAGGGACAGATCGACGACCTGATCCATGAAATCCAGTTGCGGGTGGAGAAGGGCGAGCGGACGCTCGTGACGACCTTGACCAAGCGCATGGCCGAGGACTTGACCGGGTACCTCCAGGACCTCGGAGTAAAGGTCAACTACATCCATTCGAACGTGCACTCGCTGGACCGTCCCGAAATCCTCCGCGACCTGCGGCTGGGCGTCTACGACGTTGTTGTTGGAGTCAACCTGCTGCGAGAGGGCCTGGACTTGCCTGAGGTGACGCTGGTGGCGATCTTGGACGCGGACAAAGAGGGCTTCTTGCGATCTGAGACTTCGCTTGTCCAAACGATCGGTCGCGCTGCCCGCAACGTGGGCGGCCAGGTCTTGTTGTACGCCGACTCGGTGACAGGGTCAATGGAGCGCGCGATCGAAGAGACGAACCGCCGCCGCCAGATCCAGCAGGCCTATAACGAGGAGCACGGGGTCTCCCCCCAGACCGTGCGCAAGGAGGTTCGAGAGACAGTCCGCTCCTATGACGCCGAAGGCGATGCGGCTGCTGCTGGCACGTCCGAGGGGGCACTGGTCGTCCGTGAAGTAATGCAGAAATATGGGCTGTCGCAGCCGCCCAAGCTTGTGCCGGCCCTACCGAGCGAATCAGACGAGTCGCCCTTGCTCGCCATCGGCGGCCAAACCGCCCGCGTCTGGAAAGTCGCGGAGGAAACGGAGTCTGCTCCTGAAGCGCAGCTAGGGGCGGAACCGACCGACGACACCATTGACATCTCGCAGATCCCCTACCTGATCGACCAGTTGGAGAAGGAGATGAAACGGTTGGCGAAGGAAATGGAGTTTGAGAAGGCAGCGGTCTTGCGCGACGAAGCGGCTGCCCTCCGCAAAGTCATGGGCGTTTCGGGCGGCCGCATTGGCGTCAGTGCCCGCCGGAAGGATCCGCGCCGACGCGGCCGCTAAGCTCCACCGGCTAGAATGAAGTTGGAGAGCAAAATGAGTCAATTCGACGATTCCTCATTTCCGATCATCCGCGTCCACGCGCCTGTTCCCTCAGAAGAAGTGGCCGTCCCGGTTCCCGTCGGCGTGATCGCCCCTAAAGCCAACCGCCTTGCAGAGCTTTGGTTCGAAGCTTACGAGGCAAAGCGCGCAGCCGATGCAGCAATGAAGCGGTTGCGTGCTGAGATCGAGCCCATCCTCGACCGTGGAGAGCCCGTCGAGTCCAGCATGGGGTTTTTGTCTTGGGCGGAGTCCCGCGTGCTCAAGGCCGACTCCGCAGGGCTCTTTGAGGAGATCGGCGCAAGGCTGTTCGTCAAGGTGAGCGAAGTGCCTACGCCACGGATAAGGGAACTGATCGAAGCGAAGATCCTTGAAAGCACCGCACCGTGCCTCCGATACCAGACGTTGCGACGGTTGGTGACGCGCTATCGGTAGTCGTGCCAACATGGAGCGATGGTGCTCGCGAGGTGAAGACAGCGGTCTGCTGGGTGCGCCGAGACCTCCGTGCTTCTGACCATCGCGCACTCGCCGAAGCCACGCGCGCGGCCAGGCAAGTGGCAGTCGTGTTCGTCTACGACACAACGATCCTAGGCGAGCTCAACGATCGGGCCGACAAACGGGTCACCTTCATCCATCGCTCCTTGGACGACCTTGACCTTGCGCTCAAGGGCCGCCTTCTCACCGCAATCGGCGACCCCTGTGCTGTAATCCCGAAATTGGCCCATGAACTCGGTGCCGAGGCCGTCTTTGCGAACCATGACGACGATCCTTACGCTCTGCGGCGCGACGCCCGGGTCAAGGAGGAGTTGGCCAAAGACGGGCGTGAGCTGCGGACTTTCAAGGATCACGTCGTCTTCGAACGTGCCGAAGTGGCGACGGCTGGCGGGACTCCGTTCAGGGTCTACACACCCTACGCAAGGGCTTGGCGCGCCCAACTGTCAGCCCGTGACGTCGAGGCCTGTGTGCCTGACCTTGAAAAGGTCGGTGCCCCGACGACTCAGTCCGCACGTGCGGGCAACCATACCCTGAGTGACGTCGGGTTCCAAGAAGCAACCATATGGTTGGCACCTGGGTCCACCGGCGCGAAGTCCAGGCTCGACTCCTTCCTTGCCCGCATCGGCGACTACGGTTCGTTACGCGACGACGCGGACACAGACGGGACATCCGGACTCAGCGTCCATTTACGGCACGGAACCCTCTCCGTGAGGGAGTGCGTGAGGGCGTGCCTCGGTGCTGAGGGAGAGGGATCATCCAAATGGTTGGCAGAGCTCATTTGGAGAGAGTTCTTTCACATGGTTCTGTCTCAAATGCCTTGGGTTGTCAACGAGCCGTTCCAGCCGGCTTATCACGACGTCGACTGGCCTGGGTCACAGGAGCACTTCGAGAGGTGGCGGGAGGGCCAGACTGGGTATCCGCTCGTCGATGCTGCTATGAGGTGTTTGAACGAGACGGGCTGGATGCACAACCGGCTCCGCATGGTGGTGGCCATGTTCCTCACGAAAGACCTCCTTGTCGATTATCGAAAGGGCGAAGTTCATTTTGCCGAGAAGCTGCTGGATTTCGAGCTCTCAAGCAACAACGGTGGCTGGCAATGGTGCGCCTCGACGGGGGCGGACGCACAGCCGTGGTTTCGGATTTTCAACCCGGTGACCCAGAGCCGTCGAGCATGTCCCAAGGGAGATTTCATCAGGAGGTGGTGTCCTGAACTACGAGACTGCGACGACGAACAGGTGCACTGGCCGCATAAATCGGGGTTGTTTGCGGGACAAGGATATGTCGCACCGATAGTCGACCACGCTGTTCAACGGGAAAAGGCCCTTGCGTTTCACAAGGCGGTCAACCGACGCTAAGCCTCGACGTCTTCCTCGACGAAGACATGATAGTTGAGGCCATAGGGATCCCGTACGTAAAAACCGTGGGGCGATTCGCCGATGACAACGCCCCCAGCGCTTTCGATACGTCCGCGGGCTTCCGTGCTGTCATTGCAGAGGAACTCATGGATGGCACCTGAGCCGAGAGCGTCCGACCCGACCCAGAGGGTGAAATTGTCGCCGGTCAGTTCGACCTCGCCGTCCGTGCGACTCTTCTCCACAACGCCCAGGGCGGCCTTGTAGTGGGCAACCGCGGCCTCCAACTGTTCTGGTCGAACGCGTATGGCGATATGGCTGCTCCTCCTCAACATGATGAAAAGGCTACCAGGAGAAGGCTGCAACAGTCCCGATGCCTGGAACCACGGGCTGTTTTGTATACACTAATAGTCGGGCCATTTGGCCCGGTGAAAATTATGGCAAGCATTACTGAAGTGGAAGGGATTGGACCGGCCTATGGGGCCAAGCTGGAGTCGGCAGGGGTCAAGAAGCAGGAAGACCTTCTGACCTTTGGAGCGAGTTCCAAGGGAAGAGCGGACTTAGCCGCCGCCACTGGACTCTCCGAGAAGCAGATCTTGGAATGGGTGAACCGGGCTGATCTTGCTCGAATCAAGGGCATCGGGTCGGAATATGCGGACCTCCTCGAGGCGAGCGGGGTGGACTCGGTTCCCGAGCTTGCCCAGCGCAATGCTGAGAACCTTCACGCGAAGATGTCTGAGGTGAACGCCGCGAAGAACCTCGTGCGCAGCCTTCCGAGCGCGTCAATGGTCGCCGACTGGATCAGCCAAGCGGGCAAACTCGACCGCGTCGTCACCCACTGAGAACCCCGAATCTTGGCCAGTCCCGAACCGGGGCTGGCCCTTCAAAAAGGCTCAGGTAGCCTCGGTCGATGGGCTTCGGTTTTGAGATCGACTCGGCGGTCGAGAAGGCGAGCACCATTCCGTCGCGGTTCTATTGCGACCCGGAGGTGCTCGAAGCGTCAAAGGATCGGATCTTTGCGAAGAGCTGGCAGTGGGTTGGTGACGCTGGACTGGTGAAGGTGCCCGGCCAAGTCTCGCCAGGTACGTTGCTTGAGGGCTTTCTGGACGAGCCCTACGTCGTCGCCAGGGACAAAGACGACGAGGTTCACTGCCTGAGCAATGTCTGCACGCACCGGGGCAACCTTGTCGTTGAGGGTGCGGCGAACCTGAACAGCTTACGCTGTCGCTATCACGGCCGAAGGTTTGGGCTCGACGGCAAGTGCCAGTTTATGCCTGAGTTCGACGACGTGGTCGGCTTCCCCTGCCCCCAAGACGACCTGCCCAAGATTCCCTTCGATGTATGGCGGGGGCACATTTTCATGAGCCTCTCTCCGGAGGTTCCGCTTCAGACCTACTTGGCTGATGTCGACCGGAGGGTGGGCTGGATGCCGATCGAAGATTTCAAACATGCGCCTGAAAGGGGGCGAGAGTATCTGGTGCACGGTAACTGGGCGCTCTACGTGGACAACTACCTTGAGGGCTTCCACATCCCATACATCCACGCGGCCCTGAACGCGACCCTCGACTATGGTGCTTATCACACGGAACTGTTGGGCTATGGAAACCTGCAACTTGGCGTCGCTGGCGACTCGGAGGAGGTCTTCGACCTGCCAGAGGGGCATCCCGATCACGGCACTCGGATCTCTGCGTATTACTTCTGGCTCTTCCCGAATCTGATGCTCAACTTCTATCCGTGGGGCCTATCCATCAACGTGGTGAGGCCGATCGCCCCCGACCGCACGAAGGTGTCGTTCATTCCCTATGTATGGAACGAATCCAAGCTCGATAAGGGGTCTGGTGGCGCTCTGGACCGCGTCGAAAGGGAGGACGAGGCGGTCGTGGAGTTAGTCCAACGCGGAGTCCGGTCTCGGCTCTATGACCGGGGCCGTTACTCACCCAAGCGCGAAAGTGGCGTGCACCAGTTCCACGGGATGCTCGCGGAGCGGCTGAAATGAAGTGGGCCGGGATTGCCCTGCTGAGCTTGGCCGTGTCGTTAGCCCTTGGCGCATTCGGAACCCATTCCCTCCGTGGGCTCCTGAGCGAGGACATGCTTGCGACGTTCAAGACCGGCGTCCAGTACCAACAACTGATTTCTGTCGGGCTTTTGGCTTGCTCACTGCTAGAAAAGCGCATTGCTAAGCCGAGTCTGCCCATGGCCCTGTTGGCCTGGGGGATGGTCTTGTTCTCGGGATCGCTCTATGCTCTGGCACTGACCGGCCATCGCAATTGGGGCGCGGTCACACCGTTGGGCGGAGCGCTCATGATCGTAGGCTGTGTGTGGCTGGGAGCCTGCGCGCTCCGGTCTGAGGGGCAGAAAAAAAGCTCCAACGATTGATATCGTTGGAGCTTTCGCTCACAGTATTGTTGCGGCTTAAGCCTTGCGTCGGCGGGCGGCGAAAGCGGCCAAGCCAGCACCGAGGGCCAACAGCGTGGCCGGCTCGGGAACGACGGTAGCGGAACTCGTGAACGAGGCCGTGAAGGTCGTGATGTCGCCTACCGTCTGTGCGTTCGCGAAGGCGAAGCTGAACTGCTCGTCCTGCAACGGGGACGGGACGTTCGGGCCGGAGAAGCTCACGGTGTTGCCGGAGAGCTCACTGGCGCCAGCGCTGA
The DNA here is from genome assembly GCA_018268375.1 of Armatimonadota bacterium. Classification (GTDB taxonomy): domain Bacteria; phylum Armatimonadota; class Fimbriimonadia; order Fimbriimonadales; family Fimbriimonadaceae; genus JAEURO01. The sequence continues at coordinate 984,260 of JAFDWS010000002.1, read as the reverse complement.
ACGGGTTCAGGAAGAGGCCACCGTTGAAGTCAATCGTGAAAAACGGATTGTTGGGGTCGTTCGTGAAAAAGTGGATCGAACCGGGGCCCATCGTGTACAAGGTGTTGGGAATGACCGTTGTGAGGCTCACTGCGTCCATCGAGAAGTGGGCGTTGGCCACGGAACCGCCACCGTTGAATCCGGGGGTGTCTAGGTTCAGGCCGCTCGCCGTCCAAAGGCCGGACAAAGTGCTGTTCGTATGATCCCAGGTGAAAAGGGAGCTGTCACCAAGCGTGGACGGGTCGGCGAATGTCGCCATTGTCCCGCTTGCCTGGCTGGCGGCAGCAACGGACAAAGCAAATGCCGTGAGCAGAATCTTTTTCATCTTTTGTACCTCTTCATTTTCGGCCATCACGCGGAACGCTAATGCAAACCGACGTGCGACAGGAACCCTCGCTGGAGTTCAAGCCCCATGATACACCACCTCTGTTGAATTTGATGCCCGTGCTTCACGAACAGGCGGAATTACCTGCCCTCCCAGGGCAAAAACGGGCTAAAAGTCACATGCTGGCGATGACGGCGTCGCCAAACCCGCTGCACGAGACCTCGTTTGCCCCTTCCATCGCCCTCGCAAAGTCGTACGTGACTGTCCTTTTCGCGATAGCGCCTTCGACGCCCTTGACGATCAGGTCCGCTGCCTCGTCCCAACCCATGTAACGGAACATCATTTCCGCGCTGAGGATCACCGACGAGGGATTGACCTTGTCTTGATCGGCGTACTTTGGCGCGGTGCCGTGGGTCGCCTCGAAGACCGCATGGCCAGTGTCGTAGTTGATGTTTCCACCGGGCGCGATACCGATTCCTCCGACCTGGGCGGCCAAAGCGTCGCTGATGTAGTCTCCGTTCAAGTTCAAAGTGGCGATGACGTCGTACTCGGTGGGCCTGAGCAGGATCTGCTGGAGGAAATTGTCAGCGATGACGTCCTTGACGAGGAGTTCGTGCCCGTCCACGACCGCCCTTTGCCATGGACCCCCATCGATCTCGGTGCCGCCGAACTCACGCTTCACGAGGTCATAGCCCCACTTACAGAAGGCACCTTCCGTGAATTTCATGATGTTCCCCTTGTGGACGAAGGTGACCGACTTGCGCTTGTACTTCGCCGCGTACTTGAGGGCAGCTCGTGCGAGCCTTTCAGTGCCTTCTTGGCTGACCGGCTTAATGCCGAAGCCAGCTGTGCCTGGGAACCTGACCTTCTTGAACTTGTCCGGGTAGTTGGTCTCGATTATCTTCGCGAAGCTCTTGGCTTCGTCCGTCCCTTCCTCGAATTCGATGCCGGCGTAGATGTCCTCTGTGTTCTCCCTGAAGATGACCATGTCGACCTTGTTCGGCTCCTTGACGGGTGACGGGACTCCGGGGAACCAACGCACCGGGCGCAAGCATACGTACAGGTCTAGCTGTTGGCGCAGGGCCACATTTAGGGAACGGATGCCTCCTCCGATCGGCGTTGTCAGGGGGCCCTTGATACCGACCAGGTACTTGTTGAAGCCCTCGAGCGTGGCGTCGGGCAGCCACGAACCGGTCTGTTGGAACGCCTTCTCGCCGGCCAGCACCTCGACCCATTCGATCTTGCGTGCTCCTCCGTATGCCTTTTCGACCGCGGCGTCCAGTACTCTGACCGAGGCGCGCCAAATATCTCGACCGATTCCGTCGCCTTCGATGAACGGCAGGATCGGGTCGTTGGGCACATTCAGGCCCTTGTCGGTCATCGTGATCGGAGATCCCATTTCGGCCCGTCAGGATACCGGGTACCGCCGAATTACTTGGGCCTCTGCTTCCAGGGCCACTTCACTGTGAACCAGCCGATCCTCGAGGCGATGAAGAGTCCGCCAAAGAAGATGGCAAAAAGCCAGGCTACGACAATTGGATACCCGTACCGCCAGTGGAGTTCGGGCATATGTTCGAAGTTCATCCCGTAGACCCCCGTGACGAGGGCCATGACCATGAGGATGGTCGCGAGCGACGTCATGTTCCGCATGACCTCGTTGAGGCGGTTCGACGTCATGCTGAGCTGCGCGTCCATGATGGACGTGAGGATGTCACGGTTGAGATCGATGCTCTCAAGGAGCCTCAATGTGTGGTCGTAGATGTCTTGGAAGTAGGTGCGGGCCTCGTTGCCGACAACCGGCGTGTCCCGCCGCAGAAGCAGGTTCATGATGTCGCGGATCGGCGTCACCTGCCTGCGCATTTCGAGCAATGACCGGCGAAGCCGGACAGCCGCACCGACCGTGATCGGACCCCCCGCGTAGACGCTTTCCTCCAACGCGTCGACTTCCTCCTGGAGGCGGTCGAGGGCGGGAAAGTAGTCGTCGACCGCAGCGTCCAGGAGTTCTTGGAGCAACATGTCGCTGGTGCTCCCGACCTCCACAGGATGGGCGCTCCACCTTCCAAACCATTCATCCACGAACGAACTGGGGCCACTGGTCACGGTCACGACCGCGCCTTGAGCGACGAACGCCCCCACGTGCCGGAAACAGTCTCCATCGCTGGATGTTTCGACGACAGGGATCGTCACAAAGACATAGTCGGGGCCGATGAAGGCGCCAGGGCGTTCGTTATCGCTGACGGCGTCATCTATGGCGACGGGGTGAAATCCGAAGTCGTTTCTCAGCGAGTTCCGGGCTAGCTCGGTGTCGCGTATCTCCAGAGCGGTCCAAAGCAGAGTGTCAGGGCCGTTGTTATGGCGCTGTTCGCATTTTGTTGAGGCTTCGCCCAGCGATGTTGGCCGTACTCCTTCTTTGCTCGACCAGCTTGCCGCCTTGCCGGAAAACGCCTTTTCGAGTTCCATTTTCCGAATTGCACGCGACTTTACCTGCAGTTCCTGCGTATCATTGAGGTTGCGCAGTCCCACTTGATCTGAGAAGATGATCCGCAAGCGTCAACCGGTTGTCAGTCCGGGTACGGCTGCCCTTAGGGTCGCGGTCGGGGCGTTTATAGCCGGGGCGGTTTGGATAATAGCCACCACCCTGGTGGCCAATCTCTTGCCTCAAAGCGAGGAACAACTTCATCGGACGGAACTGCTTAAGGGCTTGTTGTTTGTTGGCCTGACAGCCCTCTTGCTCTTCTTGTATGTTCGGCGGGTCATGACCAGCATCGAAAGTTCGCACGATGCGGAAATGCAGGCCAAGTTGGATCTCGTGAACCGGCTCGCGTTGGCGGCCGAGTACAAGGACGACCTTGAAGGCGGCCATAACTTTCGCATCGGCAAGAGTAGCGAGATCATCGCACGGCACTTGGGGGTCGAACAGGGCAAATGCGATTTGCTAGGACATGCTGCCGTGCTGCACGATATCGGCAAGATCGGAATACCGGACTCCATCCTTTCGAAGGAGGGCCCGTTAACCCCTGAGGAGCGCAGGATCATGGAGAAGCACGTGGTCTACGGCGCCCACCTTCTCAGCGGGTCTGAGCACGCCTTGCTGATGATGGCGCGGTCGGTCTCGCTTTACCATCACGAAAAGTGGGACGGAACTGGCTATCCCTACGCTCTTAAAGGTGAAGAGATCCCCTTGGAGGGCAGAATTGTCGCCGTCTGCGACGTCTTTGACGCTCTAACCTCGACGCGGTCGTACAAGGAGGCTTGGTCCACCGACAAGGCCTGCGGCTTTATCGTTGGTTTCAGCGGGCGTCACTTTGATCCAAAGGTCGTCAAGGCGTTCCTGGAAGGACTGGACGAGATCATTGCCCTGCGGTACCAAGAGCCCGACCCCGGCTGGCTGCGCCAACCCCTCTCACTGCCTTCGGAGCTGGGAGCCGAAGACCTCGTCTGGATCCCTGATGTCGCCGCTGTTCTCGAGCTCCCGAGCGAGGCAGAGGCGGAGCCGGCAAGACAGCTGCTTTGAGCCTCTCGGGCAGGGCGTCTTGGGCCCTGGTAGTGCCAGGTCGGTAACCTCGGTGCCCTGGCTGCCTCTTCGCCTCCGGATCTGACCTTCCGCCACCTGCGCGGGGTCTACGTGCCGCTTGCCATGTCATGGCTAATGATGGCGGCCGAGAACCCGATTTGCACGCGGTTCGTCAACTCGCTCCCGGACAACCGTGTCCAGATAGCGGGCATGCTCGTGCTCTTCGGGATCGCACTGTTCATCGAGAGCCCGGTTATCGATTTGCTGGCGACCTCGACGACGCTGGCCAAGGGGCCCCAGAGTTTTGCGGCGATCCGAAAGTTCGCGGTGAGGTTGATGGTCTGGTGTGGCGCGCTCCACTTGCTCGTCGCCTTGACTCCACCCCTTTTCGACTTCGTGCTGAAGGACGCGCTTTCGCAGAGCCAGGAAGTGACCGACGCGATCCGGTTGCCTCTTCTCATCATGGTGCCCTGGAGCCCGGCCATCGGATGGCGCAGGCACGTACAAGGGCTCCTCATCAGAAATGGATTCACCAAGCCGATCGGGCTGGGCACCTTGGTTCGGGTGAGTTCGGTCTGCCTGGTCGCGTATTTAGGCTTCGCTAGCGGTCGCTTACCTGGCGCCGTTGTCGCAGCGGTGGCCCTGACTTTTTCGGTCATCGCTGAGGCCGTCTTCATCCACCTGGCGGCAAAGCGCTTCCTCCCCTCGGCCCACTGGCACGAGGAAGAGGACGGTGACCTCAAAACCAGCGACCTCATGAGGTTCCACTCTCCACTGACCCTGTCCACGATGGTCATGTTGACGGCCGGGAACCTTGTCGCCAAGGCGCTGGCCAACGCACCCAACCATCTCTTTGCGATGAACGCGTGGCAGGTCTCGATCACGCTCGCCTTCTTGATCCGAACGATCACGTTCGCGCTCCCAGAGGTCGTGATCGCCAATTGGCGAGGGGGAGACGGCGCGCGTCTCCTTGCGCGGTTTTGCGGGTTAGTCGGCGTGAGCCTGAGCGGACTGATGCTGCTTTGCAGCTTCCTGGGCCTGGACGTTTGGTTCTTCACAGAGGTCACGAAGGCCGACAGGGGCGTCGCCCAAGGCGCCCACGCCGCCTTCTTGGCATCAAGCCTCATGCCGACTCTGACTGCGCTGTCTTCCTATTTCAAGGGGGTCTTGACCGTCCGAAAGGTGACCGGGACGAGGGTCTGGGCGACCGTGAGCTCCGTTGGTGTGCTTGGAGTCATCCTTTGGGTCGGAGTGCAAGCGCGATGGCAGGGCATCTTCGTCGCTGCTGGCGCGGTCACCGCCTCGCAGCTGACAGAGCTGTGCGTCCTTGCGGTCTTTGCGTTTGCAGGTTCAAAGGGAAAGGCTGTCGGGGCAGAAACCGTTCAAATTTCTTCGAATTCCTAGATCAATTCGATCCGTCTTTGTATTACGATAGACAGTGAGGTCATCACAGTGATCCGCAAAGCTCTTTTACGTGCCTTTACTCTCATCGAGCTGCTCGTCGTCATCGCCATTATCGCGATCCTGGCGGCGATCCTCTTCCCCGTCTTCGCCCAAGCCAAAGATGCCGCCAAGCAGACGCAGTGCATCATGCAGATGCGTCAATTGAGCTTGGCCCTCGTCATGTACGCCGACGACCACGAGGGCTTCTGGGCGCCTGTCGTGAACGGGACTCAGATCCCCGGTTTCCCGCCCCAGCAGCCGTGGATCGGATATGACACGCGCAACGCCGGCAACATCGGCGGCTACTACGGCGACATGACCAAGCGCGAGACCCAACCTCCCATTCCGGGCAAGATCGACAGCTACCTGAAAAGCGAGGCGGTCAAGAAGTGTCCGAAGCGCCCCGAAGGCTGGCAACTTGCTGTCGCATACGGCGGGTGGCCGCACTGCGACCCGACCTCCTACTGCCCCTACGGAGGGTCGAGCTATTGGTACACCAATCCAAAGGCCACCAACGAGGAATACAGTCCTGGCTTCTATGACGTCAAGTACCAGGGGAGCATCATCACGTCGTCTGGCGTCAACGATGGCCAGATCGAAGAGCCCTCGAACACGATCATGCTCTGGGAGCACGGTGCGTGGGTTCCCACCTGTAATTTCTTGTTCGGCCCTAACTGGTTCAACAGCCCGCCCAACGATCCTTATTTGATCGAGCACTTCCACTTCCTGCACCGCGACGCGGCCATCGCTTGCTGGACGGACTCGCACGTCCGGCGCATGCCCTATGGCCAGCTCAAGCGTCCGATGTTCTCGGTGAGGAAGGACATTTATAGGTAGGCCGGTAAATCTACCGATAATCAGACCAGGTTGGTTCGTGCCGGTTTGAGTCTGTTGTTAGTTTGCGCGGCAGCACTTGTCAGTGCTGCCGAGGTCGGCGTTTACATCGACCGGCGGCCCATGCCCGACGAACTCAAACGTAACGACACGCGAGCCAAGTTCGAACCACCGTACGGCTGCTATCTCGGCGCGTACATTGACAGCGACCGCACGCTCAAGCGGACATTTGCCGACCAATCGGGGCGGGTTCACCGCTACCCTGAGGAATTCGAGGCGGCGGCAGGCAAGGCGCACGCGAGCTACTTCTTCTACATGGGCTACGGAGGCAAGCTCTCTTGCGAGTGGGTCAGGCAGCTAGGGACGCAAGGAAGGATCGTCCACATCGCCCTCGAACCCAACCGGGGCCTGGGCGAAGTGAAGGAAGACCGTTACTTGCGCAACCTGGCCGACGACCTGAGAATGACTGGCGCTCCTGTCTTCCTGCGCTTCGCAAGCGAAATGAACGGGGATTGGGTGCCCTATTCGGGCAACCCTACCGAATATCGGCAGAAGTTCCGGTTGGTCTCCAAGGTCATGCACGAGCGGGCACCGAACGTGGCCATGGTGTGGTGCCCCTATGCGACTCCTGCTTCGACGATTCCTGTCTACTACCCTGGCGACGACGCGGTGGACTGGATTGGGGTGAACATGTACAACGTCACCTACTTCAACCAGAACGTCAACACGCCGGGATGGCGAGTGTTTCCGACCGACATGCTCGACTTCGTTTACCGCGCCTACAGTAGCCGCAAGCCAATCATGATCGGCGAATATGGCGTGACCCATTACTCCGCTCTTGAGCGGACTCCACAAACCGACTATGCGGTCCGCTGCATTAAAGCGCTCTACATGGCCCTTCCACGCAAGTACCCGAGGGTCAAGGCGATCCACTATTTCGACGGAAACAACTTGGACCTGCCGCAAGTCATGAACAACAACTATGCGGTGACGCAGAACGCTTCTGTGTTGGGAACGTACAAGGCGGTCACCGCCCAATCCTATTTTCTGAGGCAGATCGCGTCCCCATCTGCACTGGGCTACCGGCCCCCGCTTTCCCCAATGCCGGTTCGGGAGGGGGAAGTACTGGCCGGCATGGTACACCTGTCCGCCTTCGCCCGCTGTGAGGACGGCATGCCGCGGATCAAGTTTTCGATCAATGGCAAGGTCTTGAACATCGGCGATGCCGCTGGCGATTGGCAGTGTCTTGCCAACGTCTCCAACCAGCCCGTGGGGCCGGCCACTTTACGCGTCGAAGCGTGGACGGGAGGCAAGCTCCTCTGCGCCCGCTCGGTCAAGGTCCGCATCGCCCGAATCGCGTCATAGCCTGGGGCGGGGGATGGCTCTATGCCAAAATCGCCGTCTATGAGCAAAGACCTCGGGATCACTTCCAGAGGCGAGAACTATGCGGACTGGTACAACGACCTTGTCAAACGCGCCGACCTCGCCGAAAACTCGGTGGTGCGCGGATGCATGGTCATCAAGCCGCACGGTTACGCCGTCTGGGAGCTCATGCGGGATGCCTTGGACGGCATGTTCAAGGCCACGGGCCATGTCAACGCCTGCTTCCCGTTGCTGATCCCGAAGAGCTTCTTTGAGAAAGAGGCCGAGCACGTGGAGGGGTTCGCGAAGGAGTGCGCCATCGTGACGCACCATCGCCTGACCTCGGACGGCAAGGGAGGCTTGATGCCCGATCCCGAGGCCGTGCTCGAAGAGCCGTACATCATTCGGCCCACGAGTGAGACGATCATCTGGCACTCCTACAAGAATTGGATCCAGTCTTACCGCGACCTCCCCATCCTGATCAACCAGTGGGCAAACGTCATGCGGTGGGAGCTGCGCCCTCGCCTCTTCTTGCGGACGTCAGAGTTCTTCTGGCAAGAGGGGCACACCGCACATGCGACCTACGACGAGGCTGAGCAAGAGTCGCTGACGATCCTGGACATCTACAGGAGGTTTGCGGAGGAATGGATGTGCGTGCCGGTGGTCGCCGGTCTCAAGAGTGACGGAGAAAAGTTCGCGGGCGCCGACCACACGTACACGATCGAGGCCCTTACGCAAGACCTCCGCGCCATCCAGGCGGGCACGTCGCATCACCTGGGCCAAAACTTCGCCAAGGCGTTCGACGTCACGTTCCAAAGCGCAGAAGGGAAGGAAGAGCACGTTTGGGCGACGTCTTGGGGCGTTTCGACGCGCCTGATCGGCACAATGCTGATGGCGCACAGCGACGACCGTGGCTTCGTCTGCCCGCCCCGGCTGGCCCCCGTCCAGGTCGTCATCGTGCCGATTGGCAGAGCCGACGATCGCGACAAAGTCTATGCCGCCGCCGATAGTCTTGCCGGATCCCTCCAAGCCACAACCTGGAGCGGCGCTCCGGTTCGCGTAAAGGTCGACAAGTCGGACAAGTCGCCCGGCTTCAAGTTCAACGAATGGGAGCTCAAAGGCGCCTGTGTCCGGATCGAACTCGGCCCGAGGGACCTCGAATCAGGGACCTGCGTGTTGGCGACACGGCTCGGCGCGGAGAAGCAAACGGTCGCCCTTGGCGAAGTCGTCAGTGTGGTCTCGGCCGTGCTCGATGATTTTGGAAAGCAACTCTTCGCCCAAGCGCTCGAGCTCCGTTCTGCCAACACCCGGCGGGTCGACACGTGGGAAGACTTCAAAGCCGCCTTCGCCGGGGAAGGTGGAGGTGGTTTCGTCATGGCCCATTGGGACGGGACTGGCGAGACCGAAGAGCGGATCAGCGCGGAGACAAAAGCCACCATTCGGTGCATCCCGTCCGTGCCTCTCGATCCAGGCGACGAGAAGCCGGGCAAATGCGTCTTGACCGGCCAGCCGAGCGAAAGAAGAGTCCTGTTCGCCAAGGCGTACTGATCATTTCTTTAAGAAGAGCCAGACAAAACCGTGGTAGTCCACCGGTGGTTCGAACGGAAGCTTTTTCGTGAAGACCTCAGTGATGCTTTCGAGCAACCGGTTGTAGTTGGCGTCTGCGCCCTGAAGCGTGGCGAGTTCCAATTGGAACGCCTCTTGCTTGCCGGGAGGTACAGATTTTGCGTCGGCATACCCCATCTTCTTGGCCGCGTCACGCTCTAACTGTTTGGTGAGTTTTTCAAGCTCAGTGTTGAGCGATGCCTGTTGCTTGGCGAGATCGTCCCGCTCCTTCGCTTGGGCCGGCGTCAGTTGTGGCGGTGGGCCAGGCAGCAGGCAAAAGTCGCCGACAAGGAGGTCTGGTTTGCCGTCCCCGTTCCAATCCCCGATGAAGGGCTTGGGGCGAAGCGTCGGCCGTGTCTTGACCACCTTGGCAAGCATGTTCTCCTGGTCCGTTACCTGCGGCAATTGGTTCAGCACGACGTGGAGATCCTTGAAGGAGGGGATCGCGCCAGGTACCCCTTTCATGTAACGGAGGGCCCCATCGTCTTCGCCGAGGAACATGTCGAGAGTCCCGTCGTTGTCCCAGTCGACGGCGGCGGGGCCGCCATCGAGGGCTGAAAGTTCCTTCCCGTCGCACGAAAGGCGGACAGGCTCGCCCACCTTCATGTTGCCATTGTTCTCGATGTAATAAACGGGCCCAGAGATCGTGCCCGCAAAGATGTCCGGCTTTCCGTCCTTGTTCCAGTCAGCCAGCGAGATGCTCACCGCGTTGTCCAGGACAAGGTCTTTGCCGTCCTTGCCGGCGATCTTTTGAGGCGCTAAGAAGCCACCCTTTCCGTCCCCACGGAACACGAAGATCGGGCCGTCATAAGACCCCGAGACCATATCGGGGACACCGTCTCCATCGAAGTCCGCAACCTGCGGACCGAAGCCGATGCATCACCCATAGGGGACGGTGGCCTGGACCCCGCCCGCCTTGAACCACGTGAAGTCCTTGTAGACGGGGGTGTTGTCTGTGGCGTAGTTCTTGTAGACGCGGGCCTTGCCGTCCTGAAACTGGCCGACGATCAAGTCTCTCTTGCCGTCGCCGTCCATGTCGGCCAAGAACGGATGGGCGTGGCCGTGCTGGACGTCAATGAACTGGTCGCTCGCCTTCAGCCTGACCGGATCGGACAGATCCAGGCTCAACCACCCATCGGTGAGGGCAGCAATGGCGACGGCGAAGAGCATGGCTCCATTTTACGACGCTGACGGTAACCTTCCGTTTCCATGAGAAGAGTCTTTTTCATCCTTGTGCTCTTTGGCTCCTGTCTGACGATGGCCGCCGCGCAATCCAAAGGCGACCGTTACAACGGTGTTTGGACGGTTTCCCGCGGAGGCGGTGGAATGGGGAGGATCTTTGTGGACGGCACGAACATCAAGGGAGTATTGATGGACACGGGCTGGCTCCAAATGACCGGCGAAAGGCGGATCGGCCAGCTCGCTGGAACTCTGAAATCGGGGAGAGCGACCGTGACAGTGACCTGGAGCACGGGCCCAAAGGTCGAGTTTCAAGGAAAAAGCCAGGTGCAGCGGCAAGGTTTGTCGTTGGATTTAGTCCAATATGCCGGCTCCCGGGAGGTCGCGGACACTCAATTCACTTTCCAGGGACACCAGGTCGGCAAGGCGCTCGCCGAGCCCTTTGGCGACATGTCGCAGCTCGCAGTGCAGCAATTGGCGGGAGAGTGGTCGGGCAGTTACAAATACGGACCGAACCGGGGTTTGGCCTACGTTTCGATCGGTTGGGACGGCTCGTGCAACGTCGTGATGGCGAACGAGAGCCCTAACGACGACACATGGTCTGCCGTTGGCAAGGTCGATACGGACGCTGATGTCCTGAATTTGACGGTCGACTCCGGATTCAGTAAGGCGGACTACATCGGCAAGGTGAGATCGCTGGGGAGCGACCAAATCCAGGTCACGTTCAACAGGAAGAACGGTGAGTTCGTGATGACCCTGTCGCGGTGGTGAAACCCACCGGCAGGGGTGGAAAACGAGTGGAAACAAAACGTAAGAGACCGCTTCTATTCGATCAGATTCCCTGTAAAGTTCTCAGTGTCGAGGACACAACAGCGAGACGGCACTCAACGAGAGTCGGGCAACCGACGATCAAGCCGACGGACTGAGTCCACGATACGCGCACAGCGGATCGAGTGGCAAGTGGCGAGCCCTGCGGGGCTCCTACAGCGCCTTCGGACTGCGAGCGCAACGAGTAGCGAAAGTTCGGCTAGCCGCTATAAGGCTTGATAAGGCTGGACGAACTGGGCTCAGGGCAGCAAGCCCACCCGGAGCCTTCCGCTTCTCACTGAGCTACCTCTTTGAGGGCGCGCCGGTCTTGACCGGGAAGCGGATCAAAGTTCGGGGTTCAAAAATTGGTGGCGGACCGTTGAAGCAAGGGCTCCGGTGAGGAGCAAGAGCCGAGGAAAGCCGCTCGTGGACACGAGTGCCCAGCTTGCTGGGTTGCACGATCCACAAAGATGTCCGGCATCGGAGCTACGGTTTCGGTGCCGGTCTTCTTTTATCAGCGGGCAGAAACAGGAGACCGATACCCGATCGCCTTCTGGAAGAACCCTTCGAGTTCGCTCGTGTCAGGCTCTCCCGCAACGTCGAACCGTCGGTTCCTGATCCGGGCCAATTCTCGCTCGATGAAGTCGCTGATGGCACTGATGCGCGGTCCCGAGGTGATTTCGGAGCTCCGAGCCTTGAGCTCAAGCAGGTCGTCGATGGCCGTCATGAGTGAAGCCTCTTGAACCACCCCTCCCCGAAGAAGATCGAATTCCATCGGCACGGGACGCTCCGGCCACTTTTCGATCCACAAGCAGGCCATAAGGGGCCTCAAGACGTAAAGGTACTTCTTTGTCAGCACCTCGTCGCCCTGGAGGTACTCCTTGTAGTTCCCTTGGGCCATATGGAAGTAGTGGAGGTAGCACCGGTCTGACGAATAGCAGCTCTTTGTCGCTGTGACGAACTCGTCGAAGAGGGCCTCGTCCTTCTGGTACATGATCGGTGACCGCATCCACTCATGGAGGGGCGGGTTCGACCGCTTGGCGAGCCTCAGCGTCTTTCTGAGTTCCCAGCCGGCCACGTCCAGGTCGCCTGGGAGGTTCAATTCGATGACGTCGCGCCGGTCGTCAATCGAGAGATACCAGTCAAGGGAGTGGTAGTAAACGAACCTGACGTCGTAGTCACTGTCAGGGGAGGCAAACCCCCAAGCCCTGCTTCCAGATTCGCACGCGAAGAGGATTTTGATGTCCTCCTCTCTTTGAATCTGTTCCAACTCCTCGACGATCTTTGAAAACACTGATCTATATCTTCGTCTGGCCTCTCTCCTGCCAATAGGCAGGATGGGCGTAGATTAGAGGACTCCGGTATTCCAGCGAGCCTCCTTGGCGCCTGGAAAGGAGATCCTCCTCTCCAGGCGGCAGAGGGTCACCTTTGATCGAGGGGAACGAAGGCAGTCACCTTCGGGCCCTCATAGATGCAAGTGGGCCGGATCAATCGGTTGTTGTCGAGTTGCTCGACCATGTGCGCGCACCATCCCGTGGTGCGGGCGATGACGAAGATCGGCGTGTAGAGGGGAATCGGGATGCCAAGCAGGTAGTAAGCGTACGCGCTCGGGAAGTCGACGTTCGGGAAGAGCTTCTTCTCGTCCCACATGATCTTCTCCATCGTGTTCGCGATTTCGCCCCAGTGAGTGTCTCCGACCCGCTGGCCGATCTCTTTGCCCAGCTTAGTCATGTAGGCCGCACGCGAGTCACCGATGCGGTACTCGCGGTGGCCGAAGCCCATGATCTTCTTCTTGTTCGCGAGGGCGTCTCGCGTCCACTTCTCGGCGTCGCCCATCTTATCAATCTCCATGAGCATGTACATGGCTTCCTCGTTGGCACCACCATGGAGGGGGCCTTTCAGGGTGCCGATGCCAGTGACGATGCCTGAGTAGAGATCGCTCAGAGTCGCGACACAGACGCGGGAAGCGAAGGTCGAGGCGTTGAACCCGTGTTCGGCGTAGAGCGTCAGGCTGGCGTCCATGACCTTGGTCACGAACTCGTCCGGCCTCTCACCTTTGAGCTGGTACATGAAGTTGCCGGCGATACCGAGCTCGGGATCCGGAGCGATCGGGTCAAGACCCTCACTGATCCGGTGCGCGGCGGCGACTGCGTTGCCGGCTTTGGCGACGATTCGAACCGCCTTGCGGACGTTGGCGTCGTGGTCGATGGGATCGGCCTTGTAGTCAGGGTCGAAAGCTCCCAGCATCGAATAGACGGTTTTGAGCCGATCCATTGGGTGCATGTTCTTGGGGCACTGCTTCAGCGCCTCGATGACTTCTTTGGGCAGCACCGACTCGTTACTGATTCGGGCCTTGAACTCGGCCAGCTCGGTCTTGTTGGGCAGCTTGCCCATCAGGAGCAAGTAAGCGGTCTCCTCGAATACGGCGTGCTCGGCCAGCTCGTGGACATTGATGCCCCGATAAGTCAGGCTGGACGTTTCAACGTCGATCTCGCTGATCGTCGTGATTCCTGCGACCACCCCCTGGAGGCCGGGACTGTAGTTCGGATAAGTAGTGGCGCTCATTTTTGCTCCTTTCCCACATTATCGGGTCTTCGCGCGCCTTTATATGGCCTCGTCTCACAGCCTTGGGCACACGAAGCTCGGAATGAATTCCAGTGTACCAAGGCCACTGGAGGGTGACCGGGGAGTCCCATCGAGCACTGTCGAAGCGACAAAAAGACCCTGGCTGTCAGGAGACGGCCAGGGTCGGCTGCGTTAGCAGAAGTTGTGGCTTAGGCTTTGCGCCTTCGGGCTGCGAAGGCGGCAAGGCCAGCGCCAAGAACGAGCATCGTTGCCGGTTCGGGCACCACGTTGGCTGAGGACGTGAAGGAAGCCGTGTAGGTCCAGTGCGACCCGTTCTGGGTCGGGTTTGCGAAGCTGAATGCAAAGGCCTGGTCGATCAGGTTGCCGGGGACGTTCGGGCCGGCGAAGCTGACGGCGTTGCCACTCTGGGCGGAGGCGCTCGCATTGAGCGGGTTCAGGAACGTGCCGCCATTGAAGCCGATCGTGAAGAACGGGTTGTTGACGTCGTTGGTGTAGAACTTGACGGAGCCGGGGCCCATGTTATAGAGAACGCCGTTGATAACTGGGGTCAAGGTGACCGGATCCATTACGAAATGGGCGTTGTTGACCTGACCGCCACCGTTGAAGCCGGGAGTCAGAAGGGTCATACCGGACAGGCTCCAGGAACCAGAAAGCGTGTTGTTGGCCGTGTCCCAGTCGAACAACGGGGTGCTACCGTTCTGTGCTGGGTCGCCGAACGTGGCGAGCGTGAAGCTGGCTCTACTGGCGACAGCCATGGTAATCAAACCAAAGATAAACAGTGATTTTCGCATCGATATGTACCTTTCCGAGTTGAGTTAAACCAATGAACGTAGCGCCTTGCGGCGGCACGACCACACTATTCTACAGCAAACGTGAGTCCACCGAAGCCCGGAGCGGCAAAATCCGTGAAAATGCTGGGGACTTACGTCTGGTTGCCAGAGCCCTTGGCCCACCGTTGGTCAGCCGCTTCGTAGGCAGGGTATTCAATAAGGTCGTAGAGCTCGGCGCGCGTCGTCATCGATTCCACCAAGCCCTCTTGGGTGCCTGCTGCAAGAAGCTGTCCATAGAACGTGGTCACGGCCTTAAGGGCCACTCGCATCGCCGAAACGGGGAAGATCACCATCTCATAACCGAGTTCTCCGAACCTCTGGGCCGAAATCAGCGGAGTCTTGCCGAACTCGGTCATGTTCGCCAGGAGAGGAACTTCGAGCCCTGAGCGGAAGGCTTCGAACTCGTTCTCCGAGGCCAAGCCTTCGGGAAAAATGGCATCGGCGCCCGCCTGGACATACGCCTTCGCCCGGTCAATGGCCGGATCCAGGCCCTCGACCCCGCGGGCGTCCGTTCTGGCTATGATCAGAAAGTCAGACTTTGACTTTGCCGCCACAGCCGCCTTCAGCTTGCGCACCATCTCTTCGGTCGTGACCACGTCCTTTCCATCGAGATGGCCGCACTTCTTTGGCATCAATTGGTCTTCAAGGTGGATGCCGGCCAACCCAGCGCGCTCCATCTCGATGACGCACCGAGCCACGTTCCAGGCTTCACCGAAACCGGTGTCCGCGTCGCTAACGATCGGGATCGACGCCACCTGACAGATGCGGGCGGCTTGTGACGCCATCTCGTCCAAGGTGACGAGCCCGATGTCGGGCACACCGAGCTGGCTGTTGGTCACAGCGGCGCCACTGATATAGCCTGCCTGCGCCCCCGCCCGGACGGCTGCCGATGCGGTGATCGCGTCGTAGAAGCCGGGCATGACCACCGTCCCGCGAGACATGAGCTCGCGGAGCGTTCGTCCGGGGTTAGGGAGCGGAGCACGGAGCATATAGTTGATTATGGGCCCCTCTCGCGGGATGGTGCGCCACTCCATAATCAGACTCATGCCTGCCATAGAAGCCATCGTCGCCCGCGAGATCCTTGACAGCCGGGGGAACCCGACGCTCGAGGTCGACGTCCTGCTAGAAGACGGGAGCTCGGGGCGGGCTGCGGTACCCAGCGGAGCTTCCACAGGAGCTTTCGAAGCGGTCGAACTGAGGGACGGGGACAAGGGCCGGTATGGGGGCAAAGGTGTCCTGACCGCGGTCGAGAACGTCAACGAGAAAATCGCTGCCTCCGTCATGGGGATGGAAGCTTCCGACCAGGTTTCGATCGACGAAATGCTCCTCGACCTTGACGGGACCCCCAACAAGGCCAACCTCGGTGCGAACGCGATCCTCGGGGTGTCTCTGGCGTGCGCAAAGGCTTCGGCGATGTCGGCCGACCTGCCTCTCTTCCGGTACGTAGGCGGTGTGAGCGCGAGGACGCTTCCCGTTCCGATGATGAACATCCTCAACGGTGGCAAGCACGCCGACTCCAATG
The DNA here is from genome assembly GCA_018268375.1 of Armatimonadota bacterium. Taxonomy (GTDB): domain Bacteria; phylum Armatimonadota; class Fimbriimonadia; order Fimbriimonadales; family Fimbriimonadaceae; genus JAEURO01. The sequence goes on along the minus strand of JAFDWS010000002.1, from coordinate 968,214 downwards.
TCGACTTTCAGGAATTCATGGTGTTGCCGGTCGCGGCGGAGTCCTTTGCAGAGGCGTTGCGCTGGGGCGCGGAGGTCTTTCATGCCCTCAAGGCAGTCCTCCACGACAAAGGTTTGGCCACTGGCGTTGGCGACGAGGGCGGCTTTGCCCCGAACCTCGCCAGTCAGGACATGGCGCTCGACTACATCATGGAGGCGATTTCCAAGGTTGGCCTTAAGGCTGGGAAGGACGTTTTCCTGGGGATGGACTGCGCCGCGACCGAGTTCTTCGAGAAGGGTAAGTACACCTATAAGGACGGGCGGAGCCTGAGCGGCCCCCAGCAGGTCGAGTATTTGGCGGGTCTCGCCAAGTCCTATCCGATGCTCAGTATCGAGGACGGTTGCAGCGAGGACGACTGGGAGACTTGGAAGGGCCTGACCGTCGCCATCGGCGACAAGGTGCAACTCGTTGGCGACGACCTCTTCGTCACAAACGTCGAGCGCTTGTCCCGTGGCATCGCTTCCGGCACCGCGAATTCGATTCTGGTCAAGGTCAACCAGATTGGAACGCTGACCGAGACTCTAGCGGCGGTTGAGATGGCCAAGCGGGCCAGCTACACCAGCGTCATGAGCCACCGGAGCGGGGAGACTGAGGACACGACGATCGCCGACCTAGCCGTTGCGACGAATTGTGGCCAGATCAAGACCGGTGCACCCTCAAGGACCGACCGGGTCGCGAAGTACAACCAGTTGCTCAGGATCGAGGAGATGCTGGGCTCGCAGGCTGTCTACGCGGGCGCCGGTGCGTTTGGCCGGATCCCCGTCGGCTAGATCGTCCACTGATCGTGCGCGATCGCCACGAGCTTCCAGTAGCCGCTGGCGTCCTTTTGCCAGATCACGTCCAGTGCGTACCAATCCAGGTCTCCTGGATTTGTGGGTGGCAAGTAGTACTCATAGAGGGCGCGGCCAGGGTACACGGAGGCGAAATTTGATGGAGTGTTGCCGGTGGCGACCCTCGCGTTGTAGGTCACGCTGGTCGAGCTGAAGAAATCCTTGTTGTAAAGGAACTGAGCGTAGTAAGCGCTGTTCGTCAGGCTTATCGGGTTCCCTGAGCCGTCTTGCGTTCCCCAAATGTGTTGGCCCGTGTCGGTGAAGAAGCTGGTCACCTGAGCTTTGGAGAGGCTGCGGTCGCTTTGTCCAAGGTTGACGTAGGGAGCAAAGCGAAGTTTCTTGGCACCCATGTGAGCCGCGAGCACCGCAAAGTTCTTCTCTGCAAGGGCTCGAACGACGTCGTCAGATTTGGCACGAAGCACCACCTCGTCGGTCGAAGCGAGTGCGAAAGTGGACCAAGCGACAAACAAAAGGGACATGCCGTATCGCATGTCCCGATGTTGGCTCAAGGAAGCCGGAGTTTCACCCAATCGTTGCGACTTCGTTCGCGAGAAACTCGCTGAGTTCAGCGATCCGCTCGGTGTCGTGGGCCATGACCATCACGATGTACTCACCGATGCTCCATGTGCCGTGACCTTCGAGGATGACCGACTTTTTGTAGTCTTCCTCGGAGAGCTGCTCGAGGTAATCGAGCGTCATCTGCCGCCTGGACTCGTAGACCTCGGCCTCGTGGAAAGGCTCCTTCTCACAATAGTGGCGGTCTTTCGCGCGCTCGGTCGGCTCGTACCAGTTGCAGGTGGAGCCGGGCTGGCGGTTGGCGGTGCGGATGCGTTCTAGGACGATCTCTTCGGAATCGGCGAGAAGGGCAAAAATCTCTCGGCAGGTCAGGCTTTCTTGGTGCGGGCGCTCATCGTAGCGGTCGCGCGGGAAGACTCGGAGGAGGCGTTCGACGATCTTCGGTGCGGCCGCCAGGGCCTGCAAGCGATAGTCCCTCATACACTTTCACTTTACACCTAGAGGCTCTCGGTTGTTACAAGCCTCTTACCGGATTTGCGGAAATGGCAGAAGAGGGGGGATACTGGGCCGTCATCACCGCCCTAGCGAGCGTATGGCAATACTAGGAGCACCATGGAACCGAAACTCGTCGCCGTCCCAGAAGCCATCCCCGAGAAGGTCTACACCAGCGAGCGCGTTGGCATCAGCAAGGCCACCCACGACAACCATTTGACCTTGTGGAAGGGCTACGCCAACAAGACTAACGAGATCCGCAAGGCCCTCCACGAGGCCGAGGTCGATCCGAGCAAGGCCAATCAGATTTACAGCCAGATGCGGGCGCTGAAGGTGAACTACGCCTTCGCCTACGGTGGGTACATCAACCACAACGTGTACTTCGCGACGATGGGCGGACAAGGTGGCCCCGCGACGGGCGAGGTCGGCAAACTCATCGAGTCTGCCTACGGCAGTTTCGACCACTGGGCGGCCGATTGGAAGTCAACGGGCATGGCGGGTCGTGGCTGGGTGTTCCTTGGCTATGACCATGCTGAGAAGCGGGTCCACACGTACATCGGCGACGCCCAAGACACGTTCCCGGTCTGGGACCACACGCTGTTGTTGGCGATGGACGTTTATGAGCACGCCTACTACCTCGACTTCCACACCGCCCGCCTGAAGTACATCGAGGCCTACATGCAGGTCATCGATTGGGAAGCGGTGAACGCGCGGCTCCGCGGTTAAGCTCGCAAGCTTCGCTGACAAAGCTGCTAGGGCAGCGGGTTGTCGCCGATAATTCGACAGTGAGGTCGAAAAATGGGAGTCGTAAAATATTGCTTGCTCATCGGTGCTGTCTTGGCAACTGCTGCCCACGCCTTGGCGGAAACTCCAATCCAGTGGAAGTGGAAGCGCCTGGTGATGGGCTGGGTGACAGACATTCAGGTGTCCTCTGCGGGCGAGGACGTCGCTGTCATCTCGGGCAATGACGCAGTCGTTGACTACGATCCAAGCAACCTGAAAATAAGGGGAACGATCGAGCAGCTTGGGAATCTCTACGGGTTTTCAAGGTCTCGCGATGACTCCCTGATCGCCGTCGCTTATGGCTGGGACGCCTTGGCTGTCTATGATGGCCAGACCCGGCAACAACGATGGGGGCTGAGGGTTGGAGGCGACATCACGGGCGTCGCCTTTGTCGGCTGCACCGGGGTGCTAGCGGCGACCCAAACCAGTGCCCGCGTGTACTCTGCACTGACCGGCTCCTTGCTCAAAACGATACAGGGCTCTTTCTCCAAAGTTGCGATCTCGCAGGACGGGCAATTCTTGGCATCGGTCGATGCGGCCAGTCCTCAGACCTTGGAAGTGCGAAAGATTGACAATGGTGAGGTTCTTCACAAGACCGCTCTTGCATGGCCGCACAACACGAGGCTCGGTTTCTCGCCCGACGGGAAATTCCTTGCTCTCGCGTCGAGTCAGGCGCTGGTCATTTTGCGAACGTCTGATTGGGCAGTACAGCGGGTCATCAATGCGCCCCAGAATTATGGATCGGCCTTCGACTTCTCGCCCGATGGTTTTCAAATCGCCTACCTCAAGAGTGGCTTCCTTACGATAACTCACATTGCCTCTGGAGCGACGGTTGACGAATTTTATGCTCCTATGGGCTTGTCCGCTCGATATGCGGCCAACGGTAGGTCGATATTTGTCGGTGGCCCTGCAACCTGCACTGAGTTCGACATTTGGAGCCGCATGACCACTGCCTTCGTCGCTCACATGGGTCCGATTTGGAGTCTTGCGATGAATGCCGGCGGTTCAAGACTGGGTCTAACGCTCGAGGACAACAGCACGGACCTCATTGACGGAGAAAGCGGTGAGTTGGTGTCCCAGCTGGATGGTGCTTGGTCGAGCAACTCCGCTTTCTGCGATGCGACCCACGAGGTGGCTGCGCCCGAGGCTTCCTGGCAACACAACATCGCCATTTATGACTCTGAGACTGGAGAGTTCAGGGCGAGGTATGTTCCGGCGAACTCAGAATTTCCCGGTCGCGTGGCCTGGCTACCAAGTGGCGGAGGTATTTTTGTCGCGTACGAAAACAGGGTCGATTTCGTGGATCGCTCCTCGCTAAAGAAAGTAGCCTCCTATCCATGGAGCGGCTACGGGATCACAAACATGATTGTGTCCCCGGATGGACGGTTCTTGGCCCTGCTTATAGATGCTTCAAGGCTCTCCGTGGTGGACCTAAAGACGGGAACAGGATGGAAGGCTTACGATTCGAATGTGGTTCCGACCATCCAGCAAATTGGGTTCACACCTGATAGCAAGCGGCTGGTCTTCTCTTTGGGCCACCTCTCCACCTACATTGCCCTTTCCACCGAGACCTGGAGCCAAGTGGCGACTTACTTGGCACTGGACGGTTACGGCCAGGTGCCGTTCTTAGGGAACGGATGTGTCGCGGTTCTAGCCAACCATAAAGGCCAGGTGCAGTATTTGGACATGAGGACCGGTGCAACATTGGCGACCACGAAGGGCCTCTCGTATCGTCAATTTGCGCTGACGTCCGCTGATGGATCCACCTTAGCGCTCGCCGGCGGGTGTTGGTTTGGAGTCGCCTATCCTTCGATCCCGGTTATGAAAGGGACTCCTTGACGCCAGGGATGCACCAATTGAAGACATAACGGCCCTGCGGACAAAGCACCGCGGGGCCGTCTTTGCTTCAGGAGACTTGAAGCTCAGGTCTTGATCTCGCAGCCATAGGGCTTGGTCACCGGCTCGCTGATCGGTTTCCCGCTCTTGGCTTCGGTCAAGGCGTTGAAGACGTAGTTCCGGGCGCGGTCAATGTCGGCCGGGTCGGTCGTTGGCTTATCGTCGAGAGCGCCGGCATAGATGACCTTGCCAGTAGGGCTGATCACGAAGAACTGTGGCGTGTTGCTCGCCCCGTACTGTTTAGCCACGTACGCGTCAGCATCGAACAGGACGGCATTGGTCGTCGATCCCCAGTTCTTGAACTGTTCGGTGACTTGGTCGGGAGCAACATAGTCGGCATCGTCCGGTTTGACGCTATAGATCGTCAGCCAGACACCGTCCATCGACGCCAGCATGTCTTGCGTCTTCTTCATGTTGCCGGACTCGTAGTGTTTCTTCACGAACGGGCAGTCAGGTCGGGCCCACTCGATCACGATGTACTTGCCTTGGTGCTCGGCCAATCTGTGCTCGGTGCCGTTGGCCTCCTTGAGCTTGAAGTCGGGAGCCATGGTGCCGGGTTGGACCATGGAGTTCGTGCGGACCTGGGCGTTCGCGGCTGTTGCCGCCAGCAAGGCGAGACTAGTCAACGTTAAGAGCTTTCGCATGGCAATCCTCTTTGCCCTCTTACGCTCACCTAGCGGAGGGCGGAACAGGGGCCCAGGCTCGAAAGCCTAGCCTTAAGGGGTCCTTCCGGCGGTCAGTACTCCGCCTGGGCGACGTGGAGGACGGCATCTCCCCGGCTGACGAGCGGGTTGCAGACCATGCCGATGACCATGCCGTCAAACGGCGCGATGTTCTTGCTGCGTGCCCGGCCATAAATGTCCATCGTGACGCCGAGGATCTCGCCCTTTTTGACTCGGTCGCCAGGAAATGTGGCGGCGTGGAAGACGCCTCCTCTCCCCGTCCTGAGCCAGGTGGACGAACCGGCGACAAAGGTCTTCCGCTTGGGTGGTGCGGGGATCCCGTTCCTCATCCCAAGGTGGGCCATGACACGGGCAATCCCGTCGGCGCCCATGGCAATGGTCTCGCGGTCGAAGCGGAGGGCCTCCCCACCTTCGAACACGAGCATCGGGAGCCCGCGAGAGGCGGCAACGGCCCGTAAGGAGTTCGCCCGCTCCCGGGCTTGGACGGCCACCGGCGCTCCGAAAACAATTGCGGCCGCACGTGTCGCCGGCTCCTTCAGGTTCCCCCGCACCTGGGCAATGTTTGTGCGTCCTCCCGATCCTGTGTGAAGGTCGATTCCAAAGTCCGCCTGGGCCATGATCTTCGTGAGGAACAGGTGGGCGAGCTGCGAGGCGAGAGACCCCGATTTTGAGCCAGGAAAGGAGCGGTTCAAGTCACGGCGGTCGGGCAAGTAGCGTGATTGCATCAAGTAGCCGAAGACATTCACGACGGGAACGGCCACGATCGTTCCGCGGAGGCTACGGGCATCGACATCGGCAAGGACACGGCGAACGATTTCAATGCCATTGAGCTCGTCCCCATGGATCGCTGCAGACAGGACGAGCCGCGGGCCCGCGTACCTCCCATTGACCACCGTGACGGGAATGGAGAACTGGGTTCCGAGCGAGAGCTGCGAGAAGGGGATTTCCAGCCGGGTCGTGCGCCCCGGCTGCACCTGGACACCATTCATGGTCACAGGCACATTGGGATCCGGCATCGGCCGTATCGTACCGCTAGGAGAAAGAGCGGGAGGAGCTTCCGTGCTCCGTCCTCCGTTACCACCAGTCCGTGGTGTCCACCGCTGTTGAGACTATAGACGCCTCGAACCCGGGATCGCAACGGCTCTAGGGAATCAGGCCCCGGCGAGTTCGCGGTAGACGCGAGCCATGTCTTTGCAGAATCTCGCCATCTGGAATCGCGCTTGTGCGCGGAGCTGGCCAGCATAAGCCACGGAGTTCCGAGTTGATTCGAGTTCCAACGCTTGCTCGATCTTGTCGGCGAGGTCGTAGTCATCTTTGAAAAAGAACCCCGTCGAGCCCTCGTCCGCCATGTCCATGTGTCCCCCTGACTCTCTGAAGAGCACGGGCGCCCCTGCCCACATGGCTTCGGCTCCGACAAGGCTGAAGCCGTTGCGGCGCCCCGGCACCACGACCAAGTCTGCAGCGCAAAGCGCCGGCCAGACAGAAGGGAGGGGCCCGCGGACGTCCATGCCCTCTTGATGGATGGGTGGGGGCTGCGAGCCAGTGCCAGAAAGCAGCAGCCTCGCTGAAGGAACACGTTGGCGGAGCCGTTCGAAAGCTCCGGCGAGGTCGTCAAACCCCTTGTCGGGTTCAAAGCGGCCCAACCCAGCGATCAGCTTGACGTCGTCCCGAATGTCGAGCTGTTGCCTGGCCGCCAGCCGCGGCATCTGGGGAAGCGTGGGATCCATCGGCAAGGGAACGCCTGGCGTGACGACCTCGAGGTTGAGGGCGTCGACGGCCTCCAGTTCTTGCTTGACCGCGGTCGTTGGGCACAGACCTCGGTGGGCACTGTTCAAGCGATCGACCAGCTCCGATTGGGTCGTGCGCGGCATTTCGTAGGCGGTGTACAGCCAGGGCGACCTGACGTAAAACGCCTCCGCACAAGCCCAAGCCGCCCGGTATCCCCAGGCGTGAACGACGTCGAACCCTCTTGCCGCTTGCTTGACTGCCTTTGACACTCCCTTGTCGACAGACCAACCCGTCTTGTTCGGGATCCAACTCTCGGCGTCGTCGACGACCGCGTCGATGCCTTCTTCGACGAGACCGGTGGCGAGGGCGTCGAGCAAGGTCTGGGCCGCGCCAAAGGCTTGGCGGCGAAGGATCAAGACCCGGAGTTCTTGTTGGCCATCGGATGTTGGCAAGTCAGGGCCGATGCTACCTGCGCGCAACCTCCGTGCTCAGGAGTGGTACAAACCATGGGATGTTGCAGGTCGAGGGCCTCGTCAAGGATTACAAGAAGTTCAGGGCCCTCAGCGGCGTTTCGTTTGAAGTGAAGGGGGGGGAGATCGTCGGCCTGATCGGGCCGAACGGGGCGGGCAAGACCACGGCCCTGCGGTGCTGCGCGGGGATTCTGCGGCCCACCGGGGGTCACATCCTGATCTCAGGCTCTGACATCGTCCTTGACCCTGCTCGAGCGAAGTCGAAGCTGGCGTACGTTCCCGAAGTACCGAGCCTCTACGAATTGCTGACCGTTGAAGAGCACCTCAAGTTTGTCGCGATGTGTTACGACACGATCGACCAGTTTGAGATGCGGAAGGAGGAACTGCTTGATCGGTACGACCTCTTGGCCAAGCGCAACGAATTGGTCGCAGCACTCAGTAAAGGTATGAGGCAGAAGGTCGCGGTCGCCTGCGCGATGATCCACAACGCGGTCGTCTTTCTCTTCGACGAACCCATGATCGGTATTGACCCCGCCGGGGTTGCGGAGTTCAAGAAAGAACTGGCGGGTGTACGTGATTCAGGCGGCGCCGTGCTCGTCTCCACCCACCTGCTGGACACCGCAGAAAGGCTTTGTGACCGGGTCGTCATCATGGCCCACGGCAAAGTCGTGGCGGAAGGGACGCTCGAAGAGCTGCGGAGGTCCCAGCATATGGAGGGCGCCGATCTGGAGCGTGTGTTCCTCGCCTTGACGGAGGAAGGCGATTAGGCCGCTCGCATTCCTCTACGTCCGGTCCCTCGTGAACGGCGTCAAGCGGTCTTTCTCGACACCGGTCCGCACGATCGGTGTGCTCTTCTTTATCTTCACTCAGCTGATTTGGCTGCCTCGGGCTGTGTTTCGCGGCAATGAGTTCGAGAGGCTTCCGATCAACTTTCCTAAGTTCGCGTTCCCGCCCATGGCCATCGTGGACTCCGTGGTCTTCGCGCTCTTCAGCGTGGCCTCGGTGATCTTTGCCCTTAACGTGCTGAATTACCGTGGTGGCTTCCGCCCCGCCGACGTGGACGTGTTGTTTCCGACGCCTGTCGATCCGCGGACCGTCTTGGCGCTGCGGGTGTTGCGCGACATTTGGGTCTCGCTCCTTATGCCCTTGGTCATGGGTGTGCTCCTGTGGCGGCCGGCTAAGTTCGGCTGGGCGAGCCTTGTGACAGGCTTGCCAAATCCCGCCCTGGCAAATTCGGCCCTCCGGGTCGCCGCCATCGCCTACTTCCTGCTCGCTATAGCATGGGTTTGGATCGGATACGCGACGAGCCTCGTGTTCTCGAAGACCGATGAGCGGACGGACCGGCTCCGAACTGCAGCTGGTTGGATCTTGACCGTCGTCGTCCTTGGCTTTGGCGCCCTTGTCGCTCTGCGGTTGAAGGCGGGGCCGTTTCCCGACGGTGCGATTGTGGTGGCGCAGTCATGGGACGTCCGCGCCGTGCTCTTTCTCGCCACGGCCGCGACGAACCTCTCCATGTCCACTCTGACCGGAAGCACAATCGAGGCTCTCTGGGGACTGGGGATCCTCTTAGGCAGCACCGCACTCGCCATCATCGTCGCCCGCGCCAACACCGCTTGGATGTACGAAGCAGCGGCCATGAAAGCGAACGTGACCGAGTCGACGCGGCAGCTTCGTCGCAGCGGGGATGTGATGGCGCTCGTTGCGCAGAGGGCGCGGGAAGGAAAGGTGAAGGCGGGGCGTGCCGGATGGCTCAGCGGGCTAACCGTCCGTGGCCCCGCAGCCCTCCTTTGGAAGGAGGCGCTCGTCATCAAGCGATCATCGGTGTGGGGGATCGTGCTCTTTGTCGCCCTGAGTATCGGCGTTTCGGTGTTGGCGGCGAGCCTGCCTTTATCGAGGGGCCGAATCGATGGCTTCTTCCTCCTCGGACTCCAGGCCATGTTGTTGATCGGGCCGACGATGGGTACGGCGCAGTCTGGCTTCATTGAGAGCCTTCGTAGGATCGACCTCGTCAAACCGATCCCGCTGAAGGCTCAGCACGTCGTGTTCCTCGAGATCGTTGCCAAGGCGTTTGGCCCCGTGCTGACAAGCGCTCTCGGCCTCCTCGCGGCCCTGGTGGTCAAAGTTCAGCTTTGGCCCTTTGTCCTCAGCGGCTTGATCATGTTCCCAGCCTTGACCCTGGCTCTCAGTGGGGTCTCACTGCTTTTGGTCGTCCTATTGCCGGACGTCGAGGATCCGACCCAAAGGAGCTTTCGCGGGCTCGCGACCATGCTGGGCATGTTCGCAGGCACACTGCCTCCCCTCGTCCTCTTCGGCCTCCTCATCTGGCTCAAGCTGCCGCCTCCCGTCGCGGCTCTTCCGACCGCTTTGGTCATGGTTGTGGTCACCTGGCTGACCACTGCTCTGGCCGGGCGCGTCTACGAGGACTTCAACCCAGCAGAATAGGCCCGGAACCAGGGCGGACGGTAGAATGTTGAGCCTGTGACAGGGCACTGTCCCGCGAGGCCATGAAGCTCAGATCGGCAGGACCGTTCGTCGTAACCCTCGGTGCGATCTTGGCAGCGATCTGGGGCTATCTTTGGATCACTCCCAGAATTCAGTTGAGCGGCTACAGAGTGCTGCCTGTGGAGCCTGGCCAGGTTGACCTGATAGCCGTTGAAAAGGAGGCTGGGTACAGGATCATCGTTTCCAATGGCATTGCCCACCTCGTCGAGACATCCGGGAACTCCGAAGAGTTCGACGCGCCAGAGCTTGATAAGCAAGCGACGAACGATGCTCCCCGCCTGCCCATTCGGGAAACGCTTCAGGCGCTGCAAGGCGACATCAAGGCTTTGGGGAAGCTCGTGTCGGCCGTCAACAAGCTCCGCAACGACGACTGGCCAACTCAGGAAGTCGTATGGAGGTCTGAAGACCTTGAGCATGCCCTGAAGTCGCCTGGCCAACTCCGGTCAAAGCTTGAAAGCGACCTGAACACACGGTTAGACGGCTCCCCTCTCGACCAAGTGAGCGTGGACGCGGTCATCAACGGGATCGTCATCGACATGCCGGTCAAAGTCGCCATGCCTACGCCCGATGGCCCGAAGACCGTGGTTTGCCGAGTCCAGGAGGCTTACAAGACGCTCTTTGCCGGCCAGGTCGAGGGAAAGGTGAACGAGAAGTTCAAGATCACCAAGGAGGCGCTGGCGGCGAGCTACCGCGACTTGGCCAACAACCTGCAGAAGAAAGGGCGCAAGGAAAACGTGGTGGCTTCGATCGAGTCGAGGATCTCGAGCCAAAAGCTACAAGAGCTGGCCAAGGGGCCAGAGCGTATCCTCGCGAACATTCGGGTTTTGGTGACCGAGGCCATGACGACGGGTGCATCTTCGGTACCGTATGAGGGACAGAACGGGACCATACTCTCCGATGTCACGCTCCAGGTGAACGAGGTTGGGCGCATGCGGCTTTGGAAGTACAGTCACGAAAACCCTGGCTTCCAGTTGCTGTTGACGGTCAACGGCGTCGCAATTGCCGCGCCGAGGATCACAACCGAACTCTCAGGAAGCGACGTGAAGCTACGCGGGGTACCTTCGAGGGACCAGGTCGAGGAGGCCGTCTCCTTTATCAACAAGGCGGCGACAGGACAGACAAGATGACGAAAAGAACAATGACGGCGCTAGTGGCGCTTTTCGGAAGCGCGCTCGTGCCCGGCTGTAACGGATCGGGGCCGACGGCCGCAGCACCGAAGACAAAGGCTCAGCAGCCGGTTCCTGCGGCCACGATCACACCTGAAAACCAGGCTGACCTCTATCCCATGAAGGAAGGGAACACCTGGACGTACAAAGCGAGCTCGACTCAAACGGCGCCGGACGGTAGCCGAAGCAGCGAAGCCGAGATCACCTTCAGGATCAAGAGCGTGAAGGACACCGCCGACGGCAAGCAAGCCAATGTCGAGGTCTCGTCGGACGGCACAGTCACGGACCATGTCAACTGGATGATCGACTCGAAAGGCATCTCTCAGGTGTCCGCCGAGATTCGCGACTCCAAGGCGAACACAGTCAAGTCGGTCAGCTACGAGCCGCCGTCTCCGGTCGTACCGTTCCCTGTTACCCCGGGCCAGTTCAGTGAGATGGACGGCGTCGGCCCAAGACCCGCCGCAGGTTCTGGCCCATACCACCAAACATTGAACGTCCTTGGCGTACAAGAGGTCGATACCGAGTCAGGACGGATGAGCGCACTGGGTGTTGAGACCGTCATGACCTACGCGAACAAGGATCTGAAGTTCACGACGACAGCCACGACGTTCTGGGCGCCCAAGGTCGGATTGGTCCGATACATTCAAGAAATCGTTGCGACGAGCAACGATGGGCGTCAGATCAGTCAGACGTCGATCCTCCGCCTCAAGAGCCACCAGCCGTAAGATCCCATGAAACAACTTGTCTGTCTTTTCGCCGTCGCGTTCGTCCTTGGCGGTTGCACCAAGGGCCCGGATACTCCCGCAGGGCCGAAAGGAACGCCTCCGGCCGGCTCCGAGACCAAGGGCGGCACCGCCACTGGTCCAAGCATTCCTGCCGACCTCAAGCACGAGGCCTACGCGTACAACGGGTTCGAGCGGACAAAAGGGCTCAAGTACCTGATTTCACGCATCGAAGGCGAAAAGCCAGAGGAAGGTACGCAAGTGTCTGAATTCAAGGGGCTCGCCAACGGGGCTGCCACGTACCTGGTCAAGCGACAAGGATCGCTTCTGTTCATGGGCGACGAGGAACTGATCGTCAAGCCTGACGGCGTCTACCTTTCGTCCTCCGCTGCAGGGTCTCCGAAACAGCCCATCCGAGTCATGCCCGCGAAAGTCGACCCCGGCACGGTTTGGGACTACGATTACGAACTCACGACCCCTGCGAACGGCAAGGCGACGTTCAAGGGCAAGGCGAGGGTCGAGAAGATCGAGAAGGTCAAAGTCGCTGCCGGCGAGTTCGACGGTTTGCTCGTGGTCGAGACAGCGACGATGGAGATGAGCACGGGCAAGGGAACCGTCTCGAGCAAAACCTGGTACGCAAAGGACGTAGGCGTTGTTCAAATGAAGCTTGAAGTGAAGGACCCGAACGGGAAGATAGTCAAGACGTCGTTCGAACTCGCGGGCATGGAGAACTGACGTGTTGCCCGTTCTCCTTGCCTTCGGCGTGACGGCCAAGATCGACGTGAGCGATTACTTCCCGCTGAAAACGGGGACGAAGTGGGTTTATATCGATTCGTCTGAAGGACAAAGCGCGACCTACACAGACTCTGTCGGGAACGTACAGAGTGTTGGCGGGCGGGACGCGGTCCCCATCGTCACCAAGATCAAGGACGAGGTTGACGGGAGCACGTTCTACCGGGTCGAAGGCGACCAAGTCCTTCTCGTGGCGTTCGACCAGAACAACCCGCTGGCCAGCCCGTATCCGATCCTGATGTTCGGCGATGGCAAGAACAACTGGTCTTACACCGGCAGCACCCAGTGGCTAGGCGCCCCGGCACCCATGACTATGAAGGGATCGTGCAGGAGGGCAGGCTCAAGGGAAGTGCTCGGAGAGACAAGGGAGATCATCGAGGCCACGGTCGATGTCGTCATCGGCCCGGAGAGGGGGGTCAACATGAAATCCCACGAGGTCTCGGTCTATGCCAAGGGCGTCGGGCTCATCTCCCTGAAGGGCACGACGACCTATAACAAGCAAAAGTCGGAGAGATCCAAGACGATCGTTTCGTTTACACCTGCATCGGGTACATGAGAACGACGAGCGTGGTCTTGATATCGGGCGTGGTGGGAGTGCTCGCCGGGTGTGTGACCAAGGGTATCCAGACGAGGTTCGATGGCCGGGAAGATCCGCCGTCGAAGGGCGACCAGGCTGTGGCCGTCTACAAGACCCCATCCGAACTGGCGCCCGACGCACTGCCCTATTCAAAGGTCAGGATCAATGTTGCTGGAACCGAGGTTCCAGCCGAACTCAAGAGGAAAGCTTCGGGCAAAGAAGTTGTCTTCGAAATCGTGGCGAAGGGCGAGACTCTCGAGGAAGAGCATTACGTCTCCACACCAGGTGTCTTCTCCTTTGTGAGCCTTGGCGGCTCGGAATCGTACGATCCGCCGATTCCTCTCGTCCGCTACCCATTCAAAGTTGTCGATTCTTGGGACTGGACGGGCACTGCGAGTCTGGGAACCTTGGCCAAACCTGCGACAGCGAAGATCACCGCGGCCCCGGAGGTCCTTAACTTGGCCACCGGCGTGAGCGACTGCGTGCTTGTGACGGCTTCGCTCGTGGTCGAGACAGGCGGTGGCGGTGAGAGCAAACGCAACCTGAAGTTCTGGATCGAGCCAAAGCGTGGGGTCGTGAAGAGAGACTTTGGTTCGAGCACTTCGCGAGAGCCGCGACCGCTTGACTCCGAGCCATGATCCAGCTTGGCGGCGCTAAAGGGGCGTTCGCTTCCAGCGTCCATCGGCCCGGCCGCGGTATCGACCTATGGTTGCTCGCATCGGCAGGCATTCTCCTGCTGACCGGCCTGCTCGCGATTTACAGCATCGATTTCTCGCGCCACGGTAGCAACTTCATGATCAAACAGGTCATGTGGGCAGCAATCGGCGTTCCCGTTTTCGTCATTTGTGCCACGACGAGCCAGCGGACTTTCACAAAGCTCGCGCCGTGGCTCTACACCTTTTCGGTCTTGTCGCTCGTGGCCGTCTTGCTTGTCGGCAAGAACACGAAGGGGGCGACGAGGTGGATCGACTTTGGTCCGATCCAGTTTCAGCCGAGCGAGTTCGCCAAGGTCATCCTGATCATTACGCTTTCGGCGTTCTACGCGAAGCACTGGGAGCAGACCAAGGAGTTCAGAACTTATGTCCTCTCCCTCGTGCACATCGCTCCCATCGTGGGCCTGGTCTTATTGCAGCCTCACTTGGCGGGGGCCATGTCCCTCGTCTTCATCTGGGTGGCGATCTCCCTCTATGCTGGCGTGCCCTGGAAGTACGCCGCCATCACTTTAGCCATCGTTGGGAGCCTGGCTACCGCCGCTTGGTTTACTCCCGGCGTCGTTCCCAACTATATGCGAGAGCGCGTCATCGCCAAGATTAAGCCCGACGCCAAGGACAACGGATATCAGCAAGAGAGGGCAAGGATCGCCTTTGCCGTCGGAGGCGTGACAGGCGTCGGCTATCTCAAGGGTGGGCAGAAGGCGGCCCGGTACATACCGGAGCAGCAGAACGACTTCATCTTCACCGTTGTGGGCGAGGAAGGGGGGCTCATCGGGGGATCCCTCGTCCTTCTGGCATTTGGGTTCTTCTTCTATCGGCTTTGGCTCGTTGGCTACCAGGCGACGGAGCCGTTTGGGCAGATGATGTCGGGAGGTGTCCTGGCCATTCTGGGCTTCCACACGATCGTCAACCTCGGCATGAACGTTGGGATCTTGCCCGTCGCTGGCTTGTGGCTTCCGTTCGTGTCCTATGGAGGTACCGCGCTCTGGATGTGCATGGCCTGCGTAGGACTGCTCACAGGCGTGAAGTGAAACCAGGTGCGGCCCCGTCCATAAAGATATACTGAAGGTCAGTTGTCCAAGGATGGACAGAACATGACGCAAACGGATCGTCGAAGAGACGCGGACAGCAGGATGCCGACAAAGAAGCGCACTCAGACCGGCAAGAAAGCTGCAGCCGCGCCGCCAGCCAACACCCACCGCTCCTCCGACGCGTGGGGCATCGGCCTGATCGCCATCGCGCTGGTGACAGTGCTCGCTCTTTGGGCTGGCAACGCCGGCCTCGTCGGCGATTCCTTGGCTCAGGCGTTCAGAGTGCTCGTGGGAAGGGCTGCGTGGGCTGTTCCTGTCGTGATCGGCTTTGCCGGAGCATCACTCCTGGCAGGCAGGACAAAAGTCAAGGTCGGGAGGCTAACAACGGGGAGCGTGCTGGTCTTCCTCGGCTTGGTCGCGTTCTTCGCCCAGCAAAGACAAGGGGACTTCTTCGACCCCGAAACGGTGGCGCAAAGCGGCGGCTACATCGGGGCGGTCGTGGCCTGGCTCTTCACGATGCTGTTCGGAGGTTTTGCGGCGATCGGCTTCGTCGCCACCTCGGTGATTGGCCTCGTGCTTTGCCTCGATTCGCCGATTCACGCGATCATTGCTGCAGTTGCCGAACGCAGAAAGCAAGCCCTCGAAGCCGCTCCCAAACCTGTCACCAAGAAGGCGGTCGTCAACTTGGAGGAAGACGAACCACCGGCTAAACCAGTGCCAGCCGAGAAGAACGACCGTGCGAAGAAAGCGATCGACGTGCTGAACCGCCGGACGGAGGTCGTCGAAACCGGCGAAACAAGCGTGCCTGCCTTCAAGCTTGAGACCCGTTCCAGTGACACGGGTTACGAACTGCCACCCCTCGACCTGTTGACCGAGCCCGTGAACAAGGCGAAGCGCAGCAAAGAGGAGATGCAGAAAAACATCGAGACTTTGGAGCTGACCCTCGAACAGTTCGGCATTGATGCGAACGTGGTCGAGGTCGCCACCGGGCCAGCGATCACTCGCTATGAGCTGCAGTTGGGCCCGGGCATCCGGGTCAACCGCATCACGGCGTTGGGCGACAACATCGCGATGAACCTCGCAGCCTCGCACGTCAGGGTCGAGGCACCTATTCCCGGGAAGAACGCGATCGGTGTCGAAGTGCCGAACGCTGTGCGATCCATGGTCACCTTGCGCGAAATGTGCGAGAGCCTCGAATTCCACTCGGACGACTTAAAGTTGGGTGTCGCCCTTGGTCGGGACGTCAGTGGCACACCGAAATACGCCGACCTCACGAAGATGCCGCACCTGCTCGTCGCGGGTGCGACCAACAGCGGAAAGTCGATCTGCCTTGCCACGATGATCATGTCGCTCATCGTCCGCCACACGCCTAAGGAAGTGCGACTGGTCATGATCGACCCGAAGCGGGTCGAACTGACGCTCTTCGAGGGGCTTCCTCACCTCATGTGCCCGGTCGTGAAGGACGTCAAGGAGGCAGCTGGCGTGCTGCGCGCGGTCGTCCGCGAGATGGAGCGCCGAATGGAGCGGTTTAACGATGCTCGCGTCCGCAACATCGATGGCTGGAACGCGAAGGCAGAGTACGCCGACAAGCTGCCCTACATCGTCGTCATCCTTGACGAGATGGCCGACCTCATGGTCCAGGCTCAGGCTGAGGTCGAGACGTCGATCATGCGCCTCGCCCAGCTCGCTCGGGCCGCGGGCATCCACCTTGTCCTTGCGACGCAAAGACCGAGCGTCGACGTCATCACGGGCACGGTCAAGAACAACATTCCGTCCAGGATCGCCTTTGCGGTTTCGTCACACATCGACTCCCGGACGATCCTCGACCAGGCCGGAGCAGACAAGCTCATCGGTAAGGGCGACATGTTGTTCATGCCGATCGACCAGAACAAACCGACCCGTATCCAAGGTTGCTTTGTGACCGAGAAGGAGATCGAGTCGGTTTGCGATTTTTGGCGCGCGCAAGGAAGGCCCGAATATGTGATCAGCGCTGTGCAGATGGCGATCGAAGAGCGCGAGTCCGAGATGCGGGAAGAGGAAGAGTCGGACGCGCTCTGGGAAGACGCGGTGCGGTTCGTGGTCTCTCGTGGCGAGGCGTCCACCTCGATGCTGCAGCGAAAATTCTCAATCGGCTTCCAACGCGCGTCCCGCTTATTGGATCTCATGGAGTCGCGCTCGATCGTCGGCCCTCGGGACGGCCCGCGGCCGCGCGAGGTCCTTGTCGATCCGATGCAGGTCGAGCAGATGTTCGGGCGAAGCGAATATATGACACCGATGCCCGACGGGGCAACCATCGACGACGACGAACAGTTCTGAGTTTGGACCGCACCGGGTGTTCCCGTGTCAGAATCGGAGCATGAAGCGCGTTGCCGTCGCCCTCCTCTGTGCAGCCTTGTTGGCGTCCCTAGCAGTCGGTCAGGAGAAGCACCTCAAGATGCGATTGGCCGTAGCCCCTATGGATTGGTCCTCGTTCGAGAGTTGGAACGTCCCCGCTGGATTCCAGACCGCCATTTACGAGAAGCTGGTCAAGAAGCTGGTCGATACAGGCAAGTTCACGGTACTTGAACGCGAGGCGCTCGACGCCCTCTTGAAGGAGCAAGCAATCAAGGAGGAGAACACGGGCCAGAGCCAAAAGGGAAAGATCACGCCCGCCCAAGCCCTTGTGCAAGGAAAGGTCAGTGACTTCGAGGTCAACGAGCGCGGTGGCGGAGGTGGCGTCAGCGTTGGCGGAGTCCGGGTCGGCGCCAGCGCGAGCCAGGCTAAGGTCGGCATCAATGTCCGTCTGTTCGACGTCGACACCAGTGAGGTCTTGCTGACCGAGACGGCGACCGGCACATCTGCCGCCGGTGGGTTCAGGATTGGCGCGAACATTGGAAGCGCGTTCACGGATTTCGACGCCTTCCAGCAGTCGCCGTTGGGCAAGGCCACTACGACCGCGATCGACAAGGCGGTCGAGATCATTGTCAAAAAGCTCGACAAGCGGCCCTGGACCTGCAAGGTCGCCGATTTCGACGCCTCCTCAAAGGAAGTCGCGATCAACGCAGGATCTGACTCCGGTGTCCTCGTCGGTGACGTTTTTGATGTCGTCCGGGTCACCCGCGTCATCAAAGATCCCGACACGGGCAACGTGATCGGGACGAGGACGCAGAAGGTCGGATCGCTGAAGGTCACGAGCGTGGACAAGAAGCTCTCCTTCTGCACGATCGTCGACGGAGCGACGTTCGAGGTCGGTGACATCGTCTCCGAACCCGGCAAGTAGGAGCTCAGCGTTTGTGCGCTTTGAAGAACTCCACGATCAGGGGTGGAGCTTCTTGCCGGGGATATTCGTGACCACCAGGGTGAAAGTAGGTGATCACGTCGTTTCCGTCCTTGCCCCGATAGAGGGTCGTGTAGGTGCCGGTCTTCTTGCCCTGCTCCGAGCAGCCGTTGCGCCGCTTGATGGTCTGTAGGCTTCGTGACTGTTGGTCGAAGTTCACTAGGGGATCCTTCTCGCCCGCGATGTGAAAGACCGGCTTGGCCGGCATTCCCACCAGGTGGGCGGGGGAACCGCTTGGCGCGAAGGCGGCGAACAGGTCCCCACGTTGCTGCATGAGGAGGTACGTGAAGCGTCCTCCGTTCGAATGTCCCATGGAGT
The DNA here is from genome assembly GCA_018268375.1 of Armatimonadota bacterium. Taxonomy (GTDB): domain Bacteria; phylum Armatimonadota; class Fimbriimonadia; order Fimbriimonadales; family Fimbriimonadaceae; genus JAEURO01. Next base: position 949,640 of record JAFDWS010000002.1, on the reverse strand, counting down.
AGACCCTGTCCAGATCCACCTTGAACCTTTGGGTGACGTCCTTGTAGACGGTGTCGAAAAAGTCCAAGTCGCGGTCTCCCTCCAGACCCTTGTTGTTCTGCCAACCGGGCATCTTGCCGTTCGGGTCGACTTTGGCGCTGGGCGTCGGGAGCCCCTGCATGTACACCACGACCGCCTCGGGCCATAGATCTTGGATCTGGAACGAGCGTGCCGCGTTCTTCGAGTTGCCTCCGTGGCCATGGAATCCGAAGACCAAGGGAGGATGGGTGGACTTGACGCGGGGGGCGAACACATCGGCTTGCCTCTGGACGCCGTTGACCCTGTAAGTGACGGTCTCCGAACCGGAGGGGTTTAAGAGAAGGAGCGCTGCAAGGAAGGATGTCATCGTTGAGGCCGGACGATATGGCCGGCGGAATGTTCGCTATGTGCCCGCCGTCGTTGCCGGAAGCGTTGGTCCGAAGGGCCTACGGTGCCGGAAAGAGTACTAGGCTTTAGATGAATTTTAGGTGACCCGCCGAACCATTCGGTCTCCTACACACGATAATGGTATGTCGTGTGCAGATGTGCACATTGACTTCTTTTGCTGAAACCGGAGACTGACATGAAGAAAGCAATTATTCTTTCCGCCTTTTTGGCGGTTGCTGGCGCGGCAGGCGCCCAAACGCGAAGCTCGTTCCTTGGCGTCGATGTGATCTCGGACATCGCCGTTCAGGTCTCGAACGGCGGCCTTACCTACAACGTCCAGGTCGGGAACGCGCCGACGTTCACCTACAACAACACGGTTTATCACATCACCGACGTGATCGGCTTCTACACCCTTTCCGACGACGACGACTTGACGGCCGTCAACCAGAACGTCGGTGTGTGGCAGACGAACAACTCGAACGCAGGTACCGGCGGAATTGCAGGCTGGAAGACGAACCCGAACACGGGTCTGACCCCTGGACAGAGCTTCACGTTCAACTTCGATTCGCTGAACGTGGCCAGCGTCGAGCGGCTTGGTTACCACGTCCGAATCGATGGCACGTTCCCCGGTACCCAAGGCAACACGGGCAACATCACGACGGTGCCCGAGCCAGCAAGTTTGCTGGTTATTGGCAGCGCGCTGGCTTCCCTCGCCGCTCGCCGACGTATGCGAAAGTAACACGCCCCTGACAGGGTGTTTCATGTGAACCAGAGTGGCGGATCCAGGACGGATCCGCCACTTCTTTGTCTTGTAAGCTCAAACCATGCGCATCGAGGAGATGAACTGGCAGATGGTCGAGCGGAGAGCCGCCAAGGACGACCGGTGCGTCCTCCCCTTGGGTTGTACGGAGCAACACGCCTATCTGAGCCTGGCCACGGACAGCATCTTGGCGTACAAGGTCTCGGTCGATGCTGCTTCCCCTCTTGGAGTGCCCGTCTTTCCCGTCATGCCCTTTGGCGTGACGCCATCGTTCACCGCCTATCCTGGCACGGTCTCCTTGAAACTTGGCACCTACTCGGAGGTTCTTTGCCAATTGCTGGACTCGCTCGAGGGATCCGGCTTTGGCCGGATTCTGGTCGTCAACGGCCACGGCGGGAACACGCCGGCGAGGAGCGCTGTGGCGGAGCGGGCCGCGCGATCGGGCCAGACCGTCGTTTGGCACGATTGGTGGTGCGCTCCCCGTGTCTGGACGAAGGTTCAGGAGACGGATCCAGATGCATCCCATGCCAATTGGATGGAGAACTTTCCGTGGACCAGGCTGGAAGGGGTCGAGCAGCCCGCCGCCCGCAAGCCGATGGTTGAGGTAGGCCAGATAAGGACGGCCAATCCTGGGTTTGTGCGCGAAGTTCTTGGGGACGGGAGCTTTGGCGGGCTCTACCAAAGGGCGGACGATGAAATGGCGGCCCTTTGGGCAGTCGCCGTGGAGGAAACTCGTGAGTTGCTCGTAAATATTTAGTTTTGCGGCGAGGGGGGCCACTTCCGCTGCCAACATCGTATCCTTTGTTCATGAGGACTTGCCTCGTCGTCATCTTGTGCGGCTTCACGTTATTGGCCGTCGCTCAAGAAGCGAAACTGGGCGTGCCGACCTTTGCTGCACAGAGGGCGACAGTGGCCGAGTGGAACCCGGAGGAAACGTGCATGGCCTATGGCTGGCAGGACAAGGAGGGGCCATTGGCGGAGGTCGGTGTCTACAACACCTTGACCGGGAAGGGAAAGGTGCTTTGGCACCCTGCGCTGGGCGAACGAGTCGAACAGGCGGTTTGGACGGCGGGCAGGCCGGTGCGTATCCTGAGCACCGTTCAGGAGGTCGCGGGCAGGGCTAAGCCGACCGTGCTGCGCTCGATCTATGCACTGGATGCCGTCACGTTGGAAGCCCGCAAGCTTTGGTCACAAGAGTTCGAGAAGGATGGCGAGGTGAGTCTTGAGATCGACACCTCACCGAGCTTGGCCCACGCCGTTGTCACCCTCTATTCGAAGGCAGGGAACTCCATCTACGCATTGGTTCTGGGCGCGACCGGGTTGGTCTTTTCCCGAGACGCCACTGCTTCGCTCGCCGACGGGAGCTCGTTCTCCGGTTGGAGCAAGGACGGAACAGCCATCTTTGGGAAGCAAAACGCGTTCTTCCTCAACCGCCAGAAGCTGGAGCTCGACTTATCCCAGTTCGTCGCGGCGAAGACAGCCCAACAGAACACGATCGTCCTCGACGGCAAAGCGCTAACGGAGGATTTTGCGGCTTCCGGGGTCAAGATCAGGTTCCGGCTCCAGCCGAACTACGAGATGGGAGCCTCAGTTCTTGAGATGGTGCCGGGCAACGGTGCTCTCAGGCCCGTTAAGTTCCGAGGTTATTTCGAGGAGAAAGAGACCGGCTACAAGTTCCAATGGCTGCCCAAGCCCGAGCAACTGAAGTACGAACAGTCTTGGGGGCAGACCAACTCACTATGGCTGGCCGAGGCGGTTGAAAACCCACAAAGGGCCATCCTGGTGGCCCCGCAAGCTGAGGCGTTTTGGCCCGCCCCGAGGCAGAACGCGGTCGCTTACACAGTGAACAGCGTGCTCTTCTTCCGGACGGTCACGCGCTAGGGTCGAGCTCGAAGCCTGGCAGGACGCCGAACTCAGCCGCCTGTAACGGGCGCGGCGCGAACTCGATCGGCTCCACGACGGCGAGTTCCGAGTTCGTCTGCACCCCGTGGTCCTTGAATTTTCGTGCGGCGGGAAGTACTCGTGACTCGAGCGTCGCCCCCATTTCGTTGAAGGCTTTGCCCGCGCTCTCAAGCGAGCGGCCGAGCCTCACGTAATCACCAGCGATTTTGCAGACCCTCTCGTAGAGGGTCGCCGCGTCGGCTTGCAGTTGACGGGCCGATTGGGCCAGCTTCTCCTGCTGCCAGCCGTAGTTCACGGCGCGAAGCAGACCAAGAAGGCTGTTGGGCGAAGCGAGAACGACGTTGCAGTCCCAGACCTCTTCGTTCAATGTTTTCCGGGCCGTGTGGGCAGCGTGGTAAGCGGCTTCGCTGCCGATGAAAAGAACGACGTAGTCAGGAGCGCTGCCGGTCAATCGCGGATAGTCGCGCTTGCGCAAGTCCTTGGCGTGACCGAGCAGCTTGAGGGCGTGCTGGGCAAGGAGGTTCTGCTTCGAGTCCTCGTCCTCGCATTCGAGTGCCTCGATGTAGCTGCGCATCGGAGCCTTCGAGTCGATGATGAGGCATCGGTCGCCAGGAAGGTGGATGATCATGTCAGGGCGCTGACGGCTACCGTCAGCCTCGAACGTCTCCTGGAGCACGTAGCTCACGTGCTCTTCGAGCCCCGCCTTTTCGACAACTCTTTCGAGCGCCACTTCGCCCCAGTTACCCGCAGTTCCGGGGTCTTGGAGCGCCTTGACGAGCCGGGTGGTCTCTCGAGTCAGGCCGACCTGCTGGTCTCGCATCGCGCGCACCTGCTCCATAAGCTCCTTGTAGGCGCCGGAGCGATGACGCTCCATTTGCTGGTTCTGCTCGTCCAGGCTGCGCAACCTGTCCTTCATCGGCTGGAGGAGCGACTCGATGTCCTTCTTCCGGGCGTCTTCATCCGCGTCGGCGACCTCCTTGTAGCGCTTCAGAATCTCCTCAGCGTTCTTGGCCAGTTCCTCGGTGCTTGCCTTCAAAACGTCGCCGCTGAGCGCCTTGAATGTGTCCTTCAGTTGGTCTTCGGCGTCCTTGTAAGCGGCCATGCGCTCGTCATGGGCCTTGTCGCGTTCAGTGAGAGCGTTACGGAGCCCCTCACATTCGGCCGTCGAAGACTGAAGCTCGCGATTGGCCGCCTCCAACTTTTCTGTGAGTTCCCTTTGAGCCGACTCTTGGGCGGCGAGGCGGTCAACGCTGTCCTGGATTCGCGACTGCAGGGCCTCGCTTCTGCCACGACTCAGCCACCAGGCAATGCCTGTGCCAACGACGAGGCCGACGAGAACCCAAATCGCTTCCATAGAAATAGTATACCCTTGTCTATCTGTTCTTCAGAGCCTTGCCAGATGCCCGTATGCCACAATGGTCACCGATGAGCCGTGGAAAACTCGGGTGCCTGATCACCTTCGGAGTCATCGCGTTGGCCCTTCTGATCGCTTCCCCCTGGTTGGTGCAGGTCGCTTTGACCGTAAGGGACGCCAAAAAAGCCGGGCTGCTCGATGAAGAGACGACGGAGAAGTACAAAGTGGGGCGCGAGAACAACCTTAAGGCCATCCAAAAGGCACTTCTCCAGCTTGCAGACAGCGACGGCTCTCTTCCCAAGGACGGCAAGTGGATGGACGCTGCGCTGGTTCGGCTCAAGACGAGCGACATCAGCGAGCAGGAAGCCCGCGACAAGCTCGTCGTTCCAGGGGCGAAGCCAGGCGAGTTCGGCTATGCGCTCAATCGCGCGTTTCTTGGCAAACATCCCGACCAGTTCCGTAAAGATCCCAAGACGATTCTCGTCTTTGAGTCGACGAACAGGGCTTGGAACGCGGTCGGCGAACCCTTGTCGGACGGAACGAAAGGCGGAAAGGGTATCGCGCTCGACGGCACCATCATCCAGTTAGAAAAGTAGTCCGAATTGGCTTCCCGATGCTCGCGGGGGGCCTGTGATAGAATCTTAATTGACCGCAACGGAGCGATCTTTCCCATGTCCGTGACCACCTCCTCGATGACGAAGCTCGAATATTTGCGCCTCATGATGCTGTGCCGTGAGGGCGACAGGCGCGAGGCTATCCTCCTGCGCCAAAGCAAGGGGTGGTTCCACGTCGGAGGAACCGGCCACGAGACGCTCGGCGCCTTCTCGCTCCACATGCGGCCGGACGACTATCTCTATCCTTACTACCGTGACCGCTCCATCATGGTCGCGCGGGGAATGACCAACTATTCGCTCGCCCTCGCCTACTACGCCAAGCGAGAGAGCTCGAGCGGTGGCCGGCAGATGCCGGGCCACTACAGCAGCCGCGAGTTGAACGTCATGAGCGTTTGCACTCCCACCGGTGGCGGACTCATTCCGGCCGCAGGCACCGCCTGGGCGATGAAACTCGCCGGCACCGACAGCGTGACGCTGGCCACAGTCGGTGACGCCGCCATGCGACAGGGCGAGTTCTACGAAGCTTGGGCTTTTGCGGTCCAAGAAAAGCTGCCCTTGGTCATGGTCATCGAGGACAACAAGTACGGCATTTCGACCCCCACCGACCACTTCATGGCCCTCAACTTGAAGGGCGTGTTGAGTGAAGACCTGGTGGTCAAGGTCGATGCCCGCGTTTTCGACAATGTGTACAAGGTGGCGCAGGACAGCATCTCCAAAGCACGCCGTGGTGAGGGCCCGACGCTCGTCTGGGCCGACCTCGACCGCCTCTCCTCCCACACGAGTTCCGATGACCACCGCGTCTACCGCTCGCAAGAGGAGATCGACGAGATGTTCAAGCGCGATCCGATCAACCTCCTTGCCCAAGAGTTGATCGCTTCCGGACAATTAACGCAGGAGCGTTTCGAACAGATGCAGGAGGAGGTCATGGTCGAGGTCCGGGACGACTACGACCGGGCAGAGAAGGCCGAAGACCCCCGCTCCGAAGATTTGTTCAAGGATTGCTGGGGCGACCCTGACAGATTGGAGAAGCCACCGATCGAAACGGGGCCGCTCACTATGGTCGAGGCGATCAACAAGACCTTTGACAAAGCGCTCGAGAACGACCCGAACGTCGTCTTCTTCGGCGAGGACATCGAGGATCCCAAGGGCGGCGTCTTCGGTATGACCAAGGGGCTGACCGACAAGTTTCCGAAGCAAGTCTTCAACTCACCGCTCGCCGAGGCGACCATCATCGGTGTCGCCTGCGGAGTTGCGGCTTATGGGATGAAGCCCGTCTTCGAGCTCCAATTCATCGACTTCATCTGCCCCGCCTGGAACCAGATCGTCACGAACCTCTCGACCACCCGTTGGCGCAGCTTCGGCGACTGGAAGACACCCATGGTGGTCTACGCGCCCTACGGTGCCTACTTCGGGGGCGGCTCTCTCTGGCACTCCCAAGCGAACGAGGCTTGGCTGGCCCACGTGCCGGGACTCAAAATTGCGATTCCCAGCACGCCTGAGGATGCCGCCGGTCTCTTTTGGACCGCTATCCACAGCGACGATCCCTGCTTCGTGCTTGTGCCGAAGCACATTTTCCGCGTCCGCCGCGACGTGACGAGCGTCGAGCCGGTGCCGTTCGGGAAGGCTCGCACTGTGCAGGAAGGTACGGACGTGACCTTGGTCGGCTGGGGCAACACCGTCGGCGTCGCCCTGGAAGCGGCGGCCAAGGTTCCCGGCGTCAGTTGCGAAATTATCGACCTTCGCTCGATCTCGCCCTGCGACTACGAGGCGGTGGCCAAGTCGGTCGAGAAGACGGGACGATTGGTCGTGGTTCAAGAGGACACGCGCACGTGCGGCTTCGGCCAAGCGTTGATCGCGGAGATCACGGGCAAGCCTGAGTGGTTCGCCTACTTCCTCTCCTCGCCTCAGCTTTGTAGCCGCCCCGACGTCCACATCGGCTTCCACCCAGCCTACGAGTTCGCTGCCCTCGCAAGCGCGGACGACGTGGCGAAGGCAATCCAGACGACGATGGAGTGATCGGTCGGTCGGTCGGGGAGTAGCAGCCCTCAACCGTTCGGCCGCACCACGCCGCTGGCGTGGATCAAGGCTTTGAACACGGCGTCATCGTCTGCGTCCACGATTCCGTTGTAGTTAAAGTCTCCGCGGTCGATGACCGTATGATCGGTGACCTGTCCCATCAAGCAAGCGCGGAACAAGGGAGTGTCCTTCAGGTTGACCTTTCCGTCGTTGTTCATGTCGCCGAGGAGGGGGAGGGCGGGAATCGCCGTCGTCACCTTTGTCCTGGTGTTTGCCAAGATCCAGGTGTCGGGATCGAGGGCGACGGCTGTGGCTTGGCCCGGCAGCGCGATGTCATAGACGTCGGTCCAATCGTCGTTCCAAAGCGAGACGTCGACCGTTCCGGCCGTCGTCGTCACACGGATCTTGACCGGCATCGTGATCAGGCCATATCCGCGCGTGTTTTGTTTCTGCCAGAGCGCGAGCCTCAGGCGGTGCTGGCTGCCGACGAGGTCGTCACGCCAATTGAACTGGTAGTCGGGCGAGCCCGGCTGCATGATCCACTCGTTGAAGAAGAAGGTCAGGTCGCGGCCCCATGTTTGGGTGGCTACCGCAGCAAGGTCCGTTGTGAGGGCGCTCTTGTAGCTGAACGCGGTGCGGTAGTTGGACAAGATGGTCTGCAACATGGGCATGCCAACAACGCCGCGCAGCATGTGCAGCACCCAGGCGCCCTTGTAATAGACCGTTCCGGAGAAAATGCTGTTGACGTCAGTCAGGTTTGTCCGATAGACCTTGGCGTCGAAGTTGGAGGGTTCTCGGGCGAGCATCGCGTTCCGGTAGCTTGTGAAGCTGCCGTTGTTCTTTTGTTCTTCCCAAATAGACTCGCCATAGGTCGCGAAGCCTTCATTCAGCCAAATGTCGGCCCAGGATCCGCACGTCACCATGTCGCCCCACCATTGGTGTGTGAGTTCGTGCGCATTGACGCTCTCGTGGGTCGTGTCCAGCATGCTCGAGCACGTCTGGTGCTCCATGTAGGCGCCTGAACCGGTGACCTCCGCCATGCCGTATTTGTCCTGGATGAAGGGGAACTGGCCGAAGACGTCGGCGAGCTTTTCGACCTGCGTCTTGTTTAGGTCACAAAGTTGCCGCGACGTCGAATTCGTTCCGTTGTGCTCGGGGAACAGGTAGTACGTGAGCGGCATCGTGCCGCCCAGGTGGTTATAGGTGAGCTGGTAAAGGCCGTAGTCGCTCACGGCGACGGAGACGAGGTACGTGACGATTGGGTAGTTCTCCTGCCAGCGGTACCGGACCCGGTTGTTGGTCAGGACGTCCGTTCCCTGGAGGGTGCCGTTGGAGACGCCGGTCAACGTGTTGGGGCAGGTGATCCAAACTTCGCTCGAATCGGCCTTGTCGCCGAGAACGTCCTTGCAGGGCCACCACGTCCGGGCGAAGAACGGCTCAGACAGGCTGGAAATGCACCATTGCTGCGACGTGCCGTGCTTCCCAAAGAGGAAGGAGCCGAAGCCTGTGTTGCGCGGGACGCCGCCGTAGTTGACCGAGACCACGAACTGTTCACCGTTTGCATAGGCACGGTCCAAAGTCAAGGTCAGGACGTCGCCACTTAAGGAGAAGGAAGAAGCTGCACCCCCAACGGAACTGACCGTCATCTGACCGCTGTTGCCGTCCAGGTAAAGGCGGATCGTGGTCAGGTTGTCCACCTTGCTGTCGAGCGTGACCGTGCTCGTCCCCTGCACACGAGACTGGGTCGGCAAGAGCTCGATCTCGAGTTTGTAGTGGCGGAGATCGGTATCGCTGTCTGCCGCCGCGATCGATGCGTCTTGGCTGAAGAAAGGGGCCAAGGCGCGCATCTTATAAAGCCCGCATGGATGCTGCCTCTCCGCCTGCGCACTGGCTACTGCGGCGAGTCCCAGGAACGACAGGGCAAGCACACTGGCCAACCATCGGTTGAGGGGCTTTTTCATGGCTTCATTGTGAATCGAATCCGGGTGCCCGCGGCGACCGCGAGGATATCTCCGGCAAAATTGAGGGCCCGGACGCACTTGCGGGCCTCTGTTCGCGCCCCCTCGCCAAGGTAAAACCGCCTCTTCATGCCTGCGTTGACACTGCTGGCCTGTGCCATCTTTCCGCTGTCCCAGTGCCCTCCTACCGATCGCTTTTTGTTCGAAGATCTTCAGCGCCTCACTGATAGACCCTGGCGCGGAACCCTCACGTATCTCGATTACTCTTCGAACAAGCACACGACCATCAAGTCAACACTTGTGGTTGAACGGGTCGCAGGTGGCCCGACCTCATGGATGTGGTACTTCGGATACACCGATGAATCGTCCCACGATTCAGGTCAGACCCTTGAGTTGAAGTTCGACGGCAAGCGCTTCGACGATGAGTCGGTCGTGTCGCGCAAGATGTTGCCGCAACGCCGGGTCGAGGTGGTCACCCAGTCGAGAGGCAAGGACAACGATAGGCCAGCTACGATGCGCCATGTCTATCGGATCGGCGACGATGAGTTCTCGCTTCAGTTGCTTGTTCGGTATGACGGCACAAACCAGTTTTTCGAACGGCACATCTACCGTTGGAAGCGTTGATCTCGGCCAGGCTCTCCAGGTACTTCGTCCATGTTCGAGCGATTCATGAGAACCATGTCGCACCGACTTGTATTCCGCAAATCGTGATGCGACCTCTGTGCCGCCTTGTCTTGCTAAGTTTCTCTTTCACTGTCCCGCTTTCGCTCGCGTTCGCTGTCCCGCCCGAAGTCTTCCGAACCGAGTACGACGCTCCGACTCACCATAGCGACGAGGGGATTTGCGTTGCCTCGAGCGGAGGCTTCGTTTATGCTGCCGGCAGCGCTTACAGCCCAGTCACCGCGACTTACGACGCCCACTTGGTCGCGCTCACGGCGCGGGGGGCGGTCAGGTGGGTGCACGAGGACAGGGTTCCCGGTGAAAACGAGGTGCCTTCGAAGATCGGCACGGATCCCTGGGGCAACGTTGTGATGGTCTCGTTTGTCCGAACCGGGCAGGCGGCCTCGCTCCGGGTCGCCAAGTTCAATGCGGCCGGAACACGCCTTTGGGTTCGCGACATGAGCCGCGGGACCAGCATCATCAACTTCGACGAGGCTGCTTTCGCGATCGACGCCATGGGCAACGCCTATGTTGGCAATGCTCGGGACCGGGACATGCTCGTGGCGAAGGTCGCTCCCGATTCGACTGTCCTTTGGGAGCGGACTTTCGCAAGCCCGCAGGACTGGGAAGAGGTGACCTCGCTTGCGGTCGATCCGACGGGAGGCGTCGTCGCGACCGGAGTCGCAGGCAGTATCCAGGGCGGCTATCGGACGCTGAAGTACGACGATCTTGGGAACCTCGTCTGGGTCAACGACAACTCGGGACAAATCGGCAACACTCTGGGCCCGGCGTTTGTCAAACGGCTCTCAAATGGCAACTTCATTGTCTTGTGCACGCCCGAGGGCACCTTCGGCGTGCCCCAGTATCGGGTGTTCGCAATTGGCCCGAACGGGGTGACCCAGTGGCAGAAGGACTACACTCCCAGTCCTCAGAACGACTGCGAGGCGACGGGCCTCGCTATCGATCGGAGCGACAGCATCATTGTCGCCGGGTTCCGGGTCAACAACGGGTCAGACGCGGTGACCGTGAAGTACGACGGCAGCGGCAACCGACTTTGGGAGGCCGCTTACACACCATCGTCGGCGACCTCGGGCGGCGTCGTTGTGGACATGGCGGGCAACGTCACTCTTTGCGGGAGCTTGAACTCAGGCTCAAGTTCGGGCTTCATCGTTCGTTACAACACGATCGGGAACCAGGTTTGGACAACCACAAAGACAAGCGACACGTACGGTCAACTCGACGTTGACGGCAAAGGCAACGTGACCTTGATCGGGAGCGTTTTTCACCAGACCGGATCGCAGGACTTCGTCGTTTCGCGATATTCGTGGGCCGGTCACATCAGCCCGACCCCTTAGCCCAATAACCAAGGCCCGCCGACGCGCCACAATCGGGGTTGCCAGTCCATGACAACCACGGCGACCCTTTTGTTCTGCGACATCGAGGGAAGCACCAAGCTTTGGGAGTCGCGCCCCCAAGAAATGGGGCTTGCGTTGGCACGGCACGACGAGATTGTGCGTGCTTCGGTGGAGTCGAACGGTGGCCGAATTTTCAAGAACGTCGGCGATGGCTTTCACTGCATCTTCTTCGATCCTAGGTGCGCAGCGGCTGCCGCCCGCGATGCGCAGCTCGCGCTGGCCCGCGAAGAATGGCCGGAGGGCGTCGCTGTCAAGGTGCGGATGGCCGTCCACACCGGAGCCGTCGAAGAGCGCGGGGACGACGTTTTTGGCCCACCCGTCCGGCGCGTCGCGAGCCTGCTCAGTGCCGGGCATGGAGCCCAAGTGCTCGCGTCCCGCGCCTCGGTCACCGCACTTGGGACGTTGCCCAACGGATTGTCGCTCAGGGACATGGGGGAGCGGCGACTCAAGGATCTGGATGTAACTGAACAGGTTTTCCAGTTGACCGTCGAAGGAGTTCCAGCCAACTTTCCCCCCCTGCGCACCCTGGACCAGCGGGCGAACAACCTTCCCGTTCAGATCACGAGCTTCGTCGGACGCCAAGAGGAGATGTCGAGGGTCAGGGCTCTCTTGCGCGAGGCTCGCCTTGTGACGTTGACCGGGAGTGGCGGTTCGGGAAAATCGCGGCTCGCGCTTCAAGTGGCGGCGGATTTGCTGGACGACTTCGCTGACGGCGTTTGGGTCGTCGAGCTCGCACCGGTGGCAGACGGAAGGCTCTTGGCGCAGGCAACGGCGAGCGTACTGGGTTTAACGGAGGAGCCTGGCGTTCCGTTCGAAGACGCGTTGGTTCGGTATCTTAGGTCGAAAGCGGCACTCGTGTTGTTCGACAACTGCGAGCACGTCGTCGACGCATGCGCGGCGCTCGCACAGAGGTTGCTTCACACCTGCCCCGAAGTTCGACTTCTTGTCACCAGCCGCGAGTCCATGCGGATGGCCGAAGAGACGACGTACCGCGTCCCATCGCTGGCAACTCCGGATCCGGAGTCCGACACGACCGTAGAGGCACTGGCGCCTTATGAGACCGTACGCCTGTTCCTAGAGCGTGCTGAGCAAGTCCGCTCTGGCTTTTCCTTCACTGACGAAAGCGCTCCTGCCCTCGCTCAAATTTGCCACCGTTTGGACGGCATTCCCCTTGCCATCGAGCTGGCCGCCGCAAGAGTGCGGAGCATGTCAGTAGATGAAGTCAACCGTCGCTTAGACGACCGCTTCCGACTGCTAACAGGTGGCAGCCGCACGGCCCTTCCGCGGCAGCAAACGCTGCGCTCGCTCATTGACTGGAGCTACGACCTTCTCGACGAGCAAGAGCGTGCGCTACTGGCGAGGCTTGGTGTCTTCGCCGGCGGTTGGAGCCTTGAGGCGGCGGAGAGCGTCTGCTCAGGTTCGATTGTCGAGGACTGGGAGGTCGTCAACCTTTTGACCAGCTTGACCGACAAAAGCCTTATGATCGCCGACGCGACCGGACACGATGCTCGGTATCGACTGTTGCAGACCGTCAGGCAATATGCATTGGACGCTCTCGGGGGCCAAGGTGACGCTGCTGTCTGGATGGACCGCCACATGGCTTACTTTGTGAGTTTCGTGGAAGAGGCGGAGCCCCAGTTGACCGGTTCACAGCAGAGCGAGTGGATGTCCAGGTTGGACGCTGACCTGAACAATATCCGTGCAGCTTTGGCCAGGGCCCTCCAGAAAGACGGCTCCTTGGCTCTCAGGCTTTGTGCGGCCACGCGCCGGCTCTGGAGCACCAGGGGCCACTATAAGGAGGGAAGAAGTTGGTTTGGCCAAGCCTTGGAGATGACTCAGCGCGAGGGCGTCAGTCCAGAGCGGGCCGCGGCTCTTCAAGGGGCGGGGGCCCTGGCCTACGTGCAGGGCGAGTTCCAAGTGGCCCGTCGTCATTTTGAAGAAGGCAAGGCGGCGTTCACAGCCCTCGGGGACAGGCGCGGGATGGCTGCGGCAGGATGCAGTATTGGGGTCGTCACCGTCGAGCAAGGCGACCATGCCGCAGCAAAAGATCTGTTCCTTGAGAGCCTTGAGGTCATGGAGGAGCTGGGCGACAAACTCGGCGTGGCGGTGGCCGTCTGCAACCTGGGCGTCGCCATGTCTGAGCTAGGCGAATGGGACGAAGCCCTGAGTTGCCACGAGCGCGGCTTGGCGGTGCAGACCGAACTCGGCGACCGGAACGGAATCGCTTATACGCTCAATAACCTCGGCATGGTGTCGCGCCTCCGCGGCGATCTTCGCGCTGCGCGAGAGTATTTCGAGCAGAGCATCGCTTTGCGCCGCGAGGTGGGTGACCGCCCAGGCACCGCCTACTCTCTGGCCAATCTGACCTCGCTTTGCTGCGACCTCGGCGATCTCGATGCCGCGGAGACCGCTTGCCGCGAGGCACTCAAGACATTGGTGGCGGTGGACGACCACCGTGGGCTCGCGATGGCCCTGAGCGCAGCGGCGTGCCTGCTCTCCGCCAAGGGCGATCACCAGCACGCTGCCGAAATGTGGGGGGCGGCGGAAAGGCAACGGTCAGACTTGGGGCTGAAAGTTTCAGCGTCAGACCAGAGCGTCACGGATCCTTGGATGGGCGCAGCGCGCAAGGCGATGGGCGTCAGTGAATTCGACGCAGCTCTTGCCAAGGGGCGCTCGCTCACAATCGAGAGCGTGATCGCACTTGCAGAAGGCTAGTGCCGCGGGGCAAGAGTGTTGTGGAGGGCTGCGATCTTCCAGCCTTCGGGAAGGCGCTGAAGGACGAGCGAGAAGAGCGCTTCGTTTGAGCCAGCGAGGGGCCCCGAAGGGCATTCGAGGCGGCTCCCAACATGGGCAAGGGCAATATCGGGAGTCAAAGCCCGTGCTGTCAGCAGTTCGTACCGGTTGGTGCTCCCTTTGTAGATCGAGTCGAAGATGGCTTGGTGGCCCATTCCAATCCCTGTCTTTCCCTTGTGGTGCTCGGCGCGGACGGTGACAAAGTCGGCATCATCGGCGAAGTCACGCGCGAAACCCTGTCCGTCCGCCGCGTTCCATGCCGCCTCCATTTGGGCGACGATGTCCTTGATCGTTTGACTGTCCTCGTGGGAGAGCTCGGGATTCATAGCTCGGGAGTTTATCACTCGCCCTTTTTTCCTATTTCGGAGCGAGCAGGGCCTCCCCCAGCGGTCGCCGGGGGAGGGTGAAGGTTGCCCAGGTTAATGAGGCGGTTGTACGCCGTAGACGTACTCGTCCTCGACAAGCGGGATAGCGGCCGATTCGGGACCGATAAACCGCAGGAAGCGCGGAAGGCTCGTGGCCGGATCGACGAGCAGCTCGATCGGGCTATGGGGGCTGTTCAGCGTGAACTTGTCCAGAGCCATGCCGCCAAAGTTGACGCCGCGCTGAACGGTCCACCGGGACGGGTCGTCCAGCAGCTTAAGCAATGAGTCGACCGAAGTCTGTCCCGATGCGAACATGCTGACCTTGCCGTTCTTGTCTCCTTCGACGACCATCATGCCATCGACCACCGTGCTCGATTTCTTGGCGGTGCCAATCTGCTCATGGATGGTGGTGCCGATCTCACCGTGCCCATCGCCCATCTTGAACTCGACGTGGCCCTTGAGGTTGTCCGGAAGCTCCTTGACCTCCTTGCCGTTGAGGAAGGTGTGCTTCACCACCTTGCCGTCAGGGCCCTTGACCGCCTTGACTTCGACGCTGTGCTCTCCAGGGCCGCCGAGGTTCTTGCCTGGGACGAGCTTGACGTCGCCCTTTCCACCATCTCCCTTCAGCACGACCTCTCCGTTGATGGGGTGCCCGACCGTGAGTTCGAACAAGGCTCCGTCGAGCTTGTTCAGTCTTCCTTCGGCCACGGGTTTACCGCTTGGGTCGAAGAACTGCCGACTGGACTTGCCGTCAGAGACGGTCGTACGCGAGGTGAGCGTCCGCTGGCCGTTGATCACGACATAGGAATTGATGACATAGTTCCTGATGTCGCGAATGGCCTTCGCGACGGTCGAAGGCGAGGCAAGGGCGGTCCGTGGCATCGTGAGTGAGACGCCGATGGCCACTGCCGCCAATGCTGCCGCGGGAATGCTGAGTTTTCCGATCAGTTTCATGGTCTTGTGTTCGTGTTTCCTTTGGATGGCTTGGATCACCCGCCCTTTTGCCTCCGGGCTTGAGCCATCGGCCCTCAGGCGCTGGATCTCTTCATTCAGCTTCATGGGTTGCCTCCTGATAGGCGTCACCGATGAGCCTTCTCAGCTGCTTTCGCGCATAGTGCAGGTGGGACTTGACCGTGCCCGGCTTGATGCCGGTGACTGCGGCGACCTCGTCCACACCGAGCTCTTGCACCTCATGGAGCAGGAAGACCTCGCGGTGAGCTGCGGGTAACTGATGGAGCGCGCCGAGAAGCGTGACTTCCCCCTCCACTTTGGCGATCCTGGGGTCTGTCCGACCTTGCAGGACCTCGAGCGGGAAGGTCAGCCGTCGCTTTCTCCGCCACGCGATGTACTCCCGGAACGCGATCCGATGGAGCCAAGTCCTCATGCTCGACTCCTCCCTGAATGACTTCAGAGCCTGGTAGGCGTTGACGAACGTTTGCTGGGCGAGATCCTCGGCAGTCTCGTGGTGCCGAGTCAGATGTTTCATAAAGCGATAGATGTCGTCATGGTGCGCGAGCACCCACTGACGCAACGCCTCGCTGTCGTAAGTCGCCGTCCTTGCCAGGGGAAGATGCTTTTCGAGAATCATCGTTCTCCGAAGACCATTGAGGTGGTTACGTGTAAAACGGTTGAAACTTCGTCCCAAAGTCCCAGCCGGACGGTCCATTCGGCCGGGCGCGCCCCTCGGTATCGACCAGAAGCTAAACTAGGCGGGTGCCGATCGAGGGCGTCATCGTCAAAGAACTCGCCAAGTACAGCGACCAGCGTGGTTGGCTCCTCGAGCTGTTCCGTAGCGACGAACTGCCCGAAGGGTTCGAGCCAGCAATGGCCTACATCAGCATGACGAAACCCGGCATCGCAAGGGGCCCCCACGAGCACGTGCACCAGACGGACGGCTTTGCCTTCGTCAACGGCCAATACGAGGTCTACCTCTGGGAGAACCGCTTCGGCCGACCGGAGCAGTTCGAAAAGATCGAGGCAGGCGAAGCGGCTCCGACCGTAGTCTTCGTGCCGCCGGGGGTAGTGCACGCATACCGGAACGTCGGCGAGAGTGACGCCTTTGTGATCAACTTTCCCGACAAGCTCTATGCTGGGGAAGGAAAGCGGGAGGAAGTGGACGAGATTCGGCACGAGAGTGACCCCGATTCGCGTTTCCAACTACCATGAGGCTTCTTGTCACCGGAGCGGCGGGTTTCATAGGCTCCCATTTCGTCCGCCATGCTTTGGCCCAGCCAGGGGTTGAGAGCATCGTTGTCCTGGACGCCCTTCGCTACTCGGGAAATCTGAGCACGATGAGCGACTTTCGCGACCAGGTCATCTTTGTCCATGGTGAGATTCAAGATGCAGACCTCGTGGGCAAGGCATTGCGCGACCACGGTACGACCCACCTCGTCAACTTTGCCGCCGAAAGCCACAATGACCGCTCTCTGCTGAGCAATTCCCACTTTGTTCAAACAAACACGTTCGGTGTCCAGGTGCTCCTGGACGAGACCCGCAAGAACGGTCTCGAGCGCATGCTGCAGGTGAGTACGGACGAGGTCTACGGATCGATCGACGATGGCGAGTTCACCGAAGAGAGCCCCCTGCAGCCCAATACGCCGTACAGCGCCAGCAAGGCGGGCGGCGAGCTCCTTTGCCGGGCGCATTGGGTGTCGTTCCGCACTCCCGTCGTGGTGACTCGCGGTGGGAACACCTATGGCGCGTTCCACTATCCGGAGAAACTCATCCCCTTCTTCTTGGTGCGGCTGCTCCAGGGTAAGAAGGTGCCCCTCTATGGCGAGGGCTCCCAAGTCCGCGAATGGATCAATGTGCGCGACCATGCAGCGGGCGTCTGGGCTGTCCTCACCAAGGGAGAGAACGGGCAGGTCTACAACGTCGGCGACACGAACGAAAGGCCGAACCGCGAGGTCGTCAGCTTCCTCCTCGCCGAACTTGGCCTGGACGACTCGCTTGTCAAATGCATCCCGGATCCCCGCAAGGGCGCTCACGACACCCGGTACTCGATGGCTACATCCAAAGTGCGGAGCTTAGGCTGGGAGCCGCAAGTGCCCTTCGATGAGGGCCTCCGGCAAACGGTGCATTGGTTCCGCGACAACGAAGCTTGGTGGCGGCCGATTGTTGAAGACGCGGACTACAAGTCGTTCGTCGAGGGCTTTTACGGGCCTTCGCTGGGAGACGATCTGTGAAGGGCATCGTGCTGGCGGGAGGCACCGGCTCGCGGCTCTTCCCCTTGACTCTCGGAACCAGCAAACAGCTGCTTCCCGTCTATAGCAAACCGATGGTCTACTATCCGCTCAGCGTTCTGATGCTGGCGGAGATCCGGGACATCCTCGTCATCACCACACCCCACGACCAAGACGCGTTCCAGCGGCTGTTGGGAGACGGCTCCGCCTTTGGAGCTTCGATCACTTACGCCGCTCAGCCCAACCCAGGCGGCCTCGCCCAGGCATTTCTGATCGGACAGGAGTTCCTGGGGGGTGAGGGCGCTGCTCTCGTTCTCGGCGACAACATCTTCTACGGTCAAAACTTGACTGCCCTTGTGCAGCGGGCTGCGGCTAAAGCGTCGGGCGCGACTGTCTTTGCCTACCAAGTCGAAAATCCCGAGCAGTATGGCGTCGTCACTTTCGACGACAGCGGTCGGCCAGTCGCGCTCGTCGAAAAGCCCACCGACCCTCAGTCGAACTACGCCGTCACCGGCCTTTACTTCTATGACCAAACTGTGGTGGAGAAGGCAAGGGCACTCAAGCCGTCGGCCCGTGGCGAACTCGAAATCACCGATCTGAACAGGTGCTACCTGGACGAAGGCTCCTTGGACGTGACACGCTTCAGCCGGGGTTTTGCCTGGCTCGACACGGGCACGTACGAGTCGCTGCTTCAGGCCGCTAACTTCGTTGAAGCGGTCGAACAACGGCAGGGGTTGATGATCGCTTGCCTCGAGGAGATCGGGTTCCGGAACGGCTGGATTGGCCAAGCAGATCTGCGAGCCCGCGCCGAGACCATGAAGGGCACGCCCTACGGGCGGTATCTGCGCCGGGTAGCCGATGAAGACTAAGTCCGGTCGTTGACGGGGAGATCGTGCGTCGGCGTCTCTCTCTGGACTTGGACCTCAGCCTCTTTGGAGGCGAAGATTGGGTTGATGAATCCGAACAAGGCAGAGATGCCGAGCACTGAGAGCACCACGAACGCCCCGGCCGCGAACTTACCCGTGGCCTCTTGGGACTTCTCGCTGATGGTGATCCCCCACCGAATGCAGAAGTTCCAGATGCCGTAGGCGAGGTGATAGGCGCACGCCGTCACACCGACGGCGTAGAGCATAAAGACGATGTAGCCGTTTGACGTGAGGAGCTGGTGCCAGGCGTCGTACTCGATGACGACGTGCCCTCGCGCCTTGGCCTGGACGGTCGTCGTGGTCACGTGCGCGCATAAGAAGAGGAACGCCACAACGCCAGACCATCTCTGCAACCGATAGTAGCGGTTCTCGCGGAACTTATAAGCCTTGTGCGAGTAGTTGTCGTCGTTGCGGGCGACGATGGCGATCCCGTACACCGCGTGGAAGGCGAGCGGGATCCAGATCATCACGATTTCGAGCAACCACAGAATGTGCCCGGGGATCGCCGTGAAGAAGGCGATGACGCCGTTGAACTTCGAAGGGCCAGCCAAGCTGAAGCTGTTGAGCGTCAGGTGCTGAACCATGTAGAAGCCGACGGGGATGATGCCGGTGAGCGAGTGCAACTTGTGGAGGAAGTAGTTCTCGCGCATCGCTCTCCGAATTGTACTCGGCCCTCTTCTCGTCGAGGGTCGGACAGCATAATGGGGCCGTGATCCCCCGGATTCCACTCTGTTGTCTGCCCACACCGTGCCATCCTTTGCCGCGGCTGAGCGAAGACCTGGGGCTCGACATCTGGATCAAGAGGGACGACCTGACCGGGTTCGCTGGGGGCGGCAACAAGGGGCGAAAGCTCGAGTACTTGATGGCCGACATATTGGACTCAAGTGCCACCCATGTTGTGACGTGTGGATCGCGGCAGTCGAACTTTGTCAGACAGTTGGGGGCAGCATGTGCCGTCCACAACATCCGGTGCTCGGCGGCGGTCATGTCGTTGCCGTTCGACAAAGGCCTTGGCCGACCTCAAGGCTCTCCACCCCGGGAGGGCGGCAACGTCATCTTGGACGAACTCTTCGGCGTCGACCTCCACGAGTTTTCAGATGGCGATTGGTTGGATCTCTACGCGGAGGCGGACAAGATCGCTGACAACCTGCGCAGCAAGGGCGAGGTGGTGAAGGTCGTGCCCATTGGTGGAAGCTCTCCGTTGGGAGCCTATTCTTTCACCCAGGCTGCGGTCGAGGTTGGAGAGGGTTGGGATCATGTGGTGACGCCCACCAGCAGCGGCAGCACCCACGCCGGACTCGCCTGGGCGTTCCATGGCAGTCGGACAAAGGTGGTCGGTATCGCTTGCGATCCGGAAGAAGACTTGCTTGATGACCTCAAGCGCCTCACCGATGGAATCGACGCAATCGCAGGATTCAAAAAGGGACTGGGGCGCCTTGATTTCAATTTGCGCCGGGACTGGGTCGGAGCGGGCTACAACATTTCTAGCGAGGAGGGGGCCGCGGCGGCGAGCATGGCCGCTGGCCGAGAAGGCCTTATCTTAGACCCTGTCTACTCGGCGAAAGCTTTTGCGGGCCTACTCGGCATGGCCCGATCGGGAGAGTTGTCCGGCAAGGTTCTTTTCTGGCACACGGGCGGACTTCCAACCCTGTTTGCCCGACCATAGACGCCAGGCGTCGGGGTACTTGACGGTTGCGAACCTGATCCCGCCGTAGGCGAGCATCGCGATCAAGGTCACGACGAGTCCAATGTTCGCGGGACGACTGTCCGATCTCAGCCGAAGGCCCTTGGCATAGCCGTAGGCACAGAGCAACGCTGTCGCAGTAAAGCCAAGGTAAAGGACGGGCCCGAGGGCGTGGGCTTGAATCGAGGCGTTCAGGTCACCATGAAGGAGGGCCGTCCAACTCGTGGTCAGGCCACATCCAGGGCACGGCCGACCGAAGAGGATGACGGAGGGGCAGGGAGGCAGTCCAAGTTGCGTGTGGGTCCCGTGGTGCTCTGAGCTCGGGTGAAGACACAGTCCGACCGCGGTGACGCCGAACCACAAGCTGAACCAGGCAAGCTGGCTCGCAAGCCGTTTCTTGGCGAAGCCCGGGTCGAAGATTTGGATTCTGCCAGCCTGGGCGCCTGCGTCAGACCGCGTCATGAAGCACCTCTGCTGGTAGGACGCATTGGGGGTGGAGCAGGTTGCCTTCTAACCTGGCGATGCTGACAAGGCGCCCTTCTTCGTTCAGGAGCCCGACCGTCTCCGCAGGCAGGTCGGACGTGGGCTTGATCCACTGCCCGTTCATCACGCGCGACAATTGGCCCTCGTTGAGGCGGATCATGGGCATCGGGTCGAGTGCAGTCTCAAGGGGCATTAAGGCGCTTTCGGTCACGTTCTCGAGCTCGACAGAGTCGTCAATGTCGAAGCGGCCAACCCTTGTCCTTTGCAGTTCGACAACATGGGCGCCGCAACCAACGGCCTGTCCGAGGTCTTGAGCCAGCGTACGGACGTAGGTTCCACCCGAGCACACGATCCGGAATTCGCCTTGCGGCGGTTTGAGGTTCAGCGTCTCAAAGGTTTCCACAAAGACCCGTCGCGGCTCTCGCTCGACTTCCTCGCCCTTCCGCGCATAAGCGTAGAGGGGTTTGCCAGCCTTCTTGACTGCGCTATAAAGCGGCGGCAACTGCTCAATCGGGCCCCGTAAACGCGGCAAGGCGGCAGTGACGCGTTCGCCAAGGTCGTCCGGAACGTCGCACTGTGACGTGACCTCCCCTTCGGCATCGTAAGTGCTCGTCTCCTGTCCAAAAAGGAACGTACACTCGTACTCCTTCGGTTCAAGGGGAAGATACTGCAAGAAGCGTGTCGCCGGACCGACTGCAATGACCAGCAGGCCGGTTGCGATCGGGTCGAGAGTGCCGGCATGGCCGACCCTGCGCGTGTTCAGCTTCCTCCGGACCTGCTGCACGACGTCGTGGGAAGTGATGCCCGGTGGCTTGTTGATCAGGAGCACCCCGAGGGGGCCCGGTCCGTCCCTCAGCATCCGAGGGCCTCGCTCATGGCCTTGACGACTACGCTTTCGGCTACTTCTAAACTGCCCTCAAGTGTGACGCCGGCCGCGTTCTTGTGGCCTCCCCCACCGATGGCTTGCGCCACCTTGGCGACGTCGAGGTCACCTTTGCTCCTCAGGCTGCCCTTGACCTTGCCGAACTTGCCGGCCCGGAGAACAAAAGCAGCCGAAACCGTCCTGATGCTGAGGATCTCGTTCACGATGCCTTCGGTGTGCTCCTCGAGGGCGCCAAGCTGCTCGAACAGGCTGGGCGGCAAGACCACCCAAGCCAGCCGGCCTGCACACGCCGTCTTCATCAGGTGGATGGCCTCCCCAAGGAGCCGAACCGCTTGCTCGTCCCGGTTGAGATAGACCTCGTCGGCCACTTTGCTCAACTGCGCCCCCCGCTCTTGGAGCCATGCGGCTTGGTGCAGGGAATGGGCGGTGGTGTTCGGGAAGCGGAAACTGCCCGTGTCCGTCACGAGCCCCGTCATCAAGCATTCGGCGATCTTTATGTCCACCGCGACCGGGTTCTGCTTGCAGGCGAACAGGTCGGTCAGGATCGCAGCTGTGGCCGGACTGGCGGGATCGACGATCCTCAAGTCTCCGGGCATCTCGTGCGGCTGATGGTGGTCGATCAAAACCAGGGTCGGAAGGGCCTCGAAATAGGGTCGACAGGAACCAAGACGGTCGAGCGAATCCAAATCGACGACGATCCCCAACTGATGCCCGGATCGCTCAGGCTCTCTGCGGAGCCGATCGCTGCCAGGCAGGAACCGCAGGTATCCAGGTGGTTCGTTGTGGCAGAGCACTTCGTTCCTCACGCCGAGGCCGTCAAGCCAGTGGCTGACCGCCAGAGCTGACCCGATGGCGTCTCCGTCAGGGTTCAAGTGCGTTCCGATCAGTACGTCGCCAGATTGCTTGACAAGCCGAAGTAGTTCTTGGAACTGCTCGGTGAAGGGAGGGTTGGACTCGGTCGTCACCGAGATCAAGATACCCGTTTGAGCTTGCCACCCTTGTGGGAGCGGATGCTTTGGCGCCCTACTAGCGCATACCCTGTCTTTTTCCCAGGCACAGTTGGAATCATAGTCGCTCATAATGTGTCGTCATGGCGACCGCGTTGTTCACGGAGAGCGTCCAGCAGGGCCACCAGCTTTATGCGCAGGGGGACTATGAAGGTGCGGAGCGCGCCTATACGGCGGCCGTACAGGCTGATCCGGTAGAAGCTGACGGATATCGCCTACTGAGTTTCGCTCAATATGCCCAGGCTCGGTACGAGTTAGCCTTGGCCAACAGTGCAAAGGCTGTCAGTCTCGGGCCAGATAACCCCGAGAATCACTTTGCGCGTGGCATCGCTGCCCTCGCGGGCAGCGATTTGAACCTGGCAGTCGAGAGCCTGGACGAGGTTTTGCGTTTGCGTCCAGACCATGCTCACGCGCACGCCAGCATGGTCAGCGCCTTAATGGCCCGGGGCAGAAAGTGTTTCGAGAACGGCGAAGACATGCGAGGGGAGAACGACCTCAGCCGGGCGATCAAACTTGATCGGACAAATCCCGAGCCGGTACAGGCTTTGGCGAAGCACTTTCTCGACATTGACCAGAAGACCCGTGCGATCAAGGTTGTGCAGGAGGCTCTTGCTGAAATGCCACAAGACCCTGCGGTCAAGTCCATGGCGCTCCACCTGGGTGTCAGTCTTGACGCCAAGCTGGAGCAGGAGGCCGCGAAGCGCGACGCGGTGAAACAGGCCCAGCAAAAGCAATGCCCGGCCTGCAAGGCAATGGTCATGGAGTGGGCATCGATCTGCCCCCGGTGCAACACCCAGATCGCGGCCATTCCGAGTCAGTTCGCGGGACGGGCGACGGGGCCATCCACGACATGGCAAGAGGTCGCTTACAAGATCGTCGCTGGCCTTTGGATCCTCAACGGCGCTTACATGATCTTTCAAGGAGTGCAGCTCAGGCAGGCCGAGCACTATCTGCCCGGCATGGAAGCCTACGGGATCATCGTTGGGGCCGTGAACGCCGGGGTTGGCATAGGGCTCTACTTCGAGTCAGAGGTCGTCCAATTCATCGCCAAGTTGATGTGCTACTTGGTGATTCTCGGGGCAACGGTCGGGACATGCTTGGGCATGGGTGTCGCGAAGCCCTTTATGATTGCTGTGAACCTCGCCCAATTGCTCATGGCTTGCTTCCAGCTCTACCTCCTCAAAGAAGTAGGTGGCGACTAGCTTTGAGCAATGATCTTATAGCTGCCTGACACTAAGCTGGCTTCGTTGGCCGACGCCCCTCTTTTGAGTCCCTTTTCGCCGACCTCGACTCGTTCAATGCTCAGGCCCTTTGGCAAATGAAGCTGGGCCGTCGTGTTCGGTGGGATCTCCAATTCGAGAGTCGTCTTGCTACCCTGGGTTGTCCAAGCTGACTTCACCATGCCCCAGCGGCTCCGATAAGTGGCCTTTGCCCAGGAGACGCCAAAGCCGGGCACGGGCCTGATCTCGATCTGATGCTCGGGCCCGGAGGAAGTCGTGATTCCGGCTACCCGTTCCATGATCCACTGGCCGACAGATCCGAGCGCCCAGTGGTTGAAACTGTTCATCCCCGGATCCTGGAAGCCGCGCCCCTTGACATAGCCGTCCCATCTCTCCCAGATCGTCGTGGCCCCGTTATCGATGCTATAGCCCCAGCCCGGAAAGTCATGGTTCAACAGAATCTTGTAGGCGAGGTCGGCTCTTCCTTCGTCCGTCAGCACCTCCATCAGAGGAAGTGTGCTGTGGAACCCGGTGGTGATGAGGCCCTTTCGTTTCTCGAGGGCAGTGATCAGCTTGGAGAAAGACGCCGCCTTCGTCTCACCGGGAACCAGGCCGAAATGAAGAGCGAGAGCGTAACCGGCCTGCGTGTCTCCGGTAATCCCACCATCTGGTGAGAGATAGGCAGAGCGGAAGGCGTTGCGGATTTGATCCGCCATCATGCCGACACGCTTCGCCTCATCGCTCTTGCCCAGGACCTTGGCCATGTCCTCAACCATGCGGGCGGACTGGTACCACATCATCGTCGCGAAGACGTCCTTGGGGACTTCGCCACCCGTGCTGTCCCAGCCGTCCCGAACGAGGGTGTCTCCGTTCAACCAGTCGCCGTAGTCGTTGTGGCGGTCGTTCTTCCACAAATGGTCTGGGTTCTTGCTCGCGATCCAATCAATCCACCGGCGTGCCGAATCATAGTGATCGGCAAGCAGGCGCGCGTCACCAGTGTTCGAATAGTGGACCCATGCGCAGACGACGCCAGCGTCGCCCCAGCCCGGCACGCCGGTGAAGCGGTCGTTCTTTCCATAAGGATGCGGAGCGAAGTCGGGATATCTGCCATCGTCGGCTTGAGCGTCCCGGACATCTTGCAACCATTTGGTGAAGAAGCCTGACATGTCCATGTTGTAAAAGGCGTTCTGGGAGAAGGCGAGGATGTCGCCCATCCAGCCGAGGCGCTCGTCCCGTTGGGGACAGTCTGTCGGGCTGCTCATGAGGTTCGCCCTTTGCGTCCATAGGATGTTCTGCCATAGCCGGTTCACCATTGGGTCAGAACACTCGAACGTGGAGTTCTGGGGAGACGAGCTGCAGAAGACCTCGCCCGTCAGATCCTTGATGTCGGCGGCTGACTCCAATCCAGTGATCTGCAGATATCGGAAACCGTGATAGGTGAAATGGGGTCGGAACTCGTAGTCGTTGACCCTTCCTTCGGAAGGAAAGGCGACGGTATCGACCTGTGGGGCTCCTCGCAGGTTGGCCGTATAGACGGTGCCGTCGTCGTTCAAGACTTCGGCGTACTGGAACTTCACTTTTGCACCAGTGCGGCCTCGGAGTTTGGCAGACACCCATCCCACCATGTTCTGACCAAAGTCATAAACGAGGACTCCTGTCTTCGGCTGGGTCGGCGCTTTCGGCTTGATTCGTTCGACGACCCGGATCGGCTCGTTCGTCTGCGCCACGATCTCCGGGTTTCCTTGGTCTGGCATGGAGGAGGTGGTCACCAAGCGCCACTGGGGGTTGCCAAAGCTCAAGTCCACAGCCTCGCCGTCGTAAATATCTGAACTGCGCACGGTTCCCTGGGTCGTGCTCTGCCAAGTACCGTCCGTTGGGATGACGGCTCGCGTCCCGTTAGAAAACTCAATTTCGAGTTGACCCCGGAACCACGCCCGACGACCGTAGACGGCCCTCGGATATCCGCGTGGATCGAGCCCCTGGGCCATTCCGATGCGACCGGCGTACCAACCATCGCCGAGCGAGACGTGAATCATATTGCCCCCTGGCTCGAGCAGGTCCGTAACATCGTAGGCCTGGTACTGGACCCGGCTGTGATAGTCGGTCCACTCTGGCGCGAGGATGTGGTCTCCGATTCGCTTGCCGTTGATGGAAGCTTCATATGCCCCCAGAGCTGTCGCATAGAACCGAGCCGATTTCACCTTATGGTCAAGGAAGGCTTGCTTCTTGAGTTCGGTGACGGGGAGTGCGTCAAGGCCAGTGAGTTTGTGCGATTTGCGGTCGCCGTCGGTGAGTTTGGTGATTGACCAACTCCGGTTCTCGACCGAGTCCTTTGCGGTCACATTCGCGCCCTTTGAGACGACGGTTTCACCGTCGAGAGCTTCGAGTTCGGTCAAGGCAAAACCAAAGTGGGCGTCTCCGCGGTCGCGAAGCCGCGAGACGTCGAGCCGGACATAGCGAGCTTCGACTGCGGGGAAGCGCATTTCAAAGGGGTTTTCACCAGGGTTGGGCAGGTCGGCCCTCTGGGCAACGGCCACGCTCATTTCGGACTCCGTGGAACCGACCGAAATGGAGAACCGGACGGGAAAGAGAAAGCCCGGCTCGTCTTTTTGCCAATCAAACGGGCGACACGGCCACAACCGCACTCCATCCAACCGCTTGGTCGATCCAAGGTCGATAGTCACCCATTTCGGAACGTCCGCGGACGTCTCCATCTCGCTGTGGTAGCCGTTGTTCGATGGATGGATATCTGGGGTGGGTTCGGCGGTCGTAATCCATTGTCCGCCCCAATCGCTGGCGGTGTTGAGACCAGTCTCGAACTTTGCTTTGGCCCATGGCGACGCTTTGTCGTCACCGTCCCAGACCTGGAGCTTCCAGGTACATCGCAGGCGGCTCTTGAGAGGCGTGCCCGAATACTCCACCTGGCCCTGCGCGTTCGAGGAGACCTTGCCAGAGTCCCATAGGACGGTTCCGTCCGATTCGACGACGATCCTGTAGGCAGTTTGGTGTGCCCCGTAGCCGTCGGCGTTCAACTCCCAGGAAAACCTCGGGCGCTGGGTCTGCAGGGCCAGAGGGTCAACGAGGTACTCCGTCCGTAGGTGCTCGGCGCGCATGGGAGCCATCAAGGTTAGCAGAGCGACAAGGGACAGAGCCATGGGACTAGTTTCACGCATCGGTAAGCAAGTGCGCAAGGCGGGAGGTCCTGGTCTGCGAAACAATGGTCAAAGGGCGACCGTCTAACCTCCCCTGTGCCCAAGGAGGCGACAATGAACAAGATCAATGGAACCCCGGTCTGGGGAGAGCCAGTCGACCAAGACGCCCTCCTTCAGATCCAAAACTGCGCGGCCGATCCCCATGCGGTCGGAGCAGCGTTGATGGCTGACCACCACGTCGGCTACTCAATGCCGATCGGTGGCGTCATCGCTTACCGCGAAATGGTCAGCCCGAGCGGCGTCGGCTATGACATTGCGTGTGGCAATAAGGCTGTCCTGACCGATATGCCCGCTAAGGAAGCCCGGCGCAAGATCGCACGCGTCATGGACGACGTCTTCAAGACCCTCAGCTTCGGTATGGGGATGAAGAACGAGGAGCGCGTCGATCACGAGCTGTTCGACGATCCCGCTTGGAAGGCCATGCCCATGGCGGCTTACAAGGAACTGGCGAGGACGCAGCTCGGCACGATCGGGAGCGGCAACCACTATGTGGATGTCTTCATCGACGAGCTTGATCGCGTCTGGGTCGGAGTGCACTTCGGCTCGCGCGGGTTTGGCCACAAGGTGGCTTCCCACTTCATGGAGGCAGGCGGTGGAAAGAACGGCATGTTCGTCGACCCCGTCGTCTTCCACGAAAGGTCAAACCTTGGCGCCGACTACTTGCAAGGAATGAACCTTGCTGGGCGCTACGCTTATGCCGGTCGCGATTGGGTCTGCGCGCGGGTCGTGAAGATCCTCGGAGCCAAGGTGATCGACGAGGTGCACAACCACCACAACTTCGCTTGGCGGGAAAGTCACGGCGGAGAGGATGTGTGGGTCGTGCGCAAGGGAGCGACGCCGGCGTTTCCTGGCCAGAAGGGATTTGTCGGTGGCTCGATGGGCGATATCAGCGTGATCCTCGAAGGGGTTGAGTCTGACGAAGCCGCGACCTCGTTCTATTCGACGGTGCACGGAGCGGGCCGCGTCATGAGCCGAACGCAGGCCGCTGGCCGTGTCCGAAAGGGCAGGCGAGAAGGCGGAAAGGTCACGCGGGACATGATGGACCGGTGGGTGAAGGAGGCCGGCGTCGTTCTCCGGGGAGCCGGTACGGACGAGTCACCTCACTGCTACAAGCGGTTGCCCGAGGTTTTGGAGCACCACGCGCCGACCATCAGGATCTTGCACACCCTCAAGCCTATTGGCGTGGCCATGGCCGGGGACGAAGTGCAAGACCTCTTCCGTGACTAACAGGGCCGGGTAACCGGCCCGACAGTTCTGCCTGCTACCCGGGAACCTCGTGCTAAGCCGAGGAAAAAGCTCTAACGCCCGGTCGGTACCTGACCACTTTTCATCAACGAGCCGAGGTCGAAGATCATCCCGCCCTGCCCAGACCCGTAGACGGACGGCAGCTTGCCGTCCCACTTTTGGATCCATTCACGGGCGATGACGAGACCCGATCCTTCCGCCCTCAAGGATTCGGCGTTAAGCTTCGCGGCCTGCGCGGTTCCTTCGGCCCTCGTGACTTCGGTCTGCCTCTGAAGCTCAGCTTTCTGCAAGACGTACTTCTGTTGCTCGGCTTCCTGCTGTGCCACCTGTTTCTGCTCGATCGCCTTGTTGAACTCAGGTGAGAAGTCGAAGTTTGTGATCGAGAGCCCCGCGGGCTCGACGACGATGTCGTACGCCTTCAACCGCACCGTGATGTCTTGTTCGACCTCCGCCTTGACCTGCGCACGGTTCTTGATCAGCTCCTCGGCCGTGTACTTGGCGGTCACTGTTTTGATCGACTCCTGCACGGCGGGGTCGATAATCCGGTTCGTGTATTCCGTGCCCACGTTGCGATAAATCTTCGCCACGTTCATCGGGTCGATGTGAAAGTTGAGGGCAAGGGAAGTCGTGACTGTCTGCAAGTCTCGCGAGGCAGCCGTTGCCTGGCTCTCTTCTTTCCTGGTCCTCGTTTCCATCAAGATCGTTGAATCCATGACCGGCACGATGACGTGGATGCCCTCGTCCAAGCTCCCAATAGCCGCGCCGAAGCGAAGTTGCACCGCCCGATTGCCAGCCGGAACGATGACGATCGACGACATCAGGATGCCTGCCGCGACCAGGAGCAAGCCGATGACCCGAGTCGTCCAGGCGCTAGCCCCGAAATTGACATGCTCAGGGGTTTGCTTGTTGAGCCCCTTGAGTACGAACGAGAGGACAAAGACGATGATGCCGATTGTCGCGATGAACACAGTTGCCTCCAATGCTAGTACGGAGCGGCACCACCAGAGGGTGCGAGCGAGTAGGACGCAGGTCGTGAGCCGTTGCGTGTCTCCAGTCGTCAGAATCTGAAGAGATGCTGACCGCCCTCCTCCTCATCGCCACCGCCCAAGACGACCCGATCGCTGCCGTTTTCACGAAGAAATCGGTGACCTGCCGCTCCCTGGCTGAGGCGGCAAACGCGTACATTGCGATGGGAGAAGAGAAGGCCGCGGCCGACCTTGTGCGGCGAGGTGACGGGGGCCAAAAGCTCGACTACATGCCTAGGTTTTCGAGCGTCAGGGCCTGCCACCTCTGCCGCATCCTGTTTGTCGGCAAGGGCGGCCCCTTGCGGCCTCCGAAGCTTGGGGTCATCCGGCTACCGCGCTTCACGATGCCGCTCAGCAAGTGGCCCGAGTTCCCGATGGTGCAGCAGAACGACGTGTGGTTCGAACTGGGCAACGCCTACCTGCTTTCCGGCAAGGGCGAGAGCGCCGCTCAGTATGTGGACACTTGCCGGAAGACGGGCACGTTCCGAAAGGACCCTGTCGAGATCCCGACCGAGGAGGGCGCGCGGCTCGCGCTGAAGGATCTGATCGCCTCGGACCGGTGGGGTGCCATCGTCTGGTCGGACAGCCGGGGCGGCGAGAACTACGACTTTCCGCCGAGCAGCGAGACCGCCTTCCTCGCCAACCAGACGCATTTCTATTGAGCCCGGCCTCAGTCTGGTATCACCAATCCGTGCGACGACCTTTGTTGCTTGCCTTGGGAGCGGTCTTAGCCGCCGCTTGTGCGCCTCCCGCGACCCCCGATACTCTCGTCTACATCACCGAGGGCGGCACCAAATACCACCGCAAGGAGTGCCGGCTGAAGTCGGGGAGCCACTCCGTCCGCTTGGGCGACCTTCCCGCCAAGTACACGCCTTGCAAGGTCTGCGATCCGCCCGTCTTGCGAACAAAGTGAAGAAAGGAAATGCGGGCCCTATCCAACGTGGACAGTGCCCAGAAACTGAACGGCGGATGCCTGTCCCGTCGCAGCTCGCACGAAGCGTAGACCACAAGCGACCCAACCTTCTTTCGAGGTCAGGGTCAAATCGAGCCCACCTGGCTCAAATCGGTGAAACCCGGCGTGCCTGAAAGCCCGCGGCATCGGCTTTCGGTGCACGCTCGTGACGGGTTGCAGAAGGATTTCGGACACCACCCCAGGAGCGTTTGGCGCATTAGCGGTGAATGTGACGGAGCCAGTTCCCGATGTTGCTTGGACGGAGATTCCATCACCATCGAAGGAACTCGAAGGTGGTGTTCGCGGAGGATCGGCGTTTGGGTCGACCTGCAAGAACTTGGCCACCAGTCCAGTGAACAAGGCAGAGGCCCTGACCTGTCGTTCAATGCCTTGCGCTTGCAGCGACGCCTGCTGCTCGAGGGCGTAAAGGTTCCATTGCACCGCTTCTTCGACCGTTAGGCTCCTCCACAGCAGCGCCGCGCGGGCAACCAATGCCCGAGAAGCTTCTTGAGCAGGGGTGCGGGGATTCCGCGGCGTGACTCTGGGCCGAAGGTAGACGGCTCCGTTGGGCTGGCGGACGAAGACGACGGTTCCTGCCTTGCCGCTCAGTCCACCCATAAGGACGCCAGTCGTCGCTTTGGCCATTGTCTTGCATTGTCGGCACAACGGCCTTCATTCCACAGTCAAGCAAGGTCACTTCACCGGTGCTGCACAGGTCGCGACCCTTGTACGACTTGTGCATCGCATGTGACTCTTCATTGCAAAGGGCTAACAGCGGGCGGGTGGCAAGGGTGACGATACTCTGACTGCGCTAACTCTTTTCTCAAAACATCACCCTTGGGCGAATCCCCCTCAAGTTCAATACTTCGCCCTGTCCACCTCGAACACTGCTTCCAGCCCTGCGGCGGGTGGCCAGGGTGAAGCGATGGCTCGTGCGCTTGCACCCCGGTTCGAAGAACACTCCCCAAGGGCATTCCCACACGCCTCAGCCCTAGCGGCGAACGAGTGGGCTTTGCCCAAGGGTGACGCGGTCGTCTTAAGCGTTAATTGCTGAATATTGGCGTCACCCTTGCCACCCGCCCGTCTGACGGTGCGATCGCAGGAAAGTCGAAGACGCTGTTGATGGAGTCGATGGCTGCCATTTTGTTCTCCCTGGTGGCGTGAAGCCTGTAAGACTGACGGGCACGATCTTCGGTCGGTTCGGACAACACGTCGTATCATAAAGGAATGATCACAAGACTCTCCGTCGTCGGAACGATGACCGTCCTTGCCGGCCCGGCCCTGGGCAACCTGCAGTACACGTTCCAGGAGCTCCGAGATCCGACCGCCTCCATCGGAGGAGAGAGCGGCGGATATGCAGTGAACGATTCCGGCACCGTCGCCGGTGGGGCCAGAGGAGGCGACGGCCACATCATGGCCCGGCTCTGGAAGAAGGACGGAACGACCTATCGGCTGCCTGTCCTGCCGCTCATGACCTTCAGCGTCGCCTATGGCCTAAATCAAAAGGGGGACGCCTGCGGCTGGACGGAGGGGCCCTTGGGCAGGGCGGCCATGGCCTGGTTCCAGGACCAGCCCCAATACATCGGCTTTCCGCCGGACTATCGGGACTCGACCTATGCGAACGCCATCAACAGCCATGGGGATATCGTGATTTCAGCGTACGGCTGGCCGGGCCATAGCGCGTTCGTTTGGGAGAATGGCACATGGACCCTCCTTTCCCAACTGGATTCGAACGTAGTGGGCGGCTCTGCCTTCTCTGTCAACGACTCAGGAACGGTCTGCGGGGACAGCACCGTCGGGAGCAACGGCGGGATACACGCCGTGCGGTGGGACAAAGGAAGCGTATCCGACCTCGGCGACCTCCTAGGTGGCACGGACGGCAGTATTGGTTTTGGCATGAACCAGCGCGGCGACGTTGTCGGGGTCGGAACTCCGGACATCGACTACGTTCCAGTCGCCTGGTTCGTCGGACAGCCGATTCGAAACTTGGGTGGCCCCCCCGGGTGGACGTCCGAGCAGGGGGAAGCTCGGGGGGTCAACGACCTGCGGCAAGTGTGCGGGATCACTGTCTTCGCTCCCTTCGTGAACAGTTCGCCCTTCATTTGGACTGAGGCAACAGGGTTCATTGACCTATCGGCACTTTGCGGTGGCATGCCGGGGTGGGTGGCCGCTAGGGCTGACTCTGTCAACAACAAGGGTTCCGTCTGCGGCAGCGGCATGTTCTACTACCAGCTGAACACGTTCCGCTACAGTGCTTTCCGCCTCGACCCCGTCACGACGCTCGTCCCGGCCTCGTCCTTCACGGTGGTCTTTGGCCAGAAAACAGCGGGCAACGTAGCGAGCTTGGCCAGTGCCGACGGAGACGCCCTGCGCGTTTGCAGGTTCATCGTCCCCAACCAGAGCGTCGACCCGGTTCAGGTGCGGATGGAGGCGACCCTGCCGTGGCAGCCGATGAACTTGTGGTTCAAACTACGGGCGAAGGCGGCGATGGTCGGCTCCTACACCGTGAGCCTCAACCTCTACGACTGGACGACCAGCCTCTACGACCCGGCGTCGAACGTGACCACGCCCCTGTCCACCAGCTACTCAGAGAGCGAGACCATCGCCAAGGGCGACATTTCTCGTTACGTGCGTGCGAGCGACAAAAAGGTGTGGGCGTTGGTGCGCGTGCGGCCCACCGGACCGGTCAGTTCCAGTGCTTGGTGCGCTGACTTCGACCAGGCCGTTTGGGAAGCGGTGCCGCTCCCTTAGGGCTCCGATTTCGGATCTGGGATTTTGGACTTAAGTCGCTCTCATTGACGATTTAGAATTTCGCAAAAGCCTAAAGAGTCTCTATTCAGTTGCCAATTAGAATTCTGTGGGCCGCGGGGATGGCCCACACCACTGCCCCAAGGCCCAAACCGCATGGAGCCAAGAAATGGGCAACACCACAAGAAACCAAGGAAGGTGCGACAATGGCTAAGGCCGAACTCAGCGTCGCTCTTCAGTCACTCAAAGGCAAGGCGGGCACGGTCGTGTTCGTCAAGGGGCGTGACGGTACTTACATAAGACCGCGCGTGACACCTGCTAACCCTGACACTCCCGCTCAGCAACAGGTCAGAACGAACCTGAGGAAGTCGGCAACTGCTTACAAAAACCTGACAACCGCACAGGTCGATCAATGGAAGAGCTATGCGCAGACCCAACAGATCGACAACCCTCCAACAGGTAAGCACCCGAAGAAGACAGCGATCGACGCTTTTGTCGAATTAGCCGCAAAGTTCCTCCAGGTCAACCCGACGGGGACGATACCGGTGACACCGCCGACAAGCAGCTACGCGGGTGACAGCATCACGATGACGGCGACCGCGGGTACAGGCAAAGTGACCTTCACGGCTAGCGCGGCTAACACTCTCGGTACGAAGACGGAGTTGTTGTTGCAGAAGCTGCCAGCAAAGAACCGTACGCCGCAGAAAGGTGCGTTTAAGAGTTACGGCTTTGTGGCTTTCGCCGTCGGGAGCCTCAGTCAAGACGTGAACGTTCCGCCGGGCTACTATGCTGCCGGGTACCGCTTTGTGAACACTTCGACCGGGCAAGCCACTCGGCTGCAGACGATCGGCGTTCAGCAAGTGTCGCTGGCGCTCGAGCAAGCGCCGAAGCAGAGCAAGAAGGCTGCGGCTTAGGCCCGTTCCTTTCTTCGGGCGCTCCTCCCCCGCCGAAGCGGGGGAGGATTTGTCTTAGCCTATGGCGTCAGGATCCAGACCAGGCGGTCCATGTTGTGGCACCAGTTGGCGGAAGCGCCGGGGCCAGTCTGGCGGACTCGGTACCTGGCTTTGACCGCACCGTCGCTTGAGCGGAAGTAGCGCGAAAGGCCGCCGGTGCCGACCAATTCGCGGGTCGCGTACGCGGTGTTGACGGTGTCCGTCCGCACGTCTGTTGCGTCCCAGTTGTTGGTCGTCCAGTTCCACATTTCAAGCGTCTGGCCATAGAGACCGCTGGCCGTCATCTTGCCGATGGCCTGCAGCTTCAAGGTCGTAGCGCTGAGGAGCGGCGAGGAGCCGTCCACTTGCACCGTGACGGGCGAAGCTTGCTGGTTCGGGACAATGAACTTGCAGATTTCCAGTGGGTTGTTGTCCTGGTTGGCCAAGCTCGCGACGTTGCCAGAGTTCAGCTTGCCGAGATTGATCGTGAAGCTCGATGGCTCGATCGTGATGATCGGTGGAAGGAGCCTCAGGTTGGTCGTTTGGTAGGCACCCTGAACTTGTTGGCTGCCGATAAGCGCGGTGATCGGGATGTCGTTCACTGCGCCCGACGAGAAGGTCGTCGCTTGGAAGGTGCCGCTTGTCGAGTTAGCGGGAACGGTCATCGTCGGTGGAACTTGAACGAAGTTCGTGTACTGCGACGACAGGTTGACCGTGAAGCCGACGATGCCGACGTTGCGGTCGAGCGTCACCGTGCCAGTTGACGGGTTGCCGCCGACAACCGGGTTCGGGTTGAACGTGAGCGATTGGACGCCAAGGTGCTGGACGTGCATCGTCACGTCCCACGGTTGCCCGTACGGATCCCAGAGCCTGACGCCGACGTTCGTGTCCACCGGGACGTACTTCGTGCCCACTTGGAACGTGCCGGAGGACTGGCCGGCCGGCACGGTGTAGGTACCTGGCACTTGGACGACGTTGGGGTCGCCGGACTGAACCACAAACGTGAACCCACCAGTTGGCGCCGCCCGGTTGAGCACCACGGATATGGTGCCCGGGAGCGTGTTCCACATGATATCCACGAAGCCGATGACGTTCGTTGCACGGACACCGAGCTTGGTAAAGCTCTCTTGCCAACCGCTGCCCGGCCCCGACGCTTGAACTCCGACGACTTGGTCCACAGGATAGAGGTCAGTGTCCACATTGAAGAACGCGCCCGTTGCGCCGGACAGAATGGTCACCGGGGTCTCCACGTGTGTACCGCTGGGGTCGTTGGAGACAAGGTCAATGTCGATGCCGCCGGGGGGTGCGGGACGGTCGATGAGGACGAGTCCGACGAAGCCGTTTCCAGCGGTGACACTCGCCGGCATTTGCAAGTCGATGACCTTACACTCGCGGACGATGATGCTATCGCTGACCGGGCCGCCGTAGTTGGCTGTTGCCGTGACCGTGACGTCGTTGGTGACGATCTCAGTCTTCACATAAACGGTGGCCGTTGTCGCTCCACCGGGGAAATGGACAAGCTGTGTCTTGATTACGTTGAGATTGTTAGAGGTCACCGGAATGTCGAGTCCTCCGGGAGGCGCCTCGCGACTGAGGGTCATGGTGGCGGGTGCGCTGGCACCGCCAGTGACCTCTGTCCCCTGGAACGTGAAGGCGGTCAGGGTCGGAGCCGAGGAGTAGAGCGACATGCGCCAGATTCCGCGGCCGAATGTCGAGGCGTAGAGGATATTGTCGCTGACGGCGAGGTGGTAGACGAGAGCGTTTGGCAGGCCGAACGACTCGCTGATGTTGTACCAATTCGCTCCCCGGTCTCGCGTGTAATACACGCCAAGATCGGTGGCGACATACCAAGTGAACATGGGGTCGTAGGGGTCTCGGACGACCCAGTTGACACCGATGCCAGGGAGGCTGTTGGTGCCCGATCCGCTCCGGTCGACATAACTTGGACTGCCGCTGGTTGCATCGAGGACTTCCCAGAGGGCGCCGTTGCCGTTCGGCCCTCCATTTTCGACGCCGCCGATCGAAACGAGAAGGTCGTCGGAGTCGGTCGGCGAGGCGCAGATGCTTGAGATGGGCCCGACGAAGTCGTGGAGCTGCGGTACACCGAGTGAAGGTGTCAGCGATCCAAAGAGGCGCCCATATTGGGTGCCGACAAAGCAGCCGCCGCCGGAGACCGCGGTGATGGCGGTCGCGTACTCGTCGCCGGCAACACTGAAGTCAGCGCCGCCGATACTCTTTGTCCACGTTGGGGTGCCCCCAGTCCACTTGAACTTGTACAGGCGCTCGCCTGCCATGTAGAGAGCTCCCGAGTCGCCAGGAATCTCGGTCCACGGCCCTGCGAAAGCCCAGTTTTCGTTACTGAGGGAAGTGTTCGTCGTGAAGTTGGCCTTGCTCACCCAGGAGGTGTTCGTGCCCGAGAACTGGATGAGGCCCCCAGCGCCGAGGTTTTGTGAGCTTGAGAACTGGATGGCGGGATTGGTGTCGTCGATGGCCGTCCACATTCCGTCTCCGCCGTAGTTGCTCCGCCAATCATTGACGTTGTTCGGGCTCCAGCCACACCCGAGGTGCCACATGCCCGTGTTGATGTAGTTCGGATTGTTGGAGGCGTCGGGGTGAGGGGCGGTGAAGACGTGCTCCGTCAACCTCAGGGCATCGTTCATGTTTGTCCACGTGAAGAGGCCAAGGCTTGAGATGTACAACAGTTGCCAAACGCCACCGTCATTGGCGATCAGACAAGCGCTCTTCGTCGTAGGGTGCTGAGTGAATCCGTGATAATCGGCATGGACTTGGCGTGTTTGGTTGAGCACTCCATTGATCCACCGCCACGTCCGGCCGCCGCCGATGGGGTTGACAAGAGCAAAGCAATCCACCGCGCCGAACAACAGGACGTCGGTTCCTGACCCATCCGGCTGGCTATTGATGACGCCGAACATGTAGTTGTAGGTGACCTGGCGGAAGTCGGCACCAGGTGCGGTGATGTTGCCAAGGTTGCCGTTGATGTTGGTCCAGTTGTCGCCGGCGTCCGTGCTCATATAGATGTCGCCGGTCGAGACGTACGCGTAAACGACGTCACGGTTCGTTCTTGACGCGGCGATGCTGACGAGACCGCTCCCGGGAAGGATCAGAGTGTCCCAGGTTTGGCCGCCATCGTCGGAGCGGTAGGCAAAGCCGTTCGAGGCGTGCGCCGCATAAATGTGCCGGACGTTTGAGACCTTGTTGCTGTACGCGAGTTTGGAGAAACCTGCCCCGGTCGGGCTTGATTTCATCTTCGTCCACGTGTTCCCGTAATCGGTCGAAAGCCAGATGCCCGCCCCATCCGGGTCTTGCGTGCCTCGGCCAGAGGTGCATAGGATGTGCGAGCTGTTGTCGGGGTCGACCATGATGTCGCTGACCTCGCAGCCCTGGAGCTCGGTGGTCAACTCGTTCGTCCAGCTCGTCCCGTTCGAGGTCCGCATGATGCCAAGGCCGTAGCCCCACCAGCCGGGGAAGTCGCCGGTCGCGACGTAAACCCGGTTGGAATTGTTGGGGTCGATAGCGATCGCGCTGCAATAAGTGGTGTCCCACGTGTCGCTCTCGCCAGTGAAGGACGCACCGTTGTCAGCGGTCTTGAAGACGCCGCCGGTCGCTCCGCCTACCCACCAGTGGGTGCTGTCGGCAGGGTCGTAAACGACTGAGTTGACCCGGCCGGTGACGGGGCCGTTTTGGACGCTGCTGGTTCCGTCAAGGGCGCGCGGGCCGATGAACGTCCATCCCGTTCCGATATACGCAGGGTCAGAGAGGGGCTCCATCTCCTTCCGGTGCTTAATCGCGTCCCGGTACTGCTGCTGATCGATGATGCCGTCTTCACCTCCCCGCATCATCAGCATGTGGGCACGCATGCCGTAGAACTCGAATTCTTCCTCGACGAACTCTTTCTCTTCTTCGTCGAACTCGCCGCGCTTCTTGCACTCGGCCTCGTAGTCCTCAAGTTTGTTGAGGTAGTTGCGGATGACCTTGTACGAGCTCAGATCGGTTGGCGGCTTCGGCCTGGTCGGCTCGTCGAGATGGCCCACGTGGCCTCCCGTGAGGGCAATGGCGGCAAGAATGGTCGCAAGCATGTGATCTCCTGATGCGCCGAAGCGCAATGTCTGAGGAGATTCTATGGATCGACCGCAAACTCACCGCAAAGGGATTGTGGATTGCGAACCCCGAACCCGAACCAACCCGAACCCTATCTACGCATATGCGTAGTCGCCATTGTGGCAATCCTCGATGTACCGGGCCAAGAGGTCGATCGAGGCTTGGACGTCACCGCTGTGCACGGTTTCGTTGACCGTGTGGACGTAGCGGCAAGGAATCGAAAGGGTGAAGGCGGGCACGCCGCCATGGAGCCTTTGGATGCCGCCTGCGTCGGTTCCTCCAAGGGGCAGCAGCTCCATTTGGTACTTGATCGAGTTCGACTTGGCCACGTTCTTGAAGTGGTCCACGACCTTGGGGTGGCAGATGAGGGAGCTGTCCAGCACCTTGATGGCCGTGCCTTCGCCCAGCTTGGTCACGCTGTTCTCGTCAGGAATGCCCGGGATGTCGTTCGCGAGCGTGATGTCCAGTGCTACCACGACGTCAGGGGCGATGGCTGAGCCGCTCGCCGCGGCGCCACGAAGGCCGATCTCCTCTTGGACGGTCGCCACCGCGTAAATGTCGACCGAATGCTCCTTGACTGCCTTCAGCGCTTCGATCATGACGAAGACGGCAACGCGGTCGTCCATCGCTTTGCAGGTGAAAAGGTCGCCCATTTGCTGGAACTGGCGGTCCATCGTGACCCCGTCGCCGATCTGGACAGCCGCCTTGGCCGCCTCACCCGTCATGCCGATGTCGATGAAGTAGTCGTCGATCGTCATTTCTTTGCCCATTTCTGAGGCCGTCAGCATGTGCTTGGGTTTGGTTCCTTGCATGAGGAGGCCGCTGATCAGACCACTCTCGGTGAGGACCTTGACCCTCTGGCTCGCCATCTGCCGCGGATCCCAGCCGCCGACCGGCGCGACCCGCAGGAAGCCCTTGTCGCTGATGTGCTTGACCCGGAATCCGATCTCGTCCATGTGGGCAGCGAGCATGAGCTTCCGCTCGCTTCCGTGGCTCGAGTTGGCGGGCTTGAACGCGATGACGTTGCCCATGTAGTCGACGCTCAGTTCCGCGAGGGGCCCCAACTCGCGCTTGACGATTTCTCGAATGGCGTCTTCTTGGCCGGGACAGCCGTGGGCTTCGGTCAACTCGCGCAAAAGGTCGATGTTCATGTGACGAGCGTTTTACCAAACGGAGGATGCATAAGTTCCGCTATTGGGTGGAGCAGGGTTCGGCTTCGAGGGCCCACGGGCCACGGAACTCGAAGGGCCCTGGTAATCTTCGAGCATTCACATGTCCCACAACGTGATCATCGTCGGCTCCGGGCCGGCCGGATATACCGCTGCCCTCTACGCGGGCCGGGCGGGCCTCCAACCCTTGGTCTTCACCGGTCCAGAACCGGGCGGCCAGTTGATGATCACCACCGACGTCGAGAACTACCCCGGCTTTCCCGAAGGGATCATGGGCCCCGACATGATGGAGCTGTTCCAAAAGCAGGCTGAGCGATTCGGCACCGAAGTTCGGCAACAGCTGGTTGTTCGCGTGGATTTGAGCGCGCGACCCTTCAAGCTCTGGACGGGCGCCGAAATGTACGAGGCGAAGACCGTCATCATTTCGACCGGCGCTTCCGCAAAGTGGATCGGCATCGAAGGCGAGAAGACGTTCGGCGGCTTCGGTGTCAGCGCCTGTGCGACGTGCGACGGCTTCTTCTTCAGGGGCAAGGAAGTCGTCGTGGTAGGGGGAGGCGACACGGCCATGGAAGAGGCCAACTACCTCACCCGGCATGCGTCGAAGGTGACGGTGGTGCACCGGCGTGACCACCTTCGCGCCAGCAAAATCATGCAACAACGGGCTCTCGACAACCCGAAGATCGAGTTCGTGTGGAACGCCGTTGTCTCCGACATCCACGGCGACATGGAGCCGCACAAGAAGGTGACCGGCCTGACGCTCTCGAGCACGGTAAAGGACAAGAAGTGGGAGATGCCTGCGGACGGCTTGTTCGTGGCAATCGGCCACCAGCCGAACTCTTCGGTCTTCACGGATTGGGTGGACACCGACGAATTGGGTTACATCAAGGTCGAGCCCTTCAGCACCCGGACCAAGGTGCCGGGGGTCTTCGCTTGTGGTGACGTGACTGACAGGACATATCGCCAGGCTGTCACCGCCGCCGGCTCGGGTTGCATGGCGGCGATCGACGCGGAGCGGTTCTTGGAAGCGGAGGGACACTGACTTGGTTTGGCCGGCGATGCTGGCCCTTGCCTGGGCCCAGTCGGGCTCGACCGACCTTGTCAGTCCATTTCCAGGTGGGCTCTCGCTGAGCGTCACAGCACCGCCTTCCTCTCTCGCAGCGCCTAAGGTGTCGCCAAAGAACCAGTGGTCGTTCGACCTCTTGTCGGTCGTCTCGATCGCGAACCCGAACGGCGCCCAGGGCCGGCTGCGCGTTTTCGGCCAAAGCAGTACGCCGAAAGAGGCCGCGCTGAAGCCGGAGAGCACGGCCCGCGCTTTGGCCCGTGTCTTCGATTTGAACTTCACGCAGTTCAAGCTGGACCACACGCCGGAGTTCGGCAACCAGCAGGTGGACGTTTACCTGTGCAGCCAGGGGCAGCCCGGAGCTGAGCAACTGTTCGGCGAAGACCCTGGGACACCCGAAACGGGCGGGGCGCCGGGAAAGGTCAATACGATCTACGTATATCAAGTGGGAACCCTCACCGAGCCGGTCGAGGCACTGCGCGAGATCGTCCACGAGTACGGACACGCGACCTTGCCTCCGGTCAAAACGACTGGTGGGCACGAAGAATGGGCGAATGGCGATCTCGGTGAGCGGATCTACATGACCTGGGTGAGGGACTGCCTTGCAAAGAAGACGCTTGAGCCTGCCGACGTGCTCGGTGTCGACCTCCAGGCGATCGTTCCCTACGTCAAGACCAAGGTCGCACCATCGGTTTCGAGGGTTGGCACGAAGGGTCCCGATTTTGCGGCCTGCGCTAAGGGCGACATGGCCGCCTATCTCGACGTTGCCATTTATGCCTTTCGCTTGCTGCCCCCAGAAGTGTTCCGAAGGGCTCTTGTGTTGAATCCGGATCAGACCCCGAAGGGGTTCCTGACTTCCTTGATGGAGGCTGTCCAGGAGCGCGAGCGAATCGAACTGAATGCGGTCTTCCCGGTCGGAAGCGAATTTTGGGTGCCCGTCGGCAAGGCGCGGCTCTCCGGCGCGAAGGTTATCGCCACGAGGGGCGGTTGGGCCAAAGTCCACTCCTCAGGAAAGGTCGTCCTCGCCAACTCAGCCTGATTTGGATTTTGGATTTTCGAGATCGGCACGGCTTTGTCCCCCCGTCCCCCTGAAGATTGCCGGGACAACTCCGATGATCTGACTGACAGCCACCCAAAGGTGTGCGTTGTTGGAGTGACGCGGTTTTGTCGGAGATCCTATCCCAAGCTGAAATCGAAGCCCTTCTGACTTCTCTCAATGGAGAGGCGGCAGGGCCGGCGGCGTTCGGAGGCGAAGCCAATGCAGGAGCTGCCCGTGCGGCCCGAGCCACGTCGACCGCCTACGAGGTCTACGATTTTCGCCGTCCCGACAAGTTCAGCAAGGATCAACTCCGCACCCTGCAAATGCTTCACGAGACGTTCGCGCGCCTCGCCGGGAGCGGGCTCTCTGCTTTTCTCCGCAACCCCGTGAACGTCGATCTGATCTCGCTTGAGCAGGTCCCCTACGAGGAGTACCTGCGCAGCATCAGTAGTTCGGTCTTCACGATCATGTCGATCCCGCCATTGAACGGCCAGGCTGTCCTCGAGATTGAGTTCGCAACCGTCTTCACGATGATCGACAAGCTGCTCGGCGGTCCCGGGAAGTCTGTCGACCGACAGTCCCTGACCGACATCGAGCAGCCCCTCGTCCGGCAGATGATCGACCGGATGTTCGGCGCCCTCAAGTCAGCTTGGGAAGGCGTTGTCATCGTCAACCCCAGCATCGAAACCATGGAGACGAGCGCGCAGTTTGTCCAGATCGCTCCTCCTACCGACATCGTCATCAGCATCCTTTTTGAGATCAGAGTGGGGGACGCCCGCGGCGCGATGAGCCTCTGCATTCCCTACATGGTTTTGAAGCCCGTCACCACGAAGCTCAGCGCCCAGCGCTGGTTCGCGAGCGGCAGCCGCAAGCAGAAGCCCGAATATCGGCGCTCGCTCGTGCAGCACGTGAACGCTTCGCCGGTGGAATGCACGGTGATGCTCGGCAAGACGCGCCTGCACGTTCGAGAGTTCTTGCGCCTGCGCCAGGGGGACGTCCTCAAGCTCGACCAGGCCTCCGATCGCGACATCCAGATGCTGGTCTCAAGGGCCCCGAAGTTCGAGGGACGGCCCGCCCTCCATCAAAAGAAGCTCGTTTTCACCGTCAGCGGACCTTACGTAGAGATCTGAAATGCAAACTCAACAGGAAGTTATCAACCAACTGAACTTGACGGCCGGCCAGATTTGGCAGGCCGTCGCCAGCGCAGCCTCCGAAGCCTCGGGGTTCGGGATCACGTTCCCCAACCCATTCGTGGACTCGACGACGGTCAACGACTTCTTTGCTGAGACAAGCGCAGAGAGGTTCGTCGTTCAATTCGCATTTGCCCAGAACCCTGACAACCTCATGTTGATCGTGCTACCGGTCGACATCGCCGCCGATCTCTACGCGTGCATCAAGGGCGAGGATCCGAAGTCGGTCGACGAGTCGATCATCAGTGAGGTTCGACCGGTGTTCGAGGCGCTCGTCCAGGGCATTTGCCTCGGTGCCGGGAACATCCGCAACGAGCCGATGGTGGCGAGCGGCCTTACCGTGCGCTATCAGGTGCCTTCGCTGCCGGCGAACCTTCAGAAGGGCGACGATTTTATCAAGTGCAGCGTTCCGATCAGCTACGAGGGACAGAACGGCAGCTTGTCTTGGTTGCTCGATATCGAGACGGCCCACACGATCCTTGGTTTGGACGTTCCCGAAGAAGGCTCCTCGCCGTTCGCGAATCTCGCGGTTTCCGGCTCTGGGTCTGGACTGGGCGAGGCGCCAGTCGACGAGAAAGGTCTCGAAATCATCATGGACATCCCACTCGAAGTCAGTGTCGAGCTGGGGCGTGTGAAGATGCCGGTCCGCGACGTTGTCGAGCTCGGTGCCGGATCGATCGTCGAGATCGATAAGGCTGCCGGTGAACCGGTGGACGTCATGGTGAACGGTCGATTGGTGGCCAGGGGCGAGGTCGTCGTCATCGATGACAACTTCGGCGTGAGGATCACCGAGATCCTGAGTGTCCAAGAACGGTTGCAGAAGTTGAACGAGGCGGCATGAAGATTGTTCGCGTCATTCTCTTCGCATGCGCCTTGGTCGTTTGCGCCCTTGCTGCTCGAGGGCAGTCGCTCGGAACCAAGTCCGATATCGTTGTGGACTCTGCCAAGCAGGCAGGGCCGATCGTCCAGCCTTGGGACATGATCCAAATGGTCTTGGCCGTGGGCATCGTGGCCGCGCTCCTCAAGTGGGTCTTGCCGAAAGCGATCGGGAAGTTTGGAAAGCGCCTGACGACGCCGGTCGGCAGCGGAATCCAGATCGAAGAGTCAGCCAACTTTGGTGCGGGACAGCTTCAAGTCGTGTCGGTTCGCGGCAAGACCCTGTTGATCGCCGTCACTGCGCAAGGCGCGTCTTGCCTTGCCGACCTCTCGGAGACCAGGGTTCCCGACAAGCCCGAACCGGACGCCTTTTTCGACATTTTGGACAAGGCAGACCCGGCCAAGGCCGTCGTGACAACGCCCGAACCGGAAGAGGAAGGCATGTCGATGGAGCAGGCGGTCGCTCTGATTTCGGCAGCGCAATCGCGGATCCATTCCCCGGCGACACCCCTTGACCGACTGAACCGGATCACTGGCTCATAGATGAACTTCAGTTCTCCCCGCCTGCGTACCGCAAGCCGCCTCGTCCTGCTGCTCTTACTCGTGGGGCTGGCCTGTTGGGCGGTTCCCCAGCAAGTCCAGGTGCCGAGCATTCAGCTTGGCGTCGGCAACGCGAAGGACCAGACCCAACTCAGCACGTCGCTCCAAATCTTGGCGCTCCTGACCGTTTTGAGCCTGGCACCGGCCATCCTCATCCTCTCGACGGCCTTCACTCGCATCGTCATCATCTTGGGGTTCGTCCGGACGGCCTTGGGCACGCAGTCGATTCCCCCGAACCAGGTGATCGTTGGCCTCAGCCTGTTTTTGACTTTCTTCGTCATGGGGCCCACCTACGAGCGCATCAACAAAGAGGCGCTCA
This sequence comes from Armatimonadota bacterium, assembly GCA_018268375.1. Lineage (GTDB taxonomy): Bacteria > Armatimonadota > Fimbriimonadia > Fimbriimonadales > Fimbriimonadaceae > JAEURO01. The sequence continues at coordinate 905,527 of JAFDWS010000002.1, read as the reverse complement.
CGCCCTACATGTCCAAGGAGCACCCCATCACCTTCGACCAAGCGTTGGCGAACGCCCAGAAACCAGTCAAGGACTTCATGTTGAAGAACACCTATGAGGGCGACCTCAAGATGTTCCTCGACATGAGAAGGCAGCACCCAAAGACCCGCGAAGAACTGGACATCGTCTCTCTGATTCCTGCCTTCGTCATCAGCGAACTGAAGACGGCCTTTATCATCGGCTTCTACATCTTTGTGCCGTTCGTGATCATCGATTTGATCGTCGCCAGCGTGCTCATGGGCATGGGCATGATGATGATGCCACCGGTCGTCGTCTCTCTCCCTGCCAAGCTCTTGGTCTTTGTCCTGGCCGATGGTTGGGCGGTGCTCATCCACGCCATCCTCGCGGGGTACTCGTAACGTGGACCACGCCTCAGTCATGGACATCGCCCGCCAGGGCATGATGGTCGGCCTCATGGTCACCATGCCGATCTTGGCGGTGGCTCTCTTCACCGGCTTGGCGGTCAGCGTGTTCCAGGCCGTCACGCAAGTTCAAGAGGCGACGCTTTCCTATGTTCCGAAGGTGATTGGCGCCGCCCTCGTCGTTGTCGCGATGGGGAGTTGGATGCTCACCACCCTCGTCCGGTTTGCCCACCTGTGCTTCGAGCACGCTGCCCACATCGCCCAGTGAGACTCGACGCCCACCTTCTGTTCTCCTGCCTGTGCATCTTTGCGCGGTGCACGAGCATGTTGGTCAGTGCTCCGCTCCTGGGAACGGTCGTCCCCATCCTTGTCCGCATCCTCTTCAGCGTTGTGATGACGTTCGCCCTGGCCCCGACCCTGCAGCCGCACATCGGTGCCATGCCGGCGGATCTCCTCGGCCTTGTGCTTGCGATCGCCCGCGAAGCCATGATCGGCCTCCTGATCGGTGCCTTCCTCCAACTCTTAGTTTCGTCCGTGCAGGTTGCGGGCGCGTTCATGGACGTCCAGATGGGCACGGGCTCGGCGCAGATCTTCAATCCGTTCCTCGGAGCAACGGCGACGCCGGTGAGCCAGTTCAAGGTCATGCTGGCGACGATTCTGATCTTCCTGTTGAACGGTCACAGGATGATGGTCCAGGCTTTCGTCCGGAGCTACAGCATGCCAGGGCCGCGCGTCGGGCACCTCCAGGACGAACTCATCGCCTTCTTGGGTCAGATCGGCCTTCTCAGCCTCCAGATCGCGGCCCCCGTTGCTGCGGTGACCATCATCATCGACGCCGCGGCTGGCATCGTGAACAAGGCTGTCCCGCAGACCCAGCCGTTCTTGCTTTCTCTCCCGGCCAAATTGGCGGCGGGCATGGTGGTCCTGGCAGTCGGGCTCCCCGCATTGGTCGCTTCGGTCCAGGGCGGACTTGAGATGACCTTTGACCGGCTTGGTCATGTCCTGCGAGGAGGCTAGGTGGCGGACAACCAATCAGCCGGCGAAAAGACAGAACAGGCGACCCCACGGCGAAAGCTGGAAGCGCGCAAAAAAGGGACGGTCGCCAAGTCTCAGGATCTGACGGGTGCCTTGACCCTTTTGACGGTGGCACTGGTCGCGCCGTCCGCCTTTGCCGGCCTTTCGGAGCGGTTGTTGGCCGGCGTCGGAGGCTCCCTCTATCGCTTGCCACAGCAGATCAGTTACGGTTCGTTGGCCCAATACTGCACAAATGTGCTCGTCCCTGGCATGGCTGCCATCGGCCCATTGATTGCCGCGTTGATGGCCGTCGGGCTCGCTTCGAACTTTGCCCAGGTCGGGTTCGTGGTGAGCGGGGAAGCTCTGAGCCCGACGCTGTCAAAGCTCAACCCCATGCCTGGGTTGAAAAGGATGTTTTCGGTGAGGTCTGCGTTCGACGGCCTCAAGGCGACGGGAAAGATGTTCCTGTTTGCGTTCATGGCGTTTTCGGCCATCCGCGGCGAGTGGGACAAGATCACGAACCTGGGGTGGCAGTCGCCGCAGATGGCGGCGATCCAGATCGGTGGTATCACCCACACGATCTTGCTGCGAGTCGCCCTTCTCTGGCTGGCGATCGCCATCGTCGACTACATGTTCCAGCGCAAGCAGGTCGACAAGCAGTTGATGATGACCAAGGACGAACTTCGCCGGGAAATGCGCGAGCAGGAGGGTTCGCCCGAGGTCAAGGGAGCGCAGATGCGCCGCCGTCGCCAGATTGCCAAGGGCGGCCTCGCGAGCAAGCTCAAACAAGCCGACGTGGTGGTCACGAACCCGACGCACTTTGCCGTCGCCATCGCCTATGACCGGAGCAAGATGCACGCCCCGATGGTCGTGGCCAAAGGCCAGGACTACCTCGCGTTAAGGATTCGAGAATTCGCCAAAGACCTGAACGTTCCCCTCGTTGAGAACAAACCTCTCGCCCGCGCGTTGTACAAGCAGTGCGAGGCGGGCGACTACGTGCCGCGCGACCTCTTCGCCCCCGTCGCCGAGGTTCTGGCGTACGTGTACCAGACCTTGAAGCGAGTCAAGCGCAACGCCGCTTGAGTTATTGCTTCCCCTGATTTCTCACATCTTCTATCCTGCACGCTCTGCCGATAATCTCACCGTGCCCAGGCTGGAAGACCACCCTGGGCCAAAATCTGCTGGGTCGCCATGAAGGTCACGGTCGTTGGAACAGGGTATGTCGGGTTGGTCACAGGCGTCGTCCTTGCGGACATGGGCAACGATGTCGTCTGCGTCGACAACGACCAGGAGAAGCTCGAGAAGCTACGCAACGGCGTCTCGCCGATCTTCGAACTGGGCGTCGACGAGCTCCTCCGCTCAACGATCGCCGATGGCTTTTTCCGGGTGACGGACTCGATCGCCGAGGGCACCAAGCACGCCGACATCGTCTTCATCGCCGTCGGCACCCCGCCGGGCCCCGACGGCACTCCTGACGTGACCGCGGTCAAGGCCGTGGCGAAGGAGATCGGCCGCAACATCCAGCACTACACGGTCGTTGTGAACAAGTCGACCGTCCCTGTCGGCACCGTGGACATGGTCGAAGAGATCCTGATCGGCCAAGGCTGTCCGCGGGAGATGTTCGACGTGGTCAGCAACCCGGAGTTCCTACGCGAGGGCACCGCCGTTTGGGACACGAAGAACCCGGACCGGGTCGTCATCGGCTCGCGCAGCGAGCAAGCGGCAGCCAAATTGGCCGAGCTTTATGCCCCGCTCGAGAAACCCACCATCTTCACCGATCCCTATTCGGCCGAGCTCATCAAGTACGCCAGCAACAGCTTCCTTGCCATTAAGATCAGCTTTATCAACGCGATCAGCCGGATTTGCGAGGCGCGGGGCGCCAATGTCCAAGACGTCGCGAAAGGCGTGGGAATGGACAGCCGTATCGGCCCGAAGTTCCTCCAGGCGGGCCTGGGATGGGGCGGGTCTTGCCTGCCGAAGGACGTGGCCGGCCTGATTAAGATCGCCGAGGGCTCGGACTACGATTTTGCTCTCCTCAAGGCAGCGGACGACATCAACCAGGATCAGACGCAACACTTCCTCCGCCGCATGGAGAAGCGCCTCGGAGGGTTCACCGGAAAGACAGTCGCCCTCTTAGGGCTCGCGTTCAAACCGAACACAGACGACATCCGGGACGCAAAGTCGCTGGAAATGATCGAGACCTTGCTGTCCAAGGGCGCAAAGATCCGCGCCTACGACCCCGTGGCGACCGAGAACGTCCGCGAACTTTGGCCCCAAGTGGACTATGTGGAACATGTCTACGACGTCTCCGACGGTGCCGACGCCCTCGTGCTCGTCACGGAATGGAACGAGTTCAAGTCGCTCGATCTCAGTCGACTTGGTGCCTGCATGAAGCAAAAGGTGCTTTTCGACGGTCGCCGGCTCTACTCCAAGGCGAACGCCGAAAGGGCGGGCTTCGAGCACTTTACGATCGGGTCTTAGTCCGTCGCCAGCAAACTTATCGGGCAGTTCTTCCCGTCAATCATTCGTGTCCGGCGCTACCAGTAAGGAGGGCGGCTGCAGCAACCGAACAAAAGAGGAGGACGAGAAGAAATGAACTGGGACACAGGCAACAAGGCTGCAATGATGGCAGCCGTTACGGTGCTCATAATCACAGGTGGGGCGTTCGCCCTCAACCACCACTTGGCTGGCGGCCTGCACGGCCCCTTCAGTCCTTTGGCCGCAGTTCATAAGCCCGTGTCCACGCCAGTCGTGGAAACACCGGCGGCCTCGACGCATGTCCCTGTCACGGCAGGCACGGTGGAGAGTCAGGTCCCGGTGAGCCCAGCAGTTGCCAGCGAATCGCCGACCGCGGTCCTCGTCTCCGAGGCTCCGACGCCAAGGGTCTCGGTTCTCGGCATGGACCTTGGCAGCCAAGCTGCCAATTTGACGGCAAAAGCAAAGGTCGACTCCTCGCCCGTCGCCGCCGCACCCGTGAGGAGTGAGCGGATCACGCAGGTGTCGGCCGCCATCGACGGATGGCTGAAACGTCTGTACGAGACGGAGACCTCCCGCCGAAACCTCGCGCAGTCTCAGATACGGTCGCTCCTGACCGAGTTTGCCAGCCTTCTTGCCGGCCCGTCAGCCGCAATGAAGGACGAAGACGACTTCGATAGTAACCGTGCTCATGCTGTCCTTCAGAGCATCTACGGCCGAGCCATGGAGCTCAAGGCATCCTGGGCACAGTTGGACAACTACCTGCATTCTATCGGAGTGCCCGAAAGATGCAAGGCTATTGATCAGTCGTACACAGATTCCTTACGACAGACCCAAGCCATGCTGGCCGAAATTGGGAACGTCTGTTTGAGCGCGAAAGAAGATCCCACAAAGGCTCTTGGGCTTGCGACCTCCATGAGCGGGACGAGCGGCGGGCGAATCGACAACCCGGCCGTCCGGGCCAACTCACAGCTCCAAGAGCTGTTCAAGGAGTTGGGCATCCAGCCATGGTTCGACATCGATGGCGACATCGGCGCGAACCTCTGGTCCCACTAGGCGTACGCCAAGCTGACGACCTTGGCCGCCGCGTCTTGCATGGTGGAGGCCCCGACGATCTTCGTCCCCTCGAGCAGCGCGAGCGCTTCTTCGGCTGCGGTTCCTTCGACTCTGGCCACGACTGGAATGTTGACGTCCAAGGTCGAGAACGCCTCTAAGATGCCTTTCGCGACTTCGTCGCCTCGGGTGATGCCGCCAAAGATGTTGATCAGCAGCCCCTTCACCGCCTTGTCTTGCAAGACCAGTTCAACGCAAGACTTGACTCTTTCGGCCTGGGCGCCGCCGCCGACATCAAGGAAGTTCGCCGGGCGTCCACCAGCCGCCTTGACCTCGTCCATAGAGCACATCACAAGGCCGGCTCCGTTGCCGATGATGCCGATGTCACCGTCCAGCTTCACGTAGGCTATTCCGCGTCTGGCTGCCTCTGCCTCCAACGGGTCTTCTGCGGAGTCGTCCTTGGTGGCTTCGTACTCCGACCGGCGATAAAGGGCGTTGTCGTCGATGCTCACCTTGGCGTCGGCGGCGATCAGTTTGCCGTCCGGAGTCCAAGCCACCGGGTTGATCTCGACAAGGTCGGCGTCGGACTCAAGATATGCCTTAACGAGGGCTTTGATCATCGTGACCATTTGTCTCCTCGCCGGGCCCGGGATGTTGGCACTGGCCACTGCGTCCCGCACTTCGTAATCGGCGAGCCCCCACGCCGGGTCGACATGAAGCCTCACGATGGCCCCGGGTTTCGTGTGGGCGACCTCCTCGATGTCCATCCCGCCTTCCTTGCTGATCATCACGACGAGACGTTGTTCGGCCCGGTCGAGCAGGACAGAGAGGTAGTACTCCTCGGCGATGTCCACAAGCTCCCCCACGAGCACCTTCTCGACTACCATGCCTTGTGGGTTCTGGATGGAGACGAGGCGCTTGCCGATGAGCTCGCCGGCAAACTGAGCCGCGGCGTCCGCATTGTCGAAGAGCTTCACTCCGCCCGCCTTGCCACGACCGCCCATGAGCACCTGCGCTTTCACCACGCACTTGCCGCCAAGTTCCTCAGCGATCTTCCGGGCCGTGGCCGCGTCGGTGGCGACTTGGCCGCGCGGGACGGGGACGCTGAACCGTTCAAGGAGTTCTTTCGACTGGTACTCGTGGAGCTTCATGGACCGAAGGAGGATACCGGGGCAAAGAAACGAGCGACGGGGTCAGACCGGCCCCGTCGCTCTCGTTACTGATGAGACGCGACCTAGCGGTTGCCGACAGGCTCGGGGGTTGCCGCCTCTGGCTGCTTGGTGACCCTGAGATAGGGCTTGAGGGCGCGCCAGCCACCCGGGAACATGTCCTTTGCGACGTCGTCCGTGACCGAGGGCAGGATGATGACGTCCTCGCCGTGCTTCCAGTTGACCGGGGTCGCCACTTTGTGCTTGTCCGTTAGTTGCAGCGAGTCGACAGCCCGCAGGATCTCGACGAAGTTGCGGCCAGTCGGGGCGGGATAGGTGAGCGTCAGCCTCAGCTTCTTGTTGGGGTCGATGATGTAAACCGAACGGACGGTGAAGACGTCGTCCGAATTCGGGTGGATCATGCCGTAAAGGTCGGCCACTTTCCGGTCCGCGTCAGCCAGCAGCGGGAAGTTGAGCTTCACCCCCTGAGTTTCTTCAATATCGTTCACCCAGCCCTTGTGGCTCTCGAGCGAATCCACGCTTAAGCCAAGAACCTTGACGTTGCGCTTGGCGAACTCGTCCTTCAGCTTGGCCACAGCGCCGAGTTCGGTCGTGCAAACCGGTGTGAAGTCCTTGGGATGGGAGAAAAGGATGACCCAGCCGTCACCCGCATAGTCATAGAGGTCGATAGTTCCTTCCGTCGAGACCTGCTGGAAGTTCGGGACGATGTCTCCAAGTTGTAGGGGCATGGTGTGTTTCCTCTCGAAACGAGGTTACCATGGGCCGGTTCAAAGCTCCAGAACCAAGGACGTGTAGCGCCTCGTGATTTCAAATCCGTGGGCGCCATAGAACTGGTCGAGAACGGTCCAGTCGATGATGGTCTGACGCGCGCCGCGATCCCTCAGAGCCTCGAGCGACTTGCCGAGCAGGCCATTTCCCAGGCCCCTCCCCCGAAGTGACTTGCCAATGCCGATGGGGCCAAGCGCGCCCCAAGACGATCCGAGGCTCAGATGCCAGGTTGCGCCAGCGACAGGCTGCTTACAGCCTTCCCGTTGTGTCATGGCGAAGCCGCCGACCTCATCGTCTGCCCATAGCAGGAACACGTCGTCCGCCTCGCCCTGGTCGACCGCTTTGCGCATCACGTCATGGTGCCAACGGCCAGGAAACTCGGTGCGCAGGAATCTTTCAAGTGCAGGCACCTCGCTGGGTTTGCAACGGCGCACGCCCGCACGCTCTCGACGCAGTTGCCTGGTTCCGAACCTGTTTGGCTCGAAGCCGGCGAGGTCACGCTCAAGGTCGAAGCATTCCGAGCCTTCGACGAAGCCTACGGAGTGCAGGAGTGCTGCTAATTCGGAACACTCCGTTGGGCAGCCCGGCAAGAAGTGGTCAGGATCCATCCCAAAAGCGACTTTCCTAAAGCCCTTGGATTGAGCGAAGGATAAGGCGTCCTTCAAGAGGCCGATCGCGACGTCTTTGTCAGTGAACGCGAGCAGGCTGACATAACACCTGCTAGGGTCTTGTCCATCGAATAAAGTGGGCGAACCTGATCCCTTCAGGACCAAGGCGGCACGGTCATGAAAAGTCGATCCCTCCCAGAGGACGATGGGGCAGCAGTTCGTCCGAAACCGAACGATCGATTCGTCAACGTGGAATCGATCCGGGTAGCAAAGGTTCCAAAGCCTCGTCGCCGCGGCGAGCTGGTCAGGACTGAAGCCTGGGGTCAAGCCACGGGTTCCTCGGGTCCGCGGCAGAGCTCGAACGCGGTCTGGATGTCCTGGAGGTCGCGCTCGATGTGCTTGGGGTCACGGCGTAGAAGACGGTCCAACGTAGGCGATCCGAGCAGGCTTTCGATGGGGTCGGTGTTCTGTTCACGAAACCGGCGCGGGTCGTCCGATGTCGTCCAGACACGGTCAAAGATAGGTCGCAACTCTCCGTAATGTGCTTGGATCGCGGCACGCTGCTCGCGATAGCGGCCCGCCAGAGCGGGGTCGGGGCCGTAAGCCATCGCCTCTCGGACGATCCCTGCCAACACGCTCTGCTCTTCTTGGAACTGTTCGATCGTCATTTCGCCCGCTCCACAAAGTTGATACGGAGATCGCGCACCAAGTTCTGCACTTGGCGCCGGTCCTCCTCGTCCAGCTTAGGTTCCATGATTTGGACCAGCGCCGCCGTCGCATCCACCGCCGCCTTGCACTGTGGCAAGTCCTGTTCGGTTTTGCCCGTTATGAAGTCAGCCTGCAGTCCCATTTTCTGCCAAGCGATCGCCGAGAGTTGCTCGACCATCACACTCAGCACCTCGTACACGTCGACGGACCGTCGTTCCTCTCCGTTTTGCCCTTCCGCCATGTCGTCAAGAGTCGAGACGGTTGGCACCCAAGAAGGGCGTCGCCCTCATCTCTGAAGAGCAATTCTTAGAAGTCGTGTCACGTTTCTTAACACTATTGGCAATGGCTGTCCAAGGCCCGACGCGAGAGCGCGGGACAAGGAAACAAAGCCATGGGTAACAAGAAACTCCAACTGACGGTGGTCGGCCTCCTCCTCGGCTCCATCGCCCTCGCCGACGACCTGAACCCACCACCGTGGCGCGGAAGCAACGCGTCCGCGACCACCCAGGAGTGGGACTTCACGACCGGTAACTCCCCCATCGCTCCCGATGGCAACACCTGGGGCAGTGGTGGTGGTGGCTACGTCAATCCGTTCGGCGTCCCCCAGTTCCTAGGGGCCACAGGCGGCTGGAACGCGAACAAGCTTGGCCGCCAAGGCGTTTGGGACATGACGTCTATGGACTTCCTCATTCCTAACGATGGCAGTGGCCCGCAAGACCACAAGGATCTCTGGATCCAGATCAGCTACCTCGCGCAAGGAACGAACTTCTCGCCCGACGTTTATGTCCAGTCAGCGAATTTCCAGGGACAACTCGTGAACACGAACACCATCCTTATGGCCGACGGATGGTTCCACTCGACATATCAGATCACGATGACCGAGTGCCCGCCCTTCGAGCGCATTCACTTCAACAGCACTTCGCCAGTCATCATGGCCGTCGACGAGGTCGTCATCGACACATACTGCTATCCGGTGCCAGAGCCGTGTTCGCTCGTCGCCCTGGGTATCGGCGGGGCCGCTTTAATGGTCCGGCGTCGGTTCCGCCGCTGAAAACTTCGGGAGCACGGGCTCCCCGTGAAATTCCGTGTCAGTGCGGAAGCATCGCTCGCTGCTCTTCGACGGCTTGAACGGCCGCCTCGAGAGCGGCGAGCACGTCTTTGGCGGCGGTGAGGGGGCTGCCGGTGAAGGGCCAGACAAGCTGGTCTTGGGCAAGATAAGCCTCGCGACGACGCTGCACAAGGATGCTGAAAACGCGCGGCGAGAGGTCATTGTCTTGCCGGAACACGAGCGCGAGCCGCCCTCCTTTGCCGTCCATGCGATCAACCTGCAAGGCTTGAGCGCGGAGGCGGACATGCATCACAGCCACGGCATTGCGGACGGAGTCAGGCAGCCGCCCGTAGCGGTCCTCGATCTCACTCTCAGTGGCGGCAAGGTCGTCGTGAGTGCGGCACGACATCACCTCCTTGTAGTAGAAGAGGCGTTGGCCCTCGTCTTCGATGTACTCGCTGGGAATGAGTGCCTTGATCGGCAAGTCGACCACAGGCAGGGGTGCAAGCCCTTCCAGCGGGTCGCGGAGCGCGGAGTCGGGCGCACCGTCAGCAAACGACTTCAGGAACCCGACCTCGCTCTCTATGAGTTGGGTGTAAAGGTCGAAGCCGACCGCCGACATTTGGCCGCTTTGTTTGGCGCCCAAAAGCTCGCCTGCGCCGCGGATTTGTAGGTCCCGGAAAGCGAGGGAATAGCCGCTGCCGAGGTGGCTGAACTCTTGAAGTGCGTGGAGACGGGCCATCGCGCTCTCGGTGAGAGTCTTACTGCCCGCATAAAGGAAATAGGCGTAGGCTTGCCGGTCGCTACGACCGACGCGGCCCCTCAACTGGTAGAGCTGGGCGAGCCCGAAGCGGTCGGCGTTTTCAACGATCAACGTGTTGGCGTTAGGAATGTCGAGGCCGTTCTCGACGATCGTGGTGCTGACCAAGATGTCGATCTCGCCCTTGATGAAGCCGACCATCACGGGTTCCAGCTCCTGCTCCTTCATCTGCCCGTGGCCGACCGCGACCCGGGCAGTGGGAACGAGCTTGCGGATCTTCTCGGCGACGTGGTAAATGCCTTCGACGCGGTTGAAGACGTAGTAGACCTGGCCACCACGTGCCAGTTCTCTGAGCAGCGCCTCGCGGACGACCTCGGTGCTGAAGGGCCGGACGAAGGAGCGGATGGGCAGGCGACCGGGCGGCGGGTCGTTGATCAGCGACATCTGGCGGATGTGCATCATCGCCATGCTCAAGGTGCGCGGAATCGGGGTCGCCGAGAGAGTGAGGACGTCGACCACCACTCTCAGCTCCTTGAGCGCTTCTTTGTGCTTGACGCCAAACTTCTGCTCCTCATCGATGACCAGCAAGCCCAGATCCTTGAACTTCAGTTCCTTGTTCAGGAGAGCGTGGGTGCCGATGACGATATCGATGTCGCCCGACTCAAGCCGGCGCCTTGTGTCGTTGCGCTCGGCGGTGGTGCAAAAGCGGTTGAGGAGGGCGAGCTTGATCGGAAAGCCGGCCAGCCGCTCCTCGAAATTGCGGAAGTGCTGCTCGCTCAGGATCGTTGTTGGGCACAGGACGGCGACCTGCTTTCCCGCCTGGGCGACCTTGAAAGCGGCTCGGATTGCGACCTCAGTTTTGCCAAAGCCCACATCGCCGCAAACCAGACGGTCCATAGGGTAATCGGTGCGGAGGTCGTCCTTGCAGTCATTGATGGCACCGAGTTGGCTGGGTGTCTCCACCCACGGGAACGTGTGCTCCATCTCGCTCTGCCACGGCGAGTCGTGTCCATAGCTGGGCCGAGTGACTTTTCGCCGCTCGGCATAGAGGCGAATGAGCTCTCGTGCGAACTCACGCGCCTCTTCGCGGGCTTTTCCCACGGTCCGCTGCCAGTCACCTCCTGTCAGCCGGTTGACCTTCGGTGGTGCGTCCTCTGGGGCCAGATATTTCTGGATGCGGTCGAGTTGGTCGGCGGGCACGAAAAGTCGGTCAGGCGCTTTGTAGTCGATCTGGAGGAACTCCTTCTCGACTCCTTCTTGGATGCGCTTGACGAGGCCTTGGAAGACGCCGATTCCAAAGTTGATGTGGACGACGAAGTCGCCGGGCTTTAGGTCGAGCACGGTCGTGACGGGCACGCCTTCACTGAATTTTCTTTGGGCGAGTTTGAGCCTCGCGACTCCGAACAGCTCTTGGTCGGTCAGCAGGGCGACCCCGATTCGCGGGCAGACGAAGCCGCCTGCGAGGTTCCCGTCCAGAGTGTAAAGCTTCCCCTTCTGGCCCTCGCCAGGCTGGGAGACGCCTTCATCGCTCGGTTCGGTCGGAAAGATGTCGACTTGGGCCAGGACGGCCTTAGACCGCATGGGCTGGTCGGTCGAGAGCCCCACAACCATGCCACCGTCGAGCCAGCCCTGAAGCGCCTGCGTCAGTGGTGCCGGTTGCCCCCGGAACCCGGCTAGCGAAGTGGCGTCGAAGTCGATGGTGTCGCCGGTGGGAAACCAAGCCGGTGCCGAATCCATAGTCAGGGCAAGGCTCCGCTCGAAGTTGCCGAAGTGCTCGGGCGGGAGCATGAAGTCGTTGGCTGACGAATACAGGATCTCTCCTCGGGCTGTGCGGTGCTCGAGGGCCTGAGCCAGCTCTTCTTCGGCTCTCGCAGCGACAGATTCGATCTCGAACGGCTCGTCAAGCACAAGCAAACCGTCTTCAGGCAGGAGGTCCACGGCGCAGCCCGAATCGGGATGGATCAGGGGCCGATAGAGATCCAACCTGTCGAAGAAGACGCGGCGCCGGAGACTGCGGACGTCGCCCTCGACAGACTCGCGCAATTTCTCGGCTGGTTCCGGTGCGAGCTTGGATGCTTCGACCTCCATCGCCCGTTCCAACATCTCGGTCAGGTTCTCGTCTCCGGAGGGAGGGAGCACGGTCTCCCGTGAAGGTGCGATCTCAAGGCGGCTCATGTGCTCCAGGGATCGCTGGGACATGGGGTCGAACGTACGGATGCTCTCGATCTCGTCTCCGAAGAACTCCAGGCGGACCGGACGTTCGTGGCCCATGGGAAAGACGTCGAGGATCCCTCCCCGACGGGAGAGTTGGCCGGGGACACGGACGGGCTCTGCCATCTCGTATCCCATTCGCTCCAATTGGTCGGCAATCCGTTCGACCTGGACCTCCTCACCCTGTCTGACCTCGATGAACGACTCGCGGAGGACCTCAGGTGGGAGCGTCCGCTCAAGTGCGGCTTGGGCAGTGGCGATGACGAAACCCGGCTCTTCGCCGAGGAGGGCGCGGAGGGCGCCAATCCTGTCGGACAATGCGACCGTCTCGGGAGACGCGTCTTCAAACAATGTGCTTTGCCCGCTGGGCAGGAGCCGGATGCTCTCTGAAGGAACGCCACAGAGGCCCAACCTAGCTTGCCACTGAAGAGCTTTCTCGTACGTCGTCGTGACGAGCAAGACCTTGCCCTTGCTCCCAAGGTGCCCGTTCCAAAGGCCAGAGACAAACAGAGGGCGGGCCTCGGGGGTCAGCGACGACCATCGCGTGACTTGGCCAAGGTTGCTACTGGCTTCGCGGAACTTCTCGGTCGCGCCGAGCCACCGCGCGAAGTCGGAAAGGCGCATGCCTATGTGTGCAGTGTACCGGCCTGCGGGTCATTGTCCGCCGACCGAAAGGGCTGCAACGACTGCGGCGTGGTCGGAGGCATCGCGGTCAACGGTGTGGCACTCGATTGGCCTCACCCCCGGAAACGACCAAATGAAGTCGATCCTTCGGGTCGGGAACCTTGACGGGGACGTGTAACCCAAACCTTGACCGACGGTGGCGAAAGTGTCCTTTGCCACCCGCGCCAACTTTTGGTAACGACCTCCGACCGGCGTCATGTTGAAGTCCCCGCAAAGCACGGTCGGCGACTTGTCGTGAGATATCACCTGAAGCTCGGTGTCGAGAAGGTGATGTTGCTCGGTGGCAACTTCCCCCCATCTGGCGAACCATTGAGGGAACGGCCTTCTCAGTGTGGCGTCGGGCAGGTAGCTGGGAGAATGGACATTCAAGATTCGAACGGTCGTTCCGTGGAAGAGGACGTCCTGCTCAAGGATCGACCACGACATCTCAAAGGGGGTGAGCGAGACCGTGCGCTGGCTCAGAAGAGGCAGGCGGGTCGCGCTTGTCCGGCTTGAGTCGGAAAGAAAGGTGTAGTCGGGCAGGAGCTTCTTCAGTTCGGCGATGGCGTCGGCGTCGCTTCCGAGGCCGCACTCTTGAAGCGCGAAAGCGTCGACACCCTCGTCTCGCACGATTTGCGCGATCTTCTCCACGCCGTGCCAACCGTGCTCAACGTTGAAGGACATGACCTTCAGCAGTTCCTGCTTGTCGGCCAAGACCGGCGCGGTCCGAAGGAAGAGTTGCCCGGAAACGATGAAGTAAAAGAACGTGAGCGCAACAAAAGATCCGAGTTCAATCCAGTGCCTTCGGATGGCGAGTAGGATCGCGCCAATCAGGGCCAGAGGTATGAGGGTTCCTGTCGTGCCAGTCGCCGCCAAGCAGACGATCCAATTCCTGTCATCGGCGAAGGTGGCGATGAAGAATGCGCTGTAGTAGGTGACGAGAAGCAGGGCGCAAGCCCAACGCAACAGTGGCTTTCGCTTCTTCATCTCCCGTTGCGAACAATTCTGGTTGCCTTGGGATTCCTGGTCCTGCTGGTACCCTCTCGGCATGGGCGTCGTTGCTGGCATTTTTATCTATCCGGTCAAGTCGACGCACCGTGTCGAACTCACTGAATGCCAGGTCGAGCGTAGAGGGCTCAAAGGGGATCGGCGATGGATGATCGTGGACGGTGAGGGGCAGTTCCGGACGCAACGCGACGAAATGACGCAACTGGCTCTACTGCAGGCGACAGTGACGGCCTCTGGCCTGCGTCTTGCTGCGCCCGACCGTCCCTCCCTCGATGTCGCGACTCCTTCTGGCAACTCCGTTGAAGTGACAATCTGGGGCGACTCGGTCATGGCCACCGACGCTGGAGACGAAGCTGCCCGCTGGTTGACGGACTACATTGGCGTTGAGTCGCGCCTCGTCCGTATGCCCGAAACCACCGATCGACCCGTTAATCTAGAGTTTGGCAGGGAAGGCGACGTCGTGAGCTTTGGCGACGCGTTCCCGATCCTGCTTGCCAACCAGGCGAGCCTCGACGACCTGAATGCGCGGCTCGATGGCCCGGTCCCTGTCACCCGGTTCCGGGCGAACATTATGGTCGACGGCTTTCCGGCTCTGGCGGAAGACGCTTGGACACGGGTGCAAATCGGGCCTGTATCGTTCAGAAGTCCCAAGATGTGCGGCCGTTGCATCGTCACGACGATCGACCAAGACACCGGGCAGCGGAACGGCACGGAGCCATTGACGACCTTGACCTCCTACCGGCTCCAAGGTCAAGCGGCGGTGTTTGGCAAGTACCTCGTCCCCGACGGCGAGGGCCCGATCAGGGTGGGTGACCCGGTGACCGTGTCCACGTCTTAAGGGCTTGCCTTTCGGTAGAATCGAACAGGCATGCCCAAGCGCATTGAGACGGTCGTCTTCCACGACAGTTCCACCCCCGTGATCGGCGGGATCGAGAAGGCTGGCGTTGTCGTCGTTGCCCCCCTAGAGTCGATCCTGAACCAAGCACGGGCCAACGCGCTCTGGCCCCTGACATTCGGGCTGGCGTGCTGCGCTATCGAAATGATGTCCACCGTCGCCGCGCGGTTCGACCTCGCCCGGTTCGGGTCTGAGGCTTTCCGTGCGACTCCTCGCCAAGCCGACGTGATGATCATCGCGGGGCGGTTGAGCAAGAAGATGGCGCCCGTGTTGCGGCAGATCTATGACCAAATGCCGGAGCCCAAATGGGTGATCTCGATGGGGGCATGCGCTTCAAGCGGAGGCGTGTACAACAACTACGCGATCGTACAGGGGGCCGACCAGGTCGTGCCGGTCGATGTCTATGTCCCAGGGTGCCCGCCTTCCCCGGACGCATTGATTTACGCGGTCATGAAGCTCCAACAGAAGATCAAGCACCGCAAGTTCGGCAAGCTCATTGAACTAAAGCCCCGGTCCCTCGACGAGGAGTCGGCATGAGCTTCGAGGTCTTTCGCGACGTCGCCAAGCCGATCCTCACCGGGTTTGGGATTACTGCCAAGCGGATTTTTCAAATGCGCGAGAAGAGCGCGACCATCCAGTATCCCGAGGAGCGTCGCGAGCAGTTCACGCGCACCCGCTGGCGCCATGTGCTCACCCGTTACGACTCGGGACTAGAGCGGTGCATCGGTTGCTCGCTGTGTGCGGGAGCGTGCCCGGCGCGGTGCATCTTTGTCGAGGCTGCCGAGAACACTGACGAGGATCGGCGTTCCCCAGGTGAGCGCTATGCCGCACGGTACGAGATCAACATGCTCCGTTGCATCTTCTGCGGCTACTGCCAGGAAGCTTGTCCAACCGGAGCGATCGTTCTCCGAAAAGACTTCGAATTGTCCAATTACGAGCGAGAGGACTTCATCTATACGAAGGAAATGTTGCTCGAGCCGATCCGCGACTAAGCCCTATTCCGAGCTTTGTTCGGACGGCTGCTGGCGTCGGTCGGAAGTCGACTCGAGGTGTTGTCTTTGCCGCTGTTGAGCCATTGCGCCCATACAGCCCCGGGCGGTCGCTCCCAGTGTGCTGATCAGCAGGATCCAGATGTAGATCGTCCAGGGCCCCCCTCGAAAGAGCCCTCCTAGACCTCGCTTGACGTCATGAACCACCGCGCCCGGTCTCACGGGAATGTTCAGCTTCGAACAATCGCGGCATCTCGGCCCAGCCGGCCCAAGGACGACGCACTTCGTGCAGACCGGACGCTCACACCGCCCGCACGAAAGCTGTGTCTCCACTTTCGGGTGCCGATAGCAGAATTTGATCTCACCAGGAACTGACGCACTTGCGACCGCCAGTTCTTTGCCGCAGCGGTTGCAGAAGCTGGCGCCATCGGGGTTTTCCAAGCCGCATTTCGGACAGTTCATCCGGGGCCAAAGTATGACCCGGCACCAGTGGGGGTGTCAAAGCACGGCGGGCCCTGTCGCTTGGGGTTAGAATGTCGGACATGAGACCCGTGCTGGCCACCCTCGCCGCCGCCCTCGTCTTCGCCGCCGGTTGTACGGGCGGCGCTCCGACCGCCGACAACAATGCCGCGCAGAAGGAGAGCGAGCTTTCAGCCAACAAGGCGGCGTTCAAGGTCGCTTTGCTCACGCCCGGACCAGTGAGCGACGCGGGCTGGAGCGCCATGGCCTACCGGGGGCTTCAAGCCATCCAAAAGGAGTGCGGGGCCGAAGTGAACAATCAGGAGGCCAAGGACGCCCAGATCCGGGACGCCATGCGGTCTTATGCTCAGAAGGGTTACAAGCTGATCATCGGCCATGGATTCGAGTACAACGCTCCTGGAGTAGAGGTTGCCAAGGATTTTCCGAACACCGTCTTTGTCAGCAGCTCGGGTGGTGCCACGGCCCCGAACGCCGGTGCCTTCCGGTTCAAGCTTGAGCAAGGCTTCTACCTGGCGGGGATGACCGCGGGGCTGATGACAAAAACGGGCAAGGTAGCCATGATCGGCGGGCCCGACGTGCCCAGTATCCGCTCCACCTTCAAGGCGTTCCGGGCTGGAGCCATGGCCGCCCGCCCTGGAATCCAGGTCATCGAGACCTTCACCCTGAAGGACAGCGATGTCGCCGCGGCGAACCAGTCGGCGATGAAGGCGATCGAGGAAGGAGCCGACCTCTTGATCCACCAGGCGAACGCCGCGGCACAGGGCGTCTTCAACGCCTGCAAGGACAAGCACGTGCTTGCCTTTGGCGCAAACATGGATCAGAACGACAACGATTCGGGGGCCGTGCTTGCCTCTGCTGTGATCGTCGCGGAGCCGGCCTTCGTGGCCCTGGCCAAGAAGGTGAGGGACGGGCAGTACAAAGGCGAAATCGAGTCCGTCGGCATGGAGACGGGCGCGATCGACTACATCTGGAACCCAGCCTTGAAGGCGCAAGTGCCTCAGGCGGTCATGGACAAGGTCGAGGCGGCGAAGAGGGACATCTTGTCAGGCAAGCTTGCCGTCCCTATGGACAAGTTCTGAGGCAGCTATGGCCCTCAGCGTCCAAGGCGTGTCCAAGTCCTTTGGAAACGTGCGCGCCTTGGATTCGGTCTCGGTCGAGTTTGAGCCGGGGGAAATTCATGCCGTGCTCGGTGAGAACGGAGCCGGAAAGTCCACTCTCATGGGTGTGCTCGCCGGCTTTGTTCGCCCAGACAGAGGCGCGGTCGTGTTGGATGGCCAGGCATTGCGCCTTGGCGACCCACTGTCCACCAGAGAAGCAGGAGTGCGGATGGTCCACCAGCACTTCATGCTCGTGCCCAACTTCTCCGTCGCCGAGAACTTGGCCCTCGCCTCAGCCCAAACTCTTTGGAGCGGCCTGAACCTGGAGCGGGCCTCGCGGGGCCCAACGTCGCTCGCCGCCCGCCTCGGTTGGTCCATCGACCCGCGCGCCCGGACAGGCGGGCTCTCCGTCGGCGCCCAGCAAAGGGTCGAGATCTTGAAGGCGACAGACGGGCCGTGTCGGGTGCTGATTTTGGACGAGCCGACAGCCGTGTTGACTCCCGACGAAGTGTCCGAAGCGTTCGACTATCTGCGCGAAATTCGTCGCGCGGGAACGGCGATCATTTTGATCGCCCACAAGCTCAGTGAGGTGACCGGGATCGCCGATCGAGTG
Source organism: Armatimonadota bacterium (assembly GCA_018268375.1). GTDB lineage: Bacteria > Armatimonadota > Fimbriimonadia > Fimbriimonadales > Fimbriimonadaceae > JAEURO01. The sequence continues at coordinate 887,567 of JAFDWS010000002.1, read as the reverse complement.
ACCGTACTCAGACAGGGCCGGGTTGTGGGCCAGGCCGCCATGGCCGAAACCGACGCTGGCCAGATCGCCGAATGGATGGTCGGTGGGCGTGTCACGAGCGCGCCGACGGGCCCTGCTGAACACGGAGCTGTGCTGCTGGACGTTACGGGCTTGACCGTTCTAGGTGATCGTGGGGAATCGACCGTCCGCAGCGTGAGCTTGACCTTGCACCAGGGCGAGATTCTCGGGATTGGCGGCGTAGATGGAAACGGGCAGGTCGAGCTAGCCGAGGCTCTGGCGGGTGTCCGTCCCCACGTCTCCGGAACGGTCTCGTGGCCGCAGGGGGCGCCGTCGGTCGGTTACATTCCGCAAGATCGCCAGACAGACGGCCTGGCACTGACCATGTCGGTTGCCGACAACCTGGCGGTCTCCCGCCTGGACGATCCATCAGCTCGGAAGGGCCCCTTGCTTCGGTCTCAGGTCTTACGTGAGTCGGCCCAATCTCTCGTCAAAGCTCTTAACATCAAGACTCCCGACGAGCAAGCACCCGCTGGGAGCCTTAGTGGCGGCAACCAGCAAGAGGTGGTCGTTGCAAGGGCGATCTCAGGCAAACCGAGCGTGCTGGTGGCCGTCAATCCGACGCGCGGGCTCGATATTCAGGCGACCGCAGACGTCCACAACCAACTTCGGCGTGCCGCTGCCGATGGGGCGGGCATTGTGCTCGTCTCGACCGACCTGGATGAACTCGACGCCCTCGCCGATCGTCGCGTCTTCCTGAGTCGAGGTGAGTTTGTTGAGAGCCTCTTGGGGGCCGTCACATGATCCGCGTCGCTCTTACCGTGGTCGGATTGTTCCTCGCAGTCGTGTTGACCTTGATTGTGTTTGGCGTGGATCCCGTCAAGGGACTTGGCCTGATCGTAGAAGGGGCGGCAGGCGACAAGTACGGCCTCGCCAGGACAGCCGTCAGAGCGACCCCGCTGCTCCTCTGCGGCCTTGGGGTCACGATCGGTTGGCGGGCCGGAATGTACAACATCGGCGGGGAAGGACAATATGTCCTGGGAGGTGTGACCGGCGCGGCGGTCGCCCGGCTGGTCGTCCCGCTTGCGCCTGGGCTGGCGAGCATCTCTATCCTCGCTTCTTCCTTTGTCTCTGCCGGCCTCCTGGCCGCCCTGGCCGGTTGGCTTCAGGTCAAGCGTGGCGTCCAGTGCGTCATCAGCACCATCCTCATGAACTTCCTTGTCCTTCAGATGCTGGCCTGGACAGTTCGTGGGCCCCTCCAGGAGTCCAAGCACGAGTTGCCCCAAACAGAACGCTTACCGAATAGTTTGATGTTCAAACGATTCGATGCCCAAGTAGATCTCCACTCAGGAGTCTTTGTTGCGCTGGCTGTCGCCGCGCTTGTCTGGGCGGCCCTGTCGTTGACCCGGTGGGGCTTCGTGTTGCGCGTGGTCGGGCAGAACAGGAGGTTTGCGTTCGTCAACAAGCTCGGCCCGGACGCCGTCCAGGTTTGGGCGATGGCGCTGTCCGGCGGCCTCTGCGGTTTGGCCGGCTCGGTCGATTATCTTGGCCTCGTCGGTCAGATTGGCGACGGTTTCTCCCAAGGCTGGGGTTTCTTAGCGATTCCGGTCGCGCTCCTCGGTGGGCTCCATCCTCTGGGCGTCGTTGCCTCTGCAGCGTTCTTTGGTGCGCTGCTGGCGGGAGGAGAGGGCCTTTCCCGGTTCAATACGACCGGCGCGACCCTGGTCTACGTCATCCAGGCGGTGGCCGTCCTCGGCTATCTCTACTTCGTCAGGCGAGGACGAGTCAAGGAGGCCCCCGCTGCTTGAGTCCATCGTGTCCGTGCTGCGCTATGCGTCCGTCGTTGGCTATGCGGCCCTGGGAGAATCGGTGGGCCAGCGTTCTGGCGTGATCAACATCGGCCTTGAAGGGACGATGATCACATCCTCTTACTTCGCGATGATCGTCGCCCTTTCAAGCGGATCGCCTTGGCTTGGAATTCTGGCCGCGATAGCGGTAGGGGTCCTTTGCGGATTCCTGCAAGCCTTCTTCATCTTGCGGCTCCGGGCCGACCAGGTCGTCGTCGGCACGGCTCTCAACCTCCTTGGTCTCGGGCTGACGGGGACGCTTTATCGCGCTCGATTTGGCACGTCCGGGCAGCTCCTCAGCGTTCCGCGGCTACCGACGTTTGGTCCAGGCTTGGATGCCGTCCTTCTTCTTTGGTTGGTGCTGGTCGGCATCGTCACGTGGGCTCTGTTCAAGACGAACTGGGGCCTCGCCCTTAGGGCTGCGGGAGAGTATCCCGAGGCAGTCGAGGCAAGCGGGTTCCGGCCGCTTATGCTACGGCTCCAAGGTCTGTCAGTGAGTTCGGCCCTCTCTGGTCTGGCGGGAGGTTATCTCGCCCTTGGCATCGCGGGCGCGTTCGCTGAGAACATGACGGCAGGAAGGGGCTTCGTCGCGCTCGCGATGGTGACGTTTGGGAGGTGGCACCCGATCGGCGTCTTCGCGGCTTCCGTCCTCATCGGGTATGCGGACTCGCTCCAGTTCGAACTTCAGGCCCGCCAAGTCGCCTTGCCTCCGCAGTTCTTCGTGTCCCTGCCGTACTTGCTCGCCCTGGTCGTCCTGATCGTGGCGGGTCGGGGTACCCGTGTCCCGGCCGCCCTTGGCGAGCCCTATCCGAGGGAACCGGGCGCCTAGCCTGCGTCGTGCTAAGGTGTGAAATGGCCCGAACGGTCGGACTGACTCGCAAAGTCTCCTTTTCCGCCGGCCACCGGTATTGGAACCCGGCCCTCGACGCAGAGGGAAACAAAAGGCTTTTCGGCAATTGGGCCTCGCCTTTCAACCATGGCCACAACTACGTGTTGTGGGTGACAGCTGTCGGCTCCGTCGACCCTTCCAACGGTATGGTCGTCAACATCAAGCTGATCGATGACTTGCTTCAGGAAGCCGTTGTCGCCACGTTTGACCAGAGGAGCATCAACGACGAGGTGCCCGGCTTCGAGAAGACAGCCCCCTGCCTCGAGAACTTGCTGCCTTGGCTTCGGGAGGCGCTCGACGAACTCCCTGGCGGGGTGCGGTTGACGGGCCTTAAGCTTGAAGAAACGCCCCTCCTTTATGGAGAGTGGAGATTAGAGGACGATATGGTGAGCATCACAAGAGTCTATGAGTTTGCTGCGGCCCACCGCCTGGCGGTGCCAGCGCTCGGAGAGGAGGAGAATTGGCGGCTGTTCGGCAAGTGCCACAACGAGGGCGGCCATGGGCACAACTATGTCCTCGAAGTCACTGTGACGGGCGATCGAGATCCTGACACCGGCTTTCTCGTGGATCTGGAAGCTATGGATGAGACCGTGCAGACCGAGGTTTTGGACCGGTACGATCACAGGAACCTGAACACGGACGTGCCGGAGCTCAAGAACAAGAACACTACGAGTGAGGTTGTGGCGGAGGCGATATTCGACCGTCTGAAGACTCGCTTGCAGGGCACTCTCGTCAGAGTGCGCTTGTTCGAAACTGCCCGCAACGTGTTCGAAGTAACAGCGGGTTAGGGCTGACAGCTATGAAAACAGTGATCGTGACGGGGGCGAGTAGTGGCATTGGGCGAGAGCTTTCTTTGCTCCTTGCAGAAAAGGGCAACAAACTCTTGCTCATTGCGCGAAGGGCGGAGGAGCTCAGCCAAGTGCAAGAGCTTTGCCTCAAGGCTGGTTCGCCCAACTGTGCAGTGGAGGCGATGGATGTGACGGCCTCGAACGCTGCTGAGCAAGTGGCTTCTGTCCTCGACTGGATTGGTGCTTCGTCGAGCTTGGTGCTCGTCCACGGTGCAGGCATCGCGGAATTCGGCTCCTTCGCCGAGCAATCGTCGACAAGCGTCCGCCGCCAACTCGACGTGCTCCTCACGGCACCGATCATGCTCACCCAGGCGCTCCTCCCTAGGCTGCTCCAGAGCCATGGCCATGTCGTCTTCGTCGGGAGCATCGCGACAAGGAACGTGTTTTCGGGTGCCGAGGCGTACAGCGCGGCGAAGTGGGGCCTGCTGGGTTTTGCGAAGAGTCTTTCCGAGGGCCATCGGCGCAGTGGGCTCCGGGTCTCGACGGTGACGCCTGGCGCGACCGACACCGAACTTTGGGGGGTGGAGGCACCGCGTCGCGGCGATATGCTGAGCGCGCGCCTTGTCGCGGAAGCCATTCTTTCCGTGATCGAATCACCGGAGAACGCCGTCATCGACGAGCTTGTCGTGACACCGCCAAAGGGTGTTCTCTAGCTGACCATGCCGGTGGCGAACTCGTCGAAGACCGGCAGATAGAACTGCCACTCCTCCCGTTGGATCGCCTTGAGGTATTTGGGCAAGGAGAGATAAGGAACGTAGTGGGGCCGGCGGGGTCGCGTCCGAAGCCTCATGTTCGCTTGCTGCGGTGTTTTGTCGCCCTTCTTCAAGTTGCACTTGCGGCAGCAGGCCACCAAGTTGTCCCAAGTGTGCGGCCCACCGCACCAGCGGGGGACGACGTGGTCGATGGTCAAATCCTTCCTGCACCCGCAGTACTGACACATGTAGTTGTCGCGGGCAAGGATCGAATGCCGCGACAGTCGAAGTTGGGGAATCGGTCTCTTGACGTGGTACCGCATCTTGACGATGGAAGGAGCGGTGAAGGCACCGGTCGGCGTGAACAGCTCTCGATCCGAGTCCTCGATGACGTCAGCTTTGCCCAGCAAAACGAGCGTCACGGCGCGGCGCACGTGACAAACGTTCAACGGCTCATAGTTGGCGTTGAGCAACAGGACGTCACAAGCCGACATGAGCGCTTTCCTTGATTGTGTTCAGTTCTGGGAAGGCTCTACCTCCGGTACAAAAAAGGCCCGCAAGCTTTGGCATGCGGGCCCCTGGGGCCAGACCGAGCCAAGCACGACGACTTATCGTGTCGTCCCACATAGGGGGCCACACGCCTAGCCCGCGGTCGCAGCTCAGTTTTGCCACCTTCACTATTCTAAACTGTTCAAACTGCTAAAAAGCCTCGCGGTCCAGAAATCCAGTAGAAGTTTTAAGGCTTGCTTAGCGTTTGCCAAGACGGTAGAATCGCTGGCGAACCCAAGGATGGGGCACCAGTCATGCATGTTTTGAGAATTCGGGGCGGGAATCCGCTCCACGGGTCGGTCACTGTCCCAGGCAGCAAAAACGCGGCGCTCGCGATCTTGTCGTCGGTGGTCTTGTCGGAGGGTCCGATCGTGCTTCATAACGTGCCTGACGTCAGTGACGTCCGAATCAAGGTAGGCCTTTTGAAAGACTTCGGGGCGACCGTCGAGTGGCGCGAGGGAAGCCTCTTCATTGATTGCCGTGGCCTCAAATATTGGCGGCCGGACGAGGAGAGCATGCGACCGATCCGAACCGGCTTCTATCTTCTTGGCCCGATGCTGGCTCGCATCGGGCGGGCCGACATCCCGATGCCGGGCGGCTGCAAGATTGGGGCGCGACCCGTCGATTTCCATATCAAGGGCCTCGAGATCATGGGCGCCAAGATCAAGATCGAAGGCGGACGCTATGTCGCCGAGGCGCCTTCCCTCAGCGGAGGCGAGATCCATTTTGAGGTTCCGAGCGCGGGCGCGACCCAGCACTTGATGGCCACTGCCACGCTTGCCGACGGCACCTTCACCATCAGTAACGCGGCCATGGAGCCCGAGGTCGTCGCCTTGGCCGACTTCTTGAACAGACTCGGCGCCCGGATCGAGGGCGCCGGGACCAGCACCATCACAGTGACCGGTGTCAAGAGCTTGCACGGAGGCGAGTTCCGTATTCCCGAGGACAGGCTCCAAGCTGGCACCTACATGATCGCCGGAGCCATCACAAGGGGCGATGTCACGGTCAACAACGTTTGGCCCGAGCCTCAAACCGCGCTGGTCAGCAAACTCAAAGAAGCGGGAGTTCACGTCGAGGAGGGAAGCGATCATATACGCGTCTCGAGTTCCGGCCGACCGACCGGGGTCGGGATCAAGACGATGCCTTACCCAGGCTTTCCGACCGATATTCAGCAGCCAATGTCAGCGCTCTTGGCCCTTGCAAGCGGCCAAAGCATGATTGAGGAGACTTTGTACGAGAGCCGCACGGGCCACGTCTCCGAGCTGAACAGGATGGGAGCGTCCATGACCGTCCACGGCCGGATGACAGTCATCGAAGGCGTCGACAGGCTGAGCGGCGCGACTGTCGAGGCTTCAGACCTGCGTGCAGGAGCCGCTCTTTGCCTGGCTGGCCTTGCCGCCGAAGGCGAGACCGTCGTCAAGAACGTCCACTTCATCGATCGGGGCTACGAAGGCTTCGAAGAAAGGCTCAGGTCTCTCGGCGCCGACATTGAGCGTCTAGGCCAACTGGATTGGGAAAGGGAGTACGCAGGCCGTAAACTCTCCTGAGCTTTGCGACTGATCCCTGAAATCGGCATCGACCTCGGAACGGCGAACATTCTCGTGTACCGCCGGGGCAAGGGCATTGTCCTGATGGAGCCGACCGTCGTCGCCATGAGCACGACGAACAAGCGAGTGCTCGCCGTCGGGAACCAAGCCAGAGAGATGATCGGGCGCACACCCGGAAACATCCAAGCCATCCGTCCCCTCAAGGACGGGGTCATCGCGGACTACACGACCACCCACAAGATGCTGGAGTTCTTGCGGCGGAAGACTTGCCCGAACAGTCAGTTCTTCAAACCCACCGTCCTCATCTGCGTCCCGAGCGGCGTCACCAACGTCGAGCGGCGCGCTGTGATCAAGGCGGCCCACGCTGCCGGTTTTGGCAAGGCCATGACCATCGAGGAGCCCATGGCGGCAGCGATTGGTTGTGGGCTGCCGATCGATACAGCTTCTGGCAACATGGTCATTGACATTGGAGGCGGAACGACGGACATCGCCGTCATCTCACTCGGAGGGATCGTCATCAGCCAAAGTCTTCGAGTGGGTGGAAACAAAATGGACGAGGCGATCGTGCGCCACATCCGCAACACCTATAACCTTGCGATCGGCGACCAAACGGCCGAAGAGGTCAAGATTCGGATCGGTTCCGCCTACCCGTTGGAGCAAGAGCTTCAAATGGAGATCAGGGGTCGAGACCTTGTCGCCGGTTTGCCCAAAACGATCGAGGTCACGAGCGCAGAGGTTCGCGAGGCCCTTACGGAGCCTGTGCGTCAGATCGCTGAAAAGCTTTGCACGGTGCTGGAGGAGACTCCTCCGGAATTGGCGAGCGACATCATTCAAAGCGGTATCACCCTGACTGGCGGTGGTGCGTTGCTCCGAGGGCTGAACACCCTCCTTTCTAGCGTTACGGACATTCCGGTGCGGGTCGCCGACAACGCGCTGCACTCGGTCGCTGTCGGCACGGGCCGGGCCCTCGAAGAGATCGACGAGATCGCCAAGAGCGGGGCGGTGTCCAGGCTTTGAAGCGGGCGCTCCTGTTCGTGGCCATCTTGCCTGCCATGGCGTTTGGGCAAGGAAAACCCCAAGGGCCCTCGCCGGTCACCAAGGCGGCATTCTATGGGGCGAGCGCACGAATGGAGAGGGCCTTTGCGAGGAACGCGGGCCTGCCCGATCCTGGCCTCCCCGTCGTCACCGATCCCAATTCTCCCATGCCAAGGTTGGAAGTGGTGTCCCACTTTGCCAGGCTTCTCGGCATCTACCGTTCTCGCATCCGAATGGCTCCTAGACCGTTTCCAACTGATCTCCCCGTGCTCTCGGCATTGCCTGAAAAATATAAAGGCGATGCCGAAAAATTAGTCAAATGGGGCTTATTGGCGCCGGTCGGGCCGATTCTGACCGGGCCCAGCGACTCCTTGACTGCAGCCCAAGCGGGCGATGCGCTCGGCCTCTTCTTCTTCCAGATCGGCAACCTCACCCACAAGGCCGACCCGAAGTGGACACCCACCATTAATCCCGAAGAAGGCGGCTAGAACCGATACCTTCTTTCCGACAATTCCAGGGATGGATGTCGAGACACCGTCTTTCAATGGCGACGAGTTGTTCGGACTTTTCGACCTGAGCCTCCTGGCCAAGGCAGGGATGCACGAGTGGCTCGCTGAATCCTTGAACAGGTGCACCCACTTCTTCCGGGCATCTGGTGGATCCGTGTTCCTTGTCGACGAAGACGGCCACATTAGGCTGAAAGTGAAGTCCGGCGCGCAGTGCCGAATTCCGGATGCGGCCGAGGTCGAAATCGGCGTTGGCGTGGCCGGCACCGTGCTTTTGGACGGGGCTCCCCGCATTATCGGCGACCCCACCGCCGAGCCGTTCCTTGTCGGGAAAGGGGTTGTCAAGCGCTCCGAAGTGGACAGCTCCATGGTGGTTCCCTTGCTCGGCCCGAGCGGCGAAAGCGTCGGAGTTCTGAACCTCAGCCGCGCCAAAGGCGAGGGGCCCTTCGATGAGCACGACCTCTCGAACGCGGCCAAGCTCGGCGCCCATGTTGCTTTGGCGGTGACGAACGCGCAACTCGTCAACCTTCTCCAGAGTGCGCTCGATGACCGCGCGATGAAGTTGGAGCAGCTTCAGGCCGTTCTTGACAGTGTCGCCGGGTCTGTCTACGTTGTCGACGGCGCAGGTCGCTACGCTGATGACACGGTGCCCGAGGGAGCTGTCGGCACCGCTGCCGCCTGTGTTCTCGAAGGGGTCAGGATCACGGGAGAGCCCCAGGAGGGCCGCGCCTATGCTGCAGACACCGACAGCACATGGCTGCTGAACGCAGTGCCCCTCAGCTTTGGCGGGGCTGTCCTTACAGTTCAGGACATCACCCAGTATCAGCGCGCCCAGAACGACGCGGCCCGGCTCAAGCGGCTCGCCGAGATCGGCCAGATGGCGGCTGCAATCGCTCACGAAATTCGAAACCCCTTGACGGGAATTCGGGGCGCCGCTCAGCTGATCGCCGCTGACGAGAGCTTTGCTGGCGAGTATTCGAAGGTGATTGAGGACGAAGCCGTCAAGCTAGAAGCCCTCTGCAGCGACTTCCTTGAGATTTCTCGGCCGCTTCGCCTCGAACTGGGCTCAGCTCGGCTCGGCGATGTTGTGAAGAGGGTCTGTGGGCTTTGGCGACCTGAATTTGAGCACGCGAATGTCTGCCTGACCCTAGAATCTGCCGCCGACGATCCGACAATGACAATAGACGTCAGGCGCGTGGAGCAGGTCGTTCACAACCTTGTGAAGAACGCCCTACAAGCCTGCAAGCCGGGCGGCAGAGTCGGAGTCAAGGTGGCAGAAGGCAGTCTGTCGATCCAAGACGACGGGGTCGGAATGGACGAAGAGACGCAGAACAGGCTGTTCTCTCCCTTCTTTTCGACCAAGCCAAGCGGCACTGGACTCGGCCTCTGCAACATCCGCCGGATCGTGGACGCCCACGGAGGCGGGGTGGACGTCTGGTCCGAGCCGGGCAAAGGCACCCGGTTCGAAGTGAGTTTTGGAAAGAACGTCGCATGAGTGAAAAGAAACGAGTCTTGGTCGTTGACGACGAATTGAACATTCGCCGGATCCTTGAGGCCGCTTTCGACAGGCACGGCTGGCATGCTGCGGTCGCCGCTAATGCCGACGAAGCGCTTGGGATGCTCGAAGCAGGCAGTTTTGACTGTGTCCTCACCGACGTCACCATGCCCGGAATGAACGGGTACGAACTCCAGAATCAGATCCATGTCCGGTGGCCAGAGACTCCGGTCGTCATCATGACGGCCTTCGGTACCATCCCCCAGGCGGTTCAAGCCATCAGGGACGGCGCCTTCGAGTTCGTGACAAAGCCCTTCGACTTGGAAGCCCTCAAAAGGGTGTTGTCGGCTGCGATGGACGAGACGGTCGGGGCAAAGGCGAAGCGCCCGGCCAAGTTCATCCCAAAACGGACGACGTTCATCGCCGAGTCGCCTGCCATGCGCGAGGTTTTCGAGACGCTCGAGCAGATCGCTGACTCCCGCGCCACTGTCCTCGTGACCGGCGAGAGCGGCACCGGCAAGGAAGTCGTTGCGAAGTTGATCCACGAACTTTCGCCCCGAGGCGGCGAAGCCTTCGTCGCGGTGTCCTGCGCCGCACTGCCCGAAACCCTGTTGGAAAGCGAGCTGTTCGGCTACGAAAAGGGTGCGTTTACAGGAGCCCATGGCTCCAAACCAGGGCGTTTCGAACTGGCTGACAAGGGAACCTTGTTCCTTGACGAGATTGGCGACATCCCGCCCGCCATCCAAGTCAAGCTGCTCAGGGTGCTGCAGGAGCGCGAGTTCGAGCGACTTGGCGCGACCAAGCCCACCAGGGTCGACGTCCGCCTCGTGACCGCCACCAACCGAGATCTCAACCGGGCCGTCGAAGACGGCACGTTCCGGCTCGACCTTCTCTACCGGCTACAAGTGGTCGAACTGCACTTGCCACCGCTGCGTGAACGAACAGAGGACATAGTGCCGCTCGCTGAGCACTTCCTCGCAAGATCCAGCAAGGAGAACGGCCGCACTCTGCGGTTGATCGGATCGGACGCGTTGAGCCTCATGATGGGTTACAACTGGCCCGGCAACGTGCGCGAGTTGGAGAACACCATGGAGAGGGCGGTGGTGCTCGCTCCCAAGGACGAAGAGGTCCTTTCGGCGAGGCTCCTCCCACGCAACCTCCAGCGGGCTGCGTAGGGGCCTAGTAAATTTTCTGATATTTCTGTGCCACCAGGCACCTGTTTCCAGTTCGAGGCGTTGTAATCTTTGAGGGTCGGTCACATTGGTGGCCGCCTGAATGGGTTGCTTATGCACACCGTCTCAAGAGAAGTTGGGGCTCCTCGCCCTTCAAAGAATCGAATGGATTCCGAGCGTGAGTCCGAATTTCATTCGCTGTTTCGCCAGTCGTACCGCAAGGTTTTCAATTTGGCTTATCGACTCTCGGGCAACCGGGCCGACGCCGAGGACTTGACCCAAGAGGCCTTCTACAAGGCGTACCGCGCCTTTGGGAGCTTCCAAGGCGACCGGCCCTTTGAGAACTGGATCCTCCGAATCGTGTCGCGGGTCTACCTCGACATGAAACGGACCAAGAACCGTCGGGTCAGGACGGTCTCCTTCGACGCACCCTTGCACGTCGACGGTGGGCACGACCCCGTACAGTTCGAAACTGCTGACTGGGCCATGAATCCCGAGCAGGCGTTCCTGAGCAAGGGCCTAAATGAGGAACTGGAATGGTCCCTCTCAAGGCTGTCCTCGGAGCAGCGCAACTTGGTCTGGCTCGCTGACATAAAGGGCGTCCCTTACGACCAAATTGCGGCAAAGATCCAAGCGCCGGTCGGGACCGTCAGATCGAGGCTCCACCGGGCCCACAAGCAATTGAGGCAACTGCTGGAGACTTTCCGACGGGGCGGCAACGGCAGTCCTCACGCAATGACGGTCTGAACAAAAAAAGAGACCGACAGGTGGAGAGGTACAAAACCCTGTCGGCCATTGTTCGATTCGTTGCGCACTTCGGGTTCTCGGCCCCTAAGGGTCCTCACCTGCCTCGCGCAATTCTCGTTGTCTCGATCGCTCAGTATCGAGCTGTACTGATCTATTGTCGGTTCCTTGGGAGGATGTGACAAGCCAGGAAAAATTCTTGAAAATTTGCACTTCGGCGGAGTGATGACGCACCGAAAAACTAAAAAGCCCAGGTCGCTTGACCTGGGCTCCCCAGTAGTTGGAATCAAGATGTCAACCGACGAAGCCGATTTCGTGCCTGAGCTCCTCGTTCTTACGGAGGCACTCAACTGCTCGCGAGACTCGCTTCCGCGCGTTGACAGGAGTGATGTCCGCCATTTCGGCGATTTCGTCGAAGGAATAGCCATAGCAAAAGCGCATTTGGAGCAGTTCCTGGTCGATCGGGTTGAGTTCGCCCAGAGCGGCCTCGAGCGCCCCGCTCCCTGCCAAGTCAGTCTTGAACTCCTCCTGGACCTCGGGGACGGAATCGAGCGAAGACTCAGACCGGCGCCTCGAGTAAGCACCCCGCCACCAGGAGCGGGCGACATTGCGCGCATATCCGGAGAGCCATGAGTCCAAGTTGCCCTTGCCGGCATCGAATTCGTGGATGGCGTCGAAGACCAGAACGACGCATTCCTGAACAAGGTCTTCTGCGTCTTGCGAGGTCAAGCCGAGGGCGAGAAACCTCCGCCTCAAAACGCTCCGCACATGGTCCGCGAGCCTGTCTCCAACTCTGCGGTCGCCTCTTGCAAACTGCTCCGCCCAGCGCGATGGCTGGACATGCCCCATGACTCCTGTCGATGTTAAACCCACTAGCAAAACCCCCGACCGCTCGTCTCCCTCAGGCGGTCTATGCGAGTATTGCTGGGGTCTGTGAAATTTGTGACACGGGTTATTCACAAACGCTAAACTCCCGCAATTGTACGGGTGGGCGGCACGAGCGACCCCACCCGACCGTCCCTAGCTTTGCTGGGTTTTCGACAGGACCGTCACATCCCGGCGTCCGTTAACCAAAGATTAAGCAGACCGGCGCGGATCGGCGACACGGGCAGCGCTGGGCTCGTACTTGCATTCTTGACAGGGAAAGAAACCACCGATGACAGACGACACGCCAAAGAGCGAGGTGCAAGCGATGTCTTGCGAAGAAGTCCGCGACCTGCTCTACCTGTACCTGTGCGACGAGTTAGAGGCAGAAGAGAAGGCCGCCGTCGAATCTCATCTTGAGGGATGCGAGGAATGCCGCAAAGCCCTGTCAGAGCACCAGGTGTTGCGTGGAGCCTTGCCTTCCGGGTTCATCAACCGAAAGCTCTTCTACTATTCGAAAAACGCCTAGGTCAGCGCCAAGCTGCCGACTTTTCGTCGTATTGCCACTCGTTTCCGAAGTAGCCCGTCGCCAGTACGCCCTTGCTCCCCTTGAGATACATCTCGGGCGAGGCGACAAAGAAGTCGGCGAAATGGACTCCTGAACTGAAGACTGAAAGCCTCTCGGTGACGCGGCAACCGGTAAGCGAGGCACCCCCAATGACACCCACTATTCCCCGTCCGACAGGGTTCCTTGTCAGGCAAAGGATGCCGGCATCGGCCGGTATCCCGTGGCTTCCTCCAGCGGGCATGACCTTCATGCCGGGGCCAAAGGCTGCGTTGCCGGTCGGGTTGCCGTAGAGCACGACATTGCGCGGGGCTGGCCCTTGCGTGTCGCTCCACTTGAACTCCGAGTCCGGCACGAGTTCAAGCGACCCATTGCCGCGGTACATCCAGGTTTCAGCGTCATACCGGGCTCGGACGTAGGACCACCGGGAAATCTCGTTGCCTGGCTTGGTTCCGTACACGAGGCACACACGGTTCAGGAACGCTGACTTGAAGTTAGAGACGAGCTTCACTTTTGCCGGGTCAGGCGGGCCAGGGCGCAGCCGCCACTTTCCTTCCACACTCTCGAACCAAACGACGCCTTTTGGATTCTGGACTTCGATGGGGTCGGAGCCGTCGAGCCTGACTTTCAAGCTCTCAGGGCTGCCGAGCGAGTCCGTGTCGAATCCCAGGGAAGACAGGTTTTTGGTCGAGGCCGTGATTTCCTTTCCATCAGGGGAAGCTTTTGCCTCGACCGTGCTGGGATCTAAGCAAACGACCTGGCTCCCCATCACCAAGTAGCGGTACGTTCCCGACGCTCCCGGATTCACAGAGGTGAATTTCGCGCTGCGCCCCTCAAGCCCAAGAAGGATCCGGTGCTTGGCCAAGAATGCGAACAGCGGAGCATAGTCCTCACAGTTGGCGCCTGGCTCCGGGTCAGTGTCGAACCAATGGCCTTGTCCCGGCTCCTCATGCCAGTCGAAGTCCTTATGGAACTCTGCGAGCCTCCGGCGCATCTCCCGTGCCTGCTCGACAGGCACGTTGTCATCAGCGTCGCCATGCTGGATGTAGACACCGAGCCCAGTCGTATTGTCGAGCATCTTGAGGGTGTCGCTGCCGTTTGCCGCCCTTCTCAACACCTTCTCGACAGGATCGGCATCCTTCCAATCAGCACCTCCAGCGTAAGACCAGAACGAAATCCAGCCGGCGCACGGCGCGATCGCAGCGAAAAGGCCAGGGTTCGTGACCCCGATTGAATAAGTGCCGTGCCCGCCCATAGAGTGGCCCGTCAAGTAGATTCGGTCCTCAAGCGGCTTGTAGAGTCTCTTGGCGTCGGCGAGTGTCTCCAACGCGTTGATCCGGCCCCAATCCTCCCAATCGAAACCATAGGGTCTGCCGTTCGTCGGGCAAACAATGTCGCACCAGCTCTTCTGTCCATAAGCGGCGGCCTGGCCGCTCGCCTCGACGCTCGCGCCGTGAAGACTGAGCACCATAGCTTTGGCGCCTTTGTCCGTGCCGGGCTGGACTGCGTAATACTGGACGCTGCCGTCGATTCCGCTGACAAACGTGCGCTTGTGCACCGACGTCCTTGGGCGCACATCGAGGCTGAACTCCTTTGTCGATGTGACGGGTTCACCAGCGCCCGTTGAGAGGCTCACGCGCAGCGTCACCTTTCCTTCGGAGTTCGCCGGCATCATCGGGGTTTGGAAGCGAATCTTCTTGACGGTGAGAGGAGTCACGGTCGCCGGCCACCATTCACCGGAATGACCGTCTACCTCGCACCTCAAACGCCCGCGGATCGTAGCCTTCGTGGCGTTGCTGACAATGACGCTGCACTCCAGCCGCTTCTCTTCGCCGGCAATTTGGTCGGGGAAGGTCGGGTCGTCGCCCAGGATCGCAAACGCAGATTCGGGCTCCGTCAGTTTCGCGGTCATGCGCCCGCGCCCGACCGCGAAAAGAAACTGGTTCTCTCCCTTGTGCAGCAGTACCGGTAGCTTAAGGTAGCCAAAGCCATACGGGTCGCCTCCCCGGGGCTCCCCGTTAACATAGACCATCGTGTGTCCAGCAGCCTCCAGGATGGCCACCCGCTCGCTTGCCGACTTGAACGAGGCAAAGGCGTATCCGCCAGAGAAGGCACCATCGGACACCCAACCGTCGGCCCCGGCTTTCGCGGGCTTCCAAGTGCGTTCCGTGCCGCTTGGGAGAAGGAGCTTGTCGCCTTGGGTCGGAGCCTTGAAGTCGCCAGTCACCATTTGATAGGCGATCGGATCGACCGGGCACGGCGTCCTGCCTCCCTGGGCGACGGGGCCCACGACCAGCACGTCCTCGAAACGGTGGATGTCGCCGGAGGGAGAGGAGCTCGCAAGGGTGCAGGTCAAGAGGAAGCTGGAAAGCACGCGACCTTGTTACCCGAAAGCGGGGCTCGGTAAAACTCTCCGCATGGCGTTTCGCACGGTGATGGGGCAGGAGTCATGGGAAGTCTCCTCACCGAATGTGCGGGCATCGGTCACAAAGCTCGGGGGAATGCTCGGGCCAATCGAGTTCGACCTGCCGGGAAGGACGGTTTCCCCCCTCAGTGTCGCGCCTTGGCACAGCGAATCCGCGGTGACAGAGCCCGCGCTGTTGGGTCCCTTGCGGGGGGACTTCTTCTGCATGCCGTTTGGAGGCTCGCCTGAGCCTTACCTCGGCGAGAACCACCCCCTTCATGGAGAGAGCGCGAACAACGAATGGCAATTTGACAACGCTTCTGACGGCACGCTCGACCTCGTCCTCGACTGCCAGGTGCGCAAGGGACGGATCTATAAGACTGTCAGGTGTGGCGATGGCGCGGTCTATCAGCGGCACACTCTGCTCGGCGTCGCGGGGCCGATGTCCTTCGGCATGCACTGCATGGTGAAGTTCCGGTCTCCTGGAATTCTCACATTGCCCAAACTCGCCTGGGGGCAGGTCTTTCCCGGTCGATTTGAGGATCCTGCCGCTGGCGGCTATTCAAGTCTGGCGCCCGGAGCGGAGTTCACCGACCTGGAATCTGTCACATTGGAGACGGGTGGGACGACCGACTTGGGCTTGTATCCCGCTCGCGAGGGCTTCGAGGACCTTGCACAGGTCGCGACAGATCCGAAGGAGGGTCTCGGGTGGTCGGCGGTGACTTTTCCAGGGGAGCGATTCGCGTTCTTCCAACTCAAAAACCCCAGGATATTGACCGGCACCGTGCTCTGGTTCTCGAACGGCGGCCGGCATTATCCGCCTTGGAACGGCCGGCACCGAGCGGTGCTTGGAATCGAGGAAGCCACAACCTACTTCCACTTGGGGCTTCGGGGCAGCGTCAGCCCCAACCCTATGCAGGCTGCTGGTTTCGAGACGTTCAAGGACTTGGACCCACGCGAGCCCCTTGAGATCAAAACGATCATCGGCGTTGTCGACCTGCCTGACGGGTTCGACAAAGTGGTGAAAGTCGTCCCGTCAGGGTCCGGCGTGGTTCTGGTGGCGGCTTCAGGCGTCTTAGTTGAAAAGTCCCTTGACCTGATGTTCCTCGGCCTTACGTAGTTTTACTAGCAGATTTTTGCGAGAAGGTGGCGAGGGCTGGAACTCACGAGCCATACTGGGCGTTGAAAGATAGGGACTTAAGTCCTAGAATGTCGTCCGTTGGAATGCTGCCGATCCATGAGACCTCGCGTCTACTCGAAGCGGTTCACCTGGCCACTCGCAAGTTGGCCAGCCCCGCTGATTTGAACGTGGTTCTCCGAGACGTCCTGGAAATCTCCGTCCAGGCCGTCGGGGCAGAGGGCGGCACGATCTACCTCCATGAGCCCGCGCACAAGCGGCTTCGCTTCGCCTACGTCTACCCGGAGGACGTTGCCGAGCAGCTGGAGCGCCTCGACATTCCCGACGACTATGGTATCGCCGGCGACGTCTTCCAGACCCAAAAGGCAAGGGTCAACAATTTCCCTCAAGAAGGACAGCCGGGCCGATTGCGAATCCGGGAGAAAACGGGCATCACCGTCCGCTCGATGATGACCTTGCCGCTCGGTATCCCGGGTATGGATCCGGTCGGCGTCGTACAACTCGTGAACAAGCTTCACGGAGGCTTTAACGAGACCGACGAAGTGGTGTTGGACACCGTCAGCGACGTGGCCACGTTGGCCATCATGAACTCCCGCCTGCTCACCCAACAGACGCGGGTCGCGTCACTCGAAGGTATGGGCAGGGCCGCCCACGATCTTGCCAACAAGGCAGGCGTGCTTCTAACATTTATTGAAGATTTCCGTCGAAACCTTAACGGATTAAAGGAAGCCTTGGGCAAAGGGCCGACAAATTCGGAAGCCTGTTTCCACCTTGAGATGCTGGAAGGATCCTTCGAGGACGTGTTCGCTCCGTACAGCGAGCGCGTTTACCGCTATGCCCGCCTCATCAATGATCTCGCTGCTGGAAAGAAGCTGACTCCCAAACTGAAGACCGCTTCTCTGGCCGCGGTCGTGAAGCAAAGCGCGCAGTACCTGGAGTCCCCGGCCAGAAAGGCGCATGTCCGCATTGTCTATGACCTGGAAGAGGGCGCTCCCGAGTTCGCCTTCGACGATCTTTACGTCATCCGCATCGTTGAGAACCTTGTCGGAAATGCCATCAAGGCCGTGGCAGAAATGGTGACCGACGAGTGGCTCGCCGAGAACGCCACCGACGATGACGCCTATTTTGGGGACGTGACGGTGCGGTATCGCTACCGCGACAAGAAGCACGTGCTTGAGGTGCAAGACGAGGGCCCTGGCATCCCGCCCGCCGTCGTCCGAAACATCCTAGCCGGAACTGCGTCTTCGTCTTGGCAACGGGCGGCGGGAAGTGGGCTCGGCACCAAAGTCGTGATGGAACTGGCCACCGCCTTGAATGCGAAGGTCAGTGTCCAGTCCAAGCTGGGCGAGGGAACGACGTTCGTCCTCGAGTTCCCAGGCTAGACGGCGCGGTCGGTGAGTTCGTCGAGCCGCACGACGATGCAGGTCGTGTTGTCGCTGCCTCCGCCGACCAAGGCCGCGCTCACAAGTTTCCATGCGGCTTCGCTCGGGCCGTTCTCCCCGGCAATTCGCGCGATGTCATCGTCGCCGACATGGTTGGTCAGACCGTCTGAACAGACAACGTATATGTCAGACTCTCGGAGCCCAAAGGTGAAGATATCGGGTTCGACGTCGCCTTCGGCTCCGATCGCGCGGAGGATCATGTGCCGGTTCGGGTGCAGCTCGGCTTCTTCCCGGGACATGACACCGGCCCGAACCATCTCCTCGACCCATGTGTGGTCGACGGTCAACTGTTCGATCGCCCCTTCGCGAAGGCGGTATATCCGTGAGTCCCCGACCTGGGCGATAAATCCCTGGTCTTGAAGAAGAACCAAGGCACTGAGGGTCGTCCCCATTCCCCTTCGCGAGGGCACTGCTCTCGCAACGTCGACGACGAAGCGGTTCGCGGCACCGACGGCAGCCCGGAGTGCAGCCTCTGGTTCAGTGGCAGGATGGTTCAAATAGACGTCGATGAACGTCTTCGTCGCTAGCTCGCTGGCGATTTGCCCTGCTTCGTGGCCGCCCATACCGTCACACACGACGAACAGCAGACCCTTGCTCGCCAATCTGGCTTCGTCGTCAGGGATGTAGAACTCGAACTTGTCCTCATTGTTTTCGCGGACACGCCCGAGGTCTGTCTTGGCGCCGACCGAAACTGAGGGAGTGAACCGTAGCTCGACAGGTGGCGCCAATTGGGCCACTTCGTATTCGGCGGTGGTTTCTTCCATGATCGTTTGGGCTAACGGTGTCTGTCCGTCCTGACGTTACCTACTCTTTGAACCGTAGTTTGACTTCGAGGCTTCCGAGCCTGACCACGTCTCCGGCGCCGAGTTTTGTCCGCATGTTTGGGGCGAGTTTCGCCTCGTTGAGCACGGTGCCGTTCGTCGAGCCGGTGTCGGTCAAGAAGACACCGTCGTCCGTCACCTCGAACGTGCCGTGACTGCCGCTGACATATGGGTCGGAGATCACGATCTCGTTTGAGTCGCGGCGACCGAAAGAGTGGCTCCCGGGCGAAAGGGCGACTTCATGGTCTGGAAACTCAAGCCAGGCGACAGCGTCGCTGACGGTGGGCACGACGGAGATCGCGGCCGTTCGCCCACTCAGAGCCTGCACGGTCCGCGCTGCCTCGCCCGGCATCGAGAGAGTCAGCTCAAAGCCGCCGAGCGAGACGGTCGTGCCATGGACGATGGCGCGGCGTTCGCCTTGTGAGAGCCGCTCGCCAGCCACGGATATCCCATTGGTCGACCCCAGGTCTTCCACGGTCGCAGTCCCGTTTTCCAGATTCACCTGGCAGTGCCTGCGGCTGACCCGCGTGTCTTCGATCAAGATGTCGCCGGCCCGACCGATGACGTTGGCGCCCGGCCTTAGCTGGTGCTCCCGACCCGTCGACTCGACGAGGACCGGAAGCTGGACTGCGGGAGCGCCGAAAGCGTCCCCATCGAGGGCCATCTCAAAAATCAGCCCACAGTCGTTGCAGAACATGAGTCCCGGCGGGTTGAAGGACTTGCAGACAGGGCATTGGACGGGCTTGATCGTTACCGTCGTGTTCAGTGACGGTGCGCTCCCCATGATGGTGCGGTTCGGGTCAGCTACCGGCGCTGCCACCATCTGCGTTCGGTTTGGATCGCTCATCTCTAGGCCATATTCTGGACGGATTCCCCCGTCTCAAAAGGTCGCGGGCGACCTAGTTTTCACCTAAGCGCCCCAAATTCTCACCTGCTTGTGAAGATTCGGACCATAATGTCACCGTTACGCTTCGAGTCAGGTCTGTTCAGGCAGCAAGGATTCAGAACCGCAACGGCTAGACGGGGCCCATGCCCGTCAAGAGAACAGACATGGCGAAATCGCTGTACGTTGGCAACCTGCCCTACTCGACAAACGAGACTGGGCTCACCGAATTGTTCGCTCCCTACGGGGGCGAGAACGCACGCATCGTCGAGGGCCGAGGCTTCGGTTTCATCGACGTCGCTGACGACCAGATGGACGCTGCGATCGAAGCGACCAACGGCCAAACCTTTGGCGGCCGAACCCTGACCGTGAACGAAGCACGTCCGCGCGAGCCGCGAGCGTCCGGTGGCGGCGGTGGCGGCGGCGGCCGCTTCGGCGGCGGCGGTGGTGGCGGCGGTGGCCGTGGCGGCTATGGCGACCGTGGTGGTCGTGGTCGCGACGACCGTGGCGGCCGCGGCGGCCGCTGGTAAGCCCAGACAAGACTTCGCGCTCGTGTTCAGGTAAAAGCTGGACATGAGCGCGAAGAAAGTGGCGGAAGCACTCTCAGGAGTCTTGGCCGACTCCTACGTCCTCCAGGTCAAGACCCAAAATTACCACTGGAACGTGGTAGGCCCCTATTTCCATTCCCTCCATCTCCTGTTCGAGTCGCAGTACAACGAGCTGTTCGCGGCGGTCGACGAGATCGCTGAACGTATTCGTCAACTCGGCTTCCACACTCCCGGCACCCTGTCCGAATTCTTGCGCCTCAGTGTCGTGTCTGAAGCATCGAGCGACGCTGCTCCCGGCATGGTCGCCGACCTTGCAGCCTGTAACGACAAGATCTGCGGCAGGCTCAGCGCTGCCCTGAAGGCTGCCGAAGACATGGGGGACGATGCCACCGTTGACTTAATGGTCCGGCGGTTGCAAGCCCACGGCAAGGCTGTCTGGATGTTGCGTGCGACCCTTGGCGACGAGGCCACTGCGGCCGACGTCGCAACGGCCGCGGTGACACGGTCGAAGCCTGCGCAAGCGAAACCGAAGAAGACTACAAAGGCGGTGGCGGCTAAGGCTCCGGCACCGACGGCTAAGTCCGTTAAGGCAGCAAAGCCAAAGGCGGCCCCCAAGCAGAAGCCGAAAGCGGCGAAGAAGCCGAAGGTGGCCCCCAAGGTTTCCACCAAGCCGAAAGGCAAAGTGGCGATGGGCTGAACCTCGGCCGCATCCCTCTTTATCAAGCGCTGGCATCGGGTATGACATGGCGATGCCTGACGTCGCCTTCGACCGCTACTATCGCTACGAGGAGCTCACAAAGCTCCTGCAGGCTTATGAGAAGGAGAACCCCGGTCTCGTCTCGGTCGAGAGCATTGGCAAGAGCTTTGAAGGGAGGGACATCTGGCTCGTCACGGTCACGGACAAGTCGACGGGAGCTGCCCATGACAAGCCAGCTTTCTGGTGCGACGGGAACATCCATGCCAGCGAAGTCAGTGCCAGCACTGCAGTCCTGATGGTGCTCGACAAGCTAGTCGGTCAGAAGCGGGCCGATACGGCCGGCCAGATGTTGAAGGAGCGGGCCTTCTACCTTGTGCCGCGGTTCAACCCAGATGGTGCCGAGTGGGCACTCGCCGACAAGCCCAAGATCATTCGTAGTTCGACGCGGCCCTACCCCTACGACGAAGACGACTTCTACGGGTTGGAACGGCAAGACATTGATGGCGATGGGCGGATCCTCAGCATTCGGATCAAAGATCCCAACGGTCCGTGGAAGATCGCGGAAGAAGACCCGCGACTGATGAAAAAGCGGGAGCCGGGCGAGGCCGGTGGAGATTATTATCGCGTCCTTCCGGAGGGCCTGCTCCACAACTATGATGGCATGACCTTGCGGTCGAGGCGGGTGAAGCAGGGGCTCGACCTTAACCGAAACTTCCCGAGCGCCTGGCGGCTTGAAAGTGAACAGTACGGTGCCGGGCCATATCCCACCAGCGAGCCCGAAGTCGCCGCGATCGTCAAGGCCATCGCCGACCGTCCGAACATTTGCGGCGGGATCAGCTTCCACACATTCAGTGGCGTGCTCTTGCGGCCGCCGAGCAGGATGCCGGACGACGACATTCCGCCCGAGGATCTCTGGACATATAAGACCCTCGGCGAAACCGGCCAGAAGATGACCGGATACCCCGCGATTTCGAACTTCCATGAGTTCAAGTACCACCCGAAGGAAGTCATCACGGGCGTTTTCGACGACTGGATGTACGAACATCGGGGCGTCCACGCATGGACGGTCGAGATCTGGTCTCCCCAACGGCAAGCGGGCATCACCGACTACAAGTACATCGATTGGTTCCGCGAGCACCCGTTCGAGGACGACCTCAAGCTCCTCAAGTGGTCCGACGAGAAGCTGAACGGCCAAGGCCATGTCGACTGGAAGCCGTTCAAACACCCGCAGCTCGGCGACGTCGAGATCGGCGGGTGGGACCCCCATTTCGCTTTCAGAAATCCGCCGCCGCAGTTCCTTGAGGCAGAGGTGGGCCCGCTGGCAGACTGGGCGATCTGGCACGCCTCGACCGGTCCTTGCCTTGCCTTGCGCGAAGCGCGCGTCGAGAAGCTCGATGGGGACATGTGGCGGATTCGTTTCGCTGTCCAAAACTCAGGTTGGCTGCCCACGAGTGTGACGAAGATGGGTGCTGACAAGAAACTCTGTCGCGGTGTGGTCGGCGAAATTGCCAAGAAGGGCACCGATGGTTCGGAGTGGCTGGCCAGCGGACTTCTTCGCGAGGAGAAGGGGCAGCTGGTGGGCTGGAGCCACACGCCCACGAGCGGTTTTGGGTGGCACGCGGACGAGACCGACGACGTAGCGGTCTTCGACTGGGTCGTCAGAGGCTCCGGCACTTACGAGCTTGTCGCCAAGCACGACCGTGCTGGCACCGTGCGCCATACCGTCCGCACTTAACCTGTCGTGCACTAGATAAAAAGTGACCGAAGGCGGCCGTAAGGGGTAGCGACCGCAATGGACTCTATCGGGGCCCTCACAGGTGCCGGCCCGTCCTGCTTGGGTATCCGTTTCCCATGTTCACATTGAGAGGCTTGACTTTCCTGTCGCCGTGACAGGTTGGAACAGCGACGCCGTGCTCTCTTCTGATTCCTGAGCGCACGCCAAGAACCTGACGAAAGCTGCGGAAGTAAGGAGCGTTCGGGTCGCTATACTGTCAATCCTACGAGGACGACACGATGATCCCTCACGCTGCACTTCTCCTAAGCACACTCTTGCCGGTCTCCGGAAGCTTCGACATCGTTCCCGGCTCCCGAATCGGCCACGTCCGGCTCGGATTTGACAACCCCTCGATCCTGGGACAGCCGACTTCAAGCGACGGTGCCGCCGGCCACATCTGGTCGACATGGAAGGGCACAACGGGCAACACCCTTGACACGTACGCCGTGATTGGCGGCTCTGAGGGCCATGAGGTCCAACTTGCGCGGATCACGTCGAGTGCCTTCCACACCGCTAATGGTGTCAAGACCGGGCAGACCTGGGGAAGCATCAAGCAGAGGTACTCCGGCGTCTTCCTGGCGACATATGCGAGCCACCAGTTTTCGAGGACGCTCGCGGTCGTCGACAACAAAGCAAAGGGAATCACCTTTGAGTTCACGGTCAACGCCTCAAACCACGTGACCAACGCAAGCCGTTGCAAAGCGATTTGGATCCACGCAAAGGGAATGTCCTGGAGCCCGAACTCCTGGACCATCTACGAGCCGACGCGACCCTGAGCACCCTGGGATACCGGACAAGTAGAACGGCCGGACGTAAAGTCCGGCCGCCGTGTCCAACTCGAGGAGATGGCTACTTAATCGGCCACTTGGTGACCTTGACGGACTTCAAGACGACCGCCTTTTTCGGGTCGACCTTGCCGTTCAACTGCTGGTCGGTCGGGCCGGTGGCAACGATTTTGTCCGCAACGTCCATTCCTTTGACGACATAGCCGAAGGCCGAATACTGGCCGTCCAGTCCACCGTTCTCTGCGACCATGATGAAGAACTGACTGCTTGCCGAGTTCGGATCGTTGGAGCGGGCCATGCTGACGACGCCGCGGCCATGGTGAATGTCGTTGAACTCGGCCTGGACGTTCTTCTCCTTGCCATCGACCATGTTGCCACCCGTGCCCCATGCGTCAGCCTTCGAAAGATCCTTCGAGAGGGGGTCGCCGCCCTGGATCATGAAGCCGGGCATGCAGCGGTGAAAGCGCGTGCCATTGAAGAATCCGCTTTTGGCGAGGGTCAGGAAGTTGTCAACGTGACGCGGTGCCCGGTCGGGATAGAACATGATCACGATCTGTCCCATGGAGGTGTCGAGCACGGCCACGTCGTCTCCGTCCTTCGGTGTCGTCGAAATCGGGCTCGGCTCAGTTGCCTTGGGAGTCTCCGACTTCGCTTCCTCCTTAGGCGCAGTCCCGGTTGTCCCCGTGGTTCCGGTTGTGCCCGCCGTTTCGGAGGAGGCAGTGTTCTTCTCACTCAGCCCGGAGCTATCGGGGCTACAGCCCGTAACGGCGGCGATGCTGACAAGGGCGAAAGACGCAAGCAACCAGCGCTTCATGGCAGGAATTATGGCACTGGCTCAAAACGCGGAAGGGAGGCCGGTCGTCCCGGCCTCCCTTCACAACGATGGCGGGTCTCGCTTATTGCAAGAGCACGCGCAAGTGGTCGATCTTGCTCTCCCACGGTTGCACGGTCGGCAGACTGGTGTTGCGCTCGTACGTCAGGCCCGCTTTGATGGTGCCTGACCCGTCGACGAAGCGCGAAATGTCGCCGGTAGCCACGGCGTCCACGACCGATTCGGCCGTCGTTCCAGTGTTGTTGTAGAGAACTTCCCACGCGTTGTTCGCCCAGTTCCAGAGGTAGATCCTCTCGGGGAGGCCGTTCACGTTCGTGGACGACTCGGCCCGGACCTTCAGGCTGTTCGGGGTCGCCGAGCCGCTTGGCATGTGGTACGTGCAAATGATGCCCGTCTCCGTGATCTCGCCGAAGTGCGACAGGATCGGCGTCTTGGCAAGGACGAATTGGTTGTCGCTCCTTGCCGCCTCCGCCAAGCCGCCGGATTTGATCGCACCGATCTTCCACGGTGCCAGGCTGTCTGCCTCGAGTGAGTTGACGACGCCGCTGACGCATAGCCCAAAGTCTTGGTCGACTTCTGGCGTCTCGAAGTGGGTGTCCATCACGACGCTGTCTGCAGAGACCTCGACGGTCCACGTTCCCGCTGCCGGGTTGTTGACGAACACGTTTTGGAGGTTGTTACGAGGATCTGCCGCTCCACCTGCCGCAGTGATGTTGGAGGCGTCGGTCGTCGCCAGCATCCCGTTGTTGCCGTAGTAAACGACACCGCTCGGGTCGGTGACCTTGAGGGTCACAGTGTTGACCCTGGTGGGGTTGGCGCCTGCCGAAGCCCAGTAGTCCGTGTACGACATCGTGGCCTTGAAGGCGGGAGTCCCGGGCGCGACGTAAAGCTGGTAAGCCTTGCTCTGTAGGTTCTGCAGGACGTCGCTCTCGTCAACAACGAACATGTTCTTTCGGGCGTCGTAGATGTTCTGGACGTTCGGCCGGCCCCATCCCTGCACCTTCCGCTCGATGTCGGTCTGAGTGTTGGGATAGAGGTACGCCTGGTTGACCATGATCGCCTTCGCGGTCGAGGCGTGGCACCGGTTTGCGAACATGGTCGAGCCCGGAGTCGTGTTGCCGAAGACGCCATTGCCCCACATCTGATAGAGAAGGCCGAAGCATCCCGTGCTGATCGGAGTGGCCGCGCTCGTGCCGTTGAACCCGGTGGTGTAAGCCGTGTCACTGGTGTTCGTCGGACAGAAGATCGAATCGTAGAAGTAGCAGAGCTCGGGCTTCATGCGGCCGTCGGCAGCCGGTCCGATGCTGGCGCCGTTCTGCCAAGCGTCGTTGGCACTGTTCTGGTCGTTGAAGTGGTAAACGCCGCCGATGGAAACGATGTTCTTCGCCCACGCCTGGGGCCGGACTTGGGTGTTGTTGCCCCAGTTGCTCATCGAGTTGCAGATGAGCAGATCGGTCTTCAGGCAGATCTCATCCATGTAAGAAGAGATCGTCGTGTAGGAGCCCGTGAGGCTGTCGCCCCAGCTATTCGACTCGACGACGCAGTTGTAGACGTTGACCGTGTCCTGTGTGAGCGCAAGTCGTGCCGCTCCAGTCCAGTTGACGGTGTAGACACTGAACACCCCCTGTGCGCTTGGCAGCATGCCCTTGCCCAAGACGTTGGCCGTACCGTTGCCGAAAACAATGCCTGTCGTCGACGAACCGTGGCTCGTGTCCGTCGAATTCGCGCGCACGGTCACGTGGCCAACGAAATCCTGGTGTGTCTGCCGGAAGCCGCCGTCGATGACGTGGGCGTTGATGCCTTGCCCGGTGTACCCGGCGACGCTCTGAAGATAGGACGCGCCACTGATCGGGCGTACGTTGTCCATGTCCGCCTCGGGCTTACCCTTGAGGTCGATGAAGAGGAGGCCGTTCAACGCCGCCGCTCGCTGGACGACGTCGGGGCTCATGCGAGCCTCGATCACTTGCCCGTCGCGCGGACTCGCCAAAATCGTCGCTCCAATGTCCCTCAGCGCTTGAGTCGTGGAGGCCTTCTGCTCGGCATCGTCGCCACTCACTTGAATGTTGTAGTCGCGATCGCCGAGAGAGCCGTTGTGGAGCCCGGTCTGAACCTGCTCGTCAACACGCCAACCCGGCTCGAGGGCTCCAACCCACCGTACGTAGGGAAGGGATTTGACCTTTGAAACCGTCGCATCCCCCATGCGAACGATGTAGGCGTTGTCGGGCAAGTAGTTCTGGACCCTGCCTCCTGCCGCGTTGATCGCGTCTCGGAACTCTTGAAGGGGCTGGGACGAGAACTGGACGATGAACATCTCGTTACCTTCGGGGGCCCTGAGCTTCGGATCGACCGGTAAGACCTTGACCAACGGGTCAAAGTCGCCAAAGCGCAGCTTGATCTGGTCGGACGTCTCGGTGACGCGGGCGACAGAACTGCCCTTCAAAGAGACGGCCGAGAAGTGCTCCGTTTTCCGGCCCGCCACTTCGTCCCAAAGGATGATCCGGGCAAGGCTTCCGGGAACGCCTACGAGGTTGAGGGACTTCACGTCCGCCTTGGTCTGGTGGAAGGCTACGCCCCCCAGCGTCAAAGTGTTCAGGAGGCCCGTCCTTTCCACCCGAACATCCAGCGCTCCGTTCGAATTCAAAACCATGAAGGCCACAAACAAGGGATTCATTGATGTCCACCTAGTCGGCCAGGCTCCTCTTGGAGGCGCCCGCTTCAACAGACAGTATGCCAAATGGCCCCCGAAAACCACCTTTGTCGCCCGCATTTTTCTTCGAGACTGCTTAAATCCCGGTAGTGAGAACGGGCGATGGCATAATCTGAGGCGTGACGTCTGCCCTTCTTGCTCTCTCCGCGCTGGCCATGGCAGGCCACAGCGAGCCGATACCCATGAACACCCCCGAAATGACTTCGACCGAGTTGCAGGACGCGACGGAACCCAAGGAAGGCGAGGAGGTCGCCGTCCTTCACACAAGTAAAGGCGACATTGTCTTGAAGTTCTTCCCCGACAAGGCGCCGAAGCACGTCGAAAGCTTCTTGAAACTGGTCAAGGACAAGTTTTATGACGGCACCCGCTTCCACCGGTGCATCCCCGGCTTCATGATCCAAGGCGGTGACCCGAACACTAAGGAGCTCGACAAGTCCAACCTTTGGGGCACCGGCGGCCCCGACTTCCGCTTGAAGGCGGAGTTCAACGATATCAGCCACAAGCGGGGCATTCTCAGCATGGCCCGCTCGTCGGATCCCGACTCTGCGGGCAGCCAGTTCTTTATCGTCGTTAAGGACTCGAAGTTCCTTGACCACCAGTACACGGCCTTCGGAGCTGTGGTCAAGGGCATGGATGTTGCTGATGCCATCGTGAAGACTGGCGACGCCAACGACAACGGTCGCGTGGCGCCTGCCGACGCTGTCGAGATCAAGGGCGCCGAAGTCAAAACCTGGCCGATCAAGGACTGATTCCACGCAGATTGGGATAACATTGGGGAGCACTTGTTCTTGGAGCGCTCCCCATGATTCTGTCTGCACTTATCGCTGCGTCAGTCGCGTTGGCACCTACTGACGAACTGCCTGACGTCAGCCTGCTGCCGTCGTACCTTTCCCAAGCTTTTGTCACGACCAACAATCCGGAGCTGCCGGTCGGCACTCGCGCCTTACGGTTCCCGACGGCTTCTGTGAACCTGGGACAAGGCCGTCTCGAACTACGGGGCAGCACCATCGTCGGCGACAAGCAGCTCGTCAAGCAGAGGATTTATCGCACGGACGGATCCTGGTGGGAGCGCGACTGTGGGTACTTCATTTACCACCCTCAGCACCAGCACATCCACTTCGAGGACTGGACCCAATTCTTGTTGAGAGAGATGAATCCAGACGGATCCGTGGGCGCTGTCGTGGCGACAGGCTCCAAGACGAGCTTCTGCATCCTTGAGATCGTGGACTGGGATCCTAGCAAGCCCCACCACTACGAGAGCCCGAGTTACGGCAGTTGTGGTCAGATTCAAGGCTTGCGGCCGGGCTGGTCAGACGTTTACGGTTCGAGCCTCTCTGGCCAGTACATCGACTTGACGGGCGTTCCCGACGGTCGCTACTACCTTGTCGGCTACATTGACCCGAACAGCCAGGTGCTGGAATCCAACGAACACAACAACGTCGTCAAGATTCCCTTCAATCTCGGGACGCCTCCTGCAGTGCAGCCCGACGCCTACGAAGACAACGATTCCCGGGCGCAGGTCGATGCTATGCCGGAGGGCGTGCCGAACAGTTCGAACTTCGGAAAGGTCAAGCGGAAGATGATCAAGAACTTGACCATGGACGACACCGACGACTACTTCAAGTTCAAGCTGCCGTCGAAGGGAGGAGAAACGGACTACGTGAAGATCGAGTCCCCTTGGATGCGACAGGGCGACCTCAACCTGCAGTTGCTCAACGAGAGCGGCCAGCTGCTCGCCTCGTCGTCTGGCTCGTACAACTTCGAACAGATCAGCCTGAAGGGCCGGCCGGCAGCGACGTACTACGTGCGCGTGCTGAGAAACGGCTCTACCAACAACCCGGAGTACTGGCTGACCATCAACCAAGGCGGCAGCCTGCCACCTGCGTTCGAACTGACCGAGCCGAAGGCGGCGGTCACTTATGTCGAGCACTCCTACCAGACCATTCCTATGAAGTGGTCGTTCCTGGGTCCGGCGAGAGCTCAGTCCATCTCAGTCTTCAAGACGAAGACCGGCTCAGTCGACGACGGCATCGCGGTCGACGGTTATGAGGGCCTGCCTGGCTGGTCGAACATGACCAACGTTCTCACGAACCAGTTTGATCTGGGCAAGTGGTACGTCTATGCGCGGGCGACAAGCGGGGAGGCATTGACGGACTCCTTCGCTCCCGGCCCCGTCATCGTCTATCTCAAGGGCGACACCAACTTTGATGGGGAAGTCACCTATGACGAAGCGAAGGCGCTCAAAGAAGTCCTCGACAAGAAGAAGGCCCTGCCCGATGGCTGGGAAGTCATCTGCGACATGGACTACAACCGCGTCATCGACTACGCCGACTACTTCCTCATGCTCAAGCGGATCGAGGCGATGGACCACCATCGCAAGCCCATCCAGTAGGCAGCCAAAAACGCTGGGGCGTCGCGAGTGCGACGCCCCAGCTTTTGTTTTGTCCGGGGCCCCATAATCAACCTGCCATGGTTGTCCGGCCGAGTTGGGACACTTACTTCATGCAGATCGCCCACTTGGTCGCGACGAGGGCGACCTGCCCGCGGCGTTCGGTCGGTGCGATCATCGTGCGCGATCGCCGCGTTCTCGCCACCGGCTACAATGGTGCGCCACGGGGATTGGCCCATTGCCCGATTGATGGAGAGCACAAGGATTGGCCCGAAGGTTGCATGCGGGCCGGCCACTGCATCCGCTCTCTGCACGCCGAACAGAACGCCCTTCTTCAAGCGGCACAGATAGGCATTGCGTGCGAGGGCGCGACGATTTACGTCACCTGTCAGCCCTGCAACGCCTGCGCTAAAATGCTGATCAACGCAGGCGTCAGGAGGGTGATCTATGAAGGCGACTACCCTGACCCGTTCTCACTGGAGCTGTTCCGTGAATCGAAAATGGAAGTGTTCCGCTATGTCCAGGATCGTCTTGAAGAAGTGGTGTTAGAGTAGTTGTCCTGGGGCTCCCTGCTTGCGACGAAGATTGGCGGGCTGGAACTGATGGAAGGGTTCCGGTACACCTTGCTGACCATGGTCGTCGCCCTGCTGCTTACGCTGGGCTTGACTCCTTTGGTCCGGATCTTCGCTACAAAGAAGGGGGCGATTGACGATCCCACCCGGGACGATCGGAGAGTTCATACGACGCCCATTCCGCGTTGGGGCGGGATCGCCATTTTCGGCGGCGTCTTGCTTACGTTGCTGGTCATGCTCCCGGTCGCGGGCTGGCCCTATTCGCCCTACATTTGGGGGATGTTCGGGCTCGGTGCCGTCCTGGTCGTGCTAGGCGCACTGGACGATGTACGTCCACTTTCGGCAAAGCTCCAAGCCCTCGTCTTGCTCTTGATCGGCGTCCTTGTCCAGTTTCCCTATGACCAGTTCGGGCGGGTGAAGATCCAGGGCATGATGCTGCCGATCATGAGCTCCCACGCCCATTGGGTGTCCTTCGGGATCTGGGGTGTCGTGCTCACATCGCTGTACATCTTCGTGGTCACAAAGACGATGGATACGATTGATGGAATCGATGGTCTGACCGCGGGAATCTCGAGCATCGCTGCCGGCACCCTATCGATCATCGCGACCTACGAGGGCCAGCCTCGGGTTGCGCTCTTGGCGGCGGCCGCGGCAGGCGCCTCGATCGGCTTCTTGCGCTACAACTACAATCCAGCACGGATCTTCATGGGCACCGGCGGCGCGCAGTTCCTGGGCTTCTGGCTTGCGGCTTTGTCCATCGTTGGCGCACTGAAGACCGCTGCCGCACTCGCTGTCTTTATCCCGATCCTTGTCTTTGGAGTTCCTCTGGTGGACGCGGCCGTCGTCGTGGTGAGGCGTGTAGCCAGCGGCCAGCCGATCACCCAGGCGGACAAGCGCCATATCCACCACTCCTTGCTCGCGAAGGGCCTCTCGCAAAGGCAGGCCGTTTGGGTGCTGTACCTCGTGGCCCTTGCCCTCTGCGCCGCGCTCATCATCGGGGTGCGGATGTATGGCTAAGGGAAAGATCAAGGCACTCTTCGTCGTCGGCACAAGACCGGACGCGATCAAGACGGCACCGGTCGTCATCGAGTTCCTGGCACATGCCGACCTGTGTGAGACCATTCTTATTTCGACCGGGCAACACCGGGAAATGCTCGACCAGGCGCTTGCCGCGTTCGGGTTGAAGGTGGACGCGGACCTTGCCCTCATGAAGCACGGACAAACCCTGGCCGAACTCACTGCGGGGATGCTTGCGGGCCTCGATTCCGTGCTCGCCGACGCGGCTCCCGATGTAGTGTTCGCCCAAGGCGACACCACGACCACCTTCGCGGCCGGCCTCACTTCCTTCTACAGGTCGCTTCCTTTCGCCCACATTGAGGCGGGACTCAGGACGCCCACGGTTTGGAACCCATTCCCCGAGGAGTTCAACCGAAGGGCTGTGGGGCTCGTAGCGGCCTTGCACTTCCCGCCCACGCCTTGGGCTGCGGAGAACCTCCTTCGAGAAGGTGCCGCGCCTGAGTCGGTTTTCGTCACGGGCAACACAGGCATCGACGCCGTCCAGATCGTGAGCAAGGGCAAGGAACAGACGTGGTTCCCCGAGCACAAGGGCCGCGTCGTCCTTCTCACGACCCACCGCCGTGAAAACTGGGGCGAGCCCCAGAAAGCGATCGCCTTGGCCGCTCGTTCGATTGTGGGAGAGAACCCTGATGTACTGCTCGTCGTGCCGATGCACAAGAACCCCATCGTCCGCGAGGTCTTGCACTCCGTACTGGGAGGCGCAGAGCGCGTCGAGCTGATCGAGCCTCCCGACTATGAGGACTTCGTCAAGCTCATGGAGCGTTGCGATCTGATCTTGACCGACTCTGGCGGCGTTCAGGAGGAGGCACCTTCTCTCGGCAAGCCGGTGCTCGTGTTGAGAGACACGACGGAAAGGCCCGAGGGAGTCGAAGCGGGCACGGCCAAACTAGTGGGGACGGATCGGTACGCGATCATGGAAGAAGCGAACAGGCTGCTCAGGTCGACTGAGCACTACACGAAGATGGCGAAAGCCGTCAGCCCTTATGGCGACGGCCGAGCGGCACAAAGAATCCGCTACGCGACCTTGCAGCACTTCGGCGTCGAATCGCCCGAGGAGGCTATGTGGGGCTGATCCAAGCATTGGTGCTGGGGCTGATTCAGGGTTTGACCGAGTTTCTGCCCATCAGTAGCAGTGGCCACCTTTATCTCGCGTCGTTCATCCCGGGGTTCCACGACCCAGGCGCTGGCTTCACGGCTGTGATCCAGCTCGGGACGATTGCTGCGGTTCTCATTTACTTCTGGACTGACTTGGTCCGCATCATCGGAGGGTGGGTGCGGTCGTTCTCCGACAAGTCGCTCAAGGAAACTCCAGAAGCAAGGGCTGGCTGGGCCGTCTTTTGGGGCACGATCCCCGTCGCTGTCGCTGGGCTCTTGCTCGAGTCGAAGATCGACAAGGATTTCCGGACACCCTTGGTCGTCGCAGGGACTCTCATTGGCCTCAGTCTGCTTCTCTGGGTCGCCGACCGGATGGAGAAGAGGAACCGGACGATGGAGACCGTTACAGTCAAGGACGGCATCGTTATGGGTTTGTGGCAGTGTTTGGCCCTCGTACCCGGTTCGAGCCGCAGTGGCTCCACGATCACAGGAGGCTTGTTCTCGGGGTTTGACCGCGAGTCGGCGGCCCGACTCTCCTTCTTGCTCAGCGTGCCGGCCATCGTGCTTTCTGGTCTCTACAAACTGTTCAAAGACCGCCATAGCTTGATGGAAGAAGGAGCCATGCCGACCGTGGTGGCCACGGTGGTGGCTTTCGCTTCCGGGTTGGCGGCCATCAGTTTCTTGATGAAGTACCTCCAGAAGAAGTCGCTCATGCCTTTCGTCGTCTATCGCGTGGTGCTGGGGTTGGTGGTTGCGGCTCTGGCGCTCAGCGGCTCGCTCGGCAAGAAGGACACTCAGGCGAGGATCGCTCCGCATGAAATTGTTCAAGCGACGAAGCGAGCCTGAACTGCCGCCGACGGCGATGATCGTGGGCCTTGGTAATCCAGGCCCCCAGTACAGGGGCACTCGTCACAACGTAGGCTTTGACGTGGTCGAGGCCCTCGCCGAGCGCCACGGGATCCGGCTCAAAGAACACAAGCACCAGGCTCAATATGGAGTCGGCACGATCGACGGACACGGCGTCGTCCTTTGCAAGCCGCTGACTTACATGAACTTGAGCGGAAGGGCGGTCGCCACATTGGCCAAGAGCTATGGCCTCAAGCCGGACCGCATTATGGTGGTGTCTGACGACCTCGACATGGCCCTCGGGAGGGTCAGAGCTAAGTCAAAGGGCAGTTCGGGCGGCCACAACGGGCACAAGTCGATCATCCAGGCTCTACAATCCGAAGACTATCCGCGCGTAAAGATCGGCGTTGGGCGAAGCGGCGAGAGCAGCAGCGACCACGTGCTGGGAAAATTCAAGCCTGACGAGAGGGCGACGGTCTCGGAAGCCCTTGAACGCGCCGTGAAAACGTGCGAAATGTGGTTGAGCGACGGCATCGATCAGGCTATGAACTGGGGCAATACGAACTAGACTGCGAGCACTTCTGCCGTTCGCTCGCAATAAGTGTGTTGGGGAGCAAGCACGTGGATCGGCCCGGACACCTTGTCCCAGACCGGCCCAAGCCTGCCCATCGACGTGTGGAAGACCCGGTGCCCC
This sequence comes from Armatimonadota bacterium, assembly GCA_018268375.1. GTDB lineage: Bacteria > Armatimonadota > Fimbriimonadia > Fimbriimonadales > Fimbriimonadaceae > JAEURO01. The sequence continues at coordinate 854,113 of JAFDWS010000002.1, read as the reverse complement.
TCGCTTGTCATGGTCCAGTGCGCCCCGCCGGGGCAAGTTCTGAGAAGGACGTATTGGCCGGGAAAGATGAATTCGTCGTCACTGAAAAGGTGGATCGCAGGAGACGCGTTCGGATCGGTGAGCACCGTGTCGGCGACCACAGCGTGGCCGCGCAAGCTCACTCTCATAGATCCCTGGTTCTGCAAGAGCACGAACTCTTGGCCAATGTTCGGGCTTTTTTGAACTCCGACGATTCGAATCATCGACACCACCGTGAGACTCTAACGCCTATACTGACGCAGTACACCCGTCGTGAGGCGCGAATTCCGCGATTTTTCCACACACAGTTTTTCGCCGCCTGTGGAAACTACCGGCTAGTCAACCATTTCCTGTTCGAGATTTGCAAGCACTTTGTCCAAAAGTGAGGCTAACTCTGACGATTGACGCTCGGAGAGCCCGTGCGTCATCAGCACTTCGACCTCGCCGATTTGGCGCTTGATCTGGCGCATCATTGCCTTTGACTCTTCGGTCAATTGCAGGATCTTGACCCGTCGGTCGCGCTCGGAAGGGACTTGTTGAAGGAGGCCGCTCTTGACGTGGTTGTAGACGGTTTCGCTCAAAGTGGCGGCGGTGACGCCAATGCGGCGGGCCACTTCGACCTGACTCGCGCGTTTCCCTGCGCTGGCGACGGTCGTCAGAAGTTGGAAGGTCGTCCAACTCACGCCAATCTTCCGGAGCCGTGGTTCCAGCCAAGCAGACTGAAGCTCATAAATAGTAGCGACTCGCGCTCCAATTTGCTCCGGCGGCATAAAGGTCAGGTTACCTAACTGGCCAACCTCAGGCCAGTATGTCCAGGACGTTCTGTTCGGTTTCCATGGCAGATTCAAGGACTCGTATGTTTGCGGCATGGCGGCGCTCAGCTGACTGGAGCCCCACCAAGTCCCCGGCAAGGTCGTCGGTGTCCCCGGAGGCGACCCTTGCGGCTGCCCGCAAAGCGTCCGACTCCGCCCCGTGGATGCCCGCCAGTGCGGCGGACACCATGGAGGACCAACCGTAGACCTGCATCGTTCTGCCTCAAGCCCTTGTTCGAGTGGCCGCTGGCCGCAAGGGCCATGCATCCATCGGACTTCTAAAGAAGGAGTTCCCGGCGTACGTGGCGAACGCCCTTGGTGTCCTACTGGAATTGCCAGATTCAGGCCTTCTTACTAGGTCGCGCACTCCCAGGGATCGCGCGCCTTGCCTGCCAGCTCGTCCACGACAGCGTCGGTCGACCTCAGCCGGGTACTGAGAACCCGGGCTAGGTTAGCGAGCATATGGAACCCAACGTCCTTGTGCTTCACCATGTAGGCTCGGAGTTCCTTCGCGGGGAGCCTCGCATAGTGAACGGCCGTAATGCACACTGCGTTGGCGCTACGGGGCTGGTCGTCAACGAGCGCGACCTCTCCGATCACTGCCCCCGGGCCGACCTCCGCCAACTTTTCGCCGTTCAAGCTTGTTATGTTCACCCGGCCATCGAGGATGACGAACAAGTCGGAGCCCTTGCCTCCTTTGACGCAGATGACCTCCTGCGCCAGTTTTGTCTCGAAACTCGCCAAGGCGGCGAGCTCGTCGATCCGTTCAGTCGGAAGGCCGAAGACGAGGTAGTTCTCCTTGAAGACATCGAGGCGCTGGGTGTCCATGATGACGCCATTCTACTTGGCCGCTCGCCCCCAAGTTCCTCAGGAGAGCAATCATGACGAAAAGACGCTACTGAGAGAATCCTAACCAAAGTCAGGCGCACGGAACTCGCGAGTGAGTTACAGTATTGCTACGGTGGAGACACCGGTTGGTGCACCATGAACAAACGGATGAACGCCTGCATCAAGGTGCTCGTCGCCGTCATAGCGACGATGCCTATGCTCACGGCTTTGGCCACTGAACCTGGCCAGCCGAAGACTTGGAGCATAAAAGCTGACTACATCGAGGCCTGCTCTTGCAGCGCCTTCTGCTCTTGCTACTTCAACACCGGCCCTGAGGGCGGGATGATGTGCGAGTTCAACAACGCCGTCAAGATCGCACAGGGCCACGTCGGCGACGTCAAGCTCGATGGCAAGAAGTTCTGGCTGTCCGGCGACCTCGGAGGGGACTTCACCAAGGGCATGAAGTCAGCCGTCGTCACCTTCGACACAGGAACAAGCCAAGCCGAGAAGGACGCGATCATGTACCTCATCCAGAAGGTCTATCCCGTCACGTGGAAGGAAGTGAACATGGACGAGGCGCCGATCACGTGGGAGAAGAGCGGCATGAACGGCCACGCCAAGCTCGGCGACAAGGGCGAGGTCGTCCTTGAGGGTATCCCTGGTCCGGACGGGAAACAGGCCCGCCTGGACAACGTCAAGTACTGGGGCGCCCAGAAGAACAGCGGGTTCTACCTTGCTTACGGCACCCACCACTACAAGGGCTTCGGACACGACTACAGCTTGGAGAAGCGAAACGGCTTCTTCATCCACATCGAGTCGGAAGGCAACGTCGAGAACTAAGCCGCACAACGGGGCCGACTTTTCACGGTCGGCCCCGTTTTTTGATCACTTTTTGGTCGGGTTGCCCCAGTGCTTCAGAAGGAACTCGACGTAAAGGGCGAGCGTGTCCCTTCGGTTGAGATCGCCGCCCAATCCATGACTGCCGGTCGGATCAAGGACGAGTTCGACCAAGGGCGCCAGCCCATATTGGCAGAGCACTTGGTACACCTTCACGGTGTGCAGAAAGAGCACGTTCTCGTCATCCATGCCGTGCAGCAGCAGGAGTGGGTGTTTCAGGTTCATCGCCACCTTCGTCAAGCTGAACTTGTCAAGTTCCTCGACCTTGCCTTCGGGCTGGATGGCGATCGTTTCCTGGGTGTAACCCTGGTTATAGTTTTGCCACTCGGTCGGGCCAGCGCCGGCAATGCCTAGCGTGTAGACATCGGGCTCGTGATACATGACGTACTGAGTTTGCCAGCCGCCGAACGACCAACCGTTCAGCGCCATCTTCGAAGGGTCGACCCCCCACTCCCCTTGCGCAAACTTGGCACAGTCGACGAGATCCTCGCATTGGACCTCGCCTACATGACCGAAGGACGCCCGTACGAACGCCGCCCCGTAGTTGCTCGTGCCGCGTGGGTCGATCGCGATCGAGACATAGCCCATTGCGTAGGACAGGTAGAGCCCGAGAAGGTAGTCGGTGGACGCAAAAGATCCGTCGGATACCGTCACGCCGTTTCCGAGCGGGCCGCCGTAGGTGTAGACCATGCAAGGGCGCTTGTCCTCCTTCTTGAACCCAGGCGGGAGGAAGACATAGCCGTGGATTGTCTGGCCACTTCTGTTCTTGTAAGTGAACAATTGGGGCTTGAGCTTGTTGACGGCATCAAAGGCCCCGGGTCGGTGTGACTCGGTGAGCCGATTCTCGCGGCCCCCCTCCACGACGAAAGCCTCCGTGGGCGAGGACCAGCTTCTGAACCTAAGGGCGAACTTGCGAGCGTCGTCGCTCACGGCAGGGCGGCCGTAATCGCCTAGCTTGTCGGTCAGGCGGTTCAACTTTCCGTCTTCAAGCGATACGCGGTACACCTGGTTGCGGGCGACGTCAAGAGCGCTCGACCACACGATGAGGTCCTTGCCGTCAGGCGTCAGCTTGATCGGATGAGCCTCGAACTCTCCTTGCACGATGGCTCGCGCCGATTTGGTCACGGTGTCGATCATCCAAGGGAGTCGCCAGCCGGTGGTCTCGAGCTCGCAGACGACCTTTGTTCCGTCCGCCGTGTAGAAAGGCAGGCACTGGTCAGCGCTCGTGCTCTCGCCCGGATAGCTTGATTTGTACAAAGAATCTATCTTTTTAGTGGATAAATCCGCTACTTGAATCTCGATATCGCGGGTCAGGTCGTTATGGGGCGCGAAGACGAACTTCTTGCTGTCGGGGGACCAGGGCTTCTCGTTGACGCTGACGTCGAGGATCTCGTCGCCCTCGCTCTTCCACCTCCATACTTCCCAAGGCTTGTTGTCGTCTCCGTCCCCGGCTGTGAGGTCGTAAAGATAGAGATAGCGCTCTTCCTGAATCTTCTCGTCGGACGTTCCCATGTACTGCGCATCCCGCCGGATTTGCACGAAACGACCCTTATACGTGCCCCACTCCTGGAGTTTGTAGGTTCCCGACTTGCCCGTCATCAGCATCATTTTCGTGCCGTCCGGACTCAGCGAATAGCTCCACAACGGTAGGTCGTTGGGCAGCTTCGGATCAAGCTGCTCGACATAGGGCGAGTCGAACTTCATGCGGTAAAGGCCTGGCCCCCGTCGGAAATAGAAGCCGTCGTCGTTCGGCATCCAAGATACGCTGGATTCCGAGTCGCGCGTCTTCGTCAGCCGGGTCGGTTTCTCGTCTCCAATCTTCCAGCGGTAAAGGTCGCCTCGATAGACGAAGAGGAGGTCGTCTCCTTTGTGCGACCATGCATACTCCTGAACACCTGGGTAACTGGGCAATGGAGCCTTCCTGTCTTCCTGCTCCTTCTTTAGCTTGATCATTGCCTCGCGGTAGTCCTTGTCGCTCAGTTTCAAGCGCTCGTCCCGCTCGCGGTCCTCTTTCCTGTACCGATCAATCGCCTTCTTGGCCTCGGGGTCGAACTCGGCCATCAAACTGATGTTCGTGACGGGCTTGCTCTTCCCGGTCTTGGAATCGAAGACCCAAAGGTCGCTGCTTTTGGCCTCGTAGGGGTTCCAGATATAACCGAGGTACCGGCTGTCGTGCGACCATTCGAACCCGTTGGCCTGCTTGCCGAAGAAGGGCATGCGGGGGAAGAGGTCGTCGAACTTGAGGTCGGACTCGATCGGCGGAGACCAAGGCTGGCCAAAGGCGATAGTCGACAGGAACGCCATTGTCCCGAGCAAACAGCAACGCATAGGTTGACTTTTACCTGGCGAGCCTGTGCGCAGGTTCCGAGGCTGTGCCTCAGGCGCCGATCTTTCTGAGAAGGACGAGCCCGACCACTGCGTAAACAGCCCGGAGGGCCAAGTGCGCCGCGAGGAGGAGCCCGACCGCATAACCAACGAAGGGGAGCCGAACGACCTGCGACAGCCCATCGACGACTGCAACGGTCAGCTTGTCCGCCGGAACCGGATGGAAGAAGAAAAGGGAAGCGAAAACAGGTACGGCCGCGAGTTGGCCGAATTGCTTGAAGGACCAGTAGGGACTCATCTCGCCATCCCGCGAAGACCACGCTTCCCGACGTGCCTGGAACAGATTGATCGCCATCATCACCATGAAAAGGAGCGCTCCTGTTGTGCGCCGCTCCCAAAACAAGGAGGGTGCCTCCAATCGCGCCCAATGGATGGCTCCAGCAGGCAGGAGGATGGTGAGCACGGCGGCTGCCGCGGCAAGAGCGACGAGCAATCTCCTGCGATGAGAGGGCGAACCCTGAATTCTCCTGACCGCGTAGCCTTCGGCCACCAACCAAAGGTGGATTCCCAGGCCGACAGCAGTCGCCATGATCAAAACGATCTCAAATGCCACTTCTCTTTCCCTATTGACGAGTGCAAAACCAAATGAAGTTCTCGCGATTAGAGGCGGAACCGAACATTAGAGATGATACCGTTCGACAGCCAGTCCGCTCCCGGCGCAAAGGCGTCGATCAGACCAAAGGCGGGCGTGTTCGAGGCGAGGATGTCACCCTTGAAGACCTCGATCCCACGCTCCCTCGCAGCCGCGATCAAGTGGGTCAGGAGAGCTGAGCCCAAGCCTTCTCTCTGCCAGGGATCGCCAACAATGATCGCGAATTCGGCCTCGGTCGGATCCGACCCGTCACGCACGAAGCGGGCTGCCCCCAGGCCCTGGATTTCCGCTTCGCCTGAAAGATCCCTGACCGCCACGAGGGCGAAATGGTCCGTGCCGTCCACCTCGGTCAAGTACGCCAACTCGGCATTGGTGAACCGCGGCTTGGGCGTGAAGAACCTTCGCGTCATCGCGTCGGCCGAGAACTCCTCCGCCGCCCGCATGTAGATTGCCTTGTCGCTCGGACGGACGAGGCGGATCGTGGCGAGGGTGCCGTCCTTGAGCGGATGCTCCGCCTGCCAACCGGGCAAGTACTTCACAGCTCCAAGTATAGGGATGCCCCCCGCGCTCCCCCTGGGCGAGTGCCAAACTTCGCTATGGACGCGCTCCCTTCAAATGACTTTCTGCGGGCCATGCCCAAGGTCGAACTGCACGTCCATATCGAGGGGTCAATTCGCCCGGAGACAGTACTGAAGTTGGCCGAGCGCCACGGCTTCGCGCTTCCCGCACAGTCTGTCGAGGGACTCCAGGACTGGTACACGTTCCGCGACTTTGAGCACTTCGTCGAGGTCTATGTTCTTGTCAGCCGGTGCGTCCGTACTCCCGAGGACATCGAGTTGGTCTTCCGCGAGTTCCTGCAGGGACAGCGGGAGCAAAACATCCTGCACACTGAAGCGACCTACACGGCGTGCACGATCGAGAAGTACGCGGGGATTCCCTTCGACGAGCAGCTCGACGCCCTGTCAAGGGCGCGAGCGTGGGGTGAGAAGGAACTGGGCGTCAGCCTCGGAGTCATCCTCGACATCGTCCGCGGCGACACCATTGACCGTGCCGCGCAAGTCCTTGAATGGACCAAGCAAGGTTTGGGGTGCGGTGTGGTGGCGCTTGGTTTGGCAGGGAGGGAATACGACGGCACGAAGCAGTACGCGCCGGTGCTCGAGGAAGCGCGGCGGCAGGGAGTGCCTCTCATCGCTCACGCAGGCGAGACTTGCGGAGCTCAGACGGTTTGGGACGTCTTGGAATGCGGGGCAGTCCGAGTCGGGCACGGCGTTAGGTGCTTTGAAGACCCTGCTCTTGTCGCTTACCTGGCCGAGACCCAGATCCATCTTGAGGTCTGCCCGACAAGCAACGTGTGCCTCGGGGTGTTCCCATCGTTCGAAGAGCACCCCCTTCGTCAGATGGTGGAGGAAGGGCTCAACGTGTCCGTTAATTCGGACGATCCTCCCATGTTCTCGACGTCTCTCACGGAGGAATGGGCGAAGTCTGCGTCGCAATACAGTTGGGGCAAGTCGACCGTAAAGAAGTTGACGATGAACGCGGTCGACGCTGCGCTGACCGATGGGTCGCGGCGTGACGTCCTTGAGTGCGCGGTCAATGAGTTCTTCGAGGCGTGAGAAAGCCCGCCCCTGATACCAGAGGCGGGCTGGGTGAAGAGACTCAGGACTTGCGCGTCTGAGTGAATTTCAGGTTCATGGATTCGATGACGATGGAGCCGGAGGTCTTTTCGACATGGCCGGACACGGGGTCGAACAGGCTGTCGTACTCGAGCTGGCCAGGGTTCTCACCGTTCGGCGAAAGCTCGACCTTGAAGTGGAGTTTGGGCAGCTTCTTGCCGTTCAGGTCCTCAAATCCGTCAAAGCGCCCGATTCCGGTCAGTGTGGTCGTGTCGAGCTTCCACTTGACGTCGAACGTCTGGTTCTCATCGAGCTCGGCGTTCGGAAGGTAGCTCAAGATGAAGGTCAACCCGACGAGCGCGTCGGCATTGTTCATGTTCAGAGAGTCAGGCATACCGTTCGGATCGAGAACCGCCGGGGTCTCGGCAGGGGTGCCCATGTCCATGGCCTGGCCGTTCATCGAGAAGACGACCGACTTCGGCTTGACCTTGGCGTTGACGCCCTTTTCGGACTTCTCGCCGTAGGCGACGGTGAGTTCGGCATCGGCGGTCAAATCCCCCTGGTCGCCACTGCCCTTGATGTTCAGGACGTAGGTGACCGACGTGTCCTTGGCGAAGTTGTGCATAAAGGCGACCTTGTAGAGGCTAGAGGCCACCAGGGTGCCGAGAAAGGCGAAGGTTGCGAGCATAGTTGTCTCCGTCGGGGTGGTCAGAATTTCGAAGTCAGAACTTAAAGTTTCATGGTGCTTATACCCTCACGCCACGTATAACCAGAGAGGTAGGTTCAATTGAACCTGACTAGCCTACTGTGGGTGTCACTATGCCTGTTGGGAGGCTTGCTCGCGGTCGGGACCGAGTTTGCAGTCGTCGGGGTTGTCCATCAAGTAGTAGTCCCTCTCACTGGGTTGAGGCACGAGCATGAAAGAATTGACGTTCTGGAGAACGTAGAACCCGAAGCGAGTCGATCTCTCGGTTCCAGTTATGTCCCTGTAGCGGATCAAACCAAACAGGAAACGGCCCCTTTTGGGCTGGATTGTGCCGTCGTCAAAGTTGATGGCAAATGGGATTGTCGCCGACTTCCCGGCTTGAATGTTGAACACCCTCCACGGATGGGTCAGTTTGGAGAAATCGGGCGTGTCGGGATGGACTCGGGGGGCGAGGGCTGCGGTTGCCTGGGCCAGGAACACTGGCGTACGTCCAACATTTTCAATTTTGATCTTGAAAACGAACAGACTTTCGTCAAGCAAGTCTTGAGTTGCTTCTCCGTCGATTGCGACGAGGAAAGGACGTTCCGCATGAACGGCGTCGACGGCAGCGTTGGCTGCATTCTCGGTGGCTTTCAAAGTCCTGTTGAGAAAGTAGAACTGACAAGCGGTCACGCCAACACTAATCGCCGCGATGAACACCATGACCCAAGTCGCGTTAGCGATGGTCTGGTTAATCTCGTTCGCAATCTCCTGGGGGTCGCGCTTGGTGTTTGTGCCGCCTGTGCCGCCTGTGCCGCCGGAATTGCCGCTGGAAGTCGTGCCCGTGGTGCCGCTTGTGCGTGGGGGGGGCTTGCCGCCGCCAGTTTTGCCTTGAGCGTGTACGCGCTCTTGTGCCACAAGTGAAACGCCGATAACAAGCGCTACCAACGCGAATGCCCTCATGTCGGGAGTAAACCCGGTCCGAATAACGTAGAATGAATCTAGTGAGCGACAAAGAGCGCGAACACCCGAGAACCGACCCGGTCGAGCCTGTCAGGCCGAACCCGAGGACTCAGCGGACGCCAAAGGAAGACTACGAGATTCCAATCCCGTCCGAGGAACAGTTCTTGCGGGATCTGAAAAGGGCCAGTCGAAAGTCGCCCAAGAAGTAGTCGGGTCGTATACTTGTCGGGATGCCAGACGAAGTACCCGATATTTACGCTGATTCCGTGTATTTGGCGATCAGCCCTTACGACCTCATGATCCGTCTGGCAAAGCGCCCCTTTGAATCAGGGGATGCACCCGCAGAGCCAGAGACGGTGGGCGTCGTCCGGATGAGTCACGAACAGGCAAAGACGTTTGCAGTCGTCTTGCGCAACCTCCTGGTGGAGTATGAGAAGGGGCACGGGAAGATACGTATCCACTCGGAATTGCGGGAGCGTGTGGGCATCTCCGAGGACGGTGATTGGTGATGGCTCAAATTCTCTACAAGGACGCGCACCTGGAGGAGACTCCACCATCGAAGAACACAGTTCCGTTGAACCTAGTCTTAGGCTCGCAGAACACAGCAGTAGCGTGGGCTGGCATGACTGGCACTACTGGCAGGGGCCTGATTTTGGACAATGAGTCCAGCTCGGCCCGCAAAGCAAACTTCGCAAAGTTTGGCGAACGGCTCCAGAAGCCGGAGTTGACAGACGCTCAGAAGCGACGGCTGGTAGAGCTGGCGAACGCCGCTCTCGCAACTGGCATTGTGGGAGTCGAGCAAACGGCAAGGTGCGATTCCCCAAGCCGTGATGACTCCTGAATATACGAGGGTGGCACGCCAGCAGTTGGACGCGCTGGCAAGTGAAGAGCGAGAGTACATCGAAGAGATGGTCGCGGAACTGTGCCTTGATCCCAAGCCGCTCCAGGCGGTCGAACTTGGTGATGGCAAGTGGGCCATTACGCTTATCCCCAATACAATCGTCTACACATGGGATTGGACGACAAGGTCGCTGATCGTCACCAACGTGGAGCCTACTAGCGACTTGTGACCCTCGCTCTATTACTGTCGCGCGGAGTAAGGAACCCACCAATCCAGTTGCCGAGTCTGGGCCATGAAGTGATGGAACATATGGACGTTTGACCGTCTGCGGTTGTATCTGAAGCTGTACTCGTTGACGTACATTTGAAGGTAGCAGGGCTTGATGTGCTTGTAGGCTCCGCGCGTCCCCGTCTTGAAGTTGCCCCAGAACCCCTCAATCGTGTTCGTGTGCAAGTCGCCAAGCACGAAGATGTCCAGGTCGTGGGGGATGTCGCTGTGCCGGTAGCCATGGTTAGGCAGTGTCCGGTATGACCCGTGTTCGTCGGTGTAGACGGTAGAACCTCGCTCGACGTTTTCAGTGACGAACGGGATCAGGGTCTTGGCCTTGACGTTGGGGACGACCTCGGCAACGATGTCGCCATCACGCTCGACGGCCCCAGCCACGATTGTCTTACCAAGGGTTCCGCGACCAGTGCCGCGCCCGCGCTGTTTGCCGCCGTAGTAGGTTTCGTCAACTTCGACCGTGCCACTTAATGGTTCGACGTCCTCAGCGAGCATTGACCGAATCTGTTTGAACATCCGCCATGCCGTCTTGTAGGTCACTCCCAGTTCACGCTCAAGCTGTTTCGCCGGTACGCCCGTCCTGGTCGCGCTCATCAGGTAGATGGCATAGAACCAGGAGGACAACGGGGTCGAGGACTTGTGGTAGATGGTGCCCGCCGTTGGGTGTGCCTGGTGCCCGCACACGTCGCACGAATAGGCCTTGCGGTTCTTCAACTTGTGGTGCTTGGTCACCTTCTCGCAATTTGGACAAGGGATGCCCTGCGGGTACAGGAACTCGACCAGCCACTCCAGGCAGGCGTCCTCAGTCGGGAACGCGGTCTGGAAGTCTCGGAGCGTGTATCTCGGCTTCATCTACACCACTAGTATACACTAGTTTCCGTGGGATGAGGGTATAAGCACCAGTTTCATCAAGTCAGTTTGCGAATCTGAGTAATCCGATGACGAGGATCATAGCCGTCTCTTTCGAAATCCGAATGGTCGGCCGAAGAATAGGGCCTTATGACTTACGCATCGGCTCCGCTGGCTGGGACTTCTGGTCGCACCAGTGAGTACACCGCGTGGCCGTCTGTCGTGGCGGCCGACTTTTGAAACTCGAATCCGGTAAGCAGTTGTGCGACCGATTCTGTCACTGCCACCCCACCGCGTGGAGCGAGAGACTCGACGTGGGCCGCGACATCGATGACCCGCGTGAACTGCACGTCGGTGAGGTTGCCCTGCACGTCGCCTTTGTGGAGCCCGATGCGCAGGACGAACGGTTGTGCAAGGCGGTTGACTTTGTTGTTGAACTGTTCGAGCCTGTCCAGCAGGGCCGTGGCGGCGTCCATCGCGCTAGCCGGCTCACCAAAGCCGACGAAGGCCCCGTCGCCTGCGGTCGCATGCACCTTCCCTCCAAATTCCGCGCAAGTTTTCTCGACCCAGTTCTGATATTCGCGAAAGCTCCATTCGGCCACCAACGGATCGGCGCCTCGTTTCATCTCGGTGCTGCCGGCCACGTCCACAGCCAAGACTGTGACTTCGTTCGCGGTCGGCGTCAGCCTTAACTCGAGCTCGAACATCTCCTCCATTAAGGCGTCGGGGTCGTTTGCCCGGCTTCGCGCCTTCGACCGCGCGAACTCGTAGACCTGTCGCGCCATCCCGCCCATCGTGATGAGCACGATGAAGGAAGCCCAGCCCATCACGTACCGGCCGATACCGATCCGCGGCATGTCTGCATAAGTCAGGTAGGCGGTCGGGAGGAGGGTGGCGATCTCGTGCCCCAGGATGTACATGAGGACGATGAGCACGGTCTTGCGGAAGCGTGGAGAAAGCAGCCCTAAGGCGAAGTTCGACACGTTCTGGATGATCGAGATCAGCATCGCGGCGACAAGGACGCCGGTGGAGACCCCTGGAATCGTCGCTCGGCTGGACGATTGCATCGTCAGCATCTTTCGACCGGGATCGATTTGAACGAAAACCCAGGACATGCACGTTCCCATCACGAGCGACAGGGCGAGGGCGAGCCAAACGGCGTTCCTTTCCATCCACTGGAGAGCCCGGTTCCTTGATTGAGTGGCGGCAACCGAGGTGGTCTGCTCGAGGATCGTCCTGATCTCCAGCAAGCGGTCCAGCATTTCTTGCCTTGACATGCTCGCGATAGCGCGGGCTTCACGCTTCATCCGCCAGAAAGATCCGGTTACAGTGACCAGCGTCGAGATCAAGAGGTAAATGAAGAGCCAACCGAAGCAAAACGCCACGACGACACGAAGGTCCTTGAAGAACCCACTGCTGAACCCGAGGCCGACGACGGTGTAGACCAGGTCAGAGGCCGCCCCGATCAAGACGAGCCTGACGTTACCGGCGAACAGAAGGACCAGAAACTGCAGGCAAGGGACCAGGAAGATCGCAGAAAGCACTGCCCATCTGCCGATGTTCACGCCCGCGAAGACGGGGAAGAGCCCGCCGAAAATCAGCATCAGGCCGCCGAGCAACGCCAGTAGGAGCAAGGACTCGGCTGGCTTGGCCAGCACCCAGTTCCATGCCCGGACCAGTGAGAGGACGGCGCGGGAGGGTTCTGGTCGGTCCCTTTGGACAGCCGCTTCTCTGGCCATGTTGGCCATGGCCAAGCCCACGAGCCTCTCGCTGACGCCAAACTGCGCCGCGAGCTCGGAAGCGTTCTGCTGGCTCCCGTTTGTTCGCAAGTGCGTGATCAGTTGTTGGACGGCGGTCATGAGCCCCGGACGATTCTACTGGCTCACGACGATCAGAGTTGCACGTGCAAAATGAGGGACGATGTTCCTGTCCGTCGCACACCGTCAGCCTGTTGTCGTCGAGGCCGTTGTTGTCCCATGGTTCTCCGATGACGACGTTCCCGTGACTTGGCCGAACGAGCTCCAGGAGGCGGTGCGACGAAAGGAGTTCACCGGCGACATCGGGCAAGTGCTTGATGTTTCCCCTTTGGGGAGTCCTCGGACGTTCCTGGTGTCCCTCGGCAGACGGGCTGGTATGACGGGCAACCAGCCATTGAGAAAGGCGATGGCGGCGGTCGCCAGGAGATTGTCGGCGGCCCGAATCGAGGGTGTGGTCTTCGACATTGTAGAGGAGGACGGTGATGTCGGCATGGCGGCAGGAGAGGCGCTCGGACTCCTTTCGTGGCGGATGGCCGCTTACAAAGGCTCAGGCACAGCGGATAAAGGACTCGTTGCGCTGGATGCTTGGTGTAGCGAGGACACACCGAACCGCGCCTTGGTAAAGGGTCTCGCACTAGCGGAATCCGCCAATCTCGCTCGGTCTTTGGTCGCTACCCCACCGAACATCGCGACGCCCGCCTGGATGGCAGATCAGGCACGCTCGCTCGAAAGTGAGGGGGTAAAGGTCGACGTCTGGGAAGGCCAGCGGCTTGAGGACGAGCGAATGGCGGGCCTGATCAATGTCGGCAAGGCTTCCGAGAACAAGCCTCGCTTTGTTCGCATGGAGTATCGCCCGACAGGTGCGACGGGGAAGCCGGTCGTCCTGATCGGGAAGACCATCACTTACGATACGGGTGGCCTTGCGATCAAGACGAGAGACGGCATGAAAGGGATGAAGGGCGACAAGGCGGGCGGGTGCGCGGTTGTCGGAGCCATGCATTGGGTGGCGACCCAACTCATGCCTGCTTTTCCTGTCGTCGGGATCCTCGTCGCGGCCGAAAACTCGATCAGCGACAACGCTTTCCGCATGGACGACGTGATCACCTACCGCAACGGCGTGACCGTCGAAGTGACGAACACCGACGCCGAAGGTCGGCTCGTCTTAGCGGACGGCCTCGCATGGGCCTGCGAACGCGAAGACCCTGCTTGCATCGTCGACCTTGCGACTTTGACCGGCGGGGTCGTCATTGCTTTGGGCAAGGTCTTTGCGGGCCTCTTCGCGAACGACGAGGCACTCGCAAGACAGTTAGACGAGGCCGGGAAGCGGTCGGGAGAGCGAGTCTGGCGCCTTCCCCTAGACACCGAATACAATGAGATTTTGAATTCCGAAGTTGCAGATATCGTCAATTCTGCAGCAAGCAAGGGAGCCCACCCCGTGATGGGAGCGACGTTTCTGACGAACTTCGTGGCTCCTGGAGTGCCCTGGGCCCACTTGGACATCGCTGGCACTTCAGGATCGGACGCCGACAAGGGTCTTTTCGTGGTCGGCCCCACTGGTTTCGGAGTCCGCCTGCTCGCGGAGTTCTTGTCGGGGCGCCCGGTTGAATGACCCTACGGCTCGGTCGATTGACATCAGTGGAGCACTGTCGGCACTGACCAGCGATCCCATCATCGGCCCGCTCATTGCTCAGTTTGGCGTGATCGACCGATCTCCTACGGAAGGGCCCTTTCATTACTTGGTCCACTCTATCGTCTCTCAACAGCTCTCCACCAAATCGGCGAGGAGCATTTGGGAACGGTTCCTTGGTCTGTATGGTGGAGACTTGCCAGAGCCGGCCGATCTGCTACGTGCCGATGCTCAGGTTTTTCGAGACGCTGGATTCTCCTGGGCGAAGACCAGGTACGTGAAGGATCTCGCCCGCCACTTCAGCGAGGAGGGCCTCTCGGCCATGGCCTTCGAATCGATGACGGACGAACAAATCCGCGAACGGCTCGTGCAGATCGACGGCATCGGGCCCTGGACGGTAGATATGTTCCTTATGTTCGGGCTCGGCCACCCTGACGTCCTGCCGACCGGCGACCTTGGCATCCGCAAAGCAGTGCAGGCGCAATTCGGCCTGGCCGCCCAGCCGAAGCCAAAGGAGATGGAGGAATTAGCCGCCGCATGGCGGCCCTGGCGGACTGTCGCCTGTTGGTACTTGTGGCGCAGCCTCGCCTAGTTTCGGCCATGCGCCTTCGCAACGCTTTGTAGAAGCAGTATCGTAGGAGTGATATGAGCCTCCTCTTATCCGTGGTCTGTTGTGCCGCTCTGCACACGCCTGTACGGCCCGTTCTCGACTACGAGACGACCGCCGTCCCTCTCTCCAAGGCACTTGAAGAGCTCTCGAAACAGTCGGGGACGGTCTTGAAGGCTAGCGCCCAAGTAGGCCGGGAGATCGTCGTCCTCAGGTTTCAGGGTTCGACCGTCGATGAGGTGAAAACACGGATCGCGAAGGCGGTCTCGGGCACTTGGTCGCCCCAGGCCGACGGCACCGAACTCCTGACTGCGGACGTCGCCAAGCAAAGAGAGGAAGAGCGAACAGCCCTCTCCAACAGGGCGAAGAGGCTTCAAGAGGGCCTTGCCAATTTGGCGGAGCTGGCTAAGGACAAGCCGAAAGCGAAACAGCCGAAGGTCGAAGGTGACCAAGGGGAAAGTGAAGAGAGCATCGGCTATGTGGCGAGCGCGCAGATGAAGCTTCTCTCCGCCTTGGCGCAGGGGCTGCGCGCGAACGATCTCGCCGCCATCCAAGACGGTGGCCGTGTGGTGTATTCGACGGTGCCGAACGTCATGCAGCGACCGCTGGGTGGACGGAACTTAAACGATTTGGTGGCAGGCGTCGTCGTCGAGCACAACAAGACCGCCGGCACCCGCAATGAACTCGAGGGCATTGACAATGAGCAACTCGAGAAGATTCGAAAGGCGACCGAGCTGCTGGGCATCGAGATGCCCAAACCTCCGACGAAGATCACTGAGCCGGTCGCAAAGATCTTGTTGGTGATTGAAAGACGGAGCTTCGCCGGGATGGACGATTCGGGTCTCAACCTAACGGCACGGCTTTTTGACGCCAAAGGAAAGGTGCTGGTCTCAATTGAGCATACGTTGGGAGGCTCCTTCTTTGACTCCGCCCCGGTTCAGGCAGTGGACGAGCCGGCGGAGGGAGGCAAGGAGCCCGTTAAGAAAGAGCCGCAAGATCCGGAACTGAGCAAGGCGTTCGAGCGGTCTGCCCTGACAACCGAGTTCCTAAAGGCCACGAACGTCATGGAAATGGGCGGCCGGAAGAAGCCGAGCGAAGAACTCGTCGCGGCTCTCCTTCATCCCGAGACGCGGGATCCGTTGTCCTTCGACGTTGCCGAGGGCATTTTGGCTGTGGCGGCGGCTAAGAAGTGGAACGTCGCAGCGTGTTTGCCCGACAATGCGGTGAGCATAGAAGGTCAGATGATGGGCAAGGATCAGAACCTTGCCTCTGTGTTCTCTCAGTTGAAGACGAACGAGGCATTGACCGTCTCTGACGCAGGCGGTTGGCTCGAAATCCGGCCAAGCGATCCCTCCGCAAGTCGACGCAATCGACTGGATCGCGCCGCCCTGGGAGTGTTCCTGAGGAGCGCCCACAGCAAAGTGATCCCCAGCCTCGATGACATCGCCACATATGCTTCGAACAATCCGCCTTTGACCCGCACACCGGCCGCTCTTGGGCACGTGGTCGTGCTCTGCTCATCGATCATCATGACCGTGTTCGATCCGAGCCAATGGGAGGTGCTGCGGCTCTATTCGACACTTAACGCCTCTCAGAGGGCCTCACTAAAGGGTGGGAGCGCACTCCTCTTCAGTTCTCTGACGCCACTTGGCAAGGCCTCGGTGAATCAGATGGTTTATGGCGCAGGCTGCCGGTTTCAGGTGGGAGCGGCTCCACCGCAGCGGCCGATCGGTTTCCTCATGTTTGCAAGCAACGCGGGCAACGGCTCGATCGATGACTTCCGCCAAGAGCCGACAGAGTTGATTCCCAACGGGCTTCCGATGCAGGGCACCGTGACGCTCACGGTCAACTCAGGGAACTTCGTTATGCCCGCTGGCGAAACTTCCGGATTTGCGAGCCTTATGAGTGCGATGGGCCCCGAAGAGACCGGGATGTTCTGGGGCATGTTGGACACCCCGGAAATGGCCCAAGCATCCGGGTTTCTTCCTAAATTCGACAAGTTCCAGGTCGGGGACAGGGACGAGATGTTGTTCACGCTCCACGTTGCGCCTGATGTGCGCCAGGATCACGCCTTGACCGACAACCGCATCGACGCGAAGGCCCCGATTGTTGGTAAGGACGGTCTCCCAAAGTCGTTCATGGACCGCGCCAAGGTGATGATGGACTACTTCAAGGAAGGGCTTGGTCCGCTCATCCAAATGGGAATGGGCAACGCCACCAAACCGCCCCAATCGTAAGGCTGGTCTAAAATCAGGCGGTTATGATGACGCGCTCGATGTACGGCCTTGCGTTACTGGCCCTCGCCGCTTTGGCGCCTGCACAAGACATGGCGCCGCCAGAGGAACTCGGCAAGCTCTCTTGGATGTTCGGGACTTGGAAAGGATCGGTCCACATGAACATGCAGGGAATGGAGATGGACGCCGACATGACCGTCACGGGCAAGATGGAAGGAATGTTCGCCCGTGTCGACACAGTCATGGACATGCAAGGCATGAAAATGGTCGAGAACGGTTACGTGGGCTGGGACGCCAAGGAGAAGTGCTACAAGTCTTGGACGTTCACCAATTTCTCGTCCGATCCTCGCATCGAGAAGGGCCAGTTGACCGGTGACACCTTTGTTTCGACCAGCGAGCCGTGGACGGTTATGGGCGACACGATGGTCGGCCGCGGGACGATGAAGAAGCTGAGCGACACGGAGATAGCATTCGTCCTTGAGTTCAAAGAAGGCGACAAGTGGACCAAGGCCGCTGAAGGCAAACTGAAGAAGCAGTAATGCCGAAAAGGGCAAAGGGGGCTGGCGTCGGGCCAGCCCCCTTTTGCTGTCACTTGCCGTTGACGAGTTTTTCGACTTCTGCACGGAAGGCTTTGAAGCTCTCCGGGCTGTATCCCACGTGGACTTCGTGCACCACGCCGTTTCTATCGATGAGGATCGTGGTCGGGATGCCCGAGATGCCGTAAGCCTCGAAGTTTGACCGATCGCCGTAGACGACTTGCCAAGGAATCTTATGGTCGGCGATAAAGTCCTTCATCTTGCCGAACTCTGTGTCCTTCGGCATATCTCGGGCCTGAACGTTTTCGGCCTGGTAGTAGCCGTAGTACGTGGTCAAGCCAACGACCTCAAGGCCCTTGCCGTGCAGATCGGAGTACATCTGCTCCATGTCGGGGAAAGAGGCGATGCATGGGCCGCACCAGTGGGCGAAAAAGTCAACGATGACCACTTTGCCCTTGAGTGCATCAAGGCCCTTGAACGATCCGTACGATCGCTCGACGTTGAGCGCGGGCGCGATCACTCCCGGCAAGGTCATTTGGGTCAACGCCATCTTCGCGCGCTTCTGCGCTGGAGTTCCGGCCGTCATTTTGTTGATCGCCGCTGTCAGCGTGTTGATCGCCTCGTCCTTCTTACCGGCATCCTTGAGCAACTCGGCGCGCTTGTTGGCGAAGACGAACGCTTGGGACTCATTGGCTTGGACGCCGAGGGCTTCTAGCTCCCTGAGGCGGTCTGCGTCGGGCTTGGCCGTCGCTTGGCCCTTCGCGCGCGCCTTCTCCAAGTCCAGCATGCGCTTCGCATAGTCCTTGGGATCCTCAAGCACCATCTTCTTCTCGACCGCCTCGAGCGTATTCATCGCAGCGAGCAGCCCTTGCTTCTCGTAGATCGTGTCGACGTAGACGTTCGTAGTCATCGACGCAAGCGAACTGGATGCTTGCCAGTTCGGTACGGGAATGTCTTGCAGCGTCATCGCAAGCATGTCGGCTTCGCCTAAGGCGTTGCAGGACTGCGCCATGAGCGACATGGCTTGGTAGCGCTCTTGGTCTGCGGGCCCTGTCTCAAGGAACCGCTTGGCGAGGTCGCAACACTCCTTCGACCGGCCGGCCATCTGGAAGATCCGCGCCCACTCGTAAGCGTCTTTCGATGCGATCTTGCCCGGGTCGATAGTCTTGAGGGCTTCTTCGTAGACCGCCTTGACCTTGTCATTGACCTCTTGGGGAATGACAGTCTTGCCGGCTGCACGGTCCGCTGCGGCGTCGCTGCGGATCTTGTTCGCCTTGGCGATAACAGCCTTGGCGTCATCGGCAGTCTGGGCTAAGCTCCAACTCGCCGCCAAGGCGAGGAAGCATGCGAGAAGAATGCGTTTCATTGCGCTGCAGTGTAACACGAGTGCGGCCACAAGGCGGTCGGCGATTCAAGTGCGCGTGAAAGGCGTCATTTGCGATTGCCCGCCACCACTGCCTTTGTCGGTCGTCTTCAAGTAGGCCGAGCCCGACGTGTCTCCGCCGGGGTCTTGGTACGCCATCATCGCGAACTGTAAGGCTTCGGTGCTGGCCTGGGCCATGAAGTGTCCTGAACCAAAGTCAGCCCTGCTTCCGCCGTCCTCGATCGCCTCCCAGACGGCTAATTGAAGTCCGGCGCATTGAGCCGGCGTCTGTGCTTGATCGAACCACTTGGCCACGATCGCACCGGCCAACTTGACGTTCGCCTGTCCGCGCGAACTATTCAGAGCCTGAACTACGTAAGCTTGTCTGCGTCCGACCGGGGCACGGACGGCAGCACAAACCGAGCTCCATGACCTGTCCTTGTCTCTGAACAAGAGTTTGCCCGCATAGCAAGTTTCGACCTTGCGACCGTCAAGGCAAACACGGACTTGGAGTCCGGCCGCCTCGCCCACATACTGGATGACGAAGGGCTGGGGAGCGGTCAGATGGGCGACGATCGACGTCAGGGCACCAATAAGCGGAAACATTCGTCCTCCTGCGCACCGTTATGGCACGAAGAAGAGACGGCCGCGACGTCCAGAGCGTTCAATCAGGGCACGGGCTGTTGCGAACTCAGCTCCGTGCCGACCCGTAGCCCGTTGCCGAAACTTGTGACCCACACCTCGCCGTTCTTGTATGGGTTGAAGAACACTCGCTCTGGCTGCCTAAAGGGATAACTTCCCACGAGCTTGAAGGTCGGGTTCATCGCCTGCGCATTGAAGGACCACCATAGCCCGTCTGTCTCGGTCGTCAAATAGAGCTCGTTGGCGTTTCGCGGATTGAACGTGCAAGACCCAACCCTGTCCAAGGCATTGATACGGGTCCAGGACTGGCCGCGATCGAGTGATCGGTAGAGCCCGCCGGTTCCGTTCGGCGGCCCTCCCCATCCTGAATAGACTCCCACGTACCACTTGTTCTGGTTAGGGTCGAAAGGATCAATCGTGATGTCCTTTGTCCAGTACTGCATGTTCGGGTGAGAGCGGTCGGCCCAGGTCTGGCCCCCGTTTGAGCTCACGAAGACGCCACTACTGGCAGTAAAGACGGTCGTTCTCCGGCCCGAGTAGGTTGCGACAAGCGTCCCGTCGTTCAGAACCTTGAGGTTGAACGGGTGTCCTTCGGTCCGGGGCGGGTTGGGCAACTTCGTCCATGTCGCGCTCTGGCCGGAGCCAATGTTGTTGCAGACATAGACCCCGCCGGTGGCACTGTTCACGACGCTCGCATAAAGCCGGTTCGCGTTGGTCGGATCGAGAGCCAGGCAAACGACGGGTTTCGTGATCGTGCTGCCCAGTGATCGCCAGGTTGCGCCCTTGTCCGTGCTGAAAAGAACACTGCCGCTGCCTCCATCGATCCGAGCGTCGGTGAGGTAAGTGCTCTCATAGAGGTCGTGGACCGAAGAGGCTGCCATGAACATCGTCCCCGTGGAGGGATGGACGACGACTTGGTAAGAGGCATTGAGGGTGTGTCCAGAGTAATTGAACGCCCAGTTGTTGCCGCCATCGGTCGAACGAATGCCCCTAATGTCGGAGAACGAAGCCCAGACTGCGTTGGCGTCTGCCCAGGCCACCCACCAGGCGCTCGTGTCCTCTAGGCCGACACCGCGATAAGCCTTGCCTTTGGGCGTGGACTGGCCAGCCGGGTTCTCGGTCGCCTGGTCGACGTACGCTTGTCGCCACGAGGCGCCGCCGTTCGCTGTGAGGTGCACGAAGCCGTAATCGGTGAACGCCACTCGGGTCGAGTCGGTCGGGGCTACGGCAAGGCCGAAGCACAGTTCCGCGTAGCCCCAGTCACGGTCACCGCCGCTCCCCTGCCACCCCGTGACCACGTTCGCGTTCCCTTGGGGGAAGAGGTTGGCCGTCCATGACGATCCTGCGTTGGTGGTCTTCAACACCATCGGATAGCCGTTCGAACTGCCGCCGAGGTAGGCCGTGTTGACGTCGTTTCTCGCCATCGCGACGAAGAACGGGTACTGCCCGGCGGCGATGCCGTTGGTTCTTGGGATCCAACTGCCAGAGCCCCAATCCAGCGAGTACACGCCTTGATAGCTGAAGTAGTCGTCCCCTTGGACACCCGAGTACACGTCGCCAGAGCCAAGCGTCACGACGAAGAACCGGGTCGTCGCACCCGATTTGGCCCCTGCAAAGCTAACGATGGCCTGGCTCGTGGGGATCCCTGGCGTCGATGTCAAAGCGAGGGTCTGTCCGCCATCGGTGGAAACGAGCAGGCCGTCGTTTGTGCCAAGGACTTCGAGGTTTCCATCGAAAAACGAACCGCCGATCGCCACACCTCCGCCTCCCTGCGCTGTGTACTTGTGGGTAAACGTGAGTCCCCCATCGTTAGAAAGGTAGAGGTCGCTGTAAGAACAAACATAAACTTTGTTCGTGTTGTTGGGGTCGGCGACGATGTTCCACGCGTCGTGTCCAGTCGGGTCTGTCAGCAACGGGGCCCACGTCGCTCCACCGTCAAGGGACTTGACCGGATAGCCTGCGTCGCCCCGAAAGTCGAGCGTGTACTGGACGAACGGGTCGCTCGTGTATTGGATCTTCGGCGCGTTGCGACCGGTGACAAGCCGGGTGAACGGCGTCGTCGTCCACGACTTGCCGAAGTTCGCTGATCTGAACTGGTCGCTCATATCGCTGCTGACTGCGAGCGAGTTGGAGTCGTAGGGGCTGAAGGAGGGGGCGAAGAAAGCTCCACCTCCGCCGATGCCGGTGCTGCGCCAAACCTTTGGCGGTTGGGCGAAAGAGACGTGTGCGATTGCCACGAGCCCCAGGGCGAGCCCGCATGGCCAAGAGATCTTCATCAAGTCCTCAAAGACTTATGTTACAGGGCTTTTTGACTGGGTGGTCAAGTCCAGCGAGACGGCGCCGCTTTATGGCTGGCGGACTAGGATTCGAACCTAGACTGACGGCACCAAAAACCGCTGTCCTACCATTAGACGATCCGCCAACGGAGCCGATTGTACTCGCTGACCCGGTGTATGCTCGTGCCCATGGGACACCGGCCGCTCGAAGAGTCCATCCAGACTGACTTCAGCTCCAGGCTCGATTACAGCGGCTACCTGCACCTCGATCAAATCTTGCACGCTCAGCGGCCTTTGAGCATGCCAGAGCACCACGACGAGATGCTCTTCATCATCCAGCACCAGACTTCCGAACTCTGGATGAAACTCGTTGTCCACGAATTGCGCGCGGCGATCGACCTCGTCCGAGCAGACGACCTGGGGCCGACGTTCAAGATTCTCGCGCGCGTGAAGCACATCCAGAGGATGCTCTTCGAACAATGGGCCGTCCTTGAGACCCTCACGCCGAGTGAATACGTCCAATTCCGGCACGTCCTTGGCAATGCGAGCGGGTTCCAATCTCACCAATACCGGCTGATCGAGTTCCTCTTCGGCAACAAAGACGCCGATGCGGTGCGCGTCTTTCGTCACCGCCCCGAAATCGAGGCCGAACTCGTCGAGGCGCTGAACGCGCCGAGCCTCTACGACGAGTTCCTCCGCCACTTGGCGAGGCTGGGTATGCCCGTGCCGCGAGACGCTGTCGAGCGAGATTGGGCGAAACCTTACGTCTCGAACCCTGCCGTCCTGTCCGTGTTCAAGGAGATCTACGACGATCCTTCCGCCCACTGGGACGCTTATGAGATGGCGGAAAAGCTGGTCGACGTCGAGGAGCAGTTCACCTTGTGGCGCGTGCGGCACATGCTGACGGTCGAGCGCATCATCGGCCACAAGATGGGCACGGGCGGGAGCTCGGGGGTCTCGTTCCTCAAGAAGGCGGTGGACATCCGCCTCTTCCCAGAACTGTGGAGCGTGAGGACGGAGATCGGGCGTTGACCCCACTGACTGAAGAGTACGTTCGGGAATCGATTGCGCCGTACTTCAGCAGGGTCTTGGAGGAGTTTCGCGGCGTCTATCTTGCGAACCATTCGCTCGGACGGCCATTAGACTTGGTCAGCGAAGATGTCGCCGAAGGTGTTTCCGAGTGGTTCAAGAATCTTGACGAGTGTTGGGAAGACAGCAGTTGGCCGTTCTCCATGCGTAAATTCCGCAAGAATGTCGCTGCGCTGGTCGGTGCTCCACGCCACGACTGCGTTGTTCCGAAGACCTCGGCCGGCCAAGGCCTGCGTTCGGTTCTCAATGCTCTGCCCCTCGATCGGCCGGTGCAGGTTGTTACAACAACGGGCGAGTTCGACAGCATCGATTTCATTCTGAAAACCTATGCGTCAAAGGGCAGGGCGAAGGTCAAATGGATCGGGCCAAGCGCGAACGAAGGGCCAGTCCCGCTCTTTGAGGCTTCAGTCATAGCTTCAGCGATCACGTCAGGAACCGACCTTGTCGTTGTGTCCAGTGTCTTCTTCACGACCGGACAGATCCTCAGTGGTCTCGATGAAGTCGTCAAGCGCGCGCACGAGGTCGGAGCTTTGGTCGTCGTGGACGCCTATCACGCGATCGGCGTCGTTCCCTTCAGAATGATGGCGTTGGACGCCGACTTTCTCATTGGTGGTTGCTACAAGTACCTCCGGGGCGGGCCCGGTGCCTGCTATCTAGCCATCCACCCACGAGTGCTCGACACTGGCTTGCGCACTCTTGACACCGGCTGGTTCGCAAAGAAGGACTCTTTCGCTTACGAGCGGCCCGAAATTCCGGAGTTCGAGGGAGGTGGGGATGCTTGGCTTGAGAGCACGCCCCCGGTGCTAACCTCCTACCAAGCCAACCCTGGACTCAACTTCACTTTGCGGATTGGAGTTGCGGCTCTGCGAGCCTACGGGTTGGAGCGCCTCGCTGTCCTGCGAGAAGCGTTTCTTTCAAAGGGCGTCGAGTTGTTCACACCGTCCGATCCCGACCGTTACGGAGCGTTTGCCCTGCTGCCGCATCAAGATGCCTTTGCCGTCGCCGCGCGCATGAAGGAGCTCGGTGTCACTGTGGACGCACGAGGAGGGTTCGTGCGCTTTGGCCCCGACATCCTGACAAGCACGGACGAGTGCCGCGTTGCCGCCCGCATAACCGACCAAGCCTTACGGGGCAAGTAGGCGAGCTGAACGAAAATGGCGCAGGCGGAACCGCCTGCGCCGTAGCCTCACTTGCTCGAAGGCTTAAGCTTTATGCTCGTCGACGCCTGGCCAGCGCGGCCAAGCTAGCACCGAGGGCGATCATCGAGACCGGCTCAGGCACCACTTCTGTCCGCCAGCGTCCGTTGGGAAGGTCGAGTTGGAACCGCGTCGTGTTGACGCCGTCGGAACTGAAAGTGGCGTTGCTCGCCGAGTTGCCGAAGTCGCTTCCGACCGAATAGCCCCAGTCGTTCTCGCGGCGGAACTTGAACTCATAGTCGCCTGCCGCGACCAGCATGTCTCCTTGGTAGAGGCCGTTGCCCATGTTGGTCAGCGAGAGGAAGGCGCCACCCCAGTTGTTTACGGTTCCCATCAGTTCCCAACCGAAGAGGCCCGAGTCGGCCCATCCGACGCGCTTGTCGTTGGCAGGCTGCCAACCGTCTGCCCAAGACGTGTTCGGCATAAAGTTGAAGGTGATCTCACCGGCCGCATTGGCGACCGTCCGGGCGTTCGAATTCGGGCCATTGAAAGCCCAGTCCGTGGTCGTGCATTTGAACTCGTACCCTTGCCCGGGGGTGAGGCCGGTCGCGGTCGCCGACCACAGGCCACCACCCATGTCGTTCATGACGAGGTCGCCGTTGTTGCCCCAGCCATTGAACTCTCCACGGACGACGTACTGAGCAAAAGCGGCTTGGGTCGCCACCACCGTGCAGGTCAGGAAGAACAGTCTCAAACTCATGGTCTTGTGGGCATTCTATACCGAACGTCCTGAATACGTATTCAGAATCTGGCTCCGCGCCCTCTTTTTGCGTGGAAACACGTACAATTGCTAAGGCCGGACGGCAGGGGAGCCAGGTTGCCAGGGTTCGGCCAAAATGGTCAGGCGACATGTTCTTCACGAAGTACCCGCACCCCGCCAACTTTGTCTTCGTGAAGGGCTACGAGTCGAAAGACGGGACGACAGACCTCGCACAGGGCAAGTTAGAACTGACGGCGCGTTCGTTCGAGGGCGACGTGTTCCACCTTGCGGCCAAGGATCCCGACCGCTGGTCGGAGAATCTCAGTCTCGAGCCGCTCGATGCGCCACCGTGTCAATGTGACTGCGGTATCACGGCCAGCAGCCAAGGCGATTTTGAGTTCCACACCGACGACGGCAAGCTCGTGGCTCGGACGGTCCGAGGCGCCGGGTTTGGTGTGTGCGCCGAAGCTTCCATCTTCCAGTTCGAAGTGCCGGAGGACGCCCTCTTCTTCGGCATGGGAGAGAAGTGGTTCAACCGGCTCGAGCTCTCAGGCATCCGGACGAAGTTCTGGAACACCGACGTCTGGAGCGACTTCCACTGGGGCCAGTGGGCCGAACATCCGGTCGACCCGCCGTACTTCTCCTTCCCCTACCTGGCGATGCGGTCGTCGAGCGGCTGGACCGGCTTCCTCCTCCACAACCCGGGGACGACCTTCATGGAGACGCCTGGCCGCGACACGACGCGCGTCTTTGTCGAGTGGCAGCGCACTGCCCGGCACCTGCTCCTCGGAAGCGAGTGCGGTGAGCCGCACCTATGGATTCTTCACGCCGACAGCCTGGGTGAACTGACCGAGAAGCTACAACAGCTCGTGGGCAAGACCCCGTTGCCACCGATCTGGTCGCTCGGCTACCAACAGTCTCGTTGGGGCTACGGCGGCCATAAAGACCTGTTGGGGCTTGACGCCAAGTTCGAAAAACTGGGGATTCCCTGCACGGGCCTCTGGCTCGATCTGGACTACATGGACGGGTTCCGGATCTTTGAAGTCAGCAAGAGGCAGTTCCCGGAAGGGCCGTCGGTGACGGCCGGGGCCTTGTCACGGAACTCGCGGCGTATCGTACCGATCATCGACCCTGGGGTGAAGCAGGAGCCTGGATATCGCGTTTACGACGATGGCCACACTCAAGGCGTGTTCTGCAAGAACCCCGAAGG
Organism: Armatimonadota bacterium; assembly: GCA_018268375.1. Classification (GTDB taxonomy): domain Bacteria; phylum Armatimonadota; class Fimbriimonadia; order Fimbriimonadales; family Fimbriimonadaceae; genus JAEURO01. The sequence goes on along the minus strand of JAFDWS010000002.1, from coordinate 828,111 downwards.
CAAGGAGTTTGTAGGGCTGGTCTGGCCCGGCGAGACAGTCTTCCCCGACTTCACGGAGGCTCGCGTCCGCGACTGGTGGGCAGGGTATGCGAAGGATTTCCGGTCAAGTGGATTTGGTGCCTGCTGGGTCGATATGAACGACCCCTCGACTGGCCCAGTGGACCCCACCGGAATGTTGTTCCGTTCAGGTTCTCAAGCTCACGCTTTGCACAGAAACCAATATGCGCTCGGAATGCAGATGGCGACCTTCGAGGGTTTCCGCCAGGCGTGCCCCAACGAGCGTCCGTTCATTCTCTCTCGCTCCGGCTTTATCGGCACGTCGAAGTACGCTGCGGTTTGGACAGGCGACAACATTTCGAACGAGTTCTATCTCCAGCAGTCCATCCCAACGACGTTGGGAATGTCGATCAGTGGCCAGCCCTTTAACGGTCCCGACATTGGCGGCTTCGGTGGTGATGCCGGCGACGAATTGATGGCGCGATGGTTTGAAGCGTGTTTCCTTTTTCCATTCTTCCGCAACCACAGCACGCTCGACAGCCGCCTCGAAGAACCCTGGCGCTACCCCGCCAAGACGCAGAAGACCCTCGCGCATTTCATCCGGCTCCGGCACCAATTCCTTCCATTCCTGTATCAGTTGTTCGTCCGCCAAGAGGAAACTGGCGAGGCGCTCGTCAGGCCCCTCATCTATGATTTCGACGACGCTTCTCTTGCCGACGTCGCCGACCAGTTCATGGTCGGGCCCTGGCTCATGCACGCCCCAATCTTGAAGCTCGGCGACGATTCGCGCGAGGTCGTCCTGCCGGGGAGGGAGCCTTGGTTTGGACTCTCGGACGGAAAGTGGAGGAAGCCCGGGCGGCACGTGATCAAGGCGAAGTTGGGCTCGACCCCCCTTTTCGTTCGGGCAGGCGCGATGATTCCCTTGCTCCCTGATTTGCCGACCGACAACCGAGTGGAACTGACCCGCCCCATGTTCTTCGTAGCGGTTCCGGACGGATGGTCAGGCAAGAACGCGACCGAGTATGTGGCGGACGACGGCTTGACATACGACTATCAGAAAGGGAAGCGGTCCAAGCTAGAGGTTCGTCTCGAGGGCGCTTCGATCCAGTGGGAGCAGACACAGGCCGGCTTTGGCGGTATTGCTCCGACATTCGTCACCGTTGGTGTCGACCAAGTCGGCGATTTGTCCGCCTCGAGCGATGAGCTCCGCCTATCCGGAAAGCAGTTTGCCGTCAAGCGCTGGAACTGAATTTTCGCGATTTTCTTAGCCGCGACCTACTTTCTGGAAGTTTCTGCGTATACTGTGAATACGTATTCTCGGCGGAGGAGCCGAGCCCGGGCCAATGAGGGTCACACAACAGGACATCGCAAAATATGCACAGGTGTCGCAAGCCACGGTCAGTCGTGTGCTTGCTGGCGATGACCGTGTCGAGCCCGAAATCCGGGACAAGGTGCTCTCGGCGATCGAGCAGCACAACTACCGCCCCGATGCCCGAGCGCGCTCCCTGCGAACCCAGACCGCTGGCATCATTGGACTTGCTGTCAAAAGGCCGCACGGGGGCTTGGACGGCGACCCCTTCTACACCAGTTTGATCAGCGAGATCCTCGACAATCTCGATGGCACCGCCTACCACCTTTGCATCGAGACTGTCCCCAACGGTGGACGTCAGTTCCAGGTGTACGACGAGATGTTGCGGTCGCGCCGTGTCGATGGCCTGATCCTCGTCGAGAGCGAGGCTCATGACGAGCGGCTGGCCCTTCTCCAGCGCGACAAGTTTCCCTTCGTCTTGATCGGCAACCCGATGGGGCAAGTGGTGTGGTCGGTCGATAACGACAATGTCTACGCGGGACAGGTCGCCACTCAGCATCTTCTTGAAAGTGGCTATCGAAAAGTGGCGTTCATCGCGGGTCCGGAGGGCATCACCGTCAGCGACGACCGCCTCGAAGGCTATACGCGCATCGTGCAGCAATACGAGGGCCGGCCCATCGTCCTTCACAGCGACTTCGGCCTTGAGGCCGCCCGTGAGGTCGCGATGAAGGCCCTTACTGGACGCGATGCGCCCGATGCCGTGGTCGTTCTCGACGACTTTATGGCGATGGGCGTCGTCATCGCCGCACGTAAGCTAGGCCGGCGCATCCCGCAGGACTTGGGGATCGTGAGTTTCAACGACAGCAATGTTTGTCTGATGCTCGAAGGTGGTCTCTCGTCGGTCAGTCTCGACATTCCGAGGCTGGTCCGGACGTCGCTGTCCACCTTGCTCGAGGTCATCAGCGAGAAGGATTACTTGGAGCCTGCGCGGACGATCGTACCGTGCTTGCTGCAGGTCCGCGGATCGTCGATTCGGGCAGGAGGCATGCTGTGATCCTTGGGCTTGTCTTGCAGAACCACTGGCCGACCGTCTTCGAGTTTAGAAGCGAGAAGAAGGTGAAGAGTGTCCACGTCGCCGGAACCTTTAATAACTGGGACAAGGGCGCCCTGGCGATGAGGGAGCTTGCCGCGAACACGTGGACGGCCAGCCTCGACCTTAGGCCAGGCAAGTACCAGTACAAGTTCGTAATCGACGGAGACACTTGGGTCACCGATCCTAGTGCCAAGACGATCGACGACGGCAACGGAAACACCAACTCCGTGCTCGTTGTGTTTCCGGAAGGATACGAAGTGCCGGCACGCAAGGGGGACGGAACGATCACCACGAGCATGGTCCGCCATCTTCAAGAGATTCCGGCCCTCAATTACGACCGCGGAAAATTGACCTTGACCGTCCAAGCGCGGGTCGACGACGTCCAGACAGTGTCGGCACTGGTCCAAATCGGCAACAACAAGCCGAAGGCATATGGCGCGACGGCGAGCGGAGGCGACGACTTCGTCACCAACTATGTCGCGACCGTTCCCTGGGACGGCAAGTCGGTGGTGAAGTACAGTTTCTCGCTCAACGACGGAGGGCGCGGCCCGCTGACGGTCGACAAGAGCGGCGCATGGTACGCAAAGGATGGTGGAGACGCACGGTTCGTACTCGATCCGAAGACGTTCCACCCGTTCGTGCCGCCGGGCTGGGTCGAGAAGAGCATCGTCTACCAGATCTTCCCGGATCGGTTCGCCAACGGAGACAAGAGCAACGACCCGAAGGACGTCCAACCTTGGAACGGTACGCCCACTTATGCGAATTGGTTCGGAGGAGACATCGCAGGCGTGCGTCAGCACCTTGGCCACCTGAAGGAGATGGGCGTCGGTTGCATCTACTTCAACCCGATCTTCGAGGGGCCGAGCAATCATCGCTACGAGACAACGGACTACCTCAAGGTCGACCACCGGTTTGGCACGAACAAGGAGTTCGCGGCTCTAACGTCCGACCTGCACAAGCAAGGCGTGCGCACGATCCTTGACGGCGTCTTCAACCACACGTCCGTGGACTTCTTTGCTTTCGCAGACCTCCTGAAGAACCAAGATCGGTCGAAGTACCGCGATTGGTACACGGTCAAATCCTTCCCAGTGAAGGTCGGCGACAATCCCGCTTACGAGGCTTGGTTCGGTTTTCCGTCAATGCCGAAACTCCACAACGCCGACAAATCGGTCAGAGACTATCTGCTGAGCGTTCCCGATTTCTGGGACAAGGAGGCGAAGATCGACGGGTGGCGGCTCGATGTGGCGAACGAGGTTCCCAGCGATTATTGGCGCCTGTTCCGCGACCGCGTCAAGCGTCATGGCCAGGACAAGTGGATCGTCGGAGAGATTTGGGGAGACGGTTCTCCTTGGCTCAAGGGCGACCAGTTCGACAGCGTCATGAACTACCAGTTCCGTGAGGCTGTCCTAGGGTTCGTCGCCCGCGGGGCCACGACGCCGACGCAGTTCTGGAACCGCCTTATGGCGGTGTACGATTCCTACGGACCGCAGGTCAGCCGGAACATGATGAACCTGCTGAGTTCTCACGACACGCCGCGCATCTTGACCGAGTGCGGCGGTGACGCCCAACTCGCGCGCCTTGCCGCGATGATCCAGTTCACTTGGGTCGGCGCACCGTGCGTCTATTACGGCGACGAACTGGGGATGGCTGGGGGCCGTGACCCCGAGAACCGCCGGGGCATGGAGTGGAACCGGGCCGTGGAGGGCAACCCCTACCTCCAAGCTTACAAAGCGTTGTCCTCGTTGAGGAAGGATTGCCCGGCTCTTCAAAGCGGCGATCCTTCGCTGGTCTCCGTCGATGACGCCAAAGGACTTGTCGTCTTCTCAAGGAACCTCGACGGCCAGAGGGTGTTGGTCGCGGTCAACCGGTCCAAAGACGCACAGACTGTGAAGGTTCCCGTCGTTTCCGAAGGAATGCAACGCACCTCCTTTGTGAACGGTGAAGACCGGTTCGCCACCGAGACGGACTTCGTTGCCGCGCGCCAAGGCGGAGCCTGGCTGGCCGTCCACCCGTATTCAGTTTCCATCCTGCGGACAGTGCCGTCCGCCCACTCGTCAACCCGCAATCATTCGACCGAATCTCATTCGCAATCTGCAATTCGCAACTCAAGGTGACCATATGAAACGCACCCGTAGCTCAGCCTTTACCCTGATCGAGCTCCTCGTCGTCATCGCGATCATCGCGATCCTCGCCGCCATTCTGTTCCCTGTTTTCGCGCAAGCGAAGACGGCCGCTAAGAAAGCCATGGCCACGAGCAACATGAAGCAAATGCTGCTCGCGGTCAATATTTACGCGACCGACTTTGACGACACCGCTTCTCCTCGTTACCGCCTCGGTTGCGGCCCACGCATCAACGGAGCCGACGTCAGCGACGGCATGAGCTGGGAAGTGCTCGCTTATCCGTACGCGAAGAACCTCGGCGTCTTTGAGTCGAGCATGGACACCCGTGCCAAGTACAACACGCCGTTTGGCCAGTTCCGCAGAGCGTTTGGCGGCGCGCCCAACTTCTTCCGGGGATACCAAGGGTGCGGCAGCTACTTTAAGGCCAACGCCTATTCAACGCCGAGCATGACTTACTTCCCGCAGCCGTCGGACACCGTCGTCTTGGGTGAGGAGCGCATGCTGAGCAATAGCCGGTCAGACTACTTCACGTCGATCGATTGGGCGGCAAGTACGACCAATCCGAAGTTCCCGAACGCGGTCTTCGAGAACACAAGGAACATCAATTTGGGCGGCACCGGCAACGGCTCCTGCACTCCAAACAAGATTTGCAAGGCCTGGTGTTTCATCAACAACGACTACGCCGAGGCGTCCGTCTGGGGCATGGCCGATGGCCACGTGGTCACGAAGAAGGGCACTGGCAAGACCCGCGATGGCTACAACAACGGCACCGAGTTCAAGGGCTATGAGCACCGCGCAGCCACATGGGACAAGGACGGGGAGCAGTACCCCGACTGGACTGCCGGTATGAGCTGCATGGATTGGGATCTTGAACCGCCGGGAACGAACGGTGGAACCCGCGGTTGCATCGTCCCTGGTGAGAACGTCAACGCAGGGTCATGAAACGGAACCTACCTCCCTGGCTGATAGCCGTCATCGGTTCGGTCGTTGTGATCGCCCTGGTCATCTGGGGTATCGGGGCGCTCAACAGCGGTGGAGGTGCGACACCGACTCCCCAGCTCGAACAGGACATGGCCGACTATCGCGCGAAGAGCGCGGCACAGGCCAATCCTTCCGACTCACAGGGAGCACCGACCGAGCGATCGGCCGAACTACCGCCTGAAGCCGCAGCGCGGCAGGCGACCGGTCAACACTGACGCACACGACCGGAGAGGCACCAAGCAAGGCGCCTCTCCGGTAGGATTCCTTAACGGCACCATGAGGGCAATCTCCCGGGTCTGGGTCGCGGTCGCTTGCACAATCGCAGCGGTCTGCCACGCCCAGAGCCCGAAGCCGTTGACCGTGTGGGGCCTCGCTTCGGGCCCTGACAGCAAAGGGCTCGAGGCGGTCATCGCCGAGTTCGAAAGGCGGAACCCAGATCTCCGGATCAAGTCCACCAAGATGGGCTCGGGGGACATGAACCCCCAAAAGCTCATGACCGCCATCGTTGGCAACGTGCCCCCCGACGTCATCGCTCAAGATCGATTCGCACTCAGCGATTGGGCCAGTCGCGGCGCATTTCGTCCTCTCGACGACCTCATCGCTCGCGACCATGACAAAGACCCGCTCTGCCCAAAGCCCGACCAGTACTATCCCGCGGCTTGGCAGGAAACGCAGTACGAAGGCAAGACGTACGGCATTCCGACGGGTGCGGACGACCGGATTCTCTATTGGAACCGGGGCATCTTCCGCCGACACGCCGACGAGCTAAGGAAGGCTGGACTCGATCCTGAGCGCGCACCTCGGACGTGGACCGAGCTGCTCGCCTACGGAAAGATCCTGACCGAGCGGGACAAGCGCGGCAACATGACGGTGGCGGGCTTCATTCCCAACTTCGGCAACTCCTGGCTGTACCTCTATTCGTTCCAGATGAACGCCTCGTTCATGTCGGCGGACGGCAAAAAGTGCACCCTCTATTCGCCACAGGCCGAAGAGGCGCTCAAGTTCATGGTCAAGGGCTACGAGCAGCTCGGCGGCTATGACGAGGCCCAGAAATTCCAGAGCGGCTTTCTCGCGAACGAGAACGACGCCTTCATCGTCGGCAAGGTCGCGATGAAGATCGACGGCGACTGGATCATGATGAGCCTCAGCCGCTACGCGCCAGACCTCGACTTTGGCGTGGCGCCGCCTCCCGTGCCCGACGACCGCTACAACAAGAAGGGCGCGTTTGCGAACGAGAAGGACACGTTTGTGACCTGGATCGGCGGCTTCTCCTATGCGATTCCCGCCGGGGCCAAGAACGTCGAGGGCGCCTGGCGGTTTATCAAGTTCTTCACGAGCACCGAGGCACGCCTCATCGAAGCCCGTGCCCAAGCTAACTATGAGCGGAGCCGGGGACGAGTCCACATCCCACGTATCCAGGGCCAAAGGGAAGCGAACGCGGCCTACCTCAAAGAGTTCACACCGAAAAACCCCAACTTCGCTGCCGCGCTCGCGATGCATGTGAAGCTCGCGGACGTCGGGCGCATTCGTCCGCCAACAATGGTGGGCCAGACGTTGTGGTCAGAACACGTCAAGGCCCTCGAGACCGCTTGCAAGCTCGAAAAGTCTCCGAAGGACGCCCTCCTCATTAGCCAGGCGGCGGTTCAGAGAGACCTTGACGCCCACTTGCGGTACGAAACGCTTAAGCCGTTCGACTTTCGGCCGCCGGCCGCGGTCATCATCGGCCTTCTTGTCTTGCTCGCGATTTGGTCGGTGTGGAAGTTCAAATCCTTGAAGCTTGGTCGGTTGGAGAGGCAAGAGGCGAAATGGGGCTACCTGTTGATCTCGCCCTGGCTCATCGGATTCATGGTCTTCACCTTCGGACCGATGATGGCCTCGCTGCTCATGAGCTTCACCCAGTACAACGCCCTGAGCGAGGCGCGGGCAGTCGGCTTCGGCAACTATGCGGAGATGCTCAGTGGCGACCGCGAGAGCGTGCTGAAAGCGTTTGGCAATGTCTTCTATTTGACGGGCATCGGAGTGCCGCTCGGGATCGTGACAGGGTTGGCCGTTGCCTTGCTCCTGAACCAGGCGTTCAAGGGCATTCGCGTCTATCGCACGATCTTCTATATGCCGAGCATCGTGCCCGCAATCGCAAGCGCGGTCTTGTGGAGTTGGGTGCTCAGCGGAGACCCGAACAAGGGCCTCGTCAATTCGCTCTGGCAGAACACTCTCACGCCTTGGTTGGGCGTCTCGCCACCGGGCTGGTTCACGGTCGCCGATTGGGCCAAGCCGTCGCTGATCATGATGGGTGTCTGGGGCGCGGGAGGAGGCATGATCCTTTGGCTCGCCGGATTGAAAGGCGTTCCCGCTCAGCTCTATGAAGCCGCCCATATCGACGGAGCCAACGGCTGGCAGCAGTTTTGGAAAGTGACGCTGCCGATGCTGAGCCCGATCGTGTTCTTCAACTGCGTGACGGGCTTGATCTCGGCGGTGCAGGAGTTCGACCGTATCTGGGTGTTCATGGGGGCCGACACCGGTCTGGCGGGCCCGTCAGACTCTCTGCTGACGCCGGTCGTACACCTGTTCCAGCAGGGGTTCCGTTTCTTTAAGCTCGGATATGCCTCGGCGCTGGCCTGGGTGGTGTTCTTTGTCATTTTGGCGTTGACCTTGATCCAGTGGCGATTGAAAGACCGCTGGGTTTATGTGGAGGCGGACAAGTAATGCCAGTTCCATGGACTGCAGCGCTTGCGACCATCACGTTTTGGCTTGGCGCACTCATAGGATTGCGGGGACTCTACGGCTTGCTCCGGGCTTGGATGGAGCCGCAACTCCGCTCGGGCCTGAGTGGGAGCGCTGTCATGCTTGGCGTCGGAACGGCCGCACTGCTCGCCAGTGCCGCGCTCTTTCCAACGGCGGGCATCGGTCTGCCGCTGGTATGGCCCGTTCTTCCCATTCAACTATGGATGGCGACCGTGTGCGGGATCTGCGTCGTCAACGGACTGGTCGGTATGTTGCTGAAGAAGGGGTTCTCGAACCCCCTCACCATCCTCTATTGGTTGGTGGCTGGGGTTGTCTGCTTCTTGTTGCCCCGGGCGAACCCTGTTCCCTTCAAGCTGCTGAGCGGCCACATCATGCTCGGCGTCCCCGGTGCCCTCGCTCTTGCCGGTCTCGCGGTTCTTGCAGTTTTGTGCATGTCTTATGCCGAAAAGTCAGCCAAATCCAGCAGTCTCTTGAAGGGCATGGCGATCCAACTGGCCCTGCTCGCCGGCACGCTCGTGTTCGGCCTGCCCTTCCTCTTCCTTCTTGTAACGAGCTTCAAGGAGGACAAGGACATGTCGAGCCCGAACGGCATCATTTGGGTTCCTCGCGTTGAGCAGACGGCTCCGGTCATGAACCCGAACCACCCGTACTACGAAGCAAAGTACAAAGGAATCAAGGTGCAGGCCGACCTGGAGCAAGTCCGCCCCGACGGCACCTTGAGCCTCCGTATCGCGCACCCACTCTTCTTTGGTGGCTTTACCTTCATCATTCCTCGAGACCAGGCTAAGGAGATCCCGCGACAGATGCCGTTGGTCACCGCCGACCTCCGAGGACAGAAGGTCGAAGGCGTTGTCTTTGAGGAAATGCCAGACGGCAGCCAAGACGTTGAATTGCGCTCTCCCGCCGCCGTGAAGGGACAGCGGCACTTGTTCCCGCCAAAGGCAACGGAGAAGGTTCGTCCAGTCAGCCTGCGGTGGAAGAACTACTTCGAGGCTCTCGAGTACCTGCCTCCCGAGGCGCAATACGGTTGGACGTATTTGCGGAACACCCTGTGGCTCGTGGTCATGAACGTCTTGGGTGCCCTCGTCTCGTGCAGCTTGGTCGCCTATGCGTTCGCAAGGCTGCGCTTCCCGGGACGGGAAGCATTGTTCAAAGTCATGCTCAGCACGATGATGCTGCCAGCGGCGGTGACGCTCTTGCCCCAATTCTTGATCTTCCGCCAGTTCGGTTGGATCGATACGCTCAAGCCCATGTGGGTGACATCCTGGTTTGCCGCCGCATTCAACGTCTTCATGTTGCGCCAGTTCTTCCAGCAAGTTCCCTACGAGTTAGAAGACGCCGCTAAAATCGATGGCTGCACTTACTTGCGGTCGCTTTGGTCGGTCATGTTGCCGCAAGTGAAGCCGGCGCTTGCCGTCATTGCGATCATGACCTTCCTTGGTGCCTGGAACAACTTCATGGGGCCGCTCGTTTACTCGTCGTCACCGGAGACCCTGCCGATCTCCTACGCGGTCCAGCTCTTCAACGGCGACCGAAACGGCGACCCTGGATTGCTGATGGCGTTCGTCACGATGTCGCTGGTTCCGGTCATCGCTTTGTTCGCATTCGCCCAACGTTTCTTCATCGAGGGAGCAGCGCTCAGCGGCTTCGGCGGCCGCTGAGCCAGCGTCATCCGCCCAGGCACTGCTTCACGAATTTGGCGACGTCGTCGTGGAACTTCTTCCGCGAAGTCTTTTCGATGTACATCATGTGCCCCGCTGGGTAGTACTGGTACGAAACGTGGGACATGGAATCGGGGTCCAAGCCCATGTGGTTGACCGTGTAGATCGTCGCGTTAAAGGGACAGGCGAGATCGTAGTAACCGCAGCAGTAAAGGACGCGGAAATGCTTGTTCGCAGCGAGCAGAGAGCGGAGCTCCGACGATGTCTCAGAGTACGAGCCTTCACGCTCGGTCCAGGGGTACACGTTGCCGCCTGTCAAGTACGTCATTTGCGTTTTGACACCAAGCTCGCGGTCGAGATAGTCGTTCAACACTGACGTGAAAGGAGCGTTGACGGCGTCGTCGCTCGGGTCGTTCGCCTGCTGGCCCCCGACCTTGAGTTCTTCCTTTGCGGTCAACCGACCATCGTATCGCCCGATCGAAAGGCCCTGGTCCCTCAAAAGCTCTTTGAAGAACGCCCATTCGGGGACGCGCAGGTTACTGTCGCGACAGTACTTCTTGCTGATGCCAAGGTACTCCGACAGCTTGCCCGCGATCTTGTCCTTCTCGGCCTCACTCAAGCTGTCGCCCCTCAAGAGAGCAGGGCCGTACTCCTCGTCAACCCACTTCCGCGTTTCCGCAACAACGTCTTCAACGCTCTTAAAGCGTGGGGCGAGCTTGTGATGGTAGAAAGCGCAAGCCGCCATGGAGGGGACGAAGCCGACGAAGGTCGCATCGTTCCCTCTCATCCCGTCCAGCGTGAGGAAGTTGCTGGTGCCGGAGATGCTTACGAACCCGCTGACCGCGATTCCGTTTTGGAACAGTCGGTTGCTGAGGCCAGAACCGCGGATGCCTCCATAGCTTTCGCCTGCGATGAAGACGGGCGAGCGCCAACGGTGGTGCTCGGTCAACCATCCGCGGACGAACTTCGTGAAGGCCTCAATGTCCGGCTGGACGCCGAAGTACTTCTTTGCGAGATCCGGCTTGCTGATCCGGCTGAAGCCCGTTCCAGGAGCGTCGACGCAGACAACGTCGGTGAAGTCGAGCCAAGTGTCCTGGTTATCGATCGATTCGTAAGGCGGGGCGGGAAGGCTCCCGTCATCGGGCATTGGTGCCCGCTTGGGTCCGAGCGCGCCCATGTGCAACCAAATCGTTGCGCTGCCCGGCCCACCGTTGAATGCGAACGTGACAGGTCGATGGCCCGCGTCGGCACCGTCTTTTTGGTACGCCACGTAGAACATGCGGCACTCTACGTCGCCGTCGTCGTTACGGAGCGGAATCTGACCAGCGGTAGCGCTGTAATCAAGCTTGCCAGTGCTCAACCCGATGCTGTGCTTGGTCACCGAGGTTTGAATCTCGAAAGGCGACGGCTTGTTCGCATCGGGAGCGGCAGGGGTCTGGCACAGCGCGGCGGAGACTGCGGTGAAGGACAGGGCAACCAAAGATGCACGAAGCATCCGAACAGGTTACCAAACCGATTGGCCGTAGGACGAGCAACGGTTTCTAATCCTGGCTCGTACTGACCCTTGTGCTGATCGCAGAGGGCCTTGTACGGAGGTTTGGGCCAGTCACGGCAGTCGACGGGGTCTCACTGAGGGTAGAAGAGGGCAGTTGCTTTGGCCTCCTTGGGCCAAACGGGGCAGGGAAGACGAGCACGATCGACATGTTGGTCGGCCTCGCCAAGCCGGATGCTGGCACCGTTACGTTCTCCGGAAAGCTCGTCACGCCAGACGACAGCGGCGCCCGCCGCCAGATTGGCTACGTGCCTCAAGAGATCGCCCTTTATGACGACCTGAGTGCGACGGCCAACCTTCAGTTCTTCGCCGGGCTCTATGGGATCGCGGGCAATGAGCGGGAGCGTCGCATCCGAGAAGTCCTTGAGGTGGCGGGCCTGACCGACCGCGCCCGCGACAAGGTCAAGCATTACTCTGGCGGCATGAAGAGAAGGCTTAACATTGCCGTCTCGCTCCTTCAAAGACCCAAACTCTTGGTGCTCGACGAGCCGACCGTTGGCGTCGACCCCCAGAGCCGCAACGCCATTTTCGAGAGCCTCAAACTCCTCCAATCGCAGGGGTTGACACTCATCTACACCACCCATTACATGGAAGAAGTGGAGCGGCTTTGCGACCACATCGCGATCATGGATGCAGGAAAGGTCGTGGCGGAAGGAGACCTCCCCTCCCTGTACAGCCTGCTGCCAGGCCAAAACACACTGACCATTGGGGCGGCGAACACTTCTGACGCGAGCCGGATCCTCGCGAGAGTCCGCTCAGCCGGCTTTCAGGCGGAGGAAAACGGTGCCTCCGTCGAGATCTCGACGGAAGACCTGTCTGCGGCGTTGGGTGCCGTTGCCGAAGCGAACCGGGAGATCCCATTCACCTCGCTCCAGACACACAAAAGGACACTGGAAGAAGTGTTCTTGAATCTGACAGGGAGGTCGCTTAGGGACTGATGGGCGCACTCGGCGAACTCGTCAAGAAGGACGTCCGACTGTTCCTCGCGGACAGGAGCGCGGCCATCATCTCCATCGCGGTCCCGGTCGGGATCGCGGTCTTCATGTCGATGGTCTTCGCAGGAGGCGGGAGCACTTCGACCGAAATCAAGCCAATAGCCATCGTGGTGGCGGACGATGACCAATCCCCGACCACCAATGCGATTCTCGAAAAGCTCAGGGCCGAAGAACACCTCAAGGTCAGGGTCGCCGATTCGGCATCGGCGCGAAAGATGGCGAGCAGCGGTGAGACCGCGATGGCCGTGGTCTTTCCTAAGGGCTTCGGCGAGAGGGCTCTGGCGGCGCTTTCCGGTGCCAACAGCAGGCCCGAACTTGAAACTTTGACCGACCCGTCGCAGAACACCACGGTGATGGCGGCCCAGGGATTTGTGTCGAAGGACGTCGTCTCGGCGCTTGTCCATGAAGCCTATCCCGAAAGCCCTCTCGCTTCTGACGGGGACGGAATGCCGTTCACGACGAAGACGGTCCCGCAGACAGGCAAAGGCACCGACGACGTCACCGCGACTCGAGCCCACATGTTCGCCGGGATGGCGGTCCAGGGCGTGCTCTTCTATTCTATTAACCTGGCGATGGGCTTTTTGCGCGACCGGCGATTGAGCATCTGGAAGCGGATCCGCACGGCGCCCGTGCCCTTCGTCAGCGTGACGCTGGCCAAGGTCTTGAGTGGGACGATCATCGGCACGATCACCCTTGCTGCCGTCTTTCTGTGCGGGATCGGATTCATGGGAGTTCGCGTGACCGGCAGCCCTCTCGCTTTCGTGCTCCAGTGTTTGGTGACCGCCCTGATGGCCGCGACATTTGGACTGCTCGTCGCCTCCCTTGGAAAGACGGAGGATCAGAGTCGCGGGCTGAGTGTCTTTGTTGTGCTCATGCTCTCAATGCTGGGCGGTGCGTGGCTCCCCACCTTTCTCATGCCCCAATGGATGCAGTCCGCGACGTTGGCCGTTCCCTCTCGCTGGGCTATCGACGGCCTCGACGCGGCACTTTGGAGGGGGTCTGACCTCGTCGGTGTCCTGCCATCTTTGGCTGGGACGCTCGGCTTCGCTGTCCTGTTCTTCCTTGTCGCGAACGCGCGCTTGAAGGCGACCGACCGGAGCGCCTGATCTGACAAGACCCAGGTCACGAGGCGACACGGAGGCCTTTCTGCGCGTCTAATGAGCATCGTCGTCTCAATTTTGAACTTGCTTTGGGCAGCCGCTCTCTCGCCGGGAGGCATGCGGGTCGTAGACGGAGGCACCGTCTCCGACGAACACTTTGTCGCTTCCGACCGGCCGGCAATGTTTGTTCGGGGCCCGGCGCTCATTGAGAACTGCGACTTTCGTTCAGGAGCGGCCAACCGCCCCTACGCCTCGACAATGTCCCTCGACCAGCTCTTCAAGGACGCTGGCCTCGGGGCACCCACGATCCGGACCTCTCACATCGATGCGTCGCACGCGGCGGTGGTGGTCGTCGGTGGAGGCGTGGCTTTCCGGGGGTGCAACTTTGATGGAGAGGTAGGGATCGTCTTTCTTCCCAATGTCGACGGTAGCTTGGCGATTGGCAATGCGGTCGCTGACTGCAGGTTCGAAAACTACCGCTTCGGCATTCTGGCTTGCGGCCAAAGAAGCTTCTCTGCTTCCGGGATCAAGGCGACCGGCGCCGTCTTGAGCTCTGAGCCTCGTGGGCACCTCGTCTATTTCAACGAGGGGGCACCCGAGGGCGGCTCCGCAGTTCGCTCGGTCAATGTCGTCTTAAGGGACATCGAAGAGACACGCCGGGCAGGAACGTCCAACGTTGACCACTGTTCTTTGAAGTTCAAGGCGGTAGACGATCTCGACATCGACCGGGTGGTGACCGACAACGACTTCGGCGCCATCGACCTCCTCGGGTGCTCTGGTTTGGTGAGCGGGATTCGGCATCAGGGAGGCACGGCTCAAGGCGTGTTCGGCGCCTTCCGTGTGACGAACTTTCCTGGCGCCCCGCCGGCCCGGGGAATGTTGAGAATGAAGGACTGCGAGTTCGCTCTCACCGGTCATGGAGCTCCAGCCTATCGCGTCGAGACTTCGAACGTGACCTTCAGCAATGTGCGTGTCAGCGGAGGCGCACACCCAGATATCTGGTCGGGGACGGACGCGTCTGGCGTGCGCTACATCGAAGACTAAGAGCCAGTAATGCTACCGGGATCGGGCCAACTCTTGGCGCAACCGGATTAGAATGAGACATTCCCATCTTTAGGTGGCCCCATGAAGCGCTTCGCACTGACGCCTCTTTTCTGCCTTGCCATTTCCATTGTTTCGGCACAATCTTTGACCGGGACACGCGTCGTCACCGGGCTTTCAAGTCCAATCGTCTTCGTCCAGCACCCGACCAACCGCTCCATGCAGTTCATCGTCCAGCAAGGAGGGATTGTCAAGACTGTGATCAACGGGGTCGTCCAGGGCACACCATTGGTGGATCTCACGACCGATGTTCTTTCCGGAGGTGAGCAGGGCCTCCTCGGCATGGCGTTCGCCCCCGACTATTCCTCGTCCCACCACGTCTATTTCAATTTCACACGGGAAGGGCCTGTCATGCAGGTGGCGCGGTTCACTGTGAGCAACAGCAATCCGCCGACGATCGATGACAACACTCGCCTGGACATCATCTCGACACCGCGGGCTAACAGCAACCACAACGGAGGGACGATCGCGTTCGGCACCGACGGATACCTTTACATCGGTATGGGCGACGGGGGAGGATCGGGAGATCCGACCGGTAACGGTCAAAACCCGGACACTTGGCTCGGCAAGATGTTGCGCATCGACCCTCGGACGGACGATTTTCCTGCCGACCCGGCTCGCAACTATCACATCCCAGCCGACAATCCGTTTGTCGACAGTATCCCGATCGCAGCCCAAAAGGAGATTTGGTCTTTCGGCCTGAGAAATCCTTTTAAGTTTAGCTTTGATGATCCAAACCTGCTCGGAACAGGAGCCTTGATCATTGGCGACGTCGGCCAGGACGCTTGGGAGGAGATCGACTACGAGCCAGCGCGACAGGGCGGTAGCAACTACGGTTGGCGCCGGTTTGAGGGGTTTTCGCAGTTCAGTGCGTCGACGCTCGCATACATCCCTCATGCCACGCCGAGTTTCGTGTACAACCACTCGACAGGCGAGGCCGTCATCGGCGGCAGGGTGTACCGAGGGCTCCAACTCGGTTCCGACTACTTCGGACGATACTTCTACTGCGACAATGTCAGCGGCCGGATTTGGTCTCTGCGCTTTTACTTCGACAATGCCATTGGCCGATGGCGGGCGTTCGACCTTAGGGAGCACACCAGCGACATTACGCCAACTCTGATGGGTTCGCCCTGCTCGATCGACGTGGACTCGTTCGGAGAGCTCTATGTTGTTGATTTGAACGGCAATATCGTCAAGATCTCGAAGACGAACGCTACTTGGCTGCACGACTTCAGCGTCCAAAACACGACGATCAAGTCCGGGTCGCTGCGCAATGTGATCGGACTCGACGATCGGTTCTTGGATTTGGAGCCCTCGACGCCACTGGGTTTGGACGCGCAGGTCAGTTTTGTCGGCACGACCAATCGGCCGTCATCCACGTTCCTTGATTTCGAAGCAGTCGGAAAAGTCAGCACGGGTTCGGCTGCGCTGCTGCGGATGTATTGCAAGCGCTGGTCAGACGGGCAGTGGGTCCAGGTTCGCGCTGAAAACATGGACGCGACGAAGCGCCGCTTCCGGGCGGCGGGCCTTTCCGCCGCGACCTACGTTCGGGCTGGGGACGGCCGCATCGAGGTGAGGTTGCTGGCGCACAAGAGCATCCAAAACTCGACCGGATACCGCGTCTCGTGGGACCAAGTGGTCGCCACAGCGCGCTGAAGTCACAAACAATCTTCAGCGAAGCAATAGCCTCCTGCACGTTGGCCCGAATCGAAGCTGGGCCAGCGAGGCGGACTCGATGACTCAACGCACCCTCTTGCTCGTCGCTGGCGCGCTCGCCGCCGGCGCGGCTCATGCCGCGATCGCCTTTGATTCGGCTGCCGACGCCGTATACAACGATGGTTGACAGAACGGCGACAACGGCGGAGTCGGCTTCAGTGCCTGGAGCCTAGCCAACGGCGCAAACTCCGGCTTCTTTGTCGCTGACTCGAACAACAATGGCAGTGGCGCCGGGCCTGGTATCAACAGCGCGGGCCGGGCCCTTGGAACCTATGCCAACAGCGGCGATTCTGCGCTGGCGGCACGGCTCTTCCTGGCGCCCGTGACGACCGGCCAAACCTTTGGCTTTGACCTTGACAACGGTTGGATCGACAATGGCCAGAGCGTTTCCGTCGCGATGTTCGACGGAAGTGCTCAGGCTGCAGAACTCGCGTTCGTCGGCGGCAATGCGAACTACGGCTGGACGGACAGCACCAGCAACGGCACGGGGATCGGGTTCACCGACGGCGGACTCCACGTCGAAGTTGACGTCCTTGGCGGTGGCTCCTATACAGTCCAAGTCCAGCGACTGAGCGACTCCGCCAGTTACACGAAGACGGGGACGTTCATGAACGGCTGCCAGAACTTGACGGGCTTTGCGTTCTTCAACGCGAACGCGGGCCCCTTCAGCCAGCGCGACGCCTATTTGAACAATATGACCGTGGTTCCCGAGCCAGCGAGCTTCCTCGCGCTCGGACTTGGTGTTCCTGTGCTCTTGCGGCGACGTCGGCGCTAGACGTGATGGTCGTTCGGCAACGCGTCCTGGTGGGTCGTCTCGATCCTCCGGATTTGTCGCGTTGCCGACCGCATCACAATTGATTCGGTGAGCGCAAAGCCGCGCCGATAACGGACGCCCTTGAGTAGGTCGCCGCTCGTGATCCCGGTCGCGCAAAAGACGACGCTGCCTCTCGCTAGGTCCTCGGTCTTGAGGACCCGGTCGACCTTCCCATCCATCATCGCCTCAGCTCGTGCGCGCTGTTCGTCGTTGGTGAAGACCAATCGCGCTTGCATGTCGCCGCCAGTGCAGGAGACAGCCACGGCGGTCAGGACGCCTTCCGGTGCGCCGCCGATGCCCATGAGGCCGTCCACGCCGGCGTCAGGATCGAGGGCAGCGATGGCGACCGAGAGGTCACCGTCAGGCACCAAGTGAACTCGGCAACCCGTCTCACGCAACTCGTTGATGAGGGCCTCGTGGCGGGGACGGTCGAGGATGCCAATGATCATCTCGTCGACGTCCTTTCCAAGCGCCTTCGCCATCAGTCGCACGTTCACCCGGGGCGGGAGCGTGATGTCTACCACCCCTTTGCACTCCTGGCCTACCACCAGCTTGTCCATGTAGCAGTCAGGGGCGTGCATCAACCAGCCTTCGCCCTCGACAGCGGCAGCAAGAACGCTGATCGCGTTGGGCGTTCCGTTGGCGCACAGGTTGGTGCCCTCAAGCGGGTCGACGGCGATTTGGACCTCAGGGCCCTCTCCGCTTCCTAGTTCCTCGCCGATGTAGAGCATCGGTGCCTTGTCCCGCTCGCCTTCACCGATCACGATACGCGCCTTGAGGTCCATTTGGTTCAGGGCTACTCGCATGGCACTGCAGGCGGCATCGTCCGCCTCGTCGCGCTTGCCCTTTCCCACCCACTTGCTGGCCGAGAGCGCCGCCTCCTCGGTCACCCGCAGGAAGTCGATGTGCCGATATCGGTCCGCCGGTGTGGCGCCCTTGGGGCTCCGTTGCCCTTTCGTCATGGCTGGATTGTACTTGTCCAGCCAGGTTGATGGCCGCCTTGACTCCCGGATCGACCGGCTTGAGGCGAGCGCTCGTCCCTCTGGGCTATCCTTGCCCAGTGCCGTCCGACCTGCTGCTGGAAGTCCAGGGACTGAGCAAAGCCTACGACGGCGTCCACGCGCTCGAGGGTGTCGGGCTCCAGATACGCCCGGGCGAGGTGCACGGCCTCGTCGGCGAAAACGGTGCTGGCAAAAGCACGCTCATTAAGATCCTCGCGGGCAATGTCGTGCCCGACTCAGGGTCGGTCGGGATGGCAGGAGCCGGTCTCAATCTCGGTAGTGTGCAAGCCAGCCTCGACGCCGGCATTTCCGTCATCTACCAAGAGCTCGTCGCATTTCTCGATCTGGATGCGGTCGAGAACGTCTTCGTGGGACGTGAGATTCGTCGGTTCGGCATTATCCTCGATCGAGCGCGAATGAGGGAGCGGACTTCTCAGGTCTTTCAACGGCTCGGTGTCGGCGTACCCCTCAACGTGCCGCTCTGTGACCTTTCCGTTGCCCAGCGGCAGCTTGTGGCGATCGCGCGGGCTCTTGAAACGGAGTGTCGCCTGCTTGTCATGGACGAGCCGACCGCCTCCTTGTCCAACCGCGAGGTCGAGGTCCTTCTCGCCACCGTCGAGCGGCTCAAGACTGAGGGCGTGTCTGTGCTCTACGTGAGCCATCGGCTCGACGAGATTGTTCGGATTTGCGATTCCGTCACCGTACTGCGTGACGGACGCGTCGTTGAGACAATGCCGGCGTCATCGGTCACCCGGGAGAGGCTCATTGTCTCAATGGTGGGCCGTCAAATCGCTGCCCAAAGCCAGTCGGCTGCGAATGCGCCCGGCACTGTCGTTCTCGAAGTCAGGGGCCTCGGCCGTGATGGTGCGTTCGAAGACGTCAGCTTTTCAGTCCGGGCGGGCGAGATTGTAGGACTTGGCGGGCTCGTCGGCGCCGGAAGGACCGAGGTCGCCCGCGCCATCTTTGGCCTCGATCGGATTGACTCGGGCCAGGTCCTCGTCGGAGGGAGAGACGTGACGAACCGGGGAGTTCTGGCCGCGGTCGCGAGCGGAGTCGCGCTCGTACCGGAAGACCGGCAGCACGAAGGTCTGGTGCTGCCGCTCAGCGTCAAAGACAATTTGCTGATGGCCGCTCGCGAGCGCCTCGCCCGCCGTGGCTGGATCCAGAGGAGGGCGGAGCGCACGAAGGGCGACGAACTTTCGACTAGGCTGATGGTCAAGGCAGCGAGCCTTGACGTGCCGGTCCGCTCTCTTTCTGGCGGCAATCAACAAAAGGTGGTCATCGGAAAATGGTTGGCGATGGCACCCCGGGCCTTGATCATGGACGAGCCGACACGTGGGGTCGATGTCGGGGCCAAAGAAGAGGTGCACTCCTTGGTGACCAGACTTGCTGCCGAGGGTGCGGCCGTGCTGTTGGTCTCGTCGGACTTACCCGAACTGCTCGAACTCTCGGACCGCATCTTGGTCATGTGCGAGGGCCGAGTATCGGGAGAACTGGCTCGTGGCGAAGCGAGCGAGGAAGCCCTGATGGCGCTTGCCGTCCACCGCGAGGAGCGGGCGGTCTCTTGAAGAAGTTGCCGGCAAGGGAACTCGGGGTCGGTCTCGTCCTGTTCGTGCTCGTTCTCGCCGTCCAACTGGCTAACCCCGCCTTTCTGCGGCCCGAGAACGTTCGTGACCTCCTGATCCAATGCGCGCCGTTCGCGATCATGGCCTGTGGGATGACCTTTGTGATCATTCTAGGCGAGATCGACATTTCGGTCGGTTCTATGGCTGGGCTCCTCGCCGCAGCCCTCGGCACTTGGGCTTCGCCAAGTCATGGGGGAAGGCCCCTCCTGGATTGTGTCTTCGGAGTCCTCTTCCTCGGGCTTGCCCTCGGACTCGTGAACGGACTCTTGGTCGTGTTCGCCCGCGTTCCTTCGATTGTGGCCACCCTGGGCATGCTAACGGTCTTGCGTGGAGTCACGGAACTGGTCTTGCACGGTGAGTGGGTCACAGACCTCCCGCCTTTCATCAGACAACTCGGGATCGGGGTCAGCGGGGGCGTGCCGAACCCGGTGCTCGTCGCACTTCTCGTCGTAGCGGTGAGCATCACTTTGGCGAGCCTGACACCTTGGGGCCGACGAGTCTATGCAATCGGAAGCAATCCTGAAGCTGCGAAGGTGCGTGGGCTCCCAGTAAAGCAGGTGAAGCTGGCTGCTTTCGCCTTGATGGGGTTGCTGACCGGAGTGGCCGTTCTCGTGAGCGCCCCGCAGCTCTCCGTCGTGGAATCTGGCTACGGCACGGGTTGGGAACTGTTCGTCGTGACCTGCGTCGTGGTCGGCGGAGTTTCGATCACCGGTGGCCGAGGAAGCCTCTGGGGGGTGCTGCTCGGTGTCGCCCTTCTCAGCATCATTAGAACCGCGTTGATCTTCTTGCGCTTGGGCGACCAGGCTTCGTATTGGGAGCGCGCGATCCAAGGCGTCCTGATCCTGACCGCTGTCCTCGGTGACAGAGTAAGCGCTCGACGGAGAGCCGAGGTTGGGGCTTGAAGGCGTTCCTTGGCCGATTTCGGCAAGAGGCGGTGCTGCTTGTTCTGTTGGCGGCGTTCGTCGCCGTCGCTTGGCGGCTCGATCCGACGTTCTTGACTCCGAAAGTGCAAGGCACGCTCGTCAAACTGGTGCTGGAACTGGCGGTGATCGCCCTCCCGGTGACCCTCATTGTGATCACCGGCGGGATCGACCTCTCGGTCGGCGCTTCGATGTCGCTCGCTGCCGTCGCGTTTGGCCTTGCCGCCGAGCGAGGCACGCCATGGCCCTTGGCAGCGGTTTGCGCTCTGGTGGCGGGCGCCCTCGCCGGGATGTTGAACGGCTGGATCGTCTCTCGCGCCCGCATCCACCCGCTCATCGTCACTCTGGCGACGATGTCGGCGTACTTCGGGCTCGCCGAAGGAATCAGCCGGGCGCGCCCGATCTCCGGATTTGACCCCGCGTTTCAATCGCTGGTCGCTGGGCCGCTCATGTTTTTCGTCCTGGCACTTGCCGCTGCGGGCGCTGCCCTGTGGCTCTCCCGGACCGTGAAGGGACAAGCGGTCTTCGCGATCGGTCTGAACGAGAAGGCCGCGCGGTTCTCCGCTATTGACGTCGATAAGATCAAGTTTTGGCTCTATACCTTGGCTGGAACAGCCGCAGCAGTTGCGGCAGTTTCCTATGCGGCGCGTCGGAACACAGTAAAGGCAGACATCGGCCACGGTATGGAACTTGATGTCGTGACAGCGATCGTCTTAGGGGGAACGAGCATCACGGGCGGGCGGGGCACGATCGGTGGGAGCCTCCTTGGAATCCTTATCGTCCATGAAGTGCGGCAGTTCGTGAGCTGGCATTGGGAGCGAGACGAGATCAACTTGATTGTGATCGGCGGCCTGCTGATTCTCGCTCTTGTTGCGAACTCCGCGTTCGGCAAGAAGACGGACAGCGCTTGATTAGAGCACAATACGTCTGATGAAGGCACTCGTCCCCGCACTCCTCGCAGCCGCTTTACTCGTTGTGGGCTGCGGTCCGACCTCCGACGGGACCAAGACGGCGTCAGGCACGGGCGCCCCCACGGCCGGCAAGAAGTTCAAGGTCTACCTTTTGCCAAAGCAGAAGGGCGTGCCCTACTTCACCTCGTGCGCCGAGGGAGCCGAGGACGCGGCCAAGGAACTCGGCGATATCGAACTCACTTACGATGGCCCTACCGACGGAAAGCCGGAGGCTGCGGCCGAGATGATCGAGAAGTGGGTCCTCAAGGGAGCCGACGTGATCGCAGTCTCCTGCAACGACCCGCAGGTGCTGGGGCCGGTCCTGAAGAAGGCTCGTGACCAAGGGGTCAAGGTCATCACTTGGGACGCTGATGCCAGCCAGGACAGCCGGGAGCTCTTTGTGAACCAAGCGACCCCGCAACAAATCGGCTATGGCCTTGTCGACGCCATGGCCAAAGACCTTGGCGGAGCTGAGCCGACAGGTCAGGTGGCGATCGTCACCGCACGGCTGACTGCCGCGAACCAAAACGAGTGGATGGTTCATATGAAGGAGCGGCTGAAGAAGTATCCGAAAATGCAACTAGTCGACGTCAAGCCGTCCAACGAGGATCAGAAGTTGGCCTTCGAAGTGAGCCGCGACTTGATGAAAGCGTATCCCGATCTCAAGGGCATTTTCGGCATCAGCTCGGTCGCGTTCCCCGGTGCCGCAGAAGCGGTCAAGCAGGCAGGGAAGTCGGGCAAGGTGCTGGTAACGGGCCTGGCCACACCGAACGATATGCGCTCCTACGTGAAGGACGGGACTGTGAAATCCGTGCTCTTGTGGAACACCAAGGATCTCGGGTTCCTGACGATCGAGGTCGCTGAGGCGGTTGCGAAGGGAGCACTCAAACCGAACGCTCCGTACTTCATGAGCCACCGGGGTGAGAAGAAGATGCAGGGCGACAATGTGCTTCTCGGCGACCCCATCGTCTTCACAAAGGACAACATCGACCAGTTCAACTTCTAGGGTCGGGAAACTGTGAGGGGGCAAGAAGGTGTACTCTTAGCTATGCCTTATCGCGTTCGCACCGCGTCAGTTGCGTTACTGGCCCTCGCTCTCACCACCGCTGGCCTCGCCGATTTGGGGCCTGGTACCAAGGCGCCGAAGCTCGACGTCAAGAGTTGGTACAAGGGGACCCCCGTCAAGGACTTCGAACCGGGCAAGACCTACGTGGTCGAGTTTTGGGCGACGTGGTGCGGGCCTTGCCGAGAGAGCATCCCCCACCTGACCGAGATGGCGAAGGCGAACAAGGACGTCACGTTCATCGGCGTGAGCATTTGGGAAGACGACGTTGACGGCAACATCGCCAAGTTCGTCGGCGACATGGGTGACAAGATGGACTACAACGTCGGCTACTCCAGCAACAAGGACGGCATGGCGAAGAGCTGGATGGCCGAGGCCGGGCAGAACGGTATTCCGACCGCCTTCATCGTGAAGGACGGGGTTGTGGTCTGGATCGGCCACCCCATGTCGATGGAAGCCCCTCTGAAGGAAGTGAAGGCGGGCACCTTCGACATGAAGGCGTTCAAAGTTCAATTCGACAAGAGCGCAAAGGCCAACCGGGAAATGATGGCGACCCAGCAAGAGCTTGCCAAGATTCAAGACACCTTCTCGAAGGGCGACCGCGCGGCTGCTCACAAGAGCCTTGACAAGTTTGCCAAGGCCCACCCTGATCAGAAAGGATCGGTCGATGCCATGCAGTTCGGTTGGCTTGCGAAGGAAGACGCCGCAGCATGGGAGAAGAAGGCAAAGAGCATGGCGAGCAAGAAGGAGGAGGAGTCCCTGATGATGCTGTGCAGCTTCGCCATTCGGCAAACCAAGGGCACAGACCAGGAAAAGGCGCTTGGTCGAAAAGCCCTTGACCTCGCCATTGAGGGCAGCGGCGGCAAGAACCTGATCATCCACTTCGACGCGGCTTATTTCTACACGCAGATCAAGGATTATCCGGCGGCCATGAAATCGGTCGACGCGATGCTTGAACTCTTCCCGACGAGCCAGTACAAAGACAACGCCGAGGTCAAAGCTTCGATCGAGAAGCAGAAAGCCGACCTAGAGGCGAAGATGAAGGGCTCTGGCGGCTAGGAGACGGCGGATGCTCGAGGGCAAGGCAACGGCCTTGTCCCCGAGGCCCGAACTCGCTCACTCACCGGTTCGCTTCAGAACTTCACTTGCATCCCGAACTGCCAGAAGGTGCGGTGGCCACCGTTCCCGAAGCGGCGGTTCACCAGGTTGAACTGCGCCAGGGTCCCCTCGCCAAGGCTCCATGTGTTGACCCCAAAGATGAGGTCTCGGACGTCGTCGTCGGAGGCTTGGTTGTCGGGGTCGAAAGTGTCGTACCGGATGACTCCTTCCCAGTCCTTGAGGAAGCGGTAGCCAGCGTGCCCATACCAGCCGTTCGCCCTCTTGTCGTCCGCGATGCCGGTCGCGTACTCGCTTCGGAGGGTCAGTCCGTTCCGCTTGTATTGGATCTCGAATCCGGTCCGCTCGTTCTTCGTCCCGTTCGGCCCTGTGCCCGCAAGTTCGGATGCGCCGAGGTGTAGGCCGGGGACGCTCGTCGGGTGGAAGACCGCTCGCCCGCCGAACGTCTTTTGGTCGTTCGGGTCTTTGCCGTTCTGCGACTCTCCGGTGCCGTTCAGTGCTGCCACGGTGACGTCGAACTCCGGGTAGCGGCCGGTCGCCTGGATTCCCACATCGCGAACATCGGCGAGCTTTCCTTGCGACATGAAGAGCGCCCGTTCAAGCGTGTCAAGGGCCGAGGTGGGCATGAGCGCCTCATAGGCGATGGGGATCTTTCGCTGGCCGATGTCCATGCTCCAGTTCTTGTCGAGCAAGAGCGTGATATAGGCGTCCTGCAGCATCTTGGTACGCTGGTCGACCGCTGGCCCGCTGCCAAGTTTGAGTTCCTTGGCGGGGTCGAGCATGAGGGTCCACGACGCTTTGGGATTGACCTTGCCGCTGAACTTAAGCTCGAGCCGCCGGAAATAGAAGCTGTCGGGCGCGTCCGAATCAAAGTCCATTCGGGATTGAAGGAGGGCCTCGATCTTGACGGGCGGCTTCTCTGCTTTGGATCGGGCATCGAGCTTCTCTTCGAGTCTCTTGATCTTGTCGTCGAAGTCCTGCTGCATCTTGGCCTGTTGCTGTTTCAGGCGCTCGATCTCCTGCTTGAGTTGAGCGTTGTTGGGATCGTCCTGTGCGAGGGCGGTGGTGGCGCACGAACCGGCCAGGACGGCAAGCAGGGCGTTTCTTAACATTGTTATGGATTGTGGCTGGCTCTGTGGCGCCCTCGCTTCCCCTGCGGACGTCGGCTGTCCCCCGGTTTTCCCCAACCTCCAGCCTGCGGCTGCCGTCCTGCGATGCCGAAAATGAGGGTGGGTAGAATAACCCCTCACGCTGCCGCATAGCTCAGTCGGTAGAGCAGCTGACTGTTAATCAGCGGGTCGTAGGTTCGAGTCCTACTGCGGCAGCCACTAAATTCAACCTAAACCCTTCGGCCAGCGAAGGGTTTTTTCATGTCTGGTTGGCGGCCACTTACGTTTACACTTCAGTTAACGACCTGTCACGACCCGCTGGTCACACTGAAGCCAGCATCGCCCTTACCCGCTCAATCGAAAGGGCTTCTGACTGCGTATGGATCACCGCATGGCAGTTTGGACAGACGGGCCGAAGATCCTTAATCGGGTCGACGACGTACTCCGACCGCAACTGGCCCAACGGGATCAAGTGATGGACGTGCATGATTCTTGCTGCTTCCTGCCCGTACCGGCTGGCGAAGTCCATATCGCACACGCTGCAGCGATGGCCGTAGTGACGCAAGCACTCAGCCCTCGCTTTGGAACTTCGTTCATACGAGGTGACCGTAACGACCCGAAGGGCACCTTCGGGGAAACCCGGCTGCCTGATCTCCTCTTCCGTCGTTGGCACCCAAGCGTTGGTGTCGACCGCATACCACGCGCCCACGTCCCGAAGCAGAAGGCGCTCGGTCAGGACTGGTTCAAACGACTTGATCCTCGCTGGGCCATTGCCGTCCTCCCCAGAGTGCTCGATGGGAAACGTAAAAAGCCGAAATCCTTCGGTGTCAACAAGGCGGACGTGTTCGAGGGCTTGCGAGTATCCCAGATTCCGCTTCCCGAGGCTGCTGACCTCCCATTTGTCCCTCAAGATGACGGCGCGGTCGAGGTCGGTGTTGATGTCCCATGCACCAAAGATCACGAATCGTTCAGCCCCATTGACGAAGGACCAGCTCCAGTTCCAGTTCGCGCAAGTTGCGCCGTGCTCTTCGATGAACTTTCGCCTTGACAATGACCACCTCGGCGCCTCAGGATACCAAGCCCGGTTAAGCCTTACATAATGCTTTGCGTGCCAAACAACGAGCTCACTTGGGTGCAGGCCATAGAGAAGGTGATCCGCGATAGGGGTGAGCCAATGCACTACATGGACGTCACGGAGGCCATCGTGACGCAAGGGCTGAGGGAAAGCTTGGGGGCTACGCCTTCCTACACGGTCGCAGCCCAGTTTTCGCAGGATCTCAAACTTGGTGATCGTGCAAGGTTTGCTCGGTTCTCAACCGGGGTGTACGGGCTGCGAGAATGGCTCGGTGAGAACCCAACTGTTGCCGTTCAGTCCCAACCGCAAGATCTTCCGGCCAGGCAATCGGGGCTAGCGATACAAGCCTTCGGCATGTACTGGGACAGAAAACGCGTGGACTGGTCAAGGACGACCCCTAGGATTCTGGGTCAGCAGTTTCAAACCACTTCGCTGGTCGACTTTTGCGAGCAGCGAGGCATCTACGTCCTATACGACCACCTGCGAATCGTCTATGTTGGTCGCGCCACCCAACAAAGTGTGGGTGGTCGACTTAGGGATCACACGCTCGATCGGCTACGGTCGCGTTGGGACCGCTTTTCTTGGTTTGGCTTCTGGCAAGTGACGACCGAGGGAGGCCTCGTACCAAATTGGAGCGGCCAAGACGGATTGGAGCAAGTGGTCTCCTTATTGGAAGCAGTGCTCATTGAGCTTGCAGAGCCACCTCAGAATCGTCAACAAGGAAAGGGCTTGACAGCAATGGAGTACCTCCAAGCCGAAGATCCCGGGCTTAAGCAAAAGGAGAAGGCGCAGTTCTTAGCCGAGCTTGCCAGCAAGTGGGCAGACTGATGAGTTCAACAAAGTGACGAGAGGAACCCCTCCCCGTGCGTAAGTGGCATCGCCGATGGCATACTCCAGAATCGAGTTCCAACTCGCCAAAGCGCCGTTGGTGATCCCTTGGAAGATCAAGCCGAACCCCAATGAGTGAAACGAACAACACGGACCTTGCCTACGCCGACACTCTCTGGAAAGCCGCAGACGCCCTCCGCGGCCAAGTCGATGCGGCCGAGTACAAGCACGTCGTCCTTGGACTTCTCTTCCTCAAGTACATCTCCGACTCCTTCGCCGCTCGGCGCGAGCAACTAGAGACAGAGCTCGAAAAGGACGGCATCCCCAAAGAACAG
Organism: Armatimonadota bacterium; assembly: GCA_018268375.1. Taxonomy (GTDB): domain Bacteria; phylum Armatimonadota; class Fimbriimonadia; order Fimbriimonadales; family Fimbriimonadaceae; genus JAEURO01. The sequence continues at coordinate 800,907 of JAFDWS010000002.1, read as the reverse complement.
CGCGAGCCGCTCCTCGAAAACAGGGACGAATACACCGCCGAGCGCGTCTTCTGGGTGCCGGTCGAAGCCCGCTGGGCAAACCTCCAAGCGCAAGCCGTCCGTCCGGATATCGCCGTCCTGATCGACGATGCCATTCTCGCTGTCGAACGCGACAACCCCAACCTAAAGGGCAAGCTCCCGCGCGACTACGCACGGCGCGGCATCGAACCCGTCAAGCTCAAAGGGCTAGTCGACCTGATCGCCAACATCGGCTTCAAAGAAGACCGACGGATCGCCCGCGACCGGCTGGGACGGGTCTACGAGTACTTCCTCGGCAAGTTCGCCGCTGCCGAGGGCAAGCTCGGCGGCGAGTTCTACACGCCGCGCCCCGTCGTGCGCCTGCTCGTCGAGATGCTTGAGCCCTATGAGGGCCGCGTCTACGATCCCTGCTGCGGGAGCGGGGGCATGTTCCTGCAGAGCGAGCGCTTCGTCGAGTCCCACGGCGGCAACCAGACCGACGTCTCCATCTTCGGGCAGGAAAGCAACCCCACCACGTGGCGGCTCGCCCACATGAACCTCGCTATCCATGGCATCGAGGCGAACCTTGGCGCACAGCCCGCCGACACCTTCCTGCGTGACCTCCACCAAGACCTGAAAGCTGACTTCGTGCTCGCCAATCCCCCCTTCAACATTAGCGATTGGGGCGGTCATCTGCTGCGCGAGGACAAGCGGTGGGCCTACGGCACGCCGCCGGTCGGTAACGCCAACTACGCATGGATCCAGCACTTCATCCACCACCTCGCCTATCCCAACGGGCGAGGAGGGGGCGTGGCCGGCTTCGTGATGGCGAACGGCTCGCTCAGCACCAACACAGGCGGCGAAGGCGAGATCAGAAAGAATATCGTCGAGGCCGATCTGGTGGACTGCATCGTCGCCCTCCCAGCCCAGCTCTTCCTCACCACCGGCATTCCCGTCTGCCTCTGGTTCCTCACTCGCGACAAGACGGGCAAGAACGTCCGCAAAGGCACGCCCAACCGCCCCGAAGGGCGGAAGGGCGAGACGCTGTTCATCGACGCCCGCAAGCTCGGCTGGATGCAGACCCGGGTGAACCGAGTGCTGTCCGGCACCGAAGAGCACGAGGAGGTGCCCGGCACCCGTGATCCCCTGCCGTCTTCAGACATCGGCCGCATTGTCTACGCCTACCGCATGTGGCGCGGCGAACCCGCACCGGAATGGTGGAGCGACGAAGAGCACGGCGAGTGGAAGTACGAGGACAGACCCGGATTCTGCAAGGCCGTCCCCACCGAAGAGATCGCCAAGCAAGGCCACATCCTCACTCCCGGGCGCTTCGTCGGCGCCATGGCGATGGAGGACGACGACGAGCCGTTCGCCGAGAAGTACCCGCGCCTGGTGGCGGAGTTGGAGACGCACTTAGCGGAAGGGGAGCGGTTGGGGCAGATCGTCCGCGAGCAGCTCGCGAGGGTGGACGAGCCGTGACCTCAGGACTCCCAACGGCGGACTTCGGCCTTGTTGTGCGCAACTTCGATGCGCGCAGAATTCCTTTGTCGAGTCGCGAGCGCGAGCAACGACGGGGCAAGTACCCCTATTACGGTGCGGCAGGAATCATTGATTACGTCGACCAGCCGATTTTCTCGGGGCTCTATCTGCTTGTAGGAGAAGATGGCTCGGTCGTTAAGGAGGATGGTTCGCCGTTTCTGCAACTGGCGTCTGGGGAATTCTGGGTCAACAACCACGCCCACGTGTTGCAGGGCGAAGACGACATCGAAACCCGCTATCTCTACTATGCGCTGAGCGCTACGAACATTCGGCCGTTTGTCACTGGGGCGGTCCAGCCGAAGCTGAGCCAAGGCAACATGAACCGTGTTCCCATTCCCTACCCGGATCGGGACGGGCGAGAGGCCATTGTCGCCGCGCTTGGCTCGCTCGACGACAAGATCGAGCAGAACCGGCGGACGAGCGAGGCGCTGGAGCGGCTCGCCCAGGCGACGTTCAAGGCGTGGTTTGTGGACTTTGAGCCGGTGCGAGCCAAGGCCACCGGCGCCAAGAGCTTCCCCGGCATGCCCCCCGAAACCTTCGCTGCCCTCCCAACGACCTTCACCTCATCCCCTCTCGGCCCCATCCCGGAAGGGTGGGAGGTGCGTTCCATAGGTGACCTGGTCACAGTCAAGGGTGGCGCAACACCGAGTACCAAGGAGCCAGATTTCTGGGAAAACGGCACCCATTGCTGGGTAACCCCCAAGGACCTATCCGGACTTCGCGACCCCGTCCTTCTCGGCACGGAGCGACGGATCACCAATATAGGAGCGGCTCAGATCAGCTCTGGAGTCCTTCCGCTTGACACTGTCCTGCTGTCGTCACGTGCGCCGATTGGCTACACAGCACTAGCCAAAGTGCCGACGGCCATCAACCAAGGCTTCATCGCTCTGGTTTGCGACGGTCTCCTGCCGCCACTATATGTTTTTCATTGGGTGCGATTCGCGATGGAAGACATCAAAGGTCGGGCAAGCGGGACGACATTCCCGGAGATAAGTAAGGCGGCCTTTCGACCAATACCAACAGTTGTTCCTTCGGCAAAGCTCCTCGCGGCTTTCGAGGGTCGCTGCGAGCCGCTCTTTGACCTCGTCACAGCCATTGTACAGGAATCTGTCAAGCTCGCCGAGCTTCGTGACTACCTTCTGCCGCGCCTGTTGTCGGGCAGTGTTCGCGTAGGGGATGACTCGAATGGCTGAAGCGAACTTCTCGTTGATGGGTTGCCGGGAACTTGTCTTACCGACGGAGTCCCGATTCGAATCGCACGTGAAGGCGTTGGAGGAGTCGGTCACCTCTGGGCCAGAATTCACCTTTGATTTGGCAAAGTCTCTCGTTGAGTCTGTGTGCAAAACTGTTTTGTCAGACTTGGGCTTCCCAGCAGATCCCGGCTGGGATGCGCCCAGGCTGCTGAAAGAAACGACAATGCGACTGGATCTCTTGCCTAGAGGCCACCCGAAGCAAGCTGAAGGGCGGGAGGCAGTCATCAAGGCAAACAGAGGTCTGATCCAAGCGATCCAGGGACTCTGCGAGTTGCGGAATCTCTATGGTTCGGTTTCCCACGGCAAGGACGTAGCGGACGCACAGTTGGAGGAGCGTCAGGCGTGGCTCGCCGCGCAAGCGGCCGACACCATCGCTTCCTTTCTGTTTCGAGCGCACCGAGACGCCCTAACCCGGTCACCAGGGGCCCGTGTGTATTACAACGACCATCAGGATTTCAACCAATGGTTGGACGACCAGTACGAGCCCGTGACAATCGGAACAGAGTCTTTTCTCGTTAGTCGAATACTGTTTCACGCCGCGCCGGGCGCTTACCGAACGGCGTTGAACGACTACTTGACAACTCCGCCAGAGGCAGACGCGGAGGAGCCGACCGGATGATCAGTCCGAAGGAGCAACTGGTCGAGGACATCGCATGCGTGCACTTGTCAGGCGCTGGTTACCTCGCGCCCTCGGTTGACGAATTCAACCCAGCGCTTTTACTGCACTCCATCGCCACAGAGCGCCTTCACGATGCCATCCATGATTTGAATCCAGCACTCTCGACGGCAGACTGCGAGCAGGTCGCCAAGGCAGTGTCCACGGTCGGCGAAGCAACGCTTATCGGCAGCAACCGAAGCCTCCACTCCCTTCTTCTCGAAGGAGTTCCCGTCGAAGTGCGCGAAGGTGGCGAGACTCGCACGATCCGGGCGCGATTAGTGGACTTCGACAATCCGAAGAACAACGACTTCCTCCTCGTCCGTCAGCTCACGCTGCAAGGGGCGACTGGCCGGTTCATCCGGCCCGACGTCGTCCTCTTCGTCAACGGCCTCCCGCTCGTCGTCATCGAGCTCAAGGACCCGGCAGACGAGAGCGCAACGCTTGGCAAGGCGATCAAGCAGATCGACCGCTACCGGCTGACCGTCCCCGACCTCTTCGCCCCCAACCTGCTCTGCGTGGTTTCGGACGGCTTGCTTACCCGCGTCGGCTCCATCACGAGCGGCCCGCAGAGGTTCATGCCGTGGCGGCCCGCCAAGGGTGGGCCGCCATCGCTCGAATCTTTGATCAAAGAGCTGCTCGCCCCAGAGCCCTTGCTCAACTACCTGCAGCAATGCGTCGCCTATGAGGAAGACCCTTACGGCAACATCGAGAAGAAGATCGCGGGCTACCACCAGTTCCGCGCGGTGCGCAAAGCCCGGCGGAGCGTGCTCTCGGTGCTCAAGCCGCCCTTCGGCACGAACGAGACCGAGGACGCGGGCAAGGGCGGCGTGGTCTGGCACACTCAAGGCTCGGGCAAGAGCCTCACCATGCTCATGCTCGCGGGCGCGCTGATCCGCGACCCGGAGCTGAAGAATCCGACCATCGTCGTGGTCACCGACCGCAACGACTTGGACGACCAGCTCTTCCAGACCTTTGCGATGGGGCGCGGTCTGCTGCGCGAGGAGCCGGTCCAGGCGCAAAGCCGCGACAAACTGCGCGAACTGCTCGACCGCGCCACTGGCGGCGTGGTCTTCACCACCATCTTCAAGTTCACCGAAGAGCACGGGAAGATCAGCGACCGCTCGAACGTGGTCGTCATGGCCGACGAAGCTCACCGCAGCCAGTACGGGTTCGTGGAAGGCGGCGCGAAGTGGATGCGCGACGCCTTGCCCAACGCTACCTTCATCGGCTTTACGGGGACGCCGATCGATCGCGACGACAAGAGCACTCCGCGGGTCTTCGGCGACTACGCGGACGTTTACGACATTCGGCAGGCGGTCGAGGACGGCGCGACGGTGCCGATCTACTACGAGCCGCGCATCGTGAAGCTGACCGTGAATGAGGAAGGCGCGGCGGAAGCGGAGCGGCTCATCGAAGAGGCCGCGGAAGCCGACGAGTACGGAGTCGAGGAGCCGCCGAACGTCCGCATTGCGCTGGAGGGACTAGTCGGCGCTCCCGAGCGTATCGGGAAGGTCGCCGCCTTCATCGTAGAGCACTGGGAGAAGCGCCGTGAGGCCATGGAGGGCAAGGCGATGGTCGTCACGATGAGTCGCGACATCGCCGTCCGGCTGTATGAGGAGGTCCGCAAGCTCCGCCCGGACTGGCACAGCGACGCGCTCGACGAGGGCGCGATGAAGGTGGTGATGACACCGGGAGCGGCCGACGAGGGATTGCTCAAGCAGCACGCCTACACCAAGGGCGAGCGCAAGACGCTGGCGGAGCGATTCAAGAAACCCGATGACGAGTTCCGGCTGGCCATCGTGGTGGACATGTGGCTGACCGGCTTCGACGTTCCGTGCGCCCATACGATGTACCTGGACAAGCCCCTGGTTGGGCACAACCTGATGCAGGCGATCGCCCGGGTCAACCGCGTCTACGGCGAGAAGCCGGGCGGCTTGATCGTGGACATGCTGGGCCTCGCAGACCAGCTCGCCGACGCCTTGGCGACCTATGCTAAGGCGACCGGCGACGAGGAGGAGCCGTTCCGAAACGTGCAGGAGCAGGCGGTGCCGGCTATGCTCAGCGCTTACGAGGCATTGCGCGCCTTCATGTCGGGTGTTGAATACACGGCGGCGCTCGACACCGAGCCTTCTGGGGTTTTGGCAGTGTATCTGCGGGCGGTCGACCACGTTTTGGGTCAAGACGAGGGGTGGAAGCGTTACCGTGATTTGGTGAAGAAGCTCTCGACTGCGTTTGCCCTTGCCGTGCCCCGCTCGGAGACGGAGGCGATCGCGTCGCACCTCGCGTTCTTCCAGCGCGTGGCCGCGATGATCCGCAAGCGGCTGGCCGACGACTCAGACGTGGTGACGACCGGTCGCCGCGACGTCGATGCGGCCGTGCGGCAAGTGCTGGGCAGCGCGGTAGCCGCAAGCGAGGTGATCGACCTCTTTGCCGCCGCTGGTTTGGAAGAGGCGCGGCTCGACGTGCTATCCGATGAATTTCTGCAGCGGGTTTCGGCGCTGGAGCAGAAGAACCTCGCGCTCGAGACCCTGCGCAAGCTCCTCGCAGATCAAATTCGTACGAGCGAGCGAAAGAACCTGGTGCAAAGCCAAAAGTTCCGCGAGGCGCTGGAGCAGGCAATGGTGCGCTACACGAACAAGCAGATCAGCACGGCGGAGATGATCGCCCACTTGATCGAGTTGGCCAAGTGGATTCGTGACGCTAAGAGCCACGGTGCCGAGCTTGGGCTCGACGACGAGGAGACCGCGTTCTACGACGCTCTGGCGGAAAACGGGTCGGCGAAGGCGGTGATGAAGTCGGACACCTTGCGTCTAATGGCCCGCGAACTCGCGGAAATGGTGAAGAAGCTCCCGAAGCTCGATTGGACACAAAGAGAGAGTGTTCGCGCCGATCTTCGCCGTCACGTTCGTCGCCTTCTTGCTCGCTACGGCTACCCGCCCGATTTGTCGGAAGACGCAACGCAGCTGGTACTAAAGCAGGCGGAGCTGTCTACCGGGGCCCAACCGGCGAACTAGACATTTCACGCTAGTTTGGGTTCGCTCCACGAGTCGGACTGAAACACGAAGAGGCACGTCCGGATCGCAGTTTCAGCAATCAAGCAACGTTAAGGCGCAGGCAGTGTGACCAATCGGAGCACAATATTAGACCAGATGCGGGAGTGGTTCAAGAGTTTGCTGAGAAGCGTGGGACTCGCTGCCTTTCTCCTAGGCTGCCTGACGGTCATATTCTGGGCTCCATTTGATCGTCCCTTGACGCTACGCGAGAGAATTGATGACCCCGGCGGCGTGATGACGGAGTCTGGTTGGGTTGAACGCCCGACGCCCAAAACCGTGCGAGTGTTCCATTCCGTGTTTTACACGAGGGCAACGGAAAAGCTCTCGCCTGTTTCTCTCATCATCAACGTCGTTGTCCTCACGATACCGTGGGCACTCCTGTTAGAGGTTCTCGTGGTACGAAGGCGACGGCAGAAGGAGTTCCCAGGCTAGCCGAGCAATGAGTCGAACCAGAACTCTGGAACCGAACAACCAGCCCCATCATTCTGCCGCATCGTTTCCTGGATCTCGCCCCTCGCTTCGTCGCCTCTTCTGCGAGCAGTTGTCGTCGCAGTGCTCGGTTCCGAAGGGTGCCTCAGGATCGATTGGTTCACCGCACCAACGGCACGCCCGCCATTGGTACGGTGCGCCGAGCACCTTGGCCGCTAGGGCGTAATACAACAGTCCCCTCAAGTCCTTTGCGGCAACTTGGTACGCCTCGGAGACAAGGGAGTACGCCGCAGACGTGCCCTCCACAAGCTCCGGGTTGACAGCATTGATCAGCATCGTCCGACCGACGCCCCTCAGCTCGCTGAAGGACATCGACTTAGGAGACTCGTCCATTCGCGCGACCGCGAGGTCGAGCGCATAACTACGGTAGCCTGACGGTACGCCATTCGATGGAACTCTTGGCTTGACCGCTGACCCGTCCCATTCGGTGAGAGTCTCGAACTTCTTAACGTCTGGGTGTTCACCCAGGGCGGCCATACCAATCTTGTGCAGTTGCCGCACGGTGACCAAGAGGTCGTACCAGTCGGTAAGGCACTCGCCGACAAGGGTCCGATCCAAGCCATCGTCCTTGAAGGAGACCGATACCATGTTTCGCCCAAGAAGCCCGAACTCGCTAGCGAAGTTAAGCACTTCCTTGGCCGTCGGTGCTGTTCGGACGAACGCTTTGAGGATCTTCCGGTGCACGGAACGATCGACATCGATCTCTTCGACCCGCCGGGTGCCTCCTTTCCCCACCTGTGGAACGATGAACGGTCCAGGAAAGGGCGGCCTGCCTTCACGTCGCCAAACGCCGCGTGCCATCGCTTCAGTGTCCCGATGCTCGTACCACTGAACTTCTCGCGTGTCATCAACGATCCGGTAGCCCGCCGAAAGCACTTCAAGAGTGCAGAGGACGTCCCTTTCGTACTGTTCTCGGTCGCGCTGCCGCTCCAGTGGCCGCTCCTTCGAGTCCAATGCCACGACACCGTGCACTGAAGGCTGGTTGACGCCTACATTGGCTTTTTTCATGCCCGTCTGCCCACGGATGATTATGCCTGACGCGGCACGGGAGTGCCCGCAGGAAGCCGGAAATGTCCAAAATCCTACTTACCGTCAACGAAGTCTGCCACGCAACGGGCTTGGGCCGGTCCAAGGTCTACGAGTTCGTACGGTCGGGGCAGCTACCAATCCTCAAGATCGGCAGGTCCACCCGAATACGGGCCGAAGACCTCGCAACGTTTCTGGACCGGTGCAAGAAGGGCCATGTCGCCCCCGACGCGTACAAAGGAGACCGGGCGCAATGACGGGCACCGATCTCCAAGCTCGCTTCGCTTGGGCGGTGGCCGAGCCCGGGACACTTGCAATTCGAATAGGCCCGGACAACGAAGGTCTCGGTCGGACGACCATCGGTGCGGCCGCGGCCCTGTTGCACTGGGCGACGCCTGGCGAGGCCCTGGCAAGGCTGAGGCAGACTCTGGTTCTTCACAGTGCGCTCCTGCTACTTGAAGCTTGGCCTCAGGTCTGGAGATCCGACGGCCTCACGACAGGGGTCGGATGTGAAGAGGGCCAAGCAAAAGCAAGCGCAATTGGCGGCGGCGTAAATCTGCGGACCATTCGCAAGAGGTTGCGAATCCAGGCCCGTTGGAAGCGCTTCCCCAGCGTGCCCTTTTGTCCGACTGCGCCCCGCTGTCGCTTCGAGCCGAGGGCCCCTGTGACGCCTCGAGTTGCTACGCAAATCCAATTTGTCAGGCTCCGGGGCCGCGGTCCTCGGAGGTCTTGCCGAACGACAGCCTACAGGTTCATTTGTGAAAGGGAGTGCTCCAGCGTGAAGTTCGGCAGCGACATACGGGTTTCGATCACTGGCGTGTCTGAGATTAGAGGTGCGACGTTTGCGGAGGCTGCGGCCGATGCCTAGGATCAGAACAGTCAAGCCGGAGCTCTTTCGTCACGAAGGGCTACAAGACCTGGAACTTGCAAACCCAGGTTGTCACTGCATGCTCGTCTTCGTCGGCCTCTGGGGGCATTGTGACGCCCAAGGCGTATTCGAGTTTCGGCCACGGCAGTTGAAGCTGGACATCCTGCCTTACTTGCCGTTCGACATGGCGACGGCGCTGCAACACCTGGTGGAAGCAGGATTCATTTTGGTGTACGCCTCCGGAGGCAAGGAATACGGCTACATCCCAGGCTTCTTGAAACACCAGCGCCTGTCCGGCAAGGAGGCGGGGCCTGATGGCGTGAAGCACCCGGCATTTACTGGGACAGAGAGCGGAGCCACAGAAGTCCGCCTTGCAAGCGCTTGCGAAGCGACAGGGCAGCCGTCTTATACGACCGTGGCATCGACGGAGAACGACCTGGCAAACGATAGGGCAGCGACTCTGAAGCGACCGGGAAGCTCTGGGGAAAACCTGGATTCCCAGGAAGAGGAAAAGGAAGAGGAAGAGGAAGGGGAAGGAAGCAGGAACGGAACGAGGACGCGCTTGTCCACGCGTGCGCGCGACGGGGCCATGCCTTCTACGGCCATCGTAGCGATCGAGCCGTCCTGGTACGACGGTGAGGACTCTACGGCAGCGACCATAGCTCGCGCAGTAGAGTCGACGACCGTCAAGGGCGGAAAGTGCCCCTACGCCGGGCTCTGCGACGAGGCAGGTTGTCGGAAGCTCGCCGATAGGTGGCTTGCACTCGGCGGCGACCAAGACGCCTTGGAAGGGCTGTTCTCGTCGTGGCAGGACCACCACGCCGGAAAGGCGAAGGCTCCGTACTCCAAGCCGCTCCAAGCCTTGAACGACTGGGTGACGCGCCGAGAGGCCGACATGCGCAGGTTGAAGCGCGAGCGCGAGCGGGACGCTGGCAAGCGCAACGGCAAGCCCACGGCCCTTGAGATCGCCGAGGCCGCGGCCCGCGGTATGGGGGCCACGTTTTGAACGTGACCCCGATGCGGGCCGCAGTGTCCGCCGCGATCGGCCTCCTGTCGAAGAACCCGTTCGGCCCGGCCACTGTGGGGGACGCGGCGAGCGTGGGACGGCTCTGGCTCCTTGCCGTTGAGGACCTTGCGATTGAGCCCAGGTACGTCGCGCTGGCGGTCAAGCGGCTGGCGCTCCTTGACAAGTTCCCGTCTTCGGGCGAGTTCGCAAAGGCTTGCGCCTGGGCCGTCTCGCAAGACCCTCCGCCTGTGATGCGCGAGCTCGGTGCCGACCAAGCCGCGCTGGCTGGCGAGACCGAAGAGGAGGCAGAGGAGCGCAGGGCGAGGTTCCTCGACCGGTTGCGCAACGAGCCCGACGCCCCGCCGACCAAGGCGAGGCCCGACCGCGACGGCATGGCTTCGGCCAGGGAAGAGGTGGCAGCCCTGGCGCAACGTCTCGCCACCACCCAGGAAGGGACACAAGCATGAGGATCAATCTGGATAAGGAACTCGATGGCGAAGGGCAAGCGACGAGTCGAATCGCAGTGGCTGTCGTGGACGCCGCGGGGCCATTCGCTAAAGCCGCTATTCGCGGGCCCCGTGGAAGCGATCTGCCAAGCGTGCCCTCTTTGTCCGCCTACGCCTCGTCGTCGCTTTCGCCGTGCGTTGCCGCCCATTGGGCGATCCAGCGTGCGAAGCTGGAAACCTGTTCAGCCTCGCTTGGAACCTCGAGGCTCTCCAGCCTCCGCGTCTCGTCTCGTTGGTCGGCCTCCGTCATCGGTGTCAGGACTTGCTCCCTCACGATCTCCTCCGCCTGCTGCGGAGTCGCCCTCTGGCCGATCAGCCTTGCTTGGAGGTTCTCCGCCTCATCCACCACCGACGCTATGTGCCTCTCCACCTCTGCAGCCCCCTGGCTTTGGAGTTCCTTGAGCAGCCTTGGCTGGTGGTTCTCCAGGTGGTTCCTCGCCGTCTCCCAGAACGGGCTCGCCTTTGTTTGGCGGTGCCGCCGCACTTCCGCTGCGATCCGGTCCGAGCTGTCCAGGGAGAAGTCCGTGATCCCCAGCCTCCTCGCCGCGTCAAACCACTCCCCCATTTCCTCAGGAGTGGACACGAGAGGATCCTGGCGCTCAGGGCTCATGGCCAGCGCTCTCCGAAAGACTCGCCGTCGCCCCAGGTGGCGGGCCACAGTCCAATCTTCGCTCCATGTCCAGCACTGGGGTTCAATTCTTGACGATCCTCCACCTCAGCGTACATCAAAAATTGGGCACGAGAACGGAGCCTGGGCCCGCGGGGGAGCCAAAGCTTCCTCCGGTAAAGCGGGGTCGAACTGAGCCGTGGTGTCAGGAGCGGCCGACCGTGGCCTCGACCGTGCGGACGCCTTTGGTGACGGACGACCTCTGCGCTCGACGTACGACCCTTTCAAGCTGTCCGACCGTGACAGTGCTCATCTCCACAAGGTGGGGGACGTCGCCTTCGGCGACTTCGCTGCTTCAATGATCGGGCCACTCAAGTTACTCGAGATCCAACAAGGCCATCGCGGCCCGTAAGCATTTCGCTTGCGGCCGCGATGGGTCATGTAGCCCTGGCTCGACTTTAGACGAGCGCAGGCTCGGGAGACTCCAGGTCTCCGTCAGTGGTCAAGTAGTACCGTCTTAACTGCAGGAAGCGCGGGAACTCCTCGCATGCTTCGCGCCAGGAACGCAAGAAGTTGCTCTGGACTTCGTCCATGTCGTTCGTCCACTCGAAGGTGACTCTTGCCGGGTCCAAGGTTTTCTGAGTCTCGGACACGATGCAGAGTGATCCGAAAGGATTCTCGATCGCCTTTTGCACGTAGGCAACAACGTCGATGTCTGGGCCGCGCTCTTCGAACGCTGCCTGCAACTGGTGGAAGGTGACGCTAAGGGACGACTCGATGACTGCGGTCATCGTTTCAGGTAGGCCCATCTCTCCGCCTACGTTCCGGAGCTGTGCACCGAGCACATACTCCGCCGCCGGGACGACGACCACATAATCCTGAAGGAGCTCGACGCTCAAGCGCCCGCCGAAAACGGACAATACCGCTACCCGAACGCGCACTCGGCCTTCGACCTCGGGCACTTGCACACTGAGCAGGAACTGAGGGGCGAGGTCTACGTTGGAGAGCCGGTCAGGTTTGGCGACTACTTCAAGAAGGGGCACGCCGAATACGAGTCCGAGTGGATGAACTGGCTGTTCCGTGTGAAGAATGGAAAGTGGAAGGAGTACGGCCTTGGCTTCGGATTCTACAAATGGAGAACCTGACGCCAAGCGTCACGGACCCGAAGTGACGGAACGCGCGATCTTCATGTTTCCAACCGCCTCGTCGCCGCCAAGGCCGACCATGCGGCCGTTGCAGCCGAGGGCCAAGCCGTTCGTCGCACCGACGAAGGTCGGCGTGGCCAGCAGCGCGCCGCTGTTGACGTCCCACAGACGGAGGAAACCGTCCTTGCCTCCCATCATGACTTCTCTGTTGCCCGCTGTGAAAACGATGGCCCTCACGACCTGGGAGCTCGCGGGGATCGTGCGCAAGAGCGTCCCGCTTTCCGCACCGAACACTCTGACGTTCCCATCGGCAGACCCCGTCAGTAACTTCGAGCCGTCAGGTGAGACGGCCACCACCTTGACCGCGGAAGAAAGTGGTACGGTGCCGAGCCCCGCGCCCGTGTCCGCGTCCCATACGATGACGGTGCCGTCGTCCGAGGCGGAAGCGATCTTGTTTCCCTGTGGGTAATAAGCGAGAGAATTGACCTGGCCCGTGTGGCCGGTCAATGTCCGGAGCAGCGCGCCGGTGGATCCGTCGTAAACGCGGAGGCTCTTGTCGGCGTAACCGCAGGTCAGTTGTCCGTCGGCCCTCGCCGTGGTCGCAAGGCAGCTCGAGCTGGTCAGATAGATCGTTCTGGCCAGGGACCAGTCCGAAACGTTGTATATCCTCGTCTTGCCGTCAGTGAATCCAGCACAGAAGTACTGCCCAGACGGTTCGAACACTGCTGAGACGGCGGACCCGCTGTCGTAAGGAATCGTCCCGAGGATCTCTCCGGACTCTCCGTCGAAAATGTCCATTGCCACGCTCTTGCCAGCGACAAAGTACTTGCCAGTTTTGGACACTGCGCCAAAGGACGACGCGCCACTGGAGGCAAGGCGGGACCTCAGGATCGCCCCGGTGTCCCCGTCCATCAGCCACATCCCTCGTCCGCCCTTGACGAGGAACCGATGCCCGGGGCCCGAGGCGATGATCGTGTCTGGCTCCCTGAGCATCTCGACCGAGCGCAAGACCGTTCCAGTGACAGCGTCCGAAATGTAGAGGTTGAAGAGCCAGCTCGAAGCCACCAGGGCGCCATCGCTCGAGTAGCAGGCTCGCAGGCCCTGTACCGGCGCGGGGAACGTACGAAGCAAGACGCCCGTAGAGGCATCGTACTCCTGTAGTTTGCCGCTTCCCCCGACCGCAAGGAGCCGGCTGCCGTCCGGGTGCCACGCCAGTTCGCTCAAAGAAAACGGGCTCCCTGTCAAATCGCATTTCGAGCTGCCATCGATGAAGAACTCTTTGGCAGTGCCGTCGCCAAAGCAGACCGAGAAGGCAGAACTGTCGGGCGCCGCCACGACGCTGACGATCGATCCCTTTCCGAGGTTTCCAGTGTCAAAGACCTTCGCGAACGAAGGAACGCTCCAAATCTGAATCCTGCCGGTGGCATCGCCAGTCACGACCTTGGACCCGTCCGGAGTCGCGGCGCAGCACCAGACGTCTCCACTGAACCCTGTCACGACCTGTTTGAGGAGCCCAGTCTGTAAGTCCCATACCCGCATGGTCTGGTCGTTGCCCGCGTTGACACCGGTCAGTCCGTCAGGGAGAAGGCACGTGCACTCGATGGGCGCGGTGTGGCCCACGAGCGTGAATTTGTGGGCGAAGGTCTGCCCGTCGCGCACTTCGGTGAGGCCCGAGTACCTGCCGTCGAGTATCAGGTTCCCGTCCCGTGACAAGGACATTCCTCGGGGCGAATTGCCTTGCGTCCAGTAGAAGCCGATCCGTGGGCCCGAGGCGATACCAGCGACACCGGCTGAAACGAAGGACAGGAGCAAGGCGACCTTCGGAGGCGTCATGTGCCCATCTTAATCCATGCGTGCCGGAGTTGGACACGGCGACAGCGACAACACCGTAGTTTCAGCGGGGAGAACCCGGGAGAGTTCGAGGGTCGCGAAGCCTTGACCCCGTTCGGCTACGCTCATGCCCCCAGCGACTTACCTGGTTCCATTCACTCAGCAGGGTCGCGGACTGCTACTGCAGTAAGCTTTAATCCTGCCATGGTCGTCCCAAAGCTTTCTGTAGGAGCCTCGCTGCTCTTCTTGGCCACCGCGTCTTTTGGGGCAGGGTCCAAGCTGGCGTTCACTTGGACGCAGGCAGGCACCAGCGTCTGCTCGGCGTACTCTCCCGACGGGATCCGCATGGCGCACGGAGGCAACAACGGAATAGTTGAGCTTAGGGAAGCGCAGACCCTGCGCCACACTCTCACTCTCGTCGGTCATCAGGACCTCATTCGCACCGTCAATTACTCCGCGGACGGCGGCTCCATCATTTCGACAGCAGCTGACTTCAAGCTCTGCACATGGGACTCTGCAACGGGTCTGCTTACGCACATTGAAGCGCTGCCGAGCGACCCAAGGTGTTGCGCGGTCGCCCCGAACGGTAGCTGGATCGCCACAGGCGACGCTGCCGGGCGCCGCATCGTCTGGTCCCTCCCTAGTTTTCAGCGGATATATGACAGCGGCCCGGAGGGAATGAGCGGGATCTTAGCGATCGACGTTTCTCCAGACAGTTCTACCTTCGTAGCCGTTTTCGGGAACGGCGTCGCTCGGGAGTTCCGCAGCGACGGATCCTTTCGCCGAGAGTTCGCATCGCCAACCACGCTTAACTCTGTCTCCTTTTCGCCGGACGGCTCTAAGATTCTCTTCAGTTCTGCTGACGACTTACTAAGGGAGTACAGCTCCTCGACGGGCCTGCTCCAGAGGACGTTTCCGCCCTCCGTCGCTGGGCGGGACTGCGCAACCTATTCGAATGATGGCCAGACAATTCTAACTAGCCGGACAAACCTCGTGACCCAAGTGGACGAGGCAACCGGCGGACTCATACGCACGATTTCTCTCCCGGCTACTGTCACCCATCTCGAATTTGCCCCGGACGACGCGCGCTTCTCCGCGGTAGGTGGGAGGGGACTTTGGACGTACGATGTTGCGACTGGCAATCCTATTGCAAATCGGTTCACTTCTTCAATTAGCTCTGTGCCACTCGCCATCTCCCCCAAGAGCAAGTTCGTGCTCACAGGCAGGGGCGTCGGCGGTATGAACGCATGGAACAGCGAGAACGGTGACCAACTCCCCAACGTACCGATCTCCAACGGGGCTGTCCTCTCCACGGCCTTCGAACCGGCCGGCCACGTGCTGGCCGCCGGTGGCATGGACGGAATCACGAGGCTCTACGATGTCTCCAACTGGGCACTGGTCAGGAACCTCAATTGGGCGGCAAGCTGTCTGTCCGTCGCCTATTCTCCCGACAGCAGTGCTCTTGCATGCGGTTATGCGAACAACGCCTTCGTAGTTTGGAACCCAACCAATGGGTCCGTCATCAGGCAGCTGGCCGGACATACGGGCGCCGTGCAGTCGGTTGCTTTTTCCCGCACTGGCAACAAACTCGCATCTGGATCTGCCGATGCAACAGTCAAAATATGGGACGCGACCAACGGCGCGCTTCTGCAGACTATCCCAGGCAACACGGGCGGTGTGTGGTGCGTCTCGTTGACTCCCAACGGCGAGCGAGTAGCCGCCGCCTGTAACGATGGCGTTGTAAGAGAGTACCAGAGCTCGACAGGCGTATTGGTTCAAGCCTTCCAGGCTTCGCAGCAAGCTCTTTTCGCGGTTCAGTACTCAAATGGCGGTCGGGAGTTATTGGTCGGGGGCAACGATGGCAAGATCGCGTTATGGGATGCCGCGTCTGGCCAACTCCTCTCGGGCCCGTATTACGTGGGCATCGTGCGCACGATCCGGTCGGACCAAAACGACCGCATCATTGCCTATAGCGGGGATCAAGGTTGGGGTTGTGTCCGCATTGCTCGTTCGGTCGCATCTGGTCCCTAGACGAGTAATTTTGCTTGTTCTAATTCCTGCACTGTCAAAAGTGCCTGCATGTGATGTATCACTAAGCGGCACCTTCGGTCTCGCAGTCTAACGAAGGTCAATCAAGCGCCTGGTACGGCGAGCAAGGCAGGCCCGGCCAGCCGGGCGGCGCTTCCGTGCCTAGGGGAACGAAGAATGATTGTCCCGATACTGCTGGCTGCGACATTAAGACCGGTCTTCTACGACGACTTCTTAGGGCAGACGATCCTGCTCAAAGTCGAGGAGCTCTACCCGCGCGACTTCAGGGTCAGCACGGGTTCGAGCTCGACCTCCGACCTCACGTCTCAGCACGTCCTGTGCTTCACCGTGCGTTTGCTGAGGCCCGAGGCGGGAAGCAGGTCGAGCTACAGCGGCACGACGACCGTCATGTTCACCCGTTGCGGCGCTCCGGCGAGCACCGGCGCGACTTACGGCTGGAACAGCACCGACGGCGTGGCGACCGTTTCCTACAGCGTCTCCGACACCTACGGGTCGGCCTACAGGGACGTCAAGCTCTACCAAGCGCTTCCGACGAGCTACACCAGCGGCAACCCGTCGAACATCAAAGTGCAGTGCGACTTCCACGAGACCTGGACCGATCCTGTCTCCGGCGTGCAGCACACCGACCTGACCAGAAAGCCGGAGATCAGCAACGAGCACGGAGGCGCAAACGACGCCTCGATCGATTCCCGCAGGGGCTTCGGACGGGCCAACAACGATGGTGGCACCGACCCGGAGTCCAACTGGAGCTCGCGCAACTTGAACTTCGGAAGTTACATGTGGCACGGCGGCCTCTTCGTCGGGAACATGCCGCCGTATCCCAGCTTCAACTCGGACACATGGGACCGCTCTGGTGTGGCCCGAATCCAGTTCTGGCCCACATACAGCTCGAGCCCGGCCATCCTCTTTGCGACCCTTACCCTGCTAGACATGGGCAGCCCTGTCATAGAGACGTCTTCGACGGCCCACGGCAATGCGCCCATCCCTGACCTCGCCGCCTATGTAGCCGACCCGTCGGACCCCAACATCGGAAGGACCGAGTCAGACGCCACCTGGGACAAGAGGTGGCTCCTCACCGACGCCGAAAGGGGGACGGGGAACAAGCTCGACGAACTGCCCGACCCGCCGACCACCGCCGACGGTTACGACGACTCCGACCCCGACGACGGAGGCTCTTACCTGAACTGGCCGATCACGAGCACCGACTCCGCGCACAACCCTGGCGGGATCCAGTACTACACGCCCGACTACTCCCACGGCCTCATCCTCGCGCTCAACGACGAGGAGTCCCAAGCGACCACGCGGTGCTGGCGCTATTTCATGAGCAAGGAGTACCAAGGGCAGTCCGGGACGAGGCCCTTCCCATACTCGGACGGTGCTCCGCGTGTCTGGGTGACAAGGATCGTGAACACATGGTCGTGAAGAGCCTCTTGCGGTCTCGCACGGCGTTCCTTTCGCTCGCAGTGACAGCGACCGTGTTGCTCGGCTTGTACGCCGCGACCCATCCGGTCCTGCCCCGGCCAAAGGGCAGCCCGGAGGCCCGCGCGGTCAAGTCGGAGTACGAGCGGACGAGCACCCTCAAGGGACCAGAGGCGGAACGACGGCTGGAGGGCCTAGTGGCACGATCGAAGGACAGCCTGGACAAGGACGTCCAGGACGTCGTCGCGACAGCAAGGATGAAACTGGGCTACCTTGCCGCCGAGCGCGGCGATTGGCGAGGCGCGGAGACGGTCATGCGGACTGCCGCGGACGAGTACCGGGGCAGCGGCCAGTCGGTCGAGGGGTTCGGCAAGCTCGACGAACAGGCCGCCTACCAGGCGATCGTCAGCGTCCAAGCCTCAGGAGACACGAAGAGGTCTATCAAGGAATACGTGCGTTACCTGCAAGACCGGCCCTACAGCCCCCTCTGTTACGCGGTCTACGACCGGCTCTGCAAGCTCGACCCGCGCAACGCGCCCAGTTATGAGCGGCTCCTTGCGAGGGCGACCTCCAAGGCCACGGAGAAGAAGAGCCTCGACGAGGCGCAGTGCGGCCCGAAGGTGCTGGCGCGGTTGCTGCTGCTGAAGGACGGCCGCCGGATGTCGCTGGAGGAAGCGTCGAAGCTCTGCGGCACCACGAAGGAAGGGACGTCGATGGAGGCCCTAGCCTCTGCGTGTAAGGCCGTTGGCCACAAGGCCACGGGCGTCCTCCTGAACCGCCGCGACTTTGCCTCCGTCAGGCTCCCCGCTGTCTGGCTCTGGAACGGCCATTACGTCCTCCTGTCGGAGACCGACGGCGCCACCTACCGGTTCTACGACCCGATGGACGACTCCGAGCGGAGCGTCCGGCTGCCCCGATCTGACGACGCGGAGTTCCAAGCCGTCGTCCTGGCCATCGACTGAAACGACGCGAAGAGAAAGAAATGCGAAACCCTAGCACACCGAAGTGGATCCGACCGGCCAGCTTCCTGGTCACGTTCCTGATGGTCAACCTCTATGTCCCTTACGCGGCGGTCGGCAAGGTCGTCGCCGACGAGGCTGCGAGGGAGCGCAAAGCGAAGAACGCGCCAAGGAGCAGGCTCCTCACTGCCGAGGAGCTACGGGGTTACAAGGGCAAGACGGTCGGCAACCCCTATCAGTCGGGCGGCATGAAGTGGGACCCCGTCATCAAAGGCGTCAACCTCCGGACGGGAGATTTTTCCATGTCGGCGACGGACATGAGCTTCGAGGGGGGGTACGGCGTCCCCGTCTCCGTCTCCCGCACTTACAGCAGCAACTGCCTGGACGACTCAGGGTTTGGCACAGGCTGGTCGAGCAGCTTCGACCTGCGCTCGGCGGCGGGCTCGATGCTCAAGAGCCCTGGCGCTCCCCGGCGCTCGACCCCTGTCTCCTTCCACATGCGGAACTCGGCCCAGGCGAACACTAACAGCGACTTCGCCCCGAAGGAGCCGCTCTACGCGGCCATCTCGATCGACGCGAGCGGCGAGACCGAGACCGTCCAGCGCGACGTGGACGGGATCCTGACCAACCCGGCGTGGGACAGGAACCTCAACGAGTGCACCTGGGGGCTCAACAGTAGCGGGGTCATGGAGCTGCAACAGGTCGTCACGACCGCTCCTGAAGGCACGGTGTACACCTACACCAACGTCGGTTACTACGACGGTGGCGTCCAGCCCTGGAACGGCGAGGGCGACGCGGAGGCCTCGCCCGTGCTCAAGTGCACCTCCATCAAGGACCGCCACGGCAACGAGACGACGCTCACCTACAGCTCGACGACCGCGAGTTTCACCAAGTCTGACGGTGTGACGGTCGAGAAGAAGCTCGACCATATCGACATGCCTGCGGGCCGAAGGCTCCAACTGTCATGGACGACCGCGGGGCCGAGCAGCGCCCCGAGGGTCTCGCAGGTCGAGTACTACACGGTCTCCGGCGGCACCGGCACCGCGACCGGCAAGAAGGTCCAGTACGCGTACGATTCCGACGGAAACCTCTCGAAGGTCACGAGCCCGGGCGGCAAGGACGTGGACTTCGCCTACGACTGGCCGTACTGGGAGACTGGCGGGCAGTACACGGACGCGGGTTCGAGAAAGCTCCTCGCCTCGATCAACGACGTCCAAGGGCGGACGACGAGCTTGAAGTACGTCTACAAAGGGAGCACCACCAACCAATGGCGCCACCTGGTCGGCGTCTTCAAGGTCTCCGAGCCGAACGGCGTCGACACGTGGTTCAACCGTGTATGGCTAGTCGTACCTTCAGGTTTCAGTATGCCTTCGGACTGGGTCGGCTTCGAGTCTGACACTATGACTTGGGGAATGGCGACCACAGCAGGCACTAGGCTCTGGCAGGGTTTCTTCCGTTACGATCTCGACAGCGGGCATATCAATTGGTCGTGTAACCCTGACGTCCATGGCGGCCGTACCGGTTGGATCAAGTCCTA
Source organism: Armatimonadota bacterium (assembly GCA_018268375.1). Classification (GTDB taxonomy): domain Bacteria; phylum Armatimonadota; class Fimbriimonadia; order Fimbriimonadales; family Fimbriimonadaceae; genus JAEURO01. Next base: position 780,966 of record JAFDWS010000002.1, on the reverse strand, counting down.
TGACATCGATACCCAAGACATGCTTTCGGAGACGCGATTTTTCGTGGGGACTGATCAGTCAACGAAGACAGGCACAAACCTAAATTCGAACTGTCAGATCGACAAGGCGACTGTCTACAACTTCATGCACAACCCGCTGAGCCAGACGGTGGTGGAGCACCGGCTCGTGGGCTCGGGGCCGACACATCTCAGCCGCACCTTTGTCACGGAGTACGCCTACTGGCCGAAGAACAAGTATTACCAGCAGAAGGCCGTACGCACCGACCTCAGCGGCGGGGCGGGGACGAGCTGGCGCTACAGCTATACGAGCTACCACGACGACGGCTACGACGAGAGCGGTGCGGGCACGAGCACGTCCGACGGCGACAAGGGCCAGACGTACAAGGTGTACGACGCGAAATATGGCGGCGTCAGCCTGGCGAGCGGCTCGAGCGACTGGCGTGAGCGCGTCCAGGCGACTGGCACCAACGCCGCCGAGTTCCACTACGACTCGGTAGGGAGGCCGGACTGGGTCAAGAAGCTTGCCCCCGATGGGAGCAGCTACGTGCAGACGACGACCAGCTACAGCGGCCCCCACGGCGAGGCGAGCAGCGTCACCGAGGACAACGGCGGGATCAACCGGACGACCACGACCGACCAGTGGTCCTGGACCGGCAAGGCGCAGCGCACGACCGACGCCGCAGGACGCGAGTTCACGACGGCCTGGTGGAGCGACGACGGCGAGGTGGACACGGTCACCAAGACGGGCACGTCGACCGCCATCGTTGACTACGACTACGGGAGCCTCAGGAGCGGTACTTCGCCTTATCCGAAACTCGTCGAGGCGGGCCAGGTCACACAGGTCATCGACGGGATCGGCTCGGTCAAAGACCAGTTCTACTATGTCCAGTCTGGGGGCGCGGCCGGAGCGGTCGACCACATAGCCGAAAGCAGCACTACCCTTTCGCTCTCGGCCATAACGAACACGGTCACGTATGGCTACGACAGCATCGGGCGAAAGGCGTCCGCCCATTACAGCACACCTAACGGTTACTCGAAGTGGGCGTACAAGAACTACTTCATGGTCGGCTTCGGCGACGCGCCGCAGATGCGCTTCGGGGCAATGAACCGGCAGACCTCTGTGACAAGCTCGGCGAGCAGCGGGTCGGACTCCGCCGAGGAGCTCTGGTACTACTACGACGACACGGGCCGCCTCTACCGCTCGTTCTTTGGCATGACACGCCGCAGCGGCTACTCGTCGGGCGGTTACACCGACCCCGCCTCGACCGCCTCTGGCGACCAGACCAACAAGCCGGCCAACTTTTGCGAGGCCCTTTACGACTACGATGCCGCTGGCCGGACGAACACGGTCGCCTACACTTGGTGGTCCGGCTACGAGGACACGGGCGGAGCCTACAACAAGTGGCTCTACACGCAACACAACAAGAAGCGGTATTCCGCCGACTACGACGCGTATCTCGGCCTTAAGACCGGCGTCCACGAAGAAGACGGCAGTTCCACCTCTTGGACGGAGGACACGTCTAAGGCCCAGGAATATCAGTACGAGGCCGAGCGGGATTTCCTCAAGAAGGCGACCTACCACGACGGCGGCACCAGTCCCTACTACTGGGCTTACGACGCGGCCGGAAACCGGTACGACTCCAACTCCAGTTGGTCTACACTGTCCAACTACACGTTCGACAACCTGAACCGAATGACAGCTTCCAGCGGCAGCCACACCTACCTGAACGACCAGGACACGAACACCTCGACCGACAAGAAGGTCGGGAACCGCACGTGGCGGGACTGGGGCAACACGAGCGTGGCGGTCAAGTACGCCTGGGACGACCTCAACCGTCTCAAGGCGTGCCAGAACTTCGACACCGGGGCCACCTACCGCTACCGCGCTGACGGCCTTCGGGTGAGCAAGATCGAGGGGATCACGCTCGCGGTGACTTGGGTCTACGACGACTCGGACCCTGAGACCCCGATCTTCTCGGGATACCACGACAACATCAGTTCCAACCGACCGACGACGCGCTATTACCACGACGGCCAGATGGTCTGCGAGGAGGACTACACCCACCTCTCAGGCGGCTCGGCGGTGAAGGACGTGACGAAATACGGCATTGGGCCGCGCGGTGTGGACCTCCAGGCTTACACCCCTGCCGGCGGCTCTGAGTCGGTGGGCTACGCCCTCTACGACACCCATGGGAACTCGGTGTGCTCGATCGACAACACGGGCACACTTGGGCCACAGCGGACCTACGACGCCTGGGGCGCGGTGCGGACTTCTTCTTCGGCCTTGGCGAAGGACGGTGAGCGGTACTGCGCCGCCCTCGGCCACAACCAGGACGACGAGACAGGGACGTACACCTCTGGCAATCCGAACGGCGACGGGCTGGTCTACATGAGGGCCAGGGAGTACGAGCCGAGTACTGGCAGGTTCCTGAGCGAAGACTCCGCATGTCATGGCGGCAATTGGTACGCGTACGCTAACAATTGTCCTACCAATCTTGTCGATGCCAGCGGCAATGAAGAAACCGTCTCTGGCCAGACGTTCTCAATGTCAATCTGGGCGACTTGGGGAGGCTACATGGTTCGTGCGTCATGTTGGGTAACGAGCAACATTGGCCTGAGAATCTTCACTTTGGCTATAGGCTTCATTCAACGGGCAAACGAGGCCGTACGTGGAAATATCCCGGCATTGATACGTGAAGTGGAAGAACTGGCCCGAAGCCGGGGATGTCAGGTGGCCAGCCTAAACTGGTCTGCTACAACCGAGGATGGAAGTCGATTTGTCGTGAGGTTGATAGAATACATGTCGAACAATCTGCCCGGGTTCACGATTGACCAAAGCGGTCCCATAACGTATGTTTACTGGTTGTTACAGTCCTGATGAGAATCCTGGCACTTCCCGAAAGCTTATTGTTGGGCGAGCGATACCCTACTGATTTGGCATTTCACGAAGTTACATATGTTTACAATGGACGTGCCGCGCTCACGGAACTATTAACTCACTACGATTACGATCTTGCCCTCCTGCCCTTGATGATGCCAGAAATCGATGCGATAACCGTTTGCAAGCAGTTGACATCGGTAGATAACATTGTTCTCTTGGCGAGCGATTATTCGAATCCTGACAGCATAAGAGTGGCTGCCGGGAAGGATGTTCGTGTGATTTTGCTTCCGTCTCAACGTGGTTTGCTATCGGATCTTCTCCAGAAGATCCCGCCTAATTGCGACGGCGAATGAGATGATTAGTGGTAAGCCGTACCTGTAATTGAGGATCCCTAACGCAGGGAGCCGTGGCCGAAACTGCTTGGATGCCGCGGTATGGGGAGACGCGAGTGTGCACTCTCGGTTCCGGGTTCTGCGAGCGTCGCATTGGCCCGCGACACATCGGGCGGGTGGCCCGACGATCGGTGGCATGGCAATTCCGACCGGTTTCCTTAGCCTTTTGCCCGCTACAGACGAGGGATAGCCATGTGCGTAGCGGCCCCTCAGGTGTGGCCGCCTCACCTGTCCAGCCCGGGGTGGTGCAAGGGCCTTGGCGGGTTCCCTTCGAAGTGGACCGTGCCAAGTACTGAGAGCGCTTCGCACAAGGCTATCCCGGCGACTTTGTCCCTGGTGTCGGGCAGCGCGTGTCAGTGCCGGGATTGCCTTGCCACCCATCCGCACCTACTCATGTACACTGTCACCCATGGCGGCTTCGTCTGGCCACCCGCCGTGCGTTCTTCTTCCTCGGCCCTGGCCAAAGACGGCCAGCGTTACTGCGCGAACCTCGGCCACAACCAGGACGACGAGACGGGGACGTACACGTAGAGCAACCCGAACGGCGACGGCCTCGTCTACATGCGGGCCAGGGAGTACGAGCCGAGCACGGGCAGGTTCTTGAGCGAGGATCCGGCGAAACACAGACTGAACTGGTTCCAGTATGCAAACAACGAGCCCGTCTCGAGCATCGACTTCTCGGGCACCATCGATTACACGGAGCTTGTGCGGCTCTTTCATAATATGTCTGAGGCGTTCTACGAAGGCCTTCGGCCCGCATTGGAGGGAGGCCGCCTTGGTGAGTATCTGCAAGAACACTGGGAGGACCTTGGCCGCGATAGCATGGCGTTCAGTGCCGGCGGAATGTGGAGAGGCGGCACAACACTTGCATGGAGAATCGGTCTACGAATCTTGGTCGAAGACGCAATTCTCGAAGACATGGGTATAACAATCACAAATATGGGCGTTGCTGACGTGCCAACTGAAGCGATTGGAGGACTGATCGAAGGTGCAAATAGCGCACATTTTTTTGGAGAATGAAAGAGGACAAAGACCTACTATATTGCGCGGCAAGAATTCGAAAGGTGAATGAACACCTGACAAGATTGGGCGTAGCAGTCGATTCTCATGCAAGAATTGCCGAGACCTTGGCTGAGCGTTTGGAGGGCTTGCAAACATCCAGTAATTCTCATGATATAGCCGCAGTTCTGAAATTGTTGTTTGAGTACCACAATTCTCGACCCATCGGACTCCTCAACATGACCCCGGTACAGGTGGGAGCTGTCTCAATACTTACGATTCGAGTACTCGCAGCCGAATTTGGTGAGAGGCTGAGGGCGTCGTTGGAGCACGTTGAGCCTAATATGAAGCAGAAAAGCGCTAATCTATTGCGTTCAATTGATCGGGCACTGACCGCGAGGAAACAAGGGTAGAGTCACTTACGGTCGAAGCCAGGGCGCGTTCCTTTTCTGTGCGCCGGGTGGCAAGGGTGACGCACTAGTTGCTGGTTGTTGACCGCAGCAACCCGTCGCCGTTGGGCAAAGCCCTCTCACTCGGAGGCAGCATCGACATGTGGCCGTTGTGTTCGGTGCGTGTTCTTCGAATGGAAAGGAAGGGAACGACCCCTTGATGTCACCCAGAGCCCTTGAGCGCTGCATCGAGCTTCTCTGCCGCCTCCCGCTGCGCATCTGGAACCATGTGTGAATAGGTGCCCAGGGTTAGCGCGATCGAGGAGTGCCCCAACTGGTCTTTGACCATCCCCAGAGAAACACCCGCTGCTACCATGAGGCTTGCCGCGCTGTGCCGCAGCTTGTGGAAGGATACTTCTTTGACCTCGGCCTTCACACAGAGCTTCTTCAAGTGGTTTGTGACGTACTTCTGGTCGAAGGGGCGGCCGTCTTCGTTCAGGAACACAAGGCCCATGGGGTTGGCAAAGTCCTCTCCCAGCTCAGCCTTCATCTTCGCTTGCCGAAACTGCTCCGCCTCGACCGCGACCAAGCCGCGTCCCACCAAAGGCAAGACGCGCCGGCTCGAAGCGGACTTGAGCTCCTTCAGCTGGAGCTTGCTGCCGATGCGCTGGAGCTGCACGTTGATGCGGACGATCTTCGCCTCCAGGTCCACGTCCTCCCACCGGACGCCGGTCGCCTCCCCGATCCTGAGCCCCGTCGTCAGTGCAAGGGCGATGATGTTCTCCAGGCAGTGCCCCTTGGCAGCGTCCAAGAGCTTGACCGCTTCTTCTGACGTGAGGAACACAGGGTCGGCCTTGCGCACCTTTGGCGGGTCTGTCTTCTGGGCGGCGTTCTCTAGCACCAGTCCGAGCTTCCAGGCGCGCGTCAGGGCGGCGCGGAGAGTCCTCCGTATGCCTGCGACGGAGGAAGCCGACAGCGGCTCCTTGTCCTTGGACCGCGGCTGTAGCGACCGCTTGTCGAGCATCCTTTGGACGTCCAGACCGGTGAGCCTGCGGAGCTGGATCCTGCCGATGTCAGGCTTGATGTAGCGCTCGACCATCATCTTGTAGTAGCGGAGGGTGGCTGGCTCCTTCTTTCCATCGAGCCCCTCGAGCCATTGGTCAAGATAGGCGGCGACAGTTACCGCCTTGGTGTCGACCGACCGTCCGGACCTCTGCGCGGCGATCATCTCGTCGAGGGCCACCAAGGCATCGGCGTGCTTCTTCCGTCCGACCTGCTTGTACTTCGGCTTGCCGTTCGGGTGGTAGCCGACCTGCACCTGCGCCATCCACATGCCGTCGCTGTTCCGCTGATAGATGCTCCCCCGTCCCTTGTCTCCTCGCTTGCTTCCCATGGCTCCTCACTTACGTTTATCTTCAGACGACTTCAGTTTACACTTCCGTTCACGCGGGCGCATGGGGACGCACAAGTGTGGACGATTTAAGTTCAATCATGTGTCATGCATGCATGGCCGCGCACCTTCGCGGACGTTCAGAGTGAGAACTGTTAATCAGCGGGTCGTAGGTTCGAGTCCTACTGCGGCAGCCACTAATTTGAACCTGCTATTTCCCGGGAAAGGGCGGTGTCGCGGTGCCGACCTTAGGAGGCCTTCCGCTTTACGCTGAGGGAGTTTCAATGAGCTGCAAAAGTTGGAGCGTTAGCTCTTGGGATTAGGGCCGATGAGCACCACTTTGGTTCTTCCAGATGGTCGGTGCTGGAACGACCGAGGAATTCCATACTGCCTGCCCTCCAGAACCTGATTCGAGCCATTGAGTGTACGCGCAGTTGCGCATGAGCTGGAAGTACCGGAAGGAAGCACAGATCAGCTCAGCGTCTCTAGGGCCCAGGGCCGCTGCCTTCACGGTTGAGTCACATCCCATCAAGCATCCTTTAGCCATGGACAGGCTCACTGAATGCCCTTGCTTGCGGAAGGATTCTCCCGCGGTCGGAGTGCAATAATGCCCGACATCGAAAGGGACGAGTTCTTCAGTTCAGGCGGAACCCTGGAGCCATCCTCGCCCAGCTATGTGGAGCGCGAGGCCGACGACCTTGTCTTTCGATCTCTCCTCGCTGGCGAATACGTCGTGCTCCTGGATTCGCGACAAAAAGGCAAGTCCAGCCTTGTCGGTCGCACCGTGCAGCGGCTCCGCGACGCCGGCGTGGCGACCGCGCTTCTGGATCTGCAACGAATCGGTGCCAATGTGACCGTGGAGCAGTGGTATGCCGGCCTTGTCGCCGGCATCGGCCAAGAACTGGGGCTCACGGCCGAGCTGTTCGACTACTGGGCCCAGAACCGAGACGTCGGCCCGTTGGCCCGTTGGCTTGGCGCCCTCGAGGTCGTCGTCCTTGGAAAGCTTGCCAGCCCAGTCGTCATCGTTATTGATGAGATCGACTTCGTCCGCGCGTTGCCTTTCTCCTCGGACGAGTTCTTCTCCGGTATCCGCGACTGCTACAACCGTCGTCCGAACTCTCCCGAATTCGAGCGCCTCACCTTCTGCCTCGTCGGCAGCGCGACCCCTAGCCAACTCGTTCGGACGCCAGACATCACCCCTTTCAATATCGGCCGAAGGGTCACTTTGCGGGATTTCGAGGTGGAGGATCTTGGCCGCTATGGCGAGGAGCTAGGAGGATCGTCCCGCGACGGTCCGGAACTCGTGCGACTTGTCCATAGTTGGACCGGCGGCCACCCCTTTCTGACTCAATCCATTTGCCGCTTTCTTGCTGAGAACCCCTCGCTCAAGGGCCGCGCGGGCGTTGACTTAGCCGTCTCGCACCTGTACCTCAATGCCGAGGCCATTGGCCTCGAGCCCAACCTTGCGGACACCGAGAGAAGACTCCTCAATCCAGAAGTTCCCGGTATGAGCGCGGAGGAGGCGAGGATTCAAACCCTCGAACTCTACGGGAAGATCCTCAAGCACCGTTCAGTTGGCGGCCAGGAAGACAACCCCCTGGCAGCGATCCTGCTCATGTCCGGAGTTGCGGCTCTGGCGGACGGTCGTCTTCGGGTCCGGAACCGGCTCTATGAGACGGTCTTCAGTGAGGAGTGGAGGAAACGGTGCCTTCCCGACTACGAGGCCGTGCGCCAACGGCGGCTTGTCGTGCGAACAACACTCCGCGTCGCCGGATTGGCCCTGTTCCTTATCTTGCTGATCGCATCTCTGGCGATGAACGCCATCATCACCGCCCAGAGCCGGAAGGAGGTCATCCAAGAACTTCGGCTCAAACAAAGGGCCCTGGAGAGCCAAAACTATTCGGGCCGGATGGCGGAAGTCCGGATCGCTATGTCCAGCTACCAGTGGCAACGTGCCGTTGAACTGCTTGAGCAAGCGAAGGGATCCGGTTTGGCAGGGTGGGAATGGGGGCACGCCTGGCTCTCCTTGAACAAGCAGTCCTGGCTTGGAAAGCTGCCCCCCAACTCGCTCCTAGACGGTGACCCGTCAGGCGCCCTCATCGCATACGTCCATGACGGGCTGTTCACCCTCGACAGGGCCAACAGCTTTCACCAGGTCCAAAGCCCGACGAATTCGTCAATGTTGCCTCACGTTCACAGGTTCGGCGACCGCGTGGTCTCCCTTCCAGAATTCGACCGTTTTCGGTTGCTCGACCGCAAGCTAGGACATGCCGGAGGCTGGATCCAGGGCACCTGCCTGGATTTCGATCGCGAGCACGGGCTCTTCCTCGTGCGCCCCTCCGGGCCGTCGCCGCTCGTCCAGGTGTACGACTTCGCGGGTCACAAACTCTCGACCTTCAAATTCCACAAGGCGCCAAACCGCACCGCGAAGTTCCTGCCGGACGGAACTGCTTTGAGCTGTGATCTGTCCGGGCAAGTCGCCCGGTGGAGGGTGGGTAGCAGTCTCCTCACTGTGAAAGGTTTGGGCCAGCCAAACTCCACGCAATTTGTGATCAGCCCCGACTCGAAAGCCTTTGTCCTGACCGGCGAAGGCTACAGGAACATCGAAGTGTTCCAAACCGAATCACTGGCTGCAACGGCGCATTTGGGTGGATTGCAGTCCTCGGTCCTGTGTGCCTCGTTTTCGCCCTCAGGCGACAAAGTCGCACTCGGGTGCGTGGACGGCAGTGCCCACGTTTACGTGACAAGCACCGGCGAGAAAATAGCGCGCTTCTACGGGAGCACAGCAGGCATCCTTTCGGTCGTCTTCGCGGACCGCGACAAGTCGCTCTTTACAATCGATCGGACTGGCGAGGTCAGATCCTGGCGGATCGGAGTGGATCCTCTCTACAGCAAGATACTTGAGCACGACGGCCAGGCAAACCTCATCTTCACTGGGGCCGAAAACGACATTGTCACAACGGTCGGCAACGATGGCCTGATCAAGACCCTGGATAGGTTGAAGGGCTCCGTCACAACGCTAAGGGCCGCGCCAGCGGGAACGGTTCCTCCCCTAGCATGCGACGAGAACCGGGCCGTCCTCTACCTGGCGACCCCCCTAGGTGCGATCGAGGCTCGGGATCAACGGTCTCTCAGCCTGAAGACGGGCCCGGTAGCTCTGGGTGGTGAGGTGAAGTCGTTGTCCATCTCGCAAAACGGTGAAGTCCTGAGCGTCCTCGACAAAAAGGGAAATGTCGCCGTTGTCTCGGCCGCCACACTCAAGACCTTGTTCGTCGTGCCCCAGAAAGTTGCTCTGACCACGAGCACGGCACTCTCCGGGACCGGGTCCCTGATTGCCATCGGCGATTCGGCGGGCGACGCGAGGGTCTATTCCTGCAAGACGGGAAACACCCTCACTGCCTTCAAGAACCCAAACGGGTTCGCCATTCGCTCACTCGCCTTCAATGCGGAGGAATCTGCCGTCGCTGCGGGAACGTTCTACGGGCCCGTCCTGATCGCTTCGCTGTCAAAGAAGGAGCCGCTCAAAGTTCTCGTTGGGCATACGGAGAGGGCCTGGAAATTGCTCTTCTCGAAGGACGGGTCGCGTCTGGTGACAGCGTCTTTCGACGGGACGGCGCGAATTTGGCGCGTAAAGGATGGCGCCCTTCTTGCAACGCTCTTCCATAGCTCTTGGGTGCCCAATGTCCGATTTTCTCCCGACGGCTCGCGAATCGTCACATGCAGCGACGACGGGACCGTCAGCGTCTGGCGCGCCGATACTGGCGACGAGCTCACGACCTTCGTAGCCTCATCCAAGACCGTATGGGACGCTCGGTTCACAAGTGACGGCCGCGACCTCTTGACATGCTCGTCTGACGGCAAGGTGATCGCCTGGCACTCGGCTCCTTGGACGCGTTAGGATTCCGTCCTGGCCGGAAGCAGGTGTCGGCCCAAATAGTCGCGATAGGCCGGCACACGAAACTCGGGAACTCCCTGAGAACCCACCTTCACAACACCAGACGAAACGAGCCTGAAGACAGTGTTGCTTCGTTCGAAGGGCGAACCCGCCAAAAGGCGCGCGACCTCAGCAGTTAGGGCCGGATCGGTGCTAAGCGAGTCAAGGATTCTGCGCAAATGGTCACAGAACGGGCCGTCATCATCACTCGACGTGGCCCTCAGCTCCTCGATTGTCTGGCCTTGAGATAGAAAGGCGAAGGATCGGCGCGTCAAATAGGGCTGACCGGAAGTGATCTCGAACACGTCTGTTTGATGCTGCCCACCGGGGATGTCGTACCGTTCAGCGAGGGATCCGACCTCCTCTTGAGAAAAGTCGCTCACTTTGAGTTTGACCCCGACATTGAAGGGTGACTGGTTCATGTCCGCAATGAACAAGTGCGCCTCCGTCGCGTAGCTCAGGACGAGTGAGAGCTTCTTCCAATCGCCCTTGGTGTCCAAAGCCCTCCGGTTGTGCCAACTGCGCAACAGTCCGAAGAAGTCGTCCGCATAGTCTTGCCCGAACAGACGGTCGCACTCATCGAAGGCCCACACCACCGGTTGGTCGATGCCCGACAAGACCTGTCCGAGCACGGCATCGAGGTTTGCCTTTGGCCCCAGCCATTCGTTCCAAAGGCCCCGGACGTCGATGTCGCTCGCAACCCCGCTCGCAAAGGCATGGGCAAGGACGCGGTACATCTTTTCCTCGTCGGCGATCTGGGATCGGCCGATTGCCTGGAAGTCAGTGACGACCACTCTCGTCCCGGCCTTGCCGGCAAGGGAGATCGCCCTAGCAAGAAGGGAACTCTTCCCAACTTGTCGCGGGCCCTGGATCAAGATGGTGGCTTCATGCCTTTCCAGGCACCGCTCGATAGCCTCATCGACCGGCCTTCGCACATAGAACGGCGAGTCCATGGGCACTGCACCACCGACTGCATCAATGTCGGCAAATGTCTTGGAGACGGCTTCAGGCGCGGGGAGGGCAGCCAACGGCTGGGCTTCCGGAGCGCCCTCAAGAGCCGCCCGGGCACGCGCTGATGGAAGTTCGCCCCATGTTTCGTCGAGCAACTGCTCAAGTGTCTCGAACTGGCGGACGGCCTCCGCCTCCATGCCTGCCATTCGATAGGACGAGATCAGCGCAATGTGAATGTCTTCGCGGAGGGGTGCAAGCTTGGCCGCGTTCCGACCGATGCGCGTGGCTTCCTTCCAGTCGCCGCGTTGACCCAGGATCCGACACGCTTGCTCGACTGCTTGACCATAGAGCTCCTCTAATTCGAGGCGATAAGGAACAGCCCAACCGTCGTCCCAAGGGGCCAGGAGCGGTCCTCCGTAGACGTCGACCGCTGCCAGGAGAGCCCCCAGGTCTTGCTCGGTAATGCCGCGTGTCGCCTGTTGCGTGAACACCGACACATCGCACCATCCGCTCGATGCGTCGATGGCGACCGAGTTACGGGCGGTCTCGACAAATCGCTCCGGCAGCCCTAATTCCTCGAAGACCGCTCGGAGGTCGGAAACCGCTTTCCGGAGGTTCTGGGCTTGCCTGTCTCCGTCCTTGTCCGGCCACATCAAGTCCTGCAGGTGAAACCGTGACAGTGGCCTGCCCTCGTTGAGCAAGAGGTAAGCCAGAAGGAGAAGTGCGCGCTTTGCCCCTGTCCCCGGGCTGCGTCCCGCCGCCTCGAGAGCAGGACTCTGCCCGAGCATGTGTACCGTCCACGCCGCACGGCTCGGCGAAGGGAACGTGCTGATCTCCACTTAGCCGTCCATTGTTGCATGAGGCACGTTCCCAGATGCACTGTCGGTCTGGAGTGGTCTCCCCCGCGACGGCTCGCCGTAAATCGGCCGGGTCGTCGACCTGACATCTGTCACCTGTGTTCTAACATGGAGAGGACGGGGACCAATCATGAAGGCGGATCTCAGAAGTCAGTGGGAGGAAGAGGGGTATTTCCTGGCGCAAGGGCTGTTCTCTGGCGAAGAGGCCGAACGAATCGCTCGGCACTTCATGGAGTGGAATTCAAGCGACCGAAAGGAGGACTTTGATCGGATCGATCCGACCGGGGTCGATCCCCTCGCCCAATACCCTCGCATTATCCATCCCCATCGCCGAGACCGTCTGAGCATGGAATTCCTCTTGGACGAACGATTGTGCCGATCCCTCCTTGCCTTGCTCGGCGAAGAGCCGTTTGCCGCTCAGACGATGTTCTACTTCAAGCCACCAGGTGCCCGGGGCCAAGCGCTCCATCAAGACCAGCACTACCTGCGTGCGGAGCCCGGTACATGTGTCGCCGCTTGGCTCGCAGTGGACAAGTGCGACGACGATAACGGGTGCATGCAGGTGGTGCCGGGATCTCATCGCCTGCCCCTGCTTTGCCAGATTCCGGCCGACACCTCCGAGAGCTTTACGTCCCAGACAATCCCTGTGCCCGAAGGCTATGCGCCTGTGGCGGCCCACATGGAGCCGGGTGATGTTCTCTTCTTCCATGGCAACTTGATCCACGGGAGCGGGTCGAACCGTAGCAAGGATCGTTTCCGCCGGGCTCTCATCGCTCACTATGTCACGGGCAATGCTCGCCAGGCTTCGCACTTTTACCATCCGCTCCTCCGGTTCGACGGCAGCACGGTTGACCTGGGCGATTCACCCGAAGGGGGCCAGTGCGGCGTCGTGACCGAGGGCGGTATCGAGATGGTAGAGGCCCACATGCCGGGGCCTTCCGCTCCGCATTAGAACCCTCGAGCAGCGCTGATCGCAAACCTAGCGCAAACGTGCGCGGTGCCCCGTAGTTTTGTCACTTCCAAGGGGGCCTTAGCGCAGCTATGATGCCAGTATGCAAATCGTGAAGTCTCTTTCCTTCAGCCTCTTGCTGGCAGCGCTTTCAAGCGGGGCGCAAGCGTCTCTGCTGAACCCTTCGTTCGAATACCCAGTCCAGGCTGCGGGCGGATACAACGTAGACGGCATCCCAGGTTGGAAGGGTGGTACTGGCGTCTGGCACATTCCCACCAGTGGGTTCTTCGAGGCTAATGCGCCCCATGGACTGCAGATCGGCTACACAAACGGACAGGCGGTCGCGCAGCAAAGTTCAAACGTCGTCGGCGTCGGCGACAACACCGTCACCGTCATGGGTGGAAGGAGGCACGACGGGTTCTCAGGCTCCTTCAAGCTCAATGTCATCGCTGGAGGCAGCATCAATGGTGATGGCAGCGTCACAGGCGGAATCCTGCTCGCGAGTTCGATGTTTACCTACACTCAGTATCCGATCGACAGTTTTCATTTGTTGACGGCAACCTATACGGCGGCACCTGGTGACCCGAATCTGGGTCAGTTCATCACCGTCCAATTGGTCCGCACCGAGGGGAGCCAGATCGACTTCGATGATGTCCGTGTGACCAGCGCGGGCGCGGAATCGATCGCCCCGAGCTCCTTCTCGATAAACCTCGGTCGCGTCAACTCGGGCAACTTGGCCAGCCTTGCCGACACGGACAGCAATCCGCTCGAGATCTGTAAATTCTTCGTGCCGAACCAGTCGGCGCCGATCATCCAGTTCTCAGTAGACGGCACAACTTCGATCAACACGCCCGCCGCTCTCCGGTTCCGAACCGTCTCGCGTATGGTGCAGTCCGGCTCCTACCAGCAAGTCCTCAGGCTCTTCAATTTCACGACCAACTCTTACGAGGAGAACCGAACGGACATCCTGAACACGAGTTACCAGACTTGGGAACTGTCGGGCACGGGAACGCTTTCTCGGTACGTTGGTTCGGGTGGCGCTCTTCGCGCGCAAATTCAAGTGAGGCAGACCGGCCCCTCGACGACGCTGTTGCCGTGTTCGCAGTACGATCTCGCCGGCTGGGACGTCGCCCAATAGCCCGGCATACCAGACCGCGGGGTATACGTGCCCGTCATGACGGAAAGCGGTACCCGGGTTCAAACTTTCGGGCGTAAGCTCTACACCCTGCTAGAGGAGCAGCCTCGGGACACGCCGGCCGAAATCTTCTTTGACCGGCTGTCCGTGGCCCTGGTCATCGCCGGCCTCCTCGTCGGTGCCATGCTGACGGTCAAGGATCTGGCGCCGCACTATCGACTCCTCGAGTGGATCGCCGGGATCATTCTCGCCACCATCGCACTCGAGTATGGAGTGCGCGTTTGGGTCGCGGGCTTTGATCCGGACGACCGGTACGCAGCATCAATCGAACGAGTCCGCTTTGCCTTCAAGCCGATCAACTTCATTGATGTCGTCGCCGTTGTCTGCGGTGTCTACGGCATTGTATTCAATAATCGCCAGGTGATGCTCCTTGGATTGAGCGTCAGGCTCCTTCGGATCTTCGCTTTCAGTCAGGCCGATGATCTCATCCTCGCCGCCTTGAGAAGGGCATGGCCCTTCTTCAAGTCAGCACTCACCATTTGGTCAATCACGATTGTTTTCGCGACGATCTTCATCTACTGGTTCGAAAAGGACGCCCAGCCTGACAAGTACTCTGACGTCTTCCAGGCGTTCTATTGGAGCGTCGTCACGTTCACGAGCACCGGCTACGGCGACATGTCGCCGGTCACCGTCGGCGGAAAGATCTTCACTTGCCTCTATATGCTCTCGGTTGCCGCCCTGGTGTTGGGCCTGCCGATCGGCGTCTTCACCGTCGGCTTCATGGAGGAGGTTCAAAGCAAACTGAGGAGAAGAGACACTCCTGACCCTGACTCTCTATCCTAGGTCGCCTCGGCTTGTGGAACAATCTTGGCTGATGCCTGCCGCTGCCCTCCTCACGCTATTGCTCCTGCCGTGCTCCCAGGAGGCGCGGTTCGCCAACGAGATCGCGGCGTTCAAGAAAGCAGATGAGGAATCGCATCCAGCAAAGGGCCAGATCCTCTTCATAGGAAGTTCGTCCTTCACCAGATGGTCAGGGATGGCCAAGGCATTCCCCAAGTACAAGGTTCTCAACCGCGCGTTCGGGGGATCGACACTTGCCGACCAGATTGCCCATGTGGGGGACGTCGTCTTCCCTTATGAGCCGCGGCAGATCGTGCTGTATTGCGGCGAGAACGACTTTGCAGAGGACGAGAAGCTCGAGCCCGGGGTCGTCGTCGATCGGTTCAAAACCCTCTTCGGCAAGATTCGTAATCGGCTCCCCAACGTTCCCTTCGTGTATGTCTCCATGAAGCCGAGCCCAAGCCGCTGGTTGTTGGCGCCCAAATTCAAGCAGGCGAACGCCAGCATCCGCGAGTTCCTCACTGCCAGAAGGCGCGCAACCTATGTGGATGTGTGGCCCGTCATGCTTGGTGCCGACGGGCAGCCTAAAGCGGAGATCTTTGTTGAGGACAAGCTCCACATGAACAATGAGGGCTATAAGCTCTGGACGCCGCTCATTGAAAGAGCGTTGAGGAGGGGGGAGAGTGACAAGGACCAGCGATGGCGGTTGTCCTTCGCTGGTCCAGTTGCATTCGCTAGCCAGCCTTTCTGGTTCGCCAGCTCTTGAGGTCGAGCGTGATGTAGGCCTTATCGCCGGGCATGGCAGGCGGAAGGTTCTTGGACAACGTCGGCACCTGGTAGATGCTGGGAACGTTCGTTCCCAGGTCATAGTAGGATCCGACCATCGTTCCCATGATTTGGTTCTGCTTAGCGCTGACCACTCGACCCTGGGCGTAGAACGCGCCCGTAAGGTTGAGCTGGGCCGAACCGTTGCCTGTAGCCAGTTTCAGATCCTTCTTGGCGATGAAACCGATCTTCGTCGTGGTCGGGAAGATCAGGCCGGCGCTGGGCAACACATCGCCGTCGACAAGCATGGTGCCCGGGCAGTAGAACGTGCCTGCTCCGGCATAGGTTAGAGAGTCCTTGACGCCAAGCTGGAATCCGTCCGGCACCTTGATGATGCCGTTGATGGTCAGTTTGGCGGGGGGGTTCCCTTTGTTGCCAGCGGGAGTGAACGAGATGGAGTTCCCATTCGCGTCGGGGCCGTAGCTGAACGCAGTCGTACTGGACTTGACGAGCGCGACCGGAATCGTCAAGCTCTTTGCGTCCAAGTAAGCCTCTTGGGTCGGCCAAGTCTGATTATCCTTGTCCACGTAGGGCTTGGCGCCAATTCCCGAGATGAACGGGTAGCTGATGCCCAAGCTGCCGAGGTCGTATCCGTTCGTGACCCCGTTGTCGCTGAACACGGCGCTCGATCCCTTTGTGCCGGTGTAGCCGCCGGTGCAGAACGACGCGTCGATCGTCGTCTTGTATGCAGCACCGTTGACGAGAGCGCCCGTGCCCAAGCTCGCACTGCCGCTGAGGCCGATCATGCCGTTTTTCACGCGGACCTCAGCCCCCAAAGTCTGCATGCCATTGACCACCGGGCAAGGCGGAACCACGCTTTGCAGCGCCACATTGATCCCCTGGTAGTGGTTCTGCACGCCAGAGTTGCCCGAGAACGCCGAGTTGAGGTCAGTGACGGTCAGTGGAGGGTCATAGATCCCGTTGCCGTTGGCATCTTGGTAGACCTCGGCCGGTGAGTAGCTTCCGTTCCCGTCGACGTCGGTGTACGGCTCGCCTGGATCCCACTTGCCGTTCTTATTGGTGTCGGTGTAGGGCTCAGCTCCGTCCCACTTTCCATTGCCGTTTTGGTCGATGAAGGGTTCGCCGTCCCCAAGTAGGTGGACGGAGCCCCGAATGTCGACGTTTCCATTGATCGCTTGACCGGAAGCTCCGGCACCCGCGAAGATCGCGTTGTTCCAGATGCCGACGTCTTTGGCCTTGAGGTAGGTCCGTACGCTCATTGAGCGACCGTCAACAGTGGCCGACGATGTCACCCAGGCCGTTGACGCATCCCCCGTCGGAACCACTCGGCAAGAGGCAGCCGTCACGCCAGTGCCGTAATCCTTGAGCGTGTCCAGCATGTTGTCTTGGCGGGCGAGAAAAGATCCCTTGGTCGATTGCACATCGGCAAAGGCCTTGGAGATTCCGTACTCGAGAGCCGCTTGGGCCAGGTTGTTCGCGGAAGAGTTGCGGGCGTCGCTGGTCGTTCTGGCCAGACTGGCGAACGAGTAGGTGATCGAACTAGCGCTCACCATGACGAGCAACGAGAAGACGAGGAGAACGTATACGGTGACGGAACCAGACTTGCGAGATCTCATTTAACGTTGTGTCCAATGACTGTGGTCTTGAAGCGCATGTAGCGCTTCTCTCCGACGATGTCGCCCAGGGTGATGAGGTTGATTGTGAGGGCCCTGTTCGAACCGACCGAAACCAACTGGAACGGTGTATAGGCCTGCTTGTACTGCGTGGACTTCGGGTCAGGATCGACCGAAGCGATCTTCTTCAACACGACCTTGCCTGTGACAGAGTCGGTCATCGTGCCCTTGGCGAAATCGATCGAATAGGATCGCACGATACCGTCCGATTGGATAGGAATGACCAGCTCCTTCTCCCCGGTGACTGGATCGTTCGCTCCCGTGTAGAGGGGTAGCGTGTAAGTGACCTTGGTGCCACTGTTTGTGACCGTGATCGAGGCGGCGTTCCGGAGGTTGTCAGCGATGTGGCGGATTGAGCGCGCATTCGTCGTGGCAAGCTCAGCGTCTGTCGTTGCACGGGTGAAGCCATAGAGCCCTGACGCCAGCATTGATACCGAGCCAAGCACGACCATGCCGACAATGAGCACGGACGCCATGACCTCCATCAAGGTGAAGCCGCGCCTCATCGGTAACCTCCGACGACCGTCCCGGTCGTGTATGAGCGCGTTCCGTAAGGAGATTTCCAAGTGATGACGACTTGGGCTCCAACGGCACCACTCGACAGGTTCTTGAGAGTCAAAGTTCCTGTGCCTTTGGGCAGTGCGGTGCTGGGGCTGTACCGTGTCGACTCGTCAAGCGGAATATGGGAAAAGCTCAGAACCGTTCCAGATTGGCCAGCGTCGACCAGCTGTAGCTGAGTCAGGGTCGACGCGTTGAGGTTGGCAGCCGAGAGCATTTGAAGGTTCTCGACCATCCTCGTGGCGAACTGGACGGCCCGAGTGCGCTGGCTCGCATAGGCTTGCGAGTGGCTGACCGTCGGCACAAATTGGTAGACCGTCAACGCTCCAAGCGTCAAGACGGACATAGCGATGAGAGCATCAAAGAGGATGGCGGCTCGTTGCTTGCGAGGACGCCGTACGCTTGCTCTCCCCACGGCAATGGGGCTGGACTGCATGTATCTCCTGGGGTCTAGTGAAATGTTCCAAGGATCGACACACGCCGATTCAGTAACTATGCGAGCATTTCTTGCATGCTCAGCCGCGTTTGATCAATGCTGCGTCAGAAACTCGTCCGTGTTGAAGAGGGTGCTGCAAATCAGCATCCAGGCTGCCAGCTGGCCCTTGTCCAAACCGGGATCAGGGGGCGTCAATCCCACATTGACCAATTCTGCGGCCTCAGCCGGTTCGCCACCATATCGTGTCCGGTAGCGTTGATAGGACGTCTCGAGGGCGCTCAGCTCGGCAGGGGCAGGCTGGCGCCCGAGCGCCAGCTCGAAAGCCAGTTTGATTCCCGTCCGCGGCTGTTCGTTGATCGTCGGCACCGCCTTCATGATTCGCTCGGCAAAGTGCCTCGAAGCCTCCAGGAACCCGGGTTCGTTCATGGTGGTCAGAGCCTGGAGCGGGGTGTTCGTCCTCGCTCGACGCACGATGCACGAGTCCCTCATCGGGGCGTCGAAGGTCAGCATCATAGGATGTGGGCTGGTCCTCTTCCAGAACAGGTAGAGGCTCCGACGGTAGATATCGGGGGTCATGTCCTGAACGTACTTGGCCGTCGTGCTCTCTTGGAACGCGACTTCTTCCCATAGGCCAGCTGGCTGGTACGGTTTGAACCCGTGCCCGCCTGGCTTTTCGACGAGAAGTCCGCTCGCATAAAGGGCCTGGTCGCGGAGAACCTCAGCATCAAGGCGGAAGCGGGGTCCTCGCGAGATGAGCCGGTTGTCAGGGTCGGCAGCGAGCTTGGCCTTGTCAACGAACGCCCGCTGGCGGAACGCTGCACTCGTCACGATCAGCCGGTGAAGCTTCTTGATGCTGTAGCCGCCCTTCGCGAACTGGACAGCCAAATAGTCCAGGAGTTCGGGATGGCTGGGCCATTCACCTTGGTTCCCAAAGTCCTCCGAAGTCTTGACAATGCCGGTGCCGAAGTGCTGCTGCCAAACCCGGTTGACAAAGACTCTCGTGAACAGCGGGTTTTCCTGAGAGGTCAGCCACTCGGCGAACCCAAGCCGGTTGGCGGGCGCCGCTTTGGGCAAGGCCCCGAGTGCCGCCGGGATTTCTCTTTTCACCTCGACCGTCGGAAGGTTGTACTCGCCCCTCCTGAGGACGAAGGCCGGTCTGGGCTTTGGAAGCTCGCGGGCGATCAATGTGGACGGGATCTTCGCAAGGAACTCCGCGTGAGCTTTTGACTTGACCCGGTAATCCCGCGACGCTGGTGTTTCAGGGCCTATCTCAAGATAGAGAGATTTCAGTAGCTTCGGGCCTTCAGGCTTTAACAAAACGGCCGATACGTCCTCCACGCGCTTGTCCAGATCATCGCCAAGGCCGAACCGGACTCCGCCGGGGCCGGTCGCGTTGACGACCTTCACGATCAGCCGGTTCGAGCCTGCCGAGAGATGGACTCGGATCACATCGATGCTCTGGCCCAGAGCCCGGAGCACCTTGTTGCTGTGGATCAGTTTGTCGTTCAGCCAGACCTTGATCCCATCGTCGCTTCCAAACCTCAAACCGATGTCCTGGTCCTTCTCCGAGCTGAGGGTCGTCCGGAGGTAGGCGTAGGCGTTCTCCTTGGTCAGGAAATTGCTGTCCTTTTCGGCCTCGAGCTTGATCGGCGCCCAGGTCGTTGCCGGTGTCTCGGTGTCGAACGCCTTGTCGAAGTCGCCAGCGGGAAACGTTTCGGACACCTCCCAGTCGCCGACGGCAGGGGGCTTCACACGCCGGGCTGCCAACCAGTCCCTTGCCGCCTTCTCGTTCACCTTTGATTCCATCGATTGCAGACCACGCTCCATCGCGTCAAGCTCCTTAGCCTCCGCGGGAGTTGGTGCCTTCGCCACCGGATCTGGAGTGAAGAGATTTCCGTCGAGCGGCTCGTCGGCCGTCGAGTTAAAGAAGGCGAAAAGTCGGTAGTAGTCCTGTTGGCTGATCGGGTCGTACTTGTGGTTGTGGCAACGGGCACATGCCACCGTCATCCCAAGGAAGACAGTCGACGTCGTGTCCACTCGGTCGAAGGTGTTCTTTGCCTGGAACTCCTCGGCGATCGCGCCGCCCTCGTTCGTCGTCGGGTTCATTCGGACATAGCCTGTCGCCACGAGTTGGTCTGGGGTCGGGCTCGGCAGCATGTCGCCCGCCAATTGCCACAACGCGAACCTGTCGAACGGGAGGTCCTGGTTGAAAGCACGCACGACCCAGTCGCGATACGGATAGATCGCCCGCTCATTGTCGAGGTGCAACCCATGGGTGTCGCCATAGCGGACAGCGTCCAGCCAATACCGTGCCTCGTGCTCGCCATACCTCTTGCTGGCCAAGAGCCGATCGACTGCCTTCTCGTAAGCGTCTTTTGACTTGTCCTTGAGAAAGCGGTCGACTTCTTCTGGCGTCGGTTGCAAGCCAGTCAGGGCAAGGCTCGCGCGACGGAGAAGGGTCGTCCGATCCGCTTCTGGCTCCGGCCGGAGCCCCTTGGCTTCCAAACGCTGAAGAATGAAAAGATCGATCGGGTTTCTGGCCCAAGCGCTGTCCTTGACCGCCGGCATCGTCGGCATCTTCGGAGGAATCAGGGCCCAGTGGCGCTCGTACTTCGCACCCTGATCGATCCACCGCCTCAGCACCTCGACCTGGTCGGCCGTCAAGCGGGCGACGCCGGAATCTGGAGGAGGCATCGCGGCGCCGTCGTCCGAGGCAGAGACCCGCTCGATCAGCCGAGATCCGGCGCTGTCCCCAGGCTTGATCGCCACGTAGCCGTGCCTGTCCTTGGTGGCGCTACTTTGGTCGTCGAGTCTGAGGCCGCCCTGTCCCTCCTTGGCCGAGGGCCCGTGGCAGCGGTAGCAATGCTCGCTCAGGATCGGTCGGACATCGCGGTTGAAGCTGACCGACGCGCCTTTGCCAGCCTTGGTCTGCCTGGGCGCAGCGGCAGTAACGACCAGAAACGCCGCCGCCAGGCACGGCACGATCATAAACTTGAAGCTAAAACCCGTCATCGTCGCTTCTTCGTTTGATTCTAACACGAGGAGGCCCCTCCGGAAGAACTCGTAAAGTTGAGGTCGTTGCTTGACTTCGCCGCACGCGAGCCGCAGTACACTAATGCGCAGGGATGGATCCACGTCGCGAACATGAACTCCTGATGACCCGGCGCGAGCTCTTTGGCCGGTCAGCCATGGGTGTCGGCACTGCCGCGCTCCACTCCCTGTTGCGAGGGGGAGGGCTCGGTGCAGGGTTCCTTGCCTCAGCTTCCGCATTCGCCGACGAGCACCATGGCCACCCCGGACTTCCCGGCATGCCGAACTTCGCGCCCAAGGCTAAGCGCGTGATCATGCTCTTCATGAACGGCGGCCCGAGCCAAATGGACCTCTTCGA
Organism: Armatimonadota bacterium; assembly: GCA_018268375.1. GTDB lineage: Bacteria > Armatimonadota > Fimbriimonadia > Fimbriimonadales > Fimbriimonadaceae > JAEURO01. The sequence continues at coordinate 759,408 of JAFDWS010000002.1, read as the reverse complement.
CTACAAGCCGAAGATGGACGAGAAGTTCGACACTGACCTCCCTGATGAGATCCGAATGGGGCAGAGGCTCACGACGATGACGAGCGGCCAAACCAGGTTCCCCGTCGCTCCGTCTAAGTTTAAGTTCCAAAAGTATGACAATAACGCTGACGGACTCTGGGTGAGTGAGCTGCTTCCGCACACCGCTTCCATCGCCAGTGAACTTTGCGTGATCAAGTCCATGTGGACTGAGGCGATCAACCATGATCCCGCCGTCACTTATATCCAGACGGGGTCTCAACTGCCCGGCCGCCCCAGCTTTGGCGCATGGGTCAGCTATGGTCTGGGCAGCATGAACGAAGACTTGCCCACGTACGTCGTGCTCCACGCCAAGGTCTCGAGCGGCAAGGTGGACCAGGCGCTCTTCGCCCGGCTTTGGGGCACCGGGTTCCTCCCCAGCGAGCACCAAGGCGTCGCCCTGCGCTCGTCGGGCGACCCCGTCCTCTACCTCCAAGACCCGCACGGGCTTGACCGCAAAACACGGCGCGAGATGCTCGACGACATCGCCCAGCTCAACCAAACACAACTGAGCGAGTTCGGAGACCCCGAGATCGCCGCTCGGATCGCCCAGTACGAGATGGCCTATCGCATGCAGACCAGTGTGCCCGAGCTGATGGATCTCAAAGGCGAGCCAGACGACGTTTTTGACCTTTACGGCCCCGACAGCCGCGAGCCTGGCACTTTCGCTGCATCCTGCCTCCTGGCCCGGCGGCTCGCTCAACGCGGAGTCCGGTTCATCCAGATCTGGCACCGGGGATGGGACCAGCACGGCAACTTGACCGTCGACCTGCCGAGCCAGTGCAAGGACACCGACCAAGCTTGCGCAGCTCTTGTCAAGGATCTCAAGCGCCTGGGAATGCTCGACGACACTCTCGTTGTTTGGGGCGGCGAGTTCGGCCGGACGGTGTACTGCCAGGGTCCGCTCTCAAGGGACAACTACGGCCGCGACCACCACCCGCGCTGCTTCACGAGGTGGATGGCGGGCGGTGGGGTGAAGCCTGGAATCAGCTACGGCCACACCGACGACTTCAGCTACAACATCGTTGACGCTTCCGGCTCAGTGATCAACCCATCGGTGGACACGTTCACCCCGGGGGCGGTCCACATCCACGACATGAACGCCACGATGTTGCATTTGCTCGGGGTCGACCACACGAAGCTGACCTACCGCTATCAAGGTCGGGATTTCAGACTGACCGACGTCCACGGTCACGTTGTGCACGACCTCCTAGCCTAAAGAACCAGGTTACCGGCGGTGCCTGTCGCGCTTCTCGCGCATCCGCTTCTCGCTTCGCATCATGAGGGACAGGAGCGACAGCATGCATCCTGCGCGGCCCTTGCCGAGTTGCGTCTGCCTCAACTCCTTGATCGCGCTCGCGTCGCCGCTCTCGAGTCGCCGGGTCGCCGAGATCAATTTGAGGGTCTTGTCCTGCGGGAACAGAAGTTCGGCCTGGGCCAAGACCGTACTTGCGGCCTCCTTGTGACCCGCTTTGTCAAGAGTCATGTAGGCGAGGGCGTATTGGTGGGGCGAGCCGCCACCGAGTGAGTTGACAAGCTGCTGGCTCGCGGCGAGTTCGCTCTCACGGTCGCCGTTGGACCGATAAATCGTGATGAGTTCGGCACGGAGGTCGAGTTTGTGTGGCTCGACCGCGATGGCGTCCTGGAGGAGCCTGATGGAAGCCGCTATGTCGCCGTCATGCCGCGCAAGCTTTGACGCCCACAGCGCCAATTTGGGCTCGGAAATCTTCAGTTCTCGCGCCTCTGCCAGGCCGATCCGTATTTGGTCCCAGTCTTCCAACTGGTCGAGAGCATTGAGCCGGATGGTCGCCAGGCTCCGTTTGAGGACCGGAGACGCTTCGGTCTCCTTGTCCGCGAGGGCCACAACCCCCTTCCAATCTCCCTTCTTCGCAAGCGCAGTCGCTTGCCGGAGCCTCGACAAAACCTGAAGAACAGGAAGGGCACGGTCCGCTCGGGCCCTTAACTTGGTCTCGGCTCCTTTGTCGCCTCGCTTCCCCATGACGTCGGCCAGGACACTGAGCGCTCTGAAATCGTTGGGATTTGAAGCGAGAGCCCTGTTGGCTTCAGCTTCCGCAAGGTCAAGCTCACTGGTGACGCAGTAATTTGCCGCAAGCTCGGCATGAAGGAGGGGAGTCCCGCCGCGCTCGTCGATAGCCTTTGTCAAGATTCGTCGCGCCTCTATCATGTCCTGGCGTGAAAGGGCACTGATCGCTTCGGCGTAGGCAGTGCCTCGACTGTCCGGCCACCGCTCCTTCATCGTCTTCAGCACGCGGTCAAGTTCGGCCTGAGAGCCTGTCGTCCTGAACGCCGAGGCGAGATCGGCCCATGCCTTGCAAGAATTGGGATAAGCATCCACGAACTCCTGCGCGATGGCGCAGTGCTCGTCCGTTCGACCAGCGGCGAACAGCACGTTGCCTCGGACGAGAAACCCAAGGTACGCGTCGGGAGATAAGTCGTTGCCTCGGCTCCATTCTTCTTCTGCGGAGTCGCCCTCTCCCTGCCGGGCCAGGTACTCGGCCATCGCGAAGTGGCCCTCGGCGGAGTCAGGAGCGGAGGCGACCTGTGCACGGGCAAGCACTTCTCCCTCCTCGAGCTGGCCCGTTCCCAACAACAAATAGGCTCTCCAGCCGAGCAGTATGGTCGAGCTTGAATTAGCAGTCAAGCCGGCTTCGATGGCCTTGAGGGCCGCGGCTTCGTCGCGATCGTCGATCGCCTCGATCGCGCCAGCGAGCACTTCTTCCTCCATCTGGTTCATGGCACTATTGTGCCGTCCGCAGCATTTCGGCTGCCTGTTCGGGGGTGATGTCGCGTTGCGGCTCCGCTAACATCTCATATCCCACCATGAACTTCCGCACGGAGGCAGACCGCAAGAGCGGCGGATAGATGTGGGCATGCAACTGCCAGCCAGAGGCACCAGTCGGAGCAGGGTGCCAACCCATGCTGTAGGGGAAATCAGTTTCGAAGAGCCGGTCGTAACGCATGAGCAACCGCTTGAGGATTGCTGCGAGGTCCTTCGCCTCCAAGGGTGTTAACTCGGACAAGCGGCCGACCGGGCGCCGCGCCATGACGAGCGTCTCGAACGGCCAGACCGCCCAAAAGGGAACGACAACGGTCCAGGAATCGCTTCGCTCGACGACCCGCGCCCCGTCCTTTTCTTCGAAAGCCCGCACGTCCTCGAGCAGAACCGTGCCGTGTTGCTCCAGGTGCTGAGCCTGTGCCTCGGCCTCGCGCCCGATCAGACTTGGCAGCGAGTCGCTCGCCCAGACCTGACCGTGAGGGTGCGGGTTAGAACACCCCATGACCTCGCCCTTGTTCTCAAAAATTTGCACCCATCGCCACTTTCCGAACAGTTCGGCCTCTTGGGTCTGCCAGGCTCGAACGACCTTTTCGACCGCCCCGAGCTCGAGGTTTGCGAGCGTCAAGTCATGACGAGGGGAAAAACACAGAACTCGGCACTCGCCGCGCACGGCCTCGCTCCGGAGAAGCGGCGAAGGGTTCGGGCAGTCGACCGACTCGGGAAGCAGGGCGGGGAAGTCGTTTGAGAAGACGAACGTGCCCTCGTACCCCGGATTGACGTGCCCACCCGCGCGGGCGTTGCCAGGGCAGAGATAGCACCCTGGATCGTAATGTATCCGCTCTTGCGCGTTGGCGACTTCCGTTCGCCCCTGCCAGGGCCGCTGCGTCCTGTGCGGTGAGACCAGCACCCACTCGCGTAACAACGGGTTGTACCGGCGATGTGGGGACTGAACGAAATCGGACATCCGATGAGGATTGTGGCCGAGGTCCGTGTTCTTAGTTCAAGCCGTGGATGACTCCATCGTCGTCCACATCGATCCGGAAGGCCGCTGCGTTCTTACCCATGCCTGGCATCAGCATCACCTCTCCACAGATGGCCACCAAGAACCCCGCTCCGTTCGAGAGCCGAATATCGCGCACGTGGAGATCAAAGTCGGACGGAGCACCTAAGAGCCGAGGATCGTCGCTGAGGCTCGACTGGGTCTTGGCCACGCAGACCGGGAGCTTGTCCAAGCCGTGCTCTTCGAGCCACTTCACCATCCGTTCTGCCGCCGGCGCAAAGGTGACTCCCCGCCCGCCATAGGCGTTGCGGACGAGCTTTGACAACTTGGTGGCAAAAGGATCGCTGTCGTCATAAAGCCGCCGGAAGTTGCTGGCAGAGGCCGATAGCGAGGCGACCTCGGCAGCAAGCTCTTCGCAACCCGCGCCGCCCGAATTCCAGGGGTCGGAGACGACTGCCGGCACCCCCTGGTCCTTTGCAAACTTGCACACGGCTTCGGGTTCGGTAGGGCAGTCTTCCAAGAAACGGTTCACAGTCACGATGACGGGCGGGCCGTAGTTGCGAAGGTGCCGAATGTGCTGGCCCAAGTTAGAGCAGCCACGCTCAAGGTCGCCCCCTCCGTGGTAAGTCAAGGCGCGGACGGTCGCCACGAGAACGATGGCGTCGGGTCCCCGCCCGAGGTGCGGGGTCACGATGTTCAGGAATTTCTCTCCGCCGAGGTCGGAGCCAAAGCCGCCCTCAGTGACCAAGTAATCGGCAAGGCCGAGCCCGCACTGCGACGCAAGCACCGAAGAACATCCGTGAGCGATGTTTCCAAACGGGCCCCCGTGGATGAGGGCAGCTCCGCCCTCTACGGTCTGGACAAGGTTGGGCCTGATCGCATCACGCATCAGCGCCGCCATCGGTCCCGTTGCCCTGAGCTGACCCGCCGTCACCGGCGCGCCAGACGTGTCCGTGCCGACCACTGTCCTCGCCAGCCGTTCTTTCAAGTCGTGAAGGGAGGTGGACATACATAGGGCCGCCATGACCTCGCTCGCCGGTGTGATGACAAACTTGTCTCCCCGCACGGGCCCGTTTCCTTCACCGAGGCCGACCACGGTCTCACGGAGAGACCGGTCGATCATGTCGACCGCACGCGGCCACCAGACTTTCCGAAGGTCGAGGGACAAGGGGTTTCCCTGGTGCAGGGATGCGTCGAGGATCGCGGACAAGAGGTTGTGCGCAGCGGTGATGGCAGGGAAGTCGCCGTTGAAGAACAAGTTGATGTCCTCCATTGGCAAGACCTGGCTGTAGCCGCCTCCGCACGCACCGCCCTTGACCCCGAACACAGGCCCAAGGGCAGGCTCGCGCAACGCAGGCAGGGCCTTCTTTCCGATCCGGTTCAGCCCTTCGGCGAGCCCTATTGAAACCGTTGTCTTGCCTTCGCCCGCAGGGGTCGGCGTGATCGCAGTGACCAAGACGCACTTGCCCTGTGCCGCCTGTTGCGACCGCTTGATTCCGGTCGCTGAAAGCTTTGCTTTGTACCTACCGATCGGATCGTAGTCCTCAAGACCGAGTCCCAGCCAATCGGCGATTTCTCCGATCGGCCTCAGCGCTACCCCTTGCGCAATGTCTAAGTTGTTCAGTCGGCGTCCCGTGCCCTCAGTGTTGCCCTGTTCAATCACGTCCCTTTGACTCCTTTTCGACGCGAAAATCTGCTTCGGTGTCAATGTCATCGTACCGGCCCCCAACCGGCAACAGGACCAAACGGTCTCTGTTTGAGTCCACGATTGCCTTCGCACCGATGTCCCCAGTCAGCACTGACAAAGCCGGGAAGTGTTCCGAGCCGAACAAGACCGGGTGGCCTTCAGTATCGTTTTCATATGATGGCCTAACAATATGGTTACCGCTGTAACGTGCTCCCTCGCTCAGGATGAGCTTCAGTACGTCGATACGAAGGCCGGGCATATCGCCGAGCACGATCAGGACTCCATCGGCTTCTGAGAGTGCACAGACTCCAGCCGCGATCGAGTGCCCCATGCCATCCCGGTAGTTCGGGTTGAAGACGGTCCGTGCTCCCGCCACTGCGGCTGTCACCTTTTCAGATTCGTGCCCCGTCACGACAAGAGGAGCCAATCCCACAGCTTTCAGGGTCGTAACGAGCGAGCCGACCACGCTCGATCCGTCCCACGGAAGTAACAGCTTGTTCTGCCCCATCCGGCTCGACGTCCCTGCCGCGAGGACGAGGGCCTCAACTCTTTCCACGCATCACCTGCACGACCTCGGCCATGATGCTTAGCGCGATTTCGGCGGGCGTCTTCGAGCCGATGTCCAAACCAATCGGGCCCCGTATGCGCGCGATCTGGCCCTCCGAAAACCCTTCGGCAGCCATACGATCCCTCCGCTTTTGTTGCGTTTGTCGGCCGCCCAGAGCACCAATGTAGGCGACATTGCTCGAAAGGAGCAGCCGAAGCGCAGGGTCATCGATCTTGGAGTCATGACTGAGAAGCACTGCATAGCTGTCGCGGTCCAGCTCCAGCCCTTCCATGGCGTCCTGCGGCCACGAGGCAATCAGCGCGTCCGGCGGATCCGTGAACCGCTGTGGGTCGGCGAACGTGGCGCGAGGATCGATCACCGTCACGTGAAAGCCCAACTCGTGGGCGAAGCGGACCAACACTTGCGTCGTATGCACCGCTCCGATCACGATCAATCGGCTTGGCTTTCGGACCAAGTTGAAGAACCAGGGATCGCCCTCGAGCTCGATCAAGGCCCCTGCTCCCCGATCGGTTATCGCCATCGCCGCGTCGTCGAAGGATTGGTTCAAGTCGCACGAGGGCCAGAGCCGAGCCTCGCCTGTCGTGACATTCGATCCTCGCACGAAGGTGACACCGTCGCGGACGAAGCGGTCTATCTGCTCCCATTGAAAGGGGTCGACTGAGGCACTGGGTTCCAGCAAGACCGTGATGCTCCCGCCGCAAGAAAGCCCGACCTCGAGCGCCTCCTCATCGCTGACACTACGAAAGTCCAACCGGGTTGCCGAGGCGTCGCCCATGTGCTCCAAAGCCTGTGCGGCGACGTGCGACTCGATGCAGCCAGCCGAAACCGAACCGAAAGCTAACCCGTCGTCTCGCACGGCCATCACCGAGCCGACCGGGCGAGGAGCCGAGCCCCACGTCTCCACGACCGTCGCCAAAGCAAAGCGGTGGCCCTCATCGAGCCACCGCTTCACGACGGGTGCGACGTCGCGCATCAGACGAGTTCAGAGATGCGGATCGGGAAACGGCGGGCACGCTTTCCGGTCGCGGCGTGGACCGCGTTCGCCACCGCCGCGGGAACGGACGGATACCCGACCTCTCCCATGCCACCCGGCGTCTCGCCGCTCTCCATGATGTGGATCTCGATCTTGGGCGTCTCGCCCATCCGGAGCCAGTCGTAGTCGGGGAAGCTGCCTTCCACGACGCCGCCCTTCTCGATCGTGACCTTGACCTTCAATGTCGTGGAGAGCGCGTCGCAGCAGGCGCCCATGATCTGGGCCTCGACACCCTTCGGGTTCAACGCCATACCGGGATCGACCACCGCAACGACGCGATGGACTTTGATCTCGTCGCCCTTCACTTCTACCTCCGCGACGTGCGCGACGCACGAGCCGTAGCCACTGAAGCAGGCGATCCCGCGGCCCCAGCCCTTGGGCAAGGACTTGCCCCAGTCGCCCTTCTCGGCAGCCGCCATCAGCACCCGTTTCAGCCGGTCGTCGTTCACAAACTGCTTACGGAACTCGTAAGGATCCTTGCCTGCGGCGACCGCCAACTCGTCGATAAAGCACTCGTTGGCAGGAATCAACTGGGTGTGCTCGACAGACCTCCAGGCACCTGTCGGGATCGGCGAGTCAGCTCCGCCCTCCGCCATGCCGGAACCATTGATGTTGTAAGGAATCCGCGCGTTGCCGTACCCGCCGATTGCCCGCGTCGAGCGAGGCCAGATGATCTGGTGGCTCCAGCCCACTGGCGCTCCCGACCCGTCCACAGCGCCCTTCAAGGAGTGGTGGCTCATCGGTCGGTATTGGTCGTGCCGCATGTCGTCTTCCCGCGTCCACAAGACGCGGGCGGGCCGCTTCATCGCCTTCGAAATCTCGACCGCCTCCGCGACGAACTCGCTCGAGAAACGACGCCCGAATCCACCGCCAAGCAAGGTCGTGTGCACCACAACGTTCTCGGCTGGAATCCCCAGCATCCGCGCTACGGACCCTTGTGCGCCGTCTGGTGCCTGAGTCGGCGCCCAGACCGTGCAAGTCCCGTCGCGCACGTCAGCCGTCGCGTTCATCGGTTCCATCGTGCAGTGGGCCAAGAAGGGGAAGTCGAAAGTGGCCTCTACGACCTTCGCGCCGGAAGGCATCGATTGGTGCTCGCCGACCGCCGCGACCATGCGCTTCTCCAACTCGGCGCTGTCGAGTGCTCCGTTTGGCCCCAGGTCCCAATCGACCTTGAGCGCCTCTCGGCCGGAGATCGCCGCCCACGTGTTCTCGCCAACGACCGCGACGCCGCTTCCGAGCTTGATGACGTCCAGAACGCCCGGCACTTTCCGAGCCGCCGAATCATCGAAAGACTTCAAAGTGGCCCCGAAGGCCGGAGTGCGCGCGACCACGGCCGTCACCGCGTTCGGCACCTTGACATCCTGACCATAGACAGCCTGTCCGGTCACGACATCGTGGTTGTCCACCCGGCCAGTCGCCTTGCCCAGGATCTTGAAGTCGGCTTTGGACTTCAGCGGAACATCGGTGGGAAGGGCGAGCGTTGCCGCCGCTCCCGTCAACTCACCGTAAGTGGCGGACTTGCCGCTCGGGTGCATGACCTTGCCCAAAGACGTGGTGCAGCTCGAGGCCTCGACACCCCACTTCTGCGCCGCCGCCGCGACGAGCATCGCTCGCGCCGTGGCACCGGCCTTACGGAGCTTCGTGTACATCGTGCGGGTGCTTGAGCTTCCGCCCGTGCCTTGGCCGCCGTAGACCTTGTCCGCCTTCGCGTTCTCGACCTTCACCTTGGTCCAGTCCGCGTCCAACTCCTCGGCGACGATCATCGCGAAGGTCGTGCGGACGCCCTGTCCCATGTCCGACTTGCTGATCGTGACCGTGACGTCGCCGTTGGGGTCGATCTTGACAAACGCGTTCGGCTCAAGCGGTTTCTGCTCGTCGGCCTTGCCAGCTTTGACGGGCAGAGGAACACAGCCGACGATCAAGCTGGCCCCGCCCGCGCCGATCAAGCGGAGGACAGAGCGTCGGGAGAGATCGTAGGCGACCATCACTCACCTCCCTTGGCCGCGAGATGAATGGCTTCGCGGATCCTCTGGTAAGTGCCACAACGGCAAACGTGCTCGTTGAAAACCTCGTCGATGTCAGCGTCGGTGGGGTTCTTCTTTTCCGCCAACAAGGCTGCCGCCGCCATGATCTGGCCGGACTGGCAATAGCCGCACTGGGGCACGTCGTGCTCGACCCACGCCTTCTGGAGCGGGTGCGACCCGTCCTTGCTCAGCCCTTCGATCGTCGTGACCTTTTTGTTGCCGACCTCCGAGACCGTTACCTGGCAGCTGCGCGTCTCTTTGTTGTCCAAGAGGACGGTGCACGCGCCGCACGCCGAAATGCCGCAGCCGTACTTTGTTCCAGTCAGGCCCATGAGGTCGCGGAGCGCCCAGAGCAACGGCATGTCCGCTGGCGCCTCGACCGTCTTGGTCGTCCCATTCACGTTCAGCTTGTATTGAGCCATGTCCTTTCCTTACTAGGATTGTACGTGAGAATCGGGCTGTTTTGTCGGCAGAGTCTGCGAACAATTCGCTTCGGGCACCCCTGGAGATTTGCGGCGGATGTCCGCGTCCGGCGGGCCGTCGCCATTCTCGACCCGGCCTATAATGCCCCCAGACCCAATGAAGAGCAGGTTAGCGACTGCGCCCATCCTTCTGGGCTCCTTCGCTTTACTGGGATGCAGGCTCGCCAAAGGGACGAGCTGGGACGACGAGTTCCGACACCTTGTTATCGAGAACCTCGCAGCCGTCCTGATCCAGTTCCTTTTCTTGCTCCTGAGCATCAAGATTTGTCGTCGAGTGAGAAGCACTTACGTAGCCCCTTTCATCCTCGGCGGGTTCCTTGTCGCGCACCCGGGCGTCTACCTCGCGTTCAACCGGTCGTGGATCATCCATGGAGACTGCGGAGCCTGGACACTCTCCGTTTCAATCGCGATACTGTTCGCTTCGCTGCTGACCCTCGGTCTTCAGGATTACTTGGCGTCACGGCGAGACGGCAAGAGTGATGCAGAGGGTTAAGGCGGATGGCTCGTGCCGGTCGCACCCCGGTTCCGGAGAAACCCTGACTCAAGGCGGCGTCGCGAGTGCTTCCAGGCTTGCCTGTTCTGCGTCCAAGCGATGGCCTTTGCGCGGCTCCATCAGGGTAATTTGCCGCTCAGCTTTGTCGCTGCAGGGTGCGGCATCGGAGGCTCGTGAACGCGACCGTCCTGTTATTCGATCAATGTTTGTCCCGCCTGGATCCCACTTCGGCCAATGAAGTGGAAGAGACTCTTGTTCAAAGGCTGTCTGAGAGGGAGATGATGCTCGTTCTCCGAGACCCAAACCCCCTCAATCAAAACATTGGGCTCACCTATTTCGGCCTTCGGATTGGCTGCGCGGCCCTCCAAGGGCAGAACTATCGCGCGTTGAGGCTCATCTCACAAACGCTTTGTGGCTATGAGGCAGAGGACGTGAGCCGCGTTGCATTTGCAGTATTGCAGGGATACGTCGACAAGGCGCGTGATTCGGCCCGCGACCAGTTCCGCCGGTCTCCAGCGGACGTCGAAGCACTTTGGGACGCCACTTGCTTGAGCCTGGAGCTCGACGACCTAGAGAGCTACAAGGAACTGTTCTACGAAGCCAAGAGTCAGGGAACCGAGTTCCCGCGTCGAAATCAGGTGCTTCGCCTTGTTCTCACACTGGGCGACGTTGGTTGGTTGCGAGATTTGATCGGCGATCCGACGGAGGAGCTTGATGCGATCACTCAACGCTCAAGAACGATGCGGGACAATCTAAAGAAAGACCCGCGTTGGCCACAAGTCGAGCCCGTCTTGGCGAGAGGTCAAGCGGAGGATCTCGCCGTGCTCCTGAAGGCGGTCCAATTGACTCATGGCGTCCAAGCGGCTCGTGAGTTGCAGCTCAAAGCCCTGAACCTTCTCGATCACCCGGCGGTTCGTGCCGCCTTGGACTGAGCTTGCGCATGCCATTAACACACTATGAGGTTCACACTCGTTCGGATCGCATGCGGCTTTGTACCGTGCCTGCTCATCGTGCTCCTCTACCTTGTGCCCCTGTTTCGGAATCACCCAGAGATCGCTCGCGACAGAGCTCAGACCATAACTTACATGGCCGTTCTCTTGGGAGGCGTCTTCGGTGTCGGCTTCGCCTTGGGCCACTTCTTGTTCGGTGGCTCCAAAACAGAAGCAGGCCCGCGAGAATAATCCCGCGGACCCGCATGGGTCGAACCGGAGGTTCGGCGCTTAGTCGCCGACTCTCATGATCGGGCCGCCAGGCGGCGTCATGAAGTTCTCACCCCACAGGGCGCGGTCGCCCCAGACGCTGTCGCCCCAAAGGGCTCGGTTCTGCGCCACGACGGTCGAGGTCGAGAGGGCAGTGCTGCCCCAGACGGCGCGCAGGTCGCTGACGCCAGTGCCCCACAGGGCGCGCTCGCCCCAAGCACCAGACGCGTCGATGATGATGTTGCCCATCGGGTCGCGGGTCAACTTCGGACTCATCGCCGCCTGCTCGGCAGAGTAGGTGGAGCTCAAGGCAGCGCTGACGTTCAGATAGCCAGAGCCATAGGTGGCCACGTCAGGGTCGCCGTTCGGAGCCGCCCACTTGTCAGCGGAGAGCATCATACGCGCCTTCAACGTGTCCGGCGTCAGCGTGGGGTCGGCCTCGAGCATAAGGGCCGCCGCACCCGAGACGACAGGTGTCGCCATGGACGTGCCAGACAACGTGAAGTACTTCGAGGTGCCCATCGGCGACAGGCAGTACTGCTGCAGGGGGAGCACGCAGGACGGGTTCTGCACCTCAAGGTAGCTGCCCGGAGTGCGGAGCGAAACAACCTTGTTGCCAGGAGCCATGATGTCCGGCTTCAGCACGAAGTCGAGACGGGTCGGGCCACGGCTCGAATAGGTGGCGACGCGGTCTGTGTCGCGGCTGCCGGCCATCTTCTTCATCGCACCAACGGTGATGACGTAAGGATCGTTGCCGGGCGAGCTGATGCTGCCGTACTGCGTTCCGTAGCCTTCGTTGTCGGTCGTGCTGATTTGGATCTGCGGGTTCTTGCGACCAGCATTACCAGCCGAACAGACCACGAAGATGCCTGCGCTCCAAGCGCGCTCGACGGCTTGGCACAAGGGGTCCGTCGTGTAGTTCTCACCGACCGCGTGGCCGAGCGAGAGGTTCAAGATCCGGACGTTGTACTGGTCCTTGTGGGAGATGACCCAGTCGATGCCGGCCACGACACCGCTGACGGTGCCGCCGCCTTGGGAGTCTAAGACGCGCACGTTCACGAGGTTCGCGTTGCGGGCGATGCCGTAGAACGTGCGGATAAAACCGACGCCTGACGAGCTCGCCGCGTTACCGGCGATGATGCCGGCGACGTGCGTGCCGTGCCCGGCCTGGTCGGTCGGGTCGGTGACGTTGGGGACGAAGCTGACGCCGGCCAGAACCCGGCTCGCGTTCGCTTGGGAGTTAAAGAGGTCAGGATGATTAGAGATGCCGCTGTCGACGACGGCGATGGTCACGTTCTTGCCAGTGTATTGATATTGCGAGTAGACAACGTTCGCAAGGCTGTGCTCGAAAGTGAACTCGTCGTTCTTGACGACACGCTCGTCAGACGAGACGTGCTTGACCCAAGGAAGGGCCACGAAAGCGGAGAGTTTCTTCGCCGGCACTCGGACAGCCACAGAACCGATGACCTTCAGGTCACGGTAAACCGTAGCTCCCATCGCGGCGAGCTTGTGCTTCTGGGCCGTGGTCAGGGGCCCGTCGATCTTGGCGATGACGTTCACCGGGCCCTTCGTGGCCCGCGACGTCATGGCGCTCTTGACGAAGACGTCGGTCTTGCCAGGTCCGGCAAGCACGACGCTTGGCACCGTGACGCTCAGGAGCGCCAAGGCGATCAACCGGGGCCACGTCGAGCAGCCGTGCTTTCGGCCGTCGCGCGAATCCTCGCGGCTAGGTTTGTCCATACCTACGTTGTTCATGTCTTCCTCAACTTCGCCATTCGGCAGCCCGGCGGTCGTACGGTCCAGAATCCGCTTAGACCCGTGGCTTTGCGTCCCAGGCTTTCGCCAGGTTTGCCTTGTCGTGGTTGGGAAAGAGCGACCAGACACAGTCTGCCGCACCTTCCATTGCTTTGATTGCCATGAACGCCTGAAGACTTGGCAAGGGCAATTGCTTGATTTGGAAAAGAGCCGGGAGCCTGAAGGCTCGACCGGCCAGAACGTCGGCTCAGGCTGCCTTGTCTTGCCCGGTTTCCTCTTGGACCTGAGGCTGGGCGATCGGCTCGCCGAACTCAGCGTCCCGAATCGTCTGGGGATTGGTATAGAGGGTCAGGATCTCCTGTCCCGCCTTGTTGATCTCCTCAGCTGCCTGGGTGGTCGCCTCGGGCAACGCAACAGGAGAGGCAGGAACGGTCGTGAGCGGGCCCTCGCCTTGCTCGGCCATCTCCTGAATGACGGGCAGGATGGCCGTTTTGAACGCCTCCACAACAACCGGGTCGAAGTGAGTGCCAGCGTCCTTGACGATGGTGTTGAAAGCTTGCTCGTGCGGCCAAGCGTTCCGGTACGACCTGGAGGAAGTCAAAGCATCGTAGACGTCCGCGACCGCCATGATGCGCGCCGAAAGCGGGATCTCCTCGCCCTTCAGCCGGTCCGGATAGCCCGTGCCGTCCCACTTCTCATGGTGGTGGCGCACAACCGGTAGAACCGGGTAAGGGAAGGGGACAGGCTCCAGGATCGCGGCGCCGATCTCGGGGTGCATCTTGATCTTGTCGAACTCCTCGTCCGTCAGCTTCCCGGGCTTGAGCAGAACGTACTCGGGCACGCCTAGCTTGCCGATGTCGTGCAGCAAGGCTCCCGTGTTGACTGCCTCAAGGTCGTTGCCGGTCAGGCCCATCTCTTTCGCGATGGCAACTGCGTACTTTTGAACTCGAATAATGTGCTGGTGGGTGTATTGGTCCTTGGCGTCAATGGCCAAGGCCAAGCTTTTGATGGTCGAAAGGTACAGCGCGGCCAAGTCTTCCTGGTGCTTCTGCATGTCGGCCAAGTGGGCGAGCTGCTCTTCCGTCCGTTGGACGAAGGAGCGGTGCCACTGGTGGGCGAAGACGCCGATCGGGAGCAAGAGGAGCAGGGAGACCCCGATGTTGTTGCCCAGCAGGATGTAGAGCAAGGCGGCGACAGAAGCGCTGGCCATGTAGCTGGGCCCGACCCAGAGGAAGGTGTCCTTCCAGACCTTGAACGGGTTCTGCTTCGAGCAGAGGCTGATGATGAAGGAAACGCCCCAGGTGTTGCTGAGATAGTAGGCTGTTGCTGAACCTACCAAAGCCAAGATTTGGCCACCTGAAGCGAGGCTCATCGAGCCGTCGCTCATCATCTTGAAGGTCTCGGCGCCGAGGAACGCCTCGATGACGCTGAGCCCGAAGTTGAACGCAAACTGGTACGCCGGCTGCCGCTTCGGGAACATGCAGCTCGCGATGCAGCCGATGCAATTGGCGGCGACGGCCCCCAAGGGGCCGAACCGGAGCATCGCCGTGAAGGTGACCACGAACCCGAGCGACATCGACACCGACTCGCCACCGGATTTGAGGATGTTGACCTTCTTTCCGCCTGAAAGCGACGCGAGGCCGAGCACCGCGGCAAACGACAGGATTTCCCAGCCTTTTGGAATCGCGCAACCCCTCACCACGTCCCAAATGCAGTACAGAGCGGCCAAACAGATGGCCCCCCAGTAAAGCTTGCCCAGAATCGGGATGGATTTGAAGTCCATGTCGGTGCGCGCCCCAGCAACAGGCGTCCCACTATAAAAGATTGGGTTTTGCAGTGTGCCAAGACACTGGTAATTCAACAGGTTTCTAGGCTAAACCGAATCTAATGCGGACGAGAGTTTGGCGATCGTCGTCTTGGCGTTCCCAAACACCATGATCGTATTGGGCAAGAGGAAAAGCTCGTTCTCAATGCCCGCAAACCCCGGGTTCATCCCTCGCTTGCACACGATGACGGTCCGTGCCTTGTCCACGTCCAGGATCGGCATCCCATAGATCGGGCTCGCCTTGTCGTACCGTGCCGCCGGGTTCACGACGTCGTTCGCACCGATGACCAAGGCCACGTCGGCCTCCGCAAACATCGGGTTGATCTCCTCAAGGTCGAAGAGCTGCTCATAGGGCACGTCGGCCTCAGCCAAGAGCACGTTCATATGCCCTGGCATGCGCCCTGCGACCGGGTGGATCGCGTATCTGACGTCGATGTCCCGCTCCTGTAGCTTCGCGGCGAGTTCCTTGACCACGTGCTGAGCCTGGGCCACCGCCATCCCATAGCCGGGCACGATGATGACGCTGTTGGCCGAACCGAAGATGATCGCCGCGTCCTCCACCGAGTAGCTGCGCACCGTGCCTGTATGGCTCGATGCCTCGAGGGCCCCGGCCGTCACGGCTCCAAAGGCGCCGAACACCACGTTGCTCAGCGACCGGTTCATCGCCTTGCACATGTCGAGGGTCAGGATGAGGCCGCTGGCCCCAACGAGCCCGCCTCCTATCAGCAGGGCAGTGTTGCCCAGGACGAAGCCGGCCAACCCCGCCGCACACCCCGTGAAGGAGTTCAAAAGGCTAATGACCACCGGCATATCGGCGCCCCCGATGGGCAGGACAAAAACCACGCCCATGACGAGCGCGAGCGCCAGCAGCCCGAAGAAAAGACCAGGCGCCATCCCACCTGTGGCGAGGAGGACCATCAAGACAACGGCGCTCACGAAGACGATGAAGTTGACGACCTTTTGGCCGGGATACACGATGGGTCGCCCCGTCATCAGCTCCTGTAGCTTTGCGAAGGCAATCATGCTGCCAGAGAAGCTCACGCAACCGATCAGCAGGCTCAAAATGGTGGTCGTCAGGCGCACACCCAGAGGCATGACCGACTCCGAGTTTGGTGAGAACAAGCCCGGATACTCGACCAGGGCGACCAATGCGACCGCCCCGCCACCTAGCCCATTGAACAAGGCGACCATCTGGGGCATGGCGGTCATCTGGACCCGTCGCGCCGACCAGACTCCAAAGAACGATCCGATGACAAAGGCCAGCGCGATCCACTGGAAGTTGCCAATGCCGGGCAGGAAGAACGTGGCCGCTAAAGCAAGTGTCATTCCGCCCGCCGCGAGCCAGTTGCCCGTCCTCGCGGTCTTTGGCCCGTTCATGAGCTTCAAGGCAAGCATGAAGCTGACCGCGGTCAAAAGGTAGATGACGTCGATCGCTTCACGACTGAGCATTGTCGTTCCCCTTCTTTGGCTTCCGTTTGAACATCTCAAGCATTCGGTCGGTCACGACGAAGCCTCCAACGACGTTCAGCACTCCGAACAGGGTGGCGACGAAGCCCAGCACAAGAGATAGCGTGTCGTGGGCCGTGCCCAAGACGATGACGCCACCCACCAAGATGACGCCGTGAATGGCGTTCGTTGCCGACATCAGGGGCGTATGGAGCGTCTGCGGAACCTTGGCAATGACCTCCAAGCCGACGAAGACAGCCAGGATGAAGATGGTGACGACCGCGATCAGGCTCAAGCTGTCCCTCCTCGCTCTAGCGCTAGCCTGGTCACTTCGTGGACGACCTTGCCCTCGTGCGTGATGAGCGTCCCTTTGACGATTTCGTCCTCCATGTCCAAGTTCATTTTCCCCTCCTGGAGGAGGATCCCAAGGAACGAGGTCATGTTCTTCGAATACATCCTGCTCGCATCGCCCGCCATGCTTGTGATCAAGTCGATCCTGCCGACGACCGTCGTCCCATTGACATGGACGGTCTCACCCGGAACAGTCGCCTCGCAGTTCCCACCGTTCGGGGCCGCCAGATCGATGACGACCGATCCGGCCTTCATCTTCCTCAGCATGTCGTTCGTGAGCAGGACGGGCGCGGGCTTACCAGGTATGAGCGCGGTTGTAATCACGGCGTCAACGTTCGGCAAACGACTTGCGATCAAGTCCAGCTCCTTGGCGTGGGTGTCGCCGGAGACCTCTTTGGCGTAACCGCCCGCATCCTCTGCCTCCTCTGTGAGCAGCGCCATACCGACGAACTTCGCCCCCAGGCTCTCGATCTGCTCCTTGACAGCAGGCCGGACGTCGAACGCCTCGACAATGGCACCAAGCCGCCGACAGGTGGCGATAGCCTGCAAACCCGCAACGCCCGCACCGATCACGAACACCCGCGCCGGGGCTAGGGTCCCTGCCGCCGTCATCAGCATGGGAAAGAAGCGGGGAAGCGCGTCCGCTGCCAAAAGCGCCGCCTTATAGCCCGCGATCGTGCTCATCGAGCTCAAAACGTCCATGCTCTGCGCCCTTGAGATGCGCGGAATCATGTCCATCGCGAACGCGTCAATGTTCCGGTCGCAAAGAGCCCGGACGATGTCTGGGTTCGCGGTGGGCCAGAGGAACGAGGCGACCGCCGCACCCGACCGGATCTTGCCGATCTCCTCTGTGCTTGGCTGGGCGACCTTGAGCACCATGTCGCTCTCGGACAGCGCGGCCAACCCTTCCGCTAGCTGCGCGCCCGCGTCTTCGTAGGCTTGGTCGGGACAGAGGGCGGCTAATCCCGCTCCACGTTCGACCACCACTTCGCAGCCTTTGGCGACAAGCTCCTTGACCCCCTCCGGGGTCAAAGCGACCCGGCTTTCATTGGGGGCCGTCTCCTTCGGGACACCAATTCTCATGGAGCGCGGCCAGGTTACCCGCTCGTTTGGAGTCAGTCGATTTCGTTCGCGTCGCCCGAGTTACCCAGGTAGGGGACGACCCTCGCTTTGACCACAAACGTCTTCACCGGCTGGTCAGGGTCATTGGATGTGACCGTCACGGTGCCCACCTTGACCCCCAGGGACGAGGTGTCCACGGTGACAATGTGGTTGTTCGCCGATCCAGGGCCGACCTGGAATTGGCCGCTTGGAACCGTGAACCCCGACGTGACCGACATCGAATAGAGGAGCGGAGAAATGCCGTTCACTGTCCAGAGGCTCGTGTTCGCAATGTTCGAGACCGAAAACGTCTTCTGGCCGACCTGGTTCAAGTAGAAGCGGCCGATGTCGATCGGGCCCGGTACGCCCGCTTTGCCTGGAACCCGCATGTCGCAGAGAACCGGGATGTGAGCTGTCTGGTTGCCGGTGTCATCGATCAAGGCTTGGGCAATGGTCGGCCCGACCATGGCATTGTTGGGCACGGTCAGCGACGTGTTGTAACAGGTGCCGTCGTTGCCCCAGGCTCGGTACGAGTGGTTCGGGTCGTTCCAAGTCGTCGTGCTATAGGCGATATTGGGGTTTCCCAGGTAGTCGAACGCGGCTCCATCGACAAGGTTCGAGCTCATCAAGATGAAGTCGTAGCGGTCGTCCATGCCCGCTTGGCCAGGAACCGGGTCTTGGCTATGGACAAAGCGGAAAGAGGAGTTGCTGTTCCAATGGCCAGGGGTCTTAATCGGGTCGATGAATCGGCCGGCATTGTTCGACTGCGACCCGGTGAGCTCGGCGAACGACGTCTCGGTACTGTCCTGGACGTTGAAGTCACCGCCGATCAAGAACGGATGGCCGAGCGCTTGCGCGTCGTTTCGAATAATGGTGGCCTCAGCCAATCTTCGGTCTTTGTCGCTCTGCGTGGTGCCAGCCTTGAAGTGGGACGAGTAGCACGAGAGCCTTGCGTCGTTGCCCGTATAGCCGATCAAGTGCAGGTCGTACCGCATGACGTTGCGGGGGGGCAGGGGGTCGGCGCCGCCGACCGCGACAACGACCGACCCGTCAAAGACCAACTTGCTCGTTCTGAAGATGCAGACGCTGTCGGTGTCCGGGCCGTTGACAAACGGCGCGGCAGAGTAGTCTCCTGGCGAGCCGGGCGCCGTGTTCAAAAGGGACACGAATAAGTTCAGCGCGCTTGCAGAGATGAATTCTTGGCCGAGGAAGAGGTCGGGTCGTGCGCTCCTCCCCTGGAAAGTGCCCATGAGGGCGGTCTGGAAGGGGACCGTGCGAGCGCTCTCTCCGTTGTAGTTCGTGACGTTGTACGTGACGACCCGGAGCTGGGCGAGCGCCTGCGCTCCGCCGAGAAGCCCTCCCGTCATCAAAACTAACGACAACTTGCCGAGGGGTCTCCAGTTCACGGAAGCATATTTTACATTCGCTCCCGAGATGTGACGGGCTAACTTGGAGAAATCGAATGGCCAGCCTCGGAGTCCTCGCCAGGAGGCCCAAGCAATATTCCTAGGGTGTGGTCACACGCAACTGAAAAGCACTTTCTTGGCGGATTGTTAAGAGTACACTGCCCCGCGGTCTTGGCCATGCCAGGCTCACTTTGAGTGTTTGACAGCAGAGGATGAACGACACGCGTCAGCGCGCCTGCCTCTTCGTCGGCACCGGAGGCAACTCTATGCGTAGTGGAATTCGAACAATCCTTTTTGCCCTCTCGGCTCTGGGCGTCGGGTCGGCATATGCGGGCAACTTTACGCCCGGCAACCTCGTGGTGAGCCGCGTCGGCGACGGTTCGGCGGCCCTGACGAGCGCGGCAACTCCCGTGTTCCTTGAGGAGATCACGACGGCTGGCGCCGCCGTGCAGACGATCGCGCTGCCGACCGCAGACTCGGGCGGCAACCAAACATGTACGAACAGCGGAAACGCAGGCTCAGAGGGCTTTTTGAGCTTGTCGACCGACAACAAGTTCGTCCTCTTCGTCGGGTACGACGCACCGGTCGGCACCGCCGCCATCGCGGGCACGGTCTCTGCGACTTTCAACCGTGTGGTCGGTCGGGTCGGCGCCGACGGTGCCCTTGACACCACGACAGCCTTTGACTCGTTCAACACCGGCAACATTCGGGCTGCGACGTCGACCGACGGCTCTGCTTTCTGGATGGCTGGTACGGGCTCCGGTTCTGGTTCCGCGAGCACGGGCGGCGCCCGCTACGTGCAATACGGCCCCGGCAACCTGACGACCCTCCTGACCGATGCCCCGACGAACTGGCGCGTCCTCCAAATCGTGAACGGCCAGCTGTACGGATCTGCCATGTCGGGGACGTTCCGAGGCGTGAACACGATCGGTAGCGGTCTTCCTACTGGCAGCGGCAACATCACGACCTTGCTCCCTGGCTTCGATCCTTCGAGCACGAGCCCGCAGAGCATCTACGACTTCGCATTCGCGGACGGTGGCAGCACGCTGTATGTCGCTGACGACCGAGCCCTTGCCAGTGGTGGAGGATTGCAGAAGTGGACGTTCGACGGCACGAACTGGGTGCTCCAGTACACGATCCAAGCGGGTATTGGCACAGGAATCCGCGGCATGGCCATCGTTCCTGACCCGCTCGGCAATCACATCTATGCCACCACGAGCGAGACCAGTGCGAACAACCTTGTCGCCCTTCAAGATCTGGGATCGGGCTCGAGCTTTGCCGTCATCGCGACGGCTCCTGCCAACACTCGCTATCGAGGCGTTTGCTTCACGCCCGTGCAGAGCGACACGCTCGAGTCACTGGCTCCGGTCGGACAACACGTCACCTTGGGGCAAATCTCCTCTGGCGACCTGGCGAGCCTTGCCGCCGATGACAACAACCCTGAGCGCATGTGCCGGTTCATCCTGCCGAACCGCTCGAGCCCGTTCGTCGTCACCGAACTGTCGTACACCTCGACAAAGACCGTGATCGCCTCCATCGTCACCCAGGTGAAGGCGAAAATGAGCCTAGTCGGCCAGTTCGTGATCAAGCTTGGCCTCAAGGATCAGACGCAGAGTAACGTCTACGACGTGGTGCTGCCTGAAACCTCCATCGGAACTGCCTATGTGACTTACCAGGGCGGCACGACCGGCCAGAAGTATCTGGGCACCGGCGGGGCGATGGTAATGCAAATCTCCGTTCGAAACAGCGGCCCGGTGCCGGGCAGCGGCAACTGGTGCACCGACTTCGAGTTCGCTAAGCTCGACGTCACGGGTCACTAAGACTCGGCCAACCAGAACTCGGCCCCCGGCTGCTGCCGGGGGCCGATTCCTTTTACTGCGACACTGTCCAGCGGCGGTCAGCCACGGAGTTCACTTGCCCGAGCCCATCGGCTGAGCGGCTGTACCGGACCGCCTCGATGCGGCCTGACGCGTGAACCTCGATGAGCGTAAAGCCGAAGGTCTTTCCCTCTGTCGGCTCCCACCCCTTTTCGAATGGGCTGCCTCCGCGACCCTCGATGAATTGCCATGCGCTCCCAATTTGCTTGGCGTCGAAAGCATGAACGTGCGAACAAAGATAGGCTTTGCACTTCGAGCTCGAATGAATGGCAGCGAGGAGCACGTCGCCACAATCCTTATCGATCGGTGAGTCGCCAGCGACCGAGTCGGGATCCGCGAGGTTGCGGTGCCCAAGAACGAAAGTCGACCGAACTGCGGGATCGTGTTCCGCCTTGTCCAAGTCTCTGGCGGCCCAGTGGGCCGGCACCCATGCGACGCGCCCTTCGCCAGTCTTACGATCCTTCGTCGTGGTTCGCGTGTCCGTGTTCAACAGAAGGAAGTGGAGGCCCTCTGTGTCAAAGGAATAGGACAGCCGGGATTGGTCGTCCAGAAGCGCGTCCTCCGCGTCGTCGCCGGGCTTTGGACCGTTGCCAGCAAACTCGGCGTAGCCCGCTGCCGACGCCCACTCCGTCCAAATCGGATCCGTAACCGGGTTGGGCAGTTTTTGGTCGTCGTGCTTTTGGTTCAGCTCGTGGTTTCCCGGTAAGGCCACCACCTTCATGAGTTTGGCTGCGCCACTTGCGTCAACGAGTTGTCGGAACGCTGCGAGTTGGCCCTTCAAGACTTCCCCTTGATCGTGGGCATAGTTGGCGACAAGGTCACCACAAAGAAAGAGGATCTTGGGTCTGGGCTGGATCGCTTCGATGTCGTGAATCGAGCGCTCGACCTCTTGGCGGTTCGCGGAAGAGGGGTTCGACGTAGGATCTTTCTTCCAGTCTCCAACGTCGACCCGGTCGCAACCGAAGAATGCGAAGGAAAAGGTGACGGGGTCGCCAGCAGACTGCAAACTTGTCGCGAGCAAAGCGGCGGTGACGAGGGGGATAGGCATCATCTTTAAATAGAGAGGGGCGCAGCCCCTTGGCTGCGCCCCCGAAGTCTCTTACGGGCAGCTGGTTCCCCAGGGAGCCGGCGATGGATACCACTTGTCGCCATACTGATAGTGGTCCCAGTTCAGCGTCTGGCCCAGCTTGGCGAACTTGGCGTGGCCATCGGCGTAGCAGTAGTTCGCACCTCCGGTGTGCCTGTCCCACTTCACACGGATGATGTCGAACTTGTCGTTCGTGTCGTTCAAGTGGGCCTTGGCCTGAGCTTCGGTCACCTTGGTGTAGCTCTGGTTCGGACAAGGCTGCGAGGGCTCGAAGCCGGAGAGGCCCTTGTGCTTGCCAAGAACGGTTCCGTTGTCGAGCTTGTTGCGCCGCTCTGCAATCAAGATTTGCTCGGAAGGAAACTGAAAACTGGTCATGCTGACCGGCAGCCAGTCATGGGCGGGCAGGGCATTGTAGGCCGGAATATAGGAGTATTCCGGCGCCTGCCAGTCACAGACCATCGGGATCTTCCCAAAGTCGTCAGTACCGTTCGGGCACTTGACTTTGGGAGTGACAGGGTCAGAGTCGGATGGACATTTGAAAATTGACCAGTTCTTGATGTAGGGCTGAAGCAAGTACGTCCAGTGGACCTGGTATGGGTGCTGGGCATCGTTCTCCCAACTCGTCTGCATCAAGGTGTCCTCGTTGTCCTGAGCATAGATGTAGAGCGCCGTCGCCACTTGCTTCGTGTTGTCGAGGCAGGACGTCTTCTTGGCCGCTTCCTTCGCCTGGGCGAAAACGGGGAACAGGATCGCCGCAAGGATCGCGATGATGGCGATGACGACGAGCAACTCAATGAGGGTGAAGGCCTTTTTCATGTCACTCCTAGCGGCCAGACTTTGCATTCCGATCGTTAAGGTTCGGTTATCGTTGGGAAGGTTCGATGTGGGAGTCCCCAACATAACGGAACTGTTAACAATCGCGCCGCATGCTCTCCGAATGGTCTGCCAAGCAGACCGCTGTTTGGAACGGAGACGAACACACATGACCAGCCTTTCGAAGACCATGGCTTTGGCCCTGGCAAGCGTTCTCACCGCTTCGGCGTTTGCCGCGCCGTTCACCCCCGGCAACATCGTGATCAGCCGAGTCGGTGACGGCTCTGGCGCCTTGACGAGCGCGGCCACCGCCGTGTTCTTAGACGAGTACACGCCCGCAGGCGTGCTCGTGCAATCGGTCGCTATGCCGATCGTTGACAACGGCAACAATCAGATGCTGACGAGCAGCGGCACGGCCACGTCCGAGGGCTATATCAGCCGATCGACCGATGGCAACTTCATCGTTATCGCTGGATACGACGCTGCCGTCGGAACCGCCGCGGTCGCCGGCACGGCCTCGGCTACGATCAATCGCGTGGTTGGTCGGGTGGCAGCCGACGGAACCGTCGACACCACGACCGCGTTCGACGCCTTCAACACCAACAATCCGCGCTCGGTCGCGAGCGTCGACGGGACTGCTTTTTGGCTTGGCGGCGCCGGCTCTGGAAGCGGAGTCAGCGCAACCGGCGGAGCCCGCTACGTCTTGTTCGGCCCGGGCAACACCACCACGCTGCTGACCTCTGACGTCACGAACATGCGTAACGTCAAGATCCTTGGCGGCCAGCTCTATTACAGTTCGATGTCGGGCGCCTTTCGCGGCGTCAACACTGTCGGCGTCGGCTTGCCGACGACCAGTGGCCAGACGACGACCTTGCTCCCCGGCTTTGACCCATCGACGACGAGCCCACAAAGCACTTATGACTATGCCTTTGGCGACGCGAACACGCTCTATGTCGCGGACGACCGCGCCGTGGGCGGGGGCCTCCAAAAGTGGACGTTCGATGGCTCGGTCTGGACTTTGCAGTACACGATCCCGTCCGGGGTTCCGGCCAACGACGGAATCAGAGGACTGATCGTTGTCCCCGACCAGAACGGCAACGTGATCTATGCGACCACCGACCAAGCTTCCGGCAACAACCTTGTGACATTGACCGACTCTGGTTCGGGTTCCACCTTCACGGTTCTCGCCACCGCGCCTGCCTTGACCCGCTTCCGCGGCCTGTGCTTCACCCCGGCGGCATCCGACACGCTTGAGACGTTGGCTCCCAACGCTCAGCAGGTGGTTCTTGGACAGATCTCGAGCGGCGATCTGGCCAGCCTGGCTGCTGACGACAACAACGCCGAGCGCATGTGCCGGTTCATCCTGCCGAACCGCTCGAGCCCGTTCGTGGTCACCAACCTCACCTACACGACGAGCAAAACGGTCTTGTCTGCCCTGGCCATGAGAGTCAAGGCCAAGATGAGCTTGGTCGGCCAGTTCGGCATCGCCCTCGCCCTCAAGGATCAGACTCAGGCGAACGTGTTCGACACGGTCTTGCCCGAGACTTCGATCGGCACCGGGTACGCGACCTTCACCGGTAACGCCTCGGGAAGCCTGGCGAAGTATCTCGGTGGCGGCGGCGCCATCGTCGGCCAGATCAGAGTCCGCAACACCGGACCGGTGCCGGGAAGCGGCAACTGGTGCACGGACTTCGAGTTCGCTCAGCTCGACGTCACCGGCCACTAACCAGGGATACCGGTTCAGTCGGTTCCTGTGGGGGCCCCGGATTTTCCGGGGCCCCTTTATTTCCCCGCTCTTTTTCCGGGTTACACCAAAGAATCTTCAAATCAGCCTCCGCGACGAGGTGGGAGGTGCGATAGGGCCGTAGAATAGGGGCTGGTGCCTTGATCTCTTTTTCCTCGAGGAAGCATCCAGCATGAAAATCAGCACGCTCTCAACGTCGTTGGCGGTCGCCTGCCTTTTGGCACTGCCGATGGTTCTCGTTGCCCAAGAAAAGCATGGCAAAGGGCAGGACGAGGAGGCGATGGAACGGTACGACATGCCGCCAGCGCCCCCTATGGTTCCCGTCTATTCGCCACGCATGTACTCGATTTGCGACGGCTTTACCTCCGTACAAGTCAATGTCAACGCACAGGGTCTTAACATCGTTGGCGATGCCGCCAATGAGCCCTCCATGGTCGTGGATCCGACGAACCCGAACCGGATTGCCGTTGGATGGCGACAGTTCAACAGCGTCAGTTCCAATTTCCGCCAAGGCGGTTACGGTTTCACGACCGACGGCGGACTGCACTGGACCTTCCCGGGCCTGATCGAGAACAACATCTTCCGCAGCGACCCTGTGCTGGCTTCCGATTCGGCAGGAATTTTCCAATACAACAGCTTGCAGCAGACCTTCTTCACCGACGAGTTCCGCTCCCAGAACCAGGGCCAAACGTGGACCAAATTGGGGCCGGCGACGGGCGGTGACAAGAACTGGATCACGGTCGATTCGACGAACAGCAGCGGTTCCGGATTCGTGTACCAGCTCTGGAGCACGGCAGGGAACAACTACAACGGCCGTCAGTTCAGCCGCAGCACCAACGGCGGCTCGACCTGGATGAGTCCCATCAACATCCCCAACCAGCCGGTCTGGGGCACGCTCGACGTCGGCCCGAACGGCGAGCTTTACCTTGTTGGAACGGACGGTGGCCAGCCTTCGCTCAGGTTCGTCCGATCGCTCAACGCCAAGAACGGGGGGCAGACGCCGAGCTTCGACCTCAGCGTGTTTGTGGACATGGGTGGAGACCTGATCTACGGAACCATCGTGAACCCGGACGGGCTGGCGGGCCAAGCCTGGATCGCGGCCGACCGTGGCACGAGCCAATACCGTGGCAACATCTATATTCTCGCCTCCGTCGGCGTGAACGGAAGCAACCCTTGCGAAGTGAGGCTGCGGCGCAGTACTGACGGTGGCGCGACTTGGGGCCCCGTGGTTCGAGTGAACGACGATCCCGTCAACCAGGGCCGTTACCACTGGTTCGGCACCCTGTCCGTGGCACCGAACGGTCGAGTGGACGCCTGTTGGTTCGACACCCGGAACGACCCGTCCTCGGCCACTTCTCAACTGTTCTATAGCTACTCCCTTGACGGTGGTGCTTCTTTTGCGCCGTCGATCCGCGTTTCCAACGCCTTCAACTCCACGATCGGCTGGCCTCAGCAACAGAAGATCGGGGACTACATGGCCATGTCCTCGGACAACAACGGCGTCAACATTACATACCCGGCCACCTTCAATGGTGAGCAAGACATCTACTTTGTCAGGGTCGCTGTGACCCCTCAGACCGTGTTGCCGAACTCGCTCACCTTTGAGAGGGGCTCACTCGTCAGCGGCCAGCTGAGCGACCTGTTCACAGCCGACGCCAACTATGTCGTCGGGAAGCCCGGTATCACGTTCGGTCCGAACGAGGCACCATTGCAGATGTCGCTGACCGCTACATCGCCTTTCTTGGTGCCAAGCGACATGTCGTTCAAGATCGTCAGCAAGGCCAGCTCGCAGACGATTCAGCAGCAAGTCGGTCTCTTCAATTACCAGACCAACGCTTACGAGACGCTCGACACGCGGCCGTCGACTCTGTCCGATCAAACCGTCGTGGTCAACACGTCAGGTGATCGAAGTCGGTTTGTCAACCAGGCCGACGGTACGATGAAGGTCAAGCTGAGCTACAAGGTCACCGGCCCGACCTTCGGCCCGTGGACGGCATCGGTCAACCAGACCGTCTGGACCGTGACTCCCTGAACAGCGACGACAAATGAGAGAGCCCCCCGGCAATTTGCCGGGGGGCTCTCTTGCGACTGGAGGTCTCGGCGTCTATTCGACGCGGATCTCGATGATCTTCACGAAATCCATGACCTTAAGAATGATTTGTCCCTTGCCTGGTTTGGTCGGCACGACCTCGTCGTCGGCCGTCAATCGACCAAAGCCTTGGGAGAGGACGATGCTCGGCGCGATGTTCGGCGCGCCAGAGCCGTAGACGTGCACGTTGATAGGATACGTCTGGCCGATCTTGAGGACTTGACCGTCGTGGATGTCCGACTCAATGTCTTTCACAACAAGCGTCGTGAGCATTTCGTTGGGCCGGATGTTGGCTTGGTAGCGCTGCTCCCTGCCAGCTTCAAAAGTCACCGTCACTGGAGCGAAACTACGCAACATCGGAATAAGCGTGAGCTTTGTCTGGCCGTATGGCAACGGCTTGGCGTACACGGTGTGACCCTTGGTGCTGCCCTCGGACTTCTGGCCGTCACTGGTTTCCAATAGGAAGAAGCATTCCGTGAAGTCCTTGATCGGCACGTAACCGATTGGAATGTTGCCTTCGCCGAGGGGATTGAACTCGTCCCCGCCGGCTGTGCTGCCTCCGCATCCCACGGCGAAGAACCCCGCCGCGAAAGCAAGACAACAGATCTTACTTATGATTGTTTTCAATGATTTCTCCTCGAAAGAGTGCTATTAGGATCAATGAGAAGCGACTCACCCAACAGGAGGTTTGTCCAAGCCTGTGAACCAGCCGCAAAGTTTGACGCCCACTTGTCCGCAAGGGTTTCATGGGTTGGTCGTGTTGTGCTCTCCAAATCGTTTGTCGTCAACGCGCTCATCTTGCGCGCCAACCTTTCAAAGTCCAGCCTGAGACCAGCGTCTTCCGCCATCTCCATAGCTGCGCAGAACGTCTCAGCCGCTTGATCGAGCTCCATGTTCTGGGCAGCAAGGTCACCCCGCGCTTCCTCGCAAAGCACCGCCGGCCTGCCTTCGCCCAACTCGGCGACCTTCTTGGACACCGTCGCGAGTTCATCGGCCGCAAGTTCGAGCCGGCCCAAGCTCGCGAGGGCCTGTACTTGGAGACACCGTCCAAGCGAAGCCGCTACGACGTAGTTGTTCGCCTCGGCGTGGCTCGTGGCCTGGAGTGCCCATTCGTATGCAGAGTCCACTTCTCCGCGCTTCAGAGCCAGCTCGGCCTGCAACAAAAGGGCTGCGGATTCGCTCCTCCTGTACTGGTTCTTCGTGGCCCGGGCATGCGCGTCGACCAACAGTTCTCGGGCTGGGCCCTCTTGGCCAAATCCGGCAAGGACAGTGGCCGCCGCGACGTCGGCCAGGGTCGAACGCGCCTTGTCCTGAAGCGTAAAGGTCACGTCTCGAGCGCGCGTCACCATCAAGGTGGCTTCTTCAAGCCGCCCGAGATGCGTCAGGGCAAAAGCACCCTGGATCAGGAGTTCGGCAACTTGATCGGTCAGCCCCGCCGTGTAAGCCGCTGTCAGTGCAGTCTCGGTTTGGGCGAACCCGGATCGCCAACGGCCACGTGCGCAGACGATGCTGGCGAAATTGGCCCGGATATAGGCCACGGCACTGTCCGGCAATCCAGCGTCGTCAAGCAGAGCACTGAGGAGGCGCTCAGCCTCGTCGAAATCACCGATGCGCTCCGCGAGCGCCGCGAGAGCGACATCGGCCTTCCATTGGCTGGCCGGCCCCAGGTGCGTCTTGGCTTGGGCAAACGCCTTTCTCGCCAATTCGATCTGGCCCAGGTTCGTGTAGCAGAATCCAAGGGTTTGGGCGCACTGGCCCACTTTCTCAAAGTCCCTTTCGGACTGGAAAATCTGGATCGCGATCTCTAATTGCCCGATCGCTGAAACATAGTCGCCGGCCATCGTCAGGGCGTTGCCTGAGCGCCGTAGCAGTTCGGCCCTCACGGCGGGTGGCTCATTGGGACGAAGAGACTCAAGAGCCTCGCGCGCGGCGTCCGAGGCCTTTGAAGGACTCGCCGGGGACATCATGGCTTCGATGAGCCGCAACGAGTGGAGAGGCGAGACCCAACCCTCCGGGCCCTCGATGTTCTTGGGATCAAAATAGCCGACGGGCTTGCCGAGGATCTGTGCGGCCTGATGGAGCCGCTCCTCGGACATCTTGAGGGCGCCGGACGCATAAGCGTAGATCGTAGGGCGACTGACCCCCATCTTGTCGCCGAGATCCCGCAAAGTCAGGCCCATCTCATGCGCTGCTGACCGGAGCCGACGGCCAGTTTCTGCTTCAGAGCGATGCCCCGCCATGTCTGGATTAGACGCTATGGTACGTCAAAACGCCTTCCGAATGCCCCCTTCGAAGGGCACAACTCCGCGAACCTGGGAAGAAATGCGGGATAACTATTGATTTCTAGTACAAATACCGGGCTACCCGAACTTGCCAGAGATGTAGTCCTCGGTCTCCTTCATCTGAGGGTTCAGGAAGAGGTTGGCGGTGTCCGCGTATTCGATGAGGCAGCCTTCCTTGAAGAACGCGGTCCGGTCGCTCGCACGCTGGGCCTGTTGCATGTTGTGCGTGACGATCACAATCGTGTACTCCGACTTGAGCTCGAACATCAGTTGTTCGATCTTTTGTGTCGCGATGGGGTCAAGGGCAGAGCAAGGCTCGTCCATGAGAATGATCTCTGGATTGACGGCGATCGACCTGGCGATGCACAACCGCTGTTGCTGTCCTCCTGAAAGGCTGCCCGCGCTCTTGTGGAGCTTGTCCTTCACCTCGTCCCAAAGGTAGGCGCGCCTGAGGCAATCCTCCACGACATGGTCGAGGGCCGATCGCCGCCGAGTGCCATGGATCTTTGGCCCGTAGGCAACGTTGTCGTAGATCGACATCGGAAAAGGGTTCGGCTTTTGAAAGACCATCCCGACGACCTTGCGCAGTTCGACGGGGTCGACCTCCTCGGCATAAATGTCCTGGCCGTCGATGGTGATTTCACCTTCGAGCCGGGTTCCTTCGATGAGGTCGTTCATCCGGTTGAGGCAACGCAGGAAGGTTGATTTTCCGCAACCGCTTGGCCCGATCAGGGCCGTGACCATCTGCGGCTGGATCGCCATGGTGATCCCTTTGAGGGCTTGAAATGAGCCGTAAAAGAAGTCGACGCCCTTCGTCCGAATCTCGCCCTTTACTTCTTCGCTGACCGTCATAGGTGGTTCGGCGATCGCCACGAACCCGATTCTATCTGACATCGACTGTTATGAAACGATGAAACTCCTATTGCTTGGCCCTCGCCGAATGCATCATCGCGTGGTCGGCCAGCACCAGGGCCACCATCGCTTCGACGATGGGGACGGCCCTCGGCAGCACGCATGGATCGTGGCGCCCGCGACCTTTGATTGTCGTGTTCTCATGCTCGACGGTCACAGTATCCTGCTCGTGCAGGATCGTCGCCGTCGGCTTGAACGCGGCCCGCATCATGATCGGCATCCCATTGGAAATTCCGCCCTGCACCCCGCCTGACCAATTCGTCGGCGTGGTCACGTGCCCGCCGTGGTCCGCGCGGAATGCGTCGTTGTGCGTCCTGCCCGTCATCATCGTTCCCGTGAAGCCGGAGCCGATCTCGAATCCTCTGCAGGCAGGGAGCGACAAGAGGGCTTTGGCGAGATCAGCCTCGAGCTTGTCGAAAACAGGCTCTCCTAAGCCAGCCGGCACGTTGCGCGCGACGCAACTGACGACTCCGCCGACCGAGTCTCCGTCCTTGCGCACTTGCTCGATGAGTTCGACCATCCGTGTTGCTGCCTCTTGATCCGGGCACCGGACCATGTTCGACTCGACTTGGGCTAGAGTCACCGAGTCGACGTCCACCTCTCCTGAGATGTCTTTGACTCGTTCGACCCAGGCCAGGACTTCGACCCCCCAACGCGCCATCAAGAGTTTCTTCGCGATAGCGCCCGCGGCGACACGCCCAACGGTCTCCCGGGCTGAAGCTCTGCCTCCGCCTTGCCACGCTCGAATGCCGAATTTCTCTTGATATGTATAATCTGCGTGACTAGGCCTAAACTTTTCGCGCATCTCATCGTAATCCCGCGATCGGGCGTCGGAGTTGCGGACGAGAAGTGCGATTGGTGTCCCAAGAGTCACGTCGTCGAGCACGCCGCTGAGGATCTCTACGTCGTCCTCCTCGCGCCGCTGAGTGACGATCTTGGATTGGCCCGGTTTCCGACGATCGAGCTCGGCCTGAATGTCGGTTTTAGTCAAGGGGAGCATTGAAGGGCAGCCGTCCACCACGCAGCCCACGGCGGGGCCATGGCTCTCACCGAAGGTGGTGACCCGAAAAAGAGTCCCGAACGAGCTTCCCATGCGACCAGATTATGCCGGTTCAGGCGAGTTTCTCGACCCTTCTGGCGAGTTCAAGGTCGTAGGGAGTCAGGCCGCCCGTGTCGTGAGTGGACGTTGAGACCCTGACCTTGCCATATCCGACGTGGATGTCGGGGTGGTGGTTCAGCTTGTCAGCTTCCCAACCGACCGCAGCCCCGAAAACGATCCCGTCTTTGTAGCTGCTGAACTCGAAGAGCTTGGTCAGGGCTCCGTCCGAGACGACCCATCCCGGAAGGCCGGCGAGAGCGCTCGCCAACTCTGCGTCGGTGATTTGCCTGTACTCCAGTCCGCTCATGCCGGCACGTTACCCCGGCGCCACCCTCCGCCAGGTTGCCCTGAACCCGGCCCACGATGGCCCATATCTTCTTGAGTAGACTCCTACTATTCCACACCCGGCCATGATATGGCCGCGTCGCGCGAGAGGATTCAACGATGAGTACTGCAAGCGTAGTCCAAGCAAATTTGGACCCCTCAAAAGGGAGAGAGGTCTACTGGAACCTGACCGTCCCTGAACTGATCGAACATGCGATCAAGAACGGCGAAGGCCAACTCGCGGACAATGGCGCCCTCGTCGCCTATACAGGCAAATATACAGGGCGCACCCCCAAGGACAAGTTCACCGTCCGCGATTCGATGTCGGAGGACAAGGTCTGGTGGGACAACAACACCCCATTGGATCCCAGCACGTTCGCGCTCCTCAAGGACAAAGCCGCGAGCGCGTTCCCCAATAAGCGGCTCTACGTCGTGGACACGTTCGGTGGGGCAGACCCTGACCACCAAATTTCGACCCGCTTCATCGTCGAGAACGCTTACCACGCCCTCTTCATCCGCACCCTGCTGATTCGGCCCACCGCCGATCAGCTTTCCACCTTTACTCCCGAGTGGACGGTCGTCGACCTCTGCCGCGAGACTTGGGAGCGGGACGGCCGAGACGCGGTGATAGCCTTGAACTTTACTGATAGAACCGTCTTGATCTTCGGCACCCAGTATGCGGGCGAGATGAAGAAGAGCGTCTTCACGATCATGAACTTCTTGCTCCCACTGAAGGGGGTCATGAGCATGCACTGCAGCGCCAACATCGGCGAAGCCGGTGACACTGCCTTGTTCTTTGGATTGAGCGGCACCGGAAAGACGACGCTGTCGGCTGACCCGCACCGCCGCCTCATCGGGGACGACGAGCACGGCTGGACCGACAAGGGCGTCTTCAACGTTGAAGGAGGCTGCTACGCCAAATGCATCCGGCTCAGCGCCGAGGGCGAGCCGGAGATTTGGAACGCGATCAAGTACGGGAGCGTGCTCGAGAACGTTGTCTTGGACGACAATCGTCACCCGGACTACGACGATACGACGCTCACCGAGAACACCCGCTGCGCCTATCCTGTCGACTACATCGAGGGTGCCGTGATTCCCAGTGTCGGCGGTCATCCGAAGAACATCTGCTTCCTCACCTGCGACGCTTTCGGCGTTTTGCCTCCCATCAGCAAGTTGACGAAGGAGCAGGCGATGTACCACTTCTTGAACGGCTACACAGCAAAGGTTGCCGGCACCGAGGCCGGGATCACCGAGCCGCAGACGACGTTCAGCACGTGCTTCGGCGCCCCGTTCCTTCCCCTGCATCCCAGCCGCTATGCGGAACTTCTCGGCAAGAAGATGGAGCAGCACGGGGTCAACGTCTGGCTCATCAACACCGGATGGACTGGCGGCCCTTATGGAATCGGGCAGCGCATGAAGCTGAAGCACACGAGGGCCATGATCAACGCCGCCTTCGCTGGAGAACTGAGAGAGTTCGAGGACGATCCCGTTTTCGGCGTCGCTGTGCCGACGTCGTGCCCGAATGTGCCGTCTGAAGTGCTCAAGCCGCGCAACACCTGGGCCGACAAGGACGCGTACGACGCCAAGGCGAACGAGCTCAAGGCGATGTTTGACGCGAACTACCAGAAGTTCTGCTGAGGTTCTAGCGGAAGAGGTTGGGGTCAGCCCACCAGGCTCCCTTCAGCCGGGGCGCCGCGTGCATGACCTTCGCGTCGCTCTCGCTGAGCGGCCGGAGCCCGCCCTCGACCGAGATCCCGAACACCACATCTCCGTGGCGTCCGATGCGGCCCCCGACGGACTTGTCCGGATTGTCGCGAAACGCGAGCCGAGTCACCGATTGGGTCGACCGGTCGAAGCCTAAGTTGCCGGTGTCCCAGCCGATGAAGTATCCGTCTGAGATATCGCCAGGGAAGTGCACCGGGTCCTTCGATCCGAGGGCTCCCAGGTTCGCGGTCTCAGCGATCATGAGCGACTCGCCCGGGTTGGGCACCTGGTTGATCGGCACCGAAGACAGGCCGTAGTACATGCCGTAGGTGCTCGTCGCAGACTTGATCCCAGTGAGCTTCGACATCTGGCGGGTTGCCTCCGAGGGCTTGGCGGAGGGGCAGACAAAATCGTCCCGGGCGCTCATCTTCGGCTGGACGTCCGTGACCCACGTCTGAGGCAGGCCGTCAACGAGCGACGGAGCGCCGTCAAAGCCCATGTAGCACGTAGCGGGCAACCGGTCGTCGTGGTCGATCATGTAGCTGCCGATCGCGATGCCGATTGCGTGGAGCTTGCGCTTACACGCCGATTCCTCTGCCCTCCTGCCCATCTCGTCGAGCGTTGGTTTCAGCATCACGAGGAGCAACAGGAGCACCGCCAGGATGATAAGGAACTCCCTCCAAGAGACGTAGCGGCTTCGCGGGCGACGTTCCTCGCGTTCGTCCTCTTCCAGTGCCGCAAAGATCATGAGCGGGAGGAAACGCTGTACGCCCCAGGCTCCTTCATATGGAGCTCTTTCAGCTTTTCGGACAGCTTCTCCGTGTCCAGTTCAAGGAACGTTGATCCCGGAACTTCGACCACCGGCACCATGTCCATCTTGATGTTGTCGGCCCCGACCGCCTTGCCAAAGAGCATCAGGCTCGCCATCTGATCACTGTTGAAGGCATTGCCCATCAGTTCCATCGACTTGTTGATGAGTTCAGGGGCGCTCGCCCATTTGTGGAGCGCCTTGTCCTTCAACGCCATCATGAGCTCCTTTTGCCGGTCCTGACGCTTAAAGTCGCTGTCCCCGTGGCGATAGCGCACGTAGCACATGGCGTTGTAGCCACTGAGCACCTGCCGCCCCTTCTTGAGGTGGATATGGAGGTCGCCGGCGTTGTCGTCGTAATTCATGTTGCGAGGGACGAACACTTCCACGCCGCCCAGCATGTCGACCATTTGCTTGAACGCCTCAAAGTTGAGGACAACGACCTTGTCGATCGAGAGCCCGAGGACTCCCTCCGCCGCCTCCTTGGCCAGCTCCTTGCCCCGCTCCGGCCCGCCCTCGTTGTATCCGATGTTGTGGAACGCGTTGATCTTCTGCTGCTTGTAGCCGGGCACCGTCCAGGCCAGGTCGCGCGGGATCGAAATGCCAGTAATGCGTTTCTTGCCGAAGTCGATCCTCGCGACGAGCATCATATCGCTCCGCGAGGCGTGGCGCAAGACAGCGCCAGGGTTCTTGTGGCCCCGGCCCGCGTAGTAGCGGTCCTCGTCACAGCCAAGGATCAGGACGTTGAGATAGTCCCTGCTTCCTGCCATGTCGGCGGCGAAAGCCTTTTCCGGCGGTTCGTTGAAAATGATGTTGTGCGCCAGGCTCCCGAAGACGGGGCTCCGTTCTGACCAGCCGAGGAACACGCCACCGCCAAGCGAGACCACCCAGAGCAGCAACCCTCCGATTACCCCGGCGACCCTCATCATAACTGGTTTGTCCTCGCGACCTCGCATTCGCAGAGCCTCAAAAGTACCTTAACAGACGTCGCATCAAAAGAGTTCTTGCCCAGTAAGCCTATCAAATGAGGACGTAAGTTCAGCGCGTGCCGCAGGAACGAACCGCGGCAACGTAGCGTATCCTTAGACGTGGTCAGACGAGCCTTCACCCTCATCGAGCTTTTGGTCGTCATCGCCATCATCGCGATCTTGGCCGCCTTGCTTTTCCCCGTCTTCGCCCGGGCCAAGGCCTCGGCCAAGCAGGCGACATGCGTCAGTAACCTTCGCCAAATCGGGGCCGCCATCGGCATCTATATGACCGACAACGACGACGTGTTCCCCAACGCCGTGGACGCCGTCGACAAGTACCGGCCCGAGATTTGGGACCACGAACCAGAATTCAAGGCGCAGATTCCCTATATGCCCTTGTTGCACGAAGCCCTCCAGCCCTACATCAAGAGCAAGGACATCTTCCATTGTCCCTCCGACGATGGTACGGAGACGGTGGACGACCACCCGTGGCTGGAGTTTAAGACCGCGCCGACCATGTATTCGACCTATGGTTCGAGCTACTTCTTCAGAACAGAAATCGCTTTCAAGCTCTTCAGCCAGACTCGGTTCAAACTGCCAGCCAACGTGAACGTACTCTTCGACGCGTCAGGTCACTGGCACGGATCGGGCGGGCGGATGATGGTCAACGATCCCGATGCCTTCAATAAGGTCCGCGGCTACCGGTATAGCACGCTCTATGGCGACCTTCACGTGAAAAACGTGAACTTCGACCAACTGCGCCAAGCTTGGGACACGCCGCTCGAGTGACGCGGCTCGAAGAACTCTGGTCGATCGTCTCCTCCATCCCGCGTGGCAAGGTCGCTGGCTATGGCGATGTCGGACGGGCCATGAAGCACCCCGTTAGTGGCGTCCTGATCGGAAAGTGGATGCACCAGTGCCCGCCTGACGTGCCCTGGTGGCGGGTCTGTGGCAAGAACGGGGATTTGCTGGTTGGACGCAAGGATCCGCGCGTGGCGAACTTGCAGGCGGACATGCTGCTCCAGGAAGGGATCGAGCTTGTCGACGGTCGTGTCGGTATCGAGCACTTCTTCGTGCCCTAAGCATCCTTGTATTTGGCTTCCAGTTGAGGCCAGGTGTCCTCAGTGATCGCACGGCGGATGTCTTCCATCAAAAGAGCGTAAAAGGCAAGGTTGTGGAGGGTGGCCAACCTTGCCCCGAGGGGTTCGTCCGCTTGGAACAAATGCCGCACATAGGCCGCCGAATACCGCTCGGTTGCCGAGAACGTCGATCCCGTGTCCCATGGACCGTTGTGCTCTGCCCACTGGGCGTTCTTCGCGTTGACCCGGCCCTGCAACGTATAGACGCAGTGATGGCGGGCCATACGGGTGGGGAGGACGCAGTCGAACATGTCGACCCCAGCCGCAACCGCGTGGACGATGTCCCGCGGGTGTCCGACCCCCATTAGATACCTCGGCTTGTCATCGGGCAAGAGGGGTGCCGCCAAGTCAACCACCGGGTACTGCATCTCCGTCGGCTCGCCGACGCTGACTCCGCCAATAGCAAACCCGTCAAAAGGCAGAGAAGTGACCGCCTCCGCCGACTCCCGCCGTAGGTCTTCGTGGACGCCGCCTTGTACGATGCCGAACACGGCTTGGCCCTCCCTCCGGGCGGCCAGGTTTCGCGGAGCCCAGAGATGGGTGCGGGCCATGGCCGCCGCCGCTTCATCTCGCGAGCAAGGATAAGGCGGGCACTCGTCCAGGGCCATCGAGACGTCGACACCGAGCTGCCCCTGGATTTCGATCGAACGCTCCGGGGTGAGGAACAGTTCGCTCCCGTCCAAGTGCGACTGGAACCGGACGCCCTCGTCGCTCACCCGCCGCTTGTGGGCCAGCGACATGACCTGGTATCCGCCTGAGTCGGTAAGAAGGGCCCTTGGCCAAGACATGAACTTGTGAAGGCCACCCAGTCGTTCGATCAAGTCCGCACCGGGTCGCAACGAGAGATGGTAGGTGTTCGACAGGACCAGTTCGAAGCCGAGCTTCTCCAAGTCCTCGCTCCCCACCGTCTTGACGGTGGCCTGGGTGCCAACCGGCATGAAGCAAGGCGTCTGGACCGACCCGTGGCTCGTTTGGAGCGTGCCGAGCCTTGCCAGGTTCGTCGAGCAACGGCCCTTGACCTCGAATCCGAACGCCATCAGAAGCGATAACCGATCAAGTACTGGATCTGGTTCGTGCCCTGGTTGTTGCCCCTGCTACCGCCATTAGACTGGTGGTACCAACGGACCGTGAAATCGAACTTGCCCTTGGCGATCCCTAGGCCGGCACAGGGAGTCGAGTTGAACAGCGAGTCGAGGTCCCGCGTGGTGATGTTGTTGTAGACAAAGCCCCAACCGAGGTCGAAGAAGGCGTCGGCGCTCTTCAGCCACCGAGTGTAGTAGCGCGCGATGGCCATGACGCCGAACGAGTGCATGTGGTTGACGGGAATGTCCTCAAAGCCTCCGCCCTTTGTGTAAAGGTAATAGCCCTCAAGGAGGAGGTCTCCTTGCAAGCCCCGCAACGAGACTCTGGGCTCCGGGCGGCTATAGCCCAGTGCGTACACCGTTCCGCGCCTCGTGTCCTCCGAGCCGAGGACCGGCTGGCCAAAGGACGGCCCGATCCGGAAGTAATTGTAAGTCCCGCGCTGTGATTGAGCAAGGGCCCCGAGGGGCAGCAGGAGCAGGACAAAGGTCAGGGCGCGCATCTAGCCCGTGAATTTACTCAGAGAGCCCGGTTTGCCGCAGGTACCCTATTCTCCCCATGGCCGCCCGAGTGCCCACCGTCGTCATCGTAGGACGGCCAAACGTAGGGAAGAGCACGCTCTTCAACCGCATCGCGGGCAAGCGCATCGCGGTCGTCGAAGACACTCCCGGCGTCACGCGCGACCGCCTTTATTCCGAGTTCGACCATGGGGGCCGCCACATGAAGCTCGTCGACACCGGCGGCATTCTCTTCGGTGACGACGACCCGTTGGTCGAGCAAATTCGCGTCCAGGCCGAAGTGGCGATGGCTGAGGCGGACGTCATTCTTTTCGTCGTGGACGCGGAAGAAGGGCTCAACCCCACCGACTGGGACCTCGCGCACCGCCTGCGAGGAATCCG
Organism: Armatimonadota bacterium; assembly: GCA_018268375.1. Taxonomy (GTDB): domain Bacteria; phylum Armatimonadota; class Fimbriimonadia; order Fimbriimonadales; family Fimbriimonadaceae; genus JAEURO01. The sequence continues at coordinate 721,359 of JAFDWS010000002.1, read as the reverse complement.
CCAGCCCGTCTATGTCGTCGCGACCAAGGCCGACAACCCCGACCGCGACTTTCAGGCTCAAGAGTTCTACACGCTCGGCTTCGACGAGGTCTTCAGTGTCTCCGGAATTCACGGTCGGGGTCTGAAGGAACTGCTGGACCGCATTGTCGAAGGGTTTCCCAAGTCGGGCGAGCAGGAGGCCGTCGAGGAAGAGCTCAAGCTTGCGATCATCGGACGCCCTAACGTCGGCAAGTCCTCCATGGTGAACGCCCTCACCGGAGAAGAGCGGGTGATCGTCAGCGACATTCCGGGCACGACGCGCGACGCCGTCGACACCCTCATCAACTGGAAGGGCCAACGCGTGCGGCTGATCGACACCGCAGGGATCCGTCGGCGAGGCAAGATCCAGGGCTCGATCGAGTACTACATGGTCAATCGGGCGGTGACCGCTATCGAGCGGTCCGATTGTGCCCTTCTCGTCATCGACGGCGAAGAAGGGCTGACCGACGGCGACAAGCGAGTGGCCAAGGCCAGCCACGACCTAGGCAAGCCCCTTGTTATCGCCGTGAACAAGTGGGACGTCAAGGAGCCACCGACCGGCGATCTCGGCCACAACACCCCGATCAAAAAGGACTTCAAGAGGCAACTTCAAGACGAGGTGCCCGAGATTGGCTACGCGATCGTCCTGTTCACATCTGCCAAGGAGCAAACGGGAATGGACGGCATCATGAAAGCCGTCGGTCGCGCCGTGGAGAACGGTGGCTTCCGCATCTCGACCGGCACCCTCAACCGGATCGTGCAGGACGCGGTGTTCGACAAGCCCCTGACCCGCAAAGGCCGCCCTCTCAAGGTGTACTACTGCACCCAGCCGCAGAACCGGCCCCCGACCTTCGTCTTGTTCTGCAACGATGCCGACCTCGTGCACTTCTCCTACCAGCGCTACATCGAAAACGTGCTCCGGCGCAACTTCCCGTTAGAAGGCACCCCGGCGCGCGTGGTCATACGCAGTAGCAAGGGCAAGTACGACTAACGGCCGCAACCAGAGGTGCCCGCCTACCGTTCACTCCTATCATGTCGGAGTGGCTACAACAGCACCAAGACGCGCTCAGACAACGGGTCGCCGAGGATCTCAAGCGCGCGACCCTTCAACAATCCGAAATCGAGATACCCAGAAGCACGTGGCCTGTCTATGAGAAGTACAAGCGCCTCAAGAGACAGGCGGATGGCCTTGAAACACAGTTCAACGATGCTTGGCTGTCGGAAGAAGTCGTTCGCCGGCTCATCGGGCGAGGCGACGTGAGCGCCAAGGGCTTGTACGGCCTTCACGAGCTTTTGCCGACTCTCGAGCAAGACCGGATCGAGCTTGAGTCGCAGCTCTCAATTGCCAGGCACAGGATGAGAGCCTCTCAGTGGGAGTTCCAAGCCCTCGTACGGGGCGGAGCCGACCCCTGGGGTTCAGACTCAGAAGGGTACACTCTTGAACCTGAATCCACCATGCTGAACGAAGGAAAGACTGTGCCTGAAAGTCCAGCCCAACCTGATCCTGCCACCGCAGACGCCTCGGTCGCCACGCCAGCCGTTGACGCCAAGGACGCCCAAATCGCCGAATTGACCAATGAGCGAGACGCCCTCAAGGATCAACTCCTGCGGGCCATGGCCGAGGCCCAGAACGTCCAGCGCCGCCTGCGGCAGCAAATGGACGAAAGCAGGCGGTTCGCTTCTCAACCCCTTGTCGAAAAGCTTCTGCCTGTGCTCGACAGCTTCGAGCGATCGGTCGCTGCCGCAGAGAAGGGTTCGAGCGTCGAAGCTCTCCTTGAGGGCGTAAGGGCGGTCGAGAGACAGCTTCGCGCAGCCCTGGAAACTGTCGAGGTCAAACGCATCGAGAGCGTGGGCAAGCCGTACGATCCCGAGTACCACGAGGCTCTGGTCGCGCTGGAGACTGACGAGCATGCAGAAGACACGGTCCTTGACGAGATCGAGGCCGGATACACCATGCACGGTCGGGTCGTCCGCCCTGCTAAGGTCCGTGTGGCGAAGAAGCCGTGAGCAAGCGCCTTTTTGGAACGGACGGTGTCCGTGGCATCGCAAACGAGAAACTGACTCCCGAGCTCGCCTTCCAAATCGGGCAGGCGGCGGGCAGATGGCTCCGCGAGAGCGGCCAGCACCCTCGCGTCGTGATGGGCCGCGACACGAGGAAGAGCGGGCCCATGATCGGCGCCTCGCTCGCCAGCGGCTTTTGCTCTGCGGGGGTCGATGTCGACACGCTCGGAATCGTCCCTACCGGCTGTGTGAGTTGGGCGGCGATGACAGGCGAGTACGGCCTCGGTGCCGTGATCTCGGCCAGCCACAACCCAGCCCCGGACAACGGCATCAAGCTTATCGGTTCTGACGGCCGCAAGGTGGCCGAGGAGACCGAGCGTTGGATCGAGGGGAACCTCGGCGCCGCCTTTGACAGACCGACTGGAAATTCGGTGGGCATGCTGGAGCCAAGCTTTGGACTTATCGACTCCTATCTCGACTGGTTGGTGGCACTTGTGCCTGAGGGGCTGCAAGGAATGACGGTCGCAATGGACTGCGGCGACGGGGCGGCCTATGAGTTGGCTCCACGGCTTTTCGAAAGGCTCGGAGCGCGGGTCGTGAGCACCGGCATCTCTCCGAATGGGACGAACATCAATGCCCAGGGCGGTGCGACCAAGCCCGAAACGATCCAAAGTCTGGCGTCTTCGACGGGAGCCGACATCGGAATCGCCTTTGACGGCGACGCTGACAGAGCCGTTTTCAGCGATGATCAGGGAAGGCTGATCAACGGTGACCGCACGATGGCCATTTGGTGCGCCCACTGGAGCAGATCGGGTGGTCTCGACCCTGCCTTGGTCGTCGGGACAGTCATGACCAATGGAGGATTTGAGCAGTACATGCTCGCCCAAGGCGTCAACGTGCACCGGACCGACGTCGGCGACAAGTACGTCAGCGCCCGCCTTCGCGAGACGGGCGGCAAGATCGGGGGCGAGCAAAGCGGCCACATCATTTTCAGCGACGTTCTGCCCACTGGCGATGGGCTCGTGACCGCACTGCAGGTTGTCCGGGTCCTGAAGCGCGAGGGCCGCAGGGCAAGCGACTTCTTCGGTGACTACGAGTCGTGGCCGCAGCTCCTCGTCAATGTGAGCGTGAAGGAGAAGGACGGCTGGGAGAGCCGGCCGAAGGTGTCTCAGAGCATCGCCTCCGGGCAGGAGGCTCTCCAAAGCCACGGTCGCTTGAACGTGCGCCCGAGCGGGACGCAGCCGATGCTCCGCGTCATGGTCGAGGCGGACAACTACGAGCTGCGAGACCGGGTCTCGAAAGGGATCGTCCAGGCAATGATCGAGGACCTCGGTGGAGAGGTCTATAGTACGGTGGACCTGACTCATGCTTTGGGCGATTGACGTTGGCAACACACACACCGTTGTAGGACTCTACGAAGGCGGTTGGAAACAGGTCTGGCGGCTGGCCACCCACTCCGGCGACACGGAGGACCAGCTCATGGCCACACTGGGGCAGCTCTGCGAGGGCGTGGGCCTCCTGTTCCGGGCCGATGAGGCCGTGATCGGTTCAGTCGTCCCTTCCGCGACGCCGACCTGGCAGAAGTTCGCCTCCAAGTGGTTGCAATGCGCTCCAAAGTTGCTCGAGTCAGGGGCTCAGGTGGGGCTCGAGGTCACCTACGATCCGCCTCACGCGGTGGGCGCCGACCGGATTGCTAACGCCCTTGCCGCCATAGAATTGGTCGGTGCACCAGCCATCATCGTCGACTTTGGCACGGCGACCACGTTCGACACCATCGATGCTCAAAGACGGTACGTCGGCGGTTCCATCATGCCCGGCGTGCTCGTCTCGCTGGACGCCCTTGCAGCAAGAGCGGCCAAGTTGCCATCGATTTCGCTTGCGCAGCCCGATGCCGCCATCGGAAGGAACACGGTGGACGCCCTTCGCTCGGGGGTCATGCTCGGCTATGCGGGTGCGGTGGACAACGTCCTGAAATCGATCAAGAAGGAACTGGGCGGCAATCCACCTGCCCTCGGCACCGGTGGCTTGGCTTCGGCCTTCCTCGGCCTTTGTAGCGAGTTCGACGGGGTCGAGCCCAATCTCACATTAGATGGCCTTCGCCTGGCTCTCCCGAAGCTTTGAGGCCTCGTGCCTTATCGACCTCTTGAACCAGTAGGTCGCGAATAGCGGATTCGAACCGTGACGGGTCGCCTACGACCTTCTGGCCGAAGTAAGTCGTTCCCATGTTGAAGCAAATGCCGCTCAGGCCCGCACGCCGTGTGTACTTCGATATCTTGCCGGCGACGATCCAATCGGCTGGATCGGCGAGCCCTTCCTCGGGGACGACGTACGGCGTCATCATGCGCAGCCACCGATCGACCGGCTGGACGAACACCCTGTCAGTGGGCACCAGAAGCTCCTCGACGTCGTAGAGCCAAACCATGTCGCGGATGAATGTGGACGCGCTCTTCGGCCCGACGCCGCGGATATCGACGATGCGCAGGTGCTGGGCCTCCAAGTGGCCCGTATCCTCGATCCCGTCTGTCACCCAGGTCGCGAGCGAGAGTTCAGGGTCCAGCCGATGGATCTCCTGGGCAAGCTCGAGCATCCCTTGCACAGGTCCACGGTTCTGCTGCTCGTTGGCCTTCTTCCCGCTCGCCTTGCAGACGCTTTCAAAGGCCTGCCACATGAGCGTGCCGTCGGCCATGTCGAGGACTTCCTCGAATGGTTTCTCCGACACCATCTTCTTCATCGCGTCGAGAGCATTGCCGGCAAGGTCGTCGCGGTCTTTGCCCCTCCGCGCAAAGGCATAGTGCCCGAAGAACGCCAACAAGGCACAGTAGGGGTCTTCAAGTGCGGCTGCCACCGAGTCCTTGTCCGACTCGGTCAGAGAGGCCACACGCTTGATATGCGGCAGAAGGAACTCTTGCGCGTACCGGTCGGCATATTCGCCGGCCATCTTACGCATGATCACGACTGCCCGCGGATCCAGCGGCGGCGCGTACGGGCGCTTCCGCCTGTCCTCCATTTCTTTAAGCAATTCCAGAATCAGAAGGCCGCTTCGGTGCCCATCTGGTTGATGATCGGGTTGCTGGGAACCTGTGGGGTACCGCCACCTTCTCGAGCGTCACCGGCTCCTTGCATCATCTGGAAAACCGCCCAACAGAATTCTACGACAGGAACCCGGTTGGAGCGGAACAACGCCAGCGTATCGACGAAAGCTTTGGTATAAATGCCCACCGGCTTGTCGTCGACGATCGCACTGAAGACTTGGCCACCCGGGCTCGTTGCCTGGCATTGCGCATAGCGCCCGGTCAGCGGAACTTCCATCCCGAAATAGCGGCCACTGTCGATTGGCCGATTAGCTTGCGAGAACGAAAAAATCTGCGCGCCCTTGTCGCGGAAGACCTGCATGAGCTGCTCCTTGGCCACCATTTTGTTCGTGTCCGTGCTCATGGCCGCATCAACTCCAGCGTAGTAGTCCTTGCCATCAATGTTCACGCCGATCCCGCTGAAGTAGATCAAGACGGTGCCGCCCGATGGCATGGTCGACGCGAGGGCCTTGGCTGCGGTCATGATCTGGCCGCTGGTGGCATCGCTCACCACAACGACGTTCTTGTCGTCGTAGCCCGCGTTTTGGACGAGCGCCTGCCGGATGACCATCGCGTCGCTACTTGCGAAAGCGATTGATCCAGAGCCCATCTGAGTGAGCGTGTTGCCAATGATAAGGGCAAATTTCGTCGGCACCACCGGCACCGGGCCTGCTAACGCTGTCGGGTTCGCGACCTTACCAGGCTGAACCACCGTGACGACCGGGCCTGTGCCCGTGCCCGGGTTGGCGGTCGCCGGACCGCCTGGTGTCAGGCTCGTGATATTGGCGTTTTCCTCCGGTGTCAGGAAGACCGTGTCGACTCTCCACGACGGAGCGACCTGAAGGTAAGTCTGGAGTTCGCGCTGCTTGTCCGGCATATTGAGCATGCCGTACGTCTTGTCAAGGAAGTAAAGCGTCGGGGCCGAGATTTGGCGTTTGGCCACAAGAGTCTCGAAGCCCTGCATGGCTTGCTCGAGATAGGTCTTCCTCTCGACTTCCGCGCTACCCTCAGCGAGCTTGAAAGAAGCGTAAGCGGCGCCGAAATTGGGCGAATAGGGCGCCCCGTCCCGCCAGCGCCTGGGCTCCGTGACCGGTCCAGGGAGGTTGGTCGGGCCAGACTGATCCTCGGGCCTTACTGCGATGGCTTCCTGGAACGCGCCGCGGGCGCTCACCCAGTCCTTGTTCCGGGCAGAGGCAAGGGCTTTCTCATAAGCGTCGCTCCACGCCTGTGAAAATGCCAGGGGCGCAAGCCCCAACATGAAGACTAATAACGGTGCGCGCTTGAGACTCATCCGTGAACCCTGATCACTTACCAACTTTGTACGTCAGCGACAAACCCATGTCATAAGTTCCGCCGCCCGAAGGCAAGCCGAAATTGACGTCAACAGCGAGGTTGCTGTTATCGGGACGATACCCCAAGCCGAAAGTGAACGTGTTCCGCTCGATGAACATGTCCCCACCCTTGGGTATGAAGGCGTAGCCTGCCCTGATCGGGATCCTGGCGTTGCCTCGATGATAGTTGTATTCGAAGCCGATTCCGCCCGAAAGGGTGTCCTTCCGGTTGAAGATTCCGTTCTTGTCCGAACCAAAGAAGTAGTCCAGTTGGGCTCCGTAGACGATAAAGTCTTTTCCACCCCGCAAAGGATCGGTCCGTGAGGCCAATCCGATTGACGCTCGGCCCGGCACTTTGTTCAGGTAAGGGCTCGTCGACGTGTTGTTCGAGAGGCTGATCGGAGTGCGGACGCTGATGCCCACCTGGCTCTTCCCGTCGCGGGAAGGCGAGAACTGGACTCCCACGATGCCTCCGACGCCGTAGGTGTTGCCAGAGTTGTCGATCCGGGTGGTACCGATGAACTGGTTCTCACTGTCGAACATCTCGTAGCTGCCCACGTCAGAGATGTACTGGTTGGCCACCACGACGCCGAACCCCCAGTTCGTCTGGCCCATCTGCTTGCCCCAGGCGAGAGTGAAGAAATCGGTCTGGGCACCGAAGGTCTCAAGGTAGTTCTGGATGATGACCCCGCCGTCCGTCAAGTTTTGGCCAGACCGGAAGTCCTTCATGTAGCCGCCCATCGTGTAGGACAAGCCAAGGACGCCTCCCCGCATCGGTGTCGCGAACCCCACATGGGTAATGCGGCGTGGGCCCGACTCGCGCGACGTGCTGAAGTCCGGGCTTGCGAAATTCCCCGAAATCGTGTTGTCCGACTGGGGCAGGTTCCGGGCTGCGAACGAGAAGGTCGTGTCAGAAATGTAACCAAGTCCCGCAGGGTTGTAGTAAGTGGACAAGGTGTTGCTGTCCGTCGCCTGCGTCGATCCACCGATGCCCATCGCCCTACCACCGGCGTCAAGGGCGTTCATAAGGTCGGGCACTTGGGCCGACGCGAAAGCCGACGCCATAACGACGCCGGCACTGATGACTAATCGCTTCCGTGCTTGCAACTCTGTTTGTCTCCTACAGCCTGGCTGAACTCTTCTGATCTTATACGACGAGCCAGACCCTCGTCAACGATTCCCGACTCGGACCCGGATTTCTTGGAGAGTCGCAACATTTCCGGCCTTGTCCACGGCCGTTGCGACAATCTTGAATTCTTGAGGGAGATCCGAACGCCATCTGATGCGGCCAGACCAGTTCACATCGTTCCCGACCGCGCTGAAAGCCCTCCGGGAGACGCGGGTGATAAAGGTCCCATCGAGCTTCTTGGCGACGACGTCGACACCCGTCACATCGACCGAGGCCGAGAACTGGTCCTTGATATGGACCTGGACGATCACGTCCGTGTTGGGCGGCAATGGGTTCGTGGGAACCGGCGCGACAATCTGAGTGCCCGGCTTGATCCGGTCGATCGTGATCGAAGCCGACTTGGTCGCGCTGTTCTTCGCAAGATCGTCCACCTTCACCGAGATCGTCTGGGGGCCGTCCTTTTGGATCGTGTTGGAGTCGAAGTCGACGCTGACCAGGGTCGTGTTGCCGCTGTTGTTCGGGATGTCCTTGTTGTTCACCTGGACTTTCCAGGTGTCCACGTTCAGTTCGCTCAAGTTGGCGACGACGTGGATGATGCCCTTGCCGAACGAGCCGTCGATCGGGTTAAAAGTCTTGAAAGTGGGCGCCTTGACGTCCACATGAACCGGATCGATCGTCCGGTTGGGGTGGATGTAAGGGAGCGTGTTGCCGTTCTCATCCTTCTCGACCGGCGTCACGACGATCACCCAGTCACCCTGAGGGGCGGTGTCGCTGAAGTTCAGGTCGATCGAGTCGTTGATCTTGTTGGCGGCGTCGGGTGTGAACACCTTCGAAACCGTGACCTTGATGTTGTTCTGACCGTTCTTGAATGTCGCGACCACGTTCACAGTAACGTCGAACGTGGCGTCCACAATGCTGAAATTGACCTTGTTGGAAGTACCCAGGTAGGCACCCCGAACGGGCGAGGTGACCGTGATGTCTCTACCAAATGAAAGTGCCGAAAGCAAAGCCGTGAGGCTGCATAAAACAAGGCGTCCAAGAGCAGACATGATCCTATTATAGACTCTCGGCGAGTCCGTTCCGGTTCTCCCCCTTTGCATATTTGAACTGAGACGCCCCGTAAAGTTGTGCGCCCCAGACGCCGAAGATTTCAAATGAGGACTCTTCATGGAAGGAACCTGGGCCTCGGTGGACAACCTCTTGGCGAACCGGCAAACCGTCGTTTTCCGGCTCGGCGCAAGCTCGTTCGGCATCGATATCTTTCGAGTCAGCGAAATCGTGCGCCCGTCCCCATTGACTCCGGTCCCAGGGGCCGGGCCCAGCATGAAGGGGCTTATGGACATCCACGGCAAGACAGTCCCGGTCGTCGACCTTCGTCGGCGGATGGACTTGCCCGAGGAGCCTGACTCGCCGGGGAGCCGCATCATCGTCGCGGACACCGCCGGCGGATCCATCGGCTTCCTCGTCGACGAAGTCACGGAAATCGTTTCTGGCCCTTCGGCGGAGGGGCTCACTTACATCGATGTCGACAAGACATTGGCGGCATAGGGGTGAACATGAGCGGCAAGCAGTCTCCCCTGAAAGATTCATCTGGCGCCGTTGGGAATTCTTCCCGCGGTGCGGAACAAACCTTAAGACCGTTCGGCTCTTCCCGCCGAAACGAGGTCACGAGGGAAGGATGCGCCCAGCAGGCTTGCCGGGCGGCGAAGGACGAAAGGAATGGCACTCAGATCTGACAACTACTCGATTCAAAAGTACATTGAGAAAGCGATGATCGACCTGCCGGCGATGCCAACGGTCATCGTCCAGGTCTTGCAAGCGACCGAGAAGGACACGGTCTCGACCACCGAGATCGAGAACCTGATCTCGGCAGACGCCGGGATCGCCACAAAGCTCCTCAAGGTCGTCAACAGCGCTTATTTCGGCTTGCCAAGGCAAGTCGGGTACATCGGACAGGCCATCGCCATCCTCGGCATGCACCAGGTCCGGAACCTCGTGCTGTCTGTCGGCGTCCTCAATGCCCTCAACACTCCGAGTCCAAAGATCATCGAAGTCCAGCGCGCGTTCTGGGAGAACTCGTTCGCCGCGGCTACGACCGCCCAAGCCATGGCCAAAAAGAAGGGTCTGCCGACCAAGGACCAAGACCTCTGCTTCATCGGTGGGCTCCTCAGGGACATCGGTCGCCTCTTCCTTCTCACCGCCTTTAACCAGCCATACCAGCAAGTCCTTTCCGAAATTTCGAAGACGAACGAGCACTTGATCGAAGCGGAGAACAAGATGCTCGGCACCAACCACGCCGACCTCGGCGGCGCGCTTGCCGAGCGGTGGAACTTCCCCCACGCCCTCACCGACGTCATCAAATGGCACGAAGACCCTCAAGGCTGTCCTGAAGAGAGCCTGATTCCGGTGCTCAACGTGGTCAACGTCGCAGACCGGCTCGCCGCTGCCTGCACCGATGGCGTCTCCGGCACGATCAACCAAGAGTGGTCTCCCGCCGTGAACGAGTGGCTCGCCTTCAGCGACGAGGAGGTAGAGGAAATGAAGGAAGACTTGCTCAACAACGTGACCCGGGCGAAAGAGTTCCTCGGCCTCATCTAAAACCATGTCTCTGAGCGGCAACCTGAGCGGTATCTCGTTCTCCGGACTTGGCTCCGGCATCGACACGAACTCGATCATCAGCCAGCTGATGCAGATCGAGGCGATCCCCGTGTCGAGGATGCAGTCGCGCCAGGCGCAATTGACCGCGACCCTCGGCATCTATGGCCAGCTCCAGGGCAAGATCGTCACCCTCAACGCCGCCGCGGCCGGCTTGAGCACCAGCTCGAGCTTTGACCCCTCGACGGCCTCCGTGGGGGACTCGACAATCGCCAGCGTCAGCGCCAGTTCTGCGGCCTCAGCGGGCTCCTATTCGCTCACCGTTCACAAGTTGGCCAAGGCCCACAAGGTTGTCTCCAACTCACAGGTCGGGGCCGACACCGCTCTCAACCTCTCCGGCCAGGTCGTCGTCGATGGAGAGTCCTTCGACGTCACCGCCACCGACACTCTCACCTCGATCGCCAAGAAGATCAACGGGCTTGGGACGGGTGCCGTCGCATCCATCATCAAAGACAGTAACGGCACCGCCTACCTCTCGCTCACTTCCAAGACAACCGGCGTCGCGAACAAGCTTCAGGTGGCCGATGTCTCGGGCTCGGTCATGCAGAGCCTCGGCATCATCAACGGAACGACCAGCTACCGAGAACCGGTATCGGGCGGCTTCCGAAGCTATGGCTTCTCGAACGCCACCGACACGATCAAGACCATGAGTGGCGCCGCGAACAGTGGCATTGTCACGGTCGAGGGCAACGACGTCAACATCGATTTCCAAACCGATTCCCTTTCCTCGGTCGCCGCCAAGATCAATCTGGCGGCTGGCGGATCCGGCGTGACCGCGAGCGTCAAAGAAGTCACGGAAGGCGGGCGAACTGTCCAGAAGCTGGAGGTCACAGGTTTGACCGGCCAACCGGTCGACAGCAACAACCTCTTGGCAGCGCTCGGCGTCTTTCAGAACGGCTACTCCAACGAGGTCATCGAGGCCAAGGACGCTTCCTACAAGCTGGACGGGATCGAACTGACCAGCTACACCAATTCGGTCACAGATGCTGCTGCAGGCATCACCTTCAATTTGCTCAAAGACGAGACCCAGGGTTCGGCCACGACGACCATCGACATCTCGCGCGACACGAGCAAGATCAAGGCGAGCTTCAAGTCCTACATGGACGCGTTCAACGGGCTCATGGATTTCGTGAAGACGAACTCCGCCTTTGACGCAGACACGTTCGATTCGGGACCGCTGTTCGGCGACACCGTGACGAGTCAGGCCGTGAGCGCGGTACAGTCCAGTCTCTTCGACATGGTCGGGTCGGGCAAGTTCCGCAGCATGGCCGATATCGGCTTCCAATTGGACAGTGACGGCAAACTCACGCTCGACGAATCCAAGCTTGATGCGGCCCTGAGCAGCGATACCGACGCCGTCAAGGCGATCATGGTCTCGAGCGGCACTTCCGCGAATGAAGGCATCGCGTTTGTCTCTAGCATCAACCGCACGAAGGACTCCGGCACGTCCGGCTATCTTGTGGACATCACCCAGGCCGCGACGATCGCGAGCAACCTCTCTGGCTCAGCAATGACTCAGCCGAGCGTCGGTGGAGAAGAGCTCACCTTCAGCGGCAAGGCCTTCAAGACTGACTACAAGCTCACGATCGGCTCGGGCAAGACTTTGGCAGAGATCGTCAACCTCATCAACGCCGACTCCACGCTAAAAGACAAGGTGGTAGCCAGCGTCGATACCGATGGCAAGCTCAAAATCGCCGCTCAGAAATACGGCTCGGCATCTGATTTCACGGTCGTAAGCAACCTCGATGCGGCCGATGACAACACCGGCTTCGGAACTGCCGGCGGCGTCCACACCACAGGGTTCGATGTGGCCGGCACGATCAACGGCGAAGAGGCCACGGGTACCGGACAGTACTTGCTCGGCAAAGACACGAACGCGAACACTGCCGGCCTACAGATTCAATACACTGGGACGACCACGGGCCAAGTCGGTACCCTGCGGTACACGCGGGGCCTCTCGTCACGCATGCTCGGCTCGATCGAAACGGTCAACGACGTCACCAACGGACTCTTGCCGGCGACACAGAAATCCATCCAGTCCCAGATCGACGACCTGACCGACCAAATCAAGTCTTTCCAAGACACGCTCGTGATCAGGCAAGACACGCTGAAGAAGAAGTTTCTTGCGATGGAACAAGCGATCGCCTCCTTGCAGCAGCAGCAAGCCCAGATGGCGGCCTCTCGCTCAGGTTCGGGCTAGGATCGTTTCCTTGCGGAAGAGGCGTACCGCCACCCAGAGCAGGGCGGCGCCAATCAAGCCGCTCGTCGCAACACTGGCCAACAAGGCGAGCCAATCGGTCTTTCCCAGCAGCGCGTCTCTTAGGCAGACGGACGTGCCGAGGACGGGTGTCCACTTGACCCAGAGGGCGTTCCGCATGTCTGTAAAGCCGAGGAACTGGCTGAAGACGGCAGGCATGACCACCACGAAGCTCACGAGAGTGAGATAAGTCTGAGCCTCACGCATATTCTTGGCAGCAGCGCTCACGGAAATCAAGATCCCTGCGAACATGCCGACCAGAGGGATCAGAGTCGCCAACATGGCGAGCAGCGCCGGCAGAGAGATCGAAAAGCCGGTCGGAAAGGCGGACTTGCTTAGTCCAAGGGCCCCGACCGCCAGGATGGCGACCAGGCTCGTCAAGCTGCTGGTCAGGCTCACCAGGCAAAGAGCCAAGTATTTCCCAAGCGCCACTTCGTGCCGCTTGATGGGACTGACCAAGAGCGTCTCCATGGTGCCCCGCTCCTTCTCCCCGGCCACCAGATCGCTCACGATGCTAAAGCCGCCGTAGAAGGCCCAAATGACAATCAGATAGGGAAGGAGGCTGACCAACGACGATCCGCCAAGACCCTTGGGCTGCTCGGTCTCCCCAACCTTCAACTTGAGCGGCTCGGTCAACTTCGGATCGACCTGGTTCACGATCAAGATCGCCTTCAGCTTGGCTTGGTTCTGGGCCGCGACGACCTCACGGACGGTCGCCAGCGCGATTCCCGAGAGGGGCTCGGTCGGGTCATAGGTGACTTTGAGTTCAGAGCCGCCTTTCGCAATCGTTTCGGTGAAGCGAGGGGGGAACTCGATGAACAGCTTTGCTCCGCCCTTGCGGACCATGGCTAATCCTTCCGCCCGGGTCTTCACCTCGGTCACTTTGCTGGAGACTGCCTTCGTCAAGGTCGCAGCCAGCTTGTCGCCGGCCATGCCCATCACCACTACTGTCGGCTTCGTTGGCTTGGACACCTTCTCTTGAACGAGCCCGATGAGGGTCACGAACATGATGATCATGAAGACAGGCATGACGAACGCGCCGCTCACGACCCTGCGGTCGCGGAACATTTCCCGGACCTCCTTTCGGAACACCCACAGCGCTCGGTTCAAGCCACAGCTCCTTCGCGCCTGTAACCTACCAGCGCCAAGAACGACTTCTCGAGGGTGGGCTGTGAGGTCAACTCCATGAGGTCCTCCTTCGAGCCTTGGGCAAGGATCCTCCCCTGGTCAATGACAGCGATGTGGTCGCATATCCGCTCCGCCTCGCTCATGATGTGGGTGCTGAAAACGATGGTCTTGCCTGCGTCGCGGTAGGATTCGATGAACTCCATAACGGTCTGCGAGGTCACGACGTCCAGACCGGCCGTCGGCTCGTCGAAGAACAGCACGGGAGGGTCGTGAAGAATGGCCCGGGCAATGCTCACGCGCTGCTTTTGCCCGGTCGACATCTTGTCGCAGAGCTGTCCGGCGAACTCGTCCAGCCGCAACGCCTGGCTGACGCTCCGGATCCGGGAGTGAAGCTCTTCCCCCGCGAGCCCGAACAGGCCACCGAAGTACTCCAGCACTTCTTCGCCGGTCAGCCGCCCATAGAGGGCGGTGGAGGCGGAAAGGAAGCCGATGGACTCACGGACGCGCTCTGGCTCCTTCAATACGTCGAACCCGTTGACCCAGGCCTTCCCGCCCGTCGGAGAGATGACGGTCGAAAGCATCCGGAGGAAAGTCGTCTTGCCCGCACCGTTGACGCCGAGCATGCCGAAAACCTTCCCGGGTTGGGCTTCTACGCTCACGTCCTCGACGGCTCGGATCCACCCCTTCTTGGGATCTTGAAAGTGTTTGGAGAGTGACTCGGTCTTGATCAAGGACGTCAGTTTGCTTTACTGGCGCCGACCGCACTAGGTTGCTTCCTTTCGACGAAGGTGGTCCCCGCTCCTCCGGTGCGGTCATACGTCGTGACCGTCCATCCCGAGCTCTCTTCTTTGATCGTGAATCCTCCCGGCACGTCCCTTTCTTGGCTCTTCTTCGCCTTCGACCTGATGGCAGCAACGAGTTCCGCTCGGTCAACGGCTTGCTCGGGAACGGCGTCGTTGACCAGCCGATAGTTCTCGTGCCGCGTCATTAAGCTGTCCTTGCCTTCGGGTGCAAACCGGAAGAAGCCGAGCAGGATCATCGAGCCTGCCAAGACGCCGGAGAGGGTGAGGCAGAGTCCGTTGGCGGTCATGTGCCATCGACCCTTCTCATGGAGGATTCCGGTCGCTGCCCAGACAAACACGAAAACGGCCGCCGCGAGCAGGCCGATCATGATCATCACGGTGGTCTGGCCCTTACTTTCGGTGAGCGCGACAGTGTCTGGCTGAGAAGCCTGGAAAGACGGCCAAACCTCGGCCTCCTCGCCGAGCAGGAAAGTGCCTCTCAGCCGAGTCAGTTTCGATCCTTCCCAAAGCAGGGGCTTCACGCTCGGATGGTTGACGAACTTCCAGGTCGCGTCGGTGACCGGCGGCACGTGATAGATCTGGCCAATCTCCTGCGCGAACCAAACCTCCATCTTCCCTGGAGTCGCATAGGCGTCGGCCAAGACGAAGAGATCCAGTACGACGGGCCCTCTTTCCGCCAGCGTGAGGCTCATCGGATAGACCGGCCGCGCCGTCGGAAACGTGACCTGGATCGGGTGGGGAGCGAACACACCGCGCTCGTTTGGTCGAAGCCTGAAGCGAAGGACCGTCCATCCGGAGCCCAGCAATCGCTTCAGCGTTGCTTGCGCGGCAGGGCCGAGAGCTAGCCCGCGCGCATCTTCGAGGGTTCCGACGGGCATGACGTCATAGGAACCCACCCTCCAACTCTCCACGCCGGAGGACGCGCTAGCTGCCGCTTTGCCTTCAGCAAAGACGGGCAAAAAGAACAGCCCCAAAATACATCCGATCAAGCTGCCGAACACAAGATGCCGCAGCATCCGCTCGACCGCACTTGGTCCGCTGAGCTTCGCGTTGTAGGAGGGAAGAGCGACCAGGATCGTCACCAAGAGGACAATTCCCGCAAGCAAGGGCAAGAAGAAGGGGACGCGAGACAGCCTGGGCGCAGTGACCGAAGTCAGCGTCTCCATCGTTCCCGGTGTCAATGCCTTGACCGATGTTGGCTTCGCTGGCACCGGCAGCAACCACTCCAGTTCCGCGGCTTCGCCCTTGACCATCGACTCGACGATCAAGGTCTCAACGCCGTCCTTGTAGCGCAAGAGGGCGCGCTGGTACGGCTGCTCGAGGGGCACAGCCTTCGCGGTTCCGAGGTACACGCCGTCGCTCAATGCACTCGCCCCGGTGAGGGCCAAGAGCAACACAAGAAGGGCCCGCATACGCTGAGGACGCGTTGCGGGCCCGTATTTGGTTCGGTCTAGCTTTCCTAGCCGCCGGCCTTGGGCTCGCGAGGGAGCATTTGGTCGGCGCAAGCCAGGTTATAGGAAGTCACGGCAGCCGCCGTGCTCGACTGGACGAGATAGGCGTTGATCGCCGCCTCGAGCCGGTCGTGCTGGGTGTGGTGGACGTAGTTGTAGTCGCTGACGCCGGTCTCCTCCGTGAAGAACCCGGGCACTCCCACCGCGTTGAAACTCGCGTGGTCGCTGCCACCACCCCGCGGCATCCGGGCCGATACGCGCCACTTCATGGGAAGGGTCGGGAACGCTTCGTTCAGGGTGTCCATCGACTTCTGGAAGAACGGGATCTGGGTCTCAAGACCAACGAATCCACCCCAGTAGTTGGTGCCGCCGTCATCGACCAAGACCGCACTGATTTTGTCCATCTCTGCCGCGTGATCTTTAACATATTGACGAGAACCGAACAGCCCCTGCTCCTCGCCGGACCACAGGATGAAACGGATTGTGCGCTTCGGCTTGGCCATGACCGTGCCCAAGATTCTCGCGCACTCGAGCGTGACGCACGAGCCCGTCCCGTTGTCCAGCGCGCCCTGGCTCATCGGCCCGTCCCAGGAGTCGAAGTGGCCGCTCACGATGACCACCTCGTCCGGCTTTTCTGTGCCCGGGATTTCCGCGACCACGTTGTTGATCACGATGGGTCCCTTTCGGAACTGCTGTCTTACGTCGAACTCGAGATCGACTTTCTTGTTCGCGTTCAAAGCGTCAGTGATCGCGGTGTAGTCGCTTTTGCGGACGGTGATGCGGACGTCCTTCGGGAGCTTGTCCCAAGTGATGTTGTAGTTGCCGCTCGTGATCACCAACTCATTGGCGGAACCCTGGACCGTGCCCTTGATGCCTGCCTTGCGAGCGGCTTCCATGACCGCGTCGCGGACTTCTCTGGTCGGGATTCCCTCGCCAGCACGCGGCATCATGACCATCCAAGCGCCCTTGAACTTGCTCTTGTTCTTGTTCAGCTCGTCCATGCTCTTCGGCTCCATAACAGCCTGGCCCTTTTGGAGGCCCTTCGTGCCCGGCGTCCAGGACGGAGTCGTGAATTGGAAATTGCGGCGGATCGGGGCCGTCATTCGGCCGACCTGGCCGGACCGGTCGCGGTCGAACCCGACCGGCCACTCGCCCCACTTCTCCAAGTGGACGTTTTGGCAACCAAAGGCCTTAAACTGCTCCATCGCCCAGGCCTGGGCCCCTTCAAGATAAGAGGAACTCGTGAGACGGGAGCCGAACTGTTCGCAAATTGTCTCCAGGTGGAGCCTCGCCTGGTTGTGCCCCTTCCCCTCTTCGACGAGCTTGGCCACGGTGTCCGGATCGCCTTGCGCATAGCTGGCTGTGCTGGCCACCAACGCCAGAACGAGATAAGTCAAGCGTTTCATTGCTGGGTCGCAGTATGCCCCAGGTGCACAGACTCTAATCTTCAGAATTCTGGAGCGGCCCTGCCTGGTCTCCGTAGCGGAGCGCTTCAAGGAGGAACTCGCGCACCTCGTCGTCGACGTCTTCAGTCCGGAACAACTTCAATCGGTGCCCAAACCATTTGCCGTAGTCCTCGATCTTGTAAAACCTTGGACTTGGGTGGCGGCGAAAGAAGATGAATCCAGCGTCAAAATGGTCGGCTTTGGGGATGCCTCCAGCGAAGCGCGTCCTCGTCTGGAACGAGATTCGAGTCTTCTGCGGGATCACAATGACGGGAGCAAGCGATCGTGCCAACTCCTCGAACACCACGTACGTTTCGAGGACGGAAGGGGCCGACCGAGAGAAGAGGGGAGCGAGCTCGAATTGGCCGCAGGAGTGCGCCATGTTGGCCGTGACAAACCGGTTTCCGCACCGCGGGCACGTCCAGAGATCCCTCACGTTGTTAGTTTGCCCCAGGGCTGAGCCGGCAATCCTTACGAGAACTGGCCCGCAGTTTTGACAGCTTTTAGCAAAAATTTGCAATCCAGGGCGGGGAGGTTGCAGTAGACTACGTTCATGTCCAAAGCCCGTCTTGCGGGTGGTGGCATGGCCTTGTTTGGGCCGTTTCGAGAGGTTACTGATATGAAGAAAGTCATTTTCGTGGCAGCCGCCGCCGCTCTTGGCGTCGCTGCAAACGCCCAGATGGCGTTTAATAATTTCGGCTCTGGCGACACGTTCAACACGGGTACCGGCTGGACGATCGCTGGCCCGAACGGTGCTATCGGTCAGAACTGGGACCAGGGTAGCCAGTGGACCGCCGCCGCTGGTGGCACGGTCGACGTCGTCAAGATCGCCATGGGTTCCGTCACTGGTTCCCAGGACTGCAAGATCCGGCTCTATGCCGACAACGCCGGCACCGTCGGTTCGCAGATCGGCTCCGCCGCGACGTTCAACTGCTCGGGCGCGTTCGGCAACGCCTACGCCCCGACGGTCGTAAACGTGAGCGGCCTCGGCTGGAACATCGCCAATGGCTCCAACTACTGGATGGTCGCTGACTGTAACGACGATGCCTGGCAGGCTTGGAACTGGAACAGCATCGGCGACAGCGGCCCGCGCGTTTGGTTCAACAACGGCGTCGCCAGCTACGACGTCCAGCCTCGCGGCGCTTTCTCCGTCCACGTCGTTCCCGAGCCGGCCACCATGGCCGTCCTTGGCCTTGGCCTCGCCGCCATGGCCCGACGCCGACGCAAGTAAGCCACTGTCCTCAGTTGAAGCAACAGCGGCCTGCCCATCACTGGGCGGGCCGCCTGTTTTTGGTCCAGCTTTCCTCCGTGTCGTTGGAATCACTGACGTGAAACTCCCGACTTGAACCCGGCCCTGCTTGCAGGCAAAGTGATGGCATGAGTCGTTACGCCAATCACCTGTTCGTCTCCTGTCTGGCGACCCTGCTCGCCTGCAGCGCGAGAGCCGTTTTGGTCGCTGACTTTGACTCCTTCAACGAAGGAGAAGTGTTCGACCAGTTCTCGCAGAACGGAATCACGTTTTTCGGTGTCTCGCGCCACCAAGGCGGCTACACCAACTTTGCCATCGAGGACGCTTCTGGCACACTCTTCGGGCCAGGTTTCTCGGCCCCGAACGCGCTTGGATTCGGCGGCTACATGCCCGGTCCGTTCGCCGCTTTCGGAGCCTTTGGCGAGATGAGTTTCACAGCAGGCGCCGAGTCGAACTACGCCATCGCCGATGCTTGGGCACTGCCCCTCGACATGGGAGGCAACACGGTATCCCTGGTGGGCTACAAGGACGGCGCGGTCGTCAATCGCGAGGACCACGTCTTCCAAAGCAGTTCGACCCCGTTGTACTGGCGCTTCACCCTTCCCAGCGACACATACGACATCTTCAAGCTGGAGAGTTTCGGGCCGTCGGTAAGTGGAGACTCCTTCCTCTTGGTGGACAACGTCCAGCTTGATGCAGTGCCCGAACCAGCGTCGCTGCTCGCCCTCGGGCTTGCCGGTCTGGCGCTAGCGCGGAAAAGGCGTTAGTCGAGCGGGCAACGGCTCGGCGACTTGCTGTCCGTCCACTCCGAAATGGGCAGCGATGTTCGCCCTGTGCCCCCCAACGGCACGAGCGATCGCTTGCGCCACCTGCGCTTCAAAAGGACATCAGGCGGAGCCGCATACTCTCCCCTTTGAATTCTCCAGCGGAAACCTAAAGAGGGCTTCCGGCCTTCTTCGTCGCTCGCCTCACCGCTATGCCGGAAAGTCCAAGGGCCAGCGCCAGGAGAGCGCTGGGCTCTGGAACGCACTGCGAGCCGGCGTAAAGGCTGTCGATGTACGACCCATCGCGGCCGCCGTCGAGTTCGATCTTCAGCGACTCCGACTCTGGCTGTGGACGCTTGCTGAACTTGTACGTCTTGCGGAACCAGCCTTCGGACAAGTACTCGATCTTGGGATCGCCGAGCCAGAGCCACTTATCGGAATCAGTCGGCGCGGCCGTCACTGTCCCCCAACCGATCAACTGGACGAAGAGAATCTTTGTCTTGCTGCGGTCGGCCCGGTTCGGAAGTGTCACCGTCAGTTCCCCGTACTTACCGGCATCGACTCCCCAGACGTGCTCGTGGCCATTCCAGTAGTCTTTGTAGTGCAGCAAGCGCTGCGGATCCGCTGTCCAGGAGTCCTCTCCGAAGGGATGGAAGCTCCAGCCGGCATGAGGGGGTTTCCAGGGCGGCAGTTGCCATGCCTTGAAATCGAACCTCCAACCGAAGTAAGAGGTTCCGTCGAGCTCTTTGCCCCAGTACCCTGGGGGTTTGGTAGGAGGGTCTATGTCGGCAAGTGCTATGCCAGGCACGACAAATAACACCAGCGCGCAGGATCGTAGGGGGAACCTTCTCATTTCTGCGCCCCACTGTCGCCAGCGGTCGTGGTGGCGACGGTTCAAACCTGAGGCTCGACTTCCCCAAGGACAACCGCATACGAGTGAAAGTGTGCTTCTAGCGTAATGCAAGCGGGAATTCATTTGAATCTCCCGGGACAGCGCAAGAGCACCGTCCTCTCTAGCATTCTTACAGGGCAGGTGCTTTGTTGCAAGTCCTGACTTTCATGGACGTCGTTCCCCGGGCGCAGACTGTCGCACAGTGAGGTCCAACCGGCCCCGTGGGCCGTCGCGAGATCCGGTGGAAGGCGGTTCCATGGCCATGGATGCCCGAGACCGGCAAGGGTGACCCTTTGGGTCGAGGTACAGGTTGAGGATCTGGAGCCTTTGACGAGAATTGAACTCGTGACCTTCCCCTTACCAAGGGGATGCTCTACCGCTGAGCTACAAAGGCCTCCTCACTCTGTCTTTTCTGGTGGGGGCGGCAGGATTCGAACCTGCGTAGGCATTCGCCGACAGATTTACAGTCTGTTCCCATTGGCCACTCGGGCACACCCCCAGACAGGACGCTCATTATACCGTCGGCTTCCGCCGCCCTGGGGTTTAGGGTCCGCCCCCTGGCATGGCGGCGACGAGTGCCCAAGCACTACAATAAAGCCAATGCCCAAGACGTTGTTCGAGAAGGTGTGGGACGCCCACAAGGTGGAGGATCTGCCCGGCGGCGGCGCCCTCCTCTACATCGACCGGCACTTGGTGCACGAGGTCACCAGCCCACAAGCTTTTGACGGGCTCCGCGAGGCCGGTCGTAAAGTCCGCCGCCCCGATCTGACCTTTGCCACCGTCGACCATAATGTCCCCACCGATGGCCGCCCGATCGACCCCCTCACCTTGAGCGGGAAGCAGCTCGTCGCCCTCGACAAGAACGCCAAGGAGTTCGGCGTCCCCCTGTTCGGATACGATGACGAAAGGCAAGGAATTGTACATATTATCGGGCCTCAACTTGGACTTACCTTGCCGGGCTTGACGATCGTCTGCGGGGACAGCCACACCTCCACCCACGGCGCTTTTGGGGCCCTCGCCTTTGGCATTGGCACGACCGAGGTCGAGCACGTGCTCGCCACCCAGACCTTGCGCCAATCCAGCAAGCCAAAGACCCTCGCCATCGAAACGACAGGGAAGTTGGGGCCGGGCGTCACGGCAAAGGACATCATCCTCGCGATCATCCGCAAGCTGGGGGCCGGCGGCGGAACCGGGTATGTCGTCGAGTACCGCGGAGAAAGCATCGAAGCACTCCCGATGTCCGGCCGCATGACGATTTGCAACATGAGCATCGAGATGGGCGCGCGGGCCGGCATGATCGCCCCGGACGAGACGACCCTCGCCTATGTAGCGGAAGGCGACCGACCCTTCGCCCCCAAAGGAGCCGAGTTCCAGAAGCTCTCTGACTACGCCCTTTCGCTGCCCAGCGACCCAGGCGCGACGTTCGACCGGTCGGAGCACATTGATGTGGGCAACCTCAAGCCACAGGTGAGTTGGGGAACCACACCGGCGATGACGGTGGACATTGACGGCTCGATCCCCGAACCGAAAGACGCGGGCGAGCAGCGAGCGCAGCATTATATGGGCCTCGAGCCCGGTACGCCTCTTCACGACCTCGTCGTGAACACCGTCTTCATCGGCTCGTGCACCAATGCCCGCCTCGAAGACCTTCGCGAAGCCGCCGGTGCCCTCAAAGGTCGCAAGGTCGCCAGCGGAGTGCGTGCCTTGGTCGTGCCCGGCAGCGCCTCCGTCCGCGCGCAAGCCGAGAAAGAGGGCCTCGACCAGGTGTTCAAGGAAGCGGGTTTCGAGTGGCACCGGGCGGGCTGCTCGATGTGCCTCGGCATGAACGGCGACACAGTCCGGCCCGGCGAGCGCAGCGCTTCGACCTCCAACCGTCCCTACGAGGGCCGACAGGGTCCTGGCGCCCGTACCCACCTTGTCTCCCCCCTCACGGCGGTGGCGACAGCGGTAGCAGGCCACTTCGCCGACCCGCGTGAGCTATAACGGGGCATGCACAGGGCTGTCGCCGTCGTACTCGCCTCACTCCTTGGCGCCGTAGTCGCAACCGCGCAGGAGACCGACGATTTCGCGCCAAAGCGGTCGGCGCCCAAAGTCACCGCCCAAACCAGCGACTGGTACGCGGTGATGTCCTACCTCCAAGACCAACCTTGGTGTGAGAGCCAAGTCCCGCAATTCTCGAAAGGGCGCGCGACGGTCATCTGGATCCTATACGACGAAATGGGGAGAGCTCGTAGGAAGCTCTCGGACAAGCTGGAGGCTCTGAAAAAGGAAATCAACGAGCGCCCCGAACAAAAGTACTGGATTCAAAAATGGCTGGATAACCTTCGCAATGAGATCGAGAACTTTGAAGACCTTGGAGACCTTGCCGAGCCTCTCGCCCGACTATCAAGGGTCTATGCGAAAGACCTCGAAGCCGTCGGTCTCAACGCCAAGGAGGTCGCCCAGTTCTTCGACGACATGACGGCTCGCGTTACCTGCCAAGACTGGAGCTTCAACAGGTACTTTGAAGAACCGCCCTACAGGCCCGATGGTTCGCACTAAGGCCTGTCCCGACAAGACCTTGACTTCCCAACCAGAAACCACCACAATGACCGTACGCCCGAGCGGGTGTAGTTCAATGGTAGAGCGTCAGCTTCCCAAGCTGAATGTTGCGAGTTCGAATCTCGTCGCCCGCTCCAATCTTTCCTGAAAGGTCATCTTAAATTTTCATTGAATGCGGTGGGTTGCCGCAGACCTCCTCCATAATTGCGGCAGAGGCAGCCACGTGAATCTCCGGTTCCTTGGTTTCTTGGCACTGAGCTTCTGCGCCGTCCAAGCTGGATGGGCTGGCCAGATCGGCTCTGTCTTCGTCATCGCGATCGAGAACCACAACTGGACGCAACCGTCCAACCAAAGCTCGCCCGGCAAGCTCAAGGGAAATCCTGCCGCGCCATTCATCAACTCGCTGGTCACTCCCGGCCACCCGAACGCCGCTCAAGTCTCCTACGCCAGCAACTACCAGAACGCCGGCGTGGGCATCCATCCGTCCGAGCCGAACTACGTCTGGAGCGAGGGCGGCAGTGCCTTCGGTGTCTACAACGACAACGACCCCTTCCCGAACAACGTCCACAACACGACGCTCCACCTGTGCGGCCAACTCTTGCTCAAGGGGGTCAGTTGGAAAAGCTACCAAGAGGACACCGACCTTTCCCGCAACGGATCAGGGCAACTGACCAACATCCCCCTCGATCCGGGCCAGTACGTAGTGCCCCTCGTCAGCTCATCGGGGACCAGTTCGGCCTACACGAACGAATACAACCTGAAGCACCAGTTCAGCTACGCCGCCAAGCACAACCCCATGGCGTTTTTCTTGGACACCAACGGCGGGAACAACCAGACTCCCACCAATCCCATGGCGAAGTACTATTCGCCGCTCCAAGCCCTCCAGTCAGACCTCGCCAACAACACGGTCGCGCGCTACAACTGGATCAGCCCGGACCAGTACAACGACATGCACAGTGCGCTCACGGGAGGCTTCTACTACAACGGGATCCAGTGGTCAGGCGACAACGCCTCGGTGGCCCAGGGGGACAATTTCCTCTCCATCGTCGTGCCGATGATCATGAACTCGGACGCCTACCGCAACAATGGGGTCATCGTGATTTGGACGGACGAGACCGAGGGCGGCGACGACGCCAGCCGCACGTTGATGGAGATCGTGATCTCTCCCCTGGCGAAGGGTAACGCCTATACGAACACGCTCAAGTACACCCACTCGTCCGACCTGAGGACATGGCAGGAGGTCTTTGATATCGGCCCAAACTGGATCGGAGACGCCATGAACGCGAGGGACCTCTCGGATCTCTTCAAGCCCAAGACGTTCCTCAAACGCGTCACGCCGATGCCCTCCTAGCGCGCTGGCTTCATGGCTTCACCGGCCGATCTGACCTATGAGCCTCAACCCCAACGCGGGTTGAGGCATAGAAACAGCCGCTGCTCCCGGAGCGCTACTTCGGCATACCAAGGCGCCAGACGCGGAGCACCTTGTCCAATCCCCCCGTCGCCATCTCCGTGCCGTTCGGGCTGAACGCCACGCAGGACAGAGGCTGGAGCGACGCCTCGATCCGACCGTGGCCGATGCCGTGCACCACGTTCCACAGCCCGAGCGAGCCGTCGCGAGAGGCCGAGGCCAGGAGCCAAGACCGGGGGTGAAAGGCCATCGCCTCGATCGGGCGCTGGTGCCCAAAGAACGTCTTACGTAGGCGGAGCTGGTTGACGTCGAACACGCGGATGCTGAAGTCCACCGCCGCCACCGCCATCCATCGCCCGTCCGGGCTGAACGCGAGCGAAGTGACCGCCGACCGGACTTGCTGGAACGTATGGACTCGGGTGCCGGTGCGGGCGTCCCAAATCTTCACCGTCGCATCGGCCGAGCCGGTCGCCAGATAGCGCGAGTCGGCTGACCAAGCCAGCGCCGTCACCGATTCCTTGTGGCCCTCGCAGACAAATTTCTGGCCCCCGTTCGAGGTCTTCAGCACCCGGGCCGTGTGGTTCACCGATCCCACTGCCAGGCTCTGCCCGTCGGGGGAGACGGCAACGCCGACGATCCAGTCCTTCGGCACCTGCCTCCATACGTCGCTCGCCCCGCCCTTGATCCTCCAGCAGCACAATTGCTGCTCGGTGGCTCCCGCCGCCACCGCATCGGTGTCGCTCAGCGCCACGACCGTGTTCAGAATGCCGCTCTCGAGGCGGAGCCGGCGCTCGGTGCCGCCCATTCCCGGCTCCCACCAATACAGTTCATTGTCGAACGAGCACGTGACGAGCCGGCGCGTGTCCGGTGTGTAACTCATCCCGTAAATGGGCGTTCTGTGCGCCCTGATCCGGTGAGTGAGCGTGATTCGCACGGCCTCAGGATGGTTGGCGTGGCGCCCCTCGTCGAGCGGCTCGCCAAAGGCTTGCTCACCGATCGAGACGTCGTACTCCATCCTTCTGACAGGGTCGCTCAGCACCTCGAACGCGGCGTTGATCTTCGCCATCTGTTCGTGCGCTTTTGGATCGGGATTGATGTCCGGGTGGTAGGTGCGCGCCAGCTTGCGATAGGCTGAGCGGACTTCCGCCGACGGCGCTCTCTTCGGGACTCCCAGGATCTCGTAAAGGGTGGGCAAGGCTGGGGTCAATTATGAATTGACGGTGAAGGGCGATTGGGGAATGGGGACTAGGTCGAGACGAAGGCGCGAGGGGTGGTCGGTGCGACCAGTCCCCAGTCCCTTGTCCTCAGTCCCCTAAACTGTCGCCGTGGCAAGTCGTGTCGGCGTCATCGGCTGCGGGAATATCAGCCCGATCTACCTGAAGAACCTCGGTGCCTTTGCGGGCACGGAGGTTTGGGCTCTCGCCGACCAGGATCGAACGAGAGCCGAAAGCCGGGCCAGCGAGTTTAACGTGCCCCACGTGCTCGAGGTCGATCAACTGCTTGCCGCTCCCGAAGTCGACATCGTCCTCAATCTGACGATCCCGAACGCCCACTACGAAATCGCCAAGAGAGCCCTGGAAGCAGGGAAGCACGTTTACAACGAGAAACCCCTGGCGATCGCTTGGGACGAGGGCCAAGAATTGGTCCGCCTGGCAACAAAAAAGGGGCTCCGAATTGGCTGTGCCCCCGACACTGTCCTTGGCGCAGGGATTCAGACTTGCCGCGAACTCATCGACGATGGGGTCATCGGTGACCCGGTCGCCGTCCAGGCGTTCATGATGTGCCGCGGCCATGAGTCGTGGCACCCCGATCCCGCTTTCTACTACCAAAAGGGCGGAGGGCCAATGTTCGACATGGGCCCCTACTACCTCACGGCCCTGATCAACCTGCTCGGGCCCGTGCGCAGGGTGACGGGGAGCGCCCGTGCGACGTTCCCTCGACGGCTCATCACAAGCCAGCCGAAGCATGGCCAGGAGATCGAGGTCGAGGTGCCGACCCACCTCTCGACCGTGCTCGACTTCGCGAACGGGGCGATCGGGCAGATCACGACCAGCTTCGACGTCGTCGCCCACAGCATGTCGCACATTGAGGTTTATGGGTCAGAAGGCAGCCTGCGGGTGCCCGATCCCAACGGGTTCGGCGGGCCGGTCTTCGTCCGGCGCATGAGCGGCCAGGACTGGGAGGAGGTGGCTGTCGTACGACCCTACGCCGAGAACTCGAGGGGACTCGGCGTTCTCGACATGGCACTATCCGCAGAGGCCTTGCACAACCATCGCGCAAACGGTGACGTCGCCCTCCATGTGCTAGAAATCATGCACGCCGCCCACTGGGCTTCAGAGCAAGGCCGCCATATCGAACTGACCACGTCTCCTGCCCGCCCGTCCCCCATGCCGAACCACGAACTGTGACCCTCTTCGACCATCCTCGGCTTTCGATCGGAGCGCGCAATCTGCTGTTCTCCTTCGCCTGCACTGTGCTCGTGGCGACCGAGGTGGCAGTAAGCCGCGCCGCGGTACTGCCCCAAACGGCGGAGGCGTACTACTTCAGCAGCGGCAGGGCGACCGTCTATCACGGCTTGGCTATCGCGGTCGACCTCGCAGTCCTTGTCCTGACTCTGGCCTGGATCACCCTTCCGGCTCTGGGGAAGTGGCTGCGCCCCAGCTTGATCGTGCTTGCCCTCGCGGGTCTTTTCTTGTGCTGGAGCGAGCTGGCTTGGGCCGCCCACCCGGCCAGCCATCGTGTCTTCCTTCTTCGAGAGTTGCCTTTCCGGCCCCTCGCGAACTACGGGCTCGGCGGGGCACTCGTCTTTGGCTCGTACCTCGTTTTCAGCTTGCCCAGCGGAAGGCTCTCGACGCTACAGCAAACGATGGTGAAGACGGGTCTGGCCGTTTGCTTGCTATCACTCCAGTTGATCGCTTGGGACGGGATCGCCCGCAACGCTGGACTCCTCCCATAATGAAGGCAGGCATGGGCAAGCGACTGCTCAATATCCTGATCGTGGTGTTCTTCGTAGGGTTCCCGGGCGTTGGGCTCGTGATCTCGTGGAACAACGCACACCGCCTCATCCGGGGATCGGCAGACCCCGAAGCGCAGAAGGCGGTGGTCGCCATTCTGCGGTCGAACACGAACGAAGAGCTCGATGAGTTCGGCACCGTCGCGTTGCGAGGATCCACCGCGGGGGCTGACTTGGCCAACATGCGGCGCGAGCTGGGGACGTTTGTGGACATGCAGTCCCTCGACGCAGAGAGAAGTTGGGCAGACCAGCGTGGCGACATGATCTGGCAGTTCGTCCGGTTCAAGGGAAAGCTGAAGTTCGACAAGGGCCCCGCCGACCTGACCCTGGTCATGGCCAGGCAAGCCGAGCACCCCGAGTGGCGCGTCGACGAGTTCAAGCTCTCGCCCGCTGCTTTGGTAACCTCGCCGAAATGAACGTCTTCGTCTCTGCCGACATCGAAGGCATCACGGGGCTTGTCTCCTGGTCCGCGGCTGGCCGCCCGCACTCTGACCACTATGACTGGCCGTTTGCGCGCCGGATGATGACGCACGACGTCAACGCCGCGATCCGAGGGGCGCGTGCCGCTGGCGCGAAGCGGATCGTCGTCAAAGACTCGCACGGCACGTCGAGAAACCTCCTTGTGGACGAGCTTGAGCCCGGAATAGAGCTGATCTCGGGGACCGGCCCGCACCCGCAAGGCATGATGACGGGCCTCGACAAGAGCTTTGACTGCGCGATGCTCGTCGGCTACCACGCCATGGCCGGCACTTGGGGCGGCGTCATGGAGCACACGATCAATGGCTCCGTCCACCGGTTTTGGATCAACGACATGCCCGCGGGGGAGATCGCAATGTCTGCCGCGACGGCTGGACAGCACGGCGTCCCCCTTGTGTTCGTCAGCTCGGACGACAAGGGCTGTGCAGAAGCCGCCGCTTTGATCGAGGGGCTGACCACGGCGACGGTCAAGTACGGAATGGGCCGCTACATCGGACGGTTGTTGCACCCGTCTGTCACCGGCCCACTCATAGAAGACAAAGTCCGAGAGGCGGTCTCGAGACATGGCGATGTGCGCCCATGGTCTCCGCAGGGACCCGTAACCGTTCGGATCGAACAAAACCAAACCGACGAGACCGACGCTGGAGCCTTGCTCCTCGGGTGGACCCGCCTTGATGGCTACACCTTCGAGTTCACTGCCGATGACTGGGACACGGCCCACAGGGCGGCTCGCCGCGCCATGGCTCACACGTCATTTGGAGCCGGCGGAAACCGCTGACGACCAGTAATACCAGCCCGCACGCTCCGCAAGACGTTGCCAGTCACCGTCAAAGTCCTCGAGAGCACTGACGATGGCCGCCTGGTTCGCCCAATCGTCAGGCACCGGTCCGAGCCCTTCCGAGGTGCTTAGGACGATGACGGGCTTTGAGGCTCCCGCGAAGACTTGACGCAGGCCACCGCTGGCGCACGCGTCGGCGATCCAAACGAGCTCCTTGCCCTTAAATCTTCTCTCGAATTGGCTGCGGGCCCGGGCGAGCCTCCAGCCGTCGTCGGCGACCAATGCGTTCCAGGTCGCGAAGGACAACGCTCCTTTCAACGTGTAGCCGTGGCCGGAGTAGAACACAACCATCGTGGCGCCGGGCTTGACCTTCCCGACCATCTCTCGGAACTCGAAGTCGACCCGCTTGCTGTCCGCGTGGGAGTCACGGACAACGACCTGATGCTTCGGCCCCACACCGAGGCGCGCGAGCATGGCGAGCAACGGCAGGTCCTGCCTGCCCTCACCAGGGATCGTTCTGAGCTGGGGGCTCTTGAAGGACGTGCACGAGACCGCGAGCAACCACGCGTCCGACAATGGCGCTTCGAAGAAAGGCATCCACGAGCATTGACGGTCAAACCTGACGAAACGTCCTGGAGTCCCGTTCGTTCGAAGAAGTGGACTCATGACGACACTCGCACTCATCGCTGCTGTATCGCTCGGTCACCGGGCACCCTTGATGCCCGTCGCCTGGTTCCCTTTGCAGGGGAAGGCGGTCGACGTCCTGCGCGGAACCGAAGGAAGGTTGGAGGGCGACGCGAGGTTCCTTAACCCGAACGGCCCGCTCGATCTCGCCGGCCGCAACGGCTGCGCTTACTTTGCCGACGAAGCCCGGTTCGGCATGGACGCCTCCTTCAGCGTGAGTGCCCAAGTCTTCGTACGGACCATGCCGAGCGGCGGCACGAGCCCGGCCGGCCAGATCGTTTTCCGCGGCGACGACCGCGGCGGCCTTGACAATTACTGTTTGAGCCTCGGCTACGACGGGCTTTACAGCATCTGCTTTGACGGCCCGGAGGGTCCCCGCGTTGAGGTGAAAGCCCACCACCGCGAGCAGCAGTGGCAGCAACTGTTGGGCACGTACGACGCCCGTTATGGCCTCCTGTCCCTGTATGTGGACGGAGTCTTGGCGGCACAAACGGCCACCACCGTGCTTCCGGTCGCGAGAATGGAGGCTCAATACACCCCTGGCCTGAGCATCGGTAATGTCCAAAACCCGCTCGGTGGCTGCCACAATCAGCCCTTCAACGGGATGATCCGCGACGTCCGGATCTACAACCAGGCGATCTTCCCCGACGACTTGGACCGCGTGCCCAAGCCGGTCGACCGCTGACGCCCAGCGAACTCCCGATTGCCGCCTTTCCGACCGATCATAATCGGAAAGGCTTGGCGTTTTTATGGGCAGAGTTGTAATTGCCGGTGGTACCGGGTTTCTTGGTCGTGCCGCGGTCAGCGAGTTCAAGGAGGCAGGTTATGACGTGGTCGTCCTGTCCCGCTCCGGCAAGGTCGTCGATGGCGCGGAGGTCGTTCGTTGGGATCCGAACGGGGCCGGCGACTGGTATTCGACCCTTGAGGGCGCACACGCTGTCGTCAACCTTTGCGGCGAATCGTTGCTCCAGCGCTGGACTCCCAAGGCCCTGAAGGCGATCCGGGAATCGCGCCTTGGCACCACTGCCGTGATCGGGGCGGCCGTCGGCGCCTGCAAAGAGCCGCCCAAGGTTTGGGTGAATATGAGCGCGGTGGGCTTTTACGGCAACACCGGACAGCGCGAGGTCAGTGAAGCCTCTCCCTCCGCCAACGACTTCTTGGGCAAGCTCTGCCAGGAGTGGGAGGACGAGGTCGACAAGGCTGTGACGCCAGCGACACGCAAGGTCAAAGTGCGGGGCGGCCTCATCCTGGGCCAGGGCGGCCAACCCTATGAGACGCTCTGCAAGGTCACCAAGATGTTCCTTGGCGGCCCGCTCGGCAGCGGCGCCCAGTACATGCCCTGGATCCATGTCCGCGACTTCGCACGGCTCTTGCTCTGGGCCGTGCAGGGCGATGTCCGAGGCGCCGTCAATGCAACCGCGCCGAAGCCCGTGACGAACGCGGTGTTCATGGATGCGATGCGCGCAGCGATCGGCAGACCCCCTGCGCCACCTGCTCCCGCTTTTGCCGTCGAGTCGGTGTGCAAAGCGATGGGGTGGGATCCGAACATGCTGCTTGGCGGCACTCGCGCAGTTCCGGCGATTCCGCTGGCGAACGGCTTTGAGTTCGAGTTCGGCGACCTCCATGAAGCTTTGAGGGACATCGTGGACGACGTTCCCCACGCTTGGCGGACTCAGCCTGCATCGGCTTGAGTCCCCGAGCCGCCTTGCCAGCGCGAAGGTAAAATCCGCCTCCACCCATGAGCACCTCCGCGCCCGCCGACATGCAGGTCAAGCGCACAGACCTGAACCCCTGCACCGTCCAACTCGACATCGTTTGCTCCTCAGAGCAGGTCGAGGCGGGATACGCGAAAGCCGCCAAGGAGTACGCGAAGCGCATCAAGGTGCCCGGCTTCCGTCCCGGCACCGCCCCCAAGGCGATGATCGAAAAGCTCATTGATCCGAACGAGCTCGCCCGGGCCGCGGCTGACGAGATCATCCGTAGCGTCTTGACCAAGGCCCTTGCCCAGGAAGACCTCAAGCCTGACAACACCCCTTCGGTGAACATCACAAAGTTCGACCACGAGAGCAAGGCTTGCGAGTTTTCAGCGACGATTCCGTTGCCTCCCGTCGTCAAGCTCGGCGACTACAAGGGTTTGAGGGTCTCCCGTTCGCCGGTCGACGTTACTGAGGCAGAGGTGGACGAGCAGCTTCAGGCCCTGCAGAAGAAGAAGGGCAAACAGGAGGCGGTCACCGGCCGTGGGATTCGCGAGGGCGATATGGCCGTGGTCAACATCAAGCCTGCGGGCGCAGAAGGCGAAGGGAAGACTTTCATGGTGATCGTCGGGCAGACGTTCCCGGGTCTGGACAAGGCCCTCGAAGGCATGGGGGCGGAAGAGCTCAAGAGCGCGTCCCTGCAGTTCCCCGACAGCTTCCAGGAGAAGGATTGGGCGGGCAAGAAGATGGACACCGTCGTGACCGTGCGATCGGCCACGACGTCCCGCTCCCCGCAATTGGACGACGAGTTCGCCCAGTCATTGAAGGCGGCCGACGTCAAAGACCTCAAGGAGAAGGTTCGGGACGGAATCAAGAGGGCCAAGGAGCAGATCGCCGCAGAGATGGCCAACGAGCAGATCTTCGACCAGTTGTTGGGGGGCAGTGAAGTCCACGTTCCTGACACGACCTGGATGCAAGTTGCGGATCAAAGGCTCCAAGAGATGGCCAATGAGCTTGCGGGACAGAAGAAGTCGCTCGAGGACTATGCCAAGGAGAACGGCATGACCCTCGAGGAACTGATCAAAGCCCAGCAGAACGAGGCCAAAGTCCACGTGATGCGCGCCGTCCTCATCGAACACATCTTCAAGGCCGAGGACATGAAGATCGACCAGAACGATATCAATCGCCACTTCGCCCAGATCGCGGCCGAGAACGAGATCCCCGAGGCCGACCTGCCGAAGTTCGCGAAGAAGTACGGCGGCGCGATTCGGAACGAAATCGTCTTCCGCACGATGCACACCAAGGTCGTGGAGTACTTGAACGAGCACGCCGTTGAAGGCGATGCTCCTGCACCGAAGAAGAAGGCTGCACCGAAGGCAGAGGCCGCTGCCGAGAAACCTGCAGCGAAGGCCAAGAAGAAGAGCTGACCTTCGCCTCGTCTGGCCCGTTCGGGTTGAAGGGGTAACGTTCGCCAGTGAGCAAGAAGGGCTGTGCCTGGGGCTGCGGTGCTGTGGCCGTCCTTATCGGGGTCGGTGTCGGCGTCGTCTTCATGGTTTGGGGCGACTTGATTCAAGGCGCCCGCGACCTACCAGCGAAAGAGAGCGAAGCTCGTTCGCTCGGCTTGCTTATCGATCTGAACGAGATAGGACGAAAGCTAGAAGCCAAGCCAGAAGAGAACGCTTACCTGGCCCTTAAGCCCGCGTTCGAGATGTGTACGGAGAAAGATCTCTCGAACAAGGAAGTCCGTCTGGCGATGGCGGTCTGGAACAGGCATCCGGGCTCACTGGAGCAGACGCTGACCGCCCTGGAACTGCCCAAGTACGACTCGTCGAAGAGGTGGTCGGATGGGATGTTCATGAGGTTCCCCGATTACTCGCAGCTCAAGGTCCTTGCGAAGGGTCTTGCCAGCCAAGTTCGCGACGCCTCGAGTCATAGTGACCTGCCCAGGGCCTCGAAGTGCCTGCATGGCATTGTGAGGATTCAACGTCTGGTCACACAGGAACCAACTTTGGTCAGCCACCTCGTTGGCCTCGCGGTTGTTGCTATCGCTCAGTCAGCAGCTTGGGACGCGATGGCGGCACATCCTGGTGACCTGTCTTGGGCACAACTCGCAGGAGAGTTGCGACAAGTCAGTCGCGACATGGACTATGCGGGTTTCATCAGGTACGAAGCGAGTTCGGCGCACCGGGTACTAAAGTCTAGTGACCCCTTCGGCAGGGACTGGCTGCAAGTCCTTGGAATGGACGACGACAAAGCAAGCTTGCCTCCCATTGGGCCGGGCTCGCGGGACGCATCCATTGCGCGCTTGTTAGAGCATTACGAACCCTTTTATCGCGATGCGTTCCAGGCGACGACGGTCAGTCAATTTGAAGAGGCTGCAGGAGAGTTCAGTCGTCGGCTTCGATCAGATCGCCGCCCATCAGCAAAGGCTGCAAGGATCATTTGTGATGTGTGGGTTCAAATTGGATACGCGGATCAGAAATCGATTGATTGCGACGACATGCTTAAGGAAGGGGCTCAGATCCTCTCGCTCCGGAAAGCGATCGGCAGCTTTCCGAAGGAGCGACCGCAGGGTGGCAACCCCCGCCTGATCTATCGACCACGCGCAAACGGGTTCGCCCTGTACCTTCCTGGGCCAGATAAGAAAGATCAGGGCGGCCCGACCACGCCAGGAATCCGTAAGGCGGAGGGCACCGACGATATCGGCATCTGCTACGTTCTCAAGAATTGACGGCGGCGGCAGTGCCTAACACTAGGCGCCTTGTCTCACGGCTCCTGCCAGTACACTGAAAGAGATGCCCCGCTACCTCACCAGCGTCGGGATGGAGGTCCACGCCGAGCTCCTCACGCAGAGCAAGATGTTCTGCCGATGCGCGGTGGCGTTTGGTGGCGAGCCGAACACGCGGGTCTGTCCGGTCTGCCTCGGGATGCCGGGCACTCTGCCCGTGCCCAACAAGGCGGCGATCGACATGGTGCTCCGCACCGCCCTCGCACTGAACTGCCAGATCGCCTACGACAGCGTTTTCCACCGCAAGAACTACTTCTATCCCGATCTGCCCAAGGGCTACCAGGTCACACAGTACGGCGAGACCAACCCGTTCGGCTACAAGGGCTGGCTGGAAATCCCCTTGAAGCATGGTGGAACCAAGCGGATCCACATCAGACGCGTCCACCTCGAAGAGGACACGGGCAAGCTGCTGCACCTGCCGGGCGGTGGGAGCGGCGTCGATTACAACCGCGCCGGCGTGCCGCTGATGGAGATCGTGACCGACTTTCCGCCCGACATCGAGAATCCGGAGGAGGCGAGGGAGTACTTAGTGCAACTCCGCGCGATTCTCGTATGGCTGGGAGTGTGCGACGGCAAGATGGAGGAGGGGAGCATGCGCTGCGAGCCGAACATCAGTATTCGCCCCGAAGGCAGCGAAACCTATGGGACAAAGACCGAGCTTAAGAACCTCAATAGCTTCCGCTCGGTGCAACTCGGGGTGGAGTTCGAGGCCCATCGGCAAGCCGCGTTGCTTGACCAGGGTCAAACCGTGACGCAAGAGACCCGCGGCTGGAACGAAGGCACCTTGACCAGCTTTGTCATGCGAGTCAAAGAAAGCGAACAGGACTACCGCTATTTCCCCGACCCCGACCTGATCCCAATGAAGTTCGACACGGCCGAGATCGAAGACATGCGGAAGAGCCTGCCCGAATTGCCGCTCGCTAAGGCTCGCCGCTACCAAGCGGCCTTCTCATTGAGCGACGAACATGTGAGCCAGCTCACGGCTGACCGCTCGTGGGCCGAGTACTTTGAGAAGGCGGTGGCCCTGGGTGGAGACGCTCAGACAGTCTGCAACGTGATGAACGGCGACCTCGCAAAGCTCTTGAACGAGTCTGGGCTCGAAGCGTTTGATAGCAAGGTGACACCCGTCCACATGGCGGAGCTCTCGAAGCTCGTCGGGTCGGGTACCGTGAACAGCAAGGTCGCAAAGGATCTGCTCGACCAGATGTTTGCAACGGGCGAGATGCCAGGGAAACTGGTCGAAGAGCAGGGCCTCAGCCAGGTGTCGGACGAGGCGGTCATCTTGGATGCGGTCAAGACGGTCGTGCGGGATAATCCGGGCCCGGTCGGGCAATATCGGGCAGGCAAGGTTGGAGTGATCGGATTTCTTGTCGGGCAAGTCATGAAGGCAACCGGAGGGCGGGCCAATCCGTCTCTCGTTCAGGAACTCATGCGAAAGGAGCTCGGAGAGTGATACGGAAAGCAGCAATTCTGGGACTGGCGACGATGGCTCTGCCGGTCATTGCTCAGGAAGACCAAACGAGCCAAGCGAACCAAGTCTTGGCATCGGCCCGAGAGCGCATCAACCGGGACAACGACGCCGCCTACAACGATGGCAACTTCCAGGTCGTCATCCAGAATCAGCGCACGCTTGCCGAGCTCGATCCGCACGACGAGGAGACCTGGTCGAACCTGGCGTGGATGTATGGGAACATCGAGCACTACACTGACGAGTGGTTGACTTGCCGGCGTTTTGCGAAGAACAACGCAGCGTACGCGGACGGCCCGTACTACGAAGCCCAATTCTTCTACTTCCATAAGGTTTACGGAAAGGTGCCAGCTCTTCTTGAGCCCGTGCTGAAGATGAATCCGGCGCCGGACCCCAACGCCTTCCGTTTCCTCGCTCACAGCTACGACAAGCTGGGGTACTCGCAAGACTCGCTGAGGGTTTGGGACCTCTACTTGGCAAAGCGGCCAGACGACAGGCAGGCCAAGATCAACCGCGATAGGGTCGCGGCCAAGCTAGCCGCCAAGCCAAAGTAGCTCGGTTTGACCCGTTGTATCATGTTGGGATGGCCCACCGGCGATTGACGGCCCTCTTGGCGCTCGCCGCGCCCGCCTTCGTGGCGTATGGGCAGTTTCCAAACGACGGACGGGACGACCTTCCGTGGCTCAAACAGCAGCTCGAAGGAACCTCGGGCAGCAAGACGCTTCAGTTCCTTCCTGGCGTCTACGACCTCTTGCAGCCGCTGGATCAGCCCGGGCTCCTCAATGACATCCTCGTTCGCATTCAACGAAAGACCACCTTGGAAGGAGCCCGCTTCCTGCTCGGTGGTGGGAGGTCGAAGCCTCTGACCGTGTTCCGCTATACGGGCTGGGGCATTCCTTTGCTGGCCCTCTCCAACACCGGCCTCAATCCTGTCACGAGGCTGCCCGACCCGACCCAGGGTGTGACGATCAAGAACATTCGGTTCCTGTTCGCCGGCACCAGGAATCCCGTTGGCGACGATTGGGACGTCTACAAGACACTGCCCGACAACACTCTCAAACGGGTCGACTGGGACATGATCGCCCAGGCATCAAACTTCGACGGCGTCTATCACGGCAACGAGAGGGTCGGAGGAGCAGCGATTCTCGGCCTCGGCGCCAATTACACGACGGTGCAGGACTGCGAGTTTGAGTCGAGCGACCTGCGAGAAGGGAAGTGCGAGACCAGCTTCATCCACCTTAACGCGAACCGCGACAAGGCGCCGTTGTCCTTCGGGGTCGACCCCTGGGACACTTATCGCGCGGTCGGCAACCGCCTGACGAACCTGTCCTTCAATGGCTATGTCTTCGGTGCCTCCTACGTGTGCCAACGTGACCTTGTGGTCGAACACATCACCGGCGACTACGAGGACACACCGTTTGACACCGACTTCCCCGGCCACAACGGGTTCCACGGCCACCTGCTGTACTTGACCATCGACAACAGCTACGGGCAAGGCTATCCCAAGGTCTGGTCTCGCGATGTCCATGTGAACGATGTCTTGGACTACGGCCACCTTCTGTACTCGCGAAACACGTCGGCCGAGGTAAGCGTGAAGTTTCGGTTGGCGATGGACTGTACAGCCACGAACATTCGCTCTTATCGGCCGACCGGCGCGCTCGACTTTTTGGGTGCGGTGAATTGTCGGGCGTCGAACATCCTGTCGGACATGTCGAGCGCGACGCCGGAGGTGTACGCCAAGTTTGGCGGTATCCGTCTTATGCCCGCTGGCTCTGGCGACGAGGCGGGAGGAATCTTGACCCGGGACAATCGGCTCGAGAACATCACGTGCATCGGCTCCGCGAATGTGGACACTCGGTTGTTCGACCTGACTTGCCAGAACAACACGGGCTGCCATTCGAACCTCGCGATCGGGACTGAACTGCTCAACGCCACGATGGTCGTGCGCCGCCCCTTGAACGCCCATAACCTGCTCTACCAGAACGGCGCGAGGTTGGATGTCACGTACGTTCCTGACGGGGTCAGCTTCCAACCCGACACGATTCTGCTTCAGTACGGCCAGGGAGCGGACGGCAACTCGGGAATCATCCACGTGCCGGCGGGCCGATTCGCCACGAGCGAAGACCAGTGCGGATCGGGCACGAACGCTGTGATCGCCATGCCATGACGACTCTATCGATCAAGGTCGTGCCCCGGTCGTCTCGAACGCGCGTCGAGTGGGGCGAGCCAGTTCGCGTCTATGTCACAGCGCCTCCCGTCGAAGGCGAGGCCAACGCGGCAGTCATCGAAGTCCTTGCAAAATCTCTTGGGATAGCCAAGTCCAAGCTGTCCATCGTCCGGGGGGAAGCGTCCCGTAACAAATTAGTGTCGATCGAAGGAATCGAACCGGACGAGGTCGCCCAAAGGTTAGGAGGAAGGGGCTAGTTCGACGAGCCTGGAGTTCAACCGATCGGCAGCCCTGTCCAAGACCGTCCTCTTGTCTTCCGTCTTCATGAACGGCCAGTCCGCAATCTCCTGGATCGTACGGCCGCAGCCCTTACAAACAAGCATCTCGTCCAACTGGCACACGCCAGAGCAAGGAGAGGGCTCGTCTTTTGATGGCACGACTTTCCAGACGGCACAGCCAGGCTCAGCGACTCTGAGAATGCCCAAAAAATGGATATCGGCCGTCATTCTGGTCCCTCTTCCGGAGTCTGGAAGTGCTGGGAGAGGATTGATTTCCTTTCCCCATCTCTGACAGTAGAGGAAAACAAAAAATGACTCGAAACATCACGAAGGCACTGGCTCTCGCCATCGGCGGCCAGATCATCTTCGGCACAGTCTCGCCAGCGTTGGCAGACGTCGACCGAGTGGCTCCGGTTCAACTGGACGTGCAGCTCGGACGCGTCCTCAGCGGCGACGTGAAGAGTCTCGACGTGGTCGATCTCAACGCCCTCGTCATTCAACAGTTCCTGGTGCCCAACCGGTTCAGCGACCGCGTCTCTTTCACCGTGGCCGGGCACACTCACAACACAAACCCGACAGCGTTCAGCTTCACAACCTTTGCTGCGCAACTGTCGCCTGGGGACTTCAACCAGGCCATAGATCTGTTCGACTTCCACTCCTCAAGCTGGGTGAGCGCCTATGACGGTCCGATGACCCTCGCCTACTCGCCTGCCGAGGCGATCGGAACAGGCGACCTCAGCCGGTTCGTCAACTCAATGGGAATGGTCGTCACACGCGTCCGCGTCCGTCAACTCGGTCCAAGCGGAGCCCTGTTGCCAAGCTTCGCTTGGGACATGGGCAACTGGGTGGTCGCCCAGTAACTGGCCCGCTTCTCAAAGACTCCTGCCCACCCATCTGGGTGGGAGTCTTTGTTTTAGGCAGCGGCCTTGGCCAGGGCCGTGAACGTCTCCTTGTCGACAGCGCGCATGATGCACTCGTCGTAGGAGGCGTAGCCCATCTTGAACATGTCGGCCAAGTGACTGTCCATGGTCTGCATACCAATCTGGCGGTTTGTTTCAATGACCGAGTACATCTGGTGCGTCTTGGCCTCGCGGATGAGGTTCTTGATGGCCGGAATGCCAATCATGATCTCAAGTGACGCAATGCGGCCCCCGCCGAGCTTGGGAAGGAGCTGTTGGGAGATGACGCCTTCGAGCGTGTTCGAGAGGAGGACGCGGATCTGCTCCTGCTGGTCGGAAGGGAAGACGTCCACGACGCGATCAATGGTGGACGGGGCGTTCCTCGTGTGGAGCGTTCCGAATACAAGGTGACCGGTCTCAGCCAGGGTAAGCGCCGCTTCGATTGTCTCCAGGTCGCGAAGCTCACCGACCAGGATGATGTCAGGGTCTTCACGGAGCACAGCGCGAAGTGCGTTGTGGAACGAATATGTGTCGCTGTGCATCTCGCGCTGGTTGACCATGCACTTCTTGTGAGTGTGCAGGTACTCGATGGGGTCCTCGATGGTGAGGATGTGGCTCGAGCGCGTGTTGTTGATGTCGTCGACCATGGCCGCGATCGTCGTCGACTTGCCGGAGCCGGTTGGCCCGGTGACCAAGATCAATCCACTGTTGCGCTTCGCGATCTCACGGATAACGGGGGGGAGGCGCAAGTCCTCGTAGGTTGGAATCCGGTTCGGAATCATTCGGAGGGCGCCCGCGACCGCGTGCCGCTGCATGTAGACGTTCACACGGAACCGGGCCATCTGCTTCGCGGTGTAGGCGAAGTCTAGCTCGTGCGTGTTCTCGAACTTTTGAATGTTGTCGTCCGTGAGAATGTCGTACAGAAGGCGCCGGGTGTGCTCGGGCTGCAGGACTTCGTAGTTCAAAGGCACGATCTCGCCGTCGACGCGGGCCATCGGAGGGAGGCCCGCCGTGAGGTGGACGTCGCTCGCCTTGCGGTCAAGGGCCTCCCTCAACATCTCGTCGATGTGGATGCTTTTGACCGAACGCGCGTCGGGCTGGGCCTCGACCAACTTAGGTGTCTGCAGATTGTCACCGACGTTATAGTTGGTGTCCCGGTTGAAGGTCACCTCTTCGCCAACGAGCTTGTCAGGAGCCGCTTTGGACTTAGCGATCGACTCCTGGATCTCCTTTTCTACGACGTACTCAGGCTTGTAGTCGGCATCGTAAATCGGGTTGGTCTTCTCAGGTTCGACAAGGTTGCGCGGAATCGGACTGACCGCATAGGGGTCGAACGGCTTGTCCTCGGCGGAACCCTCTTCCGCCGCAACTTCAGACGCTGGTTGTGCTTCGGGCGCTTCTTCCTCGATCTGGTGAAGGATGTCCTCAAGTTCGTTCGAAGCAGGCTGGGCCGGCTTGCCCTCGCCCTCGTCGTTGTTCAGCAACTTGTCCCAACTAAAATCGTTCGACATCTTCGATCCTCAAAGCTTCATGTCTGAGGCCAGGCTGATGGCCTCGGAACCCGCCGCGACGACGGCCCTGACTTCATTGTCGGGAAGATTCATGGCGTCCAATATCCACCCGGGCAATTGTTCTGCGCCGATGGCTGCTGAGGCGACGCCCATCTCAAGAAGATTGACCACCTTGGTGCCCATCGCAGTGCATCCCCTGAGAGCGTGCTCAGGAGTGTGCTCGTGGCACGGATTGAAGTAGTCGAGGCCCTCGATCAGGACCTCGGGGAATCCCCAGTTCCGGGCCGCCGTCTTGGTCACCACAATATGGTCGCAGCCGAAGACAGCCCTCTCTGCGAGGATGTCCGGTGCGCCCTGCTCAACGACGCACTGCACCTTCGTATAGCTCTCCACACTGAAGCGGTCAAGGAAGGTCTTTCCGAGGATATGGAGAAGTCCGCAAGTGAAAGCCTGGTCGATATCAATGTTTTCCACCTTGGCAGCTACAGCCTTGCAGAAGACGGCCGTGTTCAGCGAGTGGCGCCACCACTTTCTCCTTCGCAAGGAGTCTTGGTCGTTCTTACCTAGGAACAGGTCAAAGAGGCCGATGGTCATGACCATCTGCCGCACCCCCTTGAACCCAAGGAACATAACCGCCTCGCGAATGGAACTGACTCTCTTGGGCAACCCAAAGTACGCAGAGTTGGCCTGGGCGAGGACCCTGGCCGAAAGGGCAGGGTCGACCGAGATGGTCTGTTCGAGCTGGCGGACGGCAATGTCCTCCGACTCGGTCTCTTCCAGGATCTTGCACGCGACCTGGGGGAGGATGGCGAGCGCTCCGACCTGTTCGAGCACCTTGCTGACCGGGGCGTCGTGGTTGGTTGGGGCATGCGACCCTTCCTCGACGCGAAGAAAGGAGGCCATCGCCGCTGTCTGTTCCTGAGGATCCGGGCTCATGCGTACATCACCCGGACGACCTCCTCGGCGGTCGTCCAACCGCTCAGGATCTTGGCAACGGCATCGTCCTGCAGGGTGCGCATGCCGGCTTGCACGCCAAGGTTGCGGATCACGTGGGAAGGATTGCGCTTGATGATCTCGTCACGGATCGCGTCGTCCATGACCAGCAGCTCGTGAATGCCTGTCCTGCCCTTGTAGCCCGTGCCCTTGCACGTGTCGCAGCCGCGTCCGTGCCAGAGCTTGATGCGCCCGTCCGTCTCGGCGGCGGTGTCAGGGGCGACCGGCAAGCCGTGCCGCACGAGGTCGTCAATGTGGGCTTCTTCCTCGATCTTGCAGTTCGGGCAGTTCTGGCGCACCAGCCTCTGGGCCAGCACGCCGATGATCGAGGAGGAAATGAGGAACGGCTCGACCTCCATGTCGATCAAGCGGGTGGGTGCCGAAGGCGCGTCGTTCGTATGCAGAGTGCTGAAGACCAAGTGACCCGTCAAGGCCGCTTCCATCGCGATCGTCGCCGTCTCGGTGTCGCGCATTTCGCCGACCATGATCACGTCTGGGTCTTGTCGGAGCATCGAGCGCAGTCCGGCGGCGAAGGTCATGCCGGCCTTGACGTTGACAGAGCACTGGTTGATGCCGTCCAGCTCGTACTCGACCGGGTCTTCGATCGTGATGATGTTCTTCTGGCCGTCGTTCGTCTCGTTCAGCAGGGAGTAAAGCGTGGTGGACTTGCCCGAGCCGGTCGGGCCCGTGACGAGCACGATGCCGTAGCTCCTGGCCGCCATATCCTTTAATATGGCCAGGTTTCCTTGCATAAAACCTAACTTTTCGAGGCCAATGCTGATGCCGCCCTTGTCGAGGACGCGCATGACGATCTTTTCACCATAGACTACAGGGAGGGTGCTCACGCGGAAGTCGAACTCGCGGCCACCGATGGTGGCGGACACCCGGTTGTCCTGGGGAGCCCGCTTCTCGGCGATGTCCATGTTGGCCGCGATCTTGAAGCGGCTTGTTAGAGGTGCGATGACCTTCTTAGGCAGTCGCATCACCTCGTTCATGACACCGTCGATGCGGTACCGGACGACCAACTCCTCCTTCCTCGGCTCGATGTGGATGTCGCTCGCCTTGTCGGCGACAGCCTGTTGCACGATCAAGTTGGCGAGTCGGATGATCGGCGCGTCTTCGTGGGTCTCCGCTTCCTCTTTCTCTTCGTCTTGGGCGGCCGGACCGAAGTCCTTCATCACGCCCATGAGCTCGTCGTTCACCATGCCGCCTCCGTAGAGGTTGCTGATGGCGTTGAGGGCGTCTTCTTCGACCGCGATCAGAGGCTCGATCTCGTGTCCGGTGACGTCACGAAGTTCGTCGATGACAAAGACATCGAGCGGGTTCGCCATGGCCACCAGGAGCCGGTTGCCTTGGGCGTCAAGTGGGATGGCCTTGAAGCGCCGGGCAACGTTGGGCGGAACCAAGTCGAGGATGTGGTCCTTGGGGCGGTACTCCCGGACGTCAAAGAAGGGGATGCCCCACACTTTGCCGAGACAACGGACCCGGTCACGCTCGGTGATGAGGCCCATGCCGACCAGAACCTGGGCGATAGGCTCCGTACCGCCGGACTCGAGTTGCTGTGCGACGGCGCTTTGAAGCTGGTCAGGTGTGACCAAGCCCTCCTCGACAAACACGTCGCCCGTTAGCATCCCACTCCCTTGTTCCACTTCGTTGCCGTGCGAGACACCTAGGAAATACGGGGCTCTGGCAGCTTGCGGAATACAATCGCCCCATGGGTGAAAGGACGCGGCCGCTCGTGGTCGGCATCGCGGGCGGTTCCGGCTCAGGCAAGACATACCTTGCGAGGCAGATCGTCAACGAACTTGGAGAGGACAAGGCGGCGCTCCTCAGCATGGACCAGTATTTCCGGTCCAATCCAGAGGGCGGAGCCAGCCCCGGCGACATCAACTTCGACCATCCCGCCCACTTGGACTTTCGGACTCTCATTGCCGACGTGCGGCAGCTCAAGGCGGGCAAGCCTGCTTCGGTGCCCAATTACGACTTTGCGACGATGCGGCAGGTGGCGAACAGCTGCACCGTCACTCCACTGCCGGTCATCGTGGTGGAAGGGCTGTTCGTGTTGGCCGAGCCGATGGTGAGCCTCTGCGATCTGACCTGCTTCCTTGACGTTGCCTCGGACGAGAGGCTGCTTG
Organism: Armatimonadota bacterium; assembly: GCA_018268375.1. GTDB lineage: Bacteria > Armatimonadota > Fimbriimonadia > Fimbriimonadales > Fimbriimonadaceae > JAEURO01. The sequence continues at coordinate 678,331 of JAFDWS010000002.1, read as the reverse complement.
GGCGCATCCTTCGGGACGTCAGAGAGCGGGAGGTCTCGATCGAGGAGGTCATCGATCGGTACCAAAGGTTCGTTCGCCCGAGCTACCGAGTGTTCGTCGAACCGACGATGCAAAACGCTGACGTGGTGGTGGACTTCACTTTCCGCCGCTCCATGTTCACTCGCCTCCTGATCGGCATGCTTCAGAGCTACCTTGTCGACCGACCGAAGATGGAGCTCTTCGTTGCCGCCCTTCGAGACGAGAGCTACCGGCTCAGCGCTCATCTGGACGACGGGTTCATGTCGATGTCCACCGACATCTTTAAGCTGGCCAAGGCTTATCCTGAGAGCACGTTCGGCCCAGACAGTGGCCGTGTGCTTGCCTCTCCGGCCTCTGCCTCGCTGAGCAAGCGCTCCCGAAGGACTCGCTAGATTTCGTTAAGGAGGGCCCGCCCCCAGAGCGGTCCGGCAACCCGGAAGCACTCTCCCGACGGTAGAATCACGGGCGCTGGCCAACGAGGGTCGGCGCTTAGGGCACCGGATGGCAGCGAGTTCCCCAGACGCTCACGAGGGCGCCGTCACTTTCCTGTTTACGGACATAGAGGGAAGCACCACGCTCTGGGAAAGCTACCCAGAGGAAATGCGGGTGTCCCTTGCCCGCCACGACGCCCTGATGCGGGAGTCCATCGAGTCCAACGGTGGCAGTGTCTTCAAGACCATCGGCGACGCTTTTTGCGCCTCGTTCGACTCCGCCGGGCAGGCCCTGGCAGCTGTCACCGCCGCTCAGCTCGCCATCCTGCGTGAGTCTTGGCCGGCGAACGCTAGGATTAGGGTGCGGATGGCTGTTCACACCGGACCTGCCGACGCTCGGGACAATGACTTTTTCGGCCAGTCCCTGAACCGCGTCGCACGCATCCTCGCTGTCGCTCATGGTGGCCAGGTCGTCTTCAGCCACGCCGCTTATGAGCTCGCCCAAGCGCACCGGCCCGATCAGACCGAGTTCAGCGACCTCGGTGTCCACCGGCTCAAGGATCTGATCAATCCGGAACGGATATACCAGGTCGTCCATCCCCTTCTTCAGCGCGAGTTCCCGCCGTTGAAGTCTCTGGACGCTGCCACTCAGCCGAACAACCTTCCCGTCCAAGTCACTTCCTTCGTCGGCCGCGAGCGCGAGCTGGAGCGGATCTCTGGCCTCCTGGAAACGGAGCGGGTCGTGACTCTAACCGGCAGTGGCGGCTGTGGAAAGACGCGCCTCGCGCTCCAAGCCGCGAGCGATGCGGCTGGCAGGTTTCCCGACGGAGTCTGGTTTGTCGACCTTGCGCCCGTCAGCGATCCTCGGCTTGTGACCGAGAGCATTGCCGGTGTGCTCGGTGTGCGAGGGGAACCAAAACGGACGCTTGAGCAGACCTTGACGGCCTTTCTCGCCCGCAAGAAGGTGTTGCTGGTGCTTGACAACTGTGAGCATCTGTTGTTGGCCTGCGCTCGCCTCACAGAATCGCTGCTGAGGTCTTGTCCCAACATCAAGGTGCTCTCTACGAGCCGGGAGCCCTTCAATATTCCGGGCGAGTCGGCGGTGCGGGTCCCTTCGCTCGGTCTTCCAGAGTCGAGCAGTTCACAGAGCCCGGAGGCCCTCCAGCGGTGCGAGTCGGTCAGGCTCTTCTTGGACCGCGCGAAGGCGGTCTCTTCTGTGTTTGTGATCGATTTCGAGAACGCCCCTGCCGTCGCCAGCATCTGCCAACGACTCGACGGGATACCGCTCGCTATCGAGTTGGCTGCGGCCAGGGTGCGCTCCTTGACTCCTGGCCAAATCTCCACTCGTCTCGACGATAGGTTCCGACTCTTGACCGGAGGCTCGAGGACCGCGATTCCCCGGCAGCAGACACTCAGAGCACTCGTCGACTGGAGCTACGACCTGCTCAACGAGCAGGAAAAGGCCTTGCTGCGTCGCTTGAGCGTGTTCGCCGGTGGCTGGACACTGGAGGCGGCCGAAGAAGTGGCGGCGGCGGATCCCGTCGAGTCTTGGGAAGTCCTCGACCTCCTCACCTCGCTCGTTGACAAGAGTCTCGTGTTCTTCGACCCAGGGGGAGGCACCGACCGCTATCGGCTCTTGGAGACAGTTCGCCGTTACGGCCACGAAAGACTCGAGGAGGGATTGGAGCTTGACCCCACGCTCGATCGCCATCTGGCTTGGTTTGCGGGCCTTGCGCAGGAGTCAGGTTCCTGGAAGCGCGGCCCTCGCCAGCAAGAGTGGTCCGAGCGACTGGGCTCAGTGCAAGACGACCTCTGGCTCGCCCTCGAAACAAGCCAGAAGCGGGGGGACGCAGAGAGGATCGGCCAGCTTTCGCTGACGCTTGGCCAGTTGTTTGAGTACAGGGGCTTCATCATCGAGTCGGTGAAGGCGGTGGAGTCGGGTATCGCGGCGCTCGAGCCGCGACCCGAGGCTGATCCCCTTGTCCTGGCATATCTCCGCTATGAACGGGCCGGGCTCCACCAGGACTTCGGCGAGCCCGAGCAAGCCTGGCACTTGGCAAGCAGGGCGCTTGAGGTCTTCAATGAAAAGGGCGAGCAGGCAGGTATCGCGCGGGCCGAAAACCTCCTCGGGCAGATCGCCATGGCGTCCAAAGACTTTGAGTCTGCGGAGAAGTGCTTTGAAGTGTCGAGAGAGCACTTCCGCGAGGTTCGCGACCAGTCCGGCATCTCGATCGTGCTCAACAACCTCGGAGTCCTTGCCCGGAGGCGCTTCCTCCAAGAGCCGGGAGAGACGGGTGCAGACCTCGTTGCCGCCCGCACCTTCCTGCTGGAAGCCCTGGACTTGCGTCGGGATCTACAAGACTTGATGGGCGAAGCCGAGACGTTGAACAACCTCGGCGTCGTCGCATTTGAACTAGGGGACTACCGCGAAGCTTGGGAGCACTACCGCCAGGCCCTGAGGATCGAGTCCGGCTTGAACCGCAGTGTGGGGATCGGAACCACGCTGGCCAATCTTGGCGAGGTCGCTGGCATCACCGGCAACATTGACCTCGCACTGCGCTACATGGCGATGTCGGAGCGTGTGCTCGAGGAGATCCGGTCGCCGTTGGCCGGCGCTGTCCGTTCAATGCTGGCGGACTTTGCCGCCGACCTTGCACCGGAGCACGTGACCGAGGTCACTGCCTCGGCGAGGACCGAACCGATCAAGGAGGGCCTGGAGTCCCTCGCCAATGCTGGCCTTGAAAGTGCCGGTCGACACGCTTAAGGTGCTAAAATCGAGCCTGTCGTGACTGTTCTGCGGAGACCCCTCGTACGTCTGTGCCTCGTTCTGCTGGTCGTTCCGGCGGCACTTTTCGCCGCGCACGCCCGGCAAGACGGTGGTGCGGTAAGGCCTCAGCCGGCCACCCAACGCTTCCTCGATGCGGGCCAGGCAGCGCTCTCCGGCAAGAACGGCTCAGAGGCCAAAGCGAAGTTCCAACAAGCCATTCAGAAAGCCAAGGAACTCGGAGACGTTGCGGGTCAGGCGCAAGCATGGGCAGGACTGGCCGATGTCGCTCTCGCGGACGGTGACAAAAGTGCTGCCAAGACCGCCCTTGCCCAGGCAAGGCCACTCTTCGCTCAGGCGAAGGACAAACGTGGGGAAGCAAAGAGCCTGACTCGATTGGCCGGGCTTCAGGACGGCGACGAGGCTCTCGCGAGCCTCAAGGCTGCGCTGTCGGTTCAAACGGCAGGCGGAGACAATTCGGGCGCCGGCCATACCTGCCTTTCGATCGCGGTCCTGATGCAGGAGCGAGACCCGCGCGAGGGCGCTGATTACGCGAAGAGGGCGCAGAAGTGCTTCGAGGACTCGAAGGAAAAGCAATGGCAGACCATCGCCCTCATCGTCACCGGTGACCTTCAATCCGCCGCAGGGCATCAAGAGGAGTCGGTGTCGGCCCTGGTAGAATCCGTCGAGCTTGCCCAGGAGGCCGGCTACCCCACCCTCAAAAGCAAAGCCCTTATGAGCCTTGGACGAGCCTTCGAAGAGGTCGGTAGGCTCTCGTTCGCCCTGGGGTCGTACAGCGACTCACTCATCGCCGCACGGGATGGCAAGGACGAGCTCGGCGAGGCCACAGCGCTCCAAAGCTTGGGCATCGTTTATGAGAAGATCGGGCGTCACGAGTCTGCTCAGAACTACTTCCGCCAAGCGATGGACAAGTTCAAAGCGGCTGGAGACCAAGCCTCCTACGCGGCTGCGATGCAAAACCTGGGCTCCTCGTTGCAAGCTTCGGGCTTGGATGCCCAGGCCAAGGAGGTGCTCAATCAGGCGGTCAGTCTTCACAAGCTTGCTGGAGACCAACTCGGGGTCGCGGGCTGCTTGGGGATCCTTGGCAACATTGCGAGAGAGTCGAAGGACTTCGCTACCGCCCAGTCGAACCTGACCGAAGCGGCGAAGATCTTCCACGACAAGAGCGACCCGGTGAACGAGGCGACCGCCATTGACGCCCTGGGAAGCGTGTATTACGACCAAGAGGACTATGCCAAGGCGATCAACCAGTTCGACCGGGCGATCAAGCTTTATGACGAGCTTCAGTCGGACTCCTTTGCCGCGACGAGCTACGGTAACAAGGCCGAATGCTTGCTCATGCTGGGCAAGCTTGAGGACTCAGCCGAATGCTACAGGGAAGCGGTAGGACGGTTCGAACTCGTCCGATCGGGCCTCGGCGAACTGGGCGACGCTAAGAGCACCTACCTGGCAAAGCGGGTCGGAGTCTATCGCCAGTACGCGAACGTCCTTACCCACCTCGGGAGGGCGGACCAATCGTTCGAGATCGTCCAGAAAATGAAGGCGAGGGGCTTGCTCGACCTGCTGGCTTCTGGGAACCTTGTCGCCGAGGACGGCATCACCCAAGCCGAGCTTGAGACCGAACGCAAACTCCGGGAGAGCGCTGACCTCCTCAACACTAGAATGCTTCAGGAAGGCGTTCGCAACGAGGTCGGATCGAAGGCGCGCTACGAAGATTTGAAGTCCCAGTTGCGAGAAGCGGAGCAGAAGCTCAGCGAATTCACAACCGACCTTTACGCCCGCCACCCTGAGCTCCACGCCAAACGTGTCGCTGAAACGACAAGCGCCGAGGAGTGCGGCCGCCTGCTGCCCGACGACACCGCTTTGGTCGAATTCGCCGTTTGTGACCAGAGTGTGGTCTGCCTGGTCCTTCACAAGGTCAACGGACTCCTGACGATCACCGGACACGCCCGCGACCTCAGTGCGGAAGAGCTTCAGAACCAGTGCGCGGAACTGCGCAAGGCGTGTTCGAGCCCGACCGGGCAGTACGCCGAGCTCGCCAGCGACCTCTACTCTGTCCTCTTCGCCCCCGCAAGCAAGGAGATTGAAGGCAAAAAACGCTTGATCGTGTGCCCCGACTCCTTCCTTTGGGACGTGCCGTTCGCGGTCCTCAAGCCGGACGACAAGAGCTCTTTGATCGATAAGTTCGAAATCGACTACGCCTACTCCGCGACCGGAGCCATGGCGGCTCTCACCCCGCGTTCCCAGCCGTCCAAGGCGACCAAGGAGATGCTCGTCTTCGCAAATCCAGATTTCGGTTCCAGCGCTCGATTCCAGAACCTGGGGCTGCTTCCTGGCCAGCGACCGATCGACACCCCTTCGCGGCCGATCGATCAGCCCTCTCGACCGATCGACCAACCGTCCAGGCCGATCGATCAGCCATCGAGGCCCATCGACCAGCCATCGAGGCCCATCGACCAGCCCTCGCGGCCAATCGATGCTCCGAGTCGGGCGATCGACTCCCTTTCTCGCGCCATCGACTCGCTGTCACGCGAGAACGGTAGTCCCTCTGGGGCCATCAAGGCCCTCCCCGGGACAAAGAGGGAGGCAGAAGGCTTGGCCGCCCTGTTCCCAGGCGCGACCGTGTTGACCGGCATAGATGCCCAGGAAGACCTCGTCAAACGGGAGGCGAAGGATTATCGCTACATCCATTTCGCCACCCACGGCTTTGTGAACGACGCCGCCCCTCTTCTGAGCAATATCATCCTGGCCCAACCGAGCAAGGGCTCGAGCGAGGACGGTCTCTTGACAGCCCGCGAGATTTACAACTTGAAGCTGGAGGCTGACATGGTCGTCCTCTCTGCCTGCAACACGGCCCGTGGCGAAGTGCGGTCTGGCGAAGGCATGGTGGGCTTGTCATGGGCCCTTTTCGTGGCCGGATGTCGCACCCAGGTTGTCTCGCAATGGGCGGTCGACGACGCCGTAGGAGCCGATCTCATGATCGACTTCTATCGGAGCTTGGCCACAAAGGGATCGGTGAAGGGTAATTCGCTCAGAGACGCCGTCATCAAGATCAAACAGGATCCTGCCCATGCGCACCCGTATTATTGGGCCCCGTTTGTCTTGGTCGGCGACTGGCACTAACCGCGTATCAGAAATCTCCTAGGAGACGCGTCTTTCCTGACTTTCGGCGTCCCTTGAGATCATGATGACGGTTCGGATGGCAAACCCAGCCCCGGACGTCGTCGGGCTTTCTTCTGCCGAGGCCGCCCGTCGCCTTCAGTCGGATGGCCCTAACGACACCGCGCCTGCTGAAGGCCACCGCGGCCTGCTCCAACTGGTGTCCTTCGTTGCCAATCCGCTCGTCGTCATCCTACTGTTAGCGGCGGTCGCCTCGTTCTTCCTTGGCGACCGGATCAACGGCGCGATCATTGTGGCCCTTGTTCTCTTCAGCACGGTGCTGGACTCAGTTCAGAACGCGCGGTCTCGAATCGCCGTCCGCAAACTTCAGAGCGAAGTCGCACCGCAAGCAACCGTGATGCGAGACGGCACCTGGAAGACCTTGCCTCGCCGCGAAGTCGTCGTGGGCGACGTCGTGCGACTGACGGCAGGAGACCTCGTCCCTGCGGACGCGAAGCTGCTCGAGGAGCGCGAGCTGCATGTCCAGGAGTCGGCTCTCACAGGCGAGTCCATGCCGGTAGAGAAGGAAGTGGGCACCGGGAACGACGACGAGCACGTATTTCTCGGAACGGCAGTGGTGAGCGGTACGGCCACTGCCCTCGTCGAGGCAACCGGCGTCAACACACGGTTCGGCAAAATCGTCGTCCAACTGGGCAGACGAGCCCCGGAAAGCGATTTCGAGCGAGGTCTGCGCGAGTTCGGGATGCTCATCATGAGGCTCGTCATCTTCCTCGTGCTTTTCGTGACCGCCGCGATGTTGTTCCTCCATCGCGACCCCTTCCAATCGCTGCTCTTCGGGGTCGCCCTCGCAGTCGGTCTGACTCCGGAGTTCCTGCCGATGATCACGAGCCTGACTTTGGGCAAAGGTGCCGTCCGCATGTCGCGGCACAAGGTCATCGTCAAGAACCTGGCGAGCATTCAGAACCTCGGCAGCATGGACGTCCTTTGTTCCGACAAGACAGGCACGCTCACTTCGGGCGAAATGTCCCTCGAACACAGCGTTGACCCGACAGGCAAGGACTCCACAGAACCAGAACGACTCGGCAAGCTGAACGCCCTGTTCCAGACGGGCGTGCCGACCGCGCTTGACGCCGCCGTCTTGGAGAAGGCGGGGAAGGATGAAGAGGGCTACGCAAAAGTCGACGAGGTGCCTTTCGATTTCGAACGGCGGCGTGTTTCAGTGGTCGTCGAGAAAGAAGGGCAGCGCCTTCTCGTGTGCAAAGGAGCGCCGGAAGGCGTGTTCTCAGTGTGCAAGGCGGTTCCAAACGAAGCGGTGAAGTTGGCGGACGGCTATGGCAACGACGGCTATCGAGTCCTCGCCGTGGCGTCCAGGCCGATTGGGGAGGAGACGCATTACGGCCCTGAAGACGAGACAGGGCTTGAACTGGCAGGGTTCCTCTTGTTCCTCGATCCGCCCTTGCCGGACGCGCTCGACGTCCTCCACCGGCTCAAAGCCTCAGGCATTGAAGTGAAGGTGATCACGGGGGACAGTGAAGCCGTGAGCCGCCACGTGTGTCAGTCCATCGGCTTGGACCCCGGCGAGATCGTGCTTGGAGACCGGGTGGAGAGCCTCTCTGAAAAGGCGCTGGGAATCCTCGCCGAGAAGACCACGGTCTTTGCCCGTGTCAATCCGACCCAGAAAGACAAGATCATTCTCGCCTTGAAGCATTGCGGCCATGTGGTCGGCTACATGGGGGACGGGATCAACGATGCGCCCTCTCTGCACACCGCCGACGTGGGCATCTCGTTCTCGGGTGCCACCGACGTGGCCAAGGACGCTGCCCAAATCATCTTGGTCGAGCGCGACCTCATGCTCCTGCACAAGGGCGTCCTTGAGGGCCGTGTCGCGTTCGGCAACGTGATGAAGTACCTCTTCATGGGCACCAGCTCGAACTTCGGCAACATGTTCAGCATGGCGGGCGCGGCATTGTTCCTTCCGTTCCTGCCGATGCTGCCCACCCAAATCCTGCTCAACAACCTCATGTACGACTTGGCCCAGGTGACGATCCCCAGTGACCAAGTGGACTCCTCCTACCTGCGCAAACCAAAGCGATGGGACATTGCCCTCGTTCGCGACTTCATGGTGTGGATCGGCCCGATCAGTTCGGTGTTCGATTTCCTCACGTTCTGGGTCTTGCTTCAGGTCTTCCACGCCAGCGAGCGTGAGTTCCATGCCGGCTGGTTTGTCGAGTCCGTGGCAACGCAGACACTCGTGATCTTCGTGATCCGCACGAGCCGCGAACCCTGGAAGAGCCGCCCCAGTCGACCGCTCGCCTTCACTGTGCTGTTGATGGTCGGACTAAGTTTGGTCCTGCCGTTCACCGGCGTCGGAAAGCTCCTTGGGTTCGACCCTCTGCCCCCTGCCTACTTCGGGTTCCTCGCTCTTGCGACCGGGGGCTATTTGGTGATCGTGGACCTTGTCAAGCGTCGCCTGATGGCCCGCTACGCGGCCTGAGGTTATTTCTGCGTGAGCTCAAGCTCCATCGCGTTGTCCCACTTTTCGCCGTTCTTGAACTCCATCTTCGTCCTGAACTTGGTGTCCGATAGCTTGGTGTAGGTGGTTCGGCTGACGACCGTCATCCCCGACACTTCCCAGGGCTCGGAGGTCATCACGAGGTTTGCGCCATCCAACTTGCCGTGCTTGATGCCAGGAGTCGGGGCGAAGCTCGTGAAGGAGTAGCTGACGTATTCGCTCTTGGCACCGCTCCACCCGAGCATCATCGTCTCGCTCATCTTCATCCCGCCCTCGACCATGCTCGACTTTGACTTCAGGAACTGGCCATCGATCGAGAACGTCATCATCACACTCAGCTCGATCTCCTTGCCCTCATAGGGAACCTTGCCCGAGCCCGACCATGTGCCGACCATCCAGCCAAGATCGGTGACCTCTTTCGGAGGGGCCATCTCCTGGGCGAACGTGGGAACGCACGGCAAAAAGAGCAAGGCGGATATGAGAACACGGCTCATGGCATGAGGACGATACCCGGGCCAAGTTCGGTTGGATTCTCGAGAATCGTTGTGCCTTAGGAGCCCGAGACCTGCGTGGCGACGCGACTTATCCCACGGGTTGCGACTTGGTAAGACACTCCTTTCAGCCGCGTCCCTTGCTGGGGCCTCTCGTGGTTGGTAGTAACGGTCGAGGCGTAGGTTTTCTGCTGTACACTCCATGAAATGCGCCAATGGATAAAGGGCGTCATAGCCGGGAGCCTCCTCGTTGGCGTGCTCCCCGCAAGTGCTCAGAAGCGCTGGTACGTAGATCTCAAGCTTGAGGATCAAGAAGCCTATGCCACACTCGTCTGGCACGGATTAGTCGATCGTACGGAATCTCACACGCCTGTCTGGCCGCAGAACTTTTGGCAAACCGACCTTCGTGCAGATGAAGCTGACAACCCGAAGGGTGACAAGGTCACGATCGCCTCGTTCGGGCGCCACATCTTTGCGCCCCATTTGGCGGAGCCGCCAATCGGCAAGCTGCTGTCATTTGGCGCGTACTTCGCGACGGCCAAACCCGGTTTGGAAGCCTTCCACGCTTCCCGCGCTGACCCTCACGGAGACCTGCACCTTGACTACCAGTTCGCCGGCGCAGCTGACGAGGTCAAGGGCAGAAATATCGTGGAGTACGTGTTCGTAGGTGGCGGAATCCATATCAGCGATGGCAACTGGCAGAGGATCCTTGAGCGCCTCGGCAAGGCGGCAGCCGATCAGGCCGTGCCTCCGACAACCAGCGACGCCAGAGCTATGAGCGTTATCGTGTCGGCTGAGAACGGGCAGGCCCTGTTGTTGATCGCCGTTCGAGGCATCTCGACAGAGACACTATTCTCGGCGGACATCCGACTTGGAGCTCGGGGCGACGCTGGGGTACCAGTTCTTGACCTTGGACCACCGAGTGCTTGGGTCGCAACGGAAATTGGCATGGTTCGGACGATCACATGGAGGGACTTCCCGCCCGGCCTGCGAGGTTCTTTGGAACAGGGTTTGTTGGCCGTCAACATCGCGACGTGGGCCAACCCGTCGGGCGATATAAGAGGACAGCTTGAGGTTTGGCCGTCGACCTTGCGACACATCGGGCCTCACCGATAGCAGGCTCGCGCGGCTGGGCGGTGCCTCAGACCGGGTCCGCAGGATGGGGGGACCGGGCCGCATCGTGCAACGAGACCAGATCAGCCTCGGACACGCTGCCGAGCAGCTGCACCGTCAGTTCGTCGCCATATTGAATCTGCGTCGCGCCTCTCGGCTGGACAAAACGCTCCTGTCGCCGAATGGTGGTCACTAACGCTCCTTCCGGCAATCTCGCGTTTTGGATCAGAACACCGTCCAAAGGCGAATCTGGCTGGATCAAGAGCTCGAATGAGAACGTTTCCGTTGGCAACTCGCCAAGGTGGCCGGTCCGATGCAGATCTCGCTCAAGGAGCGACTCATAGATCGGCTGGTTCCGAAGCAAGTTGGCAAGGATGTAGCTGACAAACGCCGCCACGAGCAAAGCATAGAGGAGCGCGTACTGTTGCGTCATCTCGACAATGAGCACGACCCCTGTAAGCGGAGCTCGCACCGAGGCTGAAAGCACCGCCGCCATCCCGAGGGTCGCGAAGACATCGGGCTGAATCCCGAATCCAGGCAGCAATCGGGAGAACACGGTACCGACCAAGAAGCCCGTCACGGCGCCCATCACCAGCAACGGAGCAAAGATGCCACCAGGGACGCCGGTCGCGAAGGAGGAGGAAGTCAGCGCCAGTTTCGTCAGCAGGACAAGAAGGAGAAATCCGAGAGATGTCCTGACGTAATCGCCGCGGAGGATGGCCTCAGCGAGCGGGTGTCCCCCGCCGGAGACCTGGGGAAGGACCGCCAAGAGGGCGCACGAGAGGCCGCCGATCACTGCCGCCGAGGACCGCCGGCTCATATGTTTCTCCCGCCACAGGACGAGGCGGATGGTCAGTATGTTGAAGGCAACGCCGACCAGCGCACTGACAATCCCGAGAAGCACCACGACCAACAGTGCGTGCAGCGGAACCGGACGCGGTTCGAGCAAGATGAACGAGGGCACTTGACCGAAAGCAAATCGGGCGACGGCGACCGAACAAACACTCGCAAGGAGGGCCAGGCCGTAAGTCAAGGGCGACATTTCCCGCCTGAGCTCCTCCATGACGAAGATGAAGCCGGCCAACGGCGCGTTGAATGCGGCGGCGAGGCCAGCCCCCGCTCCGCTGGCGATCATGGACAGGCGGAGTCGTTGCGGAACCTTGGCCATATCGGCCATGAGAGCTCCTAACGCACCGCCAATCTGGATGGTGGGGCCCTCACGACCGAGCGACATCCCAGCGAGCAGGGCGGCGAGCCCGGCTCCGACCTTGACTGTGATGAGGCCGAACGGGCGGACGATCCGAAGGTTCATGAGGACCGCCTTGATGTGCGGTATGCCGCTGCCACCGGCCTCAGGACAGAACCGCTCCGTCATGAATCCCGCCAGGTAACCAAGGCTCGCACCGCACAAAACGATGGCGAGGAACTGTAGCGGCCCTTGGTGTGTGAAAGGAGCAAGCACCTCTTGGCTCGTCCGCTCAAATGCTCCTACCGCCGCTTGAAATCCAACCGAAGCTGCGCCGACGAGCAGTCCAGTCACTGCACAAAGGAGCAGTCCTCGTCGCTCGAGCGCCCGGTGGTCGTGCGCGGCGGTGCCCGGAGGATCGCTCGGAAGAGTCATGAGGTCATTATCCTTGGCCGAGCCGACTGGGAGCATGGGCCTGTCTATGGCCGTGGTCATCTGCCGGCCAGAGGCTTCTCTTGCAAGCCCGCGTACTCTCGTAGGTGCAGGGGTTTGCTCGGTTGGGGATGCGTTAACGGGGCTCTTGATGGGGCGCCGGAGTGCGCCCGATGAGCAAGTACACTAACGCAGAGGCCGAAATGCTCTTAGAAGCGACTCTTGTGGCTCTGGCGTTGCAATCGTTGGGAGGCAGCGCGAAAGACAACGACGTCCCCACTTTCTCAAGGGACGTTGCTCCGATCCTGTATAAGCGCTGCGTGACTTGCCATAGCGAGGGCCGCTCGGCCCCGTTCTCGCTTGTCGGCTATGCGAAGGCGAGCCGCAGGGCCAAGGTGATCGCGGCCGTGACGACAGAGAGGTTCATGCCTCCCTGGAAGGCCGACGTGCGATACAGCGAGCTGAAGGACGTGCCCGTCCTTACCGACGACGAGATCGCACTGCTCAAACGATGGGCCGACGCCGGCGCGCCCGAGGGAGACCGTTCGGCGGCACCCCGAGAGCCCGTCGCTTCAACCGGATGGACTCTCGGCGAGCCAGACCTGGTCCTTTCCCCGGACAAAGCCACTGCGATCCCGGCAGAAGGCGGCGACTTCTATCGCGACTACGTCATCGACCCGCACATTTCAAAGCCAACGTGGGTGAGAGCGGTCGACTTTCGACCGAGCGGCAAGGACACCGTCCACCACGTGATCCCCTTCATCATTTCCAAGGAAGACGCCGAGAAGCAGCGCAAGGTGAAGTTCGACCACGAGGACGAAAGCTGGGAACCCGACTCCGTCGACATCGAGCGTTCCGGCAATTTGGGCTTTTGGTCGACCGGTGCTCCACCCTTTATCGCCCCCGATGACACCGCCTTTCTGCTCAAGCCTGGACAGTGCATCTTGCTCGACATGCATTACAAGAGCACGGGCAAGCTGGAGTCCGAGAAGACGCAGGTCGGCCTTTACTTGTCCAAAGAGCCGCCGAAGCACGAGATGAAGCTGCTCGAAGTCGGATCCGACAGCATCTACCTGCAGCCGGGTCTGTCTGACCAGAGGTTCTACGCGATTGGGGACAAGATGAAGTCCACCACGACCCTTTACGCCGTCTGGCCGCACATGCACTACCTAGGGCGCACGTTCAAGGCCTGGGTGAAATACCCTTCTGGGTTCTCAAAGCCGCTTGTCCTGATCAAGGACTGGGACGCGAACTGGCAGTTGCTTTACTACCTGAAGGAACCGCTGGTGCTGCCAAAAGGCTCGAAGGTCTATTTGACCGGCACGTACGACAACAGCAAGTCTAACCCGCGTAGCCCGGGCTCGGGCACTCGCGTCGTCGAGAGCGGCCCGTCGTCGAAGGACGAAATGCTGCTGATGACGCTGTACGTGGTGCAGGACACCCCGAAAGCCGGGAAGTAGGAGAGACTGGTGGCGGGAAACCCACCCTCTGCCTGGTTGAGTCTGGGTTTGGGGAGAAACTCGGACTTAGGCGGTGGTTACGCCTGAGTTAGCCGGGGTTCCTGGGCTACAAGGCCTTCTCGGATAGTCGGAACCCTCGGGCCACCGAAAGTCGTTCATACTGACAGCAATGCGGGCGAATTGGCGGTGGCTGCACACGGTCGCGATCGCTGGGCTCATCTTAGGGGTCCTTCCCTTGAGCGCGCTTGCCGCGTTGTGCCAGCCGGTTCGTTGCTCAATGCCGTGCTGTGAGCACGCTGATCCGATCGCCAAGGCACAACAGACCAAGGACGCCGCTTGTCCCGACCACCGTGTTGCATCGGCGGCCGGAACGGCCAAGAATCACGCGGCTCGGCGCGAGCCTGCCAAGGCGAGCCCCTGCAACTGCTCGATCAAGTCCAAGGGCGACCAAGAGACGGAGCGAAACCTGCCCGCGACGACGGCCGGGTTCAAGACCCCGGATGTGGCCGCTGTCTTCGTTCCGATCTCAACAGAACTAGGACTGCCAGAGCAAGTCATGATCTTGCCGGGAGTCTTCGCTTCTGATTCCGGCCCACCTGAGGGCCTTGCATCCTTGCCCTGGCTCGGCCGGGCTCCCCCTGTCTTCGCGTAGTTCGACCTTGCCGGTCGCCGTCTTCGTGCGTCCGGCCCTTCGAAGCGCGAGGTAATGGATTGTCCCCTACACTGAATTTCATAAAGAAGCATTGGCTGACGCTCGGCCTCCTTGTCGGGAGCGTCGTCGGCGTGAGCTGGATCGTCACCCATAACCGACCCCCGGGTTCGATGACCGTCATCGAAGCGCAAGGCATGGACATGACGACCATGAAGCCGCCCGTTGGCGTCATGCCGGTGTCGCTCGAGACCGTGCGATGGATGTCGCTCAATGGTGGCAGTTCCTTCCCAGCCACAATTTCAGCCTTTACCGACGAGGAAGTCACGGCCCGGATTCCTGGTCGGATATCGCGCATCCTCGTGTACCCGGGAGACCAAGTCGCCGCCGGGCAACTCTTGGCGACCCTCGATGCCCCGGAATACGACGCCCAACTGAGGAAGGCACAGGCGACGTCCGGCGCGAAGGCGGCGGAGGTCGTCTCGGCCGAGCGGATGATCGCCCACCACAAGAACATCCTCGCGGGTTCGAAGGCAAGCGTGAACGCGGCGCAGGCTGCCCGTGACAAGGCTCAGACTGACGTCGAAGCCGCAGACATTGAACTCCAGAAGTCGAAAGACGAACTGGCAGGCGCGAAGGCGGCCAAAGAAGAGCGACTTGCCGAGGTGACCTACGCCGACAAAGAACTTGTGCGCGAGAAACAGCTTTACAGCAAGGGAGCCATCTCGCTCGACGAACTTCAGACAAGCCAACGAGATCGCGACGCCGCTGCCGCCCGCGTGCAGAGCGCTGAGGCTGCGGTCCAAAGCTCAAACCAGTCCGTCAGAATCGCCGACAAGCGCCTGACAGCCGCCCGGCAAACAGTCGTCCAGGCTGACGCCCAGATAGCTGCGGCGAACGCCGATGCGGCGCAGGCACAAGAAGGAATCGCCCAAGCCCACGCCGACGCCAACGCGAAGCGGTTCGAGTCGAGCGCGGCAAGTGCGGAGGCCGCTGGTGCCTCGGTCTTTGTCGACTACCGCAAGCTGACCGCCCTGGCTTCAGGCGTGGTGGCGGAACGGGTCGTCAGCCCAGGAACGGCGGTCGCCGCCGGCCAGGTTGTCTTACGGCTTAAGAGTGTTGGCCAGGTGCGGGTGCAAGCCGACGTGCCCCAAGCATTCGCGGCTTCGGTGCGGGCGGGCACGGCTGTCCGCATCGTCACGGACTCGACGGAGCGAAAGGCCCACATTTCGAGCGTGTTCCCGAGCGTCGATCCTCAGACCCGGACGTTCCGGGTCGAGGCCCTTGTCTCAGACAGTTCTGGCTCGTTGAAACCCGGCATGTTCGCTCGCCTGGAGCTTGAAGGTTCGGGAGTGCGGGGGCTGGCCGTCCGTTCAGCCGCCGTCCAGTCCGACGACAACGGCAAGTTCGTCTGGCTCGCCGTGCAACGCAAAGGCACAGGTAAGACCGACTGGACGTGCACGATGCACCCGCAGGTCAGTAGGCCGGGCCCCGGCAAGTGCCCGATCTGCGGCATGGATCTTGTCCCGCGTGAGAAGGGCGGACCCTTAGTGGCCCACCGTCAGCCGGTCACGGTTAGCAAAGAAGCGGGCGACTACACGGTGATCGTCACCGGGCTGAAAGACGGCGACAAGATCGTCTGGAAGGGGTTCGAAAGCCTGATCGAGGGCACGTCGATCCAAGACTCCAGTCAGGCGCTCACACCGACGCCGCCGTCCGGGGAGCAAGTGCCTGGCATGGATATGCCCAGCGAAGGCGGGGCCTCGCGAGCGACTCAGCCCGCCCAAGGGCCCGCAACCCAACAACCGGCCACCTCCGACTACACCTGTCCCATGCACACCGGTGTCAGCTGTGACCGACCCGGCAAGTGCCCGAAGTGCGGAATGGATCTTGTCAAACGGGACACCCCAAAGTGAACGAAGAGCGAAAGGAAGGCTTCAATGTGGTGCGGTGGTCGGTCGACCATCCGTACGTCGTCGTCTCGTTCTTCCTTGCGATGCTCGTCCTTGGCTTTCTCGCCATCGGCTCGTACATGCCGCGGCGGTTCATGCCCTACGTCGAGGGCCCGATGCTCGGCATCGTGACCGAGTCACCAGGGTTGAGCGCCGAGGAGATGGAGACATACTTCTCGTCGCCCATCGAGCAGAGGATGGTCAACGTGCCGAACGTGCGGTTCATCCGGTCGGTGAGCCAGGACGGCTTCAGCATGGTCGTCCTTGAGTACCCCTTCGGCACGGACATGCAGAAGGCGCAGACCAACGTCCAAAGCCTGCTCAACGTCGTCCAAGCCGACCTGCCGGCAACCGGAAGCAACCTCAAGCCGTCGTGGATCCTGCGCGTCGATCCCCTTAACCTTCCCGTGCTTTCGCTCAGTTTGACGGGCGACAGCGACAATGGTTGGACATTGGCCAGGCTCCGGGATCTTGCCGACAACGAACTCATCAACCGCTTCAAGACTGCCCACCGTAACGTCTACACTGTTTCGTCTTTCGGCGGCCACCGCCGTCAGCTGCAAGTCAGGGTCGATCGTGACAAGCTCAAGTCGTACAGCCTGTCGATCCTCGACGTCCGCGACGCGCTCGACAAGTACAACGTGGCGAGACCTGCCGGACTCCTCACGAATGGCCGCGAAGAGCCGGTCTTGCGGGTTGAAGGACTAGCAAAAGGTGCGGGCGGAGTCGGGGAGTATCCGGTCAAGGCGGTCGGAGGCCAGATCGTCCGGATCAAGGACGTGGCCGAGGTCAAGGATACGGTCATCGAACCCCGCTCGGCCTACCACCACCTTCATGGCGACAAAGTGGACGAAGCCATCGTCGTCAATGTCTTGCAGAACCCGGACGCCAGCTCCCCCGTGACAATCGAAGCCGCGTTGAAGACGGCCAAGGCGCTGGAGAAGGAGTTTCCCGGCATCCACCTGAAAGTCGCCTACAACAACGCGGCCTTCGTCGACGTGCTGTTCGGCAACATGGAGCACGAGCTGATCTGGGCGATCGTCCTGACCGGCTTGTGCGTCCTGTTCTTCCTCGGCGAGTGGCGCGGCACGCTCATTGCCCTGACGGCCATCCCTGTCTCGCTCGCGATGTCGCTCCTCGCCATGGCCCCTCTTGGCATGAGCCTCAATTCGAGCACGCTCGTCGGCCTGTTGATTGCGATCGGCCGGCTTGTCGACGACGCGATTATCGACATCCACGCCGTCGAGCGCCACTTGCGGATGGGCAAAGACCGAAGGACGGCGACGATCGACGGCATCAGCGAAGTCAGGCGGTCGGTGCTTGCCGCTACCGTCGTCCTCATCGTTGCTCTGATCCCGCTCATGCTCAGCGGCGGCTTGACCCAACTCATGTTCGTCGGCCTCGGCTGGCCGATCATATTCGGGCTGGTGTTCAGCTTCATTGTCTCAATGACGTTGACCGCCGTCCTCTGCTCACGCTTCATGACGCTCCCGGAGACGCGGCGCAAGACGTGGTTCAGCCGCCTGTTCCTCGAGCCTTTCGAGCGGAGGCTCGAGGGCCTGGAACGCGGGTACGAGCGGCTGATTCGTTGGCTCCTGCACCACCGCTTTGCCAACTTCGTCCGCATCGGGATCACTGTCGTCATCGGCTTCTCGCTCTACTTCTTCATTGGCTCGGAAATGATGCCTCTCGGGGATGTCGGACAGGCGAGCCTGCAGATGGAGCTCCAACCTGGCTCGTCCTTTGCCGCAACCGAGCAAGCGACGAAACAACTTGAGCAAATCCTTGTTGAGGAAGGCGGCCGCAAAGGCTGGATCCGTGACGCGAGCATCGAGTTGGGCGTCGAGAGCGGACCCGGCATGACGACGGGCGGAGCGTATTTCACGGGCTACCAGATGAACCAGGTGAGCGGCGTCTCCGCAATGCTGACTTTGTCAGAGAAGGACAGCGGGCGGCCAGACGTTTGGCGCATCGCCGACCGCATCCACGAACGGGCGATGAAGGAGATCCCCGGTATCCGGCGAATCCAAATCAAAGAGATGGGCGCGGACGTCATGGCGACCTCGCTCGCACCGGTGGCGCTCGTCATTTACGGCAAGGACTTGGAGCTTCTCGACAAGTTGGGACACCAGGTCATGGACATTGCCCAGACCAAGGCGCTCAACCCAGCCACAAAGAAGTCCGATATGGCCCAGCCGTTCCTGAGTTGGGAGATGACAAAGCCGACCTACACCGTCGTGGTCGACGAGGACAAGGCTGCCGCCCACGGGCTGTCTCCCGCTTCGATCTCGGAGCAAGCCTACTACGCGCTCCGCGGCGGCTTTCCCATGGAGTTCTATCGGATTCCGAACGAGCGCCCGACGACCGTGCAAGTCCGCTACGGGGAAGACCAACGCCGGGACGTCTCCGACCTTTTGGGCATGTTCGTGACGGGCAAGGGCGGGGAGCAAGTGCCGCTGCTGGAGCTTGTGAGACTTGAGAAACGCATGGCCCCAAGCGCGATCGAGCACGACCAACTCCGGCGGGCTGTCAGTCTGAACGGCTATTACCGCAAGAACGGGCGTCCCAGCATGGACGTGATGATGGACGTCCAAATGCGCTCGATGGCCGAACTCAACTGGCCGCCGGGTTACGGCATCGAGGGGCGTGGCGACATGACGCAGATGATGGACAGCTTCCGTGTGATGTTGTCCGGCCTCGCCGTGGCGCTCGTGCTTATGTACCTCATCTTGGTAGCACAATTCGGTGGGTTCCTTCAGCCGCTCCAGATGATGTTCAGCCTGCCACTCGAGCTGAGCGGCGTCTTCTTTATGCTCTGGATCATGCACCAGGCGTTCTCGACGGTCTCGCTCCTCGGCGTGATCGTGCTGAGCGGTATGGACATTGTCACCGCGATCCTGATGATCGACCTGATCCTGCAGTACCGGCGTCGCGGCGTCCCGAGAAACGACGCGGTCGCGACGGCCAGCCCGCAACGGCTCCGGCCGATCCTCATGACGTCGCTGATCACCATCTTCGTCATGTCGCAGGTCGCCTTCATTCCGAAAGCAGGCCTGGACGCCTATCAACCCCTTGGCACGGTGATCATCGGCGGCTTGATCGTCGGCACAGTCTTGTCGCTGCTTGACATCCCGATCATGCACACGGTCGTCGACGACATCGTCCGCTGGGTGCAAGTCCACGTCTTCAAGGTCGATCCGGCCTCATTGCCTCCTATTGAAAGTCCGAGTGAGGGCACCCCATGAAAGCAATCCTTCCCGTAATCGCCACATTGGTCTCCGCGAGTGCGTTCGCTTCAGAGCCCGTCAACTTGAGCCAGCTCTCGGCGACCGCGCTCAAGGAGCATCCGCGCGTCAAAGCGATGGTGGCCGAACGCGACGCGATCGACGCCCGTCGCAAGATGGCGCTCGTGCCGTTCCAGCCGCGACTGTCTTTGAACGGCTACGGGGCGACCGGGAACGGATCGATGATCTTCCCTTCATCGGTCGAGCCGCTCAACTACTCTCTCCTTCCGAGCGATTCGGTGGCAGTGGCCAACGCGACCTTCATGTGGAGAGTTCTTTCCTTCGGCCGCGAAGCGGCGGTGGCCGAAGCCGGAAAAGCTGATCTGCGCTCCGCGGACTTTCTGGTTCGGTCAGAGGAGCAGGAGGTGCTGCTTGGACTTCGGATGTCCTTCGCTGACGCGGTCTTTCAGCGCGACCGCTCGACCGCGTTCGAAGCTGCCCTGGCGAGCGCTCAAGAAGTCGAACGGGTGACGCAGGCGAGGTTCGAGGCAGGCAAGGTGCCCGAAGCGTTCACGCTGCGCGCCAAAGCCGACACGGCTCGAGCGGAGAAGGAAGTGGCAATGGCCAGAGCCGATGCAAGGGCGGTCTTAGCAACGTTGTGGGAATCTGCGGGCCTCGAACAGGCTCCCGATAACGGCCTGGGGGCCTGGGACGTTGCGCTCGACGCCCCCTCTACCCAAGTCGAAGCAGTGCGTCAAGCCCTTGCGCAGAGGCCCGAGTACCTTGCGCTGGTCGAGGACCGCAAGGCGGCTATCGCCCGGACGAACGCGATCGCCAGGTCGCGATTGCCCGACCTCAACTTCATGGCCATGGACGACCAGATGGCGCACGGTCGCGCACGCGGCGAAAACGGATTCAAAGCGGGGCTGGTGCTCAGTTTTCCTATCGGCGACGGTGGCGAACGCAGTGCCGCTGGGCAAGAGGCCCGTGCCATGACGAAGAAGCTGGACGCCGACACCAAAGCGATGCGCAACCGGATCACGGCTGAGGTCGGCGTGGCTTGGGCGCAATGGTCGGCGACAGCCGATGTGCGTAAGGCAGCCGGTGCCGAGCTCGCAGCAAGCGCCGCCGCCTACGAGGTCGCCCTATTGCGCTACCAAGACGGCAAGTCGATCCTCGCCGAGCTCACTGACGCGCGCTCGCAACTGACGATGGCCCAGCTCTCCGTCGCGGAGGCTGCCGCCTACGAACGCAAGTCTTGGAGCAAGCTTGCTCGCTCCGTCGGAGGGCCGACCGGGCTCGACCGCAACTGACACCCCAGAGAAACCACCATGAAACTCAGACCGAATCATCTCTTGACGAGCGTCGCCCTCGCGAGCCTTTCGCTCACCGCCCTTGCGGGCCAATCCGCGAAGTCCGCGCAAGGAGTCCAAAAGCTCACCGTCACTGTTGACAATAGCTTCAAGCCCGCGACGTTCAACGTGAAGGCAGGCAAGCCTGTACAGATCACCTTTGACACCAAGCACCGCGGTTGTGCGGCCGTCGTCGTTTTCAAGGAGCTGAAGATGAAGAAACCGCTCAAGGACGGAACGAAGACGATCGTCACCTTCACACCCAAGAAAGCCGGCGCCTACAACTTTGCCTGCGGCATGAACATGATGAAGGGCAAGGTCGTCGCCAAGTGACTGACCCAACAGGAACACGACACTCATGAAAATAATCACTCTCCTCCGTAAAGCAAAGGAAGCGGGTTGAGTGGTTGGTGAAGCGATCACCCTGGTATTGGTACTGGGACTAGGTTCAAACTGAACCTGAAACCCTTGGTGGTGCCCAGGAAGCGCACCGTCTACCTGATCGTATCCGATTCTAGGTAGAAACTCGGACTTAGGAAGGGGTTACGCCCGAGTCAGGGGGTGATCTTGGGCTACAGAGTGGGCTACGCCGCGAACGCGCAGTCGCATCATGCCCCCCATTCGAGCAAGTGCACGACTTGCTGTCATGCAGGTTCCTCAAACAAGCTTCCTTGACCGGCCCGTCGCTCCTTCAATTTCGGTGGCCAGAATACGCCGACAACCATCCACTGGTTGTACGGATACATCGTGCCGACAAAGAAGCGCGTGTCCTTGTCCGCCGCACAGACCTGGTCGAGATACTTCTGCTTCACCTTGTTAACGGCCTCGGTTTCGCCGTGAGCGTCACGCATCTTCAGGAAGAGCATTCCGAGCTCCCAATCACGGATTGCCATGCGGCATTCTCGACCGTCCGAGTCCTCAAAGTGGTAACGGAATCTATAGGGAACCTTCTGGAGGGAGTTCGGGGTGTCGGCGAACATGCTCATTTGCGAAAGGGCAGCCTTCTCCTTCTCCGTCCAGTCTTCGCTCTCAGCCTCGTGCTCGACAGCGATCACCCGTCGAGGGACGATGACGCCGAGCGATGTCTTACCTGCGTCATACGCGGCCTCCCATTCGGTCAAGCTCTTGTGTGGGAGTTGGTCGACAAGAGACCGCCCCGCCTCCCTATCGTGCGATGCATCAAGCTGTTCGTGGAGGGTGATCGTGTCCACTTGTGGACGTCGACTCTCGGGGCGCACGTCGTTTTGCGGCGGCAAAGTGTCCAGCTCGACCCAACGCCACTTCCTCAATTGCTGAGATGCTGGAAGTGCACGTAGCGGCAGCGGGTAGAGGCGAACCCATCGGCCCCCTTCCGTGATTCCCGCCGTACAAACGGTCTCCTGGTACTTCTGGGAAGGATGGGGATAAGTCTGGACTGTGATGAGAAGTCTCTGACGCTCAGAAGAGGGCACCCGTCACCTCCGTTCTTAGGTCGATGACGGGCAGCTCAAGGGTCTTGGCGAGATAGTGCGCCAGGGTCGTTCGGTGGCAGCTGTCGGGGTCGGCCTCCTTGCACATCATGGCGGAGGGCCGGTCGACGATAAGGCGCGACAGCCGCCGAAGGGCATCCCCTTGTGCAGGGAGAACGTCCGATTCGTAGCGGTCAAAGAGAGCTTGGTAGTCCGAACGCGTCGAAAGCTCAGTCCGCCACTCTCCCGGGATGCCTACCTCAGGAAGGTGCACGTACTCGATGTCGACCTTCGCGCAGACCCGATCCAGGGTCGACCTGTGAAACCCAAACCGACGGGCGACGGGATTGGCACGGACATCAATCAGCCGTCGCACTCCGGCCCGCATGAGTCGGTTTAGCAACCCGTCGAGCTGAACACCTTCGTAACCTGTCGTGTAAATCGCGATCTCGGCCACTGGGCGAATCTGAGCGCGCCTGTCGATCCATTTGCTGTTGATCGTGTACCAGGCGTACGTGTCATAGACATGGTCGACAAGGCCGTCCGTGGTCTTCGACCCGTGCCGGCGATGACAACGCTTGACGCCCCTCGACAGTTCCGGCGGCGTGATCGCGCTCTCAGCCGCGCCCTCGGACGTGATGGTGACGTACCTGGCTGTCTGACGCACCATGCCAGCCATTTCGAGGTTCTTGAGGTCGTGCGCCAGCGTGAAACTGTACGGCCCCCGATGGTAAGGCAGAAACTCCAGGACTGCTGACCGGGGCAGGCTTTCTTCCTCCTCGTTCAGGAGGAACAGGAGCTTCACCAGGTCGAGCTTGTTGAGGCACCCGCCCGATTCGGCCAACATGCCAAGCACAATCCTTTGTCTGTTGAGCATGGTCGAACCTGGCCCAGTATACGTCGGACGCGCGTTCCGGAGTTCGGCACAGGTTCAATGAGACCTAGACCCACGGATTGTCGTACAGCACGATGCGAAGCAGCCGGAGCGCCGAACGAGCCGCTTCGTCGAGACCCGTCTCGCCCGCGATGTCGTTGGCGAGCCAATCGTCCGCCTCCTCATCCTCCATGGCGTGCACCCACCGGTTCCTCTCCTTTCTAAGGCCGTGAAGCGCTTCCTTCGTATCTTCGTCCAGTGTCGAGGAGTCGATCAGCCGAGCCAGACCTGAAGGAGCAGTTTGGTCCGCTTCGAACCGTAGGTGGCTTTCGATCGCGACGGCAGCAAGCACGAGGGCCGCTAGGGGCGCGCCATTGCAATAAGCGATGTCCGCGTTCTGAACCAGAGCGCAAGTCTCGAGGCTGGCAATCGCCTCGCCCTTCAGAAGCTCTTCATCGAGCCTAAACAGGTAGGCCCACTTTTCATCAGCGTTTGAACCTTGCCACATTGATTCTCGTACGCTAGCAATTCCTAGATTCTTCAACCGGCTACGCTGCCACCGAGCCGATGGGGTCGATGGTGAGCTCGTAAATCTTGTTCCCTGCCAGCTTGAAGCGGTAATCGAGTCGGTACGGACTGCCGGGAAAGTCGCCGGAGACAACGACTCCGGCTACGAACTCCCCTCCGTGCGCCTTGCCAGAGACCACCCCGGAGGTCAGCTTGTACCCGGCGACGGTCCCCGTCATACAGCGAAGCACTGCTTGCTTGGTGACGCACTGATCTTCAACGAGCCGAAGTGCTCCCCGTGGCCTTCTGTCGTCCCGCGCCGGGATCAGGCTTCCGCGCGGACTGCAAGGCGTAAGGGCACCCTGCACCAGTCAACTCTGCAGTGCAGTGAAGCTGTCGCCTACACGTTGATTCGGGCGACAGATTCCGTACTTGCGCTCAAGCCGACGCAACGACCGAGCAATCCTGCGCGCAAAATTTGCGCTCGAGCCGGCGACAGGACGACATGGCCAGAGGCTGCTCGTCGGCAGAACGACCAAGGTGTCTGTGGCCAGGGTCTCGCCCTGCAATTGGAGAGGTCTGTTCAATAGTCTTGGTTTCATCCATCACTCCTTCTGATTGTCGTTGGTCATTCGGTCGGGGAGTTGTAGAAGAACTCGACAAACCCGACAAGGCTGCGAAAAGTGAAGATCACGCTGGCGGTCACAGCTGCGAGCATGACTGCGAGCACAAGTATGGCAACCAACTTAGAACTCCTGTCTTGACGAGCTGCCGAGCACTTGCTACAGTAAAAATACCTGGAGCCAAGGCTCTAGCAAACCCGAAGCGGGGTTGTTGACTTGCACGTCGACCTCGCTTCTTTTCAAAACTCACAGACAGTATACGCGAAGTTCACAATCCGGGTCATATAAAATGTTCGAGTTTAGAGGCTCGCTTCCTGGGGCCCGGATAGCGTTTCTCGACCGATTCTGCGTCATACTCGAGGTTGATGCCCGCTTCCGGAACGGCCCGTAGTTTCGCTGAACTGATCCAGCAAGCTCTCAGAGAGAGCCCTCACTCCCCTTCAGCCATCCGTAGCAAGGCCGGCGTATCGAAATCAAATTGGGATCGTATCCTGCGAGGCAGCCGGCCGAACGTGCAGCTTGCCGTTCAGATTTGCTTAGCGCTCGGGCTCGACCTGAACGTCCTTGGGGAGCTCTACTCGGGTCAGGACGACTTGGCGGACAGTCTGGAAGGCATAGAGCGCCTGCTCGTCCAGACCGGCGTTCGCAACACCACGCAGGCGCGAGAGTTGATTAGCACTCTGGGATTGGAAGGCGATCGCGAGAAGGCCAGTACGTTTCGCGACGTGCTCGCAGCAGCGCTAGAGCCGTACTCCACCGCTCTCGGGAGCGAATGGGAAGAGGACGACATCAAGGACATCCGACATGCTTGGAAGGATCACGTCGAGACCTGGCTCGATCTTGGCAAGAGGCATCCGAAGCACGATCCTTCAGAGTTCCAGTCGGAGTTCGTGCCTGGAATTATCGGTTTGACCCAAATTGGTCTGCGCAAGCTGGTGGAGGAGGAGATCACCTTTGATGGCCGTAAGAGACAGTGGCCCTCCATTCCATGCAGCATCGCTACCTACAGCAAGGCTCACCAGTTAGCCCTTGATGCGGCCCGAAACCGGCCCGGCATCGTCCTCGGCATCACGACGCTGTTGCCGTCGATGTGGTACGCGAGTTTGCCAGCCAAGAATCTCGGCAGCACCATCATCGGCGTTGAGCATCCGGGTACACGAGATTATCGTCGCCGGGTCGAAGAGTACGTCAGACGCCAAGGCGGTGAGGTCCGCAGACTCACGCTGACGACCACGGACGAGGCCTTGATGTCACTCGGAGTCTTCCACGATCGCCATGTTGACGAACAGCAAAAACTCTGCTACGCCTCTCCTGGATCGGCGTCTGATGGCGCTTTCGAGAAGGAGGCGTATCGTATCGCGTCGTCCCTCATAGCGCCGCTCTGTAGCGACGAGAGCTCCTTGCGACCACCGAACGGCAAGGATCGCAAACACCTCATCTTTCCAGCAGATCTCGCGCAACTCCCCAAACAGGTTGGCAATCTTGAGCTGGAAGGCCTCGTGAAGAAATACGTGCGGGAGTTGCACCACTCGCCAGAACATGCGAAGCGCTGCCTCATCACGACCGGTTCAGGTACGCGTGATGAGATAAGCGTCTCTCGCTATCTTGAACGACTCGGTCATCCGATATTCGACATCTGGCTCTTTGGCATTGAGACAGGATCTAAGATCAAGTGGGAGTTTGGAATCTGTGGCGAAGCGTTCTGGCCAAGCCAAATTGCCCTCCTTCGGCTCATTGCCGACCCGTCGCTCCTCGAGTACCTCGGGGACTTCTGGAACGGCGCTTTCCTGTCGTCTGACGCAAAACAGTGGGCAAATGAGGACGAAATTGGGGACTGAGCGTTCTTTTCTCATGCCTTACTTTGACTTTGCGGGCAACGAGCCAACGATCACCGGTGCCTGTGGAGTCATGCTTGAAACAGATCAAGGCGAGATCATCGACGCTGAGAGCGGTTACTGGTGCACCCCGCTGGGGCATGGATATCAGCCGGTCAAGACTGTGAGCGCTGCTGGCTACTACTGCGATCTCGGAACGGCCCGCCATCCGCCAGCAACGGAACTGGCGCGCCAACTCTGTGAGCGGCTCGGCTATAGCAAGGCGATCTTCCTGGCCTCTGGCAGCTCGGCCGTCGACTGCGCGATCCGCGTGGCATTCCAAGCGACCTCCTCAGGGAAATCCATCCGCAGTGGGTTGGTTTCGCTCAAAGGCTCCTACCACGGTTCAACTGGCCTTACGCTAATGGCTGCCGGCAGTTCATATTCACGGTGGCTGCCCACGGGGGGACCGGTCGTTCACAGTATCAAGGGGGATATCTTTGGCGGCCCAGGTGTCAGAAACGTCCCCACGGCAGAACCTCTCTCTGATGTTGACTGGCGCGATGTCGCCTCCTTCGTATTCGAGCCAATCCAAGGGGCCGGTGGCGTCCGTGAGCTTCCTGTTCGCGCTTACGACCTTTTGGCTCGACAGACTTGGGCCCATGGAGGGATCGTGATCGCCGATGAAGTATGCACAGGAATCGGAAGGGGTGGGTTCCTGGCCCGGTCTGAGGTGTACGAAAATCGACCGGACATTCTGGTTTTGGGAAAGGGCCTCACCAATGGCGAGCAGCCGCTCAGCGCCTTACTCCTCAGTGAGTCAGTGGTTTCTCGAATCGAGAGCTCAACGAACCACCCATCTGTTCGCTACCTCTGGGGTGAGACAATGGGCGGTACGCCTGCGGCTTGCATGGCAGCACTGGCCGTTCTTGAGCATGTGTCAAATCCCACTTTCTTGGGCAAGGTCAGGAAGACGGCCGCCTCCTTTAAGACCCTCCTTGTCCAGACGGTCGGACCGCTCGGACCCGTGGTGGAAGTACGGGCACCGCATGGTGCCATGATGTTTGGGGTGAAGCTTGCCTCCAAATCCGTTGCCGATCATGCGTGTGCTTTGGCTCTTGCAAAAGGCGTGCGCTTAATCTGCGAAGGCAGTTGTATAGTGCTCATGCCTGCCCTTGTCATGCAAGGAAGGGTTTGGAAGCGGATCTGCAGCGTTATGGCAGACTCCATTTTGGAGGCTGCAGGAGCCCTGGAGTGAATGGTCGCTTGAATGAAGGGCAAGAGATACCAATAAGCGTCGATCCGGCGGACATCGGCGAATTTGGCCATGCCAGCGACGAATCCTATCTGCGCTACCTCGACGTCGTGATGAAGCGAGCATTTGCGGGGCTTGGGTGGACACTTGAACGCTTTGCTAGTGAGGGTTGCGCGTTGGTCGCGACACGCCATGAACTGGAATTCAAGCAACCCGCCAGAGCCGGGATCACCTTGGTCGCAAAGCTGACGCTCAGATCCCTGCGTAGGACGCAGCTGGCAGGCCAATGCTCGTTTCGGGAGTTCGGATCAGGGCATCTGGTAGCAACGGTCGACTCGGTCTGGGCATGGCTTGATGTTCGGCGGAACCGACCCGCGATGATCCCAGGAGAAATCGTCGCTGCACTCCGCTCGACGACAGCTAAGAAGGACTAGTAAGCTAGCATGGCGTAATCGGGAGTGCCCTCCCGAGCGCAGTTACGCCCGTCTTGTCTCGGGCCCTCAATGTGCACCGAGCAACTGCTCGTTGCCAGCTTTGCGCGCTGCAAGAGTCCTGGGCAATTGCAGGATTCCGCGAATTGGTTCGTCTCAAGTAATCGACATTGTTGCGCTGATCGTGGACAGATTGAAAGATGTTGTTTGCACCCTCTGTCAGCGAATCGACATCGCGAACCGAGATGTGCATCGATGTGGCACCGCTTGTGCAAATACAGACAAGGAGGCAGCATCTGCCCATGGCCACCTGCTACCGCTGCGGCCGTAAAATCGAGGATCGACGGCAGCTTCGACGGCGAGTGAAGACCGGCGAGTGGGTTCGACGTCGCTATCCGAAGACGTCGGTCAGCCACACCCAGGCGCACTTCGGAATGCGGATCGTGTGCAAGTGGTGCGCCGGGCAGATCGACCGGAGCGAACTTAGGCAGAGACTGCACAGTGACATCGCCGTCTTGGTCGCTCTGGTGCTGCTCGTCATCGCCATGCTCATCTTCACCTGGGGACGCTAAAAGCCCCTCAGTGAGCACTGAGGGACTGGAAGTTCAGACGGGTTGGTCGTCAGAGGTGACTCCCATGATGTAGTCGGCGGCCTTCTGCGCCTTGGAAGCGGCGACCACCATGGCTCGCGGATCGCTCCTCAGCGCCGAGAGCCACGATTGGATGTAGCTGGCCGCATTCTCGATCAGCGAATTGTCGAGCCCGATCGTGGCGCAACAGAAGGCCGAAGTGAGTTCAGCGATCAGCTCTTCTCGGCTGTAGCAGGCCGAGCCGAACTGGATTTCGCCTGTGACCGAGGCGCGGTTCAGTCGCTTCTCGTGGCCGGTCGAATGACCGACCTCGTGGAACACGGTCTCATAGTACTCGTCGGCCGAATCGAACGAATCGATCGGCGGAACCTGCACGAGGTCGGCGTCGGGGCGATACCACGCTGACGTACCTTGCTCTTGAATCCTCGGTGGATCAGGTACGGCCCTTAGAAGTGCCTCGGCCCGTTCGATTCGGTCGTGACGCGTTGCCTCTCTCACTTTTAGTGGTGATATGTATAAGCTCTCGCACTGTTCTACATTGAAAACGTGGTACTGCTTGAGCAGCGGGACGTTCCATCTCAGGATTTCGCCAGTCTCCTGGTCGACGCCTTCGACGCGCCACGGCTTCCAGAAGACAACCGGGCTGGCCCGCTCCCCTCGCTTCACCGTCCCACCAAGCTCCTTTGCCTGCTGAAACGTGATCCAGCGATGATCTGTGTAGGGGCTGTGCGAAAGAAGGAACACATTGACGCCTCGATACGGCTTCCTGCTCCTCGCGTTGGTCGGCACTGCTCCCCCGCCGCTCCAGGGCTTCCGCCATGGTACGACGCCCCGCATGAGAGCGTTCGTTACCTGAGCTGTCACCGCCTCATAGACTCTGTTGTTCACGGTACGGCCTCACAAGCTGCTGTGAGGCCAGTTCTGTTTTGAATGTGCATGTGGGTTGACCTCGATACCCAGAGCCCCGTGGCCCTGGGCTGAAGCAACTTTTGCAAAGTCGTTTGAAGTCGTCCAATCAGGCGTCGTTTGTGCAACTCAGGCTCTTGTAGTTGCACAAACGGGGCAGTAATTGGCGCGGCCGATGGGAAGCCCTTTCCTAGGAGGGACACGCCCGGCAGTCCTTGCCGCAAGCGGGTCGAGGGACTCGACCATGCCCCTTTCCAACCTAAACCCAGCGTCCAAAGCGGACGCACCTTTCGCCGATCCAAAACGCCGTTGCACGCGATACGAAGACGAGCCGAGCTACTACGAGGCGGGAGCTTTGTGGCTGTACGGGAACGTGCGCCTGCTCCACGCCAAACTGTCGTTCGTTGAGAGTGCCCGTGGCCCTGGCCCATGGGACAGACAAGCCCTCGATGATATCGAACGCGAAGCCGAACGCCGAGTTCTCAACGCCGAGATTCTGGTCTGCGGCGTCCACAACGAAGCGCATCAACACGCGGCTGTCGTTCCGCTCAGATGGGGCGCCCCACGGATCATCGTCTTCTCAGGCGGTATCCGCTTCCATTTGGGGCCTGAACTTCGAGAGGAGCCGTTCCGTGCTGGCCGTCTTTGGCGTTACCAATGGGATCCCAGAACTGACCTGGCCGTCTCCCGACGCGCCCCACACAAGTTGCCGACCTTCGCGCGGCACAACCCGACTGTCGACAGATTGATTGCCCTACTTGCACGGCGTGATCCAAGCGTTCCTGTCACGTTCAGAGATCCGCTGGCACTGGCTCTCGATGCTTAGCCTGCCAGCATTCTATTCTTGCGGCCCCTTCTTTCGAGGGGCCCTTTTGTTAGCTTCGCCAACCGGTTCGCCCGAGACGTAGCGCTGAAGCGCTTGACCCGGACTGATGCCGATCTTGATGCAGACCTCGATGAACTCAAGTGCCTGGAGCTGGCGCTCTCCCCTTTCGACCTTGGAGACAAAGCTCTGCGGAAGGTCGAGACGGGCGGCGAGCTCTCGCTGGGAAACGCCTTGCTCAATCCGGATTTTGCGCACGAACCCCCCGAGCCGGGCATGCTCGGCAGCTGGGATGATCTTGTGTCGTGCCGACAACTCACCCCAAATTAGCCTCGGAGATGAAACCTAGATAAGGTTCTTTTCGTGTACAATCTCCGTCCGGGTCTCAAGCCCTGGGAGATATCGAACGATGATCGCACACCGAATAAAGATCTCGCTCGCGGCCGTCGCCCTCATAGTGGCGAACGGTTGCGGCGGAAGTGGAGGAACAAGCAGCCAGTTCAACGGTGGCAGCTTTGGGCTCGTGGCAGGTGGGCTCAAGCAAGGAACCAAAGTCATCGACTTTTGGACGTTTGCGCAGGCGCTCTTTGTGGACTACGACCGGGTCAAGCCACAACGGATTGACATGACCTTGAAGTTGGGGTCGAGCCGGAGCGCCGGCCGACTCTCGGTGGTTCCATACGGCGATGCGAGTGGTTGGGGGAACGCCCACCTCGTTACCGGTGGCAAGACCTACACGCTGCACCTGACCGACCCTCGTGGCCGGCTCGAGCTCTGTATCGCCGACGAGGGGAATCCGGAGGTGGGAACAGGCTTCACGGTTCCGCCGACCTGGGGCCCGAACACTGCGGCACTGCTGTCCGACCACTTGACGGACATACCTGCAGGCGACCGAGTTGCCTTCGGAAAGCTCCTGCTCGCCTGCTGCATGAAGTTCTACTTCTACGGACAGGAGGAGTGATCCTGACCAGACTACTCGCTCGGCCAATACGTGTGTGTGATGAGAACGTCCATCCTATCAATAGAAGCGGTCTGTCTAGCCTTTCTTCAAGATGACCCATGACCCATTCGACCTCGCCACGATTAGCTTGTGCGGATCCAAAAAGCCCACCTCGTCGCCGTTAGGCACGTCTAGCTTCTGCACCGCCCCTTCATTCGACACTTGCCACACCTCCGTCCCGTCGGCGATCACCACCGCGTCGGCCGAAAAGCTGCACTTCAACCACCTTGTCCTAGGAACGGGTGGAGTCGCGAGTATCCTCTCAGCGTCTGCAATGTCACCAACAGCGACATACACCGTTCCGTTATCGAGTGCCGGCGCACCCGGAGCGGCTGGAAGCATATAGGACCCGCCAACGGGACAACAGCCGGCAACGAAGGGCAAAAAACGCTTGTCAGAGTAGGGGACAGCGCCACCAATCCGTCCCAGGCATGAGGCGTCCCCTCTAGTTGAACCTGTAAGCCGCGAGCAAAGTGCCACCGATAGGGCCCATGGCGAGTTCGCAAAGCGGTCGCCTATGCAGCTTCTAGCTTTTACACAGCTAGGTAGCGAAGAGTGCCCATTTCCCAGGCAGCTAGAGGATTCTCGGGGCCGCCAATCGCCTGTGCGCGCCGATCGCCTGTTCGTGGCCATAATGTCCGGTGGAATCCACGCTCAAGGGTGAAGACGTGAGAAGTCGTTGCTGCGGCGGTGTTCGCAGAATCGTAGCTCATGCTCACAGGGTCGTTGCCCTGGCACGACAATTCAACGATCTCTCTTCCGAGCGTTCTTATCAGCAAGCCGCCCGATGACATGACCCATTATCCCCGCTACCTGAACTAGCTTCGAATCCTCAGTAGCCCGTGGTGATATCCACGACCTTGCCATTGGTGACCTTGATAACCTGACGGTCGTGACGCCCTCCTTTAGGCTTAGCCAACATGATCATATGAGAGCCACGACTTTCTGCAACAGTCACATCGAAATCCGAGTCCAACCAGGATAGAAGACGACGGTCCTGTAAGGCGTTTGCGAACGCCATCGCCCGCTTGTGAGAGGCAGAACCTGTACGTTCAAGTGGCCTTAACACTATAAGTTCACGAGCCTTCGAGCCAACGATTGTCGAAACCGCAATAATACTATCTAGCCTTGAGCCTTCTTGTACTAATGGTTCTCCCGTGACTTCGCTTGCGAAGGCCGTTGTCACCCCCCTTTCCCTTAGCTTACGAAGGAGAACTGTTTTCCGATCAGGGTTCGTTTGAAGAGCGGCAGAGACGGTTTCGATGACCATTTTTCTCTCTTTGGCCAGATCAGCGCTGGGCTCTAAGCTTCCCGACCGAACGCAGAAAAGTAGGGCAGTTGCGAGAATCATTTGAGCTTGTTGCATAAGCTTTCATATTTGAAAGTCATGTTTGCTGCCGCGCAGTTAGGAGCCGCATAATCGCAGACGATACCGATTCTCTTCCATATTGCGCGACGGCAATCCTCAGTTTTGCATTTCTTTGCTGAAGACAAGAGACAATCAATTTCGACAGCACTTGCAAGGCACTCGTCGGTACCACAATCCGGAGTGCAACGCGGTAAGTCAAAACCAGGGCCACACTTGGCTCTCTTGCAGTGGTCTTCCTCGTGCGCGTTAACGCAGTTCCATAGGTAAGTACCGGGCGTGAAGATAGCTTCGTTCACGCATGCGTAGCACTTGCCCTTGCAGCAAACAATCCAGCCACCAACGGGTTTGCCTTTGTTAATGGGAACCCCTTGATCGCCTACCCAATTTGCGCACGGATTACCGCCGGCATCACATTCTGTTGAACATCGGCGGAGCCCACTTGGATCGGTTCCACCACTGGGCATCGAATTAATGTAATCATACTGCTGCTCCCATGGCCACAGTGGATCGACTGTCGCCCACCTGCCTCTGCTTGCCATGTACATCCTGGCGCGGACGTAGGTCATGTCCGAGCCCGGCACCTTGCAGTAGCCGAGGGTGCCCACGAAGGTGAACGGGGTCGTGCTGGAGCCGCTGTGCGTGCGAACCTCGCCGTACGGCCAATACGTCCAAGTGTCGGTGGCGGTGTTGCCGTCGGTCAGTGCCACGGTGCTGCCCAGGGTGTCTGGCCGATAGTTGCGCTGCACGGCCGCGCGCACCTCGTGGACGATCACCCCGCCGATCACCGTGTAGGTCGTAGTCACTGCAGTTCCATCTCTCTCGTTTCGCCGTAAGCGCGTGCGGCAAAAGAAGACGTCCATTGATTCTACCGCTTATTTGGGCCTGCTCTCCTCTAGCACGAAGCAGATTGGCAGGTCAGACGTCGCTCTCCTCAATGAATTGGATGGATGTAGGCGACCCGGAGATCGGTGGCTCGGAGGAACCCGTTCGTGCGGAGCCATGAGTCGACCCTGCGCTCGAACAGCCTTCCGCCATATGCGGGATAACGACCTGACTGGGGATGATCGAGCTTCAGGTCAATGTCCGCCCATGCCTCCACGCTGATCAGGTAGCACTGGTCGGTGAATCCTTGTCCGATAGAGTAAGCGCCGTTCCTACTTTGCTCTTCGAGCAGCGCTTCCCGAACCTGCCCGTTCCAGACCGGGTTCACAGCCTTGACCGACCTGTCGGACTCCAAGCACCGAACGCCCTGCGTCACCCAGTCTGCGACCTGGGCCATCGCGACGTCTCCGGCGACGTGCACCAGATGGCCGGTCCCGCAAGTGGCTATGCCGACGATCTCCGCCGTCGAATACCAATAACCTTCGCCGAACGACTCCGTGTCAAGGCCGAACCGGGACAGGGCCCTTTCGATCTCGTCCTCGACGTAGACGATCCCGTCCACGATCCCTCTCCGGAGCAGCGGCCTTGCTGCAAGATCGACTTCGCGACGGTCATCGACGTTGTTCACGATCAAGCGCTTCTCGTCGAACTTGCGGTCGAAGCGACCAATGAGTTCGTCGAGGTGACCGGGGGACAGAATGCGCCGCCAGTCGCCCTCCCAGCACTTGGTCTCGAACGTCACAGTATCGTCAAGCATTCGTTGAACAGCCGGAGCCATGGGGCCGAGTCTCTTATACAATACTCTCCATGCGCAAACGACCTGCGCTCGGCCCGATGGTCGCGTACTGCGTCCACGACGACTGGTACTTCTTGGCCCAAAGCATCGAGAGTTTCAAGCCCGCCGGCCCGGTGGCTGTCTTCGTCAGCAAGACCCCTTGGAACGGGCGGGCGGGCGATTGGAAGAAAGCCGTCGAAGCCTCCACGACTGCCGGGGCCGAAGTGCTCGTAGGCGAATGGGCCAGCGAGTCCGACCAGCGAAAGGCCGCGCTGGCCGAAGCGACAGCGAGAGGGCACTCCCACCTCTTCATCCCTGACGGTGACGAGGTCGCGGAACCTTCGCTCGTCGCGAACCTTCTCAGGCTGGCAAAGGCCGATCTCGCGGACATCGTCCAGGTCGAGATGGACACATACTGGCATTCTCCAGAGTTCGTGGTCCGACCAAGGGAGCAATTGAAGCCTGCACTGCTCCTGAAGATTGGCTCAGTGGAGCACGTCTTCATCCGCCATTACAGGGGTGAGCGCGTTGTGACGCTGTCCGAGGGCCACGGCCTTCTGCACCACCTCTCTTATTGCGGCCCGGACGAACGTATCGCCAGGAAGATCGCCACCTGGTCGCACAAAGACGAGGTGTGGCCAGGTTGGTGGGAGTCCAAGTGGAAAGCGTGGAAGCACGACAAGACTGTTCGCGACCTCCACCCCACGGCGCCTGCAGCCTACAGGTTCGTGGAGAAGGTCCCCTTGCCAACCGCGTTGAAGAACTGCGACGACCAAATGGGGCAAGCCGGGCAGGAGGTGACGACACCTCCGGCATGGCCGTCGGTCTCTGTATGCATCCCCCTCTTTGGGGGAGAGGACGACATCGCGGCGTGCCTGGCCAGCTTGGAGCACTGCCGGCCGTTGTTGCACGAGGTCATCGTAGTCGACAACGCATCGCCCGACGGTGCGAAAGAAGTCGTACGTGGTTTTCCTTGGGTTCGGCTGATCGAGAACGACAGCAACCGTGGCTTCGCGGCAGCCAGCAACCAAGGACTTGCGGCTTCTAGTGGCGAGGTCGTCCTCTTCCTCAACAGCGACACCTTTGTCCCGTCTTCCGGCCTTCGCGCGCTCATCGAGGACCTCCTGGGTTCCGGCACGATCGCCGCCGCGGGACCGATGAGCAACAATGTGGGCCACTTCCAGCAGTTGGACGCCACGTACACAACTTTGGAACGGGTCGAGCTCTTCGCCGAGGAGCTGTCCCGATCCGGCAAGGAGCCGATCGAGAAGGACATGCTCGTAGGGTTCTGCCTTGCGGTGAAGCGCTCCGCCCTGGACGAGACCGGTGCTTTCGACGAGAGGTTCGGCCTTGGAATGTACGAGGACACGGACCTTTGCTACAGGATGCGGAGGGCAGGTTACAAGCTCGTCGTCTCGCAACGCGCCTTCGTGCACCATAAGGGGTCGGCGAGCATCTCGCGGGCAAACCTCGACGGGCACAAGATGCTCCATGAGAACGAGGGCCGGTTCATTGAGAAGTGGCGGCTCGACCTTGAGACCGGCTATGCGAGCGCCCTGTCCGGCCTCTCGGCTGACAGGATCGTTTTCGACGACTCGAAGAAGCCCGAGGCCCTCAGGGCCAGTGCCAAGGCGCTGGCAAGCCGGGCCGACATCAGCCTTTGCATGATCGTGAGGAACGAGGAGCGAGTCCTTCGCGAGTGCCTAGAAAGCGCGGCCCCGTTCTTCAACGAAGTGATCGTCGTCGACACCGGGTCCACCGACAAGACGGTCGAGATTGCACGTTCCTTCGGAGCGACGATCCTCGAGAGTCCTTGGCAAGAGAGCTTCGCCAGGGCAAGGAACGTCTCTCTCGCGGCGGCGAAAGGAAAGTGGCTGTTTTGGATGGACGCCGACGACACGCTGCCGCTGCAGACCGGCATCGCGTTGCAACGCGCCGCGATGGACGCGCCTCGAGAGACAGTGGCACTCGTCGTCCCGGTGCAGTTCGTCGACGAGGGGCCGAACGCAGGCACAAGGGTCGACCATGTGAAGCTGCTGCGCAACTTGCCCGGTGTGCGCTTCGAAGGGAGGATCCACGAACAGGTCCTCCCGAGCTTGCGCAAGCACGGAGGGAACATCGCCCGTCTCGAGACCCCGGTTCTGCACTCCGGGTACGACACGTCGGTCGAGGGCCAAGCCAGAAAGCGGGCGAGGGACAGGAGGCTCTTGACGCTCGACTACTTTGAGCGCAAGGGACACCCCTTCGTCCTGTTCAACCTCGGCATGACGGCCCACTTCAACCGCCAACACCGAAAAGCAGTGCGTTGGTTGAGGAAGAGCATTCGAACGGCCGGGGCCACCGAGTCGCACTTGCGAAAGGCTTACGTGCTCTTAGCAGTCAGCCTGCGGGAGCTCGGCGACCAACAGGAGGCCCTTTGGACGCTGCACGACGGGCTCAAGGCCGTCGGGCCGGATCCAGAACTCTACTTCCAAGCAGCCCTGTCGAGCACTGTCTCAGGCGATCTGGAAGGTGCCGTGCGGAACTACCAGGCTGCCCTCGCCTGCGACGTCGGGAACACGTTCAACAGCTTCGACATCGGCATCTTGGGGTTCAAGACGCACCACAATTTGGCCGGAGTGCTTGCGCAGCTTGGGCGCCACCAAGAGTCCGCCGGGCACTATCGAGAGGCGATGAGGCAAGCGCCCGGCTTCCTGCCCAGCGGGTTGGAGTTGCTCGACGTCGCCCTTGGCCTGCGCGACTTCGCGTTGGCTAGAGAGTGCCTGGACTTCGTCAACCAGATCGATGGGCTCGGGAAAGTGTTCTGCCAGGCTGCGGAGAAAGCCTACGGCGCGATCGGTGGAGCGGCGGAGCGCGCGAAGTACTTCGAAAGCATGGTCCGCACGCGGCCAAGGGCGGTCGAGCCAAGGCTCTGCCTGGCCAAGGCGCACCTTGAGCTTCAAAACGACCCGATGGCCCTGGCCATCCTCAAAGAGCTAGAAGGCTCGGGGATAGCGGAAGCAGCCTACTACCTTGGAATCCACGGGCTGGCCCGTAACGAGCCCGAGAGGGCACGGAGCCACATGTTAAGGGCCCACTTGCTCAATCCTACGCACGAGCAGACGATCGACCAGTTACGGCTCCTTAACGAGGAGCTCGGGCTCGACCCGGGAGACGGCCTTGTACAGTGAGGCCGTGTTAACGTTCGCCTCAGGCGCCTCGCACGAGGGCGTCGTGGGCCAGTTCACTCACGAAGCGGTCAGCGGTGAGCCTGGAGAAGGCGCCTTCATCCGGATAGCCTTGTGCCTTGAACTGGAGTCAATAAGCTGCGCGCGTTTCGAGACCTATTCGTGTCCCGCCGCAAAGGCATGTTCCGAGATCGTTTGCCGCGTAGCAGAAACCATAGGTGTGGAAAATGTGGAAACTTTAACGGCCAAAGACGTGATAGTATTGTTAGGAGGCTTGCCAGAAGGCAAGCACTTTCTGGCCGATATGGCAGTGCAGACTTTGAAAAGAGCGGTCCGCCAGCCGCTTGATCCGCAAGGGGCCGGCCCTCGTGGGTGACGGGTGGTTCGGACTCCCCATCTACCTTCCACCGGGTTTCCCCGGTGGTGGCGGCTTCCCCGGTGGTGGCGGCTCCCCCGGTGGTGGCGGCGGATCAGGAGGAGGCAAGTGCCGCTGCCCAGGAGCAGGTGGCTCGCCGTGCTCGCAACTCGTCTCGGCAGTGGTTCCGACCGTTTCCTGTCCGAACACCCCCAACCCGCCTGCCTCATTGGTGATAGCCATCCCGTCTTGTCCCGCGCCTCCGCCACCCAGGTGAAACTATGGACTTCCAGCGGCTCGTTCCCGACCCGGCCCGACCTGCCCTGAACCCAGCGACCGGCCTGCCTTACTTCAGCGGAGTCGCCGACGGAGACCGCACGCACCCTCACCACCCTTCGCCGAACTTGGCGACCGGCGAGCTCTTGGTGGATCCTGAGATCACCCTCAAGGCGCTCGGAATGGGGATCGAGGTCAGTTTCTTCTACAGTTCTTCGAGCGACCGCGACGGCACGCTCGGAAAGGGCCGCTTTGCCAACATCCTCCAGAACATCGTCAGTTACTCGGGCGGGTCGGACTGGTTGGCCGGGATCACCCGCGGAAGCATGGAGTACACGGTCTTCAGCCTCACGAACGGTGGCTTCGTGCCGCTGTCCTCGATGACTTACTCCACGATCGCGTACGACAGCGGAACGGACACTTTCACAGAGTACTTTCCAGACGGCACAACGGCGGTCTACGCGACACAGGTCGCGACGACGCCCACCACTTACAACCTCGCCCGGATCGAGGACTCGTGGGGGCACCGCCACACATACTCCTACGACATTCAAAACGACGTTCCTTACCTTCGAACGATCGAGGTCCCGGGCGGGCAGAAGCTCACGCTCAATTACACTTCTGGGTCGCCGACCTCACTGGTCAGTGGACTGGTCGATTGGGGCGGCAGGACATGGACGCTGCAGTACGACGCCAACAGGAACTTGACCACGCTTCAGACACCGCTCGGTTGCCTCACTAAGTACAGCTATACCAGCTTGTCGACGGGCAGTGGCACCGTCTCGATCCTGAACAGTATCGAAGACCCGCGTGGTTTCGTGACGTCCTACGTCTTTGGCAGCGACCGCAAGGTCTTGAGCATGGTGCTCGGATCCTCTCCGAGCTCGCCCTTCTGGAACTATTCCTACAACACCAGCATCGGCCACAACGACACGCTGGTGACAAACCCGTCTGGAGGGGTCACGACCAACGTCTTCAACTCCTTGGGGCAGCTCACGACGATCGTCACGCCCGACGGAGTCACTGAGACGGTGTCGTACGACGCAAGCGGCTGGGAGTCTGGGCGGACAAGGCCGCTTGGCGTGACCAACAATTGGACGAAGACCGCCCAGGGCCTCTTGCTGACCCAAGTCGACGCCTTCGGCAAGACCACGACGTACCAGTACGACGACAGCCAAAACCTGACGACCGTCATCAACCCGCTCGGAGAGGTCACGACCTACGTCTATTACGACGACGTCTCGATCCCGCTCTCGAGGCGCCGCCTAAAGGCGGCCGTCGACGCGCTGGGGAACCGGACTTCGTACACGTGGGACACGAACACGGGACTGGTGCAGACGACGCAGGACGCTCGGGGGCTCGTGACGACCTTCAGTTACGACGCCTTCGGCAACAACGTCAGCACCTGTCACAGCGACGGGGGAGTCGTCACCAACGGCTACGACGTCCTCGGCAGGATCACGACGACGACCGACCAGTTAGGCCGGATCACCACCTTCGGCTATGACGTGGCCGACAACCTTGTCCGGGTCTCCGGACCTTACAAGCCGCCCACCATCGGCACCAACTACCCGGTGCGCGAGTACGTGTGGGACACATGCGTCATGGTCGCCGAGGTCGATCCGCTCGGGTTCCGGACCACCTATGCGTACGACCGGTACGGTAACCGCAAGACGGTCTTGGACGCCCTGAGCTTCACCACATCCTTCGACTATGACCCGATGGGTTACCTGACGACGACCACCGACGCGCTCGGCTTTACGGTCGTCTACGGCTACGACTTGGCGAAGCGGCTTACGGGCAAGACTGACCAGCTCGGTTTCAGCACAAGTTACGAGTACGACGCGGCCGGACGGCAGTCCACCGTCACAGACCCGCTCTCCCATTCCACGTTCACACAGTTCGACGGTCGCAACAACGTCACCACGGTGACAGACCCCCTTGGGAACGTCGCGACGTTCGGCTACGACGACCTGGGGCGGCGGGTGCAGAGCACCGACCCCTTGGGAAACCTCTCGCAGTCGGTCTTTGACGCTGTCGGCCGCACCAGAGCTACCGTCGATCCCCTTGGTGACCGGACCACTTTCGCCTTCGACCAGGTCGGGAACGTCGTCACCGTGCAGGACGCCAACGGGCACGTGACCACCAACGGATATTCCAGTGTCTCGAACAGGTTGGCCTCGACCACGGACCCCAACGGGCTGACGACGTCCTACGAGTACGACCTGGCCGGCCAGCAGACGGCCATCGTCGACCCATCTGGCGGCAGGGTCTCCATGTCCTACACGAACGAGGGATGGCGCTCCGTCCTTCAGAACCAGTTGGCGCTCAAGACGACCACGACCTATGACAAGAAGGGCCGCCCCGTGGTCGTGACCAACCCACGCTCCCAGGCCAAGAGCATCACTTACGATCCGCTCGACCGCGTCGTGAGCCTCCAGTACGCGAACGGTGACGTCGCCACCATGCAGTACGACCCGTTGGGGCGGCGGACGACCCTGAGCGACTGGACCGGAGTCACGACCTTCGCTTACTCCAAGAGGAGCGAGCTCGTGGACGAGACGCAGGTCGGCTACCGCATCCAGCGGATGTACGACGCATCCGGCAACCGGACCACGATGATCGACCCCGATGGGGGAGTCTTCACCTACGTGTACGACGCCGACGACAGGAACACCGTCGTGAGGAACCCTGCCGGACGGCGGATGACGCAGACCTTCGACGCGGCGTCGCGGGTCGTCACCCTTCAGACGGACCAGGGATGGAAGAGAGAGTGGCGCTACGACGCTGCTTCTCGCGTGACCACGCTGACCGAGAAGAACGGTCTCGGCGCGGTGGTCATGACGATCGTCGACACTTGGGACGCGGCCGGGAACAAGACCAGACAGGTCAAAGACGGCGTCCAGACCGACTACACCCTCGACGCGGGGTACCGTCTGCTCGGCCAACAGGTCTCGGGCGCTTGGGCGACGTTCGCCTACGACGACCGCGGCAACCTCACGGTGAAGTGGCACCAAGGAAGCGACCCGGTCTCGATGAGCTACGATGCGGCCAACCGGATCACCACGATCCAGGACGGGCCGACGCTGGTCACCCAGACCTACGACGACTCCGGCAACCTGACAAGTGAGAAGCGCGGAGCGGTCGAAACCGACTGGACGTACGACAACGAGGACCGTCAGGTCCTGGAGAGCCAGCCGATGAACGTGCTCATCACGCACACGTACTCGGCGGACGGGTTGCGGCGCTCGATGCGCAGCGGCGCGACCGTCACTACTTACATTTGGGACGGCAGCGACTACCTCGGCGAGGACGCGAGCCCGTGACCACGACGTACACGGTGATCGGCGGGGTGATCGTCCACGAGGTGCGCGCGGGCGTGCAGCGCAACTACCGTCCGGACACCCTGGGCAGCACAGTGGCCCTGACCGACGGCAACACCGCCACCGACACCTGGACGTACTGGCCCTACGGCGAGGTCAGGACCCATTCCGGCTCCAACCAGACGTCCTTCACCTTCGTGGGCACCCTCGGCTACTGCAAGGTGTCGGGTTCGGACATGACCTACGTCCGGGCCAGGATGTACATGGCCAGCAGAGCTAGGTGGGCGACCGTGGATCCCCTGTGGCCCCTTCTGGCGATGTACTCTTACAGTGACAATGCGCCTTGCCAGGTAATAGATCCACTGGGACTTCAAGGCGGCAAAGGCTTTGTCGGCCCACCAGCTCCCGGTAGCCCCCCCGGGCCTTGTTGCGACGCCATTGACTGGGGTGCGCCCGCCTGCTCGTGCCTTCCCAGTTGCGCTGAGTCCAGAGACTGTTGCAAAGACTACGCCAGGGACTTCCTGACCTTTGTCGGGTTCTTCTGTGGCGGAACATTTGCAGCTGCCCTCGCAGGGTGCATTTCGGCTTGTGTTGGGGGCTATGGAATTGGGTGTGTACTCTGCTTACTGGCAGCGGGAATCAGTCTCGGTTGCATCCTCATAGCATATTCCAACTATCAGAACTGGTTCTCTCATTGCTTCGAAGCATATAAGCAATGTTTGGGGATCGTTCCAATACCTCCGAAGCCACCGCCCATGCCTCCAGGGCCACCGCCTGGGAGCGGCATCGGGCCTAGGAATCCGCCGTTCGGATAAGACCAAATGAGAGGCGATGTAATGGGCCGTTTGCATAATGTCGATAGAGTCTTCGTCTTCGTTGTGCCTGCACTGGTTTTGGGCGTGGCCGCGTTAGTGTGGAGACTCTGCTTCGCCCCTTATGAAGGGAGCATTAGGAGTGCCCGAGCCTCACTTAGCGGGCTGCCATTGTTGTTGATGATAATGATAATCTTGGTTTTCGTTGTACTTGTTGCAAGTGGGTATCTTTGGCGACTGTTCCTTGCCAAACTCGGACAAAGTCGGGAGTCAACCCGCCTTACAGTGGAAGCGAAGAGGGCGTATGTCCGTGCTGTTGTCGCGACCTCTTGGGCCCTCCTGCTGGCTTTTTCGCTGTCCAGGGTTCTCTATTAGGATGGATCAAGTCCACGGCACCAGAGCGGAGCGGTCGAGACCGACTGGACGTACGACAACGAGGACCGTCAGGTTCTGGAGAGCCAGCCGATGAACGTGCTCATCACGCACACGTACTCGGCGGACGGGTTGCGCCGCTCGATGCGCAGCCACTCGGGCTCTAGCCAAACGACCTCACATTCGTCGGCACGCTCGGGTACTGCAAAGTGCCAGGCTCGGAGTTGACCTACGTACGGGCAAGGATGTACACGGCCCTCCTTCGATGATCGCCTTCATCCGCACGGTGCCCTCGGGCGTTGGGCTCGGTATTTCAAATGAAAAGTATTTGTTGAAGTCGTTCTATTAACGCATGGGCTTGGGCAGGTAGATAGTAAGGGCCCCATACAATCTCTGTTCATGCAGCCCTCTGGAAGCCAAGAGCCGCCCGATTCAAGCTCAAAGCCAGGCGGCAGTCGTAAATTTCTCGGTCGTTAGTGCAAAGAAGAGTGGCTCTGTGAGTTCGATTCCTGTTGTGTTTCGTGCGCAACAGAAACTTCGGCTTGTAGACCTCTACTTGTTTCGGGTCGCTCGGCGAAACTTAGTGGCATCACGGTCAACTGCTATCGCCTGGCCCGTTAACACAAGCCGCCTGCACGCTTCAAGTATGGCCCATGGAATCTCCTGAAGGCGGTCTGCGACACTTTCAAAGTCTTGGTCAAACTCAGCCGTGAGTTCAGCCAAAACACGCTTGTCGAGGTTTCTGTCGACCTCAGTTTTGGCCCAATCGCCACCGTCGAACCAGAAAAACACGTCGTCCCAGAGAATGAAGTGACAGCGGCAGCCTGTGCTTCTCCATACGGAGGGGAAAAGGGTAACACCGCGTTTCGTCTCGAACAATCGCCATGCCTTGCCGGCACGTGGATCGAGGTTGACAGTAAGGATCTCGCCGCACCCGTCCGGGCAATGCATGACGATAGCCCGATTGCCCTCACGACTGACGATTGCCACGTCACCAAGCTGCTCGATCGCCCGCAGCGCTTCGCCGTGGTTTCGAACCGTAAACCGCCTACTCACGTTTCGCTGAGGATCGACGTGCCTGTTCAAAGCCTCGTCACCGCTGTTACGAGTCGATCTGCCGCCACGTACGCGTCCCTGCGCACGATGAACTCTGGCGAAGACTCCTTGCCAGGCTCGGCGTACATTGCCACGCGCAGCAGTTGTAGTGCAAGCAAATAGGCGTATGAGGTTTCGGAACCGTCGATGTAGTGCGCCATCAAACGTAGCTGCCGGGTCGCGTCCCACAGCCAGCCGAACGAGCTCCAGGCTTCCGTCACAGGTGGCACGCGAAGAAACGCCCCCTGCTCAAAGGAGAACAGTGCATCCGTGCTTTCTTTCCAGTTCCTATAGAGGTCCGATTCCTCAAACGCCCCGCCCTCAGTCCCGGATCGTGAGAGGACTTCAGCCATGTACGTGAAAGACATCGCCGTTTCTAATGCGGCGAGGTCTGAAGCGATGGCTCCGTAGGTCGTCTTGTAGAAGTCGATGAGAATGGCTTCGCCCCTGCGTACCCGGACGTTTTCAGCGTTCAAGTCGCCGTGCACAATCCCCTCCCGGTACTCCCCTTGATACTCGTCCAACTTAGCAGCAAGCGTGGCCGGCTTTCTCCGGGCGCCGGCACGTCTCGCCGCCGCCCAAAGACTCGGCGGTAATGCTGCCGGTCTGAACAAAGACTCGCGAACAGGCTGCAGTCGGATCTTTTTGTCTACCGCGAAGACGTTCCGGCGCCAGCCGGCAAGTGCATCGTCGAACAGCGAGTGCAGAGTGCCATTGGCCGATCCTGACTGCAGCTGCGAGCCAAGGGAACTGGATCCGTCCACAAAGTCACCGACGAGGATGGCCCGACTGGAACCATAGAGACAGCGCGTCGGCTCGCAGTTTGGCCGCTGGCTAAAGGGAATGTACCTTGCAACCTGCTCTTCGTAAGCT
This sequence comes from Armatimonadota bacterium, assembly GCA_018268375.1. Taxonomy (GTDB): domain Bacteria; phylum Armatimonadota; class Fimbriimonadia; order Fimbriimonadales; family Fimbriimonadaceae; genus JAEURO01. Next base: position 634,036 of record JAFDWS010000002.1, on the reverse strand, counting down.
CGGTGCTCCACCTGGATGCGTTCCCTGGCGTCGAGTTTCGCAAAGTGTGGAAGGGGATACGGCCCCTTCTCTGCCTCGGCGTAAACAGCGTGGACCGCGACTACGAGTGCACCTGACTTGCCTTCATGGAGCTTCTCGACATGCAGAGACGCACTGTCGTTGAACGCCCGGCGTAGGAGAAGGCGATCTGTAGCGGACAGCTCAAAACTGCAGTCAATTTCAAGATCATCCTGTGCGTATCTCCCGGGATCGTGGCGTGCGGCAATCTCTGGGATCGCGTGCGCAGGCTGGTTGTACACCGGGTGGAATGTTCCCACTGGCAGGAGTTTCTTTGCAAGCTCATCGAGCCAGAAGAGGCCCTCTCGGAAGGCGGCGGTCAGGACCACGGTCAAGCCATGATCGACCGCGCTTGTACCGAAATTGCGCAGGTAGTCCAGTGTTGTTGGGTTCCACCCAAAGACGGCCGCCCTTGAAACCTTGAATTCGTCATCCTTCAGGTCTTTCCCGACCTCTGCAGGGAAGAGACTCCGTTCTTCAAACTCTGCCTTAATCGGCTCCGTGAGTCCAGGGCCAAACCAAAGGACTTTGTCGCGGACAACGATCACGAGCCTTCGGCCCTCCCAGGCAGGGGCCATTCCTGCCCTCGCCCAAAAGCGCCTGCAGCAGAACAGACCACACAAGTGGGGTCGGAACCGAGTTCGGCGGCACGGACAGTCCCCGTGAGCCCGTTGTAGTACTGTAAGCGGGCCGCAGCAGGTACACCGGCGAACGCTCCCATGAACATCGTCACGGCTAAGGAAGCGATCGTTCCATTGAGCGAGATCACTGCCGGCTGCGGCTCTGTATTTCCCATGATGTACGGATCAGCGCTTCGTTGCGCCTCTGTTTGGAGTTCGCGCCTGACAGCAGTCGCGTCGAGCACCCCGGCACACACCAGACAAGCGAGGCCCGGAGCAGCCATTTGCACTCTGCCTGCGATGTGGGTGACCAGTCCGTCTCGTGCGCCAATACTCACTCCCAAATCAAAGAGAGGGATGAAGTATTGGTAGGCCATCACGTTCAAGATCATGCGGCTTGCGTGCGAATCGGTACACGCGAACAGTGCATCGCAGTCCAAGAGCGCCCTGTAAGCCGAAGGCTTGGTCACGTCATCGACAACCACGTGAACCTGCGCTTTCTCACTTATGGCACCTATACGGTTCTTCGCGACGATCACCTTCGGCTTCCCGACATCTGCGTCCAGACCGGTAGTCAACCGGTTCAAGTTGGATTCGTCCACGACATCGTGGTCGATCAGCACAAACTGCTCGACCCCCAACCGGGCCAGCTCCTCCACCACGATCGAGCCGGTCCCACCCAAGCCGACGATCCCGACCTTGCACCGCCTCAACGCGCGGTTGCCAGCTGCACCAAACGCGAGCACTTGGCGACTCCATCGCGAGTCCACGAGGAGGGCGTGGTCGGGATTCGACGGGGTGCCGACATCGCGGCCGACCTGGACTACCCGCAGTGGTTCCGTCGTTCCCAAGCAACGCGCAGTGCACCCGCTGGGCCCAATGACGATGGCCGCATGGAGACGGTCAGGCGCACGCCGCAGTGCCACTTGAGAAAGGTGTTGTTCTCCAGCATCGTCGACGACGGAAAACTCGGGAAGGCTGCGCGATCCTGGGTGCGTGTGGACAAACACCAATGCGAGCGATTCGTCTCGAGCTCGCTGGAGAAAGGGGACGAGTGCCTCGGGGTGAAGGCTCGCGCTTTCTTCAGAGCGTTCAAAGTAGTCCCTCTCCTGTGCGATGTAGGAATCGCGGACCAAGAACGAGGGAGAAAGGCCGTCTGCTGATGGGGGAACAGCGAGCAGAATGGCACAGGATTCCCGGGTGTCTGCGAGCTTTAGCTTCAGCTGCTCGTAGCTCGTGCCGGCAAAGACAATCCGTTTCACCGCACTTCCTTGAATCGGTTCTCGATGACCTTCGCATAGGAAACCAGACTGCTGCGGTTCGGATTCCAGCCCTGGACGTGCCACGAGAACCAGATCCCGCCCTCATTAGCCTCCGGGATGTCCTGGAAGTTGGTCGCCTGTGGAACTTGGCCGGTCGCTAGCAGGAGGTCTCGGTCTGCCCAAAAGCAGTCGGGGGCCGAATATGGATAGCCTACGGGAACGATGAATTTCACCGCGCACCGCGACTTGCTCCATCCAGGAGGCAACGAGACGTCGGGCAACGTGAGCAAGAGCGCGCCGCTCGGGAGCTGCCGTGAAGCGACACCTTCGCCGTACGCTTTGCGAAGGTCTTCGATTTGCCTCTCTACTGGAGTCATCTGAGACCGAAGGTGGCTGGAGGGACAGTGTAGAACTGCAGCGGTGGGTTCGTATCCAGATTGACCGAATCTGTGTCCTTGATGACACGGTCAGGATCCCCGTGGCGGCCCTCTAGCACCAGCTGGTAGGTTTGGTCAAACCCAGGTATTTGCGCCTTGATCTCGGCCCCGGTGAGCGACCCGGCCTCGGTTTCGTACTTTTTCCCGTCAACAAAGTAGTGGTGCTTCTTTGGGTGGCCCTGTCCCTGGTCTGTGTGCGAGCCTTCGTTCGTTCCACCTTGCATGCGAGCCTCCTGTTCCTCGCCTCATGATACCCGTCCCCCAGGAGCCCGAAGCCGCCCCAAGCAGCCCTGGTCGGCGACTTCGTTCCGGTTCAGGACCTGCTGATGGATTGCTCATCTGGGCCCGAATACCCCGAGGTTGGGTCACGAATCGGCTTGCGTATCCTGCCTCCAACCGACCGTGCTGCACGACTAACTGGAGACGGCACAGAACCTTATTCAGGGAACCGTCGCATGATCGGTGGTACTCAAAATGGGGTCAGGGTCACCGTTGTTGTCCGCGATTCTGTAGGCGACCCCGTAGTTGCCGCTACCCCCAAGTGATGCCTCCAGCACTGGCGGGGGCTGCCGTGCATTTCATGGCAATCAAGACGGAGTTGGTGTTATCGGAACTCACACCTGACGTGTGCTCTGGCCGGTAGAGGCGGTACTTGAACTCGAGCACGTGCTTGTCTGCGGCAGAGCTGAACGTGCCGCCCAAGCCGTTCTCACGCACGCTCTTCGTCTCAAATTCGCGTACTCAGAGGAGTCGGGTCGAAGAAAGCAGAGCGGGGTCAGTCCGAAACACGGCCAGCAGCCCGAGCGCTGCGAGCGAGGGTGAAGCCAACATCTGCGCGCACCTCTAGTACTTGCCTGGTGATAGTGCCAGGTGTGGCCGCCACACATAGTATGGTGCCCAATACAATCTTCGTTCACGCAGCCCTCTGCAAGCCAAGTGCCGCCGATTCAAGCTCAGAGCCAGGCGGCAGTGTCAAATTCTCGGTCGCTAATGCAAGGAAAAAAGGCTCTGTGAGTTCGATTCCGCCTTTGTTCCGTCCACCCAACTAAACTTGGGAAACGAACAGAGACCGAAAGGTCTCTGTTGTCGCATCCAGACCTGCCATCCCTTGCTCGCTGCCCCTAGAAAGTATACTGTTGTCCACATGATCCGAGGCTGTTTTGTTGGGGTTGACCGATTCATGCACCCCGCCATAAATGATCTCAACGGGGCGGTTCGAGACGCCCAAGGGATGTGGGCGTTGTTCACCGATAGCCTTCCCGGCGCCTCCTTCTCTCTACTCATCGACGCTGAGGCAACGGCTGCTCGAGTTTCCACTGAGCTGAAGGAGCTGTTCATCGAAGCCGCGTACGAGGACACTGTCATCTTCTTCTTCGCAGGACATGGCACTCCGAGCCATAGATTAGTTCTTCACGACACAACTCCGGAAAACCTCGGATTAACCTCCATCGCAATGGACGAGGTTGCTCTTTGGTTTAAAGAGTGCAAGGCAAAGGTGGTCACGTGCTTTCTGGATTGTTGCTTCAGTGGCCAAGCCCCCGCTCGCGTCATGAGCGAGGGACCAATACCGCGCAGTTCAGAGAGCTTGCAGAACGGATTCACAGGCACAGGTCGCTATCTGTTCACCGCCTCGGCAGATGATGAATCTGCCTGGGAAGACCCAAAAACAAGACAGGGGCTCTTCACCAAGGCTCTCCTCGATGCTCTGCAGAAGGCAGAGGTCAATGCGGACTTAGGTTCGGTGCTGGCGATAGTCATGGATGAGGTCCGGGCAACTTGCGCGATGCTCGGAGTGCGGCAGACTCCGCACGTGGTTGGTGCAGTCGCTGGTGGGCTGGGTCTTCCTCAATTGCGACCCGGCATCGAATTTGAACGGGTTTTCCCGGAGCTCGCAGGTGCAACAGCGACAAGGGAGTTTGACAGTCTGCGTCAGTTTGGAATTCCGGACATCGTTACAGATAGCTGGACGCAACTCATGCCGGGAGGACTGAACGAGCTGCAGCTGTCCGCCATTAACGAAAAGGGAACGCTAGAAGGCAACTCGTTACTAGTCGTTGCGCCAACCAGCGCAGGAAAGACTCTCATCGGTGAGATAGTTGCAGCAAAAGCAATTGCCGATGGCAAGAGAGCGGTCTTTCTCCTACCTTACAAAGCTCTGGCCAACGAAAAATTCGACCAGTTCACCGCTCTGTATTCGGAGGCGCTTGGAATGCGAGTGGTCCGCTGTACCGGGGACTACTCTGATCAGTCCGCCCAGATTTTGAAGGGGAAGTACGATATTGGGCTATTCACCTATGAGATGTTTCTCCAACTTGCTCTGTCCAACCCTGCGGTTCTCAACCAATTGGGACTGGTCGTGCTCGACGAAGCGCACTTCATCGTGGACCCGATGCGGGGAATCTCTGTTGAACTTCTGCTCACCCTTCTCATTTCGGCGAGGGATCGTGGCATCGAACCACAGGTGATATGCCTATCGGCCGTTGTCGGCGGTGTTAACCAATTCGACAAGTGGCTTGATTGCGCGTCACTTGTGACAACTGCGAGGCCAGTGGAGTTGACAGAAGGGGTCATTGATCGGAGCGGTACGTACCAGTACCTTTCACCTGAGGGTGTAGTTGGAACCGAGCAATTGATTCCACCAGTTAGGCAACGAAAGGAGAAGGCCAGCGCTCAGGATTTGATTGTGCCACTCGTTAGCAAGCTAGTTGCTGCGGGAGAGCAGGTTATCGTTTTCCGGAACCAACGGGGCCCTGCGCAAGGGTGCTCGGTATATCTGGCACGCGAACTTGGCCTTGCACCCGCCACGGAAGCACTCGATCTACTTCCGAGCGAAGACTTGTCTGCCGCTTCCCAGACTCTTCGCGAGGCACTAAGAGGGGGAACGGCATTCCACACGAGTAACCTAACTCGGGAAGAACGGGCAATCGTCGAGCGCGCTTACCGAAACCCGAGGGGAGGAGTTCGTGTGCTTGCAGCGACGACCACAGTTGCTGCTGGGATAAACACGCCAGCGTCAACTGTCATCCTTGCAGAACAGGAGTTTCTGGGGGAGGATGGCCGAGCCTTTACCGTGGCCGAGTACAAGAACATGGCGGGACGCGCCGGTCGACTGGGGTTTCAAGAGAAGGGCAAGGCCATTATTTATGCCGAGACCCCGCACGAACGCCAGAGGTTATTCCAGCGCTACGTCCAGGGCCAACTTGAAGAGCTTCGCTCATCTTTTCGCGAAGCGGCACTTGAAACGTGGGTAATGCGACTGCTTTCCCAGGTTGGCTCTGTCCCAAGGACTGCAGTGCCCACAATGTTGGCAAACACCTATGGAGGGTTTTTAGAGTCAACGAAAGATCCAAGTTGGCGAGATCGCGCCACCTTCAGAATTGCGACCATCCTTGATCGCATGCTCTCTCTCGGGCTTCTAGACAGTGACGGGGATCAGATCTCTTTGTCCCTCATCGGCAGAGCATGCGGACGTTCAGGATTCAGCTTTGAGTCCACTCTCCGCTTAGTTGAGCTCATCCGCACACTGTCTCCTGCGGAACAAACAATCGAGCAGGTAATGGTGCTGATTCAGTCTCTGCCGGAATTTGCAACGTACACACCGGTCATGAAGAGGGGACATGCTGAAGCCGTGCGAGTAAACCAGGCGAGCGCAAGGTTTGGGTCTCAGGCTGTAAGTCGGCTACAGAGGAACGCCCACGACTCGGTCGTATATTGGGCTCGTTGTAAACGAGCCGCAATCCTCGGCGACTGGATCGACGGGGTGGCCCTTGCGTCGATCGAACAAAAGTATTCTCCTAACCCGTTCCAAGGCACTGTCAATGCTGGTGACATTCGATCAATTGCGGATACCACCAGACTCTTTCTGCGACCAGCCGCGGAAGTCGCTTCGTTGATTCACGTCGACGGCCAGTGGGATCCTGAGGTGACGGACGATGTACTTCGGCGCCTCGAAGTTGGTTTACCTGCCATTGCCCTCGACCTTACTAGACTGGTTCCGCTCCTTGACCGAGGAACTTACCTTAGACTGTGGCAGGCAGGACTGGTGTCTGAACCAACGTTGCGCTCAGTTGGTCAGGAGCAATTACGCAACCTCGTTGGAAAACAAATCGCCAAGAGGATCGTCGATCGACTGGCAATGTCTAAACTCAAGAAAGCTGGTCCCGAGGCGACCGTGGACTAGTCCTGGAAAATCGATTCCATGAAAGAAGTATGACAATCATTCGCCACAAAGAGTCTGGGCAGGTATTGCTCGAAGTCGATGCAGCAGATCTTTCCGGCATGGGTTCAGAAGATACTAGGTTTGTTGGGCTTAACCTTGCAGGTGCCGACCTTCGGGGAACGAACTTGTTTTATGCCGACTTTGGCGGAACCAACTTGGAGGGCGCTGACCTGTCGGGGGCGGAATTAGGGAACGCATCGTTCAAGAGGAGCAATCTTCGAGGGGCTACGCTTCGGGATGCCTCGGTGTGGGGCGTCAGCTTCGAGGGTTGCAATCTGAGAGCCACGGATCTAATAGGTCTATCCTTCCGATGGTGCTCGTTTGACGAAGCAGCGATGGATCAAGCTTCGCTAAATGAGACTGCGTTTTGCGAGTGCTGGGGACTTGGTAGCGCCACTGGGCTAGAAACTGCAGCGGCAACCGGCTCAACATCTTTGGATCGAGAAACGATTTCTTGCAGCGTAGCGACTTTGCCAAAAGAATTTCTAGCTCGTTGCGGCTATACCGCAAGGGAGATTGAAGTTTTTCGAGAAATCTACGGCAGCTCGTTTTTGAGTTGTTTTGTCTCGCATGCTGAAGCGGACCTACCGTTTGCAAAGCGACTGGTTGAGGATCTACGTTCACATAATGTGAGCTGCTGGCACTACAAGGATCGCTTGCTTGTAGGCCGGGAATGGAAGCAGCAGATAAGAACAGCGATCAAGTCTCACGACAAATTGATTTTGGTTTGCTCACGAAACTCACTGTATCGCGATAATGTCGTTGATGAAATCCTGGCCGCCGTTAAGGAGCAGCGAACTTCCGGAGAGCAAAAGCTCTTTCCAATCATGCTGGATGACCACATTCTCAGTGAGGAGTTCCTAGAGGCTGCCAGGGAAAAAGTGGTCACGAAACAGTGGGCAGAGAATTGGGTGCCAGATGTCAGGCGAGTTCATATTCTGAACTTTGCAGGATTGGTTCCTGAATCGGTGGAGTACCAATCTGCGTTGGGAGCATTACTCGCTTCCTTGAGAAAGATTCCCCAATGAGGCCATCCCTGCAGCGCACTTATTGTTAGGTCACATTTTCGCAACTGGTTGTGGTTTTTGGACTACAACCTGGATAGACCGGAGTGTTCTTCTTGCCGTCTCGAGCGGAAAGCAGCCTAGGGTGGCAGCTACCTGCTCGAGCACTTACACCTTATTTAAGGTCTCCCAGAGCCCAGTTACGCTGATCGGCTTCCCGTTCCTGCCACGAAATCCCTTCTCCGTCAGATACCGACGAATCGCTCGGAGCGGCACGCCTCGCACCTGCATCTCCTTCGCTTCAGCAAGGAGCTTCATCGTGTCTGGATCCTCAACTGCAACTGAAACGCCGTTAACCTGGATCACGGTGTAGCCCAATGGCAACCGGCCAGTCACCTGTCCGGCCGCTCGCTTCACCGCCATCGTCTTGCTCAGTTTCTGAATGCGCTGCGCCCGGCGCTCGGCCAGGGTCTTGCTTGATGCGTTGTTTGGTTCATGTGGTAAGTGTGTTTCTCCAGCTTGGTCAGTGCCACCAACGCTCATTTCACGCAACGATCCTTGGTCAAGCCCATGGAGGTGCCAGACTAATGTGATCACTCGTCGCAGCGCCTCCTCGGCAACTGCATCTGAGACCGGTTGTCCCCGCCGCTCCTCCATGATCTTCCTCAACCGCTCGGTGCCCTCGGGCGTTGGCTGAGGCATGAGGAACAAGAACTCGTCGTAGGATTTGGGATCAACCATAAGGTGAGGCAGTTAACTTGTGAACTGCCCTCAGCCTCTTCCCTCATGCTGTCCTCCGCAAGTCCGGGTTCTCGGCTGCTTCTATCTCGAACCCCGGCGGAAGTGTCAAATCATCGGACGCCAACGCAACGAAAAGTGACTCTGGGACTTCGATTCCGTTTGATTCTCTCCCACCAAAGTAAACTGCAAAAACGAACAGGGGCCGAACAGGCCCCTTTTTCGTTCGCAAGTATTCGCACATGCGACCAGAGTATGTATACTGACGTCTACACCTGTAGAAGGAATTATGAGCAATTCTTCAGAAGACGAGAGCGTATCAAACGCGGACAACGAGGCCACCCGATATATTGGAACCAGGGCAACCTTGGAGCTGTGGGTTCGATCCGGAGGACGTTGCGCTCGGTGCAATACATATCTACTTGAAGAGCCCTACTTCGAGCGACCGATCAATCTCGGTGAACGGGCACATATTGCAGGGTGGAAAGGCTCTGGCAAGTCACCGCGAGCCGACTCCAATGTACCGGTCAGCGAACGTAACGAGGCTGAGAACCTAATTCTGCTTTGCCAGCCTTGCCACACCACAGTGGATCATCCTGGGACCAGAGACGACTATCCGGAAGATCTGCTGCTTCAGATGAAGAAAGATCATGAAGAGCGGATCTTTCATTTAACTGGCCTGGAACCAGACCGGGAGACGGCGGTGCTGCGAGTGTTCGGGTCGATTAGGGGTTCGATTCCAGAGCTTTCGAGACAGTCGGCCTTGAAAGCGGTCTATGAAGGCGACGGGCGATATGCGAAGTTTCCGCTCGCTCCGGATAGGCATACAATCGAACTTAACCTTGGCTCGCTGGGCGATCCAGAAGAAAGTGGGGAAAGCTACTGGAGGGTCGGAACAACGCAAATCCGGAAGCTGGCAGAACGCATTTCTTCGTTTGTGCATGACAAGGAGGTTCGACACCTCTCCGTCTTCGCTTTCGCAAGAATCCCCTTTTTGATTTTGCTGGGCTTCGAGCTCGATGATAAGGTTCCGATCGAGCTCTACCAAAAGCACCGCGGTGACGCCGAGGGCTGGGTGTGGCCAGAAGATGGACAGCCGGTCGGCTTTGAGTGGGAGCTTGTCCGCGAAGGCACTTCCGATTCCAAAATAACCCTCCTCATGTCCCTCAGCGGCCGAGTTTCTTTAGACGACGTTCCTTTGCACCTCAGCGACACATCCGTCTTTGAAATGCGACCAATCAACACTACGCCTAACCCGAACCTCTTTCGGTCTCGAGCAACGCTCGACGCGTTTGCGCGGTGCTATCAGGATTTTCTTTCTTTCCTAGAGGACGAGCGATCCAAAACTCGGTCAATCCACTTGATGCCGGCAGTGCCGATCACAGCGGCCATAGCAACAGGCCGCCACTTGATGCGGCACGTTCAGCCGGAGGTCGTGGTTTATGAAAGGCTCGGGGCTCAGTTCGAACCAGTGATCGCCATTAATCAAGAATGAAACTCTTAGACTATTTCAAGGCATTTCTCGAAACCGAGGTCAACCTAGATTCGGCTCGATTGGCGAGACTAAACGATCATGTCGAGGCCATCACGGGCTTCTTGGAGGGCAGCTCGACATTCACAGACAACTTCATCGATGTTATTCCACAGGGATCGTATGCCCACAAAACAATCATTCAGCCGGTCAGGCAAAGCGACGATTTTGACGCAGATCTCCTTCTATATGTTGAGGAGTTTCCGGAGTGGGAGGCCGCCGACTACGTTGAAAACCTCTGGCAGTGCTTTCGAGCGAGCGGTATCTACAAAGACAAAGCCAGCCGACGCACGCGTTGCGTGACCATCAATTACGCGGGAGACTTTCATATAGACGTCGTCCCGTTCCTCGATCGCCACGGCTTGAAGTGGGTCACAAATCGCCACGAGAACACTTTTGAACTCACGGATCCGGAGGGTTATAACGCCTGGCTCAACGAGAGGAACAAAAGTGCTAGCCGCAACCTCGTACCAGTGATTCGCTTACTGAAGTATCTCCGAGACTTCAAAACGACCTTCGACGTGAAGTCGATTGTGCTAAATGTGCTCCTAGGAGAGCGCGTTGACGATGCAGCGGAGCTGTCGGATCCAGGCTGCTATTCGGACGTTCCCACAACTTTGCGGTCAGTAATGAACTCCCTCAAGGCCTACCTTGAACCCCGTTTGACCCTGCCGACGATCTCAGATCCCAGCGGAACCGGGGAGAACTTAAGCGATCGCTGGAACCAAGAGGGATACACGGCGTTCCGTACCGCAATGATCCGATACGCGGACTGGATTGACGATGCCTGGATTGACACAGACCTCGAAAGTAGCATCTCGAAGTGGCAACGGGTCTTTGGCAGCGGATTCAAAAAGCCTGTGACAAAGCAGGCCACTGAGCTTGTTAGGCTCTCCACCACATTGCCCGTTCCTTACCACAACACGGAACAAGATCTTGTTAGGGACGTCGGCATACCGCTTGCAATCGATGTCAGGTATCGATTCCGAATCAGCGGTCGCGTTAGCAAGCTGGGAGGTATGGGTGCCTACTATCTGCACGACCGTGGAAACAAGGTTCGACGAGGCCGAAAAATCCAGTTCCAGGTTGAGGTGTGCAATGTTCCTGAGCCGCACAGGATCTATTGGAAGGTCTTGAATCGAGGTAATAAGGCTCAAGAGTTGGACACGATCAGGGGCCAGATCGAGGAGAGTGGTCGCAAGTGGAAGCAACTCGAACCAACAGCATTCATTGGCCCCCACTTTGTTGAGGCGTACGTGGTCAAGAACGGTGTCTGTGTTGCGAGAGACCGTCAAGACGTGATCATCATCTGAGCTTGTGCTTGATGTGCGTCGATTCAAAGTTTCTGGAGGGTTTTCCAGAGCCCCGAGATGCTAATCGGTTTTCCACTCCGACCCCGAAAGCCCTTCTCGGTCAGGTAGCGCCTGATCGCCCGGATCGAGACGCCCCGCACCTGCATCTCCCTGGCTTCGGCCAAGAGCCGCATCGTGTCTGGATCCTCCACCGCAGCAGATACGCCGTTAACCCGGCTCACGCAGTAGCCGAGCGGCAACCGTCCGCTCACCTGGCGGGCCGCTCGCTTCACCGCCATGGTCTGCCTCAGTCGCTGAATCCTTTGTGCCCGTCGCTCCACCAGGGCGCTTGGATTGGGTGTTGTTTGGTTCATGACCTAACTCTCCTTTGCTGGCAGCCTCGCTGCCAGAATCTCCGCGTTCACGCAAAGATTCGTTATGAATGTTGTTGAAGTGCCAGAGGATGGTGATGATCCGCCTCAAAGCATCCTCTGCTTCGGCATCGCTCACCGCGCTTCTCCTCGATGATTGCCTTCATCCGCTTGGTGCCCTCGGGCGTTGGGCTTGGAATGTCAAATGAAAAGTCTTCGTTGAAGCCGTTTGATTCACGCATGGGGATGGGCAGTTAGATACTAAGGTGCCCATACAATCTCCCTTCATGTCGCCCTCTGCAAGCCCAGTGCCGCCGATTCAAGCTCAAATCCAGGCGGCAGTGTCAAATCCTCACTCGTTAATGCAAGGAAAAACGGCTCTGTGAGTTCGATTCCGCTTGTGTTTCGTCCACCAAAAGCAAGTCGTTCGCGGAAAACGGCTTGCTTTTGGCTCCTAGAGCTTGACTCTGGTGGTTCGAGCGAACCCGATTTCTTCTTCAGGACAGTCACTATTTCTCGAAGGCAAGGATGCGGCAGGAATTGAATTCGCTTGTCAGCACCATAGAAAATGAACTCGCCATAGCAATTCGCCACCGAGCGCTTGACTTGCGCGGGGGCTTTCGACAAATGTTCCTTTGGACACCGGAGCAGGAACTCAGCGGCCGCCACGTTGTATTCAGCCCTCTCAAAGCTTGAGCTGTCTTCTGCAACCGCGAGAGTCAGATGTTCCTTCTCAGACAGCAAAGTTGCCTCCAGAGATTTGTAGCGCGCTTGGTCGGAAAGCAGGCCCGACACCCACATCTCCGTGAGCCGCTGCAACCTTGATTCGACACCGGCTTTGGCCCGCGACCGTTGCTCGTCCCTTGCCGCCAACTCTGCTCGTTGTTGCGCCAGGCCTTGTCGTATCTCTCGGATCCCCTCCTGAAGCGCCTCTCGACAGATCGTGACACTGTCAAGGGATCTCAGCATTTGTTCCTCAACTTTAGCCATCGACAAGCCCTGTTGCGTACACTTGTTGTAAGAGTCGGAGCAGTGATAGACCTCCCACGGCCCCGTTCTAAGCTTCTTGACCTCTGCCGTAACGAACTGGCCGCAATAACCGCACTTCATCAATCCAGCATAGGGGTGAAAATGGACGCGAGTGGCACGAAAGCTCCTTTGATCAATGAGCCTCTGGGCCTGTTGGAACTCTGCGACCGTGACCATAGCAGTGTGTCGCCCACTGACGAGTTCTCCATGTTCACAAACAAATCCAGCATAAAAAGGGTTGCGGAACAGTGCTCGAACAGCCATGTACTTGATGGGCCGAGCCGGACGGTTGAGACTCTGTCGATTGCGGAACCCCCAGGCTTCCAACTTCTCTGTCACGGCGGCAATGCTGTACTCGCCAGTTAGAAAGAGATCCCAGGCCTTGCGAATCAAAGGAGAGCGCTCCGAATCGAGCTCGATCTGGCCGCGCTTGCTGTTCAGTGGGTCTCTCACATTCCTGTAACCAGGAGGGGCCTTGTGGTTCCACCCTCCGGCTTGAAAGTTGCCGCGCGCCGCGCGCTTCACCGTGTTCACAAGGTCGATACTGTGCTGGGTGGCGCTCGCCGCCTCGATGACCACGGCAAGGATGTTCTCACCGCTTCGATAGACGGAGTGCGGGGTACGGATTTCTTTAATGTGTCCGTCGATCAGGAGCTGGACGAGCTTTCCGCCTTCCTCCATGTTCCTGACCAACCGGTTGACGTGCCAACAAAGGATGGCGTCGATCTTGCCTCTTTCGACAAGGCGGATCAGCTGGGTGTAGTGAGCTCTCTGTCCAGGGTACTTTGCCGACTTGCTTTCCTCACAATCCCACTCGATTCTCAACCCATCCCTCTGTGCCAATGCCCGACATTCGACGAGCTGCTCGCCCGTGGATTTCTCCGTCAGCTTTTTGTCGTCGTGCGACTTTCGAGTGTAGAGCCCGTATCGAAGCATCCTTGGTGGATTAGGTTGTAGTAGTAGACGATGGTGATGACCCGTCGAAGGGCGTCTTCAGCTTCGGCGTCCGTGGCAGCGCTTCCTCTCTTCGACCCAATAATTGCCTTCATCCGTTCAATCCCGTCCGCCGTGGGAGAAGGAATTCCAAATGAAAGATCATCCCACCTACCTTCACGGCTTGAGAGTAGCGGGACCGGCGACTCGGACCAAGGTCCAGAAGGCGGGTCTGCAGTATTTGGAACCTCTGGAAGCTTCATCCCAGCGAAAATAGCCGATCGGCGTAATCGGAAAAAGAAGGAACGACGATGCGCAAATTTGCATCGACGCACGACTTCTTGCTAGCCTTTTTTCCGGCGTGTTCTCATGGATGCATGAACAACCAACCTAAGCAGGCCTTCGGGCCGACCATCAATCGGTTTCTCGATGTGATGGCGCATTCCGACCGGTTCGCATTCAGGGGTTCGTCGAGACTGGCGTTTGACGCCGGGGTCAATCCCTCGACGCTGTCGCGCATTCTGTACGGGGAGATCAATCCCTCGTTCGCGTTGGTCGCTCGGCTCACCGGAGCCCTTGAAAAGGAGTTCGGGCTCCGTTTCGACCCGAGAGACCTGGTCGCTGAGAACGGCGAGTTCTTGACCCCCTTTACCTGCGATCTAGTGGGGTGTCCGGGCTGTCTCCCGGACAAGTCCCATGACGGTTCCAACGTTATCACGCCTGAGTTCAGGTCGGTCAAGCCAGCAAGCTGGGTGACCTCCCGTTACCCGAAGGGCTTCCGTGCGAAAGGAGGCAAATGAAGACAAACGAGATGGAGGCGATGGTGAAAGCGGTCTCGCTCCACCCTCTCCTCATCATTGTCTCCAGGGCGCTCTCGATCTCCGGATTTGGAGACGTACAGTTTCTAGACCGCAGGGAAAGCTGGCAAAGGTCGCGCTACGGCGGACATGAGCTTCTCTGCGAGGCCACTTTCGGCCTTGTGCGGATGCGGGTCGTTGTCAAGGTCGTCCGGGACTCGGTGCGGCGACGAATGCTGAGCGAGCTTGCCGGGACGGTGCTCTATCGCAAGGCTGACATGGGCATCCTCGTGGCGACTGGAAAGCTGTCGAGACGCCTAGCTGGATTTCAGACCGACTACCCGCCCGTCAGGCTCGAGGTGATCGACGGAACCCACCTTTCCAAACTCCTCCTCAAGAACGGCATCGGCACCCGAGGGGAGCATGGCGTCGACTACGCTTTCTTTGGGGAGCTCGAAACCCAGTCGTTAAGAATTATTTCATTTCTAACACGAAACGAGCCATGAGCCAAGAGGAACTGACCCTTCTCGCCGTCGAACTGATGAAGCTTGGAGTGAGCCAAAGAGGCATCCAGGAGCTGCTTTCAGGGTATCCGCCCGAGAGAGTCAAGAAGCAGTTGGCATTCTTGCCGTTCCGAAAGGCCAAGCGGCCCGAGGCGTTCATCATCGACGCCGTCCGCAGCGACTACAGCCCGCCTAAAGAATTCTTCTATGCCCCGTCTCAAACTCAACCTGCCAAAGTCGCAGACCAACTGGACGAAAGTGCCGAACTACCTGATCCAAACCCTCCTACCGACCCTGACGGACACCGAGCTCCGGATCGTCTTGATCCTGCTGCGCCAGACGGCAGGTTGGAACAAGCCAGATTCGACCGTGACCTTGCCGTACCGGAAGCTGATGGCGCGGACTGGTAGGAGTTCGGAGACCGTCTGGAAGGCCGTCCAGTCGCTCAAAGTGAAGGGACTTGTCCACAGTTCTCGCGTTCGATCGATTCAGAAGTCGAACAACAGCGTTTCAGAATCCGAGTGACAACAATACAAAGACAAGCATATGAAAGAACAACGGCGCGGCCCAAGTTGTCCACAGCGCCCGCCAACCGGCGTCGGGATGCCTGCCGCGATCACCTCAGCAACGAACAAACATCAAAACTGGAAAATGACCGACAGACAGGGTGGGATTAGGGCTGGGAACTTAGAGGCACTGGCGCCGCACGCCCTCGTCGACTGAATGGTCGGTAGGTCGAGTGAGGGATGAACGGGAGAGAAGAGTGAGCGAGAACTAGAGACCAAGAAGGGTTGAGAAGATCCTTGAACTGAGCCCTGGTTCAATTGGGGCGACCAGGGTTGGTCGTACTTCTGGTCGGGTTTTCTTGAGTCATATTTCCAAAAGCTGGGCGCCGTACTCGCGGGCGAGGTCATATTCAGCGACCATCCGGTGTTGGAGATTGAGCGCTCTCGAGTAGTTGTCCGTCATGGCCCAAAAGCGCTTAATGACGACGTCTCGAGGCTCTGTTCCTCGTAGGATCCTGGTCTGCTCGTGGCCGCAGAGCTCTCTGCAGTTGTGGACTTTGCCCTTCCCGGCAGCAAAAGCCTTGTCGACATGCTCAAGTGCCGCGAACTTCTCACCAAGCAGGTCAAGAATCCTGGCAGCCATCATGTGACCGCTGTACGGATCCATTCCTCGCCTCTTGTTCCCACCTTCAGAAGAAGTGTAGTCCTTCAGCATCGATCTGAGTCGTCGTTCGTCAACGGCCTCGTGACCGCGCTCAGCAAAGGTCAGATATGACGCGTTCCGCAGATCCTCGACGAGCTCATAGGACGCGACGTTGTACTGCGGTTTCGGGTCTGGTTCCGGAGACACAAGGAGCTGATCGGCCCGATCGAGCGCTGCCCCGACCTCCTCTGGTTTTGAATCCAGCATGACTGTGAGCACTCTGGCCAGGCGGGTGTACGCGACGGCAAGTCGCCAAGGTTCATTCCGCTCGATCGCCCCTTTGGCGATCATGTGGACGATCCCCATCGCCCTGCCGGGAAGGTTGAGTCGAAGTCGGGCGTAGTACGACCGGTCTAAGAAGCGCTCCCTCAGAGACACGTCCGTCGCGGCTTCTGCAGCTTCGAACGAGAGGAATGCCGCGGCCTCAAGGCGCCCCTGGCTGACCTGCTTGTCGATCCTCTTGATCGTCGCCTCGCTGACCTCCCCCGAAGTGAGCTGGCCACGTACCCGCTTCGCAATGTCGACTCCCGTCCCGAGCAAGATCCAAGCTCGGACTATGCGCCTGCGGTGCTTGTGGCTTCTGAGCGGAGCAAGGATGTTCCGTATTGTCTTCGGTTGCATGGTGTCCGGACGCGAAAAGTAGTGGTGCACTTGCGTCTTGTCGACCCCGACGACGACCCCAATGTCTTCAAGGGTGTTGCAGGCGTGCTCGAGCAGGAATGCCTCTCTGACACACGCCTCAAAGGAGTCGGGATCACTTTTGAGTTGAGTCCGGGCTAAATAATCGGGCTCGTTGCCGTCGTGTCCCATGGCTGGTCTGTAACCCTCACAGTTGAGACGAGACGGCATGGGTGATTGGAACGCAGACGGCAAATGGGAGATTCCGGAGTTTTGGGTCGGGATCCGCAAAGACTGGGAGGACGGTGAGGGCGGGCTCGCCGACGAGCTTGTCGAACTGTCATGGAGCCAGCTCAAGACCCACGCGCTCGTCTTGGGTGCGACCGGTTCCGGAAAGACGACGCTTCTGCACCACCTGATCCAGGCTGACATGCGGCGGCACCATTCGATTGCCGTTCTCGACATGCGAGGCGACCTTGTCCAAAAGGTGCTCGAACTGTGCGCCTGGGAAATCGAAGCTCAGAGAGTGAGGATCATCGACCTAAGGGATCCCGACCACTGTCTGGGATTTGATCCGCTTCACGGTAGCGGCGAGTCATATTTCCGGGCCCTTGGCGTGCTCGATGTGGTCGCGAGCGAATCCGAATCGTGGGGCGTGCAACTTTCGGAGACTTTACGCAACGCTCTGATGCTTCTTGCTGAAGCGGGTGAGCGGCTCACGACTCTAGAACGACTCTTCTATGACAGGGCGTTTCGACACTCGTGCATCAAAAGGTCGGACACCGACCATGTCACAGAGTTTTGGCAACGCTTCGACTCCCTTTCGGCCGACAGGCAGGCCGCGCTGGCCTCGCCTGTTCTCAACAAAGTGAGCGCGCTGTTTGCGACCAAGACGCTCCGAAGGCTCCTCAGTCATCCCGATCCGTTCGACCTGAAACAGCACCTCGACAGCAAGGGAAGCATTACGCTCGTTTCTCTTGCCGTTGACGAAACTCACAGTTCGGGCCGGATGCTGGGCAGTCTGGTGCTCGCGTCAATCTGCCGAGAGGTGTTTTCAAGGGTGCAGGTTCCGGAGAGGTTTCGTAATCCGGTTCGGCTCTTTGTCGACGAATTCGAGCACTTTGGCACCCGTGACTTTGAGACGATCCTTGCCGAAGGACGCCGTTTCGGCCTGCACGCGGTGCTTGCTCATCAGACCCTGGCCCAATTGACGCCCAAGATGCGCTCACTCATTCTTGGCAACGTTGGAACCAAGGTCGTCTTCCGGACTGGCCGGGAGGACAGCTCGACTCTTGGCAAAGACATCTTCGGACACACTCACTTCGACTTCACGAAGCTCCCGACAGGTGAGGCGATCCTCGGGATTCGGAACGAAGATCCGATTCACGTTGAGATGAACGAGCCGTTGAAGTCAAATTCCTATTCAGCAGTCGACGCCCTTTGCTTCAAGCGGTTGGTGTACGAGTTTGCCCAGCAAGACGAATCGGCAATCAGGAAGCCAAAAGCTGCACCGGAGGTCGAGTCGCATCCGCCACAACCGCCGTCCGACCTGGGAGACTGGCTGTGCGACTGACCTCTCGTGACGCCCGGCTCGTCCGCGACCTTGCCCTCAGTCACGTGTTGTCCCGCGACCAACTGATCGGGCTCGGCTACTTCACGTCGGTCACGCGTGCGAACACTCGGCTCAGAAACTTAGTCGCATCTGGACTTGTGAGAAGGACCGAGACGCCGTTCTTCTCTCAGAGCCTCTATGCCGCCGGCCCCAAGGCGGGCGTCGTTACCGGTGAGCGGATCGGTGGCATTTTGAGTGGCCGTTCTGGATCGCCTCGGTTTCTACAACATGCGCTTTGCGTGAACAACGTGAGGCTTGCGCTGCTCGCACAAGGAGCATCGGCCTGGCGGTTCGAGCAGCAACTGTCCCTCACGTTTCCTTACGCGGGCAGGGAGTACCAGGTGCGACCAGATGGTCTCGCAGCGTTCCCCGGCCGCATCACGGTTGTCGAGGCAGATCTCGGCCATGTGGCCCCATCGAAGTTCAAGGAAAAACTGCTCGCCTATGACGCCTTCGTACTTTCAGGGGAATGTCAGCGTCACTGGAAGCTGCCGACCTTTGAACTCCTGACCGTCACGTCGGGCAGGCTTCGGGCATCGCGCCTTCGACGCCTGTTGCCTGCACAAGCGTCTTTCCATTTCCTTTGCCAGTCTCACGACCATCTTGGGATCGCGTGGGCCGGCGGATGGAGCTAACGACAATGAAACACGAAACCTATCCGTACACGAACGGTCACTCGACCGAACTCGCCACTGTGCCGCGATCGCTCAGGGAGCGGCTCGAACAAGTCCAGGCCCTGGTCTCTCAGGGGCGTCCTGCCGAAGCAGAGACACAGCTTCGGGCGGCCGAAACCGAGCTCGCTAGGTCTCGGCCCGACCTCTATATGATCCTGCAAGCCATAAGGCACGGTTACCGAGGCATCCAGTTCGAAGACGCTGAATACAACACGTATATGCAACGGGTCGAGAAGCGCTGGTGGGGCATTCTTGTGGGCGAAGACTGGGTGCCCCACACGACAACGCGTCGGACGGTCAAGAGGATCAGCTTCTTCTGAAGACGACGGCCAAGAAGTGAGTTCCCATGGAGCACCGTCGGATCCCGATCGGTACGGACGCGGAGGGAGCGCGCCTGTACCTCGGTTGCTCGCAGACGATGTTCGAAGAGCTGCGAGCCCGCCAAATCGTGCGGGGCCTGAGACGGGACTGGTATTCCTATGACGACTTAGACGACGCCGTATGTCTACTTCGTTCTGAACGGGACAAGGTGCTACAAACCAGACATGAGGAAACCACCGAAAGCGTATCCGGTGAAAAGCAGATCAGGGCTCTGGGCAGCCAAAGGCGTCGATCCGATTACCCTTCGACGGAAGAACTACTTCGGAAAATCGGAAACTGAGGCGGCCGCAAAAGCCCTGTCGTCGTTCGGGATTTCAGACGATTACTGTCTGTTCAGCTTCTATTCCTATACATATCTCCCGACTGTAAACGGACGAAGCGAGAATTGGCTAGGTCAAATCGGCTGGGCAATGGACAAGTACGTCCTGCCTGAGTTCGGCCACAGAGACATCCGAGAGCTCAAGCGCCCCGAGCTCCAGCTCTTTTTCAATCGCCTCAACCGCTCAATGAAGGCTTCGAGCGTCGCCAAGCTAAAGATCGTGTTCAGCGGAGTCTTGCGGCTCGCGATGGCGGACGAACTCATCCCGTCCAATCCACTTGCGTTCGTCCGATTACCGACCCCCGATCGCGTCGTGAAGACCGCACTGTCCTTTTACGAGCTACAGTCGCTTCTAGGGGCCTCAGGGCCGCTCATAAAGCCATTTGTGATCCTGGCTGGATGCGCTGGGCTCAGACTCGGCGAAGCAGTCGGCGTGACACGGGCCGCCATATCAAGGGATGGCGTGCTGTCCGTCAGGCAGCAAGTCCAACAGATGAAAGCCCGGTGCGAGGTGAGCCCGAGGCTCAAGACAAGCAACAGCTACCGCGAAATCCCGATACCCAAGCCGATGCTCGAAGCTCTCCTCGAATGTGGCCAGGTGAGCGACATCTGGGTCTGCTCCGACTCCAAAGGCGGCTACATCCGGCCAAAGAACATCACGAGGGAACTCCGCCTTGCTTGTGAAAGGGCCGAGGTGCCGGTAGTGAGCCCGCACGAACTGCGGCACACGTTCATTTCGCTCATGGACAACGAGGTCGAAGCTCCGAGGACTGTTGTGATGGCCCTAGCAGGTCACGCCGCACAGTCCACGACCGATGGGTATTCGCACGTAAAAAACGAACAAAAACTGCGACACATGGGCCGCTTCTGGACTCAAATGTCTACGGCTTGTAGCCCAGAAGAGTGGGCTACAAAGGGCAAAATCGCAGGTTGAAATGAACCTAGGAAAAGTTGTGGTGCCCAGGAAAGGACTCGAACCTTCACTCCCTTGCGAGAACTAGTACCTGAAACTAGCGCGTCTACCAATTCCGCCACCTGGGCAATGGGACAGCCATCATACCTTGCCAGGCTGGCGACCTTCGCGCAAGCGCCCCACGAGGTTGCGGGCGGCTCCGGGCCAGTCTGGGAACCGGAACTCGAACCCTGATTCCAGGAGGCGGGCAGGCACCACGCGGCGGCTTTTGAGCACCAGTTCGCTCTCAGTGCGCATGACGAACGTTCCGATTTCGACCAGCCATGCCGGCGCGGGAAGGGCCAAGCGCGCCGCAACCGCCTCCCGTAACACACGCATGAACTCGGCTTGAGGCAGGGGGTTCGGCGAACAGACGTTGACGGCCCCGGCCAGCTCGTTCTCGATCACGAAGTCGACCGCGCGGCAGAAGTCTTCCTCGTGGATCCAGGAAATGAACTGCTTTCCGGTTCCAAGTCGGCCGCCAAGTCCCCGCCGGGCAAGCGTCGTGAGAACCTCGAACACGCTGCCAACGTCGGGCGACATCGTCATTGCGCTCCTCAAGGCGACCTTGCGGGTCTTGGGAGTCAGCGCCTCCTCGAGCTCTTGCTCCCACGCCTTGGCGATCGCGATGCTCGCGTTCCAGGTCCGCGGCGCCCCTGGCTCGTCGCCGCCGAGGCGGCCGGTGGCCTCATCGTTCGCCGCATCAAAGCGGTGGGCATAGATCGTCGCAGTGCTTGCCTGCAACCAGACTTTGGGCGGACGGGCGGCCCGGGCGATAGCTTGGCCGACGACGCGCGTCGAGTCCACCCGGCTGTCCATCATGGCGGCCAGGTTGACCGCATTGTAGCGACAGTCCACCGACCTACCAGCAAGGTTGATGACGACGTCCGCACCGTCGATCTCGCCGGCCCAATCGCCGAGCGTCTTCCCATCCCAGGCGACTTCACCTTGGGACGGGCTCCGAGAAAGGACGACAGGTGCGACGCCCTGAGCCCGAAAGTGCCGGACAAGGGCGGCACCGACGTGGCCAGAGCCACCAGGGATGACGACCTTCACCTTGTCGCGACTTTCCCACATAATCACGGCTGCGGATGGGCCTCCAAGAGCACATCGACCACGCCAAGCGAGCGAAGCCGACCTGGAACCCCGAGACCGGCGGAACTCGTGCTTGGGTCTGCTTTGAAGACCATGTCGTGGAAGACGTCGGCCCCGACCCGGATGGATCCGTCTTCGCGGCCTTGGCCGACCGCATGATGCGCGGTGATTACTATCCACCCGATGTCATAATCTTCTTTGGCGAGTTCCGCAGCGACGGCCGGGACATGCGGCCAGGCGACCGGGTGGTCCAACAGGCACGCCTCATTTCGTTCTTGTATTGGCCGATCCTCTGGTCGGTGGCCGAGATCTATGTCGCAGAGCGGACGGCAGACACGTGCACGACCGGTTATGTGACGACTGACCAGCACTTCGGCCGCGGTATCTGGCGGGCCGTCTTATCTCGCAAGGACGGGCGACTCACGCTTGACGTCAAGAGCACCGCCTCGCCAGGTTCCTTTTGGTTTTGGGTCGGCCTGCCAGTGGCGCGCTATCTACAACTCAGGGCCAGGCGCCGCGCGATCGAAGACTTTCGGCGCGAGGTCAATGGCCTAGCTAGGGGTGCTTGAGGGCCCCGCGAGACCTGGATCACGGCCATGTGGGCCGGGCGCGGTCAAGCTCCGAAGTGCTTTCGGATGGCGTCCTCCCGGTAGTTGAAGATCAGCCTGACCTGCCACCCGACGAAGAGCAAGTGCGCGAGCGGAGCCAGCGGGCCGCCGGGAACCGAGTACTCGACCCTGTCGAACATGCGCGTCTGCCCGTCCTCCTCCACGAACCGATGTTCGTGCACCCACTTCTTGTACGGCCCGCGGAGCTGCTCGTCCACGAACCTGACTCCCGGTTCCCAAGCGGTTATCTCAGATTCCCAAATCATTGGGATACCGAACAAAACAAGTCTGTAAGCGATGCGGGCACCAGTTTTCATCTCCAGTGGGAGCGGGGTCGTCACCCGAAACCGAAGGAAGGACGGCGTGATCTGCTCTAAGTTTTCGGCCTTGCTGAAGAAGCTGAACACCTCTTCCAACGGTGCCGGAACGAGAGTCTCGGTGCTGAGGAGGTACTGGCGCACGACCTTGGATTCTGTCCTACCGAGAGCGGGGTATATCGGCAAAGTGGACACCTTGCCGATCTTCTGTGGTGTCTTCTGTATCATCCCAGCAGCAATAGGCGTGACGTTTGCGGTGCAACGGGCTTACAAGGACGAGAAGTTACCGAGATGGGTCTTCGCACTGATCTTGGTGGTGGTCTGGTCTCCGATCCTGCTGGCTTCGGCATCGGAACTTTGGTGGATGACGGTCGAGGAGCCCCGCAGGCTAGCCGCTGGAGAGCCCCTCGAATAAGTCAATCGCCCGCCAAGCTTCTCTCAAGGCAGACCCACTCGAACTGGGTGCGGAACCCGAGCTTGACGTTGATCTGGAACATCGGGTTCGCCTCTTCGTTGTCGGTCCAAATGCTCTTGATGCCGCGCTCCTTGCATTTCGTGATCGCACTCACCTTCAGGGCTGTGGCGATACCGTCCCTCCTGTAATCGCGGAGCACACCGGTCAAACCTGTCCTGGCTAGCTCTGGATTCGCATGGTTTGGCAAGATCTGCGAGAGCCCGACCGGACGCCCAGAATCGAGTGCCAGGAACAACATCGTTTGGTCGTTGAAGGGGAAATCCAGCTCCTTCGAGAAATCCTCGAACGACGCTTCCTTGAAGGGCTCGGGCAATGGCACGTCCGCCATGATGTCCATCTCGGTCCGCCACAAGTCGTGCTTCCAGGACTGAGGCTCCCTTTCGGCGTATTGCGCGTAACTGACGATTTCGAAGCGACCATGGACGTGGTCGATTGCTGACGCCCACTGCGTGGGATCGAACTCGTCCGTAAAGAGGGCAGACTCCGGGTTGCGCTGGGTTTCGACAAACCCCCGACGAAGGATGTGATCAAGCTCTTTGGGCTTATCGGTGCTGCACCACGTCGAGAGCTTGTCCGCGCCAGATTCCGCGGCGATCGTGGCTTCGAGGTCGAACGCAGCCGCGTAGTCCTCAGGAGTGAGCGCGTGGCCCTGGAGCTCTCGACGGCCCTTGGCCTGCATCCAATACGCATCCAAAGAAACAAAGTGGGCCACGTCCTTGCCATCACACGCATAGAGGACTCTGCGGACGTTCGAGGACGCTGGGTAGAGCTGGGCACCTTCGATGGTCTCCTCGAGGGTACGCGGCAAGTGCGAGTGGTAGAAGGTGCGGATGTGGGTGACGCTCTCCCAATCGGCGCGGGTGACGATGTTACGGGCAAGAAGGGTCTTGGTCATGAGGGTGCAAGGAAACGGTCGGGGGTCGAGGTGCGAAGAAGCCCCCAGTCCGTTCGACAGTGCGCCAGTCTCAGCGCCAGACCGGGGAGGCAGCGGAAGCGAGGAAATTCGCCATAGGGGTTGCCTCCTTGGGGCAGCGGGTGCCCCTGGGAAGAAGCATGATACCGGAGTCGTGCATCGGGCGACGAGTCCTTCGGAGCTCCTGCGGAATCCGATTCTCAGAAGACTCTTGACATCTGACCGAAGAAGACTAGTATACTGATGTCCACGGGACAGAGATCCCGAGGACTGAAAAGATGAAAGCGAAGTTGCTTTGTGGATTTCTGTTGGCGCTGCTGTGCGCGCCCGCGTTTGCCCAAGACATGATGGCTCCGATCCCTGGGGAAATGAAGGAGTTGGACTACCTCGTCGGCACCTGGGAGGGCGAGATGAACATGAACGGCATGAAAATGAAGGCTGGCTTCAAGGCCGAGAAGATCCTCGGCGGCCGTTACATCCGCGAGATGCACACCTACACGATGGGGGACAACATGCAGATGACCGGCATGTTCCTCATGACCTACGACGAGAAGCAGAAGAACTGGCTGAGCTACTGGTTCGACCAGTCCGAAGCCGGCAATATGGAGATGCGTGGCGGCATGGAAGGCGGCAAGTACGTCGCTGAGAGCAAGCCCATGGAGATGATGGACATGAAGAACGTGGTCATGCGAGCGACTTGGACGAAGGTCTCGGACACGAAGTGCACGATGTCCCTCGATATGAAAAACGGCGACAAGTGGGACCAGATGATGGAGGCCACTTACAACAAAAAGGGCTGAGCTAAGCCCAACCTCCTCCAACTCGGCCATCGGACATCAGCCCGGTGGCCGAGCCGGTATTCTCACCCCTTCATGCGCAAGACGGTGATCGCAATTGACGGACCTGCGGGGGCAGGAAAGTCCACCGTCGCCAGGCTCCTTGCCAACCGCCTCGGCCTGCTGATGCTCGACACCGGCGCCATGTACCGGGCGTTAGCCCTCAAAGTCTTGCGTGAGGGAGTGGCGACCACCGACTCCGGCGCAATCGTCACCATCGGTGAATCGATCCGCATTAGTTTTGAAGAAGGGAACCGGCAGCGGGTCATGCTCGACGGCGAGGACGTGACGGCCGAAATTCGGACGCTCGAAGTCGGACAGGCAGCGAGCGAGCTCAGCGTCCACGGCACCGTCCGATCGATCCTTGTGAAACAGCAACAAGCGATCGTCGCTGAGGGCGGGTGCGTCCTCGAGGGCCGGGACACGACCACGGTCGTCGCACCCGGGGCAGACCTCAAGGTCTTCCTCACCGCAAGCATCGAAGAGCGCGCCCGACGACGATGGCTCGAGGGTCAATCGAAGGGCATGGACACGACGCTGCAAGAGACGGTTGTGGACGTTGTCACCAGAGACCATCGCGACTACACGCGGCACGACAGCCCGCTCACGTTGGGCGACGATGTGATGATCCTCGAAACCTTCGGTATCGGACCGCCTGACGTCGTCGAGCGGCTCGTGCGCGTTCTCGAGGAGCGCGGCCTGGTGCCGACCTGGGTCGAGGGCTAAGTACCGGCGTTTGGTATCCTTTCACCATGGGCGCATTCCACGGGCCTCGCGATTGGGGCCGCCTGCTGACCGCCATGCTGACCCCGTTCTCCAGCGACGGGTCGCTCAACACCAAGGAGGCCGCGAGGGTCGCGACATGGCTCGTCGAAACTCAGAAGAACGACGGCATCGTCGTGAACGGCACAACAGGTGAGTCACCAACGCTCAGCGAGGAAGAAAAACTCCAGTGCCTGGAACTAACCCTTGAGGCAGTTGGCGATCGTGCCGCCGTCGTGTTCGGTGCGGGCACTTACAACACGGCGGAGTCGGTGCACATGGCCCGGCAGGGCGAGCGCCTTGGCGCCCACGGCATCATGGCCGTCAACCCTTATTACAACCGGCCGGGGCAAGAGGGCCTGTTCGCGCATTTTCGTGCGATCGCGGAAGCGACGAGCCTTCCCGTGATGCTTTACAACATCCAGCCGCGTTCGTCCATCAATCTTGAGACTCCGACCCTGCTCAAGCTCATCGAGGATTGCCCGAACATCGTTGCCGTTAAGGAAGCGAGCGGCAACATGGGCCAGATCGCCGACGTGTGCGCGATGGCGCCCGCCGGGTTCAGGGTCTATTCTGGTGACGACGTTCTCACCCTGCCCGTTTTGAGCGTTGGTGGCCATGGATTGGTCAGCGTTGCCGCCCACGTGATCGGCGCGGAGCTCGCTGGAGTCATCAAAGGATTCTTCAACAACGACCCCATCCGGGCCGCCCAGGAGTTCCAGCGCGTGCTGCCCGTCGTGCGGGCACTTTTCTCAGCGCCGAGCCCGGTTCCGGTCAAGTACGCGCTCTCGACCAAGGGCTTCGCGTGCGAGGACGTCCGGCTCCCCTTGGTCAAGCTTTCGCCTGAGCAAAAGGCAGTCGTCGACAAGGCCATGAACCAGATTGCGAAGGCGGTCGCCCAAGTTTAGCGCCCTATTCCTTGGGAGGCCACGGCTCCGTCCGTGCTCCTCTTTGCAGGACATCAATAGGCCCCGGATAGGCTCCGTAGTCGCAGGCCTTCAGTCTGCGCATCGTGGGCTCCCAGGCTCAAGACCTGCGACTACACGGGAACCCCGGCAATAGTCCGAAAGAATCGAACGAAGCTGCCAACCGTCGAAAACTCTCGGAGATACAAATGAGAGTGATTTTGTTGGCTCTTGCCACCATGAGCGGCGCTGCCGCCTTTGCCCAGTCCGAGCTCACGGTTTACAACCAAGGCTTCGCCCTCGTCAAAGAACACCGGAGCCTCGACCTCAAGAAGGGCATGCAGAAGGTCGCGGTCGAGGACGTCGCCCAGATGATCGAAGCGAACAGCGTCGGCATCCGCAGCCTCAGCCATCCCGGATCGTTCTCGGTCCTCGAGCAGAACTACCAGTACGACCTCATCGGCGTGACCGCGATCCTGAACAAGGCGGTCGGCAAAGAGATCGTCTTCAACCGGGTCAATCCCGACGGTAAGAAGGAGCGTATTGTCGGCACCCTCCTCAGTGCCCCGAGCAATGTGGTCAGCGATGCCAACGGCAGCCAAGGAATGGTCTGGAACGGCATGGTCGTCCGTACCAACGACGGCCGCATCCTCCTCAACCCGAGCGGCGAAATCGAGGTCTCGAGCATCCCCGAAGGGCTCATCTCGAAACCGACGCTCATGTGGCTGCTCGATTCAGATCTGGCGGGAAAGAACGACGTCGAACTCAGCTACCTCACTCAAGGCATGACGTGGAAGTCAGACTATGTTCTCTCCCTCGACAACGCCGGAACCAAGGGCGACTTGAAGGGTTGGGTCACGCTGACCAACAACAGCGGCACCGCCTATAACGAAGCCAAGCTGAAGCTGCTTGCCGGCGACGTCTTCAGAGCCGAGAACTTCATGGGTGGCCGTGGCGGTGGCGGTGCGATGCGCGATGCCATGGCCAAAGCCGAGACCGGCATGGCCGAGGAGCAGTTCGCCGAGTACCACCTGTACACGCTGCAACGGCCGGCCTCCATCCGCAACAACGAGATCAAGCAACTCTCGCTGCTCGAAGGCACCGACATCCCCGTCAACAAGAAGCTCATCGTTGACGCGCTCCGCGGATGGAACACCTACTATCCTGGCGAGGGCGCCGTAGGCACTGGCCCCATCAAGCCGCTTGTCCTCATCGAGTTCAAGAACGACGAGGCCAGCCACCTAGGCATGCCGATGCCAATGGGCACGGTCAAGGTCTTCCAGCGCGACAAGAGCGGCGCTCTGCAGATGCTCGGTGAGGCGAGCATCCAGCACACGCCGAAGAACGAAAAGCTATCACTGCCCGTGGGCCGCGCCTTCGACATCGTGGCAGAGCGGAAGCGCACCGATTTCCGCTGGCTCGGATCCAGCAACCGCGGCTGCGTCGAGAAGTTTGAGATCGAAGTCCGAAACCGCAAGGAAACGAGCGAGACCGTCCACGTCTACGAACGGCACTGGGGCGATTGGAAAGTCACCGACAAGAGTGACAACTTCGACAAGCTCGACAGCGAGACCATCGATTTCGTGATCACGCTGAAGCCGAACGAAGTCCACAAGGTGACGTACACGATTGAGACTCGTTGGTGAGTTAGGAACGGAGGGCGTGACCCGGGCGTGCGCCCTCCTTCAATACTCCGTCCGCAACGGCAGCCTCCCCATTCACGAGCACCCAATGAAAGCCGACCGACTGGGCCGCCGGATTGTCAAAGGTCGCCCGGTCAGAAAGGACCGTGGGATCGAAAACCGCGATATCGGCGTCGCACCCGACCTGGATACGGCCCTTGCGCTTAAAGGCGGGGCAGCGTCCCTGCATCCGTTTGGCAGGGCGTAGTGTCATTTTCTCGATCGCCTTCATGACCGATATCTCTTGACGGTTCAGGGCGTAGTGTCCCAGCACCCGGGCGAACGTGCCTGAACTGCGAGGGTGGCCGACGCCCTTCTCCAAGCCTCCGTCTGAGCCGACCATCGTCGCGGAGCTCTTGAGAGCAGCAAGGACGGCGCTCTCCGGAATCGCGTGGGCCATGACCATGCCACCCTCTTTCTGGTACTTCGCGAACGTTTCTGCAGTCAATCGCTCGTGCGTCTTCGCCCATTCCAAGTCGCCGTAGTCAATGCCGAAGCGTTGTTGCCAACCCGGCGCAAAGACCTCCGAGCCGATGCCGGTGCCGAAGGCGGTGTAGGGATAGAAGTCGCAGGTGACGTCGAAGCCGTGCTGTTGTGCTCGCTCGATCATGGCGAGGGCGTGGGGCGTGTCCCGCAGCGCCATGCTCGGCACGTGGACGATGTGGATGGGCGCCCCCGAGGTTGCCCCCGCCGCCATCATCTCGGCGATCCCGACGAGCGCGCTGGCGTTGTCGTCGAGCGTGCCGTAGCGGACATGGCAGTGGCAGCTGGCCTTGGAGCGACCGGCGACCCGGACCATCTCCAACACCTCCCAGTGCGTCGTGGCCGGCCGGTACTCGATGCCAAACCCCACCGCGATGGCGCCCTTCTTAAGCTGGCCATCAATGAGGCCCGCCATTTCGGCGACCTCGGCGTCGGTCGCCTGTTTCTCCTCGTTCTTTTCCCCCATCACTTTGGTGCGGGCGTGTCCGTGTCCAGCGCCGGTCCCGTAGTTGCAAATCCGTTTGCCCGCTTGCTCCTTGTGCCACGCGTCTTGGTCCTCGACGCCCGATTCGAGCTGCAGCTTCGTCGTGACCCCGTCGAACACCTGGACAAGGTCGTTCTCCAGGTCTTGCCCGTGGGAGATCGGGTCGATGAAGCCGGGGCAGACGGTCAGCTCGCGCGCATCAATGTTCTGTTTGCCGCGGATCGCCGCCTTGGTCACCGCAGAAATCTTGCCGCCACGGATGCCGACGTTGCGCTTCTCGTCAAGGCCCGTTTCGGGGTCGATCACATGCCCACCAATGAGAACGACGTCGTGCTCGGCGTGGACGACAGGCAGGGTCAGGGCAGCCGCGCCCAAGGCAGCATCGGCGAGGAACTTTCGGCGGGTCATGCCGGAAGTTTGGCCGAAGGGTGGTCACGGACGCTTGGTCAAGGAAAGCCGTCAGGTTGAAGCCGCCCCGGATTCTGACGTTGCGATTATCCGGGAAACCGGCCAGCTACACTCCTTGACTTGCAGCAGTCGACGCTAACCGCAGCCGCAGGAGATCCATTACTGAGCCGGGTTCCTACTACCGGTGACTTCTTTTGCACGCCGGATTGTCTCCTCCCTGAGATTTAGGAGTGGTAGCCCGCCTGCCTTACGGATACATTCTACGGTTCCGCAGGTGCAGGAGGCAAGCTGCACGAGAAGCATTTGCAGCAGTTCCAGAAGGGCCAGCTCGGCTGATCGGATCGGCCCTGAGGCCATCCATCCAGCCTCAAACGAGAGGCCGTAGAGGGTGCCGTGAAGAACCTCAGAGCTGACCCTGTAAATGGACCACAACGGAACACGAAAGCTGCTGTACGTGGCGTGGCCGAATGCTTTCTTGATGTGCTCTAGCCTCTGCTCGACCGTCTCATTGGTCCATTGAGTTATTTCCCTGCCCTTCCTCCCTGTGAACTCCAATAGCGCCGCAGCGACGTCATCGTCGGTCGGTACTCCAAAGCTGAACGCCGAGTGTCCCAAGTACTCGGCCAGAAAATCGTTGTGGCGCTGAAGATCCCGATATCTTTTCTGCACCGCGTGACGTTCCATGCGCCTCGAGGCTGAGTCACCAAGCGCGCAGATGACGCCAATGTTGACCATCGTCTCAAAGGCCTTTCTGGCTAGCACAAAGCAGTCACCAACACCACCTGGTCGGGATAGGGGCCGGAACGAAGCCAGGGTGGTGAGGACACCTGAGGCGAGCAAGACGGTTGACTGCATCCAGTGATGGGTCATATCGAGATCCTGGCAAGCCCCGAACAGAGAGTCGCGCTCAAAGTCTATCAAGTTGAGCAACTTCGAAAGGCCCCCAACCGTACCGAAATGACCGTCCTCGGGCTCCATGTTGGCCACACCTGAAATCTTGCACCAGCTAAGGCGTCGCCACCAGGCCGGTGGTCTTGCTCTCCAGGTTCAAAGATATGCTTAACTGGCCGGGCATTCTTCCGGCCGAGCGAGCAAAAGGAGTCCAATTGGCCCGGACATGAGCGATGACTCGTCCGCCCTGCAATTTCGGCTGAAGATGTACTGTTCGATCCGGCGCGGTGGGGTTAGATCCGTTGTATGCGCTTCACCAGGCCGTGCACAGCCCAACAACCTACCCGGCGGTGGTTGTCAATCGCACACGAGAGCCTTGATCTTATCAAGCACCTCCGACGGTTTTTGCTCGGTCGCTTCTCGTATTACGGCGTCCTGCTTCGCACCAGGTGTCGTCACGGCGTGGATTAGCTTTCCGGCCGCGGAACCCTGTCGGAAGAGCCGGACGAATTCCTCCTGGTACACAGGTAACACCTCGGGTAGGTGTCCGATGCCCCTCTTGCTCAGATTCTCCGAGATGTTCTTCCGGACGTATTCCCCGAGCTTTCCCGCTCCTGCGGCGTCCCTGAGGGCTCCCATCGTAATCGTCATTACATCTCCATTATTGGAGACTTCGTTGCTGATATCATCAAAAGATTTCATTACATATTATAATACTACATTTATCGTGTGATAGTTTCAATATGTCGAAAAAAAGTCCGGCGTGCGGCGAGGCAAGCCGGGCTGGTGGCCCGAACAGGGTGATGGCTCGCGCATCATTGTCAAGGGGAGCCGTGGCATGGTCTGGCAGCTTGCCGACTCAAGCGCCTCTGTCTGACTGACCAAGCCGCAGACCATGGAAAAGAGGTTGAGAAAGCCAAAGATCGTCCCGGTCTCGACGGGCGGGTGGCCGGGGTAAGGCGATGCCTTGTGCGCTTTACCCCGCGCTTGAGACCCGGTTTGCAACCCGCGGTGAAGACGCATACGCGCAGATTGAGTGTTGCCAAGCCGGGCCAAGCATCCGCGTCACGGCCGATGCGCCGAGTACGTGATCCCGTACACCCTCCGTGCGTTCTCCCGCCGATCCTCCATCGCCTTCGCTCGGTCCGAGATCGGTACGGAGGGATCGTCCCACTGCCGGTAGACCTTGTAGTTCGTGAACCCGCGGCGGACGGCTTTGACCTCCCAGTCGAAGTCATAGCTGCCAGAACCCCGCCTGAGCTCGCGGACTTCGAATCGATCCAGCGATTTGTGGATGATCGCCAGTCCTTCCGAATCGGCGCTGAGGGGTGAGACCTGCACCGTCATCCCGTCAAGGACCGACACATTTTGAAAGTGCCGCGGCAGCGCGACGATCGCCCGGCCATTGACAAGGTGCGCCGTTCCGCGAACGTAGGCGGCGGCTTCCGGGCCCTCGACGCAAGCATAAACGATGTCCCGTGCCTCATCGTCCGGGTCGGGCTGCACGAAGTTCTTGATGTCGGCAGTCACCGATCCAACGCCGTTCACGTCGGCGGACAACATGACTTGGTTCACGTTCTGACTGTTGAGGATCATGCCGCTGAAGGTGGAGCTAGCGAAGATCTGGCCGACAGTCGGTCCCCCGCCGGGCGGCTGCAGGCTGAACAACGACTCGCTTGCGTTCAGCTGGAAGACTTTGAGCATGGCGAGGCCGTTCGCGGTGTCCGCCTCGAAAGTCCCTTGGACTGTCGCGCTCCCATGGGTGACAGTGTCTCCCAAGAATTTCGCGGCGAGACCTCCTGAGGCGGTGTTCTCTGCGACCAAGGCGGGACCTGCGATGTTTGTGTTCCTCGCCCAAACTCCGAAGGCGTCCTTCGCTGAAGCCAAGCCAAGCACGCCCGTTCCTTGCGCGGACCGCGTCGTGCCGATGACGCCGAAGTTGGAGCCGGTCGTCGAGGTGGCCGTCCCTCTCACCGCGATTCCCGCCGGGCTCGCCACACTGAACGAGCCTCCTAGGGTATTGCCGGTGACAGCCGTGCTGTTTCCGACGACAGGGATCGTTGCCGTACTCCCTTGCTGGACGAAGACCTGCCCGGCGCGAAAGGTGCCGGTGATGGTCGCATGCCCGATCTGGGCCGTTCCCGGGGTCGTGTTCTGCAGGAAGACGTTACCGATGACAGACTGGACGCCCTGGTCTTGGGCGAGGGCGACGCTCGCAGCGACCACGAGCGACAAACTAAGAACGATCCATACGCGGTTTCGCATGGACGCATTGTACGGGTTCGCCCTTGGGCTTCGAATCTAACTTCCGTTAGGGGCCCGCGCGCTGGTGCTGGCTCGCAACGAAAGTGGTCGGAGAAGCGATCAAGGATTCGGGCTTTGCCGCCGGCGGCGGCTGCTGAACCAGGCTGTGATTGCCCAGCTTGCCAAAAGGAAGCAAACGGCAGCCATGGCCATCAAATTCTGCCAGCGAAGGTGCGCTGACTCATACGCAAGCGTGGGCGCGTAGCTCGGTCGCGAAACATAGATCGCGGTCATGCAAAGCCAGAAGGCGAGCATCCAAATCCCTTGCACGCGGAGCAATCGCAGTCTCCAGTCGCCGTTCATGGTAAACAGTATAAGTTAGCTCTCTTAGCTCGGCCTTTGCTGTGAGTCTGCGCTCCGACGACGTTTGGGATGACGATACGGCGACGAGGCCCCGCAAATCAGCCCGTCACCAGAACAACACCCACCAGGGCACGGGCGAATTGACGAGCGCCATCGTGTCGGTCATGTCCCGCGTCCGCTGTTTCGTCTGCGCGATCTTCCCATCCAGATAGGCGACCATGGCTTTGGCCGAAGCATCGCCAACAGGCGACTGGTGCGCCGTTTTCTGAGCGTCCGCGATTTGGGCCAGCTCTCCGTCCTCGACAAAGATCCCGCCGCACCGGCTACAGGAGTCAAGGGTCACGCTCGAAGTGTAGAGATAGCGGTAACTGTCGAGCCCGATCTCACACCGAGGGCAAGCGCGGAAGACGACCGCCGACTTTCGCTGCTCGTCGGCCGGTGCGATCCGTGCGTCAATGGCCTCGAGCTGACCGGGGTTCTCCTTGATCACCCTCATTAACTCCCCTTCGTCGAACCAAATACCGGCGCAATTGCCACAGACGTCGACCTCCACGTGCTGAATCGACATCAGGTGCATCTCCCATCCGCATCCTGGACATCTCACGACTGAAGCTACGCTTTCGCGTTCTAAAAGGCTTCAAGTCCCGTTCACGGCCCGTTCAGGAACCGCCCGCAATCTGTTCTCTGTCAGGCCGCGGACCCGCGGCCAAAGCGAGACAGAAAATGAAAAGCAAAAAGAACCTTCGGTTCCTGACGCTTGGTCTCTTGGCGGTCGCCGTCCCTGCGGCGTTCCTCGGAAAGGCAGTGGCCAGCGACCACGCCGACACGCCTGAGATCGCAGCGTCGGCTGGAACCGACATCTCGGACGTCTTCATCTTTCCCAGCAAGACGAACCCCAACAACGTCGTGCTGGCGATGATGGTGCACCCCCTGATTACGCCGGCACAGGCGGGCTCGACCTCGTTCGACCCCAATGTGCTTTACCAGTTCAAGGTCGACAACAACGGCGATGCGGTCGAGGACCTCGTGATCCAGGCCCGCTTCAGCGGGAGCGGCCCGACCCAGAAGTGCCTGATCAGTGGCCCCGTCGCACCCGTGATGACGGGAACCTCAAGCACGGCCCTTCCGCCGCTGCCGATCGTCGGCACGATCAACAAGGCGTTCACCCCTCGCACTGGCACGACGGTGTTCTGCGGCGTCCGTGAGGATCCGTTCTTCTTCGACCTCGAGCAGTTCTTCACGATCTTGCCAGATCGCGCGACCCCGGTCAGCGGCGTCAATGTCCCGGTGGACCAGGCCGACGTGCCCCAAGCCACGAGCTGGCGGGCGCCCGGCCAAGCCGTGGACTTCCTTTCGAACGGTGGCTACAACGTCCTCGCGATCGTCGTCGAAATTCCGAAGGCCGACATCGGTGGCGCTTCGGGCCAGATCGGCATGTGGTGCACCACCAGCGTGCCGCAATAAGGAGCAAAACAGATGAAAGTTACAATCCCAGTCTTCAGTGCCATCGCGGTCTCCCTTCTTGCGGTAGGCTGCGGCGGAAGCGGCAGTAGCGCCAGCGGCGTCTTTGTCCAGCGGGACCGCTTGTCCCGCCCCGTCATCAACGAGGTGTTCGCCACCGTAGCCGGCAATCGGCATAAGGTGAACGACGAGACTAGTCCGAGCGGCGACTCCGCCGAGCTCTCCACCGACATTCAGAAGTTCATGACCGTCGCGGCTGGCAGGAGCCAGGCGACCATTGACGTCGTCAAGGCGGTCGTCGTACCCGACGTCATGAAGGCGAACCTGAACGCCTCTGGCCCGGCCGCTTATCTCGGCGTCGAGACGAACGGTGCGACCGGAAGCGGCTTTGGCGGCCGCGCGCTGACCGACGACGTGGTCGACACTTCGCTCGGCATCGTGTTCGGCAACACGCTCTCCGCGCTTGGCCTCGTCCCCGACGACGGAAAGGAAGTCAACACGCTGCTGTCCGACAACGTCGGGCCAGGCGGAAAGCACTTCACCAACTCCTTCCCCTACTTCGGAGCGCCGAACTAGGGAACGACCTCGCCCGCCTTGCCTTTGCGCGGGGCGGGCCCCAAACCCAAGATGAAAGCACTGATCCTTTGCAGCGCATTGATCGCGACTGTCGCCGGTTGCTGGCCCAAGGGCGACGCTTCAGCCCTTGAAGCGGCAGCCCTCCGCACCCCGTATGACGCCTCGCTCATCGACAAGGACATTGCTTTCCATGAAGGGCGTGTGGCGCGGGATCCGCAAGGGGCCATTGGCTGGTCGCAGCTAGCCGGTGCGTACCTCAAGAGGAGCAAAGAGTCGGACTCGCTGCCGCACGCCCTTCTTGCAGAGTTCGCGGCGAAGAAGTCCTTGAGCCTGCGCCGAAGGGGCAACATTGGTGCGGCCCGCCGGATTGTTCAAGCCATGATGGAGCAGCACCGCTTTGCCGACTCCCTCCTTGCCGTCGACGACGCGCTCAAAGTCCTTCCCGGCGACCCCGCGGCGATTCGGCTCAAGGGCGACGTGCTCCTGGAACTGGGTCGCTATCACGACCTTCTTGAGCTCACGGAGGCTCACTCGAAAGCCTTCAACGAGCCAGGGGGCTGGGCTCTCATGGCTCGGCTCGCCGATGCTCAAGGGCAGCAGGCGACTTCGGTTTCACTGCTGGCTCAGGCTTACGAAAAGGTCTCGACCAACCCCAACATGCCCGCCGACACAGTGGCTTGGTTCGCCATCAAGCTCGGTACCGAACTGGCGAAGACGGGGCAGCGCGACGATGCAAAGCGTCGCTTCGACGAGGCCCTTGCCCTCTACCCCCGAAGCTACAAAGCCATGCTCGGTCTCGCTCATCTCGCCTTCACAGGCGGCGACTATCGAAGCACGGTGGATTGGACGCGGCGGGTCGAGGACATCGCCCAGAGCATGGAGGGGCGGGCCTTGAGAGGCGATGCGCTCGTGCGCCTTGGAAAGGTCAAGGAAGGGAAGGCGTGGCTCGACAGCGTCCATATCCTTGCCGACCAGCCGATGCCCAGGCTCTCCCTGGCCATGGGCACACGGCTTCATCCGAGCTGGACAATCGACGGCGGA
Organism: Armatimonadota bacterium; assembly: GCA_018268375.1. Classification (GTDB taxonomy): domain Bacteria; phylum Armatimonadota; class Fimbriimonadia; order Fimbriimonadales; family Fimbriimonadaceae; genus JAEURO01. The sequence goes on along the minus strand of JAFDWS010000002.1, from coordinate 597,934 downwards.
TCGGGCGGGCAGGTCTTGAACGGGATCGAGATCGGCCCATCGGTTGGCGGCCACTCACACGACCGGCTCTTGGCCCTCTTCTTTTGCGACCATGACACAATGCCCCTGCATGCCCTTGAAGTCGCACTGAGGGATTCAGAGGTCCGCCAGGATCCCTGGGCGCATGCGACACTCGCCTATGCCTGCCTGAAGAACAACATGCTTCCAAGGGCCAACCTAGAAGCGGAAAGGGCACTGAATACAGGCAACCGCGATCCTGAACTGCTTCGAATAGCCATCAAGGTGAAGGTCGCTTGCGGCGATCTCACCGAAGCCCGCGACATTTGGCGCAGCGTCGACAAGTCGACATTGGATCCTGTCGCCCTCTCCTGCCTCGATATGAGCTTGAAAACGAGAGACGCCTCCCCTCGCCACGGCTCTTGACCGGGCGAGAGGAGGCGTCCGATCTTGACTCAGTTCTTGACCGACACCGTCGAGGTGATGGTCATCTCCTGCTGCAAGTTGCCCATGCCGAAGTCAATCGCATTGGCCATCTTCGTTTCGCCCTTGGAGGGGATGCCGGTCGCAAGGTCGATCCAGACATTGCCCGCACTCGTCGTCGACATGTTGCCGGAACCCTGGCCACCCTGAAGGTCGAACGTGACTTTGCCATCGATAAAGACCTTGACCTTGGCGACGTCTTTGCCGTCCAACTTCTCAAAGCTCTCGAGTGTGAACTCGACAGGCGCGGTGCCCTTGCAGTTCTCGAAGAACGGAATCGCCTCGAGAGCCTTACCGAGGTTCATGTCGACCTTCCATTTGGAACCCACGCCGACCGCCTCCTCGGGGTAGCTCATCATGAGAAGGCCGATCTGGTTGATTCGGTCGATGATGCTCGAGAGCATCTGCTTGGTCATCATGTCAAGCTGGTCCACCCCGCCGGCAGCAACATTGCGGGTCTTGCCGAGGTTGTTGACTTCGCCATTGACCTTCACTGACTTCACGGCAGCCGCCATATCGGTCGCGCCGCCGCCCATGCCGAAGTTCAGGTCGTCGCCCTCCATCTTGAAGTCAGTGGTGGTGAGGAGGAACTTGAGCCATCCGTCGGCGCCACTGTCAAACTTGTACTCTTGGACGATGGTCGTCTTGTTCTTCGCCTCTTGGTCCATGGGGCCGCTGATGACGAACTTGCTGTCGGTGACCGACGTGGAAGCGAGGGTCGTGCCCGGTGCGATGTTAAAACGTAGGGTCTTGGTGTCCTGAGCGTTGGCCGAGACCACGGCGCAGGCGAGACATACGAAAAGAAGTGACTTTGCGCGCATAGGATGTTTCTCCAGTCGGTTACTCCGGAGTATTACACGGTTCTCGGCACCCTGCGGATTCAAAGAATAGGCCCGAGTGTCCTCGGTTTTGGCGATTGTGGGGCAGAGGTTCAAAGTGCCATAACTCGTGCCTTGCTCGACGAACCCTATTTGATCCATGTCTTTGGAGACCTGGCCGTCTCGCGGGGCGACGTTCGCTTCGACCAGTTTCCCAGCCGCCACTCGCGCGACCTTTTCTTGCTCCTTGTCCTCGCTCAGGGCCAGCCGCTGACCCGTCTCGAACTGACCTCGACCCTATGGCCGGAGTGCGGCGAGGCCATCGCGCGTAATCGTTTGAGCGTCGCGTTGGCGTCTCTGCGACGCGCGCTTGAGGCTACGGGTTTGGACTTGAACGCAGTGGTTCAAGCGCGCAAAGAGTCCCTCAAGCTGGCCCTAGGGTCGTCGCAGAACGAGTGGGTGCAGTTTTGGGACGCTCTGGAGCGCTCACACCTGCTCGAGGCTCTGACCCTTTATCGAGGTCATTTGGTGCCAGCCTGCAGCTTGCCGCAGGTCGTCAAGCTCAGGGGACATGCTCTGACAGCAACCAAGCGGGCCACCGCACTCGCTGTCTCCCAAGGAGACGAAGACGACTTAGCGCTCTTTGCCCTTCGAACGAGGCTCTCCACTCTTGGCATTGAGGCGTAGGCGATCGCCTACGCCCCGACCGCCTTCTTGCCTGTGATCGACCGCACGGGAGCTTGTCGGAACAGATCCTCGGCTAGCCGCTTGACCGTGAGCATCATCTTTCGCTCCATCACAAAGTGCGCTGGTTCCCAGAAGAGCAAGTTCACGATGTTCGCAACCGGCCCCCGTGGCATCGTCCGAGACCGGATCACGAGCCGAGTGCGGGTCTCGTCAATGGGATTCAAGAAGAACCCCCACGTCACTTCGCCCTCTTGCCCCAACACGAGGTACCGATATCGCTCAAGCATCAGGACAGGTACCGGCGGAGCCTTGGGATGGAAGAGCACGTCGTCGCCGACGTCCAAGTCCTGCCAAGAGGGATGGATCGTGTCGGCGTGCCCCATTTGACAGCCGAACAAGTTTTCGAGGGCGGTATAGCTGTAGAACCCGGCCTTATCGCGGCCAAGCTGAACTAACCAGGGCCATACGCAGTCAGCTGGGGCATCGATCGTGATTCCGTGGGTGGCAACACGGTTCGCATGCGGTACCACGTGATCCCCCGGTAGTGGCGCCTTTTCTTCATCGGTCGTCGTGCCCCACCGCAGGTGTCGAGGTCTTAGCAACCCAAAGTAAACGCCAGCCGCCACCGCAATGCCGGCAAGCGCGAACCATGGGCGAATGTCTTTGTTCTTGCTGTTGTCCATAGCCCAGATTGGACCGGATTTGCACAACGCGCAAGTCAGCAATTACGTGTCCTTCAAACTAAGGACAGCTCTTGCGGTGGCAGTCAGTCTGGCCCGGGCGGAGGGATTCGAACCCCCGACACCCAGTTCCGAAGACTGGTGCTCTATCCACTGAGCTACGCCCGGTCGGAGAGGCAACCATGGTACCCGGGGGCCCATCGCGCCCTTGGGGAACGGAACTCTATGCGCTCGGCTTCGGCACGAGAGAGGCGACGCGCTGGAGTTCCTTGCTCAGCTTTGCCGACCGCCGAGAGTCGAGAGCGGACAAGAATTCGGCGACCTTCTCGGGATCCATCTTTACCAAGACAAGGGCGAGGTCGGTCTCACTGAATCCCTTGGACAGTTCTACGAGCTTCGGCGTGGGCACGTTGTTCCAATACTGGGCGAGCTTCTTCGCCCCAGCTTCGGCGTCGCTCGCTGGAACTTCAGCGTGGGGTTTTGGTGCCTGCTTTGGCTCCTCAGGAGCCTTTGCGACCGGAACCTCCTCTTTCTTCTCAGCATAGGCGGCGGCACCCTGGGCGTAGAGCGCCGCTCCAGACTTCTTCTTGGGCGAGAGGCCAGGAACGCTCACGACTCCCGTCAATGCAAGGCCGAGCAACGTCCCGATCGCGACGACCGGGACCACCACCATGATCAGCTTCTTCTTCGGCATTACGGTTCACCTCGCAGGGAGCGGACGCGGGCCATGACCCGGTCGACATAGTTCTGAGTCTCTTTGTAAGGCGGCACGCCGCCGAATCGGTTCACTGCCCCCGGGCCCGCGTTGTACGCTGCCAGGGCCAGCCGTTCGTCACCGTTGAATCGCTGGAGCAAGCCGGCCAGGTACTTTGCGCCTCCGAGCAGGTTTTGCGCTGGATCCATTGGATCCGAAACCCCAAGGGAGCGCGCGGTCGACGGCATCAACTGGGTCAGGCCCAGAGCACCCTTGTTCGAAACACAGCTCGGATCAAAGTCGCTTTCGGCACTGACCAAAGACTCCAACAAGCTAGGGTCAACGCCTGCCTTGCCCGCCGCTTCGCGAATCATCGCTTGCAGCTGCTCCTTGGGGCGCGAGAGTGAGGTCGTAGCCTGCCCGCTTAGGGGGTCGAACGGCGCAAATCCGCTGCTCTTTCCGATGGCTCCGGCGAGGGGAGTCGGCCCAGGTGCAGGTGCGGTCGGACTCTCGGCGCGGCCCTGGATCGACTTGACCCTTGACATCAGTTCCTCGACCCGCCGGAGGCTCCCCTCATAGCCTTTCAGTTGGATGCTCATGAGGCCCTCCGCAAAATCGACCACTCGTCGAGTTCGGCTTGTTCACGGCGGTTTTCTTCGAGTAGCCACTGTTCAAAATCGGCGTCCCTCAGTTTTTGAATCGCCTCCGCCTCCTTCCTTGCCTCGAGCCAGACCTGCTGAGCGGCTTCGACGTCCGATTCCAAAACGGAGAGCGTCGCCTCGCCCGCCCGCTCCTCGTCTTGGAGCCGCGTCACATACTTGTCGAGCGAGACTCTGCCGTCGAGGCCGCAAGGGCGCGCCATGCAAGCCTCCTGGCGTTTCCGCCGAAGACCCTCCAACTGCCCCTCCGCCTCAAGCTTGCGGGCCATTGTCTCCGCATACGCGTCCTTAGCCCATCCCTCCTGGAGGCGTCGATATTCGAGTAGCTTTTCTAGCTTAAACTTAAACTTAGCCATTTACAATCTCCAGGAGTTGCGCTCGCGTGTCCTCGTAGTCGTTGGCGGTTTCGCGGTCTTGTCGCAGGAATGCGTTGATTTGCGGCCACTTCTCGATCGCTTCGTCGGCCACCGGCTTGGAGCCTTGCTTGTAAGCACCGACGGTCAGGAGGTCTTCGACCTCAGAGTAGGCGGCCATGAGCTCTCTCAACCGGTTCGCCTCAGCGACGTGGTCGGCAGACGTGACCATTGGCATGACACGGCTGAGGCTGTTCGCGATGTTGATCGGCGGATAGTGGCCTTTGCTCGTCAGCTTCCGGTCGAGGACAATGTGGCCGTCCAAGATCGAGCGGGCCGCGTCGGCAATAGGCTCGTTCGTGTCGTCGCCGTCCACGAGCACGGTGTAGATCGCCGTGATCGCGCCATGCTTGCCGTATCCGGTGCGCTCCATCAACCGTGGCAGGAGCGCGAAAACGCTCGGCGTGTAGCCTTTCGTGCTTGGTGGTTCCCCGACCGCAAGGCCGACCTCCCGTTGAGCGGTGGCGAACCGGGTGACCGAGTCCATCATGAGGAGCACGTTCAGCCCTTGGTCGCGGAAGTATTCGGCGATCGCCGTCGCCGTGAGGCTGGCTTTGATACGGACGAGGGCAGGTTCGTCGCTTGTCGAGCAGACGACGACGCTCCTCTTGAGACCTTCCTCGCCGAGATCGTTGGCAATGAATTCGCGCACCTCGCGGCCGCGCTCGCCCACGAGCGCGATGACGTTGACATCTGCCGTCCCGTGGCGGGCGATCATGCCGAGCAACGTGCTCTTTCCGACACCGGATCCAGAGAAAATGCCGACGCGCTGCCCGATACCGATGGTCAGCACGCTGTCGATCGCGCGCACCCCTGTCACAAACGGCTGGCTGATCATCTTTCTCTCCAGCGCATTGGGGGGTGGGGCGATGTTCGGGTAGGTCAGGGAAGTCTTGAGAGGCCCGAGACCGTCCATGGGTCTACCCAGCCCGTCGAGCGTGCGCCCCATGAGTTCATCCCCCACCGGCACCCGAAGGCATTCGTCGGTCGACCTGACCAGGCTCCCCGCTTGCAGGCCCTGAGTCTCTCCCAGAGGCATGAGCAGAATCCTTTCTCCGCGGAAACCAACGACCTCGAAAGAGATCGGCTCTTCGCCAGCTTCCGTCTCGATCAGGCAGACATCGCCGACCCTTGCCGTCGGCCCGTTCGACTCGAGCACGAGCCCAACCACCTGCTCGACCCGCCCCAAGACTTCAAACCGGGCCACTTTGGAAACGGCCGTGTCGACGCGAGGGAAAGTTACGGTCATGCCGCCTCCTTCGCCAATCGTGACAAGTAAGTGTCGATCCGGGCGTCGATGACCCCACCGTCGGTGTCGATTTGACATCCAGACTTCACCGTCAGGTCGGGCACGATTTCGATAGACCGTACACCCGCCACCGCAGCGAGGATCTCGCCTTTCCTAGCGTCAAGAATGCCGGCGTCGAACGGGTTCAGACGGATTCTGACCTCCGTTCCGTGCCGCACCTCTGAGATGGCTTCTCGGGCGATTTCTACGACTGACTCTCGGTTGATCGAGAGGTCGGCCACGATGGCTCGGCTGGCGATCTCAAGTGCAAGCCCCGTCAAGGCCTCCTCTGCTTTGCCATACCAATCCTCGATCGCCCCCTCCGCGCGTTGGGCGAATTCCTGGAGCGCATCGCGAAACGCAACGAGCTCGTCGCCATGCAGGTTCTCGAACTGCGTCTTGGCCTCAGAGTGGCCTGTCATGCGACCCTCTTTGACGCCCGTCTCGAACCCTGCGTCGAATCCTGCTCGCCTCCCGTCCTCGTAAGCTTGCTCCTTGAGGGCCGTGAGTGAGGCTTGGAGCCGCGCCGAGCCAGATCGTTTGCTGGAGACAAGTTGTCCCTCTGGAACTGCCGCCAATGACGCAGTGAAACACTTGACATCGCCTCCGTCACGGACGATGTTCTTAGACAAGCACGTCCTCCTCGTCGCGCCCGATGCTGATTTCGCCGGACTCTTCGAGGCGCCGGATCACGGCGACGATCTTCTGCTGGGACTCCTCGACCGTTCTCAGCTTGACCGGCCCCATGAACTCCATGTCCTCCTTGAGCATGTTCATCGCACGCTCGGACATGTTGCCAAAGACCTTTTCTTGAACCGCCTGGTTGACACCCTTGAGTGCCGTCGCGAGCTCCTTGACGTCGACTTCCTTCAAGATCGACTGCACGGCTCGGTCGTCGAGCTGGACAATGTCCTCGAAGACGAACATCATGTTCTTGACCGTGTCGGCCATCTCCGGGTTGTTCTCAGTCAGAGTGTCCAGGATGAGGCGTTCGGTCTGACGGTCGACCCTGTTTAGAAGGTCGACAAGCGCCTTCGGTCCTCCCGCCTTGCTCATTTCTTGGGAGATGACGCTCGACATCTTCTTCTCGAGCACGGCCTCGACACGCCGGATCACTTCCGGTGGCGTCTGCTCCATGACGGCGATGCGCTCGGCGACCTCGCCGCGTAGCTCCTGAGGGAGCTTCGTCATGATCAATCCCGCCTGCGCGGTGGGCATGTATGCGAGGATGAGTGCGATGGTCTGGGGGTGCTCGTCCTGAATGAAGCTGAGAAGCTGCTGCGGGTCGGTGCGCTTCAGAAATTCGAAGGGCACGACCTGCATGGCGTTCACCACCTTGCGGATCATCATGTCGGCGTTTTCCTCGCCAAACGCTTTCTCGAGAGCCTTGCGCGCGTTCTCCACGCCGCCCTCCGCGATGAAGTCCTGCGCGAGCGCCATTTCGTGGAACTCCTGGACGACCTTCGAGCGGATGTCCGGCGTGACCTTCTCCAGTCTCGCCATCTCGAGTGAGATGGCCTCGACCTGCTCTTCGGTCAGGTTCTTCAGGATCTCGGCAGCAATTTCCGGTCCGAGGACCGCCATGATGATGGCGGCCTTCTGCCGAGTGCTGAGTTCGTTCGTCGCCGGCCTTCTCATCGCCTCTCCTCCATCAGCCAGCTCTTAAGCAACAAGGCGACCGCTTGCGGTTTCTGCCTTGCCATCTTCTTGATCTGCTCGAGCGGAAGGTCGATGCGCTGCCGGATGGCTTCGACGTCGACGCTGTCGTCGATCGTGTCAATGCCCATCGCAGTCAAGGCTGCCGCCAACTCAGGATCGGTCTGCGCAAGTTGGGCGACGCTGGTCAACCCGGGCAAGATCGCTGATCCTTCGATGGGGACGATCTCGCCGGGATGGTGGGTCTGGCCCGCAAGAGAGGGGTCGAACGGCATCGAGCCGCCGTTCGGGAGCGCCATCGTGAGCGTCCGCCCGGGGATCTTGGTGACCGCCTTGGCCACCATGAATCCGACGATGATGAGCGCGACGATCGGCAAGATCGAGACAATTTGCTGCATCTGGGCTTGGCCCGCGGCCGCCGATGTAGCCTTCTTTTCCGCGTCAGACGCGGTCGTGTCGAACGGGACACTTTGTACGTTCGCCGTGAATCCTGCTTGGCCAGCCTTGCCGCCAAGGTAGTCGTTCAGAATAGCCTTGATCGGGGCAACGTCCTTGATCTTCGTCGCGTTAGCGATCACGCTCACGGTCATGCTTGCCAGAGAGCCAGCCGCCTTGCGCGTTGTCGTGTGGGTCTCGGTCGATGGATAGTCGATGCTCTTCTGCGAACTCTTGTAATTGACCTTGCCCTGCGTCGCTCCCGGGCTGGCTGGCGCGGCTGGGTTGTTGGATGTGATTCCAGCGGCTCCCGAGGCACCGGGGGCGTTCGCGTCCCCGAGCTCCTCGGTGGCTTCTCCGGTGACCTTTTTGTCGCCCAATTCCCGCTCGGTCTTGTCCTGGTTGACGTTGTCCATGTTGAGCTCGACCTGGACCATGGCCACGGTGTTGCCCGGACCGAACGCGACGTCCAACCGGCGTTGGAGATCGGTCTCCCGGCTCTTTGCGACGCGCGTCTCAGTCTCGAGTTTCTTACTGGCGATACCGTCTGACGAGGCCTCTTGAGTCCCGTCGAAGATCAGTTGGCCGGCGGCGTTGATCACGCTGACGTTCTCTGGCTTCAGGCCAGGGATGGAGTTTTGCACCAACCGCGCGATGGCCTTGCCTTCTTCTGGCTGGAGTCCAGCGCTCGCCTCCTGCACGTTGACCACGGCCGAAGGCTCAATTTGCTCCTCGCTGAACGGTGAGTCCTTGCCAAAGTTGATGTGGACGAGGGCGCTGGCGACGCCATCAAGAGTGCCGATGGAGCGGGCGAGTTCTCCCTCCTTCGCGGCTTTGATCATCTCGCGCTCTTGGGCGGGTGTCTTGAACGAGTTCAGGCCTTCCAGCCACTCCGATCCCTTCGGTCCAGGGTTTGGAAGTTTGTTCCCGACAGCCAAGAGCATCTTGGCCTCGTCCAGTTTGTCGGTAGGCACCATGACGGCGCCCTGAGGGCCAAGCTCGACGGTGATGCCCCGCTTGCGGAGCTCCTCGACGACCATGCCTTGGTCCGAAGGGTTGAGCCCTGCGTAGAGAGGCTGCATCTTCGGCTTGCTCGCGAACATGATCGTGAAGCCAAGCAGTGCGACGAGAAACAGGCTGCCGAAAATGCTGACCAGCTTTTGAGTCCGGTCGGCCCCCTGCCACCAATCCTTGATTCTATTAATGAGTGCGCTCATGGCGGTATGTCGTCATGAGTCGACCTCGGTCAACTTGGCCGTTCTATTCCGGCGGTCCCCCGCCAGCGCCGAAAGGCCGCTACACGTTCATCTTGGTGATCTCCTGGTAAGCGTCGAGCAGCTTGTTCCTGACCTGCATGGTCAGGGACATGGCAGTGCTCGCGCGCTCCATGGCGATCATCAGCTCGTGGTATTCCACCGGTCGACCCGCCATCAGGTCGTTCTGGAGCTTCAGGCTGTCCTGCTGGCTCTGGTTCACGTCCTTCATGGCGTCCATCAACATGCGGCCGAAGTCCTCACCGGACTCCTGAGTCTTGCCGTTCAGTGGGGTTGCTGTCTTGATCGCGCTTGCTGCGCCGTCGATTCTCATGACTTTAAACCGTCAATCCAAAATCCAAACCAAAATCCTAGACCTTTCCGATGCTCAACGCCGCACGGAGCATGCTCTTCGTGCTGTTGAATGCAGCGATATTGGCCTCGTAAGCCCTGGTCGCTGAAGTCATGTCCACAACTTCCTTGAGCGGGTCGACGTTGCTGTAGAACACGACGCCGTCTTTGTTGGCGTTCGGGTTCCCCGGCTCATAGACCTGTCGAAACTCGGACTGGTCCTCCATGATCTTGGTGATCTCGACGCCGTCGTCTCCCGTAGTCAGTTCGACGATACGTCGGCGGTAGGGGTCTTGGCCGTTCACGCGAGTGCTGTTGGCGTTGGCGATGTTGCTGGCGATGACATCCATGCGGAACCTCTCCGCCGTCATGCCGCTCGCGCTTGTCCGAAAAGCTGTGTTCAAGTTCATCATCTACCCTCGCGAATGACCGATTTCAAACCGCCGAAGTAGCGGCTGGCTAGCTCGGAAAGCATCTCGTACCGGACTTCCGTCTCCCCGATGCCGGCCACTTCCTGCTCCATATCGACGCTGTTCCCGTCAATGCGGACCGAGCCGTCAGCGTGGGACATGTGGCCACTTAGGCGGCCCTGAAGCTTGTCCAGCGGGCTTTGCGCTTCACCTTCAGCCTGCTCAAGCTCGATGCCGAAGTCCACGTCTCGGCGCTTATAGCCCGGGACGTTCACGTTCGCCAGGTTCTCGGTCAGGAGGGCGTGGCGTTGCGTAGCCCGCCCCATGGCGTGCTCGATGTTTCGGCTCGTAGGCCCGAAGAGGCCGTCTAGTGGTCGCACGGTTTGTTCTCCATCCCGCGCCTCCGTTCGCTGTCCACAGCCCGATCCATGGACTGCGAGGCCTTTGGTGGCCCGTGTGTATCTTTGGTCGTGCCCCGTGATTTTTCTAGGGGGCCCGCTACCACTTTTATGGGCTTTGCCACATCTGATCCGCCCTTCGAGCCATTCGTTCGCTCAGGTGCCACCGAGACGAGCACGAAGGTAACCTAGACCGGGCAGATGACGAAGCTTGCCGCCCTCTTCAGGTTCTTGCCGTTCGGCTTGCTCGCGACCGGCCTTTTGGCGCAGAGCCCTTCGTCCCCGCAGAAGCCGGGCACTGATTTCTCTCACGACATCGAACCCATTCTTCGCGCCCACTGCACCCAGTGTCATCACGCGGCCCGCAAGTCGGGCGGGCTCGACCTGAGTTCTTACGAAGGGATCCTGAAGGGAGGGAACTCGGGGCCTAGCGTCAAGGCTGGCAAGGCCAAGGAGAGCCTTCTTCTCCAGCGCATCCTCGGCCAAGGCGGCCAAAGAATGCCGCTCGGATTCGCGCCCCTGACCGACAAGGACACCGCACTCGTCGAGAAGTGGATCAACGAAGGTGCACGGCTCGGGGGTGGGGAGACGAAGAAACACTGGGCTTACGCTGCGCCGGTCAAACCAGAGGTGCCCCGAGTTGGCCGGTCGGACTGGGTCAAGAACCCGATCGATGCTTTTGTCCTCGCCCGGCTTCAGAAGGAGGGGTTGCGACCCTCCCCGGAGGCGGACCGGACAACCCTGATCCGCCGGTTGAGCCTTGATCTGACCGGGCTGCCGCCCACGCCTGCCGAGGTCGACGCATTCCTGGGCGACCAGGCGCCGGGCGCATATGAGAGGGTGGTCGACCGGCTGCTCGCTAGTCCGCACTTTGGGGAGAAGATGTCCTTGCCTTGGCTCGACGCCGCCCGCTATGCCGACAGCAACGGTTTCCAGCAAGACGGGGACAACCACCAATACGTTTGGCGGGACTGGGTAGTGCGGGCCATCAATCAAGACATGCCTTTCGACGAATTCACCGTCGAGCAGCTTGCTGGCGACCTTTTACCGAGCCCAACGCAAGACCAACTCGTGGCGACGGGTTTCAACCGCAACCACATGCTGAACGGGGAAGGCGGCGCGATTCCTGAAGAGCAACGGAACGTCATTCTCTTCGACCGTGTGGATGTGACGTCCACAACGTGGCTGGGCTTGACAATGGCGTGTGCCCGATGCCACGACCATAAGTACGACCCCTTCACGCAGACCGACTACTACCAGCTCTTGGCGTACTTCAACAACGTGCCCGAGTCGGGCGTACCGCCAGGCGGAGGACAATATCGAATCGCGGAGCCGTGGGTTTACGCAGGCACTCCTGCACAGACCGAGGCCCTCGACCGCGCCAGAAGGGCTCAGGCCAAGGCCGAGGCGCAACTCAGGGAAGCCGAAAACTCCGTCGCCACGAAGCGGGCGCTCGCTGAATGGAAGGCCAAGACAATGATCGAAGTGCATCGCGCGTACGACGCGAAAGTCATCGTCGAGTCTTGGAACGTCGCCCCGCCCTTCAAGGGATCGTCCTTTGACGAAGCCTTTGACACCGTTTATCCGCCTGAGAAGGGCGATTGGAGCGGAGAGCGGGAAAGGGCCGACTGGGAGGACGGCAAGATCAACCAGATCATAGGCGACAACACGGCCGTCTACTTGCGGCGCACCGTCCACGTCGCTACCGACGCTAAGGTCCTGCTTCTGATCGGAAGCGACGATGGAGTCAAGCTCTGGGTCAATGGAAAGCCCATGCTTTCTCACAAGGTGACTCGAGGTGTCGTCCCCGGCGATGAGAAGCTCGTCCTCACCCTAGACAAGCTGGACAACGAGATCGTGATGAAGATCGTTAATGGGGGCGGGATCGGAGGCTTTAGTTTTTCCCTCGTTCCTGGCGGTATCCCGGTGGAGCTTCTCGGGGAACTCATGTCCGAGTCGTATTCGAGCCGGGCCAAGGTGAAGCAATACTTCCTGGCCGTGGCCCCACCAAGAGACGTCGCCGACGCCAAGGCCCGTTTGGATGCCGCCAATAAGGAGCTGGAACGCGTCAAAGGCGAGACACCCCAAGTCATGGTCATGTCCGACCGCGCGCCGAGAAAGACCTTCATCTACTCTCGTGGCAACTACGAGGTGCCGCTCGGGGAAGTCCACCCGCGAACCCCATCACCGTTGCCCGCCTCGCCGACACCACAACCGCCAAACCGCCTGGGGCTCGCGCGCTGGATCGTCAGCGCCGACAACCCTTTGACATCCAGGGTCGAGGTCAATCGAATCTGGCAGATGCTCTTCGGCCGCGGCCTTGTCCGAACTCCTGAGAACTTCGGCGTCCAAGGCGAGCCGCCCACTCACCCAGAACTTCTCGACTGGATGGCTGTTGACTTTCGGGAAAGCGGATGGAAGGTGAAGCGCCTTGTCCGTCAGATCGTGACCAGTTCCACCTACCGGCAAAGTTCACGGGTGACAAAGAAGCTCTACGAGCGGGATCCGGACAACCGCCTGCTTGCTCGGGGAAGCAGGTTCCGGATGCCTTCGCTCGTCTTGCGGGACGTAGCATTGGCTTCGAGCGGGCTGCTGAACGCAAAGATCGGCGGGCCGCCGGTCTATCCATATCAGCCCAAGGGCATATGGGACGGGCTCTCCATCACCAACGAGCGCGACTTCACCTATCCGCAGTCCAAGGGCGCGGACCTTTATCGCCGCAGCCTGTACACCTTTTGGCGACGGACGGTCGCCCCCGGCAACATGTTCGACACATCGAGCCGCCAAGCCTGTACCGTCCGCCCGTCCCTGACATCGACCCCCCTGCATGCGCTCACGACGTTGAACGACGTCACTTGGGTCGAAGCGGCGAGGGTCCTTGCCGAGCGGGCGATGACAGCCCAGCCCCATGACGTGAATGCTCAGATCGAGACGGCGTTTCGGCTCGTCTGTGCCCGGACTCTGACCGATAGGGAAGTCCGCGTTCTCCGCAAGAGCTATGAGAGGGCCCTGTCGAACTTCCAGCGGGATCCTCGAGCGGCCAAGGACTTCCTTTCCTCCGGCGAGGAGCGCCCAAGCGTGCAGCTCGATCAACCCGCCCTCGCCGCGCTCGCGAGCGTGTGCTTGGCGATCTACAACCTCGACGAGGCTCTGACACGCGAATGAACCTCTTTTTTGAACGCGACCTCCGCCTCTCCCGCCGGCAGCTTTTTGGCAAGGCTGCGAGCGGGCTCAGTGTCGTTGCCTTGGCCGCCATGCTCCAAGAGGAGGCGGCAGGCCAGGACAAGACGCTCGGCATCCCGGGATTGCCCGGAGTCCCGCACTTTGCCCCCAAGGCAAAACGCGTGGTCGTGCTTTGGCAGGGTGGCGCTCCATCCCAAGTCGACCTCTTCGACTACAAGCCGGGTCTTGAGGCGCACCGCCTCGAAGATCTGCCCGATTCGATAAGAAGGACGTCCCGCCTGTCCACCATGACCTCGGGGCAGCGGGAGTTTCCCGTCTTGCCGGCGATCCGCCCCTTCCGTCAGTACGGTGAATCCGGGATGTGGCTCTCTGAGTTGCTCCCCCATATCGGTTCGATCGCTGACGATGTGTGCCTGGTCAAGTCGATGCACACAGAGGCCGTGAACCACGCGCCCGGGGTCACCTTTTTCTTGACGGGGAGCCAGATTCCCGGCCGTCCCAGCTTTGGTGCTTGGGCCGCGTACGGGCTCGGCAGTGTCAGCAGCGAGCTGCCCGCCTTCGTGGTCATGACCTCCGCGGACCGTGAGAAGACCTGCGGCCAACTCTTTTACGACTACTACTGGGGCAGCGGCTTTTTGCCGTCCAAGTACCAAGGCGTCCGATTCCGAGGGGAGGGCGACCCTGTCCTCTATTTGACCGACCCGCCAGGAATGTCGCGCGAGCTCAAGCGTGAACTGCTGGACGACATCGGCGAACTGGACCGGCAACGCTTCGCCGATTTCGGCGACCCCGAGATCGAAACCCGTGTCGCGCAATACGAGATGGCGTTCAAGATGCAAACGAGCGTGCCGGAACTACTCGACATCTCAAAAGAACCTACGAGCGTTCTCGAGATGTACGGTGCGGACGTCCACCGCAACGGTTCGTACGCCCGTAATTGCCTCATTGCGCGAAGGCTCCTCGAGCGAGGCGTGCGTTTTGTCCAACTCATGCACGCCGGCTGGGATCAGCACCTGAACCTCAGCACGCAGCTCGCCATCCAGTGCCAGGACACGGACCAGCCTTCGGCGGCCCTTGTCAAGGACTTGAAGCAGAGGGGCCTGCTCGACGACACGATCGTGCTCTGGGCCGGAGAGTTCGGCCGCACCGTGTTCGTTCAGGGCGACGTCACACGGCCGAACGGGCATGGCCGTGACCACTTCGGCGCATGCTACAGCCTATGGGTGGCCGGCGGTGGGTTCAAGGGTGGGCTCAGCTACGGCGAGACCGACGATTTCTGCTACGGCGTCGCGAAGGATCCCGTCCACGTCCACGACATGCAGGCGACGCTCATGAACCAACTCGGCATCGACCATAAGCGCCTGACTTATAAGTACCAGGGTCGTGACTTCCGCCTGACCGATGTGGCTGGCGAAGTGGTCGCAGGGATCATCAAGTAAGAAGCGGCCCGCGGGAGTCGACTCCCACGGGCCGCCGAAGTGTCAGAGCGTGCCGCGGACGGCTTGCTCTCGCTCAATGCTCTCGAACAGCGCCTTGAAGTTGCCCTTTCCAAAGCTCTTGGCGCCCTTTCGGTGGATGATCTCGTAGAACAATGTCGGGCGGTCGGTGATCGGCTTCGTGAAGATCTGAAGCAGATAGCCTTCGTCGTCGCGGTCCACCAGGATGCCGAGATCCGCGAGGACGTCAATGTCCTCGTCGATCGTGCCGACCCGGTCCGGCAGCATGTCGTAATAGGATCGCGGGACCTTGAGGAAGTCCACGCCGCGGGCGCGGAGGCGCGAGACCGTGTAGACGATGTCGTCCGTCCTCATCGCGACGTGCTGGACGCCGGGGCCGCCGAAGTACTCCAGGTACTCGTCGATCTGAGACTTCTTCTTGCCCGGCGCGGGTTCATTGATGGGGAACTTCACTCGACCGTTGCCGTTCGACATCACCTTCGACATGAGCGACGTGTAGTCGGTGGAGATGTCGTTGTCATCAAAGCTGATGAGATTCTTGAATCCGAGGACGTCCTCGTACCATTTCACCCAGACGTTCATCTTTCCGAGTTCGACGTTGCCAACGCAATGGTCGACCTCGATGATGCCGATCCCGTCGCCGGGTTGGTTCTCCGCGCGGAAATTGGGCAGGAACTTGCCTTTGTAGCCGTCCCGGTTGATCAGGCTGTGGATGGTGTCGCCGTAGGTGCAGATCCCCGCCACCCGGACGCGGCCACCGTCGTCCTCAAGCCACTTCGGTTCTTGCCAGCTCTTTGCGCCGCGATCGGTGGCTGCCTTCCAGGCTGCGTCCACGTCGTCGACCTCGAAGGCGATGTCCTGCACGAAGTCGCCGTGGTGTCCGATCCTCTCGGCCATCGGGTGGCCGGGGACGAGTGGCGCGCTGAAGATCAGCCTCAGGTCGTTTTGCTCGAGCAAGTAGTGGGCGTCCTCACGGCTACCGGTCTCCAGGCCGCTGTAGCCGGTGATGCTGAAGCCGAAGGTGTGCTGGTAGAAGAAGGCCGATTGCCTGGCATTGTTCACCCAGTGGCGAACGTGGTCGACGCGACGGATCGGGAACGTGTCGGTGCTCATCGTTGGTGTCCTGCCTTGTTGCTCGCCCCAATTTCCGCGCGGGAATACGGTCGATCGGGCAACGAAGAGCTCTCCCTATTATAGCGGAACGCCGATCGCTCCACCCCCAGCCCCTTCCTCATATTCGCCCCGGCACGCCGAACCCGCCACTCTCCGCCCGAACCATCCCCGCAATCTGTCACGCGCTTGTCACGCCGGGACCGACCACGCTGTCACGGGCCGACCAGACAATGAACTCAATCGCGGGCCGGAATCTTGCCCGCCAGGACGCAAGACAATGAGAACCAAAACTTCCGCAATCGCGCCGCTAATGGCGCTCGCCCTTTCTTCGGTGGCCCACGCCGACGATATCGCCCAACTCAAGGCCGACGTGGCCGCCCTCCAATCCAGCGTTGGCGACCTCCAGTCCAAGACCACCAGCGACCAATCCATGTTGAACGCTCAGACCAAGGTCAAGAGCCTCATCAGCGACAAAGTGCAGTTCGTCGCCATCGGGCAAGACAACACGATGCTCATCCGGGGCTGCAACGTCATGCTCACTAACGCCGACACCTATGGCGTCCAGTCCAACGGCCTCGGCAACCTCATCATCGGCTGGAACACGCTGCGGGGGAACGGCACCGACGTCCGCACCGGCTCCCACAACCTCGTCATGGGCGTGCGCAACAACTATTGGGGCGACAGCGGCTTCGTCGGAGGCGACATGAACGACGTCTGGGGATACAGCACCGTCCTCAACGGCTACAACAACAAGGCCAAGGGCAGCTCTGGCGTCGTCCTGACCGGCGCTTACAACCAAGCCAACGGCCCCTATAGCCTCGTCTGGACCGGCAACAGCAACTACGTCGTGCCGGGCGCGCCGTCTGGCTTTGTCGTCTCGGGCAAGCAGAACGCCGTTTGGAGCGGCTACAGCGGCATCATGACCGGCGTCGCGAACGGCATCGGAGACTCCGTCGATTGCGGCCTGGTCTGCACCGGCGAGTCGAACTCCGTCATCCGCGGCGACTTCGGCATGATCGTCACCGGCGCGCACAACCAGATCACCTCCACCGGCAAGTTCAACTTGATCGGGACGGGCTCTGGCAACCGCATCGACATGGGCAACACGGGCCTCTTCGTCGCCGCCGGCACGAACTGGTATGTGGACTACGACCACAGCAAGGGCGTCCCCTACAAGAACCGCCTCGGTTCCGAAGGCAAGATGTTCCGGTAGGCGACCATGTCCGGGTGGGGTGAGGGTTCGGTCCGCCTACAGAGTTCGACCCTCTCCCCCTTCCCGCAAAGATGTTTGCCGGCAACAGCAAAGTCCGCTCCAACGCGTGTCAGACAGTGCTCTTTGGCTATCACCAAGTACTCTTTGAATGACCACAATTGCTCTTTGAGTATCGCCGAGTACTCATTGTGTTCTGCCGAGCGCTCTTTGGATACTGCCGAGTGCTCTTTGTGCTCTGCAAAGTTCTCTTTGGATACTGCCGAGTTCTCCTTGGGTGTCGTCTCGTACTCTTTGGGCGTGATCGAGTCCCTCCTCGCCACCGGTTTGTCATCCCGACCGACCCGAGCGCTCCTGCGCGACGGGAGCGGAGGGACCCCCTGACCGTCCGGAACTGATCCCCCCCGCCGGTTTGTCATCCCGACCGACCCGAGCGCTCCTGCGCGACGGGAGCGGAGGGACCCCCTGAGTGATGAGTGAACGATCCCTCCGCTCAGTTCGACTTCGTCTCCACTTCGGTCGGGATGACAGCTCCCTGACTGTCCGGAACTGACCACCACTCGCCACTGCTTTGTCATCCCGACCGACCCGAGCGCTCCCGCGCGACGGGAGCGGAGGGACCCCCGAGTGATGAGTGAAGGATGCCACTTCGCCACCGGTTTGTCATCCCGACCGACCCGAGCGCTCCTGCGCGACGGGAGCGGAGGGACCCCCTGAGTGATGAATGTACGATCCCTCCGCTCATTTCGACTTCGTCTCCACTTCGGTCGGGATGACAACCCCCTGACTGTCCGGAACTGACCACCAATCGCCGCTTTGTCATCCCGACCGACCCGAGCGCTCCCGCGCGACGGGAGCGGAGGGACCCCTGAGTTACGAATGTACGATCCCTCCTCGCCACCGGTTTTGTCATCCCGACCGACCCGAGCGCTCCTGCGCGACGGGAGCGGAGGGACCCCCGGGTAATGAGTGAACGATCCCTCCGCTCAGTTCGACTTCGTCTCCACTTCGGTCGGGATGACAACCCCCTGACCGTCCGGAACTGACCACCACTCGCCGGTTTGTCATCCCGACCGACCCGAGCGCTCCTGCGCGACGGGAGCGGAGGGACCCCCGAGTGATGAGTGAAGGATGCCACTTCGCCACCGGTTTGTCATCCCGACCGACCCGAGCGCTCCTGCGCGACGGGAGCGGAGGGACCCCCTGAGTGATGAGTGAACGATCCCTCCGCTCAGTCCGACTTCGTCTCCACCTCGGTCGGGATGACAGCCCCCTGACTGTCCGGAACTTACCACCAATCGCCGGTTTGTCATCCCGACCGACCCGAGCGCTCCTGCGCGACGGGAGCGGAGGGACCCTTGATCAGCCGGTCGGTGGCACAATGCACAAATGGGGAGGAGCAAGCAGCCATGCGCCTACATCTTGGCGAGCAAGAGCGGGGTTCTCTACACCGGGGTCACCAGCGACCTCGAAGGACGAGTCTGGCAGCACAAGAACGGAACCTACGCTGGTTTTAGCAAGAAGTACCGTTGCACGGCTCTCATCTGGTACGAGGAGTTCGCCGACATCCGCGACGCCATTGATAGAGAGAAGCAGATCAAGCGCTGGCGCCGGGAGAAGAAGATTTGGCTCATTGAGGAGACCAACCCGTCGTGGCACGACCTTGCCCAGGATTGGTTCGGCGTCGAGTGATTACTGAAGGGTCCCTCCGCTCAGTTCGACTTCGTCTCCACTTCGGTCGGGATGACAACCTCTGACCGTCCGGAACTGACCACCACTCGCCACCGGTTTGTCATCCCGACCGACCCGAGCGCTCCTGCGCGACGGAAGCGGAGGGACCTCCTGAGTGATGAGTGAACGATCCCTCCGCTCATTTCGACTTCGTCTCCACCTCGGTCGGGATGACAGCCCTTGCTTTGGCGGGGCCGTTCGAAATCTCAGGGCCTTGAGGTCTTTCGCCCGCCACAACGGTGGTCTGCACCACACGCTTGTCATCCCGAGCGTAGCCGAGGGACCGTTCACTGGATGTGCTGAAGGGTCCCTCCGCTCAGTTCGACTTCGTCTCCACTTCGGTCGGGATGACAACCCCCTGCATTAGCGCGGCCGTTCGAAATCTCAGGGCCTTGAGGTCTTCCGCCCGCCACAACGGTGGGATGCACCACACGCTTCTCATCCCGAGCGAAGCCGAGGGACCGTCAGCCCTCTTTGCGACGCCGCCTGACCCTCAGAAGCTCCTCGCAAACCGCCGCAGCAATCAGGAATCCCAGCGACAGAACCCAAGCCAGGGGCGACCATTGCAAGACCGACATGATCAGAAGGAAGACAACTCCCTTCCCGACATTTAGGCCCGCCTGCAGCATCATTCCCCAGGGCCAGGATTCGTCATCCCAAATGGATCTTGCTGGATCTTGCTCCTCGGTCATCTGCAACAAGTTACCCACCAGGGCCCTGCCGCGTCCCTAGCACCACGCGCTTGTCATCCCGAGCGAAGCCGAGGGACCGTTCACTAGATCTACTAAAGGATCCCTCCGCTCAGTTCGACTTCGTCTCCACCTCGGTCGGGATGACAACCCCCTGACTGTCCAGAACTGACCACCAATCGCCGGTTTGTCATCCCGACCGACCCGAGCGCTCCTGCGCGACGGGAGCGGAGGGACCCCTGAGTTACGAATGTACGATCCCTCCTCGCCACTGCTTTGTCATCCCGACCGACCCGAGCGCTCTTGCGCGACGGGAGCGGAGGGACCCCCTGAGTGATGAGTGAACGATCCCTCCGCTCAGTCCGACTTCGTCTCCACTTCGGTCGGGATGACAGCCCCCTGATTGTCCGGAACTGACCACCAATCGCCGCTTTGTCATCCCGACCGACCCGAGCGCTCCTGCGCGACGGGAGCGGAGGGACCCCAGAGTAATGAGTGAAGGGTCCTTCCGCTCAGTTTGACTTCGTCTCCACTTCGGTCGGTATGACTTCGTAGCGACCACGCCCTGACAACTCCCCCATCTGTCACGCCATTGTCACGCCGGGACCAGCCGAGGTGTCACGACCAGGCCAGACAATGAACCTGAAAGGCGGGACGACCGCCCAGGAAAACGAAACCATGAGAAACAACAAGACTCTCGCTCTCCTCGCTCTCGTCGCGGTGACCCCGCTCGCGAAGGCGGACGACATCACCGACCTGAAGGCGGCTGTCACCAAGCTCAAGGCCGATGTGGCCGCCCTGCAGAACCTGACGAACAACCAGCAGACGACCATCAACCAGCTCTCGAGCACGCTCGTCGCCCTAGCGAAGAAGACGCAGTACATCACTGTCGGCGGCAAGACGATGTACATCCGCGGTTGCAACGTGCAAATCCAAAGCGCGGACACGCCGGTCGCGCCCAACGGGCTCGGCAACCTGATCATCGGCTGGAACGGCGCCCGCAACGACGGCACAGACGTCCGCAGTGGTTCGCACTTCCTTGTCATGGGGAGCCAGAACAACTACAGCGGCCAGGGCGGATTCGTGGGCGGCTCGCACAACTTCGCGGGTCAGAACACGGTGATCCTCAACGGCTACAACAACAAGGCGACGGGCATGAACTCGGTCGTCGTGACGGGCGCCAACCAGTGGAACGCTGGCCTGAACGGCCTGCTCGGCACGGGCAACGGCAACGTCACCCGCGACACTTC
The DNA here is from genome assembly GCA_018268375.1 of Armatimonadota bacterium. Taxonomy (GTDB): domain Bacteria; phylum Armatimonadota; class Fimbriimonadia; order Fimbriimonadales; family Fimbriimonadaceae; genus JAEURO01. The sequence goes on along the minus strand of JAFDWS010000002.1, from coordinate 577,079 downwards.
CCGAAACGGCTGTGTCTTGAGCGGCAAGGGCAATGCTATCTACGGCTACGAAGGAGTCGTGGCGACCGGTGTCTCCAACGGCGATAGCTGGCCGAACCTCAACGCGTTCGTCGGGACTGGCGAGCACAACGACAACAACGGCGGGACGAGCTGCGCCATCTTGACCGGCAGCTACAACTCCACCTGGTGCAGCGGTGGCCACAACCTGATCGGAACGGGCTACAAGAACTCGCTGCAGAAGACCTGTGAAGGCGTGTTCCTAGCGGACGGCAACACGTTCATCATGGACTACGACGGTCGAGACCCGAAGAACCTGAAGCAGTGGGTGAACCGCTTGGCTTCCGAGGGGTACCTTTTCGACTATAGTCACTAAAGACTGGTGCGGGGCGGTTCTCCGCCCCGCCCGTTTCCCTTTCTTTGCACGCAGAACCGAATGGAACCTGAAGCCCCCAACCCCGCGACCGAACTGGATTCGGTGCTCCTCCGCAACTCCTTCCTCCAGCTCGTTCCCGTCTCCGACCGCGCTGCGGAGACCTTCTACGCGATTCTCTTTGAGCGCGACCCTTCCGTGCGCCCATTGTTCAAGAACGACATGAGGGTGCAAGGCGAGAAGTTCATGATGATGCTGGCAACGATGCTCGACGCCCTGCACGACATGGACAAGTTCGAGTCGGAGTGCGACGCCTTGGGGCGGCGGCACCGCACTTATGGCGCGGTCAAAGAGCACTACGAACTGGTCGGCACGTGCCTCCTTTTGGCCTTCGACGAGGTGCTCGGTGAGGAGTTCGACGCCGAGACCCGCGCGGCATGGCAACGCCTCTATGGCATCGTCGCGGAGCGTATGTCGGGAGACCGTGGTCCTGAGGTAAGTTGACCTTGGCCCCGGCTCCATGCAGACTTGGCGCGTTTGCCTTTTCGGACCTCTTCGCATTGAAGGAGAGGGTGCGACCATCGACCGATTTGAGACAAAGCGGTCTGCCCAAATCATTGCCCGGCTCGCGCTGGCCCGAAACTCGAAGATGCTGCGGGCCGACCTTGCCGACCTCCTCTGGCCCGAGGACTTCTACGACGCCACCCGTGTCCGACTGCGCCAAGAGCTGAGCCGGCTGCGCCGCGCGCTTGGGCGGGCAGCCGACATCCTCGTCGCTGACCAAGACACCGTCTCGCTGGACCGCTCTGCGGTCGAGGTGGATGTCTCCGAGTTTGACGCCGAAGTGAGGGGCTCAGCGCTTGCGCCGGACGAAGACACGAGGGCAGAGAAGCTGGTCCGGGCCGCCCAGACCAGCGAGGAGACTTTGCTTCCCGGTTGGGACGAATTGTGGGTCGCGGCCGAGCGGGAGCGTCTGACGGCAGCCAGGCTAACGGTCTTGACCGAGCTTGCCGAAGCGCAGAACAGCCGGGGCGACCATGCCCAAGCGCTCACGACAAGCAACAAGGCGCTCGCCATTGACCGGTGCAACGAGCGTGCGCACATGGCGGCCATGACCGCCCATGGCGGACTCGGCAGCATGACCGACGCTCTGGGCCAGTTTCAGCAGATGAAGCGTCTGCTTCGCGAGGAGCAAGGACGCGAGCCAACTGCCGTCGCCGAGCAACTGGCCGAGAGCATCAGGGCCGGCGTGAGCACAGTGACCGAGGTCGCGACTTCGCGGATCACTGCCCACTTCTCTGTTCCTATTCCCACCGACACCTTCTTCGGCCGTGGCGTCGAGGTCGAGTCTTTGATCCAGTTGCTGTCGAGTGAGTCGACGACCCGGCTTGTCACCCTGCTCGCGATAGGGGGCATGGGAAAGACGAGGCTCGCGATCGAGGCCGCCCTGCGGATCGAGTCGTCATCGGCGCTTCGGTGCCACTTCGTCCCGCTTGCCGGGCTCGCCTCGGCGGACGAGGTCTCGTCCCACGTCTTGGAAACTCTGGCCGTCCACACGCAACAAGCCGCGAGCGCCGCTTCCGTCCTCACGTCCCTTGTGCCGCCGACCGGCCTGTTGCTTGTCCTTGACAACATGGAGCACATCCTTCCCGAAGCCGCTAAGGAGGTGAGCAAGATGCTCGAGCAAGTTCCGAACCTGAAAGTCCTTTGCACGTCGCGCGTGCCTCTTCGTATCAGTGGCGAAAGGCTCTTCCAGGTCGAGCCCCTCGCAATCGGGCCGGACTCGGAAGCCGTCCTTCTCCTGAGCGACCAGGCTTGCTCGGTACGGCCGAACATCCAGTTTGGCCCTTCGGCTGGAGCGACGCTTCAAGAGATCGTCCGTCGGTTGGACGGCATCCCCCTCGCGATCAGGATCGCGGCGTCGAAGCTTCGTGTCCTCAGCCCGCAGCAGCTCTTAACCCAAATCGAAGAGCGGTTTACGGACCTCGAAAACCGAAGCGCTGATGCTCCGGAGCGCCACCGCACTCTCCAATCGGCCTTCCAATGGACGTTCGATTCCCTCCCCGCACCGGCCCTTGCGCTCTTGACTACAATGTCCGGTTTCCACGGCGGCTGGACGTTGGAGATGGCCACGGCGGCCAGTGAGGAACCAGACGTCATCGGATCGGTGGAGACCCTCTGTGACCATTCGCTGCTCGTGATCGAGGACAGTGGCGCAGCCCTGCGATTCGACATCCTTCAGAGCGTTCGGGAGCACGTGGAGCAATCCCTCGACCACAAACAACTAGCCGAGCGGGACAGTCGGCGAACGAAGGCCGTCCACGACTGGATGCTGAAGCTCTCGCCGAACCCTAACTCAAATCTGCCCCTTGCAGCAGTAGAGGCCATTGACCGCGAACTGGAGAACATCCGCGCCGCCCTCCATCAAGCAGGGAGCGATGATTGCCGCGCGCAACTAGAGATTGCTGTTCGGATGCCCCGCTATTGGCGCGTGCGTGGCCACGCCAACGAAGGGCTAGCAATCCTTGGCGCACTAGGTGAGAACGCGGATAGTAAGGCGACTGACCTGTCCGCCGACATCGCTTTTGCTGTGGGCTTTCTCCACCAAGCGACGCTGCAGTTCGAAGAGTCCTTTGAGCACCTCGAACAGGCCAGAGCCCTGTACCGAGAAGAGGGTCGCATTCACGCCGAGGCTCTTGCCCTTTCCAGAATTGCTCTGGTGCACCGTAGCCGCGGTGACTTCGAGACGGTGAGAAGTACGTTTGGTGAAGCTATGGCGTTGGCGCTGAGCTCTGGTGATTCAGGAACGATTGGGAACGTCGCCTTGCTTCAGGGCTACTCACTGTATTACTCGGCGGATCTCGAAGGGGCGTGGTCGAGCCTCGAGGTCGCCAGGGCAGAGCTGGTTTCCGAAGACGATCCCTTCCTCCATGTCTCGCTGGCCCACCTTGAAGCTTGGACGCAGTTCGAGCTGGGCGACATCGCCCTCGCCGAGCAACGGATGGACGAGGTCGAACGGCTCCCGGATGAGATAGGCGACATCGCGGCCAAGGGCTCGCGGTCAGAGCTACGGGGCAGGATGGCTTTTGCCCAGGATCGGGCCGACGCCGCTGTCGCTCACTTTGAGACGGCGCTGCAGGCGTGGCAGATGGTGGGCAGCCTGTTCCAAGCGTGTGACCAGCGGGCTTCGCTCGGTCGCGCCCTCGCGTCTTGTGGCCGGTTTGAAGAGGCCAGGGACAACATTCGTCAAGCTTACGAAGGGTGGCGGGCCCTGAGCGACACCGGTGGAGGGCTGGTTGCGATCCACTCGCTGGTCCACCTCGTGTGCTGCGAGGGTGACCTGGAGAGAGCCGCAAAGATTCTTGGAGCGAGCGCGGCCAGGGCAGATGCTGGTGCCATGCAGTTCATCAGGAGCGAACAGCGGTTCGTCAAGGCCCTTGAGGCAACCCTCACAGCCGGTCTCGGCAAGGAGAGAGCGTCTGCGCTCATGACCGAGGGAAGAGGCTGGAGCGACACCGAGTGGCGGGCTGCATTGAGCCTGTGACGAAAGAAAGCGAAAGCCCCGGTCTGAGACCGAGGCTTGAGTGTGTCAGTCAGGGGAAAGATGTCACTGAACAAGGCTGTCGATCGCGCCGCAGAACTCTTTGCAGGACTTGTCGTCCATCTTGAGGTTCACGAACTTCTGAGCGATCACCCAATCCTTATAGAGGAAGACAGTGTTCTTGACGTCCTTGCCGAGGTTGATCTTGTAAAGCTTGATCGCTTCGTGGCTCGGCGTGACCAGGGCAACACCGATATCCTTGGCGCCGGACTCTTTGACCATGTCAAGAACCTTAGCTTTGGCGCCCTTCGGGTCTGGCGTGACGACTACGATCAGCGCCTTGAATTCCTTGTCCTTGTGCGCGTCCATGTTCGCCTGGAGGTCCTTGGCAATGGCGATCACGTTCTCCTTGTCGTCGCCATTGATCCAAGCCTGAACCGCAGGCCGCTTGCCGAACGTACACGGGAAGCATTTGTCCGTGCCGGCCAGGGGGCCAGAAATATGTTCTGGATGGAAGGGCACTACGTTATCGCCCTTGGCGAGCCCGGACTCGAGTGTGCCAGCAAGGGCGGGTAGGGCAAGTGAGGCGGCAACGACAAATGCGAACAGGGGCTTGCGGGTCATGATTCCAACTCCAGATGCCGATCGGCACCGTTAAGTACAAAACGACGTGCCGCCCACCCATGGTTCCCAATGGGCGGCAACTTTGTCGAAATTCTAAGAATCTCCTAAGGAGTCGCTGGGCTAGAATGGGGCCCGTGAGTTCAGCAGAAGCCGCGACACGCTTGTCAAGAAAGGATCTGACAACCTTGGCTCTCGCTTTGGGCGCCACCGTTGTCGCCGGGCTTCTCAGGACTGGGGCTGGCCCGGTGGTGGCGTTCTTGGCCGCTGCCGCAGCCCTTTCTCTCATGGCGGTGGTCGTCGGCCATGCCACCGATCAATTGGGATCGCGGATGTCTCCGGGCGCGACCGGCGTGCTCCAGAGCGCCCTCGGAAACCTCCCGGAACTCATGGTCTGCATCTTCAGCCTCCGGGCAGGCTTGATGGACGTGGTGAAGGGGGCGCTCGTCGGGAGCATCCTCGCGAACAGTGTGCTGGTCCTTGGACTAGCAGTCCTCTTTGGTGGACTCAAGCACGGCACCCAGCGCTTCCATTCTGGCCCGCCGAGAATGATCGCCATCCTCATGCTGTTGGCTTGCACGGCACTGGTCATGCCGACCCTTGCCTTCGAGCTCCATACCCCCGCCGCGGCCCACGAGTCCTCGCTGAGCCTCGTGTGCTCTGTCGTCTTGCTGCTCGTCTTTCTCGCCTCACTTTCTTTCTTCCTCAAGGGCAATCCCGCCGTGACACCCGAGGAGTCGGGCGAGAAGCATGCGGGATGGCCCCTCTGGCTGGCACTCGTGATCCTGGCACTGTCTGGCGTCGGAGCCGCGTTCGTGAGCGAGTGGTTCGTGGCTGCCCTCGAGCCTGCGACGAAGTCAATGGGGATATCTGAAGCGTTCACCGGCTTCGTGATCGTCGCAATCGCCGGCAACGCGATCGAAAACCTGGTGGGCATTCAGCTGGCCATGAAGAACAAGCCGGATTACGCGATGAGCGTCATCTTGAACTCGTCCCTTCAAATCGCGCTCGCGCTTGTGCCTGTCCTCGTCATGGCTTCGTTCTTTGTCGGGCCCGCGCCCATGACACTTGTCTTATCTCCGCTTCTTGTCACCGCCCTTATCTTTGCCGCCCTCATTCCCGCGCTGATCGTCTTCGACGGCGAAACAATTTGGCTTGAGGGCGCCGCGCTTGTCGGGCTCTATGTCTTGATCGCGGCCGCCTTCTGGTGGGGCTAGCTCAGGTAGAGCTCTTCTGGGCGGTCGAGCTTGATGTAGCCCTTTTTGCAATAGGAGCGGAAGAGGTGGATGACGCTCTCGTAGTCGTCGAGCAAGGGCTGGGCTTCGGTGGCGATGTCGCGCTGACGCCCTTCGATTTGCCCGGCCAATTGGCGCAATTCTTCGGGCCCTTGCTTCAGCCTCTTCACGAGCCGGTCGCTTTCGACCTTCAGCCTTCGCTCCAAGAGGTCTGTCTGAGAGGGTGTGAGACCGAACGTCGATGTCGAAAGATAATGGCTGGTCAAGTCCTCTCGCCAAAGGATCAGTGCCTTCTGCATGTTCAAATCGACGGCAGCGATCGGTTCAAGTCGCTCTCTTGTGCAGTCGGCCGCAGACTGGATACGGGCCTTCTCAAGAGCGGCTGAAGTTCGATTGTTCAACAGGCCAGAAGCGACGACGGAGAACTTGGAGAGGTAGGCATCGATCTCTGGGCGATGCGACCGTTTGACCAGTTCCAATTTGATGCGCTCCGCTCGGTTATCCACGTTCCGATACTCCTCGACCAAAAGCTCGTACTCCGATCGCCGAGCCTGGAACGAGACTTCCGCAAGGTGGTGCCACTCCTGCAGCAAAGGCCGAAGCTTGTAGACGAGGGGAACAACAAACTGCTTTGTCGGTGCTGCACCCTTTTTGCGCCTTAAGTGGATGTGCTGAGCCAGGGAGAACAGGCTCGGCAGTCCGATCAGCGCGAATGTGGACCCCATCAAGACCGGAAAGTAAGCAGAGCCTGAGAATGTTTGTAGCCAGAACGGGATCAGCCACAGCCAGAAGACGCCCGGGCCCATCCGCTCATACCACTTCAGCTTCGCTGGCTCAACCTGGTCGTGGTTCGGAACCTTCGGCGCCTCGACGACCTTCGGAGGAGGAACCGAGTAAAGCTCTTGCAGCAAGGCGTCTGTGTCGAGGCTGTTGGCCGGCCGCGTCATTACACGCTTCTGGCTGGAGTGAAACAGCGAGACGCCCCACTTTTCCTCGAGATCGCACCAAGGGCACCGCTCCGCTCCGCTCCAATAGACATGGGTCTCGACTCCGGTGCAGGCGGTCGTGTGAGCCTCGAGCCTCTTGAGGGCCTCAAACCATTGGATCGCGCTGGGACGGTGCCTGATGTCCGGGTCGAAAGCGTCCTCGAAGAGCCCGCGGATCTCAGCGGGGAGCCAATCGATCGAAAGCTCTTGTGGCGGGTGGACAGGAACCGAACGTCGGGTCGTCCAAGCGTAGTGGCCTGCCTTAATGTGCGATTCGAGCGTGGCCTCGCGGTCGCCCTCAGTGCAGCCCGCGTAAGGGTGACGGCCAAACACGAGCGTCTGGAACAACAGAATTGCGAGCGCGAACAAGTCGTCGTTGGGGGATCTCAACCTGTTCTGGAGGGATCGACCTTGGAGCTCAGGTGGAGTCAGCTCGCTCTTACCGACCTGGCACCTGTGTTCGCCGACTTGAAAACTGTCGACGTCGATCAGTCTCGCCATGCCCCTCGAGTCGGCAAGCACGTTCGACTCGTTGAGGTCTCCGATCACGAGCCCAGCCTCGTGAATGTAGTGGACGCACGTCGTAAGGTTACGGGCCACCCGGATCAAGTAGCTCCACGAAGCGTTGGGCAGGATACGGAGGCGGCTCCGGACCTGGTAGACGGAGAACAGAGGCACCCAGCCCTGGAGGAACTCCATTTGATAGCCCACGACCGATCCGTCATGGCCGGTCAGGAGCAGGTGGGGCCATGCCCCCGCCAGCCGTAACCTCGGGTTGTCCATGGCGACAAGCTCCATGAGCTTGTCGATCCTGTCTTCGTTCGTCTCGCGGAAGACTTTGACCGCGAGTGTCGCGTCTCCGACCAGTCCATAAACACTGCCCTCGCCTCCTTGGCCGAGCGAGGCGGCAAGTTGAAGCGGGCCGTTGGAACCGTAGACCTCGGGCAATGCCTTGCTACTGACCGCCACGCGTCCTCCTTCCGATCACGAGGCACGTATCGTCGTCCGTCCTGCTCGTTACAGGATTCGAGGCGAGCACACTCCCAAGCCAATCCGACGCCCGTTCGTCGTGCCCTTCCAGAGTTGCAAGGTTGTTGCGGACGGAGGCGAAGAACGGCTCGTGCGCGGTGCGTGTCTTACCGTCCAGAACAAGAAGCTGGAGACCATCGGAGAAGGCGGCCACGGTGTCGACCCTGCGGTCTATCCTGGCCACCGCGACATGCTCGCGGGCAGCGGGGCTGGTGACGAAGCACGTGGCATTAAGGAACTCGCTGTCATTGGGCCAGACTGGCACATGGAACTGGCCATCCACCTCGAGGACGGCCGCGCCATCGCCAATCTGCACGACGAGTGCGGTGTTCGACCCGACGACCACCCCGACCATCGTACTGCTGAAACTCGCGACTGGCTTTCGCTTCGATTTGGCACGGGCTTCGACGGCCGTGATCACCGAGACCACGACATCTTTGATCGTGGCGTCCTTTGCCTTCGCTGGGTTTCGTAAGAGCTTCTTCGATGCGTCCAAGAACGCCTTGCAAACCGTCTCAGCCCCTTCCGCGCCGAACTCGGCGCTTCCCGCGCCGTCGGCCACCACTGCCACGAAGCTGTTGCCCTTGGCCATGCACGCGGCAAAGTCTTGGCACGGGCCGCTCGAGTGGACCGTTCCGAGTCGGGTCGCTGAGGCGAACGTCCAGGCCATGGTCGAGAGGTCAGGTGACGATCTCGCCCCATTCGGTCGGCACTGGCAGGCGAAGGGTGCTCCCGGGTTCGTTCCTCGAGACTGGCTTGAGGGACTGTGAGAGCCAAACGAACATCTCGCGATAGTGAGCGTGACGCAGGCGAATCGGACTCCTCGGGCTACTGATCTCACCAAGGATCGAGAAGTTGGCGTTGTCCGTTCCGATCGTAAACATCTCCAGCCCACCGCGCGCGACCTCGGCTTGGATGTCAGGCAGGGCCTTGTGCCACACATCTGTCGGGTCGCCGTCCGTGACCAGCCAAATCCAAGGACGGTAGTACGGGATTCCGGCCTCTCGGTAGGCAGCCTTCCGCAAATGGATCTGCCTGAGCGAGAAGAGAAGGGCCTCACCGAGCGGCGTGTTGCCAGAGGCGAGGAGCTTCGGTGGAACCCACTGATCGACCGTGACGAAGTCCTGGACCAATTGGACGGGCCCAAATGTGACGACCGCCAGCTCGACCCTCTGCGATGCGAGCAAGTCGGACTTCAAGTCGTCTCGTAAGTCACGGAGCCCTTGGTTGACGACGTTGATGAACGGCGACATGGACGAAGAGGTGTCCAAGAGGAGGACAACCGGGCACCGGCGCTCCGTGTTCAAGAACATCTCGTCGCCCAAAGGTTCGAGTTCAGGGCCGCTTGTCACGTCGCTCTTCAACTCATTCTACAGCGGATTTGTGCCGCCGTTGCGCTAGGGGCAGTGGCCGTCAGACCGCAATGGGTACCCTTCCGGCCCGGTCTATGTCTCAGTCCGTGTCCTTGCCCCGCAACTCAAATCAAGCCCTTGGAATCGGCCAATTCGCCGTCGACTTTATAGCGGGGAGCCTTGGGACGGGCCCGAGTCCAAAGGTCCTTGAACGGACACGGTGGTTCCACACGGACTCAGTCCTCTGTGGGCTCAGCGCTTTGGCGCTCCAGACCAACGCACCGACCATTCTCCGCAATGAGGCCCTCGAATACCGCGTATCGGACCCGCGAAAGGGAGCGTTCGTCTTCGGGAGCAACCAACAGGTGTGGGCCGAGAAGGCTGTCGCCGCGAACTCATCGGCAGTCAGGGAGTGGGACAGCAACGGTACGAACTTTGGCTACCGCCCTGAGCTCGGCCACACCGCCGGAGAGTTTGGGCACAACGATTTCTATCCCGTCGTGATCGCAGCGTGCCAACAGGCCGAACTTGACGGTGCTGCCGCCCTTCGGGCCATGGTGCTGCTGGACGAGATCCGTGGCCGCTTGGCCGAGGTCTTTAGTTTGAAGACCTATAAGATCGACCATGTCGTCCATGGCGCGATCGCCAGCGCCGCGACTTATGGTGCCTTGCTCGGTGCCACTCCCGAGCAGATCGAAAGCGCGATCGGAATGTTCGTGGCGCACGCCATTCCCTGGCGCGCGATCCGAGCCGGCAAGCAACTGAGCGACTCGAAAGGAGCGTCCGCCGCCATATCGACCGAGGCCGCAGTGCTGTTCATGAAGCGGGCCATGAGCGGGTTCGTCGGACCCAAAGATATCTTCCGCAATCCCGAAGCCATCTTCCGCTTCTTCGAGCCGACCACTTCTGGCGCGGAGCGATGGAAAGAACAGGGCGACTCGCCGTTCGAAGTCGTCCTCTCGCACTCGGGCGACGACTTTGCCATCATGGGGATGCATTTTAAGCTCGGACTCTACGAGCACCAGTCGGCCGGGGCCCTGCAAGCCTTGATCGACATGCTGGCCGCGCACCCCGATCTCCTCGCGAACCAAGGACAAGCGATCGAGCGCATCACGATCGTCGCCTACGAGCCCGCGTTCGGCATCATCGGTAACCCCATGAAGAAGAACCCGACCACCAGGCAGAGTGCAGACCATTCCATGGCTTATATCGTGGCGACCCTCTTGCGCAAGGCGATCGAGGCGGGCTCGGTGTCGTCAAAGGGCGATGAAGTTTGGAAACAACTGATGCTTTCGCCTTACGATTACAAGGTCGACGACACCGCGGTCTACCATCCCATGACAAGGAAGCTGATGGACATCATCGACTTCCAGCACGGAGGGCCCGAGTACGACGCCAAATATCCGGAGGGGATCCCTACAAGCTTGCGGGTCCAGGCAGGCGGAAGGGAACTGGACTCTGGCCTCGTCATGTTTCCAGCAGGCCACGCGCGGAACACGAGCGCCGACCTTCGGGGCATCCTCGACCACAAGTTTGAAGTGCTCGGTGCGCTCGCGGTCCCTGACGGTGGCGATACGCGGGCCTTAGTCGAGAAGCTGGAGTCTATCGAGATTCTTGATGCATATGAGCTCGCCAGCCTTTACGACGTTGAGGTCGCAGCACGCGAAGGCGTGGATTGACCTGTCGCGAGCCGTTTCAAGGCGCCCTCGAAAAATTCGGGCCGCCCGCGGGTCACTTGGACCGCACGGACGACCTGTCACCGGCAGGAAAGTCGGCTTATTTGTCGATCTTGGCGACGAAGTCGCGGTCAATGCGCAGACCGAACTTCTGTCCCTCGTCCAACTGAACGTCGCGAGTGCCGTCGCCGTTGATGTTCAATCGGTCATAGAGGTAGCCAAGGGCCGCTCCGACCACCGTCGTGGTGAGCACGTTGGTCTTGGTCAGAATGCCGAGCACAGCTCCGGCGCCTGCACCGACCCATACGCTCTTCAAATTGCCATCGGCAGATTTGCCTTTGGCCACCAGGCGGCCGTTCCGGTTCTCGACGCTCTTGTTGTCTAGGCTGACGGTCGATCCGTCGATGAGGTAACGGCGGCCGTCCGGCAGCACCACCGCGTCGTAACCGAGGTCAATCACGCCAGGGTCTTTGTCCGTCTTCGCCTTCACTTCGGTGACGTGCCCCATGACGGTCGTCCCGACCGGCAGGCCCTGATAGTCGCTCATTCCGTTCGTGTCGAGGCGAGCGGTGAACCTGTCGCCCTTGAGCGCGGTCTTCGAGTTCAGTTGTGTCTCAAGGATCAGAGGAATGACGGTTCCCGGTTCGAGGACGACGTCCATGTAAGCGTGCGTGTTGGCCGACGTGCCGGTGGAGCCGGTGTTCGAGTTGTTCCAAGTGCCGGCACCCACCGTGCTGATGTTCACTGCCTGGAGGGCCTCGTTCCAGGAGACGTCCGCGCCAAGCGCTTCAGAGACGAAGCGCAACGGGACCATCGTGACCTCGCGGTAAAGGATGGCGGGCTGGTCAAGCATCACGTTCTGGCTGTCGATCCGCGCTTGGCGGTCACCAATCCTCAGCCAGACTTCCTTTGTTCCTTTGTGGCACAAGATGCTCGAGTCGGCAGAGTTCCAGTCGACTGTCGCGCCGAGTCGCTCGAAGACGCCCCGCAGTGGCACGACGACACGGTCATGGACCTTCATCGGCTTCCCATACTCAAAGTTGACGGGCGACCCGTCGACGTAAACCTGGATATCGGCCGCAGTTGCCAGCGTCATGGCAGATGCTATGACAGCGACCGAAAGGCCGCGCAAGAGCCGGGTTGTTCGTGGCTTTGTCTGCATGACTCGGCAAGACTCCGCTTTGACCTAGGTGGTGTCAGCGTCCTGCGCTCACGGCGGGATCGGCGGGCAAATTCTTATGCCGTTCTTATGGAGGCACAGCAGGTCACTACAGATTCCTTATCCCGGATCATCGAGACTTGCGGCTAGTAGTCGAGACGGTTCGGCGACTTCACCGGAGGTAAAGTGAGATGGCGTTCGGTAGCGTGAGCCCGGTTGGGGAAGCCAGCACCGGGCTATCAATCTCTATGAGCGAAACATCAGGGCTGAAGGTCAGCGTTCTTGCGATCGAGGACGATCCCGCCATCCGAAACCTGTTGCAGGCCGCCTTTGAGAACACGGAGTTCCGCCTCACCGAGGCGACGACCGCTTCCGAGGGCATCGAGGCGGTCACGAAGAAGCGACCTGACTTGATCCTGTTGGACCTCAGCCTGCCTGACACGAACGGGATCAAGGTCATTGAGACCGTGCGCGGATGGACGAACGTTCCGATCCTGATCGTCTCCGGATTTGGCCAAGAGGAGGCCAAGGTCGCAGCGCTCGAAGCCGGTGCCGACGATTACGTCACCAAGCCCTTTGGAGTTTCCGAACTCATCGCACGGATGAAGGTCGCTCTGCGCCACGCCGTGGCTGCGTCAGCGCCCGACCAGGACGCCGTCTTCGAGAGCGGGGACCTGAAGATCGATCGCTCCAACCGCGAGGTCTTCGTGAGGGGTGAAAGGGTCAAGCTCACGCCCATCGAGTACAAGTTGCTTTGTTCATTGGCCAAGCATGCGGGAAAGGTCGTGACCCACAGACAGCTGCTTGCAGAAGTCTGGGGTGAGGAGTACTCCGAAGAGGCTCAGTACCTTCGCGTCTACGTCGGCTACCTGCGCAAGAAACTCGAAAGCGAGCCGGAAAACCCGCGTCTCTTGCTGAGTGAGCCAAGAGTGGGTTACCGACTCGCAGTGTAGAAAGAGTGCGGACCCCGGGAGGGCAGCCGGGAATCCGCTTAGGTGCAAGTCCTATCTCAGCGGCGTTCCGACAGGTGATGCCGGAGGCGCACTGTAGTTGTTGCGGCCAACGCGCCCACCGTACTTCGCAAACACGCCTTCGACTGTCGCGGATGCTACGTCGGCACTCGGGACGGAAACGCTCACCAGAGCTCCGCCGGCTTCGACGCGGGTAGCGAAGTCAGCCGCCATGCCATCGGAGACGCCCTGGTCCTTCAAGTAACCCGTAAGGGCACCCGCCATCGCGCCGGCTGCACTCGTGCCGACGAGTCCCGCCAGGGCGATCGCCAAGGCTCCACCGCCTAAGATCACACCAACTCCAGGGAGGGTGACGGCGGCCAAGGCGGCCAGCGCTCCAACTCCAAGCCCGTAACCGGCTCCTACTTTCGCACCCTCGGCTGCGTCCTCGGCGGTCGTAACGGTGAGCCCCTGTTCGGCGGTCGACCGCACGTCTTGGGCCGTCATCGCGCCGTCGGTGCTCCAGTTCTTCACCAAGATGCTGATGTCCTCTTTCTGGACGCCCATGTCCAAGAGGGAACCGACTGTACGGGCTGCTGCGTCGGGATTGTCGAACGTTGCGTATAAAGTGTCTCTCATGTCAGCTCTCTTGGACAGTGCTCATGCACCATCTCTGATTGCTAGTCGTCGCAAAGCTACCGACGGTGACCCGAAAGATCGCAATTCAACATCTTTCTTATTTGTCAAGGTTTAATGGAAAGCTCGTTGTCGATGGCCTGTTTGGCTTTCTTGTCGTCGAGGACTTTTCTGGTGAGCTCCTCGGCGAGCGACTTGAGGTCGTTGCTCGTGACGTGTCCCGTCAGTTTGACCTTCTCGTCCGTCGAGTCCACGTTGATGAGGTTCCTCGGATCATTCAGGCGGGCATCGGCGGTGATGGCCAGCTTGATGGCCGGAGTCAGCATCGTCGCGGCACCCATGTCCTTTCCTGCGTGCTCCGCGCCCTTCATGGCGTCTTGAGTGGCTTCTGCCGCCTTCTGGCTGGCTTCGTTTGAGTTCCCACAGCCCAATGCTCCGAGCCCAAGGCCCATCGCGACGGTGAGGAGAATCGTGTACTTCATGGAGTCATCCTCGCAGGTTGTTCGCCCGCGCACATCTGTCCGCGCCCGCCTTTCGTAACAGAGCCGAAAGAGAACCGTCAGCGCTCATAAAAAAGCGATAGGAACGACCAGACAAATGATATGTTAATCCTTGAATTTCGTTTTGACGCCTTTCTTATTCTCACGCGATTTCCTCGTATTGGACTCTTACGCCGCACCCCGTAACATGACCTTGTAAGCGCAGGGAAGTGCGCAGGATACAACAATGACGTACGCGACAAACGACTGCTTCGAGACAATGACAAAGAAGATGTACTCTCGGGTCTACAGCTTCGCCCTGAAGCTGACTCGGAACACCCAGGATGCCGCCGACCTGTCCCAGGAGACCTTCCTCCGGGCGTACAAGGCTCGCGACCGCCGGTTGCCTGACCGCGAACCGGACGCGTGGCTCTTCAGAATCGCCTATCGTTGCTTCCTCGACAAGCGCCGCATGATGAGGCGCAGGCCCGAGACCGTGTCGGTCGAGGTCCTCTGCGCCGAGAACTACACGTACGACCCCGTCGACCCAGGCCCGTCGCCAGAACAAGAGTTCTTCAAGGACAAGTTGAGCGAGCCCATGATGGCTGCCCTCGGCGCCCTTACAGAGGATCAGCGCGAGCTTATCCGTCTCGCAGACTTTGGGGGTCTTTCCTACAACGAACTGGCAGAAGTCTTTGGGTGTGCCGCCTCGGTCATCAAGACGAGGGTTCACCGGGCCCACGTCGCTCTTCGAAGGAATTTGCTCCGGGCCGGCTTCGAAGTTCCGAAGTCGCTGAGAGTCATCAACGCCTAGTCCGGATGCCGACCTAGGCCACCACGAACACGCCATCCCCGCACCAGCATTCGCTGGCCGAGGAGTTCGCCGCCGACCCGACCTTGCGCACTTGGCGGTGCGAAGGGTCCACGACCCGGCCGTGTACAACATGGCCTAACACTGAGAAACAAGAAACATGCTGTATTGGGCTGCCGTCTTCTTCGTCATCGCGCTCATCGCCGCCATCTTCGGCTTCGGTGGGCTGGCAGGAGCGTCCGCGGGTATCGCGCAAATCCTGTTCATCGTCTTCCTTGTGTTGTTCGTCCTCTCCCTGATCTTCAAGGGTCCGGGTCGAACCACCATCTGACGCTGTCGGCTGAACCGCCGTCACAAGCGGCGCCCACTCCTCCGGGTCGGGCGCCGCTTTCGCGTTATGGGGCCTTGCTCCGCTTGGCAGAAGGGTCAATGCGAAGGTGCGTGGCAGGCCAGACTGGCGACCGTCTGTAGCAGTCTCTTCTGTTCGATCGGCTTGGCCAGGTGGGCGTCGAAACCGGCGTCAAGGGCGAGCGCGCAATCTTCGTCGCGGGCAAAGGCAGTGACCGCCGCAGCCGGGACAGATCCGCCCTCGTCAGCTGGGCGCTGACGAACCTTCCGGATGAACTCGTAGCCGTCCATTTCCGGCATGCCGATGTCGCTCAAAAGCACGTTGGGCGCAAACTGCGAGATCAGGTCCAGGGCCTCGCGCGCCGTGGCTCTGGCTTCGACCGTCGCGCCCGCCTGTCTCAGCACTTCCTTGAGCAGCTCTCGGGTGTCGCGGTCGTCGTCCACGACCAACACCCGCAATCCCGAGACGTCCGCGTCAACGTCATTCATTGCACCAGCCACTTCGAGGGGAGCGGCCGGGAGGGCGGCGAGCGGCAAGGAAAGCACGAACTCGGAACCGAGGCCCTCGCCGCCACTGCGGGCGATCAGAGTTCCGTGGTGCAAGTCCACAAGCTGCTTGGCAATGGCCAAACCGAGTCCGAGCCCTCCGTGAGACCGCGTGGTGGTGGCGTCTGCCTGCCGGAATCGGTCGAAAAGATAGGGCAGGAAAGCCTCATCTATGCCTTTCCCTGTGTCGTTGACCCGGATGACCGCCTGCCGATCGTTCTTCTCCAAACCGAGTCGGACCGAACCGTGCGCAGGTGTGAACTTGATCGCGTTGGAAAGCAGGTTCGAGACAACCTGGAGAATGCGGGAATAGTCGGCTCGGACCAGGATCTCTTCATCGCTCGGAGTGAACGCAAAATCGATTTGTTTGGCTGTGGCGGCGGGACGGAAGCTGGCGAAAGCCGCGCTGGCCACCTCGTGCAAGTCCAGCACCTGCATGTCGAGCGAGACCTTGCCGACGCTCACTCGGCTCATGTCCAGGAGCTCTTCCACCAACTGCGCCTGGAGCCGGGTGCTGCGCTCGATGGCTTCGAGGCCCTCCATCACTTTGGGTTCGATTCCGGGCCTGGACTTGAGCAGCTCGGACCAACCGAGGATGGCGGTCAACGGCGTCCTCAACTCGTGGGACAGCGTGGCGATGAACTCGTCCTTGAGCTGGCTTGCGCGCTCGGCCTCGGTCCTTGCGCGCTTTTCGTCGAAGAGGAGGTGCTCGTTGTGCTCTTCAATGCGCTTGCGGTAAGTGGCCTCTTGGATATAGCCCGACATGCCACTGACGTCAGGAAAGATGCGGAACTGCCACCACCGCTCGGAGCCGGGCTCCTGGACGTCGATCGACTCGGTTGTTCGCTCAAGCTTCGCGATGTTCAGCCTTGTAAAGACCAAGTCTTTGTATTTGCCGATGAGCTCAAGGAAATTGGCGCCGCCGACGTCCTGCCCTTCTTTGCCGACAAATGTCAGGAACGAACTGTTGCAGTGCGTGATCCGCCAATCGTTGTCGACCGCGAAAAAGGCGTCGCTTAGACTGTCAAAGATCAGTGCCAGGCGCTCACGGCTCTCGTCCCTCTCCTCCGCCGCCTGTTTGTAGCTGATGGCGAGGCGCCGCAGGAGGTCGCACGTGATGCACGTGAAGAGCCAGAGCCCGGCCGTCGCCGAGATCACCCATGCAAGGGCGACGTCTTCGAGAGGGCGCCTAGCCGGGAGGATGAACAGCCCAATCGAGAGTACGAGGCTGAGAGCGGTCGCCACGACTCCCGGCCCCAGGCCGCCGACAAAGGCCGAAATTGCGACCGCGAAGCTGAAGAAGACAAACGGGCCAGATCCCTTGAGCGTGGGGGTCACTTGGTACCGCAGGACAGCAGCCAAGAGTGTTACCGTGACTGCAATGAGGTACCGCACCCATTGCGGGAGCCTGAGGATGGGCGAATTGACCACAGATCCGCAAATTGCAAGGTATCAGGCAAAGCGTAAGAAAGGCGTAAAAAGGCCTAATACCGCTATGTTTACTGGCCCAGCTTGTCAATGATCGCTCGGAAACGGCCCCATTCGGTACTAACGGCCCGGGCCAACCCCTGTGACAAAGCCAGCGCAGGAGGAACGCCCGTAAAGGCAGCCGCAACCGCGTGCAAGCTTCGAAACGAAAACCGCGGCTCCTTTGAAAAGACGTAGATGGGCTCCCAAGAGTCGGGCACGAACTTCGTCTTAAAGGCTTCGAGACCTGCGAAGTTGTAGAACCTCCTGCCGTGCGCACGGGCCCAAGTCGAAAGCGCTTTCAGCCAGGCCGGGTTCTCGTCGGTCGGCCCGGCAAGCGGCACGAGCCCCATCGTCACGTAACGAGCACCCTCCGCGGCGACCGTACGCACCGCGAAATCGACGACGGCCTCGATCGAACCGTTCGGTGCCCGCCTGCTCCGTACGAACTGCTCCGTCAACCAGCCGGCCCGGGTCGGGACGGGCGCCATGTTCACGAAGGCGACGGGCTCGCCCGCCACGCAACCGACAAAGACGCGCTTGTCTTCGAGGTTTTCGAGCGTCTGAGGCTCGACAAGAAAATGCAGAGGCGGCAACCCCCGGCGAGAAAGCCAGTCGGTGAGCACCTGCTGAAGCGCGGGGTGGGCAGTGGCCCGCTCGACAGGCCATTCCTCGACGACCAGTCCATGGTTGCGGGCGCGGTGCAGTTGAGCCCGCAGCGACGCCTTCCTGGCAAACGTGTTATGCCATTCGGCCGGAGACCAGACCGGCTGCGACCCCATGACCACGCGGCTGTACCGGGAATCCTCGCCGAGGATCTCCGCCAGCCTTCCTGCCGCGCCGAAGTAGCACGACCGGTGTCCAGCGTCGAGGCACGATTGCTCCCATTCGTCGATCACAGCCGTCAGCCGGTGCCGTGAGCAGACCGGCGCGCCAGCCACGACCCGCGTCCGCTGTTTCAAGACGTAGGCGACAACCGCGTCCCCGTCCTGGGAAAACCAGTGATCGAGCCCCGGGTTGACGATCTGGTAAGCGGTCGCGTTCCAAGCATGCTCGCGCAGGAGGCGCAGGATCGCTGTGTTCGCCTCGTCGGCCACTCCCCCATTGTGCGGCCTCGGCTCCATTTTGGGCCCGGCACCCTTGTGCCCCCGGCCCGGTGGGGCCATAATTGACACCTGCCGGCCGATGTAGCTCAGTG
This sequence comes from Armatimonadota bacterium, assembly GCA_018268375.1. Taxonomy (GTDB): domain Bacteria; phylum Armatimonadota; class Fimbriimonadia; order Fimbriimonadales; family Fimbriimonadaceae; genus JAEURO01. Next base: position 558,675 of record JAFDWS010000002.1, on the reverse strand, counting down.
GTAGAGCAGCTGTTTCGTAAACAGCAGGTCACCAGTTCGAATCTGGTCATCGGCTCCAGGTTTTTGAACCTAAAAAGTTTGTTTTGGAACCCGTTCCGTTGATCCGAAGCGCGGGATTGACAGTTTAATTGACAGTTCAGACGGGCACGAGAGAGCGAGAAGGTTTGGTTTCTGCGTCGACCGTAACCAGCATAACGCGCCATACTGAGCCGGTCTGTGAGCAGAGCCGTGGGCTCGACCCCTCACCGGCACCCCCCAGGGGGGTGGCCCCTTCCCGGTTCTGGAGACCGCGACCTGCGCCGCCTAGATTCCAGCCATGAAAGAGACGAATCAGCCTACAGTCGTTGAGGGTGTACCTCTTCTTGGCATCGTGAAGGCAACGATGTGGCCCTTAATCGAATACGATTATGAGCACTGGAAGTGGGGGCTCCTATTCGGCGAGCAATTGATCGCGCGGGGAATTCACCTTCCAGCAGCTGGGTTCTCCGGATTGGAGTTCGAGGTCGAGCGCGGTGCCGGGAAGAAGTACTTAGTCTTCAATAGCTCGTCGATGCGGCTGGGATGGGAAGGCCAATTTCCTCCTAAAGTGAGTCGCTTCGGTGACTCAGTTCGCGTCTGGGTCCGAGATGGGCCACAGCGGGGCCTCGTCCAATTCAAGGACGTGGAGTCCACGAGTACGCTTGCAATCTGGACCGGATATGAGGAGCGCGGCAGTCGGTGCGAGTCTGTAGGCAACAATTGCCTCGCTTGGAAACTGATCGGCGAAAACGAATGGCGTATTTGGGGCTACGCCGGCGTCGAACTGCCAACCCTGGACTCCATTCAACTTAGGCTCCGGTTACTGCGCGACTGAAGCGGCAGGAGTGACGTGCCTCTACCTTAAGCGGAGCCCTGGTGGCGCAACCTGGATCGAGGAGCGAGGAAGAACGTGGGCGGAACATTATCACAACCTGAATATGAGTCAATGCATCTGGGGGAAGCGGAGCGGTTTCTCCGACACTTCACATGGCTTCGAGGGATTACTGATGCGAGCTTCGTTTGGGGCTTTGAGCAATTTGGACTCATAAAGGCAAAGGTGGAAACGGATGACCCTTCCTTGAGCGAGGCTTGGGTGGTAGTCGGCGATGTTTCGCCTGCTTGGTTTGATATGTATAATGATCCTCTTAACCTGTACCCGTTTGGATCAAATCCGAATCCTGAGTATCCGAATAGCGGGACGTGGACCGGCCACAAAGACCAGCTTGAGGGCTGGCAAAGAAGGCTAAGGCATTTGCGAGGCGAGTACTGGGGAAGGTGCGGTGGCCTCCAAAAACCCTGCAACGTAATGTTTTGGGCGGATCGACCTGCGCCGGTCAAGCCGGGAGTGAGCAAGGAGTGGTTCGATAACATTGTGTGGGGCAGGTTCGGCGTGGGAGGGGATGTGCCGCCGGTTGCCGGTGAGCCCATCTGGGGAAATGGCACTGGGGCCGGACCTGGATTCGCTCCGGACTTCGCTTTTTGAGGATAGGGCCGGATGGACTGCACTATACGCATCAACGTTCAAGCCAATTCTTGCAATACGGACGGTTGGCACACTCTCGCAGAGGACTATCGGCGGCAAGTCGCACTGAGCATGTGGATCGAATTGGAACTTGAAACGGAAATCGGAACCTTGCCGAACGTCGGGAGTTTGGTCGCCCTGCCAGAGCGTCATTCTCCCGTGTGCCAGAGCTACTGTGAAGAGCCCGGGAACCGGAAAGCAATGGGCTCTGGGCGCGTCAGGGAAGTCGAGATTGGGGCATGGGCGAACAGCACTGCGGTCATTACGCTGGAGAAAGAATGGGTTTCTGACGGCGCGCAACTTTGCAGTGTCGTCCTTGATTACGTCCGCTGCTATGGATTTTCGCTCTGCATCGGGTCGCAGGCCGGACTCTCGGGCGAAGAACTATGAGCATGAGAACTCGCACAGAGCACCGCATCGATCTCGCCGGGTGCTCGATCATGCTCAACGACCAGCCCTAGAAATACCAATCCGCATGGGAGCTCGGGAGCCTTGCACCGTCAGCATGCCATGATGTTTCAAGTCATGACCAAACTGGCCACGTTGGAACGACCCGACGGCATTGAAGCGATCGTGGTTGAGAGTAACGAAGAGGCCGTTTATGCCTATTTCTGGGAGTCGGGGTCAGTGAACGGCTTCGTTTGGTTGTTCAACATAGCTGCAGTTCCTCCCGAAAACTTCGGAGAAAAGCGGCAGGCACCCGCAAATCCCTTGCCGTACGCCGGGGTGGGAACTGTTTCTAGCCCCCTCGTAGCGAGGTTTAAAGGAGTATGGAAGCTTCGCGAAGGTGTGATTGAGTGCGCGATTTACATGGACTCAAAGTTGATCGGGGTCTTGGGTAAGGGGGATAAGCCGGGATGGTCCATGTTCGCCGCGCTGGACGGGCCTCTTGCGCTGCGGCTCCTGGATTAATCTAGGAGCCTGACCTCAACGTCGGCTCAACGTACGACGATAGCGCACGCTTCTCCGGTGGACTTACAGCACTTGAAATCGTCGAGCAAATGAAGATTACCGAACTCGGAGGCATCCGACCAGGCGGCCCCTTAACTAACGTCCGCAACCCACTCAGTGCGGCACGCCGGAGAAAACTCTTGCCATGAACGGTAATCCCTCCGCAACGTCAGCAGTAGAGGAATACCTCGGAAGAAACGCCATGGTTGTCCGGGGTCACTGGCATGACGACATGAGAGCCGCCATGCTCTCAGAAGGAGCTTCCGCTCTAGTGTTGAACTATGCCAAAGGTTGGCAACAGCAACCGCTAGACTTTCTTCGGACACTGCCATTTGTCACAGACTTGTCTCTGACCTGCAACCGCGACATCGACGTCGATCCAATCCGTCATTTGGTCTCTGTCCGCCGGCTGTCCTTGCAGGCACCCGCAACCGGACATTTGCCATACGCGGAGTTCAGATGCTTGGAGGAACTTGTCATTCAGGATGGGCGCGCCCACTCGGAGGTGGCCCCCACGTGAGCCGTGAAGATAGGGAGCGAGCAAATTGGAGCTCGTATGTTCAGGCAGCCGTCGTACGGACAATCAAGTCAGCCTACGCCCCCTTCGGGTTCCGTCCGTTGGGGCCGGGCGTTGTGCGCGAATGCGAATCAACCCGAACGTTCGTCCGAAGTGGAAGGCTGCCGAAAAAGGGGGCGCGCTGTACGGTTTGCGTCTCAATCCTTAGTCTTGGTCTGAACGAGCCCATATTCCGAAAGTGCCAGTTTGGCGCCGTCAATAGAGCACTGGATTACCTGGACAGTCAATTGTCTTTCCGCACGGTCGGCCTCCGCACCGGAAACGAGGGTGGCTTTTGCGTAGAAGACGATGATGACTTGCGCAGGCTTTTGGCTGCGGTTGAAGCCGGAGCCGAAGGGGCTGCCTCGATGTTGCACCGCATGTGCGACGAAAGGGAGTTCCTGTTTATGATGAGACAGAGTGAATTCAATCCTGCGCGTCACCTTCGCAACTCTTTCGACGCGGACGTTTGGGAAGGGCTGCGTGTGGGAGGACAGGCTGCCTTCAAAGAGTACGTGGCCGAATTTCGGGCCAGGGGCCGGCTTGCTGATGCTACATAAACACCATCCCGAAATGTCCATCGGCGCTGTGGCAGTACGCGGGGACACGACTAGCCCCACTACCACGAACCGACTACGGCGGGCGGCGGGTGGCCGGGGTGAAGGCGGATGGCTCGTGCCGGCTTTCACCCCGGTTCCGCAGGAACTCCCACTCAACGCTTCGCAAAATCCTTCAGCACGGTCAGCATTCTGGAGGGATTGTCTTGCCAAACTTTTTCATCACTTTCGCAGTATGGGTTGCGATCGAGGTAATGATCGGATTCGAAGTCTGCTCCAACTCCGTAGAGACTTTGCTGATAAGGTCTCGATCCTCATGGAGGTAGGCGAGGAACCGCTCGACGACGAGGCTCTCGTCTTTGTCGGGTAGTCGTTTCCTTGCCTCCGTGAGCGCCTCTGTCAAGGGTAAGTCATGGATGTCCCTGAAGACTCTGGTTGCTTTCAGAAGATCCATCTCATGTTCCGAAGCATATCCGAGTCACCTTTGCCACCCGTCGCTACGCACGCAAACCTAAACCCTTATCCCCTCACTTCGAGGAGGGCCCCGCCCAACTGAGCAAAATCCGGCCGAACACCGAGCCCAGGCTCGGATGAAGCCGCAAGCCGGCCCTGCCTCCGAATGGGCGCACCCTCGCAGAAGGACACGGTCACATAGCTGTTGAAGTCGGTCGAAGTGAAGAGCAGTTCTGGCGGAGTGCTGTGAGCGAGGTGGGCGATCGCAGCCGTCACAATGTCCCCGCCCCAACTGTCCTCGATCGTCATGGCGACGCCGATCGAGGCACAAAGGTCTCGGGCTTGGCGCGCCCGCGTCAGCCCACCGAATTTACTGATCTTGATGTTGACGACGTCCATCGCCGCATCCTGGTGTCCCCGCAGCAGCATCTGTAAAGAATCGATGTTCTCATCGAGCACGAAAGGCAAGTCGGTGTGTCGCCGGACCGAGAGGCACTCCTCATAAGACCTGCACGGTTGCTCGATATAAACATCAAGGTCACGGACAGCCCCCGCGACCCTCATCGCTTGGTGCTGCAGCCAGCCCGTGTTCGCGTCCGCGACGAGGATCTCACCCGCATCCAGGCAAGCACGCACAGCTCGAATGCGCTCGATATCGGTGTCAGGATCGCCGCCCACCTTCAGTTGGAACCGCTGATAGCCCTCCGCTCGATAGGCGGCGACCTTGGTCGCCATCGCCTCGGGTTCTTCTTGGGAGATGGCTCGGTAGAGGGCGAAATCCTCTCCGTAGCGGCCACCGAGCAACTTGCAGACCGGGAGCCCTGTGACCTTGCCGAGGATGTCCCAGCACGCCATGTCGATCCCGGACTTCACATAGGGGTGCCCGAGGAGCGCGGAGTCCATCCTCCTGTTGAGCCGCTCCAAATCCGTCGGATCTTCACCGATCAGATGGGGGCCGAGTTCGAGCAAGCCCGACCGCACACCCTGCGCATACGCAGGCAGATAAAAGGGCCCGAGAGGACAGACCTCGCCGTAGCCGGTGACTCCAGCATCGGTCTTGACCTCGACCACGGTGCTGTCGAAGACCGACACCGACTTGCCGCCCGACCACTTGTAGGAACCTTCCTTGAGTGGCAAATCAATTCGATACGCCCGGATCGCTGTGATTCTCATCGCTCGGTCATCCTCAGTTCGTAACTCGCGCCCGACTCGGTTTGGAACTCAAGGACACCCCGGCCATCGAGACGGGCTTCCTTTCCGTTCACGGCGACTGTGGTCTTGGGAGGAATCCGTAGACGGCAGGGCTTGCCGAGCAACGATTTGATTGTGGCTGAGCGAACCACTCCGCGGGCCCATTCAAGGTCGAACACAAAGCCTCCCCTGGCCTTGACTCCATGGATCGAGCCGCTTTTCCATTCCTGAGGCAAGGCGGGCAGAAGCTCGATCGCTTCGCCCTGGCTTTGTAGCAGCATTTCGACGATGCCCGCCGTCGCGCCGAAATTGCCATCGATCTGGAAGGGCGGATGGCAACAGAGCAGGTTTGGATAGATGCCCCCGGCCGAGCGCGTCGAGACGTTGAAGTTGTTGTTGACCGTCAAGAACTCGCGCAAGAGCTTGTACGCCCTCTCGCCATCGCCCAAACGGGCCCACAGGCAGAGCTTCCATGCCATCGACCAACCGCTCGCGACATCGCCGCGATGATCCAAGGCCACCTTGACCGCCTGCGCCTCGTCGGGCGTCTTGCTCAGACTGATCGTCGAGCCAGGGAAGGCTCCCCACAGCATCGACACATGACGGTGGTGGTCATCCGGCCCGTCCAGATCCTCCAGCCACTCCTGGACTTGGCCGTAGCGGCCGATGAGGACCGGGGGCAACTTTTCGGTCGCTTGCCGTAGCCACTTGCGCAGGTCGGCATCGACGCTCAACTGCTCGGCGGCCTGATCCATGTCGCGGAAGAACTCGCGGAGCATTTCGTTGTCCATGGCAGGGCCGGCGCATATCCCGATCGGCTTGTCGAACGTGCCGTCGGGGTGGTGCTTCCACATCTTGTCGCCGCCAGGGCCGTTTTCAGGCGAGCTCGAAGGGTTCGTCACGAGCCAGCCATATTGGGGATGCACGACCATCGTGTCCTGGAAGAACTCGGCAGCGCCTTTCATTACGGGATAGGCCCGGTGAAGCCACTTGTCGTCGCCAGTAAATTGATAGTGGTCCCAAAGCATCGTGCCGAGCCACGCGCCCCCTCCATGCCAGGCAGCCCAGTAAGCGCCGTGGATAGGATCTGTGGCTCGCCAAAGATCAGTGTTGTGGCCAAGAACCCAGCCTCTCGCGTTCCAATTGCGTTTCGCCGTACGCGCACCCGATTCAGAGAGTTCTTCCGCAAAGCGGAGCAGCGGTCCGGCGAGGTCAGAGAGGTTGGCCGTATCGACCGGCCAGTAGTTCATTTCTTGGTTGATGTTCGTTGTGAGCTTTCCGCCCCATGCTGGTACCATATCGGCGTTCCAGAGGCCTTGGAGGTTGGGCGGTTGGCTGCCTTCTCGGGACGACGATATGAGAAGGTAGCGGCCGAAGTGAAAGAGCAAGGCAGGCAGCGCTGGATCGCGGTTTCTCTGAAACGCTGCGAAGCGCTCGTCGGTGGGTCTTAGGCTCTCCGAAGTCCGACCAAGCTCCAAGTGTGTCCTTTCATAGAATCGCCCGTAATCGGCCAAGTGGTCTGCTAGAACCCGATCGAAGCCTTTAGCGACAGCGGTAGCCAAGGTCTTCTTGTTTTGGTCCGCCGGGTCATCGCCCAGCTCCTTCCAGCTTTTAAAGTTTGTGGCGGCTGCGACATAGATCGTCGCGCTGTTCGCCCCCTCAATCACAACCCTGTCGTGCTCTCGATCGAAGTCAAGGTTCGCTTTGCCGCCATCGGTAACAACCCTGAGGCGCGCTTCGTAAGTCAGTCCGCTGCCGCCCGCGTAGCTGGCTGTCTTGCCCCGAAGGACAATGGTTTGGGGCTCCCGGCTGGAGACGCTGTACTCGGCGTCCGTGTGGGCTTTGACGTTGGTCCGGCCATCCAAGGTCGCCGCAAAGTTGATCGAGCCAGGCTTGTCGGCCGTCAGGCGGATCGCGATGACTTGGTCGGGATAGCTGCAGACCGCTTGGCGCCGGAAGCTCACTCCCCCATGCTTGTATTCGACCAGCGTCGACGCGGTCGTCAGGTCTAGTTCTCGCCGATATCCCGTGACCAAAGCGTGTTCGGGAAAGCTGAGCTGAAGGTCGCCAAGGGGTTGGTATTCAGCCATTTCCCAGGACTTCGACATCATCTCCTTTTCAAACAGTGCCTCGGCCTCGACGCCCTTGCCCTCGAAGACGAGCTTCTGAATCTCAGGCAGCACTTGGGCGCCGGAGCCATCCCCTTTAGGGTCATAAGGGCCGCCCGTCCAAACCGTGCTTTCATTGAGCGCCACGCGTTCGGACTGCAGGCCCCCGTAAACCATGGCACCGAGACGGCCGTTTCCCAACGGCAGCGCTTCGGTCCATCCAGATGCCGGCCGTTCGTACCAAAGCACATCGGTGGCTGGGTCAATACGTGGTGCCAAGGCTAGAACTGCGGCGAGTATAGCAACCAAGATCGCGACAGCTTATCGCAGTGCGAGTCCGGTTCGCGACGCCAAGGCCGGTCGGCCGCCCGTTCAGACTTGATCCCAGGATCCAATCCCGCCGCCACTGGCTGAGCGAAAGCCCATAAATCTTATAATGTATAGGATCAGCTGCTAATAATAGACATTTCATCATAAAAATGTTGTGCCCTCATTGGCACGGATGCGAAGTTCCTACGACGAGTAGCGACCACCGACGGCCGTGTGCGGGTGTATGCGACGCAGCTCTCAAAGGCCCGCCCGAGCACCGGCGGGTGAACCCTCGGGCCCGGCTTGACCCAGCGCTGTGGTGACTTCCGATGACAATCGTCTGGAGGACACAAAACCGCTGACTTGAACTTGTCCGGAAAGGACGCCAAAGTGAAGCATGTCAGTGAAAACGAAGGTGCATGCGGCCGCCGACATGGGAGATCCGTCGGAACGGCGTGCGAAGGCAAAAAAACACGGGGGCTACGCAGTCAAAACAAGGGGAGGGTGCTAAGATGCTCGATAACGTGGCAGATAGCGAGGGCACTCCGCTGTCATTGCGGGAAAGGCAGTTGCTGAAGCTCGCATCAAGCGGGTTCACAGACACTGCCATCGGTAACCGTCTCGGTATCAGCGAGGCGACCGTCAAGACGTACTGGCGTCGGATTCGAATGAAGCTCGGCAAGAACAGCCGCACCGAGCTCGTCGCCCATGTCTTGAAAGAGGAAATGGACAGGGCGATGGCGGACGTCCAGGCGAACGCCCATCGGCAGCATCCAGACAACGAAACCTTGTTCTGCCAGATGCTGATCGAGCACTCACCGGAAGCGGTGCTGATCGTCTTGCCGGACACGACCGTCTTCATGGCGAACGACAAAGCGGGCGACCTCTTCGGTTGGGGCCCAGAAGACCTGGTTGGCAAGCCGATCTCAGACTTGTTGCCGCGCCGATATCGACCCGACCATGCCGAACACGTCAAAGGGTTCTTCGAGCATCCCCGGACGAAGGAAATGGGCGACCATTTCGCTACCTTCGGACTGCATCGGTCCGGCAAGGAGATCCCTGTCGCCGCCAACCTGTCGGTACTCGGGACAGGGGAGCGCATGGTGGCGTTGTGCACGGTCCGCGCGATGACTCTGCTGAAGTAAGGCCCACAGATTCCCGCGAACCTGTCGTCCTTTTGGTTGACACAGCCCCATATTCCCCTGTTTTGGGTCGAAACGCGCCAAATGCGGCGGATATAGTCGAACTGGGAGAGAGCAAAGAAAGGAGCCCACTGGAAACCGGGTCGCAACAAGGAGCAAGGAAGTGAAGATACAAGCGCTGGTTTTAGGCATTGGAATCGCGATGCTCTCCCTCGGCTTCACGAACACTCCCCAGGCGAAGAAGCCGACGTCACAAGCCGACCGTCTGTTCGCACGGGCAAAGCCCGACGATTACATGAGCGAGGCAGGTTGCGCCGAGTGCCACGCCAAGGTCTCCGAGAACTTCGCCGCATCGCCACACGCCGCCTTCGTCTCCGACGAGAGCTTGCCGCTTGACAAGCGCGGTTGCCAGGGTTGCCACGGCCCCGGCCACATCCACCAGGCCGAGAAGGATCCCGAGGTGATCTCCTTTACTTCGATGTCGCCCAAGGAGTCGTCCGCAGCTTGTTTGCGCTGTCATGAGAAGACAATGAGCGCGAGCCATTGGAAGCGGACCGAGCACGCTCGCGCCGACCTGTCTTGCGTCTCCTGCCACAAGATCCATCCCGACAGCGAGCCCAACCTAGGGCCAGGCGCCGAGAAGAAAGATCCCAGGGCACCGTTCTTTGTCGCTAAGCAAGAGCCTAAGCTGATGCTGAAGGCGGACGAGTCCACGCTCTGCGGCTCCTGCCACCAGTCGACGCTCGCCGAGTTCCGCGGTGCCTCCCACCACCCTGTGCCGGAGGGCCGCGTCGCCTGTAGCGACTGTCACAGCGTCCATCCGACCAAGGACGCCAAGGTCAACCACGATCTCATCAAAGGCAAGTGCGTCACTTGCCATACCGAAAAGGCAGGGCCGTTCGTCTATGAGCACGACCCTGTGGCCGGCTTTACCGGCCGCGGCTGCGAGGAGTGCCACCGTCCGCATGGGACGAACAACCCCAAACTTCTTAACTCGGTGACTCGCGGCCTTTGCGCCCAGTGCCACACCGACAAGCTCGCCAAACACTATCCAGGGCAGACCTGCTGGACGGCTGGCTGCCACGTCTCGACACACGGAAGTAACACAGACCCGAGGTTCTTGAAACCATGAAACGGGACACACAAGCAAGGCCTTGGCTCCTCAGGAGCACATTGACCGTCCTTGCTTTGGCCGCATTGGGGGCATGGGCGCAAGAAACGCCCACCGAAGGCGGTCAAGAGAAGAAGGACGAAAAGCAGGACGAAAAGGTCGAGCCGACCAAGTGGAACGAGGTCAGCATCGGCTACACCAGCATCAGTAAGGGTGCGACGACCTTGAGCTACGACGCCCGGCCGACCGAGGGATTGAGCCTGCACCACCTTTCGCTCTTGAGCCCGCTCTCGGACACTTCGCCCTACGCCCGCCTTTACTACAACGGGTTCCCCAACCAGGATTTCAAATATCAGGGCTTCATCGCCTTGAACCATGGCCACACTGTCTTGCGCGCCGGCCGAGGAAGGTACGGTCGTTACGAGTACGCGCCCGGCTGGCAATGGCCAAACGATCCGAGCCAAGACGATGTCAGTTCGATCACGATCGACCACTCCATATCGCCAAGCGCAGGCGGCTTCTTCACCTACAAGGCCGACGAACGAGACGCGCGTTATCCCGCGCCCAGGGAGCCGGAGCACACCCGCACAAAGCTGATCGCTGGCGGCGTCGGTGGTAGTGCCTTGGGCGGCAACCTTGGCGTGACCGCTGCCCAAAGGACCACGGCCGACGACACCGGGTTCCAGCCGCAAACGTTGCAACGCAGGATCGATGCCACGTACACGGCGGACATTGGTGACCGGCTGAGCGTAGAAGGTGCCGCAGGCTACGCGAGGATCGAGCAGGCTGGGCTGGACTCCAGCACAATCAGGAGTTATGCCTTGGCAGGGCTCCTCGACCTAGGGCCCGCCACTACGCTCCAGTTCAAGTTCGGGCGGCAGGACTTCGACCTTAACACGATCAAGAACGCTTATGTCCGCAAGCGTCTCGTCTCGGGCGCCAGGCTGATGCAGCGCTGGCGAGGCTGGTCGCTCCAATTCGGTTTCAACCATCTTGAGTCCGAGCGTTACCGCGCTGATCAGACGTTCGTCGACGTGCCGAAGACCAATGTTTACGATGGCCGCCTCTACGGCCGAGTCGGGCCCTTCAACTTGACGGTCAGGGGCTCCTGGGAAGACCTCACCAATGAGGCCCAAATGCAGACGACGGACACCCGAATGCTGCAGTGGGACGACCGGGCGACCTTCCAGGCCAAGCTCGATCGCGGCACCGACGTCTACTCTGGCTATCTGACTTACACCTACAGGTTCCAGCGAAACTCAATTCGCGACGTCGAGATCGGTTGGCACAACCTTGCCGTCGGTGGCACTTACGTGGTGGACACCGTCCTCAGCGCCTATGCCGAGTACTCGATGGACGATTTCCGCGTCATCGGCCACGACGAGAGCGGAATAGAACTCGACGATTTCTTCCCGAACTCCCGGAGCTTCGCGGTGGGGCTCAATTGGTCCAAAGACCAAAACCTCAGCGCTTCCGCCGGGCTGAATTACTACGAATCCGGAGACGTCAAAGGAACGCAGTTGACATTCAGCGTGCGCCGACGATTGTCCCCAGACCATGACCTCGAGTTGGTCGTCGCGCCTTGGACGCAAGACGACCGGCTCTTCGACCAAACGGGCTACCGGACGACCTTCGTGATGGCCCGACTGAACGTGAGGTTCTGATGAAGACCCCACACACGGAGAGAAAGAACAACATTTGCGGAGGACGACCATGAAAAACCGTTGGATTGTCTCATTGCTATCTTGCGTTCCCATCGCTGCCGCGTTCCTCGTACTTCAGAGTTGCGGCGGTGTCGGCGGCTCGACCACGAACAATGGTGGCCAGGGCTCGACGAACGCGGAGTTCCTCGCCTTGCTCAGTGACGAGCAGCGCGCTGCGAAGTCCATCACCCCCCAGGAGTGCGCGAACTGCCATGGCGGCCAGAACGCCAGCGACGCGGTCTATGTGCACTGGAAGGACACGACCCACTTCGCCAAAGGCGTCACCTGCGAAGGGTGCCACGGGCCGGGAAGCGCGCACAAGGCCAACCCGACCAAGAACAACATCCTGACCTTCCCGAAGGTCACGGATCCGGTCGTTTGCGGGCAGTGTCACGGCCCGATCCATGATCAGTTCAACTTCTCGAAGCACAGCAAGTTGATCGCGGCACCGAGCGAAGAGGCCATCACCGACCCCGGTCGCTACGGCAAGACTTCGCGTTGCATCGCCTGTCACAGCGGCCTCGTAAGGGCTCAGGTTCTTGAGCAAGGCCAAGACCTCGGCTCAGTCCCCGACGATCAAATCATCGCGATGTCCGAGGCGACCCTTTCGACCGTGCCTCACACCGCCGACTGCGCCACCTGTCACAACCCGCACTCCAAGACCAACAAGCTCAACCAGTTGGGCGAAGACGTGCAGTTGAGGCACACAGAGTTCAACCTCGATACGACCGACATTGCGCCTGGGTCGACGGCGGACAAGTTCACGCAGTACGACCATATCTGTGCGCAGTGCCATAACGGCCGAGGTACGAACCCGTCCGACACGGCGCTCAACAAGAGCACGGCTCGTGCACCGATGCACGACAGTCCTCAGATGCAAATGCTGATGGGGATCGGAGGTGTCGAGGGGACAGGCGTGATCAAACGGAACACGTCGCATGCCCAAGCCCCTGGCCAGTGCACCAAGTGCCACATGCCAGACGCGCGCCACACCTTCACGGTGAGCTTCGACAAGAGCTGCTCGCCCTGCCATACGGTGGCCGACGCCACGAACAGGGCAGACACGATCAAGTCGGACATCCTGAACTTGCTCGTCGCCCTGAGGACTAGGCTCGAGACCTACGCGAACACGAAGTTCGGCAACACGTTGTACTGGGAGTACACCAGCACGATCGTCGGCGAAGGCGGAACGGCGCCCGACCAGAAGCTGGTGGACATCGAAGTGAAGCGTGCTCGCTACAACTACTACTTTGTGATCCGGTCTGGCGACTACGGCGTGCACAACGCGCCCTATGCCAAGAGCCTGATCCAAGTAGCCAACAGCAACCTTGACTCGATCGGAGTGCCGGCCGCGCCGGTCTCCCGGCTGAGTCTCAACGAAAAGTTCCGACTGATCGAATCGGATAAGGCAAGGGCCAACCGAGCCGAATTCGGAACCAAGTGACGAACAAGGGCCCGGCACCTCCAAGGTGCCGGGCCAAGACTCAATCTAACAAATGAACCCACTCAATCCGACCGGACTACCTGACCCACCCTCGTGGTCACTGCTGGTCGGTACCATCGGTCAGATCCTCGTCCTCGCCGCGGCGGGGATGTTTGCCGTTTCGGGTCTCGCCTGGGTGATGCAGAGAAAGTGGGCGCTCCTCGTCCGTGTGGGAGGGCCCGCCTTTTCCGCCGGATGCGCGGCGCTGATCGGCGCGTTTGTCTCACTGGGTGTGCTTTTTGCGAACAACCGGTTCGAGTACTCCTATGTGTATGGCCACGCCGACACCCACAACGCGCTGGCTTACCGGATCGCAGGTATCTGGTCGGGCCAGGAAGGCAGTTTTCTCCTGTGGGCGACCACGTCGTCGATTTTCGGACTGTTGACGGTCGGGCGGTCGGGGGTCTACAGGCGCTGGTACACGGTCGCCTTCTCGTTCTTCCTCGGCGGCATTGCCAGCATCCTTGCCTTCGAATCTCCGTTCAAGCTCAACTTGGCCGATGGACACCCGTTTGTTCCGCCGGAAGGACTTGGTCTGGCACCCTCGCTTCAAAACTACTGGGTGGTGATCCACCCGCCAACCATCTTCCTTGGGTTCGGCTCGCTGACCGCCCTGTTCGCCATCGCCTTTGCCGCCATGGCGGAGGGCCAGTTCGAAGACTGGATCAAGATCGTCAGGCCATGGGCCATCACTTCTCTGACTCTCGTCGGCCTCGGCCTCTGCATGGGCGGTTTTTGGGCCTATGAAACGCTGGGCTGGGGCGGGTTCTGGATGTGGGACCCGGTGGAGAACGTGAGCTTTGTCCCGTGGTGCTTCGCCATCGCGTTCGTCCACGGCGTCATCGTCCAGGCAGCGAAGGGCAAATGGCAGGTGACGAACTTGCTCCTTGGCGGCCTCCCGTTCTTGACCTTTGTCTATGGCACCTTCCTCACCCGCTCCGGATTCCTGAGCGAGGCGAGCGTCCACAGCTTCGCGGAAATGGACCACTCCGCCCTGAAGCTCCTGCTCGTGGTGATGGTCGGCGCGACCCTTGGCTTCTTGGGGCTGTGGGTCTACCGGATGGCCCAAGGAAGAAGACGGGCCGCGCCCTCGGAGCACACGCCGGGCCTCGGTCGAGAGGGTTTCTATATCATCGGCATTACGACCCTCGTTATGCTCGGCATCGCGACCATGCTCGGCATGAGCGTCCCGTTCTTCATGGCGCTCAACGGTCAGAAACCGAGGGTGGTAGAGGAGGGCACTTACCATCAAGTCCTGTCCTGGATCTTTGTTCCGCTGATGTTGATGATGGCGATAGCCCCGTTCGTCTCCTGGAGGGGCATGACGCTCAAAGAGCTAGGAGGACGCATTTACACGCTCGCTTGCGTGACGGTCGGCTTGACGGGACTGGGCTTGTTCCTCGTGGTCTCGACCCCGTTCGGGAAAAAGCTGGAACTGGCGCCAACTGTCCACATGTTGGGCCGCTACGAGGTCAACGGCCTGGCATGGATCGTGTTCCTCGTCGGCATCTGTACGTTCGTCCTTGTCTCAAACGCATGGCGGATCGGTGAACTCTTCAAGAGGTCGAAACTCGGGATCGCTCCGTTTGTCGCCCACCTTGGGGTCGGAGTCCTGATGGCGGGACTGATCGCCTCCAGGGGGTTCGAGCAGAAGGGAAGATCCATGGTCATGGAGGATCATCCCGCTCGATTGCTGGGCTATGAGGTCCGTTACCTTGGTATGACTTCGAACGAGCACGACCGTGACAACAAACTGAAACTGGCGGTCTACAAGGACGGCGCCAGCCAGCCGCTCTTTACGGCGCGCCCCGGCCTCTACAAGATCGGCATGGCCGATGGGCAGGAGAACACCATGGTCTGGCCGCACATTGAGCACGGCCCTCTCATGGACACCTATGTTTCCTTGGGGCAGCCGCAGACCGACGCGGGCGAAGAGATCAGCTTGCCGGTCGGCTCCTCGCAACCGTTCGGTGGGCTCACCCTGACCTATCAGAAGATGGTCCGTCAAGGCGAGTTCGGCCAGGTCGGGACAAAGTTCGGCGCTCAGGTACGCGTTGAGGCAGGGGGCCAGTCGAAGATCGTCACCCCGACAATGGAGATCGGAGAGGACGGTCGTCCCGTGTTCCATCCCGCGCCCATATCGGAACACATGCAACTAGTCATGGCGGGCATGAACGCTGCTGACAAATCGGTCCGCTTGCAGGTTCAACTGACGACCCCGATTTACCCAATTGAGATTTACAACAAGCCGATGACGACGCTGGTCTGGTGGGGCACTGCCCTCATGACCCTCGGCGGCTTCGGTTCAGCGCTTTACCGGCGCTCGCCGGCAAAGTCGCCATCGCGCGTCAAGGCCCCTTCACGCCAGAGGCCGCGCACCCCCGAATTAGCGACAACCAGAACTGGAGAAACAAGATGAAAAGACTATTAGGCACATGCATCGCCCTCAGCCTCGTCACCCTGGCGATGGCTCTTTCGGCATATTCAAAGGTCTTCCAGGAGAAGTACCACGTCAAAGAAGGATCCGCGCTGGCCAAAGCAGCCTGTGGGGTCTGTCACGTCGGCGCGAAGGGCGGCAAGCTCAACGCGTACGGTAAGGATGTCCAAGCCGCGATGAAGGCGGCGGGATCCAAAAAGGTGACGGCGGCCATCTTGGCAAAGGTCGAAGGACTTGACTCGAACAAGAACGGTGTCAAGAACATCGACGAGATCAAGAAGGACCATAACCCGGGAGAATGAAACAGCTCTGCAGGGCCTGGTCGGTCTGAGACGAAAAGTCTTGGTCCCAACCGGGCCCTCACGAGCCACGGAGCAGCCCTATGAAACGCAGTCACCATCGATCCGGAGTCCTCTTGCTGATCGCGCTCGCTTCGTCTGTCGCTTCGGCGAGCGGTGTTTATCTGGACACCTTCCTGAGCCACTATAAGATCAAGGATGGTTCGGCCCTGGCGGAGAAGTCCTGTGGCATATGCCACGTCTCCGACTCGGACTTCAAGTTCAACCCCTTCGGTAAGGACGTGAAGAAGGCGATGACAGACCGCAACGCCGAGGAGGTGGACGCTGCCTTGCTCGTGTCCATCGAGAATCTGGACTCGGACGGGGACGGCACACCGAACGGTAAGGAGATCGCCGCCGGAACCGCGCCCGGAGACCCGAGCAGTGGCGGTGCGCCAGGCACCAAGCCAGCAGCGGCCGCGACAGAAGAAGCGAAGAAACCGGCACCGTTCCCTCCAAAGAATGGGTTCCACCCCGCGATCGTCCATTTTCCGATCGCGCTCTTCATCGGAGGGCTTGTGCTCGATTTCCTCGGTATGTTGAGGAAGGACAAGACGCTTCTACAGGCGGGCTGGTACTGCATCCTGATGGCGGCAGTGACTTCCCTGGGTGGGATCGCCAGTGGCGTCCTTGCCATGGGCCTTCAAAAACTGCCATACAGGGGGCTGATTTTCACCCACCTCACCATGGCCGTGGCCAGTTCGGTGATCATTTGGATCATGGTCGCCATGCGGGTCCATCGGCATGAGAAGATGAATGTACCGATGCGGTTCCTGTACTATGTGCTTGCGGCCGCTACATTCGTCTTGATCTCGTGGGCCGGCCACCTTGGTGGCGTCTTTGTGTACGGAGAATAACTGAACTATGAGAGTCGGAGCTATCGTGTCTGGTGTCTTGGCCCTGGGAGCGGCTGTGGGCCTTACCGCCGTGTTCGTGAACAACGCCTCCCCTTACCTCACGATCCATGAGCTCGAGGGGAAGGATCAGACCGTTCACGTCGTCGGCAAGATCGTCCCGAGCACCTTGGAACAGAACACCATGGCGCAGGAGGTGCGATTCGAATTGAAGGACGACACGGGGACAATGCCTGTGCGGTACACGGGGCCGCCCCAGTCCAACTTGGCGGCGGCGCAACAGGTCGTCGTGATCGGTAAGAAAACGAACGGAACCTTTGAAGCAAAGCAAATGCTTGTCAAATGTCCGTCGAAGTACGAGAGCGAGAACGCTAAGAAGCCTTGATGTCAGGGGCCGTTTCTACGGCCCCGACAGTTATCTCCCGGTGCCTATCTCGTGTTCGAGAGCCTTAAGCCGACTCTCGACTCGGTTAATGAACAGGAACATTACGATCCACACGATGAGCGGTGGTACCGTCGCTATAATTTTCCAGGTTTCCATGACGATCCTTAAGGAGTTGTTCTAACTGAGAGGTTCGGACGTGCATCTTGTAGATCCATATGCACATGGCAAGGAGAACGACAAAGATGCTGACCAATACGGCTTTGTAGTCATTGGTGAAGGCACCGGTTTGCACCGTCGTACTAGGATGCAGGGACACCTTCAAGACTTGGGGCAACCGCGGGAAAACGAAAAATAGGAACAAGATCGGGAGCAGCATCAAAGTCGAATACGCTGCCGCGACCCTGGCCCGCAGAATATCGTCCTCAAAGTGCATACGGATCCCGAAGTAGGCCCCGAGGAGAAAGAGCACGATCAGGAAGGAGGTCTGGCGCGGATCCCAGCTCCACCAGTCGCCCCATTGGACTTTTGAGAACAGAATGCCGGTGAGCATGGTCGCCACACCAACACCACAAGAAATCTCGCTTGCCGCCGCGGCCCGGAAATCCCACACCATTTGCCGCGTCGCCAAATACCTCCAAGAGCAATATGCGGCGAAAAGCACGAAAATGACAGTTGAGAATGCGCAAGGCAGGTGGAAGAAAATGATTCGTGCAAGGTCTGGCTCAGGAAACCCCTTCGCCGGAGGCACGAGAAATGCGGCGACCGTCAAGGCCGCCATGGCAAGGAAAGCCACCCATTTCATTGTTCACCCCAGATGACTGCAAACTGATAAGGTGCTGTGGCCAACACGAGCAAAGTATACAGCCAAACGCCTCCACAACTCGACCATCCCGGCGCCAAAGAATTCGTTCCGCCTTCGACCGCTACCCGGACGGCGGACACCCCGAGGGCGACGAGGGGCACCAGGAGCGGCAACGCCACCACCCCGGCAAGTGTTCCGCGGTTCTTTCCGCGGGCGATCAGGGCCGAAACCAGCGTGACCGTCCCCGCCAAAGCTGCCGAGGCCCCCACAAGGGTCATGCAAAGGAGCTGCCACACCGCGATTTGGATCCCAGTGAGAAGGAAGAAGAGGAGAGCGACGACCAGTGCCGTCGCGGTCATCAGGACGAAGGCGAACAGTGCCTTCCCCCAATAAACAGCGTGAGGGCGCGACCAAAGACGCAAGAGGTCGGCTGTGCCCTGCTCCTCTTCGGAGACGAACACCCTGGTCAGCGTCCCCACGCCCGCGAAGAGCAGGGCCGCCCAAAGCATTCCCGTCGCAGCCTCGCTCGTGAGCTTTCTGCCAAAGAACGCGAAGGCGAGGGTGAAAACGGTGACCGCGTTGAGCATGAACGACGCATAGGTCGCGCTCTTGTTGCGCAACTCTGACTTGACCTCCTTGCGAAAGACCGCGCTGATCTCAGCTATCCAAGGGGAGCTCATGAGTGGCGTACTTTCTTTCCTTTGGATCGTTCGTTGCAATGACAAATGCCGTGCGCTCGCTTCGGCGCTCGATCAAGCCGTCCACGATGTCTCGCCCCTTCTCGTCGAGCCCCGCGCTAGGCTCGTCGAGCAAAACGGTCTGAGGCTCCGCCTGGACAGCGAGCGCGAACTTCAAACGCGCCCGCATCCCCGTGGACAAGTGGGCCCCCGCGACGTCGGCCGCGTAACCGAGCCCGACCTCGTCAAGCAGTTCCTCAGTCCTTGGTGGACATCCCCGGAGCTCTGCAGCCAGCTGAAGGTGCTCGGCAACCGTCAAGACGGGGTAGACGGGTTGGTCTAAGGCAGCGTAACCCAGGGAGAGGCGAGGCTCGCTCCCCCGCTCACAAGTCCCCTCGCTGGCAGGAATCAACCCGGCGAGCACCTTGAGCAGCGTGCTCTTGCCGCTGCCGTTGTTCCCGGTGACCAGCAGACAATCGCCCTCGCCGACATAGAGGTTCAGATCCCTGAAAAGCCAGCGCCGCCCATAGCGCTTGCCCAGGCGCTCGCATCGGATCATGGAGCCCAGGTTACCTGCCGTGTCTGCGTCGGATTGTCGCCCTTTCGAGGTACTCGGGCCCCCTTGAACGTCCGAGGAAGGGCCCAAGAGTAAACTCCGAGCATGATCGCCACGATGCTCGCAGCGTTCGCCCTTTCGGCTGGGGCAGCACCTGCGCCGAAAGACAGCTTTGTCCTCAGCGTCCAAGCTTGGACATTCAACAAGTTCACGTTGTTCGAAGCGATCGAGAAGACTGCCGAAGCTGGTGTCACCAACATCGAGATGTTCCCGGGCCAGACGCTGCGGCCAGGATCCGATGTGAAGGTGGGGCCCGAGATGCCTGCCGAGGAGACGCAACGATTAAAGGACCAGTTGGCGAAGTTCCATGTCCGGCCTGTCGCCTTTGGGGTGACCGGAATCCCCAAGGCACCAGACGCAGCAAGGCCGCTCTTCCGCTGGGCGAAAGACCTGGGACTGATGGTGGTCAACACCGAGTCCGTCGAATCTTTGGACACGATCGAGAAGATGGTCAAGGAGTTCGACATCAAAGTCGGGTTCCACGACCACCCCAAACGCGCTAACGATCCCAACTACAAGATGTGGGATCCAAACTACGTCTACTCGCTCGTCAAAGACAGGGACAAACGAATTGGCTCTTGCGCCGACACGGGTCACTGGGTGCGGTCTGGAATCAAGCCGGTCGACGCGATCCGGATCCTGAAGGGTCGCATCGTAAGCAGCCACTTGAAAGACCTCAACGCCTTCAATCCCGATGCCCACGACGTCCCCTTTGGAACAGGGGTCTCCGACATGGCCGGCATCTTCGACTCCTACCGGCGCATCGGTTTTGAGGGCCCCGGTAGCATCGAGTACGAATACAACTGGGACAACTCGGTGATCGATGTGGCCAACTGCGCGGGCTTCGTCCGCGGTTACTTGCGGGGCAAGTGAAGGTCGAGGCCGTCCTCTTGACCGGAGGCGGTAGCCGCCGGATGGGAAGTGACAAAGCCAAGATCTTGGTCGATGGTCGCCCTCTCGGTGAGGTGCTCGCTCAGGAACTGGCGTCGGTGACGGGCCGTGTCACCGTGCTCGGCCAAGAGCCGCTCGAAGGATACGCCTTTCTCGCCGACCAAAAGGCGCAAGCGGGTCCGCTCAGTGCCCTTCGCTCCTTCCGCCCAACCGCTGATTTCGTCTTCGTATGTGCCTGCGACCTACCTCGATTCAATCGAACTGTCGTCACGTCCCTGCAGGATTTCATGGGTGACCATGACGCCGTGATTCCGTCTGTGGAAGGCCGTCTACAGCCCCTTTGCGCCCTCTATCGCGCCGAGGCCTTTGCTCTCGTGCCGAGCGGTGCCCAGAGCATGACGGCCTGGATCGAGATGCTGCGCGTGAAGACCGTGACCGAGGACGATCTCGAGGAACTCGGCGTCCCCTTACTTGCCGTGCTCGGAGCCAACACTCCCGGCGAGTGGTCTAGCCTATCCTGACTTCCACCGCTTCTCCCGCCACCAACTTCACGGCTGTTTTGAGTCGAACCTTGATCGTCGAGCCGTCTCGTGTCGCCTCAACGGCGTGGGGCGCGCCCCGGACAAAGGCTTCGACACTCCCTTTGACCTTCGTGTCCAGAGAGATCTCGTTCAACGAAAGGGTTCCATGAAGGAGTTTGATCGTGTCCGTCTGCTTTCCTGACGCCACGGTTTGCGAGAACGTCCCCCATCCCTCCGCTGCCGTGAACGCGGAGCGGAAGTTGTCGGGCGTGACACGAGGGGCGAACCCTATCTGCCCTTTGGGGCCGTGATAAGTGAAACCGCTTAGCGCGGTGAACACGCCCCAAGAAGCGAGCGCCCGCGCATAGTGGTCGCTACACTCGATCTCGTTGTAAGGATTGCGCTTGGCGGGGTGATAGCGCTCGTGGATGGCCTTGCAAATCGAAAGTCCTTCTTCGACAAGTCCGTCCCAGACCATGTTCCCCGCGACCTGGTACTCGATGCCGGTCCAAACTTCGTCCCGGTAGCGAACGGGCTCTTGCTGGCGTCCGCCGTTCGGCCACGTGCAAATGAAGAGACCTGCCTCGCCGTGAACCGCGAACGGCCGCTCAGGCTTCCATCGTTCGTTTTGGCCCTTCACGTCGGGCGCCCAGTTGTATTTCCAGACCGATTTCAACGCCTGGACGACCTTCTCCCGCGGGTAGATGTGACCGAGCCCGACTTGGTGCGCCCAGCCTTGTCCAAAGAGCTGGTCTGAGAGGCAGCCGGGTCCGTATTGGAACTCCTTGACCTTCGCCTCGTCCACGTCCTGCACAAAGTAGTCGTCCTTCCATAGCCGGTCAACGCTGGCTTTCGAACCTTTCTCAAACAGGGCCCGGCATTGCGACGCGAAGGAGGTGTCGCCCTGTTCGGTGGCCATTTCCTCTCCCGCTCGGAGCGCGGCCAAATAGAGGGAGCCGACAAAGGTGTTCGCTCCAAAGAAGTCGATGTCGTAAGTGTTGGGCTGGCTGTCCTCCAGGAGCCCGTCGCCGTTCGCGTCACGCGTGATGAGATAGCCAAGGATCTTCTTGACCTTCGGCCAGTTGGCCTTGAGGAATTCCCCGTCCTTGCTGCAAAGGTGTTCCCGATATGCCTTGAGGACGGTTCCGCACTGGCCGTCGGCCGCGTAGTCTCGGTTGCTTCGGAATCCGACGAGTCCCGTGGCTTCGTCATAGCCCTCGCCGAAATCTTGGCGTTCACGGATGTTGCGCTCGATCACGGGGAAGAGCCTGGCAAGGCCGTGCTCGTAGTTCCACACGTGGGTGCAAGTCCCCGAACAGCAGACGACGCCTTCCCAAGCCCAGAACCGGCCATCGCCCCACCACTCTGTCGTCCCCGTCGCGAGGTTGCCGATTGTCGAGTGCAGCCGGTCCAGGAGCCAGTAGGGAAGAGTCGAATCGTAATAGGTCTCGCGCCAGAGCTTGGTGTCGTGGGATAGCCTGGCAAAGTTCGTCTGCACGTAGCGAACCACGTCTTTGGCGTCCTTGAACCAGTTGGCGTACTGGCGTCCGCGGGGATGCTCAGGGAAGTGCCAGGCGAGGACAAATGTGAGGACGCTCTTCTTGCCAGGAGGGATGTCATAGTGCCGCGACCGGACCTTCCCCAGGTTCAGTTCCAGGCCCTTCTCGTCATGGGTGGTGTCGAGTTGCGTACCGCCCTTCTCCAAAAGGGCGAGAGCAATCGTGCCGATATCGGGGTTCGTGCTGCCGTGTCGTCGGTGCAGGTCTTCGCGTGACCGCACCGCGTCGGCCATTTCGACGTGGTCGACGTTGATGTGCCCCCAACCGCCCGAGTCCTCGTCAACGATCTCAATGCGTGCTGTTTTTCCTGCGAAGTCCTCTACGTTCCATGCGTCCCAGAGCAGTCGTTCGTCGTTGAGGCCTGTGCTCGTCCGGACGACCTTCCCGTCCACGACGAGGTTGATGCAGGTTTTTCCGGGGTGGTTTCCGCCCCCAATCTTGAAGTTGACAAACTTACGGAGGAGAGTCAACGGCGGAGAGACCAGCTTTCCTGTCGTTGCGTCTCCTTTGAGGTACGTGTTGACCAGGCCCTGCCCGTCGAAGCCCCGGACGTCCTGCTGGTCTGGCAAGGTTCCCTTCGCCGGGGCCGTGCCAAGCGCTTCGCCTTCAGGCTTCCAATCGCCATAGCTTCCTTCAAAATCGGCGAGGAGAATGGGCGGCCTTGGGTTGGCAGAATCCTCAGCGAACTCGTCTTTGACGCCTTCGGCCGTATGAATGATCGCGGTCATAGAAGGCTCAGTCACGAGCGCAGAGTGCTGGACGGGAAGTTCTCGTTGCACACTGGCCCGGCGGCCGACCGGGTTGCCCAGTCGCCCTTCCAAGGCGACCGCCACCGACTTGGACGAGGTGTTGTGCAACTCGATTTCAAAGAGAGTGACGGGAAGGGCGGAGTCCTTCGCGTTCAGCGGGACAAAGGGCGAATAGGCAGTCATCCGCGCCCGGATCGGCGAGCCCTGAAGTCCAAAATCGACCTCGGCGATCGGAAACTCGCCACGGAACGTCTGAGTCTCGCCCGTGCCGAGCTCGGTCTCTTTGTCGTCAAGGATCAAGTGGAAGGAGAGGTCGATATCGTGGCGGTGCGCCTGCTTGATGTAGTTCGTGGCGCCGTAGCCATAGAACTCGTGGTGGTTGAAAACCTCGCAGGTCGAGATTCGGCCGTAACCGTCCAAATAGACCTGCCCAGCCGCAATGCCGCCGATCGGCATACCGATGTTCTTCAGCGCGTCCCCTGACCAGACCTCCTTCTTGCCACGGGCCGTGAGCGACTTCCTCCAAGCCGCGCTTAGTTTCTTGTCCGAAGGTACTCGGTGGTCTTGACGAACGATCGAACCGTCTGCGAACACGGCAAGGATCCGGCTCGTTCCCCCCAACCCGAGCGTCGCCCCGCCAGCCATCTTGAGCATCGTCCTGCGCGTGACCTGATCCTTCGACATTTGCCCCGAGTTTAACCTCCGAATCGCTGGCAATTAGACTGGCTGTCCACAAGAGACCAACTTCGCTGAGACACATAGTGGTTCCGAAATACACAATTAATCGGAGCAGTGGTGACCGACATAAGTTCAATTGTAAGCCATCAATGCAAGAGTTCAGCTATTTCCATAACCACCGAATTCACTTTCATAACCACTGGGAGTACGGCAGTTCGCTGTACTATGTGTCATCCCGATCCAAGGCTTGCCCACCCATGACGAACCCTAACGCCACCGTCAAGACCCTCACGACCCTCGCAGCGACGGGCCTTCTCGCAGGAGTCGTCATTTCGCTACGGGCCACCGCCCAAGTTCAAGGTGGTCAGCCAGCTTACGTCAAGCTCCAATCGACAACTCCTGGAACCCCCCAAAACGGGCACGCCAACCTTGCGGGGACGATTCGGGCTGGGCGTCTTGAAGGGGACGGTAGTGGGTTGACAGCGATCAATGCTGCCGCCGTTGGAACCGGTGTGCTCTCATCGCAGCACGGCGGAACGGGATCCGACACCTCTTCGGCGCCTCTGGGTTCGCTTCTGTTCGCGGATGGTGCTGGGCTCTGGGGCGCCTTGCCTCCGGGTGCTGATTCCCAGGTGCTTACGATGTCTGGCGGGGTGCCGGGTTGGGCCGACGCGACCGGCCTTTCGCTGCCTTACAATGGTTCGGCTGCGGTGCCCGGCGACAGCGCCTTCCAAATCACCAACACAGATGTAAGTGGCGCAGCGATCAAGGGTGTCGCCAGCAGCGCGACGGGATACACATATGGGGGCTTGTTCGAGTCGTACGGAGATGGTGGCCGCGCTATCCAGGGCAATCAACTGTCTCCAACTGGGCCGACATTCGGCGGCCGGTTTGGCGTCGTGAGCAATCAGGGCGTCGGCTTGGGTGGCATCGCTACCTCTCCGACTGGAGAGACGTATGGAGTCAAGGGCGAAAACCTTAGCACCGACTTCTCAGCCGGCGTCTTCGGCATCGGGCAGATCGGCGTCCGAGGGGACACGACAGCAAAGGGTGGATGGGGTGTCTACGGCGTCGTTTACCAGAAGCCGACCTCGTTCGGCCTCTACGGAGGCGTGGTCGGCAACTACGCCGGGAACGACGGCGGAATCGGCGTCTTCAGCTTTGGTGTGATTGCCGCTACCGGCACAAAGCAGTTCGTCATCGACCACCCCCTGGATCCTCAGAACAAGATCCTGAGGCACTACTGTAGCGAGGGCCCTGAGCCACTCAATGTTTATCGGGGAACGATCGTGACGGACTCCGCCGGGTACGCGACCGTTCGCCTGCCTGACTACTTCCAGGCGCTCAACACAAACCCCACCGTCCAGTTAACGGTCGTGGACTCCTCGCAAGACTTCGTCTTGGCCAAGGTCGTTCAAAGACCGGTCAACAACGAGTTCGTCGTTCGGACGAGCAAGGGAAGGACGACGGTGGACTGGCGCGTCGAAGCGCGCCGGAACGACGCTCATGTGAAGCGGTTTGGAGCACCGGTCGAGGAGGATAAGCCGGCGTCCATGCGCGGGAAATACCTCGATCCAGCGGCCTACGGGCTGCCACAAACGATGAGCGCCGCGACCGCCGTCAAGGCGGGCCGACCGGGGCCGTAGATTCCCTTGACTCAGGCTCTCCCCCTTACCAGAGGTTAGGATCATCGCCACGAACCCAACAATAGGTAAGAAGCTGGCCCACGTGGTACCACTCGTGAGCGGCGATGTTGCGAATGATCTCGCTACGCGGGCACTCAGTGAGGCCGAGCGCTTCTAGCCAGCCTTCCGGCGACGGGTGCAGGGTTTCCAACTCGGCTTCCGTAAGAGAATCGATGTACTCGTAAGTGGTCTGCCGGATGGTTCGCAGCGCTCCTCGCATGTCGCTCAACGATGCGGTTTGAACATCGAAGGACGGCGGCTCGTCGTCAGGCCAGACTCCCGTTTGCAACCACCTCACTGACTCACGGTCTTTGTCCGCGATTTCGAGAATCTGCCCACCGACGGTCCGCGCACCCTCGGCCGGACTCCAGGCCAGATCTTCGTCGGAGAAGTGGTCGAGGACTTGGTCGAGTTGGCGGCGGATCATCTCGAGCCGGGCTTTGAGTAGGCCGTGGGTCGTCGTCATGTGTTGCTTGTACCTGGGCTCAATGGATTCTCTTTTGATCAAACCGGATCGCGTAAGCTGGGCGGCGGCAATGCCAGGCCAACCCATTTGCATCGCCATCACCGGGCGCCCCGGTGCGGGAAAGACGACACTCGCACGAGAGCTTGGGGTTCAGTTGTCCTTCCCCGTCGTCAGCCGTGACGCAATCAAGGAGGGCTATGTCTGGACGCAAGGTGTGCCGCACGATTCCTTACCTGACGACACGAATCGCCTCGTCACAAGTGCGTTCTTCAGCATCCTGGCCGGGTTCCTCGATCATGAGGTCTCTGTTATTGTGGAGGGGGCGTTTCAGCACGCTGTTTGGGAGTCTTGGCTCTCCCCTGTCCTTGAACGGGCACGGGTCGTGGTGGTCGTGTGTGTCGTCGATCCAGCCACTGCGGCACAGCGACACCTGGATCGGGGACTTGCCCATCCTGAACGCGAGCATTTTCACGGCGACCATCGGGTCAAGCACTATAGGAAGACAGGCGAAATTCTGCCTCCAAATGAATATGTCGCCCCGGAGCTTGGCGTCCCGACGCTGCCGTTTCGCTCTGATGGACAGGAGGGCCTCGTCGGTCTCGTCGCTCAGCTTCGAGAGCTCCTTGCACGGCCGGATCCCTAAGGGG
The DNA here is from genome assembly GCA_018268375.1 of Armatimonadota bacterium. GTDB lineage: Bacteria > Armatimonadota > Fimbriimonadia > Fimbriimonadales > Fimbriimonadaceae > JAEURO01. The sequence goes on along the minus strand of JAFDWS010000002.1, from coordinate 532,266 downwards.
AACCCTGCAACCTGGCCCGCGAGCCTCACTTCGATACTCTCGCCAGCTCGTTTGGCACTCTGGTCCCAAGTCTGCCAATTCCACCCGATCCAACGGTCCATAATTTGGCAGTCAAACCGCGGGACTGCCAAAAAGCGCCGCGAAGCTAGGAAAGACAACCCATGGCCAATATCAAACCCCTTGGAGACAAGGTCGTGGTCGAGGTGCTCGAAGCCGACGACAAGACCGCCGGCGGCATCATCCTCCCCGACAGCGCGAAGAAAAAGCCCACAGAAGGCAAGATCGTCGCCGTCGGCGACGGCCGGACCCTCGACAACGGCAACCGCAACAAACTCACCGTCAAGACCGGCGACCGCGTGCTCTTCAGCAAGTACGGCGGCAACGAAGTCACCCTCGACGGCCGCGACTACACCATCCTCGACGAAGACCAGATCTACGCGATTGTGAAGTAGTAGGGATCGTAAGGATTGTAAGGGTTGTAAGGATTGAGAACAGGCTTTCGGGAACTCGAAGTATGGCAACAGGGGAGGCAGCTCGTCAGAACTGTGTACACCGTTTCTGCTTCGATTCCGGACGCCGAGCGCTTTGGGTTGGTCTCTCAACTCCGAAGGGCGGTTGTCTCAGTTCCTTGTAACGTCGCGGAGGGCTGGGGACGGAACGCAGAGGGATCCTTTGCGCACTTCCTTCGCATCGCCCGAGGGTCGTTGAACGAAGTCGAAACGCTCCTCGTCCTTTGCGCCGACCTCGATTACATACCTGAGTCCGAGGTCGCTGCGATTTTAGAAGACGTCAATGCCCTTGGCCGCAAGATCTACAACTTGATTGAGAAGGTCAAAGGAAGCTCGATACGCGAAGAGATCGTGCCTTACGAACCCTCCTTACTATCCTGACCACCCTTACTATCCATACGATCCTGACAATCCTGTCAATCCCAACAACCCTGCCCACCAAAAAACAAAACCATGCCTGCAAAAACCCTTCTTTACGATGAGACAGCACGCCGAGCCCTCGAGCGAGGCGTCAACAAAGTCGCCGATGCCGTGAAAGTCACCCTCGGCCCCAAAGGACGCAACGTCGTCCTCGACAAGAAGTGGGGAAGCCCCACGATCACCAAGGACGGCGTCACCGTCGCCAAGGAGATCGAGCTCGAAGACCCCTACGAGAACATGGGCGCCCTGTTGTGCGTCGAAGTGGCGAGCAAGACCAATGACGTCGCAGGCGACGGCACGACCACTGCGACTGTGCTGGCCCAGGCACTTGTGACTGAAGGCCTGCGGTACGTTGCCGCAGGCGGCAACCCAATTGCGGTAAAACGAGGCATCGACAAAGCGGTCGCTACGGTCGTCGAGTTCCTGCAATCGCGTGCGCAGCCTATCAAGAACAAGACTGAAATCCAGTTCGTGGCGACCATCTCTGGCAACGACTCTGATGTGGGCGGGATTGTTGCTGACGCTTTCGAAAAGGTCGGCAAGGACGGTGTCATCACCGTCGAAGAGTCGTCAGGTCGTGAAGACCAGCTGGAATACGCCGACGGCATGCAGTTCGACCGTGGTTTTTTGAGTCCGTACTTCATCAACAGTCCGGACAAGCAAAACGCCGTGTACGAAGATGCATACGTCCTTCTTCACGAGGGCAAAATCAGCATGGCTCCGGCCTTGTTGCAGTTCTTGGACAATATTATCGGTGAGTGGCAGCGTCAGCCTAAGCCGTTGCTTATCATCGCCGAGGATGTTGACCAGCAAGCTTTGGCGACATTGGTGCTGAACCGATTGAAGACTGGCTTGCCCATCGTTGCCGTCAAAGCTCCTGGCTTTGGTGAGCGCCGCAAGGAAATGATGCGTGACCTTGCAGTCATGACGGGTGGTGTGTATGTCTGTGAAGAAATGGGCATGCAACTTGCCAACGCCCAGGTCGAGCATTTGGGCAGAGTGCGCAAAATCATTGTGACTAAGGACACCACGACCTTGGTCAATGGCGGTGGTGCTCCAGAGAAGGTCGCAGGCCGAATCGCCGAGTTGCGCGCACAGTTGTCCACCGTCGAAAGCAACTATGACAAGGAGAAGCTCCAAGAGCGCCTGGCTAAGCTTTCTGGTGGCGTCGCGGTCATCAAGGTCGGTGCAAGCACTGAAGCTGCTTTGAAGGAAAAGAAGTTCCGGTACGAAGACGCGGTCAACGCGACTCGTGCGGCCATCGAGGAGGGGATTGTTCCTGGCGGTGGTGTCATGCTGCTGCGTTCGATTGATGCTCTCGAGAACTTGACGATGGACAATTCGGACGAACAAACTGGTGTGAGCATTGTCAAGGCAGCTCTGTCGTCGCCGCTTTGGCACATTGCTTCTAATGCCGGTATGAAGCCCGACGTTGTGGTCGAACAAGTTCGCGCACTGAAGGGCAATCAAGGGTTGAACGCTGCCACCCAGCAAATGGTCGACTTGGTCAAGTCGGGCATTATCGACCCCGTCAAAGTGACGCGCTCCGCTCTCGAGAACGCAGCTTCTATCGCAGGCTTGTTGCTGACTACGGAGGCGATTGTGGTCGAAAAACCAGACCCGAACGCTCCGCTTGAAATGGGCATGTAAATTGCGCCAATTATCGCGCCACTTTGGCGCGATAACAAATACAGACCGCTGCCATCCTCTTCCTAAGGCATGAGGGGCTCTGGCAGCGGTCTTCGGGTTTTAACACCATGGGTAAAGTTTCTATCGTTTCGCACAGGGCCGACCTTGACGGTGTGGCCAGCGCGGTCTTAGCGTCCGAGTTCGTGCTCGCTCGTCGTGGCACTGTTCCTGACCAAGTGTTGTTCGCCGACTACGACGATGCCAAGACGGTCATCGCTCGCGCCGCCATTGACGCAGAGGAGTTATGGATTTTGGACTTGTCTTTGCGCGAGCCTAACATCGCGGAGTTCTTCTCCCATTTGCCAAAAAGCAGCGTGTTTTTTGTCGACCACCATCAGTCTACGAGCGGCGTGGTGTCTGCGTGGGAGAACCGTGCGACGATTTTCTTCGACGCTTCTGGCAATCGTTGCACGGCCGACATTCTCTACGATTCCGCTGGCACTGTGGCCCCTTCGTTTAAGAAGGACGCAATATGGGGACAGTTGGTCGCTGCGACACATTCCAGGGATTTGTGGATAAACAATGTGCCAGAGGGCGCGTTGTTGAGCGACGTCATCGAAGTGCTTGGTGCGCAAGCGACATATCAAGTTTTAGTCGAGTCTCCGTCTGCGGCGTTGGAAGAAAAGTTCCCTGTGCGGTTCCAAGAAGCTGTCACCGTCGCGCGCAAGCGCCGTGAAGCAGAGTTGAAGATTGTTCGGAACACACAAGTGGAGCTTCCTTTTCTTGGCACGCGCATTTTGTTCGCCTTGGCGTCGTGTTATCAGTCTGATTTGGCAGAAATCCTCCTTTCGGAAGATGCTGACCGCTATATCGTGTTCCTTGACTTGAGTAAAGAGAGCGCTTCGGTTCGTTGCAGGCAAGGGTTGATAGACCAGACGTCACTGCCGGCGAACAAGCTGGCGTCTGTTTTCGGTGGCGGCGGTCATCCGTGTGCCGCTGGTTTTCCACTTCCCCCACAAACGGGAGAAATCATCATGCGTTCTGGATGCACGTCTTTGTTGACTGTCCTGAACGGCTTTTTTGGAGGTCAAGCTTAATGAAAGTCACACACGCATCAGTACGCCCCACGTTGGCCGCGCAAGAAGCTGGCAGGCCTGCACTGACGCCAGAATTGCTGGCAGCTGTCGCCGCGAGGTATTCACGGAGTGACGATGGGTTGGACGCGATTTTGGCCAAAGTCGACCAGTCTGACCCGGACAAGTCCATTGACACTATCTTTGCGCACGTGGACTATGGTCACGCGTCTATCGCTGACAACGTGCCTGTAGCCATGTTCATGGACGGTCTCTCAGTGTTCCTGGTGTACTACATGTGGAGCGAGTGTTCGCTGGCCAGCGGTCAAGAATCCTCGACGCGGTACATTAAGATGTCGCGGGAAGGCGTTGTCCCGTTTGAACTTACGGGGTTGGCTGAAGAGCACCGCGAGTCATGGAACACTTTTATCGACGATTGTTTCCGTTACTACGACCGCGCCTACGCGATGTGGAACAACATCGCTGAAGAATGGCCGCAAGTGATGCGGATTCCGGATTCTTTGTTGTCAGACCAAAGTGACAAGGCTCAAAAGCAAGTGGCGCGCATGAGGCGCAACTATGCTTTTGACCGAGCGCGATATTTCTTGCCTGTCTCGGCATTGACCAATGTGGTCATGCTGCAGTCTGCACGCGAGTGGGCGCGTTTGGCCAATTTACTTAACTCGAGTACATTGCCAGAGTTCAATCAGCTGGGTGCCTTGTTGGTCCAAGAAATGTCGCTCGTGTGCCCAAGAATGGTGCGCCATGCTCAGGCTACGGCAGCGACCAAGGCGTTTTTGGAGCATGAAACGGTCGTTGACCGAGTCTTCCGCCCGTCACTGGTGGGCGCTAACAAACTGCCTGCTTATGGCATGGGTGCCTGTGAGAAGGCTTCTTGCCATTCTTTAGACCCTAGCGCACATATTGAACTGTTCCGTGTCGACCCGGATTTGGACGCTTCAAGTTTTCAGATGGCGTCGGTGAACCGGAAGAACCGGTATTCGATACATGGTTCTAGCATTCGCCGTACAGCAGTGCGCTTCAGTTGGGACGCTGTGGCAATGGCAGAGATACGGGACCTGAACCGTCACAGAACTGGTCAGAAGTGGTGCCCCTTGAGCCCACAAGGATTTTATTGTGCCTTAGACCAGTTAGACCCGGCCTGGAGCTACGACACCCAGTTCGAGGCATTGGAAGACTTTGGCTGGGACTGCGCTGTCCGAACCGCACAAAGCATGTGGGCCGGCGAGAACGGTTACCAACATTGGTCTATGTTGGGGACTCAATACTATTTCGAGCATACGACCATGCTGGACAAGTTCATCTACGAAGGTGAACTGCGCACAGGTACTGGTGCCCACTATCGGTACGCAAAGCACTTGCGTGACGCATTGAGCGAACTGTACAGAGAGGCTCCCCAGCTGCGCCATCTTGTCATGGAAGGTTCGGCAGAGCCAGAGTAAAGAAAGAAAGTGTGAAAGCGGGCGGAGACCGCCCGCTTCGGTCTCGTCAGGCCGGTTTAAGAGCCTTGTACCACCTGTCGGCGGTGCGTTGTCGGTCGTCCCAGTTGCTGGACGTACAGCGTTCGACTTTGGCGGCGAAGCGATAAGCCATCTTGCCAGCACTGGTCTCAGGGTTCTTGTTCGCCCATTTGACCCAGTCCTTAAAGGACGTCGAGGCGGTCATGACAGCTATGTTGTACTCGAGCTGTTGAAGCTTGGCGACCGAGTGCCCCCTGCCCATCCCGCCTGCACGGTTGAGCTGGAAAAACCCGATGTTGGAACCGCTTTTGCCTGCCGGATTCCATTTACACTCGTGCCATGCATTTGCGAGCACAGCGATGATGGCCTTGTCGGAATTGACTCCGGCCTTTCGTAAATAGGTCTCTGCCTTAGCGGCGATGCTGCGCCGGTCCACAAACGTTTTTGTCTCAGAGGGTTGCCCTTTGGGAGAAATACGCGGAACGGTCAGTGCGACCTCTTCGTTGCCCGGCTTGTAAGCCCCGGTCAACGGTGCTGGCTCTGCTTGAGTAATCGCGGTCATTAAGACTGCGGCAGTCACCAGACATATCAACTTGTTCATTTTGCCTCCTACAGCGTTCGGACGGAGACGAACTCCGTTCAACAGTCCTGCGCGGGTCGCTTTTTAGCGTTGCCGCGCGCCCGGTTACGAGGTATAGCTACCCGGGTTGTTGTTCGCGTAGCGCAAATGGCGAATGGGCCACCGCGTTAACGCCAAGTGGGCACCTTTCTTGCGTCAGGCGCCCACTTGTGACGACTATTATGCCTGTTTTCAGGACATTTGTCAACCCCTGTTGTACAGGTCTGACTATATGTACTTAGAAATTGGGCGCAGTGTCACCTGTCCGTCAGGTCGGCGGGATAGATTCGCACGGTGTTTCCACGGTGCCCGAAAAAGTATTCACACTCTTCTGGCCCTCCCCGCGCACAGACCACTTTGCCAGTAGGCTTGACTTTGCGCCGAGCTTCAGCGACGCCGTCGCCGTCGCTGACGAAAATGACCGATGGCCGGTCGGTCGCCCTGCTAGTGACGTGTTTCTCTACACATCTCCGTAACTCGGCGTGCTTTTTTCCAAAGTCTGTGTCGAAGTACACTTCGAACATCGGCACTAAATCGACAAGGAGCTCTGCCGCGGCTTCGTCTGTGACATCGCTTTGTCCTGGCGCAGGTCGCTCTATTGCCACCGTCATGCCTGGGAATCCGCTTTCGGCCGCATGTTGTTTGGTCACTGCCCAGTGTTGGTCGTTGCTCGCAAAACCGTATTTGGCCGCTTCGTCTCCAAGGGCCCGCCAGTCGACGTCGTCCCATCCGTCGTTTGTGGTGTCAAGGAACACGACGACAAAAGCAGGAGCGAACAACAGTGCATGTCTGGCGGCCGCGGAAACGAAATCGCCGCTGCCCGGCTTGATTGGCAATAGAGCGTCCCTAGGCCCAAGCCACGATTGGTCTGCCCACTCGTAGTCAGACACTAAGAAAAGACGAGGGTGTGCTTGGCCTATCGTCTCTGACGCTTCAATGGCGTCCTCTAAGTTGCGACAGCACACTGCGATTGTGCGTTGTGAGACCATATTTGAACTTGTTTATACCGTCGAGACCCAGGTCTCGACCGCATCGTGGTATAATGGAGAAGTAACTGGGGACGTAAGGGAATCGACTGACGTTTCATTGTTGCGATTGCAAGGCGCGGAACTCATCTTGGCCGCGATATCAATGGTGAGAAAAAGTAAACGCGAAAAACAACTTCGCCCTCGCTGTCTAAGAACAGCGATGTGAACCATTTACCGATTCGGTAGGTAGTGGGGAGCATAGAACAAATCCGAATAAGCCTCAAAGCTTCGGCGTGTAGCTGACGGGTCGAAAAAACAACCACGCTGCTCCTTGGACGGGTGGGTCTCTAGCCAAAGCCAAGGTTAAGATAAAAAAGAGAAGAACCTTGTGGTGATTGCAGTAGTGCACGGACAACAAGCGGGTTCGAATCCCGCCGTCTCCACCAATTTGACACGGTCGGCAAATGCCGGCCGTTTGTCGTTGTGGTACACTTTGTGACATGTCTGGCAGTATTGACATTAAAGACATCGTGGCCATTGAAGAAGTGGCTTCATTTGGCGAGTTGAGCGCCCTCAGTGGTTCGACTGCCGACGCCTACGCTGAACTGTCCAAAACTTGGCAGGCCAAGTTGGACGAACGTGTTCGTGGAGAACTCGTTCGTGCAGAGCGTAGTGCCAAACAAGACCAACAATTTCGTCGTTCGGCGATGGTCGGCATTGGTGTCGTGCTTGTCGTGGCTTTTGTCATTTATTGCATTGTTGGTGGCATCCGCGGTACATACGAAGCTTGGGGGCGCCTCGACGCTTCGATGCAAAAACGTGGCTATTTCAGTCTAAAGTCACGTACGGCTTCCGCCCCATTGGTTAACGCGCCGGCTGGTGTCACTTTGGAGACTTTAGAACTACAAGACAATCCCCTTGATTACACTGTGCGCTACGTCCTCAACCTTCCTGTATTGCCTGACAACCAACGGTATTCTGTGGCGCATGAACTAGTCGAGCAACATGGAGTGCAAGACACTGGTCTGTTCTATACCAAACCGGGCGAATATGGGTTGCAGAGGTTTGAGAAAAGGTTTAGCTCTGGCTATCAGCCAGATTGGATTGGCTTTACAGTCAAGGTTGTTGGCAGGTAGCGGACTGGTGTTTTCTGTAACCATATGTTAGATGTGGTACAGGACTGCCCAGCAGCCTTTTACGGGTGGGTTGCCAACCTACTCAGGAGGGTTGGACAAACATTGGTCGCAAGTGACTTGGTCACCGACCAAAGGTTTGCAGTTTTGGTCCGGGTCGGGTCAACTAGTGGGTTCGCAACGACCGAATGAAGGCGTTTTACAGACTCTGCGCACCATGGAGCCTTCTAGGCTTAAGAGCGATGTCACCGACCGTGTCCTTTTAGACGTGTACCGACAGAGTGTCGCCGCTTCTCAGGCTGTGCAAAAAGCTGCTCAGTCCACAGGGAAGCAACTTGATTCTGCGGCTGTGTCCAAGGTGTGGGCTCAATATTTAGCAAACTATGCATATCAACCTGGAGCACAGCCAGGGACTGCGGCACCCACAGAGTACATGCCTGCAGGAAACGACGCAGCTACGCGGCAAACGCTCGAGACCGATGTTGCAAATGCGCCTCGGCAACAAGCAAACGGGTTCCAATTCACCCAACCCATGCCCCAGCAAGAAACCAACGGTCAGTATCGCCAAAGGTACATGGATGCTTACAACCGAGCATATGCAGAATACGAGGCGAATGGCAGCAGGATGCCTTTCAAGCAGTGGAAAGCGCAGTTCGATGCGGCCTTCACTGCCGGCCGAGTGCAACCTCCCACTGGTGCCGTCACCAACCAAGTCAGCAGTCAGAATCAGCCACAAGGCACTTATCGCCTTGTCGAAGATTCTATGGGAAACGTGCAAATCGTACAGACAGACGGTCGCGTGTACTCGTACATTCCCTACGACCAGGTTCAGTATCAATTGCCCTATATCAAGCAGATGACTGGCAAGGCACCATTGACCAAGCCTGCCGCGCAACAAAAAAGTGGCGGCGCACCAGGCACCGCCACTCTCTGAGGCCGTTGAGCCTCTTATCGCACCGGCAGTCCAGTGGCGGGGCACAAGACAGGTTCAGATTGCTGGCTGAAGACTGACGTGCCCCACATGAACTTGTCGCATCCCAAAGTTTGACTCACTTTGAGGTTCTTCGCATGCCCGTCGGCAAAGGAGAACGTGACGCCATTCGATTTGCGTCCGCTGTTCATGTAGACGATGTGTGGGAAAGTCGTATGGCCAAACGGCAATGTCGGCTGTTGGTCAAAAAGCTTGTCGGCCGCTGCGCTCGAAAGAGCGTACACGGGCTTGTTGTTAGTGTTGCTGGTGTCGTACGGAACTGTGCCTGCCGAGTTTAAGGCAAGCGCGTCAGTCGGTCGGTGCGCCTTGAATTTGACACCTCCCTGACCACCGCCTGAGACGGCATTGACGTACTCAGTGAATTCCGTAATGGTGATGGTGTCCGCCGGCGCGTCGATGCCGGTTTGTGAAACCACATTCAACCCTTGCCCGAACTGTACTCCGCCAACTCCGCCGCGCGGCCGCGGGAAGACTTGTTCGTTCACTGTGTAGCTAAGGCGGCAAGCTTGGTTGTCCTGAATGTTGGGATTACCAGAAGTGGCGCCTCCGGCGACTCCGCAGCCCATATTGTCTCCCTTGAAGTTGGTGGGTGGCTGACCGCCAAGTGGGTCAAACGGAGAGACAAAAATGCGCATGTTTTTTACATACGGCATGACGACGCCGCTCCAGTTGCTGATGCCGGTGTCGTCCAAGCTGCCCTGAGCATTGGGGTCACCATAGACATATGCAGGCATGTACACGTCGTCATTGTCTGTGAGGTAAATGTTCATGGCAGTGTTGAGCTGTTTGTTGTTGCTCAACCCCGAAGCCTTCTTTGCGGCCAGCTTTGCCTGAGCAAAAACTGGGAACAGAATGGCCGCCAGAATGGCGATGATGGCGATGACCACCAAAAGTTCGATGAGGGTGAAACCGTAACGGTGTTTCTTCATAAGGTGCCTCTTGCACAAAACGGCCACCCTTCCGGTGGCGCAGTGTAAATTTACCCTTGGAGTTGTTGGCTGACTACCCCTGACCGTCTTTCTTATTCGACCCTTAACAATGCGACCGCATATTGTGGGCACATAGACCGTCTGGTGTCATATTTGTGTCATACTAAGGCATGAAACAAAAAGGAAAACAACCGCTCAACAAGGCCGTTCCGTTGTGGGAAATTCTTGTTCCGTACAACATGGGTCGAAAAACTGTCCAGGTGCCATATCACCAAGAATGGGACACTAAGGTCATGGACATAGCAGGCGGCCTCACTATCCTGCGCGCGGTCAAAGGAGCCTGGGTCGAGTCTCCTGAAAAGACAGTCCGCGAACTGATGATTCCTGTGCGAATCGCCTGCACCGAAGAGCAAATGCAAGCCATCGCCAAAATGACGTTAGAGCACTACGAACAGGATGCTGTGTTCGTCCATAGAGTCAGCGAAGCCTCGATGGTATTGACCGCACAGGACTTTGCACCCGAGTTGTTCGTCGTGAGGCTGTACGATGGAATGGACCGGCTATGGATGGATGTCTCCAAGCCAGTGAGCCGCGAAGAAGCCGACCGTATTTGGAACGAAAAGACGCACAACGGCACCAAGAACACTTGTTTTGGTGATATCGACTACTACGCGGTCTACCCCGCGGACACCAAGATGATGTACGGTTCTGAAAACTACGAGGAGCTGTTGGAAGCCGGTCTAATCAGGCCGTGACTTCAAGCCCAGCCTTCCACGCCCCGATGTAGTCCGCCAGGGACTTTTCTGCCGTCCATCCTAGTTCTGTCCGCGCGCGCGAGGGCAGGACGGTGGACGTGAAGCGCTCGCCTGGCCTTTCAGGTACCAGTTCGTAAGGGTGGTCGAACATTTCGGCCACCTCAATCATCGTGTGGCACTGGTTGGTGCCCAATAAGTAACCGTCTCCAGACCCTTGGTCTGCGACTAGCAACAATCCGGCGACTATATCGTCGACGTGCGTGAAGTCCCGCGACTGTACGCCAGGTGAAACGACGGGAATCGGCCTGCCTTCAAGTACGCACTGTTGGAAGATGCCTATGACGGCAGCGTACTTTCCTTGGGTTATCTGACCTGGACCGTAGACGTTGAAGAAGTATGCGATGGCGTGCTCCATGCCATACCACTCGCCATAGTTCTTGATAAGTTCGACGTTTTTGGACTTCATCCACGCATAGGGATTGAGGTTCTCGTCCTTTCCTTCGTTGCCCAGCGCGCTGCTTGTGGCAGAGTACACAAGTTTCGCTTTGGACTCCCTGCAAAACTCAAAGACGTTGAACGAGCCGGCAGAATTAGACCGGTGGACTTGACGCACGTCCTCGAAACTTGTGACGATGCGTGCATACTCGCCAAGGTGGTACACGATGTTCGGCTCAAAAGGCAGGAGCCACTCGAGTCCGTCTGCCGTGTCCCATGTGTGATATGACACGTTGGGAGAATCGACGTGCCGGTCTGTAGTGCCTGTAGAGTAATTGTCGATTGATATGACTTTTGTGCCTCTTGCTACCAACGCTTCAATCAATCGAGAGCCGATAAAACCAGCGCCACCAGTGACGATTGCCCTGGCCCCCGTTTTTGGCGTCAAGAACTCAGAAGCAATTTTGGGCGGTGTCATGCCCGGCTTGTACAGGTACAATCTTGTCCATATATGAGTTGGGCGAACAGGGCCAAGGAGCAGTTGCGCGCGGGAAACGAAGTCACTATCCGCCCGCGCGGCCAGTCGATGCGCGGCAGGATAGAAAGCGGCAGTCTGGTCACACTGAGGCCAGTCAAAATGGAAGAAGTGAAAGTCGACGATGCTGTACTGGTGCGTGTCAACGGTAGGGACTACTTGCACCTTGTCAAGGCGAAGGACAATGACCGAATTCTTATTGGGAACAACCGTGGCGTCATCAATGGCTGGGCATCGGCGGGCGCGTTGTACGGTGTCGTCGTGAAAGTTGAGAAGCCTTCTTGACACAGAAGCGCACAGAGTAAAATAAACTCATGCCGCACATCAAGGACGGGTTGCAATACTTCAGTCGGGCCGAGGCCATCCAAATTGTGAAGGCCATCGGACAAGACAGTGAATTGTTCGGCGAACCAGAGGAGACCGAAGACTACTGTGCGATGACCAACGAAGAACTTGAGGCCGAACTTTGTCTGTCGGGTTACATTCACGACACTGACTTTGGCGGAGTCCACGATTGACTTTTTTGACTTTTTTCACTAGGCCCCTTGACATTCGCAGGTGGGTCTTGTATAATCAACGAAACTGAAGCGTGGAACTTTCGTCCACCGTGGGTCGTCAAGACCTTTTGGTGGGCAAAGGTTCCATCAGGAAACAAAGGATTCGACAAATGTCTAAGAACCAAGCCATGGCCATTATGGAAATGCCAGCCGCAGAAGCTATTTTTGCGGTCGAGCCGTGGTTTGTGCCCGCAGGGCCAATCCGTTCGAGGACTTAACAGAACCTGAGATTCATTCAGCGCACATGGGGCCTCGACCGGAAACGGTAGGGGCCCCACCACTTTTTTAGACACATCGAAACTGTAGACCGCAAGGTCGACGACCAAAATTAGGAAGGCTTGACGGGTGTATGGTCTAATGGCTATGATTCTTGTCTCCAAAACAAGCGGTCCGGGTTCGATTCCTGGTGCGCCCGCCAAGCCGACCTGAAAACTGTCCGGGTTCCGGACCTCAGTCCAGACGCGACTGAGTAGCATTTTGACAGCAGAATAGAGGTTTGAGAAGATAAAGAGACCTGGAAACGGGCGCTGGTTGCGACTGGCGCCCACAGATTTCGTGGGGGTGTAGCTTAGTTGGCGAAAGCAGCTGTTTTGCAAGCAGCAGACCGTGGGTTCGAGTCCCATCGCCTCCACCAACGTTTCGTGTCCGTATGGCGCAATTGGTAGCGTTTCCCCTTGATGTGGGGAAGGTTCAAGGTTCGAGTCCTTGTGCGGACACCAACTTCTCGTGGGGTGTGGACTGCTGCACGGTGGTGCCGGCGGTCTCCCTGGATGCGTTTTGAGAGAAAACCAGACCGGCGGAGCTGTTGGTTAGCTGGGTTGGATTCCCAGACACTCCACCAGGTTTAACGTCGTCGGTGGGACGGGTGGTGAGTCGTCACTCCGACACAGTGAAGATGACAGGTTCGAATCCTGTACCGACGACCAAGTTTGTGGGGCTGTAGCTCAAATGGTAAGAGCGCTGGTCTGAAGAACCAGAGGTTGCCGGCTCGAAACCGGCCTACCCCACCAAAGTTTTTTCAGCGGGCATGTAGCCAGAGGAAGGCACCGTAAAAGCGATGAACTAACGCCGGTTCCCCTTAGGGGGAGTGGTCGCATGGACAAGGGTAACAAGCCGCGTCGCGGCGTTCCCCTGAAAGGTGTGGGTGACGGGTTGCGGATGCAGGACACGACGGCCTCGAGACAGAGGCGGGTTTAGTAATTAGTCGGCCAAAGCGAGCTCTCCTGAAAGTCGCCAGACCACCACGCGGGTTCGAATCCCGCCATGTCCGCTGAGAACCAGGTTTGTGGAATGTCTAAAGTCAGTGGTGGCCTTCTTAGCTAGATGCCCCTGTTCGAGTCAGGGTGAAAGTATGGTACAGTGCGGTTCGACTCCGCTCGACATTCCGCCAGTTTGTGGGGCCGTGGTATAACGGGATTACATCTCCTCGGCAGGGAGAAAATCGGGGTTCGATTCCCCGCGGTTCCACCATAATCGTATGAGGCAGTCTCAAAATGGGCACCAAGTTGACAAAAGAAGAAAAAGCCGCAAAGAGGCTTTGGTTGAAGTGTGACGACTGCGGAAAACGCAGTCCGGAAGTAGTCCACACTATATGTCCGTTCGCAAACGAAGTGTACGACCAGGAAGTACCTATGGATTTGTGTCCAAGTTGTTCGTACGACAGGTATTTGGACACCTAGAAGAAGTTGGGCGCGTAGCAATGGAGATGCGGGGGGCGTTCGGGCCTTGGAAGGCGCGATTGCCCTCTTGCTAGGTGGGTTCGAATCCTGCCAGAGAAGCGATACGGGCAATGTGGGTTCAAATCCCATCGCGTCCACCAGTTTGTGTTTGTGGCTTCGTGGTGAAACATGGCAAACACTTGGCTAGAACAAAAAACGTGGATTGAACCGCGTTTGCCAACTCGTAAGAGACCGCAGGTTCGAATCCTGTCGAAGCCACCAGATTTTCCAGTATACTGACACTCATGCCGTACGTAGTCACCGAGCCGTGTATCGGGGTGAAAGACAAGTCGTGCATGCAAGTCTGTCCTGTCGACTGTATCTACGAGGGCGACGACCAAGTGTACATCCATCCAGACCAGTGCATCGACTGTGGTCTGTGTGAGTCAGTCTGTCCAGTCAGTGCGATTTTTGCCGACGCCGACGTGCCGACCAAGTGGGTCGAGTACATCGAGAAGAACGATGTCATGGCGAGAAAGTTGTCGGGCGAGTAAGTTTGCGGCGGGAAGCTCATAAGGATGAGCGTCGGCCTGATAAGCCGGAGGCATGGGGTTCGAATCCCCAACCGCCGACCATGTCTCACGCAGGGTGGAGCAGCGGCAGCTTGTCGGGTTCATACCTCGAAGGTCGCGGGTTCGAGTCCCGCCCCTGCACCAATGTTTGGCCGCGTAGCTTAGTGGCAAAGTGTCACCTCCCAAGGTTGAGACCGGCGACGGTCTCTGTATGGCAAAGAAGACGAGGGTTCGATTCCTTCCGCGGCCACTTTTTATTCAGGGTCTTGACAAACCGTGCAAAAACGGTATAATGGTGTAAGTTCGAAGGAAGTCGCGGTGGTCTACGCGGTGTGTATGAGCACACTGTACAGTCACCGTAGACCCTTCGGCGGGTACACGCGGGGTGGAGCAGTCTGGTAGCTCGCTTGGCTCATAACCAGGAGGCCGTTGGTTCAAATCCAACCCCCGCACCAGATTTTCTGCGCTCAGGCGCAGGGAAGCCAGTCTTCGAGGTACGTTGGTTCAGGCTTACCTCCTAACGGTCCTAAGGTAGTCATAGGTGCCCCAGTAGTAGCTGGGAACTGCGATGAACGGGCTCTGAAGAGCAATCTGACGAGTCCTGCCCAGTGCGGCGACCCACCGAAAGGTGGTGTTCGTAAACGGCGGCCGTACACCCGTGGCCTTTGCCGCCACTTGACCTTGGAGACTGGCAGCATAAAATATGGGGTCGTGGTCTAGCTGGGAAGGCGCTGCCATCGCACGGCAGAAATCGCGAGTTCGAGTCTCGCCGACTCCACCAGAATTCAATGAAATCAAGTGCTGCCATACTTCGTTCGCAGTCTCAGACAACACTTTGGTATGTCGAAGCAAGTGGTCGTCGTCGACCTGGTGAACTGGCCAATTGTTTGCACTGTGGCGAAGAGTATGTGCGAGCAATTCGTTGGCATGACGTTACGAAGTACTGTTCAAAACTTTGTCGAACCGCCGCTGCGTGTAGTCGCGTGGATGTGCAATGTGCCTATTGTAAGGAGACCGTAAGAGTCAAGCGTCATCGTGTTGAGGGCGGCCGAACAAGTGGCTCAAAGAGCGGTCTATTTTTTTGCAGCCTTAAGTGTAAAAATGAAGCGCAGGCCATAGATGGCATTGAAGCGATTCGACCCGCACATTATGGTGATGGAGTGCGCAACTATCGCTCCCGAGCCTTGCGATTGTATGGAGAGCGGTGTGGAAACTGTGGTTACGACAAGGATGCAAGAATGTTGGATGTGCACCATCGTGATGGTAACCGCGGTAATAATAGGAAAGAAAATTTACATGTGCTGTGTGTTTGGTGTCACAGGTTGTGTACCGCTGATGTTCCTCCACACGCATGGCAAGGTATTATTGCACCATGAGCCAGGCGACGCACACCATCGAAGTCTTGTGTTTTCCGACGCTGGAGTGGCCGGCGAGCCGCGAGGAGATTCTTGACCATTTTGCCCGGCGGGACTACGTCGAGGCTGAACTCCGGAAAATCCCGGAAGCAGAGCACACGCAAGCAACAATCAATTTCCTTTGGTACAGCTATATGCCCTATGAAGGCTATGAGCGGCCATTCGTGAGTCCAGACCAACGGGCGGAGTGGCGAGCACGACAGCTGCATCCGCGGTTTGTGGTCAAAAAACGGTCTCAATAGAATTCGCACTTGGTAGGTGGGCCTGGAGGTCGCCATCCTTTAATAAGTGGAAGCAGCACCGACCCTGGGTGGGCACCGTTGGTCATAGACGGGACGCTGACAGGCCAGGGCGGGCAAATGTAGACTTCCTTTGGTGTAACAACAAGCCAGGTGCGATACAGTTTTGGGGTGCTGGTGTCACGTGGTCGGCACGTCTGCCTGAAGAGCAGAAGGTCGGGGTTCGATTCCCCGGAACCCCACCAAGAATTCCCGCGGGACGAACTGTCTCGGTTATCAGGCAAAAGACAACCCGAGCAAATCTCCTTGTCCGCGGGATGTCCTCTTTGCAGCCTTCGGTACGAACGAAGTACGGTTATCCAATCATAATGGGGAAGTCAGGTTCAAATCCTGGTGCCCGCTCAGCGCCTAAGGTGCCGTGCGGGCTTAGTGTAACGGTAGCACGCCTAAAACATCGTCTTCAACCCTTGACCGAGGACTGCAAACAGGGTATAATTCAGGAAGTTAGTCGGGCGACCGACCAACTTGGTGTCCGGGGAGCGGTGAAAAGCCGTGGAACGGCTGTGTGGTTGCAAACATACAGCGCAGTGGTGCCTCTGCGAAAGCAAGACCGCCCCGGCGAGCCTTACATTACAATGTCCACCGGGCTATGGAACAGGAGCCTACTGGTAAAGTGGAACGTTTGGTGCTTCGCAAAAGCACCTGGAGCCTCGGGTCCGCAGTCCCAGGCAAAATACTGCGGGGCACACGCCGGTGTGAAATTGGAACGTTCTTTCGGTAGCGCGCTGCAAAGTGAGGCGCCGAAAGACTCAGTGGGTTCGAATCCCACCACCGGCTCAAGATTTCTCAGGTCTGTGCGGTACGAACGAGGTGCGGTTTATCTCCTATCACGAGAGAGGTCGTTGGTTCGAGTCCAACCACCAGCGCCGGTCTTCAAGACAGATGCTGGTGTAGCTCAGTTGGTTAGAGCGCTAAAACACCGTCTTCACAACTTGACCGCCAGACCTGAGTGCACAGTTTTCCGGTACGAAAGAGCGTGGATTATCTGCTGGTTCGAATCCTGTCTTTCCCACTGAGGCCTCGAGCCTGAACGGGAAAGTGGCCATAGGGGCCGTTCCATCTCATCACTTGACCGGAGAAGTTTTCAACGCGTGGGTCCTTCAATTTTGACCCGCGTATGGGCAGCGTCGGGGTTTTGGACGGTCTGCCAAATGGAATCGAGGTTCATGTTGCCGTAGAAAGTGAACTCTTCGGTCTTAGTCTCGTGGGTGTACAGTGCGTACTCGACGATGACTTTGTACTTGGTCGCGGGCATGGACACATTTTAGCACATTTCGGGGCGTGGCTCAGTTGGTAGAGCGCCTGCTTTGGGAGCAGGAAGTCGCGGGTTCGAGACCTGCCGCCCCGACCAGTTTCCCATATGGGGGACACATGTACAAGCACGTCTATGGAACTAGAGATGCGAGTGTGTACCCGATGCAAAGAGTTTCGCCCAATAACCAAATTTGAAGTTGGCTCGCCAATAAATGGTCTGCGCTATAGGCGTCGTGTGTGTAATCAGTGTCGACAGATTGTCAAAAACAAACGACTTGCCGGCTTACGCGCGTGGTATGTAGAGTACAAGAAGACGCTGAGTTGTCTTGATTGCGGTTGTGGAGACTGGCGTGTGCTCACGTTTCACCATGAAGATGCTTTGACTAAGGCTTTCAATATTAGCGATGGTATGAAAAATGGCTACAGCAAAGCCAGGATAGTGCAAGAAATAGGCAAATGCGTGCCCTTGTGTGCTAATTGTCACTGTTTGAGAACTTGGCACGAAGAAGTAGACTGATTCAGGGCGTGGCGCAATTTGGTAGCGCGCTTGCTCGGGATGCAAGAGGCTGCAGGTTCAAGTCCTGTCGCTCTGACTCGGTCGTTCAGTAGTAGCCGTGGGGCGTACGCGCAAGTAGCGCGTCCTGCACAAGCTGCAAAGAAGGTTGCAGGCCTTCGAGCGGTTTGACGTCCCATGGCGCACCAAAGTATAACGAACAGTGTGACAATTGACGAACAAGACGATTTAGACCATGCGGAGATGATTCCGCTGATGATGAAAGCCATACAAGAGGCGTATGACAACGCTCTTGCCAGCGGGTACTCGGTTTTGGTCGCGAAGAACGGTGCCATCGAGCGAGTGCACCCAGACGGCACAAGAGAGTTCGTGAAGGCCATAAAGCCACCGGTCAAGGTGGTGCCTGGCACAAAAGTCCGCATTAAGTGGATAGTCTAAGTGTATCGGGATGTGGACCAGTTTGGAGTGGTCGCCTACCTCGGACGTAGGAGAGCGGGGGTTCAAGTCCCTTCATCCCGACCAGTTTCTTTAACGATGTCGAGTCTGGGCGTAGCTCAGCTTGGTTAGAGTACGTGCCTTGGAAGCACGGGGTCGCAGGTTCAAATCCTGTCGCCCAGACTCGGCAGCAACAATAACACCGGGGTGTAGCTCAGAGGTAGAGTGCCGCTCATGGCAAGCCTAAGGTTTGCCGAGAGCGGAGGACGGCTGGGTTCGAGTTCCCACCCACCCCGACCAATTTTTGGGTACACTTGTCATATGGCCAACCACGCATATGTAAAAACTCGCAAGCACATGAGTTTTGAGGCCATTGACGCCATTCTCCACAAGTTGAACGAGGAGGTGTTTCACGGCTGTTTGGAAATAGAGCCGTGGCGTGATGGCGGTCCTGGTGCATGGGGCCCAGACGGCTGGGTGCTAACCATTCAGTGCGACGGTTTTGAGGACGGTCGCGTGTGCTGGTTGAACTCACCAAGGTCGTTCGAAATCAGGCACGGCGGTGGCGGAGACTTCATTTGGTGGGTCGACATGGTGATTTGTCAGGCTGTGCGCGACGCTTTTGGCGGCCGGTGGTCGGACGATGGTGGCGCAGGAGACATCAAGAGCGAAGTGCCGAAGACCTACCACGAGTACATGCGTCACCGTTTCGGCCGGCGCGGTTGGGCGACATACCGGTTTTCGTTGTATTTTGACAAACCCTACGTGGCTCTTAAGTATCGTGAAGCAGTCCGTGGGGCGAAAAAACGGCAGAAGGTATAGTGCAAGATGTAGGCCACTAGTCGGTTCCGGAGCTGACGACGGGTCGCAACGAGTGACGACGAAGCTCGCGGTCGTCCTTGAGCGTAAGACAATTTCTAGAAGCGTCGATGCGCGACAGCGGTAAAAAGCCGAAGCGGGCAGCTCTCTTTTCTAATTGCCTTAGTTCTCGGGTAGCGCAAAGGCAGTCGCGGCTTCCCTACACGAAGTTTTATGCAGGTTCGACTCCTGTCCCGAGAACCGAGGCTTCTTGCCGTATTTACCGGTTCTGGTTAAATAGTGCAGTACTTCATGGCATGTTGGGCATACAATGCGCAAGTTGGACAAGTCATTGTTGTAATGGTCGCCGTCTATGTGGTGCACTTCTAGCACTTGGGGATAGAGGTTCCATGTGCATTCCGAACACTCGTGAGGAAAGGTGTCAAAAGCTACCTTGCGATATCCATGGATGCTTGTGCCGTAATGGTCTGGCAACATGTCTTCAAAGCCGGAGCCTACGCGCTGGGCCTCTGCTTTGCACTGGGAAGAGCAAAAGTAAAATCCGGACTTTGATTTTTGTTTGGATGCCGACCGGTAAAAAGCTTGTTGGCAAATGGCACATGTCAGGTTCGGGTTAGGCTTTGGTCGCATTGATGCGGTGTGTCGACTAAGACAACTGCGCGAACAAAAGATGGCACGCCCGGCATTGTGCCTTCGAAATGTGGCCTCAAAGGTTGATTGGCAGTATTGGCACGTTTTGGTGACTGTAGCCATGTTGACCTTGTACAGTGCGTTACAATGTAAATCCATGTCTGGTGGCTGCCGCGATGGCGATGTGCTACACTACTCATATGAGTGAGCCTAACTTCAGCGACTGGTGGCCGACCAAAATTGATGGACTCCGCGTGTTCGCACACGGTCCGCGGTCTCTTGGCACACTCAGCAGACTAACGGGCGGATGGGGCATAGCTGCCATGAACTTTGTCGCATACTTGCAGTCAGAAGGATTGCTCGAGCCATCCGGCGAGTTCGCCACTTATCAGTTGACCGAGCGCGGTCGAGCAGTAGTCATGGTGGAAGAAATGGCCACAAGCGCGCTTCAAGGCGCGCCAGAGAATTTGTCCCCTGCTACGCTCGCTGATTTATAGACTACGACCGTACAGTCGGTGAGCGCTTCAAAGTCTGAGACTTCCCAAGGCGTGACCAATATGACGTCGCCGGCAGCGAGACGGTGTTCGCCCATTCGACATGTGCCACTGACCACAAGTGTCACTTCGGCCGCCATGCGATGGTGGTGCGCGGGGTTCGTTTCACCGGCTTTATAGGACTTACATCCTACTTCGGCGGCGGTGGTGAAAAATAGGTTGGGTTCAAAAGCCCCGACGAACCAGCCGCCTTTCATGTCTGACAGTTTCGCTACACGCACTCTATGGTGTGTACAAGAATCCATATGGAAGGCAAAGTAAAAATACGCACCTTCAAGACGTGGGACGATTGTGAAAAAGCATTGCGTGCCCATGTGTGCGCACAATGTGTGTACGTCATCGAAGACGACCCGGTCCGTGGATACTTTGGTTGGTATTGCGACCGTTGCGGTGCGGCGTTCGAAGTTCCGGTGAAGTGCGGCAAAGGCCGCACTGACCTTTCGACCATTGAAGACAGGTTGAACCACGCGCGTGCTTGTGCCACTGACGCCAGGCTAAATGGCTGGACTCCGACTGAGCACCACTAATGCGCCCTAAACAATCGCTCCAGCCCCGTCTGAAGGCCGTGTAGAGACTGGCACTGTGCAGTTCGAGGGAGACTGGCCAGGAGTGTTCATCCGCGGTGACAATGCGCTGCATTACGCAATAATGCTTGACATGGTGCTTCGTCGACTCGGCGATGACTTGCATCCCTTGATGGAGAAGCCTGTGCTCGAAAATTTGAGAGACTTATTGGCTCGTTGTAGGGTATGATGTCCACATGCATTACTGGGAGTACACTGAAGACCAGTTGCGTGCGATGGCCACACCGCGTTTGTTGAGGTTGATGAAGTCGGTGCGCCGACAAATGCCATCTCTCGGAATGGACGAATGTTACGGTTGTAGTGGCAGTCCTTGTCCGTGCCAAGTACAATATGAGACCGACCGGTCTCGTTGGGACGCATGTATGGATTTGTTGAGGTCGATTTTGAACACTCGCGAACATGTAGAAAGAAAGAGTGTTCCGCAGCATAGACGTTTGCCCGCCCCCAAGGTATCCTAGACCTGGGTTTGGGTTGCGTTCAGTAGGCGACGCGGCAGTCCGCGACGCCATTCAAGAATTATCTGACTGTCTGGGCGAAGACCCAGACGAACTGGCGTTGTCGTTAGAGACGGTTTACCGTGCTCGCGGCGCGACGTTGGAAAAGTACACGCCCCGGTAGTTTAGTGGCTAGAATGCAGGGCTTTCAACCCTGTGGTCGGAGTTCGATTCTCCGTCGGGGTACCAGGTTTGTGGCCCGCTCGTCTACGTTGGCTAGGATTCAACCCCCTCAAGGTTGAGAACGGGGTTCGACGCCCCGGCGGGTCACCATTTTCGCTCTCCGAGCACGGTTGGTTGTGCGCCTTTGTGACACGAAGGAGGTCGTGGGTTCAAACCCCACGGAGAGCACCAGTTTCTTCACGGGACGATGACGTTGGTTTATCGACGAGTTCGCTTATTTGGTAAAGCATGCCAGTAATGGTAGAACGGGGTTCGATTCCCTGACTTGCCACACAACTACCAGGGTCGCAAACTTGCCCGTGGAGATTCATCCTCCTATCGTCTACGTTGCTTAGGACATGGCCCTTTCAAGGCCAAAAAGCGGGATGGTCGCCCGCTAGGAGGACCAAATTGGCACAATTAACCGTATGAAGGTGGTCATCAACCGCTGTTATGGTGGCTTTGGGCTGTCAGCAAGAGCTCTATTGTGGCTCGCGGAGCGTGGCTCTCCGGTAGTAGAGTTGCAGACTTTGGAAGAGTATTATGGTGCTGATGAAGACGGCATGGTCGATTCTTTCAAGGGGCCGAAGTACAGCAAGACTCCGGTGCAAGACTATCACGCCCAAAGAATGGGCAGTGCGTTCCCGCCGACAGTGTACCAAGGCCGGATTGTTGTGTTCAACGACCGTTCCGCGGATGTCGAAGATTGGGACACTGCAGTCGCTCTTACGCGTTCTCATCCGGACTTGGTCGAGTGCGTAGAGTTGTTGGGCGAAGCGGCCAACGACACTCACGCCAAACTCGGCATCGTAGAGATTCCTGACGGCATTGAGTTTGTCATTGACGAGTACGACGGCAGTGAGCGCGTGGCTGAAAAACACCGTACATGGTCTTGACCGTGGTATAATTGACACATGCAGTCAGTCACTGATGAGACGTTTGCCCAGGAGGTCGAAGAGGCCTCTCGTGACCAAGTGGTCATCGTCAATTTTTCTGCCGCTTGGTGCGGCCCGTGTAAAAACATGAAGCCATTGGTCGAGCAACTGGCCGCAGAAACTCCGGACGCAAAGTTCGTGTTCGTAGACGTGGACGACGCGCCTCAGATGACCGAGAAGTTCGGCATTCGCGGCGTTCCGACATACATGTCTTTCCGCGACGGAGAACAGAAAGATACCATTGCTGGCGCCGGACCTGGCGTCATTGATGCCATTAAAGGTTTTGTCAACGGTCTCTCTGGTGAGCCGGCGTGAGCCGGTAGGTTTCGTGGCGGGGTCGTCTAGCCCGGTCTAAGACTTCGGTTTCATACGCCGACATCATGGGTTCGAATCCCATCCCCGCTACCAACTCTTCTCAAACTTCTGTACTGCGACACACGTGGTCGACTGGCGCAATCGGTAGCGCGCTTCCGTCACATGGAAGAGGCTCTGGGTTCAAGTCCCAGGTCGACCACCATTGTTAGGCATAATTCAGTCATGCCGTATTCTGAAGAAGCCCTGCAAGTGTCCGCGAACATCAAGGCCATGTTTGGTCATTTTGACGTTCAGTCTATGTTGATGGAGCGTTTGGGCGACCAACCTGAGACTGACGGTGTTCTCTTAGAGGCGTGGGCCAATGTGCTCGAAGACCTATTGACGCTCCGGACTATGGAAGCAAGTATTGTGCAGACTGCGACTTCTTTGAACTTTCCTGGTGTTGTCATCGGTGACAGTCCGGGATACACCATAGACGGCGATAAGATAGCTCAAAATAACACCGAAGAACAAGCGATACGTCAGCTGGTGACACTATTGCGTGCAGAAAGTCGCGCATGTGGCGCAGGCAAGTGATGCTTGTGATATAATGTGGCCAATGTCGTGATTTGCGCGACTCGAAAACTGGCTATGAATTGGCACCGATATTTGACCGACTACAAGTGCACACCAGCAGTCCGTCACATTTGCGAACTGATGCTGGCCGCCAAGGATAACGAAAGTTCCTTGGACGCATTGCTTACTCGCGCCAATCCTGGAGGTTGGTGGGTCGGAACTCAGCGCGTCAACGCCCAAGCTGCCTGGAAGCTTGTGTGGACCAGTATGGTCACATCGCTGGACAGTGATTGGGAAAACGAAGAAATCGCCTATTTTGCGGTGAGAAATTGGGACGAGCTGCAGCAATACATTTCAGACCCTGAATTCGTCCCACCCGTGGTGGCTGCAATACGAGCGAAGGAGGCTCAATGAAGCTAGAGCTGTATCAGGTTTTGGTGGCATTTTTGCTCCGGGAAGGTTTTTTGGGAGCAGAGTGGCAAGGCGGCGACGGTCCATTGGTCTGTCGCAACGCACAGAACGAACCGCGAGAGCGCGTCGAGTTGTTAATGGGTCAAACCACTTGGGACGAATGGGGGCGATTGGAGGAGATGTTGACGGGCGTCGAACCATTTGTACTGGTATTAGAGGATGAAGAAGAATGAAGCAGTTGTTCAACAAGTACAAGGTGCATGCTTTTATAGCATTGCTCGCGTTTGGTTTTGGCGTACAGGCTGGCTTGGTCTCGGCCAAGCAAGATGTCATGGCGGTACTGAGGTCTCATCGAGTTGTTGAGACCGAGCGCTAAAGCCCATGGAGTCAGTTGTCTTCGTTAAACCTGTCGAGGTAGTAGCCGGCATCGAACACTTCTTTTAGTGTGCCCAACAACTCTTCGGCCTGTGCTTTCCCAACAATGGCCAGAAGTCGGTCAATGGCTGGTGCTTTGCTGGCCGCGACCTTGTCGAACTGTTCTTGCAACCACTCGACCTCTTCCTCACTTCCCTTGAGGATGAGCCGCAAGAATTTTTTGTCGCTGGGCAGTGCGTCGAACCGAAAGGCGGCCACTAAACTGACTGGAAAATACCTTTTTTCGATTGGTTGTTCTAAATGATGCGGAGCCCACTTGGGTTCTATCCTTGCATAACGCCCTTCACCGGGTTTGCCTTCTTGAAACCCTTGGTAGACCTCGAGTACTTCGTCATCAAGGTTGATGACATACGCCCATTCGCACATGAGCGAATCTAGTACGAAGTGGTTGTCGGTATAGGCATATCCACACTTGAGAACTTCTGTCAGGTCGCCTTGTAGCCCACGCGTGAGGCAGTACCAGTCGCTGGTTCTTTGTTCGCCGACGTTCAAGTTGGTGTAGGGCCTTAAAGCCTTTATGTCCTCGGCGGTCGGGGGTGTTGCTTCATGGCGTTCAATGACTCGTACTGCAGAAGCCATTTTGCGCATCCAAGAGACCCCCAGGCTATTGAGCATGACGCCAAGTGTCTCTAGCACCTCCAGGCCTAGTCCTGACGGGTATCCGTCAGCGTGCACGTACATCAAAATGTCTTGGTTGTTGACACGGAAGCCGGCCGATGCGCGAGTCGACATAATCGCTATGATATCTCAAGGAGTGCGCGTGGCGCAAGCCTAATGACCCAAGAGCAAATGTTGTGTGTCGTCGAACTCCGTCTGGGAACTCCTGATTTTGAGCACACAGAGTATGAACTGCTGGAGTGGCTTGAGCAGGAGCATGAGAAGGTCTATGAATCCTTACTGGCAGAACTCAACGCACAGTGTAAGTCTATAATCGTGCACCGTATACTTGGCCGCATGGGTCGCTTCGTGGCCGACATGGACGTCCGCACCATGGCTTTGTTGGAAACAATCCCGTGTGTGCAAAACATACGTCCTTGTTGTTTGACCGCGGCTTGTGCCTAGTGTCGGTCAAAAACAGTGGTACACTCGCTGCGCTGTTTACAGCAAGGCTAACACTATATGAAATTGTGGAGCGTATTGATTCTGTCTGCGGCCTGTACGATGGCTTTCGCAGGCCAAGACTGGTCGACTAACGCGACTGTTGACTTGTACTACCAATTCGGACCTGGTCGTTTGGCAGGCCGCGGATTGGACACCAAGACGAACAAGTTGACATTGGGCAGCGCCGTTGTGCGCTTCAAGAAGACCTCGTCTCAAAAATCCCCGTTCGGGGCGACCATCGACCTTGCAGGCGGTGACTCTATCGACCTTGTGAACACATTGGAGCCCGGAGGAGCCGATAAGTACAAGGCAGTCCAGCAAGGCTACTTGACGTTCAGTGGCAAAGACGTGACTGTCGACCTTGGCAAGTTCAACTCCTGGCTCGGCTACGAGTACACGTTGCCCAGTGACAACTTGAACTAGGGCCAGAACTGGACTTTTGGTCAGCCGGCCTACTTTACTGGCATGCGAGTGACCTTGGCGAACGGCCTGGCCTTGTACTTGGTGCAAGGCTGGAACGAGGTCGAGGACAGCAACTCTGGCAAAACCGTCGGTGCTTCGTTCTCGGGCAAGTTGTCAGACTCGTGGAACGCCACCCTGAACGTGGTCTATGGGGATGAAGGTCGACAGACGCCAGCACCGAACAACAGTGCGTCGTTTGGGGGAATTGGATTCGCCAAGCCGGGCACGATGAAGACCACTATGGTCAACTTGAACCTCTCTTCCAGCAAGGGCAAGTGGCTATGGGCGTTAGACGGGAACTGGGCGACGGCGGATGGCAACAAGTGGTATGGGCTTGCTGGCTATGCGACCACGCAGTTGAGCCCGACTGGGACGTTGACCCTTCGACTCGAAGGTTTCCGCGACGCTGACGGAGTTCGCACTGGCATGGCTCAAAGCTTCAATTCCTTTACTGCCACTTATGGCAGCAAGTTGGACGAGAAAACGACTCTGGGTCTCGAGTTTAGGCACGACATGTGCAGCACGCCGTTCTTCGACGGCCGCAAGAACCAAGACACGCTCGGTGCGTTTGTCATCGTCCGTTTCTAAACTTCCCTGTCCTGACAAAAGGCGCACGCTCTTCACAGGGGCGCGCGCCTTTTTTGGCACAATACACACGTGCCTCGACCAGATTGGGATTCGACATTTATGAGCATGGCCTATCTTTTCGCCATGCGTTCTTCGGACACTTCGACGCAGGTTGGCTGTGTCATTGTCGATGCTTCGCACACAGTTGTCAGCCTTGGATACAATGGTTGGCCTCGCGGCGTCGAACCATTTGAGCCCGGCGACCCCCGTTGGGACCGCCCAGGCAAATACTTGTGGATGGAGCACGCCGAACGAAACGCCATTTACAACGCCGGCAGGACGGGGGCCTCTTTGTCCGGCTCTACGTTTTATGTGACTCTGTTCCCGTGCGCCGACTGTGCCCGCGGCATCGTCCAGGTGGGCGCCAAGGAAGTGGTCTACCACACGGTGAGCACCGAATTAATGACAAAAGCGACTAGCCATAGTTGGGACGAGTCTTACCAGGCTTCGCTTAAGATGTTCGAGGAAGCCGGCGTAGTAGTCCGCGGCTGGTCAGACCAGGTATTGATTCCCCACGGGTTGTGCCGTGGTGAAAGCTTGTGTTTTTGCGAGAATTGTTGTCCGCAGTCTAAAGAAGCCGCTTAGCCGCGCCGAGTTTAAGAAGGACGATGGTTACAACAATCTTTCTTCTTGGGATTCTAGCATGTTGGTTGGCTTGGTCAAACTGGTGTTTGCGTCGCCAAGTCCGCTTCGACACACTGACGGGCGCAACTTCGTTGATGGCTTTTGAACGTGCTGTCCAGCGGTTGCAGAGCACGCACATTCGTTTTGCTTTGGTGGTGGTGGATTGCGACAACTTCAAGAAAGTGAACGACACTATGGGGCACAAGCGTGGTGACGAGGTCTTGTGCCGGGTTGTGGCCCACCTGAGAGGAATAGTGCGCCCCCTCGACATGGTGGCCCGGACGGGTGGCGACGAGTTTGTGCTTTTGTTGCCTGGGGCGACTGCGGCCGTGGCTCGTACAGTCGCTCAGCGTGCCGCCAAGTTTGATTTTTGCGGAGTCACCTTGAGTTGTGGCGTCTCTGACTCGACTGTGGCAGACCCGTTGTTGTCGGCCGACAAGGCGATGTATGCCTGCAAGGCGTCACGTTGCAAGGCATAATGACATGGATGTTTGTCGCCTTTTACAATCCGGGCACTTCTGGCGAAGACCCTTCTCGACGGGGGTTCACGACCGAAGAGGCCGCGTGGAACTATATCAAGTCGGCCGGAGTGTGCGCATCTTGCTTGGAAGACCTTGCGCGTGGTCATTTCGCCGATGCGCCTGACGTCACAGTGACACACGTCGCCCACACTTCGTGTGGCGCGGAGTGGGACGTCGAACCAGAAACGGAATACACAGCTGATGACTTGGCGTGTATTCCGTTTTGTCAAGTGAGGCAGTCGTCCAACGCTGAGTAGTGCCCAACGCACCGCAAGGTGCATGCGACCTGCTTGACGCGGTATTTGTGAAAGACGCATTCGTGCTCTACCTGGTACAAAGAACCGTCGATTCTCAGGACTCGAAGAGTGAGCGCTTGATTGAGTTGTATCGACTCTTGGATGGAGACGTCGCGCCATTGACTGGACTTACAGCCCCAACGAGGGCTGAGGCACAAGACAGTCTTCGTAACCGGGCCGGCTATAACGGGGTCTATGCATGCGTGCCGATGCACGCGCCGACGCCACCAACCGTATTGGTCTGACTTTTTGTACTCCACAATCTCAGCCCTTGCCATGTTCGGCAAATTGTGACACAATTGTTACATGGCTTGGTAGCTCAGTGGTAGAGCTGCGGATTCTAAATCTGCCGGTCGTGGGTTCAATTCCCACCCAAGTCACCAATTTTTATGCGATTCGTGTACCTAGACGTGGACGGAGTGCTCAACCGGCACAGAAAGATGTCCAATGGCTACTGTGGCATAGAGGCCCGCCCAGTGGCGCGTTTTAACCGGTTGTTGAAGAAGTTCCCCGACCTGCACATCGTCGTGTCTTCTGCATGGCGGTACATGATTCTAGGCAAAGACATGACGATTCGAGGCTTTGAAGAAATGCTGTGCACGCATGGCGTCGATTGTTTCGGTCGGGTCTTTGGACACACTTGCCCAGACGAAAATTTTTGGCCGGCAAACCCTTCGAAAGAGGACTACGCCGACCTTACTGTGCGTGTGCGTCAGATTGCGGAACACGTGGCCGAACACGCTCCGTTAAAATACGTGGTGTTTGACGATTTACCTTTGCCGATGCGTGCCCCTTTCGTGCACATTGACGGTACGCAAGGCTTGCAGAACGAAGACGTGGTCTTGGCCATGGCGTATTTGAAGGATGAAAACCTTGTCTTGCCGACGTTATTTGACTCCAGCTCTTAAGGGTCGAGATTGGGCATCGTGCCTGTTGGCCGCCCAGGTGCTCGAAGAACTTTTTGACCAAGGGATTGTCGACGTCCCCGAAGAGGTCGTGGCGCAAATGGTGCACGACCAGTCTTCTGGGCCTACAGAAGCTGGCGACAGCGCACTTGAGACACCAAAAGGTATAATGGACACAGCGGTAGGACTCGTCACCGAAGCCTTGAGTACTTTGTGGTCTTGGGGCTTGGACGCCAGTTTTGTGCGGTATACTTTGGAAACAGGACAACCGTACGTCGAGTTTGACGACAGCGATTCCCCGCTCAAGGCGCCACCGAGGGCACAAAGGTAAAAACAACATGCAGAGCATCACGTTGGCAAAAGCACTACAGGTCAAAAACCGTTTGGCCGAGAAAATCAGTCAGACCGAGGCGACTGTGCGCAACAACAACAGCAGAGTCGTGCTGTCCGGTCACGGGTCGTCGACGAGCGACGACATTGACGTTGAGGCGACGTTCAAGGAATACGTCGACCTGCAGGCGCGCATGGTCGACCTGAAAGACCGCATTAGCGAGGCGAACCGACCGGTGCAAGGCACGATTTTTGAACTTGCTGAACTCAAGGGTCGTTTGGTCTTTTTGAAGACTTTGAACACCAAGCACGGGCACGAGGTCGCGCCTGGGTATCACATGTACAGCGAGGACGGCAACGTCAAGACCGTGGAATACTCAGCGACTTTGCGCAAGGCGTTCGTCGATGAGCAAGTGCGGTTGCTGACCAACGAGATTGACGACAAGCAAGGGACGCTCGATGCGCACAACCACAAGGTGACAATCGAGTTCGACCTGAGCTGGATGTAAACAGTTTCCCGGTGTAACAGCCGGGGAAGACGGGAGTGCGAAGAAAGGCGCAGTGCACCGCTTGCGGTGAAAAACCAAGTTGCTCTTGAAAGGCAACGAGTATCATAAACTCGTCAATTTTGACGCCGACCTCGAATTATCAAGACTCAAGGTTCAAGGTGCTCAAAACGCAAGTTTTAAGACTCAAGGCTCAAGACTCAACACAACGCTGGTCTGTCCCAGCACTCCCCGTTAATTTTCGCCCCACGGCTCACCTCTGAGGCTCGGAGGACGGGTCTCTAACACCCGCGTTCAGGGTTCGACTCCCTCGTGGGGCGCCATAATTTAGAAGCACATGGCTGACAAGAACGGCATACCTTTCCGCACACAACCCTCATACGCTTTGGTGTACGCAGGTTTGCTGCCCAAACTACAGGACGTCGCGAAACAATATGGTTATGCATTGGCCGTGCACGGCAGTATGGCCACCGACTTGGACCTTGTGGCCGCACCTTGGACAGAGGACGCTTGTGACGCGGAGACCTTGGTGAACGCCCTGGCTGAAATCGTGGGCGCAGAACCCAACTATGCAGGGTTGAAGAATCCAGGTGCCAAACCTCACGGCCGGCTTGTGTGGACTTTGTTGTTCAACGTGCTCGAGTACGGCGGTTGGGGGGTGACTGGCCCTTATATCGACTTGTCCGTAATGCCTCGGACTTCATTTCAGAGTTTGCCCTCAGAGGATGCTTAAAACGTCCTTTGAGGGCAAATTTGAACCTGAGTTTTATTTCAGAGTGTTCCTTCAGTCAATGCGCAAAGTCCAGACCGCGACTGGATTGGCCTCCCACGAGCGACATTGTCTGACTTCGTAGTCACCGGCTGGAATCAACACGTCTTCGTGTTCGCCGTGTCTTAGCCAAGTGTCGCCATCGACTTGGAGGTAACCCAAGACGTTTTGTTTCTCTTTCTTCTCGTATGGAGCAAACTTGACCGGTCGGTCGAAGCAGTGGCCTTCGTATGCCATGACCAGTTCGTTGCACGGCATTTTGTGCTCGTGCTGGACGAACACCATGTCGCCTTGTTGCGCCACGATGTCTTTGGCGGGGATATTGCCCACCATCCAGTTGTAGCATACTTTGACCCAATCGTGGACGGGGTTGTAGTCGCCGTCCTTGCTGCGGCACGGATGCGTCCTGTGGAAGTGGACGTAAGTCATGTCGCTGCGCCGTTCGAAAATGATGAGGAACGTAGGGTAGCCACGGCCTTGTTGTGAGCCGGTGAGGGTGTAGAACATCAGTCCATAGTCGTCACGACCGTTGAGTTTTTCCTCGAGGTCTGACATAGTGGCGTTCCCATTGAAGGAAAACCCGCGTTCGAGCAAGTGGTAGTCATGGCTGTAGCAGTACGTCGTCATCCGTCCATGCAAGGCCAGGGACGCATACGGCACGACCACTGTGCTCAGTTCGTTCTCGACAATGGGCGTTAGCGCGCTGCGTTTTTTGCTTACGCCCGCAGCTTGGTCTGCCCTGGGGGCCTCAAGCTCGTTTGGACTATCGACTAGTTTGCCGGTGACCCTCCATTTGCGGCCAGTGTGCTTTTGGAGATATTCAGGCAAGCCGTACAACAGGAAGTAGAAGTACGACATCAAGTCTTTTTCGTAGTGTGTCCGTTTCGAGACTTCTTGTGCCAGCTCCTTGGCCAGTGCGGGTTGGTGCGCGAGCATTTCTTCCCACAACTGCCAATTGGAGTTCAGCAAGAAAAACTGTTCCTTCTTGCGAAAGAACGTGGACACCGGTATCTCACCCGCAGTGATGGCAGCGTTCAACAACGGATACCGTTCGGCATCTAGGTCTAGGAACTCCACGTCCTCCATCAACTTATTGAACGCACGTCGAGAGCCTGTTTTTAGTACTGTTTTTCGTGTTTCGGCGTAGACTTCTGTGTCGACCAGCACTCTTTCGGTAAAATGACCTACTTCAGAATAGTAGGAATACGCGATTTTGTCACTGTTGTCTTGTAGGAACTTTTTGAGCTCGCCATAGCTCGCTACTTGCCCCAAAGTTTGATTGAACACCGTTGACATTTTTACGGAGTTGACAGTCCGCTTGGCCAAGTAAGTTAAGTCGACTAACATGGCGTACAAAAGAGGCTCTTCACTTCCCAATTGGTCAAGGAAGGGTTGAAGCTTGTCTAGAGCCTTCGCGATACCACTGGTGCTTAGTCCGACTTGGCCTTTCGGCGGCTCAAGTTGAGCTTTGATAAGAGCGAACACATTGTTCAGCGGAGCATTGAACAGGCGTCGCAGCTCACATGCAAAAGCCAGCGTGTAGCTTGGCGTGAGTGAAAGCTGTGCCTGTTTTACATTGAAGGGCACAACTTGGTCTTCACCAATCCGCACTTGCCCGTTTTTGTCAAGGCGCACGTTGAGGGCCTGTCGTGCGAACTCCATTGTCATCGTGACAGGAATAGTCTCGCCTGCGAACTCGATGGCTGTGACAACGGAC
This sequence comes from Armatimonadota bacterium, assembly GCA_018268375.1. Classification (GTDB taxonomy): domain Bacteria; phylum Armatimonadota; class Fimbriimonadia; order Fimbriimonadales; family Fimbriimonadaceae; genus JAEURO01. The sequence continues at coordinate 500,333 of JAFDWS010000002.1, read as the reverse complement.
GAGTCGCGCGAATAATAATGACGGTTGTCTTGCCGGAACTCGATGTCTACGACTTTGGCGTGTGGATGAAGCTTGTAGCCGCTTCGAGAATCTTCACAGTGCAAATGCACAGAAGTCCTGGCGTCAAAATTTTGAGGTTGCCGGACTCCGTACCCATAGGACGGCGGTCGGTCTCCACACAGTGTGAAGGCATCTGCGCTTGTGGAAAACATTGTCTTCCCCAACGAATGCTTGCGTTGGATTTCTTGTCCAAGCTCTGGGTCGGCGCCGCGCACGATGCTGCCAATGTTGTGAGTGTTGATTTGAGAGTAACTATTCGGCCCGACGCCTGTTTTTTTGACTTGCTCAATGGTCTTCCAGGGCAGCTGGGCACCACTGGTCACGTTTGTGAGGCCAAGGCGGCCCCAAATGTCTTTGTTCATTGTTTTCTCCAGCGCATAACTCGTGCTTTCTAATGGCTATTATGCCCGTTCAGGGCGTTCTTTTGCCTACACAGCACATCAACCGCGCTACCTGTCTTATACAGTAAAAGGTGAGTTCGGCCAGATTCAAGAAAGAGATATTTGGATGTCCCAAGTCGTGCCTACAGACATGGTAAACGCCTTGCTTCAGGCGGCCCAGTGTGCCGAAAAGCTGGGTCGCTTTGACCTGGCTGATTTAGGCGACCGAACTGCCACAAGGTTGGCCCAAGTCGGCGTCATCGCCCCCTTGGCTCGAGGTATTGGCGAACAAGCTTTGGCAGACAGCGGGTTCAGTTTGTTCCGCAACCATCTCGAGGGGCGCGGGCAAGTTGTCACAGACAGCCGCGGTGCTCCCGTTCTTGGACAAGACGGTCAACCCGTATTGGTCGCTCAAGCCTGGTTGAATGGTTTGCGCTATAGCCTTATGACGCAGTACCCCGCTTTGCAACAAGCCGCACAGTGGCAGTCCTACGTGGATAAGTCGGGGGGGTGGGCGAAGCTGCTGCAAGCACACGCTGGCGAACGTGTCATGTTGCTAGACGATGATTTAGTCCCATTGAGTGTCGAAGGTCAGGCAATGTCGTTGCCTATTGACGCCAATTTGGTGGCCAATACTCACGATATCGCCAAGAAAGGCTTGTTGCGTGACACAAGCTTAGACCGCGAGTCGTATCTTTCACCGGAGAACCTGGCACAAGTCGCCGCCTGGGGACAGGTCGGCGTCACTAAAAATCTGCGTCGCATCAACATGCTTCGTACAGAGTTGATTTCAAAAGGTTACTCAGAACTGCTGGACAATCATGCTTGGAAGCAATTCACGTCCAAACTTGGTCCGGATGGGTTGAAGCAATTGCGTCTTGATATTGCGAAACAGGCTAATCCCGGCCGTGGATGGTTGCAAAATTGGTGGGCAGAGCATAAATGGCTCGGCACCAAGGGTTTTGACGGCGACGTTGCTCGCGCTCGCGCATATCAGTCTTCTCGAACCAACCTTTTGCCTCGTCAAGAGGCGCAAGGCTTGGCCGCACAATACGCCAAGCCGGGCGCGGCCGGTGCCAAGGTGTCAAGGGCTGTCAAAGGTGTGAACTGGGTCACGGGCAAAATCGAATCGACGAAAGACTTTATCGGGTCGATTCAGGCTCGACTGGCGAACAACCCGGCTGCTGCCGAAAAGGCGCTGGCGAAAGCCGCTCAAACAGAAGAAGGCGCCAAGTGGCTTAAGGTGCTGCAATCTTCCACAAAGGATGCGTCGACGGTAGGCAAGGCCTTGAAAGTGCTCGGTCGAATCGCTGTCGTCTTGGCCGTGGCTGACATTGTCGCTACATTGCCGGCTGCTGCGCAAGGTGATGCTCGGGCACAATCCAACGTTGCCATCAACACTGCCGGTCTTTTCTTTCCTCCTTTGGCCATTGCCAACGGTATCATGGCCGTGTTCGGACTTGACTTAAGCGACATGCTGGTTACTTCGGCCGAAGCTGCTGGCGAAGCTGCTTCGGGTATCAATGTAGGTCAGGCACGAGAAGACCTTATCAATGCCGGCATGGAGTACAACCCACAGACCAAAGAGTGGGAGGGCGGTGCTGTCGCGACCGGATATGACCCTGTCACGCACCGTTCGTACACGTCAGAGCTGTCGAGCATGTACCGGTCTGGTGTCGACCTCTTGACTGCTTACACTCAGATAAAGCAGAAAATGAAGACCAATGGTGCCTCGTCTGACGAGCTGACTGATTTGCGCAATACGTACTATCGCTTGAAGCAGTCTGGGATTCCGAACAGGCCTCGCCCACAACAGCCGCCCAAAGTTGTCACACCGCCGCGGCCAGTTGTGCCTCCTGCGACCGCCAAACGACCCCTTGCTGCGCCCGGCCCCCTAATGTCTAGTGCTTTGGGTTCCCGTGGTCAAAATGTGGGCGCATGGCAAAAGTTCTTGTCTCAAAAAGGGTTTTTCGCGAACTACAGCGCTAATACGCCGCCTGTTTTTGGCCCTCGGACCACTGCGGCTACTCGGGCATTCCAAGCCGCGGAAAAAGTTCGGGTCGACGGCGTCGTAGGCCCCGAGACGCTTGCTGCGGCTAGAAGTATGGGCTTCGCAGGCTGAGACCTTCAGTCAGTGTAAGTAATAGTACACAGGTAGACTGTATTCTCAATGTGGTACCGTGCCGCGACTGTTGGCAAGGACGGTGTCTACGTGACGGACTTGGAGATTCCCATTGACCGCACGTTGCAAGCCATCCTTGAAGAGCTGCACGGCCAAGGACATCAGGCCTTGGTCGTGGGCGGCGCAGTGCGTGACGCAGTCATGGGCGTCGTGCCCAAAGACATTGACGTCGAAGTCTATGGCATCGACTATGCAGCCTTAGTACAGTTGTTGCGCAAGTACGGTCGAGCAGACATCACGGGCGACAGTTTCCAGGTGGTCAAGTTGAGGACGCCCGAGGGCGACGATTACGATTTCAGCCTGCCCCGCAGAGACAACAAGAAAGGCAGTGGCCACAAAGGCTTTGACATTGTCGCCGACCCCACAATGACGCCTAAAGAAGCGGCCTCTCGTCGTGACTTTACGATGAACTCATTGGCTTACAACCCTGTGAGTGGCGAGCTCCATGACTACTACGGTGGCTTGAACGATTTGCACAACGGGGTGCTTCGTGCTACGTCGAGTGCTTTCAAGGAAGACCCGTTGCGCGTTTTGCGCGGAATGCAGTTCGCTGCGAGGTACGGCCTGAGGTTAGACCCTGAGACGGCAAAAACCTGCAGGGAGATTGTAGACTCTTACGGCGAGTTGGCCAAAGAACGAGTGTCCGAAGAATGGATGAAGCTTGCAATCAAAGGCAGGCATCCCGGCCGGGCGTTGCAGTATCTCGCCGACACGGGTTGGCTTGTGCACTACCCAGAACTTGAACAAATGTTCGGAGTTCCACAAGACCCCGAGTGGCACCCTGAGGGCTGGGCCAACAATGAGGCAACAGGCGATAAACAAAGGTTGTTCTCTCCACAAGACCACAATGCAGATTGGGCAGACGTTGGCCAAGAAGGCAAGCGTGCTGTATGGTCGCGCGAAGGTCAGGACGCAGATTTGTACGTCACACTGGATGTGCCGGCTCGGTATTACGACAAGTACTTGGCCGAACAAGACAGTGGTGCCTTGTCGCTTGCCCAGGTGGGCATTCGTCACTTGGTGGTTCAATACGGCGGAGCCGAGTTGAACAAACTAGCTTTGACGCACCCTGAGGACACGAAGCCATACGTGTATGGTCATGCGGTGAGACACGGCAACGATGTCGAGTTGACTGTAGGGTTCCGCGGCCCGCTTCTGGCGGAGCTGCGGAAGCGGGGCTGCCCTGCGCACGTGCATGTCCAAATGGGCGATGTGGTGACTCATACAGCCCATGTGATGGACGAAGCTGCCCGTATAGCAGACCGGGACGGTCTCGAGGGCGACGACCGTGCCGTGTTGGTGCTTGCGGCCATGGCCCACGACTTGGCCAAACCCGAGAAGACGGAATTCAAGGACAAGCCAGGTCGAGGACTGTCTGTCACATCGCCAGGCCACGAAGAGGCCGGCGCACCGTTGGCCGAGAGCCTTTTGGAACGCATGGGCATCAAGCGGTCTATCCGAGCACGTGTCGTGCCTTTGGTAAAACGGCACTTGGCGCATATCAACGTACAGAACAACAAGTCCAATGTGCGCAAGCTGGCACACGACTTGCACCCTTCTAACATTGAGGAACTGGCGCAATTGGTCGAAGCCGACCATTCTGGCCGGCCACCATTGCCTAAGGAACTGCCTGAGCAGGCCAAAGCATTGTTGAAAGCCGCCAGAGAACAAGGTGTCTCTGCCGGTAAGCCAGAGCAGTTGGTCTATGGCCGTGACGTCATGCCGTACTTCGGCGGTCAGACAGGACCGCATGTCGGCGACGCCGTTAGCGCAGCGTACAACGCATATTTGAACGGTGCCTATGATGACCGTGCAGGCGCACAGACGTGGCTGAGCAACCATTTGCGGAGCAAGGCCAATATGCTGAACGGCACTGACGTGTTGTCCTTGGGAGTGCAGTCCGGACCGGCGATAGGCCGCATCCTTGAAGAAGCATGGCAGCAGCAGTTGTCTGGTGCTTTTACTAGTCGCGAGGATGCTCTTCGTTGGCTGGCGTCACGCGCGGTCCTGGAACCCAAGTCCATAGCGTGACGACAATCCAGAAGCATTGCAGTACGATGACTGCGTACAATTGATGGTGCAACGCGCTGACTATGATGCCAGTTGGCCCGATGGTGTTGCACAAAGTGTACACGCCACTGTCGGGGGCCAATTTTTTGGCTCGGACGAGAAAGTAGCCGCACAAGACCGCGAATGTCCCCAGCCAACCACAGAGGTCTAATACGTCTATTTGCATCTGACTGTATTGTGCACGGTTGCCTCAGTGTGGTGCAAGTGTATCGGGAAATTATCAGTCCCATTGTTTTGCCTGCTGGTTTTCGCAACCGTTCAACGACCTTGTCGGTATAATCGGTTGTGGGTAACAACTCAACTTGGTCGTCGTTCGTGGAGACATTGGACTTTCACCCTTTCGTTCAGTCGCCACTGCCTGTGTCTCCGACAGACAGCGAGCTGCAGGAAGTGGTTTCAAAGGTCAGTCCTATCGCGGCAGCGACAGTATTGAACAGTTACTTCCAGGCGAGCGCCGAGCACTTGTCTAAGTGTGGGGTTCGGCCAGGGAGTGTCCTGCGCTTGAAAAACGGGTCTTGCCTTTTGGTAGGCCACGTAAGTGAGCGATTGGGCTATGTCGACGACGAAATGTTCGTCGACTTGGATGAAGTTGAGGCCATCGCCTATTTGTACTAATGTGAGACTACCGCGGCCGACCCCAGCAGACGTGTGCGAACTCCTCAAAGGAGTAAGGCATTGGTTTTTGTACGTGGCCGACGACTACGTACAGGGCGAAATGGGGCTCAAAGGTTATGCAACCGAGTTGCAAACTGCGCTCTCGCACATTTGTGACTATGCTTTGTTGCAAGACACAGACTCGGAAGCCGATATTGCCGCGTTTTGGGAACACCACCGCAATCTTGCCATGTGGAACTGGCTACCTGCCCGGGACGACGTGTACGCCATGCTCGACGAACTTTGAGCTATACTCTCCACATGCCAAAGATTTTTGCCGTCGTGCACACCCGTCAGGAACCAGAAGCACTTGCAAACGCCGTGGTGGCCGTGGAGTGCGGTTGTGACGGAGTGTTCTTCATCAACCATGGCGGTATGACGCCAGAAACATTGTTGTCCATCGCGACTCAGTTTGAACCGTCGAAGACTGGGGTCAATTTTCTAGGCTCTAGTTTGTCCGAGGCGTTCCGGTTGTGCGGCAGTGCAATCCCAATGATGTGGTCTGACAATGCGCCCATCACCCTCATGGCCGCAGAAGCGTTGGCTGCACACCGAAAAGATGTGGGCTTCACAGGCGTGCACTATGGCGGCGTCGCATTCAAATATCAACCACAACCCGCTAACTTGCGCAAAGCTGGCGAGGAGGCACGTTTCCTGGTCGATGTTTTGACGACAAGCGGTGACGGCACTGGCATTGCACCAGATTTAGAGAAGTTGGCCGTCCTGGCAGAAGGCTTTGGGTCAAAAATTGCCGTCGCAAGCGGAGTGACCCCGGAAAATGTCGTCTCTATGCTGCCTTATGTCGACCACTTTTTGGTCGCGACAGGCATCAGTAAAGACTTTCACAATTTAGACGTCGAAAAATGCAAGGCATTAGTCGACGCCGTGCGCTCTAACTCTTAAGTGCAAGAGGCGTCGTCTTGTCCCCAGTACTGGCTGGTTTCGACCCTGTAGCCGGACAAGTACACTTGGTGTGTGACATCGTGGTCACGGTCGCTGAACGAGCAGAACGGCACCATCCGCCTGGGTTCTCCAAACGCCATGTGGTCCCAAGGACGCTTTTCCTCTTGCTGACTGGACGGTCTGCCACCAATGGTCAAGCTTTCGCGCAACTTACTACCTTCGCCCAAGCTTAAATGCATAATGTCCCAACATGCGTTGGATTCTTTTGCTTGGCTGTAGAAACTGTCCTTGCCCCACATGTTGTCGCAGTCAAGGTCGAGTCCGATTTGGGCTTCGCCAAGTGGAGCACTGGTGACGCTGCCGTCTTCCATAGCGTAACACTCGACAGGGACGACTTTCTTGACCAGTTCGACGTACTCTTCCCAAGGCATGATGTCGTCTTTTTTTTCGGGAACGCTGAAATCTACACAAGCGGTCAGCCTAGGGCTGAAGTCCATGTCTTTGGCGTAGAAAACATAGGCATATTGCGAGTTCATTGCCAGAGACGGATAATAACCCATCGGAGTGACAGTCACTTTGCGGTCTCCGTAATCTTCGGCCAACCAGGCGCCTGAGCGATAGAATATGTCCCACATGTGTGCCGGCATATAGGCTTGTGCCGCAAACCGCATGAAGCTGCCATCAGCGTCGGTCGGCCACAATCTGGCGAGCACAGTCTCGGGGGAATCATTGACCCAACTGGGCACGTAGTCCGCGTCGCCATGGGCCTCGCGAATAAGCTTGGGGTGCGTGAACAGAAAATCACCGCGAAAATCAGGAATGCCACCGAATTTGGACGGATGTGGTTGGTCTTCGCCGACTTCCTTAATTTCGAGGTCGAATCTTGGTGCTGCGGGCAAGAGTCCGAATTTAGAGCGTACCAAGTCGCCAAGCCCGCTGGCATCTACTTGTGCCCATGCCTCATCGTACATGTCTTCAAGTTTTTGGACTGCTTGTGTCGCTTGTGCCCTGGTCTGAAGTTGCGCGTGTGTTTCTTCACCAAGCAGTTCGCCAATCATTTCTGGCAACATGCCAAGTTGCTCATAAATGATGCTGTCTTTGTTTGTCGCAGCACATTGTATTTTTGGCCTGTCTCGAAAAATGAGCGGATTCTGCTTGTTCATGTTTTTGAGTGTACTCAAGTCTTCAGTTTGCGGATGCGACAGTCCCACTTGCCGTGACCATTGAGCACCCATTCGGCGTTCAGGTCGTTCGCCCCGACCACTCCAAGCCCCCAGTTGTCCTGGTGCTGCATCAGTAGGACTCCCTCGTTCATGATTGCTGTGCACACAGGGTCTTCTTCTTCCAGTCGAGTCATGAACTCAAATTGTGACAAATATGTGACCTCCAAGCCTGATGAGCACACGCTTCCTCCTGATGCCGTCAGGTACTCGGTCTTCAAACCCTCTTGTCGATTGTTCTGAAAAACCAAGATGTCAAAACGCAAGATGTTTTCTGGCTGTACATGCTGAGGCGGCCCGTCTACTTCAATGGTCGGTCCAAAAATTCCCTGCTTTTGTTTTATCCTTGTGGGTTTTGGAGCAGGCACTGGCCTGACGCTGGAACCGAAGAGCACGACTCCATCGGGTGCTGGCTTTTCGTGGGACATGGAGCCCGCGAACACTGCCTCGAACAATAACTGCAAGTACGTCCTCGATGGTGTGTCCCAATACCAGCCACCGCTGTCAGACGCGCGCCTTCCGTTGATTGCGTATAGATGCCCTAGCCTGTCGCGTGTGCCAAGGTCTAAGAATTTGCGTGTGTCAAGCATGGTGTTGTGTCGCCTGCTGAAAATCTAAGCGATTGTACCGCGGACCGTCTGTGGCATGCCACCAACTTTGGGTAGGGTCGATGTCGTGGACACAGGCCATGTCCGCCTGTGGCACCAGTGTCTTGCCGTCTTTCTGAATTGTGACCCCCAGTTTGTCCGCAAGTGCGATAATGGCGTGATGCCTGGCGCACGAACACGCTTCCCAGGCCTTGTTTTCGCCGTCTTTCCATCCCCGGACAATCCAGTACCGCGCATCCTCAAGCCGCATTTCGGCAAAGTGCCAGCCGGCTTCTTTTATAGGGTTGACGAGCGTAGCGATGAACCTTTCGTGTATGTCCGACCATACTTGCTTGGTCGCCTCTTCGTCTTTTTCGTCCCACTCGGGTTCTTCAGGCCAGCGTTCCATGTACTGATTGTGTCAGGTACTCTAATGTCGTGAGTGACACCTATTCTGAACACCACCTTTTCAACGCTCCCAGGATGAAGGACGAGGGCGTTGACTACATCGAGTGTCCGTATTGTGATGGGACGGGAGAAATTCACAGTCACAACCCAAATTGCCGTTGTAGACCGACGGGCTGGATGAAGCTGGAAGACTATCGTGATGGACTTGCGCAGCAGGAACTTAATAAGCAACGCAGCGCTTTAGTGGACGAGTTCAGGAGCCTAGCGTATCGCTCGACGTTGGCGCAGCTCGAATCGGCCGTGATGTTGCTCCGGGCCAAAGAGGTGGTTAGAAAGAGTGTATGACCGCGTCACTGAGGAACACCTGGCCAACGGCCGGCGAAGAGTGCTCGAAGGCGAAGAGCAAATTGAGTGTCCGTACTGTCCTGGCGCAAAGTCCGCCGGTGTGCCGTGCTTGCCATGTAGCCGACACATTGGCTGGGTGAGTCTTGATTGGTATGTGGGCTTGTTCGCTGGAAAGCTGCGCGAAGAAGTGCTTGGCGAGATTGTGCGCATAGGCCGACAAGTTCCCATCGAACACCTGCAAACAGTGCTGATGTTGCTTCGCGCCAAACAGTTCGAAGTGCTCAACTCGGTCGGTGGTGCTGGATAGTCCTATGGCGTGTCAAAGATTTTTTGAACTCAAAACGAGAATTTTCAGACTTTTTTTCGCAGGTGGGAACATTTTCGCCGCAGAATAAGTATAATAGCTCTGTCGGCGAACAACCGACAAAGAAGACGACCATGTCTATCCGACTCAAGCGCAATAAACGCAACTACTAGGTTTTCCAGCCTTCAAGCGGCAGGAAGACCATACAGTCCTGCGCGCTTCATAGAGTCGATTCGTCTTTTCCCACTTTAGCCCGCGCAGGCTGTGATTCACGGACTGCAAGCATTAAAGTGATGCACCAGACTCTTAATCTGGGGAACAGGGGCCGGTACCCTGGCAGTCCATTCAAATTTGAATGCGCAAGCAATTCATCATATGGACCGCAAGCATTAACAGTGATGCACTTGGCTTTTAACCTCGGGAACAGGGGGCGGTACCCTGGCGGTCCATTCTATTCATCCACGTACTCCTGTTTGAAGTGGCGTAAACGATGGCATATTGCGCACAACAAGTCACACTTGTCTAGTTCCTCGCAAACTTGCTTGGTGAGTTTTTTACTCTTGTGTTTTGAAATGGCGAAGTCTTTTTGTGCGGGGTCTCGATGATGGAAGTCGTACGCACAACTGTGTCCACAATACCCACAGTCTACACATTTGCCTCCCAAATAGGCGACACACGCCTCCTTGATGGCCAAACTGCGTGCGTGAATGTCCTTGAGATTGCACAGTTTGCAGTACGAAGTAGTTTTGTTCAGTTTTTTGTACTTATAGAATTCAGTCATGCACTTGTTTTGACCACATCTGGTGCATGTCTTGTGTTGTGTGGGGTCATATGCGGGCCTTGCGCGCCTGTATCCAGACGGTCGACTCCACCCGTAGTCATGCTGTGCATCAAGTGGTACGCATTGCAAGCAGTAATGTCGGCGGTGTATAGACCGTTTGCGACCATCGACTGTGACACTGGTAGGAAATGTGGCTTGACAGTTTTTGCAACATGGCATATTCAGCTTGTACAGTGGCTGATTAAAAACCACGGTTTTAATGGAGCCACCTCCATGTTGTAGGTTCTCCGCCCCCGTCCTCCTCCTTGTTGACGAAGCGTCATTTCGTCGTTCTGCGCCCTTCGGGCGCCCAACCGTTTCAACAAGGAAAAAATGTCTACAATCACAACTACTCTGAGCAAGGCTCAGACTTCGAAGTTTTTCATCGACTCTGACGGTTACGCGCAGCTGGTGCGCCGCTGGGCCAACTTGGTCAACGACAAAGAGTCGTGCAAGTCTCTGACGTCCAGCCACCACTTGCTCTATCTCGTTTTGCGCGGCAAGAGCCTGTCGAAGGCTTTCTCGCCCATCACCAAAGAAAGTAAGCTCGCCAACGGTTTTACTCCTCACGACGGCTACCTTGGAGCTCGCAGCGGTCTGCTGCGTTATAACTGGCAGACTCGCTCAAGGCACGTCAGTGACGCAGTGCTGGCACCGTTCGCCGACTTGTTGGACACTGACGCCGTCAAGGCCTTTTTGGCAGTCCACTTAGAGGACAGTGCCCCCGGTTACAAGTATTTGCCTACCGAGGAGGCGTGCGCGTGAATTTTTTGCCCGCAGGTTGGTCGTCCGAAGATTATGACGAGCGCAACGACACTGAGTTTGTTTGGACGCCCGAGTTGGTGCAGTACTTGTGCTTCGCCAACGAAAAGCTTGTTCAACACATCGAACGCGTGTCTGAAGAGTACGGAAAGGTCATGGATTGGAAAGGTTGCTTTTATTATGTGACCAGCTGGTCGCGCGACGAACTGGAAGTCATGTTCATTGACACTTGGAGGCACGATTATGGTGAGCGCAAATACTTGATGCCGACACGTTTGTTGTGGGATGTCAATGGTATTGAAGAAGTGCGTCAAGAGAAACAAAGAAAAGCCGATGAAGAGGCTGTTGAGAAAGCCCGCTTGACCAAGGAGAAATGCAAGGCTGCCGCCATAGCGCGCGAAGAACACGACAAAGCAGAGTACGCTCGCTTGTGCAAAAAGTACAAGGGGGTCAAATGACGCCTTATGTGTACTTGGCCGTCCGCTCAGACCTGGATTGCGCTCGCAGAGTCGTGCAGGCGAGTCACGCGGCACAGGAGTCTGGTGCTAAGTTTGGCTGCCCAGACAACTGTCACATGGTCGTGGTGGAGGTCGACGGCGAGGCCGGCCTGGAAAAGTTTTGCGCCAAAGCGGCCAAAAACGGAATTCAGTCTGTGATGTTCTACGAGCCTGACGACGATTTGGGCCACACTGCGGCATGTACGGAACCTGTCCGTGGCACTGTGCGCAACGTGTTCCGTGGCTTTAGATTGCTCGGACCTCGCACGTCAGTTCCACCGGATAACTCATGCCTCCAGCAGGCATCGTAAAGAACTCGGCGTACTGTCCGGGCCACAGGTCGATTCCAGCCAGTCTGCACACAGACTTGGCGAGGAGTCGGCCTGTTCTTTTGACCGTGTTGTTCAAACGATAGACGACACAACCGTTCCCACCGCGAGGACTCACGCTGACAACCACTCGGAGGGCTTTTTTTGTCGTGTTCCGGAAGCGGTACATTTGTCCGATGCCATACTCGCCTTTTTGTCCTCCAATGACCGCACCTCCATAGCGGAACTTGTGCAGTCCCGATGTGAGTTCCATTTCGACTGTGTTGCACAAGGTTTCAGACACAAGCACATTGGCTCCGCGGACTAGGTCTCCGTTTCCCATGGAACACCTATAAGTCCCTGTGTCGGCCGTGACAGTTTCAGCAATCCCACTTACGGTGTGCCATGCCGGGACTGTGACAGACAATACTTGCCGACGGTCTGGCGCAGGGTTCATTAAAAACGCGTACATTGCGCTTGCTCCTGCGTTGCTCGGTGAAGTGTCTACAGACATTCCGTACCGGTCAAACCCGTTTTTGTTAGGCCCTTCAAGGTCAAATTGTTGCGTCTTGTGCGTCGCGTTGACAAAATGAAAGAAGAACCGCGCGTTCGTGCCGGCTGGCACGCGCCCTTCTGCGAGCAGTCCGCTCGCGCGGACAGTTTCGGGCGTGTTGAGGAAGTACAGCTTGTCTGAAACGGGCTTTGTGCCCAAATTGAGCAGTCCCAATAAAAACAGCAGCGCGGCGTGACATGACATGGGCTTGCCTCTACTTGTGTACTTCTTTTAGGCCCCTCACACAGTCCTGCCCTGTAGCGCGATAATAAAAACATGGACAGGGTCCGCGAGGTGGTTTTAGTGTGCACCCCCGACATCCAGGGTGTGTACGTCAATGGTGAATTGGTCGAGCAGTCTGAGCAACTGAGCATCGAATTGGTGCTGGAGGCCATTGGGTGCCCATTTCGTTCGCATTATTTGTCAAGTCCTTGCAACCCTTCGGTTCGAAGAAAGGTTTTGCCATTGAGTTTGGACAGGGTCGTGCTTGAAGAAGACGTATATGTATCCGCCCCCGGCATGGAAACGCCTAGTCCGCGAGGAAAGAATCAGAATGCCTCCAATGTTTGACGCCGAACTGGAACAGCACACTGTCTACGTGCTTTTCGCTAATTTTGCCGCTCAGTTGGAGAATGACCCAACCATTCCGGTCTTCACTTGTTTTGAGGACGATTACTATTTAGTGGCACGTAAACGACCGCAGGGGCCGATTGCCTTTGACGTTGATTTGTGGCGCACGAGTGAGTTCGTCGACCATGACGGAGTGATGTTCGCTTTGTCGCATGCACCAGGAATGGTTACATCGAAACGTAGTTACAACGACTGGAACTCCGTCCCCGTCAACAATCACGAGTCTTCCAATGTTTTCGGGCCTATGTGGGGAGTGACCAGTTTGTTCGTGTACCCTGACGACCTGTACGAATTGGAAGCCTTTTGCGACCGCTCTAAAGACGCTTTTTGACATGGAATGGGTCGACAATGTTGATTTCGTGCAGTTGGCGCGCGACAAGGGCGTCGCGCACTTGGTGTTCTCGGCCAACGCTGTCGTAAACAATCGCGGTCTTGTTATGGGCGCCGGTGCGGCGTTGCGGGTGCGTGACGAGTTCTTGGGCTCGGATTTGTTATTGGGAGTCGAGATAAAGCCGTTTAAGAGACAAGACTATTTGGTGGCGTCCGTCTGTGACCCTGATTGGAACCCATCCAACATACATGCGCTCCAAGTCAAGCGGCACTATAAACAAGACGGTGATTTTGAGCTTTGCACACGGTCTCTTCGCCGCCTGGTCGAAGTCTTAGGACTTGCACCAGCTGTGATGAACTGTCCCTTGGTCGGTCGCGGAGGACATGCTGCCGAGGCTGAAAAAGTGTACCGGTTGGTAGAAAAAGAACTCAAAGATACACATATTCTGGTTACGCGACAGGTGTAAAGCGCGATAACCTTTTTAGTGCCACAGACACCTACGACACAAGACACTGAAGCATCGTTGTTGCAGCAATACGATGCTTTGGCGCATCGTATTGCGCGCAACTATCACGCAAAGATAGGGGCGCATTACGAACTCGACGAACTGGTCCAACAGGCTAGGCTCGGGATTCTGACCGCCATTCGCACATACGATGCTTCGCGTGGTGCCAAATTTATTACACACGCCTATAACTCTGCGCGTTTCGCCGTGTCACGGTACACCCGCAAATACCCAGGTTGCCTTACGGCGCGAAAAAAACCTGACGGTACTCCAATGGTCGTTCAGCTGCACCCGTCTATCGCTGTCCAGGACGTGGATTACGGTGCCGTGGAGCGAAGTGTAGAAATTGAGCGCTTGCTCGAGTGTTTAGAAGAAGACGAAAAAGAGGTCTGCATCAAGATGCACTACGAAGGTCGAAGCGCACGAGAGACAGCGTTGGAAATGCCCGGAATGACTCCTTACAAAGTGTTACTTTTGAATCGTTCTGCACTGGAAAAATTGCGTAGTTTTGCCGCGGAAAATGGCATCGAGGTTTGACAATAAAATGAAAGACGCTATTGAGTTTGTATCCTTGTTCTCCGGTTGTGGAGGACTCGATTTGGGGCTTCACCAGGCTGGATTTCGTTCGGTGTACGCTAACGAACACGATGCTCGTGTCGTGCCTACGTACAGAAAGAACTTTCCTGACACACCGGTCACTCAACAAGACATCCGAACCCTGGACGCTTCCACTTTTCCGGCTGCCAGGGGCATAGTCGGGTCTCCTCCTTGCCAGTCATGGTCGGCCGCCGGTGCTCAGCGCGGTGCAAGCGACCCGCGTGGTCAGTTGTTCTTCTTGTACTGTGACATTATTGCAGCGCGCAGGCCTGAGTTTTTTATCGCTGAGAACGTTGCCGGCATGCTTGAGGGCAAGAAAGCTGAGGCGTTCCAGTACTTAGTCGGCCAACTACAGCACTGTGGATACCATGTGTCCTATGACCTGGTCGACTGCGCGGACTATGGAGTTCCACAGAACCGAAAAAGGGTTTTTTTGGTCGGTTTGCGGTCTGACATGTACGAGTCTCCGTTTGAGTTCCCGTTGCCCGTTGCCGAACGGGCCACACTGGCCTCCGCCATTGGTGATTTGCCTTCGGCGACTCCGGTCGGCCGCCGAATCGAGACGTGTTCTGCAGTTCCGAACCATGAGTACGGAACGGGCGGTTGGTCGTCTCATTTTATGAGTCGACAGCGAGTCCGGTCTTGGGACGAGCCTTCGTACACGATACCTGCTACTGGTCGTCACATTCCGCTGCACCCTTCCGCGAATAAAATGGTACCCGCGGGCAAAGACAAATTTGTGTTCGATGAAAGTACTCCTGTCCCTTATCGCAGGCTGTCTGTCCGCGAATGCGCCCGTATCCAGACTTTTCCGGACGACTTTTTGTTCGAGTACGACAATGTAGATTCTGGATATCTCATGGTCGGCAACGCAGTGCCTGTGCTCATGGGCAAAGTGATTGGTGAAGCCTTGGCCGTTCGTCTGGCAGCCGGCAAATGAGTATGCGTTCCTTGTCGTTGTTCGCTGGCATAGGCGGTATTGATTTGGCCCTGGAACAGCTCGGAGTCCGCTCGGTCGCCTTTTGTGACTGGGAACCGTATTGTCAAAAGGTACTGAGCGCACGTTGGCCCGGTGTGCCCGTTTTCGGCGATGTCAAAGACTTATCGGTCACAGAGCTGGCCGACAAGGACATTGACATCAACCAAATACAAATGGTCACGGGAGGCTTTCCGTGTCAACCTCACAGCATATCTGGATTGCGCAAGGCAAAGAGCGACGAGCGTCATCTGTGGCCTGAGATGGCACGCGTATTGAAAGAAGTCGAGCCAGCATACATCCTGGCTGAAAACGTAGACGGTCTGTTGAGCAGCGCCAATGGTGAAGTTCTCGGTGACGTGTTGTGTGACTTGGCAGACATGGGATATGCCGTGGGTTGGAGTTGCTATGCTGCAAGTCACACTGGTTGCATGCATGAAAGATATCGTGTGTTCTCTTTTGGCATTAAGCCAGATGAACCAGTCTGGATGCCAGACCGCAAAATTGTGTCGGAACAAATCGTAGGTTGGTTGACCTATTCTCGCTGGCCTGCCTTGGCTGGTTGTTTCCAGCGGGCTTTTGAACCAGCTCGTGTGGTCTTTTCAGACCCAGACAAAGACCGTTCGTCCAGGATTAAGGCCATAGGCAATGCAGTGTCCCCCCACCAGGTGTTCCCTATGGTCGTGGCCCTTTTGTGCCGCGGAGACAGTTCGTACCTTGATTTCAGTGACACTGCTGACGAATGGCTTGAAGCATGTGCGATGTCGCGCATGTTTGAAAGCAAACTTTTGACACTCGAGTCGTGTTTCGCGCTTGTCCGGGACACATTGGCGCGAGCGCCTGGCAAGCAGTTTGCGCATCGGGTCAACCAGACATGGTACTTAGGCGCAAAACCCTATATTGGTGCTTCTACGGTGCCACTAGTGACCAAGTGGCGCAAACACGGTCGTTTGACCGGCAAGCAGTCTTGTGTCGCTTTCGAGCCCTCAGTCCGGCCTACGGACACCTTGCTGGGGCAGTTCCCACCCCAGCGTGGTGACGACTCCTTGGGCGCCGTCTTGTGGTGTGACATGGACGGTGCCTTGTGGCGCACGCCAACTGGCGAATGTGGCGTCAAGCCTGAGCAGTTGATTGACAAAGAAGGCCGACCTCCAAGTAAATTGGGTGTCACGATTTATCGGCGCAATAAAGACGGCACTGTCGCCAAACAGTCCGTAACACTGAATCAGCAAGTAGAAATGTGCCACAACTGGGAAGTGGCGCTCTGGGCGACGCCTGCGGCCAATACCACGGCCGGTGAATTACCCGAGCACTTGGTCAACCGCTTTGGCCAAGAACCCAAGCCGGGTGAAAAATTGTACAGGCGTGAGTCAGGTCGTGTCGTGCAGACTGCGCTGAGTACTCAAGTAAAAATGTGGCCAGGTGAGTGGGGCGAGGCTCATGACCCTCACAAAATGGGGTTGGGTCATTTGTGGTCAGTGCCATCTGATGGTGAAGTGGCGGACAATCTAGGTTGTCCGGAACGGACAATCAAACAGGGTCCGGCGATAGACCGCACTCAAAAAACTGACCGAGGCACACGCGCCATGGCCAATCCTGACTGGCAAGAAATCTTGATGGGTTTTCCTCCAGGTTGGACTAAGCTAAATGTTCCCGAACGGTAACATTTTTGTCCCGAACAAGTCTGAGACCGCACAATGTTCCCGTACGGGAACATTGTAGAACACTCTTGGATGGAAGACACTACCATCGTGATGCGAATAGAGCGGCAAGACCAATCGGGGTCAAAATTACGCCGCCTCTGGCGAAAAATCTTGCACCGCATTGTGGCACCTTTGGTCATAGATTCGTTGCGTGATTCGAAAACAATAACGGCCACATTTGGGACCAGTACGCCTGCTGGTTCGTTTTACTCATATCCGTGTAATTCACACATGTCGCCCATGACAGTACAGCGCAGCTATACATTGCTTTCTCCGGCTGACAAGCTGTTGAGTCATGTGGCCGGAAATTTGGATAAAAAAGATGTGACTGATGCGGACTTTAGGGACTGGTTGCGCGATAACTTAAGTGCCTGTGAGTACGTGCCCATGCAGGGTCAAGAAAGATATCGTCGACCGACAAGGCCGGCTTATTTAGACTCTTTGTTGGACTCCGTACTTCAGAGCAGCGAGCAAGATGATGAAGCTGATTGGAGTGAGCGGTAAAAAACGCTCCGGAAAAGACACGTTCTACCAATTCTTGGCCAACAACCCAAGCCTTACGGTGCACCGAGTGGCCTTCGCGGATGCCCTGAAGGCCGAAGTCTACGAAAGGATTTTGCAACCTGATGGCTTGGCAAGAGACCTGATGGAAAATGACGACACCAAAGAAAGGTTCCGCACCTTGATGCAATGGTGGGGCACTGAGTACCGGCGTCAACTTTTCCGTGACGATTACTGGTTGGTCCAATTGGCCAACACCCTCGAACAATGGAAGGACGATGATTGTATTGTGGTCGTTACAGACGTTCGTTTTCCTAACGAGTTCGAGTTCATCCGTTCTCGCGGTGGGCTCAATGTGCGAATTGAGCGACCGGGACTGGATGTCACCGGTGCCGCAGGCGCACACCCGTCTGAAACAGCCTTGGACGGTGAAACCAGGTTCGACACAGTCCTTGTGAACAATGGTGACTTGGCACTCTTCGAACAACTCGTGGACATGTACAGTTCGCAACTTTCTCAAGGGGTACAAGTGCCTCGAATCGCGAGTGTGGCCTAGGTTTCTGACACTCGGCAAGTGAAAACATGGCTATGGAACCTGAAGTCACATTGACGGAACAAGCTGCTGAGGCGGCACTGTCCCACTTGACCAGTAGCAAGGCTGATTATTTGAGGCTTTTCGTCCGCGGCAAGACGTGTTCTGGATACGCATATGGGTTGGTCTTAGACCATGCCTTGGAAGAAGGGGACACGGTTTTTGAGTCGCACGATGTCAAAGTCCTTGTCGACGCGATGAGCCTGCAATATCTCGAGACTGTCTCGATAGACTTTTCTCCAGATGTGTTCGGTGGCGGTTTCAGTGTCACAAATTCTGCGTCGGCAGCATGTTCTTGTTCCACTGAAGCTGGTGGCTGTGGCGGTTCGTGTGGCTGTGGCGGTTCGTGTGGGTGCGGGCAAGAAAGTTAGTCTTCTTGCTCGCCCTTTTCTTCATCTGGCGTGTCTTTTTCGTCTTGACTGGTCAAGACCATTGTAGACGTTTTGCCTAGGGCAGCCACATCGTCAGGGTGCTCAAAATACACCACGTTGTCTGCTGATTCCTCGGCTATGCCACCGTCTTCAGGCTGGGAACAAGTGACCACGAAGAAATTGCCGATTTTGTCAGCGGTGTCCATCAACAACATGTAAGCACCGTCGTCGTACAAAGTCGTGTCACGCAGGCAGGCCACAAACTTTTCAGTGACGCCCGCAGACATGCGCGCCATATATCTAAGCGCTGCTGGCACTCCTTCGTCCAGGGCCACGATGCACAATTCGGCGTGTTCGTGTTCCGAAATTGCTTTTTCAATGTCGTCTTCGGTGCTTTGACCGCCAGAAAACACGACCAACGCCGTCTCGGTGTACGGTTGGTTCGCGACCACTGCGGCCGCTCCTTTGGCCCAAGTGACCCCGACGTGGTGGTCTTTGCCTGTGACCAGCACGTAAAGTGTCTGCTCGGTGTCGGATTCAGCGAACTTGCGCATGCCAAGTCTCTTATACTCTGTCTATAGGTCGGCGTCCTGCCTCGCGCTAAGTTTAGAACCGTGGAAGGACCGTTTTTAAGCCTTGAACAGGAAGAGCGATTAGCACAAGCCTTTAGGGCAGGAAGACAAATGCACGGTGGAGACGCACCTGACGCGGAAGAAATAGAGTCTGCCGCTGTGTGGTTCCGGGAAGTCGCTAAGGGAGCAGTCCTTCTGAGTGGCATTTTGCAAGGTGCTGTTTTCTTCGATATGTTGAACAACGCTGTCCTCAGCTTTATGGACAACCCCGACTATGTGTCGCCAGTCACCCCGCCCCTGCCTGAACAAATCGACGAGTTGTTCAAGGACAGGGACTGGGATGCATAATACTTGTAGACCATGATTGTTCGCGCCAAGACTGACGACCATTTCCCACAGCACGTCAAACAGGTCATTGTGCTAAGAAGGTTGTACCCGGACGGTAACGGGGGCACCAAAAAAGTCCGTGCGGGCAAGCTGGCCGCGCAGGCTGCGCACGCCAGTATGATGTGGTTGGTGGAAAGAGTGTGTCAAGGCGCCAAGCCGGGGCTTGAGCATTTAGTGGGCAAAATGAGCGCATACCCTGGTGTTCAGTACACCTATACCGGAGAGTTCGGACTCACCACAGAAGAACGCGCATGGATGACGGAGAAGTTTACGAAAGTGGTAGTGGGCATAGATACTGAAGCAGAGATGCTTGCGCTCTACCAAGAAGCCTTGGACAACGGTTTGACGGCGCGCTTGGTGCACGACGTTGGGGCGACAGAGTTTGATGGTCAAAGGACGCTTACCGCCCTTGCCATCGGTCCACATTCGGCAAGCCGCATCGACCCATTGACCAAAGGACTGTCATTGTTATGAAGACCGAAGAACTCGTCGTACGTGAAGTTGCCACTGTGACCGGCGTAGTCTGTGACGTCACGGGGAAACAATGCCCGCAGCTTGACGATAGATGCCACACCGAGCCGACCTTTGATTGTGGCAGTGTTCGTTACAGTGGTTATTATGGCAGTCCATATGACATGCTTTCTGTCGACTTGGACGTCCATCCGGACGTTGTCATGGCTTTATACTTGATGTCACCGGCTGGTAAGGCCGAACTCGAAAGCGGCCTGTGGGATTATCCTAGACCGCGTTTCAAAATTACTATCGAGGAAATTGAATGAGCACACAGACCATCACTCAACCCCAACAACTAGTGGGTTCTCGCGTCACGCCCGACCCTGCCGCTGACTGTTACACCGAACAAGAACTCGAAGAACTTGCCCATAGCCTGGGCTTTCAAAGTGCGCAAGTGCGCACGCCCGAGGCGATGTACGATTGTGTGTTTGACGAGACCCGGCTGTTGGTCTTTGTGGACTCGTCCGGCCGGGTCGTCCGCGTCACGGCGGGTTAGAACTCTATCTCGCCCTCCAGGTATTTTTCGAGCGCTTTTTTGCGCCCAGTCAGCTCGCATTTGACT
Organism: Armatimonadota bacterium; assembly: GCA_018268375.1. GTDB lineage: Bacteria > Armatimonadota > Fimbriimonadia > Fimbriimonadales > Fimbriimonadaceae > JAEURO01. The sequence continues at coordinate 480,040 of JAFDWS010000002.1, read as the reverse complement.
GTGCGGTCTTGGCAACGGATTGTGCGCACTTTGTCGCCTCGCATTCCGCTCCCTATTTGTTCTCGTCGTGCCACGCAAGTCGTGGATGTTTGTAGTGCGTTTGCTCGAACCTCGACTTTGGCGGCCAACAATTCGAGCGCAAGGGCGCGGTTTTTATGCTGGCTGCGTTCTGCGTCGCATCTGACCTCCAATCCAGTGGGCAGGTGCTTGGCCACGACGCAAGTCTCGACCTTGTTCTTGTTCTGACCGCCGTTGCCGCTGCCGCGTGTGAACCGGAGTTCAACGTCTTGGGCATGAAAGTGCGGGGTCTGTGCGACGACTGGAATCACCGCCACTGTCACGGACGATGAATGCACGCGCCCTCTTTTTTCATTAGGGGGGATTCGTTGCCAGCGGTGTCCGCCTGGTTCGTTCTTAAACAACGCCGGTGCATGGGCACCACGTACGACGAAGGCGCAAAAGCCGTCTCTGGAGTCGACTTGTTCTAGTCACAGGCGTCGGAGCCGGCAGGCTCGTTCATAGATGCGGGTTTGTTCCAGGACGAGCGATTTTGCATCGTCTCCGCCTTCGCCTCCGCGTATTTCGACGAGGATTGCTTCAGTTTGTGCTTGTTCCATGTGTTTCCTCGCAGTCCACCAATTCAAAGTCTTGGTGAATGTTGATGTTCGTCCTTTGGAGAGTCGGTGCCGCCGGACTGGACACTTGAGTCAGAGTGATGAACTCATGCGTGCCATACGGCGCGCTACGTCGTTGGTGCTCTTGCCAGATTGTGCCAGTTTTTTTACAACGCCATTGGCGTTTAATGTGACGACTCATAAACCTCCTTTGGAAGGAGGAATTATACACCATTGAGGTTGGTCAAGGCATGGGCGCTGCCCATTCGCGTATTTTTGATGGCATCGAGCAAGGAGAGCATGTCGCCCTGAAACGTGATGATGCCGTGCTTTCCTTTGGGTTTGTGAGGATTGAGTCCTCCGACCCAAAGTCCAATAATGGTCTTGGTGCTACGCCGAATCTTGCACTGGATGTTTAGGATGGGTTCTCCGTTTGCAAATATGGCCACGATATAGTCTCCGGGCACTAGTTCGGCACCATATTGCTCGAACATCATCAAATCGGCGCTCCACTGAAGCTGGTAGAACCTGGTGACGTGCTTTTTGCGCTGGACTTCGCACCAAAAGTTGTCCAGAAGGTGTTTCCGCATCGGCCGAATTTTGCGTTGACCCACGCATTTGTTGTACACAGCTTCAATCCAGGCATAATACAACAGGCATGGGCAACCCTGGCACACAAGTGTACGAGCACAACTTTCGACGTTCTTTGGGAGAAAACGGTTCTTTGGAGACTCAGTATTTTGAGTCTGTCGTGTCTCCTCGCATGGTGGGGCTCGGCTTAGACCCGGTCGACCTTCGGGGTGACCCGGCTTATTACAAGCCAGACATTGATTTCGCTGGAAGGTCTGGGGACAAAGACGTCCATACCATTGAAGCCAAGTTCGACAATGCCGCCGGTCTTACAGGCAACGTGTTTTTTGAGACCGTTTCTAGTGACGACTGTAACGGAGCCGAGTCGCAAGCGGGTTGTTTTTGGCGCAGCGAGGCAGAGTTTTTGCATCAAATCGTCGTCATGCAGAACAAGGTGTACGTCTCGCGGCTCGAAGCGCTTCGCGACTATTGGTACGAAGGTTTGGTGCCACGGGTTTTTGGGCGCGAGTTCGTGGACAAAATCAAGCATCGTGTCCCAGTGAGGAACCGAGACGATTTTGGCCGCGTTTACAACTCATACGGAGAATGCATCGCAACAGACTTGTTGTTCAGTGAGGCCTATCCACACCACCGGTCTTACTTGGTCGAGGTCTTCCCCTTGCCTGAGGAAGCCCTGAAGGTCATGGTGCCGCATGTAGACAACCTCTTGAGCAAGCGCTGGGGCGAACGATGGACGGCATTTAGACCGTCTTGTCCTAAGGAGGTCCGCAAGTGGTTAGTTTAAGGCGTGGTCAAATCAGCCGAACTGCGGTCGGCATCGACGTTACGGTCATGTCGTCTCAAGGGCCTGCGCGTCAATTGGCCCCCACGTGGGAATTGGTCCGCGGGCACAAGACTGGTGCCCTGAGCGACAATGAGTATGCTCACGCTTACGGGGCGTTGCTCTCCATGGTGTCCAATGAAACATGGAAGTGGCTCTTTGACCAGGGCAACGAGGAAGGTGCTGCGTCATTGTTGTGCTACTGCCGAGACGGAAACTTTTGCCACACACACTTGGTGGCCCTCTACGCCGAGCACATACAGCCTGATTGGTTTGTGTGCGCAACCCAGCCCCCGGCCTCCGTTTTAGACACAGAATGGGCGCAAGGCCTTGTTAAAACGTGCAACTAAAGGTAGAATAACTTACATGCCGAGCGTTCTCGAGAAACCGGACATCGACAACTCCAGTGGTACAGGCACAGGGGGCTTTTGTGTCGTAATTTACAATAATTCACACAACACCTTTGAAGAGGTCATTCAAGTGTTGTGTAGGACTTTAGGCATCACGGAAGACAGTGCTGAGTTGCATGCGTGGGACGCTCATTTGCGTGGAGAAGCTAGTGTGTATTTCAGCTCGTCAGAGTCGGATTGTCAAGAAAAGGCGGATAAAATCGCCAGTATTGGAATGCGCACTGAAGTGCGAGAGGAAGCTTAGGCCTTAAAGGCACTATAAAACCATTATGTGGCAACGTTTTACCGAACGCGCTCGCAAGGCCGTCTTTTACGCTCAGGAAGAAGCACAAAGGAACGCTGAGGGGTTTGTATCAACTGAACACATTCTCCTGGGCTTGCTGCGGGAAGACGAGAACATGGCCTCCAATGTCGTGGCGCGCATGGGCGTCAGCGTTGACAAGCTTAGGCAAGAGTTGGAGAAAGCCATGCCTAAGGGCGAAGGCAAGACTCATTCAGACTTGTCTTTGACTCCTCGCGCCAAGCGGGTCATCGACCTCGCTTACGACGAGGCTCGCACCTTGAACAACAACTATATTGGCACTGAACACCTGTTGTTGGGGTTGGTCCGTGAGGCTGAAGGCCTGGCAGGCCGCACGCTGTTGAAGCTTGGTATCGACTTGGAGACGGCACGTCGTGAAATCGGCGCTGCGCAACAGGAGCAAACCGAGTCGGCAGTGTCGGATTCGGCACCGCGGCCAACTAGTTCCAAGAACAAGTCTACGTCTGTTTTGGACGAGTACAGCAGAGACCTGACTGCGCTTGCGCGGCAAGGCAAGCTTGACCCTGTCATTGGTCGTGAAGAAGAAGTCCAGAGGTTGATGCAGATTCTAAGTCGGCGCACGAAGAACAACCCTGTTTTGGTCGGCGAGCCTGGAGTTGGCAAGACGGCCATCGCCGAAGGCTTGGCGCAACGCATCGTGCAATCAAACGTCCCTAAGATTTTGGCCGACAAGAGGCTCGTTTCTTTAGACCTTGCGGCCATTGTGGCGGGCACCAAATATCGCGGCGAGTTCGAAGAGCGGTTGAAGAAGCTCATGGAAGAGATTCGGCGTGCACAAGGGCAGATTATCGTTTTTATTGACGAATTGCACACCCTGATTGGAGCTGGTTCGGCCGAAGGCGCCATTGACGCCAGCAACATCATGAAGCCTGCCTTGGCCCGCGGTGAAATGCAGTGTATCGGCGCGACTACCTTCGACGAATATCGCAAGTATATTGAACGCGATGCCGCCTTGGAACGTCGTTTTCAGGCAGTACAGGTGAAAGAACCTTCGCCAGAGGTCGCTTACGAAATTCTTCGAGGACTGCGCGACCGCTACGAGGCGCACCATGGTGTCGAAGTGACTGATGGAGCCTTGCGCGCCGCGGTCGACCTTTCGGTACGCTACATCACCGACCGCACTTTGCCGGACAAAGGTATCGACCTTATTGACGAGGCTTGTGCCAAAGCGCGGTTGCTGCGTTCAATGCCGCCCCCGCGCATTGGTGAAATCCGAATCGCCTTGATTGAACTTGAGCGGGAAATGAACCGCAAAAAGCGGCAAAAGAAAACAGACGAGTTCACTGCTGCTCAGACCAAAAAAGCAGAACTCGAGCAGGAGTTGGGTGAACTTGAACTGGCTTTGGAAAGCGATTATGAGCAAGAACTGACCATTACAGAGACAGAGATTGCCGCAATCGTCCAGAGTTGGACTGGCATTCCTGTCAATAAAGTTGCCCAGGCCGAATCTGAGCGACTCTTGAGCATGGAAGAAGATTTGCACAAGCAAGTCGTCGGGCAGGATGACGCCGTCAAGGCGTTGTCTCAGACCATTCGTCGTGCTCGCAGTGGTTTGGCAGACCCGAAACGTCCGATTGGTAGTTTTATGTTCCTTGGCCCTACCGGTGTGGGCAAGACAGAGCTTGCAAAGACGCTCTCGCGCTATTTGTACGACAAAGAAGACGCTATGGTCCGCATCGACATGTCTGAGTACATGGAGAGGTTCGCAGTTTCTCGACTAGTCGGCGCGCCTCCCGGTTACATCGGTTATGACGAGGGCGGGCAGCTAACCGAGGCCGTGCGACGCAATCCGTATTGTGTGGTGTTGCTCGACGAAATCGAAAAAGCCCACCCTGAAGTCTTCAACATCCTGCTCCAGGTCATGGAAGACGGTCAACTGACCGATTCACGCGGCCGCCGGGTGGATTTTAAGAACACCATTATCATCATGACTTCCAACGTCGGTGTCAAACCGATTGAACTGGAGCAGGGTCTGGGATTCCGTTCGAACATGGACGACCCAGAAGACCCAAAAACATATGTGCGCATGAAGAAGGCGATGCTCGAGGACATGAAGAAAATGTTCCGGCCTGAGTTCCTGAACCGCATTGACGAAGTCATTGTGTTCCAGCACTTACGGCGCGAAGACATTTTGCGCATCGCAGACATGTACATGCTTCGGCTTTACAAGCAATGCGCCGATTTGGGCATTACCGTCGAGTTGACAGACGCGCTCAAGGACTTGTTGGTCAAAGAAGGCTATGACCCCAACCTGGGTGCCAGGCCACTGCGTCGCGCTGTGCAGCGGTACGTGGAAAACCCGTTAAGCGAGCAAGTGCTTCACCACGGTGTCGTCTCTGGCAAGTGCTATTTGGTCGACGTCGAAGAAGGTGACGAACAGATGAAGACGGTCGTGCGCGAAGTGGAGTGTCAACCAGTCTCAGAAGCATAGGCTTCTGGAAAGTCCGTACAAACGCCGGCAAAGCCTGTCTCCCAGACTGCCCGCACAAAAGCCGTGTCAGGTTTGACACTAGTGTGCAGTTCGGGTGATACAAGATAGGTTTGGCCGGCGATTTGTGCATATTCCTGAAGTTCTTCAGGGGCAAAAACATAGTCTAGCCAGAATTCTTGTTCTGGGATATAGGGGAGCATGTCTGCGTTGCTGACGTCAATTTGTTCGTATTTGCTGACCCGTGTCAGGTTTGGAACTCCCAGTTTTCGCAATGCCAGTTGGTCGGGCACCAATAAATCGGTGCATTTGACCAATTCCGAAATTCCAAGTGCGGTCAACGAGTCGTGGGACACTGACTTTTGTGCAATGCCGGTCTCTTTGAAGTCTAGTACCAGCGTTTGTCGCGTCGTCTGACACCATTGCAGTGCCTCGCGAAGCGCCAACACTTGTGACACGTCGACAATTGGGTCGTGGGCAAGATAGGGCTTGCCTTCGTGGGTGCGTACATCGACTTCAATGCCCCAGCCATGGACTGCGGCCAAGGTGAGTTCTTTTACTGAGTTTGCACGGTGGAGCACGATGGTCATTCTGCAATCAATCCTATTGTTCGATAATAGTCCAAGTTCTGCAAAACACAGTCTGGCAAAGTTCCAGATTGTGGTTCGCGGACTTCAAAAGTGTAACCCCTGTCGAACACGTCAGAGCGCAATCCTGTGATTTTGTCTTCAAGCCCGGCAATGATTGCAGGAGTATTGTACTCCGTGTGGCTAAAGGCCTCTACTTTTTCTCTCAATAAGTCGGCTTCGCCCATGAAGCTAAAATGCCAGCCACCATTCGTGAGAGTAGGCATTGAGTTATGGGCATCGCGAAGTTCTTGCGGTCCGCGCTTGGTAGTGTGTTGCTTTTGACACACTACGAACATGTTCCATGGCGGGTGTGGCTCGGTTCCTGGTTCGTGACCGGTCATAAAGTTGTTCAGACGGTAGTAACACTTGTCCAGGGTCAAGGTGAATGGTTCACAGCGTTGACCCACCATAGTGATGGCTTCTTTCAGTGTTTCCGGTCGTGGCAGTTCGTCCACGTCCGATATCAGGACGATGTCGTTGGGCCGTGCTTCGCCCAACCCGCGCATGATGCTGTTGCGTTGGGCCGATTCGTTCCACCATGGTTCGTTTGTCCTTGGTTCAAAATCCACCAACACATGTTGGATTTTGTCCATGGCCCATTCAAATTGTCCTCGGTTGTCCCAGAAATACAACGGCTTAGGCTTGCCAGTGAACGTGAAAGGTGCTTCAACAATGACGAACTTGTCGACTGTGTCATACATGTGCCTAAGTCGCATCTGCAATAATTCGACCTCCTTCCAGAACATAAAGCAGTCATAGAGTTTTGGGACTGCTCTTTTGTCCAAGGGATGGAACAAGTGTCCATGGCTGGCTCGCGCGCGACGGATTACAGGAGGCAGTTCATAGTCTTCCACTTGTACTAGGGGAATGCCGTCAAGAAAGACCCTGTCCTCCATCATGTCGCGCACTATGCGCACTGGGTCGTGAAATTCGGGCGTGTCGAACTCGGCGTGACTGAACCCGGCCAACTTTTGTTGAATTGCCTCGACGCCTCCTGTGTACGACATGTGCCAGCCAGCATCCACAAGGGGCTCGAAGCGTCCACTGGTGCGCTCGTTCCTAATGTCCTGCATCGTGCGGCCTGGCCGGCCGACGATGGCGTCTCCATTTTTGAATGGCACGGCACAAGTACCGTGCCAGGTAAAGTCTTTGAGTCGTCGGTCAAGGAAATAACAATGACCGGTCATCAACATCACGAAGCTTTTGCCAGCTTGCTCTTTGACCAACTGAATGGCGTCTTGGGCCGGAATTTCGTCTGCGTCTCCCAACAAAACTGTATCACCTGGCTGAGCGTCGCCGAGCCCGTTCGCCAGGAAATTGCGTTGACGGACTTCATTGACCCACCTTTCTTGTGGTTTGGCGTCACGTACCATGTCGTCGCACACCAACGGTCTGAGTTTGGACTGTGCCCAGGTAAAGCGCGCCATGTTGTTGGCCAGATGCAAGGGTTTGTTTTTGCCGGCAAATGTGTAAGGGGATTCGCAAACGACAAAGAAGTCGACCAAGTCCCACAGATGACGCATTCTAAGCTCGAGCAAGTCGAGCTCGTCACTGAACGTGAAGCAATCGTAGACCATCAAAAATCAGCGACCCAGCCTAGTTGGCGGTACCGTTCGATGTTTTCCACGACTTCGTCGGGATATGCGTCCGCCTCAATGGGCTCGACTCGGTATCGGAACCCTCTTTCAAACGGGTCTACGTCCAGCTTAGCGATGCGTTCTTTGATTTTTTCGGGGTCGGTGAACTCTGGTACGTCGAACTCCGAGTGCGAAAAAGCTGCGATTTTCTCATGGTTGAACTGTTCGTCACCGATAAAGCTGAAGTGCCACCCGCCGTTTTCGACTCGCGGCCAAGCTCCTCGTCGGTCGCGGATGATTTGAGGAGTCCAACCCATCGTGTCTGGTTCGTTTGCCCGTCTCAATTGTTGTCTTTGGCAAACCGTAAAGCTGGCCCATGGGTAGTGGAACTCAGAACCTGGCAACGAGACGTCCATGCGGTTGTTGAGCTTCCAATGGTGCTTGCTCAGGACTAAAGCGATTGGCCCTTCATGTACACACCTGGCCATGCCCTCGCGCATCGCGGCGTAGCGTGGCAGCTCGTCCACGTCCGATATTAGGACAAAGTCTTCTGGTAGTGCGTCGTCCAGTCCGTCCATGATGCCGTTGCGTTGAAAACTTTCCATGCCCCAGTATTCCGGGTGCGACTCGGGCATTTTGACGACCACGTGCTTGATTTTTGGCATAGCCCATGCAAACCTTTCGCGATTGTCCCAAAAGTAGAGGGGCTTTGGGTCACACCTGAAAGTCCTGTCGGCTTCGACAATGACAAAGCGGTCTACATGTTCCCACAAATGGCGCAAGCGTAGCTCGAGCATGTCGAGCTCTTTCCAAAACATAAAGCAGTCGTGTGTCATTTTAGTATCGGTATCCCATGGTCATTCGCGTCTCCGGGCCAGTTTTTGTCGGCACGGGGTGGTAGACGTGCATCGCATAGACCTTGTCGTCGTAGAACACTTCCGCGCCGGCGTTTTGGGCACTTTCCAGCACCGAGCAATAGCCCCAGGTGCGAGACAATTCTTCGGGGTCTATCATCGGCAGTTTTCGAGTCGCGTCTGTATATCCGTGCATGACTCCGTCTAGGCCGAAATAGCCTAGCGCCCAGTGTTCGAGCCCAACGGGTTCTTGGTACCACATTTTGACGTCCGGAACTCGCAAGCAGGCGTCGAAGCTTTTCAGTCGCGCGAGTGCGCGAATGTCGACGTCACTGACGTTTTCGCGAATGTCGAACTTCTTGAAATTAAGCATTGCCGGTCGCCCTCGCCGGCTTTCTAGCAATGCCTGAGCAGCCGACACGGCTCCGTGGGCCACATAAAAATCTGGTTTGACGACCATGTAGAACTCATGCCCGCCGAACGACTGCATCTGGCACATGAAGTCGGCCGACACCGTTTTTGCCGTGGCGAGCTGTGGAGCCTGGATGACTTTGTCAAACCGCTCCAACAATCCGTATTGTTCGAGCTTTTTGAGAATCCATTGGTCGTCGAACTCAGTAGATGAGTTGTAGAGGCACAAGGTGTCAAAGTGAAAGTCGTCAGCAGTCAAGCTTTCGCAGCACAGCTCATAATTGCGCTCAGTGAGAGTGTTGTAGGCGTAAAACACCATCGCCCACGGCTTGGGGGCGATGTGCGCCCTTTCGTACCAACTAGGCTCTGGTTCTCCAGGGTTGACTTTTGTCCAATTGGTGTCATGCTTGGCAGTGGCGAAGACGGTCAAGGCCGCGTTACGGCCGGTGTACATGCCGGTCTCGTGCCGCTCGATGGTAGATATGCGGTTTTTCCAGAAGTATGGTATGTCTTCTTCTACCCATTTATAATCAGCTCCCCAATCGTGAGTGGAGTGCACCGGCATGTCGGGGTTGAACAAAGTCCATCCTGGTCTGCGCGTCTGTCCTCCGATGTCGATTTTGATGTTGTTCTCAAAAAAGCCAGCTGGAATCTCGAGGGGCGGCGCCTCGCCAATGCACATGTTTTGAGGCCCATAACCGTCAAAGTGCCTTACGAGTTCTCGCTTAGGCAGCCATACTTTGTACTCTTGTACTCCCCAGAATGCTCCATCGCTGCGAGGCAGCCATCCTGGATGGTCGGTTTGTTTTGAGTTGAACCATTTGCGCAACAGTGCCGCCGTGACGATTTGGTAACTGTCGTCAGAAGCCCACCGAAACGTGACAAAGTCATCGTGCTCTTGTAAGTCGTGACAGAACGGTGCCTTCGCCACTTTCAAGTGTTCTGGCCAGTGGGACAAGACGACCGCTTTGTAGGTTTCCGGGTCGGACTCCATTGCGTCCACACAACGATAAAGCATGTCCAGGCTGGAGTCGAGGAAAATGTGGTCGTCATTGCAGAAAAACACAACGGACTCATCGTCTGGCACCTCTGCCATGTCGGTCGCGAGGTGTTGTTGCCACTGCAGGGCGTTTGTGGCTCTTTTTTCAATGAATTTGACCTTGTCTCCGAACATTTGGTACCCAAACGCTTGAACTTCTTCAAAACGTCCTCTGTACGGTTCGTCGAACTCGACACGCACGACACCACCTTGAATTCGGTCTATGGACGCCAGACTCGCCAGCATATACTTGAACACTTGGTGCCTGGGGTCTTGGTTGAGGTGACCACGGTTGATGGGTGTCAATCGTACGTCGCTAATGAACACGTTCATATATAGGTACATTAGCTTGGCAACCTCCCGGCATTCATTGCGAAGTCTTCTGGAGTTCCCAGACCATACATGGAATCAACTCCGAACGTGCGCACAAAAAAGGAGTCCACGGCATTGGTGTCCTTCAGGTGTGAAATAAGTTCGTTGTAAACCGGGCAGACGTAGAACTCATTGTTGACACGAATATTGTTGTCAATCATGCGTTGGGCGTTTTGCACGAACATCAGGCCAGTGGCGAAATAGTACACGCCCACGGTCGCTTTGTCAGAAATCACTTGTTTTTCAGCCACTCTGATTACTTTGCCGTTTTCGTCGGTTTGCGCATAGCTCCACTTGGGTTCATCGGAGTGAAACGTCATAATGGCGCCGGCGGCCTCGTGCAGGCTTTCGCGCCAGGCCTGCCGGTCGTACTGCACGATTTGGTCACTATTTGCAATGAGGAGCGGCGTGCTGTTCGCTATGAACCCTCGGGCCCTTAAAACAGTGCACGCCGCTCCTTCGGTCAGTTCGTCGACCATGACAAAGCACACGTTGTCTCGCTTAGTCAGGTCAGTCCCCTTGACATAGGCCAAGTGGTCTGTCCGCATAAGGATGAACACCTTGTCGTGTGGCTCGGCAATATTGTCGACGACTTTTTGAATCATCGGTACGCCGTCGATTTCAATGAATGGCTTGGGTTTGGCAAAGCCTGCTTCTGCAAAGCGCCGACCAGCCCCGGCCGATGGGATTACTATGTTCATGAAGGTCGTAGTGCCGCGCCCACTTCGACCGCGGTCCACTCTAACTTCTACAGGTTTTCTGGCTTCCGCCACACCTTCGTCGTCCCAAGGCTGAAGCCACCTGTGGTTTCGGCTGAAACCATCGTAAAGCCTCGGTCTTGCAACAGTTCCCAGATGTCGTATTCCATCCTGGCCACGTTCTCTTTGCCAGTGGTCTCGTCATAATCGTCGATGGGTGTAGCCTCACACAAGTGCCCGCCGTCTGCCAGGGCGTCAATCAGGCTGTCAACGATATCCATACGGTCGATACAGTGTTCAAGCACGTCTCGTGCGTAAATGAAGTCGTACGGTCCTTGTAACGCCAATTGTGGCCGCCTCTGGCGCGTAGGTGTGTCAGTAGGGTCTAGGACACGCACTTGAGTGGTTTCATACTTCCTAGCGCGCCACCGGGCAAAATTGTTCAACACTGGGTTGACGTCTATTAAGTCGACGTGGTCTACGTGGTCGAGCATGGACATATAGAAACCGACTGTGCCAATGCCGCTGCCATAGTCAAGACAGCGACCTTTCATGTACTTTGCCGCAGAAGCGATGTGTGGGTCGAATTGGTCTGCAAAGTTCGCCAAGTCGAACAAGTATGGGAAGCAAGCCGTATAGAAGTACCGGTACTCATCCAAGTCGCCTTCGCGATGGCCGTACATCCATTTCCACAAGTTTGGGACTGTCACCAATCCTTCTTCGGTGGCATGGTTGGGGTCGTAGTTGACTTTTGGTCTCACGAACGCCGACGACACTCCCAAGAAGTCTGCAATGTCGTCGATAAGCCTGCCGCGGTCTGCGTAGAACCTTGGGTCTGGTGAAAGTAGTTCAGCCAGCATGTCGGTGTTCACGTCCTCTGGGCCTTTGACCTTCACCAGCCTTCCGGGCTTGGCTCGCTCGGCTGCCAAGATGCCAGTCGCCGAGTCTTCGACGATGGCGCACTCGTGAATGGATACGCCGAGCAATTCTGCGCCACGCAAATAGATGTCTGGTGCCGGCTTGGGGTTTGGACTGTCTTCATTGCCGAGGTACAAATCCAACATACCGTCGATGCCGATGCGTTCAGACATGATTTGCACTGACTCACGTATCGCGTTTGAGCAAATCGCTACCAAACAGCCCTGGTCTTTCAGAGCCTTGATAAGTTCAACTTTGCTGTCGTCTCGTTTGAGTTCGGTTTTGAACCGTTCTTTGGTCTTTTCTTGTTTGGACTCAAAAATAGCATCGTGTTTTTCAGGCGGCAGTCCTTGTTCGGCCGTCAACATTTGCAGTTTAGTCCGCGTGGTCTTGCCGTCAAAGCGCCGGAGGTGTGTCTCGCGCGAAATGTTGAAGCCGTGCTCGCCCAAGGCGTCGTTCAAGGCCAGGTAATGTATTTCTCTTGCGTCGAACATAACGCCGTCTGCATCTAGTAGAACTGCCTTAATTTTCATTGCAACCTCCCGCTTTGTTTCAGTGCGTGCGTCACTGAGGGGTACCAGTCAACTTCGGCAGGGACCCAGGCGCATTCAGGAAACTCGCGGTCTTGTGTAAAAATCTCAAGCGGTGACCGTCCCCATTTGCTGTTCCACATTTGACCAATGTCCTCGCCAGTCAGTGTCGCAGTGCGGTCTCCAGTTTCAAGCACCTCCTCGGTGCGCTCGCTGGCCATGAAGTACGAATCAAGCCCAATATGGTTGTGGCGTAGCTCCCAATGGTGCAAGTCGCATACCGACACAAACTCAGGCAGCTTTTTCATACAACGGAGCATGTAATCGGATTCTTGGTAGAAGATAGTCCTAAACCGTTCGTCCCACCACCCATAAAAGTTGAAGCCGTCGATACTGTTGACATGAATCATGTCGCCCTTGGGCGCGAACAAAGTGGCGAACCCGGATTTTTCGACACAGTCAGCCCAGCCATGCTTGACGACGACATCGTCTTGGCTGCAAACCACCCAGTCTCGTGTGGGAAAAGTATGGCAATAAGCCATGTTCCAACACTCGGCAAGCGAGCCAAGCATCCAGTCTGGTCTGCCAGTCCGTAAAATCCGTATCTTGTCACGGTCTTCTTCTCGGAACACCTCAAGTGTCAGCGAGCCGTGATTGTCGATGACGTTGATGCGCTCGAAGGGAAAGGTCTCTAACCAGTTGACGACTGTATTGTGGACTTCTTTATGTCTGCGGTAGTTGACGATGAAAAGTTCCACGTTTTGCGGCTCAAAAGCCCCGTTCATTCGCGGACACCTGCTTTTTTGGCTTGTTCATACGTCCAACCGGCCGAGTCGGTCCTTAGGGTCGACCATATGAACATGTCCTCTTCAGACGGGTTTGTCGGGTCGCAATACCAGGGCATGTGCCTGGCAGTGTAGGGCCGGTTCGCTCTTAGGCCATAGGTGAAGTCATGGTGCGTCACCGGGTTGATGTCCCATGTGAAATTGTACTTGTCGTAGAGCGCGAACGTTGTGTCTACCGTACACTCAAAAAACTCTCTGTCTAGTGGTCGAGACCACATGTTGTCTTGTTCAAAGCGCCGGACAAACTCAGTGTTCTGGGTTTTAGGCACATCGTTGATTTCCAAGCTGAGTCCAACCTTGTTGATGTGCTTGTGCTTGTACCGTTGCATGCCTTCGTACAAGTGCAGCAAGCAGTTGCGAGGCACACCTCGAATGTCCAAGTCCGGGTCTGTCACGACGTAATAGGGACTGGCACAGTGTTCGATTACACCAGAAATCCATGCTGACCTGTGGCCCAGGTTCTTTTCGAGGTAAATGACCTTGGCCGGCGTGCGCTGGTAGTACTCGAGCAACGGAGGATAAGTCGAACCATTGTCGACAATATAGACTTCGCCTATGTTGTCAAAACGATACGCAGCGGTCACCAAATCCGGCAACCATGTGACCCTGTTGAAGGACACGATGAAGACGTGTATGGGCGGCGGTTGGGCTGGCATTGGCGTCAACCTTGTTTGTACACGTCTGTAAAAACAAAAGCCGTCCGGTCAATGAGACCGAACGGCTTTTGTGCGCGGTTGCGCAGTAGTATTGGGTCGTTATCGCAGAATTTTGATAATGACCAACACGACAACGACGAAGGTCAGAACGCCGAAGATGGTCCAAAACGGGTTGTAAGTCCGTACGGGGTAGACCGGAGTCACATAGCCGTTGTTGTAAGGCGTGCTGGTCGGGACTACGACAGGGGCAGTGACCACCACGGGGGCATAACCTGGCACATAGTCAAAAACCGGTCCGCCCAGTGAATAGCTGTAGCCTCCATGGGTGTCAATGTATACAGTGCGACCGCCAATGACTGTGGTGTTGGCGCCGGAGTAAGACTTGTACCGATAGCTTTTTGAAGGACTTGACGTAGAAGTGCGGCTTGTGCTCGTACCCGTGTCCATGGTGCCGCTACTGGTTTTTGTTGTCGTGCCTGCTTTCATTGGCGCGGTACTGTTCATGGTGCCGCCTGAGCGCATGGTGCCAGTGTTGTTCGTCCCCGCACCGCCACCGGTAAGCCCTCCGCCCATTTTGCCACCGTCGCGCATGGTGCCCGAGCTGGGAGCACCGCCAGTCAGGCCGCCGCCCATGCTTCCGCCACTGCGCATTGTTCCAGACGGTGCTGGCGCAGTCGTCACAGGCGGGGTGTACGTGCGTGGTGCCGTGTATGTGCGTGGTGGTGCAGAGTACGTCCGTGGCGAAGTGCGCATGCCTCCCCCGCTACGCATTCGTTGTGCGTCTGCGAAGCTTGTGGCCCCAATGACCAATGTGGTGACCAGGGCAAGCTTGGTCAAGAACCGGAGTGTGTTGTTCGTTTTCATGTGTTTGATTGGTGTCATAGTAGCACGACGTTGTCATACTCAGAAATACCGAACTGTTCTCCAGTCTTGTACTTCATCCAAATACTGACGTCGTCATTGATTGCGTCGATTTTTGCATAAAAGCGTGCAATGTCTTCTGTGATTTCCAGACCATCGTCGAACACGCGTGTCTCCATGAAGTTCAATTCAGGGTCTTGACACTCGATGCGTACGCATTTTTTGTTAACCTGGAACTCGATGCTGCCCGGAAAGATAGGCCCGCGCTGGGTGGGTGCTTCCATGACAGAGTCGTCGACGCCTGGGGGAATAAAATCGACATACCCCTCCAAGTCGCCGCCTTCGTCGATGCCTGCTTCGCCCTCGTCAGTGTTGCAGACTCGCAAGTCCACAACAATGAGACGGCAGCTCAAAGGATTGTTGTTGTTATAGACGGACGTGTTCGCCCATGTACCGTCTGTCATGAATAGAATGTTGTTCAGTGGCATTTCTTGCGTCCTGTTTTTTTCTTGTCCTGGTCTCCATAGACCAAGCGGAACGCAAGATGCACAGGCATCACGTTCCAACCCCAAACATCGTCCTTGCTTTCGCGTTCGATTTCTTGTTGTAGCCGAGACCACAAATCAGTTTCGTCCACGTTGTCTAGGTCTTGTAACAATTGTAGCATCCAGTCGTTTGGCTGAATGACTCTGTCTCCCATGATGACCGTAGTGAGTTCTTTAAGTTCTTCCTTGATGTCGCGTGTCGCGCGGTTGTCCAGTGTACAAAGCGCATCCGTCAAGATACGTACTTGTTCTTCGCGAGCTTTTTCAGCGGCGTACATAGCAGCTTCGGCCAGTAGCGCGGCTGCGTCCTCAGACCATTCCACGCGGTCGTCAATGCCCGCCGGTTCAAAGTACACTCTCTCCGTGTCTGCGGTGCGAAAAGCCAGAAGTTGTCCGCCGATTCGATGTCCGTGTCGATACAGTGACTGTGCCATTTGCTCTACGCTTCGGATTTCCATGTATCCACCAAAGCCAAAGCTGACTGCGGTCACTGGCAAACTTGGAGTGTAAATCGCCAGGCACTCTGTATGGTCGCCCGTAAAACGGTAGGCGACGAACTGGATTGGGTCGCCATTGGCCAACTTATGGAGCGCGTGCGCTGTGGCACAGTCCATCTTGGACCGAGTCCGGTACTGGCACTCGGTCAAGCAGTTTTGTGCCCATTGCAGAGTGGACACAGCGAGCCCTTTTCGAAACCTGGACTTTTTTGGGACCTCAGTGGTCATAGTTGTGATTATGACACGCGGCACACGGTTTTTAGGCCATGTGCCGCGTGAGTTTTTTAGACCTTTAGTCGCGCCTCAAGTGTCGCCAGGTCGTCTTCCACACTGGCTGTTTGCGCTGTCGCGCCTGCGTCCACGGTGCCCGGACTGGCGAGCCCCAAGCGTGCTTCGAGCTGCTTGAGGTCGTCTTCCGCGTCGATGTCGTCCTGGGTGTTCTCGAGCTGCATCACCTTGCCGGCAATGGAATCGTTGAACATTTCTTGTCGCGCATCGGCCTCGGCAGTCGAATTTTTGATTTTCTCGGTCGCAGCGCCCCAGCCTTCCAGTTCGTTCTCGAAAGACAGGCCTTCGAGGCTCTTCGTGATGGCAGACTGGATTTGAGACTGTTTCCATTGTGCCTTGAGCGCCAAAGCCTCGGCCGTTTTTTGGCGGATTTGGTTCTCTTGGTACTTGATGCCTTCTTTGACGTGACCGACTGTCACCTCGGCCTTGGCAAGGGATTCCTTTAGCCCGGTAAGCGAACTTTCATGCCGCTTTTTCTCAGCCATGAACTGCAAAGCCATGTCCCGGTTGCCTTGTTTTAGGGCGGCTTCGGCCTTGACTTCACATTGCCGGCCTCGCATTTCGGTTTCTTGCACCAATGCGGCCAGCCGGTTTTTCATAGCCAAGGCCTGGACTGCTTTTTCGCGGTTGGAACTCAACGCTTCTGCCATGTCCCGTCGTGCTTGGTCGAGCAGCATTTCGGGGTCTTCGACCTTGGTCATAAAGGCGTTGAAAATCGCTCGAAAGAAGTTCGCGAGCCGCTTAAGCATTGCTGTCCTCCTGCAAGACGGCTTCGGCTTCTTCGAAGAAGTCCACGGTGGAGCCGACCAGGCCTTGGCTTACTGAGCGCAAGCGGCTGGTGGTGCCGGCCGAGAACAGTGCGAACGTCTCACCCATTTGGGACTTGTCGTAGCCTCGAGTGTTGCCCTTGGCGATGCCGAGGCCCTGTGCGATGCGGCTGGCCGTCCACTGGTCTTGGTCTGCGCCAAGATATGTGAAAGTCCACCCTTGTTTGGTGAGTTTGCCTATGCTTGTGGCGATTTGCTCGCGAGAGTAAGTGGTCGATTGGTTCTCTTCACCGTCTGTAAAGATGGCGAACGTCACCGATACTTGGTCTTTGACCTTAGGCGGGTCGACGACTGCCAGGGCAGCGTCAAGCTTGTTCGTGCTTTTTTTAGCCTGCTTGGGTGGCTTAATGCTCTTTTTGCAAGCTTCGATGGCCGCTCCCACGGCGTCCATCAACGCGGTGTTCCCACCAGTTTGGTACACCCGGTCGGTCAATGGTTCGACATCGGTGATGGGCGTCGACGCATAGACGACCTGGTACCTGGTGTCGAACAGCACTAGTGTGACAAAGGTGGGGACACCCGTGTCTTGAGAGTCTTTTAGAGTGCGCTCAATCAGGCTGTTGTAACCACCGATGACGTCGGCGGCCTTGCTTCCCATTGAGCCACTGCGGTCGAGTACCGCTACCAATTCATGTCTGTTTGCCATGATGCTTTAGTTTCGGCACACTGGCCGCACAGTGATTATATCACCGGGTGACCATTTTTTTCAACACCTAGGCCTGTACAACGGCAGAGAAAGCCGGACCGCGGATTGCTTCTGCGAGTTCTACCATCGTCCAGTGTTCGCGCGCAGTGGCGTACATGTGTTTGAGCCGCGCAATCAAGGCCTCGGCCTCTTCAGGCGACGTTTCCTCCACCAAGCTCTTGAACGCCCGAGTGTCCGGCAGCCTGACTTCGGTCAAAAGGTCGAACGGTGTGTACCATTGTGCGCTCAAATTAGGCTTGGCGTACGAATCGAGCGATGGCCAGTCACGGATGCAGTACTCTTCTTCCACCAGTACTTCTCGACCACCCAGCCAGACAGAGACCGCCCTGTGGTGCCCATCGTGTACGTACAACGAGCCGTCCGGGAAGCGACTCAGTTGCACAAGGGGGAACACTGTGTCTTCTGGGTGGAACAACTGTACGCTTTCTGCCGTAAAAATGCCTCCGTTCAAGACATATTCTGTCATGCGCCTGACTTTGGAAAAACTTCGCAACCAAGATTGAGTGGGATGCAAATGCGCCAGTTCGACCATTTGTGTAAGTATACATTGCTGGTCTGGCAAAAATGTCACAGATGTGACCAAGGTGCCGTCGTGTGTCTCAATAATGCACTCATTAGGGTTGAAAAATACGGAGGACTCTGGTGAAAATTTGTGCGCTTCTCGGCTTGTCGTTGTTGGGCTGTCTTTGTTTCGGTCAAGTGCGGGCGGGTTCTACAAGCCAGTTGCGTGACGCTGTCGTCGAAGTGTCGGTGGCAGAAACCAACTCCTCTGAGTTTGAACACTCCGGTACTGGATGGTTGTACGCTGAACAGAGCATGATAATCACTGCCAAGCACGTGGTGGCTGGTTATGACGAATGGACTACTGACGACAAGGGCGAGGCGCACAAGGTACACCGTGAGTACGCCAAGATAAGGGTCACGTTTAGTGACGGTCAGCAATTGGCGGCATTGCTCTGCAAAAAGAGCAAGACCGAGGATGTGGCACTTTTGTACGTTGACAAGTCGGCAGTAAAGGACAAGGCCCGGTCTTTGCTTGAGTTAAACACGGACAAGCTAGAAGTCGGTACTTCATTGATGGGGTCCGGCTTCCCACTTGACCTGTCTTGTCTTTTTTTGTTCGGCCATATTACTGGCTACACCAATTTGGACACCACCCTGGACACAGGGGACGCCGTGATTGGTGAATACCTCGTGACCGACGCTTGTTTTAATCCTGGCGACAGTGGCGGTCCCTTGGTCGATGTCAATACCAACAAGGTCGTAGCCATGATGGTCTTTGTGCGTCAAGGTGCAAATGCCGTGTCATTCGGTTTGCCAGCGTTCCGACTGGCTAAAGTCATTCAAGAACTTACGGGAGAGCGTGTACAAACATCCATGGTGACCAGATGAAGAAAGTCTTCTTGGTATGTGCGTTCTTGCTGGCCGCAGGTGTTGCGGCTGCTCAATCAGACGGGACGGTCGTTCGCAGGATTAAAGTCCGTCACGCAGACCCTGCTCTTATTGCCATGCTGCTTGCTGGCACGACGACCCTTGACACTCCGCCTGAAATGTCGACCGGCTTCGGTATTACCGGGTTAGGCGGGAGTTTTGGCGGCGGTTTTGGTTCTGGCAACTTTGGTGGTGGCTCTGGCAACTTTGGCGGTTTTGGCAGCGGTCCGCCTGGTGGCGGTTCTTTTGGCCGGTAAACCTACCTTTTTCCGTGTCGTGTAGTTTGTCGAGTCGTCCAAATCCATGTCCAGTACAATGAGAGACGTGCCCAGCAATGGCTGCGTCTCTCGTTGGTCTAGTCTGTGTTTTTTGATTATTTTTTGGTAGTCTTTCAGTGCAGACTTCCAATTGGAGTAAGACCCCAGTCCGTCCATCCAGTCTTCTCTTTGCACGTTTGCCTGCTGGAAGAACGCCCGCTCGTTGGTCTCAATGGCGAACATTTGTGTCAACAAGTTGTCGCCTACCGACATGAAGTCTCCAGCGTGGTAGCACCACCCGCGGAGGGGCATGCCATTTGCGTCCACTTGTGCAATGTTACTGTGCCTGGCAAAATACAGCCTGTATTTGCCGCCCTCGGAACCCTTGATGTCTAGGTGTCCATGGTCTAAAAACGAGCGCTTTTGACGGTTGCTCAAGTGCTCAAGAAAGGCGAGCATGCCTTGCGCTTCGCGCATCTTGTGCAGCTGCCAGTATCGTCGAAAATACCGGTCTTCCGCCCATTTGGTGTTCAGTCGCTTTTTGGTGTGCTTAAAACGCACTTTTTGTCGTCCGTGACGGACTACATCGTCCGGTCGCCTGCTGAACATGTCTGCGCCCACCATGAAAAAGTCTGACAACAAGGCCGTGAATTGGCAACGCTTGCACGTAATGTACATCGAGTACATCAATGGCGCGTAGTTATGCCGTTCGGGAGCAGTGATGGGGACTATCCTGGCGCAATGGGGACAAACGGCTTCTAACGAGAGCATATAAAGCAGCATAGTCCCTGCCGCGTCAGACGTGGCAGGGACTTCTTCCTCTTCGACCTCCAGTGTGTCTACCGGCATGTCGTTTTGGTCTTCGACATTCCGCCAGTCAACTGAGGTACGAACACCAGCTTGGTCTGAGTGGGGCTGAACTCAGTGACCTCTTTGCGCCTAGACTTGGACTTAGTGTCCACGTAAACCTTCATGCCCTTTTTGACGAGGTCGTTGAAGACCTTTTTCGCCGCAGCGACCTGGTCTTTGTTGGCAGGGTCGTACGAGAGCTTCAAGTCGCCGCTGCCTGCTAGTACAGTGTAGGTAGCCATTTCGAAGGCATTCTACCACAGTCACAAGATTTTGCTGCCTTTCTCCGAGTTGCACACTAGGCACATAGTCTGACTGTTGCCCATCTCATTTCCGCCGCCGAGAGACTTTGGCAAGATGTGGTCGCGCGTCATCAGTTCACCTTCGTCGGTGAACAGTTCTAAAGAGCAGCGGTTTTTGGCCAGTGGGTTGCGCAGCAACAAAAAATATGCTCCTTGGGCACCGCAGCCAGCGCAAGAAAGACTTTGGCGGAATGTCAGCAGTTTTTTACTGGCTATGGACACATTAATGGTGCCTTGGTCGGTCTGTACGGCCAGTTTTCGACCGTAGTTGCCCTCTTCCACGCTGGGTATGTGACAGATTACATCTTCTACGGCGAGCCTGGCCAACACTTCGTGTTTCGGGAAACAACGGACTGAGTCCATTGAGTCCTCATTTAGCCACGCGCCGACACTTGACCTGCCGTCAACTCTGGGAACACAGCGTCGCAATTTGGGCAATGCGTTCTTCCAACGCTTTGATTTGGGAGTCTTGTTCTTCTAACCGGTCTGCCACGGTCTCGAGTTTCGCAGAACCCAAGCTGCCAGCGAGTTTTTTGAGAAAGGCAATCATAGATGCCGTATCGACGGTGTCGCTCACAGTGTTATTATGCCAATGTGTTCCCGTTGTAAGAGCGAGTGACATCGTCGCTGCTCCTCAGTGTTCGCAATACATTTGTCTTGCCCCACACTGCTTTTCTGAGTTCGGACGGCAATGTTTCTGGCGCTACTGGCAATACGCGCAAGTAAGCATGCAACAACTCGAGTTTTGCTTCAAAAAGCACTTCGTTTTCTTGACCTTTGTCGTTGAACCACATAGTGGCCAAGTCTTCGACCATCCGGAGCAACATGCCGCAATGTCCTGCTGCCTCGTGCTTGCTCATGGCTCTGTTGTACACTCGTTCAAGCCGCTATCTGGTCTAATACCGCGTCGAGCTTGGAAGGTGTGGGTGGCAGAACGTCGACTTCGGTCATGTCTTCTTCATGTGTGGCCAAGATGCGCAAGGAACCCATTCCTGACATGACGAGGTTCGAGGCTTTGTCCACAAGGTCTAGCGTCAATTCTTGGTAGTTCAAGTCTAAAACTACGCCATGGTAGTGTTTGCCTGCCAAATTGGCATCTTTGGAGGCGAACCTCACTGACGAGCCTGTTGACCCGTAATGAATGGAGACTGTTTTGGTGCTGCTTGAGTCTTTGTAAACACGTTCAGGCCGCTCGAGGCACAAGCGCCCCATCATCTGGATGGCTCTGTTGAACGCTGCAGCTGCAAGGTCTCCGTTGGAGGTCAGCACCAGGTATTGAGTGTCCGCGTGCCAATAGGCTTCTGTAAGGGTGTGGCTCAAGGCGCCGGTTGTAGCGCCTGTTTGACGTAAATAGAAGTGAAATGAGAAGTCGGTGTGGTCTTCGTTGAACAGTCGTTTTTGAGTCTCGGTAAGTTCGTGTCCGACCAGAATGCTGCCGAGCCTCAGTTTGTGCTCTGTGATATTTTTCGGCATTTACACCGAAATTGTGCCAAAAGTCCCTTAAAGGCATTCAAAAGGCCGGCTTAAGTCAAGTTTGTTGTAGTGTACTTGCCCATCGACCAGCGCGCCGACAGTGGGCACGCCCTCTTCGGCACACATGACCTCGAACACCATTCGGGCCAATTCCACTGCGTCTGGGGCCAATGGAGAACTGTGCAGTACGTTTACAGTGGCTGCCCAGAGCGTGTCCCAGTCTGTGGTGGTTTTGTGGAACTTGCCATTGAGTTTCGGAACGACAGAGTCTGCCATTTCTCGATTATACTGGAGTCCGGGAATTGTATTTCGCACTTAAGGCTTTCCGCGATTCCTTTCATTGCCCAGGCTTGAAGTTGTGCAGCGAAGGTGGATTTGCCTGACCTCCGTCCGCTAACGAGAAACGGGCTTGACTCGCGAGTTGCGGACAGGTCTGCTACAATGCCTTCATCAGCTTCAAGCCCGTACACGTTGCGCACTTCGCTATTCTGTCATAATTAGACACATGTCCGCAACAGTGTGCCAGCTTTGCGAGCGACCGGTTCCTGAGACGACGAACCATCATTTGGTGCCCAAGGCCGTTGGTCGCCGGCGTGGTACGAAACTCAGCCTGTTGCCTCAGTGCGATTTATGCCGCATGTGCCATAAGCAACTACACGCGCTTTTTACGAACAAAGAGCTTGCCACTGGACTCGCTGACGTGGTGGCCTTGAGGGCACACCCTGACGTGCGCAAGTATTTGGACTTTATCGTCAAGCACCCGGGCGCCAAGACATTCAAGGCCAAAAAGCGCGCCCGTTAATCGAGTTGGTTGCGGCAAATACAAGGTGTGCCGTCAACGTCGAACGTGTGTGATACAATGGGTACCTTCCGTGCCTTGCACATGACTGCGATGACCGCGTTCGCGAGGTCAAGTTCGCGAGGTGAGGCTTTGGGGTCTTTTTGCAGTTCTAAAGCCTGGACCCAACAGTTTTGCCACGCATCGAACAGTTCTTGCTCGTATTGGTCGTAGAAGTCTTCACCGAGCCAGTCAATGGTGTCTTTGCGGTCTTTGAAACCCAACATTTCCATGAATGTGGGTTCAAGGCCAAGAGGGAGACTTTCCTGTGAATCACCGGGGTCGTTGAAAAAATTCATGGCTAAAGTTTTTGGGGCCCGTGGGGTTCGAACCCACTACCGTCCGGTTATGAGCCGGGTGCTGCATACCATATGAGCTTGAGCCCCGTAATGCGATTATACCTTGGCGTGCCAGTTGAAAGTCACGCCTTCAGCCAGTGCGCCCGCACGAGTTTTGCACCGGTACACTAGCGCATCGAGTTTTGTGATGTCCTCTGTGCGCATTGTGCGCATTGGAAGGGTGTGCTCCTCTCTTTGTGGGTAGAACACCCAGCCATAGCGAAGCCGTCGCGGGTCGTTAGAAGGGTAGCACACGGTATCGGGACATTCCAGCAGTTTGTCAATGGCTGCTGCGCACGTAGTGATGTCATAATGGTCAATGCGTTGGCACTCATAGTCAGTGTCATAAAGCGATGCATAGTGCCATATCGGTGGCCGCTCGTTCGCTTCATCGTGAGTGAGAAAGCCGACGCACAACCGTGAAGTGTCGTCACTTGGTATACACACCAGTCCCTCAAGGATGTAGTTCTCTTGTGCGAGGCGCAGCTCTTGGACGGACTCATAACGGAACGTGACTTCGCTCGGCGTACTGGTGCGAAGCTCGTTTACAGTCGAATAAGTGTACTGGACGCGGACCACATGTTATTCTGCCAACTCTGCGCGTCCTTCAGGAGTGAGCACGAACATATTGTTCCGCTCTTCGACCAATCCGCGGGCAAGCAGTGCCTCGACGGTGCTTCGTTTTAGGTTAAAAGTGAACCCTTGCCTGTGTACTTTGATGTAGCCTCCATTCGTGGGGCTGAAGTCAGACGTTTTTTTGATGTCACACGTTTCGTCTGTAAAGTCTTGCAGCACTTTCAGTTGTGACGCTGTTAATTTTCGTGCCATGTGCTGCAGTATACTTTACACTGCTTGGCAGATGTGCGCCCTCAGTCCTTCGAGGTCTTCGGTGTCTAAACACACGTCGCACTCTATCAGGCCCACAGTACCGACCATCCGTTCAGCAGTGAGCAGGTCGCACTGTCTGGCGGCCGCGAAACGTGCAACATGAGTGGCGTGGTCCGGAGATTGGAGGCACACAGATGTGTCTCCTGCTTGCTGGACGGCCTTTAGAGCGTACAATGGAACCTCGCACACGGAAACTTCTTGGTCTTCACAATATGCTCGGAACGCCCGGGCGCACCTGATGCAGACCATGCGCATGAGACTGGGCTCTAGCGCAAGTTGTTTGCGCAAGACGAACATGGGTGCGTCGGTCAACAATCCTGCTAACGCGGTTTTGGCCTTGTCAGTCGGCAAATAGTCTTCGAACCATTCGTCCCAAGAGACAAAACGCACACCAGCCTCGCGTAGTGCAGTGCTCTTGCCGCAATGTACCGGCCCGGTCACCAGCCACACAGTGTCAACCTCCGAGTTTGTACTTGCCGCGACCTTCGTTGCCCCATCTTAGGTGTATTGTGTCGAATTTGACTTCCTCAGGCTTGAAGTGCACATGTGGCAAGACTTCAGTGCCTCGAGTGCCCTCGTTGGTATAGCCAATGGTGATGTGCGGAGTATAGCCGTGACTGTCGTCCACTGGGACTCCGACAGACCACAAACGCTTTACAAGTTCTTGTCTGAACGGAGCTAGTGCGGGACTGTCGAACGAATAGTAAACAGGGTGTGTCTTTTCGGCCTCTGGTGTGTTGCCGTCGGGTGTAAACGCACCAATTCCCCCGATTGTGCCGGTCACCGGCCCACAATCTTTGGCGAGCTGCTTGAGGCACGCATCGACGACAGGAAAATGTGGTTCCAGGGTCTTTGCGTCGCCTAGAATTGCAAGCGTCAAGTGCATTTCCTTTGGGGGGCTGAGGTCTACGTCCAGTTCGTCAGGCAAGTCCGTCTTGTCGACCGCCATCTTTTTTGCGGCTTTGACAGGTAGGTAAAAAGCCACCATGACACTCTCATAGCCTTGCTTTTTGGCGAACTGGTACCACACGTCGGTGTTTGTACAGACTGAGTCCACAACACGTCACTTCTGACGTATTAAGTGGCAAAACGGGGCTTAACACGTCAGAAGTGACGTGTTAGGTGTCAATGTGCCAGAAGTGACGAGTTATGGCCTTTTCTTAGCCTCTTGGCTGATGCGAAAGCGTTCTCGGGTGTACTTCGCCATTTTGTGCTGCTTCCACCATCGCAGACCCGCCACTACCGACCATACGGCCTCGACGCACGCAATGGGCATTGCGCCTTGTGCCCACGCGTACACTCCCGAAGACACGCAAGCAAAGGCAAAACCTAAGACGAACCAATGGCTGCGACGTTCACAAGCGTAGCACAGCAACATGAACGTGACTGAGACAAAGCCCACAACGTCGAGTGTGGTCATTTATTTGTAGAGTTCAATAATCGCGTCGACAGAAATGCAACCTTCTCTTTTGCCGGCACGGTTGAACTTGACTGACTCCTCACTACTGGCTGGGTTATCGCAAAACGTCGTACCCTGTCGCCTGAGCCTTTCTAGTCTGATTTCTCGCTCGTTGCGTAGGTAGGCTAATTTGCGCTCAATGGAAGCAAGAGCCTCCGGACCAAGGTGGGAGTATGGACCGTTGAGCTCAAACGCTGGTATCAACCAGTGGGCGCCAGCTTCTTGATAGTCTTCTGCCTCAAGGTAGGTTAGCAGTTCTTCTTCGGTCATTCGATTGGTGGTCGGTGCGTCACATCCGCCAGACCATCCAAAATAATACGTTTCACCTGTTTGCGAGTGTGTCAGGCGGACGATGCTTCTGGCCATATCACAAGTATATCACAAGCGCCGCCAGACGCTCAGGTAGTCCCTGATTCCCGGCCATCGTGGAATGTCCAGGGTTTGGGTCTCTTCCATGTGTTCCTCGAGTAGTCCGAAGAACCGGTCGTCGCCCGTGCATCCACCTGGACCTTCGCCAACATGAACGACGGTCTGACCACCATGGTCGAGGTAGGCTTGCAGCGTGTCTGACGCCATCGGAGAGTCGTAGGGCGGCCAACACATGAAAAGTGTCCTGTCCGCGTGCAACTCGAGCACTTCAGTGGTGCCTTTGTGCACGGGCAAGAACGGTTTGCCGTACTTGGTGCTGCTGTAAAGCTTGACTTTCCCGCGCTTGTTGACATACTTGTCGTAGGCGACGATATCGGCGCCGAGGGCCTCAACAAGAGAGGCCCAGTAGCCAAGTCCGGCGCCCATTTCCACAAGGGGAGACAGAGTGGCCAACAGTTCAATAGCCTCTTGTGAAGGCACGGCGAAGCCGTACTGTTCCAAGCACCTGTCTCTTGTCTGCCAGGTGTTGACCGTCAACAGTACATCACCAATGACTGGCGAGACTGCCGATATGGCGGACAACGCCGGTGTACAGACCGCCTTGTAGGCGTCGAGATATGGATTCTGGACGAGGTTTTGGGTCACTCGGGTTCCAGTGTACCACTGAATAGCGTTTTGTTCGAGCAAAATGGTACCCGCACCGGGACTTGAACCCGGAAAACTCCCTAATCTGGGGACTGTGCACGTTATAAGCGTGGTGTTTTACCATTAAACTATGCGGGCATGTTTGTAGCGTCCAGAATTTTTACCTCTGTACGTAGGAGTGAAGGCATGGCAATTGGGACACAACAGTGTCAGGTTTTCAATTCTATTGTCGTATCTATCGCCGTTAATGTGCTCTAGTTCTAAAGGAATCGGAGCATTTAACCACACGGTGTTAAGACACGAGTAACACTTGTAATCAAAAAACCTTTCTTCAATGAGGCGCCTTTTGAGATTACAAGTATTTACTTTGACGCCTTGGACTAGTAAGTCTACTAAACTTATGGCTGGTTTGCGAGACAATTTTCCTTTGGGATTAAAGTGTGATACGTCAAGTTGAAGTTCTTGAATTCGCCGTTCCAGGGTTTTTTGTCCGCTGCCAGATGGTCGTAGACCAAGTTGTTTGGCACACATACGGTATGAGTCGCATGTCTGGACAGCATGTACCAGCTGTTCATCTGTCCATGTTCTTTGTTTGCGAGGCCATGACATATGAGGGTTGTACATATATGGAGCACAACCTGAATGGGGTTGGGGCTTATGCTCCACTCATCAACGCGATTGACGTTAGTCCGTCGACAAGCCCGACGGTCTTTTGGCCGAACGTTTTTTGAGTGCCTGACCGAGCTCTCCCCACAGGTTGCGGGCTTGCTCTTCGGACACTACTACGCGGTTTCGGCCAACAAAAATCTGAAACGTGCCGCGGTTGAAGTCGCTATCGTCCACCACGACGGGGTCTGCACGGTATGGTCGCCATAGTTCTAAAAGCCAGTTGAACACGGCTTGTTTGTACACTTACTCACCGATGTGACCAGGTATGCCTTTGTTGATGCCGGCCTTTTTGCACATTTCTTGAATGCGCTCGGCCAATTCACGGTTTTCGATTTCGGCAGTCATGTCAAAAATATGACGCATCGCAATACGCGCACACATGAGTTCGTACTTGAGCGCGGCCATTTGTTGTGATGCAGTCGGTCGCTCATGGACGTTTGCAGTGCCATTGGCGATTACGCAACAGGCCTCTTCTTCATAGGGTGTACCGCGCAGCAGCTCCCTCAAGCGGTCCCACTTTTGGCCGTACGACCACTGTATGTCCGCTTTGAATTCCACGGCGCGCATGAGTTTTTCTTCCAGACTCATGCCATGAGTGTCAGAGTGAAACCTGTCTAGGTGGTATTGCCTCGCTTCTTCGAAACTGTCCCAGCGTTTACTCATGTCAAAAACCGTGCGCTCAGCATGTCGGCCGCGTGAATTGCCCATGCTTCTGCACAGACAGGTTCTACAGGAGAACCCCATTCGCGCCTACCATGGTGCGCCAATATCAAGTGTGACACAAAATCTATGTCTTGTGCTTCAATGCCCTTACTGTGGGCGTGCATGCGAAAGTCTGCGTAAGACCGTGCCACATGGCGTTCTTGTTCATGGAAGGGCGTGTTGGCCCATTCGTTTGTGAACTCATATGGCGGTTCCTGGCTTCTTACACGTTCGTAGTCTAGTGTCTTGGCACTGTCGTGCCACAGGCACGCTGTGTACACTAAATCTTTGCGCACGTCCTGGACTGTTTCCAGCATCCACAAGGCCGTCATGGCCACTTGTGCCGTGTGCACGGCCAAACCACCTTCGTACGCTTGGTGTCGTTTCGTAGCTGCCGGCCACTGCCAAAAGTCTACGTCCGACAAAACGAGCAGATTGAGTCGTTCTAGTTCTGGGCCGCATAAAGCTGCGTTTTGCGTCCAAAGGTATTCGGTCGCTTGTTCGACCGTCTCGATGAGGTGTCTGGCTCGTTGCATGTCAGTGTTATCGCGCAAACTGGAGCCCCCAGTCAGACTTGAACTGACCATCTCCTCGGTACCAGTGAGGTGCCTCGCCATCTAGGCCTTGGGGGCGTTTTTCGGTTGGTGTGGTAAATTGCAGAAATGTCACTTGAGGCGTTGCGAGAATCAGAGGCACTGGTCCGGCGTTGTGCCACTCGAGACCTGTTGTCGCCGGCGTTTCTCGAAGACTGGAAGACCGAAATCGAGTCGGGAGAGTTCCATCCGCTGTTCGGTCTGTGCGCTGTTGCTTGTTGCGCCATGTACATGATTCACGGTGACGAAGTCGAGCCTCATATGGTTTTCGTGGAAGACGGCGAGCACGTGTTCCTAAAGGAGCGGTCTTCTCGGAAAGTGCTTGACCCCACCGCCGACCAGTTCCCCTTTGCCTTGGACTACTCCGAAGGGTTTGTCCTTCCTTCAAACGAGCGGGGTTACATTTGGGGCTACAACTACGAAGTGGACGTACATGGGTCTAATTTGTTGGCCGGTGCCCAGCTGGCGAGCAGAACAGAGGCGATGCGCCTTGGTGCTAAATTGTGGTTCGTGCCGAACGACGTTGCTCCGTTCGTCGACGTTAATCCTCAAATCAGTGTCTAGTCGTTGGATTCGCGTTTTTCGCGCTTGTCCAAAAGTTCTTGCACGGCCTCTTCGACATCCTCGTCGCTAAAACGGTGTCGGTTGGCTTCGTCGATGACCATGTCCCACTCAGGTGGGTAGTCGAACGGAGTGGTTTCTTCTTCAGGCATATACTGGTCTCATGGTGGCTTCGGCGCCCCGAAGAGCGCCGAGCCGGGTCGTGCGCATTGTTGTGACAGTGCGCGATGTTCGTCGGGACCTCAAGGACTGTCCACAAGCCCGAAGGCCTGCGGCTTCCCGGAGGAGAAGTGCCTGGTTTCCCATGGCTACGGCTGCGCGACATCGCAGCAAGTGCACTCTTGGTTCCATCATATTGGTACCTCCCGCTACCACGTAGCTGGCGTAATTATACTTCTTTCCTGTCTTGGTTTTTCAAGAGAATTTTGTCAATTTCTTGTTTCAGGACTTGGTCGACGTACTGAACTTTGTGTCCAGCCAACACTTTTTTCAACTGGAGTTCCTGTTTGTATATGGTCGTTATGTAGGCCCAGGGCAAGTCAAGGTCATGGACGCCAATGTACTGACTTGGGTCGAGCCTTTGCCAAAGAGGTTGGTGCCCTGCATGAAAGAGCCATACTCCTTTTTCGCGCCCTCGTTTGCGCAAGCCGACGCAAGTTAGTTTATTCAGCCCATAGTGCTCTTCACAGACCATGCCTTGGCAGTTGTAACAAGGCATGGGATGGTCAAGCTCTACCAGGCACAGCCTTCCGTTCCGGTTGTCAACCCAGTGCCTGAGCGATTCTTGCACTCGAAGCCATGTTTGGCAAAGAATCGTTCTTAATCTTGTTGCACTCGTTACAAGCCGCTTGAAGGTTTTCACGCTTGCCGCATTTTGACACAC
Organism: Armatimonadota bacterium; assembly: GCA_018268375.1. Lineage (GTDB taxonomy): Bacteria > Armatimonadota > Fimbriimonadia > Fimbriimonadales > Fimbriimonadaceae > JAEURO01. The sequence continues at coordinate 450,345 of JAFDWS010000002.1, read as the reverse complement.
ATTTCGGGATGATGTGGTCGAGTGTCAGAAAAGACCCGTTCGCACAATGGTAGACCAGATGGTTGCGCCCTTCGTTAGACCGCATGATTTGTGTGCCGACCACGGGTGTGCCGCAGATTTGACAGGTGTGGTTGTCGCGCAGGAACACGAGCCATTTCTTTTTGCGGGAGCGATATGCTTTTCCTTCGTGCCGCATAGTGCGCGCGGGGTTGTTGATGTCAAACGGTCGCCAGCGACTGACAGGCTCCATAGAGGAGGTCAAGTCGCCCAACCCCACTCGACCCCGTCTGTGCGCTCTACAAGCACGCTGCGCACCCACATGCCACTTTTCTCGAGGTGTTCTCGCAGCAACTCTTGGGTCGTCGCTGGAGTCATAAACGAACAGTAGTAGCGCCAACGCGCACGTTTGGTCATGCCGCTCGTGGTCTTTGGTCGTTTCATGCGCACATTATACTTGGCGAGTGGTACCATACAACCATGGGTCGTTACAAACCTTGGGTGTGTGCTTGGTGTACCGCTGGGTGAACCTATGAGGTGATGACCATGTGCGTGACACGTGGCACCAAACTTCCCTGCCCGCTGGATTCTGAAGAACCGCTGGTGGCCGAAGGCATGTTCGAAATGTACGAGAACCCGTTTGAGACACAAGACTCAGGGCTTGTCAGATTGGTCGATTTGCTGGACAGGGCACATTGTGCCGCGACACTTGAACACTGTGCGTCCAGTGAGCTTGAAGTACGCCCAGCAGCCAAGGGAAACGGGAAAAATGATTACGTTGATGAAGAATGCGACCACGCTGCGGACGACCGCTGTCTTGGGCGAGCAACCTAGCGCGAGCAGCCGTTTGTGATTGGTGTCAGACCACTCGACACTAATAATGCCTGCGACTAAAAAGTACACGTACCAGAACAAGAGCATAGCTGATTATGCCTCTTGGTTCTTAAAGTGGTCGTAATGAGCCTCAAAGCGCGCCCGTTCGTCGGCAGTCATTGCGCCGTCCCAATCAAGGATGCCAAGGCTCTTGTCAATGGCCCACTGAATCTCAGCACTGAGCTCGAAATAGTCGCTTGGCCGCTGGAAGGACTTTTCCAGCATTTGAGCTTGTGTCAGGTGCTTGCGCATATGGTCTATTGTGACACAAAAGGTTGGAGCCGGCGGAGGGATTCGAACCCACGAAGCTTGACGCGACACTTTACGAAAGTGCTCCAATTGACCACTATGGGACACCGGCATGAGATTTGGAGCCGCCATGGGAAATCGAATCCCAGTCTTTGCGTTACGAGTGCAATGTACTACCACTGTACTATGGCGGCATTCTGGAGCCTGCTACCGGGATTGAACCGGTCGCTTCCTCATTACAAGTGAGGCGCCCCGCCATTGGGGCCGAGCAGGCAAAATTTGGAGCACCCGGTCGGGCTCGAACCGACTTCCTCGTCCTTACCAAGGACGCATTCATCCACATGAACTTCGGGTGCGAAATCTGGAGCCAGCGGCGAGGTTCCAACTCGCGACATCCCGCTTACAAGGCGGGTGCTCTAAAGCAACTGAGCTACGCTGGCCAACAGTGGTGATTGTACTACAAACTGGCGCCCGAGGTGAGATTCGAACTCACGTTTGCAGCTCCACCTACGCTTGACGGTTTAGAAGACCGCGACGGCTACCCGGGCATTTATTGAGTGGTGTCAGTATTCTCCGTGTCGTCATCGTCCAAAAGAACGGGATGGCAGCTGAAGGGAATACCGGTGATGTAGGCACGGTCGTTTGCGACCGCTTCGATGAATTCTGTTTTGAATTTTTCGACCACGGCGTCATTGACCGGGTAGTCGTCGTTGCCGACACGAATGATGTTGAATGTCTTCACATACTGATTATGCCGCTGAGGCCACAGTTTGTTTGACAGGCACTATAAAGAACGGTAAATTCCATTGTGTGAGGCTGTCCTCTAGGCTGATGTCGTTCTTGTCCCACTCGCGCTGCTCCCACTCTTCGTTCTTGACAAGTCGAGCCACCCAATAGCCCGCGCCATAAAACGCAGCGTCGCCACATTGGTTTTCAAAGTGTGAAGTATTTCGCCTGCACCAGTCGTGGCACATGGAGATTACTCTCGAAACTACTTCGTCGCGACCTATGTCTATTACGGTCAAGTACTCTTTTAGCTTGTTGATGTCCTCAAAGAAACAACGGCCATAAATAGACTCAATGTCCTTCAGCGCGCGTGAAATCTCGTAGCGACGCCGGGCATATCCGCTGCCTAGAAGGTCATCTTTTACTTTGTCCCACGTGTCCCAGTTGTCTTCAAGGTTTTTCAATGCCTGGGTGTAATCCTCACGTTGTCGCGCAGTGCTGTAGTGATACTTGCCGTATAGTTCCAGTAGCTCCTCGTCCGAGGCAGTTTTGCATGCTTTGGTGGTCTCGGCCACGGTTTCCTGATGCTCGCGCACTGACTCGCGGTAGAGGTATTCCAGTTCGGTTTTGATTGTGTTCAGGTCTAAGCCGTCGAAAAACCAAGTAGTCTTGAGCAAGTCAGGTGTGTCAGACGGATATTTGAACTGCCTGTCCTCAATGAGGGTGTAAGACGTGATGACCCTGCGCGGCAGCAAGTCGCTTGTGATGATGGTCTCAAGCTTGGCTTTGGCAACCGCCATAGGCACAGGCCGGTGGCCGGCCTCAACAATGCCTTCAATCGGGACCATGGTGTAAACGACTGTCATGCCGTCATTTTACCATAGGTTTTAGCGCAGTGCGTCTACGCCGGTGCGTACGGCTTCGAACAGCTCGTAATCGACGTATTCGACTTGGTGACCGCTCAAAACAGTGCGCAAACGTTTGGCGCGCTCAATGGCGACGTCTATGTGCCCATATCCAAAACCCAACAAGGTATGGCTTTCGATGTGCCGCTCTTTGACACACCGCCAACCAAAACCGGTCGTGCCCATTAGCAAGAACCCATTGTGCGGGTCGTGCAGTCCCAATGCCATTGGATACGGAATGCGGTACCACTCGGTCGGTGCCACAGAAAATTGGTTTAGATTCTCTCCGTATTCTTCTGCGGCGCCTTGTGCTGTCAGCTTTATCAAGCACATCTGGGTTTCGTTGTCGGGTTCGAAAGGTATCTCTAGTGCCTCGTGCACAGCCCAACTGATGTCCAAGACATTGTAGCCAGGCAACGTCACTGTTCGCATTGGCTTTTGATTCTTCCCCGGCCGCACGAGGTTATTATAGTCATCGTGGTCAAAAATGGCCTCCTTGGCGAGACTCGAACTCGCGGCCTCTGCCTTCGGAGGGCAGCGCTCTGTTCCACTGAGCTACAAGGAGACGAAAACGACCATCGGTGAGTTTTGCAGGTCCTGTTGTTCCACTCACAGAAAGGATGAGTATGGTTTCTGTTGTCTGTGGTTGTTGCCAAACTGTATTCGAGAAAGCCTCCAGCCAAGTACGGCGCACCAAGGCGCACTACTGCTCTCGCTCATGTGCAAGTAGGATGAATAATCACTTATACCCCAAACGCAGGGCACAATTGCCAACGTGCACTGTGTGCAAGCTTGACAAAGTTTCTGGTTATGGTCGTCTCCGGTGTCGTGCTTGCATGGAGCGGAGCTTGGATTGGGAATCCCGCACCCTCGCGGATGTTGCCAACAATAACTGGCAACGCAATGCGACCGTGCGAGACCACGCACGTCGAGTGTACAGAGCGTCAGATAAGCCCAAGTGTTGCTGTTATTGTGGGTATTCAACACATTATGAAGTTGCACATGTGAAGGATATAGCTAGTTTTCCTTTGGACACCACTCTTGGTGTGGTCAATCACCTGGACAATTTGGTTGCATTATGCCGCAATCATCATTGGGAATTTGACCATGGTTTGGTAACTTTGGCCCCGCTGACAGGAGTCGAACCTGCATGATGTCCATTAGCCTTCCTCCTCGTTAGGACCGAGAGGGCATACAGCGGGACAAACTTTTCTTACCACGGCTTGGTCATTGGTGTCACTGGTGACCATTTGCCGTCTTTCCATTCATAGTCGCCTTGGGAGTTCTCGTGCCGGCAGCAACAACAGTAAGTGCGCCACCGGAAGTGCTTGTTGTACCCAGGGCATTCGATGAACAGCCACGGGCACCAACGTGTGAGCATCCTGAACCACCAGGGAGAGTATCCGCTTGCCATGTTGTGATTATGGCGCTTAGTTGGTGAAATAGTAGTCGCGTTGGACGATGTCGCGCTCAAAGTCCAAAGGTTGCATTTTTCTCAGGTACGCGAGTTCGGCTTCCACTGCGCTGCGGTCTGCGAAGTACTTTGAATATGAAGTGTCGTCGTTCCCGCACAAACACAACCTCCAAGGCAGGCACTCGGCCAAAGAATGGTCGGTCTGCCACTTCAAGTAGTTTTTAGCGATGAGAAATTGGTCGTCCATGCTGAATCCGATAAATTTCGCGCGTCGCTCTGCGGGTGATGCATGGTAGACCCATTTTTCTGTCGTGGTGTCACGCAAGTGGCGTGGCAGTTGATAGTAGTGCCAATTTTCGGCGATGTTTCCGACAGGGAACTCTCTGAACGGTCTTTCGGTCACATTCGCGCAGCAACCCTGTTTGCCGCCTTGCTCAAAGGGTCCGCCCCAGTTGTGCGATGTGTCTTTGGTGAATACAAGAAACTCGTCGCCTTTGTGCCAGTCGCCAGCTTTGTACTCGATTCGTGCCGGGACGGGTTTGGTCGACAGTCTTCTTCTCAATCGTTGCAGGCAGTGCTTGTATTGCTTGGGGTCTGCGTCGAGCAACAATTGCTCCCACAAAACTTTGACTATCTTCTTGCCGCCAAAGACCGCGATTTTTTCTCGCGGCAAGTCTTTGAGGTTCATTGAGTAGACAAAACGCAGCAGCTCCCCGCCTTCTTGTCGAATCGCCTGGTCGTATCCCCACAAGGGTTTTGCCAGCATGAGTTTGAACTCATAGCTGCGGAACCCTAAGTCTTTCTCCCAGCCGTACCGTACGGTCTCTCCGTAGAAGAAGACACCCAGCCTGTCGCCGTCGTACGGGTCGTATTCGTGTAGGACGAAGCTCATGTCGCTGCTTGGAAGTCTTGGCACGCACAGTACTTGCACCCTATAGCGCTCATACTGTCGTAAGTGTCGAAGTGGCGATAGTATGGATGCCCGCAATCACACAGGCGTTCGTCGCCATAGTGTGGGTTGTACACACGTTCTGGGTGCGTCGCGACAAACTGGGCCACAAACTCAATGCACTCGTTTTCTATACCGGCCGTCCGTACAAACTCGGCCATCAAAGCCAGCATTTCCCCGGGGTCTTTCACTCCAGTTTCAGAGAAGCACGTCAAATACCATGGTTCTTCGACTGGGTTCCCCCACTTGTCGTACGTTAGGTCAGGGTCTAAACCCGGAGGCAGTATCACGCGTGTGATGCCCGCCGCTTGTCGCAGGTGTTGACAACTCAGTTGTGAGCGTTCTGCCAGTTTGTGACAATCGGCACACAGCGCCACTCCGTTGTCCAGGTGATAACCACCGTCTTCGAACAGTTTGCGGTCGATGATGTGGTGGGCATCGACCGCGGCCAACTTGCAGTTTACACAAGCACCGCGGTCGCGTGCGAACACCCGGCTTTCGAATTCTCCGCGCGACAAAGACATGTCATTATTGTGACACAACAGTTTGTTGTGCCGGTTGGGCATCCAATCTTGCTGCAATGGCCTCGAGAGACTGAACTGACTTGGCGGTGGTATGCCAGAGTGCATCGAGAAGCATCCGGTTCTCTTTGAAGGTGATGTCGGCTGCAGCGCATTCTGCGAACGACGCTTTGATGTTGTCGGTCAGGCGCATGGCGCTCAGCAGGTGCTCCAGTTTGCTAGTGAGTTCCAGTACCGGCTCTAGAGCTTTGTCAGCTTCTGCGATTTGACCTTGCGCCGCTGCTTGTTTGATTTGCATGTTGGCGATTTGCGTCTTGGCCACTTCACGACGGTTCACCATTAGTTCGCCTATGTCTGCATCGCGTGTGTGCTGGTCGAGTTGCACCACTGCGCGCTCCAAATCGTCTATAAGCGCCTGGAGTGCCTGTATTTTTTCCTGACCGCTTGTCTTGATGACATGGTGCAGTTGTTTGGGCTCGTGTTCGAAGTACTGAATGATAAGTTCAAGGTCGCTGGCAGAAAAACTGTCACTGGGGTAAGGGTGCTCTTTGCGGAACCCTGCGTTCCACCACATCCAGTAGCCCAATGTCGCCGGTCCGGTGATTTTCAAGAATCCTCTAGTGCGCACTTCGGGCATGTTAAACACTGCAGCGGCCACTAGTCCAAAAACGATTGAGAACATGAACGTGGATGTTAAAGCTGACTTTGTTCCATCATCAAGTGTAGCGTCTGCAGCCCACACCCATGGTACGTGGTTGAATAATTGTATGACCCAATACACTCCCAACGGAAGTTTGATGACCAGTTCCCAATATCGGTAGGCGGAGTAGTACGCTGGCGCTGTTCCGTCCATGACAGAACGCGAGCGATGCTCACACCAGCTCCAGTGTTTACATGCCTTCCAAGCTTTCTTGGCTACGGTACTTGGGTCTGTGCCGGTGACATTGATAAAAGCTGTGTCAGTTTGTAGCTCGTTTTCTTGCTGCAAGGAAGTCAACATGTGCACCAAAGTGTACCATATTGTCGACAGGTGAGCTTAACCAGCTTTCTGCTTTATGCCTTGATTTGTCTATTGGCCCCAACCCGGCCATCGTAGCGTCGCTTTCCCGCTAGGCCTGTATGGGTTGCTGACTTGGAAGTGCAAGCGACGAGTCTCCTTCCGTTAGCGATTCAGTGCTGAGTTTTCTCTCCGTAGAGCCAAGGCTTCTCTGCCTGTCGACAATTGATTGTACCTCGCGCGCCCGACAAGATTTGAACTTGCGTTTACAGCTCCGCTACGGATATCGCCTTCGCAGGGCGACTCGGCTACGGGCGCGCGAGGTGTGAGTAAAAATGGCCTCCCCTGCGTGACTCGAACACGCGACCTCCGGCTCCGCAAGCCGACGTTCTAATCCACTGAACTAAGGGGAGGTGTTTATATGGTGCCTTCAAGCGCACGGTCTAGTTTGGACTGGGGTAAGTCGAGTCGGTACTTGCCGTGTACGACCCAGTCCTTCCCGCGGTCTGTCAACCTGAACGCTTGGACTGTCCATTGAGAATCAGAAAGCAACTCGGACGTTGTCTTGTCTTCGTAGAGTACGTCGTTGTCCACGCCCCATTGAATACACTGTCGCAAGAACTTGTTGCGTGCTACGTGTCCGTCAAAGGTGATGTAGTCGGCTGCATTAGAACCGGTGAAGGCACGCCTCAGTGAGTCGTAAAACTCTTGTTCAGGATAGTCGAACTCGCTCATTGCCCATACCAGTCGGTTTGTGTGTCGCCATACTTCTTCAAAGTTCAACGATTGTGTTTACCAACGATTTTCCATCGGTGACTGTTTGTACTTGCAGCCGGAGCCTTTCTGGAAATTCAACGGGTCGCCAGCAGCCGGGCACTCTAGTTGTACGAGGTGTTTGTCGCCGCCCTCTTTTTGCACCATGACGTCTACTGCGACGTAACCGTCTGAATCAGTGTCAACCGTCGCGCAGCTGAATCCCTTGATTTCGTAGCCGGGCAACATGTCATTGACCCAATTCTGGGCGAGTCCTTTTGCGGCAGCGGCGTTGGCCGATTGGTTTTGACAACCCATGCACAAGACTGCGCCGAACACAAGGAATAGAACCTTTTTCACACCTGTATTATGTCCGTTCTTGGTCTGAAGTGTCAAACAATAGGTCCAAGAGTGAATTGTGCCCAGGCCGCTTGCGTTTGGTGATTGTGATTTTGACTTCTCTCGCCTCGTCATACGACATGTTCAGTTTGCACTGCATGCACCGGAGCCCGTTCATGTGCGGCGATGGCTCTAGGTCTAAGCAATGACAATCTGGGCACGCTTTTGCGTACGCCCCATTTTGACCGAATAAATCAATCACTGTCTGCCACCATTGCGTCTAAGACTGAATTTATCTTTGGTCTCCATGCTGCCGCAGTCTCTTTGAGCGCCATATTGGGAAACGGCCCTTGGTATGGGCAATGGGTACACGCGACGCCGGCAATGACCGTCGACGGCTGTAAATCAGGGCACCCACAGTCTGGGCACACTGGAACTGTGCCAGGCAAGGTGTCTGTGGTCATCATAAGAGCATCATGTCGAGGACAGAGGTTCTTTGAGGTGTAGTTGTTGGTTCGTTGGGCGCGTTCATGGGGTCACCAACGAATCTCCAATTTTTCCAACTGTTTGCGCCACCTATGGGACTAGACAGAAAGTCCTTTAATATGTCAAGTTGGTACTCGGCAAGCTCAACGGTACAGTCTTTGACGTGCCAGCTGTTCATGATTTGATTTTACCTAAAATGGCGCCCCGAGCAGGATTCGAACCCGCATTTTCATCCACTAGCTTACTCCGCGTTCGAAGCGCGGGTGCATACCGGGGCGTGTTGATGGTGTCAGGAAAGTCGTTTGTGCGCCTTGAAGCCTTGCGTGGAGGGTCGTCTTTGTGCCAAACGCCGGCACATGTCGTTGATGCTTGCCTGCTCTTCGGTCTGTGCTGGTCGGTTGTGGTTGCGGTAATAGCTGTACTCCGGGGGTGTGGTCAACAACCAGCTGGAACCACCCTTTGTCTTGAGCTCGACCACGTTGCGGAAGGCGTCGACTTCACCGATGTGCAGCCGTTTGACCGAGGCCTCGGCAAGGTTGGGGTCGTTGTCGCGTGCGAACTGTGCCAGTTCTTTGGCAGTCTGTTTGGACATCCATTGCTGAGGTGTGCCAATGAAGTGAGCGTGTGTGACTTTCCGTTCTTGTTCTGGTGTGAGTTCCATGAACTAATTATACGAATTTGGAATTTGGAGGCCAGGGTGGGATTCCAACCCACGTAGTTTTCTGCTTTGCAGGCAGACGGCTTCAAGCACTTGCCAACCTGGCCCAATAACCTCGAGCAGGTTTGCTGAGGTTGTATTGTTTCGCCCACTTGCTGACGGTTGTATCTGAAACGCCATATCGTTTTCCAATGGCAGTAGTGGGCATTTGCCACAGCAACGTGGCTAATTCTTCTGGCGATGGCCATTCAACCTTGCGAGGATTATTGTTCCTCCTTGGTCGCATGGATGGAGCTTTTCTGAGTTTGCGTGATGTAAAGGTGCTGGTCTGGGTGTGACAATTAGGACATAGAATGCGCAAGTTGTCAATGTGGTTGTTTTTGTTGTCGCCATCAATGTGGTCGAGCTGTAAGACAAGTGGTTTGTTGTTCCATGTGGCTCCGGTTTTACACTCGGCACATTCTTGTGACAAAATGCCTTCACGCCAGAGGCGCTCTTTGACCCTGGTGCTTGGCGGGTTGGATGCCAGAAACTCATCCAACGGTCGAGTATTGAACTGATGTGTGTGGTTCTTGAGCCATCCTTGACCCTTGAAATGTGACGTGTCGACGTTCCATTCTTGCAAACGTCGCTTAATAGTTGCGTAATTGCCACTGCTGCTACTGTGTATGCCCAGGTTGATTGCAATTTGACGTATAGACCTGCTTTTGGCGACCGCAGTAAAGAACTCGTCCTGAGTGTACTTGTGTTTGCGTAGTTTGTGTTTGCGTAGTTTGTGCATGCATGGCTTATACAGAAACAAACTGCAAACTACCAGTCTCTTTTATTTTGTTTGTAGTTTGGATGTTCTAAAATGGAGCCCCAGAGCAGATTCGAACTGCTGAATGCGGCATTTGCAGTGCCGTCTCTTAACCTGACTTGAGTACCGGGGCCTATGCGCCGCGGTGTTACACCGCGGCAAGTTCTCTCTCGGTCATAAGGCCGTTGGCCTCTTCTTCCGAGATGTCGACCGCTTGAATGACAAAGCGTTCGATATTGACAATCGGGCGCCATTCGCCCGTTTCTGCATTGAAGGCTCGGGGCACGCCGCCTTCGGCGGGAATGCGCAGTACCGAGCCGTTCAGCTCGAAGTAACTTGCGTTCTTCATGTTGTGCCTCCTTTGGCAAATTGTTGGGGCGGGGTACGGGACTCGAACCCGTGACTTCAACTTGGAAGGATGACGTGTTACCACTACACCAACCCCGCGTTTGACTGTTATGACGATTATACCGTATGAGCGGTTACTGAGGCTCAAGCATTACGGCGACAGTCTGACCTGCTGCGTTTTTGGCCTGACCTACGGCACAACCATCTTCGTTCACGTCGAACAAACGTTCGATGTGCCAGCTTTGACTCGCTTGGTCCAAGAGTAAATTGGCGTCGTAAGCTGGCATGCCTGTTTGTTTGATAAAACCTAGAGATTTCAGACTCGTACCATACCAACCGACAACAGTTTCCTCGTCATTGATGTCCAAGGCGTTCATGTGTGGAACAGACGGCCAGTATTGCGGTTCGGACACAAAATCAAATTTGACCGCGCCGTTGTAGGTGTCGTAAAGATACGCACGGTAGTCGCCTGCTTTGAATGCCACGGTCAGCAACACACGTCCGTTGCTGCTGAGCGCTCTCACTTGACTGTCGACACAGCCGTACAGATAGATGAAATGTATGTGGTCGACAAAGTGCAGTGCTGCAATATGGTTGATTTGGCCACCTGGCAGGTCTCCGTCCGAAATAGTCCATGCTCTGAATCCCGTTTTCAGGGCTGTCGTAGCGCTGGGCGTCCACACACAGCTGAACACTTTGTTGTTCGCATCGTACCCGCTGTACACGACGGTGCCGTTACGGTTGATGTGCCCTATGAGTTTTTGCCCTTGAGTCAGTTCGATGATGTTAATGCCGTCGAACACACCTAGCCATTCTGTGGGACCGTCTTTCTTGAGTAAGACAACGTTATTGTCAGAAACCCCGATTGCCTTAGCGTCTTCAAGCAGCACTTGTGGTTGTTGGTCGAGACCGTTCCACATAACTGCACAACCAATCCCGGCCGCGTTGGTTGACCGACCAACGATGACACTATGGTCTGTCGTTGTCGCGTATGCCTCAGAACTCCCTTGCCCTGTGAGTGAGGGAAGTTCGTCGACGTGATAGGTGTTCAACATCAACACCGCGGAGAGTCCTACAATTGCGAGCATAATTACCTGCTTCCTCTATCATGTCACTTTGGCCAAAAAAGTGCCTGGTACCTGCCTGTTTCGACAACCGCGTGTCCTCATGGGCAAAATACGCATATGCGAAGCAATGTGTTCGAAATCACCGAAGACCATCTCAAATTATTGAAGAACGCCTGTTGGTCGAACGTCAATTGTGAGTTTGGTGCCCCGGCCATTGACTGCAAGCGGCCCTACGGCAACAGCAGTGGTGTAATTGACGATATTGCCGATATTCTCGGCATAGAGGCAGTCGAGACCTATGACGGAGAGAAGACGTACACTCGTGAGCAGGGAGACTATTGTCGCAAGTTGCACGACGAGTTGGTGACTGTATTGGAAATCTGCTGTCACTGGTTGTCGTTTCAGACAGGAGTCTATGAACGGCACGACGATTGTTGGCACTTGGTCGTCCAGCAGTTTTGACTTGGTGGTGGCGGCGCGAGGGCGCGAACCTCGTCAGAGCGCTTCACGGGCGCGAGTGCTTTTGCCAACTTGGGCAACCACGGCTTTACACTACACCACCACCAAATCGACTGGTTTAAGTTCCCCAGTCCGGTTCTTTTCCTAACATTTCCAGTTTGCGACTGCCTATGTGCCGCATTGCTTCCAAGGCGTTTGCTCGCGCCTTGTCCCTTGCTTTAATCTCGTGTGCGTCCCAACACGGGAGTGCTTCAGCATCCACGAGTTCGTGAGCTATCCGCATCAATTGTTTGATTTGCTCTGGAGTCATCGTAGCCTCAAAAAATCTTGCCCACTGGGAACGCGAGAGCCCATATACCTGTCTTCTAAGGACGGCGTGTTTCGAGTCCGGTTTGTCGAACTCACCGCGGCTTACACTCGTGAGCAAACTGATGATACCCGGATTTGCACCGCGTTAGAAAAATTGGTAGCAGGCGGGGGGCGCGGGCCCCAAATCTGACTTCGAAGGTCAGTGCGCCGTTCGTCTTATCAATGGACCTCGCGACTGGACGCTCACCTGCCAACAATCATTGTGGCACAAACTTGGTCCTCCTGACGGGACTCGAACCAGGTTTCAAGTTTATCCCATGTCTCGGCGTTTTCCTTGTTGCACGTAGCGCACCTGCGATTGGCTTTGATTTCGTCGAAGTGGAAAACGTGACACGTGTTTGCGAGCATGTCAAAACCGATGAGTACGTCCAGCTCACCTTGTGTATATGTGCGCATTTTCTTGCGACCATTTGAGCATTGCAGCGACACATAGGGGTTGCCATGTCGTCCCGCTCGAGCAAATCTGACCTGTAGCTTCATTAGAATGCCATCTTTGGAAACTATCATGTCAATTTTGTCTCCGTCAAAGAAAGACTTGTAAACTTCCAATTGCAACATGGCCAGTCGCAAAAGCACTGCGGCTTCGGCTATCTTCCCCTTTTCACTAGAAGTATATGCTCTGCCATCGAATAGCCTGCGATATGGTGAGCCAATTGCGCGTTCAGCCTCTCTTCGCGCTCGCTTTTGCCGCCGAATATCTATCGACAAGTTTATTGCGCATTCCTGTCGCGCGGTAAGTGTCTCGGTGCTCAGGGGATACTTGCGCACCCATTTACTGACAGAACTTTTTGAAACCTTGAGTCGAGATGCTATTGCTGCCAGCGATAGTTGTTCGTCAATTCTCAATTGGATTGCTTGAGCTTGTGCTGCTGGTTTTGCCATTATATGTACCCACTAGTGTTGTACATATTTTGAGTAGGTAGCTGGTTCTGTTTCAAACTTTGGCGCGCCCGAGGAGAATTGAACTCCCGCCGCCGGATAGACAGTCCGGCATCATAGCCACTAGAACACGGGCGCAGCAACTTGGCGCGACTACCGGGTGCTGACCCCGGACCTCCGATGTGACAGACCGGTGTGCAGTAACCGCTACACCATAGCCGCGCAATTCGAGCTTAAATCTCACCCCGCCTGACTAAGGCCGGTATTGTGTACCAACTCTCTCAGTGCCTTTCGTCGCCACGGGGCCTTCGGTGGTTATTGTACCAGACCGTCTCTCCCACGGTCTGGCGAGTCATCGCACCTTGATGGTTTTTACGAAGACTGAGAACTCGTGGTTCCTGCCTCGTTCGCGGTTGTACCGCGCCCACCTCAAGGTATTGCCGTCTCGGTTTTTGCTGACCGCGAACCTGGCGATTCTAATGCCTTCGAGCCGGTGTGCGGCTTTTTTGGCCTTGTCTTCGTCCAGGTAGACACCGAGAGTCTCCTCCCACGTGTCATCGAGGTCGTAACCGTTGCAGTCGATGTAAAGCATGTATCCGTTCATGGTTTGTCACCAAGGACTTGCGTGCCGGAACGTGCTTCGCTTTTATCGTACCATATCTAGTGTAAGCCGTGAGGCACAGGCGAAAAGTGCCAATCGGTCGTCTCGACCAACTCTTTGTACTTGTGGTTCGCTGACCTAGACTCTGCGAACTTCCAGTGTCCGTCTGGTCTCGGGACGTATTTTCGTACTACGTCCCGTTCCATGTCCCAGACGTAAATGTCACCGTCTTTTTCAATCCACTTCTTCATGGTGCCTCGAGATTGATGGAGCGGGTAGCGGGAATCGAACCCGCGTCTTCAGAGTGGCGCTCTGAGATAATACCACTATAAGATACCCGCGAAAACAGGCGAAATCCAGAATAACTAGTGGAGATTCGTCTGTTTTGCAGAACAACCCTCCTACTTTTTCAGCTCTGCTTGCACACTTGCGTGCGCTTTTGTGCCGAACCACTGCAAGGGGCCGCCAATGACCACTGTCAATACCCATTCGTAAAATCTGCGCAGAGGGTCGTCGACCAGGGTCCACGTCATCGAGAAAGGCCAATAAATGCCCCACAGCGTTAATCTGCCTTTGTTCTGGACGACGTTGACGTCGTCCTCATTCAGCCTAATTGGTTTGTCGATGTAGGGGACCGGCCCTGCTATGGCACGTCCTTGCACCCAAGATTCCCAGTCGTCACGCATTTCGTCGGGCACGGTGTCACCTTCGATTTTCATGTGTTGCAGAAACGTCTTTCTGGCCTGCTGGATTGCTTGTCGACGCTCGCGTGCCCATCGGTCAACCCAGAACTTCCATTTGACGATTGCCCATGCCAAGCCGACCCCGATGTAAAGAGCGGTGTACATGGTTACGGTGCGCCAGTCAGCGAACATGGGCGCGAAGTTGACCGTCTGGGTGAGTTGCAGCAATGCGACCGCTCCAATGACGATGAGTGTTGCGCCGACAGGTGATTCTTTCTCAACTGACACGAACAGTCCGATGATTCCGAGTGCGAGCAGCACTACCACCCAAAGTGCCACCTCTATACCGAATAAAATCAGCATGTGTCTATTGTGCCATATCCGGCCCGGAGTACCTGTGGCCGCTCCAGCCGTCCGGTGCAAAACACCCTGGTGGTGCGTTTTCAAGAAAGTGTTTGGAGCGCAGCAGGGAGCCAAATTTCTTGACGTCTCCGACTTTGAACTCTACGCCGCCATGACGGCATGCACGGATACACTTTACATAGAAGACCCTGCGGTCCATTGCTGTGGTGTAATTTTGATGTCTGACCTGCAGACACCTGCGAAAAAGTGGAGGAGACGGAGGGATTCGAACCCTCGAAACTGTTGCCAGTCTGCCAACTTTCCAGGTTGGTGCACTAGTCCACTATGCGACGTCTCCGAGTTAGGAACGGGTGGGATTCGAACCCACGGGGCTTTTTAGGGCCCACTTCTTTAGCAAAGAAGTACGATAGACCACTCTGACACCGCTCCACGTTCGAGTTTTTTGTACAGACAAATTGGCGGATGAAGGGGGAGTCGAACCCCCAAGGCCTTTCAGCTCAACTCTTTTCGAAAGAGACCCCGTCGCCCATCGGGTTGTCCATCCGTGTGGTGGGTGCCACCGAGCGCACTCGGTGGCGGTTTCGACCGACCGCCATAAAGCGACACGCTTGGCGCAGCCTCTCGCGATGCGCCTGCTTTTTGTCCTCCAGAGGACGTCGCCGGCCCTTCGAAAGCGATTTATACCCTTACCGTTCGAGCAAGCGCTCGACTGGGTTGCTCTTGACGATTTCTTCTGCCATGGGTGCAAACTCCGTGTGTAAATGCCACAAGGTGCCACCGGGCACGAAACCTTTGTTGAAGACTTCGTTTTTGTCTAAGAAGTCTGACGCAGTGGAATATCCGCCCATGGCATAGAAGTACTCGTCTTTTGCCGCGTCTCGTATGATGCGTTCTTGTCTTTCTGCGTCTGTTGGTACGTATGGCTCCAATTCTGCGTTAGCAATGTAGTGCAACTCGCGATTAGTCACCATTTCAAACTTGGCCATGTGTTGAGTGGGTCGGAAGCTTGGCATGACTGCCTCCCATTCTTTTGCACGCATGTCCCATTCCTCTTCTGACACGCCCTCGAGCTGGTCAGTGTTGTTCCAGTAACCATATGGACGGTACCATGGTTTGTTGCGCAGTACAGCCAGCATCGACTCCTTTTCAGTGAAAGGAATGGCAAGCCATCTTTGTTCTCCGGCCGGAACAAAGCAAAGTGCAAAGTCCCAGTCTTGCTCCGGGTCACGGATGTGTTCTTCCATTTTGCGTATCGCAGCTGCGCGGTGAGTCATCATGCCGGCATAGCTTGTTGGGAACTCAAACGGCAGGATGGAGTCGCTTTCTTTTCCCGTTCTAGTCCTCCACGCCTTTCGGTCGAGGTTCTTGACCAAGGTTTGAATAAACCACGCTGCGTATTCCTGTTTTGCCAAGATGCGTAGCTCCTGACCCAAAGCTTCAAGCTCGGTGAACAGTTGTGTTGTGTCAAGGCCAAGGATTTCAAAGCCTTCGTAAATCTTGGTGCTCACAAGGGCAATTTACCACATTCAGCGGAAAGGAGGGGAGTCGAACCCCTAAGGCGCTCATCACGCTCGTCAGTTTTCAAAACAGCTGCCGTCACCCATCGGCTGGCCTTTCCGCTCAGTGTGTCAGCACTCTTCTAAGTGCCCGTCTCGTAAAAATCCATGGTACGTTCCTGCCAAAATTGAGCCACCGCCTGCGGCACATGTGTGCCCATTTTTATCGACCGTGATATTGGGAGCTTCGCCGTGCCTAATCCAACAATTGTGCTCGTTGTCGTCGGGCATTGTGCAGTTGCTGCACCTCGAGTCCACTATCCATTCACCACCTGGAGTAACAACCATCAGTATCTTGCCATCCGGACCTGGTTGATAGCGCCTCGGGCCGTGGGCGTTGAACGCCTCGTACTGTTCTGAGTCTCGTTGCAGCCAGGAGGGAAAGAACATGGCCCCTGCCGGAAGTTCTCTGTGCGTCCACTTACCTGGTGTTTCAGGGTCGAGTGACACGTAAAGCCTGTTTTGATTGGTCTGCCACTCGTCGTCAATGGTGAAAACATAGTCGCAATAGTCGCATTTGACCGGCCACCTTGGGTCGTCGTGTGGTGTCTTTAAGTTGATTGTGTACCCTTTTTCGTCGGTTTGGCGCATGTCTTCGCCGATGGTGACTTGTGCATCGTGGTACTTATAGCGACCCGGGCAGTCACGAGGCTCTTTGTTCGAATAGCGGCGCAGTTGAATGGCCACTTTGTCTGTCTCTTCTATCAAGAAGCATTTAATGCGTGTCACACTGCGTTATTTATAGCGCGGTGTGACACAGTACCTGTCAAAAGTTGGAGAGGCTGACGGGAGTCGAACCCGCGTTTTCTGCGTGGCATGCAGAGGTACTACCACTGTACGACAGCCTCATTCTTGTTGAGCGTTCTGATGCCGCTGAATCGACTCTGCGGCCTGCTTAGTCGCTCGTTGTACCGCCAACAATCCTGGAACAATCAGAAGTGCGGCGAAAATCGCGATGACCAAGGCTTGTTTTATACCCCCAAGCCATAAGTCGCTGCCAGTCATTTGTCCAGACTTGCTCAGACTGCTGTGCCGGCCAGCGATTGCAGGACTGTAGTCTAAAGCGCGCCAATGGCCACGAGTGTACCGAAAAGCGTTCCCGGCACAACATTCGCACACATCGTCGAGGACGAAGTGTGCATTTTCCATTGGGCACATCCGGTACGCCAGGGGCAGTACCAATGTCAAAACCTTTGCGAGCTTTCCTTCGACCACGTGTCAATTATACTCTCTGAGCGGGCGACGAGAATCGAACTCGCGTTTTTAACCTGGGAAGCTAATGCCTTGCCATTAGACCACGCCCGCTCAGAGGTGTCATTCCTCGATTTTTGTCTGGTCGAGATTGTAGCCAGCCCGCGCCCAGTGCTGTCGATAGCGCTCGATTGTGGGTGCGGGGTCGTACGGAAGTTCGCGCACTCGGTGCCACAAGGCCTCCATCAAAATCCCGCTACGGTCGTCTCCGTGGACGACTCCGAGTTCCTTGGTGAACCATTGCACCAGTGGGTTGTCCTCGCCCCACAGTCCGTAGGTGTTCCGAATGCGCATGCCGGCACCGAAGTGAAATCCGTGCATGTCGTCTGCGGCCTTGATGTTGTTGATGGACTCTTCGTCCAGTTGGCGATAGATGTTTTCGACTGCCCAATTCAGGTCACAAGGCTCACCCAGGGCTTGGTCGAGTTCGTTTTGAGTAATGCGCTCTGGCATACTCAAGTTATCGCGAAAAAATGGTGCCGGAGGAGGGACTCGAACCCACAAAAGAGACTGGTTTTAAGGCAGCTGGTTGTTCCAATTTACCTACTCCACTCCGGCTTTTGGTGCAGATGAGAGGCCTCGAACCTCCACGGTGTTTCCACCACCACCCTCTCAAGATGGCGCGTGCTACCAATTTCGCCACACCTGCAAAAACTTGGTCCCCCGTCTGAGACTCGAACTCAGAGAACTCTGCATTTTGAGTGCAGCGACTTTACCAGTTTGCCCAACAGGGGATAGAGTCGCCGCCCCCGGGGTCGAACCGGGATGCCTTTTGGGCGCTTGTTTTTGAAACAAGTGCGTCTGCCTGTTCCGCCAGGCGGCGATTTGGTCTCGACGGGGGGAGTTGAACCCCCACGGTGTTCCCACCACGGCGCTCTCAACGCCGCATGTCTACCAGTTCCATCACATCGAGATACATTGGTGTCGGTGACAGGGGTCGAACCTGCATGGCTGTTAACCAAACGCTTCTGAGGCGTTCGCGGCTGCCAATTACGCCACACCGACATTTGGTCCCCGTCCTGGGAATCGAACCCAGACACCTCAGTTCCTAAAACTGTTGCATATACCAGTTCTGCTAGACGGGGACAAACTTGTTCATGACAGGGGGACTGGCGTTCACCAGACGTCGCAGTCCCCCACGATTGCCCCGAGTGATTCACAACACACTTCGGGGTCTTTCGCTCGAACAAAACACTATTCAGTTGTCAAAATGCTCACTGTCCCAGGCGTTTGCCGGATGGACTGTATGGTTGGTCAAAAAGAAAAGGACTCGGCCTTTCGGTCGAGTCCTTTCTCTTTGCTCTTGCTGGATGTTCTGCTTAGGTTAGCTTCACTTCCATAGCCTTAAGTTTGGTCTCGACCGGGTTGCGCCTTCGAAGACAATCGAGGGTGCCACGCAGCGACAAGGTACCGGACGTCGTTAGACTTCCGGTTCCTCTTAAGGCTATTGATGTCGCGGCGAAAACCATGTTGGTCGTTTCCTTACAAGCGCATTATACACGCGCCTTTCATTGTCCTGCAACCCCTAGGACGAAAAATTCTCTCAATTGTTCAATCCAGGTTCGCCATTGCGCTTGTACAAGTTCAAACGAGGCCTGGGACTATGACAGAAAAACGCGAGAAGCTGGCCGCGGCGCAGCCTTATGTGCCGCCAATGACCGACACGGGCAGTCCTGTGTTGGACGCCTATTTTCAAGAACACCGGATGCCGGTGGCCAGTCGCCCCCATGACCCCTATCAAGGAACTGGGTATGGCGATTATGGGGTCGACCATGCAGACAGCATGACCGGCGAACAGTTCTTTTCGGACTACCTGAGTTCCTTGCACGGTCCACATTTGGTGAGTCCGGTGCCCTCGCTGGAGCAACGGGAGGGCAAACACGGTGATGTTCGCTTAGACCTTCGCGGCCGACCTGTAGAGTTTGAAGTCAAGTTAGAACGCAAGGGAGCGTCGACGGGGCGACATGCTTTAGAGTTCGGCGAGTACAACACCGACCATCGTGGTCAGGTGCAATCGGACAGGGCTCCAGGGTGGTTCCGTGCCACGAAGGCCGACGTGGTCGTACCGATTGTGCCGTTGGACGACGGTACGTTAGTCATGTACCCCTATCATGTCCGCGAACTGCGCGACCATTTGCGCAAGATGGCACAAGAAGCCCATTTGCGGGGCGACCATATGTTGGACAAGTCCGGTCACTTAGACCACGAACGGATGTTGGACGTTTTGTCTGGAATCATTCCGGACTCGAGGCACACCCTCGGCCCTGTGAACCATTTGAGCCAAGGGCGATTCAAGCGTTCAAGGAGCTTGTGCTTGCCTTATTCATATTTGGTCAAAGAAGGTCTTGCGCGACCTTACCATGTCGATTTTGTGTAAAAAGACCCTTGCCGGCGCGATAAATCTTTTGGTCGCCCAGGAGAACGATTTTGGACCCCTTGCTACAACTAATGATGGAAACCATGAACGGCTTTGTTGCCGCCGGTGCGCCGATTACTCCGGCGCAAAGCGCGGTGAACGTGCCAATCAACTTTTACGAAGCCCGCGAAGCGTTTGTCATTGAGATGGCGCTTCCCGGCTATACCTCGGATGCGGTACATGCGGCAATCAACGGCCGGATGTTGAAAATCACTGCCGAGCCAGTAAGGTATGAGACCTTTGAAGAATCCAAGGTGTTCAACCACCAATTTGGACACACTCCCATTGACAGGACGTTGGAGTTGCCTGACTTTTTAGACCCTGACACGGCTGAAGTCACGATGGCCGATGGTCTGTTGCGCATCAGCATTGCGCGACGCCGCGAAGAGGCTCGACAATTGCCAATACTTGACCAACATGCGAAGGACGACGATGCAGCTTGACGCATATGTGCCCGAAGTGCTTCGGACGGAAAGTCACGTGCCCGACCGGGTGTACCAACGTTTGGCCGGCAACGCTGCTGCCTTGACTGAGCTGAACACAGCCATGGGGCTTTTCATCGAAGGCGCCAAGCGTTTGGACACGCTCAAGAAATTTGCCTACTATGGGCGAGACATCGAGTTCGATGCGACCGAAGAGACGGTACCCGTGCCTGAAGGCCTGACAAAGTTACAGGTCGACCGTTATTCAAGGTTGTTCCACGCCGTCATTGGCATGTGTACCGAAGCTGGCGAACTTTTAGAGGCCATGGACGACCTTGTGTTCAACAGTCGCGAATTGGACGAGGAGAATGTGTTCGAGGAACTTGGTGATGGTCAGTGGTACTTTGCCCTGGGCTGTGACGCCTTGGGTTTTGACCCATGTTTGGTCTTGGAGCGCAATATCGCCAAATTGCGCGCGCGCTATCCTGACAAATTCACTATGGACGCTGCGTTGAACCGAGACCTTGACAAAGAAAAGTCCGCGCTGTTGGGCAAGGACGTTTAGTCAAGGGCGGAGTCTAACAACGACACGCGCTTGGCCTTGAGCATAGTCAAGGCTTCTTTGGCCTTTGGGTGTGGAATCTTGGCAATGACAGTGTCCAACTGGATATTGTCAAGTTCCTTAGCCAATTGATTGTGGCCATTAAAGTCGACGACATAACGGTCTATGATGTCGTCGTACGAATCTTCATCGTCTAGCGCCAGCCATTCGATGTCGTCGTTGTCTGGGCTGATGTTGGTGCGGATGTATTCGTTGCCGCCGTCGATACTCGCGGGTCCGTACCGTGTTTCGAACTCGACGTAGTCATGCACGTGCCAAGACTTGTAAATCTTGTTGACGCTTTTCACGCGTACTGCGTTCTGAATCGTGGCCACGGCACCATTATACTGCACCGAAGCCGGTGCTGGTTGCCCAGCCCCGGCTCAGTAGTCACCATCCTTGAAGAACACGACTCTGGGCTTGCCTTGCGACACGCACTCGAGAGTGTAGTGTTCTTTTGCGAAGGGCTTCAAGCCTGACCGGACAAGTTTGGCATCGAGCAAAGCCCGTGCTTCTTCCTTGTTCCGTGCAAGAATGACGGCTCCTCCGCCGACTGGGTAGTGAATGTCGTGGTCGTGGCAAACGTAGAGTTTCATACGCTGACGAACAATCGTTGCTGCAACCCGGACGGCTTATTGTATCACAGTGGGGAGTTTTCTTGGGCCAAAAGACACTGATAGACATTGTTCGCTGCCGCTTCGACACCTTGTCTTTCGCTTTGTGCTTGGTCCCATTCTGCTTTGGCGCGGTCTGTAGAGTTAGACGTCAGTTGTACGTCGTACGTCTCGTAATTGGGTGCCACCAAACGGAGCACAAGACGGCTGTAACCACCGTCAGACAAATAGTACTCACGGTTCGACAACAAGACTTCGTACATCTCTTTGTCGTCGATAGGCCGCTGTCTTTGCCCATCACGGTTTTGACCTGTCAGTCTTAGATTCAAGGCTTCCAGGGCATTGCGCAGTGTGTCCATAGATTGTGACAATTGCTCTGCCCCTGTGTGCGGGGCGTCTTGCGCGAGCTCGTCAACAACGTCGGCGGCTTCATGTTCACCAGCATCGTCTAGGGCTTGTGCAAGCCTGTACAGTTCGGCTCCCGCCTTGGCTTGCTTGCGCTTTTTGTTCTTCCAACATATACCCCAAGCAATGGACTCACGGTCTGGGTCGCCAGGGTAAAAGTCTTCCTTGGCCTTCAGTTTGTTTACACAATCATGGACGTCTTTTGGCATCGCCTTACTTCAGGGTGCATACAAACCCAAGTTTGATGGAACCAGAAATGACCGTAGGCGTAGCGCGAATCCAATATCGCAATGGGTTCACGGCCATACCCATGGGCGGTCGTGTGCCGGCGAGGACTTCGTCCATCATGATTTTAAGAGGGTCAGTGGCCAAACTAGTCGGCCCCCAGCCTGACAACGTGCCTGTTCCCAGCGTGCCGGAATAGTTCATTTCTGACGGTGTGGCTTGTCCGTCTGATGTGTTGTCCAGTGGCGTAAAGGTCGTCCATGCGCCGGCAATGGCGTTGTAGTATTGCCACGTGAACTGCGAAGACGACGGTTGTGCGCCACTGTACACTTGCAGCTCAATTGCTGAAAAAGAACGGTCGGAGCCGATGTACAGTGTGTCGCTGGTGCTTGCGAAGCAAATTGGCGCATCGGGTGCGGCCGTAGGTGCTCCGTTGTGCAACAGTTGTCCAGTCAAGTCTTGGGCCTTGGTGTCTCCTGAAGTCAGCTTCAACACCTTGAGGTACTTGTCGTCTTTGTACGGGGAGTTATCCAACATCTGGATGTTCGTCGGGATGCGGCCATAGCCTTCCACTGTGACGTTAAAAATCGACCCGGTGACGTAGTTACCAGTCGAGAGTGACAGCAGCAGGTACACATAGCCAGCCTTGTAATTGTCGTGCGCTTGGCTGTTCGTGGCGTCAAAGTCATACCACTGTGTGGCCGAACCCGATTGCACGAGCTTGTCCAGGATGTACTGCTGTTGGTCGTCTGTCGATGCCGCTCGGTACGCGGCTCCGTCGGACAACACGCTGACCACCATGTTGGAAAAAGTCTCATTGCAGGAAACAATGATGCGCTCGATGGTCGAGTAAGCCGGCCACGGTATCGTGACATAAATCGCAGTGCCCGAAGCTAAGGTCGCCGGCGTGGTGACCGTCGAACTAAGGGCTTTGCGCGGATTGACAATGCCTGCAAATACACTCACGACAGATATTTAGGCGGAACCCGCCTGTACTCCTAGGCTGTGTATTACGTCGCGGCTTGGGCCGCACCTTGCTTTAGCCGATTTGGAAAGGCAGATTCATATTTGGGAACATGTTCCCACCTTGGCTCTTGCGAAGCTGTTCTTGCTCCAGCCATTGGAAAAATTCTTCCACTTCGTCGTCTGGCATCCATGTTTGCTGTTGTCCGCCACGAGCGGCCGGTGCCGGCGATTGTACTTGCGCCGTGCGACCGTCAGACGAAGAATTGCGCATCTGAGGAGCAGGAGCAGCGCGCAGTCCAAACTGCGCCATGTTGGTGCCTTGTCCACCTTGCTGCGCGGCAGCGTATGCGCCTGAAGACTTCCAACGTCGAAACTTCCAAAAGTCTCTTGCGCCCCGGCTGACTGTGCTCTTTATGGCCTTGAGGTCTGTAATGTCCGCTTGCAAATCTTCCAACATGTTTTTTTGAGCGTCGCCCAGTTTTCGGACCTCGTTCATAATATTGCGGATTTTCTGGTCAGCGGCAGTTGGTTGGGCCGGCATCGCCGGCATGCTTTCTCCACCTTGTTGTTGTTGGGCTGGTTGTTGCTGCGCACAACGCAACATCAACCCGTCTACGACGTCTGCCGCACGATATTTCCCTTCGACCTCGAGCTGGTGGGCCAAATTAGCTAAGTAGGATTCTATCACTGTTCTGTCCCCTGTTGTGGCATGTAGTATTCTGACAGGCGCTCAGTCCAGCCAGACAAACCTTCTTTAAGAGCTGCTGAACGGTCGCGCAATTGGAACAAAGAGTCACGCGCTTGCGCATAGCTTCCAAGCGCAGCTTTGTACTCTCGTTCTTTGCCGGCAGCATACTGTTGGTGTTTGCCGTAGGCCTGCATGGCGGTACTTAATTGGTTGTGCAACATTCGCAAACCCACAGCAAGTTGTTGCATCGCTGCAGCCCCATTGGAGCTCGATGATTCGGCCGTCCCTGGTGTCCCTGCTGCTGGCGCCGCGGTGCTGTTCGCACTCGTTGCCGGTTCTGCGTCACTGCCTGCCGCGGGTTGGACTGTTCGCGGGGGTGTCACATTGCCTCCAGTGTGCACCGGTTGTGGCTGCTGTTTGGGTTTGCCTGCGTTCCAGCCTGCCCAGCTGGCCAGGCCAAGGGCCGATAAAATCCCCAAGGCTTTGCCCCAAGACGCCCAGGAAGCAGTGACCTCTCGATTGGAGTTTGACGCGACCGGCGACATTGATGCTTGTTGCATCATGGCTTCGGCAAGCTGCGGGTTGGACTGTGCTGTTTGATAAGTCTCGTACAGTGTCTGGTACATAGACTGCAGTCGGCCAACCACTCTTTCTGCTTGTGACAGGTTGGTCAGGGCTTCCCCATATGCCGTTTGTGCCTCGACAACATTCGACATTGCTTGGTCTAATGCCCGTGTGACGGTGCGGTAGTCGTGTTCGACGCGCGTGATTTGTTGTGCGCCGGTCAACAAAGTACGCGGCGACAACGACACGTTCTGCTCGACAGGCGCAGTCTCAGTTTGGATTTGTGCTGACCTTCTCATGGCACGCGGCTCAAGTGCTATTTAGCCCTTGTCAGTGGTCTCACCTACTTTCGCGACTGGCTTCAACGAACTACGCCAACGCGGTCCCAGCAGTCTTTCGAACACTGCGACCATAGCATGTTCTGGGACCGCGTCCAACAAAGTGCCAAGGAGTTGTCCTACGCCTTCTGCGGACAAGTCCAAGTCCAGGAGTCCTTCGCCTTCTATTTGGAACACGGCCCGAAATTTTTGGGTGCATTCTTTTCCTGTGACGTCACATATCGTTGTCGTTTTTGTCACTGGCCATCCTTTTGCGGACTTCGTCGAGGACGCGTAAGTAATTCATTTGTCCAAACTGTGCGATGAAGACCACTTCTTGCCCCCCGGCTTCGGACAACGCAGCGACAATGCGCTTGCTGCCATTTTCGTTGAAAGAATGCACAGCGGCGAACCGTGGTTGTTTCTCGGGTTCCAACTCCATTGCGATGTGCAGAGCGAAGTCGTACCCTGTCGGAGTGTCACCGTAGTTGATTTCACCGTTGTACTGCTCTTGGTGATAGGCCTTGTAGTGTTCTTCTCCCAGGTCGTGGTCTATGCACACAAGGTCATAGCGCGGATTGTCAGCCAACATGGCAATGGCTTGCGCAGTGTCCTCGGCCCAGTCAATGTGCTGCACCGATTTTCCGATGCACAGTTGCTTGAACACCTTGTATCTCGATTCTTGGTCGTCTAAAAAGAGAATCCTCATTGGTCGTTGAATCTATTATGCACACGAGTCTAATTGACACCTTGTGGGGCAGGACTATCCACCATCGTCGCCTAAAAACGCGTGTAGGTCACTATGGCCCTCATCGACGCTGCCAATATAAAAACGCTCACTGACCGCCTGGGAGCTTCTGAGGCGAGTCTCGCTGATGCCCGCAACTTGGTCTTGTCCAATTCGGCCATGGAACGCCTTGCCGCCGCGCGTGACTTTGTGTACGACATGGGTTCTACCCTAAACGGCACCGAGTTTGATGACATTTTAGCCCTGGCCACTGCCATGCGTGCAGCGGAAAAGACATTGACAACGTCTTTGGAAGAGGTTTTGGCCGAGGCCATTACTGGCCTAGAGGCCTATTTCGTCGACGTGACAGGTGGCAGCATGCGGGCGTATTACACCGGTCTGGACGCTGACACTACTGTCGCTTGGGACAACGATTTTCGGAATTTATGGCGCACTTTGCAGGCAGAAGAGCTCATTATTGCTCTTTCGAGTGCAACAAAGTCTGCAGGCAGCTGGACAGTCAGTCTGGATGCTGACGGCATTCAGTTGCCGAACGCACTGGAGTTGCGGCCAGAAACTACCATCGGTGCATCTGACGTTATTGTCACGCTTGTTCTGGACGTGGACGATGAAACGACGGCGACTATTGGCGTCCGTATTCCGGCAAGTACTGCGGCCGACACCGTATTTCCCGTGCGCAACAGTGCGTATGACTCGTTCGTCGGAGTTTCTTCGATGACGGTGACAGGCGGCACAAACGGAGACTCCATCAAGCTATGGTTGAGCGTGTAACAAATGGCATTGACTGACGCATCTGCAATCCTGACAATATCGAACGCGATGGGTGCCGCCTATGCGAGTCTTTTGTCTACTCTTGACACTGGCGTAAGCAGCAGTTGCCTCAGTAAAGTGGCCGTAGTCCGTCAAAACATTGACTCTCAACAAGCCGAAGCCGACTTTGACGCCGCCACAACATGGTTTTCGGCAGTCAGGACGGACGAAGAAGCTCTGCCGGCGTTGATTCATGGAGCGTTGGGTGTTTCTGTCGAGGCTGCCAACACCTACTTTGTGTCAGAGACTGACTCTGATTTTAAGACCTATTGGCATGCCCGGGACACTGCTCACACCGTGGCTTTTAGCAATGACTTTCGAAGTTTGTGGCGACAGGTCAGAGAAGAAGAACTGTGTGTTTCTTTGTACACGCTCACCAGGGGCAGCAGTCTTTGGGTGGGTGCCGTCGGTGTTTCGGGCATTACGCTGCCCTCTGTGCTGGAACTGCGCACAACCAGCGTTATAGGAGCCGCAAGCATCACTGCCACAGCGACGCTGACTCAAGAAGACGGCACGATAGACGTGGTCGTTGTCTCAATTCCGGCCGCGACAGCAGCGCACACTATCTATGCACTGAACAGCACGACGACATACGTCAGTGGTACTCTTTCTGCGACGGGCGGCACGAACGGCGATGTCTTGGAGTTATGGGTCGCGCCTTAACACGCTGATGTCGCGCACGACTCCTGCATGGGTCAATGGTGCGTTCGGGTCATCCCAGTGCTCGGCGACCAAGTCTGTAAGTATCAGCGGGTGTCCGAACCCCCACACGTTGGCCGCGTCAATGAAGAACGCGGGGTCTTCTGACAATTGCCGGTTGTCTTTCACGCACTTGCCCGTGCGATAGCGCAAATATTCGAACACGTCGCGGCGCAAAAGCACAAACCCACAAGTCGTATATTCATAGACTGCTTTGTCACCGTCGTTCTCTATGTGTCCGAACAAGTACTTCAAGTGCCCGTGAGCACCTCGCCCGGGTACTACCCCGCCGACCACCGGCCTGTTCTCTTGCACAAGCCGGGTAATGGTGTTTGATGGAATGATTACATCATTGTCCACCTGAAGCAAGTAGTCAAAACCCATACTTGCGGCAGCTTGAAGCATCATATTGCGAGCCGTACATATGGGTGCCAGTCTTGCTGGGTCTTGGTCAAACTCGGCGTCTCTGCACCAGGAGGATGTCCAAGTCCAGGTGTCGATGTGCACCCTTGTTCCACGAAATTCTTGTTCTGCCGCCCATTCGAACACACTTGCGAATTTTGCCTGCGGTTCATCGCTTTGTATGTTGATGTACACGCTGAAGTTTTCATATCCGAGTTCCGCAATGCCGCGGAGCGAAACCATTTGGCTCGTTTGTTTTCTGTCACACATCATAGTCCCCACGAGTACGCGTGGCGGGTCTTGAGCTTGAGGCGCAGTGATTAAGGGCGAAGTGTGCGACGCCCGTTCGGTCTTCAACCAAAAGTCGACATCGAGTGTGTCGGCTGGTTCGCCGGCGTAGTCGATATATCGGGAACTGGCAAACAACGGTTTGGCCGCATCGGGGCAAAAGACATATACCCTGGACAGTGGTTTTTCTGTCTTCAGTAGTTCTGCATGCTTCAAGACGGCCGTTGCGTCCTGGGCCAGACTGGTGTCAACCGTGATAGCGGTGTGCTCCGAAAAACCAAGATGTTGATAACGTTTCTTGAACAGTTCAAAGTTTTTTCCAAAGTTTTCTGCGACTTCTGGGACAAGCCTTGAGGTTTGTCCTGGAAAATGCACAATGGCTCCAGGCACGTGATGCCAAGAATGGCCTCTTAAACGCGCTCGACAAGACCAATCTGTGTCTTCAAAGTACGCTAAGACGTAGCTTTCATCAAATTCGCCGACTGACTGCCACACGTCGCGTCGAAAGAACAAAGCCTCTCCGTTTGCATAATCGCTGTTCGGCAATGCGTGTGTCGCCTGACCGCCCCATAAAGACCTGTTCGCCCGCATGGCAGTGGCACATGCGATGCCATGCGTCTGTGCGGCTTCGTACAAACGCACTATGCCGTCTTCTTTGACTTGGACGTCATTGTTCAGTACGGACAAAACATCGCGCGTGGCCAAGCGCAGTCCTTTGTTCCATGCACGGGAGACCCCTTCGTTTGTAGCGTTGTGCACCACTTTGATGCCGGATTGTGCGTCTAGCCACGCGCTTGTGCCGTCAGTGCTGGCATTGTTCACTACGATGATTTCAGCGTCGAAGGCCTCGGTCCGCAGCTGCTCGAGCAAAGGCCGCGTGAACTGCAGGTTGTTGTATACGGCGATGACGATGGACAAATCTGAGAGTCGACGGGCCTTAAAAGCGCGCGCGGCGTGATTGGTGCCAGGATTGCCATACCAATAAAACCGGTACAGTTCTAGGTTGTTGCGGTAGTCGCGAGAAGCCGTTTCTCCCTTGGAGAGGTGCGCCATGTCAATGTCTATGACCCAGTTGCGCAATCCTGCGTCTTCGGCCTGTCGGCACATCCAAGCATCTAAAAAGTGTACCCCTGGCAGTATTTCTGGGAAACTGAACTTCTTGTCCGTTACCATGAAAAACCCATCAATGGTCCGGGCTTCGCAGTCGGAGTCACCGAAGGTGACCCAATGCCCGTCTTCGAACACTTTCCCTCTGTATGAATCGGCCCCTTCGGCGAACCAAAGACTCTTTTGCCGGTTACTGTCCGCTCCCGCCACACCCACAAGTCCCAGTTTGTCGTCTCTGGAGAACAATGCTTCTACTTTGCTTTCAAACTCCGCGTCAAGCAATCGAGCGTCTTGGTGGCAATAAACCAGGTAACGGCCTTGTGCCCGGTCGGTGCCTGCGTTGTACGCCTGGGCCATAGACCCACATTCGGCGCCTATCGTTATGAACTCGCAGTCTAAATGAGCGAACGACTCTACCATGTCGTGGTAAAGTTCGGGTCGGTTCACCCATGTGACTATGCTGAATTTGGGCGAAGCCATTCATTAGACTTGTACATTCCATCGGTAAAATAACAACAATGAGCAGAAGTCGCAGAGCCGTGCTGACAAGCACCCATTACAGCAACATTCGCATGTTGTCGCCTGACGGCATCCTCATGTGTCGGTTGTCCGCAAGACGGGCAAGGTGGTATTTAGACCACGGTTTGGCATCACCTGAAGGCGAAGACGCCATCCGGCTCACCTTTGAACCCAACGGTCTCGGTGCCAATGGTCACACTTTTTACACAAGCGCACACGAAGACCAGTGCGTCGTTTGTGGCCGCCCGGACGCGCTTTCTCGACACCACTGTGTGCCGTACTGTTTTCGCAGGCATTTTCCGGACGATTACAAAGTCCACAATTGGCACGACATCGTGTTGCTGTGCGATGAATGTCACAATGGTTATGAAGTCGTGGCACAATCGGTCAAGAACTCTCTGTTGAAAGTGCCGGCCGACGAGCTTGCTGGGCGCAAGAACACTTTGCGGGCCATCAAAGTGGCCCACACTTTGGCGACCCACATCGACCGTATTCCCACGGACAAGATTGTGGAAATGCGCCAATACTTGGCAGAGTTTTTAGGATTGGACACAGTGACCGACGACCAAATCGTCGATTTGGCCTTGACCGACAGGCCTTGTTTGTTGAGCGACGACGATTGGAAGCGGATTGTTGACGATTTAGACGACATTGACGGCTTTGTGCGTTGGTGGCGGCAACATTTTGTCGACATCATGGAACCACGTTATTTGCCGACAGGCTGGTCGGTGGACTCCCCTGCTTCGCGCAAGGAGTTCGACCAGTGTGTCGGTCGGTAAAGTGGCCTTAATTTACGTTGAAGACCGACTTCAAATATTGCAGATAGCCGGCGTCCTCACACATTGCCTTACCTGGTTCGTCACTGATTTTGGCGACGGGCGAGCCGTTACAACTCGCCATTTTCATCACGATGCTGACGGGCTTGACGTCATCGCGGCACTTGTTGGTCAAATAAGTGCCAATGCCACACGAGACGTTGATTTTGTCGTTCCACCTTTCACAAAGTCCAAAGCCTTTTTCGAAATCCAGGTCGTCGCTGGGAATCGCCGTCTTAGTCTTCGGGTCAATACGGAGCGCGCGGTAGTGATTGACCAGTTTTTCAATGCCGATATCGGGGTCGCCCGAGTCAATGCGACCGGCATCGTAAAGTTTGGCCAAGAACAGGTCAAAGTCGTGTAAAAAGGCGTCTAAGGTGATAGTGTCGGTCAAGGCATATCCCAGGTCGCCGCGGTACTCCTGTGTCCAAAGCTCGAGCATGTACTTTTGGTGGTGTGCCAAGCGTGTCTGGCGCATGCCCTGTCCGGCCATAATCCACTGGTGTGCCATTGTGCCGATGGGGGTGAGGCCGTTCTCCATGGCCAGAAGCACGTTGGACGTTCCGACTAAGTGGTCGCCACACGCGCGTTTCAAGTCTTTGACGACTTGTTCTTGCCACTTGCGGCTGAGTCTCCGCCTGGTGCCGAACTCGGAAAATTTGAATTCCTTTGGCGCGCGCATTTCGAACAAGTCCAATTTGCGCTTTTGAATAGCAGGGTCTCCCATGGGTTCGCTCTCGCCGCTTTGCATCTCAGAATTGAGTTCGCTCACGATTGCGAGGACTGGCACTTCCCAAATAATGTTGTGGACCCAACTACCCTTGGCAGACACTCGTAGCTCTCCGGCATCGTCCACCCACACGGTGACGTCTTTCGGGTTAGGCCGGAACATGCGTAGGAAGTCGACGTAGTCGCGTTTGACGAAGCGCAGCGACCCGATAAAGTCTAGTTCGTCTTTGGTAAACGACAAGTCGCCCATGGATTCAATTTCATCCCGGACGCGCGATTCTAGTTTGGCAAGGCCTGCACCGCGCGTGCGACAGTTGAACTCAAATCGGACTTGGGTGTCTGGCACCTGGTGCAGCGCGGCCTGCTGCATGGTGAAAACGTACATATCGGTGTCGGCCAGCGATTTGACAATCATGTCTCATTATGACTGTTTTGTTTACACCGAGTCTAGGCATGCGGGCTCTTCGGCACCGGTTGCCATGAAACAGGCGATGGCCTCCTTTCCGTGCTCGAACGCAAAATCGCGCATGGCCTTAAAATCCTCTGCCGTCACCAAACTGCCATGGTTCCGACCGGCTGCTCGGTATACGTTGCACCGTTCCTGTTTGGCTTTTTGTAATTGGGCGTGCAGCTCCGCTAGTTGCCTCTCGAGGTCTAACACTTTTGTGTCTACTTCTGTAATGGCGTCTATGCCTGCCTGGTCGGTGACTGCGTACACGCCATCAACGTAATGTTTGAGATTAAGCCTGGTCATCCAGTCTCTGGCCCTGATTGCGCCACCGCCAGAAAGTCCCCACCGCAGTCGTGTTCGCTCGAGTGAACCCTTGTTGTAGGTGGGGGAAGCCCATAGCGTGTCGCCTCGTTCGCCCCACGTCGTGACGAACGCTAAAGGCGCCGGGCGCTTCCAGCAGTATTTGGCAGGTTGGCTTCCGTGAGTTCTGCTGTCGTCGACCATGCGCCTATAATACCTCGTCAATGTTCACGCCGAATGTATCCCACCACCATTGAGGGTCTTTGTCAGGAAAGCGGCCTTTGTTCATTTCGTACCTTTCCACCGTTTGTCGGTGTCGTTGCAACTCTTCTTCCATGCACGGGTGTTCAAAGAGCACGTTTTCCACCCTCATTGTGCGCAAAAGACGACGCAGCACATAGTTCCCTCCCTTGTTGCCAGGACTGAACCCAGAGTCTAACAAAGTCAGTACGGTGCGCCTGAGGCACTCTCCACGAGACGGTTGTTTCAGACCGTTCACGACAGTCTCCAGTCGCTCGAGGCCAAATCCCACGTCAATACAGTCGCCCATTGGGTTGACTATGTTGCCGATTTCCATACCTTGAGAGTAGAACTCGGTGCAGTAGCCGCCAATCGTGCCGTCAGTCCAGACACATTCTGGGTCAGTCCTGACTTCTATGGTCGATGGGTACCAATGCCGCCACTCTGTACGGTCTGGATGTATTGTTGTCCATTCGACACAGACGCCCAAGTCGTCTAGCAAGTCCAACCAGAAGCCTATGGTTCGAGGCACAGACCAATGTCTGAACGAAAACAGTCCGAGCATGTCAAAAGTACCGTAGTGGCTGCCGTCACCGAGTTCGTCCAGGTCAAGCGTGCGCAGGCAACGTTGGGTGTTGCCAAGCGTGACTCCGTGAAAGCTCGTGTCTTGGAAGTTGCCTTTGTACTTCTGCATGCCAGCCGGACAAAACAGTGTCGTCTGGTCGTATGGTCTGCAATTGGTGATTTTTTCGTACGGCACACTGTGTCGTCGACAATGTTTTTGAAACTTAGATTCGATATTTTGCACGGTTCCCTGCTTCCACTTGGCCATTGAAGAGACCGTCGTTTGCAGGCCAGAAGTGGAGAGGGTACGCCTACGAGGTCAAAGCGGCCTCGTAGGCTGTGCACAGTCAGACAGCCACGAGACCGCCAGTGGCGGCTGCGGCTGCTGCAAAGTAATCCTTGGTCAAAACAACTTCGGACATGTGTGCATTATACCGTTATGAGACTAGCTGCCAGTTGGTACCGTCCCATACGAACACGGCGGAAGTACCAGCACTTGCCAACGTGGCCAACGTGACAACCGACTGGTTGACTTTAACGTTGAACGCCCCGGTCGCTCCAGACTTGCGCAAGACAGACACGCGTTTGCCTTTGGGGACAGTTGAAGACACTGGCAAGAAGACAGTCCTGTCGGCCGTAATGGCGGAGTTGTATACGATGAAACGTTCGGCACCGATGCTCCAAGTATAGTTGGCGTCACCTTTGTCACTACTGACCCTATAGTCATCGGCCATGACACTCCATTCGGTTCCATCGTATGAAACCCAACATTTGGCAGTGGTGTCGTAGTACGTTTCTCCAGCAGCGAGGTCTGGAATTGTCACCAAGGAGTTAAATCCTTGTGAGCTGGGTCGCGCAGGCAGTTGCACGCGGCTGTGGAACTGCGCCTCAGCTGTGGTGAAGTCCCAGAAAGTAGTGCCAACGACGGACGCCGAGCTGCTAGTGTTGCGCACGTGTGCTGCATCGCCGTTGCCAGTCCACGCACTTTGTCGATATATGCGGAGTTCCCGCGTGCCGTTGGACGAGTTCGTGATTTTGAGCTGTGGTTTGTGGCTGCTTCCTTGCGCGGTCGCTACTTGTGCTGTTATTCGAACGATTTGTACGCGTGTGTCCCATCCCGTAATGGCACACATGAAGCGTTTCGACGCAAAGATAGTGCCGTCAGTATTGTCTACGAGGCTGAAGTCCCAGTAAGTGTTGCCATCTTTGAGTTGAACGACTGCTTCATAGTTGACCAGAATCGAGTTGCTGTCGCTTGCAGCGTTCAAATCGACCTCCAGGTCTTGCTGCAATGTTGCTCCATTAAGAAGCGAGAACATAAAAGCTGAGTTGGACGGAGAGTGTTGGCTTCCCGTGTCAGCCGACGACCACTTATAAAACTTGCCAAATGTCGATGCTGAGCCTGTAATGCTCCAAGGAGTTGGCGGAGACACGGTTGTTCCGTTGCCTAGGCCACTAAAGTCGCTCAAACGCAGCAAGTTAATTCCCAGCCCCGAGTTGTTGGTGACCATGGGGTTTTTCGTCGCATACAAATGGTCGGACGACTCATTGAAAATGCGCATGCGAGCTTGATTGTTGTCAATCGTATCTCGGAAAGTACAATTTTCAAAGCTGTAGCAGGGCAACTGCACGATGCGGCCAGTGTACGAAGACCATCCACAGCGCACAAACCGCCAGCGGTTGCTCGAGTTTAAGTTGTCAGACGCAAAGTACAGTGCGCCGTCAGAAATAGACGGGTCCATACAATTGAGCAATGTGTCCGTGCGACAATCCACAAAGGTGACTTCGATACTGTCGCCGTTACCGCCACCAGACACTTCCTTGACAAATGGATAGGTTGCACCCTGTCGTCCGCCTGTGAAGTTCACAGCTTGGAAGAAGATTCTGCCATTGATGTCCCTATTGCCGTCTTGTGGTATTTCTACGGCGGTATTGACGTGCTCTATGCGACCACCGAAGATGTTGATTTGGCCATAGAAGCCGGCTCCGCGTTGGACCTTGAGGACTACATTGCGTCGTTTGGTCGGCCTGTTGGTAATCAAGTTGTCATTCTGCATGGTGCAGTGCATTTGAAGGGCCAACAAGTCGAATCCCGGACCGTTTCCACCACCAAACCAAATCATGTACGAAGTGTCAGCGTCGCCTGGCTCTGTGAAGCCAGTGGTGAGTGCGTTCAATTGGTCGAATTTGGTTCCAAACGCTTGACCGGCGTTGCAGTAGTAATGTCCAAAACAATATGACGACCAACACTTCCTGAACGTCCAGTTTTCACCGTTTGCCATGCCGTTCTCGGTAATGCCAAACGCCCAGCGTGTGTGCACAGCGTACACATTGGCACAGTCCATGTTGGTGCCTGAACTGTTTGCCCATACGAGACCAAAAGAAGCGTAATACCCCCCAGTCCATGTGTGCGTGCCACCGATGCTGTACTGGTTGTCTTGGTCTACTTTGTACGGCCTTGCCGCCAGAGTTATGTTGTGCACGCCGTGGTTTGAGTCAACTCGACCTTTTTTGACCATAATGCCGCTGTTCACGTAGCAAATTGGCCATACGTTTGTGCCATTTGGTCCCTGAGTGCCAGTCAGATTGTTAGAGTTTGTAACATCTTTGTGGCAAGTCAAGTCTCCCAGGAAAGAGCAATAGGTAGAAGCATCTTTAGTGGCCCTTATTTGGAAAGTGTGGCCATTATTGATGGTTTCCGTACTTGTGTGGTCTACATTGTTGTAACTGCAAGTTACAGTGACCCGACCTGCACCAAAAATTATTTCAAGCGCAGTTTGTACTTGGGCACAAGTCGCATTCCATGGAATGTCTCCTGTGTCTGTGTACCCATTCCCGCCGCCCATTGCTTCAGCATCGTGCCACCCGCTCCACCACATTCTAAGCCGGAATGTTCCTCCCGTTGCTGTTCCGTGTGCAAATCTCAAAGTCCAAGTATTGGAAATGTCAACGCTTTCGTTGAGCACAATGTTGGCGCATCCTTCAGAGTCAGCTTGAATGCGACCAATTTGTGGTGATTCACCAGAAACGATATGCCCCGCTGTCTTGAAGTTGCCGTACCCACTGCCTTGAGGCGGATAGTGCTCGGTGTCGAATCCGCTCGAAATGTCTGTGGTGTAGGAACCGTACCAAATAGCCCGGTTGATTTGGTAAATGCCGTTGGGTATGATGGCATTGACCTTGTTGGCGAGAGACCAATCAATGCAGGCTTGGATGGCCACAGCGTCCACTGTGTCGCTGTCACTTAACAACTCCCACCAACTACCTTTTACATTGACTGGATACTTGCTGCTGACTGCAGAGTAAGAAATCGTTGTAGACGTTTGCGTACCCACGGCGCCGAATTGCTTGGCACTCACCGACCCGCGCACTGGTTGCAGTACCCAGCGGAAGTTGGAAGGTCCACTCGTGGGCTTGACATGTCCGCCACCAAAATCGTACGCAGTACTGTTGGTGTTCGCGATGTATTCCCCACCACCCCCGTCGCCCTCTGCGTAATATCCGCTTGTAATAAATCGAGTGCCATTTGCGACCGCGGTGACGTCAACCGCCTTCAATGCGCTGACGCTGGCGACAATAGTGGCATCGCCCGCCGGTCCCGCAGGGCCCGCCGGCCCTTGTGGCCCAGTAGCTCCAGTAGCTCCAGTCGGCCCGGCCGGGCCGGTGGCTCCAGTTGGTCCTGCAGGCCCAGTTGCACCTGTTGGTCCGGCGGGGCCGTCCGCTCCAGGCACTCCGGGTTCGCCTGGTTCACCCGCCGGCCCTTGTATGCCCTGGGAACCTTGCCGACCTGCCGGTCCACGCAGGTATTGCAAGCTGTAATTCGGATTGGAGTTCGCTCCAAACCCGCCTTTGCCTGTTGTGTCGTTTGCCATGTCGCCTGATGACGACTTTCGGAAAATGACACTTTCCCGCCTGTTTGTTTTTTCACATCTCGCATATAATAGGAAACTGTGCAGGACAATTTTGCAGACAAGATGAACGCAACTCTTTGCCTCCTTCCTGGTGGACAGTTGTTGCGAAAGAAGTGGGACGGCGACGCGGGTGAATGGAAATTGTCCTGTGTGACTGACAACGCCTGCTCATACTTGATGGATGACTGCGAGCTGGACGATGCAGTTGTACTGCGCGACGTTTACTTGCTCATAGAGGCGAACATGGAGGCACTGCGGCCGCTTCTGGGAAACTGGGTGCAAGAACAATGTGACGAGGCTTTGCGAAAGGAACCCACCCGCGACGATGAAGAACCAATGACCCTCGAGTTGTATTGGCACTTGGACGTCGATGACGAACTGGGCACGACAGGCTTGGCGTTTCCTTCCTTTCATGGAGTCAGCGAATCAACCATGTGGGCCTTAGACCTGTCGCCCATCAATAATCTAGCACCATTGCCACTGCGTTTGTCCCCGGTCTTGCGCATCGTCCGCGGTAGCGACATCGTTGACGAACTCGAAAAACCAGTGTACAGCTTGTTGCACATCCTGTACGGCATCGTGTGGGAGCTGTCGTTCTTTGGTTCGCCTGAGATGCGTTCGGCATCTTTGGTCGAATTGTCCGAGCGCATCTCTTCCTATGAGTCTGGTGACAGGTCGGAGTTCGTCCAGGTTTCTGTGCCATTGACCGACGACACTACAGAAGCCAATTAAAGGTGTGTGGACAACCTGTGGAACATTTTTTTGAGAAAATCGCCGAAAATGTTTCGGGCCCCTTGACAAGGGTCTTCGCAAAGTGGTTCAATACCGTTGTTCTCGCAAGGACGGCTCTGCGGAGCCAGTGAGGCAAAAAGTGTACAACGCACAAACGCATTTTGACAATTGAATAGATTTAACGGCGGCGTGGCGTCGTCAAGATATTACACCGTGAGGTGTAAAAAGGGAACGGGTTCTTCAGGCCCCCCGCCTTGCAGACTTGTCTGTGAGGTCAGCCACGCAAGCCCAGTCTCCTTGGGTTTCGGTGCGCAAGCGGCGGAACTAAGTCCCCTCGAAGGGACGCGACAGAAGACGGGAGGGAAAATGCACAAGGCACACAGGGGCTTACCGCTGAGTGTGTACCTGGCCAGTGGCCGCAAGCCACTAAAACCTCCACGCAAACGTCGGTGTCTAAGAGACCAAGGGTAGTTGCGGTGTCTGAGCCTGGTAGGGCAAAGGCGTCGTAGGGCAAGTCTTCGGACTTGTCTTAGCACAACGAGAGGCAAGAGCCTCGTAGTATCAGAGTGACGGTGCTCACACACCGCCTGGTTCTACGAAGCAGGAGTCTCGAGAAGAGCTGAGTAGCATTACAGTGTGAAAAGTAATACTCGGCGTGTTGTATTCGGTGGACCAAAAGTCCATGGAGCAGCAGCACGCGCACGTCGGGCTGGAGTAGCAAACATAGCTCAGGTAGAGCGGTTCCATTTGAGGAACAGGTCGTCGGTGTCAAAACCGGCTGCTTGCACAAAAACGCGAAAGTCGCGTGCTACATGAGGTGAAAACGGCTTACGTCCTGGGCGGCAACGCGCCAGGAGCGACCGCGACTCGCAAGGTCAAGGTTGTGTCGTGATGATGAAAGATGGTGGGGAGCCCCCCTTTACTGCCCGGCAGGGTAGACGGCAAGTAAGAGTTGCGCAGTAGCCTCGTGGTCATGCTCGGGATGCCTTCCGAGTTGAAACAAAGGCAGTCGTGCCGACCGGCCGAGCAGCAATGCTTGGCGGACAAGCTGGCAAGTGGTGCCGCAAGCGCCACGTAATCCAGATGCAACGGGTCGGATGTGTCAGAGGTAGTCTCGCTCTGATGCGAACAAAAAGCCCTGTGGTCCTTATGGACTGCAGGGCTTTTTGTCGTTTGGAGACATAATTTTCACATGAAAGCACGCACGGCGCTTTATGCGGCCACGCTGGCATCGGCACTTGGTGCCGCGGTGTATTTTAACGCCCGTCCTACAAACACTTTTGCGCCAACGGTCGTTGCTTCCACAGTCACCGTTCCTTACGCCCCGGTTTCACGACCGTCGTACATGCCCGACCCTGTGAAAACCCCCGGAGACAGACTACCGGTCTCGGTCGAGCAAATCGCTCGTCCAGGATATGCGCGGTCAGTCCGCAATGTGTCTGGTTCACTCAAACGCAAGGTATACGTGTCCTATGGCATTCTTAGCCACAAGCCGAATGAATACGCCATCGACCATTTGATTTCTCTGCAGTTAGGTGGCAGCAACGACATCAAAAACCTCTGGCCTTTGGCCATGCACGGTCCATGGAACGCGAGAATCAAGAAGGTGCTCGAAGACAAATTGCACGACATGGTCGTCAAGAGGCAAATCTCGTTGTCGCAGGCCCAGAATGAAATCAGTATTAATTGGGTCCAAGCATATCAAAACTACGTCGGTCCGGGAGAGGCGAGTAGGTATTGGAACGACTAGTGTCATATGTGTGATACACTACGCGCATGGGAACTTTGACACGTCCGCTTTCATTACTCGACACCGCGACCGATGAGCGTCGCCCATTGACTCGTGAAGAAACTGAGTTGATGACGAAGTCGTTGCTCGCAGGAATGACCGCTGCTTCCCAAGTTCCATTTGATTCCAAAGAGTGCCAAGGCACTATTGTGTTCGGAGCGTTCATGGCCCGTTTGGATTACGCCGACGTGCAAGTCACTCCTGCTGCTCTGGGCGTTGTCTTAAGTTGGACCGACGGTCGTCCAGGCGATTTGGTGCTCTGGAGCTACACAGTTTTTTGCCTTGCCAAGAACTTGGGCAAGAGACTTATTGTCCCCGAAGACCTTGTAGACGCCTTTCCAGAAGGTATTCCCACAGAGCCGGCGCGCAAGCGCATTTGGCTTGCTCAAAAAAGTGACCAGAACGGACATTCAGTGAACTTGCTCGATTTAGACGAAGTCTGGAAATAGTTTTGGTGTACAAGCTCCTTGCGCACTTGACCACAAGTCTTGTGTGACACCATCCTCGGTGGCATGCACACGGCCGCCAAACGGCTCAGTTGAGGATAGAGCAAGGAGAAAACAGAGTGTACAGTAACAACTGCGTGTTGGCCGTCTTGGTCAACGGCAAACCCGTCAACGAGCTGGCTAACGGCTCCGTCAACATTCCGTTCGACACGGAATATGTCATCCGGCTTCGCAACAAAGACAAGAAGAGGCGCGTCGTCGCCAAGGTTTTTGTAGATGGCGAAAACGTCGCCGAAGGCGGCGTGGTAGTCCCCGCCGGTGGTTGTGTCGACCTTGAAGCCCCGGTAGGTACCCACAAGCGTTTCCGTTTTGTGTCTTTGGACAGTCCTGACGCTGTCGATTTTGGCAAAAACGGACCCAATGTGGACAAGTCCAAAGGTTTGGTAGAGGCCCACTTTCACTACGAAAAACAAAAGCCAGACCCTGTAGTGGTGACCGACCACCATCACCACCACTATCACAACTACGACCCATGGTGGTTGCGTCCGCGGCCGTATTACAGGCCTATGATTCCGAACCCCTCGCCTTTTCTGTATGGAAACTCGGCTGTCAATTCGGTCGGTTTGTCGAGTGGGGCCAAGAGCATGTGTTCGTTCAATGCGTCTTTGTCAGCAAAGTCAGACACCTCTCCAGCGTCGTTTTTATGTGAGGAGTCGTCTGCGGCAATGCCGTTTCTCGGCGCTCCGACTGTTCAACCACAAAGTGCTCAACCTCAGTTGAGCGATGGTTGCACAGTGGAAGGTTCTTACAGTGCTCAGACCTTCAACACTATCAGCATGGACTACGAAGAGACCTCTACGGTCTTGAAACTGTTCTTGCAAGGTTATGACCCTGCCGCAGCAAGGCGGGTTTCGACGGCCGTCAGCCGAACGGTTCGGAAGTTCGCAGAAGAAACTTCTGACGGTGAAGGCCTCGACACAGTCACTCCGAGTAGCGGCAATGTTTTTGCCGACCTTGGGCTCCCTGACGCGGAGCTCGAACTGCTCAAGCAAAAAAGACTGTTGCTTGAGAAAAAACTGGAAGAGAGCCGCATTAAAAAACTCGAACAAGAGCTTGCGGCCTTGGAGTAACAGAAATCGGGGCGGATGTTTCCGCCCCGATTTCTGTCTTAACTCAAACAGACACCCATACGGAGACACTGTCG
The DNA here is from genome assembly GCA_018268375.1 of Armatimonadota bacterium. Lineage (GTDB taxonomy): Bacteria > Armatimonadota > Fimbriimonadia > Fimbriimonadales > Fimbriimonadaceae > JAEURO01. The sequence goes on along the minus strand of JAFDWS010000002.1, from coordinate 410,131 downwards.
CCGTTTTGTCCGCCGCTGACGGATATAGTCCGGACGTCTGTGAAGGTTGAAGATGCGTCACTTGTCACCTGGAACACAGTTCCGTCTGGCGTGTCTCCTTCTACCCAAACGCCCACTTCAACGTCGTTTCCATTGTGGTCAGTCAGTCCCAGGGTGACTGTCAAACCCAGCACCCCGATATTGGAATCTGTGCGTACCTCAAGTCCGACTGGCAACTCAATGCCTGGTGTGGTCACAGACGTTGTCCATGACCCTGACGATTTTGTCGCCTGGGCAAGTTGCAAAATAAGTTCCTGTCCCAAGACTCGGCGCCAAGCAGTCCTGAAAGCATCGTCCCACGTGACAGTGTGCGCTGCGTCGCTTCCATCGTAGTACGTCCGCATATTGGTACCCAGAGCGGCGCCAAAATAGCCGTCTAGCGTCAAGAGTGCCAGGTCGAGCACGCTTAGCAGCGTATCGCTGGCGTCTGTCTCAGCTTTTCTCAGCCCTTGTACCAGGTCTCGAACATAATCGAAGGGCAGTTCGTTCAAGGTCATGCCTTCGTCGAAAGCGGTCTGCCTTGCCGTGACAAGCCCCTCCATTATTGACCCTGAGGTTCCTTCATCGACCTGTGTGGTCAAGACGTTTTCAACTGCGCCTAAAGCATTGGTGATTGTAGTGATGACTGCTACGTCGTAGACTGCCATGTGTGCGTTTTTATACACCCGCTCTGAGCAGGTCTCAGTCCTCGCCTTTTGTAAGATGCCACACTAAGGCGCCTTGTCGAGTAAGCACGTTTGTGGCGTCCTGAAAGCGGTTCGGGGTTTCATTGTTCTTCCGGCGCGGCGTGCGGCTTGACTGGTACCGGTCTTGCCCCCGCGCCAGCCCCACCGCTGGTGTTTAACGTACAAGTGAACCATGTCTTTGGTCGGCCCTGTGAGTTCTGCCCAGACACCCATAGTAGTCAGTGTGCCCGTGCACGAGTCGATTATGTGCGTGTTAGACCAAGCGGCCAACTGGCGCCGCTTTGCCCCTTTAGCCAGTCTCGTGTTCCACGTGAGTCAAGTGGCTTCGTACAGTCCGCAAGAACTGGACGCTATGGTGAAAAGAGCCAATCCGAATGCCTATGTCAACGAAGAGCGTTTGATGACCGGCTGGGCTGACGGGACGCTGCTCTGTACGCATTGGTCAAATTTTTGTGCGGCCGAAGATAGTGGTTTAGTGTTCGAGCGCTTTGCCATTGATGCGAGCAACACACTGCTTGTTAGGCCAGGTCTCGAAGAGCACATGATGAAGGGCAAGGCGGGGTACAACGTTCCAGTGCCCGTCCGGAAGGAGGCCAAAGCCCGACCGTGTTATTCAGACATTGAGTTGAACCTACGCACCGCCGACTATGGCGTTGTTCCATGTGAAGGATTATGGTTCGACGCAGATATGTTTCGGGGCGTCCTGGAAGAGGCGTGCAATTTGTCAGGTGCATACGCCACCGAAGAGGTGTATCCGGTCGCATTGTGGGAATTGGCTCACGGAAAGGATTTTCGGTGCGCCGGCAATTATATTCTGACGCCTTTTGAATCAAATTTACACGTGAGCGAAGACGACATTACTGCCATTCATTACGGGTTCCACCGCAACGAAGACTTGTTCGGTGTCAAACGTGCGCCCCGAGAGTACGACCATCCAATTAGACGTTTGCTCCGAAAGTTAGGAAAGTACTAAAAGCCCACGGAGAGTGCTGAGATGGCGCACAATGCAGACATGGAAGAAGACTCACGATTGCTGCACACTGGCAAAGCCGGGGACATTCAGCGCGAAATCGACCAATTAGCGGCGCAGTTGTCACGAAAAAAAGGCGCGCTAGAGGATTTGTTCCGAACTTGCGAACACCAGTGGGGAGAGATTCGGTCTGTGCCCTATGAGACAGGTGGATACACTGCCCCTGGAGACCCACCTGGCACCATGGGCGTGGATTGGCGTCCTCCTGTGTATGTGCCTCGACAGTCACATTCTCGCTGGGTCCGGACGTGTCAAGTCTGTGGTTACACCCAGGTGACACAAAGGTCGACGACGGCCGTCACCGAAACCAAAGTGCCTCAGTTTTAATCTTCGTCTTCGTCATATTCCGGAAGTGGCTCGCCGCGCGCCGCGCATTCTGCGCGATACTTTCTGGCGTCTAGCACATAGCAAGGTAGAAGTTCTTCTGGAACGTCGTATTGGCATTTTTTGCAATACCAACGACCGTCGTTTGTTTGACCGTGGTACGTTTTTTGGCCGCACAAGTAGCAGTCTTCATCCGGTTCGAAGACCTTCGACTTGAAAAGCCCACAGTGTTTGCAAAATCCAGCACCGTTTTTGTACCCGCGTTTTTCCCACTCGTGCCCAGGACATGCAATGTGCTTTTGCAACTGGTTCCACGCTGACGCCTCTGCCTCCTCCACGGTGTTTCCTTCCCCACGCAAGAATGTGGCCGGCTCTTTGGGAAAAGCTTCGAAAAAGGCAGTCTTGTAGTGCGAAGACGTGGGCTCCTCCCCGAACATCAGACCAACGACCTCTAGTTGGCCTTCAGGGGTGCTCAGTTTTGTTTCAATGCTGTCGCCCTTGCCTGTGAACACAATGCCCTCATCGCCGCATTGCACGAAACAATCTTCAGGCCACGGCTGTTGACACAAGTAAGGGGGGCCAAAAGAACGCGAAGCCAACTTCATAGGGTGCCATAATACCACATAGTGCGCGTGTTCTACGACACCGAGTTTTTGTCCGAGCCGCCAGAACTGCACCTTATCAGCATTGGTATGGTGCGTGAAGATGGCGCCGAGTTGAGCGTGGTCAACAAGTGTGCGCCATGGGACCGCATCCTGACCCACCCTTGGCTGTCTGAAAACGTCGTGCCACATTTGCCGCCTGAATACCATCCGTCATGGCAAACACCAGAGGAAATTCGGCTCAGCTTGGTTGATTTTTGTGGTCACGAGCCAGAGTTTTGGGCCTGGTTTGGTTCGTTTGACTGGGTCGTGTTAGTCAACTTGTTCGGTCAGTTCCGAGACGTGCCGTACACGTGGCCACACTGGTCACATGAACTCAAGCAGCTTATGGAGAAAGCTGGGGTGTCCAAGTTGCCTGCCAGGAGGGACAACATGGCGCACGACGCTTTGGCAGATGCGAGGTTTGTCAAGAACGGGTACGATTGGTGCACAAAGGTGCTTGCCGGCACCGTCAAGGCAAGTGTGTGATGTCTGAACTCGAGTCTATGTATCAACGGTTGGTGTACGATGCCGAAATTGTCGACGATAGTTTTGAGCGCATCATCATCGACCATCCAACGGGTCCGGTCGAGTGTTTTGTCAAGAACTTATTGATGACCTTGCGCGACCTTGAATGGGAAACGGCGTGGGTTCAAGTTCGCGACCCTGAGACATTGCAACGGTATTGTCAACGGGGTTACACTTGTTCCGGAGGGTCTTGGCCGTTGGTCTCGATGACCGGGTGTCTGCCCACGATTGGACAGAAAGTAGAGCTGCATTGGACTGAAAACGAGCCCAAAAACCAAATGGATTCGTATTTGGATTGACATGAGACAAAGACAAAAAAAGGGAAAACACGGTTGGTTCGTCCTGGGTAGTCGAAGAGAGTTTGACTGGGGGTATGAGCGAGCACTCGATGATGAGGGCAATCCCAAAGTGGACGAAGAAGGTCGCGAACTATATCGCCCTTGTCGCCATTTTTCTTGGTCGATTTGGACTGCCTCCGGCCCCTTCAAATCGGAGAAGGCGGCTGGGCGTTGGAAGGCTCGAGAAGACGGCAAAGATGAATTGTCAAAGTGTAACTACAATCCTTGGTATGTCGTCAAGCGTTTTTATATTCCTGGCGTGCCGGCATTTTCAGAGACAGAAATCAGGAAAGTCGAAGAAGACACTCTGGAGTTCACTGAGCACACCCGACGTATTCGGAAGAAGCACTACAAGAAACCACGCAAGGTGACCGGTCTAGGCAGTTTGTGCCTCGAGTTTGAGGAAGAACCAGGCTCTAAGGTGACACTGGCACGCAAGTACGGTCTGCGCTTTGTCAAAGCTCGTACTTGAGGACTAGGTCAAAAAGCTCTCGGTCGCGGTTCGTCCATCCAGCCAAGAAAACCTTTTGTGACGGTTTCTCCAATATTCGTTTGATGCGATAGAACGGTCTTTGTGCAGCCATCGCCAGGGCAGTCTTCAAATGGTCTGCCGTATGAACTTTGTCGCTCATTGCTTGCGTCCACGTCAGGCTTGGTTCAAGCCCTAGCGCGGTGGACAAAAACTGGCATGCTCGGCCGACACCCATGTTGACTGCAGTGTCGAACACGACTAAATTCAATGGAGCAGCCAGCCATTTGGCATGTGACGCCTGCCAGTACTTGGTGTCGTAGATGGTTCGCGCCTCGTCCATGGTGATTTCCCTGACGCTTCTTTTCGCCAAGCCTTTTTCTTTGCGAAATCTGTCGTATTCTGTTTGAATAATGCCCAGGTTTGTGGCGCCTCCACTGTCTGCCGGGTCGTTTGTGTACCCACCTTCCCATTTGAGCACGAACTTCAAACAGTCGTCAAAGGTTTTCATATAGTCATATTACGGGACCCAAAGTCAGCTCCTTGACGGTGGCGCAAAGAAGTGGTATCATTGTGTGACAGGTAGATGATATGAAATTGACCAACACTGGTAAGTTCACCATCCTCATCGTGACAGTTGGTGTCGCTTTTGCCGCTTGGCGCGTTTTTGGGCCGAGCATCATGCCGGCCATGGCCACTGTGGGCAAGTCGCCGTCGCGCAAACAATTTTCAGTCCTTGCCAGCAGCACGCACGTGAAAGTGCTGCAAAAGCTGGCACAAGAGTACAACACAAAGAGCGACCGACAAGTCGCCTTCGCGCCTCCAATGGAGACTCGCAACGCTTTGCACGCTATTTTGGACGAGAAGCAGACCGACACGGCCGGTTGGCTGTCGAGCTGTGACGAGCTGGGGCGGAGGCTCAACGAGGCTTACAAAGGGCAGCACGGGACGAGCGTGTTGAACCCTGACGACCCTGACTCCTATGTGACGGTGGCACGAGTGCCTGTGGTCGCTCTTGCGAAGAGCAGCAGCGAAGACAAAGTGCGCGCAGTGTTCGAGTCTGACAACCCTTGGTCACGCATGGTCGACAGCGGTTTGCGATGGTCATTCGCCGACCCACTGGACTCTAGTTCTGGCACTTTGGTCTTGGGCTATATCCTGTGGGGTTACGCCAAAGAGAACAACGTCTCCATGACGGCCGCAAGCAAGTCTCCTGGTTTCCAGGCTTTTGTGTCACGGTTGCACAATCACGGTTTTGTCGCGGCGCAACAAGGTTCACGCGCTCATACTGATTTGTTCGTCGAGGGCAACTTAGACGTGGATTGTGTGTTGAACTACTCCACTTCCCTGCAGTCTGCGATTAAGAACAAGTCTGGCTTTGTCATTGTCTGGCCCCGTAAAACGGTCTTCGCGAGTCACGTTTTTGCCGTCTTGCAGACAGCACCCGAGGCCGACCAGGCTGCCGCCAAGGATTTTGCGCATTTTCTTGCCTCACGGTATCCTAAACCTTCGGTGCCTGATTCTGTGGAGTCTGTCGCGCTTCCCGCATACTATCCATATTTGAACGACGCCGAACTTGCTTGGTCGAAAGAACAGTGACCCTGTACAACCATGCCAGTGAGACGCGCACCCAGCTCCAAACTCGGCTTCGGCTGAGTATATGGATGAATCACTCGTTGAACACATAGACTCACACGACTGCAACCTGCACGCCGTGCACAAGTCTTTTTCGGACGCCTACCGCTGGTTGAACAAGACGCGAGGTTATACTTCGCGCTCGGCTTCTCGTGGCAAACGATGGTGGAAGCGCCTGGCTCACAAAAGGGCTCGTCAGTATCGTCGTGCTGTTTTGTCGGGCCGACGCGCCCGTTGGCGCCCGGTCACGGGGTGGGACGTGATTTAAGTTCGTCCCACTTTAGCGCGAAGGTGGCAAAAGCGATTGGTCTCATTGACGAGACTTCGTGCCAAGTGTCGCCACACTTCCACTCAAGGCAAATCGCCATATTGGGTCTCTCGAGTCGAAGTCGCATTTGAACGCTACCGTCTGTGTACTCAAGCGGTCCGTCCTCAAAGACGCTTTCGACTGTCATGTCTTTATTGTGTCAAGGTTGGTCGAAGACCAGCGCAAAAATGAGGGCACGTGACGTGTCGTCCAATACAGTGATGCCGAATTCATCGTCTTCTGCCAGTTCGTTGACTGCTTGACGAAACATAGTGGCTGAGTCCTCTTTGGTCCGTACACTGTCCAAGCATTGTTGGCCGTACTCTGTCAGAGGCACTTGGGCACAGTGGTGGGTGTACATGGCTATGGCCAGGTCTTTCATGCCTTCGGCATCGAGTGTTGGGCTTTCTTCATAGTCCATGACTTACTTTTACACCTCGTTGGCATAATAAATGCATGTTGCGTGTTTTGATGACAACACTGGTCGCTGCCGCTCTGGTCGCGACAACGCTCGCTCAAACGCCGGCGTGGAATGACTCTCATGGCATTATTGATGTGCAAAAAGCCATGGATGCCGGGCTAGAAGACAACGACGCCCTAATCACGGCCGCAGTGGCAGACTATGATTCGTTGCTGAAACGAGGCATCGTGTTGCGTGACCGTGCCGAAGCGGTCGCAGTACTGGATTTTGTGGATTTCTGCGACTACGTTCGAGGTTGTTGGGACACGGATTATTCGACCACTAGTCCTGGGAGCTTCAAAGCCGGTCTCGAAAACGATGCTGACCGGAAGTTGGAAGACCTATGGTCATGTGCTTTGGGCTCCATGCGCCTGCACCGTGAATTGCTGTCTGAACCGCGTTATGACAAAGACAGTGGCCCGGCTGAGATTCAACGTTGTTTGGACGAAATGTCAGACAGTGGTCTTGCTCGGGCTTGCAGCCCATCGTTGCGCAAGCTTTTGCCGGATAGGCTGTCGTTGGTCAGAAAGTTCTTGCAACAAGTCTGAGTGGGTTTTCTCTTGAGCAAGCAACAAGGCCAGTCCAAGTGCGGACTGGCCTTGTTCTGTCTGTCAGCCCTTTGCTGTAGTGAGGATTTGTTGCGCCATGTCGCGCACGTACTGACTCGGGTCACTCTTAGCTGCAGTCTCGACTGTAGACCTCCAGTCCGGCGCCTTTGTCTTCATCAGAGTCGTCAGAGCGCTGGTTCTTACGAACTCGTCTTTCGAGACTGTGAGTTGTTTAGCAACGTTTTGTATGGCCAAGACTTTTTCTGGCTCTTTAACTGTCATGCCCAACCCCAACGCCCACATTTGTTCGTCTGGGTCAGTGGAAGCAAGTCCGTTCTGGATTTTGCTCCAGGAGTCGGTCGTGGGTTTGCCGTCCGACTTTTCAATTTGCTTCAGACTGTCGATGTATCCGCCGGCCCGGGCTTTTGCCGCGTCAAGGCGTGATTGCTCTTGCATCCGCTGAACGGCCGCAGGCACAGTCACAAGCGCGAGCGCCGCGGCTGTGAAGAACAATCCAATGCCGAAAATCTTTTTGCGGTCCATAATGCTCACCTGTTGATGTCGCACTGTTGGCGACACTTCTTGCCGTTGATGCTGTCCGGGTCTCCACACCCGTTTTGGCAGGCCATGTAACACTCGGCCTTGTTCTTGCTGTCAGAACACCGCTTGCCCACGGGGTTGCGTTCGCAGCACTTCATCCACAGGTCGACGCAACCCCCGTTGCCGATACCTGTGGAACAAATGCCCATTGACACGAGCGCCGCGGAAAAGAGCGCGGTGGTACAGATGTTTTGGAGTTTCATTTTTTGTTCTCCGTGGGTTCAAAAACCGGGTTCTTAGACCCACAATGGTCTTTTACCACGTCTAGTGCAAAAATGTCAAGTACAATTGCTGGATGCCGTTCAAAGTTGTTTTGGAACACGACCCATTCGAGGAGTTCGACGATGTGGGGTTCTCTTGGCGCGAAGGCGAGACACGCACTCTGGCCGAAGGGTTGACCACTTACGCTGCGGCTGTCAAGGTTTTAGTAGACTTTGACCCTGACGACGAGCTGCGCACTAACGACGGTCAACCGCCGTCTCACAGACTGTACATTGAGTACACCGACGATGCACAAGACTACGAACGTGGCGAGTTGCCTTATATGCACACATAGTCCTTGACGTTCGTGGATAGATTTGGTATAATCGAAGAGGCTGCCGACCGAGGCGGCCTTTGTCGTTTACAAGGAGGTCAAGTTGTACTACGAACTCAAGTCTCGAAGATGGGAGAAAAACCTCAGACTTCCGTTCAAATGGAAGTTGGAGGAGTTTCCGCCTGCCCACTTGCAGGTGCGCCGCGCGGCGACTCTGGTGGCCTGGTGTGAGTACTTTGACGTCGAACGGCCGGTAAAACGCAAGACCTATTGGTTTGACGAGGACAGTTCGACGCGGCACCATTACACCTACCCAAGCAAGAACGCTCGTCTGATGCAACGGTTGGGCCTGCAATGTGTGTCGTGTGGCGAACACGCCTCGTATTACGCGTTGGTACGTTCAATGGGCAAATGCATGGTGTGGGCGTTGACACGCGACGGTGTGCCGTTCACGCTAGACCACCATATGCCTCGTGCTCTTGGTGGCAGCAACCGCTCGAGCAACTTGCGCGTAATGTGCGACGTGTGCAACCAAAAGAAGGGTTGCGCACACCCTGAGCAGTGACAACTTGTGGTCTGATGTGTCATCATCAAAGGCATGTCAGACCGCAAACTTGTCCGAGTGGCCATCACGGGTGCTGGTGACGAAACCGATTTACAAGAAATGGCCTCTATCACGGCCGACTATCCCTTTGTCGAGTGGGCAGTGTTGTTCAGCTTCAATTTGACAGGCCGGCGCCCTGAATTCCCCTCCTTGAGGTGGCTGTATCGCTTTGGCGAAACTGACTTGCCTTGTGCCGTGCACCTGTGCGGCCAGGCCGCTAAAAACGCCTTCAGTGACGCGCTCGAACAACACTTGGACATGTTGCACTGTATTGTTGGTCATTACGACCGTTTGCAGCTGAACGAAGTCCCCTTTCAGCCCATAGATTACTATTGGGACCGTTGGTTATACGACCACGGCGTGTCCTTGATTTTGCAGACGCAAAACTTTTCGGACTTGCCCGCAGCGGATGTGCAACGATGTTTGAAGCTGAACATTCTCCACGACCGCTCGTTGGGCACCGGAACAGAGACGCAAGAGTACGATTATCCTACTTGGTCGGGGTTCGTAGGCTTTGCAGGCGGTTTGAGTCCCGAAAATGTGGCGGCAAAAATCACCCATATTCGAGATGAGGGTTCTGGTCAATTTGATTACTGGGTCGACGCTCAAGGCCAATTGCGCACAGACGACAAACTTGACCTTGTGAAAGTCAGGCGGTTCTTGCAGGCCTGCGAACCGTATGTCGTGCCCACAGGTCCCTAAGGACGGCATTCCCACGCGACTAGCTTGTTGGGGTCTGCCAACACCTCGGCACACCTCGCCGCGGCTCGTGCAGTGTCCAAAAAGGCAAGCGGGGCGGGTAGGGCGTCCAGGTCGAAGTAGCGCCATTCGTAGAACTTCTCTGGTTCTGCCAGGTAAATGTTTTGGTTCGGCAACACCCTGACTAAAGTATAAATCGTCACATGATAGCTGTCGTGTTCGACGTTCATGTACGTGTGTGTGCAAACTTGTCCCAAGTACTCTGACTCCAGGCCAGTTTCCTCAAGGGCCTCGCGCACTGAGCTGTCTTCAATACTTTCACCCCAGTCGAGCCCACCGCCGGGAAGACACCATGTCCCGTCGTCATATTTCCCCGTTTTGCGTCTTCCGAACGGCACTCTGCCTTTGTGGTCTGGCATAAAGACACCGACGCCTGGACGGAATTTCAACTTTCGCTGTACTGCTTCGACTTCATTGTCCGAGCAGGTTCCTGAGCTGCGCAACACGTGCAAGATGGCAGTGGCCAGTTCACCACTGACTTCCGCGCCGCCTAAAATCACCTCACCCATTGAATCAATACCGTGTTTCCTTGTTCCTGAAGCCCCATGCCGTGCACTTTCGTGCGGCCATTCAGACCGTCTTTAGAGACGGCGATTTGTCGCGCTTCTTCAAACGTCTTGGTGACCTTGTCGCCAGTCATGTCCCAAATCTCTTCGTACAACTCTGCCTCTTTTTCGCTCGGGAACACTGCAATGAGCATGACCTCCATTGGGTCTGGCCCCGTGGTCGTCGCTCCGACGCCTGCGTATTTACCTCCGCCAAGACTGAGCAGAATCAATGAGTCTGGCCAACCCCCTGGTATGCCAAACTCGTCCTGGTCTTCAGGCACAAAAAGGTCTTCCAGCTCGGTGAGTTCAAGGATGTTGCTCATGTGTTCGCCTCTTTTGTTTCTTCAGACTTGCGGAAAAATTCTTGTTCGTTTTCGTCCAAGTACCATTCAAAATACCCGGCACAGTCCATGACAAAGTGGTCGACACTGGACGAGTATCCTGAATAGCATATTTTGCCTAGTTTATAGAGCTCCCCTGTGTAGTCACACGCCGACCGAAAGTCCGCTGGTGGGTCACCAGTCATAAACAAATGGCTCTCTTCGGTACCGTCCTCGAGCTTAACACGGACTTTATACCCGCGATAGGTCGCCAGTGCGTCGTCGCCTTCGTCGTAATCGCACGATATAAATGCTGTCATGACAACAGTGTACCCCACACAGCGATATGGTTCTTTTCTGGTGCTCCGGCGCGTGTCACCAACCAAGGATGCCATGCCTTGTTGTGTGGAAGCACCCAAGCCGGTTTTTGAGAGTGCACCCTGTCGTTGCCAATATGGATGTAAGTCTCGACTTGTCCAATGATGTTGCGTTCGTCCGGACCAAACTCATTGCCTTCCGTCATGCCTGGTTCCCACTTGTGTGTGAGCCAAGAGGCAAGCACGACTTGTGGTCGATATTTGGCCACAGCGGCTTCTGCGTCGATGCGTTCTACGTCGGCGGGAGGGTTTGTCGGTGCTTGCCCGATGGTACGGTAATGCGCCGCTATACCGGGTTCTGTCTGCATGGCCGAATCAGTCATAGGCACACCGAGCAGGCGACCAAGGTGACCGTTGCCGGCCCCGACTTCTAATGCACGCCGGCCATTGATAAGACCGCGCAAGTGCTCGACCAGTTCAAGGGTGGGAAAAGTGTACACTGCGTTTCGGCCACACCAAATACGGAACGCTTCGTAGTCAAGTTCTTGCAATCTGGCAGCTGGCAAAGGTTGGCAGAAACCGTCCGCGTCCAACAGCAACTCGTCTAAGTGCTCTGTGTCTTGGTTTTTTACAATTGTGAACTGCATGTTATTGAGAGTCCTCTTTTTTGGCTTTCCGTGCCAGTCGTTTTTGTCGGTTGTCCCAAGTGGTCTTGTTCGGCAGCTTGCCCGAATTCGGTGGTCTGTCTTTGTTCTCAAGGTCAGTCCACACTTTGCACTCGGGACACTCGAACGTCACATAGGTCTCGCTCGAGCCGTCATAGTGAGAACTGAAAGTGCGGAACAAGTCTCCAGCCTCTACTGACAGTTGAGCACCACAGCCGCCGCCTCGGTTGCCTTTTCCAGTACATTTGGCTTTGATGCTCCATGCTTGGGCCCCGCTGCCTGATTTTATGACTCTCATCCCGCCATCCTTTCTGTCCAGACTTTTAGACCTTCTTGAGCGATGCGTCCCAAGGACTCAAGAGCGTGGTAGTTTGTGTTCGAGACCGTGCGCCATTCGTCGTCTGCGTCTTTGACCCACCACATAGACCATGCTCCAGGTGTCGAACGCTTGACAATCAAACTGTGCTGCTCAGCGAAGGCATAGACCTGTTTGCTCGTCACTTTTGGAGCGTCCGTAGGATTAGCCTTCGGCCGCCCTGGGCCGTCTTGCCCCATCGTATTGCGCAAATACCTCATTCGACGACCATTTTACCATAAACCGTGGTCTCAAGACTCAGGACTTTTCCACTTGGCATAGGTACACTCACGGTTACACTTTTATGGCCAGAAAACCACGCGCTTCCAATTGCAAACGGTACACAGCCCCGCACCCTGACGCACTAGAGGTCAAAGCTCGTATTCAAGCGGCCTACAAGATGCTGCGAAAGGACGGGTACACGACACGTAGCAACTTTCAATGCTGTCAAAGCTGCGCATGGAGCGAGTTGGCGCACGAGGATAAAAATGAGCGTGTCGTTTTTTACCACAAACAAGACGCAGAAACCCTGGAAAAATACGGACGCACGCACTTGGCGTGGGCCGGTGTCGGCCATGCTATCCTGTTTGTGCTCAAGGACGCTGGTCTTGATGTGGAATGGGACGGTGGTGACGACCAGCGGTTTTGTGTCAGCTTGCCAGTGCACGAGAAGGTACTCACACCAACGTTTCCTTAGTGTAAAGCGTGTGGTACCGACACGCGCGAAAACTCTTTGAAGACTCTGGCTTCAAAGAAGAAGTGATATCCGAAGAAGACAAGGGCGGATATATTTTGCGCATGCTCAATGTCCAGGCCGGCCCCAAGAAAGAAGACACTGTCGAAATGGATGCCGCCTTTGGAAAAATTGACGATTGTTATATTGGCAACGAAGACGACGCCAAGCACCTTGTGGACGAAAAAGGCCTGGCTCCAGAGCGTGCAGCGCCGGACAAGAACGTGTGCAGCATCGGATACTGCAGCAAAGAAAAGAAGTGGTTCGGTTATTCACACCGCGCCATGAAAGGCTTCGGCATCGGGGACAAGGCAGAAGAATGGTATCCGGACGGGGAGAACAAAGGCAAAAAACCCGCCAAAACCCTTGCCGACGCTAAGCAAATGGCCATTGATTTTGCCGAGTCTGTGTCTTAAACGTGCTATACTGGCCATATGGCCAACAAGAGAATTTACGTTCTAGGGGGCGGCACATTTAGCCATGTGAGGAGTCACTTGGCCTTGTCCACGCCCGCATTCGGTAGCACGGCACGACAAATCGCCGCACTATGCCGGGAGGCAGACCAAACGATGGACGTCGAGTTGCGTTTGACCAAGATGGCCGACCATACCAGCAACATCGTCACCAACGACGACTTGGCTTTGCTCTGTGACGAAATCAAGTCTGACCCTCTGGCTAAAATCGTGTTTTTTACAGCAGCGGTCGTCGACTTCAACGGTTGTGCCGGCGAAACGCCCGTTCGCGCCCAAGCCGGGTCTTTTGAACAAGGCAAACATGCCCCGCGGCTGGACAGTCGCAAGGAACAAGCGGCATTTTTGCGACCGGCCGATAAAGTCATCGACCAGCTTCGTGCTGGTGATAAAGGCCGTAAAGACCTGTTCCTAGTGGGTTTCAAGACGACGAGCGGGGCATCGCCGCAAGAACAGTATGAAGCTGGCCTGGCTTTGCTCAAGAGGTCGAGTTGCAACTTGGTGCTTGCCAATGACACACTGACTCGCAACAACATGGTCATCTGTCCCGAAGAAGCCGTTTACCATGAGACCACAAACCGAGAAGCCGCGTTGCGCGGCCTCGTAGAGATGGTATTGTTGCGTTCGCACTTGACTTTTACTCGCAGCACGGTCGTCTCTGGTGACTTGGTGCCATGGGAGTCAGACCTGGTGCCTGACACGTTGAGGACCATCGTCGATTATTGCATCGAACGCGGTGCCTATAAGAAATTTTTGGGCGTGACCGCAGGCCACTTTGCGGTCAAGCTTTCAGATACAGAGTTTTTGACCTCGAGGCGCAAGACTGATTTCAACGACATGAAGACCGTAGGTCTGGTGAGGGTCAAGACGGACGGGCCAGACACTGTGCTCGCATACGGTAGCAAGCCTAGCGTCGGCGGACAGTCCCAGCGCATTGTGTTCCACGACCACCCGGGCACGGACTGCATCGTGCATTTCCACTGCCCTATCAAGCCTGGCTCTAAAGTGCCCGTGGCTTCACAAAGAGAGTACGAATGTGGGTCACACCAATGCGGCAAGAACACGTCAGACCACCTTGGTGAGTTCGGCAACCTGAAAGCTGTTTATCTCGACCAGCACGGTCCGAACATAGTGTTTAGCAGCACCATTGACCCACAGGAGGTCATTGACTTCATTGAAGAAAACTTCGACCTTGAGAAGAAAACTGGCGGATACCAGTTGAGAAAAACGTCTGGAAAGTCCACGCTGGCATTGTCACTACCATGATGCAAGACACGAAAAAGACTTGGTTGCTTGAAGTCACCGACATTGACGGTGACACAATATGGGGCCTGTTGTCCGAACCTGAAGACCCGTCAGGTCGACCGGTCGAGGAGGTGCAGATAGAAACCGCGCGCCTAGGATACGACGGCGAGATGCAGCCCGGACTGGTGTTCTGGTGGCATATAGACGGAGACAAGGGAACTAATACGTTCGAATTGCACGAGGCGTGCACGAGGAAATGGACCCAAGAAGACGTTGACCGCATTAAGGTTGAAGCCCGAAGGATGTTCAAGATTTTTTGTGCCCCTTCTGAGCGCCTGACTGCCTGGGTGGAGGAGCATTGCACGCCAGAAGGGGCCGAATTCATGGAATCAATGGGTTTGACGAACCCACAACGGTCTTTTGCCATGCTGCGTCACCAAGTTCGCGATGTGGCGGAACACGCTGGTGTCACGACGGCTCAGTTGGCAGAGTATTACCGCATCGCGCTCGAGACGGAATTCGCGGCCCCCGAAAGTTTGTACGTTCCCAATATGGCTTTGCAGCATCTGACCAATATGAACCCTTATGGTATCAACCAAAAAGGCGAAGTGCCACTTGCGCAGCATGGTGACGATGAAGACCCGGAATACGTCGAGTGGGTCTATGTCGCTGACCTACTACCACCAAACCAATGAACCTCTATTGCTCTGACGACGAAAAACAACTGTTCCTCGAAAAGCGCGGCTACACCGTGCGGTTAGTGACAGTACGCATGTCTCAGTCGTGTTACCATAATGACATGGAGTACTGGGACGCAACGGTCACCGGGGTGTTTGACAAGAACGGTGAGCCTTACTGCAAGCCAATACTCAACAGGTTTAAGGAATCTGAGTGGCTGGACGCTGCTTTTGACACTGAAGTCAACCGGGTTTTCAAGCAAGTCGTCCTGGGCATTGCACCACCAAAGGGGACAGAAGTGAGCATGTTAGACCAGGCGTTAGAGTAGCCCGTATAAGTCTGCTCTATGACGTTGAGCCGCTTTCTGTTCCGTTTCTGGCCTAGTGTCTTTCGTTGGTGGCAAGAGAAAAAACGCACTAGTTGCCCTGATTGCGGCACGAAAGGAGAGTATACGTTCGGCTTTACGGTCGTAGACTATCAAGACTGTGACTCGATTGTGTTCGAAGACGCGTACGTCTGTCCAAAATGTTCTCGTGCCTGGGCTTCTTGTTACAACGATTGCGAGCTCGATGTCGTGGTCATGAAGTTGTGGGAGCCTCGTTTACGCCCAGAAGAATAATTTTCTAGGTGGAATTCATAGGCCTTCGTAAAATTAGGCCGTGGGAACAAACGAAGGTCAAACTACAGGCTCGTCAGGCGAGGTCAATTCGGTTTCAGCCGAAAGTGTATTTATGCGGGCCGTGTTGCTCAACTGGGGCTCGGTCACTGTGAGCACGTCAGCGTCCGCGGTGCCTGGCACTACGCCTTCAGGCCGCAACTCTGTTGTTTTCTGCAATTGTGCCCCAAGTGGCAGCTCGAACGAGATTTATCTCGGGTATGGCAACGACGTCACTTCGACCAAACACATCGCACGCATTCGTGCTGGTGACTCCTGCGAAATTTCAGCTGGTGACGGCGTCACCATCTACGCGATAGCAAACGCGTCGTCAGTCGCCATGGGATACGCTGTAATGGGAGCGACTACATAATGCACAATATTTCAAGGATACTGCCTGCCTACCCCAGTGGTGGCACGGTGGGTCAAAAGCTACGGCGCGCTGCTTCGGTGGCGGAACGTGTCAATCCGTTGATGAACCCCCCGCTGCGAGTTCCAACGGCTTGGTCATCGGGGCAGCTGTACGACACAGCCGGACTGGTGCGCACCAATGGAGGCAATATGTACCAGTTGTGGAACCCTGACGCTTCTAACAACTCGGTCAATGCTCCTACTGGTACCGACCCATTGACACCTGTGACAGACGCTGGCACAAGCTTGAGCTGGATGTATCTCGGAGCTACCAATCCGACCTCCAGCGCAATCGACATTCCCACTGTGACTAGTTGGAACAGTTCGCCTGGTGGTGGCTTGACCAATGTCTACAATGCTTTGACCGACAGTAACATGACGTACGTCCAAATGGACGGTGCCGCTTATGTGGTCAATCAGGGCAATGCGTACTATAGACCTGTGGCGACCACGTTTGGTGTCAATAAGTCTGGCAACATTTGGAGTGGCTCCGGAGGCACTTATGGGGTCGGCTCGACCCGCAACCGCTTGACGTTCGTCACCGACGCGCCCAAGTTTGCTGTTGCCTGGGGCTATCCTCAACCCATCCGCTTGATTGTCGACAACGCCTTGGTGTGGCATGGTATTGAAAAGCTTGGCACGAGCACGGGATTGTGCGGAGCTACTTTTGACTACTCTACCGTAAGCGGCCGAAAACGCCGCGTAGTTACGGTCGAAACGTCTTATGGCGCTGCTTTGGGCGGTGTGTACGTAGACCCAGCTTCTGTCATTGAGAAACCAGACATGCTTAACTATGTTCGAGCTGTCTTTGTGGGCGACAGTTACGTCGCCGGCGCCAATAACTTTCCCATGGACCCCGGTCAAATGTGGCCAGTGGTCGCTGGCAACCTTTTGGGTTGGGGGGACGTAGTGTGCTCTGGCGTAGGTGGCACTGGCATGGTGAGTGCTGGGTCTTTTGTCAAATACGCCTCAAGGTTGAACACGGATTTGTTGGGCGACTTGTCCAGTATGACGGCCACGTTCACGGCGAACTCGGCCACCGTTATGGGCTCTTCAGCAGTTCCTGACGTCATCGTCTTTTGTGGCTCTGTCAACGACATTGGTCAAGCAACCATAGGCACTGAAGCTCTTGCGCTTTACAACGCGGTCAGGGCCAACGCGTCCTTCGTGAACACAGTCATTGTGTTCGTTGGCGTGTGTCAGGTGCCTCAAAACGGTGCTGGCACAGCGGCCACGGCCGAAAAAGCCATGTTCGACGCTTTGCCTACCAACGACCCGTTGTTGTTCTTCATTCCTGTAAGCGACACGACTCGCATAGCGGCCGCGTGGCACACGGGCACGGGTAACGACGGTTTCGGCGGCACGAAGCACACAAACGGAAACGGCACGAACGATGCTCATTGCAGCGGCGATACGACTCACTTTAACCGAGCCGGTCACAATTACATGGGCTATCGCTTTGCGCAAGCGTTCAAGACGATTGTGCTCCGCAACCTGATATAACGTCAGTCGAACGCACCGGGCACAATCGAGTTGAAGAGCGAAGTGAGTGCCTCGCCTGCGTCTGGTTCTTGCTCGAGTGAGCCGGGCCACAGTCCGAGCATCTGGTACACCGTAGTCCCCAACGCGGCACAGAGCTCAGAAACAGTCGTGTTCTTTTTCCTTAGACGGTCCCAGTAAGGACTGTTGACCAGTTCTTTGACGACCTCAGCAGCTGCCGCCATGTTTTCTGGCGTGGTCGGGTGTGGCATGCTTTATTGTACTCTGTACAATGTTTTTTGCACGCGCAGCGCGATTTACGGTCTTGAGCCGCCGCTGGTGTGAGGAGAATAAATTATGGCACTGACGCCTTCTGACGTCGCTTCTAAGCGACAAGAGCGCGAATTCAATCGCGTATGTGACATCATCGACCGCAAACTGGTCGAGCACGACTTTCAAGCTGGGAGTTTTGAGTTTGTTTTTAATGCCAATACGCCGGTCTCACTAGGTACTGAGGTTTGGCAAGCCTACAACGAAAGTGGTTGGAGCACCACCTACGACAAGACGGCTCAAACATTGTGTATTTCCGAATGGAAGCCTTTGGGCACCACAGTTTCATCTTGGACTCAAATGAGTCCGTCTGCGTTTCAGACCAAATATACGGAAGCCATTGACACCAGTTTGTCGTATCAATCTGTCGCCAGAAAGGCACTAAGCGTGACAGACACACCGTGCATATTCAAAGAAGACGGACCTCACTTGTACGTTGAACCCAATGAAATCCAGGTCGTAGAACACGAAGTAGACACTGCCAGTCCACTGGTTCTGTCGGGCGCGGACTTTTTGGCTACCATGGTGAAAAACCACATGCAGGCCTTCGAAGAGCGCCACATGTTTCAGCTCTTGGAAACAGACACAAAGTTGTCTGGTCGGATAGTCTACACATTTGCCCCCACATTAACGTCAGCTCTTGCCGACGCCATAGGGACGCTAGAAGGAAACGGTTTAATTCCGGCAAAAATCATGATGCACCCCATGACACTAAGGCAGTACTTCGAACCCGAGGTGAGCAAAACTGAGACAGGAGACTATTGTACTGTGTCTTCCAGAGACCTCTTGATGACCAATCTATGGGGGCACTACGAGAATTGCGACATTCACTTGTCGACTCAGTGTTCGCACAAGGACGTTTACGTGTTGCCTGTGTCAGTAAATACAGGCATGCTGTACTGCCCTACTGAGATTCTGCCTGGCGGTTACGAAATTGGTACAGTGGCGTTTAGTAACAACATACACGCGCGCTTAGAGTACCGACCTGCCTGGTGTATGTCAGTTCAAAAAGCACAAGCAGCGCGGGTGTGTATATACCGTTAAGTCCTCGCCTTGAACTTGCGGTCGAACGAGTCTAACTTTACCGGGTCGAACTTGGCCGGCGCACTGCGCAGATTACCGCCATCAAGGAACAAGCGGACGGCGTCTTCTTTTGTAAGGACTGCCGTCGACTTGTCATCGACTTTAGGCCCCCAGCCCATGCGAAGCAAGCAGTTGAACAAAGCACTGGGGTGAATTCCGGCATCTATGTAGTGTTTCACCAAGAATGTGTCATCGCTTGCCCGTTTTGACATTTTGCCTCCGCCCATGCCATGGATAAGTCCCACATGGGCGTATTGCAAACTTGGTGGTGCGTCAGGATAATTTCGGTCGAACTGCTTTTGCGCGGCATGGTGCAGCATGCGCAAAACGTGCTGTAGCGATGTGTTGGTGATATGGTCTGTGCCGCGGACAATCATTGTCACATTAGACCAATCGTCGTCCGCGACCGTGGCCAAATTGTAAAGCACCGAACCGTCTGCCCGGGTCAGACGCGCTTTGCGAATGTGCTCCCAGTCACGGTCGGTTATCGGCACCGTGCCCGCAATATTGTCGACCCAGGAAGAGTACATTCTTTCAGGCGGAAGTGACAAAGAGACACACCCGTCTTCGTCTTTGGACGTAAAGCCGGCTTTTTTGAGCCAAAAAAGATAGTTGCGGTAAACACCACGCTCTTCATTCTCGCTTTGGCAAAACTCGTCGTCCCAATCAAGCCCGATGTACTCGAGGCCTCGTTTGATGTCGTCGACGTACTCCTGTCGTGACCGTTCTTTGTCCGTATCGTCAATGCGGAGTTTGAACTTGCCGTCGCTGGCCCTTGCCATCAGCCAGTTGTGCAGTGCTGTCCGGAGCCCGCCAAGGTGCAGGGGACCGGTAGGAGAAGGTGCGAATCGAGTGGTGTGCATCATGCTGTGTCCAAAGCGTCGTCAAGTGACAAAGGTTTGCTAGTGCGCTTGTTTTTCCAGACGCTGATAGGTTCTTCATCTATTGCGCCATCACCGCGTAGATTTCTGCGCTCTAAACTGTTGCCGGCCGCGGCCACGTCAAACCAAGAGGCGGGCGACAAAGCACCACATATGTCGCACATGCGCGCAAAGACAGTCCAGGTGCTTTGCTTGCCGTCTACCCTGTTGCTCCATGCAGAGGTGTTCACAACTGTTGTGTGACCCTCATTATCGGTGGCGAACAAACCGTCCATGGCTTCTAGCCGGGTAAAAATGGTGGGTAAGCGCACCTCAATGACAGTCGAGACCTCTTTATCGTGGTTGCACGGTTGGAACGTTTGGGCGACTTTAACGACGGCCGATGCTGCTTCTTGTTGAAGCTGTAGCCTTAAGGCGCCTTGGCAGTAGGCTGTGACATCTTTCATGGCCATGTCTTTCGCCGATGCTATCCATTGTTCCCTGTCGGCCACGGTCTGCTCGAGCAGCCCCTTTAGCGTTTCAATTTGCGCTTCGAGCTCGGTGATTCGTTTCCGAAAGAACACTGTCAGACTGCCTCCGTCACAGCACAACGACATGCGTCAATCACTTTGGTCAAAGCAGCGTCGCTCATGGCGTTCATCCATGCGTCACACGCAGCCTTTGCGGTCGCCGGTCCGGAGGCGTTGCCAGATGCCACAAGAAACTGACCGTCGAACCATATCTCCCAATGGCCTTTGTCGACCATACCAGTCAGACTCGGTACATATGGCCGCTCCCAAATAAACCCCCGTGCTCGGGGCGCAAGTTTTCCAGCCGTCCACGAACCACTTACTAATGCCATTTTTCAAGTATACCGACAGTCTTGTGAAGAATTCTACGTTTGACTATTGACAACGTTCGTAGCGATGGTGGTATCGTTAGGGTGATATGGCAAATGCACTCGAACCAGGCCAGATGCGCGTCCTCGACAAGACTGGCGATTCGGCCATCCAATGGGACAAGAACTCCCCTGACGAAGTCGCCGCGGCACGCGAGGCTTTCAACTCTCTCACCGCAAAGGGTTACACTGCCTACGAAGCCAGCAAGTCCGGTGAAAAGACCAGCAAGAAACTCACCGAGTTCGACCCGGACATTCAGCGGCTCGTCATGGTGCCGAAGGTCAAAGGCGGATACCCAACCGCTGAGCCGACCTACGAGTAAAATCGTCGCATGCCCGACATTCAAGTCGCTCCGGCAGACAGGTTCGCTGTCCTAGCACGTCCGCCGGCAGGGTTGGAAGACCTTGCCGGCGGACGTGAAACGCCAAGACCGCAGACCAATGCGCGTCGCCCACGGCCTGTCGCCGAAAGGACAGAACGCACGCGGGCCCCAGGGGCCAACACCAACGACATAACGAGTACGGTTGGTGCCTATCTAAACCTGACCTATTGCACGACTGGTACCGTCACGGTGTCCAATCTGTACATTACGGGCACAACCGACACTGCTCAAATCTGCACAAACACGGTCACTACAGGCACGACCACGTGCGTTTATTACGCCGACGATTTAGACAATATGCGCGAACGATTTTTGACCGACCATTCGACCTGGGTTTTTGCCTCAATGGCCAACAGCGGTCAAAGAGAAGACCCAGTCCAGGCATGGGAAAGGCAAGAAAAGGCGAAACAAGCCGAGTACGAAAAGAAACTCGCGGCACAC
The DNA here is from genome assembly GCA_018268375.1 of Armatimonadota bacterium. GTDB lineage: Bacteria > Armatimonadota > Fimbriimonadia > Fimbriimonadales > Fimbriimonadaceae > JAEURO01. Next base: position 388,757 of record JAFDWS010000002.1, on the reverse strand, counting down.
AAGGCCGTGCACTTGCTCTTCAGCCTGATTGATGATGCGCAGCAACAAATGCTGCTCGACAAAGGTTACTTCGAACTCGATGGCGCAGACGGGCACAGATACCGCCTTATTTACCATCGGCACGGCAATGTCGCTCGCCTCGACAGGCGCGGCAAAGTCACCCATTGTTGGTGCGGCCATTACGGCGAGGACATTCCGGTCGCTGACACTCTCGTCGCACAAAGGTTGGTGCTGGAATTCGACCCACAACAGTATCTGGTGGGAGCAAACCCTGTCAGCCAGTTGTCTTGGTGCAAACCGTTTGACAACTACAAAGACGTTTTGCGCGAAGCCCTTGCTGGTGCTCCCGAAATGCCCGTTCCTGAACCCAAACCCGATTTGACACCACCGATTGTCACAGAAGAAGAAGAACTCGTTGCCGCAGTTTAGTCTTGTTTGAGGTCAAAGTGGTACAATACAAATGCATGCCGTTGTAGCTCAGATGCAAGAGCATCCACTATCTAAGTGTGAAGGTCCCTGACTAGCAACCAGGCAACGGCTCCCTTTTTCGTGCTCGAGGCTTGCCCTTTAAGTGATAGCCTTGAGGTGGCTTTTCTACCCCTAGTTTGTTGCACATTTTGTGCACGGCAGCATCTGAGACTCCTAGTTCTCGGGCGACTTGTATCACCGGTTTTGCCCAAACGAGTGCGTGGAGTTCTTCAGGCGCGGGGTAGGTAATTTTTCGGCTGGCCAAACTGCGCCTGATGCATTCACACTGCTGACATCGCTTGCTTCCTTTAGATTGGCGCGTTCCACAGTCTGGACATTGACGTCTTTGACCTCGCATCGAGTTCCTTCCACAAAATGTTTCTGTCTGCGAGTGACAATTGGGACAAAGAATGCGCAAGTTTTCCAAGCGGTTGTCTAGCCTGTCGCCATTGACATGGTCGATTTGCAGAGTTAGTGTCGCACCATTCCACACGGGCTCTTGACCACACAGTTCGCACACGTTTTCCTTGAGTTGATATTTGAAGAGTTTCGCCTTGAGCAAGTTGCCCCCGATAGGCCGACCATGGAATTGGAGATACTCAGTCACTGGCACTTCTGTGTGTCTGCCAGCTTTCAAACCAGAACTTAGTGAACTTATGTGAGTATCGTCTAGACCTTCAAACTGTATCCTGTCACGCAAGGTGCGATGACTGCCGCCTCTGTTCTGCAGCCCCCAGTAACTTAGTATCTCAGTGTATGTTACGGAGTTTTTCACAAGTTTGGCGAATTCTTCCGCTGGCATCAACCAAATGGGGCTACGCTTGGCCCTTGGTTTGTAAGCACGTGCATTCGAACTCATGTACGTGCTTATACAAGTATGTGTTTTGGCTCCCGGGGGAGGACTCGAACCTAAAACCTTCTGGGCGTTCAAAGCGCCCTATCCTAACCTGGTAGACGACCCGGGAGTAAAGTGGCACCCGGTCAGAGATTCGAACTCCGCTCAAATGGGCCAAAACCATTTATCCTACCGCTAGACGAACCGGGTGTGTGGCACCAGACCGTGGATTCGAACCAACGCCTTCCGGGGTCAGAACCCGGCGTCACTACCGCTAGACTAGTCTGGTATTTGCTGGCTGGAGCGGGAGGTCTCGAACCCCCACCTTTCGGAGTCCTGATTCAAAGTCAGGCGGCTCTACCAATTCGCCTACGCTCCAGCTTAAATTGTGCTCGAGAGCGCCCATGCCGCGTGTTGTGGCTGATGAGTTGGTTTCGTTGAAGAAGCTACAGTTCAGCTCACGCGACAGGGCGCGCTTGTTGCTGCTGTTGCTGGAACACGACGAGGCGACCGAGCGTATCGCTCAGTTCGCGAACCTTGAGTAGGTTGGTCGTGTTCATTAGGTTTCAGGAGCGGGCTGGCCTTTCCGGCGGCCGGGGTGGTCACAAGCCATGACTGGGAGTGATGTTCCACACAAGCGGCGTCCGGGACGAGCCCGCAAACGTTATTATACACAAAAGACGTGTGTCCGACCTGTTTGTTCTAAAAAATAGGTCTTTTTGACCTCAGTGGAAGCATACAGCACCTTCGCCGGCCGCCGTTTCAAACGCTCTTTTCCAATCAGCGTACCTGGCTACGAAGTGTTCCCGTTCGTACCAATCTTCCAATGTGTGGACGAACGGCTCGACCTTCGATTCATACTGGATAAAGTCTTTCGCAAGCTTGAGAGACGTTTTGGGACCGATGACCCCTTCGCAGTCAGAGAAGTTGATGAGTTCGTAGAACGGTACTTGTTCAGGTTGCACTTCGCCTTCCCAAATTTGCTCTGGTGTCACTCCGACCATTGCAGCAAGTTGTCGGCGCCATGCGTTGTACCCGCCATAACTGCCGGCTCGGAACCCGTCCTGCTCACCGGTCACGTTGTACACGCCTGTTTTGAGCCCATCGGCTCTTTCGGCAAAATCCTTGTTCACATAGATGCTGGTCTGCGTATTGTAGTCGTATTCGTGGTCTTCGTTGTGCGGTCGGACGTACTCGACCTTTTGATAGTAACTGATGTCCAGTCCCATATCACAAGTATGACACAAATTTTGAGCAAAATACAGGTCACTTCAAATCTTCTTTGACTTTGTCAAACATTGTGTCGACGGGCATCTCCAGTCCTTTCCAGTCGAGCGCGCCAAAAACGTCTTTCCAAATTTGCTTACCACCATAGGTCTCAGCGAGCATTGTCAACATGCTGACGACGGCTGGATGGATTGTGCCCATTTCCAGTCCTTCTTTGCGTGCGCCGAGAGCCTGTGACACAACCATGACCCACAGCTTTTTGCGCTTTATAGCGTGACACAGCTCGGGTATTGGTGGTTCCATGTCTCCGAGCACGCATTCCCACACATCGGGTCTGCCACTGAGCACTGCACAATCGGCAATTTGCTCCCGTAGCTCCGTGCTTGGGTTGTCGAGGTACCGTTTTTTGGCCTCATAAGCAGCGTCGATGTGCCTGTACCGGTCTTCCCAGTCTTTGCCGTCGCAATTGGCCGCGTATTGGTCGAATGGTACGTACATGGTTTCTCAGTGGGGGAAGGACTCAGTCAATCCTAGAATCGCAATCGCGCCTGCCACCCACGCCAGAGCATTGGTGCCGGGTTTGTTGTTCCTGTGTGTCGCAGGTATGACGTCTGTGGCGACTACGTATAGCAAGACACCCGTTGCAAATCCCATGAGCACGCCGACTGGCAACCAGTTCATTGCCCCAATCCAAGCGACGATGAAGCCGGCGACGGACGTAGCGACGATTGAGTTGAAAATGGCTCGAGTTTTTTCCAGGTCGAAACGGTTCGCGCCCGCGAGGGCGAGCAGGGCAACACCGTCAAAGCCGCGGTGCAAAATCAAACCGAACATCGCGCCGATGTCGCTGTTCCTTGATAGCGCACAAAGGGACACGCCGTCCAAAAAAGCGTGCACAGAGAGACCCAGCAACAGGAACGAAGCGACGAGCGAGTTCTTTTGGTCATGGGCTTGGTTGTCGCAGTGTCGATGGTCGTGCGGACACGTCACAAGCATGGATGCGGCCAAAAAGCAGGCGGCGAAGCCCGTCATGGCTGCCCAGCCTGCTCCAGGATGCGCCCTCAATGCCTCGGGCAGCAAATGCACGAGGACGTTGGTCACAATAAGGCTGGCACCAAACGGGAGTAAGAACTCTTTTACCTTCGGACTGGAGCTCTGTATGAACGGAGTAGTGATTAACGGCGCGAACAACCCTACTGCCGCAAAAATAATCCACATGCGCTCAGTGTACCACGGACTTGGGTCTTAAACCAACGCAGCAAGTCTGTCTAACACACCTTCGTCCATGTACACGTTCGAATAGCTGTCCCGCATGAAGTACTTGTAGACCTTGATGGTCAGTCCGAGTGGTTCGCATTCAAAGTTCGGCGCTACAATCGGGCAATCATTGCGGTGCCCTTCGGTGCCCAGTTTGTTTTGTTCGAACCACTGGTCGTACCTTTCAGGAAAGTCGCATGTGCAGTGCACTTCAGAACCCTTGTGTGGGTCGAGTCCCATTTCTTTGCACAATTTGGTGCGTTCACTGTCGTACCTCTTGAGTCCATTCTCGCTAAAATCGTCAGACCGCAACAGTCCCAATCGTGTCTGATAGCACTCTGGAGAATGTGTTACTTCCAATGCTATTTCGTCCCACCCACACAGGCAGTCGCCCCACCAATAAGGCCGAATAGTGAACACCCCGTTAGTGTGCCCCATCGGCTCCAAGACAGTCCACCCTTCGGGCGTGCCATTTTCAGGGTGCCCATATCCGTCGAACCCGAGTGGTGTAAGAACGCGGTCTAAAAATGCTTCTTGCAGGCTTCGGTCGACTGGATGCACCCCGCGCGCATTCCCAAACAACATATTGCCGAGTTCCATAAGGCGCAAGATACCTCAATTTGGTGCCCAAGGTCCAAAACCAGGCTTGCCGTCCATGACAGGTACGCGCAAATTAGACTGAAGCAACGCGACTAAACGCATGTACCCGCCCTGCTCGAAGAACCAGTCATAGTTCTCGGACACCTCGAGCCCTTCTGGCGATGTTTTTGTCAAACGGCCGTCGTGAAACTCTTGTACGACAACGTGACTGACAGTGGGAAGGGAGTTGATTCTGTCACACCACTGGAGCACCTCAGACCGTTTCCGTGTAAAGGGCAGCGTCGGGGTGCAAGTGACACAAACAGGAATCCCAACATTGGATGCCGACTCAATCATGCGCCATCGGGCTTCCAGGCCTGGCGCGGTCGGTGAAAAATGTTTCCGCACGGCATCGTCGTTCGTGTCGATAGTAACATTGAGCCTGATGGTTTCTCCAAACTTCTGCATGACGTCGATGTCCTGTGCAGCCAACGGGGAGCGAGTTTGGACGACCAGCTTGGAAGGTCGGTGCTCAAGAAAAGCCTCGAGAAGATGCCGAGTGTACTTGCGCGTGTGTGGCTGGTAAGGGTCGGTCATCACGTTCATGTAAACCGTCTTTCCACTTGCTTTGTCAACCTCTGACTTGACAAGTGACTCCCATTTGTCAAAGGATAGCTTGACAAGCTTGCCGTCTTGGCCAAATTGCTCAAGCGATTTATGAAGGATGGTCGGGCTGTAGCAGTACGAACATCGTAGGACACAACCTGGCGTAAGGGTCAAACCGCTTATGCTGAAGTCATAAGCGGCAACAAACCCGCGACCTGGGTTGAGCAGCTTAGGTTTGGTCACGATGCGGTGTGTCAGGCAACTTTTGTCACAAGTCCGGTTTCAGCGAACAAGCGCTCAATGACCTCGAGCCAGACCTCGTCACCGTGACACCCTGGAACATGCGCGTCTGCGATTTCATCGAGTTCGAAGCTCCAGGCGCTGTCGCCTAGCGGTCGTTTGCCGCTGAACCCTTCGTTTTCTCGTATGAGGGCGCATAAGACTTCGCCGAACCACTCTTTCACGGTGTCGATGCCGCCAGGCCCAGGAGCGGCCAATAACGCTGTGTACTGTTCGTCTGTCAATTTGTGTGCCACGGGCATAATATGACACGACTATGTCTGTAAATGCAACCGTGGGTATACTGGACAAAGTTTTGTCTGAAAGGCACACTTTGAAGTTCGATAAAAAGCGCGCTGCTGGCACAGTCGGCGTCGACCTTGAAAAACTAGTCTCGACCCGTTGTTTGGTGCAGGCCAATTCAGGTGGCGGCAAGTCGTACATGCTCCGGTACATGCTTGAGCAGACTCATGGCCGTGTCCAACAAATCGTGCTTGACCCCGAAGGAGAGTTCGCGAGCTTGCGCGAGAGGTTCGATTATGTCCTGGTGGGCGCAGAGGGTGACGTACCCACAAGCGTGAAGACTGCCAAGTTGCTTTGCCGCAAATTGGTCGAACTTGGTGCCTCGGCGGTCATCGACCTGTACGACTTAAGCTTGGACGACCGAAAGAAGTTCGTGCGTTTGTTCTTAGAAGAGCTGATGCACCTGCCGCGGACGTTGTGGCGCCCTCTTTTGGTGGTCATTGATGAAGCCCATAATTACTGTCCAGAGCGCGGCTATGGAGAGTCAGAGTCTTTGCACGCGGTCATCGACTTGTGCACTAAAGGGCGCAAGCGTGGCTTTTCTGCCGTGCTCGCCACACAACGCATCGCTAAGTTGCACAAAGACACGGCGGCCGAACTGCTGAACAAGTTCATTGGTCGCACTAATTTGGACATTGACGTCAAACGGGCCGGTGACGAACTTGGTTTCGACAAAGAAGGCCGAATGTCGCTCAAGAAACTTCAACCGGGCGACTTTTACGCGGTCGGCCCCGCCTTGGACTGTGATGAAGTCATTGCAGTGCGGCCAGGGAGCATTCAGACCACACACCCAGAGCCGGGGAAAGTGGCACCGCCCGCTCCTCCTGCGCCCAAGGCGGTCAAGGCTATGCTGGCCCAGTTCCAAGGCCTTGAGGCACAGTCCGAAGAGCAAGCCCAAAACTTAGAGGAAGCATTGTCGCGCATTGAGGTTTTGGAAAGACAGTTGCGTGCAAAGCAAGGCGCGCCCGTGGTCGACCAAAAAGCTGTCCAGTCAGCGTACGAAAAAGGCAAAGCCGAAGGCGCAGAGCCTGTCGCTGCGCTCAAGGCAGCGTTGACCAAGGCGCGCAAGCAACTGGGGGTCATTCGTGCTGCCTTGGACGCCGATGCCGAGGAAGAACCGATGGACGACGCGTCCAAGAAACAGTCTGCGCCCCGAAAGCGGAAGCTAAGGGTCGCAGAATCACCCATGCCAATACAAGTGCCCGACACTGGCGACTACTTGCGCGCGGGAGAACGCCGCATACTGGCGACGCTCGGTCGCTACCATCCAATGAAGCTCACTCGGCCGCAATTGGGCACGTTGAGCAGGTTTGCTCACAAGGGTGGCACGTTTATGGCTTATATGGGCAACCTCAAGCGCCAAGGATTGGTGTCTGAGACAAGTGGTGAAATGTCCTTGACGCCTGAGGGTTGCTCGCACGTGGGTGTCAGCAAGCAGCAGCCACAGACCAAACAAGAGGTCTTAGACATGTGGCGTTCTGCCCTGCGGGCCGGCGAGCGAAAGATGCTTGACGCCGTGCTTGCCGCACATCCGTCAGGTTTGTCGCGGACAGAGCTTGGTGCCCAAGCAGGCTTCACCGTCAGTGGTGGCACTTTTGGGGCCTACTTGGGCAATTTGCGCCGCAACGCGCTGGTCGAAGTCAAAGACGACCAAGTCTTCCTTGGGCCTGCATTGTCCGACAACAAGCTGGTGCGTGCTTAAACTCTTGCCTTTTTGGCAAGTTTGTTCTTGACGAGCGCTTTCTTGTTCCAGTCTTCGTCGGTCTTGAACCATGGTGCCACCATCTTGTAGCGCATGGCGTCCCAATTGGCTTGTGCTGCCTTGATGAAGATGCCTTCTCGAGGCGAAGTGGTTGAGAATTCACTCGGTCCGTCACGCAGTTCTAACAACGCTTCGGGTGTGAACACGCCAGTGGCCAAGATGGGCACCACTGAGAAGCCGGCTTCTTGCAACAGGTCTGTCGCCTGGTCTGGCGGCATGAACTTGCTTGTGTGCGGCACGTAGACGTCGTATGCCACAAACCAGTCTGGCAGTCGGTCGTAAGAAATGACGTTTTCAGCAAACAGCCACTCGCCGTAAACCCCGACAGTGTCATCGGCGAGTTTGTTCAGGCGTGCAAGGTTGTCGACATGCTCGTACAACCAAGTCCAAATGCTTGAAAACTGCTCTTTGGCCGGTGTGTTCCGTTTAGGGTAGGCCTTGTTCAGGATGTGGTTACGGTTCCTGACAATCGGCTGTCCTTCGAAAAGTGCAACACCGCAGTTGGCGCCACAGAGCTTTTCTTGCACGGCCAAGGGTTCCTTGAGCAATGCACGAAGTTCACCCACCGACGCTACCTTGTCGTCGCTGTGAGCGTTCGGCTCGATGGGGAGGTGCATCGTCCGCGGAAATTCTGGCAACAGCAGTTTTTCCTTTTCGTACATAACGCGACCAGTGTACCCGCAGGGTGTTTATGGACTAGTCTGCACGTTCCCGGAACACCCATGTGTCCGGATTGCCGACACGAAACCAATGACCGTTGCTGTAAAACTGCAGCACTCCCTTTTCTAGCCTGACTGTGTTCCAAAGGAGAAACCCGTCATTGACCCGGCCTTCCATGTCCTTTCCCTGCGCAAGCATAACTTGGGCCTGTTCCAGGTTAAATGTGTTTGTCATTACCTTGAGCGTACCTTAACTAAAACCCATACGGACAGGAGTGCTGTTCTGCAAATGCGCGGGCAGTTCGTCAGGTGCGTAGGATTTTACGGGGACTGTACAGGCACGCAATACATGGTCTGGACACTCGGCTCGTGCAATCAGTGCTCCCGTGCACACCGTCTCGCCGGCGATAAAGCGCACTGCGTCCGTGACCTTGACCAACGACTCACCTGTCGTGACCACGTCGTCGACCACGGCAACTTTCGCACCCATGGGAACTCCTTGGCGCAAAAAGGCAAACTGCCCGTTACTGTCACGTTCAGCCACCAAACATTTGACCTCAAGCCGGCGAGCCACTGCGTATGCGACCAAGATGCCAGCAGTAACCGGGCCTGCAATATACTCAGGTGCGGAAGGTTTGATTAAAGAGGCCAAGCGTGCGCAAAGGACGTCAAACGCCTGAGGGTTCTCTATGAGATTGAACTTTTGTACATACGTGTCGCTGTGCCGGCCACTGGCCAATAAAAAGTGACCGTGCAGGATTGCGCCGACCTTTTCTAACTGTTCGACGCACGCGTACTCAGTGGGCGTCAACAGTATTCGACTCATCTTCGCCTGTCCAACCGTCGCAGTTGTCGCCTTGCGCCCGCATGTCACCGGAAGCCACTCTGGTGTCAAGCAGAGCTTTGAACTCGGGGTCGAGCTTGAGACACGCAGGGCCGTTCATGTCCACAGAAAAGTAGCGGCAAGTCTCTGCACTGCCGGGTTTGCACACTGCTTGTACGTGTGACGCGGGGATGACGCGTAGTTCGTTCACGCAGAGATTGTAGCACGGACATAATACAACTGTGCAAGTAGTGCCCTTTGAAACTCTTTCCGGTCGGACTTTTGGAATCAAAAACGCCGACGATGGCGACGAAGTATTGTTGCGCATCGAGTTCCTCGAACCGTTGGTGCGGCTACCCAACCTGGAAGACCTTGGTCGGCGCTTGGTGACAGAGGCTATGCGCGAACTGTGCGGTCCGGACTGGTCGTACCCAGACCCTGAAACTTTTCAGGTCGGTGTGTTAGACTAACACTATGAGCACGCTCGAACTGGTGTACGCCCCGGAAACAATCTCAATGTTCACTCCCGGTCCTTCTGTGTTCCTCGCCGGGCCGACGCCGCGCAACCAGTCTCAACAGTCGTGGCGACCCGAAGCTGTAGAGTGGTTTGAGAAGGTCGGGTTCACTGGTACATTGTTCTTGCCAGAACCGCGGGACGGTAAGTTCAGTCACGGCTATGAAGACCAGATAGAGTGGGAGCACAAGGGATTTATTTTGTCTTCGGTCGTGATGTTCTGGGTGCCTCGGGACTTGTCTACTGGTATGTACGGTTTCACCACCAACGTGGAGTTCGGCCTTGCTGCCGGTCGTGCCCTTAATGTCACAGACATGACTTATGGCCGTCCTGACAATGCCGATAAGTGCAAGTACCTGGACTTGTTGTTCAAGAAATTCCGGTCAGACCAGGAAGTCCACAGCACGCTCGAGTCTCTCGTCCGTGCCACGGCTTTTATGGCACAGCGTTAGCGGTGAGCGCGTCCTGCGCCTCGAGTTCTTTTTTGAACGCCCGGTTAGCGGCGGTCGAGAACATGCCGATGTAAATTGACATGAAGGCTATTTCGACAAAGATAAAACATACGGCCGCTGCTTTCCCTAGTGGAGTCACCGGGAACAAGTCGCCGTAGCCTGTCGTCGACGCGGTCACCACGGAGTACCAGAGACCGTCTACTACCCTTGCAAACTTGTCGGGTTGGGCCAGTTTTTCAATCTCGTAGACCACTGCTCCAAAGAACACGATAATGCCAAGGTTGAACATGAACACTTGCCGTATCATTTGTCTTCCGCGCCAAATTTCTTGAAGCAGTTCTTGTGCCTTTGGGCTGTGGCGATAGAACTTTAGCAGGCTCAGAACCCGCATAGCGCGTATGGCTCCCAGCCAAGACGCAGGTACAAAGAAGCCCAGCCAGAACGGCAAAAAGGACAACAGGTCGATGAACGAGGTGGGTTTTCGCGGCCACATTCGTGGATTGCGGCTGTTGCGCCATCGCACGAAGTACTCTATGGTCAAGACTGAGGCGATAAAGCGCTCGCTCCACAAGAACACCGCAGGCGACATCCGTGAATTGGCCGACCGGTAAAAGTCAGTCTCGACCATGTACAGACCGAAGCGCAGCAACACCAGTGCCAGGATAAACCGTTCAATCCACCAACTCAATGGATGACCGCGGAGACTGCGGCCAAACGCGCCAATTGGTGCGAGTGTCAAATCGTTGAGCACGTCACCGGCCGACTTTAGTCCGCCCAACAGGTCAGGCGTCTGAGACTGTTCCTGCGCAGTTGTCGTTTTCATGTGATATAGGCTATAATACCACAGCGGTCACAACCGCGAACAACAGGATACACATGTCTAAGTTCAAAGCGTGGTGGAACAAACTTTGGGGCAAGGCGACTTCCACCCCCAACAATCAAAAGGCAACTTCGCGTTCTGCGTTCAGTGGCACCACCACTGTCCCTCGACCGCCATCGCCTGCACCTCGAACGTCAGCTGCAACGCCACGTTGGTTGGCCGAAGATTCTGTCATTGTTGTGCCAGACGACACCCCGCCGATTTTCGTACCGTCCGTCGTGCCGGTGCCCACAATTGAGATTGTGCCCGACACGTATGTGCCCGAGTCTGTGGCGTCGTATGAGCCGGCGAGAGTGGAGGCACCTTCTGTACCGGAGTATGCCCCGACCAATTACGAGTCCGCGCCATCCCATTACGACAGTGCGCCGACGCATTATGACAGCTCTCCATCTCACTATGACAGTGGCGGAGGTAGCTACGATAGTGGGGGAGGTAGCTACGATAGTGGGGGAAGCTGCGACAGCGGCGGCGGTGGTGGCTGCGACTAGGTTTTTCCTTCTCCCTATGCACAAAGGCGGCGCGAGCTAATGCTCGCGCCGCCTTTGTGGTCGTTAGACCGTTGTGTAAGCCAACGCAGAGTTTTTGTATTGCGGGTCGTCTGTGACTTCCAGGGCATCTGAGGCCCACTCTGGCAAAACGAAAGCGTTGGCGGTTTTTTCGTCTGGGAACTCACATTCCAAAATGCAGAGCTTTGTGGAAGTGGCGCCGTCCCACTCTGTGTTCAGTTCGTCGTACACGTCCAGTTCGAGCGTATGCGGCCCATACGGAAGGTAATAACGCGTCTTAAGGACAGACGGCAAGCTGTCGTTGATGACTGTGTGGAACACCTGGGCCGGCATTTGTGTCTCCCATTCCAATCGTCGACGACCAGCAGTGTCCTTGATGCAAAGTTCGAACAATGTGTCGTCGTACGAGCGCACACGGACTTCAGCGTTCTTGTCCCTCATTAGATAAAACTGTTCAATGCGCGAGCTCGCTACTCCGCTCAACAGTTCGGCAGGCACTTCGCGCACCAAGAACTTGCGTTCAATCTCCACGTCCAAAAGTGGACTGATGGCCTGCAACACTTGCTGCAGCTTGGTTTCCAAGTCTGTGTCGGCCGGAATGAACACCCAGTTAGGATGGTCTTTCCATGCTTCGACCAACGCAGCGTCCCGCTCTACGGCCATGTCCGCCGTGTCGTAGCGCGCCGGATTGGTGCTGCACAACCTTTCATATTCCTCTTTGTCTGCACAAGCCAAAGACTGCATGTGGATGACCATGGTGTAGCGGGAGTACACTAGGTCAATGTCCATGCCATACCGCTCTCGCAGGGTCTTTTTGCCATCTGGAACATAAGCGGCCGGGTCGACCATTCCCCGGTCGAAGAAGACAACCTTTTTCTTGCCTTCAGCAGCGGCATGTAAATGACCGTTTTCCATGGCGACTTGTGTCGGCAGGATGGTTTCATTGATGTAGTCGAGCCAGGCCTCGGAAAACTCAACGTCCGAACCTGGTTTGGGATAGCCGTTCATCAGCAGCATGGAAGCCACTTCAGTCATGAAGCGTGCCTTTTGGTCGTATGCGCCTTCCAAGTAGCGCATGACAGTGCTTTTGCCCCCCAACGGGCCGCCGGTAAAGACGATGCGGTGTGGCACTGCCTGGACAATCGGGTCTCGGACTTGTTTGTCGTTTAGCATATGGACATACTTATTGTATGCGTGTGCTACAATTTTGAGAAATGGCGAACAAAGGCGAATTGGCAGTGTCCCACGGTCATGTCTCTGTCCAGCGGCTGCAGGCTTTGCTGTCTATTGTTACACCGAGAGTCGAGCAGTATTTAGAGGCGCAACTACAAGACGGGTATCGGCGTTTTCACACAAAAGTGCAGTCGCGTTTGTCGGAACTTCAAGCGCACAACGACAGGAATTGGTGGCAGCGTCTCATGTGTAAGAAGTGGCCTTTTCACACGCATGACTTGACCCCTCCAGAGACCCCCGACATGCCGAGCTGTTCGTTTTTTGGGAAATGGCCGGAGTGCAATGCCGCCGCTCGTTGTTGCTGTGACGTGGTGTACCTTAATTGGACTGACCGCGAGGAAGGCGGACACGCACGGTGCAAGTTCGCAGAGTTGCAAAAATTGGCACAGGTAGTCCATTCAGGGTATGTGAGCTTGACCGTCGAAGACGCGACGTTGCTCGCGAAATGGCTCGACAAATCAGGCGACTGGGGCACTAGTGTAGAAAGAAACAGTAGGTTAGACGATGCGTTGTAAAGCCTAATTTGTTCACAGTAAGCCTATTTTTGGCATAATTAAGAGAAAGCTATGAAAATTGACCGCCCCTTCAAAGCCGAGTACATCTGGTTGGACGGCTACCAGCCTGAACCAAATTTGCGTTCAAAGACCAAGATTATCGCTTCCGGCACGATGGAACTGCACGAGAGGTTCCAACCCGATGCTTACCCGTCTTGGTCGTTCGACGGTAGCTCCACGCAGCAAGCCGATGGTCATTTCTCCGATTGTCTTTTGACTCCAATACGCGTAGTGCCAGACCCGTTGCGCGACGACAGCGTGCTTGTGCTTTGTGAGGTCTTGTTGCCGTCCGGCGAGCCACACCCTTCGAACACTCGCTCCGAGATTGAAGACGACGAGGACATGTGGTTCGGTTTCGAGCAGGAATATGTTTTGTACCCAGCCGGGGGTGAGAAGCCACTCGGGTTTCCAACTGGTGGCTATCCCGAGGGTCAAGGCAAGTATTATTGTGGCGTCGGTGCTGAAGCAGTCGTTGGCCGCGATATCGTCGAGGCACACTTGGATGCCTGTATGGCCTGTGGTCTCAACGTGACGGGCATCAATGCAGAGGTGATGCTGGGGCAGTGGGAGTTCCAATTGCTGGGCAAGGGTACAAAGAACGCCGGAGACGAACTATGGCTCGCGCGGTATTTGTTGTACCGAGTCGCCGAAAAGCACTCTGTCAAAGTGGAGTTGCATCCAAAGCCGGTCAAGGGTGACTGGAACGGCAGTGGGATGCACTGTAACTTTTCCAACACTCGTATGCGCGAAAAGGGTGACAAGTCGTATTTTGACACCATTTTCAAAGTGTTGGCCAAGAACCACGATTTGCACATCCAGCACTATGGTTCGAGCAACGATGAACGACTGACTGGCAAGCACGAGACTTCGCCCATCACTGAGTTCACTTACGGTGTGAGCGACCGCGGGTGTTCTATCCGGATTCCGTTGTCCACTGGTGAAACTTGGACTGGGTACCTAGAAGACCGCCGGCCGGCGAGCAACGCTGACCCTTACAAAATTGCTAAGGTCATGAAGCAGTCTTTTGTCGAGGTCGACCAAGCTGTTGCCCCACTGGTCATTGCGCAATGACGTCGTGATTGCCTTCAATCTGTAGCAGTTTGAGCTGGTTCCAATCAATCAGACCGAACTGTGCCCCCAAGGTGCCTGACCTGGCCAACGTGAAGCCGATGGCCAAACGGCACCTTGGATGGTTCAGCAAACGGCGTAGACCGTACGATAACCAGTCTGCTCGCAAAGTTTTCGGAATGTCTTGCATCCCACACTCGGTGACGACCATGTCGATGCCGGCGTCTTCCGGGCACTTGGAGTCGTAAATCTTGACGAAGTCGTCGAATTTTTTGTAGAGTGCGTCGCCCCAGCTCGTCTTCGTCATTGTAGTCGTATAGGCCGCCGGGTAGACGTGCACGTTCACGTATTGGCTCGTGGGTAAGAAAGTGCTTTTGAGAGTCTGAATCTCGCGCTGCACGACCAAGCCGTTTTTGTACTCATATGGTGTCCGCAACAACAAAGCGCCGCGAGTGTTGACGGGTGACTCACCCAGCCATCTGTCGTTCATCATTGCCTTGAAGCCTTCGGTGAAAGTGCCGTATATGGCATATCCAGGTTCTTTGGCGATTTCGGCCTCGTCCACCCATGCCGCCTCGTTTTCGTCTTCCACCATGCCGTATTGTTGCCATGACAGGCCATGTGAGAGATAAATTTCTTCGAAGGTCCGGATGATTTGGTTCCGCAACCATTTCATGGGTTCCCAGAAAGCGGGCGCTATCCCCTTGCGCACGTTGGTGTATTTGCCCCAGTCAGCTTTGAGTTGGACGTCAAGGTCGGGGGTGAACTCAATGTTATTGAACTCGGCATAGTGTATCCGCCATGCTTGTTGGTTGGCGATGCCAGTGTTCAACTGAAGTACTACGCCAATTTTTCTTGATGCCAGTTCATGGGCGATATGCCTGTGAATGTTGCGGGACGCATAGTCTTCTGGACCATTGAAGCCTGCTTGTAGCAACGCTGCCTCGAGCCTTACCACTTGCGCCTTGTTTGTGGCTGCGGACACGATGCACCGAGAATGAATGGCCTCGTTAGGAGAATCAGAATCGGTGCCTGAATACCCTGGTGGCAGCTGAAATCCAAGTAGTTTTGGGGTTACGGTAATCATGTCGGCTCATACTTGAATTTCTGAGCCGACCGATTGGTTACCTTGGTCGTCACATGGTCTCGGGCGCCGAGACGCCCAATATACCAAGCACGCTGGCCAATGTCTGTTTGACCAATAAGACTAATGCTTTCCGAGCGTTCGACAGTTTGGGATTGTCTGGCAAAATTACTTTGCAGTGCTCGTAAAAGGCGTGGTACAGCTTTGCAGTGTCGACCGCGTAATGCGCCAAACGATGGACACCATAGTCTTCGGCCACCCGTGTGATTTCGGCCGGCAGTTCAAGACACTTGAACAACAAGGTTTTTTCTTGTGCTGTTGACAATAACGCCCACTGAGCACCTGGTTCGGGCTCGCCTGCTTTTGTCAATACGGAGCAGCAGCGCGCATGCGCGTACTGAGCGTAGAAGCACGGGTTTTCTGCGGCCTGTTTGACTGCCAGGCTTAGGTCGAAGTCTACATGCTTGTTTGCCGACATGTACAGGTAAAAGAACCGCACGACGTCTTTGGCGGCCTGTGCGCTTCCAAGCTCGATGGCGAGTTCTTCTGTCAGGTCGCTCAAGGTGTACAAGTTGCCGTCTCGCTTTCGCATCAATACGGCCTCTCCGTCCTTGATGAACCTTACGGCTTGGAAGATGAGCACAAAAAGCGTGTCAGGGTCTTCGCCCACGGCGGCAACTCCGGCCTTTAACCGCGGAATATAGCCATGATGGTCGGGCCCTAATAAGTCGATGAGCCTGTCGTGTCCGCGTTGATACTTGTCCCAGTGGTAGGCAATGTCGCCCGCGACGT
This sequence comes from Armatimonadota bacterium, assembly GCA_018268375.1. Lineage (GTDB taxonomy): Bacteria > Armatimonadota > Fimbriimonadia > Fimbriimonadales > Fimbriimonadaceae > JAEURO01. The sequence continues at coordinate 372,876 of JAFDWS010000002.1, read as the reverse complement.
AAGTCGGACGGCCGTCAGACCGTAGGACTACCCGGTTTTCCTGGTCTCCGAACGCGGAAGAGTTCAACCAAAGCGCTCCTTCTTTTTCGACCAGCGCGCCAGACTCTTTCATTTTTGCAAGCGTTGCGATGTCCTTTCCTGACTCGTACAGTTCTTGTTCATGGCTCCACACATCGAATTCCACTCCAAACCCAGCGAGTTCCGACTTTTGTTGCGCTATCATCATTGCCTGTGCCGTGGACTGGAAAAAAGCGACGTCTTGTTCAAGTAGGAAGTCTTTTCCGTACTTCGAGACCATGGCCTTCGCAATGGCTTCGACATATGCGCCTTGATATCCGTTGGCCGGCATTGAAGAAGGAATTTCCAATGCTGTCCAGGCATGGTGCTTGACCGATTTGCCGAACAAGCGCATTTGCTCGCTGTTCACGCCATCGTTCACATAGTATTCCCTTGTGACATCGTGGCCTACCGTTTTTAGCACGCGGGACAAAACGTCGCCGATGACAGCACCCCGTGCCGCTGCGACTGTAATAGGTCCGTTCGGGTTGACAGAGACATACTCTACGTTGTAGGTGTGTGGGTCTTCGACCATGGTTGGAGCGTTGTCGTGCAGCGCATAGGAGGCGTAGGTGTCGATGGCCGCAGGGGACAGTTCAAAGTTGATAAAGCCTGGTTGTGCGAACGCGGCAGACGTAAAGAAGCCGGTCTGCTCCAGGTAAGGCAAAAGAGCCTCAAAGATTACAGAGGTGGACAATCCGGAGGTTTTGGCCGCTTGTAGGCAAAAAGTGGTGGCATAGTCACCAGCCACGTTTTGACTTGGCCGCTTAATATCGACGGGCACGTCGAGCACACTTGTGGGCAACTCGCCGTCGACGACTGCGAGTTGGATTGCCTGTGCCACGGCGTTCGTGACCGCTTGAGACAAACTTTGGTGTGCCATAATCAGAGCAGTATAGCCCATCCGCCATCCAGGTGCTCAGGACAATGTTCAGCAAGATACATCAATTCATAAGCCTCAAAAACCAGCTTCGTGCTTGTCGTGCCACCTTGGCCGCGTTGAGAAAAAGACACGACCGACTACAGGAGTATCTGCAAATTTTACACGCTGACAATGTGGTGTGCGACCACGTTTGGTGCCTGACTTCGGTAGACTTGTCTATTTATGACATCCAACCAGAAGACACAGGAGGACTAATGGCCACGACTGCTGGTGGAAAGGTGGTGTTCTCATTGACACACGTTGTCCCAATTGATTTTAATGGAAACTCCAATGGGTTTCGTGTGTTCGCTTTTGTGTGTACTAAATGCCAGCGTCAGTTGCCGGCGTCTGCTTTTGACGTCGCTTCTGTCGCAGACCAACCTTGGAAGGAGTGTGACAAAGCCGACGATGGTTTGTACCGGGTTTGTCAACAAGCGTCTAAGGTACTTCCTGCCCCTCGAGAGCCTGTCATGGCGGCCTTGGACAAAGTCCTGGAAGACGTGTTGACCGAAGGTACAATTTAGACATGGAAGTCGCTGCCGAAGACTCACTAGCAAAATATGTCGGCCAGTTTGACCAAACTGAAGACTCGAATGGCTGGCAACACATTGCCGTGTTCGGGGGTACGTTCGACCCGCCACACGCAGGACACCGATGGATGGTGCAAACAGCACTCGATGCTTTCAAATTTGACAAGGTACTGGTGAGGCCGTGCAACGGCAATCCTTTCAAAGGCGCGCCCGTGGCATCGTTAGAACAACGTATTGAAATGTGCGAGCTGATGTTCGCCGGCATGGCGCGCGTCGAGGTCGACGGTCATGAACGTGAGGTCGTGGCCCCTACGTACACGTACAGGACTGTGTTCAGCCTGTTCATGGAAGAGCGCCAGCCAGCTTATTACCACGTCTTGGTCGGCGAGGACTGTCTGCCTAACTTAGGTTTGTGGAAGAACCTTTCTGACTTGTTCCTCTTTGCAGACGTGTATGCCATTGGTCCGAATGTAGAAGCAAAACGCGCCAAGCTTCCGCCATGGATTAGAAGGCACGTCGGCTACGCGCAAGTGTCGGACAAGCTCGATTTTCACGCAGTCGACCTGCGTGCCCAAATGGCTAAAGGGCAGTTTGACGACAAATGTATTTCTCCCCGGGTCATTGACTATATAAAGGCACGCGGGTTATACTGTCCATAGGACTATGGAATACACAATAGCAGACCTGAACAAGGCGTTCAATATCGCAGTCGACAATTTTAGTGACAAGGTGCGCAAGGGGGATGGTTCACCCTACCTTGGACATTTGCTCCGCGTGACGGGGACTGTGATGGAGGGACACGGGTCTCTGCGTGCTCAAATAGGCGCATTGTTGCACGATGTCATTGAAGACGTGCCTGCGGGTCGAGAAGTCATTCGGGCAGCGTTCGGCGACGATATGGTCGCACTCGTGGAAGAGTGTTCGGACACAGACGAGCCAGGGAACAAACCAGATTGGAAATCGCGCAAACTAGCCCATATCGACGCTGTGGCCGGGATGTCGGAAGACGCCGTGCGCATTACAATCGCAGACAAGTTGGACAACTGCCGGAGTCTGACCACATTGGTGGACTACGGAGGAATTTCTTTCCTTGCTAAATTCAATGCGCCCGCCGAAGCAATGGTCTGGTATGCGGAAAGCATGGCCGCTGCTTTGGGCAACGCCTCTGTTGACGTACGCGGCGTCAGCCCGCAAGTCGACGAGTTGAAGCATCAGGTCGAACAGTTCAGAGATTTGGTGTCCGATTTGTCGGCCAATGCCTAGCAAGCCCAGGATTGTCAGGTTTGGGGGAGAAAACGCCAGGCCTGTCCCATCCCATTTGCACAATTTGATGCGCCAATGGCGAGTCAGTGACCCGGTCGGGTTCACCCAAGCCTTGAACGAGCTGGGTGTTTTATCGCTCGAGTCACACCAGGGTCAAGACGATACTTTCTTAATCTGGGTGTACGACACGCAGTTCGACAAGCTTGTTAGTCTCGTGGCTAAATTTGGTCGAAAGACCTGAAAGGTGCGATAACCTTGTCGTGGATACACGACAAACAATTTACGACGCCATCGACCGCGAAAGGGAGTACCAAGACGAAGTCTGGGGTCGCGGCCACGACGAAAAGCACGACCTGCCGGCCTGGTTGCTCATCATGCGCTCATTGTTGCACGAGGCAGAAAACCACTGGTTGTGCGGTGGTCCGGGCGAGTCCCAGCGCAAAATTCTGCAAGCGGTCGCGACCGGCGTTGCTTCTCTTGAAGTTTGCGGTCTGTACGAGAGGAACTTTGTGTCTGACCGCGCAGCACTGGCGCGGAAGCACTCCACGGCTGCGTCGGGGTAATGTTGCTGTTGCGTGTCGACCGCCTGTGTTGATATCGCGGGCGGTCGACTGTTTCAAACTGGCAATGGCAGTGTGACGACAAGCTTGGCCACTGGCAACAAACACAACAAGTGGAATAATTGGTCGAGTGTCACGTACACTACAAAGCCACGCGTAGTGCCAAAATTAGCCTTAAAGTCGTCAATCGTCTTGGCACATTTGTCGCCTGTGAGTTGTCTAAATTTGAACAATGGCTTGTAACTGTCGATGACGAAATGGCTTGCGTACAACCATGCGACGGCCAAGAAATACTCCGGCCATTTGCCAGCCCACACGATTGGGTCTGAACGCCAAAAGAACATGACGCCGGCCAACACCATGGTGTAAATCAGACAGTGCACTGCCCTGACTTTGATGTTAGTGGTTTTGTTCATGGCCATTTCGTCCGACTGCAGCAACCAGTCACCTACCATATGGCCTACCCCAAAAAGAATTGCGAGTGCTCCGCCGACAGCTTCGAGTGTGAACATTTGAACCTACTGTACACAATTATGCCAGCGATGTTGAAAAAAGTGCTCAGGCCCCTTGTTTTTGACAAAGTGATATGTGTGATAATGCACCAACGCGACGGCCTCAGGTATTCTGGCCTCGCTCGGCGGTAAACCCGCCCGGAATAAACAAACATGGCTGCTTCTAAACTGACCCCCGTTGGCAAAATCACGTTCGTGGTCTTGGCCATTGGCCTTGCGTTCGGTGCTTACCGAATGTTCGGCGACAAGGTTAAGACGCTCTTAGGCGGTGGTTCCACTGCCTCGGTGGTTCCCAAACATGTGGACTTGCCGGCACTGACCGTGTCGGCCGGCGAGGGCACCAACCTTCAACTGAACACAATCAGTGACGACCCCGCGCCTGTCACTGGCCAACAGATGCGTATGCTGGTGTGGGCATGGAACGCACAATCTGGCCTCATGCTCGCCAACGGCGGTGCAAAGACGACTCGTGGTTCCTTGATGGAACAACTCGGTGTCAACCTTAAGTTGACTCGACAAGACGACGCCACCAAGATGCAAGAAGCGCTTGTGGCTTTTGCACAAGAACTGAAAAACGGCAATCCCAACCCCAGCAAGGGTGCGCACTTTGTGGCCATCATGGGTGATGGTGCCGCGGCGTTTTTGACTCCTTTGAACGCACAGCTGCGACGGCTTGGCCCCGAGTACACGGCAAAGGTCATTGGTTCTTGTGGCTATTCTCGTGGCGAAGACAAGTTCATGGGCCCTCGTGAGTGGAAGAACAACCCTCAGCTTGCCCGCGGCGGTGTCGTCTCGGGATATCTGCGTGACGGCGACTGGAACATTGCGTTGAAATGGTGCGGTGACAACAACATCAAAAACAACCCCGACGAAAAGACGTGGGACCCCGACGCCCTTAACTGGGTCGCCGCGAACGACTACATTGACGCGGCGGAAAAGTACATCGCTGGCTACAGCGAAGAACGAAAAGTCGTGAAGAACGGGAAACCCACAGGAGAGACCAAGCGCATTACGGTGCAAGGTGTTGTAACGTGGACGCCTGGAGACGTCAACGTTGCTGACAAGAAAGGCGGTATTGTCTCGATTATCTCCACCCGTGAGTACGCGTCGCAGATGCCGAACACCATTATTGGCATCGACAAGTGGATGAAGGACAACCGAAAGTCGGTCGAGTCCTACCTAGCTGGCATCTTTGCCGGCGGTGACGCCATCAAGTCGTCTGACGCTGCGTTGCAGAAAGCGGCGCAAATCAGTGCCGAGGTCTACCAAGAGCAGGGTGCTGACGCCAGCTATTGGTACACGTACTTCAAAGGCACGACGAAGCGCGACGCTCAAGGCCTGATGGTCGAATTGGGTGGTTCGTCGGTCAACAACCTCGCAGACAACATGCTGTTGTACGGTCTTGTGCCTGGTTCACAGAACCTATTTGCCGCGACCTATTCGACATTTGGCGACGTTGTCGTGCAGCAATACCCCAATCTGGTGCCAAGCTACGACCCTGTCGAAAGCATCCTCGACACCAGTTATGTCAAGGCAGTGGCGTCTCGCGCCAATCCTACTCTCCGTTCGGCGCAGGTCGCCCAGGCTTCTCCGCATTACGAGGACTCTGGCGCACCCATCCAGCCTATCGGCTCTAAGTCGAGTTGGCGCGTCTTCTTCACGCCTGGACAGACGTTCATCCCCGACGAAGGCTCTCGGGTCTTGCGGGCGACTTTGAACGACTTGCTGGTCGCCTCTGGTGCTGTCGTCGAAATCCGCGGCTACGCCGATGGTGCGAAAGAGCGTAACTCGGCTGACCAATTGTCAGAAGAGAGGGCGTTCGCCGTGAAGCGGTGGTTTGAGAAGCAAGCCCCCGTGAACTTCCCGGCAGGCCGCATCAAGGTGACGTCTTTCGGTAGCAGCAACCCGCTCGAACCAAACAGCGTCGAGGGAAGCAAGATGAACCGTCGCGTCGAAATCGTGTTGGGCACTCGCTAAGAACCCCTCATGCAACTTCCATCCAATGCAGCCAGCAACCCCGTTAAGCTGGGGCGGAAACGCCCCGGGCTTGCGGGGATTGCTGCGGCTTTTTCGCCCAACAAGGTGTTGTCTCCTAACGCGGTGCGACTTATCGTACTGTTGCAAGTGGCAGCTTTTGTCGCGGTGTGGCTGAACTCACCGTTTGCCATACTGCCAAGACCACAAGAAGTCGTCGCGGCTTTCGGTCATTTGGCACAGCACGAAGGACTCTTCGCGGAAATCATGACCAGCATGGAGTTGAACGTCAAGGCCCTTCTGGCCATGTCGGTGCTTGGTTTGGGGTGTGCCTATTTGACAGTCATGCCGTTTTTCCGACCGGTGGTGACAGCAATGTCAAAGGGACGTTTTCTCAGCTTGGTGGGGTTCACGTTCGTGTTCACCCTCATGGTGGGTGGAGGTGGTCCGCTCAAAATGTGCCTTCTCGTTTTGGGCATGACTGTGTTCTTTTTGACGTCCATGGCCTCTGTGGTCTCGGAGATTCCCAAAGAGACGTTCGACCACGCTCGCACACTCCGCATGTCGGAATGGCGCGTCGTATGGGAGGTAGTGGTGCTTGGCACGGCCGACAAGGCGTTCGAGGTATTGCGCCAGAACGCTGCCATCGGTTGGATGATGCTGACAATGGTGGAGGGCATTTCTCGTTCCGAAGGTGGAATTGGAGCGATGTTGCTCAACCAACAGAAGCATTTTCATATTGCCGAGGTCTTCGCCATCCAGCTTGCTATTCTTTTTGTCGGACTGTGCCAAGACTACGTACTTGGATTTATCAGGCGCATTGTGTGCCCGTACGCCTACTTGACCCTGGAGCGCAAATGACGCCTGTATACGAACTTGCTGAAACACTGTTGTCTGTGCAGGGGGTGAACCTCGCGCTTGGGGGCAAGACCATCCTGCGCGATGTGAGCTTCGACATTAAAGACATCAAACGTCCGGACATGCAACAAGGTCAAGTTGTGGGGTTGTTGGGTCCGAGTGGCATCGGAAAGACACAATTGTTCCGCATCATCTCAGGACTTAACGAACCTGACTCTGGCAGTGTTTGTGTCGGTGTTGAACAAAAGCCAGTGGCCCGCGGAGACGTCGGTGTCGTCGCTCAGAACTACCCCTTGTTCCAACACCGGACTGTGTTGAGCAACCTGGTCATTGCTGGCCGCAAGGACGGTGACGCAAATGAACAGCGCGCTCAATCGTTGCTCGAGCAATTCGGCCTCACTGAGCATGCTGCGAAGTTTCCGGCGCAACTGTCCGGAGGCCAGCGACAACGTGCGGCCATCGCTCAGCAGTTCATGTGCAGCGAGCACTTCTTGCTGATGGACGAACCGTTCTCGGGGTTGGATTACGTCGCCTTGAAAAAAGTGGCAGCGTTCATCCAGGACATTGCTACGCATGACGACTTGGCTACCATTATTCTTGTGACCCATGACGTTGCCGCCGCGCTTGCAGTCTGTGACACCATTCTGCTTCTTGGACGCGACCGCGACGAGAACGGCGACGTTGTTCCTGGGGCGCGGATTCAGGAGTCTTACAACCTCATCGACGCAGGTTTGGCTTGGCACGACGAGATTGAGAACAGTCCTCAATTCTTTGCCACGCTAAACGCCATTCGAACGAGGTTTGCTACACTATAGGAGAACTTTATGGACATCAAATCTGGTTGTGGCTACCCAGCAGCATCGTTGAGCAACTTTTCTCCGCACAAGTTCGTGTTTGACGGAGTGGAGTGTGCCTCCATGGAGGGGTGGTTGCAGAGCCTTAAGTTCAAAAACCCCGATATGCAAGAATACATTTGCTCGTTGGTGGGTTTTGCTGCCAAGAAAGCTGGAAAGGCAAAAGATTGGCGCCGAGAACAGAAGCTGTACTGGCAAGGACTCGAGTTTGACCGCCATGGCGAGGACTATCAGGCGTTGCTCGACCGGGCTTATACCGCCTTGTGCGAGCAGTCGTCCAGTTTTCGCAACGCCCTTGAGCGCACTGGTGACGCTGTGTTGAAGCACAGCATCGGTCGGACAGACCCTAAAGAGACCATCCTGACAAGGACGGAGTTCTGCTCACGACTTATGAAGTTGCGCGAGAAATTAAAGCAGGAGAATTCCCAGTGAGGTTCAACGGATATGTCGAGGCGTTCAAGGAGCAAGGCAACATGCTCGGCATGGCCAGCATAGTTGCCACTTCTCTCATTGCAGGCAATCCAATCCCTGCCATCATAGGCTTTGTCGCGGAGGTCATCTACTTGGTGTGCGTGCCAGACAGTCGTTGGTACCAACAGCGGCTAAAAGACCGCGACCGCCTTTTGAGCGACAGCGAGTTTGCGGAGACGTTTCGTGCGACGCGCAGTCAGGCCTTGAACCAGATGTCATCATCGGTAACTGAAAGGTTCTATACGCTGGAGCACATCCGACAACAAGTCGCAGTGTCTTCGGCCGCAAAAGACCCTTGGTATGCGGACGTGGTAAAAAAACTCGACCAGCTTTTGGTCGCCTTCTTGAATTTTGGTGTCAAAGAGCGGCAGTTTAGGACACACTTGTCCGACACGTTGGACAATCTTAATCGCGTCACAGGCAAGAAAAACCGCCGTGCGCCACAATTGGAAGACACAGACCTTGACAGTATCGAATCCTGGACCAAACAGACTGTGGACGCGATTGTTGCGCAATATCAGACTGACGCGGCCGAAGTCAACGAAAAAATTGCGGGCACCCCACCGTCTGACCCGACTTTGTCCATTTTGCAAAAGCGCGTCGAGTTGATTCAACGTCGCGGCGAATACGCCGGCAAGGTGGGGCGCATGTTGACGAGCGTACACCATCAAATGCGTTTGCTCGAAGACACCTTCGGCCTCATCGCCGATGAGGCCCAAAGCCGACCGCCCCAGCAGATTTTAGCCGACATTGATGAAGCGGTGTTCCAAAGCACTATTTTAACGCAGGCCATCGACGAATTTACACCGGCAGAACAAACCTTGACGGTGACGACCTAACCCACAACTAACATGCACGACAAACTGAGCAAACTTGCATCTATATTCGTCAACAAGGACGATGACGAGGCCAAGCCTTCGCCTGCACCCAAGGGTGTGGACGCCGAACTGGCCGAATTGACCAAACTGACTGGTTCAGGCAATGCCTGGGACCAATGGGAAAAACTTGCCAAAGGAGAAGGTGGAGCCTCGGCCAATCCAGTTCCCTTGACCAATGTGATTGCGGCCCAACCCGGCCCAAACCTGGACACCGTCCGCGTGAACGTCCCGGCCGCACCGACCGACAAACCTGTGGACGAGTTCGTCATGCCCAAGCAAAAACCAGACGGCACCTGGGACTTTGCTCCGATTTACTTGAGTTCAAACTTGGTGCCGCCGCCATTCACGGCAGAGCAAGCAAGAGAAATCATTGCGAGTTTGCCTGAGTCGTTAGGGCTGGACATTCGTCGCCAAACGGTCAGCAAGGCCATCAGTGCCATTGGTCAGACACTAGGGGTCACCCCAGATGTCATTGCCGCTGACGCTGCTTTGAAAATAGCCGCTGTGCACGACTTTCAAAGCAAGGTCGAGGGCAAGTTTAAGGAGTACGAAGTCAAAGCCACCCAGGCTATAGCCGACCTCCAGAAAAAAATCCAAGACACGCAAACCAGCATCGAAGGAGCGCGCAAACGCTCTGACGAGGTCAGCAAGGCTTGCTTGGAGGAAATTGACAAACTCGATGACGTGACCGAGTTCTTCTCCCTTGACCAAGGCGGGAGCAAGTACGCTCCACCTGCGCCTGTAGAAGCCAGCAAAACCTGAGCGCATTGTATAAAAACAACGGCAGTTCGGGTCCGCAAGGGCCGAGCCACTGCATGTGTGACCGGTGGCACTGACAAGGTTGCGACAAGGCCGAGAGGGTCGCGTCGCCTGCTTTTGCGATACAGGATGGTCGATGACGACCGTCCTGTATCGTTTTACTAGGTAACACGGCGCCCGGTGTCTAAGATGTGTCCTTAGAAGACTCAGTCTTCGCTCTCAAAAAAACAAAAGGAGCCCATATGACACAACTAGTCTGCCTCATGCTAGGCACCAAAGCTGCTTGTGCAGCACTTTTTCACCGCGCTCGCGGAATCCGCGGCAATACGTTCTCGTTGAAAGACAAGCGGTTCAAGTCACGTTACTACTACGCGTACGGTCTGTACGCTCTGCAAAGACCATACAGCTTCTTTGTGCTGTGCGGACAAGAGCGTGCCACGGGATGGTTCCCCAGAGGCCAAAATCTTCTGGCACACTTAAACCGGGCCGGTAACACTTCATTCTGGACTGGTTCGGGACACAACTCCGTTTCTTCGGTCAGACCCTCATTCGCTCGAGGTTGCAACATTGCGATGGAACCCGAAGACGCCACACCAATCAATGTAGTGTCTGTGGTTCAATCAACACCCTCGGTCGCCGCCGAAACGGTGCAGCAGCTTGTCGATGCGGCAAAAGAAGAGGCCGCCAAGTTGCGCTCGAGCACTGAAGATGCTTGCATTGACATGCCCTCACCAGACAAGTTGAAGGCCTTGATGAAAGAAATCAACGCGACAGACTCTGAACAAAGCACGGACGAGGCTTAAGAAGCCTCGTCGCGCGCACGTGACGACCGAGTCCGGGCCAATGCCCGGATTTCGTCTTTTAGCTCGCCAATTTCCTCTCTGAGTTCTTGCAGCTCGCGGTTGGTGGCCAGGTTCATCAAGTACTCGTGTTGGGCTCGCAGACGGTCACGGTCGCCTTGACGTGCCTGACTCTTGAGAATTACAGAAGCCTGGAACGCGGCGATGGTCGACAAGACCAAGTTCAAGAGCACGAACGGCGGGGGGTCAAAATGCCAACAAAACTTCAATAAGTTGCATGTGAACCAACCAATCATCAACACCATGAAGCTGGTGACGAACCACCAGCTGCCCACGGCAGCGGTCACAAAGTCAGCAAGTTTGTCGCCGAACGTCTTAGCGCGCTCGAACTCTTCCATCGCCTCGAGGAGACGCGGGTCGCTTTGGGCGAAGAGCTCGTCCCACCGGCCAGAATTGCGGGTGGAGGCAGGGGTTCGTCGTATTTGCATGTATCGCCTCCATCCATATGTCTGTCACCTTTCTAACCTGTCATGTTCATTTGACGAACACCTGGCCAGATTATACTGAAAAGTATTGTTCGTTTGTGCCACGTCCCGGTGCTTTGACCGAATCAAAAGGCCGCCCGGGGGTATAAAGAACCTATGCCTAGGCCAGTGCCAAAACACAAGGTCCATTACAACGATGAGATTTTGGCGTGGTTCCATGCGTTGTACCATGGTCGCGAACAAGACTCAGACTTGCGCGTGGCCCCATTGAGCATGGAGCTGGTCGGTGCCGTATGCAACCGGCTCGTGCGTGCGTACAGCGTGTCCGCACCCGTCGTCAAACGCATGGAGTGCATCATCGAATTGACTGAACGAGGCAAAAAACAACTGAAGAAGGACGTGTCCTCCAGATTGAAGTTCCCACCTGAACCAGGCTGTGAAGACGCTTGCTTGGCCAGTTATATGAGCCAAGCCGTGCCACTGACGGTAGACGAGATTGAGACCAGACTAGCGGCCCGAAGCCCGCTCGATGACTATTTAGGCAACGCAACGCAGTAAATTTTGACGTTGTTTGCAGTGCAAACACGTGTCAAACCGCAATAATATAATCAATGCGGGGTTTAGACAGTGTGCGCCAGGCCTTGGCAATGCGTCGCCTAGGCCAAAATCAGATGGTAGACCCGAGTGCGGGCGGTGTGCATTTGGGCACTCAACCCGTCGACGTCCAGGCGCACGACCCTGGCCAACTCGCGCACATTCGTAACGACTTTATGCAGAGCGGCATCGCCACACCGGTGCGCCTCAACAATGGCAAAACAGTCATTATTGCCCATGGTGCCCCACCAGTGAACGGACAAAGAATGTGGTTCATCGGGCCTTCTGCGGCCGCGTACGCCGACGGGGCCTCCACTAACGGGTGGCTGAACGAAGAACAAGCCAAGAAATGGGCAGCTGGCCAAGGCTATGCCGGCGCAGAATTTATTTCGTGCTACAACGGTGGTGCTTTCGACAACACAGGACCAATAGAAATAGGAGTGCCAGAAGCCGCGGATGCGTCGTCGTTCACGGTCAAGGGCGTATAATGTCGCGCTCCTATGATTGGCAGTCATGCCACAACAGCGGTGTGAGTGACGCACGCGTCGTCATGCAAAAAATGAAAGCGGCCGGGCACATCCACCACTACGAGGAAAAGTACGCGGGCGTCGAGCAGGCAAAACAGCGAGATTTTTTGGTGTCCTTCGACAATGGGGCTGAAGAGCCCGTGCACGTCGAGGTTAAAAGTGAGCGTTGGCAATTTATCAACTTGGCACTAGAGCTGGTTCACAACGTCGGTCAGCAAACTCCTGGCAAACACATACAGTTTGAAAACGACTACTTTCTTCACTATATGAAGGCGGACAATCTGGCTTGCGTTTTTGACTGTAAACCCGTACGTGATTCGGTGCTGTCCGAACTCTACGACCGCCGTGAAGAATTCTTGCCGACTGAAAAGACTACAGTTACTTGGCGTGGTCAAAAATTGAAATTGACCTATCCCAAGACGTACAAAGCAGGCAAGTACCTTCACACGACTTGTACCCTGGTGGCACCCAAAGAGTTGGTAGAAGAACAGACGACACACTGGCGTGTGTACCAATTTGACGCGTGAGCCGTCGACCGGTATAATTCTGTCAGCGATGAGTACGACGTGCCAATGCGTGGACGCAAACGGAGTTGTCAACTTTTTTGACGCAGACCGGGTCAAGACTTTGGCCAGCCAATTGTCAAGTGCCATGGAACATGTTTGGCCAAAGGCAAAGAAAGAAGACTTGATTGTCATGTCCGAAGAGGGCATGTGGATGTTGCTCGACGCCAGTAAGGACACCGACGTGCTGACGGCCCAAGGCCGCTCTATCGTGTGCGACGCTGTGTCTGACGCACTGTGCGACAAATACACCATCAAGTGTAAGCCCAAGCCGACTAAACCCACCAAGAAGGTCACTGCCAAAACAGAAAAGAAGAACTCTGCCTTGTTCGTTCAACACACGACGATGCTCGCGTTCGTTTTGTTCGGAGACCTCAAAAAAGACTTTGAGTTGTTCGCCTTGGATGGAGGCAGCGGCAGTGTACACTGAGCTTGCAGCTGCTCAGGCATGTCCGGTTTTGACCGTGGCCGAAGACCCGCGGGCCAGCGGGGCCCTTGTGTATTCCGGCGATGAGCCGCCAAAGGCCGGCCATTTTCAGGAATGGGTCGCCATGGCGTTGTGGATGCTGGAAAACTCTGGCGTGGCAGTGCGCAACTTGCCGAACGGCAAATACGTCGCTTTAGCCTACAAGGGCGGGTATGTCGTTATTTCAAGCGACATGGTCGAGGAGTTGTCAGAAGAGATGCGTCAAGCTTGTACTGTCTGTACTTTTGAAGAACTGGGCGTGCCGTCTCGAGAACGCACTTGCATCATTTTCACGGCAACGCCGTTTGTCTTGTCCGTGTTGCACGCCAATAATGGGAAGCACATGGCCTTCCTGTGTCCGAACACTCAGGCAGACGCGGTGGTCTTCTCTCCAACGAGGCTCGCCAATCTCGGGTAAAATGCGCCGAGATATGGCGAAGTACGCACTTTTTCACGACGCCAGAAGAGTAATTTGCGCCTCTCCGCTTCCTGGAATGGGGCAGTACTTGCAGTGCTTTCAGGACAAGGACCAGTTGTCCAAGTTCTTAGAACCACAGATGCCAAAGGTCGTCAGGAACGACGTGAGTGGCATGCACGGAGTCAACTACCACAGTTTTGAGGCCTATTGGCAGACAGCGTTCAGCCAGCTCAACATCCAGTGTCAACAAGCTTTCGCTTTGGCTGCTGCCCGGGTCGTTTGTCAAATGTACTACCAAAAACTGGACGCGCCAGAGTCGTATGGAGACAGTTTTGTCTTCGAAAACGTGAGTGCGAACGGTCGTTCACACTATGACCCGACTGTCGTCAGACCTAAAGACGACGAGTTTTTACTCTGCGTCGGTGGTTCCGTGCCCACAGATTTTATCGAGAGTTTTCCCGACCGGTTCGTTACAACAGACCCGCGCTCGGCTGTGAGTTTTCTCGGTTTAGTCAACAAGGCCAGTTTAGTCGGCGGTGTTGCATTGTTCGTCAAACGTCAGGGCATAATACAAGTACATGTCGGTGCTGCTGTGTGTGGACAGTTGCGTGTGCGCAAAATTGACTCCGAACACATCACCAGCGATTTGGACAATTGGTTGAGAATCGACCAAGCCCTTAGTTGACCATCATGCAATCATCCACCAACACAGTAAAACAACGAGTCGAGCATCTGCGTGCTATTGGAAACCAGCTCAAGACAGAGTTCGCCAGTATTGACAAAGAAATTGACTCTATTCTGCGTTACGTAAAGCCTTTTTACGTGACGCCAGAGTTGATGACGCGACCGACCATCATTTGTTTATGGGGAATGACAGGGGTGGGTAAAACCCACCTTATTAGGCGCCTTGTTGCCTTGATGGGCCTCGAGAACGCGTATGGGCATTTTGACATGGGCGAATACGCCGGCAACTTCTCGGACTATGCCCTGCGGTACCAAATGGAAGATTATGCCGACTGCATTCCGGATGGTCGGGGCGTGTTGGTGTTTGACGAGTTTCAGACGATTCGTTTCATCAATGAACAAGGCTCTGAGGTCGACCGCCCTGCAGCGCGTTTGATTTGGGACTTGCTGGATGGAGCGCCACTGGCAAGAAAACGTCACGTGAGCAATCTTCCTTTGGAGTATCTCCAAAAACTGCAAAGGTTCAAGGACATGGGTGGAAAGGTCGAGAAGAACGCAGTCGTAGAGTGCGAAAACCAATTCCGCAGGCTCTTTCCAAACTATCAAGAACCACCAGGTTCGTCCCGCAAGAACAAGTCAGATTCTCAAGTCTTGTGCATCGACGAATTCAGGTTCGCCAATTTGTACAAAGCCAACCCGGCGCGTTTTCGTTTTAATGAAAACTATGAGTATTGGCAGTCACAGTTGGCAGCTGAAGTCACAGACATTGATGCGGCCATCGAACTTGTGGAACAAGTTCACGCCGGTTTCAAACTTTGTGAACCCAAGGATTTGTCGCGGTGCATAGTTTTCTGTGTAGGGAACTTGGACGAAGTGTACTTGCACAGCCACGAGGCCAATCCAGACATCGACATTGAAGAACTGCGCGCCGAAACCGAAAAAATCACCTTGGCCCAAGTAAAAGACGCTTTGGCCGAACGGTTCCGCCCAGAACAAATCGCCAGGCTGGGCAACAACCACGTGATATACCCTAGTCTTGACCGTGAGTGTTATTGGCGCATCATCGACAATCAAATTGCCGCCACCGCCCAGCGAGCACAAGAACACTATCAAGTAAAGTTGGACATCGACCCGTCAGTGCGCGAGCTGGTATTCAACGAAAGTGTGTTCCCCACTCAGGGAGCCCGGCCTGTCGTCACCTCATTCGGGCCATTGTTCGATTCATTTTTGGCCGAGGCGATGTGTGAACTTTGTGAAGCGAAAGGGGTCATATCGTGGCGTTACGATGCTGCGGAACAGTCTTACGTTTTTGCACGAGGCAGCAAGGAGCACCGTTGCCACGTACAGTTGCTTGTGGAATACCTGCGGCGTTCTGACGAGTCTGAAAAACAATGTGTGGTCGCGGTGCACGAGGCCGGGCACGCTGTGGCGTACATGCAGTTTTATGGGCGGCCACCTAAGCAAATACGCTCTCGCACCGCATCATCGGCCGGAGGGTACATGCTTCCGCAGTCTTCAGACGATTACAAGACGCGCCAAGAGATTCTGGACGAAGCACGGTGGGGTCTGGCCGGGTTCAAAGCAGAGGCGTTGGTGTTTGGCGAAGACAACGTCTCGAACGGTGCTGGAGGAGACTTGCGCAGGGTTTTGTCGACTCTGAAGGCGGCTGTTGGTAAAGCAGGTCTTTTTCCTGAGCATTGGCTCGGCTATTTGAACGAGGCAAACGCTGAGTTCGTGGTCGACCACGCACACAGTGAAAAGGTGAGTCAAATCGCTACGACAATAATGTCCGATTGTGAAAGCGAAACCACGCAGGTTTTGGAAGAGCATTTTGCTCTGTTGGTAGATGTGGCAAGCTATTTGGCCGAACACTCGAGCATGTCCCAGGAGACATTTTTGGACTACGCGAGCAAGCACGGACTCACAGAGCAACCACGGTTCTCTCACAAGGCCAAACTAGCCGAAGTGCAAAAGAGTCTTAATGAACATCAAGAGAACAAGCTTGTCACAGTCGCTTGATGTGCTGAACAAGGCCTACAACAAGGATTTGTCCGAAGCCGCCGTCAAAGGTGTGTACGAAGAACCTTTATGCAGGGTGTTCGGGCCGCCACAGTTGTCTGGTGAGTTCAAAAACAACTATAACTCCGATTACCTGGGACAAATGTGGAGCACCAGGGAGGTCGCAGCAACCCGTGCTGCGGCCTCAATGTCCATCAAGGCCGCGCAAACGTACATAGCGCGACTTTGCAACCTAGGCGGCAGACTTGGTCCTCCAATCGTGTGCAAACGTGCTTTTGACCCTCTTGCGTTTTCCGCCCAATCAGTCTTGCTTGCCGGCGTTGAGTTTCTGCAATGGTTGAGTGACAACAACCAAGAAGTGTACGACGACTTTGCGGCCGTAGTCCCTATGTTCGCGTGTCCGTCGCCAAAAGATGAGGCAGCAGGCCCGCCGACCGTTGAAGAACGGACACAAAACCTTTTGGCGAAGCTGTCACAAGAGGACGACACCACCTATCAGGCTTTAGTGTTGGAAATTCCGACAGAGGCCAAAAAACCACTAGAGATTTACACTCAAGACTTGAGTAAAAACAGTGACACCCCCGAGACAAAGGCATTATTGACCTCAATGTTCTCCAAACAAGAAATGGCCAACGCAGGCAAGCCTGGACTGGCCTTTCGTTGCGCCTTGCCTGACACATTCACAGTGCGGCCAGTGGTGTTAGTACCAGCGCGCAAAGAGAGTCCGTTGGATATGTGGGTCAACGAGCCTTGAGCGCCGGTCGTTGTCATGTGGTATACTGCGCGCATGACACTTTGGCAAATCGCTGAAGGAGCGGTGGCAGCAGCACTCGAGGCCGTAGTGCCTGGCGCAGAACGGTGTCCGGTCAACAAAGTCGCACGGGTTTACCGCAAGGCGGCCACGCTACTACCATGGTCGTTGTTAAAACTACCCGGTGTACAGAAGCCAATCAAAAAAGGCACACAGAAGCGAGTGGCTTATAGTATGTCCATTAAAGGAAAAACAGTATCGCTGCGAGAGCTGCAGGACAATTTTCATTGGATGTGCTCGCTGGCGTTTGGTGCTTTGGTCGAGAAAGACAAGCGAGTGTCTGCCAACCAACGCTGGGCGTTCGACGATACGTGTTTCAAGTTTGAGCCCGAGGTCTTGGTTTACAACAGGACAGTTGCCACTGTCATTCCAGCCGACATGTCTGGCCGTGCCGTGCATTTGTCGCCCCGTCTACAAAAGCGGAAGGCGGCCGTCATTGCAATCGAAAAGGTCCGCCCTGTCACAATTCATTTAGTCTCCACAGAGGACAAGAAAGTAGTGCCAGTGTGGAGAATGATGTACCGCGTGACCAATGTGCCACGCGTACGCACTCAGTCTGCGGTCGTCCATCGTTCAAAGCCGAGTCGAATCGACACCGCTGTGACTGAACTAGCGTGACCTCAAATGACGTTGAAAGAGCTTTTTGTAGCTGAAATGGGTCAATGCAGCACTACTGCGAAGCATGACACGGAACTGGCCAAGATACTGACCAGGTTTTGTGCATTGACAAGTCAAAAAAGCAAAAATCCTTTGGCGTTCCAACTCACTGACATACACGTCGAGGACGATTGGGGCCGTAGGAATGCGTCTAGATACTCTCGGTTCAGCACCAGGGCTCCCCTGGAATGGGTGCTTGAAAGCTTGCAGTTGCACCTGTTGGAACACCAGGTCACAAGACTCGAGTTTCGACCTCTGTCTAACAACGATGCACAAAAGGCCTTTCCACCGCAATTGTGTGCCGATGCTAACTTCCTGGTTTTTGACCGCGTGTTGGAGCTTCCAAGAGACGTGGAGACACCCTACAGCGTCGTTTCTAACCGCTCCATCCTATGTCCATCGAGCGCCTGGTACTTCTTTGAACGACCGAGCATCGAAGTGTATTTGGCTAAAAATGGCCCGTGGTACTATGCAGTCCAAAACGGGGCCTTGTCCGGCATACAGGTGCCGTTTCGGACTCAATCTGAACCTACCGTCAGTCTTTTAGACTCAGTGCTGCAGTCCTGATTTGTGGTATACATAAACTAGGATGACCCTATACTACGGAACCAGTGGTCAGCTCGCGCGAGCGGCATTAAGTGACGGTCTGCGTCCAGGCACCGAAGACCTCGGTAAATGGGACAAGCCACCACTGCCGGGAAGGGTGTACCTGAGTGACGGCTGGCTGGCTCCATATTACGCATCGTGCGCCGTCACAGACGCAGACCCAGTCATGGGTCTTGTCGAAATCGACAGCACTGTTCTAGACAGGGACAAGTTCGTCCCCGACGAAGACGCTTTGAACTACATCGACGTCACAAAGCAGCTTATTGACGCCGGACAAGCCCCGCGAGACCTCGTCCAGGCACACCAAGCCCTCTGGGGGCTTTCGTTGATGGCTTTAGGCACCTGTGCTTATTGTGGCGAGGTTCCTGCAGCCGCCGTCCGCAGAATCGCCCTGGTCGACACGGAGGACTATCCGTGGTACCTCTGGCGGGCAGCAGACACGGGCGTCAATCGTTCGGCAATGGTGTTCCTCAAGGACTCCTACACAGCTTTGATGCAGTTGGCGTTCGGCGACCCGTTTTTTGAACCCGCGGATTGTCTCGACCAGTTCGCCCGCCGTGCTTTACAGGACATGGGGGATGAAAAGTCTGAACTGGCGGATTCTTTGCGCCAAATGCGTGACGCGAACGAAAAAATGTGCCGAGAGTTTGTACCGCAAGTATTCGACCGACCTTTGTCAATCGCCTAATGGACGCCGAACTCCCATTGACGGGCGATTTGATGCGCCTGGTTAAGTCCAAGCTAGTCTCGGACAGTACGTTGTACGAGCCTACGGTTGGAGACCATATGCTCCTCTACACGTCTGCGGGCGTTTACGGCCCAGTCCCCTATGAACCTCATGCCTACTATTGGACGTTCAGTGTTTTAAGCGACACACCCGTCCAGCCTGGAGCCTCTGTCCATACGTTGGCGAACCAGTGCGTGACCCTGGCCATGGAACGCATTGCCGCCGCTAGAAAGGCCGTGGCTGACGCGGCCGGTCGCTCTATAGACATGACACACGTGCGCGTGTACGACTTGCGCTGCAAATTAAGCAACGGATATGTGGAACTTGTCGTAGACGCTGGTGTCAGTTGTTTCGCCAAAAAACCAGGTCACGACAACGTGTTAGACACGACTCTGGGAGAATGTGTTTGATGGAAATTGGAATTGAAACCACCTCGATTCCTCCCAATGAGCTACAAAGGCTCCGGGCCGACGTCGTTGCCGAACTTCGGGGGGTGTATTTACAACCCCGCGACACGGCCGTCATGGTGCAGAGCGTGTCGAATCGAGTTGTCTATTGTCGCCCTGGAGAACCCTGGCATAGTCAGTGGATGAAAGCATCAGGCAATCTTACGGGGGTATACAAGATGGAAAACCGTTTGTACGTCGACCTGTGCGCCGCTTTACACCGCAAAGTTGACAGTGAACGTCGCCGTCTGCTTAACTGGTTTGAGGCACGTTCCGGCCTAAAATTGCCCAAAACTGTTCGGGCAGTGGTCAAGTTTCGGAATTTCGTGGTACAACATGAAAATCGCTTCCCCTCACAGTTGTATTATCGTGCGGAGATGCAGGTGGCTTGTGAGGCCGACTTTGGCCCAAAGAACACCAGTATTTTAGACTTATGTGTGGAAAACTAGTATGGCTGTGATACAATTGGACGACAGGCCGGGATTCATGGAAGAACTCGTCGCGTTAGGTCAACACTATAACCAGGTCGAACTGGCCAAGGAACTTGGCGTCAGTCAATCTCATGTCAGTATGCTCATGGCTGGCAAACGCCGGCCAAGCCCGACTTTGGAGGGCAAAATCCGCCGTTTGCACAATGGCACCGAGACACACTCGGCCAAGTGGAAAAAGCCTCACGGCTCAGCGACTGTCGTCGTTTCGTGCAGCTGTCCAGACATGACATTAGAAGAATTGAAGAAACTCACGACCGCCGTTGCTTATTACGCCTCAGCCTATATGTTGGCGGCCACGAGTGAAACGGCAGGATTGCCTTTCGACTACCCCAAACCATTGCCCTAAGAAGGTCACAAATTGAAGTTGCCGGTCCGGCGCTGCATCATGACCAACAGCCTCGCGCAATTCTCTATCTGGTCTCTTAACAGTGATGCGATTTCTTCGTCATTGTTGCCGGCCTGGCGCAATCTGACGTCGAGCGCGTTAATGTGGTTGACAGCTGCCGTCTCTGAATGCCACTGCAGTCCAGAGTCTATGTTTTTGACGGCTTGTGACGTGGTGCTGTCGAAAATACGTCCTAAATGGTGTTTTGCGGCATGGTTGCGTTCGTTGCCCACGGTTTGATTATGCCCATATGCCAAAATAGTGTTTGATGGCAGAACAGCCGGCTTGGACGGTAAACAAACGACACGGATATGTGTCTGAATGCACGTTCGAACCTCTGGTAGAGGACGGGGCAGAGTGCGGCGTTGTCCTTCAACATTTCCAAAGCCGGCTTAACCAGGTCAGCCCCTCTGGTGAAGTCGTTAGGTTTGTGCCGGGTTCTCCACAGCCTTATGAACACCCTGAGTGTCATGTGTTCACTGACGAAAAGGCCATGTTGGAATGGCTCAGGAACGCTTATGACAACGCTGTTTGCCAAAGCAGGCATTACCTAGGGCAGCTTGCCAAACATGACTCTCTAAGCGAGGTGGTGGACAACTTGGTTTGGCCCAACAATTTTGTCACACTCTCCAGTTCGCCACTGGAACGGCAACACGCAGGCAGGCCATATTGGTGGCGGTACGTGTTCAAATACACGGCAGACCAGATTCATGCCAAGCGTGTGGTCAAGCAAGTCATGTTCGATTTGACTGCCAAAACAGGTTTGTCGCCACGCAGTTTTTCGTCTATTTTGGTCTACTGTGAACACCAACCATACGCACAATTACTGAATGTTTGGGCACAGCTAGACGGTCGACAGCTTCGCGACCTTTATGAAAGGAAGTGCCCACAAGAAACAGAAGTGCGCGAGTTGATGAATGTTTCGTTGCAAAAACTTGGGATTGATTTTTGTCGATTGCGCATTTATCGCAAACCCACTTACGTGTTTGACTTGGACGAATTGTGCACGATGGACAGTCCGAGTTTTCTTGCCGATATTCAGCAGCGCATTAGTGCGACCTTGAAAAAGTCTTTGAGTTCTGGCACCAGGGACTATCGACCGTCGGCAAGGAAGACCTGTGGTTACTTGGTGCCGAGAGAACACGCGCACTCTGTTAGACAACACGGTGTCATCCCAGTCTCGTACGCAAAGAGAGGGCACAAAACGTGTTTTGGGCTGGAAGCCCCGTTCGAGCTGTGTGTCTTCGTGCGCCCAGACCGTAAATTGTGGATGTCGACGTGGTTGCCGGCCGGAACAGTGCGGACTATGGCCTTGGACGAGTTGTGCTCGGAACAACTTGGCGGGTTGTTGGACAGTGTTCTTACTGAAAAATAACGGCACAATACATGTGCCTATGACACATACAGAATTGGTTGAACGCGCTGGGCGTTGGCTTCGTGGCACTAAAAAGTGCGCGGTGGTCATCTGTGAAACGTCATGCACTGCGTCAATGGAGCGCCCAGATGCCTTGGGCTGGCGCAACGCGCATGATACTGTGTTGGTCGAGTGCAAAACATCAAGGGCGGACTTTCTTAAAGACCGAAAAAAGGTGTTTCGCTCGACTTGGGCGGCCGGCGTGGGTCAATCCCGGTTTTTTATGACTCCGCCTGGTTTGGTGGCTCCCAAAGAGCTCCCCAAGGGTTGGGGGTTGTTGTATTGCCATCCCAAGAAAGTCGAGGTGGTCGTGAACTCTGCCCCAAGGGTGCGTGAAAAGGCCGTGGCTTGGAACGAGGTTGTATTTTTGTACTCAATGGTGCGCAAAGCAATGCTCTGCGGTTTGGACGTGCAGGCCAAGTATGCTGATTTAGAGGACAAACTGGTCAATAAGCGCAGGGGTGTCGACGTCTAAGTAAGCGTCGAGGGCGCTCCAAAGGCAAATCTCCACTATTGCGGCCTGCATGTCCGTTCTGAGTGCCATCTCACTGCATGGGTTGGTGCTCAAAATACCCTTAGGTGATTTTTGCGGCACGATGCCTTGTATGCTCAACGATTTATATTCTGGACACTTGACCACCCAAGGCCTACCCGCGCACAACACATTGTGTGTGTCGTCGATGACAGTGCAATCAGGGCCGCCTCGCACACTTGCCAGTAATTTGTCGACGTTGTCTTCGTCTAAAACCAACACCCATAAATGGTGGCGGCAGTGCAAGTGTCCACATGCCGGCCTCAAGTCTACAAACCCTGGACAAGACTGATTGGCGCCAATCAAGAACAATGAGTTCCTTGGCAGTGGTATCGTCCTCGAGTCCATGACGGTGCTATAATACCTTCATGGTCTTCACAAGCGTCAAGGACAAAGTGGTTGGTACGTTGACCAATGCTGGTGCTGCAGAAGTGTGGTTCACCTCTGACACCCACTTTGGTCACAAACTTGGTCGCTTGCTTGAGTACCGTGGGTTTACCGACGTGGATGAAATGAACGAGGTCCTGGTGCAACGGTGGAACGCCCGTGTCAAACCCGAAGACGTCGTGTACCATCTTGGCGACCTCGCATTGGGTTCTCCGGCCACTAAAGAGTATGTCCAAAGATTGAACGGCCGGATTTTGTGGGTGGGTGGCAACCACGACCATCGGCGCACATTCAAGTTGTACGCAGACGTTGTGCACACCATTTTGCCCCCTTTGCACGAAATACAGGTTGAAGAACACCACGTTGTGTTGTGCCATTATCCGATGCGGCATTGGAATCGCTCACATTACGGGTCTTACCATTTGCATGGCCACAATCATGGCAACTTAGTCCATGTTGCCGAGCGCGCCATGGACGTTGGCGTCGACCCTTGTGGCCTGGCACCCGTGTCGTTTGAGGAAGTCGAGGCCTATATGAACGCACAACAAGTCACGTTCGACGACTCAGGCCGGATTTGCCAGTCGGTGTAAAGAGGGCAGTCCCATCAGTGCGAAAGGCCTCCAGTTTGGCCTGACCGGCTTTTGTCAACCGCAGGCCCAAGTAACCTTCGATTTCATCACTGCCCACCATGTGTCTGCGCTCGCCTTTGGTGAGCCCGTCGAGTGCGGTTTGCAGTTCCTCAATAGCAGCCAAGACACGAGCCTCGTGTGCTTTGAGCTTTCGTCTTTCTCGCGGCATACGCACGAGGATACCTTGAGTGTGTGCCATAATGCTGACTATATGGTCATTGGTCAGCCATACATGGCATTGTTGTTGGCACATGCCGGAAACACTGTCTTCTCAGAGACACCAGGACACTATGTATGGTATCCGTCCGGTACACCTGTCGCAGAAGAAGTGTTGGCGCCATTGTTCCGACTCGGGCTCATGGAATGGTTGCCGGGTGACAACTTGATGAGCGCAATTGGCACACTGACCGGTCTCGGCCGACAGTTTGCTGCAGGTCTTTCAGTTGAGTACAACCATGGTGCACTACGGTCGAACACTGTGGTACCATTATAGCAGTATGGGCAAGAAAGAACTGCATACGTTGAACGCACTGACTGCAGAAGGCGACCTCGAACTGGTTTGGGACCCTGACAACAAAGCGGACTGTGACAACGCCCGCGAAGTCTTCCAAAAGTTCCTTGAAATGGGCTTCGAGGCTTATGAAGTGACAGAGGTCGGCAGTAGGCTCGACGAGGCCATTGGTTGTGTGTACGGCAAGTCGCCCGTCGAGACAATTGATGTGCGCTTGGGTCGATTGATGTTCAACAAGCACACTGTGTTGGCACCAGGAAAGGTCCAGGGTGGTTTTCCTACACCTGGTATGAACGAATCACGGCTCTAACACAGCGTCGAGTGAAGTCACGACCTTGGACTGTGTGACAAATTCCACTTTGCGACCACAAATGAACATTCCACTTTCATTCACGCAGAATACTTCTTCGCCGTATTGGTCTAACAACACCAAGCCTCGTTTGCACACGTCCAGAATGTAACCGCTTCCTTCACCATGACTGCAAAAGTGCTTGTTGTCCAAATACAAGCTGCTGCCACGTCTCGGGTTCGTCTGCCGGCCTGGAGTGACTGAGACTGCGGATTGTGCGTTGTTTGGTACCATTGCTTGTAAAGTCCTTGGCCCGTCCGGCGGGTTGGTGGCAGGGTCGCCCATTACAGAAATATTATGGTAAAATCGCTCCATGCCTGACGAACACGACCCGATGCCCGGGTTGGAACCACCAGTCCGTGTTCCGTTCCCTTTAACGTCAGGGCCGATGAGTGACTCACTGCAAGAGTCGGTCGACTACCTGCTCGCTGAACACCTTATCGTGCCCGAGGTCGAGGAAGAGCCCAACGCCAATACCAGGCCTGAAGACTGGCGGGCTCAGCACTTGCGGTGGATGGCGATACCGCGCGTCGCAGAGTTGTACGAAGACATGGAGACGCCAGACCAGCTCGAAGCCAGTACATATTGGTTTTACTGTCACGGCACCCATGTGTACGTTTGTCCTTATTGCCTCTCGTTTTGCCCACGGTTGGTCCGTATCTCGAAGATGAACCTGTGTTACAACTGTGACCGGGAATATTTAGGCTTGGAAGCCTCTCGAGCCGCGTATTTGGTGCTACTGGGCGAAAAACACCCGTTTTTCTGTGGCGTCGAGGACGTGTTCCGGGCCATGGTGTACTTTTTCAAGGAAGACGGCGACGTGCACGACATGGTGCGCCAGTTTCAATATGAGTACGAGCGCTTCAAAGAGCAACAACCGTTGGCCAACGCTAAGGCGCTCGTGTTGTTCAAGAAGCTTTTTGGCACCAAGGCCTACAACAGGCTGTTGAAACAAAGCGAGTTTTGGGTCGAAGGTGCTGACGGACTCATGTACCGGTTGTTTTACTCTCGCCACGGCAACATTGCAGTGTACGACCCTGCCAAGAAGGTGAAAGGGCGCCGCTGGCAACCAGTGAGGGCTTATTGCGGCCATTTCGGGGAAGAATACCCAGTGGTCGACCAGCTTATCGCTCAAGCGTTGATGATAAAGAGAGACCCAAAAAGATACACAAAACAGGCCAATCAAGTTCCTCGCAATCAAATGAAGCTCGTAGGCCCGTACCACAACGCTCAAGACGAGCTGCGGAAGGCCTTGAAGCATCTCCCAACCGCGGGCTCCCGTAGTAACTCCCACTTGGCTCACTTGTGATTGGCACCAAGGCTGTACAAGTTCACACATGCATCACTTGTGTGTGGGAAACTTGACGTCTCTTCTTGACGAAACCGCAGAGGCTTACTATTGGGTGGGTTTTTTGATGGCAGACGGTTATTTTTCGGGCAGCGCCGTGAAACTGCACTTGTCAGAGAAAGATGCAGCGCATCTATCGCAATACGCTCAGTTTGTATCTTACCGTGGAACATGTCGAAGTGCATGCGTCAACTTGAGAAACCCCGAAGTGGTGACTCAAATCATGGCCAAGTTCAGTATCAGCAACCAAAAAACATATAAGCCTTGTCCTTTTCCTCAAGCCAATGATGACTTGGTGTTCGCGTTGATTGTGGGTCTAATTGATGGAGATGGTCATATAAGGGTCAGAAGGGAAAAAGCATACTCTATAGACATCAAAATGCATGGCTCGTGGTTGGGATTCTTAGAGCAGACCGATGATTTTTTACACCAGTATTGTGGTCTCAAAAAAAGTAAGCCAACTTTTGCTAGACTCAATGATTTGGGATATGCGCGCCTAGTTTTAAGCAACAGTTCCTTACTAGAGGTCATGAAGTCTCGCGTCGAGTGCTTAAGCCTACCAGTCATGGCAAGAAAGTGGTCGCTGGTCGGTGACAGTCATCTAACTACTCGTAGGAAGAAAAGGGAAGCTTTGAGGCAAGCAGTAGTTACTCTGTTGGCCGAAGGTCATAAGCGCAGGTCTATTTGTGATATACTTCAGATGACCAAGCCTACACTAGGCCGGTTCATCAGACAGGAAAGGCTGTGAATATGATTGTGGAATTCGACTTTTTGACTGCCGATTGGCACATCGGAGAATCGCGGTTCGAAATTATGGGCCGACCGGCTTACGGGTCTCAACAAGAAATGGTCGACGACCTCGTCGCCAAGCACAACGCCTTAGTCAAGCCTAGTGACAAGGTCTTGATGGGCGGAGACGTTTGTTTCAAAGAAGCACTCGAGTTCTTGCCTCAAGTGGACAGGTTCAACGGTGTTAAGACCCTTATTCGTGGCAACCATGACAGGGATTTGACCGACGAGCAACTTGCCCCGTACTTTGAACACATCGTGCCCGAAGGTGAGGGTGTCGAGCTGGAGGTCGGTGGTGTCTTGTGCTATGCGACGCACTATCCGCACCTTGCCCGCCCAGACCGGTTCAACCTGGTGGGGCACATTCATTCGTCGTGGAAGGTGCAGAAGAACATGTTGAACATTGGAGTCGACGTCAACCACATGCGCCCTCTGGCCGCTGACAGAGTGCCTTTCTATTTGAGCGCAATCACAGGCTTTTACGATGACGACGTTTGGGTCGCGGAGCACCCTGCCAACGCTGGATTTTCAGACTCACGAGGCAAGAAGGGAACCTATTTTTAGACCAAGCCCTTGACATTTGGTCGTTCTTGCCGTATAATAAGAATGCTTACACACGCGCCGGATGTGGCGCGACCGGACTCAAGGGCGCATTTCTAGCGCCCTGCCCTGTTTATAGGGCACGGGAAACACCATGAGAACTACACTCACCGCACTGCTGTGCCTCGCCTTTGCTTTGGCAGGCGCACAGACGGGCAAAACAAACCACTCGCAGCACAAGACCGTGAAACACGGCGTGCATGCAACCAACCAGAAAGCAAAACACAAGACCAAACACAAGTCGAACAGGAGCACCCGAGTGCTCTCGTCTCGTCACGGAGTGCGACTGCCGGCGACCATGGAGGTGACCGTGACTGCCTATTATTGGCGAGAAGGCGGCCTGAGGACTGCTTTGGGGAACAGGGTGACCAAAGGCGCAATCGCCGTAGACCCTCGAGTCATCCCGTTTGGCACGCGGATGTACATTCCAGGGTATGGGGAAGGAGTCGCCTGCGACACGGGCGGACTCATCAAGGGCAACATCATCGACGTAGCGTTTGACACGAAGGGCGAAGTCAATCGCTGGGGCAAGCGTCGGTTGACCATTCAGATTTTGGGGCGTTAAAGACTTTTAACCAAGTATGGGTCATTGGGTCTGCTGACGCAGACCCATTTTTTGTGCCTTTCGACCAAAGTATCACACGTATCACAGAGGCGTGGTATGATAAGCGCATGATTGGCGAGTACAGTAAAATACACACACTGTTTCAGCGCGATGAACAAAACAAGGTGATATTCGGCAAATGGTCACTTCCCGAGATTGAGCACCTAGCGTGTTGCAAGTGGCTACTGAGTGAAAAACTAGACGGTCAAAACATTCGTGTCGAGTACAAAGATGGCCAAGTGGACATCACTGGTCGCACAAAAGACGCTGTGTTCTCTGTTGACATGGATGCTGCCTTGAAAGCCATTTTTGACACGCCTACAATGTTGTCTGCTCTTGAAAAGACTTTCAAGGGCGGAGAGGCCGTCTTGTACGGCGAAGGCATCGGTCCTGGTATTTGTGGTGGTGGTAAGTACGCCCAACAACACACGTTCGTACTGTTCGATGTGTACGTACCTACTCTGCGCAATCCTAGTGCCGGCACGTATGTTGACGGTTGGTGGTTGCATCGTCACAATTGCGAGGACGTGGCAAACAAACTAGGACTGGAAATTGTTCCAGGCCTGGGTCTGCACACACTTTACGATGCTATCAAGCTGGTCAAGGCAGGGTTCAAAAGTCAATGGGGCAACTTCTTCGCCGAAGGCATCGTGGCAAAGACGCCGACCGAACTGTATTCTCGCAAGGGTGAGCGCATTTTGACCAAAATCAAGCACAAAGACTTTTTGAACCTAAGTGAGCAGTCAGTATGACTCTTAAGCCCGCGGCAGTGATAGAAGATTACGTGCGCCGTAGCATTAGGTTGATGGCCTTCCAAAACAGTATGCCGACCTGGAGTGTGTTCTTTGAACCAAGGCCAGAGTTTATTGAGTGGTGCGCGGCCACCTTCGACAAGTCGACATGTATAGACTGCGGATGCGGCAAAGGCTTGCTGGTCTCGTTGTTGCGGCACCGAGGCCTAGACGCCTTCGGACTCGACATTTGTCCGCCGACTGACGCATTCGTGGACGATGTCTTGGCAATCGACGCTCCATTGTTCGCTTACTCCGCGCACATGACGGCCTTCGTGTGCCGGCCTTGTCGCGGAGAGTGGATACACGCTACAATCATGCGTGCTGTCGAAAGTGGTTGCCCAGTCGTGTACGTTGGTAAGCAGTCGCACTACGCGAGCGACCTCGAGCCACTGCCGTACAAAATTGAACACGTGATGGACGGCGCAGGGGCCGACGGCGAGTCGGTCTGGTTGGTGACAAAAAATGCTTGAGTTTGATAGTGTTTGCTTAATTCGACCCAAGGGCAGCAACGGCCGACCGATGGTCGTCGGCTTGCGTGGCGAATGGGCACATTGGTCTGCTGGCTTTTCTCATGGCCCTTGGGAACCCGACAAGTACGACGTTGTGCGCACCTATGAGGGCGACGAAGACGGTGTCGATATGGCTTATGAGGAACTTCAGCGTGATTTTGCTCCACAACCCCAAGAACCATGTGCGCGCATGGGATTTATTGCACCGACGGGTGAATTTTATCCCTGCGCATATTGCGCGCACAATGATTTAGAGGCGATTCTAAACGGCATTTATCAACTGTACGGTTCACTGGACACAAAAGGTTGGTTGGTAGTCAAAGGCGGGTATGCCACAGGTTCAAGGCTGGTCACTCAAGCACAAAAGGACACCTATAGGCGCGTCGTGGAGGCCTTTGAAGACGCAGAACGCAAAAATCCCGACGTAAATTGGAACAAAGAGTTACTCGAAAACCCCGAATGGTACTCCGTGCAAACGTGGTTTACTCCGCCACACGACAGAGCTGGCAGTTTCGCAGGTCAATTGCGACAAGACTATGAGCTGTTAGAGTGCGTCGACCCAACCGCACAACCAGCACCAGAGAAACTGTCCCAACGCCGAGACGCTCACCCAGGAGACTAAAACAT
Organism: Armatimonadota bacterium; assembly: GCA_018268375.1. Classification (GTDB taxonomy): domain Bacteria; phylum Armatimonadota; class Fimbriimonadia; order Fimbriimonadales; family Fimbriimonadaceae; genus JAEURO01. The sequence continues at coordinate 343,466 of JAFDWS010000002.1, read as the reverse complement.
GCCGACAAACGCAGAAACCGACATCGAACGAGCCATAGTAGTGTCCTATAACTGGCTCACACAAGAAATCTTGTTCACTGACTTTGACGGGCCTGATGCCGCAGGACAAGCGGAGGGTTGGGCGCATCGTCAATCGTTCATTTGGCGCGATTTTCCTCCCGAGGACGGTTGGACGCACTTCGCCCACTGGAACAAGCTGGCCGGAAAGGCCCATGGGGAGAAAATGGTGAACGAACTCACTGAGCACGGAACAATTTCAGTAATGGTCCCAAAATAGCTGTGATAATGTGTAATAATTGACACGTGAGAAAAAAGCGCACAAGAGAGTCTTGCACAGTCGTAGACCAGCACTGCCTGGCGCCTGCGGGCTATGGTGTCGGCGGCCGCTGTGGTGCCAACGACCGGTTGCCCCGCACGTTGCCGATTTGTGACGACTGTGGTCAACCTGTGTGCCGAAACTGCTCGTTCGTCCGGAACAAGACTCGGCGGTGCCGAAATTGTTTCATCGACAAGTTTGGGACAAACGCGAAGGTCACGGTCATCGCGCGGATTTACCGATTGGCCGGTTATGACAACTCGCGCGCCATCGCCAAGCGAGAAGTCGCAGAAGAGGCACGCGACCAAGGTTGCTCAGCGTGTGGGAGAGCAGGGTGACGCGTATTCCTCGTACCATCCTGTCTCGTGCCCGCCGTGTCGATTGTGTCGTGGGTGAAGGACTACAAATCCGCAGTAAGTATGGTGGTTTTGTAATCCCACCTTATCAACGTCAGCAGGTCTGGTCGTTTGAGCAGCAAGTGCGGTTCATGGAGTCTTTGGCCACGGGCATGCCCGTGGGAGTATATTGCGTGCACCAAGACTTAGAACACGATGTGACAGTCGAATTGCTCGATGGTTTACAAAGATGGACAGCTATTTTTGCCTTCTTTGACAACAAGGTGCCAGTATTTGGACTTTATCACGATGACTTGACCGTGGGCGAACGTCGACAAATTGAGTACATGCCGTTTCCGGCCTACTGGGCAGAGCGGTTCAGTGAGGAAGAAAAACGCGAACTGTTCGACCGTCTCGCCTACGGTGGCACCCCCAACGACCCGGATGGTCCGCGGGCTGAAGGCGTGTTGGAGCGATTAAAGTGACTGATGACCGCAATGTCGTCGATTACTATAAGTACTGGACTACCGAGGCAATTGTGGCCGACTTGGACACCAAACGCCACAATTTCTCGGTCTTGTGCGCCAATGTCCAGGGAGACTTCAACGTTGGCACAGTCATTCGCAACGCGAACGCCTTCTTGGCGTCGATGGTTTATTTGTACGGTCGACGCAAATACAACCGCAATGGTGCGGTCGGTACTCAGCATTACACACACTTCAAGCATGTGCAGACCATTGAAGACGTGACGGCATTGACGGAAAGCGCAATGCTCGTCGCTGTCGACAACGTGCCTGGTGCCGAAGACGTTGCGACAGCAGACTTGCCACTGGACAGGCATGTCATTTTCGTATTTGGCGAAGAAGGGACCGGTGTAAGCCCGGAACTTCTAGCCCTTTGCGAAAAGACTGTTTATATCAAGCAGTTTGGCAGTGTCCGCAGCCTCAATGTCGGTACCGCGTCTGGTATCGTAATGTACGAATATTGCCGGCGTTTGACCCAGTCTTGACAAGATGCAATGTGTGTGGTACCATGAACCCATGGGACAAGCCACACCGTGGTCGCTCACACTCTTGTTGGGCCTTGAAACCGTATACGCCATGTACTTGGCCAGAATGGTCAAGCGCAAATTCCAACCACCGCCAGTCGCCCTGACGTTCTCGGTGTTGTTTTTTGCCCTCTGGCACCTCGCTTTTTGGCTGTCGCCGGTGAGAGACCTGCCGTTGGTCGTGACTTACGCGTTGGAGTTCATTCCTTTGTGCGCCTTTTTCTTTGGCAGCTCTTTTGTTTGCTCTGGTGCGATGCAGATGTGTGACGGCGAGTTGTGCATCAATCAGAACAACCAATACTTCAAGCTGTTAAAGCGTCTGCCACTCAAGTTTGAAGGCAGGAGCCTGTGTAGCATCTCGTGGCTTGGTGCTGTGCTCATTATGTTCATGCCGGTGGTCATGGCGCTTTGGGCGACCATGTGCACACTGGCCAGCCTTGTGGTTTGTTTTTTCACCGGACAAAATGTTTGGGCGTTCAGTCAGGAAATGATGAAAGCCGGCCAGTTTCCATACATGGACACTCAGTTTACAAAACGCGGTCTTTGGAAAGCCCCGGGTTGGTATTGCGTGATTTTAAGCCTTCTCGGTCTGTTGGTATGGGGAGTGGTGAGTCTGTTCCATAACCCTGGCTTCATACGAGTACTCGGCGTGATACTGGGAGGGCTTCTGGTGTTTGCTGTCTTTGCCACCCTCATCATGTTGGTTTCCATGGCGTACATCAAGCACATCGCCAAAGACGCAACCATCGTGTCTACATCGAACGACCCGGTCGTAGAGGCAAAATATGATTGGGCCCATATGGCGTCTTATGACTCGTTCTGGGAGCAGTTCATGGCTATCTTTGGCGTCCTTGCCATTTTCTCCCAGGTGTTCAAACAGAGGTTCTGTCCCAAAATCAAATACGTGGACAAGGACATTGCAGCCGGCGAGGGTGACGCAGTCAACGGGTGACGCAGATGAACGTTGGTGACGTCCAGGTCGAACTGCAGTGGGACTCACGCAACCCAAGCCAGTTCAACGAGGTGAAGAGGCTGGTGACACTGTTCAAGGCTCAAGGGTATGTGGAGCCTGGCGTCAGTTGGTTAGACCAGCAAATGTGTGCCGATGACACGGTCGACGAGGGTCGCATTCTGTTGCGTTGGTCGCCCACTGATGCCCCAGTGAGTGAAGGTGTGGATGTCTTACCTGTGTTATTGGCCGCAAGCAAGGCCGCCGAACTCGAACTCGAGCAAGCCCACCAACAAAAAGCCGCGACATTGCGCACAACATTGAACGAAGAGTTGGGCAAGTTGTTGCACGCACAGTGTGCCATTGCAGACTCGTTTCCTTACGACCCCAAAGGACTGGGAAGCATTCGCGGTCGTTTTGGCGAAAAGGTCGAGCTTAGTGCCAACTTTTACCAAGGTTGTTATGGCGGCCTGTACGAGGAGACGCATGTCCATTATTGGAAGTCAGGACAATTCCTATGGTTTAGATGGCGCAAGTACAAGAAGGTGAAATTGTCATGGCTGACCACGCAGCGATTCAGGGAAATATGTGACACGGCTGTATGAGGGTCACCGTAGTGGGTTTGCCCGGTGCTGGTAAGTCCCGGCTGGCCAATCAGTTGTCCCAGCTTTTGGGTTGCGCTTGGGTGGACACGGACGAGTGGAGTGGGTTTAAGTTTTGGCCGCAAGAACTCATCGAGGGCAGAGAATGGGTGGCATCAGGAATCGGCAGTGAGTTCTATACACTGGTTCAGTGTGCCGATTTGTGGGTGTACCTGGACTATCCCTGGCACGTTTGTTTCGGTCGCGCGTTGACACGGTGCTTGAGTCAACCTTTGCGTCCGTGGAAAAATGCGACCGCCTTGTGGGAACTTGTCTTTCACCATACCCTTATTAAGGCGAACATCGAGCGATATGCGCCCGGCCGCGGACTACGCTTGACTTCCAACGCCTACAAGTACGGTAACGACCCTGCGTCAGTGGTGATATCGTACATTCAACAGTTGAGGCTCAGTAAAGCATTCCAAGCTTGCGCCACTTCTCAATAAGTTCTTCGGACGCCTCGAAGTGCATACTGTCCTTGCGGTGCTTGTAACCCATGCCAGAGTACAATCCTTCCTCGTGTAAGTATGGATAAAGGACGAGCATGCCGCGCAACGTCCAATCAGCCCCAAGAGGCACAAGGACGTTCCCAACTTTCATGTCGATGGCACACCCCCACGAATGGTTGGAAGGCACATGAGTACCACGGATAAAACGGCAGCAAAGAGCACCCTCAGTGCCAAGCATCCTGTGCAACTCTGGATGGTCGACTTGTACTTTGTCCAGTGCGCGCTTGAATACTTTGCCGAATAAATCAAAACATGTAGCTCGAAACGGGCCAAAATCTATGGTCTTCAGACGTTTTTTGAGCTGAGGATGGGTGACAGGGCGGCAGTTACTGGACATTTGTCCCGAGGGTCGAGGCCACCCAAGAACATGTTCCATGTAAGAGGGTGAGGGGACGCTCAGACCGGTGTTGAACGCCGATGGGTCTGCCAATGGGACTTTCTCGAGGTAGTTCACGAGAAAGCTTGTACAGACTAAAGCTAATCAAGCTTGCAGTACTTTCTCGACAGTTGGTTCTTTTTGCCAACTGACCAACATTTGCTCGATGATTTCCAGCGGCACACCATGGACTGTGCGTCTTTCTAACTCGGCAGCGTCGAACCTCCATGGTGTCTGCGTTTCACGGAACTCGACACTGTAACCGTATTGGACTGCCATTTCAACGTAAGCACGCATTTGACCAAAGGTCACATTGGTGTTGTCGATTACGACAGGCGTCACACCTTGCGCCATGGCGTTTCGCGCCCGTTCTTGGTTCCACAAATGTGCCTCGCGCAGACGTTCTCTGTCGTAGTCGTAGTTTGGTCCCCAAAAGGCGTCCGTACTGAACACATGGTCTTTGGGATATTCGGCAGCCAAGGTCGACTTGCCCGACCCGGGTAGGCCGCGAAGCAAGACACAAGTCTTGCCAGGTCGCAACAACAGCCTCAGTCTATACCAACGATAGCGCAGCCAACGCATTGTTGACAAGTGTACCCCAACATGGTAAAATACTGTCGTGTTAGAATTCATCGGCGGTTTCGTGGGGTTCATATTTTTGGTGGCCGGGGCCGCGCTGTACTGGCGCGCGCGGGACGACGCACAACAGGCCGCCAAGGAACTGGATGAGAAAGTGTCGCAAGGGGCCGCTGCCGTGTTGAAGGGTATAGACACGGGCAAGGGGGCTGCCGAAACAGCGTACAAAGCCCTACAGACCGTCGCTGCGTCTGTGGAAGACCAACTCATTGGTATTCACTCTGGCGTAGAGCAAGTACAGGAAATGGCCGAAAGGTCATCATCCATCATCGAGGCATTGTCGCAGGCCAAGGCAGAAGCCACTAGTATGTTGGTTCCTGACCCAGAAAACGCGCCGGCCTTCCTGGTCATGTGGGCCAGCGGTGCCGAGCACAACAACGAACCTATGTGGAACGATGCAAGAGACATCCGAAGAGAGCGTTATTATGACGACGAAGGAAACACCTCTTGGCACAAAGCCCGTTTTAAGACGTTCACACGCGCTGGGTTCTTGGAGTACATGAACCGGGACACAATCGCCGAGGCGATGGACCGTGCATCCAGGGACTTTTATGTGGTCGTGCCAATTTGGCACGGAGCCGTGACAGACTAAGTGCTCGGCGCGATAACTAGTGCATGTTGTGCAGTGTGTTCGAAACGCAGACGGCAGCGACCATCGCCGCCGTCAAAAAAACACTTGACTCTTTTGCGCCGGAGCACATTGAGCCTTACGCCGCACTGTTAGTAGGTCGCGCTCTCGAACACCGCTCGACAGCGTATTTGTACGCCACTCCTGCCGGGCTCGTCGTGGACTGCAGCGTGATGCCTGGCAGTGTGTTGATTTGTTGTGCCGGCTGGTTGTACCGCGAAGACGTGAAGGCGCTTTTGCTCAATGTGCCAGACGGTTTAGAAAAGCACCCAGTCACTGTGGCGCTAGGCGAAATGTTCCTTGAGGAATGCCATGCCTTTGGAGTGACGTGCATGCACGAACGCCGGGCGCTTGAGGCGCCGGCACTGCCCTATAGCGCCGAAGAACACTACGCGGCGAGGGACACAGACGAGTGAGCCTGTCGCCGCAGTATTACAATGCGGTCCAATGGTCGCCAGAAGACGAATGTTCCATTGCTCACTTGGCCACATTGGTAGAACCCCACTTGTGGGACATGTCAACGTTGTTGCAAGCAACTTTGTCGCCTCCTGGACAGCTTTGTTCGGCCATCGAGTTGCATGAAAGGATAATTCCGACCAAAGACCCTTTTGCCTTTCCGGCGCGTGAGGTCAAAGCCGTTACAGTCACAAGCAGCGTGGATTGGATGTTACCGGCGGTCGAGCTCGAGTCTGCAGTGTGCCTCGACGCACGAAACAGCACCATACAGTGGTGTGGCAGGCAAACGGTGCACAACTTGTCTCAACGGTTGAAAGAGTATGTGTCGATGACACGGGTTTTTTGTTCTGGCACGTTTGTGTCCTTTGAGTTTTTGGGACTGACATTCGATGAACGCTCAAGCGAGTTTCATCCGCTTGCCAGGGAGTTCCATGTGGTGTGGAAAGTGCGTTTGTGCGCTCTGCCCCAAGTTCGCGAAAACCTGTTGGACATCATGCTGGCTCAGTCAACCAGCATCACGTCCAGAGTCGATGGAAACTGAAGCATTTTTTCTACGTTCATACCTGGGTGTTTTTCTTCAAAAGCCGCTGTCACATATTCCCATATCGCAGGAGACATGTCCGGTGCTCTGCGGTAACAGCGGCGGCATAGACCAACGTTGCTGACCCATCCCCAGCCGCGACAATCGGGGCACGAAGGATAAGCGTACAACCACACCCTGTACGCGTTGAACATATAATGCCCGTTCTTGAACAGCGTCAGTTTCCTGGTCTTTCCAGCTGCGACGAAGCAGTCCGGGGTGTTTCGTCGGTTGGAGGTATCCTTCATTTATGAACGAGATTATAGCAGACGTACAGCGCCGCTTGGCACAAGCTGTGCTACAAACTCCCACAGGAGACTTGCGCACGTTGTTGACAGACGTCAATGTCGTCATCGAGGCCTTGAAAAACCCAGACCTCGACAGGTTCTCCAGCGGCTTGCGCGCGGTCGTGGACGCCGGACACGACGACCATTGCATTTTTTGTGGCTTCAAAGACCGAGTGGCACTCAGTGTGTTGGCCGGCCACAAGGCGACAGACAAAGTAAAAGTCAGAGACGGCGAAGTCACACCTGTGACATAATCTACTGTGAGTGCGCACTATGAAACCTGGGAACTGGGTACAGAACCCAGCTCGACCAATCAGTGGCCGAGGTACAACGACGCGGTGCTGGCCAAAGTCTTTCGTGCGCTCATTGAGTTACACGGGACAATGCACGGAGTGTTCGTCGACCGCGGTGGCAACCAGCCAGGTCACGAGCCCATAATCGTCCGATTGTCTTTGCCCGTCGGCCGGCGAGAACAATTTGAACAAATGACTGGTTTTCCTTTGTCAGAGCCCGAAACTGGCGGAGCAGCATGAAGAAAGTTAATGAGTATTACGTGTACGTAATGGGACACGGTGGTTACGAAAGTGGCTGTCGCGAAGTCCTTTTGCACAAGACCAAGTTCACCCAAGAAAAGTTTTCCCACCTCGTAGAGACCGCTATGATTGTGGCGGCCAAAAAAGACCAACGCCGGCACAAAAAGTGGACTAAAGGAATGGACAAGACGTACGAATGGCATTCGCACTATTCGTACTTTCACAGAGACACGGTCAAAGAGTTGGTCAAAACTCACGGCTTCATAGCGTTGGGCAACCAACGACAAGCTGAATGGTTCGTTTTTGGAGACTCTAACTTGCTGGCCGACCCTGACCCCAAAGCCCCGTGGAACGAATGGACACAAGGCAACACTCTGCACGCGCAAAAAGTCATGCGAGAAGCATTTCCACAGGAGGCCAGGGAGTGGGACGAAGCAGTCCCTGCGCGGTACGCACAAGTCGAAGACACTCGCACTCCTGAGGAACGAGAGACTGATTTGAAGGAATCCCTGGCCGCACTGGAAGTGGAACTCCTCAAAGGGTTCGAGGCCCAAGAAAATAGTGAATGAGTGGGTGCAGCCGGGCATGTTGGTCGTGGTCGAGACTCAGGGCAGCACTGTCATGGACGGCAAGGTTGGCCGGATTGTGGAAGTACGGAACGACATGCGCAACGTGTCGGGGGCTCGATTTTGTCGAATGTATTTTCCCAACGAACCGCACGTCCGTTGGTCGGCCGAGTCGCAGTTAAAGCCATTGCCGTCACAAACTTTGTTGGACATGGCTTTGGAACTTCAATGAAGACGTGCTTGACTTGTGGGGTTGTGTTCTACCCAATTACACCAGCCATGCAGCGATGTAATCAGTGCCAGCTTAAATCATTGCAAGCAGCATTGTCTCATGACTTCAAAATTGTGCCACGTCAAGCACATATGACGGAACCTGCGCACGCTCGAACTGTCTCGAGACTTGACGCCGCCCTTGACGAATACGGTAATATCTACTAATGCCCACCACAGCACAAAGAGAAGAAGTTTACGGGGGTCCGGAGCACGGAGGGTTCTCTGGCGGACTTGCCTACGATGAGGCCGAACACGGCAACTTGTTGCCCTGTCCGTTTTGTGGTTCAGACGAACTCGAGGTCTGTAACACTCACACGCCTTACTACTGGGTGGCTTGCGAGTGCTCGGCAGAAATCCACGGTGACTACGACCCAGACCGTTACCGCCTTGACACCGAAGACGAGTTCCGACGTGTGCACGAGACCGCGCTGCAGTCAGCGGTTGACATGTGGAACAAACGCGTATAAATACTTGCATGCCTGTTCATGACACAAAAGAAATACCTGAGGACATAGACTCTTTGATAGAGTCTTTGACGCTCGAACTTCAAAAGGGGTCGTCAGACGACCCGCGTCCTGACATTTACGTTGTCTGCGACGAGGACAAGAACACTGTCAAGGCCGTTTTGGTCTGGCCTCGGCTTGAAAACATCAGCCGGTTCTGGCACCGCAGCATCTTTGAAAAAGCACTTGCCCAAGCTTGGCCAGAAACCAAGTTGGAAGACTTTGCAGTAGCGTACAGCGAGCGTGAGGCTCTTGACTTGCTTGACATAGCCCGTTGAGGGTATCCTGGGCCTATGCCCCAAAAACAAGCCTGGACCGACTGGCGAGAACTTGATTTTGACAACAAAGAGCACATCGGCGCCATGCGCTGTGGGACGAGGAAGTGTCAACGTCCTAGTGCGATGGTCTCAGACTGTCCTGACCTCGGCGGTCGCGTCGTCTTGTGTATTGAGTGTTTCCTAAAAACTGTCGCACCGACCCTGTCAGGGCAATTGGGTGTCAAATAGGAGTACACTGTCGCCATGAGTCTTTACAACATGATGCACGGGTTCAACCCGTTGACGCCAATCCTGGCGCACATTCTCGGCCTCTCTATCGCTGAGAACCAGCCAGGCACGCCTGTCGGCAGGTTCCGCGACATCGAACTAAACGCTGACGGTACGCAAATCCATCTGTTGACCCGCAATGGTGGTGGCAACCGCGAACACTGGTCGTTCTCCTACGAGACCGAAGAAGGGCCTGAGTGTCCTTGCCCTGGTTGCATACAGGAATACGTACTGCCAAAGCATCCGCAGTATGTCTCGGACAGTGACGACGACTTCGACTCTACGTTCGCCATCACTGTGTTCAACGTGCCAGTCGAATTCTTGGAACAGACCCGTTCATGGGCGTCTGGCCAAGAGCCGCAAAGCTTGCAAGAAAAAACCATGAACGCTTGCGAGCGCATCGGGTCAATGACGGCCGAAGAACTGGCTGCTGACCCACAACTCGGCGGCCTGGTACAGCAACTGAAGACTGCCGTGGGCGGTTTTCAGTCTGAACCTGGTGACGAAGCATAAATCCTAAAATGCTACAATTGACAAGGAAACATCTAACATGAGATTCGTGTACGAAAACCAAGAATACTCCCTCGTTTTCAGCTATGGCACCGGTCAGAGCAAGCACGCCAAATTCACGCGCGACGTCGAATCCACACGTTGCCAGCTTTGGGTTGGTGTCGTCGGTTCACGCGACGAGGACAAACGCACGCTTGCCGATGTGGTCGTCAAACGCAATGTCGCCGATGTGCACAACAAGTACGAAGCGCGCAAACAGGCATTGTTGAAACTGGCGGACCAGGTGCCGATGGGGCTCCGCGCCCGCTTATTGACGACTTATGGTCAGTCTTGCCGCTGGACAAAGCCCAAAGGCCGGGTTTCCAAAAAAACCCTTGCAACTGCATGAGGTTTTGGGCACAGCGCATCAGGGTGTGGTTCCAGGGACGGAAGAACACTCCACTGATGATACAAAAGGTGGCAATAAACCGGCGACCGTCCAACCTTGCCAGAACTCTTGGTCTTGTTGGTCGCGCTGCAGAAGCTGTGTTCCGAGAACCGAACAGCCCCAATCACTTCGAACTTACTTTTGGGCACGACCAATATGGCAGTGTCCATGTGAGCGTACAACGAAATTGGCCACGCTGTTCGGCATATCAGGCCCAAGTGCAAGCTGAGCAAGACGAGCTGTCCAAACACTTCATAGGGTTGTCAAAACACATACAGTGAGGCGCCATCACACACTGAAAGCAAGTAAGACTCCGGTCGCCCATACTCCTATATGGGTGTTCGACAGTGAACGCTTGGAGATATGGGCCAGCTATTTGTTGAAAAACCGCAGTGGCCTGTACCTCGAGTCTGACCGCCTGACTCGTGTCTCACTGCCCGAAGGCGTCACTTTGCTGCAATTGACCGAAAATGTGGTCGAGTGCGGTGAGTTTGTGGTCAGTGCCCACAGGCCGAAGTTGTTGCACAAGGTACAGCAAGTCTCCAACCGCTTGCAGCGCCAAGTGCACCTGTGCCAACAATTGCTCTCGATACACGGGACGTCGCATGAAGAATACGCCACAAGGCTCAAGACTTATTGGCCTAAGCCTTTCAATGTGCGTTTTGTGAACGACGTGACTGGAAGCCATCCGTTTGATTGGTATGCTGGACTGTACAGCAACGAACATAAGCTTGCTGAAAAGTGCCTGCACTTGTTAAGGCACAATACCGGAAGCCTGCCGGAGGAACTGGGCGAAGTAGAGATTCTGTTAGATGTAGGCGAGTCGCACATTGAGGGGTGTATCAATTTTGACCGCGAAAGTTTACACACGAGGTACGCTGCACTGTCTCACCTTTGGGCCGACACACAAGTCGACCTTTATGACGCCTGGAACGCAGTCATGCCGTTTTGCCCCGTCACTTTTACACCACAGGCCGCCATGTTGCATTGGCACAAAGAACCTCGTCACACCACTGCTCGAACGGTGCTCGGAGCAGACTATTCTCCAGAAGAGTTGTGGCTCGCAATCCAAGTCCAGCTACCCAAGGCTTTAGCAAACGCCTCGCAACGAAAGACTTCTTCAGCAAGACCCGTCATGTACGCTGCGTCCCGGGCAGCGGTTGGTGGCTCAAAACCACCCAGGCATGTTTTGACGTTCGATTACAGTGGGACTGTAAACCGGGACAAAGCAAAGTGTTACACACTCGCAGCCCCGATGATGGTAGAATTCTTATTGAGACCTGACGGCACGCTCGACGTGGCTGTGGGGTTTGCGCCTGGGACTGTCAGCGAAATGGACTTGTCAGAGTTCCAACACTTGGGAACGAAGAAAACCAGTTTATTGGACAGTGTCATGGGCGCGAAGGGAAATTGACAATGCAAAAAGCGACGAAGGTAATGGAGCGCAGGTTCGTTGGTAAACAGGGAAGCATGGGATATGACAACGGGACTGTGTACACTCTGTACATCGCCACAAAGAAAAAACTCAAGTGGCTGGGTTTCCACAAGAACGGATGGCTCAAGTTGGTCGAAGAACCAACGGTGTTGCGCGCCAAAGGCAATGGCAGTTTTGGCATGGGATATTGCCCGTATGCCAGTTGGCAGGCTTTTGAGGACAATTGGGAAGCGCTTCCCGAGCCATCGACGGAGTCCGTGGCCGCCTAGACGGCCACGGAACGGCTTCTTACTTTTTCTTGTCGTGGAACAAGCTGGCCAGCATAGTGTTCGGCCAAGCGTGCGGTGCCCATAAGGCCCGCACTTGGTCGCGGAACGTGTCGTGGGACACCAACGACCTCACAGTGGGGAAACCTGCAAACGCTTCCATCCTGTCGATGGCACGTTGCATGGCGTGCATGCCTTGCTCAAACGCGTCGAACACACCGCGCTCGACCTCGAGCGGAGACTTCACCCATGCGTTGCAACGGTCTACGGCAGAGATGCACCTTGAAACAAGGGTAGGCCAATCGTTCGCCGCGATAGCAATGTTGATGTCCACGCGTTCTTCCTCGGACTGGCCGCTGCCGTCACCAGCAACACCGTGCACTGGGGCTCCAGTGATGTGCGCCTTATAGCACTTCCTTTCTGGAGCGCAGTGACAGTCATTGGACGCAGGCCGTGACTCTGAGTTGGTGGCATAGGTCAAGTCTAGTTTTGCCCATGGATAGTGTTCGGCGAAATACCTGAACAGCTCATCACCGTTTTCTGGCAAAGTGGCCTTGTCGGCCGTTTCTTCAACCGGCTTGGATTTGACTTGCAACGTGTACCGAGGCTCGCCCGAGTCATCTAGCGGACCGCAAAGTTCAGTGTGCCAGCCTTGTGCCTCAAAGGCATCGACGACTCGACTGACGAGTGAATAGTCAGTCCCGCTGTGGAAGGTGAACTCTGCCTTGTTCTGGTCACGCGTCCCATCCGGGCCGTATGTCCCGTCAACCAAGCGTTGGTTGATTTTAGAGACGATGTTGTCGAAGTTGTTCTCGCGCTTCGCGAGTTTTGCGCCGGCCGCGTCAGCCGGCGAAATGGCTTGGGTACTCATTTCCTGGTTACTCCTAGTTTTGCCGCGACTAGCCTCAGGGACGAGCCGCTGGCACTTTCATTTATACAGAGAACTAGGTATCATGCGACTATGCAAGGCATCGTGATGATATGCAACCAAGAGACACCATGGGAAGTGCGAGAGGGAGTGCAGAAAGGGTTGCTTAAACGTGTCGTTGGTGTCTTCATGTCACACGACACTCATCAAGCCCAACTGGACATGGTCGACAAACTTTTGGTATGCACCGAGGCCATGATGGTTGTTCCGACCCTGATGCGCTGGACTCTTTCGAACAAACTGCGAGACGTCATGTGTGCATGTCGGGAGTGCCTGAACCACTCTACGGACGGACCTGAATTCCAAGAATCGCTCAACAAGCTAGAACAAAGCCTCGAGCGATTGAGACAATTTTGTGAAACAGGTTAGTCTCCGCACAAGGCCAAATACCGGTCGAGACGATGTAGCGGTAGTGCGTGCAACACGTTGCAGAAAAACCGGCATTGAATTTGTTCTTGCAAGTATGTGACCATATGCGGAGGGCCGCCGTAGGCGGCAACGTCTCTTTGCACATGCGCAGCCTTCGCTGGCGCAGTACTGGCACCACCGCACGACAACTCGATTTCGTATCTGTCTGTCACATACACTATGGACTGTGCGTGCTGATATGTCAGCAAAAACATTTCTTGGTCTAAAACGGTCTGTAAATAAGTGTTCCAGTTCACCAACCAATTGTCGTGCTGTTGACGCTGGTTGATTTCGGCGCTCAAGGGTGTGACGCCGAACTCCAAAGCGTTGGGGTTGCCAGTGCTTACGATGAATAACTTGCCTGGTCTCAACAGTTCGTTTAGACAGTGGGCTTCTTCGTTCATACGCCAACTAGTGTCGCAAACCGCACAAACCGGTCATTGGTGCTCGACCGTTTTTTCAACAAACGGCCTCGGCACACTGGCGTCAGGCCATCGCCGCCGAACTGCGCACTGGTCAAGTCGTATTCTTTCCCGTCCGGCAGACGGTTCCATATGTGTCTCTCACCCATGACTGTCGCACCGACAAGCTCTCCGCCATATTTCAACTGCACGACGTGCGCCACCGCACCACAATGTCCGTGCAACGCTCCTCGGCCTGGGTTGTACACTCCGTCGTAGGCAGTGTCCACCGAGGCCGCTCTTTCCATAGTCGTACGAAGGGCGATGAGTTCTTGTTTCATCAAAACACCTGTTTGGCCTTGGCCACCAGCGCAGGAACTCTGTCTGGGTGATGGTACGACACCGACCAGAAAGCCACCGCGTCGGCTCCAGCAGCTGCAAGTTGCTCAATGTCTTCGACTGTGCTGACACCGCCGTTTGCGCACAAAGGTATGTCAATGCGCGGTCGCAGTTCGGTGACTAACGCCAATAATCGGTCGAACAAGCACCTTGCGCCCGACACTGCGCCTTCGAGCCCAGATGACTCAGACCAATCGTAGTTGACGTTCTTGCTGCCCCACCGGACACTGTTGCCAATATTGAGCGCGTCGAACACACAGCCGTAAAGCATGTTGCACACCTCGTCCACGGTGTTGTGCAACCCGACCTTCACAATGACCGGCACGTCCAATGGCTGGAGTGCGAGCGTCAGACGGGACAATACCTTCTCTGAGACATACCGTTTGTTCGGGCATTGGACGTTCAACTCTACTGCGAACGGAGCCTGAAAGTAAGACCGGTGCCTCTGCAACAACGTCGACATCGCCTCCGCGTCTTTGAGGTGTTGCCAGTCTTCCGTGCCGGCGAACCCAAGCGAGATGACGAACGGCTGTCGCAGTGCTTGCCACGTTCCTTCTGACAACAATTGGTCTAAGCCAGGATTGTCCAAGGCCACGGCGTTGACCAACCCGCCGTCCGGCAAGGTCTCAAAAGCATCCGGGTTCCCCGTGTTAGGGTACCTAGTGACACTTTTGCTTACGAACGTCGCGCCGGACCAATCGACCCGTACGTTCTTTTGGAACGGGTTGCCGTGCCCGAAAAAACCCCTGGCTCCGGCACCGTTGAACGCCTTTCCAAAGTTTGTGCCGCGCAAAACAAGACTCATGGTTTTGAGTCCTCTGCTGTGTCCGCTGTCAAATAACGGTCAAGGGCGCTCAGTTCCTTCCACTCGACGATGTCTCCTGTAAATTTAGCGCACAAGCTATGACCGTCACTCGCTTCAATGAAGCGGTGTTTCAGCGCCATGGCACAGGTGTCGTTGTGCAACCTGATGGTGTCAGACTGCGCGAACTTCAATGTCAGCTCAGCTTTGCCGCCCTGCATTTCAAAATCAGCCCACATTGTCACAGTGTCGTACATGTGAAGGGGCTCGTTTCCAGGTTCGTAGTCTCTGGCGCGGAAGTGAGCAGGGCATTCGAACACAGGCTCGTTGGCTTTGAGGAAAGTGGCCTGTCCCGACCAGTTGTCCGTCACGAAGTCCATACCTTGATTATGACAGACTTCTCAACGAATCGTCCAGGACACTTTGCCTAGTGCAAACGACAGCCACACCATAGGTGAAAAATGTGTACCCCAACTTGCTGTCGTCTATGTCGTGGCACCAATGGTCGTAACACACTGCCTCGTATCTGTGGACGCCATGCACGAAGCTCATAGAGTGCAGTCCTAGGCAAAAGCCGTGTTTTGTCAAAAACACGTACACCCATCTGGTGTCGTCAAGTTGTTTTACTGACGCCAACAAGCCTTCATATTCAAACTCTGCCTCGGGTTCTGACTCGCGCAGCTGGCTCGTGCATGTAAGTGTGATGTATTCAGTGACTGCGTCAGCAGACTGAAGACAATAGTCTATGGTCGATGGCCGTTTTACTGGACGGTACAGTCCTTGCAACTTATCGTTCCGCCAACAACTCATGACCTGTGGAGAAGAGTGTCGAGACAGGAAGCGTCTTTGTCCAAATCACACTCTAAGATAAGGAACACAGAGTCACCTTGCCGCCAGTGGTCGTAGCGACCTGCGGGATAGTAACGCTCTTCGTCCTTCACCAGACTGCAGCTGATGCAAGCTTCGTCTTGTTCCACGAAGTTGAATCCTTCTAGGCGTATCACCCAATAGAAGGCATCGCGCTTGTCCTGAATGACTCCTATAGACTGGCCTTTGCGCCATTCTATCATTGACCGCTGCTTTTGCATCACGGCCAGTCTGACTGGGTGCAACATGGACTTAAAAGGTGGCACCAACGCTGCGTCCAGACCAGACCGCGGCGTGTACAAATGACGCAAACTAATGTCTCTGGCTGCCATTAACGCGGAGTGACAGGAGGCATGTCTTGTAGCATGTCGCGAGGCACATTGGAGCATCGGACAGGACTCATGACAGGACTGCGCATGCCTGCGTCGTTAGGCCATGCGTATAAAAAGCACTGTTTGGACACTGGGTCGTACAAGTAAGTACGGTGTCCGAACACCTCGGACAACTGTGACCTCGACGGCGTGCTGGCACACCCTGCCATCAAGACGCAAGCCACCAAGAGCAGCCACTTCATTTTGACCTCCGTCTTCCAGCGAGCAAACTTCCTGTCAATACTGCGAACACTGTCAAGGTGCCAGGTTCTGGCACGACTTGCGTGTTGCCGCTACCAGAAAAGAACAAAGCGGCAGTGACCACTGCGCCATATTCTGGTTTGATACCAGGCACACTAGGTGTCACGGGTGCAAAAGCATCTGTGCTCAATCCGGGCAACTTGGGTTCTGTGGCCGTCAAGGACAAAGGTGCCACTGTCGTCTTCGCCTCGGTCGGTCGCAGTGTTTCGACAGGTTCTGATACTGGCACAACGACGGACGGTGACGATGGGAAGGTCGGCCACGTCTTTGAAACAGGATTGCCGCACGACGCCAAAAACGCCCATTCTCCACTCGGCCAGACCCACACTAAAGTCCCCTTGGGCACCCACCGGCTTGCCGAACCAAAGTGACCTGGGCGACAATACCAGACTTTGGTGCGCTTGCCCTCACTGGAGCGGACAAGCCGCAACAATTGCAGGCCAGCAGCCAGCTCGCGCTTCGTGATGCCGTAAAAGAACTCGTAGCGACCCAAAGCCGGTACGACCAGCGCGTCAGTCTGCAGCTCTGACAAGTTTGTGGCCGGCTTGGTCAAGAAAGACCCTGGGGGCATTTTTTGTGCGAAAGCTGGCGCAGCCACCAACATGGCACATAAGAACAAAGTCCTCATGTCTCGAGTGTACCACAAACGATGGTACAATTAACACTTGGTCGCGTAGCTCAAAGACCGAAAGCCCGTATGGATGCAGTCAGCCCGGGAATATGACGTGTTCATCGGCACTTTCTACGCAAGTGAGAGAGCACCTGTGTGAAAAGCAGGAGGCTGGTGTAAGACCCACCCGCGACCGCCACTATCCCCCAATTTCCGCGTCAACGTCGTCGTCGATTTCAGACTTCAGTTCCTGGAGCTCCTCGGCGTCCAATGGTTGACCGTAAAGCAAAACCCGGGCAGGGTCGGCATAGGGGACCCACGAATCTTTGCCGACGTAAATCATTGGCAGTCCTTCGGTGGCGATACGGTACAGCGCACCGTCAAGCACAAAATATTCCATACCCAAGTATGCCAAAAACCATGGTAAAATGCCTGCATGGGAATGCGCCTACACATTTATGCCGGCCCGGTTGTCTTGGTTGAAAGGACACCAGGCTTTAATCCCAACGATTTTTGCTACGAGACCTGCAACGAGCGACTGACGGTGATGCCTGAAGACGATTGTGACACGCACCACGTCTTGTTGCCCAACGCCAACTCTCTATGTGCCAAGAGCAGGAATTGGGCCAACGACAACGCTGTTGCCCCGAGTTGGTACTCACCTGAAATGCAGGACGACGTCGATTGGTTCAGCGCTGCTGCCAAAGACGAACTGGCAAAAATCCCAGTGCCGCACGAAGTCGCCTGGGCAGTGGTGAAGTATTGGAGGTGAATATCTCTGTATGCACCCCGCGCCCTTCAAATTTACCGGAGCAACTATTGTACGCATCGAATTCCCCACATATAGACCATCAGGCAGTTTGTCCTAGGGGTTGGTCGGGGGAGTTCCACCATATCGGGCCTGGCAACGCTGACATACCCATGATGCCCCGAGCGACCAACGACTTGGTGGACAAGGCGTTTTGTGTCGCTTTGGCTCGGGCCGTGTTTTACTCCAACAACGTTCGACCCCTCTACCCTTCCGGTGTCTTAGACTTGTCGATTCCTCCGTGGTGCGCTTTGACACACCCGCAAGAAGCTGAAATGACCCGTTTGTTCCCCCGTCACTGGGCGCTCATTACATCGCTTGAGTGCCCCCCAGGCGTTGCTTACGTACTGACTAAACCTAGGAAACTGGGTCAGCTGGTTTATAAAAATGGGAACATGGGGTTTGCGGTCTACCAAAACAGTGTGGCTTGCCTGACGTGGCCGACCATACGTCCGGCCACATTAAGCAGACTAGATGACGCACTTGACTGTTGGTGAGTCACTTTTTCCGGTTGACGTACGCTTCTTGACGCATGCGTGGTACACTCGTGCTCTCATGTTGGGCATCAAACGCAAAAACGCTTTTTTCGACCTTTTGACACAGCAGACGGACTTTGTAGTGTCGTCCGCAGTGCAGTTCCAAGCGATGCTGGCCGACTTTGGCAACGCAAACAATTACGTGCAGGAAATCAAGGCCATTGAGCACGCTGCCGACCAAGTGCGTCACGAACTTGGCACAAAGATTGACGAAGCTTTCGTCACACCCATGGACAAGGAAGACTTGTCCGCTCTCGCCGACAGGCTGGACGACATTGTCGACTGTGTGGAGTCTGCGTCTACTCGTATTTCCATCTATAAAGTCCAGTCTTTGAGGCCAGATTTGGCACCGATGGCCGCCAACCTGGTGGCGATGACCAAAAAGCTGCAGACGACGGTCGTGGCGCTAGGAGAGGGCTCCAAGCTCAATGACATCAAGGACATGTTCGTGCAACTGCACAGCATTGAGAACGACACTGACCAAATGTTCCGCGCAGCGTTAGGCACCTTGTTCGAGACTATGCAAGACCAACCGGTGCAAATCATTATCTGGAAGGAACTGTACGACCGCATCGAGCGCGCCGTGGACAAGTGCGAAGACGCGTCCAACGTGGTCGAGAGCATGGTGGTCAAATATGCTTAGTATCGGCGTGTTGCTTGTATTGATTGTGGTAGTGGCCTTGGCCTTCGACTACATCAACGGGTTTCACGACAGCGCAAACGCCATCGCCACTGTCGTTTCCACCAGGGTCATGACCCCGCGTATGGCGATTGTCATGGCCGCCGGCTTAAACTTCATTGGAGCCATGTTCTCCACCAACGTCGCGAAGACAATCGCAAGTGGACTTGTAGACCCCCACGTGGCCAGTCAGGCTGTTGTTTTCTCCGCTCTGATTGGGGCCATTGTGTGGAACCTCATCACGTGGAAGTACGGTATTCCAAGTAGCTCTTCTCACGCTCTTATCGGCGGTTTGGTGGGTGCCGCCTTTTGTGCAGGGGGCCCTGCTGCGCTCGTGTGGTTCGGCACTAAGCCCAAAGATGGTCTTGTGCCAAAGGTGCTCATTCCCTTGTTCACGTCTCCGCTTATTGGACTCGTCGTGGGTTTCGTCATCATGGCAGTCATTTATCTGTTGTTCCACAAGGCCAAGAACGCTGGTACCTCAACGTTCTTCAAACGGCTCCAAGTCCTTTCGGCGGCCGCTATGGCGTTCACCCATGGGCAGAACGACGCACAGAAGTCTATGGGCATCATTACCATGGCGTTGGTGGCAGCAGGCGTCTTGTCGGCACCCAACATACCGGTGTGGGTAGTCATTGCGTGCGCACTTGCCATGGCATTGGGCACGGCAGGCGGAGGTTGGAGAATCATCAAGACTATGGGACACAAGATTGTCCGCCTCGAGCCGGTCAATGGCTTTGCGGCCGAGACGGCAGCAGCGACGGTCTTGTTCGCCACTGCGCACTCAGGCATGCCCGTTTCGACCACTCATGTCATCTCAGGCAGTATTTTCGGCGTCGGCACGGCAAAGCGGTGGAAGTCTGTGAACTGGGGCGTGGCAAAGACCATGGGACTGGCGTGGCTGTTCACCATTCCTGCATCGGCAGGAGTGGCAGGGTTGACCCTATGAAGTCATGAAAATGTTCGGTGTCAAGTGAGCACAATCTACGAGCAGTAGCCGGGCATAATTTACGTGCAACATGGAGTTTTGCCACAATATCGCGTGTTTTCCCCAGCCTGTGCCGTTCAAGTCAGAGGGTGGGGATTGTTTTTGCTGCGGGCTGGTCGCTGCCCTGAGGTGGATGTACCCAGAAAAACCAATAACGTTCGAGCAAGCGTTTGAGTTCTTCTATCAAGAAGGGCACAGTGGAGACCCCGTGTTCGTACACAGTTGGCCTGGATACCGAAAGACGTTCTCAAACGCGCACCAGGCCGGCTATTGGCTGGATTACACAGCAGACATCGTTAGGCCAGAGTACGAGCCTGAGAGGTGGCCGCACAACTACCACCGCCTGCTTGGAGGACTTGCGTATGACACCGCCGACATGGTCGAAGGCTATCTGCGCCGTGAATACGTCGGTTGGACTTCGATAGCGTACGATGGTGAAGGACCGCGGACCAAAGACGGCAAGTGGAACGATGGTGACCATATCGTTCTTATCGACGGTGTGCGACGGTATTGGGCACGGGAAAACGGCAAGGCAAAAGGTTTGCGAGTCGAGCTGCATGTCGTGTGCTCGGCCCAAGGTGGCAGGACGTATTGGGAGGAAGCCGGAGAACTGATGCATGAACATGGCATGGGCAGCTTTTGGTTCCTGCGCCGGCAAGTAGAGTATCCGACAGTGGAGTTGGAGGACTGTTGAGGCACCTAGTGAGATTCCTGGTCGCTTGTACCGACATGGACACTTGGGAAGGAGACGCAGCGCTTTGCGACCCTATCTTTCAATTCATGCACGACAACCCTGCGGTATGCCTAACAAACGCACAAGGCGACGCGCATTTTTGTCACAAAAAGAATTTCGACGACACGTTCTCATTGCCCATGGTTTCAGGCCTGACTGATGAGGAGTTCGATGCCTTGTTGCCGCGGGTGTTCCAACAAGTCGTGCAAACCACTAGTTTGAAACATGCGTACCGAGAATTGACGTGGCGGGTGTACGTCGAACTAGTGAGCGAATACAGGCACATGTACGAAGAAGACCGGTGCCATGTACTGGCACATCCAGCAATAGCGAACTTTTTACCTGTGCCTGAAGACCGCGTCTCGGTTTTGCCTTGTTGTTCC
This sequence comes from Armatimonadota bacterium, assembly GCA_018268375.1. Lineage (GTDB taxonomy): Bacteria > Armatimonadota > Fimbriimonadia > Fimbriimonadales > Fimbriimonadaceae > JAEURO01. The sequence continues at coordinate 322,473 of JAFDWS010000002.1, read as the reverse complement.
CCACATCTGCAAAAAGATACGTTGTACTTACTGCCTGCTGCTGACCATCTTGGCATACACTGCTTCCGAAGCGGCAATGGAGACAAAGGGTTCGCGGTAATAAACCCCCTCAGAGTGTGGGAGGTCCATTGGTCGCAACCAGTGTTGACCAATGCATTGGATGCGGCGCTCGATTGGTATTAGGGTATCCTGGAGACATGTACGCAGTCTTCAGCAGGCACACTCACCCGACTGAACAACACAGTCACTCTTACAGTGTCGCTATTGTCGAGTACAACGGCGATGACGAACTTCGTGCCCTTGTGAATCACTTGGGGCCCAATGGAGCCGGATTGCCTGAGCCTTACGGTCATGTGTACCAGTGGTATGGTGGTAAGAACTACGACCTGGTGGCCATTTTTGACAATGCTCCATACTGCGTCGGACCGTATGAAGCCTTTGCCCCAGAGCTAGTCCCCATGCGCCCGACGCAAAAAATCAGTGTCGGAGACAATCGCTTTGTGGGCTACTATAAGGCCTCTGACATTCTTGGTTGAGGTACACTGGTCTTATGTCAACCGCCGAATTGTCCCAAGAAGTACGCCGCGGGCTGGTCAAACAGCTTCGAGAAGAAACGCTGGCGCCCTATCAAGACTGTGTCTGGGCGGTCAATGAGTCAGACGGCGACCTAAATGCCGCCAAAGAGCTGCTTAAGCAAAAGGGGCAGTCTATTGAACTGGCTTCTCGCCCTGACAACGGTTACCTCACCGCTGCTCAGGACGCTGAGACCGACGCTTTGGTGTTTGTCACGGGTCGTTGTCAGACCGACTTTGTCGCAAAAAACCTAGACTTCATGGAAGCAGTACAACAGGCTGCCAACAGTTTTGCGGTCGGCAGGGACGAAGGCGAAGTCACCCAGCGTTTCAAGGACGCAGTCTGGAAGTTCAAAGAAGAAATCGGGCTCGAGGTCTACAGACCAGAGCCGACCACGGACTACCGGGCCGTGTACCTGCACCACGATGGCCGGCGTGCGGCGTATTTGACGTACACCGCCGACAAACCAGCCTCCCGTGAGGTGGAACTTGCTCTTGCGGCACAGGTGGTCGCCATGGCGCCACGAGAGGTCAATGTCGAAAGCGTCGACCAGCTATCACGGGCGAAGTTCATTGCTGCGGCCACAGAACAGGCCGTCACAGAAGGCAAGCCACAGCAAATCGCTGAGAAAATCGCCAACGGCAAATATGCGGCAACCCTCAAAGAGTACGTCTACACTGAGCAGCCGTTCTATGCAGACACGAAAAAGACTGCGGGGCAGTTCGCTGCCGAACACGGAGTCACAGTAACCTCGTTCGTCAGCCTCATGGTCTAACCAGACCGATATTTGGAACAGCATCCAAACCATCGGCAGAAGCATTAAATAGGCAAGTATCCTAACGACGTGCTGTCGTCGTGGTGCTTGCCTAAGCCATTTCCACCGTATCGCAACAATGTGCAGCCCAAAGTATGCTAAGAAACTGCAAAAACTCAATGCGCCGTACATGTCTGAATTATACTTTAAGCACCACGTACGTGTCGGCGTCTGAGTACCCGTCGTAGCCCTCGGGCAAGAACCTTTTCCCGTTCTTGTACCTTTTGTGCCCCTTGAACGGTGCGTGCGTGTGCCCTACGCCGGCGGTGACTTTGCCTGGAAGTTGGTTTGCCAAGCTGGTCAAGAGCGCTTGAAAGACTTCTTGGTCACGTTCACCGCGTAAAGCCTCCACGTTGTCAAAGCACACTCGGCCGTCTTTGCCTTCCCAGACCCAACTGCAGCCGACGAGCTTCTTGTGCCGGTATATGCCCAACAATGCAGCGTTTGGTGACGAACACGAATGTACAGCTGACGACTCTGCGGAGCCACAAACGTGTTGACAACAATTGGTGTAGTGACCGATAAAGAGCACCTTGGGGTCACAACGTGGAAAAAACCGCGCCGACCAGTCGCCTGCTTGTGCCGACACTGAGGCCCAGGAAGGCAGAGGGACTTTTTTGGCCTCAGTGTACGTTTGCCAAACAGACTCGATGACGGCCGCGAGCCGCTCGACGTCGGGCTCTTCCAACAACACCCACTTCTCCACTTCGTTGCGCAGACCAGTAGGCAGTACAGACAATGCTGCATCCAGTTCCTTTTTGGCTTGCGCCATCAGGACTTCTCCAATTTCTTTAGGATGCATTTTGCGTTGTTCGGGCGTCAGGTTATGCCAGTTCTTCGCCACAATGCGCGACCACGGGCGGTTCTTTGCATAGTCATAACGCATCATGTACTTGCCAAGTTCTTTTCCTCCAGCATCGGCCAATGGGGCACTCAGCCAATACCCGGCGTCATGAATGTTCAATGCCATCCAACGGTACTCGTGCATTCCTGGGTGCGTGCCGACGAACGCTCTTTTCACGAGGTTGATGTCTCCACTGGCCAAGTGTTCGCACAAGTCTGGCCTGGCCAACAACGTGCGTACGTCTGGGTTGTCCACAAAACGGCGCACGTAGTCGCGCCAACCTTTGCCAAAAACCTTTGCAAGCCCCAAAACAATGTACGGGTCCATGCCGTGGCCGGTGCACAAGTTGATGTCAGCGACGACCTTGGGGGACACTCCGTAAAACTCTGGTTGTGCCACAATCATGCGGTCGTAGACCCGCGGAGCGTCACCGCGCCAGTACACCTTGCGGTACTTCTCCAGCGCCTTGTCCAACGCTTCCAAGTCACTTGCGCGCTGGGACACAAAACGGGGATACCAGTCTATGACCAACTGCTCCAAATGAGCTATGGAAACGTCCAAAGTCGGGTCTCGGCCAGTTTTTTTGGTGTTGAGTAGAAACGCCAACTCGATGTCGGATGCACCAGACTGGTGCATCAAAACCCAGTGGTTGGGATAGTTCTCAAGCACCCTGGTGTGCACCATGAAACAATGTGCAAGTTCTGACGCCAGGTTCGTGTTTGGAAAAACTTCAAAGCCCGAGACAAGTTCGCGCAACAAGCGCAGTCCCCTAGTTGCCGGGTCTGCCTCTTCTGCGGCCGCGTCAAGAGCCCAAGGGTTCAAACTGGCTAGTTGGAAACCCAACTGGAATCGCAACAGCAAATGGCCTTCCAGACACGAAAACTGCAACATCTGGTCGCACTCCGGACCGGCAGGATGGTTGGCCAACAAGGTGAGCTCGGCGTGCCGTTTGTCCCGTCTCATCTCGAACGAGTACAGTGTTTTGTGTGAGTACCCCATTCCGTCTAGTCGGGCACGCAGGGCGTGGGCGCCTGCGCTGCGCTCTTCAGACCACAACGGGGCACAGAAACGTGTCTTCTCAGCCAAGATTGGCATATCAAATTGTAGCACAGAGGGTAGAATAACGTTCATGGGCGCACAACCGAAAGTGCTTGACAAAATCGCCAAAGAACTAGGCCTCGAGCCTGGTAAGTACACTCACGCAGAACTCGCTGACAAGGTGAAAGACTGTGTGACCCTTGTCAAGCGCGCTTACCCCGAAGACCATCCCAGTTTCTGCTCACGCCATCAACAAAAAACAGCCGATTGCACCATTTGCTACCCCGACGTGTGGGGACTTATCGGCGAACACGTCAAAGTCGGCGACCAAATTGCCAAAGAGCGCGATGAGGCGCTTCGTGCGCTAAAAAAGTTCCAGACTGCCGAAAGACGCCGTGGCTGGTGGGGTCGACTGTTCGGCCGCGAGGGGTAGAACATGCGCATCGAACAAGACGAAATCGAAAGGTTCCTCGACCTGGCCTACGCTTTCCGCTCGACTGAAATTGTTGACGACGACTTTCCGGAGATGAGGCATAGGTTCGACAGCGAAATGATGCGCCTTCGGCAAAAAGTCCAAGACGTCAAAAAGTGGCAGGCCGAACAGACAGACTTGGACGTTCGAGAGCAGCGCGGAGAGTTCGGGAAATGGTAGACTGGGCACTGTGAAAGAAACGAGCACGGCGACTGTCGAAGAACTACAGGAACGTATTGCCAAAGCACTCGGCCTGGCTGAGGCTGGCGTCTGCGACGGTGGGCACCACAAAATGTGGGTCATCGACCAAATGGTGCGAGCACTCTGCGGCGTACCGATGGAGGGCCGCAGCGCGACAGACAGCAACGGTAAACCGTACACCTACGAGGCCCAAGGAGAGAACGACGCTTACGCAAAGTTCGTAGGCCAGTTCGACGGCTGGTGGGACGAAGGCTCCCCGCCTTAGGTACACTAGGCCTCATGCAGTTGACGCACCCTTATTTGCTCCAACAGGGCTACGTGGTGTTCGACAAGACAGACGAAGCCCATCAAGAAGCGTTGAGGCTGTACGCAGCCTCTGGGCACAAGGAAGTGGCATTGACGTCGGTGCCAGGCCGGCTTTGTGAAACGTACACTCAAGCGGACGAAGTCTTTGCCGAAGCAGGACACTATCATTTGCTCGAAGACGACGACGACACGTACGTCGACGAATGGTTGGAAGACTCCGCGCTGCCCAAGGGCGTCATGACCACCTGCTACTCTGACATCGCATCAGGCGAGGCGCACTTCAAACTGTCAGGGGTGTACGCCTATCACCACGGCCACGGAGTGGTGTTGGAAGTGCGGCACATCACTTACCTGACACTGGCAGAGGACTAACCCACTGCCGCCCTGTGCTCTTCCACAGCGGTCTTGAGGGCGTCCCTGGCCGCAAAGTATGCCTTCTTGCACTCTTCTGTGCCATCGTGGAAGAACGCGGCCAAATAGGTCCGCAAAGGTGCCTCGACGGACGTGCCCGCGGCCGCAAGCTCGGAGCTTTCGCGCAACTCTCCACGGCGACGGAAAAACCCCACTTGTTCGGTTGGGTTGGAAGATGTGACTTGGTCGTGGGCAATGAGACTCAGGATGACGTCCATGAATCAATGCTACCTGATTGTGTAAAGCCCGCGCCAGTGTTCGTATGTCGCACCAGTGTAGAACGACCCCGGGGGGCCAGGTTCGCGCCACGGTTGGACAAGCGCCCTCTGAGTGCAGTAAAAGTCCAGTGCGTCGTCAGACGCTTTTACACTCGTGAGAATTTGGTCGAACGGTGTCCTCGGGGCACAACCCTGTGGACCTACCAAACTGTACGGACACCATGTCGTGTCGCACCACGCAGTAGCGTGATGAGGGAACTCCCGGCCAGAGTGCAGATGCACTTTCACGTGCTCGAGTCCCAGGATTTGCAAATGCCGCAGTATGCGCTCGAGGTAAAAGCCGCGTGTGTCTTCGTCCAAGTCCTTAAACTCGGACTGTACCCAAGTGTCTTCTTTAACCGACATTTGGTCAGATTATAGCAGGTTCGTCCGCAAAGACCTCGATTTCCTTCACTGTCTTCTTCATGTGCGTAAAACGGTCGAGATAGGTCGTGGCCCGGACAGGTCGGTTGTCAATCCAGTGGTAGGGGCGTCCATCAAAACGCGGTTTACCATAAATGACCCCGTGGTACTTGAACCCGTTCGCCTGTAACCACGTTTCGGTCACTTCTGCATGTTCGGTCGTCCTGGCAGTAAAGAAGGTGATTTCATGACCTTCGTCGTACCATTGGTTGATGGTCGCCAAGGCGTCTTCAAAAACGGCCGCGGTGGCCATGCGCTCAGGCTCTTCGTTCGGGATGTCGTCGCAGATAGTGCCGTCGATGTCGATAAGGTAGCTCTTGAGTTCCACCTAGGACTTGTACGACAGATTTGTCGTACGACAATTTTGTTGTGTTGACGTATAAAATTAGTTGACGTATAAAATTAGACGTGAACACTGAACAAGACACTGAGCAAGATATATTGACGTCATTGGGAATTACGAACCGTCTCGACCGATTAGAGGCAGAAGAATGTCGCGAGCAAATGCGCGCCCAGCCCGTACAAGTAAACATCAGTGGCTCGGATGACACTGATTGGACAGTGCGCGTGTTGGCTGTAGTGTCTGGGGTTGTAAGACAAGACGACAGGGTTCCCGAACAACATCCCTTGGTGGTGTCACTAGGAGGCAAGACCTGGAACCGATTTCGGTCACAAGCATTGGCTCAGAAATTTGCTGACTGGCTTTCTAACTAGCCGGCACCTCAATCGTACGGCGGCAGGCAGTCGTCCAACGAGGTCACTGACGCTTTCTTGCGCTTCTCGTACAAAATCGTGACGACGTACAGCGACAAGTGCGACTCGGCCATCGACGTCATTGCATGAATAACGATGTCTGGGTTCGCCTCGAGCCATTTGTTCATCTCCACCTCAAGGTCCTTTATGACCGCACCAGTCTGGGCATGGAACACCTTCGCCTGGTACATCACTCGACCTCCTCGATTGTAAGAATTCCGGAAGAATTGACTGCCTTCGACATGTGCGACCATTATGACACGACAAGGTATCATTAAGTCCATGACGTACGACGAAGCTGTCGCGATGAAGGATTACCTGGACGCCGCATGGAAGACGTTCGAGGACGCCAATGGGGGCAAAGCCCCTGGCCCGGACTATTCAGACCACTTGCGCAAGCTGTTCGCACGGTCTGACGCGCCCACCAACCACCACGTTATCAGGTACCGCCTCGCACCGTACATGCAAGTCCTCAAATTGGACGACGGTTTTGTGTTCGTGCCGGCCGGCGTCATGGCCATGCCGCCTGGGTCGCTAGAGCTGGCGCCGCGGAACCCGCTCAGCATTGCCGACGAAGACCAGTGGGACGTGTCAGCGATGCAAGACGACTTCGATTGGTGAGGTCTGTGGTGGAGCTATGAGTTGTATCAACCGGTCAAACGTGGTACAACTACAACGGCCTGCACCTGTTTGGGTTCAAACTTCATTGAAAAAACGGCTTGTCTACTGAAAGCCACAGGTATGTCAGGCCTATTTTTTCATTCCTGTGCACGGGTACACTTGCTGGATGGGTCGGATAAAAGTTCGCGTCGGCTGTGACACTGGCACAGGGTCAGCAAGTTGTTACGTACAAGGTGTCTCTATCGCAGGTCGCCCGGTTGTTCCACCAATGGCCGCTGTGGCACATTTTCGTTCAGTTGTCAATGGCAAAGACGGCTCGTGTGAGTTTTCTAAAGACCGTGTGATTCAGCGACAACGGACGTCTTACCAACGACGCAAAGCTCGACGACACAAGTTTGAGCAAGCATTGGCCGTCGTTGCTCAGACTAAAAAAGTACAATGGGTGCCCACATTGCCTCCCAAAGGACGTGACCAGGGTTGTCAAGCCACGCGACTATACCAACTGTCCGTCACGGCCAAGCAGCGACCTGTTTCGGTCGCAGAGGTCATGGACGTTCTGCACTTTTGGCACAACCACCGAGGGGTTAAAATTCGCCAACGGAGGCTGGATAAGACTCAGGCCAAACTCGACTCTGACAAAATTGCACCCAATACCAAGTACATCGAAGACTTAAAGACTGCCAATGGTGGTTTGTCCGAAGCTTTCTTGCAAATTTTGACTGACACAGGCAAAATCAGAGGACACCGCAATGCGGCCCGGCACAGTGTCGTCGAGGAAGTCAGGCTGGTTCTACAAGGACAATCTTGGCTAGACGAACAGGAAAGACAAAGGTTGATTGAAGCGTTTGTCTTTGAAGAGCCTCGAAATACGACCTTGCGTACTCGTCGGTGTTCGGTGTATTCTTTCAAGACCGTCGCACAATCCAAGCTTCCTGACGCTGAGACTTTTTCTGCGCTCAACACGTTGACCAACGTGCGATTGGTGCAAAACGACCAAGAACGCCCATTGACCAACCAGCAACTACAAACAGCTTACGACACCTTGTGCGCACAGTGGTCTCAAACCCAGCCTCGAAAACAAATTTCCATTCGACCTCTCCTGAAAATCGCTGGGATATTGCCTAGTTCCAAAACGTCAGCCATTACCGTCAAAGCGGCAGACGTCAAAGTGAACGTGCCTTATACTGCAATGTTCGTCAAGTCTTTGGTCCCAGGAGACGACACGGATTTACAGGTGTTGAAAGCCCGAGAGCGAGTCCAAGATTTGTTGCTGACTCCGTTCGTGGACGATTATGCTTCGGCCGTCGAAGACTTGCTTGCGGCAGTCTTTCCTGGTCAGAACCGCACTTTGAACGACGACCAGGACAAGGTCTTGTCGTCATGGTCTGCCGCTGGTCGGAGCGCTTTTTCGCGCAAGGCGATTCTATTGCTCAACAAAGTTATGCTCAACCAACCTGCGCAAGCACATGGACAGTTTCTGGCTGCGCGCAAGCCAGACGACGCGTGTTTCGACTTTTATCAAACCACAGTCCTTCTTCAATGGCCACAAACCCCCAGGCTGGGGAAAGTCAATGCTCCCAGTGCACGGTTTGCCATTGATGCCGCCACCGCACAGGTGCAAGGTTGTCTGAAAGGAGTTAAAGACGCTATTGCAAACAGAGAGATAGCACCCGAAGACCTTGAAATTGTGATGCGCGTCGAGTTGGCCCGCGAACTGACCAAAGGTGAAAGCGAAAGAGCGGCCATATTGAAGTCCAACATGATGAACGGAATGTTGCGCAAAAAGCACGAAAAGGCATGCGCTCAAGTCGGTGCTCATGCGGATAAAAGCTGGCGTCGGTTCAAAAAGTTCCTTGCGCAAGGTGGTAGTGTCGATAAAGATGGTAAAGAAACTTCTGCTGCGATTGGTGCATGGACGGGTCGTAGTATCTCTCTTGCCCAGGCGTTGTTGGCCGACGGAGTCAACCTTGACCACGCCTTTAACCGCAAATCCTCAGGAGTAGACGACGACTGGAACATAGTCCTGGACGACGAACAGTTCAATAAAAAGGTCAAAGGCGACAAACTGCCCTCGGAACTAGACTCCTCGATGCTGAAAGACGCCAAAAAACGGCTGAAAGGCTGGGCACGAAAACACAAGTCCTTCGATGTGTTGTTGGAGCGCATTGACTTCGACCGACAGCAAGCACAATCGCTTGCTCCGAGTTCACTAAGTCAAGTCTCCGCTCTTGTCGCGCGGCAGACTGCGCAAGCAATGAGGGTAAAAATCTCCCAGTACCTGCCTGGCGCCAAGGTGACAGTCCAAATAGTCAAGGGATATGACACGGCTTATTTGCGCCAAGCATGGGGGTTGCACAACCTCAATTTGCCAGCAAGTGGTCGTGTTGTCGGCACCAGTAAAGACCGCAACGACCATCGTCATCATATTGTCGACTCGTTTGTCATAGCCCACGTCGACGACGCCTCGTACGCGGCTTATAAGAAGGACAAGCGCAAAGTCCAAGCACCACCAACTGACGTTTACTGGCTCCTGGATAAGTTTGAACACATCACACCCGTCCGGCTGTACGCTCCTGACCCAGTAGAGCCAAAGTACGCCCCGAACCCGATAGGAGAGACTATCACGCCGGACAAGGTCACAATTCACACACAGTATCGTTCGGTGAACACCGTGCTCAAGAAAATATGGAAGATGCATGAGATGGCAAACAACAATGGGTACAAGTTGGGAGAAAAGACCGTTTCGTCGGCCGCAGAACTTGTCACCGCTGTGTTCGGTGGTTCTCGATACAACAATACCGCTGCCGACTTGCCACTCTCGCGAAATATGTTTGAACTAATGTTGTCGACTGTCGAGACGCACGGTGTCGAAGTCAAAAAAATGCACCATGTGGCCACGCCGAACGGATTGGTACACAAGGTAAAGACGTTCTGTGGAGGACTGAGCAACTTAGAGCGGCCACAGACTGGCATCCATGGGCAAAGGACTCGCGTATTAGAAATCAATCCTCTATACAAGGACGTGGCAGTCGTGTTAGACAAAGACAACGTGCGTTTTGTTTGCACCGCCCAACACTTGCAACGCCAAACACAACGCGCCACAGACGCAGTCACATACCTCAAGCGACATGACGAGCTGATGTACACAACAAGGACTGCCGTGCCAAAGGACACCATGCTCGACCTTGAGACCGACGTCGTGTTCTATGCCGCCAGTTTCGCAGGGTCGAATGAGAACCGTGTCATTTTTGCTCCAGTCCTCAAAAGCGAAGACGAAGTAGACCAAAATGGTAAACTTCTGCGGCCTACCTCAGACCCCGAACGGTTGTTGCTGCACAAAGCCGTCCGTGTCACCAAACTGCCTCTGCGCCTGGGTGACAAGTCACTCTGGAAGGTGCAGCGCGACATTACAGGCCGCGTCATCGCCGCCACGTGTTTAGTGCCTATATCGACACCTGTGCCCGTACAAAAAATTCCAGCACAAAAAACGCAAAAAGAGACCTATGACCTTGACATGCTTGTAGGTACTGCGGTACATTGATTGTACCACGTTTGACCAAGTGGATACAAAGAAAAACACGAGCCTGGAAACAGGGTCGCACGGGCCTCACAAAAGGTTCTAGACGAAGGGCGCCAGCAATGGTGCCCCTTGTGTTTGTAGCCCTTGGTGTTGGTGAATGCCGCAGCCTCGTTTTGAAACGGTACGTTGTATCAATCAGTCAAACGTGGTACAATCGCAACTTTTGTCGATACGTCGTCTCTTGTACTCTGTTGTATCAATTGGTCAAACGTGGTACTTTAACAGGCGACAACATCGTTGCTCCGCCTTCCAGGAGGTTGTATCCACTGGTCAAACGTGGTGCTCTAACAGGACTTGGTCAGTGTGCGCCCGACAATGTAAGGTTGTATCCACTGGTCAAACGTGGTACTCTAACAGGTCGCTTGCTCGTGTCCGTGTTGCACAGCAAGTTGTATCCACTGGTCAAACGTGGTACTCTAACAGGCTTATGAGCGACAACGCTTCCAACGGGCAAGTTGTATCCACTGGTCAAACGTGGTACTCTAACAGGCCTGTGACCGCAACACTGACCATTGCCGAAGTTGTATCCACTGGTCAAACGTGGTACTCTAACAGGGTCCGCTCAGCCGAACGCGAATAAAGACCTGTTGTATCCACTGGTCAAACGTGGTACTCTAACAGGCCATAGGTGTACTTATACAAATCTATGCACGTTGTATCCACTGGTCAAACGTGGTACTCTAACAGGCCAAAGTCGGCAATGACCATTCCACCACTGGTTGTATCCACTGGTCAAACGTGGCACTCTAACAGGGTGTTCAGTCTAAGCTGAGTTCGAACTCGCTTGAAAAAATAGAAAGGGCTTGGCAAATATAGAGTTCCGAACTCTGTTTTTGCAATTCTAGGCACAATACATTCATGCACACCGTTTACGAGCGCGCCCTGTTGGTGGACGAAGTCCCACAACCCGGCTTAGGCCGGTATGAAATCGACCGCGGCAGCGTGGCCACTATCGCCATGAGCCCGACTGAAGTCCGGAGCTATCGCGACAACGAGGAAATCATCGTCCCGTTCCTTGACTGGGAAGAAGCGACGGTGGAGGACAAGGAAAAGGTGTTTTTTGACATCTTGGCCAAGGCCTCTGAGGTGACGCTGTCGATAGTACACGCAGAGGTGTTCACGAACGACACACTGGACAAAGCCAGCGCCATGCTGAACAACAGCGCATATGTCACTGGAGTCGTCATCACCCACCCGGACAACGAGGCCGCAGTACGTGAATGGTGCTCGGACAAGGAAGAACTGATTGTCAACGAATGGTGCCCTACCAACGTCGTTTACGTGCTGGCCCCTGCACCCTTCGTCGGTGCGTGTCCCAGACCAGGATTTGACAAGTCTCGAGAAGGAATGGGAGTCATCAACAGCGATGCCGTCGTGGCCGTGTTGATTAAGGCCTAATCCCATGCTCTACACAGTCGGCCGCAAAGACGTCTACGAGCCACTCTTCGCCGAACATCCAGACGGCTTTGACAAACTCGCCGGCGGCAGTGTGTGGCCGACTGAAGCGGTAGCCCGACAGTATCTGGAACGTTGGGGATTGTCAGAATCCTTTGGAGTCTACGGCATCAACGCCAATTGGACGACAGACACTTGCCTAGAGGAAGGTTGCGAGTACCGTAGTTTGACCCGAGATGCTAAGTGCGTCCCATTAGTCCAGCATGGCGTCAAGCAACGGCAGCTGACAGTGCTGTTCAACGAACATGAAGAAGACCTCGCCCTGGTCGAGCCATAGTTCTTGTAGACTCCAACGTGCGTCGACACAATGCACACTGTCAAAAAGGTCGTCGCTGACCCCCAACAACCACTTGTCGACCAAAGTGTGGTCGCACCTAGTGGTCAACATTAAACGCCGCTGACCTTCGCTGTTGCGTTTTAACCGAGTCGCACAAACCACCTTGAGAGTGACTGGACGACTACCCGCAGCGAAGTGCAGTATGTGCCCTGGTGGGTAGGACAATGGGTCTTCAAGGCAGTTGTCGAAACGAATCAAATTAGTCTTCCAAAATCCGGCGCCACTTCTGAATCTCGACCCACATGTGTTTTGGCCAACACACCAGGTACCAAAGTTGCTTTGGTGTGCTCCATGACGCCCAGTCGATTTCGTTCGACGAGTCCTGCGCGGCCACAAGACCTATAGCAAGCGAAACATAGAGCACGAGTCCTATCAACCACCACATGTGTCAATTGTACCTTCTTACTCGCCGTCCAGGACCCAGTCCAACATGTTCACACTGTCTGAGAACTTTTCCAGGTACAGGTACCAAGCCCTGCCACCAGGCCCTTCGTCAGACGGCAGCCACCAACCGTTGACTTGCCAGAAGTCACCACTGTCTTCGCTGCGCCATACCGTCTGGCCGCGGAAAGGGCACAACAAGTCCTCGAGGTCTAACGGACGCCAACCGGTGATGTCCAACTTGACCGTGAGCCCCCATTTGCTCCGCCACAAACCTTCGCGCAACAATGGGACACTTGGCGGGAACCCACTGTGCGTCGATATGACGCGAAAGGTATGGTCGCCGATTGGTAAATGTTCATGCCGCTGGCAACACTCGGGAGCTTTGTGAAACACGACAACAACAGTGTACCTAATCCACCACCACTGCGTCAAGCATCGAATCCAGGCGGTACATCTCAGTCATGCACAGCACAAAGTATTCGTGACGCCCTAGTTCTGCGTGTTCGACAGTGTGCCACAACCACAACCTGTTTTCTTCTGCAAGCCAGATGGGGAAGCGTGCCCAGCAATTGTGCAACGTGTCAAACCATTCACTGTGTTTCGCCTTTAGGAGCAAGCACCAGACTGTGACAGAACGTCCAGTGCGCCACGTGCGTGCGTACGACGGCGTACTACGAAAAGCTGCGTGCATGGCAGACGTCGTCGGCCCCAAGTGTACCCGGCTCACTTGACCGACCACAATGGCGCGATGTGTGTCAACGCCAACGCATTCGTAATCAAAAGCCAAACGCGCCCCGAGAGAAAGCGATGCTGGGTCGGGAGGGAGAGTTATCACTGTGTCATACACCCGCTATGACAAAGTTATAATTTTGCACGACCATGTCCAACACTGAATACGTGACCGGAGTAAAACGGTAAAGTTTCACCCTGTAGTGCATTTTGTGGAACAACTCTGGAAGGTTCGTGCCAATCGTGCGCTCTACGACCGTTCCAGTCCACCAAAACGCGCCTTCGGACTCGAAGTGCCACCTGGTTGGCCAAGCCTCCGAACTCAGAGTGTTCGCGAATAAAGAATTGACGTCCAAATCACAGAACAAGCCAACCTCAACGTACTGGGCACAGGCCATGTGGGCAGGTATGCCAGGGCCATACTCCCAGCCCGGGAGGGAGATTTCTGTTACCCAGAACGTTTGTCCCAACAAGGACAGGCAAGTCCCGGTTCTGTAATCAAGTGGGCAGCCCAAGTCTGTGTGCATCATCAATCCAGTACAGAGTCTAAAGTCGAAAACTTGGGCACTGTCATTTTGTCAAAATACACAAAGACACCGCGGTCGTCGTTGGTGTCATAACCTGTGACGCACCATGCATGGTCGCCGTGGATGCACCAAAGACAATGCGTGGTGAGCAAGAACTTGGTCTGGTCTGGACTGAAATACTGCACACGCTCTAAACACAGGCGGTATTTGCCAGCACTACGCCAAGTGGCACACTTGGCAGGTAAGTCTATGCGGACGCTGCGAGTTCCTTCAGCAACCCGGACAACCTCTTGTAGCGGTTCCACCACGACAAACCCGTACAGCTGGAGCACGATGCGTTCTCCAATTGCATAAGTGTCAGGTGCTGGCCGGTAACGGAACACAAGACCATTATGATATACTACAGGGCATAGTGAAGTCCAAAGACCCTGCGGTCGACCTTGCGAAACCATTGGCCTCCAAGTGCATGAGGTATACTCGTCACATGAAGGCTCACTACGTCTTTTTTGGCGTCTTTTTGGCCGCAGTGACAAGTTGTGCCCCCGACCAAGACAGCAACGGCGTGGTGCAGACGACCGTGGCGGGGCTAGAGAACAAGGTGGAACTGCTCACACAGCCGAGCACGTTGCAAAGCAACTTGGGACAGGCGACATGGAGCACTCAGGTTTCGATGCGCCTGCCAGGTGACAACCAGTTTGACTACACTGAGTCCTGTGTATGGGCGTGCACGGACGGCACACTGACGATTTACTTCGACCCAGGCACACAACGCGCCATCAAAGTGGTCGCAGTGGACGGCAACGGGACTCGGCGCCATGAGAGCGACCCGTTTAGAAGACCAGAGCGATAAACATGTTCGTGTTCGATTTCACTGTCCACGAGGACAAAACTGTCACCATTCAGGGGCTCGCCTCGGGCGCGGTCAAGGAAGTCTACGGTGCCGGAAAACGTTGGCGACTGTGGCATTGCGGTGGTGCAGGCTATCAGTCAGGTCGGCAGTGGCTCTATGGAGAGTCGTCACACTGGATAGTGGACACAGCCAACGGCAAAATGCTTGCCTGGCACAACTTTCCTGCGGGTCGGACGTGGCGCAAGGCACAAGCGATTCTAGTCAAACTAGCGGAACGGCTCAACGAAGCACCGGACGACGAACAACACATCCGCACACTCGGTCGAATTAAAAGCTTTGTGGACGACCATCAGTATGAGCACATGGACACGTCGCCTCTGCAAAGGCTGGAAAAAGCAGTGCTTGAGTTGTTGAACCCACCCTCCGTTCTCACAAACGAATCAAGCGCATGAGCGAGGTGCCTATTTACGCCAAAGTCCTGTACCACGACGACCTTGGCCCCGATGACGATGTGTTGGCTGCGGCACCCGGCCCACGTATGGTACATGTGAACCACGAGCTGTGTGTCAAATGTGTGGTACCGGGCTCTGAAGAATGGCAAGAGGTGCCTATGATAGAAAAGGGAGAGCTGACGGAACAATTGTTCTTCCGCGTGCTCGACAAGTGTGCCAAGGTGAGCAAGCAAAGAGTGACCGTGCCTAGGCTCACAAAAGCCGGTCTGGGTGCCGCGAAGCACCTGATGCACAAGAATGGCCGATGCTCACATTGCATTATCGCCCATCACCCTTTCGCAGTGTTGGACACCTGGAAAGGAGACGTCTACTTTACGCCGGCATGCCCGTGGGACACGGTCTATGTGCTCGATAACCCCAAATCAACAGGTGTGTACGCGACCTCAGAAGACTACGAGGCCGTTGCGGTGCTGTGGCCGGAAGCTGTGGCGTCTGTGCGTTTTGAGACTGCCTTGAATTCTAAAATCAAGACGTTGTTGGACTTGGCGTTAGCCTAAACAAACCTCGTCGAGCCACGACACGGGTCTAGGTCCTAGCTTGTGGAACAACAGGTCGTACTTGTAAGCGTAGTCCACGTCGACATGGTCGTTCCCGATACAGACCGAAGGTTCGTACCAACCGTAGGCGCTCCAGGCCGCGAGTGTCCAGGTGTGGCCTCTAAACTCCCCCCAAAACGCGCTAGAGTCTAAGAACCGTCGAATGTCCACCTCGGCTGACGACGTTTGGTGTGTGCGCATGACTAGTTGCACCCACACACCGGCACACGGACACAATCCAAAGGACTCAGGTGGCAAGGGTAACTTACAATGACCGAAGCTGTGGCTAAAGTCTTCTACGAATGATGGCTCAAGGCGCATGACGTTGTACACCGCAAGACAATGCCCAAACCAGGACACCTCCTGGTGTAAATAGCACTCGCCAGGGTCAAATTTGTCCGTCACAGTCCAACCTCTTGTCGATTTCGGCGTCAGACATGAGTGTCCGATGCACAAAACTGAACCAGATAAAGTCCTGAACCGGTACCGCAGTGCAAAACCACCACGAATGGTCTGGTTCTTGAACATAGTAAGTCATTTCTCGCACGGCTTGGTCCACTTTCGCCCACGCTTCGTCCAAGGTGACCGCAACAGGAACCGCCATGACTAGCACTGCATGGTCAAAATGTTTGCCGATTGACAGTCCGTCGAACGACAATCCTTCCTTCCGCACTTGTCGGCCACCGGCTGCGAACACTTCGCTCGCAAAAAACGACAAACCGGCAAAAGTGAACTCCGACGCTTCCTGGACATACAAAGGGTGCACGAACGCCATTTACAAATATGAGTCTAACACAGACGTG
This sequence comes from Armatimonadota bacterium, assembly GCA_018268375.1. Lineage (GTDB taxonomy): Bacteria > Armatimonadota > Fimbriimonadia > Fimbriimonadales > Fimbriimonadaceae > JAEURO01. The sequence goes on along the minus strand of JAFDWS010000002.1, from coordinate 306,047 downwards.
CTTTCTTCGCAAGGCCTGAGCAAGACAAAGGTGAATTTAAGACTGTGCCAACGACTGTCTAGCTCTCCAAGGTTGAACACCTCCCATAACAACCATACTTCATGGCTTTCGCGGCACCACTCCTGAGGCCGGCGACCTAACCCCTCGCGCAACACTTGGTTCGATGCGCGCATGAAGGCCAAGTCGACCTGGGCGCGCACGGTCATGCAGGCCGCCGGACGCCAACCCCTGCCATAAGGTCGGTCATAAATGTTCGAGGGGTCGCTCACCAACGGTCTGTCCGTCACGAACACAGGCACTATGCCCAGGTAGAAGAACGTTCCAGGCATCATAGACACAGGCCGCGGCAATGACAATATTAAACCTCCAGCATAGAATCAAGGAGCTTGGTCGACGCCGGCCTCGTTGACAACAATAGAAACGTCAGTCTGTACGTGTTCACTTCTGCCCACTCCGCAATCCAGCGCGTGTCATGGTGCTTGCCTCTTAACAACGCCCAGGTCTCACTGCCCTTTTGAGACCAGACTGGCTTTTCACCATTGAGGGCGTGTTGTAGGCAATTGGGCAACGGGGCGACTGCTGGCCGTGCGGCCAAAACCTCAAGCAACGTCACGGGGCGCAAGTCTTTGCCCAACGGCCTAGCCTTACCCATTTCATTGCCCAACGGACGTGCGGCCACGTCTAAGATTATGGTCGCCGCTCCATCGAGATGGAACACAAAACCCGCAACGAACTCAGAAGGTTGTGGTTTCATCGCTCGTCAGTGACAACACACCGCGTCAAGCAGCGATGGCGGGCACAAAGCACCTGCTTCGAAGCCATGAAAACGAAGATAAACGAATGGTTCTTCTGAAAGTGTGACCGACTCTAAAAACCAAGCGTGCTTGGGCGACAGCGACCATATTGCTAGGTTTGCAAAGTGCTCCTTGAACTTGCTGACATCAGTGGCCTGCTCAGTCTGTCCTTGCAACAACACTGTTTCTGCATAAGACCAACCGTACAAACGCAACAATCTCTTTTGGTGTGCAGTCAGCTCGGTGCCAGGCCCTCTTGCAATCGTTGTGACTTTTAGGATGCCGCCGAACAGGTCCGGACAATCAATCGGGCGCACACGATAGGGTAGACGGGACAACAAAGGAATCCATGTCTCTAAATTGTGGCTGAACCTCACTCGCACATCCTGTCAAGCACCGTTGGTCGAAACGCCAGTTTGCGGAAATCCAAGACGGCCACACAACTCATAAAGGGCTTGGAAAAAGTCTCAGAGAAAGCGGCCACGAACCATACTGTGCCGTCGTCTTCACAGAACACTCCGTCGCGCAGTGTCGTCATAATCCACTCTTCCACGTGGCGCACAGGTTTTTCAGTCTCTGTGAACAAGTACAAAACGCAGCGGTCTACTTCTTTCCAGTGCCAAAACTTCAGTGGCCGAGGAATGTCGTGCTCTGTTCGATAACGCTCGTCACTGTCACCACTGCGACTGACTAAAAACGTTTGTCCGGAAAGACCCATCAACTGAATCGTAGAGTCCGTGTCGTACTTAGATGGAGCCATCGGCAACATGCTCACGACTCCCCCAATGCTTGGTCAATCCTCGACAGCGGTGATTCCAGAACCTCCAGCATGACCCACAGTAGACGAGGACAGAAATAAGTGATGTCGTACACACGCCAAAGGTCGCCATGGAACGTCGCTTCGTGTTGGTCGACCAAGCCACAAAAACTCAAGAGCCTGACACTTTGCGCGTGCCGACAAAGCCACGCTAGTCTTGGTGTCAACCCAAGTTTGAGGTCGTAGACAATGCCGTCGACCACCATCGTCGCATGGTGGTAATGTGGCACACCGACCGTCCCGCCGATTACCTCTCTAAGCTCGGGGGCGTCGTAACACCGCAAAGTGTTCATTTCTCCCATTTCCCAGCTTTCAGTCGCTCTTGGCATTGCCTTGGTGCCCATTATGGCACACCGCAGAACATGTCCAAGGTGGACACGTACGGCCGCGGGTGTAACTCGAAGTACAAATCGGTCGCACCACCTTCCTGGGCCGCGACCAGAGACCACCACCAACCACTGTCGTAGGTCTTCCAACGACGGCGCCGGGCAGACAACCAAGCTATGTCCGACTCGCTCAACTGCCGCAGGGACCTGGTCTCCAAGTGGACACACACCGAGCCGTCGGGAAACACGTTTGTGTGGGAACCGAACACGCGGAACACAAATCCAAAACACTCGATGTCAGAGCCTCTTTCGGCATGGGCCGGAGTGTCAATCAAAGCCATGAGTCCAACCTCATACCGACTCCTCCATAAAACTGTCCAACATGGAGTCAGACCCTACCGGCCTGGCCACATGGTACATAAACTTGAGCACCCGAGGCGGAAAGAGCTCAAAGTGCTCACACCACCAATAACCCGCCATCGCGTCTTGTGAGCGTGACGCCTTGGCAAGCACCAGCGGGTGGGAGACAAGACCGTTGGTCTGATAACTGGCCTGCAATGTGACATCACTGTACCTTGCCGCACGCACGACGTCTGGCAACTTTCCCCATCGCAACTGTTCCTCTAGGCACAAGACATTGGAGCACAACGAGGTTGCAAGCTTGATTTCACAACCATCAAGTTGTTTCGCTGCCGACTTCGGACCGCGAAGACGGGCGACAATGTCTTGTAGGGTCTTTATCGCCATACTGGGTCTCGCAAGCAAGCGTCTAAAGCCGATGTGGACACTGACACCACGTCCAACATGAACCGCAATACAGTCTTGGAAAACAACTCAAAGTTTTCACAGTGCCAAAACCCAAAAGTGTCAAAAGAGTGTTTTGCGCTTGCCACCACCGACTTACCGTGTACATCCTTGTAGCGGGCCCGCACAAAAACTTCCCACAGTCGGCAACGCCGCAAAAGGAGTTTGTTCTTTTCCGAGTCGCCTCCGTACACAAGGTTTTCAAGAAGATAAATCTCCGTATGGTTTTCCCAGACTAAACGAATTTCGCACTTGTCTATTTGCGGCCGGTCAAAATGACCAAACCCCAGGCGTCTTTCAATGTCCAAAGGTCCCTTGAACTTCGTGTCGTCAAGTTTTTCGTACGTCATAACACCTCCAGACAATAGTCCATGGTCGACTCCGGCCGCCGGAGCGCGAAAAGCATGAACTCCAGCACGTGGTCTGGAATCCCGCGTTTGTAGTCGGTCGTCCAGCACAACGAGCCGTATAGCGACTCAAACTTCACAGAGTAAGACCGCAAACGCTCTTCGGTGCCAATGCCACAGTCACCGTCCAGCCAAGAACCGGGCGCACAAAGCCGCGCCAGGCCGCACAAGTCGTCCACGTGTTCGAGCCTTTTGATGGTGATGGGCGAGAACAACCAAGTGTTGAACCACGTGTAAGGCAACGGCCGCCTTCTGCGGGCCATCAACGCGCGCACGTCTTCTTCAAAGAGCACGTAATCCGCCACGTTGGTATTCTACCCTCGTGGCATAATCAAGCCGTGCTTTGTCAACAAATGCTGATGCACGACTGTCTAGACCAGATGAAAGTGCCTGAATACCCTATGGAGCGCAACCCTGTGGCAGTGTACGCCAAAAACGGCAGGGTGAAGTCCACACAAGTCTACACTGAAGTGTTCAAGGTCCCATTGCAACAATTCATGTCGGACGAAACGTTCATGGAAGCACTCCAACTTACAGTGAGACTCATGGGGCACAAGGCGAAAGTCCGCAGGCTCACAGGCACCCACCTGAAAAACGCGGCCGAAAAAATGCGCGGCAGACTAGGTGTCCAACTTTTGGTGCACACTGACCAAACCGTGCCCGTTACGTCAGACCTGTCCACACTGCGTGTGTGCCGGACGAGCTTGTGCCCAAGAGACACAGTCTACGTCCTTTTGCCACCGGAGTACACAGGAGTGTACGTGGAACGCGGGAACGAACAAGGAATGGCGTTCTTGAGGAAAAACGCAGTCACAGCGATAGAGTTCGACCCGAGCCTAGAGCCTTGGGCGGGCAACAGCCTGCTCGACCTCGTTCTCGACGACCAAAGGGGTTGGTAGCATGCTGTCGAGCAACGAGCCTGTCCACAAGGCCGGGGCAAAGCAACAGAACAGAAAAGAGAACTCTTGACTGTCGTCGAGCACGACGGGTGTCGTGAACGCGCCGGCCAGGACGCAAACGCCATGGCGCGACTTGTCCCATATGGCACAGTTGCGACAAGACTGTGCCACACTGGAGGTGTCAGCCCGTTTGCTGCGCCGGGTGTGCACTAAGACGATGCGTGAAATCCTCCATTCCTTCGGTGGGTATTTTGCAAGGCCACACAGCTCTGGCCGTTCTTCAACGTTGGTGACACCAAAACGTTCTGGCAGCTCCAGGAACTGAAGGCACGCGGGGTCGGCGCGGCAAACGTCTTCGGTACTGCCAAGGTCGAGCCAGACCTGTTCCCAGTCCACACTGAAGACTTCTTTCATTGCACGACGGTCGTCGCACCCCGACCGAACTTACCGTGGTCCCAACCACCGCCTTCCACAGACCGCACAGACGACAAGTGCAGAACCAGTTTGTCGGCGTGACCGTAATATTTGGCCTTCGGCCACACGTCGTCGCGCCAGGCAGTGTACGAGAACCATGCCCATGGGTCGTCGCCACCGTCAAGGACAATGCGCACAGTGCTTGCCGAAACAGTCACTTCGGACACCGCGCCATCCGTCACCGACCATAAAGTGTAATTGTTGGGCTCGTGCATGAACACACGTGAGACCCGACGCACTGTGGCCTCCTTGGGACGGTATTGCGCCTCCATGTACTCTTGACAAGACACGGGCACAAAAAGCACCACGCCCCAGAACAAGGCCGCGGACAAACAACCCAACCAAGTTTGTTGTTTTTCGGTCACAAAGTATTGTGGCACAAACTTGGGGTATTCTCAAAAGGCGGCGCGCGGAAGGACGTGAACATAAGGGCGAAAGCCGGACGAGCGGTACACAATCCGCCTAATCGTCCCCGAGACGCGCGACGTAAGCACCAGTGCCGGCAGGGGCGACCTACTCGAGCCGGAAAAACCTAGGTTCGCTGGTGTGGCGGGACTAGCAGACCGCACTGCTGTGGCCGAGCGTCCAAACCCGGGGCGCAATACGGGGGTAAAACTCTCTCCCACACACCGTCAAGCCGGTACCGGGTACTATCCCACTATGACGAAAGAACAATGGCGCAAAGAACTGCGCGAACAACAGACCGGCCGCGCCATAGCTTGCGGAATAGTGTTGCTGTTGGCCTTGGTCCTCGCCGCGGCACACAAAATTCACGTGACCACAGAGTCGAGCAACGAACCCGTGCCCTCTTTGCGCACGAAGCAGTAGAACACAAGATGGCACAACACGTGCTGGTCGTCGGGATACGCCACCGCTTTGGCAAGAATCCAGACGTGACGACCGTCGTCGCACCACATTTGACACTCTTGGCAACCACCTAAGAACTCGGTCGGGTCGAAAGGATGGCCGGGGTACTTAGGAGTCATGTGGACGTGCCGCACGGACGTCAACGACCAACCCTTGGGACAGTGCGCCAGGTCGCCCTCCAAAGGCACAGTGGCCTCAGGAGCCTTGTAGACGTGATATCGGACGCCAAGGCTGTAAAAGTGCAAGGACACCAAGTCGCCTGTAGCGATTTTTGAAGGGTCTCGACGGGCAGTGCACGTCGTCCAAGGTTTGACCTTGGACAACAACAAGTCACAAAAGGACGTGTGCACGAACTGCCACGAGTCTACAGCTGACTTTGCCATTATCGGTGGGCGCACATTGCCTGGAGCAACACCAGCAGGCCGACGAGCGCGAGAAACGTAGAGGCGCAGCTCCAACAACTTTTGACCCGTGGCCATAACACTTGCTTGTCCATCGTGCTTATTATCGCACAACAAAACAACGGTATACTCGGCATATGAGGATTTTTAGACTCCTTACAACGATATTCATATTGACGACAGCGGCACTGACACACGCAGGGTTCGGAAAACTCATGTGCGTCGGAGACTCGCTCACCGACGGGGCCGGAGAAAACACAAGGGGAGGCGGGTACAGAGTCGCACTCACGAACTTCTTCGACCGGGCACACATCACCTACACCATGGTGGGCAACAACGCAACGTCGTCCGGACCGCTCCACAACACCGACAAACAATGGCACGAAGGCAACGGAGGTTGGACGACCAACGACGTCACAGTCGGCCGCGACGGCAGAGGGTGCCTCGCCGATTGGGCGCAACAGCACCAACCCGACACCGTACTGCTGCTCATCGGACAGAACGACCCGTGGGACTGGTCGGACGCGTACCAAAAGTACAAAGCACTCATGGACAGCCTGTTCGCCGTCACACCGAACGTGAAGGTCTATTGGAGCAACGTCTTCGCAGAAGAAGACCATAACAACTACGTCATGACCAAGGTCACGCGACAAGACGCCGCCATCAGGCAACTCGTCCCGTACTACAAGGCACAAGGCAGACAAGTCGTGTTCATCGACGCACTGAGCTACCTGTTCAACGTCCCAGGCACACACGACGTGTACGGCGTCCACCTGAACAACTATGGGTACGACCTGCTCGGAAACTTCTACGCAAGAAAGATGACCATGGGTAGCACCGGTTGGGGAGGCACAATCTCACCAATCGACGTCTGGCCTTGGCGCTGAACACAGAACCCAAGGGCCAAGATTCAAAGAGGAATCCTGGCCCTTGACAGACCAAACGTCAAAGCACAGAGTCAAGAGTGGACACACGCACTTTCTCCGCCGACCCGACAAGCTTCTTTTTAGCATTCGCACGACGGACACGCGCAGGCTTGAAACAAACTATCTCAGGGACACCAGGCAAATAAGCCACTGCCTTACCAGACAGAGTACAGTCCAACCCGGCAAGCGCTAAGACACCGTCAGACTCTTCGAACACAGGTGCACAACCAAACTGCAGGCCAGAAGTCGACACTTGGCTCCCTGCGGGGAAACGCACGCACACGTAGTCACATTTGACCGGAAACCAAGAAGGCAACAACTGTTTGCGGCACAAGGGTGCCTCGAAAGAACAATGGTAGGCCGGAGGATTGACAACCGTCGCTGCCGCACTGAACACCAAGTGCCAACTTTGACGGTAGGCCTCTTCATCTTTGGTCATGCGCAACACCCGAGGCTTATAATGGCAGAGCAGCTGCATCAATAAACTTTCTGCCACTAACGTAGTCAGGCCGTTGACCAACACACCAAAGTGGGAATGCCCGACAAGCCACCTACAAGCCTGGGTCACCGTGAAACGGTCGGTGTTCAGTGGGTGGGCATAGCGACTGTTGGAACACGTCATGTGACTGGCGGCTTTGACCTCAGGGTCTTCACAACGGGTGAAACAAGAGAAAGGATAGGCACCAGCAAGACCGATGAGGGCGTCAAAACGAGAAAGCTCGTCAAGAGGCACACAGGACACGCGACAGTCCTCCATCAAACGTTTCGCGAACGCAAAACTTGAAAGGCGGGCAGATAGCACATCGGTGTCTGCGAGGCTTGTGCCGTCAACGTCCGGACTGTCCATGTGCGTATTTTACCCATCACCTTACATGCCAGAAGAACACCCAAAAATATGACACCGTATGACACCAGGTTCACCGAAACAAAAAATCCCCCGGTGAAAAACACGGAACGCCTTTTTGCACACCGTTTGGGGGCGAAAGGACTGCCGGCCGTTGGTGCCGTAGGTTCAAACGCTATGACAAAAATATAACAGTAGGTTCAAGAAACCAAAAAATCCCCGGGAAAAAGTACGGTGACACCCATTTTTGTGCCATAATTCCAGCAAGTCTTGCACTCCCTTGCGCAAGGCCCCGCACCCAGTCCCTCGCGGGCCCTCGTATGACACAGTGAAAAACACCGTCGCACGAAACAGTGCGGCCCCAGAGGCAAAAACGACGGTGGGACCCGGTGGTAGTAAGTGGTACACCGGTGGGAGATTGTGGAAAGACGGCCACCATGCACGAAAATACGTGTAAACAAATTGCATCCTAGGGCATAAAAACCGCGAAGCTAAACACTCGGTAAACAATACTAAGTAGGTACAAGTACGTTTTTTGTTGCTGTGGGGGTTTGTGGGGTGTTGGTCGTTTGGTCGTTTTATCGGAAGACTCGACCGGTTTGCGGCCATGACGCCCCAGTGACCTTGCAAGCGACGAACGTTCTAGGTACACTGTAGGTATGAACAAAGGCACCATTGGCCGGCTGTACGAGTTGTGCGCGCAGTTCCGTTTGTTGCTTGCGGAGTTGCCAGACTGCGCCGCGAAGCAGATGGTGTCCCACGCGTTCGGGGTCCTCTACCGGACTCTTGGAAAACTGGACGAGGACTTGGTGTGCGACGTTTGTGGCAACGACATCAAGACCGGTGACGAGGTGACCTACCACTACAAGCAAGTGCGCCATGCAGCTTGCGACTTGTCCGACCATGGCCGCCCTGGCGGTTGTTGAAGCTACGCGACCAACGTCTTTTCTAGGCTTTCAGCACCCTGTCGAAAAAGGGTGCTTTCTGAAGCTGGCCGCACCAAGCGTTCATTGCGCAGCGACTGCAGGCCGTGGATGGCTTTTTAGCTTTGTGTCAAAAAGCGTTTGTGGCGGAGCAGTGTGCGTTCTAAATTCTAGAATCCAGAATACACATTTTTACCACCGGGCGCGATAACTCTCTTAGATGAGTGAGGCGAACCTTCTGCCCCAGTACAGCCCTGGTTACTTGTTGGGCAAGCGCATCGGCGTTTACGATTTGGACGGTTGTGTGGTCGACAGCAGCGCACGTTTACGAAAGTACGTCGACACTGCCGCTCTGGCCCGCGGTGACTACACGGCCTACACGCACAGTTTTTACGAGTACGGCCAAACGACTGAGGGCGACGTGCCGATTTCTCGAGGCGTCATGTTGGTGCAAGCTCTTGCAGAGCTTTACCGCGTCGACGCGTTGGTGGCGCTCACGTCCCGTGGTGAGGTTGGCCGCGGGCCTACTGAGTCTTGGCTGGCCGCTCACATGCCTTGGGCCACTGGTGGCGAGTTGCTGATGATGCACCGCGAGCGTCACTTTGGAAAATCCGAGCTTGGTGGTGTCGGCAGTTGGCTCGACCCGCGCGACAAGGTGCGTTGGGGTTACGACCCTGACGTATTGTCCGAGCACAGTGACGGCGATGTTTTCTTCGACACCGACCGGGGTCTTTGGACGTTGCCTGTCAAGAGCAAGGACGAGTTGTTCTCTCCGTCGCGTTACAAGAAGCACGCCATGGAGCGTTTGTGTTCTTGGTGCGACGTTGCTTTTGCGGTCGACGACCATCCTGAGATTATCGAGACGTACGATGGGATGGGCTTCGACTCGTTCCGTGTTGTTTGGTCTTCGGTGGACTGTCTGACTCCGGCTGGCGACCCTCGTTCTATAGGGAGTGCGAAGTGACGGTCGTCAGTGAGTTTGACGGGATGACGACTTACGTGGCCGATGGTGACGACGAGGTTTCCGCGGCCAAGAATCTCGAGCTGTGCAAATTGATGGTTCCGGGTCACGAGTGCCTCACTCACCGGGACACTGGTAGGACTTTGGTCTATTACGGGACGTGCATTGGTGACGATTCGAAAAAAGTCGAGCCGGCTTTGTTGCAGGCGTTGTGCGCGGGGTTGGGGCTGAACGCGGCCGAGGTGCTTGGTTCGGCTCAAAAAATCGAAGGAGGTGACGAGTGATGTTGACGAGTGTTCTGTTGCTCGCTGCAGCCGGGGCGGTCGGTTACGTCCTTGGCAAGCGCAAGAGGTAAGATGTCTTTTGGTCGCTGTCCGGCGGCCGGCTGATGGGCGGACTTGTTCCGCCCTATGTTTGTTTGTATGTAGAAGCGTGATATGGCACGCATCCTTTTTCTGGCTGTTTTCGCGACCGGTGTGTGTTGGGCCGCTTCGAGTTTTTCGAGCGCTGCCAAGCGCGCAGAGTTCCGCAGGTGGTACGGGTTGCCTTGAAACGTTGGTCGCATGCCGGCGCTCCGCTCGCCAACGTGCGTCACGAGTTGGCTGGTTCCACTGCGAACGGCCCTGGCTCTCGTTATGTAGTGTGGTTCCAGGGCTGTCCTCACGGTTGTAAGGGCTGCTACAATCCTGAGACTTGGGCCGACATTGACGCCGGGCTCGTCGAGCCGAATGACTTGGCGGAGCGCATATTGTCGTCAGGTTGTGACGGTGTGACTTTCAGTGGCGGCGAACCCATGTCGCAGCCAGAGGCTTTGCTTGCAGTGTTGGAGTGTCTACATCCAGCTGGAGGGCTCGATGCGCGGTTGCCGTTAGGAGTGTTGGTGTTCACGGGTCACGAGGTCGAAGAAATCGAGGCGTCTCCTGAGTGCTCCGCTTGTCTTCCTTATATAGACGTTGCGGTGTCAGGCCGGTATGTAAGAGAGTTGCGTGCTGTGCACGGGTTGTTAGGTTCGACCAACCAGCGTTTGTTGTGGAACGAACGTCCGGGCCGTGGACGTGAGTTGTTGGACGAGTCCGCGTTGACCATTGGGCAGTTTTTCGAGGGTCGTGTAGTCAAGGGCGGAGTGTTGCTCACTGGTTTTCCTGACATTGCCACGCTCGGGGTCCGGGGCCTGAAAGTACATGGTAAACAAAACAACGGCGTGTGAAGAAGTGGTGAAGTAATGTCTTTCTTACTGTGCCACGCGGCACTCTTACACTGTCCATATGGGTAGTATCCGCATGTTGGGCCAATGTGCGTTGGCTCACATTCAAACGAGGGCTTCGAAAGAAATTGTCAAACGAACACACTGGATTTAGTCATGGTCTTGTATTGTTGGGCGCGTTGGCACGCACTGCGCCGGAAATGTCTATGGTGCCTTACACTGACGCTGAGTTGGTCGCGTTAGTGTCTTCTGTCGACCGGCGCGAGAAAGCTCAGCGTGAACTTTTGCGCCGCCATAGTTCTTTATTGGCGAGTCAAGTTTTACGGGCCGCCAGTCGTTCTATCTCTGGTGCAGAGATGGGTGACTACGAGTCGTTAGCGGTTATTGCGGCCCTGCAAAGTTACGACAGTTTCCAGCCAGGTCTTGGAGCCACTCCTGTCACTTATGTTTACCGGCAGGTCCGTCACCGTTTGGAGGATGCTCAAAGGCGCACGTCTTTGGAGAGTGACCGTCGTTGGCCAGAGCGCAAGGTCAAGTTTCGAGAATGGTTGCGTGGCGATTACGACAAGTACCCTGAGTTCCGCGAGCGTTTCGAGTACGAGAACGGGTTGACTTTTGAAGACCGTGCCGACATGACTTTGCAGTACGCTCACTTGTTGGCAGATGTGTCCGACCACGCCAGTCAGCCTTTTTCATGTGTTTCGGACGACTCTTATAAGCACGGCGGTTACAATCATGAAAAGGTCGTGGTCGATTCTATCGTGTTGAGCGACGCTCTGTGCTCTGTCACTGACGACCTTGACCGGCGTGTGCTGTGCATGTTCGCTTTCGACGATTTGTCGCTCGAAGAAATCGCCTCGAGTTTAGAAATAGAAATCGGCGACGCCCGTCGCCGGCTGCGCCGGGCCCGCGACCACGTGCGTGACAAGGTGGCCACCGCCTGAAGTCCTGGATTGTCATACGCAGTCATTGCGTTTCGCGTATACCCCGTGGTACAATTCGGCGTATTAGAGGGAATGACCGCTATGGTTTGTGGTGACTTGTCCGTCACGGGGATAATCGAGGCTTCCGGCCTGCGCCGGCACGTGACTCTTCCGGCGTCGCTTTTGGTCCAAGACGGTTGGCTCTTCGCCGGCAATTTGGCGAGCCGGTATCTCGACGAGGCCGATGCGGCCGAAAAATCGAGAGATTTCAAAGCGGCGCAGAGCTTGCGTCGACTCGGTCAGCGCGTCCTTGACGCGTCTGCCGGCTTATTGGAACGCAGTGGTTGTCCCGTCTTCGACGCTCGTCTTGCTTTGCGCCCGTTAATGTTGTGTCCCGAGTGCCAATACGCCTGGGTCGACGCGCTGCAGGAAGTCGGTGCCCCTGCGAGCCCAGAGTCTCCTGTGAGCTTTCGTGTTTCCGAAGAGAAAATCGAGGTGGCTCCAGAGCTTGGTTGGGTGGCGGAGTACTGCATGGTGCCTTGTGAAGTGCTCGAACCTGTACAAGCGTACGTGTGAACGAACGGTTCCAACAGTGTTTCTACTATCACTTAGCACGGGTGTTGTACGGCATGCCCGAGTCTGACCAGGATTGGCAGGGCTATTCTTCATTGTCCGGCCCGCCTCCGACGCATCCTGCGTTGTTCCACGTTTTCCCTGAGCTCTTCGACAAATGGGGCAACCCTTTGCCAGGGCGTGTACAAGTCCGGATGTGAGACTTTTCAAACGCGAGACCCGCGCGTGGTGGGTCGACTTGTACTTTTTCAACTCTGCCGCGGCCGACACTTTCGAGCCGTCTGGCGTGAAGGGAGTGTTAAAGGTGGCTCGCACTGGTTTGACCCAGGTGCAGGTGTTGACTTCTGACTTTCGTGCTTTAGAAGACTTTTCTATACAGCATGAAAAAGTGTGTCTTGAGCGTTTACGCCTCGAGCGTTTAGAGGAGATTTCTGCGGCCGAAGCGGCCCAAGGTGTGGCCGACGCCCAGGCCCAAAGTGTGACTTCTTTGGGCGGAGAGTACACCGAGTCAGGTTCAAAGCCCATAAAAAAGCCATCAAAAATGGTCAAAAAACGGGGTTGTAAAGGCTGCGGTAAGTGACAGCGGCCTAAGTTACAGAATTTTGGGGTACTATACGTTTGGCCGCGGGCCTTGCCTGTGGTTGCTTGCAAAAGCGGTCGAATGACATGAGAAAACGAAGCACCCCGCTCGTTTCGAGCGATAAGCGCAATCAACATGCTGTCACGGGCATTGTTTTGAGCGCTCTGGACCAGTGCGCGCAAACTATCGAGCGCGCTCTTTTCGGCACCTTTCGTGACAATGACTCGGCTGGTATGAACACCGTCTACAAAGTGTTGGCGGCGTTGGCACCAGTCCGGCAGCTCGCTGTCTCCGGTCAAGGGCCTGTGGCACTGAGCATCCCCACCCCATCTGTCTCTGAACAACCTGAGACCACGCCTCGAGTGCGGCGCAGGAAAACGAGGCAGGCCAAGAAGCAAACCGCGAGCGTCCCGGCTCCAGCGGCAGAGTCTTCAACGGCACCGAGCACTCCCAAACGTCGGCGCGGCCGACCACGCAAGACTACTGCCACTGTGCGGCCTAAGCTCAGTGAAGAGGAGCGCTTGCGTCGCGCCAAGGTCAAAGCGGACACGCTTGCCGGTGTCTACACAGACGCCAAGACCTACCTTCCTTACCTTCTCAAGGCCATCCACGAACTTGGCGGTGACACTGGCGTAGACTTCCAGGTCGCCCAGGTCAAGATGCGTGAGATGATGGAAGGTCTCACCAAGCCTGGTGACGAGGAGACCATTGGCGGTTCTCACCGCACGCGCTGGATGGCGCAGACTGCTGCCTTGCGTCGCAAGCTGTTGATGGACAACTTGATTGCGGCCAAGCCTGGCGCAGGTGGCGAGGCCACCTACGTGCTTACCCCTGCCGGCATGGAAGCCGCTGGCATCGGTACCGGCACGGCCAAGGACAAGGGTGGCAAGAAGAAGACCGCGGCGTAACCCCGTCGGTCAAAAAATCAGTCAAAAAATCGAAGAAGGGCCCGGAGACACAGGAAGTGTCTTCGGGCCTCTTTTGTCAAAATCTGCCGAATTGTGTAAAATATGTTTGTCGGCCAGTAGGTTGCGTGGAAACATGGACACACGCAATATTGTTCTGGGACCGACAGTGGAACCAAACATGAAGAAACTTTTCTGCGTTTTGGCTGCTGCCGTCACTATGGTGTGCGGCGCATTCGCGCAAAGCAACCAGCTTCCCATCGACGCTGGCACTCCGAAGCTCAAGCCTGGCGAAGTCGCCTCGATGTCTTCGTCTTTCACGATGACTGAGAAGGGCCTCGACTGGCTTTACCTCAACGACGGCTTCGACAACCTCGCGGCCATCAGTTACACCATCAAGCCGATTCAGGGCACGAACGGTCGACTGCGTCTTCAGGCACTAGGTGCCGCTGACCCGAGCGACATGAGCAAGAAGGCTTACCTGACCATGGGTCTGGGCTACAACTTGTTCAACGCTGCGAACGGCTTCAGGCTGGACCTCTTCGCGGGCCCCAAGGGCTTCAACGTCGCTGACGGATTCAAGTTCCAGAGCGGCAAAGGAGCGTTTGTGTTCGGATTCGGTGTGACCGTTCCGCTCGGCTTCTAAGAGTCACGGCACAAGGTATAATTATGGAGTCGGGGTGCCGAGAGGGTGCCCCGATTTTCGTTTAATTTCACCGGTCGTCGGAGAAAACGACCTGAACGGTGTCCAGGGTAATGGAGAACCCAGCAGAGACCTGTCTGGCAAGGCGAGTATGACGTCGACAGTGGATTCTGTGGTGAGTCGGGCACCGACGCCGGTGGTCAGGTTTTTCGAGGGACTTTAGTGTGCTCGAAAAATCGAGGTGAGACTTTTTTGGTACAATCAGTGTGCTCGCGGCGAAAACGACCTGAAGCCAGCTTCTTCATATGAATCAAGTTGGTGAGCAATATACGGATTGTCTAGCACGATACCGTGCACACTACTCTTGTAAGGTAGTTAAGTGCCAGGCGGGAACCCCTGGGGACAGTCACAGTTTTGGTGTAATGGCTGCATACGTGACTTTGAAACACGAGATGTCCGTTCGATTCGGACAAACTGAGTATATGTGGTGAGTCGGGCACCGTCGAGCGTAATTTAGAAACAAGTTAAAACAAGGCACCTCTCTCTTTCGGGGGCGAGGTGCCGCTTTGTTGTAGAACAGTCATAGAGCCGGCAAGGGCCGCGAAAATTCGAGGCAGCCAAGCTAACGACCCAGGGGTGGCTTGCGGCGACAGTTGGTTCTACCGGGCATTGTTTGCGAGAGGCAGGTGTCCAATCAAAAGACCGCCACCCCTTTTCCACACCTCTACAGGTTCAGTTGTGGAAAAGTCGTCTCAAACGGTGCAGAATTTCGAAAAAATGTACCGAGACCTCTTGACATCCTTTTAACACCCTGGTATCATTCTCATTGTCCCTCGCACGGACAGTGAAGACAAAGGAAAGCGGTCGGAAACGACCGGACGCCTGCGAAACCACTGGGCACGAGGAGGCTAGAGGAACACACTGTGGAGAAATCCCACAGCAGACGACTCAAGGCAGGCTATGGGTCAAACCACAGACTGCGTGTCGGACGGTTCCATGAGGGCAAGACTGCTTGTGACATCCGGTCGCACAGTGTCTTAGGACGCGGTGTGACACTGGCTGAAACATCTTTCGCGCTCTCACGGAGCTGTCAGGCACCCTCGCTTGTTGCAACCTGTGCGGCTATCTTGTGGACCGGGTAACCGGTTCGCGTTAATGGTAGACCGTCACAAGGGGCCGAGGCGAGTTTGGAGCACAAACGTGCAAGCTGAAACGCTAGTACGTCAGTCGAGACCAACGTCGTCTAGACCAGCTCCAAAGGTTTAGGTACTGCCGTCAAAAGCAATACCCTCGACCCTTCGGATGAGCGTCAAAACTCATCCGAAGGCCGGACACCTTCAAGGCAAAACTCTTCATAGATAGCAGGGCATGCGCCGGTCATGACGACTGGCGCTTGTTTCGTTTTAAGCAGCGGCCCCAGACAGTTTTTCGAGGTATCTTGGAGAACATATGGGTACAAGAAACTCAACGCTGGTACAAGTCGACGACCAGTACAAAATCGCCCAATACGGGCAGTGGGACGGTTATCCCGAAGGTCGCGGCATCAACATTTTGCAGCTGCTGCGCTCGGTCGATTTGAACGTTTTGAAAGAACGCGTGCGTGCGTTGACAGACGTCTCAAAAGGAGTCAGCGACACGTTGTGGGCGTCGTACGAACAAGAGTTCATCAATCCGACTGGAGCGCGCAAACAACAGCTCAGCGACATGCCTTATGAACAAAAGCGCGCGCTGCAGCTCAAGCACCCTGGCTTTCTTTTGAGCCGCGATTGTGCTGGCGACGGTGTGTTGTCCATGATAATGGACGATGAAGTTTCGACGCCGGCAGTCAGTCGTGACTTGACGTTTCCGGGTGACGGACTGTTTTGCGAATGGGCGTACGTCATCGACTTTGACCTTGGCACTTTTGAAGTGTACGAAGGATTTAGTGAAGAGCCATTGCCGGACGATGCGCGTTTTAAGTGCTTGGAAAAAGAGGACGAACAGTACAAGCCCGTGCGCAAAATCGTCGAGTGGCACTTAGACTCCCTGCCTTCTGACGAGGAATTCTTAACGACTTGCAATGCTGCGATGCGGCACTCAGACGACGCGGAAGAAGAGTCGGCCCCGGACGAAGCTGCGGCAGGGAGCACCACCACCTCATGACCACGTTGACTGACGACCAGAAAAGACACCTTGAGTCTAAGTACTCGCATTTGCTGAGCGACATGTCGGAAGGGTATCGCTCTTCCGCTTTGCGTGCCATCGCTGTGGCCGAGGCACTCGACAACGGTGTCAACGAAATGGGCTTCGACTACAAAACGTTCGCCAAAGTCTTGGCGGGCAGTCACCGCACGCTGCAGCAATCGAGCATGCGCGCCTTTATGGCGTTTGCGGCCGAAATGGCAGAGTACGACAAAGAACAGTACTATGACGCACGCAACGAAGCGGCGTGCAAGCTGGCCACCAGCATCATGGCACTACCTGACCGACACCTACCCTACGTATGAGAAGGAACAAACTTGACGGAGCATTCGGTTTGCCTGGTGGCGCAGTTGAACTGTTGTTGGACGGCGCGCTGCACGGCACACCTGTCGAAGACTGTATCGACTTGCAAGAAAAACGAGGCCAAGCGGAAATGACCCACAAAGAGCGACTGCCATTGAAGTGTGGCGACCGCGAGCTGTGGGAACACTTAGGATTTGTGTTCGGCGAGCCGGAAGACGATTTGTTCGTCGCATGCACATTTCCTACCGGTTGGTCGGTGGTGCCAACAGACCATTCTATGTACTCTGACATCATCGACGACCAAGGTCGCAAACGCGGTTCGATTGGCTACAAGGCCGCGTTTTACGACCAGTGGGCACAAGCCAATTTGACCAATCGGTACGTGGTCAATCGTTGGCAGCCGGTCACTACGGACGGTCAAATTGTCGTCAGTCTTGAAGACCATGCCCAACAGCCTGTCAAGACAGTCCACAAAGTTTCTTGTCCAATGCCAAAAAACAACGATGAGGCCGATGAGCGTAGAGAGACTTACTTGGCCAAAGACGCCTTGGAAGACCAGATGACAGACTGGCTTAAGACCAATCTGCCGGATTGGCAGAACCCTCTCGCTTATTGGTGACACATTATGCCAGAGACCAAACTCATTCAAAGTGCGGCGAAGCCGCCAACCCCCGAGCACTTGCGCCCTGTTGGGTGCTACTGTGCCCAAGTCGACCGTCGCTGTGGCGTTTGCGCTCGCGACACTAAATTGAAGGAAGCTCTGCGCGCCGTCAAATGACGGCCCCGGACACTGACCACGATTCATTCCGAGAACAACGATGCAATCCACGCTCGAACTAGAACCTGACACCGCTTCGAAGACTGTCTTGACCTCTCGACCGGTCAACGACGCGTACTTCAAGCCGTACGAGTTTCGCACCACGGACGGTCGACGCGCTTATGTCGACCCGAACGGCACGTTCCGCACTGCCATGGACGACGTTGCCGACACTGTGCACACCAAGGTGTCTGCCAACTGGCGGTCGCAGTGTCTGCCGGCGAAAGAACTGTTCGCCCGCGTCGCTGAGATGGCGAAGTCCAATTTGGACGTCAAGACTGCCGAGTCAAATGTGAGGCTCACTGACGAACTTACTTTGCTGGATGGGACGAAGTTCACACCTAGCGGTCTCCGTTCGTTGATGCTTTTCGCTAAGATTCCGGTGTCTATGCAGGAATGGCTCGTCGTCCAGGACTACCTGAACGACTTGTCGCGATTCTGCAACGAGTCGCTCGACAAGCGTGAAATCGCTTGGGCAGAAAAACCGAACCGTGCTCCTCGTGAGTTCATGGTGCGCATGCGCAAAGACGCCGAAGGCGCCAACATTGTGCGCGCCGTGCTTTCTGGGCAGTACGCTCGTTTTGACAACGCCGATGCGTGTGACGTCATCACAGCCGCGGTGGACAACCTGGACGACGTGCTCGTCTCTCATGGTTGGACGGACGCAGACAGTCTGTTCCTAGACTTGCTACTGCCCGATGAGATGAAGGACGACCCGAACAGCCAGTGGGGTGTCGGCTTCAGCTTCTCGAACAACGAAATCGGTTCGGGGTCTTTCAAGGTCGAGCCTTATGTGTTCCGCACTGTGAGCCGCACCGGTTACCGCTGGGGTGGTTTCAGCACGGTCATCAAGGTGAACCAACGACACTCCGGCACGATTGACCATGGTCAAGTCCGCATTGATGTGAAGCGTGCTATCAGCATCGCCCTCACTGAAGGCCGTTCCATGCTCGACTTGTTGAGCTTGGCGCAGACGGTCAAATTGCGAGACCCGTCCGTTGTCATCTCAGGCCTGATGCATGAATCTGGTTTGACTCGTCAAGACGTCGAGCAGGTCGCACGTTCGTTTTCCAAGGGTACTCGAGACCCGCGGACGGACGGCACGGCCTTCGGTGTCGTCGAATCCGTCGCGCTTGCAGCGTCGCAGGCCAACGGTGAGCGGCGCATCACGCTCGAAGGTGCCGCCGGCCGCCTTGTTGCACCGAAGCTCAATTCGGACTTGAAGGCGCTCGAAACGCACTGGGACAACATTGAGACGACCGCGGCTCGAAAAGCCGATAAGGACACGCTCCAGGCCGTCCGTGACATTCTTGGTGGCACAAAATGAGTGTCTCCACTGCCCTGACTGCACTCGCCTCTGCCGCCACAATAGCGGCGGAGGCACTGACATCCCTGCCGGCAAGCGAACCAACGGTCACTGACGACCGTCCTCGCTTGCCGAACGGTAAGCTCGTGTACGAGCACTGCAGGACACTTTACACAAACCCGATTGCTTGTTGGCAGTCGGACAGCGTGCTCGCAGACACCGACCAAGTCGAGCTCAACGCGCTCGAAGACATCTACCTCGTCCATTGGCCTGGTTCCGACATGTGCGCCGTTGTGTTCCCAACTTCTCCCACGCACGACCGTTGGAGGATGCAAGAGTTCAAGGCCGACAAGACCATCGAGAACTTCATGCGTTCGCAGAACGCATGGCGCGAATACGACGAAGAGGGATATCGAGTCACTGTCGAGGTGGTTCCGAACTGCGGTGTCCATAAAACCAGACACAAGCGAAAATGACTGCGTGCCCGGCCCCAGACCGGGGCACGCTATACTATGGAGACTCACAGTCCATCATGCAAATTGAAGTCGACAAGAACATCATCAACGTGTACGACGAGAAAGGTCGACACGTGGCGCACATCGACGTGTGGTCGACATCGCGCGAAATCATTGTCAACCGCAACTCCCGGTTGGACTGGAAAGTCACTCAGTTGATTGGTGACAAAGAGGAGTTCAAAGACAAATGACCCTTTATCACTTTACATGTATCGAGCATTGGCCAAATATCAAGGCCAGTGGGGTTCTGAAACTGACAGACTCCAACCTCATGGTAGGACGAGAGACTCAAGAAGCTCTTGTGGAAGCCTATAAGTTGGACGAGCAACATCCTGTCGTAATGCCGGACGGCTCCATAGCGTACAACCACGTGTCGACGTTGGACGAGCCCAAAATAGTGCACTTGACTTCAAATCCGAGTCGCTCGTCGACCGAGCTGAAGTGGGCCGCAGGTCCTCAGTGCGCTACCGACAAGACACGAGTGCGCATCACGCTCGACATGGACATCGCCGAGGTGGCTCGATGGTCGAAATGGCACGACGACAACGGCGGTTCTCAACGCTGGAAGCAGTCCCTACAACGCACGGGAGGCGACTATGCGAGCTGGTTCGTCTGCGAGCACGAAATTCCACGTGACAAGTGGGTGGAAGTCGTCGACCTTGACACTGGCAGAGTGTTGTGGCGGAGGCCCGACCTCAACGCGCCGGTCACCAAGGACGATGTCGACAAGGCAGTGGCACTGGCCCATTGGGCCGGACATCAGAATTCGCGCATCGTCGTGCTCAATGACAAGTGCATGGCGGAGTTCTTCAAATACGCGATGGTGCAGGACGTGCCTGACCGGGACATTTCACCTGCCGAGATGGAAGACTACTTCTTCGTGTTCTTGAGCCCTCAGGCCATGGGTATGAAGGAGGCCGATAATCGAGCTGTGCTCGCTTGCGGTTTCAAGTTCATGTTCGAAGAAGGTGCTTGGTGCACGGATGTCTGCAACGTCGTCACAAACGACTTGGGAGAGCTGTGCACGCAACGCTGGAGCGACATGATTCTGCACACCGCAGACAGGTGCAAGCTTGTTGTGGGCGGTCGGTTGCGACCAACGGTGTACGGACGGATGTACTTCGACCTGAAGAGCTTCCTCGCGACGCCGTGCGCCCATTCAGAGCGGCGCAAATCTCCTGGCACCATTCAACTCCCTGGCTCGAGCAAGACCAAAAAAGCCAAGAAGGAGTCGGATGTCAGTGTCATCGTCTACCGTCGACCTGAGAAGGTCATCGCTTCAAGGATGAAGGCGGAGGGGCGAAAACTCGACCACGCGGTAGCGGTCTCCGGACACTACCGCAACCAGTGGTACCGGTCGACCGGTACCCATCGACAAATCTTCATCGCCGAACACCGGCGAGGGCCAGAGCTTGACGCCCCGGCGCCCAAACAGAAGATTCGCGTCATTAAAGCAGTACGATGAAAACGACGAAACCAGGCATGGCGCCACTCGATGAGCTGCGCGCCGTGACCGACGACCTATCGCACGAGGCTTCGACCGCAAGCCTTGTAGGCGACGCTGACAGCGCCAAGTTCCTAACAGGCTTGGCGCGTTCTGTCAGCGGAGCCATGGACAAGTATAGTGCTGGCAAAGCGACGACAGTGTCATTGTTCAGCCAGTTGAACAGTATCGCTCGCCGGACTGAACGTTTGGCCCTCGAGTCAGAGTCGGACCAGTGCGTCATGATGCTGCGCGTCGCATACCGTGTGCGCGTCGCAACTGAACGCGCCGCTAGTCGACACCTCTGCGCGCTTGGTTCTGGGTTCCCGAAGTTCGAGGGTTCAGTCGCTGAGCTGCGGTTGACTTGCGCCGCGTTGGCCCATCGTCTTGGGTTGCGCGAAGAGACAATCGAGCACGCTGAAGGCGTGTTCCGGTTGGCGGCCCCAGACACCCTCGTGAGCAAGGCTCGTGAGTTCATGCAAATGTTAGGAAGTGAGAAATGAGCACCAGGTTAGGACACCAGTTTGAAGGCGACATCCGTCGACATATCGACTTGCGCCTGTACGACCCGACTCGCAACCATGACAAGGTGTACCACATCATCTTGACAGAGCTGCCAGGTGACAAATGGAACCTGTACACGCTGCACGGTCGACGTGGAAGTGCGTTGCGGCAAGAGAAGAAAGCTCTGGGCGTCACGTCCTGGGCGGTAAACTCGCTGCACTCCAAAATCCTCAGCGAGAAGGTCAACAAAGGTTACATCATTCAGTCGGACGAGCATGGGACCGATTACGACGAGAACGATGTCAACTATGACGACGGTTATATTTCGCTTAACGACCTGGACGACGAGGCCATCAAAGTGTGGCCCATTGAACAGTTCGCTAAAAACCCTATTCGCTACAAGGCGGCGCAGTCTGTCAAGGCGGAGGGTTATGCGGCCGTCGTATTGCCGAAAGGTCGAAGGATTTTGACCACGGTCCGAGGCGACAAAAAGACCTTCACGGACGAACACGGTGCGAACCTGCAAGTCGACGAAGTGTTCTGGCAGTCCATCTTGGACTTGGAGTCTACTGGTGAGAACTACGTCATTGACGGTTGGTGGGACGGCAAGACGTACCATGTCTATGACTTGGTCGGCGAAGCTCCTTACCCTGAGCGCATGGCTGCCTTGTTGGACACGATTGATGGAACGACTGGCGACGCCGTGCAAATGGCGGAAATTTACGTCGACCCTCAGGACGTCAAGAACGCCGAGGCCACGGCCCGGCAAGAAGGATGTCACCGCGTCCTGTACATCAAGCTCGAAGGCGGCGGAGTCCACCCTGGTCAACACGACGACAATTTTCAAGTCGTCGAGATGAAGCCACGGGCGACGCTCAAAGTCTTGAGCGCGAATGGTGCATACGCCCAGCTCGGGGTCGACGACGGTCTTGGTTTTATCGAAGTCGGCGCAATCGCGGCCGCGGATGTCAAGGCTGGAGACCTCGTAGAAGTCGAGTTCGAGTCGTGGGGCGGTCACGGTGCCGAATTGACTCACCCGGTGTTCCTCAAGGTCGTCGACGGCCCCAGAGATTGCACCATCGACCAATTGCTCGCAGTGTAAACTAACACTGCGGGCAATGCAGTTCGTGGACTAAAATGAACCCTGACGACACCAACTTGGAACAAACAAAAAAGCGCCTTGCCGAGTTACAGCACGTGGCCAAAATTTTGTTGGAGTCGGCAACGGCCACGGACGATACAGAGTCGATGCAGACGGCCAAGGCAGTATTGGAGAAGACGATGTCGATGTCATGGGAAAAGCCTTACCGCAAGGAGTACGCCGAGGACCAATACAAATACATGTATCGCAAAAATGAGTACGGATACATCGACAAGTACAACGAGTTTGCCCCGCGAAACTTGACTGATGAAATCGAAGGTCAATTCGAACTTGTTGGCGATTATGCTCTCGCTCTTCGTCGAGATTGGGTCGGTCACTGGGCGTACAAATATCGAGGACTGAGCCCAGACGAACTGACTTCGATGTTCGAGCAGGCCAAAGAGTTTCAAGACAGTTACGCTTATTGCGTCGAGCTGTGTGACGAAATGGGTGGAGTGGCGCCTGAGGGTCAGTACAGCAACGGTCCGGATTGGCTGGCACAGTTGCAAGAAGCATATAGCTGGCACGTGGCGTTGGCCGAGTCCATTACTGAGTCGTACAGCCGAAGTTCTGGTAAAGACATCGGGCAAGTCCATTTGCCGCGTTACCGGGCTGCTTTTTCGAAGGATGAAGAGGCCATGTTGGAGCCTGTCTTGGTGACGCCCTGGAATTGTCCAGAGGCTCCTGAGTTCGAAATACCCGAAAAGCCGGCCGTCGTACTCAGCGTGTTGTCGTGCGAAGGCAATGAGGCTAACGTCGGCTATATCGACCCGTTTGGTGACTTGGTGATGGCGCCGTTGTTGGTCGTCGACGAGCCTTTGTCCCGCGGACAGGTCGTTGTGGTTCGAGCAAGTGGTTGGGAGGGCGATGACGAGTATTTGACAGACCCGGAGTACGATGGGTTGGCCGAAGAAAGTTGTCCTGTGTCAGAACCACGAGAGTTGCGAGAACTCAAGTACGACTTTCGGCCCGAGGATGTAGACGACTACTATGCAAGGCACCGCGAAAATTGGTTGCGGGAGCATTGGATTCCTGTCAACAGTGCGTCTTTGTATGACAAAGCAGCAGAGTATGACGACAAAGCTCGGCAAAAAGCCAAGAACGACAAAGCTCGGCAAAAAGCCAAGAAAACACAAACGTGGGACGGCGACTACACTGACCGGGACAAGTACGTGTCGACAGAAAGTTGGAAAGAGTCACGTCGCCGATACCTTCATGAAGAAATCAAAATGCTCAATCAGTGGGCGGTAGACAAACACCAGGAAGGTACCTTAGAACCTCCGGAGCGTCAATGGTATGAAGACGAACTCTACCGGTTGGACAACGCACTTTACGAATTAGAGTACAACGAATAGCAAAGAAAGCCGGCCCCAGAGGCCGGCTTCTTGCATTTTGGAACGACGATGCCAGTTAAAGCTATCGAACTGACACAAAACCGCAAGCTCGGTTTTTTAAGCGCGACGTACGCCTCTCAGGCTACTTGTCCGCCTACTTGCCCGTTGCGAAACGCGGGTTGTTACGCCGAGACCGGGCGCATGTCGCTTCACACCAAGCGCCTTAACGAGTCCGACGTCACAGACCCTGTGGAAGTGGCACGGCTTGAGGCGGAGGCTATCGAGAAGTTGAGCGGGCGTTTTCCGTTACGCTTGCATGTTGTCGGCGACTCGCCGACCGCGGAGTGCGCACGGCTTGTTTCGGCGGCCGCTGACAAGCACACTAAAAAGAAAGGGCAGCCTGTGTACACTTACACTCATGCTCACGATGTGCCGCGAGAGGCATGGGGCGGAGTGAGCGTGCTTCGGTCTTGCGAAAAGCTCGACCAAGTCCGCAAGGCGTTGGACGACGGGTATGGTGCCGCGATGGTGGTGCCGGAGTTCCAGTCTGACAAGGCGTACCCTATCGCTGACGACCTGGTGGGCATTCCGTGCCCTGAAATGACTGGTAAAGCGGCTTCTTGTGAGGCTTGTGGCTTGTGCATGAAGGCCGACAAACTCCGAGAAGGACGCAAGGTCATCCTGTTCGCGGCCCATGGCTCGCGAAAGAAGATGGTCACGAACAATCTCCAGGCCGCGAATTAGCGGCCCTGGAGACAGACTGGTCTCCAAACAAACAAACTACCATGAAGAAACGAACATGGGTCGGAACTGTCAAGTTCGACTCTCCTGAAGACAGCGGTCAAGCGTTGCCGCACGATACTGATTTTGTTCCCATTGAACCGGTCGTCGACGAAGACAACGGCGTGTTCATCACTCTTGCCAGTTGGGACGACAATGGCAAGCACGACGAGGCCAAAGAACTCGAAGGCAAGCGCGTCGAAGTGACGTTGCGCGTTGTGGAAGACCAGCCTGCGGTGCCTAGTGACCGTGGGTTCAACCGGTTTCCGGCCATACCAGGCAGTTATGGTGACGGCGATTCTTATGGCGGCGTCCAAGTTTACGAATCGAGCGCGGCAAGCGGGCCTCACTTGTGGCTTAAGGTCACTGAACCAGGTATTGCCCGCGAAGACCAAAAAGACACCACCGCGACACTGCATCTTTCGCTTGAAAATGCACTGACGCTAAGAGACCAAATCGAATGGCTAATCGCAAACCACTACCAGGTGCGTTGAACGACGCCATCGTCGTTCTCGATAACGATGGGACCGAGGTGCCTGGTGCCAGCATCTCGGCAGGCACATACGAAGGCGTGTTGACACGCGGGTCGTTTGGTGCAAGCATAAAGCTGGACGGCGGAGTCCATTTATGCTTTCGTAGTCCATGGGACGTGCCAGACGAACTGGCGCCCAAGTTCCGCGGCGAGAATGTCCCTGTCCGAGTGACGGTCTCAATCGACAGCTTAGAACGCATCGTGTACGATGCAGTGAGAATCACATGAACACAAAAGATATGACTGTCGGCATGAAAGTGCGGGTCGCAAGTACCACCGGCCACAAGGCTATCTTCAACGTTGGTGACGAGGGAACTGTGACAGAAGTCGGTTTCAACGACACTATGAACCCTATTGACATGAGCAAGGTCGTCGTCGACCTGCACAGCACCGTCTTCAACAAGAACTATTCCATGGTCATGGAGGCCAGGATTCTCGAACCGGCCCCAGTCTAAGACTCGGCCACGAAAACAACAAACCAATGTCACTCATCACCGCCATCAAATCAGTCGCGTTGTTCTATCGCGCCGGGAGCTCTGACAAGGAGTACAACGCCTCCATCGAGCCCAAGGGCGACGGCTATGTCGTCAACTTCGCTTACGGACCACGCGGCAACGCCATCCACATAGGCACCAAGACACAAAGTCCGGTCTCACTGGCTGAGGCCGAGAAGATTTACGATATGCTTGTGCGCAGCAAAACAAGCAAGGGCTATGTGCCAAACGGTGACGCCACACCTTTTTCAGGCGTTGACACAGCCGGTCGCGTGACAGGCCTTGTCCCGATGTTGCTCAATCCCATCTCAGAGGATGAGGCACAGCGGTACATCGACGACCCACAGTGGTACATGCAAGAAAAGCTCGATGGCAAGCGCATCATGGCGCGAGTCGAGAACGGTGTGGTCACAGCCAGCAACCGCAAAGGACTGAGTGTCGGTATTCCGGCCGAGGTCGAAGGAGGGCTAAAAGCCTTTGGAGATTGCGTCGTTGATGGTGAGCTTGTCGGTGCTAAGTACATTCTGTTCGATATGTTGGAGCAAGCGGGTCGAGACCTGCGTGACGAGCGTTATGCCTATCGCTTTGACTTACTACTGGAGACCGTCGCTATGTACAAGCCCGTGGCAGTCGAGACCGTAGCAAGCGCGTTTGGCCGAATCTTCAAAGAGGCGTTGTTCCCCACATTGCGGCACAAAGAGGGCGTAGTGTTCAAGCGCGCCGACTCGAAGTACGTGCCCGGTCGGCCTGCGTCTGGTGGTAGCCAGCTCAAGTGCAAGTTCTGGTCTTCTGTCACCGCAGTGGTGATGAAGGTCAACGACAAGCGCAGTGTGGCCTTGGGGCTGTTCGAGGCGGGCAATGGCGAGACGTCGCTTGTGGGCGTCGGTAACGTCACCATCCCGGCGAACTACGACGTCCCCCAGTATGGCGACTTGGTCGAAATCAAGTACTTGTACGCATACCCAGGTGGTTCACTCTACCAACCGCAGTACCTGGGCAAGCGCGATGACGTTCCCGCTGACAACGTCGGGATGCTGAAGTTCAAGTCGGACGACAGCGACGAGGACGCATGAAGCCCAAGTACGCGCCAAAAGTAGGCCAGACAGCGTTCTGGCCTTACGACCTATTCCCGTTCGTGCTGCACGCGGTGGTGGAAGCAGTCCCTTCAAAGGGATGTTACACACCCAAAGGCTATGGAGGTGTATGGTCTACGAAATTGACGGAAGGCTTCCATCGTGCAGAACCCAGTCCGAACAAAATCGTGTTCCTTGACCAGCCGGACGGTGAGCGCGTCGCGAAAGAACTCGCTCAGCTCCGGGCCGACTACGACAAAGCGAAGAGCGACTTGCTGGAAGACTATATGGCACGTGCCGCCAAGGTGGCACCGTTCCTGCAGGAAGTCAGCTTCCACATGTACCACCCAGACGGGGTGCACAACCAGGACAAGAAAAAGAGAAAGAAATGAGTACCATTACACGAAAAGTCTTTGACGTTGAAGTCTCATGGAACGCACCGTACGTCGGTCGCGTGAGCGTCGAGGCAGAAGATGCGGCCGAGGCCCGCGAAATCGCCGAAGACCTGGCGCGCGACGGCCTAGTCGACCTTAAGCTCGAAACTGACATGAGCGAGCTTTTGGGCGGTTCAGACTTTGACACGTCCATTGAGGGCGAGTTCGAAGTCGGCGACACTGTCGAACTAGTGCGACCCATTAAGAGCACCCTGTTCGGCTCCATTCCGCAAGGCAGCCGCGGAACCGTGACCGAGCTTGAAGTCCATGTGGGCTCTGGAGTTTGGCTCCAAGTCGCCTTCGAAGGCGAAAAAGGCAGCACTCGTGTCGGGTTGTCTGCTGTCAAGAAAATCAAGTGACACGACGACCGGCCCCGGAGCGATTGCTCCGGGGCTATTCTTGTTTCGGAACCATGAATGTTTACATCATCCTCGCGGCCTCTTGGGGCTACAACGACGAATACAGCTACCACGAAGGCGAAGGTGGCACACCAGTCGGGACTTTCACGGACAAAGCCGAAGCCGAGCGGGTTCGAGACTTGTTCGAACTTCGAGACTGGCGCGCCAACCTAGCGGGCTCTGACCTCGCTGAGTGGTGCGGCAACGATTTGGAAGACGGGCTTGGAGACGTCGACAAAGCTGAGGCCGAACAGAGGCTTCAAGCGGCCTTCGGCTATGGCTTCAAGGAAGAGTACGGCAGTTTGAGCTTCGTCGTGCCTGAAGAGCCCACCGACGAACAAATCCGGCTTTTGCAGGAATTGTTCCCGAGCATCGAGTTCAACAGCGTGGTCGAGAGCACGCTCGACACTCCGGTCGCCGTAGGCGCCGAAGACTGAACCAACGGTCCCAGACGCGCCGCAGGCGCGTCTGGGTTTTGACACTCAAGGAACAAAACAGTGGGTCAATATTACAAAATCGTCAACCTGGACAAGCGTCAGTATCTTACGCCGTGGGCGTTTGGCGACGGCGCAAAACTCTTAGAATTCGGCATGAGCGCCAGCGGTGTGCTCATGGGTCTTGCCCTCTTGTTGGCCGATGGAAACGGTCGCGGAGGTGGAGATTTGTCGCAATCTGGCACGGTCAAAGGCGATGCCAGCGACTTGGGCTATAAAGCCTTAGGCAAGTGTCCCAAACACATGCGCGTCGAGTGTCAATGGACACACAAGCAAACGACGGTGTTTCAAACACGTGTGCCGAGCATCGTTGGCTCCTGGAAAGGAGACCGTATTGTGGTCGCCGGCGACTATGCCGACCCAGGCCAGTACGGTTATGACAGTGACCGTGTAATCGAGCACGTCGAGCGCAAATTGCCAGACGGCTTTAGTGGCTCGCCAAAAGATTCGGACTATATCGAGGTGGTGGAAAAGTCTGTCGAAAAAGAGACCAACCTGTATGAAGTGGCCCGATTGGAGTTCGAGGACATTAGTGTCCCCGTGCTTGCGGCCATGTGTCAGGATGACTATTTCTTGATTGAGCATCTTGACAGCATGAAAGACACCTGGGTCGCGTCCAACGGTGTGACGTCACGTTGGTCACGTGACCAAGTGTTCGTCGAGGCGTTGCTGTTAGACCCACGGATTTTACAAACCACTCGCGAGTGGGCAGAAAAGAACGACGTTCCTCTGCCTCTTGCGCTCAGGCCTAAGGTCAAAAAATCCAAGGCCGTGCCTGACATCCTCCCAGAGTTCGCCAACGCGCCGACTCACGACTGACGTCAGTAAACCACCTGTCACTTTCTGATGGGTGGTTTGGCTTCTTCAAGATACCTAATGGCTTTTGCAAGCAGTTCGGGGTCGTCTTTGAAGCGGCTAAGACCAATGTTGCAGGCACTGCACAGCAGACCCCGGACTAAGCCACTGAGATGACAGTGGTCAACACTGAGGCGTTGCGTTTCACCGTTGCGTTGAAGCGTTTCGGGATTTCCACAAATTGCGCACACATATCTTTGGGCCATAAGTAGAGATTCATAATCTGTTAGTTCCACCCCGTACCGAGTGACCAAGTGGTTGTTGAGTGCCCATTTGTGGTACTGTTCACCATGCTTGGTACGGTAGCGTGCTGCTCTTTGAGCACATTTGTCTGGGTTCGCCTTTTGCCATGCCTGAACTCGTTAGGCTTCACATGGTGGACAAACATAACGTTGACCACGCTTGCACTTAAGTTGTCCGCATTTGGGACAAAACGGTTTTCGTACACCTGGCATAGTGCATAACTACGCAACATCACAACACACAACCTGCAATCAATAAAGGACAAACCAAAACATGCTCTATATTGTCACTGAGACTCACTATGAATATAACGACGAGACGTACGAGTCGCCCGATGCGAAGGTCGGTCAGGAACCAGGCACGCCTGTTTCCTATTGGCAGGACCGCAAGGACGCCGACGCTGACGCTTGGAACCGTGAAATCCGCCAGTGGCAGCTTTTGAGCGGCTCGTTGGCTTCTTACCTGGACGGTTTCTGCAACTGGGTCTACTTCGAGCGGGACGGCTCGCGGTACGAGAACGACAAACACCACTCTGCAGAATATGCGGAGTTCAAGGAATTGAAGACCAAACTGGCAACGCTTTTTGGCCAGTCGGTCGACGACATCAAGCTCGACTATGAGTTCGAATTGCCCAACGGCCTGACGACCGACCAAATGAAAGAGGTCGTCTTGTTGTTGAACGACGGCCATCGTGCGTTCTTCAACGTCTTCGAGCTTCCTTGACACGACCAGCGCAACAACGACCACGGCCCCGGAAACGGGGCTTTCTTTTTAGAGACTAACTGCAAATGAGCCATTTCTCAGTATGCGCCCTCGTTCCGACTTTGGTGGTCGATGGCGGCGGCCTAGAAAAACACCTAGAACAACTTCTCGAACCCTACAGCGAGAACCGTGAAGTCGAACCGTACATGGCCAAGTGCCATTGTGTCGGTTCTGTCGCAAGCAAGGAGGCACGCGAAAAGGCCGACTCCGAGTACGGCACTATTGAAGCGTTGCGAACTGCATTCTCTGCGACCACGCTGCCCGATGGGCGAGTTGTTGCTGACATGCAAAAGCGTTCGCAAGACTTGATGTTCTCCCAACAAAAACTGTCTAAAGACGAACGAGCGGAGTACAAAACGCTTGACGCAGAGCTGGACGCGCTTTGGGCAGCGCACATGGGCCCACGAAAGGAGGCCGAGGAACGCTATTTCAATGAACATCCCGACAAAGACAAACCAGACCCTGGGTGTGGCTTCTACAAAGGCGAGCGCGCAGACTGGTGGCCGGCCGATGTAAAAGAAGGCGACCGTTACGAGGACGAGTCTGGTTGTGCCGGCACAGGCGAATACGAGACGACGTACAACCCACAGTCCAAATGGGACTGGTACGTAGTAGGCGGCCGGTGGAACGGTTGGCTCGCACCTGAGGGCAAAAAACCCGAGGACGACCCGGACAATTGGGAGACTTGTAAACTTTGTGGCGGCTCCGGCGTGCGAAAGGACGGGGTGGCATTGGCGAATCCGGACCAAATGGTGGCCTGCAAAGGATGTAACGGATGCAACGGTACTGGCAAAAACATCAAATGGCCAACCATGCAAAAGGATTCGGGTTACAACGTGGTGTCACCACGTTATTTTGAGACACTGGCAATGCTCGACCCCGATGAAGGCCTGCCTACTCCGTATGCGTTCGTCACTCCAGACGGTGAATGGCACGAAAAAGGCCAGATGGGATGGTGGGGCATGTCGAATGACAAGGTCGCACAGACGGACTGGCAAGAAACTTGGCGCAAGGCGCTTCTTGACCACACGACGCCTTTTGACGACTTTAGCGTCATCGTCATCGACTGTCACATTTGACGACCGGCCCCGGAGCAATCGCTCCGGGGCTATACTTGTTTATGCCGAACTGGGCTGATAACCGTCTGCGTATCGAGGGGATTCCCGAACGCATCGAAGAACTCCGTAATTTCATGACGCACGAAGAGAACGGTGTCACACACCCGTTCCGTTTTGAGAACATTCTGCCGACACCGCAAGACTTAGTCGACCGAAGTTCACCAAACCGCAAAGACCCTGACGAGATGACGGCCAAGCATGGGGCTCCCGACTGGTACGAATGGAACCGAAGGCACTGGGGCACTAAATGGTCGCTCGACCCTGACGACATCGTTGTCATGGACACGGGTAGCAACACCGCCTTTGAGCTTTCGTTCAACACGGCGTGGTCACCGCCTGACGGTGTCGTCAAGGCACTGAGCGAAAAGTTTCCTGACCTATTGTTCAAATTGCGGTCGTGCGACCCTGCCATGAACTGGGACTATCAGTTGACCGTACAAGGCAAAGACCCGTTTGACGTGGCAATCTTCGAAGAAGTAGAAGGTCAGTACACTAACGAGACCAGAGAGTTCTTCGGCCACGAAGAATGGGAAGACGAGGAGGAGGAAGAAGTAAACACCTGATGCCAGCACACTTGATGCTACGCGATACGATTCCAGCGCGGTTACACGCGCTGGTGGTCACCGACCGGACAATGACGGAGGACGACCAAGTCCGCAAACTGTTCGAGCAAATGAGTCAGAACGACACGTTCACCGATTCCTATGGACTGACATGCGCGTTGGCCCAACTCGGAATGAGTTGGTGGCGCGACGTGGTGCCCATGCTCGACTCCGAGTTCGTGCTCCAACCTGGCAAGTGTAAACATCTTGCGGAATTGGTATGGAACAAAATGCCGCCTGAGCCTGGCAAAGTGCGACAGGCACTTGGTGCTGGCACGGAACTTACCCACTGTAAGAAGTTGTATCCTGACGCGGTAGTCATACGTGACCCGAGCACGCGTTACACCGAAGAAGAAAATGCCATGTTGCATTTCCAGCTTGGCAGCCTGTACGGGCTCTTGAGCCGCGGCGCGCAAACAAACGGATTGGTCTTGAGCCCGTAGTGGCCCCAGACCTTTGACACTCGACAACAATCAAAAATCATGGATGAACCAACCACCACCATCGACTGGCAGGCATTTGCCAGGCACTTCGAAGCTTACGAGCGCAATCTCGCCATCGGCGAGTTGACCAATGCCAAAAGCCACTTGACCAACGCGATGTTGACATGCCCGAGCACTACGTTGCTGGCGTCTCTGCAAGGTCTGTACGGACACTTGCCTGACGTCAAACCGTTCAATGTCTGGGCGTGGGCCAAGAACACATTCGGCTCTCCTGACAAGTTGACCGCGAAGACTGTGTACCGCAACAAAGCTCTGCGTTGACATTACATGGGGCAGTGTGTCATACTGCCCCATAGGCGTGTAAGCACCTATGAAGACTACTCCTCAAAAAGGCAGTTACCCGAACCGCATCGCCGAAGTCATCAAGTCAAAAGCAAAGACCGTTGACAATGTGGCGTACAAATCGGGTTACACAAAATCATTCTTCGCGAAGCTCCACGAAGGACGCATCGCGTTGACCATGGCCCATGCCAGGCGAATTGCCAAACCCATCGGGTGCAAGCCCGAAGAACTGTTTGCAGTCCCTGTGCAGGGCGTCACTCCCAAACAGCGCCACGGAAACGTGGTCAGCGACCAAGATGTGCGTTGCTTGTTGTTGACGCCGAGAGAGCTCGAACTCGTGACTGAGTTGTGCGAACGCGAAGGCGATGCACTGACGTCACAAGGCCGTAACATCCTGGCCCAAGAATATCACGCGTTGGGCACGAAAATGCAAAAGTCGGTCTCGCTTGCATTTCTCAACGAGGCCATGGCCGCGCGGCCAGAAGACCGGTTCGTGTCTTTGACAGTTCCTGTGACCAGTGCTGAATGGACCGACGAGTACACACTGTCCTACTTGAAAGCTTTGGTCGAGCAATCTGGCAGCCAAGGCGCGGCCGCGAAAAAGACGGGCCTGGGACAAAGCAGCATCTCCGCGGTGTTGAACCGACAAAGGCAGCCTAGCGACGACTTTAAGGCACGCTTGGCGGCCTACGCGGGCACAAACGAGGCACCGCCTGTCAAAACTCCTGAGACCACAGCAGCTCCTGCGCCAAAGAAAAAGGTCAAGAAAGTGGCACGCACTGGCAGCAGTCTGTACTACGACCCGCCGAGCAGGTTGTTCGACTTGGACGAACTGGCGGACGCCATCAGCGCGGTGCATGCGGGGCAAGCACCACAAGAGGTCGCAGACATCCTTAACAGGCCGGTCAAGGACATCGAGCGGTTGAAGTTCATCTTCGGCTGGTTCTGGGGGCCTCAATATCCGAAGAACTCTCTGACCAAGAACAGCGTGCGCGAGGTTTTGCGGACGCAATTGGCGGACGTCAAGCGGCAGGTCAAGTGGGCCCATTTGTTGCAGTCGCCCATGGCCGTAGCATAACCGTCGCCCCACGGTGTACAATAGGCGCGTGTTCCGAGAAATCGGACGCGCGCCTATTTTTTTGCCTGAAACAACCGACATGAAGATTTCAAGGAGTCCGATGCCAAACACGCGGTAGCAAACAGGTCTGACTAACGGGACTTGTTTGCCTACTGCAGAGGTTAGGCATCATGAACACACGAGACCGCGGCTATCGCCGCTACGTGAAGACACGCGCCATTGAGCGCGCTTTTGACGTTTATTGGAACGCTTGGGGCTGGCGCGAAGACGCCTTCAAGCACCGTGGCTGGTACGGCTACGAAAAAGTCATCCTCGAGACCGTCGAAGAACGTTGGGCCGTAGAGGCCGAACACAAGGCGGAGACCATGTTGCGCGCCAAAGCGACTGCCGACAACATGTGCACCTGTTCTTGTTGGGTGTGCACACGACGTTACGAACCAAGCCCGTACATTCGGCGCGAAATGGAACGGGACGCTTGTGACTTGCAGGAGGTGGCTTAAGTTGCTACAGCACTTGCGCGCTATCCGAAAGTTCGCCCTTGACTCAGGCTTGGGACTGCCCTTGCGCATCACTTTGCAGTCTGAAGAGTATGACCAAATGAAGGCTAAGGCCCGCAGGGCGCTTGCGTTTATCGAGTCTCGGCGCGAGCTCAAGCGTATCGAGCGCATCACGTATGGAATCACCGCAGCCGATGAAGAGTGGTTTGAGCTGTGGGAGGTGCGTTTTTTCCGCGCAAAAGGGTAAGGTATTCGTCCGAGAAGTTCGAGCTCTTGGCCTGCGGGCAGGGTTTTGAATCCGGTCCGCCAGTTTTTTGAATTGGGCTGTGAGTTTTTTGCGGACCGGGGCGACTCGGCGCGATAACTTTAGGTCGGGGGCTGGAAAGGGTCCGAATGCAGGGGTGCTTCGTTGCCACAACTGCCCTCGACTGAAGTTTGAGGGCATTCGAGCGATGTATGCATTGAACACCACACAATTGAACGCACTGGCAGGCGACCTTGCTATCAACAAGGCTTGCAACAGCACCGACCCAGCTATCTTGTTCGCCGAGCAGCACGTGCCGGACGACGAGTCAGACGAGTTCCTTCGCGGCATGGCCTCAGGCCTGATGCTCGCCGTGAGCCTGGTCGACGACGGTTCGCCGGAGAGCTCCGAGCTCGTCGACCTGTTGAGGTGCGCCGCAGCTCAGGCCGCGACGCTGAAGACCCTGACATCCTAGGTTCAAATTGGGCCGTGGGCCGATGAAATTACTAAATATTTTAATCTGGTCCGCGGTCCGAGCTGGAGCTCATGGTTGACCCTTTGGGATGTAATGCAGAATGTGCAGGCGTTGGTCAGTAGATTGGCTAAACATCACGGTATGGACATGCGTACTTGCACACGTTGCAACAAGACTTTCGAATTGTCGCCTGACAATTTCTACTATCACAAAAACCGTCGTGGTGATAAAGTGCCACAGAAGCACTGTAAGCAATGTGAGGTCTCACGTGTTGCTGACTGGCGTGCCAGAAATTTAGAGCATCACCAAGAATACATCAAGAACTACCGTGAGACAAACAAGGTTAGAATCAAACAAGTCCTGGCCGACTATTACCAACGCAATCGCGAGACAAAAGATGCCTACTCCGCTGAGTGGTGTCAAGCCAACCCAGAAGCTCGCCGCGCTATTGCTAGGCGATGGGCACAGCGGAACAAGGATAAAATCAATGCGAAGACGCACAATTATCGTGCGCGCAAGCAAGGGGCTGAAGGTTCACACACAGATGCAGAGTTGGTTGCGATTTTAGAGCAACAAGGTTATTTGTGTTACTGGTGTGACTTGTGTATTGAAGAAAAGTATGAGGCCGACCACTACATTCCGTTAAGTCGTGGCGGCACTAACTACTCTTCAAATATCGTCATGTCGTGCCGGCGCTGCAACGCAAGCAAGGCCGATTTGTTGCCTGATGAGTTTGTCGAAAAGCGGTCTCTGGTTAGGCCGCCGGCCCCAGATGTCGCTCTAGCGTCGCGCGCAGCGGCATGAACGAACTGCGTCGCCAGATAGAGCTCATGGCCAATCTGGGGTCTGGAATTCGAACACCTGGTTTCCTTGAACGCTTTGTGCTTGAGCACGGGCACAGTTTTATCGGTTCCCCAGGGCTGCCTGCGGGTGTCAGGCGTGGCCGCATGAAACAATGCTTTGGCAATGCAGCCCGCTTGGCGGTAAGGCACCCGGACAAATACGTATACGCCGAAGGCTTTGCTTTAGGTTGCGGCTGCGCCATGTTGCACGCATGGGTGCTCGACCGCTCTGGGCGTGTGGTAGAACCGACCTGGGAGCTCCATGGAGACACTGATTACTACGGCGTGCTTGTACGGCCCGAATACGTGGCTGCCAAGCTCGGCCTTTCGATGTTAGACGATTGGACAAATCGTTGGCCGCTCGTTTGCGGCCCTGACCCGACAAACCACCTTTTCCAGCTCGAAAAGTGGTTGACGACGCCGGCCCCGGACACAGGCCGCGGCCTGATTTTGAACTAAACACGGATTTCCAAATCGTGGGAAAAACAATGACTGCTACAGCTATTAGACCGAACAAGGCAGCCGAGACACTGCCGGACGAAATCAAAGTCTCCGAATTGCACAAGTACCACGGGCGCCAGCTCCGCAATATCGTGGTCTCTTACCAAATCGGCGAGCCCAAATGGCGGAACACCGCTCAAAAGGACAAGCTCATCGAAAAGCTCACCGAGCACTTCCCCGGTGGTGTCATTCAAGTGCCGAAGGCAGGCGAGATTATGCCTGGCAAGAAAATGGTCAAGACCAAAGTCGCCGAGACTGCGGCCGCGGTCAAGGCAGAACCACCCCTTCCCGGGTTGTTGCTCCCTAAGAGCGACGAGACGTTCGTGTTCTCGACCAACACTCGCGCCTATGTCTCAGCCCTTGGCAGAATGGCCAAGAACGGCGAGGACGTGATGAACACTCTGCTTGCCGGTCCACAAGGATGCGGTAAAACGAGCGTCGCCTATGAGTTCGCGGCACGTATGAACATGCCTTTGCTGAAGATGAACTGTCCCATGGTGCGAGAGCCACGCGACTGGTTCGGTGCCAAGATGGCCGCAGAGGGACGTGTCTATTGGGACAAAGCCCTGTTCGCCGAGGGAGTGGCAAGAGGCAACGTGGTCGTCCTGTTGGACGAAATCACTCGTGCCACACCGCAAGTCTTGAACACCTTGCTCCCGTTGCTCGACTGGACGCGAGAGACGTACGTCGAAGAGGCAAAGGAACTGCTGAAAGTCGGTCCCAACACCTTCTTCTTCGCTACCGCGAACATCGGTGCCCAATTCACTGGCACGTTCAAACTGGACTCGGCTCTGGCTGACCGCTTCGGCGCGATTGTCGAATGCGCGTTCTTGCCCGACGTCGAAGAGGCTGGCTTGCTTGTCAAAAGAAGCGGCATCAGTGAGGACGTGGCCAAGCGCATGGTCAAGGTAGCGACACTAGTCCGCGCCGAGAACCAGAACACGGGCAGGCTCACTGAGACGGTGTCCACTCGCACACTGCTGGAGGTGGCACGTTTGTACTCTGCGATGCAGGAGAAAGCGTTCCACTTCACGGTTCTGCCGAAGTTCAGTGCGGACGGCGGCAAACAAAGTGAGCGCGCCCAGGTGGTCGGGTTCATTCAAGGTCAGTTCCCAGGCTTTACCCTCAACTAACGGAGGCAAGCAGGGTGAGCTGCCCTGTGAACTCCGGTTCCCACGATAGTCGGGGGGCGGGCAACCGCCCCTTCGACGACCGGCCCCAGAAACGAGGCCTCGAAAGGATAAAAACAACATGAGGAAAACGGCTTCCCAAACACTGACCGGCATGTTCGCATGGGACAAGGCCGACCGGCAAGACAAACAAGCGTTGCTGAAGGATGGCCTGCGAACGGTCAGCCGAGTACTTTACGCCGCTGGTGGCTTGCACGACAAGCACTTGTCTGTGGCTTATTCGACTGGCGCGAGCGAAAACTCAGTCGGTGGTCGCGTCGTGTTCCTTGACTCCGACATCTTGCTCCAAGACAAGCCCGGGTTCGACGAGGACGCGAGTAATGACGTTTTGGTAGGTTCTGCCTTGGTCGGTGCCAACGTCAAGCTTACTGCCGACGCAGAAGTGTACAGTGACGTCAACGCCACTGAGAAAGACGAGAACGTCAAACGGGTTTATAACACGACCGAGTTCCGAGCGGCCGAGAAACGCATCGAAGACGAGGCCCCAGGCCTTGCGGACTATCTCGACAACCGAGCAGACTACTACCTCGACCCTGAGTTGGTCCAAGCGTTGAACGATGCCGCGGCAAGCGAAGAAACGAGTTCTGAAGTCGCTTGTGCCTTGCTGAACAATGCGATGCTGCACCGTGGTTCTGCCGCGCAAGTGGAGATGGGCCCGTACACTGAAGCAGTCAACGAGGCGATTGGACGCTTAGAGCGGCCAGACAACAGCACTGCACGTCACGAGACGGCCCAAGAAGTGGTCGCTTGGTTCAAGGAACTCTTCGACCCCGAAGAGCCACCACCCCCGCCTCAAGGTGGCGGCGGTGACGATGACCAAGACGAAAACGACGACCAACAAGAGTCACAGGGTGGCGGCGGAAGCGGTCAATCTGGCGAGGGTGACAATGAGGGCGAACCGGACGAAAACGAAGGCGAGCCTAACGACGGCGACAACCCCGATGGTGACGGCGACAAAGAATCGGACGCCGACAATGGCGACGGTAAGCCCAAGCCTGCCGGTCCGGATATGTCTGAGGCGAACAGCAAGTTCGACAAGGAGATGACCGTCGTGCAAGGCACCGTCGAAAACGAGACGGGCGACTCCAAAGCCGTAGTCGCTATCGCAGGCAAGCCTGACGACGGTGACGGCGACGGTGACGGAAAACCAGGTGGTGCCGTTGACATTGGCGACGACCAACCATCAGATGGCTGGGGCGACGAAGTCGAACCAATAGCCGTACGAGTCGAGCCACACCAGAGAGGCAACCATGCTTCCTATGAGGCACTCAAAAACGAACTAGCGGTGCCCATTCGTTCGCTCTTTAACAAGGTCTCATGGACAGCGCAACTGCCTACCATGACCGAGCACGGTTACCGTAGTGGCGACCTGGATGAAGGAGGCCTAAGCAACCTGTTCATCGGTGACCCGCGGCCTGCGGTGTTCCAACGGACTGAAGTGTTCTCTCGTCCCGACGTGGTGGTCGGTGTCATGGTGGACGAATCAGGTTCAATGGGTGGCCCAAAAGTCGAAGCCGCGAAGCGGGTAGCGACCATTCTCATTGAGGCGTTCCGCAAGGTGGCTGGCACTCGCATCCGACTGTGGGGTCACAGCACTGCCTGGGAAGGAGGCAGATACTACGAGGGTGCTGAGTTGTGCGTCATCTATCCGTACCATACGGTGGCAGACAGTGACTTAAGCGGCGTGCCTGGCATGAAGGGGCGCGCTAACAACATGGACGGTGCGGCACTTTGGTATGCCGCTCAGCAACTGATGTTGCACGATTCGGACGCTCAAAGGCGCATTCTGTTCTGCGTGTCAGACGGTGCCCCTGGTGGCGGGCCAGTGGACGGTGTTGAGTACAATTTCCGCAAGGCTGAAGCGGCTAGGAAGCTCGGCGTCGAAGTCTACGGTGTAGGCATTCAAAACGCCTATAACGAACAGACTGGCACTCGACTGTTCGGCAAGGAAGCGTTTTGCATCCTGCCAGACGTAGAATCGGCAGGAACGGTCATCGGAGCGTTCCTGACCCGAACCGTGAACCGCTTGCGGTGAAACGGAACGACCAAAGCCGCGGCCCCAGACGGGTCGCGGCGACAATGGAAAACCAACATCGTGGAACAAAAACAAAATTCTACAAAACGAACTCGGAAGCCAAGGGTGCCTAAGCCTGACCCGTTGGAGGTCGGTGCGTTCACCTTGCCAGCTTTTGACACGGACTACAACATCGTCCTACTCAAGCAGGTGTGGCTCCAAGCTGGTAGCGGATGGCTCAGGCAGGCCGTTCAGCACTTGAAGCCCATGAACGGTGACTATGTCGCGACGTTCGGACAACAAATCCGGTTCGTCGTCCAAGCCGCCGCAATGGCGATGGTCGAGAACATGGCACCCGAAGACAAGCCAAGCTCGTTCGGTGACGTATACCAAAAGGCGAGTGACATGGTTGACAAAGCGTACGACATGTTGACCGAAGACGAAAAGGCACAAATCAAATCGGTCACGAGCATGCTGATGGCCATGAACATGGTGTCGCAACTGGGTAACTTGGCTCAAGTCGTGTTCGTCGACCCAGATGAAGCAGGTGGTGGTTGATGAAGATTGACTGGAAATTGTTGGCCGACCAAAAGGCGACGCTGTTGGAACTCATAGCGCAAGGCCTGGTGACTCCCTTGCAGGCCGAACACCTGCAAGGGGTCGTCCACTACATCGACGCCGAACAAGACTCGGCGGCGGCCCGTGGGGTCGAAGGCGTCGTGTTCAGGACTGGGAGCTTCGGCTATTACGACGGTGACAACCAACAAGTGTCGTCTGAATCGCACCCGCCCGCTGGTCCAAACCTCAAAGCACTTTGGGAAGCCTTGAAGAACTCAGAGGACGACACGGGGTGTGACGGCGTCACGGTCGTTGACAAAGAAGCTTGGGACAAGTTTGTGGAGGCCTTGGAGTGATACGCGCCGAAGTCCATGACGACGAGTTTAAGCTTACAGCGCGTTTTGACGCAACACCGTGGTTCGCCCAGGCCTCAGACGACGACATTCTAGACTTGGCAATCATCGGTTGGCGCGGTGACGCGCCGGCTGACAAAGTCGCCGAGTTCTTTGAAGGCATGCCGACCGGCGAGCCAAGTGTGGACGACGTGTTCGCATCCGCCAGACAGCACGACTGCGGGTTCGACGTGTCAGTCGAGCCGAACGACGCTCTGACGTGGGTGAAAGCCAACCGCCCACAGCTGATGGACAAAATGCCCGGCCCCGGATGACGGGAGCCGGGCATTTTTTGTTTTCACGTTTGGATAAGACATGATAGTCACCCTATATTTCAAAAACGTCGCCCTGACCAGGCTGATGCACAACGCTGACGTGTTCGAGAGCTTCAAGTTCTTGGCGGAACCTGCGGTCACGGTAAAGACAGCGATGGACAAGTCGGCCGCGGACTACTACGACCAACTCAAGGTCATGGACGGCTCCGCTTTTGAACTGGTCGCTGTGGTCAAAGGCGCAGGCGATGTCTACATCAAACCTGGACACGAAGTCTGGAGCACTGGTCAAACGTGGGCAATGTTCAAGGACGTGACAAAAGCCGAATCTACTCGACTCGACAGCTTGTCACCAGACGCACTGGAGGCACTCACGGAACCTAACAACACTTGGGTCGAGGCGTTTGTGTCCCGCGGCCACACTGTGGCGCGCTGGGGACCGTACACGCTTGGCGAAGCGTTGGCAAAAAAGGCGGCCCTAGAAGAAGGCATGGAGCCGAGCACACCAACGAGCCTGACGTTTGACGTGTGGGACGAAAAAACCGAATGATGCTACTGACCAACAATCAAACAGAACTGGTCTTGGAGGCACTCAAAGCTTTCAAGACCAACGACCCTGACAAGGCCAAAGCAATCGAGGCCGAAATCACGCGATTCGAGGCTGCTATCGTCGAACAAACCAGCGACGTGCTCACTGTGTACCGCGACGAGGCCAAGCGCCGAGCGGTCGAGGGCGAGCTGGAAGTCGATGATGAAGCCATTGTCTCCATGGCAGAGGAAAGCCCGCGTGGTGCTTACGTCCAAGCATGGGTGTGGGTGGACAAAGAAGACGTGGCGAGCGACTTGGCGTTTGTGGGCGGCGAGGACGAATCATGAGCGTGGCCACATTGGTCAACCAGATGCTTGCCACTGTCCAGTTCTCCGCCATGCACAGATACGGCGCACAGCTGGCGGACATGCTTCAAGGCGTGCCCAATCCTGTGCTCGTTTTAACAGGAGAGGGCGAGGTGGAGCTGCACACGACCGTTGGTCTGGGTGACACCCTGCTCGCCAGGGCGTACCCTGCCAAGGACGGCGCGCAACCACAAGTGATTTCGGCCTGCTGGTTGAACAACTCACTCAGACACCATCTCTCAGAAGGGTTCGCGGGGAGGCCGTACAAACATGCCTAAGTTCCGCGTCGTGCTCACTGCGCTCGCCAACATGCGACAAGTCATCGAGGTCGAGGCCGACGACGAAGACGAGGCTCAAGAAAAGGTCTTCCGTGACGATTCTGGCTACTACTACGGCGACCACGAATGGAAATACCAAGGTGTTGATGGCAACTCCATCGACACTTCCGCAACTGAAATCAGGTAAAAATCGGCCTGGCCCCGGACATCCGGAGCTGGGCCTTTTTTAGTTTCATGTCACTTTTAGCCATGTGCCAAGAGCTCAAGGGTGTCGAGCCTTATCTCCTCACTCGAAAGGAGTACGCCGTCTTAGTCAGGCGGGCGTCTTTGAAGGTCATTAAGGAGTACATCCAGCTGCGCAACCAAGCCCGACTGGACTTGGCGGCCTGGAGTGCGGCCAATCCGGAACCGGTCCGACCAAAGGACTATGCTTCCGGAGCCGAGTTCGAGCGGTGGAGGGACAAGCGTGAAAGCCACGGGTATGCATGGGGTCATGAATACCAGAAGCTCTACAATCTATCGACCTCGGTGGGGCAGCTCAAAAACAACGTCATACTTGCGCTGATGATTGAAGACGGTCGATATGAGACCGAATGTCTCCAACCCAACTTCTTTGTGCGCTTTGGCGGTGTGAACAACCCGTTACTGAACCACGGTCAAAGTGTTTTCACGGCCTTGTACCGCCGCATCGACGTACCCGAACACGTCCTTGCAGAGTGGCCTGAGGGCGTCGAGCAAGTTCGAAAAGACATCGCCGCCCGAGCGGCCTGGGACAAACTGAATCCAGAATACGCACACTTATGAGCATTCGAAACAACCTTCATACGGAGCACGGGCTCGAAACATACGCTACCGGCATGACTAGTTCTGCTGGTGACAAAGCGCGCATCAACGACTTGCTGGTGCCTGGCACCATACTGGAAATCGGATGTGGCAACGGTGCCTATTTGAGCACATTGGGCGAAGAGCGGCTTAAACAAACCACAGCCGTGGATATGAACGCCCACTTGCTTAGCATGGCGGCAACGACCATTAACTGTCGTGAAACCAGGTACGTCCGGGCTAACGTCCTTCATCCCGACTTCGACAAGGCTTTTGTCAAGCCAGATGGTAGGAACTCAAGAAAATTCAAGAACATCGTGTGTTGTTCTGTGTTGCACGAGCTGTACAGTGAACTGAAGCTCGAGCATAAGAACTCAACGGACGACGGTGAGCATATGGCATGGCTAAACATGCGTGAGATGTTCCGGCGTTTGTGGCGATTGTTGGAGCCCGGTGGCCGACTAATCGTTCGAGACGGCAAACGACCGGCTCCCATGCGCGCTGCTGTCCGCTTCAAGAGTCCTCATATCGCCAACCTGTTCCATCGGTTCGCCGACGACCATCCTTGGTTCATCCAGTACCAACAAGTCGGTGAATGGGTAGAGTTGTCGCGGCCTGACTTGTTCGAGTTTATGACCAAGTACTTCTATGAGGAGAACTGGGATGTCGAGGTCATGGAACGCTTTGGGTGGATTGACACAGAGGGTTTGGTCGGTCAATTGACTGAAGCGGTCGGAGCAGACAACTTCAAAGTCGCAAGTCTTAATGGCTATACGATTCCTTGGCTGGAAACAAAGTGGAACGCCGACCTTGACGTACGAGATTGTGACGATGCTGAGAGCATCATGTTGCATTCGACAATGCTGGTCGCGTTCGAGAACGTTTGACGCGGCCCCAGAATTGATTCAACTGTTCAAGCATAACA
The DNA here is from genome assembly GCA_018268375.1 of Armatimonadota bacterium. Taxonomy (GTDB): domain Bacteria; phylum Armatimonadota; class Fimbriimonadia; order Fimbriimonadales; family Fimbriimonadaceae; genus JAEURO01. Next base: position 262,640 of record JAFDWS010000002.1, on the reverse strand, counting down.
ACACATGAAAACCAAAATCTTTATCGACGCTTCGGGTTCTTTGAACAATAGCTCTGCAAACTACTTGTCGGCGCGTGGAAACGCTGGTGAGAGCGGAACACGCACTCTGTTCGACGAGTTCTGGGAAAAGTTTCCCGAAGCTGAGTTTTACGTGGTTGGCAACGAGACAATAATGGTCACGCCGGCCACCATCGCGAGTGCCTTGGCCGACAAGAGTGTTTCGGGTCGCTTTAATTTCAAAGCGATTCTAGACCGGTTGACTCAAGATGGAATGCCAGACAAAGTCATCGTCGTGACGGACGCCAATCATCGCTCTGATGATTTGATTGTGCCGCTCAGATACCAACGTGAAGCTTGGTCGTTCTACGTTGTCGGAGACCAAACTCAACCAGAGTTGTCACGCACCTTGCGCTTGCAAGGCTTCGACGTGTACGCTTTGGTCGCAAGCAAAACATACACGTGGGACTTGCAGTAGCCCGGCCCCAGACTGACAATTTCAAGTTCTAACTCAAAAACAGATGGCAAAGTCATTGAAACCAATCAAAGCAGGCGACCCCATTTTGGTCGTTGAAACCCGCCACCCGCGCACCGTAGAGTCGTACAAACACGGTGAGTCGCGCCACGCAATGTACTCATACATGATGTTCGGCCCGTTCGGGCCGCCACCGCGACAAGACGAGCCGCAATGGTTAGAGGTATCTCGTTGCCGCATGACCGACGACATCAAGTCTCTCATCCTGGCTACCATCACGAACAAGGACTGGTATCCGCGCGAGATACCTGTCAATTCGCACGACCTTGTGCCGTTTGCCGCGGCCATGGCAGAATGCTCGTTTTACAAGACGCCGACCCAGTTCGACGCGGCCGAGCAGACGGTGCTGGACAGTTTGTCCATCAAGGATTCCGACCTCAAGCGGTACTTGGCACTGTTGTTCAAGTACGTGTCGCGCAAGTCCGAAGACGGTCTCATCTGGGTGTCTGCACCGGAAGACCCTGTCGAATTGCTGAAAATACTGGAGGCGTCCGACAAGATGGACGACTACCTGCGTGTCAGAGTCACGTTGGCCACAGAGAAAGAGGCCAAAGACATCAATCAACGTGAACTAAAGAACAAAGACGACAAGAAACCCAAAAAGCCTGTCGCGGTCGGTTGACCGCGGCAGGCCCCAGAGCCAGCTCCTCCAGACTACAATCGACCAATGTTCATTATCGCTTTCAAAGACTCGTTCGGCACTCAGGCAAACCTGTTGGTCCGAGGCGACGACACCGAACAAACACGTGACGCTATCAAGACGTTGGCGTGGGAAGCCGTCCACGAACACGGATGGTACGACGACGAATCGTACAACGACTGGACCGCAGAGCAGGTCGTAGACAAAATCAAAAGTGGCGGCTACGACGTGGACCTCCTGCCGACTCACGAAATCAATCTCCAATACTGACATGCCACCAATTATCATCATCAGCGAAACCGAAGAGCCCGGCGCGTTCGACCGGGCATCGAGCTGCATCGTCCTCACGCTGGACTCCGGCCAGATTGCCGAGTGGCAAAGCCTGGCCGCAGAGTGCAAAGCCAAGTACAGCTCGTTCTCCGAGCTGCGCCTCCACTGGTACGACATGGAGCTTTACGAAGACTTGTCGGTGGAAAGCACGTTCCTGACGGCGTTGGAAAGCATCGCCGACGCCGAACGAGAGTCAGACGCACCACGAGTCACTCAGGCGCAGGTGGACGAACTTCGGGCGTTCTACGAGGAAAACAATTACTTTGTTTGGCCGGCAAACGTTCCGTTTGACGCACTGGACATCAACAATATGGCCGCCCTCGTGAACGGTGAGGAACAAGCTAAAGAAGGTGACCTCGACTGTATCGGTCACGACCTGGACGAAATCGCCCTGATAGGCGACGACGAGTTCTACGCAGTGTGCTATACGGGCGACCAACTAGTCCAAAGCAAGCCTGTGAGCTACGAGGACGTGTTGCAGGCGGTGGCGTGAGAACCATGGACGCACAGAGCATCCTCGAAAAATATGCCGAAAAGGCGGGCTGGAACGTTGACTCCATGCTCGCCAAGGCCTGCGAATACATCGACAACCAGCAGGCTGCTGACGCTTTCGAGGACTTTGTCCACGAGGCGGCCAACGAAGAAATTGGCATGGCTTGAAACAAACGGCCCCGGAGCGCAAGCTCTGGGGCTGTTTTTGTTTTACTCAGATGGCAAACTCTTACGATTTCAGCGTCTACGACGACGGCAGTATCTGCATCCTCAAGCCCTTGACACAGGCCGGTACGGACTGGATGGAACAGCACATTCCAGACCCAGTGCCATGGGGGAACGGGACTGCGGTCGAGCGGCGTTTCATTCAAGACATCTGCTACGGTATCTTGGGTGACGGATTGAGCATCACCAAGGACGGTCTGACAATGGCAGTCCAAGACGGCGGATTGGTCTTAATACTGCCGACCGAACCCGAACCAGTCATGGCCGCGGCAAACTAGCGCGGCCCCCGATTCAACCATGATTCCAAACAATTCAAACAATGGGAACTTCCAGTCACGAATTTGAAATGCACCCCGAGCTGTTGCGCTCTGTCATCCAAAAGCAGGCCGGCACCTTGGACAAAGCCGTACTTGAGGGCGTGATGAACAGTGTGGACGCTGGTGCCACAGTCATCGACGTCACGATTACCCATGACACGGTCGTCATCACCGACGACGGTCGCGGGTTCGCAAGCCGGACGGAGGTCGAAGAGTTCTTCAAGGTCTTCGGCACCCCGCACAAAGAGGGCGACGCGACCTTTGGCAAGTTTCGCATGGGTCGTGGTCAAATGTTCGCTTTTGGCCACAACACGTGGCGTACCGGCGAGTTCGAAATGACGGTCGATGTCAGCCAGCGACTGGGCTTTGACCTGCGTGAGTCTTTGCCTAACCGTCGTGGTTGTGAAATCGTCATTAAGCTGTACGAGGAACTGGCTCCGACGAACATCCATTACATGGTGCGCAACATCACCAAAATGGTGAAGTTCATCCAGCTACCAATCCGCATCAATGGCGAGCGCATCACTGTGCCCATCGACCCCAAGAAGTTCCCTCTGACGACGGACGACGCTTACATCAACGTCACGGCGGCACGAGGCTACGGCGGCGGCGTGGACGTGTACAACCTTGGCGCGTACGTGGAGACAATCTCGTCTTACAAGTGCGGCGCGTCTGGCACGGTAGTCAGTCGCAAACAACTCGACGTGAACTTTGCCCGCAATCAAGTGCTGGACAAGTGTGAAGTGTGGCGACGCATCAAACCCTTGTTCTTCGAGGCCGGAGAAAAAGCCATTCGGAACAAGACGGTACTGAGTGAGGACGAGCAAGCCAATGTTATTGCGCGCTTGGTAAGCGGTGAGTTGAACCACCCTGATGCCGACTCTATGCGGTTCCTGCTCGACGTGACTGGAAAAGCGTGGTCGCCCAAGATGATTCGGACTAAGACTTTCGAAGCTTATTCGGTGGCAGACGAAGGTGACCAAGTCGGGGACAAGCTGATGCAAACGGGTCGCGCACTGGTGTTGGACTCTCGGTGCGTGGAGGCCCTTGAAGCCAAGCCCGACCAAGTGTTCGTTAAGTACCCCTGGAAAGGGATGCCGGGTTACGCTCCTATGGAGAAGCTCTCGGCGGGTATGAACACCAACTACGTGACCTTGCCGAAAGACCAATGGCGACCCACCGAACTGGTGTGGGTACGGCTTGCAGAACGCATCATGTCTCTGGTCGCGCCCTGGCACGAAAAAGACCCCACCAAGGTCAAGCGCAAAGTGTTGGTCGGTACATCGGACGTCGCACTGGGTTGGACTGACGGTCGGAACTACGTCGTCCTTGCGAGAGAGTTCTTGTCCCGCTTGCGGACAATGAACATGGGTGTGATAAACCTGAACTCGCTAGTCCAATTGGCGCACGTCGTGATGCATGAAATGTGCCATGACACGGACAGTCGCGACAATGTACACTCCCCGGACTTTTACCGGGCATATCACGACATGGTTTTCGCTCACTTGCCGGCCATCTTGGTGGACGCTACGGCGTATATGACACCCGCAAAGTATAAAAACATCACCAAAGGTCTTGACAGTGGTGAAAACGACGCGGTACAGTCTCAAGTAGCCGTGGCTGTGTAGTCAAAAGTCGCAGTTCGAGGGCTGTACTCACAGTCACTTCCATGGCGAAAAGAGAAAGTAGGTAGCCGCATTGAATCTGTCCTCTCCGTTCAATGCGGTCTTTTTTTGTATAAACTCGTCCAATGGACGACACGACGAAACCCAAGGACGCGGCAGTCGAGCCGAAAAAGGACACCGCGCCTAAAGACCCCCCAAAGCCTGCGCCTAAGGCAGTCGAACCCAAGGTCGAGGTCACTGAGCCTCAAGCACCCGTTGAGCCCGAAAAGCCCAAAGTGGTCGAACCTGTGGTCGAAGAGAAGCCTGCGCCAGAACCACCTAAGGAACCCGAGCCGCCAAAGCCCCCGGTCGTCCCTGAGTTGTTCATGATGGAGAACGACCTGTTCAAGGCATGGGTCGTCAGCGCCGGCGACAAGTACATGGGCAACCTAGAGGTCAAACGACCTGACGGTTCTTCTGTGTACACCTATCCCGCCGATACTGCGGAGGATGCCGAAGACACCCTTCTGTGGAACATCCGCAATTTGAAGCTCTAACGCTTCGTCGATGACAAAAAACGGCCCCGGAGCAATGCTCTGGGGCTTTTTTGTTTCATACTGGATTCAAAATCATGGCAAATCCCCAAGTCCACGCTCGTTCGTCGGCCCGCAAATTCGGCGGTCGATGGCAAGAGTTCATCGAAGTCCATTCTTTCATGGACTCGTCCAAGCTCCATTTCGCCAAGGCCACTCACCGGGCTTTGTTGCACCATGAGTTCGGTGTCGAGCTCGCTGTCGAAATCTTTGGCGACTGCGGCAGGCTGCCCGGTACTCTGGCGGCAATCAATGACATCGTGCAACAACACTTGTCAGAAGACTTCTCCAAGGTGACTCCGACTGTCACCGATTGGTTCTCAGAGTCTACGTTCGAGACCAAACCCGCCATCGGCCTCGCAGCGGCATGTGCGGAAAGCGTGCGTCATTTCGGCGGCTCGCCTGAAGACTACTTGCCTGTCCATGAGTTCTTGGACAGCATCGAGGCTCGTTACCCAGATGTCCCGGCGGCCTGGGGCATCACTCACTCCACCTTCGGGCTCGGCTTGTGCGAACTCGTTGTGGGCTGGACAGTCGGACCGCGCGAAGTGCCTAGCCGCACAGTGGCCGAGAAGCACATTCTGTTGCAGTGTGGCGGAGTGATTCCGAGCACGTATGAGGTGCTCGACGCCATACCTGTCCGCCCATGGATGTACAACCAGGCGACCGCGTTGAGTAAGGAACTGGACAAGGAGCCAGTCACAGTCTGACATGCCATACGCAGTACAACTCGGCATCGGCTTCAAGGTACCGTTTGACGATGCCTTGAAGTCACTGGGCTTAGTAGCCGACTTGGACAAGTGCGAGCTTTTGCCTGCAACACGCTTGTCAACGATAGACGCCGACCTGAGAGTAATGCATCGGTCACTGGTTGACAAACTGCCGGACGTTAAATTCCTTGGAGCCCACGACAGGCTGTCTGGTTACTTGTGTGTCGAATGGCGCGGGCAGCTCCGAGAACTCTCCCCACTCAGCCTAGAGCTGATATACGACCCACACGAAATCGGGCATGCTCCTGAGGACGCCCAGGTCGTCGTCCACGCAACTTCGCGCTACTTTCCGACGCTCATCGACGTTAGTGAAAAGCACGGTGGGTTCACGTCGCTTGCCAAGTGGCAGCGCGACATGATGGACCGGCTCCATGATGAATTGACCGCAAGCTTCCCCGTGTTTGCCACGGCGGATTGGCTTGTCTCTGACATTTGGTACTGACCGCGGCCCCGGAGGCCGCAAGCCTCAAAACGAACAAACAACATGGGATGGCTTTATGGCTACGATTGGCGACATCGAGACGATTTAGTCCGACATTTGACAGGTCAAGACACTGACGCGACCCGTTCCACGAGTACCAACGGCAAGCTCGTCACACTCAAGAAGTGCTTCCGCGGCAACAACCTGTGGGCCGTGCAGCAATGGCAATGGCCTGAGGGTCAGAAACCCGAGACCGAAGACGGTCGAGACTTGGGACAGCCGTTCATCATTCTGTACATGATGCAGTACGACAACCGTCGTGAGTACCAGTGCTGGGGCTACAAGGACGTGAGCGCTTCGATGGGCCCGACTTACTACAACTGCCCTGTTAGTTGGTTCGACGAAGTGCCCGTGGACGGCGAGTACGACCGCGAATGGCGCGAAGAGTGCCGCAGGTTGCACGCTGGCACCAACCGCAAGCTCGTAAACGGTAGCATCGTGGAAACTCGGTCGCCCATCACCTGGACTGACGGCGTCGCCGAGAACAAGTACATTGTGAGCAAATACAATCGCAAAACTCGGTTCAAGCGGGCTTGCGACCATGTGGTAGTCCGGTTCAAGAAAACTTGGCTCACAACGGCCACAATCGACGGCAAGGCCCCGGAAGCCTTGGCCCCGGCTTGAGGACAACCATGTTCAAGCGAACTTACACTTACAAAGGCTCGTTGCGGTTCCGCATAGAACGGACGTGGAACCGCGTTCGGAGCATGTTTGGCTACAACCCCTTCGCAGGAGAATGACATGAAAACAATCGGATTCTTTCGCACCAACTACGGCCTCGGAGAGGTCATTGTCAGCCAATACACCACAGGCGGCCGGGACGCAGTCTTTATTGACTCGGTCGACGACGGTACAAGCATTTGCACGCTCAGTGTCAATCTTCCTAACGACCACCTTTTGGAAGGATGCTTCCATGTCAAGACCTGGTCTGAAAACGAAGAGACCGCAAGAATGGCGAGGCAAAGCGGTCTCTTCGAGGATATGGGGTTGCCAGTGCCGACCGGCTTTGTCATGGCAGAGACTTGGCGGGTCAAGCCCATTGAACCCCGCAAGGCGTACGACGCTTGCTTGGTCCAAGACGCCTGCAACGCAAGCGGCGTGCTACATTCGTTTGCGAGCTTGCTGAAAGAAGGCCGCGGCCCGAGCGACCCGGTCATCGTCATGTTTGCGAGCAAGCTTGCCAGTCTGGCCGGCTTTTTCAACACCACGACGCCTGGCCTGAATACAAAGTGGGAAGAGATGGGCGACTTGGCACAACTGGCTTTGGACGAGATGAAGGGTCTCGACAGTGACGCTAAAAAGAGCGTGCCGACCTTCCAGCGTTTGTGCCGAGAACTGCAGGCCTGGACGTACTGCAACTCCTGGGGCGTGACCAATGTCGCGTTCAAGCGGTGCTATGACGCGGCAGATTGGCCGGACGATGCCAGCAAGGCTTTGTTCGCCAGTAAGTACATCGGTGAGGAGGCCGCGGTTTGACCGCGGCCTTTCTTCGTTTCCGCGTCCAGCTATACTTGGCCAAGCTTGCGTGGATGACTTTCAAGCGAAACGCGCGCGCATGGCTCGGATTTCCGCGGCCCTGGACAGAAAACGAACGCCTGGCCTTGGAATATCGGCTGAGAGAACTTCGCGAGGCCGCTGGAGAAAACCCATGAGCAACTCAGAAAAATACTTCAAACGTGGGGAGACAGTGCCGCCGAACTCGATTGTTCTGGTCGGCACGAAGTTCCCTCACAACGTGGGCATGGTGCTCCGATTGGCCGCGTGTCATGGCATAGGACAAGTCTGGACGACAGGACAGCGCATCTGGAACGAGGTCGACGCGTTAGACCGCGTGCCACGGGAAGAGCGCATCAAAGGGTACAGAGACGTGCAACTCGTGTGGCACCCTGAACCTTTGCCGCCATTGGCCGCAGATGCGACTCCAATCGCTGTTGAGTTCAGACCGAACTCCGAGTGCTTGTTCGACTTTGAGCACCCAGAGAAGCCGATTTATATTTTCGGCCCCGAAGACGGCACACTCGACCGAAGCATCCTTGTGCATTGTCACCGGTTCGTGAAAATCGACTCGATGGAATGCCTAAACTTGGCGACGGCGGCGGCAACGCTGCTCTATGACCAACGGCTGAAGGAGCACCAGGCAAGAAAACTGGCGTTAGTGTAATGATGACTACAGGAATTATTTCAAGCTCTCAGATTCTTGAGACCAAGCGCTGGGACGCACCGTACAACCTGGCGTACAAGGAGCACAAAGAAACCCTCGACGAGCTTTTGGCCAGCATGACCCTCGATGAGCTTGTCGAAGCGGCGCAGGACTTGCCGTACGACGCAGAATGTGCCCGAGTCCAGTCTGGCAACACACGCAAGGCCTACAGCCAGTGGAAGCCGGACGAGCTTGGGCTTTACCTCATCCTGATGCACAAAAAGGGACACATTGCCGGAGCACGCGTCAGTATTCGGAACCAAGCTGCTGCGGCCGAGGCCCGACTCAGCGCGCTGATGACGACTCTCGGTCCCAGAAACAACACGTGACCATGCATTGATGCTTAATGAAAGACGACAAACTGAATGATTTTCTGGAGCCGCTTGCAGACGAGGTGGTTGAGCGCATCAACGTCCGGTTCTTTCGGCCCATGCTCAAATCCGCCTTCAGGCGCGTTCCCAATGCCGTTGAATACTGCGAATGCAACGGCTCATGTTGGGTCGTCATGAAGGACGGCACAACATGGCAGGATTACGAATTTAACGACCCGGCGTTAGTTCACGACTCGGTAAAGCGGCCGCCAAAACCGTTCGCACCGTTGATGGCCGCCTTGACCACCGTGGACACTTTCTTTCGCGGTGCCGCAACTGTGACGCCACCTGGTGGGTGGTCGGCATGGCCGAGCAACAAACTACACCGCGACGACGTACTGTCCAAATTCTGACATGAGAAGCGCAAACTCACCTAATATGCTCCAACAAATCAAAAACGCTCGCGGTCCATGGCTTTCAGAGCAAGACGGCTTGGACTACGTTACTGGTGAAGGCAATGAAGACCTCACTGGTGTCAAACTCGTCATGCTTTGGGGCGAAATGTACCTGCGGCAGCTGTTCGTCATCGCTGAGATGTACGAAAAGAAAAAATTCGGTCGGGTCAAACGCAGATACCTTGCAGAGTTTGACGAGGCCGAGCGCGCTGTCATTTCGAAGTGGTACCTGCGTATCTATGCTTGGTATTTGGTGACCGGCATTCCCGTGAAAGGCGTGCGCATGACGCCCAAAACCTACGGTACACTCCTCAAGGCCGCCAACTTTTTTGCCACTGTCTGACCAACGGCCCCGGAGCGCGAGCTTCGGGGCTGTTCTTGTTTATGGCCGACAAACTCACGGTTCGCATCATGAAAGACTTCACCATTGAAAAACAAGACGGTCAGTTCACACTGACCATCAATACCGAACGCGGGCTTGAAGTGGCCGGCCTGCTGCGCTCGCCAACACTCAACTTGCCGGACACCATCGGAGGCACGCAACTGTATCCCGCCGATGAGTTGCCAAGCTACCTTGGACGTTTGACCGACCATTACTCGCCGTCTGGCACCTTGGAGCTCAAAGGTATCGGCGTGCCTGAGTTCATGGACATTGCCGACTTTGCGTACCCTGACGGTATGTGCCGCCAGTACCACGACGAACCAGACGCAAAACACGGCGACACTTTGTGCGAGTTCATAGCCGTCGAGGTTCGCGAGACCAACGACCCGGAATGCACCTTGTCAGAGCAATTCAGTGAAGCCGCCCGAGTCATGCGCGCTGCTGAACGTGACTGTGCCAACGTCGCCAATGCTTTCGAGCGTTTGGCCGACGCGATAGCCGATTGATTCGGCCCTAGACTTGGACGACCGTTTCTGAATTCAAACCATGCCTGACCTCACAACTTTTGAAGGCCAATTGGCCATTATTGTCAACTACAAAGCACTCAAGTTCCCCTCGGGGGATGAAAAAGAAATGACGCCGGAGAGTTTTGCCGACGATGTTGCGACTTATGCGGCCTGCACCTTGAGTGAGAGCTTTGGTTCTGGCGACATACTGACGCCGAACAAAGACTACTATTGGCTCGACCCAGACGTCACTGTGTACACTAAGTGGGGCGACATGGTCGCCGACCGCCAAGACAAGAAGTTCGAGGTGGACGTCAAGTCTGCACCAGTGGTCGCCGCCGTGCCGGACAGCGACACGTACGTGAACGTCCGCGTGGTCGTAAGCCACCCCAAGGATTGGTTGTGGGCAGCGAAGCTCGACGTGGCCGCGAGCACGCACGCCAAGCGATTGGAAGAGGGCCTGCGGCAGACTGGTCTCCACATCGGCCGCATCAAGGTCATCGACAACACTGCCTGGGTTTTAGGCGAGGCTAACGAAGCCATGACCACTACTGACGTCGAGTCTCGGTTGCGTCAGTGCGAAGGGTACAACGGCATCAAGAGTTCCCGTCTGGCAGGCTACCGAGAAGCCAGCGCGTACTTTGACACCGTAGCGGTGCCAGAGGACTGACACTCCGGCTTGGCCCCGGACTTACGAGCGACGCACAAACTGATTCAACAATGGACACACTCAGCCTCATTTTCGACGCTTTGTCGGCCAAGAAGGCGACACTAGGACACCTTAGTCATTTGACGCAAAACCTTGGTGACAATAATCAACTCCAAGCGTTTGATGCTTTGTACGACCGCTTCAAGTCTCAAGACGGTTCCGTCCAGAACCCGTTCTTCATCGACATCCCTGAAGAGGCATGGGTGCCTGACGGCGACTTCGGCAACGGTGAAGACCCGCGGTCACGGCTCAGCCTGAAACTAGAACTCTCTGGCTTGAAGTTCCATGTCCAAGCAATCGAGGTCGTGGAGAACACTGACCCAGACAGCAACGAATACGGGTATCTTCAGGCTACGAACCCACAGCTGGAGACCGACGTGTCCAACCTATGGGCAATTGCTGGCTGGGAGGGCGAGCACCCTGACTTGCTCATTGTTCAAGGTCGTCAGTACTTGGTGACAATGTTCCCATTCGCATGAAACTACGCACCACGTTCACTAGCAGCTTTATCGTCATGCCGGAGCACTGCAACTACCGGCTGCCTCAAATCTTCGGCGGCGCATTCATGGCCCAACTGGACTTGTGCGCCGCCTCGGCCTGCACCGAGCTTTTGCAGTTCTCAGACTCACCGTGCGACAATGCGGTGACCTACAAAGTCCTTGAACTCACGTTCCACAAGGCCGCACAACTGGGCGACATCGTCTTCATGGAAGCGACCGTCGTCGAGTTGCGCAACAATGCGATTGTCGTCCAGGTGGAAGCCTACCGACAGCCGCGCGAGGACAAGTTCCCTGAACGCATCCACGCCGCGACGAGCAAATTCGTATTTGTCACGCTCAAGGGCGACAAGTATCATCCGCATCGACTCGAACTTGCGGCCCCGGAAAACCCGGCCGCGGAAAATTGAACAAACGACATGAAACTCAGTTTTGACAAAGCACTGGTCCAACAGCTGTTCGGAGATTCACAAGCGGCCACAGAGCACAAAGTGGCGTATGAGGAATATTTGCCGAAAGAAGAGGCCGAACGCCAACGCAAGCCTGGTTTATGGCTCGTGGGCGACAGTGGCGTTTACCTGATGAGTAACTCCAAGGACGGCGTGCCACACCCGACCAACACTCACAAAGGAGAAAACGGCGAAGACGAACCAGACTTTCTCGTGGCCTATGCCCACGAGGTCAATCCCGAGAAGCTGGAATTCGAAGAATGGTGGGCGAACAAGCGCGAATCCTTTGGTGGCAACGATGGCGTCGAGTTCTTGGACGCACCCACGGTGCAAGCAATGCTTGACAACGCCCAAGATGACAAAGTGTTCCTAGAAGTGAGCACCAAGAGCATCTCAGTGCCAATATGACCGACTACAACCAACTGAAGAAAACCAAGTTCGACTACGAACCAAAGAACGGCACGGTGACCATTACTGGCGTGCCATTCAGGTTCTTTCGGTCGGTCTTGACAGCGGCATCGTTGCACAACCACATCAGTGGTAAGGCGAGCAAGCTGGAGCACACCCTCCAACCTTCTGAAAGGACTCAGGAGGCGTGTACGTGGCACGAAGGCGAACGCAGAGCCATCAACTGCTTCACGGCTATGATGGAAGAGGCCGTCTTTGGCGACAAGTCCAGCGTTTACGAAAAAAAGGAAGCCGATTCTGCGGCATTGGCCCAATGGGCAACCGACCAAGAAAACTATGCCAAGTTGCTGGAAGAGCAACAGGCACCGCTCCGAGCCGAACCGCTGACCGAGCCTGACCTGTCCGCTTACCGGGCGCGGTTGACGATGCTCGAACTGTTGAAAGAAATCGGGTACACGTCGAGTTCTGTCACACGCATAGGTCGAGGCACGTCGGACGGTAACACACTGCCGTTCGCCCTGGAACACCTTGCCAAAGTCCCTGCCCTGCTGAAAGAGCTACAAGGGCACTTGGAAAAGTACAACGCCGCGCTGCCCCCGCCAGGCAAGCCGACCGACGACACCCAACCGCTCGAACGAGTGTTCGGGTGAAAAGAAAACGGCCCCGGAGCATCGAGCTTCGGGGCTGTTTTTGTTTGTGAAGTTCAAAGTTTATCAGTTTTACAACCAGATGGAGTTGTCCATCCGCGAAGTCGAGGTGCCTGACGATTTGGTCGAGGCCGAAAAAACGTTGGCGATGAAGCGCACACTGGGCGAAGAGCCGCCAGTCCCTGAAGTCAACAATGAGACTGCCATGCGTGACGCCGTACTCAACCTAGTGTTCAAGTACGGTCAGAACGAGGTGCAGAACAAACAACACCCTTCTGTGTCGGTGGGCGACATCATTGAGTACCGGCACGGTGCCGGCGTGCCGACCTACTATGTCGTAGCTCCAGTGGGATTCTTGGACTATGGCCGCGACAAATGGTTTATGTTCCGGTCCCCGACCGAACCCAAGCCGAAGTTGAAAACCACATGAAGATTGAACGCGAGGCTTTAATCATTGAGGACATCGACCCCGAGGTCGCACAAGCCCTCATCGACTCCGAGGAAGAGTTACAAACCAGACTGACCTGGGACGAGGGGATTCATACCAATGTCCTACGTGTCGGTGTGTGGGACAGGCGTTTTGAAGACCACATGGCACCAAAAGCCATCGAGCTTCTGACGACTCGTGTCGACGCTGACCGACTCAAAGAGCTGCGCGAGCAGTACGACGATGACTGGAACTGGGCCGCGTCCTTTACTCGCGAGGAGTTTGACACATGGCTTACGGAACAACGACGTTTGTACCCGGCCCTAGACATTTACACCGTTGGAGACCTGAGAGGCTGATGGCGACATCTAACCCATACGCATGAAGCGCAAAACACGAAGTCCCCTATGCCGTCTACAAGAGCTTGGACGGTGTTTGGGAATGGCGAATCCTCAAGCTCTACCAGAAACCCGACAACGCGGCCAAAAACGAACAGGCCATGGCGTTCATGTCGGTCAAAGGACCAGGCACGTTCGGCTCCTACGATTACGGCGACACGTACCTGAACGATATCCACCCAACGGCCGTCCTTGTCAGCGGCCCAGACATCCTGAAGGAATGCGGCCGGAGGTGAACCGGCCCTGGAGCCCGGGCAACCGGGCTCCACAACCTAACAGCCATGGCACAGTACGTCAGTCCGGAACATTACTTGACCGAGGTGCAAGAACTGGTCAAGTGGATGAGCATAGTCTATGCCATGAAGCCGCGAAACTTTCGCGATTGTTGGCACGGTGCTGAAAACCCACAGTTCGAAGCAGACTGGACGGCACGAGAAGCCGCCGATATCAAACACACACAAGAACCCTGGTTGGAATGGGCCGCAGAAAAAATGAAGTGGCTCAGCGAGGTCGAGCTGGCAATATGAGACTCTATCACGGAACTTTCGAAACACACCTGCAGGCCACTGACCTGCAAGCGTTCCATCCCGGGCGGCTCGGATTAGGAACTGGAGTCTACTTTGGTCTCGAGCGCGCCACGGCCGAAGTGTACGGCACTCACATTATCGAGGCCGAGGTCGACATAAAGAACCCCTTGCTCATCGACCCCGAAGAACCTCTGCGCATCATCGACGGAAACATACAGGTGGCGCTGCGCACTTATGAGGACCAGCCCAGTATCACGGCGTTAGAGACCTTTTACCCGTTCGACATCATCGCGCACGATGGCGAGGTGTACGAAGTGCGCTCATTGTCATGCCTGGGTGGTTTGGCAGACTGGGCCGCGGAAAAAGGCTACGACGCTGTTATCATGCGCTATATGCGGTCCAGTGGCAACTGTGAAGAGGTCGTAGTGTGGGACACAAGCAAAATCAAGGCCCCGGACGCTTAGCGTCTGGGGCTTTGTTCGTTTATGGACGCACAAAAGGCACGAGACCTTATGGCAGTGGCGCGGCAAGCCAAGCGAGACGAAGCCGAGCACCGCTTACAGACTGCCATGGACGTTATCGCACATTGTGTAACCCAGGCTGCCAACAAAGGGTTGGGCAAGGTCAATGTGAAATACACGGCCACGACAAAACTGCCATACCTCAAACACTGGATTGGTGAATGCAACGTCGTGGACTGGGACGGTGGAGAGAACAGTGACGTCAATGCAAACGGTCTCGAGATTACCAAGCGCCTGCAAGCCTTGGGCTTCACCGTATTTATGACCACAAGCGGTCTCGATGTCAAATGGGACACGGCCCCAGATTCCGAGTAAGTTCGGCAAATTTGAAGCAAGATGACGCACGTTTTCACTTGCAAAGAACACGAGGACTTTGGTACTAACGGCTGGGTGCTCGATGCCAAACCTTATTTCGACCCAGGTGACGGCCAACTGGTGGCCCACGACGTGCTGGAGGAGTTCCCGCACAGTGGCGAGCAACCCCACCACGAACTGCTTGCTATGGGTGCAATGGTGTTTGGCCGTTGCAGTAGCGGCATGATTGGCAGCTCTATCTTCTCACCGGGTGCTGTCATCGCCAACGAGTACCTCGAAATGCTGAGACACGTTTTCGAAGAGGATGGCTATTGGTTGGAACCAGCAAAACAACAACGACCATTGTTCGACGAGTACGCAGAGACCACGATATGCCAGTTCTTGGAAGCGGCACCTGGCGTGCTACAGTCTGAGTATAGCGACGGGAACGAGAACCCGGAACAACTGGCCAAAGCATTGGCGTACCTACCAGACGCGGCCAACTGGATGCGTCTAGGGTTCCGCATGGCCCACAAGCGGTACTACCCGCACCTTGACGGCTACGATGTCGCCATGCTGTTCGAGCGACTCAAGAACGCCGTCAATAAAATTCGTGACATCGAACTTGGTGACAAGCTCAAAATCCGCATGTCTTACAGGCGTCACGACTTCACACTGGCTCACGTTCCGGCTTACGAGCTGGCAGAGTGGTAAACTCGAAAACACCGCGGCCCCGGAGCCGCGAACGACCAAAAAACGAAACAACGATGGAAGCAACGCTCCCTAAACCCACCGCAAAGCGACTAGGACAACTCACCGCCGCCCCTTGGACGACAGTTTCTCAAGCCGACGACGCGGCCGACTTCGTGCGACAGCTTCGCACCGACGCTCTCAAACTCGCCGAACTGGACGAAGAAGAGCAAAAGGTGTACGACGCCGTCGTGGAGAAGTTCGCCATCCGTGACGCCGCACTGAGAGACGCCGCATCGGTCGAGGCCGCGCTGAAGCCGCACTTCGTCGCCTTTGTCTCGGACGAGACCGAGCGACTCAACTCCGAACTGCCAGAAAGCAAGCACCGCAAGAACCTTGAGGGCAAATTCTGGAAAGTCCAACTCAAAGACAAGGCGGCAACCGTCACGGTCACCAGCACCGATGAAGCCGTCGCATGGCTTGAAACCACCGAACCGACCGCCGTCAAGACGGTCAAGACGGTCATCAGCGCCCAGTTGACTCAAAACCTGGCCCTGTTCAACAAACTGAAGGCCATGTCGGCCGACGCACTGAGCAAGGTCGGCATCAAGCTTCAAGACAAGGTGCCTAACGGCGCCTCGTCTCTGAGCATCGAAGACCCCGCCGTCGTCTGCGTGAAGTAGACGAAACGGCAACCTCCGACGGCCCCTGAGCGAAAGCTCGGGGGCTGTCGTCGTTTATGCCCAACATCAACCAGATTTTCGCTACGACCGAAGCCATGAACTGCTCCCGTGGCGCGCCGATGGGTCGGTCTACGGACAAAGAGGGCATCGAGCATCCGCTCTACCTGCAACGAGTCACGTTCGTGGACTATTGCTACGACCGTGGCGGAGCATACTGGGGCTTGCCCCAGAACCTATGGTGTGCCTTTAACGAGGAGGGCACAAGACTGTTCACCCGGGCAAGCACCCGGCACGAGGCCGCGGAAAACTTGCGCGCCAATCACGACGGCATCACGTTCAAACGAGCTGCCTAAACACAAACTCATATGGGAAACCTTACCGTCATTGCACTCCGGCACGACGCGCTTAGCGAGGTCGAAGCCAATCCTGAAGAATTCGTCCGTAAGTTGGTCGCGACCATCAACGGGCCACGCGACTCACGGGGCTTTATGGAGTTCGGCGTGGGCTGTCATGGCAACGTGGCGGTCGTCATGCCGTACAAACACGCCTCTAACGACGCTGTCTACATGCTGACAGGCAACACCATCACCGAAGTCACAGAAGACCGCTTGAGAGAGAAAAGGTGGCTCTGGGAACGGTTCGGCAGGTGGCTCAGCGGACTGCCTCGCATGTGGAAGCAACTTGGGCAGTTCGACAGAACGAACTTCGAGCCGCATGGCGGCCCCTGACCAAAACGCCGCTAAACTAAGACCATCATGCCAAAAATCTTTGAGGCCGCCCAATTCACCGCCACCCAATGGAGCACCGCAGAAGAGAAGGCCGCTTGGGCGAACAAGCTGGCCGCGTTCGTCTTAAGCGGGTTCCACGAGTCCAAATGGACCAAGCCTGTCTACAACCGACTCATGAACACGTTCGGGCACATCGCCCATTACAACATCAACGGGTTCTGGGACGAATGGTTCTGCACGCCTCAGAGGTGTATGAGCTGGGTCAGGCACACACTCGAAGCCAATATCTATGGCGACCCGACCTATACGTACTGCGACGTCGAACGCGCTTTTCAGAAGTGGCTCCAAAGCGCGACCGCGCAAAAGGCCCTGGAAACAGTCCAAGAACGGGCAATCGAAGGCAACCGCCAAATCGCCATCAACATGGCGACGGTCGGTCTCGGCGCCCTCAGCCCCGACGACCGCGCCGCCGTCATCGCTCAAGTGGAGCAACGGACATGAAAGGCTGTGGAACACCGTTCGCCGTGCTAGTCTCACTTATCATCGTCATTGCTGAACCCAAGGTACTGACGCTAATGGTGATAGCGTGGCTCGTCGCAGGAGTCCTGTGGCTTCTGTTCGGAGGAAAGTGATGCCCGATACCCAAGAAATCAAAATCCCCCTGGCCGGTGGCGGCACGCTCTGCTGTGGCCCCGGAGAATCACGCCAATGGGGCGGCTACCTGCGCGTCTGTGACGCTCGCGGCAACGAAGTCCAGTATTGGGACCAGGCCGAATGGCGCGACGACCCAGAACTCGTCATCGGCGCAGTATTCGCCTTGGCCGCGAAAAACTGACGGCCCCCGAATCTGAACGAACTCCGTTCGACGCTCAAGGAAAACCAATGACATCCAACCCCATGCTCTTACTCACGGCCATGCTGGCCGCCACCTCTTCCGCCATCACCCGAGAACAACGACGACGGCCGCACGTGCCAGTTTCTGAGAGTGCTCCGACCTCGCCCGAAGACCTTGAGCGCATGCGAGAGCTCCGGCGACAATCGTCCGAACGGCAGCAAGGCCTGAGCCGCCGACGCTCCGACGCGAAAGTGGTCGGCCTCACTGGCAAACAGGCGCGCAAAGCCGCCAAGAGGGCGACGAAACAGCGCCTCAGCACGAGATGAGAGTCCTGACTCTCCAAGACTGGGTCAAGCCTCCTGAGACCCTGGAGGAAGCCAAAGAAAAGGCCGAAGCGGTCATGGCGCGACTCACCGACGATGACAACGACAGCCTGGCGGCGAACATCCGCCAGGCGTTCCACCGTGGCAGGTGGGGCGACACTGTGGGATACTGGAACGAGTATGTCATGATGCACGCCCGAATAGCCATGGCGGCCGCAAAAGCCCAGAGACAACCATGTACGTGACCAAGTGCTCCGATTGTGGCGGCGACCTTCGGGTCGTCGCCTATACTCGTTCTGACACCGGCGACCGAGTCCATGACAATACCGCCTTGAGCCCGGACGGGTTCTGCCCGGACATCGCTCTAACGACCCTCAAAGGATTCGACACCGAAGACGAAGTGGTCGAATGTGCCGATTGTGGCAAAACCGGTCCGCTTGAGCACGTTTAAGGCCCCAGAACCTAACCATTTAGCGAGCTGAACATTCATGCCACAAATCCCCTACAAAGTGATTCGCCGGTCAACCAACACGAACTCCTTCGGCCTATACGGCATGTGGCTGCTCGGCATCTTCGGCGACGTCTGGGAAGTCGGAGCCAGTAGCTTGAACGCCAAACAAGTGGACGACATCATCAAGGTCAAAGTGCAAGACGATGGAACGCCGAACTGGGCCGCGCTAGGGTTTGAAATCCCGGAGGCAAAACCAGACATGCCTGCTGAAATCTTCAACGAAGTTTGGTCAGACGCCGAACCCGGTCTCGCCTATCAAGACGAGATGCTCGCAGCCGGCATGTCATGGGAGTACCCTGGCTTCTGGGTCAAGGCCTTGTCCGACCGACAGTACTTCGTCTACTACGACGACCACGGAGACTGGTACCCGCACAGTATGGGCGAGCCATGCAGCATCCGGTGCGAAACGCTTGAAGGCGAAGAAAAGTACCAACGCCCCTTCGCCACAGTGCGCGAAGCCTTGGACTACATCGCTGGCCAAACGGCCCCGGAGACCACGACGGCCTGAGGAAAACTACTATGCTCAAAGTCGCAGCAAACACACCAAAGCTCTACGGCACCCAAGGCACTCCCGCCGAGGACAAGCTCATCACGACCAAATTCTTCGCCTTGGGCTCTGCTGCGACTTGGCTCGTCGCAGAGTACGACCCTGAGGACCGGCTGGTTTTCTGCTATGCCGACATCTATGGCGCGGGCCGCGAAGGCGGAGCCGAATGGGGCTACACTTCACTAGAAGAGCTGGAGTCACTCAAGTTCGGCATCATCCCACGTGTCGAGAAGGACACCAACTTCCGACCTCGCAAGTTCAGCGAGTGCGTCAACGCTGAGGGACGGATAACCGCATGATTGTGGGCTTGAACCAAGAACGGTCGGTGACAATCCACCTCACCCCGGACGAAAGCAAGCACTTTCACAAGTTCAAACGTTTGACGCACCGCACGTTCGACGACTACGGCCGAGTGACCGTGGTCGTCAAGATGCGCCGCCCGCTAAAGCGGCGACTCTACGAAGTCGGCTACAAGATTGCCGAAGGGCTCGACGACTTCATGCGGTTCCTCTATTGGTGGGCAACCGGCAAGACAGTCCCCAGTGAATACCGGCCGTACAGACCGCAGCTGAAATAAAGCCGGCCCCAGAACTCGAGGCCTCGATTCGACCACCAGTATGGTTATCCTCAATCTGGTGGTCGGTCTGGCCATCCTCATAGCCGCCATCGTGGCGGTAGTCGAAGAAGGCGACCCAGCCGCGGACGGCCCGCACTTTGCCGGAACTTGTGCAGTCATTGCGACCACAGGCAACATCCTCAACGCTGTACTCATCTCACGGGCAACGTCCCACTTGGACATCGTTGTCGTCATCGCTGTCGTGTGCAACATGCTCATCGTGCTGGGAGGACTCGCCGGACTAGCGTCCTGGCTTGGTCTGAACCCGCACTACAACGACGCTGGCGAACGCACGTTCTGCGCCAGTGACGCTGTCATGGGCTGCGCGGCCGCAATCACCATCGCCGTTTGGATTTTTAGCCTACTGTTCGGCCCCCGAGGCTGACCCGACTCGTCATCTCGAACTCAACCAAGACTGAGGTGTGCCATGTAAACCGCCCAACGCCCCCGGGAAGAGAGAGACTTCCAACCAATGTCAATTCGACCCTTGTTAGGAACCCTTATGAAAACACAGTTGCATCCCATGCTCCAGGCTGGCCTGGAGCGCTACACTAATCGCCAACAAGTCCAAGAGGACAAACGACGCACCAGGCACGTGACTGCCTTGGAGCAACGGGTGCGGGAGCTGGACGGCCGCATCAAGGCGTTGGACCCGGAGAAGCAACGCGGGCTCCTCGACGACTTGACCGACCAGCGCGCAACGGCACTCGCCCGCTTGCGCACAGTTGACCGCAAACGGGCCGAGAAACTGGCCGCGTGAAAAAACCACGGAGGTCCCGGAAGCGCAGAAGAAGCCGAGACCTCCAACCTCCTCAATCATGAGACGCAAGAACAAAGGATTCAAGCTCGTAGAGCTCATAGTCGTCGTGGCCATCCTAGGCATCGTCGCCTATTGTGGCTGTGGCGCACTCGGCAACATGTTCCAAGCCGGCAAAGGCGCAGAAGACGAAATGCGCGAGTACGTCGGCAAACTCTACCCTGGTAGACCGATTCAGGGCGTCGTCTGCACCAACATGGACACGGACGGCGACGGTTATATCTCCTGCACGGCGACAGTGGACGTCGGTGATGGTGGCAAGGTGGTCGAAAAGCAAATCAACGCCCAATGCGCCAGAACGTTCATGAACTTTAACAGTGGGTGCAAGCCCATGTACGCACCATACCAAGGACAGTGAAAGAAGAGGCGGCCCCTGAGCGGGCCGCCTCGCTTTGTTTTAGGCTCAAGCCAATGAAAATCTTCCAAACCCCGGAGCAACACCCAGCATGACGTTCCGGCTCAACTCGCTTGGTGCCTGCTCAGGGAATGCGGGCTTACTAGGCCCCAGACCCAAGCGTTGTACCAAACGTTCAAATTCGAAGTGGTCGCCCAGTTTGGAAAGACGTGGTCGATGACCAAACAAGACATCCTCAACTGGGTCGCCAAGCAAAAGTAAGGAGAACCATGCCACTAGACAAAGCCGCAAAGGCGCTTCAGCTGCCTAAAGACCTCAGCAACACTGACATTCTCGCCTTGCACGCTCTGGTCAATACAGAGGGTGACATGGCGACCAAACTACTCGCAGCGTGCAAGACCATCCTTGAGCAACACGAAAAAGCCCGGAGGATGCCGTTCGCGGCGTGACCATGCGACAGTTCCTGTTCATCGGCGAACGGCGCAGCAACACGGCCATCCGCATGGGTGTGACATGGACAGACGGTCGACTCTGCGCGAGCACACTGTTCGACGCGTTGTCACGAGTAGGCGTCGACCCGAGTAGGCAACGGTTCATGAACGCGTTCACAGACAGTGGACAGGTTGACCTTGCCACTGTGCGAACGGCCGCAGAAGCGCAAGAAGTCGTCGTCGGCCTCGGACTTAAGGCGCAACGCGTCCTGGAGGAACACGGCATCGAACACGTCAAACTCGTGCATCCAGCGGCACGAGGGAAAATCAGGCTCAAGGACAACTATCGACGACACGTCGTCGAAACCCTTGGCCCCAGAACCAGGACGCTGGTAAGGGCGAACTGACATCATGGTCACACTTCAACGCTTGCCGTTCGCTCGAGCTGACATCGTTCGAGAACTGGTCGCCAGACTACAGCGCACCTCGTGCCACTGGTGTGGCAATCGACCTGGAAAGTTCCGGTACGGAGTGCACAAAGACGACAAGTCACGAGCCGAGCTGTCACGCAAGGCGTACTGTTCGAAAGGATGCTGGCAAGACGACATGGGTGGCATCGACACCTCGCAGTGGGCTTGACTCATGAAACGCATGTTCCGCCATCCCGCGAACACCTATCTGTTCTACTGGGCTACCAAACCTTGCGAGCTTTTCCGAGAGTATCGTTACGAATGGGAGGCTCGTAAGAACGGAGTCACCCTGGGCACAGGCGTCTCTGTGGTCTACTGCATGAACGACACCACGTTCCTTGACCTGGTGTACGCATGGAACCATATGGGGCACACACGAGACCCAGAAAAGTTCCACTGGTTGTACCGGCCCCTGGACGACCAACTGACGGTCAACTGACAGTCATGCACACATGGCTCAACGATGACAGCGCCAAGGCGATTTGTCGACAGCGCGCCAAGACTCACCCCTACATAGCCCAGCGCATCGAAGAAGCCCGCTCTAAAGGCCGCAAGGTGCCACGCGACGAGTGGTTGCGCTGGGCACACGAGTACGACGCCGTCCGGCGCATCATGGCAGGACTGGCGACTTGTTGCGACGGCGCAAAGTCGAGAGACTCGCACGGCTTCAACAAATTCGACGCCCCGGTCGGCCGCGACCTCGCATGGCAGGCAGAATGGGACTCGAAAGAGTTCTGGCAAGCAGTGCGGATTGTGCGCAAGTACTCGCGACAGTCCGACCCCAAACTCATGGCATGGGTGCCGACACCTAAACGCTTTACTTCCTGACTCCTGCCCAACGGCGCGTCCCGCTTCCCTGCCCTCGGTTGCGGGCGCGCCGGTCCCTGACCCATCTGTCGAACCAACGAGAACAAACATGAAAGTCTGGCTTTTGAAGCGGTTGCGCGGAGTCGGCTACGACGAGTTTATATCCTTCGTCGTAGTGGCCCGCACTGAGCAGGCAGCCCGCAAACGTGCCGCCAAAGTGGCCGAGCGCGATGACCAAGCAGGTATGTGGCTCAGTGACAAATGCACGACTTGCGAAGTCGTGGACACTACTGTCGGCGGCGTGGTCGCATACTCGTTCAGGCACGGTTGACCTCGGCCCCCGACAGTTCTCCCACCTGCCATACTCTCCATTGTCCAAGGATGGATGACATGGAAAAACACAAGGACGTACTGCAACGCGCAGCAATCAAGTTTGTATGGGGCGGGCTGGTGACAGCCCTCGCCCTTCCGACCGCCGTGACACTCGGAGACGACCTCGACAACATCGGGCTTCGGTTCCTGGTGCTGTTCATCGCGCTACCGGTCGCGCTCTCACCGCTTTTGCTTGGGTCATCCGCCGCATGGTGGGACTTCAAGCTCGCCTGTAGAATAGTCGGCGCCCATGAGCGACGACGGCGACAAGTGACAGACCAGGGTTGACAAGCCCCGGTCCCCGACACGGGGCTCGACCCCATCAGTACCAACGTCACCGGGACAAACGGTGACAAACCTTCAGGAGAAAACACAAAACATCATGCAAGTCACCTACGATAAGGCCAAGAAAATGCTCAACATCGCTATTCCGCTCGACGAAGCCGGCCGCCCTTCGACCTCAGGCAAGACCAAGGTTCACGCTTCGACCAACGGCAACGTCAAGACGGACGTCACCATCGGCGGTCAACCTCTCACCATCGGTCTCAACGCCTACACCCCCAAGGCCTAAGGCGGCCCTAGAGCCGGGCACCGTGCCCGGCTCTAGTCATGTCCCCAGCGGACAGGAGTCAAAAAACACAATGGCAGCACTCGCAGCACTCGCAGTATCAGTCGCTAAACCCGGAGAGTTCCGGGACATCACGCTCGCACCGATGGGCGCAAAGACCACGGTGGTCGTCCTCAACAACGCCCTGGGCTCCAAGGTCGCCAAGCATAACCTGCCAGGTTGCGGCGACTTCAACGTGCTCGGTGTCCCTGTGGAAGTCAAGATGCCCGTAGACATGGTGCGACGGCTCATCGCCAAGAAGGGCGCGACGGTTCGCTCAGACGGTCAAGTCGGCTTCGCACCGACAGGCACCGTCCATGATGGCGGCAAGCGCGTCTACGTCAAGTCCTGATGGCACTACAAAAAGCCAAGGAAACCGGCACGACGAACAGCAAACGCTGGCAACGTCGTGCCGATGAAAAGCAGGCGGCCAAAAAATTCCGCCGCCACAACGCCCGCCGTGAGGCGCGCGACGCCTGACCACGTTGGCCCCGGACGGAAGTCCGGGGCTATTCGTGTTAATCATGGACAAGCTGGAGTTTACAGCCACACTGACGTCCGAACAGGTTGTTCGCATCGTACTGGCGCACTTGGTAGCGCAAGGTCTGGTTCCAAACACGGCCACCGGTCGTTTGGAATCAGACCGCGATGGCTACGTCGAAATGCGCGTGACAGAAGTCCGCCGCCCGCGGCCCTAGACACAATTTCCGTCCTCCAATCCTAACCAATGAGGTACACACCATGAAGAACTAACCCCCGCGACGTCAGCACAAACCTTTCCTCCATGCTTGCACTGGGTGCCGACCCTCCGGCCCCAGTGCACCATTGTTTCCCTAAGCCCCCCGCCCGGGTAGTAAGGATTTAGGTACCATATCCTAAATAGTAACGTCCGTATTGGGAGTCACACGAGACATGTGTACACTAGTTTTTACACGTCGTGTGCGCCTCTTCGATTGGTGTGATTTCCAAACTGAACTCTTCTGACTTTTTACGCCACAAACGTGCGTGGTTTTTCCACAACTGTTGACACATACGCGCTTCTGGCGTTTCTCCTTGTTCGGACGCCAGGCTGTCCATCACCATTGCCGAGTAACGCAGTCCGATTTGTCGCAACTCGTCGAAGACGAACTGTGTCACGTGTGCCCGCGCTTCTTCAAGACTGACGCGTTCGGCACATTCTGGCAAGTCGTAAAGCGCGTCTATTTCTTCATCGGTCAGCTCGAGTGTGACCTGTACTTGAACGCCATTTTTTTAGAGTACCCCCGGGGGGTGGTAAATTTTTTCGTTTTTACCCCCATGGGAGTCCCAGTTTTCGAAAAAATCCGCACAAAAATTTTGGGCAAAACTTTTCAATGCCCAAAAACCCACCAACGTTCTGGTATCTTGGGTTCAGTTTGCCCAACCATACTTCGGACATTCAATCCCAGCAGCGCCGCCGGTCGCGGCACAGGACAGACAGGCGCATAGAGGCACAGTGTGCGCTGCAGACGCAGTGCGACTCGCGCATGTGGCCGTCATGGTTCGAGCTCCGTCTGCACGACTCGCCGACAGACCTTGGTTTGTCCGATTGGCAATTATGCTTTCAGGACAAGACTGCCAAAGAGGTGGTGGATTCCATGGAGCACACAGTGTGCGCAGACCTGGCCGCGATGTGTGCAGACTTGTCCTTGTCGTTCGACAGTTGGAAGTCTCAGGTAAGGCTTGTCCGGCCTTCCACCCAGTTCTTGGCTGGCTTCAGGATGCTTGCCCACCGCTCAATGTCCTTGCCCTTGTTGGAAAAGCTCGTGTTGTCCGGGTGTTCTATGGCCTGGAACGACGTCGAAAAAGACCTGTTGCTGTTCTTCCCAAACGAAGGCCCGCTCGGCAAATTGACGTTCAGCGTCGGTCACGACCACGCGTACCTGCCAACGATTTTTTGCACGAGAGAGTATTACAAGCCTTCCGTCGTGTACGCGGTGGACGTGCGCACACTTTCCGACTTTACTTTGGACGCTGCGCTCGACCGTGTGGTACACTCGGACGCATGAAAGACGACAAGCCGGCGTACATTTGGCCGCACAGGCTTGCAGACCGCGTCATAGAAGCGGTGAAAGTGCAAGGCGTGCCCTGGTCTGAAAAAGTCGCAGCGGTCCTCGGTGCAACACGCTTCGTGAGAGACGAAGAGTACCGTCGGCCGCTGCGAGGAGTCGCGCATGACTGAGATGGAGACTGTACGGAAGAACTTAGAACGACAACCGTTGTACGGACTGTTCGACGTTACTTACAACACAAAAGGCCTTTCGTACGAGAGTAATTGCACCAGTGCTGCGTTCCGGCGCTGCAAAGAGCTGTCGCGTTCGATTTTGACCAACGCGCTGACGCTCACCTTAGTGCGCCAACACTGCGAACGACGCGCAAAGACTGTACGCCTGCAGGCTCTGAACCCCAACGGGTTGTTGTTCGCCGTGTGCCACCCAAAGGACAAAAAAGCCGTGCGCAAGAGGACCCACGGGGTTGGCGTCGAACTGTGTCACAGCAATGACGTAGCTCGTGGCCGTGCGGTGTTTGTAGACGCGCCGGCGAAGATAGCGTCGTTGTGCCTGCAGTCGGCTGCTCTTTACTTAGGGCAGTGGCACGCTGAGTACGAAGTCCGTCCGTACACCGATTGGGTCGCCTGTGAAATCGACCTGTTGGCAGAACCGAGCATACTCGACAGTTGTCTGGAGGTTTTAGTATGAACCCAGAAGACGACGTCCCGGTGTGGCCGCCACAAGAAGAAGAACGGCCTGACAGCAAGGCCGCGTTGTTGTTGCAGTTGGCATTGCGGCACCACGGGCTGCACGGGCTTTACAAAGTCAGTGTCAAGGCCAGGCCGAACCGGGACAGCAGCTATGGTACTTGGTTTTCTGGCAAAGACCGTACTGACTTGGCGTCAAAAATCGCAGTCGCGTGCGTGACGGACGTGTTGTGCGGAGCACCGGAGGACAAACTGCTCCCCACCCACAACCCAGTGTTCCGGTCTGAGGGCAAAGTATGGGCGTTCTGCCACTCGAGCGACGCGCCGGCCGTGTACACCGCTGCGCGGTTCGGTTTCAAGGATTTTTTGTGCTGTCCTTCAGGTGTGTTCAAAAAGGGACGTGTGCTTGTCGTCACGGAGCCGTTTTTAGTCACCCAGATATGGGTGACAGACGTCAGGCGCAGCAGGTCTTCCTGGAGCGCGAAGGTCGTGCACACTTTGGACGAACCGATAGGGGCGATATGGTCGCTTGGACTCCACGGTCAAAGTTTCACGCCACTTGACGCGTATTGTCTGGGCACCTGACGCAGTCGCACTTTTCTCCTGTGCGTTGTGGTATCCTCGCCAGGATGACTTCCGATATTTTAGAGTTTGTGTCGCAGTCCAGGGCAGGACTGGTCCAAAAAGCACAAGAGCGCACGGAACAAATTGACACTGGGCTTGTCGCGCTGCGTGCCATCCTTTCATTGGCCGTGCACCTAGACCCTCAGGTCGCGTTAGAAGCGACACGCCGGGCCGAATCGTTAGTGGCGGAGCGAGAGGCAATCACTACCGCGCTTGCCGCCATGCCAGTCGAGCCAGCGCCAGTCGAAGAGACTGCCGCAGTGACGACGCCAGTGAAGCAGCCAGAGCAAGAAGAAGCGGCACCGCCTGAGCCTGAGAAAAAGCCTTCCGGGCCGCCAGTCCGGCCGCCAAGGCGTCCTGGTGCGCCTCCTGCCACCCAGCCCGTCCCGGACAAGAGCGCAGTGCGCAAGCGTCTCGAGGAAGAGATGGAGTCCGTGTTCTGTGCCGTCACACAGCGCACGCAAGAGCTGTGTTCGCTCGCGACAGTGGACGCCGACACCTACTTTGGGTTCAAGGTGCTCATCGCCGACGCCCGTGCAGCGCATTCGCAGGCCGTTGCCGGCGGTCTTGAGGGCGTCAAGCGGGTAGACGACGCCATCGGCGAGTTGACGGCGTGGCACACCGCCCATGCGAAAGACCTTGGTCCCGTGAAGGGGCTTGAGGCTTTGCCCCATGTCGGGTACGAGGGTTGGACAGACCTGTCCGCCGCTTACACGGCCTTGCAACAGGCTGTGCGCACGTGGTGCGCGTTAGAAGCGGACGATTTTGCCAACGCCAACGCCCCTCGCATCGCGGTGCTGTGCATGGGTGCCGCCACGCACTTTGTCAAAGTGGCGGTCACGCACCGGCTCGATTTGTACGAGCCAGAGCAAGACGCTTTGAAAAAGTCGCTCGACTTGGCCATGAGCGCCGGCAAGGTGCAGTACAAGAAAAGCCGTTTCGAGTTCGCCCCGTTGGACGCGAAGCAGTTGGGCCAGTTGTTCGAAGACGGAAAAACGGCCGTCCTGACCGCCGCAGAGCGCGAAAAGCACCTCGACATGCTCAAGGCCGCGCTTGAGGACAAACCGGGCGCGTGCGAGCTTCTGAGGCTCGTAAACGGGCTGTTGTCGCTTGGGATGCCTCCTTCGGACAAGTCGCTGCGCGCGATGCTTGCCCCCTATCGTGAAATGTTGCCCAAGCGGGAAGGCAAGGGGCAGTACTTTCGCCTTGTCGACTATTTGGCACAAGACGCCTTGCTCGCCAAAGTGTCGGCACCCAAACGAGAGTCGGTGAAGCCGGCTCCTTCCGAGGTCGTTGAAAGCGTCATTGAGTTCACGCGCGGTAAAAAAATGCTGTTCTTGGGCGGTCGCACCGACCCGTTGGCACAAAAGTCCCTGGTCGACGCTTTAGAGCTGCAGGAGTTGGACTGGCCGACGACTGACAAAACGACCAACCTCAACAAGCTTTTGCCCCACGTGCCCAGTGCCGACATCGTGGTGTTGCTTACACGCTTCTGCCGCCATGCGTACAAAGAGGTGTTGGACGCCGCAAAGGCCCAAGGCAAGCACACGGTCGTCCTGCCGGGCGGTCTGGGCGTCAACAACGTCGCTTCGAACATTAAAGAGCAGTGCATGCCTCTAAAGGTGGTGGTGACAAAATGAAAAGTCTTGAGTTCGCCGTCAGGGCCATCTCCGAAATGCCGGTCGGGAAGTTGTTGAGCGTCGGGTACGACGAACGACCGTGGCCTTCGGGGTTCTCAGGGTTTCGCACGTTCCACGACAGTATCTTGACCGTGTGTAGAAAGACTTCGCAATACGCACTCGACGACTACGTCGCCAAACACCCCTGGCAAAACTCGCCCCACCGTCTTTTCGGCCGCGAAGAGTTAAGCCAGTGCCTGTCCACCATGCCCACGCCACGCGTGCTTTGTTCTCGACCGACGTTGGCGTGCTTGCTCGCGTTCGCCACACTCCCTGCTTCGAGCATAGTCGTGCATAAAAACGTGCCAGAGCACTGTGTCATGCTGGCCAAGGCAGACGAGGCGCCAGGCGCCTTGGTGCTGCACGACTTAGGCGTGGACTCGGAAAAGAAAGTCGTGTTGGACTGGCACGTGACATTGTTCGAAAACGACACCTGGTGCCTGGACACCAGGACGTTGGTGAGCCGTCTGGACGCCGCACTCGCATGACCTGGGGCTCAGTGACAGAAAAGGTGCCTGTTGTCGGTTGGTCAGAGCGCGTCCACGAGTTTCGAGCACTGTTGTCGCACGAAGGCATCGGTGAGTTTGCCCGCATCAGGGAATGGAGCAGGATGTTGCACGACAGTGGTTTTGACAAAATGTACAGGACTAGGGACGAAAACTTTTGCACACACGGCGAGGGCTATGCCGACCTGGCCGCAAAAGTGTCTCTCGTCGCGTTGTACTGGCTCGTGACCAAATTGGAGGTCTGCGAAATACAGCAATACGACGAAAAGACGGTGCTCGGTTACGAGCACGAGATGTTCGGTATGCGCTGTCTTGGCTCGCAAGAGGCAATCAAACGCGCAAAGGCCTCGGTCTATTGCAGGACGAGCGACACACCGTTCACGTTCATCGAGTACAACGGTCTGCCAAGCAGGGTGTTGTTCATGTTCCCTTTCGAGGACGCGCTGGTCGATTTGAAGGTCTACGACGTCGACGATGCTACGGTAGATTGGAGCGTCAGCATGCAGTTCGACCCCACAAAAGTAGTGTGTGTGCGCTTCCCCGAAGCACAACAAAGCACACTGGACTTTGTTGTGGAGGGGCCGTGAGCGTCTTCGACCCTCCCAGTCGCCCGCCAGAGGTCGAGTCCTTTACCAAGTCTTTTGAAGCGGTAGACCGTTTAGGCCTCTTCCGGGTCTGGCACACTCCCGAGCTTCACAATCAGCCCGGTGCTCACAACATTGCTTGTAGCAGAAGCCCGCACGAACTTGCCGAACAAGTATGGTCTGACGCAATGACCGGCATGGTGCAACACTGGGTGGAGCAAGAGTCCAAAGACTTAAAGTGGGACTTGTTCAGTACGAACACGACCCTGGTCTGCCCAATGTGGATAAAACGCGTGAAATGGCGGTATACACAGGCTGCCCAAGTGTACGCAGACATTCCCATTGAACACGGATGGCTGGTGCGCCACACTGACTACAAGTTTTTTGGCAGTATTTTTATCCTCCGGGCCAGTGACATGTGCGTCGACTGGCTGCTTAAACCAAATATCGACAAGGCCGCCAGGGTGTGCCTGTCGGAAGCTGCAGAACGCCAGCCGACCGGAGGCATGGACGAACAACTCAAAATCTGGTACCCTTAAGGCCATGGCAAGTCCGCGACGACAAGCACCGGTCAAACTAGGCACCGACGTAGTGCTTTATGTGTTCGTGGCCAAATTAGGGGCGTGCTTCAAATTGTCGGGCCGCATAAATTCGAAATGCCGCTGGCACTATGACGAAGTCTATGTGACCCTTGACCGTTGCAAACTGGAATATGCCCCGGCACCGGGTTGTCCAGACTCAGTGTGCGTGGCCGGTGCCAAGAAGTGGTATGTGCACACCGGGTTCTACCTGTCCGGCAAAAGCTGGGGGCACAAGTGCGTCATGGTGTACTTAGACTACATAAAACCAGCCAAGTGGGCGCCACTCTGTGAAGCAGAAGACTTTGTCGAACTAGACCTGGAACGGTTCCTAGAGTTGGTCGAACCGCCAAAACCACACGGACTGAGCCTGCGCTTCAACACTATGACAGAAACGACCGAATGGACGGTGTACAGCAAAGGCAGGCACACCAAGAACGTCACTCCGCTCGACCTTGCGCTGGTGGGTGTCAAGTGACTTACCGGCGAGTCAGGCCATGGAAGGCCAGGTCTGAAGTCGAGTTCCTGTTGTTCATGGGCGACTTAAGGCTGTGTTTGCGTGGAAGAGGAATCACCAGTCACAAAACCGCCTCTTGGTACGGTGACGCGTTGCATGAGTTTTTTTACAAGTGCGAATGGGCTTATTCACCGTACGACGGAACCCGCAACGCGGTGTACTTTCCTTCCCTCGACCGCTGGCACACTTTGACAGAGTTCTGGCGTCGCGACGACGAGCAGTGCCAGTTCCGTTTTAACGCCACAGAAAGCACCGAGCCGGAACCAGTGCCAGAAGAGTTCGTCCCAATGTCTCCAATGGCCATTGTCGAACGCATGCGCTTGCCTGAACCCGTCCGTGTGGAGATTTCTTGGAGCCTGTGGCACGACAAAAAGACATCCTCTTTGCATTGCAGCCTCGCGTTTCCTCCTGTCCGTTGCACCACCATGGAAGAATTGGGCAAAGACCGCTCTGCGCTCGACCAGTTTTTAGCAGAATGTTGAACCGCGGAGTGCCAGGCGCAAAACCCAGGTGCCACACCCATATGGGCAAGGCCAAAGTCTGGCTCGTGCGAAAAGGCGCGGGCAAGGACGCCCACCGACCGCGTGTGTCTTTCCGGGCGCACAACGAGGAGTACATCCTTGAAATGTTGTCCACTGGCGTCGTAGAGTTCAACCGCGTGTACTACCCAGTGTTGTCCTACCGTCGTGTCGCGCGCGACAAAGACGCTGAAAAAGTGTTCGGTCGCAACGCGCCTGAAGACCGGTGCATATACGACTTAGAGCTTGAGACCAAGGGCTCGCTCGTCAAACGGGTGAAAAAATCTTCGTTAGACGCGTGGTTGGAAGACCAGCGGAGCGATAACTCCGTTGAGTGTACCAGTTCGTCGATTTTTGGGTAAGGGACAACCAGTACGTGGACGTACGTGTGTGGCGCACGCGTGGCGAGGGTGGAGAGTGGCTTGTGTACCCTTCGTCAGAAGTGGTGGACACTGTGTACCACCGAGGTTGGCTGCGCCGGCTAAAAGTGGCGCTTGTCCAAGGACGCAGCCACGTCAGTTACGTGCACGCTATCGACACTGAAGATTTTGAGACAGTCCATGGCAAGCCTGTCGAAGGCACGTCTTACGTCTCGTTGTCGGCACCAGGGAGAAAAGACTTCGTC
The DNA here is from genome assembly GCA_018268375.1 of Armatimonadota bacterium. Classification (GTDB taxonomy): domain Bacteria; phylum Armatimonadota; class Fimbriimonadia; order Fimbriimonadales; family Fimbriimonadaceae; genus JAEURO01. The sequence goes on along the minus strand of JAFDWS010000002.1, from coordinate 230,786 downwards.
CGTCATTACGCCTTGGGTGCCTGGAGCTCTGACTACACGAGCACGCCAGAGACATTAGAGCTAGAGTTGTACCCGTTGCGAGGCACCGGGGTCTCGCTGCTTGATTCACTTTTGGACTCGGTGGTAACATCGTGACCACATGCTCACGGTCAAAGAGAAGTGCCAATTGTTCTGTCCGAAGGCGAGGTGCGTGCGCCGAGCCCCTGGCATCCATCAAATCCTGGGTGACAAACGAATTCCGGTCACAGTGCACTGCTCTGCCGCACACGCATGGTGCGCCGCGTGGGACAAACTCAAACAAGAAGCGTTCGAGTGCTTGCGTCAGCAATACGGCACCAGGCCTGTCGAGACGACCCATGGTGTCAAAATCCCCGGTCTGTACGTATACCTCTCGTGGAAAGACGTGGAGGTCTGGTGGCACTGGTCACAACGGCCTGTGTCGTTCCTGGACTACTATATCACTCTGTGATATAATGAAAAACCACCTAGAAAGACGGACTGCCGCCCGCTCGTCGAATGCGAAAATGACTTCGAAAGACAAACTCCGTCTGTTCTATCCGTCCGCCAAGTGCCAGCGGGTAAAAAGGAAGTACCACGTTAGTGCGTTGGACGCCGGTTCTTTAGGCACTGGGAACTCGGCTGCGACGACGTGGGACCTTGCTTGGCGCGCGCAGAAGCAGGTTGTCATACGGATGTTGCACCTTGAACACCCAGACTGCGCGTGGATGGAGGTTCTAGACGGTGTGTCGTTCGTCCACGGTGGACGAAAGTACACATGGTCTGAGGCCGCCGATTTTTGGAGACGGCAACGACCGGAACCGCCCAAGAGACAGTCCACACTTGATTGTTGTCTGGAGGCCTGGTTTGTCTGACGCTCCAGGTCCTAAGGAGTCTGGAAGCTACACCGGACAGTCTTGTACTGTGGTGCGGAAGGGTTCTTCGAACGTTCTTGGTACCGTTGTCGTCATGACGGAGCCAGGCTTTGGCTGGCCGGCTCGCGGCCGAGTGCGCCTGAAGGAACCTGTGGACGAAGCACCATTACGGGTCGAAGTGGGCGAGGTCTGTTTTCCGCCGAACATATGGCAGCTCCTAGAGGAGACAGACGAGGGTTTTGTGTACTTTTTCCGCGCCTTTGATGCGAAAAAGGTCTCTAGGATAGACGACTACCTCGAAGAGTTCGACTGAGGCCACCAGTGGGTCGACGCCGCTCTTTGTGGCTGTTCTGGCAAGCGGTAGTCCAAGATGCGTTTAGTGGCCGAGTCTTTTCCTGAAGCGATGTTGAACAGGCGTTGGTCGAACGAGTGCGGCAGGTGCGAGAAGGTTTCTTCGACTTCTCTGTCCTGGGTGTTGCGCCAGGCCCTGGCGTACGCTTGTTCATAATCGGTCGGGTTGGGCATCAGCTCAGCGTGCACCACTTTGTTGGCGGCCGTCAGCGTGATGCCTTCTTTTAGCACCTTATAGGACGCGACGATGACCCTGACGTCCGGGTCGGACTGGAACTGCTGGAACGTCGTCTCGCGTTGCTTGTCCGATGTGGCGCCGTACACGACCGCGACTTTCCACTGTGGATGCCCGCTTGCCGTGAACTCTCGCCGGATGTCTTGTGCCAGTTTGTCGATGACCTCTTTGTGATAAGCGAAGACGAGCACTTGGTTCGCCCTGCCTTGGCTCTCGCCGGCAGCTTGGTGTGCCGCGTACTTGGCGTTGGCCGGTGCTTTCTTGAGACCGATGGCCTTGCGCACTTTGGACACCCTTTGGAAGGCGACCTTGACCTTTTCCCCGTACTCGTGCTCGAGCGACGCGAGCTCGTCGTCCGACGCTCCTCTCGCTCGCGCCTCTGCCATGCGTTGTTCAAGCTTTTGCAGTTCTTGGCTGCGCGCGTCCAGACCGCTGTACTCTTCGTCCGGCAGGTCGACTTTAAGGTATTTCGGCTTAGGCCTTGGTGGCAGGTTGAAGCTGTCACCAAGTTCCGGCCTGCCTTGCAGGTCGGAGTGTATCCGCCTCATGATGATGCCTTGAAAGTGTTTCGACTTGCCGGCTTTATGGTACGTCCCGCCTCCGAAGAGCATGCGGTTGAGCAGCGTCAGGTTTTGCGGCCGAATCGGTTTCGTTATGAACGTGCGGTGCAGCTCTGGCGCGCCCGTGTGGCGGTCTTTCTTCCACACCGTGGTGTGGAACGCCTTCATGACGGCGAACTGGTACAGGAACTCGTCTTCGTCGTCAAAAATGTCCGGTCGGACGAAGTGCAGGTTGGCGTACAGCTCCCATGCGTACGATGGAATCGGCGTACCGGTGATGAGCAGCCGTCGCTTGCTAGGGATGCCTGGGTATTCCACGGCAGAGTCTTCTCCCGGCAGGCGGACTTCGGGCAGCATGGGGTTGTTGCTTTTGCGCCGTTTCGGCTTTCCGCCCATGATGACGCACGCTTGCACGCTGTGCTCGTCCTTGACGCGGTGCGACTCGTCGAGCACCACATAGTCCCATGCGCCCTTGGTGGCCTCCGGGTCTCCGGTGATGAGTTTAGGGTCTCCCAAGTCTCCTGACGCGTTGCGCAGCGCTTCATAGCTGAGCACTGTGATGTCTGGCAACGGGTCTCCTTTCTTGTACTTGCCGATGCTGACTTTGAGCCGGTTTGTGACACTGTCCCGGACGTGTTCGCCCGCGAGCCATTTTTTGAGTTCTCGTTGCCACACTGGCACCATGACCGCGGGGCACACGATGAGCACTTTCTTGATGGACGGGTTGGAGTTGATGACGCCGATGGCGGGCATGGTCTTGCCGATGCCCGGCGAGTCAGCGAGCACCGCGCCTCTTTCTGCGTCCGGTTTGGCGTCGTCCGGACCGCCGAGCCTGTCGTTGAGGAAGTCCACTGCCGCGAGTTGGTACGGTTTGAACGCGAGCGGTTTTTTGCCAGGATGGTCAGGGACAGGCACTACCGTGTGCCGTCGTGCGATGTGCGCGTAAGACGCCCTGTGGCTGTCTTCGTCGTACCCAGCGTCACTGTACGCCTTTGTCGCCTTGTTCTGGCTTGAGACAGAGTCTTGGAATTTCTGCAGCTGTCGTTTGCCTTCGGCTTGCTTTTGCTCGAGGGCTTCTTGTAACTGTCGCCCTTTGCGCGCCGTGGGGTCGTTGGGGTCGAGGTACGCCTTTTCGAACGCGTCTTTCGCCCTTGCGTCCTTGGCGGCGTACATGCGCGCCCATTTCCACTGTGGCGCACGCGTCTTCTTCGAAGGCGGCGGCATGAAGTACACGTACACAGGTTTGAAGCCAGAGGCCTGCAGCAGTCCTTGTAGTTCGGTCTTGTCCCCGAAGGCGGCCCAAATCTCTTGTCCGGTGTAGTAGTCGACCACGGGCAGTTTCTCCACCTGCAGTTCTCCGACTTCGTCGTACGCCCCGTCCGGCACGGTCGGAAAGTTGGTCGCGGTCGCGCCTCCCGGCGGCCGTGTCACGATGGTGATGCCCCGTTCGACACCGGACTTCATTTCCGGAGACGGCACGACGTGCGCCGTGTACTCTTGAAGTTCTTGCGCCTCTTTGAGCGCGCTGTCGTCCACGTGCTTTTTCAAGCTTTCTGCCAGACCGGTCGGTTTTGGTTTTTCGACCGCTGGTTGTTGCACTGGTTCCGCGCCTGGTTTCTTAAGGCTTTTGAGCGCGTCTGCAAGGCTCGTGGGTTTTTGCGCCGGCACCGGTGCCTGGGGCGTTGGTGCCTTTGGTGTTTCTGGGCGTTGTGGCTGCAGCGGCACGGCGGGCGCGACTTGCTTGATGGGGGCGTCTTCTTTGACGGCCTGTTGCCGTTGTTTAAGCGCCTCGAACACGCTCATCGGCCGCGGTGCCTGTGGCGGTGCCGCGCCTTCTGTGCCTTCTTCCGTTTGCGCCGACTTGGCGAGTCCGTTCAGGCTGGGCAGTCTGGTGTCTGTGGCCACTCTGTGCGCCTCAACAGGCCTCCGTCGCTTCTTCGACCCTGTCCAGCAAAGCTTTTAGTGCGGCGGCTTTTTGTGCGAGCGCGCGTTTAAGCCCGTTGTCTTGTGCGGTGCGTGCCGCCTCGAGTGTTTCGAGCATGGCCTTTTCTGTGACGGGCATCAGTTCCAGTGCGGCCAGGACTGCTTCGGGCACGTTTGCCCCGCTCGCGAGCCTCATTCCTGCGGCCTCTTCTGCGGCGGCGCACGTCCTGAGTCCTTCTATCGCGTGTTTCGTGCTCAGTGCGAGCAGCGCGTCTGCGGTTTCCTGGTCTTGTCCCACAGTCTGTTACTTACCCTTGTCCCACGGGCTCACCTGTTGTCATCGGCTGCAAGACGGTGCTTGGGACCGCCCTACAAACGGGCTTGCCGGCCAAAGGCCGGCAAGCGGTGCAACCATAATCACTGGGCGGTCCCAAGCGTTGTGTTTCAGTCGCTTATTCGAACTCGTTCAACATGAAGACATGCGACTTTGCGGGAATACAGTGTCGATAGTTTTCTGTCATGAACCAGAACCACCGGTCTGGAATTTGTGGATTGACTTGCGACCCATAGCCATCAGTGATGACGAACACGGCATCTGGATATCGTTTCATCTTGCCACTCTTGATTGAGGCTTGGATGTAGTCTTCCATGATGTCGAACGCCGTTCCACCACCTCCTTGCATCTTGGGGACTCGAATGTCGAGTTCATAGACCCGTGTGTCGAACGAACACAAGTGGATTTTGAACACTTTGTCCGGCACCGACGTTGCGGCTTTGAAGAAGCGGTCTGTGAATCCGGTGCACGACCCTGACGCGTCCAGGAAGAAAACAAGGTCGATTTTAGCCTTGTTGACTACCATGTCGAAGTCTTCCATTTCAGCCGGTAGTTTCAAGTCCCTCGGGAGGCTTTCGTGGTTGCGTTGTCGTTGCGCCCACTGTTCGACTTCTCCGTACTGCTCACGCATAATCAAGCGGACTTTGTTCCGGACAATGGTTTCCCATTTCGGTTTCTTCACCACTTTTGGTTTTTCGACAAAAATCCACGCACCAAGGGCTTCTGTCCCCGCCTGCTTGCCGTGCGCTTCCTGTTCCGTGCTCGCGTCACCGTCAGGGCCGCCCACTACGTGTTGCTCGATAAGGTCTTTGATTTTCTTCTTTTCTTCGACAGTCAGCTGCTTGTTCAGCTTTTTCTCGATTTCCTTGCGAACTTCTTCTGGCAGGTCGAAGTAGTCATGGATGTCCATGAGTTTCTGCGATTTGCACTTGCCTGGGTCTTGTTTGAGCAAGTCATAGTAATACTCGAAGCACTCGTCGTCAGGAATGTCAGTCCGGTCAGGCCAAATAGTGTCGACCCAGCAAGCTTCTTTCCAGTCTTTGACCCTGTCTCTCACAAAGCCAAAGTAATTGACAAGGGCGTGGTTGATGACGATGTCCTGGGCAATGTTGGCCACTTGATGGTCGTCCCACACCGAGCCGTCCTCGTTGATTGTAAAGCGTCGCTTGAGGTTGTGTCTCTTGATGTGGTTGAACAAGATGTGCAACGACTCGTGTCCCAGAATGAACGCCCGTGTGTAGTCGTCCAACGATTCCCAAAAGTCTGGGTTGAAGTACCATCCGAACGGTCGGTCGATAGTTTCAGGGTCGAACACAACGGCGGCAGTGGGCAAGTCCCGTGTGAACACTGGCAAGCCCATTTCCCAAATCATGTAGAAAAGCGCATGTTTGTTTTCGAGCAACCTGGAGACGCGGTACATCTCCTTGATGTCCATTTGCTCTTCGCTTCGGCGCGGCATGACAAGTACGCGCTTTGCCGCGGCAAGCGCCTTGTCTTCCGGTTCGAGTCTTGGTTCCGTGGTCGCCATACAGTGTTCGCGCCTTACTTGGTCTCCGGCAACGTGAAGAGGGACTCCTTGTTAAACCGCTTGATGAGCATGACCAGGTGGTTGACCTCGTTCTCGTTGCCCTTGTGGTTCAAGAACGCCTGCAAGGTCTCCACGAACGCTGGCTCTTCGTGAGCATAGGTGACCATGACCTCCATGACAGTTCCCTCAGTGACGAGCGACATGCGTTGTTCTTTGGTGACGTGCGGCAGGATGAACCGTGCCGAACGGTCGGAATCCACGAGGTGCGGTACCAGAGAGGCGTAGAAGTTAGGGTCTTGCAACGCAGTTTTCAGTCCTTCGACGTCATTGTTGCGGAACAAAGTGGCAACGCGGCTGAAAATAGGTGCGTCACCCAAGTCTTTGGCGAGCTTGTTGGGGTTGGACTCGTGTGGCAAAATGTCTCGCAAGTCACCATTGGCCAAGAAGTGGTCGAGGGCATAGCACAGTCGCCGGGGTGAGACCAATTCTTGCACCGCTGCCGGAAGTTCGCCCCACCACTTGAGTGCAGGATTCGCGTACTCCTTGGCATAGGTCGTCATCATGTACTGCGGGCAAGGTCGGTAATCCAGTTCCAATTTGACGTGGAAACGGTCTTCCATGGCCGGGTCGAGGGGTTCGACGTCGTAGTCCACCTTGTCGGGGTCGTACGGGTTGATGGCAGCCCAGACGACTTTCAGGTTGGGATATGGCTTGCCGTTGATACTCTTGAACTGAATGAGTTCCATAACGGCGTTCCGCACTTTCTTTGGAGAGCGGTTCAACTCGTCGATGAACAAGGCCTCGACTTCGCCAAGCGCGAATCGCTTTGGCGGAATAATGTCGCTGTACTTGTGTCCGTGTTCGTCTTCGACAATTTGCGGGATTCCCACGACGTCCACCCACGGGTCGAGCGTCGAGCCGCTCAGATACATCGCCTTCAGCCCGTTTCTCTTAAACGCGTCCTGGGCAATGTGGGTCTTTCCAATACCGTGTTTGCCGGTGAAAAGAATGTTCAATTCTCTCAGTAGGAAGAAGTCCAGTTTCTTGGTGTCGACCAAGGGTCCTTTATTCACAAGCTCATTGATGTTCGAGTTCTCAGCCATGGTTCTATCCGTACAGTGCGCACATTGTACCACGGCATTTTCAACAAATGCAACGACTGGGCATGTGGCCTAAAAAACTCGCAAGAAATAATCCCCATGGATTTTGCGCTCGGGGCGCTTGTGGCACTGACGTGCGACATGCCGGACATCGGCTTGCGGGCCGGCAAAATGGGCGTCGTCCTCGTGTGCTTTGAGAACACTGTTTGGCTCGAGGTCGTGAATTCCTCTCCGGGTCAGCGCGTCGTGTCGGTGCCGAAGGTCATTTTGGTGTCAATTGGAGACTGGCCTTTACAAGACAAACATGAGTGAGACCAAAACTCTTTTTGACAACGAATGGCTTTCATTGAAAGAAATGCGCGACCCTGACCGCGGTGTCAACGGTTACGTGTTCGCGCACGAAACTCGCTGCAAGGGTCAAGTCGTGCTTGTGCTTCCGTTCCGCCCCAATGCCGGAGGTGTTGAAGTTCTGTTGCGCCGAGAGGTGACACCTTGCTGGGGCATGGAACCTTGTTTGAGCGGCATCACCGGAGGAGTCGAGGACGACGACCCGGCCGAAGACGCTGTGCGAGAGCTCTCTGAAGAAGCTGGGTATACTGTCGAACGCGCAGACTTGTTGTATCTGGGCACAGTCCGTGGTTCAAAAGCCATGGATACGGTCTATCACCTGTACGCCGTCAACCTGGACGGCAAAGAACAGGGTGAGGCAAAAGGCGACGGCTCTGCTCTTGACAACGCGCCGGTAGAATGGCACGACACGGCTGCCAACGCTGACGATGCGGTCGCCGTCACTGCCTTTGCGCGACTGGTGCACGCTTTAGAACACTGGAAAAAATCAAAATGACAGAATCCTGGAAAGTACACTTTTACTACTCACCGCGCGTGCTTGCGTACACTTTCCCAGAAGGTCATCCGTACAACTCATGTCGGTTGGAGAAGGCAGTCGACAGACTGATGGAGCAAGGCTTGGTGTGCGAGGACTTTCCAGACGCGACAGACATCGACCTCGCGCGAGTACATTCTTTCGAGTACATTGCTCATTTACAGCAGTGTTCCACGAAACCGAGCACAGGTCGCAAACGTCCGAGCATGGGAATCGGCACAGGTGACACGCCCGCGTTCTTGGGCATGTACGAAGCCTGTCTGGCGGTTGCGGGAGCGTCTAAAGCTGCGGCAACGGCGATTGTAAACGGCAGCACGTTGGCGTTCAATTTGTCCGGAGGCTTGCATCACGCACGGGCGACACACGCCAGTGGGTTTTGCGCCGTGGACGATATTGGCGTCGCAACTTACGAACTATTGAAGCGTTTTGACAAAGTCGCTTATATCGACATCGACCTACATCACGGGGATGGTGTTGAGGCCAGGTTTGAAGGCGACGAAGGAGTCCTCACCGCCAGCGTGCATCAATACGGTCGCGGTTTTTACCCGGGAACTGGCGGACACTCTATCCCTGGCGACTATGTGAATGCGCCCCTCGAAAATGGTGACGGAGACGCTGAGTGGTTGGCGGCCATTGAGGGCCTGCTTGTGTCGGTCTCAGATTTTCAACCACAGGCGATTGTGCTGCAAATGGGAGTCGATGCGCATTTTTCTGACCCATTGGGCGGTCTAAGGGTCACTGCCGATGGTTGGCTTTGGGGTGTACGTAAAGTCAAAGGTCTGGGACTGCCCATTGTCGCCTTAGGCGGTGGCGGGTACGACCATGTCAATCCGGCACGAATGTGGCCAGCTGCGGTCATGGAACTTGCGGGTCGCCCGTTCCCGGCAGAATGGTTGACAGACAATGCCGCACATAGTCAGGAGTAACGGGCGCGCAAAAGTCTCTTGCGTTTTTTACCGGACTTCTCGTTGCACATTTTTTAGACTCCTAGGTACACTGTTGACGTCCAGCTAAGCTGACCACTAGGGAGCGGACTCTTGACACTATTATGCTCGACTTTTCTATACTTGCCGAAGCCGTCGGAGTCCTCAAAGAGCTCGGCGATGGTTTGACAAAACTCACCGGTCTTCCTAAAGAGAGGAGAGAACACTATCGACAGGTGTTGGACGAGACTTTCACCGTCCTAGACCAGGCATTGTTGCTGGTGACAGGGAGATTGGCAGACACCTTGAGGGTGCGTGTTCAGAACGGCGACCAAGCTTTCATGGTCGAACTGGCCCAACTTCAATATGTGCAAGAGTGGGAAAAACTCGAAAGAGACGTGCGGTTGTGCCGCTCTCTGCGGGAACAAAGCGATGAGATGCGCCACTTGTTCTCTAATATTGGCGACCGGCTCGCCTTAAAAGACCCCAACAGTTTTTGGCGCATGGTGGCTTGTGTTCTCGAGGGAGAGAGGACTTTGGCAGACCAAATAACAGAAATGTTGTCAGGCTTGTCGCGGGTCATCGACCCAAAGGTCGCCGCGGAAGGCGTGAAGCAAGGAGTCGAGACTCTGCGAGTGTTGCGTCGACAGCTCATTGAGTCTCAAATTGAACTTTCAAAGGAGGTGTGACAGTGTCAAAATTCCGCTGGATTGGACTACCCGGTCACTGGACGTGACTTAAAAACACCATCAAGGACCTCTGGACGAGGTTCACAAAATCCATATCGCGATAAGGGCGCCCGCTACAAAGCCTGCGCCTATCACAAACAAGCTCAGAAGCATGGGCTTGAAGCTAAATGTTCTCGCTTGCAGCGTCAAGGCATTGGCGTCCAACATGGCGTCGATGGCGTTTTGCAAATCTGCGTCAGTGGGCTGTCTTGTGGCGTAGGACTCTTGCAGTACGATTCCTGCCTTGTCGCCCCACTTGATGGCCCCTATCATCCCACATATCATAGAAACTGTGCTATCGGCACCCAACCAAAGAGCCAAAGACTGAATGGCCGTGTACAGAAACATAAAGCCAAATATTGAGACAGTCGATTTGGAATGACTATATGGTTGCGAGCGTACATGTGGAACCGTGAGCAACACTTCTTTTTCTATTGCGTGCCTGACCATGTTGTTGGCCGCGTGACGCCTGGACATTGGTGTGAACCACATGCACACCAAGTACACGATGCACACGGCAGTAGTGCCGTACAGAGAAGCCATATAAGAAACGTTTTGTAATTTACTGTAGCCAGTCCAGAAGTTGTATACGGCAAAGTACACCAGGCACCAGAGTGCGACCGCGATTGTGACCGAAAAGAAGAGTCCCCATGGATTCCCTGCTTTGACATAGTTGTTGTGCACCCACGGTCGCCAAAACGTGACATAGCTCGTGGGTCTAATGTACCGACCTGCATTTTGCAGGACGACTGTGCCGTTCGCGTCTCTTACGCTGACCAAGGACATGCTTGACAGTGTGACACAAATGTGGTATCGTTGTCAAAGAGGCATTATGCAAATCATTGACGGCATCCCCGTGTTTGGAGACCCGGTCGACCAAGGAGCCCTTGAACAAATCAAGAACGCTCAGCGGTACGCGACACGGGTGGCACTGATGGCAGACCACCACCTTGGCTTTGGTGTGCCCATCGGTGGTGTCGTCGCGTACCCTGAACATGTCTCACCTAGTGGTGTTGGGTATGACATTGCCTGTGGCAACAAGGCAGTTTTGACTGATGCCAACAGCATCAAGGTCAAGACTCGCATCCACAGCTATATGGACGAGGTGTTCAAAAAAATCTCGTTCGGCGTAGGGCGTGTCAACGAAGAACAAGTGGAACACGAGTTGTTCGACGACCCAGCTTGGTCAGAAATCCCTGTTTTGAAGAAGAGCAAAGACAAAGCGGTGGCACAACTAGGGACGGTAGGCAGTGGCAACCACTATGTCGACATTTTTCTGGACGAAAAAGACCGCGTGTGGGTCGGCGTGCACTTTGGTTCGCGCGGCCTGGGGCACGCAGTCGCGACGGAGTACATCGACATTGCCAAAAGCAAGGGCTATTTCGAAGACGGCATCGCGGTGCTGCATCACCGCTCGGACGCTGGCGAAGAGTACGTCAAGGCTATGGAAATCGCCGGGCGGTATGCGTATGCTGGTCGAGACTGGGTGTGTAAGAAGGTGGCCAAAATCATTGGTGGCGACATTATGAGCGAAGTCCACAACCATCACAACTTTGCATGGCGTGAGAACCATGGCGGAGAAGACTTCTGGGTCGTCCGCAAGGGTGCGACGCCGGCGTTTCCGGGACAGCGTGGCTTCGTGGGAGGCTCAATGGGTGAAAACGCAGTCATCGTGGAGGGCGTCCAGAGTGAAATGGCAGAACACACTTTGCACTCTACGGTACATGGTGCAGGCCGTGTCATGAGTCGTCGTCGCGCTTTGGGTGACAAGAAAAAGGGCATTCAGGGCGAAATCAGCGAACGAGCCATGCAAAAATGGCTTCAAGAAGCCGGCGTCGTCTTGCGCGGAGGTGGATTGGACGAAGCACCGCAAGCATACAAGCGTTTGCCGGAAGTATTGGCGCACCATGGTGACAGCATTCGTGTCGTGCACACGTTGAAGCCCATTGGTGTGGCAATGGCCGGGCCAGACGTCCGAGACCCCTACAAGGATTGAGCACGCATGTCGTTGAGTTGTCCAAAGTGCAAAGGCACAAAATGGTTTGAAGGACCTTGTGGCGGTGGGTCGCAGAACATTCTGTGCGCATCGTGTCACACTGAATACTGCGACGGAGGGCCGTTCGGACTGGACGAACTAAAATTTGACCCTTCGCGACTGTGGTCTTTGTACGGCATAGTGACACTTGGTTATGAACCACCATCAGGCAAAAGACCGCTGTCGCCGCTAGATGCCGCTTTAGAAGATGAAGGCGAGGGTACACTCTAGGGCATGGCAGACGGTCAATTGCCTTTGTATGAAAACTCGGCCAGTTTAGAGATAGAGGACCGGGGTCCTCGTGTCGTCATCAAGCCGGATGTCACACTGTACTTGAAATTCAATGGCGTTCGCATTCCTATAGTGTCCGACTTGGAGGAAGTTCTAGCCGAGCTAGACCGCGCTGACGGCTATTTCGAGCGCGTGGTGTTGTACGATTCTGAATTGGCAAAAGCGTTGGAGACTGCTGGTTTAGTGGTAAGGAACTCACGAGGCAGCTATCGGGGGGCCCAGTTGTTGAGCGATGCTAAAGACGAGATTCAGGCAAGATTGTCAGAAGCTAGAAAATACGAGCCAAATGTCACATGGGAACCAACCGACGACGCGATAGAAGCCCTTCCCGAGGCGCTCAAGCAGTTTGTAAGAAGTTTACAAAGTTCCGAGCAACCGTGAGGTGCCTTTTCGGTTTTCATGCGCCAAATAGTTGGCGCCGCACTGATTCTGCGGCAAGAGAAAGCTGTCACGGCGACTGGGTGTCAGAGTGTACACTCTGTGGACAACGAAGGTTTTCCTGGGGTTTGAACTTCGACAAATGGTGACCTAGACAAATTACTGTAGAGCGGTCATAATAATCGGTGTCCATGAGCAACGGAAACGGGATTAGAGTCTTCACCGGCAACGCGCATCAGGCATTGGCCGGCAAAATCGCAGACTATCTTGACGTGAAAGTGGGAAAAATGACCTGTACGCGCTTTAGCGATGGTGAATGCAGAGTCATGGTCGATGAGTCGGCCCGCGGGAACGACGTGCACATCATCCAACCTACTTGTGCGCCTGTCAACGAGACGCTCATGGAGTTGCTCGTCATCCTTGATGCCTTTCGCAGGGCCTCGGTAGATGAAATCAATGTCATCATTCCATACTTCGGATATTCTCGACAAGACAAAAAAATCAAACCCCGTGAACCTATCACAGCTGCGTTAGTGGCAGATTTGCTACAGACAGCCGGCGCGACGAGGGTCATGGTCGTTGACATTCACGCTGAACAGATTCAAGGGTTTTTCCGCATTCCTGTCGACCATCTTTACGCCGGGCCCTTATTGGTCGACTTCTATTTAGACCAAGGTTATGACCAGCGCGACGATATCACCATAGTCAGTCCAGACGTGTCTGGTGTTGCCCGGGCACGCAATCTCGCTGAGGCTCTCAAGGCACAATTGGCCATCATTGCAAAGCGGCGGCCTACAGCCAACATGGTCGACATCGTAGAAGTCATTGGCGACGTGAAAGGTCGTAAGTGCATCATGGTCGACGACATGTTGGACACGGGTGGCAGTGTCATCCACGGTGCTGAGGCGCTCGTGCAGCGTGGCGCGGTGGACATCGAGGTCGCAGTCACCCACCCAGTGTTCAGTGGTGGTGCCCCTCAGCGTTTGCAGACCTCCGAGGTTGTCTCGCGCGTGGTGTGCATGGACACCATTCCTTTGCCTCCAGAAAAGCACTTTGACAAACTACATGTGTTGTCAGTCGCGCCTTTGATTGGAGAGGCAGTGAAGCGGTTGCACAACAACACGTCTGTGAGCGAGTTGTTCAATCGCTGGAGAGTAAATTGAAGCCTGCTAGTTTTGACATGGGAGTCCCTGTGCGACTGGAGCCAGGTGTCCCTCTTGGCCCGTATCTGTACGTCATCGAGTACGAACACAATATTCAATTCGGATTTGGCGCGCTGCCGGTAAACACCAACATTGTGTTCGCTTGTAGCTTTGGCGAGCGATGCGAGGTTTTGCTCATTGATGCGGAGTACGTCAAATACGTCCAAGAATGGGATGGTGACTGGGAGCAAATCACGACCTTTTTAGGTCACCAGTTCGGAATGGTCGGACTGCGCGTATGCGGTCGAATTGTGCGCGACAACATGCCTGACAAAGTCGCTCAAGAGCAGCACTGCATCAGCGCATTGGACAAGGTTTTAGAGGAAGCAGAATACTAAAAGAGCCATATGGGCTCGGGCAAGCAAGTCGGTGTGCTTTACGTTCACGGCATTGGCGCGCAGGGTGAAAATTTCGCTGCGCGCGATATCGCCACCATGAAACGCGCCCTCGGCGCAGACGCCGAAAAGTGTGCTTTTGCCTCTTATTGTTGGCAAACCCTGATAGAACCACAAGAACAAGCCGTCATCACTAGTTCAAAACGACTGGCCTGGCGTTGGCTGCGGAGGCTTTTTGCGTCTTACGGTGGCGACGCCTTGTGTTATCAGCCACGACACGGCTTAGAATCGTTCTATTCTCGAGTACACGCTGGGCTGGACGAGTCGCTAAAGAACCTACAGCAAGCACTTGCGCCAGATGGCAAGTTGGTTATTGTGGCCCACAGCCTTGGCACAGTGATTGTCAATAACTTCATATGGGATTGGCAGCACGAAGATTCGGTCGGGGCCGCGGCTTACACTGCTGAAACGTCCCTGCTCACAAGGTTGAAAGTTCTGCACACACAAGGCTCGCCATTGGCCATTTGGGCGTTGCGGTTCCCTGACAAGGGCACTCCAGTATCTCTGTCGGAGGATTGTGTCTGGCGTAACGTTTATTGCCCAAGTGACATTATTGGTTGGCCGATAAAGTCTATCAATGAGGCGTACGCCGGCATGACGAGTTTGACTGACCACCGCATTTGGGTCGGTGGTATGCTCACACGTTGGAACCCAATGTCACACCTGCGCTACTCGAGCAGTCGCAAAGTGAACAAAATGTTGGCCAATGACATCAAGGCCATGTTGTGACCACTGGCATCTGCAACACCTTCACTGTCAAGCCGCCTCTATAAGAGGCATGGGTGAACACGTCATTGTTCGCTTCCCAGTCAAAGACCGGGTCATCGTTGGGTGCCTGACCGTCTTCGTATCTGTTTTGCCACGCGTACGGCTCGGCACGGCTGATTTCTTCAAGCGCGGCGGTGCGACAATCCTCTGGTCCTGTGAATGGGCCAATATAGTAGACTGCCGAACCGTCCAACGTGTACTCATCGTTGTAGTAGTCGTCGTAAGTATTCCGCACTTCGACAAACCATTGTTGCTCGACTTCTGGAGAGTCCACGATGTCAAACTCGTACGGAGGCACGTGCACCAGCCTGTCGGACGAGTAGTAGTAACCACTGCCTGAAGAGACGTTGCAATCGGTGGACAACACTCCGTTGTCTACCAAACCAGTGATATATGCCTTTCGCTGCTCTGGTGTTTCCACAGGCACGCTTTCTGGGACAGTCAAAGGGCACAGGTGCACAAACGATTCGGACAGTATCCTGTCATTGACCTTGACAGTGGGCGTGCGCCTTGCAATCATGAACATGGCGACCATTTTACCTTGTCAGGAGGTAGAATGCAAGTATGAGTCAAGACAGCCCTCCCGAACGGTCTCGTGCGCCATGGGACGACGACCAAGTTTGTAGTTTGCGCCTCAGACAAGCTTGTGGCCAGTTGCATGAATACACATACGAAGGACAGGCTTTGGTGCCAACGGTCAATGGGTGGTGCCTGCCTGGTTCTGAGGACGTGGTTCAGGACTGGGCGCGAAAATCGGACACAGACTGGGAATGGACGTCGATGTTGGTCAACGGATGGTGCGCCATGTCCATTTCGCATGCTTCAAAAAAGCGGTTCCGCGAGCTAATGAGGGTCGCAAAAGCAAAAACGTGCGTATCGTCACGCGCTGGAGCAGATTTGGAAACACCAGAAGGGCAGCAGGCACTGGCGTTTGGCGCGGAGGGCGTGGTGTACGCTCTGGAGCTCTACAACGAGGTCGGAGGGTGGTTCTGCGACTATATTTACGAAGTGTGCGGAGCTTGTCACATACCAGAAGAAGACCTAGGAAAGTACGAAGCAGTGCGCGCTCATTACCTTCAGTGGGGCAAAGAACGCGGATTGTTGACACAAGAAATTACGCCTTTGCCGCCGAACCAGGTCTATTTTCAGTGGCTAGAACCCTACCCATGGCAAGAACCGGAAAACAACGTTTGAGCACAGAGGTCTGACAGCGGACAGAACCCAATAATCACACGTGGTTGGGTTGCAGCGTGGCGACACAAACATATGTCTCAAGGAGTGCGTGTTGTGAAAGACAGGCTCGTCCCAGGCATGCCCTGCACACTGTGCCAGGCCTTGGTCGCCGAGTGTCAGTCTGGTGAGTTTATTGATTGCTTGGTCGCTTCTGAGTTCTTTCACCTCGGCACACCGTTTCCTGTCCTGCGGCGCCAACACGGTTACACAAGAGTATTCGTAAGACCGGACAGCCAACACGCCCAAGAATTGGCGGTGCGCGACGATGCCACCGTGTACGTTTTTGCCACGACAGCCTTGCAGCCCGTGCCTTTTACGCGGGACTTTGTCTTAGAAGACGACGGTAGTAAAACTTTTGTGTCTTTTGCACCGGCGTACTCGACATTGTTCCGAGAAGCCAGGGTAATATTGGACACTCTACAACAGCACCTGTTGGTGCGGACTACCACCATGACTTCAAGGCCAGACAATACGACTAGTTGTTTCGTGTCCGCGGCGCAACACCACGACCCCTTTACACCGGTCGTTGCAAGCGCGGACAACCTGCCATTGGCACTGTGCAAAGTTGCCCTTTTGGTGGTCTTACAAGGCTGGTGGTGCCGTTGACCTACTTAGGCCATCACATTGTGCTGGACATGCACGAATGTGACGCCAACGTGCTTGCCGACCATGAGGCCATGCGCACCGTGATGCGCGTTGCGGCCGAGTTGGCCGGTTGTCACGTGGTTGGCGAGTTTTATCATGAATTTGAGCCACACGGCACCAGTGGCTGCACAATCATCAGTGAGTCTCATTTTACGGTGCACGCGTGGCCTGAGTACAAGTACGCCGCCATAGACTTGTTTTATTGTGGCAACGATGTGGAAATCAGCAAAGCAGAAAGGCACATCGCCGAACAACTCGGGGCCACCAGGGTGGAACGGCACGAGCTCGCACGCGGCGCGATGCAAGACGGTACTGTGGTCACTGGAGCCATGCTTATCGCGGGCGAAAACCTTGATAAATAGTCCTGGCTGCGATTCTGTTATTTTGTGGTAATATGCTGACATGGACGGTCTTCGACCGCCCTTGGAGCGACAAAAAGAAATGAACGTGCATCTGCTCATCATTGACCCACAAAACGACTTTTGTGACCCTCAAGGAGCGCTTTTCGTCAAAGGTGCGGACGCTGACATGCAGCGCCTGGCCGACATGGTCGACCGTCTGGGAGACTCCATCGAAGACATCCATGTGACTCTGGACAGCCACCACCTCAACGACATTGCCCACCCCAACTGGTGGAAGGACGCATCGGGCAACCACCCGGCACCGTTCACCATCATTACGGCAGCAGATGTCGACGCCCAAGTCTGGACGACCACAGTCCCTGGGTTGTACAGGCGCTCTCTCGAGTATGTGCAAAAGCTTGAACAGAACAAGCGCTATCCTTTGTGCATCTGGCCTCCTCACTGTCTCATCGGCAGTGTCGGTGCAGCGGTCACGCCGGTCTTGATGGACAGCCTGAGCCGCTGGGCTGAAAAGCACTTCCGGACAGTTGACTTTGTCACCAAGGGTTCCAATGTGTTCACTGAGCACTACTCAGCGGTCAAGGCAGACGTGCCAGACGCGAACGACCCTTCGACACAAATCAATACGCGCCTCATTCAGACACTCAAGGACGCGGACATGGTCGCCATTGCTGGCGAGGCCTCGTCTCACTGCGTGGCGAACACTGTGACCGACATCGCCGACGCTTTTGGCGACGACAGTTTTGTGAGCAAGTTGGTCTTCTTGCAGGACGCCTCTTCGCCCGTGACTACGTTCGAGTCGTATGCCGACAAGTTCGTCCAGGAAATGACTGCTCGTGGCATGCAAGTATCCAGCACCGCAGACTTTTTGACACGCGCTCTCGCCGCGACCCCGTAAGGAAAATCAAAAAACATGCCGAAAATCTTCGACCCCACTTTAGAGACTCACACGCTCCCCGCGAGCCATTATGGCTTCTCCGCCGAGGGCTTGTCCAATCTTGGAGCCACAGAGTACACTCTGGCCACTGTCGTTGTTGACACGAGCAGCAGCGTCAGCGGCTTTGCCACAGAAATCGAACAGTGCCTCAAGGCCATCGTTCAAGCATGCCGTCTCAGCCCACGCGCCGACAATCTGATGTTGCGCGTCGTCGAGTTCAACAGCACAGTTCGTGAAATGCATGGCTACACGCTGTTGGAAAAACTCAAGGAAAGCGATTACGACAACTCGATTCGACCATCAGGCACAACCGCGTTGTTCGATTCGACGTACAACGCCATCGCCGCAGCGGCAGCTTACGGCAAACAGCTGTACGACATTGACTATACGGTCAACGGCATCGTCGTCGTCATTACAGACGGAGAAGAAAATGCCAGCGCCATCAAGTCCGCCCAATTGATTGCCGACCAAGTCAAGGGTGTCCAACAGACGGAGACCATGGAGTCTCTGCGCACCATCTTGATTGGTCTGGGCGCAAGCTCCAATGGTCAGTTGAACACCTACTTGTCCGGTTTTAAGGACGACGCACAGTTCGACCAGTACATTGCCGTCGCTGACGCCAATGCCAAGACCATCGCCAAGGTAGCCGACTTTGTCTCTAAGAGCATCTCAGCGGCAAGCCAACACCTCGGCACGGGAGGCCCTTCCCAACTTTTGACCTTCTAAGGTCTGACCAGGCCCCGGCTCGAACCCCCGGGGCCACTTAAAAAACACAATCATGTCCGCAGACTCACACTACGCAAAGGGGTGGACGCATTTGGTGTGCCAGGACTACGCCGCTCACGGCAAGTTCAAGACACCACAAAGTGGCGACGAGCCACTAATTACGCACTGGGGGCTTGTGTGCGACGGCTGTTCCACAAGCGACGACACTGACATTGGCGCACGGCTGCTTTCTTGTGCTGCCAAAAAGAACCTTCTTGGTCTTAGGGCCATTCTCGACTGCTTGGAGGCCGAAGGAGGCAACTACCTCGGAAGTGTCAACACGATTTGGGAGGAATATGTACGTCAGGCCGCGGAATGTGCCGCCGTATGGTCTAGGGACATGGGACTTGGCAGTAAAAGTGTCGACGCAACGCTACTTGCGTGTTTCGCGGATAAAAAATGGTCTTGTACGGCAAGCTATGGCGACGGTATGCACGTCGTAAAGCGGCGCGTTGGTACTGACAGGGTCATAGAAATCGAATACGTGTCGTTTCCGCGCAGCTACCCGCCGTATCCTTCGTATTTGTTGGACGAGACCAGGATGCAGAAATTCAACGAACTGGACGGAAACGAGAAAAAAGTGATTCGATGGTCGTCCGAGGGTGAAATCGAAGAAACAGAGGGCGGCAACCCCTCACACTTGCTTTGTTACCCCACAGACGAAGTGGAATTCATAGCAGTCTCGTCTGACGGTGTGTCTTCGTTTGACGGACTGCCGTGCCAAGACGTCGCACAGGCCTTGGTCCAGTTCAAAAACTATGCAGGCGAATTTGTAAAGCGTCGAATGCACCGCGCCCTTGAAGAACTTTACAAGGCTCACCACGTGCCGTCTGACGACGTGTCTCTCGCGACAGTCCACACGGGCTACGGTCATGCAGTGTAAAGTCGGCACCCAAGTCATCACGCTCACTGACAAAGACCTCAAAGGGTCCGGTGGCGAAGGCAGCGTCTACATCAAGGGCTCGAAAGCGTACAAAATTTACTTTGACCAAGCACGGGTTCTGCCGCTTGGCAAAATACAAGAGCTTGGTGCCATTCGACACTCTCGCGTCTTGAGGCCACTCGAGGCGATGTACGACAAAGCTGGCGCGCTCATAGGTTATGCCATGGAGGCGACCCCGCCAGACACATACGTCCTGTGTCAATACTTCCCAACCGCTTTTCGGTCTCGAATGGGGTTGGACAATGCCTTCAGCAACGCTCTCGTCGAAGACCTCAGGTCTGGTGTGCAGCATGTCCACAATGCGCAAGTACTGATTGTGGATTTGAACGAAATGAACTTTTTGTTCGCGACTGCACAGCCCTTGGTCTATTTTATCGACGTGGACTCCTATCAGACACCACATTTCCAAGCGACGGCCTTGATGGAGAGTGTGAGAGACCGACACGTACGGACTGTGGTGAAAAACGGGAATTGTGTGCCTGTGTTCGACCAGGGCTCGGACTGGTTCTCGTTCGCCGTTGTTTCGTTCCAAATTTTCACAGGAATCCATCCTTACAAAGGCAAGCACCCCACCCTCAAAACGATGGACGAACGCATGGTGGCCAATGTGTCCGTGCTTAGTTCGGACGTCCGCGTGCCTGGAGCCGCGCTGCCCTTTAGCGTCATCCCGCCCGTCTACTTGGACTGGTATAAACGCGTGTTCGAAAAGGGCGAGCGTTCGGCACCACCAGCCAGCACTGGCGGCTCGGTTGTGATGGTCAAGACCGTGGCGTTGGCCGGCGGAGGCAGAATCCGTGTGTTCAACGTGATTGACATGCAAGAACAAATAGCGGACTATTATGACGGCGCAGTTGTGGCCGGTGGCAACGTTTACAGTTCTCATGGTCGCATTGTGTTGCCCAACGTGCTTGGCGAGGTCAGATTGGCCGCGAGCGCAGACGGACCGGTCGCCGCGTTTGTCAAAGACGGCTTGTTGCACGTTGCCGACGCAGAAACTGGTGAGACGGTGGCAGACATGACTTGTGACGCCATGGCTGTGTGCGACAACCGCCTAGTGTTCAAATCTGGCGAATATCTCTACTCGGCCGAGCTTCTCAGGGCGGGAAAAAACTTGTTCGTAAAAAGGCAACAGGTCGCCAACGTGCTCCCAATGGGCACCCAGTTGTTCGACGGAGTAGCCATGCAAGACTTGTTGGGCGCGCAATACGCCACGTTGGTCACCAATTCGGGCACACATCAAGTTCAACTACCAGAACTCAAACAGCACCGCATCGTGTCAGCCAAACGCGAGCGCAACGTCCTGGTCGTTATCGCCGAGCACAATGGCCAACTGAATCGTCACGTGTACCGTTTCGATACTGACTGGCAGCACTTTGACTACCGTGTAGCCAACGATGTCGGTCCATCGGAGGCAAACTTCTGCGTCCTCGATAGTGGAATAGTCTTGTTAATGCGGGAAGATGATATGCTTGAAGTGTTCTCGTCTCACCGGGGTTCTCAGTCAGTGAACACAGTGGATGACCCTGCTGTCGACAGTAGTTGTCGTCTGCGCGCACACGGTTCAAAAGCTATGTACATTCGTGGGACTAGAGTCGACCACTTCACCATGACATAAGGTAATATCCAGTCATGAAAGTTGCACACGCACAGACCAGGGTCAAGTCAGGCGGCATTGAAAGCAACCTCGCGAGCATGCGTGGTGCTTTGTCGACGGTGACAGACGATGTAGATGTGGTGTTGTTCACCGAAATGTGTGCCTCGGGGTACAATGTCGGATGCCTTTTTGAGTACCCTGAAATCATTGAAGAGTTCGAAACGGCCTTACACGAATTTGCCCAGTATGTGAAAAAACACTGTCGTCCCGGCTTGATTATCGTTGTTGGCGGGCCTAGAAAGGCCGAACCGGCGTTTGACGACTCTGGGAACATCCGTTTGTACAACTCGGCCTTTGTATACCGAGACGGCGAACTTCTGCACGTGTACGACAAGCATGTGTTGGCCAATGACTACCATCACGAAGACCGCAAGTACTTTGTCCCAGGCACTGGAGCGTGCGTCGTCGGTCACGGCACTGGTTTGGCAGTTTTGATATGCGAAGACGTGTGGCATCCTGATTTGGTGGCCAATGTTCAAGAACAGCTCCAAGCGTCCACTCAAGCCGGCGAAGTTCCGGTGACCGACCTCCTAGTCCTGAACTTCTCATATTATGCTGCTGGAAAATCCGAAAAGCGCAAGGAAGTGGCACAGAACGTTGTAGAACAGTGTGGCGTTAACGTGCACTATTGCAACGCAGTCGGTGTGGGTGACATTGCCAAGAACATTTTAGTGTATGACGGCACATCGTTTTCGCTTATGCGAGACGGCTCTTACTTTGAAGCGGCTCGCTTTGCGTCAGGTTTGTTCGTGCCCGAAAATATGAACAAGACACAAAAGCCTTCGTGGGAGCAAGAGACTTGGCAGGCCATGAGGGCAAGTGTGAAGTGGTGTTTTGAAGAATTTGGCCTCAAGAAAGCACAAGTGCATTTATCGGGCGGTGTGGACAGCAGTGTCGTCGCTGCGCTTGCCGTACAGGCCCTTGGCCCTGAGAATGTGTACTTCGTCACCAATCCTGGCGCAAAAACGTCCGAGACGACTTTTCGTCTTGCTCAACAAGTGGCCGATGTCTGGGGCGTGCCTTTAGACGTAGTGAGCATGACCGGACTCGAGTCCGTACTGATTGAGGAACTGGGCAAAACTGGCAAAGTCACACCATTGGTCAAGTCCACGATTTCCGCGGTGGGACGTACTGTGGTCGGCCTCGCACTGACAAACCAACATTATGGCGAAGGAGACGCGACAGGAATCTTGGCCACAGGCAACCACACAGAAAATATTTTGGGCTGGTGCAACTTCCATGACATCGGTAGCATCGGGGTCATGGCGCCCATTGGCGACTTGACTAAAACAGAGCTGTTCCAGTTGTGCGCATGGTTGAACAAAGAATTTGGCGAAGTCATTCCCAGTGAGTTGTTGGACGGTCGAGTCAAGCCAATGGCCGAATTGGACGACACGACCGTAGACCCGTTCGATTACTACCTATATTCGGGCGTGTGTGCTATGATGCTGCGCGACCGCGCAACTCCGCGTCAACTCATAGAAATGTTCGACCGTCGCACCTTGGATGTCAATGCGTTTCCAGGCGATGCGATTTACTCTTATGACCGCGACGTTTTTATAACGGCGTGTTACGACGCCACTTCAAGAGCAAGCAGGTCTGTCTATAAGTCTGGGCAGCACGCCCCGGTCGTGGTCTTGAGCAAGCGCACACGCGGGTTCAGCGCCCGGGAAACCCTACTCAACCACCATCGGTGGGCAAAGGCGGCAAAACCCACGGCACGAGTGTGAAGCCGAACGTGGTCTCTGAACTATGGCGTGGAAACCTGACTTCATTGTTGGATGAACTGGATGCGACACTTCAACACTGGGTATTGACGTACGGCGAGACGCCGGCAGTAAGTGTGCTGCGATACCAAGCTGCCTCCATACAGGAATATGCCATTCACGGCACCAATGCTGTTATTGAGTTTATTGAGGACTCTGACGTGGTCCAAGTACATTGTCGCACAGCACATGGCATGGAGTTCTTACTGTCTCGTGGAGTATTACAAGCACCCCCGGGCAACAACACACCGTGTCGGATGCTGAGTGCATTAATGGCCGGTGGACACCTGTACCTGCGCTTAGACTGACTCTTTGCCTTCCAGATTGTTGCGGCCGAGACTCAAATATTCCCAGCCTTGCATCTTCATGGTTTCAGGCTTCATTGCGTTCCGGGTGTCTAAGAAATAAGGCTGTCGCATTTTTCGCAACCAGATGCTTGTGTCCGCCGCGACATAATCTTCCCATTCTGTCAAAAGGCACAACGCATCAGCCTCGTGCGCGACATCGTACATGTTGGTCACACGCGTGCATGCCGTCTTGAGCGATTCGTCGGCAGCAGCTGGGTCATGGACAGTGACAGTCGCGTCTCGTTCGAGCAGTAGGTTGATGAATACCATCGCCTGGGAAGCACGCACGTCGTCGGTGCCCGGTTTGAAAGACAACCCAAGCACGCCTATGCGTCGGTCTTGCAGGCCGCCAAGTGCGTGTTCCAGCATGCGACAATAGATATGTGGCATTTCTTCATTGATAGCAAGGGTCGCTTCGAGCAAGCCCTTGGGCAATCCTGCATCTCCCGCCATGGCAATCAATGCGTGCACGTCTTTCGGAAAACAAGACCCTCCAAACCCAAGTCCAGACCGCAAAAAGTCGGCACCAATGCGACTGTCCGCCCCAAGACCTCGGGTCACTTCATCAATATTGGCCTCGAAGTGGTCAGCCATGATGGCGAGCCAGTTCGCAAAACTGACTTTCATGGCCAAGAAAGCGTTGTTGGCATATTTGATTAGCTCGGCTGACTCTGGTTCACATACTTCCATCGGTGCCTCGAGGGGCTCGTAAAGCTGAGTCAATAGCAGTGTCGCGTTCAGGCTGCGTGCGCCAATGACAATGCGTTCTGGATGGAACATGTCATGGATGGCCTGCCCCTCGCGTAAAAACTCGGGATTGCTGGCCACTTCACAGTTTAAGTCTGGGTTCATCTTTTTGATGTATTTCTGAGCCCAACGCGCAGTGCCGACTGGAACAGTCGACTTGTTCACTACCAACTTAGAACCATTCAAGGACAAGGCAATTTCGTAAAGCACTTGTTGGTATTGCGTCATGTCTACTTCGCCGTTTTCCAGCGAAGGAGTTCCAACACAAATAAACACGACGTCACACTGACGGACAGTTTTGGGAATGTCTGTAGTGAAACGTATCGTCTTGCTTTTAAGAGACTTTACAAGCATCTTTTCTAAAGATGGCTCGTAAATACACGGGTTGCCGCCCTGAAGAGCGCGCACCTTTTCTGCGTTCTGGTCGACACAGACCACTTCATGGCCTATGTGCGACAGGACTGTCCCTGTCACCAATCCTACATATCCGGTTCCGACGATACAGACTTTCATTTGCAAAGCCCCTCAATTTGAGTCCGTGACAGGTCTTTTATCGAGGGTGGCTCCGCTGTGATGGCTGCGGTCAAAGACACTGCCACCCTGGATGTCATTGAGCATCCAGGCAGAGTCCATGAAGCAAAAATAGAGCAATTTGGCCGCACAAAAAACTTGTACAGCCAGACTAAAACTCAAGCTGTAGAAACTTGTGACTTTGCTAGGTCCATAGCGTCGACATAGCTACAGTAAGGACACTTTTCTGCGGCCAGAGGAGCCTCGGGTTGAGCAAGCACAGTCGCCACTTCATGCAGCATGTTGCGAAACCATTTCTTGTCGAGTGGGAGTTCGGCCCAGGTCAGGCTGCCATTGAGCGTCGCCTCGAGCCCTTCTGTCGCGAAGGCTTGAGGTTCGTACACCAACAATCCGAGTCTGTTGACGGGGCTGAAGCTTGTGGCGTTTTCGGCATTTTTGGTAAACGCATAAGCATAGGAGTGCAATTGAGCCGAATAAATGACCAAGTTTTCAGGCTTGGGCATACTGGTTTTGTGGTCGATGATGCAATACCCACCATTGTCCAAGTCTTCAGCGATGCCGTCTGTCTTGCCGTGCACGTATACTTGAACGTCCAAATCGTCGAACACCATTGCCTCTGAAGTACATGTGATGTTTTTGCCAATCACTTTGATGCGTGGCAAAGAGGGGTCGATGTCCGACAGCACTTGGTCTTGGAAAAACTTCTGCATCGCACCGTCGATAGTATTGAAAATTTTTGCCATTGGTGCATACGGCCTGGCGATGCCCTGGGTGTACTTAAGCCAATAGCAACGCTTGCACTCTTTCCACAAAAAGGCAAAATCGCTGGGGGATAGTTTGAATGTGCGCATGGTGTCAGTGCTCTTTTTTGTACCTGCGACCCATTCCTTGACCAACTGTAGATGGTCTTCGCGTTGCAGGTTGTAAATGGGTATCCCGTACGCACTGGCTATGCGGATGGCTTGGCCAGTCCCACCAGTGCGGGCGGAAGTTTCCTCGGTAGTTATCGCGCCGTCCGGCGTCCAACACACCACAAAATCGGTCGGGGAGTGCAAATATTCTCCTAGGACTTGATTGACATTGCGTGCGTGGAGCTTTTTGACAAACGTCGACAGGTAGCTCCAACCAGGATGAAAACGACTTGCGATGAGAGATGCCGGACTAAAGGGCGGCACCACGTAGTCTGGGTGCAGCAGGCGCCTGTTCCATCCTGGAGCGGGCAAAAAAATAGTCTTCTTGCCGCCAGCGGCGACACACCCTCGTTCAAAAGCTGCGTCGGCCCCGTCCGCTCCACCAGAACGCAATTCATACCCTTCGTTGGCCAAATGTTGGGCTAACGCCTCCATTAGCGCGATAACTTCTGCAGGCGTCTCGCGAGAGCCTACGCCTGTGTACACCATGGCTGAGTTTACGTTTGTCGATTTGTTCGCCGGCATTGGGGGTTTCCGTGTCGCCTTGGAGTCTTTGGGTGGCGAATGTGTCGCAAGTTCCGAAATTGATTCCAGGGCTTGTTCTGTTTATCGCGCCAATTGGCCGTCTGACGCAGACAATCACAACAAAGGCGACATTACATTGTTGAGCGAGCTGCCGCAGCACGACCTAATGTGCGGCGGTGTGCCCTGTCAGTCGTGGTCTGTGGCCGGAAAAATGCTTGGATTTGAAGACCCTCGAGGCAAACTGTGGGGCGACGTAGTCAGGTTGTTGGAATCGTGCCAACCAAAGGGATTCATCTTCGAGAATGTCAAAGGTCTGGCCGACCCGCGGAACGAAGCCTCTTTGACATTCTTAGTCAGCGAATTCCGAAGGATTGGGTATGAAGTCAAATGGTCTGTCTTGAACGCTTACGATTACGGTGTGCCTCAAAATCGGACGAGGTTGTTCTTGGTAGGTGCTCGTTCTTTGACCAGTTTCGCATGGCCAAAAGCGCTGGACAACGACAAGATGCTGCTGGATTATGTCGACGGGCTCGAACATCTGCGCTCGTCCGCGAGAAGAAACGCCGACCCAGCAATCGGACAAGCAGTTTCGCCCAACAAACTGACTGTGCAAGGGGACAGGAATGAGTTTTTCATCCTGAACGATGTGCGCTCCGGACCGACTGTCTTGCACTCTTGGGAGTTGTTGGGTTTGGATGACGCAAAACAGTCCATATGCAACGCTATGTTGCAAAACAGGCGCAGTTCTAAATATGGCGACAAAGACGGCAACCCTATGTCGCTCAAGGACATTCAAGAGCTCGTGCCCAAAGCCGACATGGAACAAATGGAGCTGCTTGTGCAAGCAGGCGTCATGGCTCGATTGGGAGACAAGTTCGACATGAAAAACAGACGCCAATTGTCGGGCATCAACGGTGTTTACCGCATATTTTTGCCTCACTCTCGCTTCTTTGCCACTTTGACTGCATCGGGCACGCCAGACATGGTTGCCACAAAATTGGTCGTTGCAGACAACGATGCAGAATACAGGAGAAAGTTTGTGGAAGAAGTATATTTGCCCAAGGCCTATCGGCTGTTGTCTTCTCGTGAAAGGGCCCGCATTCAGGGTTTCCCCGACACGCACATCCTGCATAAGACTGACTCTTCAAACACCCATGTGTTAGGGAACGCGGTTCCTCCACCGTTGGTCGCTGAGGTGGCCAAATGCTTACTGCCTTGTCTTTAGAGGACCCAATCGTCTGACAGGCCTAAGTAAGCCTTGACCTGGTGTTGTCGAAACTCTTGAATGGCACGGTAGTACATGAATCTGTCGCGGTACCAAATCACGACTGGTGATTGGCCAAGACGAACAAGTATATGGTTCAGGATGTGTCTGCCAATGCGTCCATTGCCGTCGGCCAACGGGTGAATGTACTCGAACGCGTGGTGTGCCGCCCAAGCAATATTCAATGCAGACTCTCGGTTGGCTTCATGGTCGTCACTTGGCACAAAACTATTTATGGCTTCTTGGACTTTTGGGCACCATCTTTCTTGCATGAGTGACTCGACCAAAAGATGAGAAGGACACAGTATCTCGTCCTTTTGTTTTTTATTGCCGATGACTAGGTCATAACGACGGTAGAGCCCGGAGCACTGGTTGCTTTCGTACCATTCAATCCCGCGGGTCATCGTGCGGTGCAGGTCTAGCACCATCCCGTCGTAAAAACGTCCTGCGTTCGCAAGTTCGATGGCCAGTTCGAACGACGCCATCAAATTGTCATACATGAGCTGCCCCGGCTTTACGGCCGGCATCAAAGGAGACCATCGGTCTCTGTCTTCGTACTGTGGGTCTATTAGGGCGGATTGGACTACGTACGTGTGTGCGTCGAACTCGCCTTTTTTCACAACAGCCATGCACTGGCATAATACCCTATAGTACTCCGCTGTACAAAGCCATCGAAATCACGAGCCAACTACAATGTCAGACACCAACAACAACAACCAAACCAATTCTGAAATCGTCCTGACCCCGGAAGAATACAAACAGCTGAGCGAGGCGACTAACGCCGAACAAGGGGCGAAACTGCGCTGCTGGGACATACAGGAATACATTGACGGTGTGAACCAACAGAAAGCCCAGTTGGAAACCGCTTTGGTGGAAGCCGGCGTGCAACTGGAAGATGCCAAGCAATTATTGGCAGGAGCCAGGACACAGACACGCGCAGTGTTCGAGTCGCTGTTCACACCGCTCGGGCTGGCCAATAAGACCGTGTCTGTCTCATTGACGCCGCCGCACGTGGTGACCGTGCATGACACAGAGCAGCAAACACCAGCGGCGACCGTTGAGTCCGATGTTGACGCAGAAGCCGTCGCCTAGTGTGTGACCAAAGAAAACGGATACGTCTGTTCGACACAGAGCAGCGCAGGAGCTTTGGACGTCCGGTCTACGCTGGCGTCCAAAAAGTTCATGGTCAGAACGACTTCGATACTGTCGGCGCACAAAAAGTGCGCCAGGTGCTCTAACAAGGCAGTGTCCAGTTTCCACACCACAGGGTGGTCATGCAGCTCGTGGACTAGACGGTACATCTTCCAAAACAGTTCGATGCTATCGCCGTCATATTTGTGCTGACCAGTGAACTGAACTATCATTCAAACACCTGCGTCGGCCAGCGCGGCTTTGGCCGCGCGGTCAAGCTGTTTTATGCTTCGCTCTCGAACGCGCGCTGACCTGCCCGGCATAGGGCCTTCGCAGTATACGACCACAAAAGGCAGACGACTGCGGGTGTACTTGGCGCCCCGACCGGAGTTGTGCACCTTGGCACGATGTGCGACGTCTTTCGCTATTCCGGTGTAGAAAGTTCCGTCAGCGCAGCGTCCAATGTAGACAAACCATTCTTCGCCCCCTTTTTCACCGTCTTGGCGGTGTTTTGGGCACGGTACTCTTCATAGGGATGGCGCATACGCTGCACCTCGATTTCAAACCGTGCATTGTCTGGGTCTTTCCCTCCAAACCAGTGCTCGCCCGGCCGTTGTTGCCATTGAATGAATTTGTCGTCAAGCAAGACACCCCAGAACTGTAGCACGTCTCCAACTGCCTGTAAGTAGCCAGCATGGTCGCCGACTTGCCATGTTTCCGTGAACACTCGAATAATAACTGCCACGCCAAAATCCATAGGCGGGTAGCCTTGCAATTCCCAGGCCTCTCTACAATCGCGTTCTGCACATTTCTCAAAGTAAGCGTATTGAGGACTGGGCAACACTCGAGCTGGCCCCTTGCGGAATACGGCTTGAGAGTGAGTTTTTTTGGTGACCGGCTTGGCATTGATGGTGAACGAGCACAATACAGTGCCGTCAGGTGTCAGTTCCGCAGCAGTGACTTCTCGTTCTGTGGCACGGTATTTTTCCTCATGCTCTTTTAGGTAGCCCCTTTGTTTTTCCGCACCACGACGCAAATCCCAATCTTTGTGCGGGGTCGGTCTTTTGACCTTTTTTACACCCATGTCATTCAGGCATATACAGTTTAAGGCCGGCGGTCTTCGTCAGTGACCGGCGTGCTGGAGTTCAAGAAAGCTTCGAAGTTCACTGTCGCTGTTGTCAGCGAGCCTGCAGACATACTGCGCGTCAGATTGTTTGCGACATAGGCACGACCGAAGCGAATGACATCCCAGTTAGAGCTGTTGCCGATTTTGATTTCGAACTGCTTGGCTCGGTAGGCGGTGCTCGATTTCACCGCGCCCAGCACACCACTAGTTTGGCCTGGCATAAATCCAACACCACTGGTGGCCGTCAAAAATGCTTCAAATTGAATCGGAGTCAGCAAGAAAGTCACGCTGCCGGAGCACTTATAGCCATCTATTGCAAAGTATGGGTACTGACTTGTGCCAATCAGGTAGTTTTGACTTGCCTGGACCTGGAAGTTGACGTCCATGTCCACGACCTGGAACTCGCCAGAAAAGTAGTTGGCCGAAATGTGTAGCGCCACATCATAAAACCGAGCAGTCCGTGCTGCATACGTGACATTGCCGGCGACGTAATCAGGCAAGAATGCTCCTCGGCTGTCGGACACGAAGGTCATGCCCACGTTGACGCCTTGCTCGCTCATGCGGATGCGGCCGTTTTCTAGGATGTAAAGTGGTGCCCCGACTGCCGGCAGTGGCGAACCAAGGATGCCGCTGCTGGTAGTGCCTATTGGCGTTTGAGCAGTCCGCAACGCGAATGCAAGCAAGCCGAATACGGACGACACTTTGGTGTTGTTCGTAACCGGGTTGGCACAACTGCCCATGGGGTCTTCAATAATCAATGCTGGACTTTCAACCTCATACCGCCAATACATGCCACCAATGTCCATCACGCGAGTGCCAATGTCTCCTTGTATCAGAGGTTTGGGGGAAGCGTCTTGAATTTGGTCTTCAGACCAACTCTCAAAAATGTAAGCGATGGAAGGGTCAAGCACATTGCGCAAAATGTACCAGCTCGAAATATACTCGGATGGAAGAACGGGCATGCAAACAAGTGCTCCTGTCTACCAATTTGTACAAGCTGGCCATAATACTCCTGGAGTAACATGGCATCTACCAACAACGTGCGAGGCCAACAAGCCTTAGAAACCAAAATTGCCGCCGCCCTTGAACTGGCTGGCCGCAGCAACACATTCATTGACACAGTTTTAGAGACCACCATGTCGAAGTTCGGCGACACTGTGGGCATTATGCCCGTTGCCGGTTGTGTGCCTGTCAAAGCCTTGCTGACCGCTGTGCTTGATGCAGTGAATGGTTGCGGCACACCCGAAGAAGCCGCTCAAAGTGTGCGTCGTCTTGAACCAGCGGAGCTTATGGTCAGTGACTCGGTGGCCCCAATCCGCTTGGACGACAGTGATGTCCGGTCTACAGGTCAAGAGTCAGAAAGTATTCTCGAGGGTGCGGCCGTCGACATCGACGTGGCTATTCGTGATATCGTAGGCAGTCCTGGAACCGAAGTGTTCGCCTACGAAAAGGACGGTGAAACCAAGGTTATCGAGGTCGAAAGCATCGACATGGTCGACTATATGGAAGACGATGATTTGACTGACGAAGGACGACGAGCAAGAGGTTTTTTGCCGGCGACGTATGACAGTATGGACGCGTTGACTCCAGAAGCTCAGGTAGACGTTGCACAAAGAAACATCGGCTCATATGGATATGACAACGATGGCGAGTTGTTCATTAGTTGTCCGCAGTGTCACACCCAAGACGTCGTACCAGTCGGTGCTGGCACATATATGTGTCTTGAATGTGAGGACTTTACGTTCGACGTTGACCTTTTGCTCAACGATTTGCTGCCCGAAGACGAAGTAGACTAGTCTTCAACAACCGCCCGGTACACCCAATCGGTGGTGTGAGATTCAATTTGGTCAAGACGTGCGCTTAGGGCGTCTTGACCTTCTTTCACACTGTTCAGTAGAGTTTTGACTTCTTTAAGGTGTTTGCTGAACGATGCGAACATTTCTGTCAACAATACCAAAGCGTCGTTCACGTCACCAGTACCATTGGTGGCCTTTTCGGCGATGGCTTGCAACTCTTCCAGCTTCATACCAATTCTTCTACCGGAGTCAGTGACGCATACCACTCCAAGTATTCGTCTGGCACGCCATGCAACTGTGTCCCGTAAGAGTAATGTACGGCCAACGCCGAACCGCAGACCATAGTGGTCCGGCCAGTGTCTGTAGGAATCCGAACAGACATTTCCAGCTCTTCGTTTTTGTTGACAAAATCACGACCGTCCTGTGGCATGTCTTTGCCAAACCAAGAAATCATGTTCACACAAATCCGAGTGTGTTCCCAGTCAATCCATTTGCCAAAATTGTAGATAGACAGGTCGCCAGATTCATAATGACGCCTGAAACAATCATGAGCCTCACAGGCGACTGACGGGTTCGCCATTGCGTCCGGGCACATTGAAGCGTACTTCAAAGAAGCACTATTGCGCGTCATGGCACCAATATGTTGATGCAACACTGAGCAAATGTTGTTATTGACAATGTTGGCATAGACCAAAAATGGTTCTTCGTGTTCCAAACGACATTTCACCAAATTGGCTACGCAGTCGGGGGCCATCCAACACACATCGTCGTCGACTCGCACGTACAGTGTGTCCGGGTCGTTGCAGAACCGCATAAAATGCCTAATGCTCCCGGACCCGTCGAAGCCACCAAAGGGAATGGGTTGTGTAGTAAAACCAGGGTGTTTTGCCGCAAATTGCCGCATAAACTCGATGTCACTCTGATTGTTAGTGTTTTCCCATAGCTCAAAAGCGTCGACACCAGTTTGGCGCAGGAGGTGTGGAAACAAGATTCGCATGAACCGTTCGCGGCCTGCAGGCACGACGCATACAACCTTCATGCAAAAATTATGCCGACTTTAGGTATTGACGTCAAGTTGCATCGCACTACCGTTGGTGTCCACGGAAGTCATCGGCGGGTTGCCCAACTGAGTTTGGACGTCCATGCCAACTTGGTCTAATGGTGTCAGGGCAGGCTTGGTGCGCCCTTGGCCACTTTTCGACAACTCTGTCAAGCGTTGCTCCAACATGCCAAGCCTACGATAAATGTCGTAGATGTATTGTTGCCACGTCATGCCATTTGGCTGTGCTTGTGCCAAACGAGACATTGCAGCATCGAGGTCGTCTGTCTCCCGAGCCAGGCCGAGGCTGTCTGCCGCCGCGGCGACACTGGCATACCGGCTCAACATTTTTTGACCTGCATGCGAGGATAGTTAGACTGCGTACCCAAATTTGGCGCGTGGATGACATGCTCGATAATGCGCTGTAGGTGTTCGCGGGCGTCATTGTTCTCTACCGGAATTTTTGACTTCAACAAGTATAAGTCTTCTACGAGAGAATCACGGTCAATTTTGACAAGAGTCATTACACGCCTCTCTTTGTGTTTATGAGCGACGAACCGGAAAACCTACCAGACGTCAGTCACCCAGTCTTACTGCCTGGGGTCGGTGCCGTCCGCGCGCATGGTGACGGGCTCCATGCCTGGATTGCCAGGATGGAATACGTCAATGACGGCGGACTGGTGTTTGAACAAGGCCGCAAAACCGAAGTCTCCGTGGTACACCATGGAGCCTGTCGAGCAGAAGATGCGGTTTGTGGCCACTTGTTGCACGGTGCCCAGTCTGGAGACGGCCACTTGGTCGTGCGGGTCGCACTGACGACGGACGTCCATTGGGTGTCCGAAGGGTATGGTTACGCCGTGCCAGAGTACGAACCGGCGACTCTGCGTTGTGGCGTTTGTGGTATTTTGCACCGCCGTAGGTCTTCGCCTTGTGAGTGTCTGTCTTCGAGCCCGGTCTGGATTATTGACCAAGTGCAAGTTATTTCTTTGCGCATTTACCGCCAAAGGCGCGATGAATATGTTGGACTGGAACGTGACCGTCTTTACCGAAAGATGTTCGCGCCTGTGTTGCCCAATGCGCCAGGTTTCCGGCCCAAGGCACAATGAGCACAACTGACCGCTATCTTAAAACAGTGCGTATCCGGAACTTTCAAAGTCACCGGGACACGGAAGTACACCTGCACCCAGGTATCAACCTCGTGGTCGGCAGTAGCGATGTGGGCAAATCCGCCTTCATGCGCGCCGTGAACCTGGTCATGCACAATGAGGTGCCAAACAGAGAGTTTGTCACCTACGGCGCGGACAATGCCACTGTGATATTGGAGTTTAGTGACGGGACTATTGTCGAGCGTGTCAAAGGGTCAACCAAAAATGCCTATCACCTTGTGTTGCCGGACGGTAGCGCCAAATCCTTTGACAAAATAGGCGTGAACAATATGCCCGAGGAGGTGTTCAAGGCCCTTGGGCGACCGCCGAGCGACAAGTATCACGGACCAGTCGCTTATGCCGACCAGCACAGTCGTTTATTCCTAGTGTCACTGAGTCCAACAGAACTGCCAAGGGCCATCAGTGAGTTGACGGGGCTTGACGACTACGAAGAGGCGGCGATGTCTTTGGCCAAACGTGCAAGACAGTACGACCGACAAATCCGTGAAGCCAAAGACCGTGTCGCAGGCTATGAAGCTGAGTTGGCGCAATTTGCGAACCTTGAAGAAGACTTACAGCAATATGAAGCATTGCAACAAGCCCTCGAAGATGCCAATGGCCTGTTGGGCACCATCAACCTGGGTGAAAGCTTGCTTGAAGACTATAACGAGGTGCGCGCGCAAGGCCGCTCGGCCAAAAAAGAACTTGACAGCGCCAGGCAAGTATTGACCATTGGACCTGGTGTCACAGAATGCCGAAAGATTGCGGACCAAATCACCGAGGCTGAAGACATTCTTCAGTCGTTCCATGAGACCTCAGACGAAGAGGCGCTTTTGGTGTCAAGCGGAAAACAGGCTCAGGCTGTCTTGAAACTGTCGGTAGCGCGAACCCTAGAAGAATGCGCCGAGATTTTGAACAAGCTGACGGTTTGTGAAGAAATTTTACAGATGTACACCAGTGTGAACAACGAGGGCAAGGCGACCAAGCTCAAACTGAGCGAAGCCGAAGACGCTATGGTCTCTTGTCGAGAACACAGAGACCAATTGATGGAACAACTTCAGTCACTGGACATGGTTTGTCCTTCGTGTGGTCAATTGGTAGGAGGTGCCGCGTGAGCAAAATTGTCCGCGGAATGGTCGTGGGAGACGCCCATAATGACAACCGACAACCGCCCGCTCGTTCGGACGATTACCAAGCAGCGTGCTTGCAAGAGTTGAATGAAGTCGTCGACATAGCGAACGAAGCCAACCTCGATTACGTGTTGTTCCTAGGTGACCTGTTCCACCGCATAGACCCGTCAGGGTCATGTCGAAATGGGGTCATACGCGCACTGCAGCGTTGCAACAAACGCAAACTTATCGTACCTGGCAACCATGATGTGGCCAACAGTTTGGACCGATTGATGGACAGTGCGCTAGGAACTCTGATTCTGGACCAACACCTCGAGTTCAAGGAATATTTTGACGAGTTCAAGCTTGGCATATTGCCCTACAAAGAAGGGGTGCACCAAGACATCATGGATGGCGACGCGACCCGATATCCGGCTGTCGTCTGGGCCGCTCATGCATATATCGTGCCCACCAAGTTTTTTGACGCATCGCATGTGATTTTTGACGACATGCCCGTCAATCCAGAGTGCAAACTAGTCCTCGCGGGGCATCTTCACTTGCCTATGGAAGTGATTCGCGAAGACGGAGTTTGTCTAATCAACCCTGGCAGCATCGGTCGACCAAAGGCCAGTGCTGAACATTTAGGTCGTCAACCCCAGGTGCTGATGTTGAAATACAATACGGACGGTAGCTCGTTACAGCACAAGTACGTACCACTCGAGTGCAGCAAACCGGCCGAAGAGGTCTTTTTCTTGGAAACAGTCCGAGAGAACCGAGTGAACCGCAAAAAGGCACGTGAGTTCATTAAACAAATGTCCCAAGTAGGCACCTGGGTGCATGGCGCAGACAAATATGTTTCACTGCGCGAAAGTGCAAAACAAAAGGGCGTCAGCGACGAAGTTGTCACCATCGCGGAGACCGCGTTGAGAGAAGCCAACGACAGAAAGAACGACTAAAAAGGAACAAAATGCCAGAACAATTAGACTTTGAAGAAGCGAAGCGACAGGTTGCCAGTGCCGAAAAGGCCCTGGCAGAAGCAGAGGCCACTGCCTCGGTCGTAGGACGACAGCTCGAAGCGCTCAAGCTGAAGCGCAGCGAGTGTGAACGCAAGTGCAAGGAAGCATGCGGAGTGACCATCGACCAATTGGAACCTCACATCGCCAAGCTGCGCCAGGAGTACACAGAAAAAGTGGCCAAGGTTACAACCCAGCTTCAAGCAACGTTGGGCGGTGCAAATGCAGACACTGACTAAGGAACTGGAACGCAACCTCGCGTCTTGGGGGCAGAAGTTGTTAGAGGCCAAGGGAGGGCGAGACCAACTCAAGCGCAACTTGGACAAAGAAACTGCCGCCTTAGAGGCAGTTTCAAAAGAACAACAACTCCACAAGCAGGCGCACACCTTCATGATGTCCGAGTTGAGTGAACGGCGCGCACAAGCGATAGACAACATACAAGCCGGTTCGACCATGGGCATGCGCATGATTTACGACAATGATTATGCATTGCGCTTTGACACGTTTGACGAAAAACGGTCTGAGGAAGGAATAGCCAGTTACAAAATGGAGATTCGGGTCGACGGCACATTAGACGGCGTCCAACGCAGTTTTATTCTGCAAGGCGGCAAAGGCGGAGGCCTGCACGATGCCATTGCATTAACGTTGCGAGAATCGGCCTTGACGTGGTTGGGTTACGAAGGCTTTATCATGTTCGACGAAGCGTACAAGTTCGTCAGTCGCGACGAAAAAATCGGATGTGTGGCGGAATTGATGCGGCAGAATGCCGACTTGACTGGTCGTCAGTACATTTTTTCAACTCATATGACAGAGGCTTTTGCTCCAGTCGCAGACGTCGTCATTCATCTTGTCAAAAAGGACGGAATTGTCCAATGCGAGTACCTTGACCCCCGGGACATTGTAGAAATTGAGGAGGAATATGGCGCTGAAGAAGAAGATGATTGAGGGGGAAGAAGCCCTTCACGCCATGGTTGACCGAGTCATGTCACAGCCCATTCCACAGCCCACGCAGTTAAGCAACCCGTTGGCCAAAAAGAAACGACGGATGACCGTGACTGACGGTTCTACGGCACCAAGGCCTGACGATGTGAATGATTGGACTGTGCGTCACTTACTGGACTATTTCGCGGACAAATATCAGTCCGGGCTGGGAAAAAAGTACAGAAAGGCCTATCAGGCCGACCAACACGTCTTGCACCAAATTGGCAGCTTCATGGCTTCGAACGGACTCGAAAAAATGGAGTGGTCAAAACGCCTGGTCGATTGGGGGTTTGAGAATGCCGAACGCGTCATGTTGTTGCAGAAACACCTCTCGCCACAAACGTTCCTTCGCATGGTCAACTACTTCATACAAGAAGAAGTCATGCCGTTGGTGGAACGCCAAGTTTTGGTGCGCACGGAACACGACTTGTCTTTGGTCGAAGAAATCAAAGAAGCCGAAGCGGCCGGAAAGCGCATGGAGATTTTTAGCCGGCACGGTATTCCGGTCGGTGTCACCTACTTAGCCCAGTGCAAGGGGCTCAACGTCGACGCGATTGTCGAGTCGTTCACCAAGTTCCTGCGAGAACTCGCAAAAACAGAAGAGGGACGCACTCGCATCAAGCGCATGGTAATGGCGTCCATTCTTGGGTCTCCGTACCCGGTTGAGTTTGACTTGCGAGACTGGCGGAAGGTGTTCAGCGAGTTCTGTCGCCCGTACTATGCCGAGGCATGGTGGCGCGATGTCGACTATGCAGGCCAACCCATGGCTAAGTATTATCCCATACTGGAGTCCAAGGAATGAGCCTGCACGAAGCGGCACAAACCGAGCTGGACTATCAAATTTGCAGCAACCGTTCTTTGATATATGTAGGCTCACACGAAGAGCAACGCATTCTCGACGCTATTCGAGAGGTTTGTGCTTCAAGAGCCACCGGTGGCCCGTGGAACCTATTGAGCTGGGACTTGGGCGAAGGTTTGCAGCTTTTGTCTGGCAACTTGAACATAAAGAACGCTGACGCACAAGACCAAGTGGCAGTGTTGCGATGGTTCAAAGAGCTTGCTACTGACAACACGTACACCGTGTTAGTACTGAAGGATTTTCACAAATTTTTAGGGTACGACGGGCATCCTGGTCAGACAGAACACAGGGTAGTACGCATGTTGCGCAATCTTGTTCGCGACATGGTAGGTGACTTCAAGTGCATTGTCTTGTTGGCTCCCGTAGTCTTCCTGCCACCTGAACTTGAACGACACTGTGCAGTCATAGATTGGCCGTTCCCGGAAGACACGGACATAGTGTCCAAAGTGGACAGTCTCGTCAAGGCCGCCAAGGACAACCATGAAGTCGCCGGCAAATTTCAAACTGAGTACACCTCAGAAGAAATGAGAGAAGCTGCAAGGGCGTTCAGTGGGCTGACTCTTGAGCAAATACAATTGCTTTGCACCTATATGATGCTGACCGCTCCAAAGCTTGACCCTGCGACTATTTCTGCACACAAGCGTATGGCAATTCGCAAATCTACTTTGTTGGAGTGGATTGACACCAGTGTAGGCATGGCTGGAGTGGGCGGCATGGCCGGCGTCAAACAATGGTTAGACCGGCGCAAAAGTGCCTTCAGTGAGGAGGCTCGCGCATATGGCCTGCCGTATCCGCGCGGCATTTTGGTTGTCGGAGTCCAGGGGTGCGGCAAAAGCCTGGTGGCCAAGGCTATCGCATCATATGTGAACCAACCCTTGTTGGGGTTAGACATTGGCAAGGTCTATTCCAGCCTGCTTGGTTCGAGTGAGCAAAACATTCGCACGGCCATCAAAACAGTCGAAAGTATCGCTCCTTGCATTTTATGGATTGACGAGCTTGAGAAAGGCGTGGGCAATGGTTCGAGTGTGTCTGACGGCGGTACTTCTTCAAGGGTCTTTTCATCGTTTCTAACGTGGGCACAAGAACGTACGGCACCTGTGTTTATTGTCGCGACGGCCAATGATGTGTCCGAGTTGCCTCCGGAGCTATTGCGCAAAGGACGGTTTGACGAAATCTTTTTTGTTGACCTCCCGGACGAGCAGGAACGAAAAGAAATATTCGACATTCACCTGCAACCTGTGAACATGTCGCTCTCCGACCTAGAAGCCACTCAATTGCTGGCCAAAAGCACTGGGTTTACAGGTGCAGAAATACAAGCAGCCATAACAGAGGCCCGGTACGATGCGTTTAGCGACAATAAACGTGCGATAACTACGACAGACCTGCTGAGCGCCATGGCGGAGACCGTCCCATTGTCACAAACAATGTCAGAACGCATCACCGATTTGCGCAACTGGGCAAAGACACGGGCAAGAATGGCAAGTACAACGCGCGAGAACGACTTTGCGGAACGTATTGCGACGCTGCACACGACCAGCCCTGATGACGAGGAACTGTGAACGAAGACACACTGGACAATTGGTTGGCCGAAGACATCGAGGTGTCCAAGCAACGGCTGTTCGGCCGTGCACAAGGAACACCTGAAATGGTTGAACGCTGGCAGGCCGCGAGGATGCGCGAATGCCAGATTCCCGCCGAGTTTTGGGACATGCAGCTTGATGACCACTGGCTAGTCCGTCAAGACGCCAGGGGCAATGACCTGACCGCGCAACAGGGGCGCAAAAAAGAGGCAGCGGCCAATTTTGTCCGCAAGTACATTAACGTACTCCCTTATTTGTGCCGTGGCAAAAAACTGCGCCTGTGCACAAAGGACGAAGAGCAGAGCAAATATTTTCAGTCCCTCATACTTGTCGGCCCGCAAGAAAGCGGCAAAAGCTTCCTTGCGGCGACCATCGCGAAGGCGGCGGCACTGTTGGGCGAAGACGTTCGCTGGTACGACTATTGCGAACTTGTCACCTTGCTCAAAAACAGGAGTTTCACATCTGAGCAAGAACAAGCCGACACGGTGGCGGACTTTAAGTCACTGGCAATGGTGTTCATTGATGCAGTGGACGCCGATATAGATTTGGAGGCTCGCGGCACATTGGCGATGAAAACACTCGCTCGAGTCCGACGCGGCACAGGGCTACCGTTTGTCATTACGTGCAAACATGACGTGTTGTTGGCAGACGACCACCCGCTGGGCGAACTTTTGCACGCTCAATACGCGCACCGCCTGGTGCTTCCTGCGACAAAGGTGTAAGTTTAGACACCGAGCGCGCGATAACTAAACAGACCGGCCATGGAACAAGAGCGTTTAGAGAAAGAATTTCTGTGTCAAGTGTTCACCACTTCGGACGCGATGATTCGCGCTGAGGCGGCGAAAGTCGCCGCCGATTGGTTCGTGTTCGCAGAAGAGAACGAGGAACGTTCATACACCAGTTTGCTTTTTGAGTTGGGCCAAGAGTACTTCCGCCAAAGCGATGGTTTGTTAATCACGCTGAAGAACTTGGGAGAAAAACTAGCCAAGCACGGTACTGGCGACCGCGTGAAGCGCAAACTACTGGCTTTGTTCGGCGAAATCAAAGAGTTGGACAGTGACCCCAATGACTTTCATATGTTGTTGGAGGAACTCAAGGAACGTGTCATGATGCGGCTGTACGGCTCGGCGTTGACACAAGCGCACGAGACTATGACCAGTGAAGGTGTGGTCGCGGCTCGAACCGTCCTTCGCGGGCAGCTAGACAAAATGGACGAGCTGGACAACGAAGGCTATGTCGGGGTCACAGAAATCAATGTTGCTGAGTCCTCGGACTATTTTGAGACTGAGATTAAACGCCGACGTGCTGCCGGCGATGACGAAGGCATCATGTGCGGCATGCGGGAAATCGACGATATTACGCAGGGGTTTCGACCGGGGCAGTTCGTCGTCACTGTCGCCCGCAGTTCGGGCGGCAAGTCTATTTTGTTGCTAAACTGGAGTGCCCATGCACATTTGACCCAAAAGCAAAACGTGCTGTATTTCTCTTTGGAAATGCCAGCGTGGCAGTGTTATCTCAGGCACATTTCATATCTCGCACGACCCAA
Source organism: Armatimonadota bacterium (assembly GCA_018268375.1). Lineage (GTDB taxonomy): Bacteria > Armatimonadota > Fimbriimonadia > Fimbriimonadales > Fimbriimonadaceae > JAEURO01. The sequence continues at coordinate 190,325 of JAFDWS010000002.1, read as the reverse complement.
AGACGGGTTTTCCAACGACGGTGTGACGCACAAGCAACTCAAGTCGACCAAGATTACCGACGAACAAATCGAAGGCATTAAGAAAAAGCTACAAGCACTGTCGGGCGGAGCTTATTTTGTATATGCCGACATCATGGCAGAGCCTACAGCCGCGGCCATTGAGCGAAAAATTCGCTTGGTCACGCGTGAATTAGGCCGGCCTGACGTCATTGTCGTGGACTATGTTGGAAAAATGACTTCGGCAGACGTGCGCAAGCATGCCGCTTTATGGGAACGTTCGGCACAAGCCGGCATCGAGATAGACCGCATTGCTAAAAAGTATCAAATTGTGGCGTTGACTGCCGCACAACTCAGCAAGTCCAGCATCGGTGAGCAGCGGAGGCAAAAACAGGAAGGCAAATCTGCGTTGGTGTCAATGGACCAAGACATGGTCGCCGGTGCTCACCAGTTGGTCGCCGACGCATCTTATGTGTTTGGCTTTGACTCCAATCGGGAAGCAAGCACTATGACTTTCTTCTCTATGAAAATGCGAGAAGGCGGTTGGTTGGTGCCGTTCCAGGCCACAGTGCGACCTGAGCACAACTTCATACAAGACCCTACGGAGAACGAAGTGCTAGAGTTTCGTCAGAACAACGGATTGTATACGGGACTGGCGTCACCCGACGCGACCACGGCCGGGGAGGCAAGCGATTACTCTGCGGCGCCGTTTGTGCGCACCAATGACAATGAGACCGTGACGGTCGGAGCACCAGGCGGCAAGCAGCAGTACACAAAAGACGATTTGACATTCGAGTTGTGGGACGGTGAAATGTGAAAGAAGCCGACCGTCTTGAACTCATGTCGATAAAAAACGACGTCCTTGCGGTCGTCAACATGGTCGAATTCATACAAGACGAGTACAACGTGTATCTACAACCGCGGGCCAACGGTTGGTACGAGACAAGTTGTCTCATGCCGAATCACCGCGACGAAAATCCTAGTTTTGGCGTCAATCCTGAAATCGGCCGCTATCGGTGCTTGAGTTGTGGCGCGAAAGGTGACTTGATTGAACTCGTCAAAGTGGTCGAGGGGCTTTCTTTCACTGAAGCTTTGTTGCGCTTGGCTGATTATGCCGGCATCAGTGTAGACAAAAGCGCCGACGCCAGACTGGGCAGAATGGTCAAACAAATGGCCAGAGATGTACAGTCTTATTTAGACCGCAATGTCATTTATCCATTTCCAGCACAAATGAGCGAGCCGGTCTTTATGCTTGCCGTGGCCGACCGGTTGAAAAAGTACGAAAGGGCCACACAAGACCACGAGTGGGTCGAGGGCAAGTACACAGAGCTCGATGATATGCTGGAGGCCGAAGACTACAAGGGTTGTGAACGTTTTTGGTCTACGCTGTCGGATTGTGTCAAAAATCGACGAAGAGAGCTGCAAACAAATGAATGAAAACCCCTTTTCAATGCGTACGGCGATGGCGGCCGTGGTCGAAGAGACCAAAAAGACTTTTGCGGAAACTGAGAACTTTGAAGTAAAGCTCGTGCTGACAGACGAGTTGGCCAAGCGTGTCGCGGCATTGTGCACCATGATGAAGGCAGCATATGGGACGGAGCAAGCCGAGACGCTTGCGTACATCCTTTCCGTAGGCATGGCCAATATTCGACAACCACTGGATGAGACGGAGTCCGGTGCTAAGAGCTGATTCAACGGTAGTCCTATATCCCGAGGCGATTGCTGCAGCCTTAAAGCAAAGATTGCACACTGCCTATGTGGTGTACGCTTGTGCCAAAAGTCAGGACGCCAAAACAGGTGGCCGTGGGCTTTTAACCCTCAATGAGTTATTGAAGCTCATTCAAGAGGTTGTCGGGCTGGGCATCAGTCAGGCGTATCGTGTGGTTAAAGCTGGTACAGGAATATTTTGGCGAGTTCCCAAAGTGTCTAAGGGCGTTTCTGTCGTGGGACTTTTGTCTCATCAAAACGCGTACAGTGAATTGGGAGTGTGCATGTGGCCCAGTCGACCTGTAAGAGTGCGTCTGCGTCAGTTGGGATATTCCTCTGGTAAATACTCCGGAAGCCAGCTCAAAGACGCCCTGGTAGCCATGGTGGCCTCGTGGGACAATGGGCATTCACCATTGTCCGTTGCCTGTATGTCAGACTTGACAGGTATTTCGCGGCGCAGCCTACAGCGCCACCTGCGTTATGCCGAGTCCTTGACGGACTGCGGAATGGTGCTGAAAGTTTTCACCACCTACCGCACTATGCGCGATAACTTAAACCAAAGACTTGCCAACGATGCATGCACTGTCTTGAACGCTCGAGACTGCACCAGGTATAGGATTGAGCACCTGGGCTCAGCGTTCGCGGTGGTCTGTCAAGGCTCGAACGTATACTTTCTGGACGGCGTGGAACGCCTAGGACGACGCCGGCGGCACAAGCAGTTGAAGCTGTTGCTGCCAAACCGACCGGGGTAGCAAAACAATGTGTGATACTAAGAAACAAAACCTGGTCCATTTGCACAACCATAGTTGGTACTCCGTGCAAGACGCCTTGGCGTCCCCCACTGCACTTGCCATGGCAGCGCGGAAAATGGGGTTCCCGGCAGTGGCGCTCACTGACCATGGTCGGATGGGTGGGTGCATTGAGTTTTTTGAAGGGTGCACCAAGCCCGTCGATGGCCTTGACCCAATCAAGCCTATTTTGGGCGTTGAGATGTATGTAGTCCCTGACCGCTTCGACAAGAACATGGTCGTGGACGATGCCGGCAACAAGCGGCGCCGAAAAACGTTCCATCTGACTTTGATGGCCAAGAACTTGACAGGCTATCGCAATCTGTTGGCAATGTGCAGCATTGGAGCCCAGCCAGAGTGTTACCACTACGTTCCTCGCGTGGACTGGGAAGTCATCTCACAGCACCACGAGGGCGTGCTTTGCTTTACGGGGTGTCTTGGTTCTGAAGTCAACCAAAGGCTCATCGTCGGAGACGAGGAAGGTGCGCGCGAAGTGATGACCAGGTACAAAGACGTGTTCGGCGACGATTATTACGGCGAACTGCAGTACCACGGCATCGACATTCAAAAACGTATCATGCCTGTGCTCAAAGGTTTGTGCAAAGACCGTGGAATGAAAATGGTCTGCTCGAACGATGTGCACTACATCGAGCAAGCAGACTGGAAACTGCACGACGTCCTCATTCACATGCGCGATGCGCTCGGTGACGACGCATCAGTAAAAGTCAGCGGCAAGCGTGAGGCGTACGCTACGCACGAGTTTTATCTCAAAGACGAGGCAGCAATGCACCGCATTTTTGACAAGCTCCAAGAAGACGCGGTGCACAACACCATGGAAGTTGCTGACAAGGTCGAGAACTTCATGCATGTCAATGTGCCCCATATGTTGCCTAAGGCTGAAATTCCCACTGGAGACCAAAGCTTTTTAGGCTATTGGAAACAGCACTATCCGCATCACCAACCAAACGAAGCCTATCTTGCTTATTTGGCCACGAACGGTCTGCAGACACTTGGACTTAGCGACGACCCGGCTTATAAACAACGACTGAAGTATGAGCTGTCGACCGTCTGGCACATGGGTGTCACCGACTACTTCTTGATTCAACGCGAGTTGGCCACGTTTATGCAACAGGGTCAAATTCGGTTTGGCATTCGAGGGTCTGGAGTAGCGAGCCTGGTCAATTACTGCATTGGCGTCAGTGACATTGACCCTGTTAAGTGGAACCTGATGTTTGAACGCTTCCTCAATCCAGGCCGCGGCACAAACTACAAAGTCGACTTTCCGGAAATGCCGGCTAAAGCTTGGTTGGAGGAACACGGCAAACAAAACCAGACAGCAGCCATAGAACGCCTAAAGTCGGTGGTCAAGGCGGGCGTGGCGGCAAATCCAGAGTTGAAACACCTGGTGCCGGCCATGCAGAAGGAACTCTGGGTTTTGGAAAACCAAAAGCTTGGCACTTATGTCTGCGACCTGGCCGACACGGGATTTAAGAGCGAAAAGAACGCCCCCAATCTCTGGAGCGCGTACTTCATGGGCATTACCGACGAAAAACCCACAGGCGGCATGCACGTGGGCAAAGTCGCGGCGTTGCCGGACGTAGACACGGACATTGACGACCGATACCGTGACACTGCCATTGAGTGGGCCAAACGCAGGTTTGGCGAAGACCATGTCGCTGTTATCGGCAACTGGGGGACTTACGGTCTCAAGGCCGCTGTGACCGGTTGTCTAAAAAGCTCTCCGCGGTTCCAGGCCAAGTTCGGCGAAAAGACCCACGTGATGGCACAGTCTATCTCTAAGTCTATCGAAGAGCAACCGTCGCATGTTGACAACCCTGAAGACCCATTGGTGTTCGCACTCAAGAACAACCCGTCTTTACAACGATGGGTGAACGAGTTTTCTGAAGAGTTCGAAGCTGCCAATAAGATGATTGGCGTCGTGTCCAACTTGGGCGTCCATGCAGCTGGCATTGTGATTGCGAGTGAACCAATTGCATGGCACGCACCAATTGAAAAGTCGAACAAAGGACCGGTTACGGCCTATGACATGGCCAATGTGGAGAAATTGGGACTGGTCAAATACGACTTTTTAGGATTGGCCATGCACCAAAAAATTGACCGTGCTCTCAAATACATTAAAGAGCGCCACGGGAAAGACATCGACTTGTTGAACATCCCTATGGATGACCCGCGCATTTTTGGACTCTTCAACAACGAAAAAACTACGACGCTGTTCCAATTCAGCAGTCCGGGCATGCGCAAGGCCCTGCGCGAGGTGCAGGTCAGCAGCGTAGAAGACTTGATTGCTATTGTGGCCTTGTTCCGTCCGGGGCCCATGGCGTTCATTCCGAATTACGCAGAACTCAAGCGCAACCCGGGCAAGGTTTCATATCCTCACGAAATCATAGAAAAGCATCTGGGGGTCACATATGGGATTCCGGTGTACCAAGAGCAAGTGATGCTTGTTTGTCGCGACATGGCTGGCTTTGACCATGACGAGGTGGACGCCATGCGTAAAGCAGTCTCCAAGAAAGACCCTGTCGGTTTTGACAAAGTCCGCAAAATGTTCCGTGAGAAAGCTACTAAGACGATGAATGTCAATCCAGCGGTCGTGGATGCCACTCTGGACAGCTGGAAAGCTTTTGCTGGCTATGCGTTCAACCGTGCACACGCTTGCTCATACGCGTTGCTCGCCTATCGTGGTGCCTATTTGCGGGTTTACTACCCCGTGGAATGGTTGGCCGCGTGCATGGAGACAGACATTTCAGGCAATAGAAACGAGCGCGTTGCCGGCCACAGGGCCGAGTGTGACGAAGAACGACCACGTATCTCTGTTTATCGCCCAGACGTGAACATGTCGAAGATGCAAGTCCATATTACCGATGAAGACGTGATTGTACTGCCATTGACGTACATCAAAAACGTTGGTGCCAGTGGCAAACACATTGCAGAACATGCCCCTTATGCCGACTTGCGTGATTTTGTGCTCAGGGGTGAACCCAGCAGGCAAGTTCTGCGTAATTTGGCCGAAGCGGACGCTCTTCGCAGCTTGCCGGACTGCAAAGGCAAGGGGCACGAGACCATCGTGAACGATAGTGAAAAGCACTTTGCAGAACTCGAGAGCCTCAAAAAGGAAGCAAAAAAGGATGCCAAACGCAGATACGACTCGTTGTCGCCTTTGGCGCGCAAACCGAGTACGTTGCCAAGTGCCAGCCGACCCCTGCGGCCGGCAGGGAAGCCATTTGGGCCAAAACCCAAGGCCTCGATTTTAGACAGCTTTGAGTGACAGCTATGACAGACAACGCAGAATTAGAAGAAACAACCGTCAATCCGACCAACTTCAAAGAACTGGTGGAAATGGACGCGGGTACTTTCATCACCCAGGCCATGAGCCAAGATTTTCACGCGTCGTTCTCGGAAGAATATGCGATGTGGCAAGAATACTTGTCACGGCTCGACCAATACGATGACGGCGAAGTGCGAAAACAATTGCACGAACTGAATTTGGACGGTTTGTTGCCGAACGTCAAGACTTCCGACGTGTACGAGGCGTATTATCGCTTGGTGCAGACGCACAAGTTTTTGTACTCGCTTCACACTCCTGTCTACAAGAGGGTAGAAATGCTCAAGGACGCCATTAAGTCCTTGAAAAGCGCCGCAAGAGGCATGTTCAAGGGCACTGACAAAGACCGAGATGCCCATTGCGACCGAATGGTGCGCCATTTAGCTGCCGAACTCAGTCAGGCCAAAACCACGATGGCGGCCGTTGCACACGCTATCGACGTAGTGGACTTCGCGGCAATGCAAGCAAGTCGCGTCATCAAAGAGCGTGAGTTTGAAATGCGCGTCAACGGTACTTATGTGGGTCAGGGCATGAGTGACTCGTTCAATCGCCTGAACCGCATCGAGAACGACGATGACGAAGACAATCCTTTGCCACCACAATATAGAAGCCGGCGATAAAAAAGTGTACACGAATGACTTTTGGTGCGATAACCTTTTTGACCGCTGAGCGGTCCAAGCCGAACGCCAAAGTGTACACCGACTGTGAAAACGGTTCTTGTATAAGACGAACGGCAGCAAAGACAGTCGGGGAACCAGGATTGATTCCAAGTATGGTTCCTACACTGCGTAAGCCAAGGAAAACAACATGTCATTTAGCAACACTCAAGACCGGCTCCGCCAAGGTCAAACCTCCGGCAACCGCCAGAGCCTCAAAGACAGCTTCGTCGACCTGAAGGTTAACAAAGACGTCACTGAAAAAGAAATCTGCATCAGGCTCATCGGCCTCCCCTTCGCCTTCTTCCAGTACCAGCCGCGCAAGTTGGACGCTGCGACCAAGAAGCGCATCGAAGTCGACTTCCCCGACCAGGACGAAAAGCCCAAGTTCACACGCAACTGGGTCGTTCCCGGCGAAGAAGACGACCGCTATCCTTCCGACCCGTGGTCGGCCGCAGGGTACGTCGGCTCGCTTCGATATGCGCAAAATTGCTTGCTGCGCCACGACGACGGCACGTTTGAGGTCAAGATTCTCGAAAAGGGCAAGATGCTCTTCGACGAATTCACCAACTTCGAAGAGCTGAACCGTCGACGTGCTGATTCGCGACCGGGCAAGAAATACGTCACGTGCTTGGGAGCCGAAGAGTCGCACGACTTGCTTGTCGTAGCGCAGTTCAATCCCAAGAAACCGTTGGTCGCTGATTTGAAGGTCTCTCCGGAACCAGAGTTGGTCACCATCACCGAAGAGGAAATCGAGGCACTCAAGAAAGTCGGCATGCCGACCGAAGAAGAACTCGAAGAACTTTTCAGCCGCAATCCGGAGCTCGAAGAGCTGCCGGCGTGGTTCTGGTACGGCTACCAAATCCCGCGCATCTACAAGCCGGACATGTTCCCGGGCATGGAGGCACCGAGCAGCTCCAAGACTTCGCGAGGAGAACTGGACATGAGCGACGCCACCAATGATGACGACGAGCCGGCCGCAGCGGCTCCTGCGGCAGAAAAGACCAAGGCTGCGCCGAAAGCTGCCAAAGCAGGCGCCACTACAAAGGCCGCAGCTACGGAAGACAACGACGAAGCTGCATTCGGTGGAGACACCGACACGCCCAGCGACGAAGACTGGTAAGCAGCCGAACACATGCCCCGGTGTCATTCTGACATCGGGGCAAACACATCTTCCACCGAGGTGCGTTGGCGCCTAGGACGGTTTATGCCATGCCCAAGAACAAGACACCAGAAACTGATTTAGCAAAGCGCATCGAAGAACGACGCAAAATTGTCGAAGCTCGACAAAAGAAATTTGGCATCCCTAAGTCCACGTTGCTTGTGGGCGGCGAACACGACCGGTACGAGTTCGTACCCATCGGTATTGCCCCCATAGACGCGAAACTGAAGACCACTGACCTGAGCGGCAAGGACATCAACGGTATTTTACGTGGCACCATCGTGGAGTTCTGTGGACCGTCGCAGTCTGGAAAGACGTACGCGGCGTATCACCTTGCCAAAGAGTATCAAAAACTCGGTCTGCGAGTTTTGTTCATCGACGTCGAGCGTGGCTACTATGAACCACGGGCAGTACAACTCGGGGTGAACATTGAAGACCCAGATTTGTGGGAACTGCAGAAGGTGACGTTCTCAGCGGGAAAGGTGGGAGACTATCTTCTTGAGTGCGTGAACAGCGGGGATTACGGATTGATTATCCTGGACTCCATCGCTACCTTGGTGCCAGATGCTGACTGGGAAAAGTCACTTGAAGACAACTCAAAAGTCGGTGGCCACGCCAATTTCATGGGTCAACTGTTGCGGAAGCTCACAGCCAGCAAGATGGAAGAAAATCTGACCACGGTTGTTTTCATCAATCAGCTTCGTGCTGGTTCGGGCGCAATGCCGAACACCTTTATTGACAAGTCTACTGGTGGCAAGGCCGTAGAGTATTGGACTCGCATCAGGCTTTGGTTCGCTCGAATCAATGGCAAGCAGGGCTGGGTCCTCGACAAGGACGGTAATCGCATTGGTGGCAAATCCAAGTGCACCATTTACAAGACCAAAACTGGTGGCCAAGACGAGATTGTGGAATTTAACGTCTTGTTCGTGCCGGCAGACGCCGACGTGGTTGGTGAATTCTTGCACCGTGCACTCAGTCACAAAGACTTTGAAGGCCTAATCACTCATGCCGCACCACGAGGTTCTAAGGTCAAGCTCTACCGATATGTCGACCCGGAGACTGGGGAGCTCTTGGCGACCGAAGACAAGTACGAGTTCTGTGCGTTGATACAAACAGCGGCACCACCCGAAAAACGACCGCGGACTGACAAGTCTAACACAATGTTCGAATACGTGTGTGCCCGACTCAAAATTGATTCGGCACAGATAGACGAGCTACTTGAAATCATCAAGCATCCACCGGCCGAAACCGCAGTCATTGAAGACGGCACACAGAACAATGACAACAGCAACGAGGAGTGAACCCACGCAGACCAACGAACGTGGCGATGAAATGATGGCGGCGTTTTGTGCCTCATTGTCCAAGTCTAAAGACGGGCTTGCGTACATGGCTGAGCGCAACTTGCCGCTGTCCCTCATTGAAGACGGCGCACTGGGTCTGGTGCCGCCATACGCCAATCACTGGTTCCCATTGTTGCGCGGACGGCTCGTGACTCCCATCAGAGATTCACACGGCAGAATCAGGGCCTTCGCCGGCCGCATTCTGCCGTTTATGCGCAACACCGTAGCCCGGGTGTACCGTGAGTACAACGCCCCCGAGCGTGCACAAGAGTTGATTGACCGGTGGGACGGAGCAAAATGGATAAACGAACCGTATCCTAAACGCAAGTTGCTCTACAATCTTGACCGCGCTAAACCGTACATTCAAGACCGCGGGTATGTGTGTTTGGTCGAGGGCTATTTTGATGCTTTGATTCTGTCTGCTCGCCACATGGAAAACACTAGCGCCTTGTGTGGCACCAGTCTTACCGAGCATCATGCAGCTTTGTTGTCGCGTTATTGTGACCAAGTAGTTTCTATTTATGACGGAGACCAAGCCGGGCGCGAAGCGATTGAAAGAGCTCGAGAAACCGCGCTTGCGAGCGGTCTGGTGTTCCGAGCCGTAATCCTCCCCACTGGCTACGACCCAGACGAGTTTGCCGTCGAGCGAGGTGGCCGTAATTTGCGAAAAGCTATCGAAGGCATGATAGAAAGAGATGAGCATGAGCTTGAAATCAAAATCTGACCACGAATTACAGACGCAATGGTTGTTCAAGGACGCCGATTACACTACGACACTGCGCCTGGCAAAAGACCTCAAACTCGTCCGACCTGCGGCCGAAATCATGGTCGGTCGCGGATTTGAAGACGCACATGCTGTCCGAGAGTTCACGGAATTTGGCATGCATCAAATTCGGAACCCATATCTGCTGCCAGACATGAAGGCCGCGGTTGACCGACTGTGCCAGGTGCTTGACACCAATGAACGGGTGTTCGTCTGGGGTGACTACGATGTCGACGGCATTACCTCCACTGCAGTTGTGATTTATGGAATGCGCTTATTGGGCGGCGACGTCAGTTATTATATTCCTCATCGGCTCAAAGACGGTTACGACATCAAACCTAAGGCAGTAGACCTGGCGTTGGCTGACGGGTGTTCTTTGTTGATGTCGGTCGATTGTGGCATCAAAGCCATCGAAGTCGGAGAATACGCGAAACAAAAGGGTATCGACCTTATCATCACTGACCACCACCAAGCACGCAACGACGGTGTGATTCCAGATTGCATCGCCGTAGTCAATCCAAACCGCGTCGATTCTGACTACCCATTCAAAGGACTTGCTGGTTGCGGAGTTGCTTTTAAGTTGATGGCACAAGTGGCCAAAAAACGCGGGTTTAGTGTCAAAACAATGTGCGCAGAACTTTTGGAACTTGTCGCACTTGGCACCGTCGCTGATGTTGCACCCATGTTGGACGAAAACCGTTACATGGTCAGCGCGGGGCTTCAGCTTATGGCTGAGACCAAAAAACCAGGAATTCGTGCCCTATTGGATGAGGCAAGTGTAAAAGGCGTCGTCGACACTATGGCAGTCGGCTTCCGGTTGGCACCACGCCTCAATGCCATGGGGCGCATTGGTGACGCTACCGATTCGTTGCATTTGATTTTGGAGCAAAACCCCAGTCATGCAAGAAGACTGGCAGAACAAGCGAGTCGCCTCAACAAGAGTCGACAGAGCATGCAAGAACAACAGATTCGGGAAGCATGCAGCCTCGTTGAGGAAAAGCACCTTGGAGACGATATTCTTGTGGTCTCTAGTAATAGTTGGCATTCAGGAGTGGTTGGCTTGGTCGCAAGCCAACTGGCACAAAGATACGCTCGGCCGGCCATGGTGGGGGTTGATTCGCCCACTGGTGAGACCAAAGGGTCATGCCGGTCCTACCGAGACTTTCACATTTTACACGCTATGGAGTCTGAAGGCGTCAGCGGTTTGTTCACCAAAGCAGGCGGTCACGCTTTTGCCGCTGGTTTCTCCATTCCGACAGAACGGATGGCAGATTTGCGCCAAAATATCAACGCATATGCAAGGGGTAGAGTTCCGGAAGTCAAGGAACGCGTAATCGAAATTGACACTGAGGTTGGGTTCAGTGAAGTGAACAACGCGTTGTTCAGCGACCTAAAGCGCCTGGAGCCATATGGCAACAGTCATCCAGTTCCCACTCTGTGTTGCTATGAAGCCATCGTTAACTCTGTGGACACAATGGGCGACAAGCACCTCAAGTTGTCGTTCAAAGACCCCAAAAGCAACCAAATCATGCAAGCACGTTGGTGGGGGCATGGACACCGCAAAAACGAGATTGTCATTGGTTCTCGAGTCCAAGTGGCGTTCAAACTCGAGAACAACGATTTTGCCGGCAAAGAATACTTACAAATGACCGTCGAAGACATCAAGGCACTCGACTAACTGTAGTGTTTTGATTTTTTAGGTTCCTGTACAAGTGACCTTCAACCACACCATAAACATGAGCGCATTAAAGTGCGCCCAGGTGTTGGAGGTTACGTGGCAGGTAAAGACAAAAAACGAAGTGCAGTCGCGCAAGCACAAACCGGTGGTCCATACTACGACCATTCCGAACTTGAAGCTGCCATTTTGAGCTATCAGGCTTCTTTGTGCGATGGCGATACGGGCAGTCAACAGCGAGCCTTTGACAAAATTTGTGCCATTTACCAACCTCGGGATTACATTTCGAAATGGTACGGACACTACAAACACCTGTACGACTCGACTGAAGATTTTGAGCAGGACTACATGCGCGTGTTCTGCACCACTTTGGCGGCTTGGAAGCCACGACATCTGCGCAAACCGTCAAGGTATGGAGGCAAGGGTCACTTTCAGAACTTTTTCTGGGGTGCTTTGTCGCATGCCTACATTAACGGTGTCAAGTCTGAAGCGGCGGCCAAACGCAATATCCCCCAACAGTGTCCACTATGTCACGAGTGGTGCAACCCGTTGTCCACGCACCTCTTGAACCATCACACGGACTTATTGTGGGAACGCCTGGACGAAATGGGTTACAGTCTGCACAACCTGACCGGTTGTCCATTCTGTCGGTCTTTTAAGACGCCCAAAAAGCAGGAAACTGAAGATTTGACAGACCATCATCTTCGCGTGGCCAATTCGTTACGGAAACACATTGTCTCCATGCACAGTTCGGTCTTGTTTGAAACATTTCATGACAAGTATCCAGACCATGTCACGGTGAGTGCTAGGCCAGTGTCTGTCCATGCACAAGATTCGCACACAGGCGAAGATACCAGCGCGTACGACACATTCGAGTCTCGACCTGGAATCGACGGATTGATGGCGCTCAACTTGACCCCGATTCAGCGTTTGATTGTAGAGCGCATCTTGAACGACGGTCTAATGTGCGTGGCGTTTGACGCCACCTACGGTTGTACTGAGGATGAGTTTGCAATGGAGTTGGACGGACTACAGGACGCGATGGTGATTGCAGGTTTGGAGGCGAGTGTATAAACCATGACAGACATGGATGGAGCGACAGCAGCCGGCGCAATCGAAAAAGAAACAGTGCGACCAGCCAAAGACCCACAGGCCATAAGAGTCAGAGCCGGCGACCCAAAAAGTACCGACCCTGATAAAAAACCTACCAATCCTGAAGGCTTGGCCAGAAGTATTTTACGCGTCTTGGAGAAGCATGAGTATGTTCAGGTTTACTCAGTGGGACCGCATGCGCTCAATATAACCATGGCAGGCTATCGGTGCGCGAAAGAGCGCTTTGCCAAAGTGTTGGATGGTTGGGTCTTAATCTGTACTCAGTCTGAATACGTTGCAGACATCGGTGGAAAGCCCACTCTCGGCGTCTGCACTCGCATGTATCCAGTGCCCATCAAATATGCCCTCTAAATCATGTTTTTTGGGGCAGGAAGACGACAGCGATGGCGAGAAGAAGACCAAGGCACCGCAAGGTGTCTTTCTGTCCACAAGACGGAATTGAGAGACAGCGAATATGCGCCCCTTGCCCAGTGAACTGACTCGGATTGACTGTCCGGAGCTAAGGAAAGTTTTGGACCAAACCAGTCAGAGAGCCGCTGAGCTATGGGACGTTGACCTCGAGGAGGCCAAAGTAATCGTTGTCGACAAATTGCGGCACAACCGTGTGTCGCGCACCTCTCTTACTTCGGCTCGACGGTGTCTTCGTGACATTTTAGAGCAGGAACACGAAGAGGACTAAAGTCGCCCGCCGCACAGCCTTGAGAGAAGGCCTGGGGCGGGCATTTTTATCTTGACAAAACAAGCTGTTGGCGCGATAACCAAAAGGTACCCGAGGCGCCAAGGCGGTTCTCTGAGGAGACACAACAGAAGTGACAAAAACGATTGACCAACAACCCAAGAAGGACGAGCCAATGGCCGACCAAACAACCAACCCACCCGTGCCTAAATACACTTTTGACCAAGTATTGGCCAGCAGTATTGAGTATTTCAATGGAGACGAAATGGCGGCCAGCACGTTCGCTCAAAAGTATGCCTTGCGCACGAACGACCCTGTCGAAGCCCCCTATTGCGAACTCACGCCTGACGACATGCATGACAGAATCGCGGACGAGCTTTACCGAATTGAGCGACAGTATCCCGAAGCCAGAGACTATCAAGACTTCAGACGAGCCCTTCAAGGGTTCGGCAAGATTGTGCCCCAGGGCTCGCCCATGTACGGCATTGGCAACCCGTTTTCTATTGTGTCACTGTCCAATTGTGTCGTCGTCGCTTCGCCGGACGACAATATGTCGGCCATCATCGAGACAGGAAAGGAATTGGCCAACCTTTACAAAAGACGCGCCGGTGTTGGTCTGTCACTTGACACACTCCGTCCAGAGGGCGCACCGGTCAACAATGCTGCCGTGGCCTCGACGGGAGCCTGGTCTTTCTCGGAATACTACTCCAGTGTCACCCGTATGGTCGGTCAGTCCGGTCGTCGCGGGGCATTGATGTTGACAATGGATGTGCGCCATCCTGATGTGGCCAAATTCATTGCCATCAAGCAAGATTTGAGCCGAGTCACTGGTGCCAACCTCTCCGTCATGCTGGGCGACGAATTCATGAAGGCCGCTATGCAAGGAGACGAATGGATGTGCCGATGGCCTATTCAATTGTCACAGGACGAAATTGACGCGCACCTCGAAATTGGTGGCGAATGGGTGGAAGAAGAAGCGGGTTACAACACCCCTGTAACCAGACGTGTTTGGCGTAGCCGCATACACAAGCCTGGTATTTATTTGGCCAAGTACGACGCCGCTGCGCTTTGGCACTTTTTGAACGATTGCGCTAGGAACACGGCCGAACCTGGATTGTTGTTCTGGGACAACTATGGGCGTGACTTGCCGGCCAACTATTATCCTGAGTTCCGCAGCACTTCGACAAATCCTTGTTCCGAAATCGCCCTGAGTCCGTACGACTCCTGCCGGCTTACATCTTTGAACCTCAAGGGTTTTGTCAAGAACCCGTTCAGCCAAGACGCCTATTTCGATTACGAAGACTTCGCGAACAACGTGCGTCTTGCCATGAGAATCATGGACAACATTGTTGAGCTGGAGATTGAGTGTCTTAGCAAAATCATCGACACCGTCACAGAAGAGGATGAAAAAATCCTGTGGACCAAACTCAAACTTGCTGCAGTCAACGGCCGACGAACAGGTCTTGGCACGCACGCGCTTGGTGACACGCTGGCGTGCTTGGGATTACGATACGACAGTGACGCCGCTATTGCCGAAGTCGACAAAATCTATCGCACTTTCCGCGACAACGCTTATTTGGAAAGTGCTTGTCTGGCAGAACAGCGCGGAGCTTTCCCTGCATACAAGCCTGAACTGGAGGCAGATTGTCCGTTCTTGGAACGCCTGGGCGCAGAAGCCAAGTCCAAAATGCAAAAGTACGGCAGAAGGAACATCAGTTTGCTCACCAACGCTCCCACTGGCAGTGTGTCCATCGTCTCTCAAACAAGCTCGGGTATCGAACCGACGTTCAGACACTTTTATGTGCGTCGCAAAAAGGTCAATCCAAACGATAAAAATGTGCGTGTTGACTTCAAAGACCCAAGTGGTGACTCATGGCAGCATTATGAGATGTTCGAGCGCAATATGCGCGAGTACTTTGAGTCGCACCAGGCCGACCGCGAAAAGTGGGAGGCGATTTATGCGCAATCACCGCACCGCGACTTTGGCGACAACCTAAAGTTCTGGTCTGATGAACTGGACAAGATTCTGCCTGAGTGCTTTGTTCATGCGGAGATGATAGACCCACTCCAGCGCGTGCGCCTACAAGGCGTGTTGCAGGCCTATATCGACCATGGAGTTTCGTCCACTATCAACATGCACGAACACGTGACGACTGAAGAGGTCAAGGCAGTGTACGAAGAAGCCTGGCGTTGTGGCCTCAAAGGCGTTACCGTATATCGTGACAAGTGCCGCACGGGCGTATTAGTCACCGGTTCTTCCACTGAAGCCGTGGAAGAAATCGTCGAACACGATGCGCCGCGACGGCCTGAGCAACTGGCCTGCGACATACAACGAGCCACTGTTGAAGGTCAAAAATGGACAGTCGTTGTAGGCATCATGGGTGGCCGGCCTTACGAAGTGTTTGGTGGACTGAGTGAAAACATTGAAATTCCACGCAAATACACAGAAGGCTCGGTGAGAAAGCGGCGTTGTGAGAAAGAAAACGCCCACGGCAGGTTGTCTTGTTACGACCTCATTATTGGGGACGAAGACGACCCGTTCGTAATCAAGGACGTGGTCGTGACCTTCAACGATGACAAGTTCGGCTGGGGAACACGCATGCTCTCGACGATGTTGCGCCATGGTGTGCCTGTGAAGTACATTGTCGAACAACTGCGACGCAGTCGTTCGAGTTCTTTGCACTCGTTCAACAAAGCAATGGCCAGAGTCTTGTCCAAATATATCAGCGACGGACCTGGAGACGAAAAACCTGATTTCTGCAAAAGCGGAAATTGCGAATAAGCCATGAACAACGTACACGGCACCAGTAAAGAAGCACTCATAAAGTGCGCACTGGTGCCAGTGTTCTCAGCAAGACGATGGGCTTACAAGAAACGCTTGGCGTATGAGCTGGCCAAAAAACGTTCGACCAATGAACTTAACAACATCGGCGAGATGTATAATAAACCCGATGGCGCTTAAGACAATTGATGCAGTCGTATTGGAATCCATGCTCAATGAACGCTTTGTTGAGGACCCCAATGGCGACAGGGTCGTAAGCTTCATTACAGTCACACTTCGCGACCTCACAGACGACCGAGTTTACACAAAAGACCTTGACGAAGAGGATTTGTGCGAGCTTGCCGGCGTCGACCGAGAGTTCTCGCCCTTAGAACTCATCCGTGTTGCGGAGCATCTGCGGCAATACCACACTCCGGTAAGCATCGTGGTTGACGACACCAGTCAGTTTATTACCAATGACATGGTAAAAATGGTTAGTCATATTGAAGCGAACAAGGCAAAAAAACAGTCCGCGAATACAGGCACTCCTGCAAAAAAACCACCGCAGGTGGCGAAAAAAACGGATTCTCGAGAACATCAGTTCGCATTTGACGCCAACCGCATGAACGAAACAGTCATCAAATCGGCAAGACGCCGACAAGCCAAATCGGCATAATTGATGCATGGCCAAAAGCGATGTGACCTATCAAGAATCGGTCAACCTCTACGCTCTCGCTCGACAGCTCCAAGAACGCTATTATTTACACTTGGGGTACATCGACATGGATGTCATATTTTTTGCCGAGAAAATCGGTGAAAAACCAGTTAAAGCCTCGGTCATTGAGACCAGTGGCGTACGAAGTCCTTGGGTGCGGCAAGTGCTGAGTCAAAATTCCAGCCACAAACGCTACTGTGTGGCCGCTTGGTCGGGAGAATGGAGCAAGCTCCCATATCCTAAGCAAGAATGGATGATGTTCGACGCGTTGTACTCCATTGGTGTAACCAATGATGGCAAGCTACGCAGCAAGGACGTGCTAGAGCACGGCATCATTGCTGACTTTTTGGGTGTGTACTGGCGTGGAGAAGACGACGTGCCATCGTTGTTGTCCTCAGAAGACCCCCTCCCCATTCCACCACCGCCCATTGAGCACGATGAGGGCAGCACCATTGCAGACTGACGGTCAGAGTAAGGTACACTGAACTCGCATGGCTGAAGCTGCGACTCTTTACAACAAATATCGCCCTGACAAGTTCGCCGACGCTGGACAGTCTATTGTTGTCCGCGTGCTGCAATCACAACTTGCATCGGGCAGGTTCCCTGCTGCCTACCTGCTGCAGGGACCGGCGGGCTGCGGCAAGACGACAATTGCTCGAATCATGGCCGCAGCTATGGTCTGCCAAGAAAGAGGAGACAGTCTCGAGCCTTGTGGTGTGTGTAAGAACTGTTGTTCGGTCAAAGCTCGGCGACATCGAGATGTTATTGAGGAAAATTGCGCCGACAACAGTGGAATCGACGATGTCCGGACTATAATTGACGAGCGTTTGCGCATAGCACCGTCTGTCGGGGATTACCGCGTCTTTATCCTTGACGAAGTGCAGAGACTGTCCCGCGATGCACAGGGAGCCATGCTCAAGCACTTGGAAGAACCGCCGCCACACGTCAAGTTCTTTTTGTGCACAAGTGAACCAGACAAACTGTTACACGCACTGCAAACACGTTGTCAAAGACACGTCATCAAACCTTTCAGCACTGAGGCCTTGACTGCCCTACTGGTCAAGGTTGCGACTGCGGAAGGCGTCGAGGTGGACGAAGACGGTCTCACCATGTTGGCCGAATCGTCATCAGGCAGTGCCCGACAAGGACTCGTTTACCTGGAGCATGCCTTAGAATTAGGCGGCACTGGCATCGAACAAGCGGCACAAGTTTTAGGCCGTGGCCCGAGCGGGCTGTGCAGGGACCTTCTGCTCGCTGTGGTCGAGTGCCAAGACGTGTCCCTAGTTCGCATGGCTGACGTGGTTAAATCGGAGGGTCTTGACCGCAGTGCTGTGTTTGAAGAATGTCTGAGGATTTTGACCAATATTCAGCGAGCTATGGTCTTGGGCGAAGACCTCGCAGCACATCCCATACAAGGTCCTGTCGCCGCCAAATACAAACGTGGTTCATTGAATGCGGTGTCACAATTCTTAGTGGACGCCGTTAGCAAAATGCGCGGTGGTGCAGCCGAGGAAGCATTGTTCCAATTGACCTTGTTGCGCGCTTCTGAGTTCATACGCACCAAGCGAGCTGAGGCCAAAAAACCGGTCGAAGCCTAAAACAAACCCTTGAAAAATGCCCCTGAACTTGATTCAGGGGCATTTTTTGTACAAATCCTTCCACGTGCCCACCAGCACGAGTCCGGCCAAGACGCTTTGAACGACGATAGTGCTTGTTTTAACAGGCAGACGACCCCTCCTAGCGAGGCGCTGATGATGACACAGATGGCCGCGAGGGGTTTTGTTGCATTACGACGAACAACGTTTGAACATACTGGTAAAACGCGCGCGAGAAGGAGACAGCGGAGCGTTTGACGAGTTACTTCGCATTTTTGAGCCTGAGCTTCGCATGATTGCGAGCCGTCTTTACATATCTGGAGCTGACACGAACGATGTCTTGCAGGAAACTCGGATTGGACTATGGCGAGCCGTGGAAGATTTCAAGGACAACGCAGGCACTACTTTTCACAACTTCGCCATCAACGTGTGCTGCAAACGCCGCGTTTACACCGCGATTAAGGCAAGCAACGGCAAAAAGTACAAAATCCACAATACCGCCGAGAGTTTGGACAGACCTATCATAACCGAGGACGACGATAGCGGTCAAACACTGGCTGACTTTGTCATCGACCATGGACCGACACCATACGATATCGTTGTCAACAATCACGAGTTCCAAGACAACATTGGCAGCCTGCGTAGCGAAATGACCTCAATGGAAGAACAAGTGTTCGATAGCTTTGCGAAAGACCAGACTTACAATGAAATAGGAGCAGAACTCCAAATCAACCCAAAGGCAGCCGACAATGCCTTGATGCGAATTCGCAAAAAGGCCATTCGAATTTATCAAGACTACCAACGCGAGGACGACGAACCGCCCAAGAAGCGAAAAAAACGCGACAAATGACGTGGCTGGGTGCGATAACTCTTCAGGCGACGATGGTACTCTGCCTAGGAGACACAACCCAGTGAAATTCAGCATTCAAAGGAGCGCGGTGCTGCCCGCTTTTACTCAAGCTTTGGAAACCTGCAGCAGCAGCGGCAAGCACGGCGACAGTTATGCCGACTTCCTTGTGGAGTCGAATGAAGGCAAGCTCAGCGTGACCAGCATCAACAGTTATGCGCAACAGACGGTACAGGTCGCTATCAAAGACCCCATCGAAGAAGATGTCGCATTTACAGTCACTGGTCGCAACTTGGTTGACTTTTTGCGTCAATGTCGCGACGAAGAACTGAATTGCACCTACAATCCCAACAATCACGCGCTGCAACTCATGTCGGCTTCGACTGCCCGTAAAATGAAATACGCATTTTCGACCGGCAAATCAGATGAGTTCCAGCCTATCACTTTTCAACCTGGCAAGAAGACATTTAATGTGTCCGGAGCTGCCTTAGCGGCCGCGTTCGCACACACCTATGCAGCGACCAACCGCGAGTCTGCCATGCGCCCGTTCACCGCGGTCAAACTGGTAATTGGAACTTGCAGTCTGGCTGCTGAGGCTACAGACCGCAGCCGTGTGGCTGTGTACAAAGCTGAAATCCCCGACACTGGTCTGAAAGAAGATTTCGCCATCTTGATTCCTCGCGAAGTGGCCGAGTCACTATCCAAGGTTTTAGGCAAGGTTGATGACGTCACGATTCGACCTTGCAATCGTCACGTTGTTTTTGAATGGTCTGACACAGAACTTGTCAGCTCTCTCGAGACAGATGAAAATGGTGAATTCATCGCGTTGAGCACATTCTTCGATAATGAACCAGAGGCACAGTGTCGTGTGAGTCGTGACGATTTCCTTCGCTCGTTGAAACTAGCTGCATTGCTGGATTCAGAGGCCGAAGTGTTTGTGAGCTGTGTGCCAGACGGTATTCAGTTGCAAACAGTGGAAAACGAAATTGGCGCCGGCATCGACGTTTTGCCAGCTGAAGAAATCGAAGGACAAGCAGAATGCTGTTTGCCCCTGAAGCATCTTCAGCGCGCTGTTGAAGGGTGTGAAGAGGCCTGGGTGTGCGCAAAATGGTCGACGCTAGAAAGTGGCGAAGTTGGTTTTAGTGTTGAAGACGGCAATGGCAGTCTGAAACACTTTGTGTTCCCAGTCAGAAGCCGCGAATATGAAGAAACCGAGTAATTGGGACAATCTGTTTCTCATTGAAGGCGAGCCATGCAATTGTGGACTCGCCCTGGCCGCCGTTTGCGACTCTTTAGCAGCGACACCGTTGAGGATAAAGTCTGATGTCGCCGCACTCAAAAATGCGTGCATGGCGTATCCCATCAGTGGCCAGCGCCAAGTGGTCATTGTCGCAAACCCAGACTCAGACACCGCGACAGCGATGGGGCAGCTGCTCGATACTGGCGCCCTGCGCGCACCTGGCTTGGTGGCAATTTTTTCAGATGGCTATGGAGACCGACGCAATGGGTTTGTCGCCAAGGCACACAAGCTGAAACGGGTGTATGAGTACTCGTATCATCTTGTTGACGACCCAGTCGCGTTCAAGGCTTATTTGAGCGACTGGGAAGAACGAGCTGGTATCAAAATTGCGGTCAAGGCCAAACCTTGGTTGCTTGAACACGCGCCTGTGCGCAAAGCGTCTGTCCGGGGTGTCAAAGGTTCCAAGGAAGAAATCATTTACGATGTGCCGGCTTTGGAGTCAGACTTGAACAAGCTGGCTGTCCTACTAGAGCACGAAGGGCGTGATGTAATCAATACTGACGACCTTGAAGACGGGGTTTATCGGTCGACTCTGCATAGTCAGTGGGATTTTTGTGACGCGTTTGCTTTGGGCAAACCAACCATGTTCGCTTTGGCCCCGAAAGAACAAAACTATGTAGGCCTCATGCGCATGTTGGCTTCTCAATGCCTGTTCATGCTACAAGTACGCGCACAAGGAGACGTTGCCATACAACGTCCAGAAGACGCCGCCAAGCATATCGGGGGCAACGCCCTTGCCCAGAAGTACAGCTTTGACAATGACAAAAGCGAAGGCTATAAAACCTTGCATCCTTATCGGGTCAAAATGGCCGCCAAGAAACTGCAAAACGTCAGCATGGAAAGACTATTGGGTTTAGTCTCATTGTGCGAACAGGCCTCGCTCGACATGCTTCGTGGTTTTTCGCAAGAAGCAGTGTTCACAATGACCTTGCTGGCTGCGTGTGGTCAACAAGAGTACGTTCCTTTTTCATCTTAACATCGTTCGCGCTTGTATAAAACGGCACGGATGTGGCCGTGCGGACAAAACATTACGAGTACATAGACCAACTTGTGCAGCGCGCCCAAGCGGGTGATGATGATGCCTTGGTCGCCATAATGGAGTTTTACCGCCCTTTGTTGCGCACTGCGGTTAAATACTGCGTTTCTAACTATCCAACTGCCGCACCGTATGCCGAAGACCTAGAGGCAGATTTGTTCCTCATCGTGCGCGAGTTGGTCCACCGATACGACAAGGAGCTTTCCTACTTTTCGTACTTTTTGTCCACACGCATTGACTACGCGTTGCAAACTCACGCTCGAAAGCACTACCTTGATGCCACGAGTGGTGGCAGACGGCCGAAAGAAGTGTTCATTGAAGACCTCCCCGCGGATTGGGAACCCTTCGTCGACTACGACCCTGTGGGCAAAATTTTGGACGGAGCCATATTGTCACAAGCTTTGTCTCGCCTCAAAGACACGCACCGAGAGGCCATTCGACTTTATTACTTCGAGAACATGAGTCAGGAACAGGCCGCGGCTTTTTTGGAAATTACACAGCCATCATTTTCTAAACGCCTCAACCGGGCACTGGGTGAATTGCGAAAGCTGACAACAGATTCTTCAGAAATTTTTGTTTGACAAGGAATATTTTGGTGCGCTGCATAACACTATGCACTTAGGCTCGTCGTATGTGCTGCTTTTCGTCTATGTTGGTCATTGGGACCATTAGTCTCTGCAAGGACGACAGTACCCGATGAAACTCGAGAGGTCAAAAGTGGCAGGCAAACAGTCAGAAGAGTTCATTTATAACTGGAACAACCAGTTGACCACGGGTACGCACCGCGAGCGTCTCACGGTCTTAGTGCGCGAAGCGCAGTCTCTAAAAAACCGCGGTTTTGAGCGGGACGAGGCGCTTGACATTATTGCGGCAGACTCGCAGGATTTGACAGCATCTGAAAACGCTGTCGATTACGTCTACGCCGGCACCGTGGCTTCTGAAGTGCGACAAGCACAGGTCACAATTGTCCCAACATCGTACGACGACATCAAAGTCCAGGTCGAACAGGCCCTCGAGCGATTGGGGCCACAAGGTTTTATCAGTGCACTTTGCGATTCCAGTGCACCCATCATTCGGACTTCCAACCGTGGACGAGGTTCATTAGTGCGACTTGCGGAATCAGCGTTGCAGATGAATCACGCGATGGGAGTGCTGCACGATACTCTCCAGCCATACTTCGAAACCGTGATGTTGGACTCCGTCATGCTTGCGGAGAACATGGAACCTCGCATTGCTCAAAAAACCGCGGACATGTATGAAGTCGAGGCCAAAGGCGATACTGTCAGTGTTGACGTGACGAGCGGCCAAAGCGACAGTGAACGGTACACAGACGGTCGGTTCGCCGAATTTGGACTTGCTTGTGAATACATGGTTCGGGTGGCCGACCATGTGTCTCCGCACGAACGTTTGCGCCGGGCAGTGAACAGCTGACGGCACACTTTTCCTGTGCCAGCAGAATGTTTCCTCTATAAGGAGGATGTATGGCCGATTCAAACAAAGAAAAGCAGGTCGTTCAAACGATTCTCGTGCCCGGGTTGCGCAACATTACGCGCAGCGTCCCTGTAGACAAGCGCAAGTACATACAAGACCTGACTGGTAATGAGACGCCTTTGGAGCCATTGCCGCCTGACCCGTTTGAGGGTGTCATGTACCCTACGTTCCATGAGAACAAGTGTGCTATTTGTTCTTCGCCGTACCGAACGAAGGTTGAACACGTATTTTTGGCCAATGGCGAAAGTCCGGCTGCGGTAGCGCACTATTTCTGGCGCTACTACGGCGCAATGGTGAATCCAGTAGCTGTCAAACACCACATGCATAAGCATTGTGTATTGACCGAAATCATTTCATCCGGCTTGTCCATGTTGCAAAAACGAGCCGAAGAGTTCGACTGGTGGCGCTTGCGCCGCAGCGAGCTCGTTATCACAGGCCTCCTGGCCCAAATTGACCGCATTGAAGCAATACGGACTAAGAACCAACCTGACTTGGAACTCAAGAAATCGGCGGAAATGCGCGCATTGCTGGCTGCGTACTCACAAGCTCAAAAGCAATTTGAGGAAGAGTCCACTGAAGTCATGAGCGTGCAGCACATCTTGGCCGATTTGATGAACCTCATTCAAGATGAAGCCAGTAAGGACATAATCCGAAGCTATGTACGCGAACTCCGTCAAAAAATTCGTGAGGAGACTGTTTGATGGCGAAAGGGGACAAGAAACAAGAAGACTTTCAGCGGCGAGAAAACCTTTTGCGCGAGCTGACGGAGTTTGACCAAACGTTCCGGCAGCCAGGAGACGAAGAAGAAGAGTCGTTGAAAGAGTTTCGGGCCCAACCGCGCGCCGAAGTTCCACCACCCCCAGACCCGCCCAAATCGGCCAAAAACCCATATGGGCTGCAAGACATCATTACATTCGTCGAACACGATTACTTCTTAGGCCAGACGTTGACCCCCATGCAAAAGGTCATTCTCAAGGCTTGGTACATGGGTTCAGAAGGCAACCAGCATTTGTCTCTCAACGATGCCGTTACAGAAGGGTGTTCTGACTGTGTGTGGGATTATGTCCGCAAACGAGAGATGGAACTGGCAGACATCGTCTTGGGCGAGAACGTGTTCAAACTACCGACAGGACGTGTGCCCGCGGAAAATGTTCCTTGTCTGAGCTGCGAACGGTTTTGTCCTTTGGCCAGGGCCAAGCGGTTTGTTCAAATCGAGAATGAGGCGATGAACGAATATGAAGTTGCCAAAATTCAAGAACGACGAGACGCACCCATTGTGGACGAGTTTGAAAACGAACTCATGTTATTGGGACGTGATGGTATTCCGGGTCAAGCCAGAGACCAAATACTAAGCAAGCTGGGTCGAGCTTTCACTGAACTGATTTTGGTCATGGGTCGACGAAGTGGAAAAAGCTTCATCGTAGCGCTCATTGCCTTGTACTCAGTCTACCGGCTTTTGAAAATGGGACACCCACAAAAAGCCTATGGGTTGATGGATTTTGACATCGTGACAGTCCTCAACGTGGCTAAGTCCGAAGACCAGGCCAAGGGCGCAATTTTTGAGAAGATATTCTCGCTTGTGTTGACATCTCCGTATTTCATGCCTTACGTGGCGCATTACACGCAGACCACCTTGCAGTTCATGACACCTCGAGACTTGGAAGAACACGAACGTCGCAAAAGATTGGGAGTCACTGAGAAAAAAGGGACAATCCACTTGATTTCCGGACACTCTAACTCCAGTTCTCTGGTTGGTAAAACCGTTATCATTCTCATTATTGACGAGATGGCAGAAATGGCCGGACCAAGAGGAGACGACGGAAAGGATAAAGAACTGTACGAAAAGCTGAACAAGTCTTTGGCTACTTTTGGCCAAGACGGCAAAACAGTCTGTATTAGCAACCCCTTGTACGAAATGGGCGAATTTTACAAGCTGTACTCCAGTTCGTTTGAACGAGACCACGTTTTGATGTTCCAAGTGCCTACGGCAATTTGCAACCCTACTGTCACTCAGTCTTATCTAGAGCAAAAACGCAAGGACGAGCCAGAGTCTTATTCAATGCATTTTGAGGCACAGTTTGCAACTAGTAGCCGAGACCCATTTTTACCCCCCGAAGCCGTCAACGCGGCATTCTTGCGCTACGAAGGTCGTGGTCGTCAAGAGATTGGGATGCCAGCGATACCTTACTACGCACACCTTGACCCGGCCTACAACTCTGACATGTACGCCTTGGCCATTGTGCACGCCGAGGCAATTCCTGATGAGAAAGACAAAGAAGGACGACAGGCAATGTGCGTCATAGTAGACCATATTCACTTGTGGAAACCCAAGGACAAGCACAACCCTATTAACCCCGCGGACGTCAACCAGTATGTGGTCGATTTGTCAAGTAGATTCAACCTGGCGCAAGTCACGTACGACCATTGGAACAGCGAAGCGTCCATATGGGTTTTGAAAGGGCATGGAATTAACGCACAACGAAGAACTTTCTCTCCTGGTTATCAAGACCACATTTTTCAAAACCTGAAAGACCTCATCATGAATGAGCGCATACACTTTTACGACCAAAACACTTGGGTCCGAAGTGAAAACCAAACTGTGTGCCTCAATGAAGCAACAGAGGCCAAAAAGCAATTTACACACTTGGAAAAAATCATTAAGCACAACAGGCCGAAGATACAAACTCCACATGGCATCAATGACGATATCGTAGACGCTGTCGCGGCGGCTGCGTTTGAATGTCTTAACGCGAAGCAGTACAAAGCTTTGGCTCGCCCTCGAGGCGTCAGGTTGTCGCGACCGCTTTAACCGTAGGTACAAACACCTGAATGTCATAAAAACACCGTGATGTCGGATTTTTCGCGCTATTTGGACGCTGAACTAAGTAAGTTCCTCGTCCGCAAAGCCCAATTCGGTGGCCGCGGTGGCACTCCACAATCATGGATGCCCGGGGCTTCTAACTTGGGACAAGCGAATCGAAACATGGGCAAGGGTGGTCAAAATGACTTCAGTGCCTCTATGGGGCTCGACCAAATCATGGGTGCCACTCGGCGCAACACCCCCGAGCAAGACGTGCCTGACATCAACCTTGAACGCTGGCTCGAGAGTTTTCACGACGACATCGAGCAAGACCGTAAGGGTTATGACCTCAATCCAGAACAACGAAAGTCATTAACCCTAAGGGAAAAAATCCGACGACGAGAAAAGTTCTTGGCCGACCAAGCTGCTGCGTCCAGTTCCACTCAGAAGCCGAAATACAAAGACGGGACTTCTCTTGAGCAGAACAAAACCATGGAATCGTCACTTGAAGACCGTCACGAAAATGACGGGAAGATTTACAGTGACCGAGACATCCCGCAAATTCCTCCAAGTCGCGTCATGGCGAACAATTACGCCAGAATGTTGCGCCTGGCTCAGGAGTCTATTTTTGACCAAAATGCTGACGGTGCTGAGTACAAACGCACCCACACCAGTACTGAGGCGACTCCTGTCATACCTGCCAATGAACCCAAAGACCCAATGGGCGAAGAAGAGAATCAAAAGAAACTTCCAGCCACTGGCAAAATGACCAAGACGGTAAATCCGGTCGGACCAACTGGGCAGAACGACTTCGAGCAAGCCGTTGGAGAAATGTACACCGACGACGCGGGGAAACCCTCATGGGGCGAACGCACGCTGGCGTTTGACTACCCGGCTGAAGACGAGATTGGAGACCACAGTGGCGGTACGCAACCGTTGGCTGCAGACCCTGTATTCAACAACGAGCTGGACAAGTTCTTGAATAACGAGCCCGATGATGCTCCGGTCGGCAACATGGAGCAACAATTGACAGGCACCAGGCCTCGCAAGCGGTTCCGGCCGCAAGATTTGCGCCAGAACCCAGGATTCAGCGAGACAGACGCCAAGCATTTGACGAATCCTAAGTTTCCGAACACGCCTTGGGGCAATGCCGACTTCTACAATGGTGGTGCTTTTGCAGACCACGGATTGCCGTTGCCCAAAGTTTAGACCTGTACAAGCACAGTGTGCGCCCATCTTACGATTTCTTGGTCGTTGGTGCCGGTTTGTACGGCGCAACTTTTGCACGCCACTGTCGTGACGCCGGAAAGAAAGTCCTAGTTGTCGACAAACGAGAACACGTGGCGGGCAACTGTTATGATGTCGTGACAGAAGGGATTCCCGTCGCCAAATATGGCCCGCATTTTTTTCATTGCCCCGACAAAGGCACATGGGACTTTGTCAATCGTTTTTCGGCGTTTAATGATGTCCGAGCCAAGCCCAGGGTCAACTACCAAGGGCGCATCTTTAGTTTTCCAATCAACTTGATGACCCTACATCAGTTATGGGGCGTGTGCACTCCGGCTGAGGCAGAACAAAAACTAGCTGAAGTACGCCTCGACATTCCGCGGCCGAAAAACTTTGAGGATTTTATTTTGTCCCGCGTCGGCCGCGAAATATACGAAGTGTTCTTTGAGGGATATACGACCAAGCAGTGGGGCCGGCATCCTTCACAACTCCCCGCGGCTATTGCTAAGCGCATTCCGGTCAGGCTGACGTTCGACGAAAACTATTTTCCCGACACGCACGTGTACCAGGGTGTTCCTGTCGGCGGGTACACGCGTATGTTTGACAACATGTTGGACGGCATTGAAGTCCAACTTGGAGTCGATTATCTAAAAGAACGCCAACGATTGTCAAAAATGGCCAAAACGATTCTCTATACTGGCCCGTTGGACGCGCTCTACAAATGCCGGCACGGAAAACTGGAGTATCGTAGTTTGCGTTTTGAAACCGAACGCAAGCAGGGTGACTTTCAAGGCACGACAGTGGTCAATTACACTGATGTGAACGTGCCTTTCACACGCATTACAGAATGGAAGCACAAGTTCAAAATAGACGCCGAACATACGTTTGTGACACGTGAGTTTCCAGCCGAATATGAAGACACAGGCGAAGCTTACTATCCTATCAACAATGACCTGAACACCGCATTGCACCGGAAGTACCGCCAGATGGCTGATGCAGACGGCATGTTAGTCGGCGGTCGTGCTGCTGATTACCAATACTATGACATGAATATGGTGATTCCAGCCGCGACAAGATTGGCCGAACGAGTGCTGGGAGTAGGTCGGGGCACCTTTGGTGTCTAAAACGTCACCGTGGACCAAGAGGCACTACGCGACATAGTGCGTTTGGCAACATCGCTAGACGCCGCAGGACAGCATGGATATGCTGACCTGTTGGACAAGTCGTTAGTCAGGTTGGCTCAATATAGTGGGCCGTGGCACATGAACATCCCCATGGAAGGGCGGATGCAACCCTATGACCGGTACCACGAAAAAGAGTTAGACGGCGTCGAACAAGACCGTGTAAAACACCCCCGTTTGCGACCTACTGACTATGTTGACGACGGTCTAATGCCAGAAGACCTTGGCAAAGAAGACGATTTGACTCCGGAAGAGGCGGCCAAACGCAAGCATGGGCTCTCAGACGAAGATGAAGAAGGAGATTCGACCATCTTCAACATGGATGATAAAGACCCGGCCAAAGGCGGAGACATTTTCCGGATGCATGACCAGGGCACCGCGGGCTGGGGGTTTGTCACACATGCGCCAGACAGTGCCGGCATGGTGGGGCTAGACCGATTTACGTGGGAAAACAAGAGAGACATGTACGACAATGCGTCGGATAAGTACAAGTTGCTGTTGCCACAAACTTGAGCGCGTGAATCTTTCAAAAAACTGGCAGGTGTGCCACACATTGTTGCCGAACCATAAACTAGCACGTTTAGAGGTGTTTATCCATGCCCGCACCAATTGGTCTAGTTTCGCAACAGTCGCTTTGGGACACCGCCCAAGGACATGACGACTTTTCTTTGTCCGACATTCAGCGCGAGCTTCTTGAAATGGGCGGTCAGCCGACCCGTGAAGCAGCCAAAGTCGACCCTCAGTTGATGGGGTCTCTTGAACGCATTATGCGTAATGAGGCCGATGATTTGACAGCTTTGGCCGATGCCGTTGGTCAACCCAAGCACATGTACCGTGTGCCCACAAATGTATCTGATTATGAACTCTTGAGTTTGAAGACTGCGGGCATGGTCATGGGTTACGGTCGTGCCGTTCACATTACGGACAAGGGTAAAGAAGCATTGCGAATGCAATGGCTCAACTCGAGCAACAAGCACAAAGACTTGAAGACTTCTGACTATGAGCATCCTTGGAGCAAGACTGCAGGCACTGACCAAAACGTCCGCACGGCTTCCAAGAAAAAGCAGTTCGCCTGTGACGAGCGGCCGTTGCGCAAGTTCGGCGCCTCCAATCGACGCTTTGCGTCCGAAGAATGACACCATGCTTCATCAAGCCGCCGAAGAACTTGCCTCAGCAATGCATCGCATTGCTGCTTGGAGCAATGACTATCCCGAGCTCCGTCATGCGAGCAAGGGGTTGGTCAAGTTGCCTCCAGTTTTTCTAGGCGGCACCAACGGCGACCCTAGCGAAGGTAAACAAAACCTTGTTGCCATGGTGAAGACTTTGGCAGACTATCAAACCGAAGGACTCACACTGAATGAGCTGCCAGAAAGGTACGCGTCGTACGGCGGCAAAGTCAAAGGGGATGAAATTGGGACTCGTCGCATCCACAATTGGATGCATCAAGTGGCCTTCGCCGTGCGGGCTGCAATGATTGACCTGCAGGAGCCTGACCAAGCACCACGCGAAGTGGCCGCGAAAGTCTTACACATGCTTGATGACGCCTCGCTGGTCTTTGTGGCGAAAGCGAACAATGAATACCGACCTTTGCGCTACGCATCTCAAGACACCAAAAAACGTTGGTTGCACGACGAAGTGATGCAGAACAAAAAAGGAGTCGAACACGGAGCGTACGGTGCACGAATCACAGACGATGAGTGGTGCCAACACGGTGTCGGCATGCAATATCGAGTGGCGCACGCCACATTGAAACACAGCATTGAACAACTAGTACAACAAGCTAATGCACTAGACCAGTCTGGCCGCTTCAGCGATGCTGACGCCATAGACACAGCATTGGGTCGAATCAACAAGAGTGCTGGTTGTTTTGACGGAGTCTCAAGCGAGACGGTTGAGGAAATGAACTAAAGTGAAAATTCACAACATCCTTGGCAAATTAGGAATTGGCCGCGCGACAGGTCGCGACGGTGGCACAGGCACGCACGTGCCTGTCGCTACGCCTGACAAAGGATTTGACTCTGGCGCAAGGACTTTTGTTCGCAAAGCACAGACCGAACAGCTCGAGGAAGCCGCTCCACAGTCGAAACCGGCGCAGCAAAAAAAGCGTTTGTTGCACCCGGTCCTGCTCGTATCGCGGTTCAAGTACCCTTATGTAAAGAAGAAGACCGACGAAAACGGCGACCGACAAGAGACTGGAGAACTTGGATGGAAGTTTAGTGTCAATCAAGAGTTTGCAGAAGAGCAGGCCGCGCAACTGTACGCATATGGTCTTTACCTGTACCACGATAAAAGCACCGGAAAAGACACTGTCACTGGCAAGCCGATTGACACCCATGCGGTGCGCAACCAGACACCAGACGAGGAAGCTCAGGGCAATAGAGAGTTGGAGCAATCGCAACTTGAGTTGCAAGGCACCGTAACGCGCTTTACTACGTCTCCTCGAGACCCCAACGGAGAAGCGCAACGATTGGGAGCAGACATTGTGCCCGCTGCACAATTGGGCATACGGTCTTATGAGGTCATGCCAAGCCCGGTTGCCGCCAATTTGTACCGGGAGCCAAGTGGTGAAGACCCTAGCAAAATACCCACTTGGACTAAGCCAATCATAGTGCCAACTGAGGAGTCTCCAACTGCTTATGGCACTAGTTTCCGTTACCGTTTTTCGGAAGGCTCGCCTGTGCCTACGCTCAACAGCAACAAGCATGTTTTGGCGCAGCTTCTTAGTGTCAATGGTGAAAAAGCACCTAAAGACCCGGGGCCGAACGCTGATTTTAACATCTATGAATACATGACCCAACACGGGTTGTGGGACCAAATGGATGCCAATGGACATTTGGCACCAGCGGCAAAGGCACAAGTGGACGAAGCTGCTGTCGAAGCAGACCCCGAGCTGGAGCACTTCACTCTTGGCGGTGGTTCTTTGGTCAACTTGGGCGGTAAAGAAGACGGCGTAATGTCGGACGCCAACCTATTGGCGAGAGCTCTGCACTACTTGGGTAACCCCGAACTATACACATACATCAATAGTGAGGGCACCTCTGCTTTTCAACCCAAAAATCCAGACAACCCCAACACCAGGCCGCTACACCAGCTTGAGTCTCAACTGCATGCGGCACGACAGGCTTACGGACAATTGGCAGAAAGCCTGTCGCCCGCTGAGCGACGAGAAAACCCCGAGCTAGAGGCACTTAAGCAAAAAGCAAATCATCTTGGACTGAAGCTCGTCGAGTTAATGGCGTCTCAGTATCCTAGTTCACTGCGACAATTCATCCTCAAGCATCCTTATGTCGGTCATGCGGTCACGGGAGACCACGGTCAGCCGGGTGGCAAGCACGAAAGCCCATATGCGCTCAGTTCTGACACCAGTTTGACTGACAAAGGCAAAACACTGGCCACTTACGAGTCGGCCGGTGGACTACAAAATTTGCCTGAGGCAGACCGAAAGCTGTACGCTTTGCGCAAAGCTTTTGAACGCAATGCTGACAACGCTCTCAACAATAGCGCCAAGACACTCCACAACCAACGCCACGTCAAAACAGTCGATGTAAACGTTGGCGGCACTGATTACAAGGTGCCTATGCCAAGAAGGGAAGAAGGCTGGACAGACGAAGCTAAAAATGCTTTGGGGTTTGTGGAATCTCATTGGCTGAAAGACCATGTCTTTTCGTCTGAGGAAAAAGACGCCATCAGTCAATTACAAGCTGCTTTGGCCGACCAAGGGGTTACAGCAAGCTGGGGCCAGGCCGCCGTGGCATATTTGCGCAACCAACAACGGTTGCGTGTGAAAAAATACACCCAAGGTGCTTCGTACCTCACCTCACCCGAACACGTCAGCGTTGAGGGGCCATACACTTTCGAAGTCAAGGGAGACAACGAAGACGACACAGAATTTGTGAAACTGCACAAGTACGTGCCAAATTCTGAATCGGCCGAAAAATTGCGCAACGAAGTCTTGCGACAAAACCTGTTCAGCGCACATGACGTGAACTTGGCTGAACAAATTGCTGGTCGACAGCCCTTTGAAGACGAGGACGACGTCCTGTTTTCTCTGTGGGCGGACGGTCTTTTGAGGCAAAAGCGCCAGCAAATGCAAGAACGCGCCGAAAAGGCGGCCAACCTTGCCAATGAACGGGCGAAAAAGGCTGAAGAACATGCGAAGGGCAAACCAGGCCGGTGGCCACATGCATTGACTTCACAACGGTTTAGCGAAGAAGAAAGAGCAGAATTTGCCTTTAACTTGGAAAACTACGCCAATGAGTTGAAGAACCAAGCTGGGGCAGTTTTGGACACCGAGCGCAGGGTGACCTACACGATGCCGGACGGCACGCAGGTGCCGCTGCCGTCTGCATTGCCTGTTGAGCTGCCTGCTGGCGCACCCATGCCTATCGCCGTCGAGCGGTTGATGCACGCTTCTGATGACCAACTCTTGAAGCACGGAGTACTTCGAACTGCCGGCAAACTGTACTGGCTGGAGGGGGCTAGTCCTGTTGTTTTTGACGAAGAGGGTAATGCCACTATCGGCAAAAAAATGGTCAATCAGCAGACATTTGAGTCCTTAAGACCAGAAGACTTATTGGCTGACTACAAGGTGTTTTTGGGACCAGATGGCACATACCGTCATTTGACAGAAAACGACCGCATTCAAGGTTCAGTGACAACTGTCAAAGCACTTGGAGGAGAACGTGTGGCGCTGCCGGCTGACAAACTGGACGAACAAGGACTGCAGTTGTTGGTCCAATATGCCAATGCGCAAAATCCAGGCGGACACGAACTTAAGGGTGGACAAGTCCAAGTCTATCCTTCGGACAACGACAAAATCAACACTGTTTATCAAGGGTTGCTCGAGTCTGGTTTTCCGCAAAAAGCTGCATGGAACGTCGCCAGACAAAAAGTGATGGACGACAAAATGGCGGCAGCGGCCGTCAAGCGGTTGTCTAGTGCCGGCGCAGATGCCAGCGAGCAATGGAAAATTGGCAATGTCTGGATTCCCAACTTGTTGCGCACAGTGTTGGATTCCGGACACCCTTACACTGCCGAGGCCATGGAGTCTCTCTATGGTGACATGGCACAGCTCAAAGAAGCGGCCATGCACGGTCGACTGGATGAAGAAGACGCTCGCCAGCTGGTATCCGAATACATGTTGTTGACTGGTGGTGCCCCTCAGCAAGAAGGGTATGTCAAGCCCCTGGTGAAGGCAGCTCTGATGAGCAACTACGACAAGGGGCCTAACACGCCTGGACTACCCAACAACAAGTTTTGGCACATGTTGATGAGCGGCGCCAACAAGCGGTTCATGAAACCAGACTTGGACAGCGAGGCCGGGAACGATTTGGCCGCACAGGCTTTGTCGCACCTCATGCAAAAACCGGAACGCGACCTTGAAGGCGAAGACCTTGAGCACATTCTGGGTGACGAAGCTGTCAAGTTGATGGAAAAAACCCTGAAGCCGGCAGAAAAACGGATTCAGAGAGTGAATCCACGGTTCAAGAAAGGGGCGCGCAGTGCAGTCGAACAGTGGCGAGCGATGCCACTGCACCGGCTCCTGGCCTCTCACCGCAGTTGGTTGAACGACGAAACCATTTTCCCACCAGAACTGGTCCAACAAGCTCAACACCTTGCACAAACGCAAGCAGTAGTCGAGAAACGGGAAAAACTGTTCCCTGACGTAGTTCATGCCACCGAAAGAGAAATGGAAGGGCTGAACTTGGTGACTGCTATGACTATGTTGCTGCAGCGTCAAGCCATCCAAACCGAACGCACGCCTCAAAAGGACGTGTGGGATTTGGTCATGGAGTCTCCTGGTGTCGACCCCAACTCGCCACAATGGTTGGAAAAAGCCAAGTTGGCAGCACTGGAGGCGGCACGACCCACGACACCCGAAGCCTTGGCCGAAATGTCAAAACTGCGTTCGTCCTTGCGCGCGTCGAACCCCTTTGAAGTTGACAAAGACACTCCGTGCATGCCGATTGACAATGCGCAGGCAGATGCGGTCGTCGACGAACCGATGATGCATGCGCTCAACGCAGAACTGCTGCGCGAGCAGACAGACTCACAAGTAGGCATTTTTGGCAAAGCGAACCGGGCATTGGCCCACGAGGCCAATAGTCAGCTGGACAAACGTGCTCGTGGAGAGGTGTATCCAAAGAGGTCTGTGGCCCAAGAAAGTACCGAGCCTTTGGTGGTGACTGACGACGAAGGACGCGAGCGCGACCTGGTTGGGGACACCCCGGAAGAATACAGCGCTGAGTACCTGGACACGCCGCTTTACAACGACGAAGAGTTTTTAACCAGCGATGCGCAAAGCGCAATCGCAGAAAACACGAAGAACATTCTTGGTGGTGGCCAAAGCAACACATTGTTGGGGCAATTCAGGCAAAACCTGAACCGTGACTTGTTCATGGACGACCGCGGCGGAGTTACGCGCGCGGCACGAGCGCAACAAATGTACGACTTTGTCTTCCGCATGGCGCAAGAATCAAAGCAATCTATCGCCCGCAGTCGACAAAGGCTGACCGACATCAGTGAGAGAAACCCGCGTGAGGCCAAAAAGCTTCAGGCTGAAATCCAACGTGATGAAAACATTCTTCACATGATTGACGCCTATAAGGTTTTTGACCATCTTGCGAAAATGGTCTACTATGGCAACGCTTTTACCGAGCTCGCTACCAATGACATTCCTGAGGACACTAATCCAATGGACTATGACCGTAAGGTCATCGAGTTGGCGGCCCAGTACGACATGTCGGCCAGGGAAGTCTGGAACTTCATTACTCGCACGATATTCTTGGACAAAGAGAACATCGCTCGAGGCGAGGCCGGAAGTTACGGAGTGCAACTCAGTAAAGAAATGGCGCGGCATGAGTCACAACTCAGTCAAGAAGACCGCGACGAGACTTCGCGCCCGACTGTGGGCAAAATCCTTGCGAACAACCGGCTGTTTGAAAGTCCCGTGAACGCTGCGCCGTCTTTGGCAGGTGCAGGTCTGCAGGCCGACGACCCCAAGGAAGTTGAGAAAATCCTAGAAGGAAACCTCCAAGGCGTAAGCTCGGACGAACTCTATCGCTTCCTCGCGCGGTCGGGAATC
This sequence comes from Armatimonadota bacterium, assembly GCA_018268375.1. Classification (GTDB taxonomy): domain Bacteria; phylum Armatimonadota; class Fimbriimonadia; order Fimbriimonadales; family Fimbriimonadaceae; genus JAEURO01. The sequence goes on along the minus strand of JAFDWS010000002.1, from coordinate 155,068 downwards.
ACCTACGCGGTGGAAATGTCCAAATTGGACAAGCTTGCCGGTCGACACCGTGTGCCAGTATACGACCCACACGGAGAACCCAACAGCAAGGTCAAGTACCAACAAGAGTTCACCCAAGGCAAAGATTTGGCGTGGTTTGTGAACGATTGGTTGTCGACCATCGAGGCACCCGATGACGCTACGTCTCCATTTGCGGCCTCTGGGTTCAGCACCATAGACGAGGCATTGTCACGACTTGAGCGCAAGTACACTGGCCCGGGCATCATTTTGTGGGGGAATCCCGACAACAATGTCGTTTTGGCCACGGCGTCTCCGCTGGCCATGGCATATAGCCTGTTGGCCAAGTATGTCGCCAAAGCAGCAAATGCCACACCTGAGATGCGAGCTAATTGGAACGCACTCCTGTCACAAGCTATTGCCGGTGTCAAGTCTGACGCAGAACAGATTAGACAATCAATGAACTATGGGCAGCTGGACGAGATGGAGCAAGGAAAAATTGACTATGCCATCTCCGCGGTCGAGCATGCAGAAAGCAACCCAGGGCTCATCGAACAGCTTCGCAAGGAGTACAGTGGCAAAGACGGTGAGTACAAGGGTACTGACCCGCGCGATTTTACTGCCGCTAAACAATCGTTGACTCTCCAGTTGGCGAACGGACGACTTATGTCGGAGCTTATTCAGCTAGACCCGGCACATCAGACGTTCATCGACCAGGAACAACATTGGCAGTTTGAACCCAAGCGCATTGCTGCCTATATTGCGAGCACTGTCACGTCAGAAATAGTTGCCTCACTAGTGCACACCGAACGACCCGGAGACTGGTCACTGAATCCTATGTCAGCGATGCAAAGACGGTTGGGCAAAGCTGGAGGCGAGAAACTGTCAACAAGCGATTTGTGGGATTACGTTCTCGACCGCTTAGACGACTACTCACACTTGCTGCAATCACAGATTCAGCCACAAACTTTGGGCGACTTGTCGCCTGAAGGTGCCAACAACACCCAGGTAGACCAAGTGCTGAGGATTGCCGAAGGTCTGTTGAAGAAAGTCATTGGCGAAGGGTTAGGGGCCAGTGGGGAAATTTCTACTCCGCTTGGGTCGCTTGTTCGCCAATTGCACGTCGCTGCACAGCCAGTGTACACGGCTATCGAAGAACGCGCCACAGAGATGGTTAATGCACGCAGGGAGGCTGCAGAGGATGGACAACTGGCACAATTCGACCAAGAATATGTGCGGCCTATGTTGTCGCGAATTCCAGAGGAAAGCATCGACACCGCCGTTGCCAGAACCATTAACGACATGGCCACTGGCGAAAGCCTTTTCCCCGTTGTTCAGACAGCGCTCAAGTCGCATGTGCGCGCACAACAAGAAGGAGAGAGCGACGAAGATTATGCTAAGTACCGCACTGAAGCTTTGAAGAAAGCCAACAAGAACGAAGAAACAGCACTGGGCTATGGCACTCGCAACGTCGAGTTCTTGTCACCCACGGTATTTGCAGACCCTGAATTGAAACAAGGCATTTACGATGAGCTTCGAGGCCAGACCAAAGAACGCATCAAAAACCTGAAAGACGCGCACAACACAGGCGCGCCAATGAGCTACAACAAAGCAGTGCACCAAGGGCAAATCGCCCAAGTGCAGGCACTTCATGGTGCGGGGCAATATCCTGACGTTGACCTCCAAGGGCGACGGTTGTCCAATGGTGCGTACTCTCATGGCATGATTGGGACTTTGAACCTGGATACTGCTCATCCGTTGTACCAGCAGGTAATGCCGTACTTTGCGAACAAGAAACGACGACCGACAGTAGAGGCACCCGACGCAGGTATGACCGACGCTGGCTCGCCTGTGGACACTGCGGTTCCGGCACCTGAGCCTGTGCACGCTATCGCACTTAACAAACTAGTCCGGATTGCAGAGTTGTTGGACAGTGCAGGCCGGTACGGTGAGGCCGACAGCATAGACCGTTTGGCGCTTGCGCTAGGAGTCACATCGTGACGAACCGCCTAGCTGTCCGCTTTGTAGCAGACAATGACACTAAAAGGGCACAGGGGTTGATGCATGCGTCTCCCCTGGGTTCTGAAGAAGTCGTGCTCTTTGTCTTTCCCCGAAGTGAGAGACATGCATTTTGGAACAAGAACGTAGGGTTCCCGTTGGACCTTGCGTTCCTCGACGAGAACGGCAAGGTCGTCGACTTCAGGTCGATGGAAGCACAGTCTGAAATGTCTGTCCGACCTGGCAGTCCCGCGCGCTTCGTTGTAGAAGCGTCACGAGGCACGTTCGACCGCTTGAGCCTCGCCACGGGCGATTATCTCGTTTACGAGGGCTCAGGCATGACAGTTGTGCGTTCGAACTCGCAGGTGAGCGAGCGACGAGGGCATAAGCAAGCTTAATAGGCATCCCTGGAGGATACGAAAACAAATGGCAGACCGCATCTTTATCAACAAAGACACCGGCCAATACAGTGAGAGGGAACTCAACCGTATTGACTGGAACCAGGTGCGCAGTGGCATGATTGCGGTACGCAAGGCCGCAAACGCTGGTGCGACTCTGAACCCGTTCGGCATGGTGTCCGGCATATTCAACCCCAAAGTGGCCCAAGTCTTGGACGACATGGATTCAATGGACTCAGTTGTCGGACTTGAAGACGACACCAATGGTGTCTCTGACGACTCTGGCAACATCGACATGGTGGCAGAAGCCATCAACGGTGGCGGCGTTCTCGAGCCAGACATGGTCGATTGGGGACTCGAGCACTCGAAGGAAGTGGCCGAAGCCATGGGCATGAGTCCCATGGACGTCGAAAGTGCGCTACATGAAATGGGCGGCAGCGACATGGCCATGACTGACACCAAAACTCCCTTCAGTGACTTTGACAGTGCGGGTCCTAGCGACTCCGAATTGTCAGGCATTGAAGCTGAAAACCCAATGAGCGCAATGGCGTCGACCAAGACTGCCAAGCGCAAGCTCCCGACTGCCTTGGAGAAGTTCAAATTCACCAAGAAGGACAAGGGGGGTTCTGACCCCGAACAGGGCAAAGAAACCAAGGACGACAAAAGCGAAGACTCCGATGAGGACGGCGCAGATGCCGCTGAGGCCAAAGGCAATGAGCGAAAGGCTCGGAAAATTGTCTTTACCAGCCCTGAGCAGCTTTCGTCCGAAGCGTTGGAAGCCGCACGAAAAGCCGGTGACGAAGATTTGGTACGTGCAACGTTGGCAGCGCGAGCAGAGCGCCGCCGCGTCATCAGCCAGGCTGTCGCCAACAACACGCTGGAGCAACTGACGCGCGAAGCCAAGACCAAGCGCCGACAAGCTGCGAAGCAAGAAAAGACCCAAGAGGTACAAGCTACTGTGAAGACCGAAAAGAAAAGCCAAGGGGTCGACTTCGTCAAGCCGACCGAGCTCAACAACAACCAGAAATCGGCTTTCGCCAGCAAGGCGCGAGAGCTTGGATTCCCCGAGCCCTACATCCAACACTTTTTGGGTGTCAAAACGGCCGGCGTGACAGAAGACGATGTGCGACGTGTCGCCGAAGGCGAAGGTTCGTACAAAGAAAAAGCTGAGCGGGTCGCTTCTATGATTCGCGAAGCCAACTTGGAATCGTCCGACCGCGAGCGAATCCTCAAGTTCTGGGTCGAAGAACTCGGATACCCGCGTGACTACGTCGAGAAGATGGTCGAAAACTATCACGCTTGATGAACTTCGGATGCCTGGGACACTGTTCTGCCAACAGTGTCCCAACAACCAACAAAGGACGAACAATGTCAGAAATCAGAAGAGTACACAGGACCGACTCAGGTGATATGAGTGGTTTGGTCGCCGCGATGCGCAAGCAACTGGAAGGAAACGCCCAGGTCTCAGCGGACGCATCAAAACTATTGCGACCCGTGACCAGTGCGCCAGAAGGCGGCAATGGTTGCAGCGCCGATGGCTCGGCACAGCCGACGATTGTCATGGGGACTGGAATTTGCCTGTCTGACTTAGACAAAGGAAAGAAATAATGAAAAGGGCGTTTCAAAAAGTAGCGGAGCAAACTCAGGCTCCCGAGTACCTGCTTAAGCGGTTCGCGGCCAATGGCACCGAACCAATCGAGCAAGACCCGTACGCCGGCCTCAAACAGAGGGCCGACGCTAATCGTCAGCGCATGGCGCACGACGACATGGTGTACGGTCGGCCAGAACGGCCAGAACCGACCCGTGAGTGGGAGACCCAACGCGCTGCAGACACATACCGCAACCCCAGAATGAACAGGGTGGCGCAAGATGCTGCGACCGCAGAAGATTTGAGCCATCGGGCTGTAAGAAGGATTGACAGTGGCCAGCAATACGAAACGACATACCGTCCAATGGACAATTTGTCAAGCAATCAAGAATTGTTCGTGACCCAATTGGACGCCCAACGCATGGTCGATGCGGGAACTCGGGCAGGCAATTCTTTCTTTGACCCCACTATGGCCGAGTTGACTGAAACTATTCGTGAACGAGACGACCGCCGGTTCGCCGAAAAACAGCTGCGCGAGAAGCAACAAGCCGTTGGTAATAAATGGCAAGCCGGGCAGCAAGGCCGCGTGCGAAGGGAGCACAAACGCGTATTAGACCGTTGGTCTAACTTCGACGCAGTCAATGGTGGGTTTACTCGAGTGGCCAATGAAAGAGAGGTCGCAGGCCGGTTTGGCATGGTCGACCCCACAGAAGCAGCGCGACGCGACATGATGCGCCAAGAAGAAGTAGAGGCACGCATGCGACGCAAAGCCGAAATTCGCGGCATTGAGCACGAAACGCCGGCACAACGGTCGCGCTGGGAAGACGACTTGAACCTGTCAGCTCGCACCTTGCAGCAAGAACACACTATGTCTTGGTTGGGAGACTTTTTCCGAGGCAAATGACACGTGGACGGAATGCTGTTGAACACGCCTTCTTCTTTAGTCGATTATGACAAACTGAAGAGCGACATACGAGCAATCCAAACAAGCGACGATGCTGGCAAGCAGGTCGCCTTGGCAAATTTGCCAGAGACGACCGGTGACCAGTTCCTTGATGGCAAGTTAGAACAATTGCGTTACTTGGCCGGACCGACGGGGCAAGTGGCCAGTGAGGGTGACGGCAACATGGCTGATGTAATCAAAGAAATCAACGCGTACATCCAGGGGCAAGAGCAAAAAGAATCGGCTGCTAATTGCTTCAATTGGACTCGTTATGCAGCCAAGTTAGAGACTGAGACCAGCCCGGCGTCCAAGAAAAAGAAGAAAACGAAGGCTAATCCTTTTAGGGTTCTAATGGGAATGGTTGGCAAGTTGCTCGACCATGGTGTGCCCAAGCCAACAATTGTGCGGCATGTGGCCAAAAACACGCAATTCGACGAACAGACCGTTGACCGTTGTGTCGACATCGTTCGTAACTACAACAAGAAAAAAACTCGTGTGGACGAGGAGGTTGAAATGGCCGGACCGTCAGACAACGATTCAAAAGAGACTCAGGACGAACCTGGAAAGAAGGAACTCGAGGCAAGTTTCAACTACGAGCGTTGGGTGGAGAGCCAAAGAAAGTCTGGCACGGCACGAGACCTTTATGACGCTGAACCTCAATGGGAGAAAAGGTCAACGGCCGAGCTATTTGCGCGGTTGCAATGGCTGCATTCCCTCATGGGATATGGCGCCGACACTGCCATGGGTGACCAACGCAAAGCTGCAGACAAGCAGGGAGCGAATGGACAAATTGCCAAAATCAATGGAGAGCTTGAGCGTCGAGGCTTCAACAACGAAGAGATTACGAGTCTTCTCACGGTGCGTGACGCCCGCAAGGACTAGCGATGAAAGAAAAGAAGGATGAAACTAAGCACGACTGCACCGAAGAAAAGGTGCATACGCCCGCGAACATTGACCAGTTCGTGTGCACGATGCTGGAACGCCTTCAAGACATGCTTGGCAGCCTTGGCACTGGCAAAAACAGTGAAGAGCTTGACATGCCAAAGGCAATTGGTCCTGAAACTGAACAAGCGTTGAGTGAGGCAGGTGAGAGCAGTCCTGTTATGAAGATTCGCAAATTTGTGATTATTCCCAAAGAACAGGGCGACGAAGTCAAAGGCCTGATGCGAAAATTGACTGCGGCCAAGGAAAAGGATTTAGATGCTGGATTGCGCGAAGTGTTCGCGGCAGTCAAGCACGCACGAGGCAGCGCAGAACATCAATGGTACGCCGTTGCACGTCTGGAGGAATTGGCCAAAGAATGTACTGACCAGCAAAGACAGGCGTTAGATGCTGTGAAAAGGGACGTGTTGGCAGGCACAGAAGAAAGCTTTGACACCGCAAGTTTTCGACTTCGCAACGTGTTCGCTTCGCGAGTACCGGAGAGCAACGTTCGTTTGGCCTACACCAGCTTGTCAACGCAGTTTGGAGAAGGCTATCAATTGTGCCCCAAGGCTGCGCACCAAATTGGTCGAGCGCTTCCAATGGAACTGTCCAAGTGCCGTGACAACTGCATCGACTCAAGAGTGACTCGAGAAGGCGTTGTCACTTGCGCGTATGCCGATTGGTTGCGCAAGGCTGCGGACAATTACAAGGCGTCAGAAGACCGCATCGAGCGTGTCAAACACAATTTGAATGGTCAGACGTTGAACGACCTTGGCATGCCTGACCCGGTAAAGTCTTATGAAGGTCAGCTGAATGACAAACGAGATGCTTACCCGAAGGCTCCAAAAGAAAGCCTGGAGGCCACGTTTGAGTCTTCGAATACTACAAACGGCCACAAGGGAGAGACTTTGAAAAGAATTCAAGACCTTGCTGTGGACTTGACACGTTCGCCAAAAGAAACGCGCGAAGAAGCTTTGGACGATGCGCGCACTGGCGAAGAACATGACGAAGAGACGCTCGAGCAAATGTTGGAAAGCGGGCACGACCCGCTAAATGAGCAAGAGTTGGACATGCTCATTGAAGAGTTGTTAGAGGACTCTCGACTGGAGGACTGAAAACATGTGGTACAGACTCGCGAACCAATTTGGCGAGCCTACGCCTTTCGTGCCAGAGCCCAGGAGGCCTATGGGCGCGAACGAAGCTGCACAACTCCGCCCAGGTGAGGACGATACAAGTGCTGAGTTTTTGAATGCCTGGGACGCCCAGAAGAAAAAACTCGACGACCCTGCCGAAGACCCATATCAACAAACAATGGAAAAACGGCTAGAGTCGTTCCATCATGAGACCCGCAATGTCGTTGACCCCAATAGTGACAAACAAGACGCTTTGTGGCGTGGTCTTGACGTTAAAAAACAAAGTGACGCTGAGATACCTCAGTCTTCTAATTGGCCGGCATCGCTTGATAGAGTTCGGGTTTGAACTGAACCTGTACAACTGAATGCATGAGGAAAGACGGCTCAAATTCTCCGCGTCTTCAAACAGTCATTGCTGAAGCCGTGGCGAAAGTGGACAACCGACAGGTCAACGCATTGGGACCCGGGTCACGAGAGCATCCAACTATCAGAAGCGCCAGGGCATCCTCGGATGTCAAGCGTGATTTCCGCGCACGGTACGCTTTCACGAGCGGCAGTAGTACGTCTATCACCACGGCGCCTAACTTTTACACTCCGTTCACGACACCAAGCTCTTTCCAGATTCCCACCAACAGAATTGAAGAATACCTGTGGGCGCAATGGTTTTTTGACAATGAGCCGGCAGTAGCAGCAGCCATTGAGTTCTATTCTGACTTCCCCCTGTCGGGCTTCAAACTTGAGTGTGCGAACTCTAAGGTCTTGGAATTTTATGAGCAGATGGTCAAAGACTTGGACTTTTCCAAGTTATTGCCTCTCATCAGCCAAGAGTACCATTTGCGCGGCGACGTCTTTGTGTACTCATCTTTGGATTGCCCTCATTGCAGCGGCTCCGGAGTCGACCCTGACACCGACGAACAATGCACCCACTTGGGAGCAAAGTGGAAAAGCATCACTTTGTTGAACCCCACACAAGTTGAACTCAGCCCGGCCATGATGGACATGCGACCGGTGTATTACTATATGCCGGACGAAATGATGAAAAAGGTGGTCACTGAGCGCAAGCCGCTTGAGACCTACAAGACCATCCCGGATGCCATCAAAGCTTACATCCTTAAAAACGAACCTATTCCCCTTGACCCGGTCTGTGTGCAGCACTTCAAGCGAACCGCGGCACCGTGGCAGCCTTTCGGCCGCAGCATGGTGCGACGGCTGTTCCCAACATTGGTCTACAAAGACAAGTTGAGGCAAGCTCAGTACCTCGTCGCCGAACGACACATTTTGCCCTTTAAGGTCGCAAAATTGGGGAACGACGACCGACCAGCCAGCGACGCAGACTTGCAAATGATTGCGGAGGAAATCGCCAATGTGGCCAATGACCCCCTCATGACCATGATTGCCCCGCACACGTTTGAGATGGACTACGTCGGAGCGTCCGGAAAGGTGCTCCAACTTACGAACGAGTTTGAGTTAATCAACCAAGACATCTTTGACGCGTTTATGCTCAACAAGGCCTTGTTAAATGGCGAAGGGCCATCCTACGCCAATGCCCAAGTCGGCTTGTTAAGCATGGCTCAACGACTTGAAAAGTTGCGCGGTGAAGTGGCGCATTGGATTGAGGAGGCACTATTCAAACCGGTTGCTGAATGGAACGGGTTTGAGGTCGAGAACAAGCGTGGTGGCACCAAGCTTGTGTACCCCACCATTAAGTGGGATGACTTAAAACTGCGTGACAACTCAAACTTGTTGCAAATTGCCATGCAAGCTCGGCAAACCGGCGATTTGTCTGCCCAGACATTGTTTGAGCTTATGGACATCAACTACGACCAAGAAGTCGAACGGCTGCGCATGGAGAGCAACTTCTCTTCTGTGACTTCGCCGTCCTTGGCTGCAGGCGAAATGGGCAATGGTTACCGCGGGCCACTAGCACCGCCAATGGGCGGAGCTGGCATGGGCGCACCACCGATGCCGCCGATGGGTGGCATGGGCGCACCGCCGGCGCCTGACATGGGTGGTGGCATGCCGGCTGGCGGACCACCGCCAATGCCAGCCGCGGCTTCGCGTGACCCTGAAGAGAACTATCGGGAAGCGACAACTGTGCCCAACGCACTGTATGACAACGTGCGCACGGGATATTTTGTCTCTGCGCGACAAGCATTTGGAGGTCAATATCGCTCAGAGGCACACCGTATGTTCATTGAGTCGCAGTGCCCTGTGACTGGTTGCGGTTTCAGAGGGGCTTTGGCAAACGAGCTCGACCCCCGAGTAGATTTGCTTGAAGAGTGGGGGCCGTTCCATGGTGGAGAGTTCAGTCTGCCCATGAATCCCCTTGCTGTGCAAGAACGTATATCGGACATCGGGCAAGGATGGGTGCGCGAGGCAAAGAAAGGCAACGATGCCGACATGCGACCTGGCCCGTACGAAAAGTTCACAAGCTGGGAGTACAAACTTTACAACATTGTCCTCAGTATCAATCCGCCTTTACCGTTCTATGCACAATACGCTGCAGGACCGGACAACCAGTACAGGTTGGACGGAGCCTTCCCTGACGTGCAACTTGGCGTGGAGGCCGACTCTGAAACATACCATGCTGGCGCAGACGAGGTTGAACGCGACCGTTATCGCGATTCCCAGTTGGCCGCCCAAGGTTGGACGCTTCTGCGGTTTACCGAGAACGAGCTCAATGAACGGGCAGACGAAGTACAGTCTGTCATCATGCGTACCCTTCAGACGTTAATCAAACGAAAATTGGGTGCATAGCGTTGTTTTTTGAAAATGGCATAGGTCTTAGCCGTGTCTGTCCATAACTGTCTAAACAGGTCGCTTTTCAAAAAGTGATGCGTGGACAGACATGTTGCGTAAAGGCATCACCCGAAGCTTTGTAGACAAAGCCGACATCGAAGTGCTTTACGCGCCTGGTCAAAATGGCAAGGCGCGCGTGATTTCGGCTGCCAAGGTCGGCAAACAAAGTCTTTATGCCGACCCCGCAGACGTTCTAAACCGTGAGACAGAAGACGGTTTTGACCTACTCAAGGAGATGAACGACCGTCAGGGCTATAACTTGCTCTGGGTTCGGTGCCGAGCTATTGACGCTGACACAGTCAACGCCAACGGAGACTACTTCTCTGCTGAAGAGCTTCTGCAAGAAGTCATTCACAAGGGCAAAAAAGTACCTGCGTACAAAACCTTCGAAGGCTGCCCGATTCATACGAACCACGACAACAAAGACATTCAGAAAGCCAAGGGCGAAGTTGTCTACGCAGAGTGGGACGACAAGGAACAGTGCGTATGGTGCACGTTCTATATTTCCGAAGACGCATATCCAGAAATTGCCAATGGCGTGCGCATCGGCATGATTAGCGACGTCTCCATGGGTTGCACCGTGGAGTCAGGAGTGTGTTCAGTCTGCAACCATGAAGCCGTTAAGGTTTCTGATTACTGTGAACACCTTAAAAACTACAAAGGCAAACGCATGCCTGGTGGTGGCCAAAAGGTCTATGAAAAGAACCGGGGCATTAAGTTTATCGAACTGTCTCTCGTCAATGATGGTGCTTTTGACAGCGCATCCATCACGGAGCTTTACGACCAAGACGAGTTGACCCAAAGAGCTCTTGAGTTCAACCGTCGCGTGTCCAGTATCCGTCAACGAGTTTTGGTGGCCGACAGTCTCGTCGAACAGTTCAAGCCTGGTGCCAAGCGTGAGTACGCACACATGTTGCGCACAGCTGTACAGACCACGCAGACTGCCGTGCGTTGTGCACAAGTCCAGGGCACTAACCCGCAGCTTTTGGCCATCCCAGGTGCCAACGCGAACTCCACTGTCGGCGGCATCTTAAAAGCCCTGGGCATGGATGTGCGCCAGCAACTTAACGTGTTGGATTTGTTAAACGTGGCTTTGAACTTCCTGGAAGTGGCCATCATGCAAATGTTCACTCGCAAAGACAATGTGGACTTGCAACATGTGTCAAAAATCGCGAAAGCGATGTCTGACCTTCAGGGCACCATGCAAGACTTGATTGATGACGGCGTGGACTCACCCGTGGGGGCCCAAGCCGGGCAAAACTCGGGGGGGACGCTCATGAACACGCCGGGCGCACCAAGCCCTGCAGCAGGACAAACACAACCGCCAGGACCCATGGGTGACTATAGCCAAGCAGGAGGAGTTGGGCAGATGATGAACCCCATCAAAGCGAGTGAAACTTCATTCACGACCGAAAAACCTTTGAACCCGTTGTTGGGTCCAAACGAACATCAGAAAGCATCGCTGGTGTGGGCCGACAGGAATTCTGACGGCACACGCGAGGTTTATGCGGCCGCCAATCGAGACGGCAATAACAATTTAGAAAAGTTTGGTCAATGCCTGATGGCACTGGCTGAAAGCGTCGGGGGCGACACACTGGCGACCGCGGCGGGCACACGTGCCGCTACAAACGAACAACCAGTGAAGCACGCCGAACGAGCGCGCGAAAAGTCCGGAGGAACCGCCAAAATGAGTCTCTTCAAGAGAATAGCAAGCAAACTGCGCGAGCGGACGGCGAACGCTGTCAGCTTCGACGCAAAATTCGAAGACCCTGAGGGGCAGCACCGAGTCGTAATCTCTACGAGCGGTGATGTCACCGGCTTCTACATGAACCGCAAGGCCACATGGCAGCCGACACTCAATGACGAAATCATCACAGCCATGGAAAACGAACAGGTCGAGTATGTCGGCCCGGCGCTTTTGATGGATTTGCAAAACCACGTGCGTTCGGCACAAAGTCGTGGCATTGATGTCTGGAGCGACCTTGACCTTGACCCAGAAGGCGAAACAGACGTGAAGGAGAACGCTCTTGAACGCGAGCGTCACCCAGTGAAAGGCGATGGCGACACGGTCGACAACTATGTGTCCACAAAGCGCAAAGACCCTGCGTGCGACAAAATCATTGAAGAGACTCTCGAACCTGAGCGGAAAGGCACAGACGACAAAGTCAAAGAGGAACTGCTGGAAGATGCGGGACTCTACTCTCGGCGAGAAGACGGCACTAAGGCGCACGACTTCTTGGTCGACGATGCACGTTGCGGCTGTCCGGACGAACACATCGAACTTCGGTTGCAAAAGTATCGCGGTCGAAACGACAAGGTCGAAACTCGCAAACTTGCTTTCAACCTCGCAACCGAATTGGGCAAAGCAGCCTATTCGGCCAGGGTCACACCAGAGGAAATTCTTGAAGTTGCCAAGTCCGTAGCCTCTTTGAACGATGTTGAGAACTTGGTGGCAATCGCTGCACTGGGTTCTGAAACACGCGAGCGCACTGCTCAGCGTCATGCGTTTTACAATGATGCTGCACCACTTGTGGGTGCCGAAAACGCGGTGTACCACGCCCTTGGACGCATTGTGTCCGAAGACATGAAAGCCGGTGACGTCGTAGACGGTCTGAAGGCAATTGTCGCGGCAGGCGAATCGGCCAATAAAGCGGTGGCGCGTGTGACCAAAGCGATGGTGGCAAATGCTCCTGTCGAAGCAGCAGAAGTGTCTCGTATTGCCTCCCGAGAGCAGCAGTTCAAGGCGGCGTTCAGTTCAATGGGTGCCGAAGGTGAAGCAAGTGAAGCAGGTCGTGGAGACTTGCGCAGTGCTTTGTACGCTTTGGCTGGTGCTGCCAGCGAGTGTGGAGCCACGCCGGAAGAAGTCGTTTCAGTCCTTGCAGAAAAGGACGAAGTCGAAATTCATGCCTCCATGGAACTGGAGCGCACGGCCGAAGCTCGCGATGCGCGTGAATTGCGCCGCAAGCGCGAAGACTTCTATGGCAAGCGTTTCGCTTCCAAGCAAGACGTGGCGCAAACTGTCTATGGTTGGTTGGCGGATTTCGTCCAGGATGGAGAAATGGACGGGTTTGTTCTGGCCGAAGCGACTGCACTGTTGGGCAAACGGCCTGTCGCCGCAGCCAATTTGGTGCAGAAACTTATGGAGCGCGAAGCAGCCATCGCTGTCACTGATGAAAAGTGCACGACCAAGCGGCTGACTGCGACGGTGGACGATTTTGGCGACCTTGACCCCAAGGCCAATGATTTCGACCAGCAATTCCGCCAGAGAGCCATGGACATCTTCCGCCAGGCAGGCTACGATGTCGACGAAGGCACTTTCAATTTGACCAACTTGAGTGTCGACCAAAGTGGAAACATTCAGGCAGAGGTCAGTGCAAGACTCACCAAAACATTCACTGTCGATGGACACTCTGCGCCGACTGTCATGGGCAGCGAGCCAGTTGAAGCGACAGAGAATGCGCCTATGGAAGACAACTCTGGGAACTTGTTCACAGTGTCTGCCATGGACGCGCTGGGAATGGAACGAACGGCGCAAGCAGCACCTGGTGGTGGCGCAATGGGCACCCCGCCCGGCGCCATGGCTGGTGGAGCAGGCCCAGACCCCCTTGCTGGCGCTGTTGACCCGATGGGCGGTGGCTTCTCAGCAATGACGGTGCCCAGCGAAGGCGGAGCACCGGGAACGGCACCGGTCGAAGGCGAAGGTGACCCTGATGCAATGCCAGAACCGGGGACGAAAAAGCCATGGGGCACAATTTGCCCTGTGTGCGGCTCCAGTAGCGTAAGCATTGCCAATGGCGAGGGTGAGTGCCAAACTTGTGGCACACAACTCAAGTTCAAGTTGCTCGTTGAAGCCGTGCCTGACGAAAAAGACGACGGTGGTGGTGAAGACGTCATGGACGAGATGCCGCCAGAGCCAGGTGCCGAAGGTGCGGATGCAGGTGCCATGGGCGCAGAAATGCCGCCCGCTCCTGGTGCCGCACCAGGTGGGCCAGCTGCACCAATGATGATGCAGGCCAGTTGGGAAAGTTCGCCGTTCGTGTGGCAGCGGTTTGCATCTGCCGGACAAGGTGTGTCTGCGGAACAAGCCAAGGCCAACCGTATGGCCATGAACCAGTTGCCTGTGGGACATGTGTGCCCGGGCTGCGGTTCTCGAGAAGCCGTCGAGAAAATCCGCAACAAGACTATCTGTACCGGTTGCGGGACGGTCGCGGTGTCGAGCATCGACACTGTGTTCGGTAAGCCGAATCGTCTGGCCAGTACAATCACTTGGGTCTTGGACTAACGTTGGCCGCGGAATACCCGCGGCCAAAAATATTCCCTCATTTTGGCTTTTTTTGACATTCGTCGACTACTTTGTAGGTGGTCGGCGAATTCTTTCTTAAGACCCAACTCAGACGACGCAGTATTGGCTACGGCCGATACCACCCGATAGGGAGCAAATCTGAGATGGCAAACACTACAAACAACGGGTCCTTGGACGCACGTACAAAGGCGGTACGCCTTGCGTTGCTCCAAGAATCTGATGCGGATGACTTTGAAATGTGCGTCCGCGATGTGCAGGCCAACACAGGACTTTCTGAACAGGAAGCCCGAGTTGTGGCCGGCGCCCTTCGAGAAGAGCTGCTTCCCAAAGTCGCTGAATCTCTTGGTTTAGACCACGAGGACATGGCTGGTTTTCACAGCCCGATGCACGACGATGAGAAGTCAGACACGACAGATTTCGCTGACGATGACCAAGGTGACGAGTTCTCGATGGACTCTCACCCTGTAAAGAACGACATGGCCGAAGACGAGGGTGACCTCAGTGACTTTGGCGACGACATGAACGACGACACAAGCGATGCAGAAGACTTGGGTGCTGCGAAAGAGACCCTCGAAATTCACGTACCGGCCGACAAAGTTGAAGAAGTCGAGGAAGCCATTAAGGCAATTCTCGGCGAAGGCGCTTTGAACTTCGGCGACGAACAAGGACTCAACATGGCCGACGACGGTGAAGATTTCACCAGCTTTGGCGACGACGAGTTTGACAATGGGGACGAAGCCCCGGAAATAGGAAAACAGGCAATGAGCATGTCCAAAGAACAGCTTGCCGAGCGCCAAGCACGGCGCGCGGCCCTTTTGGCTAACGATGGCCGTGGGGTCAGGACTGCAAGTGGACAAGTGAAGCCCAAAGACATTGGTCTTGGAAGCGACACCAGCCACGGCGGGAAACCTTTCCAATATGCGGCTGACGCCCAGTTCGACGGCGAAGACAAACGACCTGGCATGACCCTTGAGGACAGTGCCGGCAACTCGCTGCGAGACCAGAACCCGACCTTCGCTGACACGATGGTCTATACCAAAAACCCTGAAAACCTCCAACTCAAGAACACCTACAAGACGTTCAAGTTCGAAGGCTCCGATGGCGACATCGAGTACGACATGAGTTCAGAGGCTATGCAAGTTCCATCGGCTGGTGAAAAGGCCGGCGGCGACTTCGCGGTTCCAACGCAAATGGACGGCGTCACACTCGACCGAAAGACGACTGTGGCGAAGCTCCTGGAGAATGTGGAACGGGTTGCTGAGACAGGGGGCAACGATGAGGGTGACGACACTGTCACCGCAAGCAACGATGACGAGCTTTTCGTCACTTCTTCGGGTGAAGCGGTCAACCGCGAACAGTTCGAAGAGCATGTTATTGACACTTTGGTGGCCTCTGGCATGGACGAAAGAGAAGTTCTGGCGATGTCATTCGCCGAAGGGCTCGAACTCTACGAAGGTGTCCTCATGGCACGCGAAGCTTCTAAGAAGCCAGCGACGATGAACGACATCATCACGGCGCACACCGAACGACAGGCGCGAATTAACAAGCTTGCCACGGAACTCAAAATGGAGATTTCTGGCGGCGGTGAAGACGAACCTGAAGGCACCGACGAGACGATTGAGGAAAAACTCAAGGACTCTCGAGAGGCCATGCGCGAACAGTTCATCCGAGAGGCTGACGTTCTTAAAAAGCGCATCAAAGCGGCGTACGGCGTCACTACTCGACTGGTCTTGGCCGGCATTATCAATGAAGGCGAAGTCGACAGTCACGTTGACACTTGGCTCAAGGACAACCTGAGCGTGAGTTCCATGATGAAACAAGGGAACTTTATGCTTCGGGCTGCCCAGGCTTCCAACAAACGCACTGTACAAGCAGGCACAGACGGTGGCAACACCCGAACGGCCGGCGTGTCGGTGAACCCTGCCCTCGTGTCGCCCAATGTGGGCAACACGCAGGAGGTGAAGGAACGCCTTGCCAGCATCTTCTCAGTAGGGTCTGTCCCACGTGCTGCATTTGACAGCTACATGCAAGACAGTTCTACGGGACGCAGGGATTTCTAAAAGAGGACCAAACAGGAGAAACGCAAATGGCTATTCGCGAACTTCACAGCGTCGTCCAACTTCAGTACAACAGCAAGGCCGACACCAACGTCCAGAACCTCTGGCACGCTGGTCAGGTGCTTGCGATGGAGTGGCAGGCGTCTGCTAACAACACCACACAAGGCTTGGTTCGACTCGCAAACCGGGGTGACAGCTGGACGACAACTTCGTCTGCAGTGCTGGACAACCCGGGCACCGAAGTTCGAGCGAACATTGTGGGGCTTTCCGCTGACGACACGGCCCGCACCGGCAACACCATGATTTTGGTCGACCCGGTTGGTTCGACAGTCGTGGGTACCGGCACCGGCTCGTCCGCGTCATTCACCGACAGCACAAACGGCTTCTATGTTGGAGCCAAGCGTGCACTGGGTGACTACCAAGACGAGCGCATCACGAACGTGACAAACCTGACCGACGCAAGCTCTGGCTATGCCGGTCCGCGCAGGTCTGTCGCCGTGTACGCAACGCCGTCCGCCCAATTCCTCGTTGACAGCACAGCTTTTGTGTCTGCCCAGACCGCAACGACCAACGGTACCTACCTTGACCAGTCCCTCGGCACTGCGTACGCCCCCGGCGACATTTTGACCGTGGGTGCAGGTGTGTTCGCGAGCGCAAACAACTTCGGTTGTTTGGTGCGCCGAACTGCCGCAGCTGATGGTACCGCCATCGCCAGGCTGGACAACTACGACAGCACGGCTGGTCTCATGACCATCACCCTGCTTATGAGCTTGTAAGGCAGAGACCAAAAGGAGACGAAGCAGAAATGAACAACATCCGAAACGTGTACGGCATCGACGAGCAAAACGAAGAGTATCTCGCCGCTGCTATGGACACTCCTGAGGGTCGTGTCGCCCTGGCGCAAGCCATGGTTGAACCCATCAAGACATCCCTGATGTATCAGGGTGTCGGCCGCAAGCTTTTGATGGTCGACGAGCTCCCACAGGGTGCCCTCCCGCGCTATGAGCGCGACATCGCCGTCAAGTCCTACGTCATGTCCAAACGTGGCGCAGTCCCGACTAGCATCGTTGAAGCGGAAGAGCTTCTGGTCCCGGTTCTGGAAATTGCCTGTAACCCGACCGTGAAACTCAACGAAATCCGCGCTCGCCGATTCTACATCGTTGACCGGGC
Organism: Armatimonadota bacterium; assembly: GCA_018268375.1. Taxonomy (GTDB): domain Bacteria; phylum Armatimonadota; class Fimbriimonadia; order Fimbriimonadales; family Fimbriimonadaceae; genus JAEURO01. The sequence continues at coordinate 137,758 of JAFDWS010000002.1, read as the reverse complement.
ACAAGTGCGTGCCAAGGACAGCCTTCAGCGCCAGGAAGACGCCGAGGTGTTCAGGACCATCAACGCCGCCGTGCCGAGTGGTCACAACATCAACGTCACCGGTTCTTTGCAGCCGGAGAACATCAACCTCGCGCTGTCGCTCATCGAAGAGCACGAGCTCATCGGTGCGAAGATTGTCGTGCACCCACAGCGGTACAAAGACATTCGCACGTGGGGCAAAGAGTTCTACGACGAGGCAACGACCCGCGACATCCTGATGACCGGTTTGTTCGGTCACCTGTACTCCGCCGACATTCACGTGTCGACCATCGTTCCCAAAAACGCGGTCTACGTGTTGGCCCCTGCGGCCTTCGTCGGTGCGATGCCGGTGCGCCAGGACATCACCGTGCTTCCTGCGGACGACCCGCGACGGCTTCGGCTGGGCTGGGTCATCTTCGAGGAACTCGGCTTTGCGGTCATCAACGACTACGCAACCTGCCGCGTCACTGTCAGCTAAGTCGGCTGACGGACTCGACTGCCAATAGATTGTGGCTGAAGCCCTTCGGGCAACAGCCACAATCTATACCCCCGGTGAGAGTCGAACTCACGCACCAATCTGAGCCAAAAACCGGGCCGACCGACGGCGGGGGTTATCATTGGCGGCAAAAATTGCCGCCAATAGTTCTTTTGGCTTTGTCCTGAGCCAACTCCTGCCTTACTAAATGCAACGCGCTTACCGAACGGAACTAAACCCAAACAACGCTCAACGAACGTTGCTCGTAAAGCATGCTGGATGCGCTAGGTTTGCGTACAATTGGGGGCTTGCTAAGATTAAAGACCAAACGTCGAAGCCGAACGCAATGGCGCTTCACAGGGAACTCAACGCGCGAAAGCAGTCAGACTTTCCTTGGATGTACGAAGTTAGCAAGTGCGCCATGCAGGAAGCTCTCCGAGACTTACAACGAGCGTTTGGTAATTTTTTCGACAAACGGGCTAAATTTCCAACGTTCAAGTCCAAACGCCATGGCAGCACCTCGTTCAGGTTAACAGGAACTATCAAAGTCGAAGACCGAAGAATTCAATTGCCACGACTCGGATGGCTCCGGTTAAAAGAAGCAAAGTACATACCCCAGAACGCCCATGTTCTTTCAGTCACGGTTTCTGAACAAGCCGGCCGTTGGTATGTGAGCGTACTTGTGAAAGAAGAAGCACAACCACTAAAGTTGGACGGCGTTCTTGGCATTGACTTGGGCATTAAGACTCTGGCAACATGTTCTGACGGTACTCAATATGAAAACCCAAAGGCACTCGCCACTTACGAAACGCAACTCAAACGGCTTCAAAGAAAGATGTCTCGTCAACAAATAACGAGCAATAGACGAAAACACACAGAAGCCAGAATCGCTAGGGTCTGGGCGACAATCAGGAATACTCGCCAAGATGCAATCCAGAAAGCGACCACTGACATCGTGAAAAACAAGCGGTGTCAGGTAGTGGCCCTGGAGGACTTGAATGTCCGCGGAATGGTCAAGAACCATTGTCTGGCCAAGTCAGTCCATGACGCAGGGATGCGCCAGTTCAGGACGACGCTTGAATACAAGCAGAAATGGGCAGGCGGACTGGTGTTCCTTGTTGACAGGTGGTTTCCGTCAAGCAAGACGTGTTCCGCCTGTGGAGTCGTCAAAGACAAGCTGAGCCTCAGGGAACGCACGTTCGTGTGCGAAGCCTGTGGCATGACACTGGACAGAGACCTTAATGCTAGTGTCAATTTGATGTATACTGCGAGTTCCGCAGGAATCAACGGTCGCGGAGACGCCAAGGTTCATAGGCTGGCAACAGTCTAGGTGAGCGTCGATGAAGCGACAACCGAGCAGGAGACCCCATGTGGGTTTTCGTAAGTTTCGGAGGACGGTCAGTCATACTGTCTCTTTAGGCAACTAATGGTAGACGAATTGGCGAAAGTGGGCTCACTCGAGTGGGCCGCAGAACAAGCTGCGCTGTTCAACCAGCGCATTGGCAGGCCATTTGAAATTGTCATTGAAGACACGAACACGTATTCACACTGTGGAGACAGCTCTCGGCTAGGACACGGCTTGTGCACTGTCTGGAACGCTATGCCCAACAATGTTTACTGTTCTTTTCGGTGCACGAAAGAGGAAGAAGCCAGCATCTATGCAGGCATTAAGCGGTCTATGTCTCAACCACCAGCATTGCCGCCAGTACCAGTCAACGAGCCAGTAATGGAACCAGCAGGAGTTGCCTAGTACTGAGGCTAAAAAGCCAAGTACATGTGGTACAGAACCCTTCGACTTGCTGGCAAAAAAGGCAAAAAAGACATCCATGGAATCGAAGTCTACATCGAATATCCCAAGGGCAGCACGCGAGAAAAGACCGGTCCGGATGGTAAAAAATGGAGCCGTGTCATGCAAGCCGATTATGGTCGCATTTCTGGCACCGAAGGCGCAGATGATGATTGTGTTGACGTGTTTTTGGGACCAGACCTTGACAGCGAGAAGGTCTTTGTCGTCAATCAAACCACCGAGGAGGGGGATTTCGACGAGCACAAGTGCGTTTTAGGGTGCAACACAAAGACCGAAGCACACGAGCTGTACGCTTCCAACTACCCCAAAGACTGGAAGGTTGGCAAAATCACTTCAATGGAGTTGCCAGAGTTCAAATCGTGGCTCAAGAAAGGCGACAAATCTAAGCCGGCCTAACCCATGTCGTACAATGTGACGTCTGTTCCCAGTGCGGACTCACATCGGTCTACCAGTGGCAAGATGACACTATCGAGACCTGCTTCGCGCAATGAACGCAGCTGAGACATCTGCCACATGACGTAAGTCATCTCGCGAAACGACTCAAGCCGACGATTATCATGCCCTTTTAGGAGTTCATCAACGCGTCGGTCAAAATCTCCACCCTGGGTGCCGGCAAACTGGTAGCGAAGCATGAGTAGCGACCGCAACGCATGCTCTTCATGCTTGAACTGAGTATAACACCTGACCAAAGACGTGTACAGTGTTTTGGCCTCGTCACTCAGTGGAGTTTGCAACAACACGGGAGTAAAAGTGTACTCGACTGCCGATATGCACTCACCCATTGCGGGTGTGACGTGCACGGCGACGCTGGAAGGAGGTGCCTCAGGTGATTCTCCCAACTGGCGCTGTATGGCCTGCGTGCCAGTATCGACTTTTTGAGTCTCCAGTTCTTGGATTTGTTTTGACAAGTCTGCACAACGCCTCATTTGAACACATCTTATCGCATTATTGACACAAGTGTCAATAACGTCAATGTTATTTTTGGGTGCAGGCTCGCGCGCTACCTGCAATGAAGCTGACGCAAGAAAACCAGCCCCTCGACAGTCGTTGGGGCTAAGGACCTATTAAACGGGCACCAGAAATTCGGAGTCAGGCTGTGAGAGACCCTGCCTCAGCAGCTTTGGCCGGTGGTTCATAAATAATCGAACCTGACTTGGGGTCAAACGTGAGCATCGGGGCGTCGGTGCAGTCAAACGCGTCTACATAAAAGGCTAAATAGCCTTCGTTTAACTTCAAGTCGAAGAACTGACTAGCTCGTTCTACATCCTGTGGATTGTCGGTGTCAAAGACAAAGATATCACCTCCGTTGCCTGGTTCACACGTGACGGAGTCTGGATTGGTCGAAGCCATGAGGCTCATTATGGCACAATATTGCGCCAACCGCCTTGCAAAAGCGCAGCCAGCAGTCCAGCCGTGTTCCAGGCGTCCCAATCTGCCCGGTGTTGCTCGCCTTCCCATGACACCCCGAAAGTCGAGCACGCTTCCACCAGTCCTACGGACTTGTAACGGTTCAACGCCAGTTTGACCAATGTAGCGACGTCGATACTTTCATCTGACAGAGGGAACTCAGCATTGGCGTACTCACACTCAGTGTACAGACAAGACCGGTCGTCTCCATAAGCAGCACTGACATACTGCTTGGTGCCAGATTTGACCAAGCGCGCACACGTGGTCTGCAGAGGCTGCCCTTGTTTTAGTATTTTTGGAGTGATTCCAGTAAGTCTCGTGCAATAAGCACTGATTTCCGACTGCGCCGGGCGCACATACAAGGAATCTCGGCCGAACCGTTCGCCACTGCGAGGGTCTAAGAAGCACCAACCAAACTGAATGACCTCTGAGACATTGCCAGGAGGTGGAATCCCCCCGTCCCAGCACGTCAGCTCCAGGTCGTACACCAGGATTTTGTCGGCTCGCTTAATCATGCCCAGTAGTCTACCACAACGTTGACGAGCTTGCAGGTCTGCCAGTCAGGCAAGTGTAAAAACAAGCTAGGTTTGAGCGATGGCGAACACGTTATATGACAAGGGTCGAGAAGCCTTTTTGGCTGGCGATGCAGATTGGGATGCGAACACTATAAAAATCGCGTTGCTAAGTGCGTCGTACACGTTCTCGCAGTCACACCAGTACCTAAGTGACGTTACTGGCGTGGTCGCGACTTCTTCTGCGCTTTCCAGCAAGACAGTTACTAACGGTGTGGCTGACGCTGCTGACGTGACGTTTTCGGCTGTCACTGGGTCTCAGGTCACCCAATTCATCATCTATGTTGATAGCGGCGTAGCCGGCACAAGCCGTTTGTTGGTGTATTTTGACACGGCAACTAATCTCCCGGTCACACCGAATGGCGGTGACATTGGCTTGACATTTGACAACGGTTCGAACAAAATCTTCCGCCTGTAATCCAACAGCAGGTTGGTGGCATAGTTACCACCAATAGGCTAATATGGATAGTCAAATTTGTCATAAAGTATGCCCAATTTGTGACAGCTACTTTGACACTACGGCACCGAGGCGCAAATACTGTTCGGAAGTATGCCGTCGGAAGACACATGGCACAAGCACATGTGAACAGTGCCAATTGCTTTTTACACCCGTCAAAGGTACTCAAAAAAGATTTTGCTCAACTCATTGTTGGTATGAATACACCAAGTTGGTGGGACAAAAAGCATGTCCTGTGTGCAACACACTGTTTAAGGGGAAAAGCTTGACGTGCTCCAAAGAATGTGGTTATGCTAAGCGTCGACAATGTAATCCCAGGCGCGCTAAGAATTGCGCTTATTGCCAACAGGAAATGACTGGGTACCAAAGTCAATTTTGTTCTCGCAGTTGCGCCCTCGCGTCGCACACCAAGCATGGCGGACACGTGTGTCCAGATGGAGAAACACGACAATTTGCATCGGGGTACATCATGGAAAAACACCAAGGCAAATGGGTGGTTCAGCATCGGCTTGTCATGGAGCGCAATTTAGGACGCAGTCTTCACAAACAAGAACGAGTCCACCACAAAAATGGCATTCGCAACGATAACCGCCTGGAAAACCTCGAGCTTTGGGTCATTACTCCTCACTCCAAAAAAGACCCTGCTGGTCAACGTGTGTTTGACCTTATCGCTGAAGAGCGCGAACGCATTATCACTGCGGTCAAGACTCTATCACTCTCGCAGGAACAGCGCCAACGTCTTCGGAACATTATCTTTGGAGACGATTTGGGATGCCAGACTACGAAATTATGAGCTTTGACGATATTGTCGCGCTGAAGCGAGACAAGGAAGCACAACTCGAGCAGCTACGCGCGGAAATCAAATTGATTGCGCGGGTCGAGGAGCGCCACGTGCGCTGTGAGGAACTCAAGCGACGGCTGGGCGGGCAAGTAACCATGGAGGACCTAGAACTCCTGGGCAAGGTTTTACAGGAGCCTGTAGGCCAAATAATGGGCGCAGAAGGTATCGCCAGCGACGGCGAGGTTGGACAAGTCTAATTACCATCACTCGACATGTCGACACTTCTGACTGAATTGACGGGCATCGGCAGCTTGCCCACATACCGCTACAGCGTAGACAACTACGACCAGGACAAACTTGGTCTAGGTCCGCTTATGATTCAGAATACTGGTGCCGGAGAGGAGGATAAGTGGCTCGGCCCTATGCCTGTTGGGCTCATACGGCCCTTTGAGTACTCCACGAGCCTGCCGGCGGTGTTCCCATGGGCGATGCAATGGAGCGCGACTCGCGACTGGGTATTCCTGGCCGACAACGCGGCTGCGGCGGCCACGAGACGCATCATGCTCGCTACCTTCGACCGGGATGGTACAGGTTTCAACATCGCGGGCTTTATAACCCTGACACTCCCAACGGCCACTAACCACACCATCCGTGGCATGCGGATGACCTACGATAAGCACACCTCGGGTACTGTTGCCGTGAGCGGCACGGCAGTGACCGGAACCAGCACCACGTGGAGCACCGACGGCGTGTGCGCGGGAAACCGAATAGGTTTTGGCTCTACCGACCCAACACAAATCTCCCAGTGGTACGAGATAACAGCCGTCGGAAGCAACACGGGCATCACTATAGACTCGAGTGCAGGCACGATAGGCTCGGGCACATCGTATGTTATCGAAGACTTGAGGGCTATAGTGTTGACCACTAATGCGACCGCGGCCAACGGCGGTCTTTTTGTGGCAAAGGGTTTGCGCAAGGAAATTTTCTCACCCACGGGAACCAACATAGCGGCCGCAACAACGACGGACAACTTGCGCGCCGTGTACTGGCTCGCTGACGCGTCAACTGTCACCAATACCACTGGTGCCGGGCTGGCCATTGAGCCGGCATCTAGCAAAACCAGCCACACCATTTGGGCTCTTGATGGCACATCGACCATTACGCTGTTCAAATACAATCTACGGGCGTCGCTCGGCAGCTTGTCCTCTGGCAAGAGTACTTCAGCATTTGTGTTCAAGACCGCGGCTTCGACGGCCATCACCGGAACCGCTTCCCAGGCGAACAACGGGCGCTATGCCTCGCTCAACCATGGACCAGGCAGCGGCTCTGGGTGCATCTATTTCACATCCACTACGCGTATTTATCGCAGCAAGGCAACCTCGAACATAACAAGCAACGACTCCACGTGGCTCAGCGCCGGTGACAGCATGGTGGAAATCCCACCAGGCAGTGTGAACACTATTGGTGCCAGCTCGCTCATGAACTCGCTGGAGTATTCATCGAGCCTCGACAAGTTCATTGTTGCAGTCAACGCCACAACCACGCCGTTCCGCAGCTACGTAACACAATATCGCACCGATTCCGGGCAAATGGACCGTCTATGGGGGTGCGACATTAGGCAAATCGACCAAAGCACAGCCGACAGCGGCACAACGCCAGCGCCGTCGATGACCGGTGGTCCATACTCTCTTTGGTCCGAAGGCGGGATGCTCTATGCCGCCACAATCGGAGCAACCGCCATCCTAAACCGCGTGTACGCAATACCACTGTCTGCAGATTGGGAATACACCTCCTCAACCAACTCCTTCATCGTGACACCTCGCATGGCTTGTCCCAACGCAGACAAGTTTGTGCGAGTGTACACGAACGAGGCAGAGGTAATTGCGGGTGCGACCGGACACAACCTTGGCCTGGCACCGGAGCCGTATCGAATTAGCTACCGCGTCAACGGCATCTCGGACAACTCGGGCGGTTGGACAATGCTGAACCAAACTGGCGACCTATCAGCCGTGCCCGGTACCGACTACATACAGTTCAAACTTGAGTTCCGGACTATGGGCATAATCTGTATCCCGGCGCGCATCCTGAGTTTGGGAGTCGCATACACTGACCTGTCTACCGACTCGCATTACCAGTTCTCTACTGGTCAAACCAACCTAACGAACAAAAGGTTCGCATGGCGGTTTTCGACTGCCTTCGCATCTTCCGTGCCCGCTCTGCGCGTGCGCCTATACGACGCTGTGTCAGGTTCGCTTCTGGTCGACGATAACACCAGCTCGGCTACCGGTACCTTTGAGCGTTCCACTGACGGCGGTAACAACTGGTCTTCTTGGAACAACACCGACAAAGGTAACGAAACCACGTATATTCGGTATACACCCGCCAGCCTTGGGGACAACATTAAGGTGAGGCCCCTCCTGACTCAACTCTAACTTATCATGGCACTCACCGATGTTGACTTGACGGAGGCAGACACCAGGGTGGTGTGTGAAATTCCCACCACCTCATACTCGGGTGTGCTGTCAGACGCAGTCAACAAACCAGAGAACGACAAATCGGTGGTGGAATTGCCAAGATTCAACACCTATCCAAGGTCTAGAACGGTGAACTCGACGTGAGGGTCTTGAAGCAGAATACTGCCTACAACCTAATGGTGTTCATGACGACGTCGGATGACCATGTGACAGGCGGTACAGGACTAAGCCTCACAGTTACCGCCTCTAAGGATGGAGCGACTTTTGCCTCCATCAGCCCTACAATCACCGAGCGGGGGAACGGCTGGTACAACCTCGCCCTCACTTCTGGACACACCGATACCACCGGCGACCTAGCCCTCCACATCACAGCAACCGGGGCCGACCCAAGTGACCTGCTGTGCAGGGTTGTGGCCTACGACTATGGCGACCTAAATATGAGCAATGTCGTACCTACATCTAATACGGCACAGACAATAGGCGATGCCTTAAATGCGGCTCGAGCGCAAGGTTTTGGGAAATGGGTCTTAAACACGGGTGCCAACACATTGACCCTGTACGCGGCCGATGGCACTACGGTAGTTCGTACATTTACACTTGACAGCACTTCGGCACCGACAACGAGGACATAACCTGACATGAGTTTCCTCGTCACACAAGGAATGTTGTCGGGGCTGTTGGTGCTTGAGGGCTTTGGTGCTTCTTCTTCTGCCCAAACCCTGTCATTAACCGGCATTGGTACCGGTGCGGCCATTGGTACACATGCCTTAGCCCCAGGCAGTGTGACCGTGAATCTTACAGGGCTTGCCACCGCTGCGAGCTACGGCACTCAGGTCGTTAGTCGGGGCACAGTGACTTTAGTGCTTATTGGCACGTCGTCTGTCGCCACGTACGGTTCGCACACGGTATTGCCGGGCAGTGTGTCGTTAGCGCCGACAGGGCTTGCCGCCGCGGCTACTTATGGAACTCAAACAGTAGTTCGAGGCAGTGTCACGGTTTCGCCCACTGGTATCGCGACTGTCGCAAGTTATGGAACACAGTCTCTATCATCGAGTGCCATTCAACTAGGCTTGTCAGCGATTAGTAGCAACGCGGCCTATGGCACCCAGGTCGTGACTCCAGGCATCAGGACGGTGTCCACAACTGGCGTTTCTTCAGTTGCTGCCGCCGGCACTCAGGCTTTTGTCCCTGGCAGTGTTAGTTTAACACTTTCAGGTCTTGCGTCTGCAATGAGCATGGGCACGGTGACTGTCACTCGTGGCGTTATATCCGTGTCACCTTCCGCATTATCGTCCAACAGTGCCTATGGCACTGTACTGGTGTACGCGAATATTGTTCTCACCCCGAATGGTCTCGTGTCTGTCGCCAACATGGGCGCACAAACACTTTCAAGCACTATCAGTTTGGTTGCGACTGGCATCTCGTCAGTGGCTGCTTTTGGTGGCACAAGTGTCACTTCACTTGCGCACCTTTTGCCTTCTGGCTTAAGTAGTTTGGCCAATTACGGGACACTACAGTTAACACCAGGAGTGGTGACGGTGTCTCCTAGTGGAATTACATCCGGATTTACACCAGGCACTACACAGGTAGTGCGTGGCTCAATCACATTGAGCACCAGCGGCATAGCAACATCGTTTATTAGTGGCAACAACGGACTTGTGCCGGGACAGGTGTCTGTATCGCCAATTGGCGTGACAAGCATTGCAGGCTACGGTACATCTGTCATAGTTCCAGGCACTGTTGTACTCTCACTAAACAGTATCACATCGGGAGTTCAGTATGGTGCAGCCACCATCGCGCCAGGAACGGTATACGTCGCCATTTCAGGTTGTAGTTCTTCTGCGGCATATGGCACGGTAGCACTAAGACCCTTGGTATTCGTCTACCTTTCGGCAATGGCGAGCGATTCGTCACTCGGGGCACTTAAGTTTACTTTTGACCCGATTGAAGCGACTTTGGTCGGCAAACTTGTAATGCCAGTGTCGGTGGCTGTGCCTATGACGGCAGAACCAGAGTCTGTGCATAAAACCTCAAACATTGAAAGTACGGCCGTGCAAATAGGACTTGATTCCCAAGACAGCTATGTGCAAGGCTCGTCGAGCTCTGCTAGTTTGCAGGCTTGAAGCCCACGGCCGCATAAATGAGTGAGTGGAATGCCTGAGTACGAACCCATCACTCGCGTACGCGTAATCGCCCGAATCAAAGATTTGGACGGCAGCCTGGCTGACCCGACTCAATTGGTATTTACAATCAAAGAACCTGACGGAAACGAGACATCACTGACCTGGGGCATTGACGATGATATTGTGCAGGATAGTGAAGGTGAGTTTCACATTGACTGGGACGCAGACCAAGCTGGTTTGCACCGGTACAGGTGGCAAGCCAACGGCGCAGTACAGGTGGCATTCGGTGGTGCCTTCAATATCAAAGAGCCGGACTTCTAAATAGGGCGACTCGCGGCATTCTTGGTGACCTGGCGCCACAGGTCACTGTCCCACTCAGAAGCATCGGCATTATCGTCGCTTTCTGTCAAAGCGACCTCTGTTTGTGCACCTATAGGTTGAATTGGCATATGATTCGCAATGGCATGACACCACTGTATGAATTCGTGTTGCCGCAAGTTCCATTTCATGCAATTGACATCTTTGTGCACCCACTGTACATTGCCTTCGACATAACCCAAGTTGGAGTCCACACGGTCTAGCGACGCTGTCGTCAAACCACTTTTGTGCTCCTGTGCGTTACTAGCAACATTTAGGCGCACGCCGGACAATGCACACATCCTGCCCTGTGCATTGTAAAGTTCGGTCAAGAATTCATTGCCGACCGCAAACTGCAAGCCTCGTTTGAGTGCCGCAGAACGCGCTTTAGAAATCACCATCACCAAGGCTGTGTCAGCTTGGCCTATTCCAGACCAGGCACATTTAGAGCAGCTCTGAATGCTGCCTGAGGTCAAGCTGCCAGGCGTGCACCTTACTTTGCGGCCACAAGCACAAGCACAGACAACTTTGCCGGTCTTCTTTTCTAGTACAGTCAGCTGCCCGAACCGCAGCCCAATAATATCAAAGGCAGATTCATGACGTGGACGACGTACCACGATGCCCAATTCACGCAGTTTTCGACTTACTGTCGCTGTGCTGCAGTTGGCCTCGAGAGCAATTGTTTCTATGGTTTTTTGGGCCGCGTATTGGGCTTGCAGCCATTCTTTGGTGAGTTTGTCATTTCCGTTGTTCGTGCGCAACGGAATATCGAACCGACGCAAGGCAGATGTCACCAATGCTTCTGAACACCCAAGGTCTATCGCTATTTCCTTCAGCGACCGAGCCTTTACAACATATTGTTCACGCAACCAGCTTTCGCCGACGTAAATGTTGGTGGCCACAATCTATTCTATCGTTCTTGGACTATTCCATCACGTCTTTGCGGCGCAAATTGACTGGCGGCGATTTGACTGGTCTAGTGACAATATCGTCAGTGTTGCCGTCGACACCACTCGGGCGCGCGGGCTTTGTCAACTTGAGCGTTTTTTGAGTGAAGGTCGAAGGTTTAGGATTGCTTTGTTGCGGACCTGGGTAGTAAGTCGATTCTTGCACAGTCGGCTTTGGAGCTGGCTTTTTGGTCTCAGTGCCCGAAGTTGGTTGCCATTTGTACTTGTGCAACTTTTGGTCAGCCATCATGTCGCCATAGGGCTTCGCCTGTCCAAGCCATTTTGACTTACCAGACGCAATGTCTTCACCTCGTTTTGCCGAATCGGCCGACCATTTAGGCTCGAACTTATTGGGTGCGAATGGCTCTAAGCCCTTACTGTCAGGCAAACCTAGTTTTTTGGCCTGCGCAACGACGGCGGCCACAAAAGTCTTAGGGTCATTCTGTTTGAGGATAGGCGTGCCATCATTGAGCACTACAATGCGACTTTCACTCATGCGTTGCTGCATATAGTCAATGCCCTTGTTTTTGGCCAGTTCCAACAAACGACCTACATATTCGGCCATGCCTCCACCGTATTGGGCTTCGACCACTCGTTCAGCAAGTCGCTCGAGTGAATCCGCGGCCGCGAATCGGCCCTCTGCATCAAGAAGGTTTGCTGCGCTGACAAGGTCACTGGCAACAGATTGTAGGACTTCGTGTTCAGTCATGGGTGTCAAACATCCTTTGGTAGTAGCCACTGTTGTTATTCAATGTGCCATCTGGTTGAACCTGCGGAGTTTGCGCAGGCTGCTGGACTGGAGCATTGGCATTAGCCTTGGGAACCACGGGGCGCACGGCGCGCGAAGCGGCACCTGAAGGCACTGCCTCATCAACACGCCGCACAACCTCACTCACTGGATGAGCGGCAGGGTTTTCTTGAGGCATCATGTTCCTGGCACCAAATCCACCGCCCGCGAATAAGGGCACCAACAAAGGCCATAATTTTCGCCAGTTGAGTTTTCTTTGCGGACGGATGACTGGAATATTCTCTGGCTCGTTCGTTTCTTCGGGCTCGGAGTCAAAATCTACAGGTGCTGAACCGTGGGTCGCTGGTGGCGCAGGAGGTTCTTCAGAAACATCATATCCTTCGTCCGTGCTTGATTCGCCTTCTTGAGTGAGTTTGTCTTTCAACTGCAACCAATCTTCGTCATTCATGTCTTCGAACACAGGCAATGACTCCGGCACCTCGGGCTCGTCAAAAATTGGTGCGTACATTGCCAACACCCACTGTTGTATTGACGCAGCGTCAGTCAATTGCAGTAGGCGGCTCAATGCCTCTAGGATTTCTTCCTTACTAATGGGATTCTTGCCACTTGCGGCCGGGGGCAACGCAGCTGCTTCAGCTGGGGTTTCGGGGGCTTGCATGTAGACGCTTTCGAGCGCATTGCGAAACCTGTCAACAAAAGCCAAGGCAGCACTGTGCGTTTGAGTTGGTTCATCTTCGCCTTCGGCGAACGGATTACCCTCCGGTGTCTCTACTCCGGCGAACGGGTCGCTTACTGCAACGTCTGTGCCCGAAGGGTCTTCCACAGTGGTCGACTCAGAATTTGGAGTCGTTATGGTAGATTCGTCTGAATTGACGGTGTCAGTATCGAGATTGTCATGCATTGCTGGTTCTGGCATTGGTTTGGTCGGCTTGCGGATGCGCTTGGGCTTCACGGGTGGGACGACCGCCTCAGCTGGCTCTATTGGTGCCTCGTCGGCGGGAGTGGTTTCTTCAGGCACATCGTTCGACTCTGCGGGCTCAGCTTGTTGTATCGCCGCTAGAATAGAAGCCCCTGGTTTGTCGGACAACTTGGCCTCCAGGTCTGAGACCTCGGCATCATCAAAAAAACGCAGACCGTCAGACTCCGTATCGCCGGCCACATGGTCAAAAAAGTCTTTAGGCAAAATTTGGTCTTGAGGCATTCCCAAAGACTCGGCCATTTCGGCGATTTCGTCCATGTTGGCAGTTGTGACCGTTCGAGGCTGGAAGAACCATGCTAATACTCCAGCCGCGGCACTTGCTAAAGCAGTCTTTCCAGCCTGCGACTTTGTTTTGGCCATGTCTGGTTCTAAAATCTTAGCGGCTAATAATTCAGCCGTACGGTGCACCATCTCGTTTTGAAGCTGGGCCAAACCGGCAGCCCACCAGCGTTTGATGACCGATTGGTCTTCATGGTCGCGGACGGACAATGCGTGTTTCGCCTTGACTAACGACAAGCTGTCTTTAAGACCGAGTTTGCGGAACGCTCCTTTGTGGTTTTCGTCTGACATCAAGGACTGAAGACGCGGACCAAGAGCGCGGGCTTCCTGGTTCCAAGACCGCGTCAGTGCGTCTGTTGTGACAATGCCGCCGTCGGCCGCCAAAGCCATGCGAATTCCGTTTTCCCACAAATGGACCAACATTGGTCGCAGTTTGTCGAGTACTTGAGGAGACAATTCTGCGGCGCTTTGCGGTTGCACGTTGTTCCAAACGGGACCTCCCGATGTTTGTGCCAGACGCACATTGGTTTCTTCTGCAAGCATCAATTGCCACAGCTGAGCGCGACGGTTCAGTTTGTCGAGCTCACCCTGCACAAATTTTGCGTCTGCAGCATCGGTGGGCTTGTAAAATCGCTGAATAGCGACACTTGCGGCACGCACGAGTCGCAAGTACTCTTCATGTTCAGATGTTGAGGCGAACAAAGGCTCGCCATAAGACATGGCGGTACGCACTTGCGCCAGCGATGTGACATCATCCGCTGCTGCGAACAAGCCTGCGGCATCAAGTGCTGCAGCTACTTCAAGGTAGTTTTCGACGTCTGTTCTGACCACATTTTCACCCAATCTGTGTAGACCTTACAATAGGTTTCCGATTTGGGTCGCAAACAACCTGTTAAATCGAGTTTGGACCGTAGGCAAATCCCTTGTACTTCCCTAATAGACCAACGTGTCGGAAAGGCAACGCTCTGTAGCCTTGTGCGGGTTTTATGGCAAGCACAATTACGGGGACGATTTAATGGCCGACTGTTTGACAGCACGGCTAACGTCCTTGGGCTCCACCGTCAATGTATTCTCAGACACTACTCAGCCTGGCGTCCACAATGGACTCAAAGACCCTGTCTATTTGACTTCTGACACTATTGTCATTGGCGGGGGGAACATTATCGGTCCAGGGTTCTGGGCGTTCAAAGACGGTCGGTTGGAAGAATTGACCAAGGCAAAACAAATTGTCTTTTTGAACGTTGGTGTGACTGCCGACTATTTTGCCGACAAGGAATTTGTTTCACAGCTCCGAGACTTACGGGCAAATTGGTGGGTGCGCGACCTTGAATCAGTCAAGTTGCTGGCCGACGAAGGCATGGCAGCCGAGTTCTTGCCAGACATATCTTTGACCCTTGACAATTCATGCGGTACGCGCAATGAGAAAACATTGGCAGTTTTACTCAACGCCTATCCAATGAACGACATTTTCAAAGCCAACGATATTTATAGGTCTACACAGGTCATGCAGACCGCCAGGCTCATTGCGCACCACCTGGACTGGATGGTGAGTTTTGGGTGGAAAGTCTGCTTTTTGCCATGCCATGTCAGTGCTACTGTAGACGACCGTTTGGCCGCCGGCATTGTCTATGGACTTATGGAAAGGAAGCTGGGCGCAGAATGGGTCGTAGACAAGTTGTCCTGGACTGACTTAATGGCTCGAGTAGCGTCCTGCAATCTCGTGATGTCAATGCGATATCACGCTTCCACAACGGCGTTGGTGACAGGCACCCCGTTCGTCGACCTAGTGCACCATGCCAAAAACAAACAGTTCGTGCGCTCCGTGGGTGCGGAGCATTGTGCAGTCGACGTATGGCACGCGTCTCATGAAGACTTGATACAAGCTACGCAGGCGGCAGAAAATTTTGATACTTCGCAATGGAGCGACATTA
The DNA here is from genome assembly GCA_018268375.1 of Armatimonadota bacterium. Classification (GTDB taxonomy): domain Bacteria; phylum Armatimonadota; class Fimbriimonadia; order Fimbriimonadales; family Fimbriimonadaceae; genus JAEURO01. The sequence continues at coordinate 122,403 of JAFDWS010000002.1, read as the reverse complement.
CGACTAAAGCGCAAGAACAGTGGAGGTTATTCGACAAGGAATGGCTTCGCATCACTTCTGTTCAATGACCACTACCAAAAAAGAAAATGCCTAACAAACCCAACCGACCCACTTTGATAAGCCTTGCGCTCCTAGGCCGAAAGGCCATTGACATGATTGGCAAAACATTGTGTCTACTACTGTTGACATGTTGCTGCGTGCTTAGTGCGTGTCTCGGCTTAATGCTGTCCTTGGTTAGTGCACTGGGTTCTTTTTTGTGCCGTTTTCACCAGTTACAATGTTGGGGCGACCAATTGTGTTTTTGGGCTGAGACTAGACTTTGTCTTCTCTTGGAATGGCTGAGAGACGCCTTCGGTTTTGAAGATTGTGAACCCCCTCACTGTGGCAAACCAGATTGCGGGCATTGTGGCTGGCCACCGCACTGCTGCAACCCGCCACACCAATGTTCGTGGTGGTCGGCATTGCTGTTTGTTTGGCTGATTCTCTTGTTGCCATTTTATTGGTGCACCGACCACAAGCCCAAGCCAAGTAAGCCCGGACGGAAAGATGGTGAGCCCTTGCGGGTCGCCTACGTAAGCGTGTGGGGCATTCCTTGCGGTATTTCTACCTACAACGAAGAACTAGTGCCTCAATTGCGCGAACACATTGAGGTCAAGGTGTTCGCTGAATATGCTGACCCCGAGCGTTCTGAACGGCTGGAAAGAGACCCAGATTGGGTAATTCGATGTTGGACGCGAAATGAGCACCCCAAAAGTAAACTCATGCAGGCGTTGACTGAATACGACCCTGACGTGGTACATATCGGTCATGAGTATGGATTCTTTGCACGAGCATACATGTTCACCTCACTCGTGACCTGGCTAAAAGGAAGACGCATTCCGGTAGTCACGACCTTCCACAGCGTATACGCGCATCAAGACAAGGTCGTGACCGAATCATCAGCACCAAGCATAATCGTACATACTGACGCAGGAAAACAATGCCTTGTAGACAAGGGTATTGAAGCGTCGCGAGTCAGTGTGATTCCACATGGAACAGAGATTCTTGCAGGGACGCCCGAAGTGCCTGAATTGTTGCCAAACTTGTGGAACACCTGGCACACCCAGCACACTATTTTTCACCCTGGCTTTATGTTTGGGTACAAAGGCCATTTGCGAATGCTGGGCATTGTCGCGCGGTTGAAAGAAAAATACCCTGACGTCCATTACATTATTCAAGGTTCAGAGAATCCAAACAATATGCGCGAGCATGACGAGTTGTACCAAAAAATCATCTCACGTTCCGAAGAACTGGGCTTGTCGTCGAATGTGACAGTCAATCGAGGATTTGTGTCCAAGGAAGTCTTATTGTCATTCATTCGCACTATGCGAGTGTGCGTACTGCCTTATCAAAGTCACCCAGACCACGAGGTGCGTGCGACGTCAGGCATAGCTCGCGTGGTGGCCGGAACACAGACGCCACTCGTGGTGAGCTCTGCACACTTATTCGACGATTTGACCAACGTGGCCGTTAAATGCAAGACCGATGACGACCTGTTCCAGGCCATTGACGACGTGTTTAGCAGCAACCGCGTCAAAGAGTCTCAAGTGATGGGTCGGACTAAGTTTTTGCGTGAAACCAGTTGGAGGGCTGTCGCGAGGCGCACATTGGACGTTTACAAAACATTGTTGCGCAGCAACACTCGGTGACACAAATCGGCATATCTGTCTCGACGCACAATCGGCCTGAACACCTAGAGCTGTGCCTGCGGCACCTTGTCGCCTACGAACCCGCGACAAAGTATGCGCGACTTACAGTCTGTGACGATGGCAGTACGCCTGAAAACAGCCGTTTGAACAAAGCGGTGTGCGAGCGATGGGGAGCAACGTTTATTGCGTCAGATGTTTGCCGTGGAGTCGCGGCCACAAAGAACTCGTGCCTCCGGTCTGTGTACGGGCTGGAGGCTTGTTTTTTGTTCGACGACGATTGTTTTCCAGATGCCGAAGACTGGGTCGACACCTTTGTTGCCGCACATCATTCAAGTGGCGCGCACCACTTGAGCTACACACCGTGGCAGCCGGCAGCTCGAGTGCGCACAGGGTCAGTCTACGCACATCCGTGGGGCATGGGCTGTTGTTTGTTTTTTACTGCGCCACTACTGGCGTCCGTAGGAGGCTTCGATGAAAAATACAAAACCTTTGGCTATGAACATATGGCTTATGCCCGTCGAGCCCATCGTGCGGGGTTCAATGCGGGGCTGGGAGCGTATTTGACTCCCGTAGAGGCCATAGGGCGCATGTATGCGCTTGACTATGAGTTCACTGTACAACGACAACAACCATCGCTAGGGACAATCCAATTCCCGCACGTGCGCACAGTCGTGAGTGAACGTCTTGGCGCAAGTTCCAAAGCGAACAAAGTTTTGTTCGAGAATGACAATGACGACCTGTACATTCCACTATGCACAGAGGCCATAAAGTAGTCATTGTAGTCCCAGCCGGCCGCAAGCGGTATTTAGGTGTACTGGCACCATATTTGTTGCGCGAACAAGGTTTGGTAGATGAATGTCGTTTATGGGTCAATACTTGTGATAGCAACGATTTAGAGTACATTGACCAGCTCGCGTCACCCGCACAATCGTTCTTTCACACAGAACGATTGTCAGACCCCAAGCCTGAATGGCGCGGCAATCGACGTGTACGGCTCATACGAGAGTTTTTTCGCAACTGCATTGAACCTGACACGGTCTACATCCGAATGGACGACGATATTTGTTGGGTTGACCCGTGCGCCGTGCGCACTTTGGTGGACTTTCGGTTAGACCACCCGGAGTACTTCCTCGTCTACCCAGGCATTGTGAACAATGGGTTTACCGCCACAATTCACGGTCGCATGGGACTGATTCCACTTGAACTAGGGCATTTTCGTTCTTGGCAACGGAGCCCATTGGCCGGGGTCGCGCATCACCAGCTCTTTTTAGACGCCTTGCATCACGGCGATGTCTCGACACTGGAGTTCGGACAGGAAGTGATGGCCGCGTACGAACAAGCACCAATCAATTGCGTTGCATGGCTAGGCGCAGATTTTGCGCGGTTTGAAGGTCGGGTCGCCGAAAGCGGGTGTGACGAACTCGAGGAAGTGTGGCTCACTAAAATCAAGCCGCGTGAACTGGGACGACCGAACTGCATGTATGGCCGCGCAATGGTGGCACATTTTGCCTTTAACAAACAAAGGGTGTACCTAGAAGACAAAACCAGCTTGTTGGAAGTTTACGAACAACTCTCCCTGGATGTGAGCCTGGGTCGCACTCAGGCCGCCAGGACGTAATCCAACACCGCTTTAGCGCGGTCGGATGGTAGTGCCACAAGCCCACTTTCGGTCGGTCGTTGCAAGTCCTCCAATACAACCTTAAACCTTTCCAAAGCTGCAGCGTCACGTCGCAGCAACTCTACTCGACGGTGTGCCAGCGCGGTCATTTTCTTACCAGATTTCGTGTACAGAGCCAAGGCTAAAATGAACCACTTGTTGTCTTCTTCTTCGGGAACGTCCTCTGATGTCGCACTGATGATGTCTTCGTTCATACAGTCATTATTATATCACACAGTACACTTGTGTCCAAATTGTGTCAACGAACGGTAGGTCCAAACCAGGCCCGTAGCGGCGGACTAGGAGGCATGACGGTCGGTTCTGGCGCAGAGCCTGTAGTCAAATGTTCCTGATAGGCAGACCAAACAATTTGATAGCGTTCAAAATCCGACATGGACACCGCATTCCACTCTGCGCCGTTGAAAGTGAACATGCCTTTCATGATGCCATTGACGTCTAAAATGACCGGATGAACAGGATGTCCAAGCTCTCCTTTGAAAAAAGACACCGCGGAAGCGTACAGACTGCTGGCTTCTTCGAGCTGCACAAAAAACTCACGCGCCACTTGACGCCATAGTGCTTCCACAAAACCCTGGGCGAGTTCGCTCAAAGATGGAGAATGACGCACGCTATTGGTTTCCGGGTCTGCCACCCAGCGCAATGAAATACGCAAAAGTTCTCGTCGCTCCTGTTCCCCGGAGAAGTATTCTTGTCCGTTGTCACTCCGTCTAAAAGCATACATTTCAATAGCGGCCGCTTGGCGCCAAGTGGGTTCCTGCAACGCACAAAGAACAAGTTGCCCTGCAAATTTCACCAACACCAAAAATTCTCCTGCGTTACATGGTGGAGTCCACCCAGCGTACGCGGCTGGTGCCTGCGTCATTCGAGGCACCGGAGTACTTACGGAGGCATTGTGCGCCTCTGACGCACCCTGCAACAATTGCCGCATTTTGGCCGCCGTTTGTTCATGAATTTCGTTGGACATTTTACTAACCTGTGCTGATGTAGAACTCGGAAACGGGATATCCGGCCGTATCGGGCAAAAAGCCTTTTGTCACCGCGTAGTCACAGGCTCGAGCCACAAACGAGTACGTGACCGAATACACCTGCCCTGCCACAATGTTGGTGGTGGGTTTTTGCCAGTCGACATTTTGCATAGGGAACAAGAACGAACCGCCAAAGTACATTGTCACAGAACCAGAGGCTCCTTCTGTCATGCCGTCGAACAGGGCCTCGCGGTCGCGGCCGACAAAGGTGACCGAGCCTGTGACGACACGGTCAGACACAGAAACGAACCGCGGACCATGAGCGTCTGTTTTGCCACGAGTCGGACATGTGTAATTGAACGATACTGCTTGGCGCATATTCAAACTTAAGCCTACAATCCGTTCATAGTCCCAATAACGTGAGTTGGACATGGAAGCGGCCAGGTCATCTGGTGTTAGCTGCAAGGTAGTATCGAAGCCGCAATCCAGCATCGTGGCAGAACGGTACTCGTTGGCAAATCCTCGAGACTCGACGTCGCCATCGTCAAAGGCGTTTGGTGGCATCAAAGGGACACGAATCACTTTGCCGCCCTTCCAATCGCCGTTGATTTGCACCGGACTCATTTGTCCGCTTCCGGAAACCTGTATCGAGGCACTTTCCAGGAAGACCGGGCCGTAAGCACGAGATGCCGGCGCGGTGGTGCCCAACAACATAGGCATGCCAGGCCATACCATCGCCTGGCGAAACGCCACTTCTCCGGCGTAGTTAAGGGACACATATGGGAATGGCACGGTGCCATCGTACAAAGGAATCAGTGGCTGGGTCGCCAATTGGGCCGAATACACATGACCGCTTGCCAGTTGGTGAGTGAAGGGTGCAACCGCAAAGTGTGTCGCCATAGGTTTGTACACGCCTGACCCCGCGTCATCAGCATAGCTCTGCACGAACAAAGGGCGCCAAGCCGTAGACAAGGGTGAAATAGTGTTGTACCCACTACCATTGAGCTCTTTGGACAAGTTTTCTGCTAAGCGATGCATGTCCCAGGTGTATGTGTCTTTGATGGGTTCTCGACCATTGCCTCGACGGTGCATGCCCAGCCTAGTTTGGCTGCCATCCAACCAGATGCCTGGATTGTAGTCGGTCAAAGACATCAGATAAACTGACTGTTGGCCGCTCGGAATGAGCAACGGTACTCTCATTTCTTTGTCCCGGCAGTCATATGCAGCCAACGACGTGCTACATGCCGGACTACATCGTCGTGGACTTTACCGACAGTCTCATTGTTCCATGGTGCTGGAGACCCGTCAACTTCGCACTTGGTTATGAAGGTGGTTGCAATTCCGCGATAAAAAGTGCGCGTTCGCACCATTGGTGCCCCCGTGATGTGATTGATGATGGTCGAGTCTTCTAGTACGCGCGACATGGATTCATAGTCCCTGCCAACGCAAACGCAAGACACGCGGTTAAAACCTTCCTCTTGCGGTTCAGTGACGCTCAGGTCTACTCCGGCCGGTTCCACAGACCTGACCCAGAACAGGATTTCGAATGTCTTTTCAGGGTCGACGAACAAACTCATTGTAGTCCATGGGATTTGTACAATCCATAACGAATGTCGCGAAAAATCGTCTTGGCCACTGGCTTTGACCAACCATACTTCCCCAAGGCACGGCCTTATCTTGAATCGGTCGCTCTACATGGTCGGTTCGACCAATGTGTGGCGATTTGCTTGGACTTTTTGCCCTCTCCAGAAGACCAGGAAGCCCTTGCTCCGTGGTGCTTCACCCAGGCGGCCAGCAAGGACATTGTTGCCCCGCACAGCAACAAGTGCATGCAGCATGGGGCCTTTTTGGTCTTCCTAGACCTAAACGCTGATGACGTTGTCTTGTTCACGGATTCAGACATTCGAATGCAACGTCAGATGTGGGCAGAAGAGTGGAAGGTGCTTCAAGGGTTAAAGTACGGTGAAGTATGGGTCGGCGAAAACAAAGACAAGAATGAGACTTTGCTCGAAGAAGCCAGCTATTTGAGACCAATAGTTCCGGTGCACAATTTGCCAGCCGCGTTTACTGAAACTAATATTTCGCAAGCCTTGTGCTACAACACCGGCATTGTCGCGGCCACCGTGCAGACTTATGCGGCCATTCTCGAAGATTACGCTCGTCTCATTGGCTCGGTTGATTGCATGTTCGAACACTATGCCAGGCAACAATGGCTCATTAGCTATGTGTTGGCGTTCCGAGGAGACTTGTGGGTGCGGAACATGCCACAGACTTTCCATCTACATGGGTGTCACGGGCCAAAACCAGGCACCAATTGGAACGGGCTTGCGCACACGTACCATGGTGTGGACGTGTTGTTCGCTCATAATCTGGACTACTTTAAGAACTAAGTCCACTCAATGCCTGTTTGACCTTCCAGCGGCACATAGGCATCACGGGCGCCCTTTGCTACTTCTTCGTTGATTTCCCCGTTGGCACGACGTGAAATGATGCGGTACGCTTCCAACGGTTCCTCGAACAAACTGCATTTGAACTCAGAAGCCAGGCTTTGCAGAGGCGGTGGTACTCGTTGCATCTGCCAGTCTAGGTCAAAGGCATAGATGTATTCGTCTGCCCCTTTGGGCACACAAGAACGGCCGAGACCATTAGTCATTCGAGCTGCCTGTGCTCTGCGGGCATATTCCATGTGTTCGTGTCCATAAAGCCCATATCGCTCGTCAAAGCCACCTAAAGTATCTACACAATGCTGGCTCATGAGCATAAGAACTCCCAGCTCGGCATTGTACTCTTCGATACCTCGAGTGCAGCCTATTGGAGCATAAGGTCCGACATGGGCATTGTAGAGCAAATGGTGACAAGAGCACTCGCGGGATTTGGACACATATAACAAGTCCCAACCTTTTTTCTTGGGAAAGCAATCGTCGTCAAAAAGAAAGTAGTAATCGACGGGCGACAATAAGGTCAAACACCGATTTTTTGCCTTGGCGATACCAAGTCTATCGTCGGCGTATACATACGAGTCCTCAAAACCGTTGTTTGCGCAAATAGCACGGTTGGCAGTGGCGTGTGGCTCATCACTGTTGTCATCAAGCACGACAAATTTAGCATTCGGCAAGTCAGAACCAAATACACGAAAATGCGTGAGGCATACGGACAATACGTCGGGGCGGTTGCGGGTCGTCACAGCCACCCCAATCGACAGGTCGTTCAGTGATACAATCCCCATTTTTCAGCGAAAACTTGGCGCATGCCATTGGTCTGTATCTGAAGTTGAACTGGGTCGTACAGCTCGTGTGATTGAGACTCGAGGTGTGTCATCAATGAGGTGGCGACCAAAGCATGTCGTTTGTCCGTGCATTTGAGTAATTGTGCCAAATCATTGTCTTGGTACCAAAAACTAAAAGCCTCGTCAAGAGGCAGGACGCTTTTTAAGGCGTGCAAACGAAACACAAGACACCAGCCACAAAAATGTACGCCAGAAACGTGCCCCAGGTGCACACCGGATGTGAATGGTCGGTGCGCCGCCCACCGCGGACACTTGGGCGAAGCTGAATCCAGGTTGTGTTCTTCCATTGAGCGCACAATTGTGCCAAACCATCCCTGATGGCATAAGACATCATTGTTCAACACCACGCAGTACTCAGTATCAAAGGCCGGGAGTACTTGATTTAGGTACAAGTTGTAGTTAAAGGGCACTGACGGTTGCACGACTCGCTCCACCAACTGGCCATAGTCGTAGCCATCTTCCTTCAACCGCGGGTTTGTTTCTACTAGATGGACGCGAAAATCAAAGTCTGGCTCTGACTCGTGCAGAGACTCCAGGCAGTGCTGAGTCATTGTAAAGAACTTGTCGTTCTTAGTGTAACTCAAAATTGCGACATCGACCGCGGGTTTCATTTAGGTGCTGATATATTGTAGCTCTGGAAGGGACTCGTACACGTCTGACACCATCGTCCACTTGATGCGACGAGTTTGAGCTTGGTCACTGGCTCCGTCTGACTCCGCAGGAGACCACACCACGTTAGGCATGTCTATGCGAAAGGTGTCCGCGCTCACGCGCAACCCATTTTGACCGACTCCAGACGGGCCTGACAAGCGTTCTGCAAGTGCCCAAGGCTCAATGGGAGCTTTGTAAGACAACTCTCCACTGACCACACGAGATTCTGAAACCAGGGCATATGGAAAGGCGTTCATTCGCTCGCGCGAGGCCGAACCAGAATACTCCGAGTTAAGAGGTTCTGCCCCCAACGCGTGCAAAGAATGCACGGGCTTGACCGCATTATCAATGCGGAACGTAAACTGCTCGATGCTGGTGGGCGCCAGGTCGATTCCTTGAAAACCACGAAAAGCAGGGTCGTCTACCGCACCGGACATGCCAAACGCCCAGCCCGGCGAACTTAAAGATTCTATCGTCACAGCAGTGTGGCCTACCATTCTGGCAGGAGGCAAGGCACCGTACGCACTGATAATATCAGCAGCAGAAGAGCGGATTGCCACTTGGTGGTGGCGGTCGAGCCGGCATGCTTGTATTTCTGCTTCCACTTGTGTGCTTTCGCCTGGCTTGAACGTAAGTCCCAGACTTTTCACTAGGCACCCAGACATGAGTCCCTCACGCAGGGACACCAATGAAAACCCTCGTTCATGGTAAATGTCATCGGCTGCGCGGACACCAACGTACAGCAGGGCATTGGTCGTCAAACTGCGACCAAGTGCGGCTGAAAACAAGAACTGGCCAGTCCTTTTATTAACCGATGTGACATTGGCGGCCGTCTGGACTCCGGCGTCTAGAATCTGGACAGTGAACGGAGTGGCAAGGCGAACAAAGTCTGCCGCATTGTCGACCAACAAGGAAGTGGCCGACGGCCCGGCGGTCTGTCGGCTTTTTGTCACCAAGGTAGTCGGCGTACCGGCAAAAGCGAGCCGCGCCATATGATAAAGGTCTGCAAACGCAGGGTCGACCCATCCTTGGAGCGGAGACTGCAGCGGCATGGAAACAGCAGCCGTCAAAGTCATTGGAGGCACCAAGAAATTACTAGGGTCTACAGCTTCACCAGCGTTTTTGGGCATCAGCTTTGGTGCCTGGTCGATTGTCAATCGAAACGAACTAGCGGCCAGAACTGTCCGCGGTACGACGTCCGCGACGTCAAAAGCAAACAGTGGTTCACTTGGCTCGTTCCTGACTATCGCTAAAAGGTCTACAAAACCTTCGTGGAACCCCAGTGTGCCCAGGCTGCTAAAAATCGACGCTACGGACATTAGGGCACCGTTTCCACAGTGACAAAATCGAACATGCTCCAAGCAATACGATTGTTAGAGTCCATGCTCAAATCTGAGCCAGGAGTGATGAGCACTTCATCGACTCTGTCAAAAAGGTCTGTTTCTGAACCAAGAACAAATTCAGTCCCTCGCACCGTGCCTCGGGGCACGATTGTAGTGAATGTTTGCGGTGTTCCTGTCTCTCCGGACCGAGCGGTCACTTGTACGATAAGCTCGTTTTTGGTCGGAGTGCTCTCAGGGTCGGTCAAGTCACCAGCGGCTTCAGCGTTTAATCCGACAACCGGGTTTCTACCACGCACAAGGAGTTCGTCCCCTTCAACATCGGGCACATATACCCGCAGGCGCCGAGGCTCTAGCGCAATGTCGCCTGTCAGCCTAAGTCCACGCTGGGTTATGGCGTTGCCAGCAACGCCATAGTCCAAATATCCGTAAAGGGGCTGGAAATACGCGGTCAAATTGTGTGTCAGTGTCCAAAACGGAGGCGTAGTGGCAGTTGCATATTGACCTGTTGCAGTATCGTCGGCCGCGGCAAGCTTGATGCTGCCTCCAGTTGGTGCCGCACTGCGATGTATCACCAACCAATATGTCGACCCGTCAGTCAGTTCCCAATCGCCCTTGACGATTACTTCTTGTACGGCGGCCGTCAAAGAACCAAAAGTCACGGTATCGCTACTGGTTCCCACCACTGAACCAGGCAGGTTTGAGGAGTTGGTGTAAACAGAAAAACTGAGATAATCTGACGTATTCGTAATGTCTGCAGTAGTGTACAGTTGCAAGCGCACAGCCTGCAGACGGGTGCCGTTCGCTACAAACTTGATGGCTTCGTAGCCTGTGCTCATGGTTCGTGGGGCGTCATAGACCAAGTCAGCAATAGACGATGTGCCAAAACCCGTCACTTCATCGACGTCAGTAAGCCGATAATCAATTTGGTCACCCACCAAGTTGGACCGGCGGTATATGTGATAAAACAGTGCTCCGGGCACCTCGTCAAACTCTATGTGGTTGACAAAGTACGTAGGGCTGGCATAACTGGCCACTGCGGTAGAATAAGTGACTGGTGTTTCACCATTGTTGGTCACTGCGCTTACACCATAAATGTACGTTCCGCGACTCATTGACGAAGAAGTCCCAGACCAGCGCACAAGGTCGGAGCGAAAACTGGTGGCCGTTACGTTCGTCGGGGCATCGCCAACAATGCCATATGAGTAGTCGAACAAATCACCGCGAAATATCGCGAACGTGTGCTGTAAATCTACTTGGCGGATGTTGAAATAGGCTCTATTGAAGTTTGCTCCAAAAGAAAAACGCTCAAGACCGGCAAATGAAATTCCTCGAGCAAAATAACTGGTGGGTTTGAACGGCCGAGTCGACCAAAAAGTTCGAAAATCCTGGTCTGACGAATCTGCCACTGCAGCTGTGTACTCTTCTAGCGCGGCCAACATGTTCGCCACGGAAGCATTGTCGCGAGCTTGTCGAATCGCTATGCGCGTCTGTCTGCTCGCACGGCTAATTGTATTGGCGTCCGCACTGTCAAACAGTGGCTCCTCTGCGTCAGGTGCTGGATATTCCTCCACTGTGCGTAAAATGACCGGGTCGCCACTGTCTGTGGTCAATTCAGGGTCTTCCGGGGTGCCTGCAAGCATGTCGGCGATAGGCAACCATGTGTCCGGCATTGGTGGCATGTAGTAAAACGATTCAGGGTTTGTACCCCCAAAGACCACTGGGAGACCGTACAAGACAGACAATTTGGGTTCGTAGATGAAATACACTCTAGAACCCGATGGCACACTGGACACAATCTTGCCATAGCGGTTTGGGTCGCTGACCAGTCCAGTTCCATTGTCATAGCTCGGGTCTACAACCAAAGCTGTGCCGGCCGCGTTCACGCCAGAGAAGCGCACAAAAACATTGTTCACATGTGCCGAGACCGGGAACCCCAAGGATTCAACCAGGGAAATGTCTGCGACCGGCAACTCACTTGCGTATGTAGACGTCGATGACGATGTGATGGTGGAGTAAGATTGAGTCGCCCTTGAGGCTTCTGCAAGAGAAAATCCCACGCGGACGCCATAAATATAGCCAGAACCGTATGTGTCGGCAAAGACGCGCCTCAATGCGACTTTTTGTGCCGGTACGACCAATCGTTGACCGTTGTAGCCCACTTCACCCGAAGTAAAACTTACAAAGTACCGGTCGTTGTCTGCGTCGTAAGAACCCGTGAATCCCGGCGTCTCGGTCGCAATAACACCAAAAGCAGGCAGTTGGTTGTTGGCCAGTTGCTCCAATTGGTATAGCTCAAACAGGGCAGTTTTTGGCGTGGCCTCATCGCCGGCGCCATCGTTCACGGCGACGTACACGTCACCTATGGCCCTGGCTAGTTCGTAAATGTACTCCTCTACCATAGTGTCACGGCAAAATAATGCTCAGTTCGTCCAGCAAATACTCTTTCAGCCTGGTTGGCATGTCGGCGATATAGGTTGTCCAGTAGCTTAGGAAATCTGGTTCCCATACTCCTAAGTTAACCCACTCGCTTACAAAATTGTACAGGGCGGTCGCAGCTTCAGAGGCCTGGCTCACTTGCGTCTTCCAGTGAGATACGCTTGCAGGTGAAAAGTACACCGAACCTGGCTCGTCCGCAAACCCACCCCATGCTCTTGTTGCACGCTTGTCGGCAAAGTGTGCTTGAATCTCAGTCAGACCGGGGGTGTCTGGGGTAAAGCGCTTCACGCTCAGCAAAAAGCGATGCAGTTCCACATAACGCACTTCTGTACCGCCGCCAGGCTGGTCAATAGTGAACGGAACCATGTACTGGCTGTCAAGAAGTGAAAGTGCTTCGTCGGCAGGTATTGTACGCGCGACCAATAATGGCTCGCCTTCATTGGTCGCGCCGCCGCGAAATGGCAGTGCCTCGATGGATATGACGGGAGTGCCTGCGTTGCGATACAACAAGGCATATGTGGCGCCAAAGGCGTAAACGTCTTCTAATGGGCGAGAGCCCAAAAACACTTCTGGCGCGAAGGCCACCTCGTAAGGAGCAGATGAGTATACCGTCGTCGGTGCTTGCTCGCCGTACAGCCTGAACACGCCTGTGCCGGCCACAACCGGCTTAAACGCATTGTCAGGGTCGTACGATTCAACTTGATTGGCACCAAACGAACACTCTAAATCTCGGCTCGCGAGATTGGTCCCAATGCACATTTCCAACATGGCCAGCGAGCGGTCTTCCGCGGTCAAAAACTTGTCTACCGCCAGGACGGCAGCATTGACGATAGGGGCGCTGAGTCTGGGTTGTTCCATCAGCTACTCCTTATTACCAGTCTGTCTCCGGGGGGCGCCCCGTCCGTGAAGGTCTCGAGTTCCTCTTGTGTCTTCGCGACTGCCAAGTAAGCGATACCGTCTGCCAAGTCTGCCCCAAGAGACACAGGCTCTGGCGGCACGACCAAAGCTGAGTCCGGACCTATCAGTTCTGGCACAGGGTTGGAGGTGGGATACCAATAAAGCTTGAGGCGTTCAGTTGTGTCCGCGCGATAATGCTCGACCACGAACGAATATGCTGTAGATTGGTCGAGGGGGCCGGGAATCACATAACTGACTGGGACGTACACAGGAGAGTCCCAGGTGTCAATGACCGGAGTCTCCATATCTTCAAAGTAGACTCGGGCACCAGTGTTCGCCTCCAGCACCAGTGTGTAAACCTCGCCATCATAAAGCGGCCTGAACGTACCTTCGAACCTAGCGTTCCAGTGTTGTCCGAGTTCATCGTTGTCCCCTTCGTAGTTTTCGTAGTCAATTGTTTCTACGATGGTGTCCACATCGGCCGCCTCCGCAGTGTCCAGTTCTGTCTCGTTGCCTGCCGCCTGAACCCAGAAACGCGCACGCCACCCTGGAGCTGACTCGAGCTTTATGATGTCTTTCTCCACAATGCGTCCATCGACCCACAGTTTGACCTTTACATAAATGTCCTTAGTCCTCGGGGCATATTCCCACTCACTCGTGTTGCTGTTGAAGAACGCTCGTGGGTAAATGGCCAGCTCCGCAGGTTCAGACAATTGCCGAGAAGTATAGGCCCAAAACGTTTCGACCTTATAAAGCGCGCTCTGCTGGTTGACCCCAGTATAGGTTCGTTGGTCGTTGGGCGGTGGGAGGTGTTCGAAAACATTGGGAGAATCACGATTGAACGCGCCAAGTATTTGATAGCTCTGATTGTAAAAATCCAACCAAACGTCGGACGACTCAGGCACCCATGTCCCATCTGGGTTTTTTCGTGCCAGCATGCCCGTAGTGAGTCCAGTGCGCGCAAGGCGCACCACGCCGCCTTGAGGTCGTTCGTCAAAATAGAGCTCAACCCAATATGTGCCCGCCGACACACTGGTCGCGGTCTCAAACTTGTACTCTGCATAGTCAGTCGTCAGCGTGCGCAATTCTGGGCCTACCGCGGTAGTGACTTCGGTGTCCGATGGAAAACCGCCAGCATCCTCTACGATGCGCAATCTGACGCGTTTTCCTGCTGCGTTCAACAGCCGCTCTGTCGGGTTCTCGGATTGAAGCAATGTGGACAGGGCAAAGGAAAAACGGTCGACTGTGCCAGACAGGACCGTCTTACTCGACGTCTTTGAATACAACAAAAAGTCGTCGAAATGCTCGTCTGTGTCCAGCACGAAAACCGGGGACAGGACAGACACGTCAGAGTTGTACGCGGCTACCCAGGGCGCGCCCGACATGCGGACCCAATTGGCAGGGTCGCGACCCTCGTCATAATGCCATGCCACTGCGGTGGAGGGTTCTTGTTTCGCATCTAGGCTGACAAGCCCCCACGTTGTGTCTTCTGTTTTAGCGAGCACGAGCCAGTACACTTTATCAGCGGCCAAGTTTGCCTGCAGCGGAAAAGCCGCCTCAATGAAGGAATCATCCGGCATGTCTGCATACCGGAATGTGCCACCACTTGCGATAAGAGTGCCCGGCAAGTCATCGGTGCTAGTGTAAAGATAAGCCTTCAGGCCTGTTCCGGGCGTGTCGTCAAAGCCCGCGGTCGCGTCAAACGCCGACCGTCGCAGTCTGAGTTTTACACCTGCAATGCCGCTGGTCTCGGTCGTGACAAACCGTACAGCAAATCCTGGCGTCGCCAAGGGATATTCGTTTCCAGTATTGTCGGTTCGGTCAAGCGATGGGTCTGCCGGTCGAGCGTCTTGCGTGCCGAACTGTTCCAGGACACTCGGGTCTAAGTTTGCTGGCGCGATAGTGAACGAGTCACTTCGGGCTATTTCCGGCGGGACAACATCATCGGGGTCTTTGCCTAGTTTGAAGCCAAAAAAACCATTTAGGTTATTGAACCAATATGGAGCGTCGAAAGACGCCAACTGCGACACACAGACCCCCAGCTCTTGCAAGGCGGCAAACTTGTTGTCGTACTGTCTCAGGTCAACAATGAGGAATTCCCCTCCGGCCGCCAAAAAGGCCGCGACGGCATCGTCGATTTGCTCTTGGCTATAACCTTGGTTCTCTAGGTTTTTTCTGAATTGCGCCTCTGTCACACGCGTGTCGTCCTCGGGTGACACGACGCGCGTCAGAATCTTTTTGTAATCCCTCATGCGCAAATCAGGCACTACGCCGGCATAACCGTGGAGCCTGAATTCGTTCATGTAGTCCAAAGTGTCATAAGTGAAGTATCCTGTCGTGGACAAAGACGCGTTCACTCTGCGGTTATATTCTTCTTGTGACAAGAAAAACTTTGACGCAGTAACGAACAAGTCTTTTTGGAACAAGTTTTCTGAAGCGTCAAGCAATTTCAGCCTGAGGGTGTAATCATTGGTCAGCTTGTCTGCCGCACTATCCAATGAGATGGCGTCGCACTGGTCAGACTCGTCCAAAAACACTTCGAACTCATTAGCCGTGGAGAGTTTTTCGTTGGTCACGCTTAGCACGTTGGCATCGAGTCGTGCCATGACCGTCGACGGTGGCAGTGAGGCTATGTCTGATATGACGGACCGACCGTCAGCATCAAACTCAAATGAACGGTAGCCCGTCGTGGGCAGTAACGCGTCAGTAATCGGAGACTTCAAGGCTGCCAGAAATGCCTTAGACGAGGTTGTGGTTACATCCCGCATCTGAGACAGGCCTGACAAGATAGAACCAGGAAGTGAGGCGCCTGGAGGCAACAAGCCGTATGCCAATCCTGACAAGGGCGTGTCGACCGCGAAAAGCCTGAGTTCCACGAGTGCCCTGTAAATCGCAGGAAGCAATCGCTCAACCGCGTCCGTGTCATTCATTGGCGGCATCGCGAACGAATGAACGTCTTGGGACAACCATGCTATGTAGAACTTACAGTTCAAGCTGGCAGCCTCATCTGTGTTTGCATCGTCTTCGTCGCCGGTATTTTCTAACAAGGCGCGAAAACCAGCGTCGCGTTGGTCGACGATGTCGTACAGGTCTCCTGGCGCGCGGACTACGACCAAACGGCCAAGAGACTCATAGCCTTCTGCCACCGGAGGGAAGTATGGGCTGTCGTCCCAGTCCTCTGGCCAAAACTCTGCGGTCACTTCTGGCCCGATGGCGACCAAAGGGTCTACGTCGGGCGATTCATCATCGCTTTTTTGTGTGCGCGCCAACAGCCGCACACACCTGGCTGCGCCAGGCCGCACGTCGCGCATGTATCCAGTAAGCGCACCGGCCACACCCGCAGGCTCAGCCGGCGGCCAATCGACCAATTGGTATTTGGCAGGAACTGCAGGGTCGCTAAAGCCACCGTCCATGTATTTGAAGTGCGTCCTGTTCAAAGCTTTGAGGAACGTGTCTGTTCCATAGACAGAATCTAACGTCCATCCAAATTGGACACCCACGTCTTGTCTGAAAAAGTTCTTCTTAGTCCATATATATGCCAGTTCGGGGTTGAAAATAATAGGCGAGCCAACAATGCCGGCTATTGGTGCTAACGACAATTCTTCATGAGTCCCCCAATACAGCGCAATGTGCCAATAATATCCCGCCGGCCAACCAAGGGCCGAAGGAGTCTTGAGGTAAATAATGTAGTCGTCTCCGGAAGCCTCAATCTCCATGTCAAGCACCATAGGTTGAGCATTCGTACTTGGTAATGTGATGCTGTTCCAAGTAGAACCAGTCTTTGATTGGACTAGCTCGGTGTACGCATACGCACGAATGTCCCGCGGCAATCCGGTGTCGGCCGCGAACAACATACATCCTTCGAAAGTAGATTTTGGCAACACGACTTGCATCCACGTATTGGGGTGGTACGATGAGCCAGAAGCATTGTGCAAAGACACCCATCGGGCGTGTCGGAAATACGGGACATTGGCAAAAGTGGCAGAACCAGTATGGCGCACTGGCCGGTCGTAGGTTAGCCTCAAGGCATAGTCAGCACCTTCGGTATTGCCTGGTTGGGGGTCAACGTCCCAAGAACTCCATGCGTTGTAGTACCACACTCCCCATCCTTCCATAGAAGGTGGCCCAAGAAACCGGGGATACCAGTTTCCAGTGACAGACTCAAACCCTGGGCAATCGTGGTCTTGCTCCTCGAGCACCCCGTCGAAGACTCCGAAGCCCACTGGGTCAGTTGTGCCATAGGACACAAGTCCGGAGCTTCCGTCGTCATCGTGAAACATCGTTGCTTGGCGCAACCGTGCAAACGCGGCCTCAAGCCGCAACAATGCGCCGGCATTTTTGTTCGTATCACCAAAGTCAGACAACAAGGCGTGACGAGCTTTGCCCAAGGCATTCTTTAATTGCTCGAATGATGTCCGGTCAAGGTTCACTTACGACGCTCCCACGACGCGGTGGGCACATTGTCGGGTCCGTACTCTGCGACACGCAACAGCTCTTTTGCACTCAGTGTCAAACTGGCTGCATAAAGCAATTGTTGTCCTTCGCCGCCGTCAGACGTTTTGGCGTCGGTCACTGCCACATCGTACAAAAGCCGAACCGGCCTCCGCAATTTCTCCTTATACGAGAGGATGCGTTTTCGCGCGGCAGCAGTCAAATTTGTGATGGGCGGGTTGGTTTGGTCGATGACTGAGTCGTACATTGCCAAAAAAGCCAATCCCGACAATGCACTGGAGCCCAACGATGGAGCCGTCGAAGTGTGAGTCAAAGCCCAGACATCGTCAAACTCATCTTGTACGTCTGTGACATATGGCGCAAGTATGTCATTGTGCTCAATGACGAAGTGCTGTGGCGAGAGTGTCGACTTTTGACAAATCGGACAAATCCCTACTACCCAAAGACGGCGATGTTTGCGCAGGATTGTGTCCAACAGGCGCGCGGCCTCTTGTGCATGGCGTTCAGACAATTCTCGAGAGGCAGATTGGACATATGCTGTTATCGTAAGGCGAAACTCTTCTTCGCGCGTCCCATAAGCCGCATCTTTTTCGCCGACAGATTCTCCTTTGATGACAATGGTGGGAGTATCAAGACCTGTTAGCGTGAACTCTCCCAAATGCCACTTTTTGATTGGCAAGTCATATATGACGGGTATGTCACTACTGTTCTTAGGCCAATCGTTGAACAACACGCCGCGGACAGTCTCGTAGATGTCTTCTAGCATGTTTCAATCACCCCTGATTGCCTTTTGACCGCCCTTCAACGGCGGGGTTGCGAGGTGCTCCTCGCAAGGTGTTTGAAATAAACCTGCTGCTGCGAGTCCTTCTTTGCCCTTCCAGCACCACTTCCCCGTTTTGCAGTCTGGTCATCATGTTTTCCGCCCATTCTTCACGCCGTTTTTGTGGTTCGCTGGTCTCCCGTTCTGCGCCCATGAGCTTTTGTTCGTACACCATTTGGGCGGCCAAGATGGCACACACGGCCGGCACAGGGTCAGGAAAGGCGACCGTGCCCCCTTGGTTGATTTTTTTTAACGGCACGTCGTAGACGGTCCGAATCAAAGCATTGATTCTTTGAGTCGCCTGTTGAATGAAAAACTCAATGTTGATGACCGTCAAGTTCGCCGGCTCGGGGTTGTATGGGTCGGGCGTCGCATTGTCGCCCTCCACCACAATGTTATTGGGCAAGTAGACTTTGACGTCTTCTATTTGGCAGTATTGTGTCATTGTCAGGATGCTCCTTGTGCCCCGCCGCCAGGCTGTGTGAGACCGGGTTGGGCAATTCCTTGGTCTTCTGTCTTTTCTTCTGGCGTTTTGAGATACTCTGGCTTGAAGTCTTGCCCAAAACCTTCGGGAAGCAAACCGTAGGACTCAAAATCTTTGCGGTGTATCAATGTGTACACGTTTGTACGCTCAAGGTCGTTCGCGTTTCGTGAGGCTGAACTGATGAACTTGGGCAAGTCCACGTCAATGTCTTCATAATCACCGCCGGCAGCATTGTAAATTTCCACAGCGTCAGGACACGCAGGGCTGTTCAACACACTGTTTATGTCCTGTGCCTGGCCTTTGGTCAACTCGGTCACCATGACCCAGCCTCCTGCTTTGTGGACATGTTGACACGCTTGCTGCATGCCTAAATTGGCCGGCATGGACTGTCGCAATAAATAAACCAAGAGACGGACTTTGTCGTTACACAAGTATTCTTCGCCGGGCACGACCCATACGTCTAGGTTTTCCTGTTGACACATTTGTTGAGCGCGCCATCCAAACTGGGGACCTAGTGGATGTACTACGCCAAGTACATCTAGCCCATTGGCTATGCCCGCGGTCAACAGAGAACGGATGTGTGCATCGGCTGCCTGCACGTTTTGCAGGTCGAGTTCCAGCGGGGCGTAGACACGCAAATCTACGCGCAACATGTGTTTGCGCAACGCAGTGACCTCTTTGGCCGTGTCGTACCAGCTATAGCGCCGCATCCAGTGGCACTTTACGAATGTGCTTGATGGTTTCCTATGCGGACGGGGCAGTGTAAGCCGTGCGTTTTGTTCCACAGTGCGGACAGAACTTTTCTTGACCGCCGAAGCCTAACCCGCATTCTGGACAGAACTTTGCCACCGTATGCTCGGAAAACCTCTTTTGACGGCTGGGAGCCCTTACGACCGTTCGCTCCGGTTTTGGTTCGTCAAACTCGAGCACATATTCGTCCAGACTGCTCACGACAACGTCGCCTGGTTCGGGCGGTGTCTGTTCTTGTTCATTGCTCACGGTCTGTTGTCTCGCCTTTTCACCAAATTCTTGCAAAAAACGCTGAAGTGTCGGAGAATTGCGGACGCTTTGATTGTGTTTGAATTCCCCAGAAGAATCCAAATGTGGTTCCGTGACCAAACCCGGTTCTGGCTCCACCACTTCTGCTTGTGGCTGCAACACTGTTTGACCAAATTGGTTTTGTCCCATCAGCAACCCGGCGTTCATGTTGTTTTTTGCGAACGAATATCGAGCGCGCTCTCTTGACATATTTAGTTAGCCCTCTTCTTACTCTCTTGTACCGACCATTTGAACGATTCGACTTTGACGCCCAACGCGTCGCCAATACCAAGGATGTACTCCATAATATCGGCCTCGCTTACGCCATGAGGTGCCGCGAAGGCCACAGTGGCATTGTGCGTCTGGTTTGGCTGGGGCTGTTCTCGGTTGACATAGCTTTCTATGTGGGGAACGTCGCCTGATTCATCAAATTCGGGCATAGGATGCTCGTCCATGTGTTGGGCCATGCGTGTGAGCATGCCGGCAGTCACCGTGTTGCCCTTGGATGCAATGCGCTTGGCCAACTGTAAGATATCGTTAGTCTTGTCCATTTTGAGTGGCCTCATCATCAGATTCAGGCTTGGGCATTTTTGTACCTGCCATTTTTGTCTCGTATCGTCGAAGGGCGGCCAGCATTTCGTGGTCTGAACTTTCGTCCATGACATCACTGACGCTTTTGCCTTCTTGCATTGCCTGAAAGGCGGACGGCCAAACGTAGTAGCCTGGATGCTCTTCCACGGGGGTGTCAGTACTGTTCGCTTCGTCAAATGCATCGTTGATAAAACGAGCCATGTACATCACTCGGTTCAAGACATTGCGCAAACTTACGGGGGCAGACATGCCCAAGGCCAAAGGCTCCGCGCCACCGCCACCTTCTTCTGCCTCAATTCCAACAGCTCCACTACCGCTAGTGCCAAACGTCCCCGTAGTAGCCGAATCACTACCAGACGTTGGTCCTGTGATAACCGTAAAGCCAGACACGTCTAGCATCCTAAGTTCACGCAAGGCGGCAAGTTCGTCATCAACTGAGTAGACCCGCATTGCTTCGGCATACTTAGGATTTCGTATTTTGAGCCGATTGAAGTTTTTGTCCATCACGACATATCCTTCGTTATGATAAGCGTCAGAATTGTTGCTCAACATGGACACAACCTGTTTCATCGAGCGCACTTTGGCAAAGGGAACGACTTCTCCATGAAAATTCATGGTGAAAATGTCTATCTCTTGAAGAGTTTTACGTTCTATAGCAGCCGTCAGATACAAATGTGACTCAGGGTACAAAACGATGACTCGATTGTCTGGAGTTACTAGTTCAAAGACATAAAACACGTCTTTATCAAGCTTGGAGGTGTAATCCTCCCATGTGAAGCCGCGGTCGGAAAGTGTCTCCTCGACCAGTTGGTGCCACGTGACTGTACGGCCTGAGGCATTGGGGCTGCCGACGAGGGCCGTGCCGTCGGCGCTATAACGGGTACTAATGCGCCATTCGTCTTTGTAAAAATACAGGCACACCAGAGCGCCGTCCACTTTGTCCATCGCTTTCGCAGATTTCCAGTCAAACCGCTCGAAGACTTCTTTGTAGCCACTTTCTGTGGGTTCAAAAAAGGCCTCTATGGGTTTGCAAACAATGTTCCACGTGTCCATTTCCAGCACTAAGCCACGACATTCGCGAACGATGGGTGCGTTTTTTGGACTCAGTGGACGATAGTTGAAAACGACAGCTCCCAACTCTTGGCTGACAAAGTACTGGATGTCATACCGTTGGTACAGGTTCTGCAGTGTCTTTCCAGACCTCAGAAAGTCTTGCGTGTGCAGCGCGACCATCGTATTCAGCTTGTACCGATTTCTACGGCTGGCCATATGTCCATGAACGTGCGGGTCTCCCAACAGACTCGAAAATAGCTAGTAAACTTGTTGAAGAAACTCAAATTGTCGCCGTGCAACACTTTACGGAAATACTCGGTCGGTTCTGAGTTGCGCTCCACGGCGAGCACAACTGTGCGCAAACGGTTCGCAGCGCAATAATGTGCCAATGAGTTGCTTGTGGTAATGACGCCGTCCGCCAAGTCGGCAAGAGCGAACAAATGCATTACTGTGGGCGTTTTGCCCACCAGTCGGGTCACATTGCTGAGCTTTTGAAAACCACTGTCGTCCCAACCAACGCCACATGTCACGTAGTGCTTTGATTGGTCGTGCATCAACCACCTGACATATTCGTGCCAGTGCGGCCAATGGTCAGAAAGCTTGTTGGTATTGATACTGAAAGGCTGTAGCAAGAAGAACGGTCTGGGCAAATGTGATGCCACATCCTGAGCCCACAACGCGCAACTTTCGGGCGTCTGCAGGCCAGTCGCCAAAGGAGCAGTCGGGCCGTCATAACCTGAGTACATATAGTTGACGTTAGTATCTATTATGTTCTTGCCGGCGAAAGGCGTATCTTGCATTGCCAGAGCTATGCCCTGTTGACGCACGCCGACATCGTGGTTCCACATTAAAGCAACATGGGCTTGATAGTCTTCATATGTCTTTGGCACTATTTTATAGGCCGCCGATATAAAAGGTTGAGCTTCCAGAAAGTCGACGACTTCGAGTCCTAGCGGACCATAGTAAATGCATTCACCAACACCGACCGCGGTTTGAAAGTGTCCCAGTGAGCAAATTACATCACCCCATGGACCTAAACATATTCCGTACTTGGTCTCAGGAAGCGGCATTGAGGGTCAACTCGTAAAGACCGGCAGTGTCGCTTGTGTAAAGCAATTTGTCGTGAAAACCCATACTGCGCAGCTTCTCAATAAAGGTCAAAACGTCATTGACGGGGTGTTTGACGTCTATGAGCAACAAGCGCCCTTCTGGGGTCAGTAACTTTTGGGCCAACGCAAACGCATTGAACGTGTAGCGGGCGTTGTTCGAGGTGTCCATGCAGATGACGTCGTACGTCTCTTTTTGAGAAACAAGTTCTTCGGCCAATAATTCGACATCTCCAACCTTAAGACGGTCTCCCATAATGCGAGGCAGCCACGCTGGGGGTTCAGATTTACTCAGGCACACAAAAGAACCTTGTTGCAACTCGGCAGTCCGCATGAGCAAGACAGTCGTGCTCATGGCAAATGTCCATAACTCTAAGACTCGAGGTTTGTGCAGTGCTTGAACAACCGACCATAGTTTCGCCCACATTTCACCTTGTTCCCAAAACGCATCCTGTGCGTTGTAGGCCAATGATGCTGTAGGTCGATAACAATGCCGGAACAAACGCGCTGCAGTGGCAAGGATGTCTTGGTGACCTGGAATGTGGGCCTGGCCAAAAGGCTTGGTCAATCCGTCTCTGTAGGTCGAACGGACATGACGGTAGTGTTCTCGCCCAGGCATGCCATTAAAATGTATGATTTTGGCCGGCACGCCGTTGACAGTGGCGTAAGGACGGTTTTCCTCTAGGAACTCCACCTTGTTAGTCGACATTGCCAATTGGCAGTTGAAAACAGGAGAAAGTTCTGTCCAGCGACGAGTGCGAGCCAGCGCAATGTTAAAAATGCCTTGCTCCCGCCATTTGACATCGGGTAGTTCGCGTTCCCAATATGCTGCAAAGGGCATCGTGTCCCGCATAGCGTTTTCCAAGCCTAAGAACGCCTGTCGGGTCGCGGCAATGACTCCACCGTTGAACACAGGGCAATGAGCGGCAAGTTCGTTGGACACACCAAATTTGGCAACGTCTCCGTGATGCCCATAATACGGATGTCCACCGTGGTCAATGCCTGCCAAAATTGATTGGTTGCGTTCCTCGCTTTGCTCTCTGCATACCAAGATGTTTCCAGGAGGCGCACTTGAGACAGCAGCGACCACGGGCATTAGGCTGTCGGTAATAATCATGTCTGCGTCTAATACGATATAGGTTTGTGCCTTAATCAATCGCGCCACTGAATACACCGCAGACTTGACTAAAAACGACTTGCCGGCAATGCAACCCACATAGGCGACATGAGCATTGAACTTGGCGGCCAAACGCTGACACTCCGTGTTGTTTTCTTCAGAGATTATCAAGACAGAAGCACCACGACAACCGCCTGCTTCCCAAAGCGAACCCAACATCGTTTCTGCCATGGCTTCGTAACCAGCCGTAATGACCAGCACGAAGCAAACATCACAAGAAGGCAACGTGTCGGGGACAGAAAGGCGTATTTGCCCCATGACTCCGACGAAAGTGTCCTTGGGCATTCGGTCGGTCATTGCGTCCAGCCATACTCCGTGACAACCCGGCCAGTTTTCTGTCGATATACTGAGCCTCAACCGACGTGCGCCGTACAATTCAGCTTCGAGCAATCGTGGTTTTTCCCAAGGTCGAACTTCGTGAGCCACAGCGACTAGTTCATCGTCGGCATAGACAAAGAAATCTGCGACTGCAGACGTGTCGGAACTGTCATTTAAGGCAGCGTACGCATAGAACGACTGCATTTGTGGGGGCAAGTCGAACACTAGGTCACTGGGTGGGTGTGCCCCGAGTGCACGAGTATAGTGCTTGTCTTGAACACTCACGAACAGGTCTCCAAACCCGAGAGAGCCGTCGCCTCCTAACTCGCCATATCCGACCTTGTAGTCCGTGGCGTCTTGTGCTCTAAGAATCATTGCTTTCCAATGCGCGGTCTTGGACTTATACAGTCGCAAGACCGCGCAGAAAAGTCAGTCTTCGTCCGAGACTGAAGCGGGCACGCTGCTCGGTCCGCCAATGAAGGCCGAGATGACTTGAGGCACATCTGCCGAAAAGCCGGCGATGTCCAACGCAAGTGGGTCGGTCGGGTCGGCGATGCTAAAGTTGGTCGCCGATGTGGCCAACACGATTTGTCGTGCGTCCGAAACGTACTTCTTCCGATAGTCCGCCAAGGCGACCTTGGGATGGACGCTGCCGAAGTAGGTCTCGTTGTCCGTCATCACAATGAACACGTCGTATTGCTGCTTTTGTTCGGCAGCGTACAACATTGGCAACGCACAGTCAGTGCGGCCGAAGTTGTTCATTTGCGCCTTGCGCATAGCTTCGGACAGGCTCATTTTGCGATTAAAGCCCAACTGCACGAATCGGTCTGCAAAGCCCATGACCTCACATGTCGGCTCAGTGGCGGCCCAAACCATAGACATGGCAGCGACCGCTTCACAAGGAGACAGACCGCCTGGCAAACTGGCACCGTAGCCTCCGGCCATTGAGCCAGACACGTCCAAGCCGATGAGGAACCTCTTTCCGGTCGGTGCTACGTTGGCGAACGCTTTGTAAAAAGCGTCGTCGAGCGAAGCCACGATTGAGGACACTGGGTTCCATGTCCCGTCGCCCTTGAGACCGCGACCAGATTGATACGTCTTCATCGCCACGAGCACCTGAATGGGGTGCACTCGAGACTTTTTGATGTAGCTCTCGTCATCCAGTTTGCTCAAGACAGCTTGCGTTGCTTCGCTGCCAGGCGACAGCAGGCCAGACTTGGTCATATTTCCCAAGTTCCGGACTAGTGCCGTCAATGGCATGTGAGGCAGCAAGGCAGACCACACGTTCGCGCTGCCCAAAAACTGAGTTGGCACGGCTTCGCGGGGCAACTTGTAGTCGGTGATGAGTCGCACGATGTCTTGGCTTGAAGACGCCTTGCTCGCTGCAAGATAGCCCTCAACAATGCGAGGCTGTTCTGCCTCGCTTGGCCATACATCGTCCACAATCCACCGGTACAACGCACTGCGCTGCATGTCACCATTTGGCGAAGGGTGGCCGACGCGCAAAGCGTCCGCATGGCTCCAACCACTGCGGCTACGGTACTTGACTGCCTGGAAAGCGACCTGGTCGACTTCTCGAGCGTCATACCATTGCTTGACGACTCTTCGGATGGCACGACCGGTCAACGACCTGAATGACTTCAACTCTTCCAAGAAGGCAAAAAACGTTGACGCAGTACGGCAAACCTCGTTCACTGCAGCTAAGGCAGCAGTGCGCGTCGGAAGTTCGTCGCTTGCGGCCGCGACAGCGAGCGCAAAAATGGCATGGTCTTGCTTTGGCGCCAGACCACGGACGCTAACGTCTACGATGCGCGCCACCGTGCGTAGACCGTCTTCCTTCAGACATTCCTTGAGGCAAGTGTAATTCCGCTTTACGTGCTTGTCTTGCTTGACGTAAAACGTGCCGCCTTCGGCCCCCAGAATGAGGAACCTGTCCAATTGGCCCCATTTGCCGACGCTGTACACAAACCCACCGGCATCGTTCTTGACTTGCCGTTCGTCCAGGGGTGCCGTCTGCCGTACCGTGGCAGGGTTTGGTTTCACGATGTTTGCGTATTTCATGGTTGTTCTCCTATGGGTCTGGTTTTTGGCCTTGTCCTGTCCACCAGAAGGCAGGGGCAAAACGAACTTGGGCGAGGTCTCGCATGGAGACCTCGCCCAAAGAACTTCACTCACGGTCAAGTTGTGAGAACGGGGTTACTGCTCTGCCATTGAGCTACGACGCTTGAGGCGCCGGTGGGAATCGAACCCACTACCTGTCCATTTCAAGTGGTAACCGTTGCTCGTTCGTACCGTGTGTGAATTGTCTTTGCGGGCAAGGTGTTGTCGAAGGGTTGTGTTTTCAAGATAACCCACCGACTTCGTCCCGCGAAACTTTTTGTTGTCATCGTTCAGTGCCCGAAGGCACTTACAGCCGCTTGTTTATTAACTGTTTGCAAATGCGTTCACTCTCTCAGTAGGGTCTACCGTCATTTGCTATCGCCCACTTGTTACATGGTAGATTTTACCATAAAATTGGTGCCAGAGACAGGATTCGAACCTGCGAAGCCGATGGCGTCTGTTTTACAGACAGCGTCCTTTGACCGCTTGGATACTCTGGCGATTGCCCCTCGCCCCCGAGAGGAAGGTTGAATTTTTGGTGGGGGCGGTGGGAATCGAACCCACTCAGGCAATCGCCAACGGTGTTACAGACCGTCCCGGCTCTCCTACTCCGGCGCACCCCCGTATGTATAGTCACTTTCCATGTTCTTTCTCTTTTTTGCGCCTTGTCCATCCGGGGGGAAGCGAACCCCCTTCTCCGGTTCCACAGACCGGCGTGCTAACCTTTCTACTACGGATGGTCAAGGCGTCTTTCGTTTTACTGTCAAATTTGGCTGGCGCGGGTGGACTCGAACCACCACTACCTGAGTAACAGTCAGGCATCTTACCATTCGATTACACGCCAATATGGAGGGGAGTGTGGGAATCGAACCCAACCTAGTCCAAGTTAACAGCTTGTCGCAATCACCAGACGTGCCAACTCCCCGTGTGCGGACCGCGCTCAGCGGCCATCACGGGTGGCGCGCCGAGCGTCAAATATTGTTGCCTTCCTCCATTGTGGTTTGTCCTGTTCTTGATGTCGTTGTCGTTGAAAATAAAAAAGCCCTGACTGGTCTTTCAACCGGTCAGGGCCTGTGTGTGGCTTGTTCGTACTGCTACTTCAGCCACCTATCTCGGCCCAAACCGGATACGGATATGAATGCACAAAGCTGGCAGTCGAGTTGACCGCTGCTTGTGCTCCCGTATTATGATTCTGACCGAATGCTACCATTCCACGCTTTCCTTCGAGACTTGCGCCTCGTTCACCTGCATTTATACCACAGACTTTCGGGGATGTCAAGAAGTTCCCAAAAAAAGTCCAAAAAGTCCTAAATTGTTGCTGGCTCGTCGTCAGGAGCAGCTTGTTGGTTCTCCGCTTCTAGTTCTTGCACGGCCAATTCGTGAGCCGCACAATATTCCATGCCCTTGGCTCGGTGTTCGATGGCCTTCATGAAAACTTGCTCATGGCGCGCGAGGTTGGATTTCCACGCCTCTGCTGCTTCGGCTGTACCGGTCGGCCAAGCGGAGTCTAGCTTCTTGTGCGTCTCGCCTGCTTGCGCCAGCAAGTAGTACTCTACCCAAAAACGCTTGTTGAAACGTGCGTGCTTCTTGCAGCCTTCGCACGTAAGCATGTGTCCATATTGGTAGGTGCTCGCTATGATTTCGTAAGACGACCGGGCGACCTCGACGGGCGTGGCACCGCCTGTGTACCGACCGCCACCGGTCACATGAAGTACATAGTCCGTGTCAAAATCCATCATGACTGACGACATGCTGCCAGCCAGACCTCCAAGCATGTCGCAAACGTCGTCTGCAGTTGGCAAAGAAAATTCGAGAGCGGGGTCGTCCATGGACGCAGATTACCACAGGTGCGCGATTTTTAGTATGTCCTCATAGTCGAAGTCAGGTTCGAAATGTTCTTGAGAACTCAGACTTTCGTTCACATGACCTACTAATACAAACTTTCCGCTTTTTAGGAACAACACCGCTCCTGGGCGAACGAGCTCGACTTGGGCACGCCATGCGACACGCGCCAGTCGATATGCCTCCATGGCAGATTCGGTTTCTGGCGTCGGCAACGCACGAGCAGGCGTGTGCGGCATCTCCGGGCAGGGACAATGCTCGTAATCGTGCCATTGTAGACGCTTCAAAAAGTCGCCTAGGCTCTCAAGTCCGTGAGTCTCTTCCATTGTTTTTTGTTGGTGTTGAGACCACTTGTGGTGGTTGTGTGTGCTCGAGGGTGAAATCACTGGACAGAACTACGTGCTCTGACAACAGTCGCTGAGTCCGCTCTTGAGCGATGTGGTATGCCTGATACTTGTACAGGTCACAACCAGACAGATACAACACTTGACGCTCGATACCGTCCTTGTAGACTTCTAGATTGCCCCAGTGCAAGTGTGGGCCGACATAGTCGTAGTAGTCCCTAGTGCGTGCCATTCGCCAATAAAGTTGTTCGCTCAAAATAGCTTGCATTTTTCCACAATTTTTCAGGCTGCTAATGTAGTTGGCATTGCGTTCTATAAAACTGCGCGACATCAGGCCCATGTTCAGCCATCCGCCCAATATGGCGGCGACGTGTTCATTTTTGAAGCCGCGTTTCAGTACCTTTTCGACAAACTGTGTGCCGGCTTTGCACGTTGCGTGCATGGCGAACCACCACAAGCCCGGAACTGCCTTTTCTACAATTTCGACCAAGGCGGTATGGTCATACGAGTTGTGAGTCACGCAATGTACTGGAATTCCGTCCAAATTCATTGTGTGTTCTCGGTCAAAGCCACCGGCCACCACATAAATTTGAGACAAATCCACATTATTGTCTTTGACTAGGCTGTTGACTAGAACAGGCACCGCGCGCGCCATGTCGCTGGCATGGGCAGATATGCAAAATTTGAGCTGGTCTGCCATGGGTTCGTGCGCCATGGTCGCTACCATACAATCAAGCATGCTGGTTTCTGCGTGCGATTCAATCTCAACCTCAATGGACTCCAGCAAGGCGTTGTCGGGTTCGGGGGCGTAGACTCGGTAATTGGCCCGAATGTTGGTCTTATCCATGTGCGCTTTGTGTTCTGGATACGCGTATAACGCAACCCAGGCTCTGCCGCACAACTCGCTGGATTCAAGGCTCCGCTTCAAGCAAGACTCTGCGTCAATGTCTTTCGTCTTGATTAGCTGGGATTTTTTGGCGGCGTCAAAGGCAAAACAACAAGAAACGGGCACGTCGCTACCGGTCATACGGTAGGTGTCGAACCAACAGCTTTCTTCTTCGCCACGGGCCAGAACTTCGAGCCAGGCACGATGGCAGGTTTCTTGCAACCGACTGTGCTCCTTTCGCATGTCCAGGTAGTCTATATAGAGACCGTCCCACTGTTTCACACACCAAGGCGGCAACGAGCCCATGGCTTGTTGAATATACGTCGTGCGCTCAGTGGCCACACATGCGGGGAACGCAAAGGCGACTTCAGACCGGCCTGCAACGTGAGACGCCAGATTCGTGACGGCCGAACTATGGACGTAACACACGTCGGCCGACATCCAGACCAATATGCCTGTGTCAGGTATTTCCACGGCATGGAACAGTCCTGGCGGACAAATTTGTCCAGCCTTACCATTGAAGGTCAACACTCTCACCGGACAAATTGACTCAGAGACCAACTGCCAAGCCAGTCCCACGAGCGCTTTGTCAGTCTCCGGGACGAACACAAGCAGCTCATCGACCAACGAGGAACATGCAGCGGAGACAAGAGGCAACGAGTGTTCTGCTTGTTTTTCGGTTGCGACGTACGTAACGACCGTGACTGTTCGATTGTCAATCACGGTGTGCCTTACGCGCCTCCCTTCCAAACATATCGGAAGAAGCGCGAGCGGCCACCAGGCAGGTAGTACTCAGGAGTCACGACTGTGCGAAGACTTGGGTAACGCGCTTTTGGCAGGGTTTTGAGGAGCGACCCCCAGTCTTCCTTGTACATGTCGGCAATTGTTTTAAGGTTGTCGAACCACGGGTCTTCTTCCCGCGGGTCGTGCACCAGCAGGCGCGTTTCACGGTTCGTCAACCTCAACATCAAAGAACGAATGAGCCAGTAAGTGGCCCCAATGACCAACGCCGCGTCGTACCAAAACGGCGCAGAGCCCACGTCGGGGTATTCGTTGACACCTGGCAACGCATTGATTTGCTGCAAGGCCATGTACAGCGCATCGTTCATTTCCCGACCGGTGAACATGCGCACATAGTAAGTCGCGAGCACAGTGTCGGCGTAGTCGACGGACACGGGGTCGCCGTTAGTGTCGACAAAATAGATTTTGCCTTGATAATCTAACTTGTAGAGCAATCCGTCTGCGTAATTATCCGTATCGCCATAAGTCCGCATTATCGCCGAGTCTTCGCTCATTACGGCCATAGGGTCTACCGCGCCGTCTTGTGAGTCGCTTGAAATGCGAATGAGCGGACGTGGAGAGTAGTTCCAGTTAGGGAAGGAACTCAATCCGACTGTTCGACCTCGGTTGAAGGGGACTTCTTCGTCCAATACGCGCACGCGCAGAAGGTCGCGGACTTGATACGCCAACGACGCTTTGACCAAGAGTTCTTCCCCAATAAGAGGCTGACTCGTACGCAACTCGACGTCACTGCTGTCCAGTTCTACGATGCGGTAGTAGTATTCAGGCCGGCCTTCTTCATCAATGAACTCATTGACAGGATAATCAACCGTCTCGATTGCCTCGAATGGTCCCTGAAAGTTTACGGCCCGTTCAATCCGGTAAGTCGCAGTGGAGCCGGGTGACGGATAGCGGTCCCAGTTCAGGTATACGCCTGGACTGGTCTGATTACCGTAATAGACAAGTGGGATGTCTTCGCTGAAAGAACCAACGTCATACCCGGGCATGTCTCGTCTTATACTGCTTCTGTCAAAGCCAAGTGGGTCTGCAAAACTTAAGGCGGCCAGCTTTCGCTGGCCGCCTTAAGGAAACACTAATGCCTGACTGTTAGTCGAGCATCAAGTCGATTTCTTCTGCATCGGGCAAAAGGTCGATGTTGTCGTCCGCGCCAGGAATCTCGTAATCAAACTTGCTCGAAGTGATGTTGAGCTCCTGTCCTCCGGCTACATACTGGTCTCGACCGAAATTGGTCATTGGCACCGACGCAGTGCCGCCTCGACCGCCGACGCGGTCTGGCGCCAAAGCAACCGTCGCACGGCCTCGATGAGTGTCTCCAGAAGCCATGCCCTCGTCTGGCATTGCCATTCCCACTTGGTCAAGAAGGTTTTGAAGATACCGCGGGCTGCGCTCAATTTGCGCATGAAAGTCGCGCGGATTGGCGGTCTGGCCACTGCGTGCACAAAGTTGACAGTACACTTGGTAGGCCATGGCGTATGTCTTGGGGTCGTTCGCCGAGCCATGAATGCTCAATTGCTGTCGCCCACCGGGGGTCTCTGCGTTCACATTGATGTACTCCGCATCAACGGAGCCACGGTCGGTGTCGACTTTGACCATGCGCTGGTTCTGTGCCCGCATGCCTCGAGCGACCTCGTTTTGTTCGATTTGCCGTTCTTGCTCGAGATAAGCTTCGTATTGGTCTTGTGAGATTCGCACAAGAGACCCACTGTTCAACGAACGTGCGAGGTCAAAACTACCTGAGACCAGGTCGGCTTTTTCCCACAACAAGTCTTTCACTTCGAAAGGCCCGAAAGTGAGGTCAATGTCACTGATGTGGTGAATGCCCGGGAAGGGATTCTGCACGTAGCAAGTTTCGCGGACCGCGGGGTTGTTCTGAACCTGAGGCTCGACCGGTGGTCGAGAAGTGCGCACAGTGTTCTGTGTATTGGTAGAGGCCGACCGTCGAGTCGACGATGGCGAGCGCTTGCCGGTTTTGCCGGCGGGTTCCTTGTTTGTTCTCATTGCTGCTCCTGTTTGTTTTTTGGCAGGTTGACTGTATTCTGTTATTCCACGCTTGGTGCCGGAGCACCTGCTGGCTTTGCGGACAAAACGTTCGTGAACGACTCAGTGCCTGTCCACAGTTCGTTCGAAATACTGTCTTTAGTGCCAGGTTCGGCGTTCTTTTTCCGTTCCGACCGTTGTTGGCGCGCGAAACTAGAAAACTCCTTGCGGTACTTGGTAGTGCCGGATACTTTTTCACGCGCTGTCATGCCGTGGTGCACAGGTGTGCAAGTCCACACACGATGGGCCTCATACTGCCCGCAAGGGCTTTTCATAGCGGCCACAAGGTCTTGCCGGTCGGCTGCAACCCATTGTTCAAACCTGTGTTGTTCTCCGGAGGCGTCTGTGTACTCGAACTCATAGTTCGGCATGGATAGGTTTGTACAAAGAGAGCACGCGAGGCGCCAATGCCAACCCTACAATCCTACAAAACCAACCAAGCGCACACTGAACGCATGTACTGCGTCAAGTGCCGGCAGCACGTTATTGTGACTGCGCCAGAACTAGTCAAATTGAAGAACAACCGATTCGCCCTGCGTGGGAAGTGTCCGCACACTGGAGTCATGTGCTACAAGGTCGTCACGCGAGAACGGGCCAAAGAGTTGGTTCCCGGCATCGAATAAGAAGGACCAAGGACGTCCTGCGACGAATGTCTCAATAGTGAAAAGACAAGGTCGAGTCTTCGGCAAGGGCAACAGGCGGTTTGCCCAAAGCATCATTAACGACCCCATCAAAGGCGGACTGCAAACCATTGCACCGTTGCTGACTGGGCCGAGTGGTGCTGCCGCCAATATGGCGTCCAACGCCGTAAGCACTGTGGGCGAAGCCGCCAAGGCTGGAGAAATGGGGCTTCCTGGCGGGCTGCAGGCCGGTCGCGCGATGGGGCCCACGTTCCGTCAGATGCAGGCTTTGTACGATTTGGCCGACCAATACGGCATGAGTCGAAAGGAAGCCGAAGACTTCAGCCACATGCTTTTGCAGAACGGACTGCAAGTTGCCGAGCAAGCGGCCTTGTTCGACCAGCTCAAGAGCATGATGCCTACTTTGGGCGGCAGCCTAAGAGACGTCCTTGATATTGCAACTCGAGCGGCGATTCAATACCGCGCGGGCAGTCCGGCTGACAAAGTCAAGAAAATCATTCAGATTTTGAACGAGCTTTCGCAGGAATATGCGAAAGACCCGTCGTTCAACATTGTGTCCATGTTTGCCAGTGCGGCGAAGGGGCATCCCGAAGTTTTGACCGGCCAAATGTGGTTGGGAGCGATGGTCGCGTCGGTAAAAAGAGGAGAAAGCATGCCGGCTTACTATGCTCGCATGAGTGGCCTTGTGACCGACATGTACAGTCCGGCACATGCCAGGTTGGCGATTGAAAACAAAAAAGCAGCAGTGGCAGAAGCGCTGATGCGTTCTGAGTTTTTGGCCCAGGAAGCTATTCAGAAGAAGGCCTGGGAAGAAATTTATGCACCTAACTTTGCGCACTTGACCGAAATGTACCGTCAATGGGCTCAAAACCCCGAAGAGGCTTTCAGTATTTTCGGCATCAACGGCTGGCCAATGATTAAGAAATTGTCTGAGGCCATTTTGACCTGGGGCGCCAAACTTAGTATCTTTACCCAAAGCCTGGGAATGACTTCTAAAAGTCCTTTGCTGAAGCCGACAGCCGAGTCAATGGTCTTGCGTGAAGTCGTCGCACAAGCCATGGTCGACCGGGCCACCGCGCGCAAACAACAGAGCGACTTTGAAGACATCGACGAGCCTGCTGGCGCAAAAGGTAGTGCCTCGAACGCTCGCAAAACACCAGTAAACCCGTTTATCAAACCTGGGACTGTACAGTACGATGCTCAAATGAGTTCGTTTGGCAACCAATCTGACGCATGGAAAGCAATGGTTGCGACAAACGCTCAAGCAGCACCACTCTTGACCAAACTAGCGTCCTTGGACGAAATGTTAAAGCTCCAGGGTGACTATCGTCAGGGAATTCTTTACATGTCGCTAGAACGCAACATCAAACCACTAAGAGATGCGATGTTGACTCAAACGGGCATGCAGGTTGGTGGAGGTGGTGATTTGAGTCAAGTTCCCAATGTGACCCTGTTGTCGCCTGAAGACATCAAAAAGACGACCGAAGGTGCGCGACAAATCATTGCTCAAATCAACGCGAAGGTCGCTGAGTACAAAAGTTTGTTCGAGCAAATGTACAAACTGGTGGCCGGTGCGGTCAACGACCCCAAGTTTAAGGATGCCCGGTCTACCGCTGAAGCCGCACGGCAAGTAATCGCAGGCAACCTTAAAGTATTGGCTGTAGATTTGCACAACACGGAAGTTGCCCTGCTTGACTACGATACTGTATTGCCCGCATTGTTGAATGTCACCAGGCTTGAGACGCAGGCTTCAGTGTATGAGAATCTCCGCGAACAAATCAAGGCTATGACAGGCAATGAACTCGTGGGGCAGTTCGGCACGACTCAATACAAGATGCAAAAGGCAGACGGAACAGACACTGTGGTGAGTGGACCGGCACCTTCTCAGGCCTTAATGGCGCTGTACACCAGGATGGCCATGCAATTCAAGGCAGCAGTCGGGCAAATCAATACGGTTTTAGGCCGCGGCACCATGGACGCTTCGGTGAAAAATGCCATGGTGCAAAGGCGCAAACAACTAGTGGCTAAAATCGAAGAAATCAAGTTGCGCTATACGCAGTTGGTCAGTGCCAGTCTTGGCACGGCTGCTGGCGGTGCGCCGGCAAGTCTTGAAAAACAAGTTCGATTGACTCAGTTTTTTGGCAACGAACGCTTTGCCGAGACCGAAGAAGACATGGAACGCAGTGCCGACGAAGTGATTCGGCAGTATTTCGACGACTTGTTGCCAGGCTACGGCACCTTGCTCGAACATCCAGACAAACACCGTAACGAGACTGTACAAGAGGTCAACGAGGACAAGCGGCGCAAAAGGCGCAAGCATTTCTCGCACGGTGACAACTCTGTTGGATGAGACACACGAAGCCTTCGCTTTGTTGGCATCAATGCCAGGCAACATCCACTCGGCTTTTCTCAAACTGGAAGGCGAGATTCCTTTGCACGCCGCGCCGTTGCCGATAGAGTCTTACACTGTCGGAGACACATCCAAAAAGTCCGGACAAAAACTTCCCGAGGTAGAACTTGCGGGACTCCCTCGAAGAGTGTCACGCAAGTTTGTGCCGCTAGACTCCGCGAGTCGAGCAGGTCGAGAAGATGCCATGCCTGTGTTCCCCACGTCTGGCAATACAAACTTCGGCCAAGTGGACACGCACGCGCAAAGGCACACACTGGCTTGGCTCAGGACTGAAAAGCAACATGGAAGACCGCACGAACACCGCGCAGACTTGTCCAGAACGGCGGAGTCGCCATTTTCCGCAGACGCAACGTTGCCGACAGAAACCTTAAGGACGACAACGCAGAAGGATAATCGAGACCACTCTGCTCCAGACACAACTGGACGGGCATACGCCCCTGCCTGGGAGCCGTTCAGAGCACCGCGGGCAGACAAACAACAAGCGACAGGGCTTGGTCAAGAACCGACGCTGGTGCACAAATCAGAACCGAACACTAGTTCTGAAAAGGTTTATGCCCAGGTACGGAAAGTCTTAGGAGAAAACAAAGGTGACTGGAAAAAGGTCGTCAAAATGGCCAAGACAAAAAGCACTGCGCCGCAGACAAGTAGCCCCGAGCAAACTCCAGCAACGCAAAAGCCTGCTGACTTTGACCATGTCGTCCGTCAACTATTGAATGACGAGGCACTCAAACGACAGGGCTTGGAACAAACATTCACTCATGTATTGGACACACGCATAACAAGCTTGGAGCGCACTATGGCCGAACGGCTTCGCGAGTTGCAAGCCAAGTTCGACCGGTTTTATCTGAGGTAAGACGCAAGTGCCATACGACCCTTATCAAAATCCGGACAACAAACCGTACGTAGGCAACTTCAACTGGGTGCCTACACCTCGCGAGGGATTAGGCGGTTCTGTGCCAGGACCGTCTTTCACCAATTTGGTGCTAGAACGTGGGAAGTTCCGCAACGATGCTCCTTTGGACGGCAATCGAGGCACCATTGTGTTTTTGCCTCCCGGCGGTACAGTTGAAAAGAACTCTGACGATGAAACTCCGGAACAATACCCCATTTTACGTGCGTATCGGTATGTAGAAGACCCCGACAGCTTCACAGGAGTAATACCAAGTCAGCCCTTTGCCACCAAAGGCCAAGATGCTTCTTGGGGAATCCAAATCCCCAATAATGTCGACCCTTTGGCGGGTTCGACTCTTTATTACAGGTTGACGGTCGACGTGTTGGACGACACTATCGACCCCTACTTGGACGATGTCGATTTGGCTGCTGTTCAGGCTTATCGCAACGACCCACAGAACAACCCCTTCCCGGACATAGAGTTCCCCAAGTATGCTTTTGGTCGTGTGACAGTAGCCTTGGTGCCAGACGGCGATGAGACCGAGTATCCAGCGCCCGTAGACAATGTGCCCGTCGAACTTTTGTTGACCGGGTTCCAAGGTCGTACACAAGACATTCGACGCACACATGTCAAATTCAATGAGGGCAATGACAGACTGCCTGAATCCTACCGGGCCCAAAAACAACTCAAATTGACGAACCGGTTTGAGATACCAAGTTTGCGACTTGAGTTGCACGAAGTGCAGCTGTTCAATGCTGAACGCGTGAACATTTCGTACGACCAAACTCCAGTCGCACTTTTAGAGTACGCCTACTTGGTCGACTTTGAGTTCGACCCCATTAGAGGCACTGCGTTGTGGCCTAACAGTTCATCCGAGCCCAACTTCCACTGCAAAATATTCGCCCCCGACGAAACAGTTGCCACATCCGGACTTGCCCACTCAGTGTACTTAAAGTTCCTAATCTTCGCTATTCCTGCATTTGGAATCGCGCCAGGGGATTTTTCGCTTGTAGGCCTACTGGAGGACATGGCGAACCCAAGTGCTTTCTTTTGTATGTTCGTTGGCCCACGACCGGGCAGAAGGAACGCCTTTTACACACTGTTGGCGAAAACGGGCTTTGCGACAAACGACCGAGTCGTGCCCTTAGACCTGTATCCTGTCAGAAGTGACGCAAGCTCTATTATCGTAGAGAAGTACACGGGCGCGGTGACTGACTCACCGCCAAGTAACAGCCCGGAGTTTCAGGTCGTGTTCACCTACGTGCCCGAGGCTTCCCCAACATACAGTGACGATGGCCCCATGGTTTCGCCGTATCTGTACTTGGACAAGACCGAGGGTACCAATGAAGCCAAGTCTACTGATTGGTTCCGCGTGACGCAACGCTTGCAGAGCGGTGTGGAGTTCACAAGTGGTGCATACCGTAGTCAGGTTTGGTCTGAAAAATCTACCTTTCAGGCTTTAGTCGAACCTGTCATCACTAGCAAGGAGCCGCGCGAATATGCGGTGCGCCGAACAAGCGACCTTGCCAATTTGCCCAACGGTCCGTTGAGCGCGACACCATTGGCCACCTTTGTAACTAGTGACGAGCGATTCTTTAGCGGTCAGCAAGACTTTGCCCCAGGTGCCTGGAGGTTTCGGATTCGGGGACAAAGCCTGGATGATTCCACCAGCATGAACACGCATCTTATGGTGCGTACATGGCTAGTCCCTCATGACCTGCCATCGAACGCCACCCCGGAACAGGTGGAGGCTTATCGCGCAGGCAATGAGTTTTGTTTCATCGCGGCGCAAGGCACCGACTCGTCACAAAAAAGCACCCTGAAACTGGGCACCCCGGCCAGCCTGAAAGAGGTCATGGTCTCGCCCCCGCTAGACTCCGAACTTCGCGAGTATGAAATCATTCGGTTTATCGAGGCCACGTCTGCGGGAGAGCAAAGGATACAATTGCCTGCCGGAAATTGGAACGTGGCGTGTGGGCTTTACCTATTGTCAGAACCGACCGGTGATGGACTGACAGACGCCCCGTCGTTGACAGACAAAGAATGTCCAAGAGCATTGGTCGAGTTCGACCCTACCTACGGATATTTTGAGACAACGTTGTTAGTATCGCAATCGTTTGCCTTGTTTCCCGTGCGATGGTTGCGATATAACTCCAGTCGTTTTCAACCGTACTTGGCGCCTGACGACCCGTATGCATCTTTGAACTTTACACGCAGCCGTGTTTATGGAGGTACCGTTGACGGAGATGAGTTCGCTGTGTACCGAGACACAGTCAACGCTTATGACCCGAATGCCGAGGTCAGCGCCTTTTTCAACTTGGCGACAGTGCGCTCGGGAGAGCAAGAGGCGACCGCTTTGTGCCTGCCGTATTCGCAAATACCAGAGCAAAAAGGCACCGAAGGCACTATTAAGGCGGATTTTTGTGCGGACGAAGCAGAAGTTTCGGGCGGTCGAGTGTCCAATGTGCGCGTTTCTGGTTCCACCACACAGGCAGGCACCTGGAAGGTGCAGTGGAGTGTCAATGAAGACCTTGACAATGAAAGTATCGCGGTCGATATGCGCGTCGAAGGATTTATTGTTGACTCTACAGGCCGTATCACCGAGAGGGTTTTCCGTTCACCTTTAGTACCGTTCGTCAGTGGCACGGAGAATTATGAGTTTTCGACCGACATTACGGTACCGTTTGTGCTGGCTAAGACCAATACGTCCAGGTTTATCCTGCGCGTGTATGCGTACCCATATTCAAAAAATGGTTCGGCAGTCAATTTAGAAGAAGTCCAACAGGCACTAGGAACAAAGCCGGTAGGCTTGCGGCTAACCAAGTTGACGATAGCTGAACACACCCTTGAAACGCTGCAAATATCACAAGTAGCCAGTTTTTTGGGCAGCCCTGCTTTTTATGAGAACTTACCAATTGTGCCCTCTCGGACAATTGGCGGCAATGAGTTTTGGTACATTGCAGACGCCGAGAGCCTTAAGTTCAAAATCATCATACGCCCCGATACCTACAGGATTCAAGGCACCCTATATTCGCCGGTCTGGTACGTTAGCACGCCGAAAGACACAGAGGTCATTGTTCGCGCAGCGAGCTTGAACAGTGGTATTTTTGGACGACAACTATGGGTGCGAACTGTGCCAGGGTCTCCAGACGGTACGGTACAAAAAGTGCCGGCGTTCTCAGCTGCCGGACACCCGCGAACCGACCTGGTGCATGTGGCATTCAACGAGCGTGGGGATGTAGACGATGATGTCCGTGGCGTCGAAGTATTGACACATAGTGCTGGCGTCGCAAGCCCAAACTGGGTAGGAGTTGTAAACGACGCGAACGGCAACAAGCTTGTTGGCACAGAAGCAAGTGTGTTTAGGTCAAGCGTGTCAAGTGGCGACAAAAGCGGGTCACTCGTCGCAGTCACAACTCAGTTTGCAGATTCCGAGTCACCAGTCGTGAACATCGCAGCAAGCACTAAGCACGGCTATGGTGGCTCTTTTCGGACACCAACGGCCGCGCTGGACGCCAGCACTTTATCGTCGCCGCGGCACATTGGGGCTGGGTTCAAACTGCACACTACCGTCGAGTCCAAGGGTGGCGACCACTGTTTCGTGTCTGGTTGGCTGGAAGGAGGAGCTTTGGTGTTGCGCAAAGCCACCCTTTCACAAGCACAGACACAACGCGAAGGGGGCATAGGCGATGTATATTTGGTCGATGGCGTCCCAGAAGGGGACATGCCCTTCGACCAAGTTCCTAGACCTCCATTAGGGGGTGTGAGCGGTACAGTCAATGAAGATTACAGTGCTGTTTTTGTAGATGCCGAAGACCGCCCAACAGTTGTGTACTCGACCACCGGACGTGACGGAGAGTTGATTGGCAGACGTCTTGAAGACAGAGGGTTTGGCCGGGCTTACAAACTGGCCAGTTTTCGACAAGGCGGGGTGGTCAACTCAAGCGACACACCCATGTTGTCGCCTGCCGCGGCCTATAACGAACACTATGGGTCGGGCGTGCTGGTGTTTTGGTCTAACGGTCGGCTGTTCGCCACGAGATGCCCAAGCGCAAGTGAACAAGGTGCAAGTGTGCTGAACCCTATTTATTTAGTGGCTGGCAGCGGCGACTTTGAATCGGGCGACACTTCGGACACTACGTTTGCACAACTGAAGGCCACAGGTTATTTACTGGACTTACGCACTGGAGACGAAGACAATGTCGCTCAACAGCGCGCAGGAGTCACAGTGCTGCGAGACCATCAATACTACGGAGTGACTGCAGTGTACTACATGGCGGCCAACGGCGACCTGACTTGTCGTCACCTGAGCGCGCGAGGCACAGTCGGACCAGCCTTCAAGGTCGCCGAACTAGAAATATGACACTCGGTATAAGGCAGACGAAATGAATACATTCAATTGGAAAATTTTGCTTGAGCGGACTATGACGGTGGGCATAGGTGCTTTTTTGATGGGGTTTAGCAAAACTTACACTGCCAACCCTGACATGGCGCAAGCACTGTCAGTCGGCCTGCAATGGTTTGTGGCGGGCATATTTGGCGGTGCCGCGTACGACCAAATCAAGTTCCGCGATTCAAAGCGATAGGCTCCCTGGATGGTCGAGCACCGTGCACGGGTGTTTGGATGGCTGCCTCCGGAGGCCAGCCAAGGCGCAAACGCTTCAAAAGGTCTTTTGTAGACACGGCACACCGACTGTCTTTAGACCAAGCAGACACAGTCTTCGAGTCCGCACCCATCACGAGTACCGTCTTTGAGGTGTACGAGCCTCGGGGAGGTTTTTTGCGACCTCGAGACGGTTGTGACATGGCCTTTTCCGGAGACCAGCCGGCGGCGATTCTTCCGTACACCACATGATAGTCGCGCACGGCGCACAATGGGTGTGTCTCAATAAACCAGGCCAGAGGCGCCATAACGCCGAAGGCCGTGACATAGCGCGTGTTCTTTTTCCTTCGAGTAGACACTGGGGCCGGCACAAATTGTATGTTTGCCGGCTCTAGTGGAAGATTTTCCGCCACTCGCTCAGCGGTATAGCCTGGCTGCCAGCCTAGGCAATACATGGCTTCGATAAAGGCGTCTGGTGATTTTTGCCATTGAGGCAAAACGTCAGACAAGTCTGCTTGCGATTTATTGAGGCAAGAATACCATTGCCTTTTGAGCAACGCACCTTCTTCAACCGCACAAAGAGAAATACACTTTTGTATTATGTGCCGACCTGTACAAATCGCAGCATGGCCTCGGCATCCTTCAAACCTAAAGAGTTGCGTGGACAATGCATGCTCGGGGCAATTCTTTTACCACGACCTGGAACTGTGGGAGGGACGCATGCCCAAGGGTTTGTCCAAGATGAAGAAACCAGGACGATTTCCAGGAATTTCATCACTAGCATGCGCAACCCGCACCCTGGTCGACCATCCACTGCAGAAGAGCTCATTATTTCTATGCGCTTGAACTCAATACCCAATTGCAGTGGCGGCATCATTCCCTATGCGAACATGAACATTGGCGCACCGATGTGCACGTTTGCCGAGGGCGGTATCCCGGCCGGTGAGGTCAGTGCCTATTACGACCTGATTAAAGGGCCTGATGCGGCATCGTTGACTTACGACAACCAAAAGTATGACCCGTCGTACGATTCTGAAGCCACCGTGTCCAGTGCGGTAACGGGCGATTATGACGACGCCGAAGCATTTGACACAACACAGGTCGTAGGCGTGCCCAATCCTACATTGCCCCCAGCTTACAAAAGCGTGTTTGACAGCCTGGGCGCGGACAAGCCAGTGGCTCGGCACACGTACAATGTGTGGCGCCGAATCACGCCCGAATCCATTGACGGGACTAAGACCATCAAAAACCAAGGACCGACAGGTGACAATTTCGCCCAACTCCCTGGCGACAACTCCATGTTCGTAGAAGTGCATGGCAACTGTACTTTGAAACGGCTCTTCCCCATCAGCAAGGATTACCTCTATACCGGCAACGTGGATGACGCCGCGGTGGCCGAAGAAGACAAGGCAGTTTTAGTATATCCAGCCGACCGCCTGTTCAAAGTGTCTACCAGGCGGGTGCAAATGGCATCCAGCCCCAATTGTGGTTTCCAGATGCATTTTTGGCATGGTCGGCCCCGGACCAACGTGATTACGGAAAACAACGACGCTTTTG
Source organism: Armatimonadota bacterium (assembly GCA_018268375.1). Classification (GTDB taxonomy): domain Bacteria; phylum Armatimonadota; class Fimbriimonadia; order Fimbriimonadales; family Fimbriimonadaceae; genus JAEURO01. Next base: position 80,307 of record JAFDWS010000002.1, on the reverse strand, counting down.
ACGGAAGCATCGTTCTTGAATGGGGAGATGAAAATGCCGGTGACGCAGAAGATTTAGTGACCGTCTCTCGTTTTCGACTAACCCTGACTGTCAACCAACAGCCCAAGTTTGAGTATTTCCATCCACGCTCGAGAGAGTTTGAGGCGTTTTCCATAGTCGGTCCCATTTTTGCTCAAGGGCAAAACGAGTCGCAATACAGCGTTTTTGTCCACTTTGCCGGCTCTGTAATGCTTATTGGGTTTGAACCCAATCCATTGACGTGGAACTGCTTCAGTCCTCCATTGAGCGATGAGCGCATTGACGATGAGAACACCCAGTTCCCGCCATACATTTCGACAGACGCAACCATCAAAGCGACCTTCCGCTATATTGCGACCAAGTTCCAGTATGGACCGATTGCATTCAACAATTACCATCCCGAGCTGATTACGGCCGACGGGCTGAACGACGGCATCGAAGACTTAGGGTTTGTGCGAGCCAACTTTACTGCTCCAGCAGCCAAGTCCGACACAATTGACCCGACTGCACTTAATGAGTTTTTTCAAGCACACCGCCTGCGGCAACCACGCACAAGCGAGGAAGAGACTGCGCTTGAGGCGGCGCCCACCTACTATGCTGATTGGCGACGACGCACGCAAGAACAAGCCCAGGAACTGATTTACTATGGCACCCTGAGCGTCCCCACGGACGACCAATTGACCGCCGAACCAAGAAGCGAGGCCGAGTGCAAGGGCATTGTGAGCTTCAATACTACATTGGAAGGCCCGGTGTTCTTTTATGTCAAGCCGCCCGGGCCCGCAAAGGTGCCGGAGCCACTGGTCAAACAGTTCGTTAAATGGGGCGATATGTCCAACTACTTGTCAGAATGGACTGTCACGTACTCATTAATGAACGACAACGCTTCCCGCGTGCACGGGAAAGCCCAGGTAGTGCTCCTCAATCTCGCGGCCACTCAAATGGGGCGCAAAGTCCTGGCATTCATAGAAGAAAACAAACCTACAGTAACGCTCGGAGGCGGGTACGGCGCGCCGACTACTTTCTTTCAAGGGCAAGTTCTCGAGGTGACCACGCAGCGGCGCGCAGACGGCACGTCTGTCACTACTTTGGAGTGTGAAGACATAGCCAGTGTCTTGGTCGACCGTTTGACTTTTCGAAAGACTGAGTACTTCGCCGGAGTGCGTTACAACGACATTATTCGCTCCTGTATGGAGCACACCGGTCTGATTGACTGGTACAAAGAACAAGAAGCCGTCATCGGTCACACCGACGACCCAGAACAAGACGAGTTGGGTCTGGCGGCATTTCGCAACGCTCTAGAAATACGACTTGCGAGCACCAGCAACCACCCGTCGCTTTCGACTCCAACCATCACAGGCGACCCGGCCGAGTCCATCTCTGAAGTCATAGACCCCATTTTAGACTTGATTATCGACCTCAATGTGCTGCCCGTACTGTATTGGGACTACAACAAGGGTTATATCAGGCTCGACTGGCGCTTTGATAACGCCTTCGTCGACGCTTTAGAGTTTGTAGGCACCCCAGACGAGAACAACGTCACATTCTTGCCCAATGTCAGTGCCGAATTCCAACATGGTGTGCTGATGGGCGACTACGTCGAGACGACAATGACAGACTTTCTTTACACTGATTTCTTGGTGTACGGAAAGACTCCTTATGGCGAGCCAATTGGTGCCGTTGAGCCCGAGGACAGAAACTCTGCGGCATATTCTCAGGCGACACTCGACCTCATCAATAGGTCTTTCGAAAACAACGAACCGTTGCCCGAAGACATCGGATATGTCGGGTATCCAAAATGGTACGTCGAAGTAGACAAGCAAAGCTCCTTGTTGACCAAGGAAGCCATCAGGCGCCGTGTGCAAACACTGCACGACGTGAGGCGCAAGACTTACCAGACCATCAACTTTAGTTGTTATGTCACCAAACCTTTGAGGCACAATGGTCGGTTCTACCTCAAAACCTTTGTCGGGCAAAACACAGCGATAAATACCGACATGTACTTCTATCGTGAAGTGTCGTACAACTTCAAGAAAGAAGAAAACATTATTACGGCCTCGATTCAGGGCGAGACGTTCCCGGTCATCACGGCGAACGCCTTGGTCAACCTCGGGCCTGGAGGAGCTTGACCATGCCAAGATTTCGTTCACTTAGTGAAGCAGTGCGATACCATGTGGAGCAGGTCGTCAACGTGACCGACGTGCCACAGTCGTTGGTGCTTTCTGTCGAGACGAACCAGGCGAAGCTGTTGGACGAGGGTGGCTCTCGCTCTGACAGCATCGTGTTGCGCTGGGGGAGCTCGACCTGGGGAGTCGAAGCCGTCACGGGTTATTCTTTTCCTGGCCAGCTCTCGACGACCGATAGCTCTGGAGGACCGCTGCGATGAGCTTGCCAGAAACCGCAATTTACAAACTTGGGTACTTGACCCCGTATGCACAGGTCGGTGGCGACGACCTGACAATGGACCAACGTCGTTTTGAGACAGTCGAAAGGCAATTGTACTGGTTGTTCGACATTTTTGGCAACGGCATCATTGACGACGACCCTGACAATCCAAGTTGGCTCATCGAAAACGTAACGGGGGACACTCGTGACCGACAAGTCTCCATAACTCCCGGCAGGGGGCACGTGGCATGGAAGAGTTGCCGCACGACCGAAGCTGTCGTGTTGGACATTCCAGCACCGCCCAACTTGGGCACTAATCAATCGTTCACATACTTCATCTATGCCGAAGCGGACAAAACGACACCGCACAGGCAGACTGTAAAGTTTTTTGTCTCCAATACAGAACTGAGCGACACATCGCGATTTGTAGGACTGGGATGCGTGCTCGCCACGCAGACATCAAACGGCATAGTGTTGACGCCGAACAACACGTCCGAATGTGGACGAGTTGAAATTTCGCTCTTTTCTACCATTGCCGACATCGTCAACCGACACAAGCACATCGGTGGTTCGCGCAACCCATCGCCCATCGACTTACGACGACATGTGCAAGGCAAGCTGTCTGGAGACTTTATTGAAGATGGTGACTTGTCCACTTTCACCAAAGGCACGTTAGACCCAGACCGACTGCCACAAATAGACCACAACACTCTTACGCGTCGCGGCACATTGACGCATGCCGAGATTGACAGCTTGTTGGGGGCACTGGAAATTGACTATAGTGACCGACTGGCTGACTTGTTCGGCGTCAACATTTTGCAATTCGGTCTCGCGGCCAAAAAACGCTCGGGGTGGGACGACATTGACGAAAAAACCGTCAACACCATTCTATATGTGCCTGGCGTGACACCGGACAGCTACGTCGCTTATTATGAAAACTATGCCGATTATGGCCTGACAGACGTTCCGGGGCTGTATGTGCCTGACACTGTTCCGCTGGCAATCATCGACAAGTCTAACCGCGAAATCCGCGGCGTTTCTACAAGCCCAATCAACAGCGATGCGATTGCGTGGGTTACCGATACCGATTTCAATACAGCGCTCGAACTCGGACTTGCGCGCACGGTCTCGGCCGACCCTGTGACCAGAGACATAGAAGTCACTGGCGAAGGCATCGCGGGTGGCATCACGCTTGAGCGACCTTTGAACTACTCGCGTGTTGCCACAGAGGATTTGACTGATTGGCAGACTGCCTATCGGTTTACCGACTCAGTCACCAAGTTACCAGTCACACCGCCGCCGACACAACTCAGCGACGACTACGACGTTAGACGACATTTTTTCAACGAGTTTGACTCGGCAGTAGATTGGTCGGACAGAACTAAAATCATGGTTGGCTTCAACCTTGGTGTGGACAACGTGCAAGGGGACATCTATATGTACCTACTTGTGGAGTCCGGAGGCACACAAGAAACGGTCACTACGACCGCAGGAGCAAGCAAAACGTTGTCTTTGTCCAAGTTGGTCAAAATCCACGATGGTGACGATGACAACGGCGATGATTTGTTCGCAGTCAAAAATCTGTTAGAGTTCGTAGACGAGACAGACCAGTTGGTAGAGGTCATTGGCATTGGCTTTATCTGGGACACTGTTTACGGATGGGACGTCAAAGAGATGACCTTTGAGCTCAATGTCCCCGACGAAGTGGACATTCCGGACTCAAGGGTAGTCGAGTACAGAGCAAGTTTGCCAGACATCACAGGCACCATTTTTGTTTGGAACGGACTCTATTATGCGGATACCGGCAGGTTAGTTTTTCGATTCGACTCGAACTACGAGCTGACACAATACGACACTGCCGTGTGGACAGTCGATATTGCCTCTTACATGACTGTCTATACTCGTGTGGCCAACACTGAAGAAGACCTGGGCGCTGCCAACAGGTACCAGGTAGTCAGTGGGGTCATAAACCCTGCCGGCAATGTAGGGCGATGGATTGACGTAATTGTCGAGCTGCGCAGTTCTACGGACAACCTCACGGCACCGTTTGTGGACGAGCTGTCGCTGCAGTTCAGAAGTCCTGGGGCCAGCGCGACAAAAGTATGGGACCGGAAAATCCCTGCGGCCGATGAGAACATTGCAGCCTGGAGCAAGGCAGAAGCTTTTGTAAACGTAATTTGCGACCCTGACACCGATACGCCACCGAACGACTTGAAAATCCAAGACGTGACTCATGTGGGTGAATGGAGATTCATTCGTGGGAACAACATTTACACTGACTTCGATTCTGGAGGTGACCCCGAGTCAACATACGCAGATGGCGAAAGTCTGCCTTTGTCTCCGCGGCAAGTATGGAACGGCAGTGTCGTCAAAGGCTTTTCATCTCCGGTCGACGCCACTTACTTAGACGACAGCGTCGTCGTGGCAGACACGGCCAATGACCGTCTGGCACACGTCAGCTTGGACAATGTCGTTGAGCTAGTAGTCCAAGGCAACATCCGTTTGCACAAAACACAACGTGCATGGGCAGCCTTGGCAGCGTACTACAATCCTACGAAAGGACGACTGTGGGTGGCTTTTAGCCAAAACGTCACCGTGTCTGCGCGGGAGAACATGGCGCTAGTCAGCGACTTGGACTCCATCAGCCTGGCAGACGCCGATGTCAATGTCGTTTTGTTCGGTCCAGACACACTGGGCAAAAGCCCAACGCTCGAAGTCAGGTTTTCTACTGCCCAAGTCGCGCAAATCAACGCGTGGACGGGTGTTGTCAAATTAGTCATCAACGAGGGTGCACTAGTCAATGCCGGTGTGTCGACAGGCGACGAACAAGACCCGGGGTCTAGCGATGGCGGTTCTTCTGGCGGCGGCAGCGGCAGCGGAGGTGGCAATGATGGCGGGGGTGGTCAAGGGCTAAGCGATTGTGGGTTGCCGGACTGGCTTGATGGGCAAGAGGGCGTGTTGTACGGAGCACTAGGCGGAGCAGAGTACACACTAGCTTCCATGTGCCCGTTGTCGGCCGAGGACGGATTAAGCACACCACCGGAGGAAAGTGCCGACGATGGCGTCTTTGACCCCAACGAGACACGACTGCAAGGGCCTGGTGGCCAAGTTGGCAACGTGATTCTTGACGTATATGTCGGCAATGTGGTTTTTGACAACCTGTACAGTCCGCAGTCTAGCCAATACACCGATATTGGCGACTACGTGGTGGCTACGGGCGGCAATAGGGCCGTTATAGCTTATTCTCCAACTGGAGAGCGAGACTGGTCTATCAAATCCAGTGTCGTTAAAGTCCCAGAAGGTCGTGGGGGCTCGGCATATTTGTTGGACAGCGGGAACGTGTTGGTGGCTGCGCCTGCTGACGGCAGTGACGAACAAGGGCGCGTGACAATCATCAGTAGGGCGGCTGGAAATGTGCCATTGGTCAACTTAACCATTACTGGAGACCCTGTGCGCGCGTTGCCAGACCCAGATGGTATTCACTATTGGACTGTGATTTACGACCGCGTCGGAGGCGGTAAAACGTCACGGCTCATGAGGTTAACGGCACAGGGGAACGCAACGTTCATTTGGGGAGTCGGCACACTTGTAAAGCCAACCGGTCTCGCTTTGTTGCCCAATGGGCATATTTTGGTGTCCGAATAATCATGGAACAGTTTGAAGTTTACGCGATGCTTGATGGCAGTGAGGCAATTATCGCTGCCAAACGAGAAGAAGAGACATTTTTGACCGTTACGTTGCGCAACATGGCCGGTGCTAAAATTGTGGCCGTGAAGGGAGGATTGTCAGTAACCCTACGAAGGGAGATGCTGACAGTTGTCGCTTTTAGACACGAAAACGCGCTAGTCGTGCAGCTAGTCAATAAGTCAGCGTCGCCAGAAGCTTACACATTTACGTTTGGGCATTCACTTGTCAGTAACTCAAGCAACAAGTTCACTATTCAAAGCCCGACGCCAGTAGAAGTCTTGGCGGAAAGATGCACGTGCGTCTTGAACAACGACAGCATACAGGTACATCCTGGTGGCTCTATGTCGATTTTGACTTTTCAACTTGAGGCACCGGCTGTCGTTCAAGGCCTGGCTTTGGTCGCCGCGGCGTCTACTGAAGGTGTTTACACTGTGCCGACCGGAGGTCGCGTGCCAGAGTTTTCTATCGCAGTGTTCGATGACGCAGCAAGAACTGCACCGCGGCCAGTCAGACTTGGCGTGCCTGTGATATCGACAGTCCCAGTCTTGCGCGCTGGGCTAAGTGAATCAGAACAACAAGTCCTTGATATTGGCAAAGGTCTCAAAAAACGGACAATGTACTTCAAAATCATTTCGGACGTACTGATACCTGTCGATGTGACACCATTGTTGCACGTGCAGTTGCCCGAGGGACTGGATACGGTAGGAGAACCGATTCCTGTTGAAATGGTGCGCCAAACATCGACCCACCCGGGACGGTCAGTGTTTCACTCCTCATATACGTTTCATGCAGAAGACACCGTGACATATGTGGACGGCTTTGCCTACCTTTCGGTGTACTTGCCGATGGAGGTGGAAACCGAACTGCCATTGGGTGTCGCCGTGACCGTTGACGGCAGCGATATCACCGACCCCTATGCAGACGACCCTACGCAAGGTTGACACTGTAGAAAATAGCTAAGTCTCCGGACGTTTATAATGGCCATTGAAGTACAGATTCTTCTCCCGGACAACCTTGGGAGCAGTTACTTGCGCGCTGACTTTGTCGAGCGTGGCGAGATTTATTCGGTCGACAAGACCAATCCTAACTCTGCTTACTATACGAGCGACACCTCCTACAACCAACACAGCCTGATTATTGGCTTCAAATTGGTCGACACAGAGACTCGAGAAGAAGTGCCATTGTCTCGACTCAGCCTTTTGAAACTGAGTAACGACCCAGAATTCAGCAGCAGCTCGACGATACAGTTGGTAGACTGGCCTGAAGCGCCAGCGACTTTTGACAGCACTAAAAACTACCGACGCAAGTTAGACCCGCTCTATTTTACTGGTGAATCAGGCAATCAATACCGCTCGGGGTGGAGCGGAGATGGCGAAGAGGCCGGAGACGGAGACTTCGCCGGCTTTTTCATCATTGAAGGTTGGCCGTTGTCGGCCACGGGAGGCCTTAGCACCGTATACTTGCAAGCGGAAGTATTGGCTTCAGGCAGCTCTCAGGTCGTCACGTATCCTAACGGATACGGCCTGTACGACCAAATCTTCTGGCAAAGTGAGCGGCCCGGCACGCCAGGATTGCCGACTGTCCTTAAGGCAGACTCGGGGTACACCGGACGCAAGACCTCTTGGGAGTTCAGGGCATCAGAAGAACAAGCCTCAGCGTTGTTCAATACGGGCGTGTCCAGATATGTGGGCGACATTATTGAGTTGCGCCCTGAAGTGGACGGCGTCCGAGATGCCTTTTATAGCACTCGTTCTGGTGCATTGAACACACATGCCAAGCGAGCCATTCTGCCAGAATACGACGCCCAACACACGTTTCAACTGGGATTCCGGTACAACAACGGCGATTATGGTGCCTCATTGGGGCTACTGCCCGCGCACGTGTATATCTCTTTAGCGTCCGGGCAACACATTGTAGCTTTGACCACTGACAAAGCTCAAATGAGCATGACTCGACCTGACATCGCTGTCAATGCTTCCATCAAGCTCGTCGCAGACAACTCACCGGAAATCGCGACATCTTTCTATGTCGGGATTTACAATGGCGTCTTCTTGAATCCCAGTGGTTCGACTGCTTATATTTTACAGGTCAGCACACCAGCGAAAGACCCGCCAACTGCAACGTTTTACCGATTGAATGGTGAGACAAAAACACCTAACGCAGTGTTGACGACAACGTTGCCTGCGACCGCGACCGACCAAATCAGAAAAGGTGGTCGTTTAGAACTTTATGCCACAGACCGCAATGACGGCACCGCCATCGTACGTGGTTATTTTGTGGCAGAAGAGCGAGAAGAAGCATTCTTATTGGTAGATGCCCAAGTCCAATCTTTGGGAGCCTACTCTTCTTTGGGAGGGCTAATGGGAGTAGGCGCCAATGCGGCTTCTCAAGTCTGGTTGCGCGAGCTTGCCGTTGCCTCCGGCAGGTTTGTACTCGGAGGGGACTTTGGCAACTGTTTTGTCGCAGAAGACACTGCCGTAGAATTTGACCATGTGTCTGTCAATACTACAGACCGCAAATGGGCAGACCGGATAGACACAGATTTTTCCGTTTTCACTTACGGCCCGGACACTTATGGCGACGGCGCAACAGCCGAAGACGAGTTGCTTTACCTACGAGCCCCTTCGTCTGAAACAGCCCCGTCTTTTTCGGAAATTCAAGCGCACTTTCCGACAGCTGGCCTGCGCACACAAACAGAATTCGAGTTGGCTCACTACTCTGGCGACTTTTATGTCGGAATCAGTGAGGCTCCCGTCCAAGATTCTGTACCAACCGCACTTCGTTGCGAGTCAGAAGCGACGGGCACCACCATGCCCGCGACACTTGTGCTGTGCTTCAGCAGCCGCGACAAGGCCATTGAGGTGCGACAAAGGAGGTCAGACGGAACATTGTCAAGGCGGAGAGTGCGACGCTATGCGACTCAGGACTTTGAGGCAGCAGGGTCTGAGACCTTTGTAACCTGGAAACTGTCAGTTTCAGCAGCACCTACCAATGGACAAAGCGACGGCACTTGGCTGGTGCTGCATCGGAATGGAGAATTCTGGGGCACACATCACCTTGACTTGCCTCTGGAAGGAAGCTCTGGTCTTGGCTGGTACATTTCAGCCGGCGTAAGAGGAGGCTTGCATTCTGAATTTTCGGACTGGACGGAAATTGACGACCCCTCACGCGGGCAGGCTGTCCTTCGTGCTTTTTCCACCAAGCCGCTACCCGGTGGTGAGACTCCCGACGATGCAATACTTCCACACTTTAGGCGCTTCTTCAAAGGCAAGTTCCCTACCCAGAACCATAAGCCTTTCCTGGGGCAAATGTTGGTGTCAAGCTGCACGGACGAGTCAGACCAAGCTTTTGCTGTACCCGAAGCACCGTTGAACTTTGACAGCGTACGCTTGGTGGCACAAGAAAGTGTGTCGCTTGCTTCAGCCCCGGACACTGTGGACGGTGTGACCGTCAGGGCAGGAGACCGCATACTGTGCGCAAACCAGGCCAACGCGGCAGAAAACGGCATCTATGTAGTTGGTTCAGTAGGCTCAGGCAGCGACGGCGTCTGGGTGCGCGCAGGCGACTTGGCGACGGCCGAAGATGTCCAGTTTGGCAATCGAGTTGAAGTTGACGAGTGCTTCGCCGTCAGACTTGCCACAACGAGCAACGTCAGTTCGACGACAGGCACGACCTCTGCGGTGTTGGACCAAGCTCCTTCTTCAGTAGACGATGTTGTTCTATCTGTGGGAGACAGGATTTTAGTGCGTGCGCAAACTGCCGCGGAGCGCAACGGCATTTACGAAGTGTCTTCAGTCGGCAGCGGCAGTAACGGAGTTTGGAATCGAGCAGACGATGCTGACACGTACGATGAGTTTGGCGACGGTGCGTTAGTGGTGGTTTCTCGAGGCACCACATATGCTGGTCGAACATTCGAAGTGTCATCTGGCGGAGGCAGCATGGGTTCAACTCAACTCGTGTGCGCCCTACTAGACGCAGGGTCTGCGAGCACATGTGGGACAGCCTGGTACATAGACGAATGGGTAGGCGATTTCGCAATGGACAGCACACCCATGAATTGGTCTTCGGCTGTTTTTGTCCAGTTGTTGACCATGTCTAACGTGCGCAAGCTTTTGACGACTGCGCGGATGTCTCTCAGGTTGCAAGAAATCAAAATGCGGCCGGCCGCAGACGATTTTATTGCCGCGACCTTGCCAAGGGTAAGGTTTTATGCAGAAGACTCCGGAGACGTCGGCAGTCCCTTTGGAGGTTGGCACAAGACCGCCGTGGACGACAACAACACGTATGCCAGTACTGGCTTCCCGGTATCGCGCAACAACTTGTTGCAATTCGATGTAACTGCTTCTGAAGTGGAAGCGGTTGAAGGTGATTTGATATGGCTGGCGACTGTGGTGCCTTCTGGGTTTGAACTAGTCGCAGCGAACGCCAAACGCATGGGTGAAACAGACCTTCTTGCAAGCGGTGCACTCATCGGCGCACGGCGTGCCTACGGAATGTGGCACAAGACGTTCGCGGGCAAAATTACGCGGACTAACAATTCCTTGCACGGCGCGTACTTGCAATGCCGGGTGCAAGCAGACTCGCATGCTCGATTAGCTGGTTCGGCGACTTTGTTGAGCGAAGAGGTCAAAGTCGACCGCGAGGCGCCTGGTTACTATTCGGACACTGTACCGCGGTTGACCGAGGTTATTGAGCCGGCTGTGCGAACCGCCATTTTGTCAATCCAGGCCTCAGACGACGACGCAGGCCTGCTGGCCTTCCGCGTCGTTATGGAAGGAGACCACGGAGTGGTGCGGTACAGTCCATGGCAACGGTGGGGGGACTTTGTCTCTTACAAAACTCTGGCCACTGTCAAAGCCATCAATACTGCTGAGCAAGCACTCTTGAACGGCGACCCCGGCAACATCGACGGCGTGAGTGACTGGCAAACCGGAGACAGGTTGCTTTTGGCGGGTCAAAGCGCCCAAGAGACCAACGGCATCTACGTCGTCAACACTGTCGGGGCGTGGGTGCGCGCGACCGACCTGGACGAAGATGGCGAGTTGATGACCAACTTGCGTGTCATGGTGGAAAATGGCGATTTATATGCTGGTTCTACTTGGTACCTTCACCTTGGTGACCCTAACGCCAACCCGCCCTATTACGTTATGGGCTCTACCGACCAAGTATGGTTGGACATTGCTCCCGAGTCGACTGTCATTAACTACACAGTCTACTTGCAGGGCAAATGGCCTCTGGACGAGAGCGGCGAAGTAGACAGCGAGATGTTGGCTCAAAACCAAGCTCTGGACGGAGCAAGGCGCGTTTGGGCGCAAGTCATGGACCGGGCAGGAAACATTAGCGAGTCAATGCCCCTTACTATCACGGCTCAAGGAGTTGCGATAGTAGACACTACGCCGCCCACCGGCGAATTGAGCGTGGTCGACCCCACGTCTGGCAGTGCACAGGAAACTACAAAAGACAACACAGCCGTGGTGCAATTGAGTTTAGAAGACCGCATAACGGCCGTCAAGGACATGCGTACCCGCATGTCGCAAGCAGGCGCGCACTCCGAATGGTCTAACTGGAAGCCTTACTTGGAATACTTGCAGCAAGACCTTGATGCCAATGTCCCAAGCGACGACTTGTCCACTGACGGATTAAAACATGTCGAAGCCCAATTCAGAGACTATGGCAATAATGCGAACCAAGCCGGACCGTTATGGGAAGTATTGACACGCTCAGGACAAACCGAGCGCATTTTCACCTGCTCAGCACCCTGGGTGCCGCCAGGCGAAGACAAGGAATGGCTGTACTTGGGCGGCATTGAGACCATTACATACTCAGAGTACACCCTGGAACTCAGCAACGACCCGGCCTATTCCAGTGGCGATGCGTTCCTGGTGACCTCTCCTGACGAGAACGACCTAAACCGCGTGGTCTACGTGCGGTCATCGGACGACGTGTCTGTCACCGTAGATGGAGAAGAATGGAATTTGTTTGTGCCTTATGGCGGAGATGACTTGTGTTACGGGGCACCAGCTCACTCTTTCCGGATAGACGCAGAACGCGGACTGATTGTTTTTTGTGACACATTGACAGAATCTCCGACGTTTATCGTTACCGTAGTGCGACGCAGTGGCGTGCTGTACCGATGGGACGGTTCTAGGCTAGAACTGGCTTATGACTTTGGTTACTATCAAGAGAAGGGCATTTTGTGCATGCTGCCCCTGGACGATTATATTTGTCTAGGTGGTTTTTCGGGCAATGTCTGGGGCTTTGACGGTGTTGTGGCTGGTGCCGCATTGTTTACGGCAACTGATGATACTGGCGCATTGCCTGTGACATTTTTGACCAAGTTTCAGTTCGCGCACGAAAACTTCCCCTACGTATACCTAGGGACGGCAGTCAGACCGCGATTGTTCAGATTCCCGGTATCGCCACTGGCTTCGACTGGTGGCCTCACACAGCTGGGCGGTGGCGGGTTCCTAGACGAGGACGAGGGCACGTTGACGTGTGCCATTGGAGAATACAACAGGGTCTTCATTGGCACGGACTCAAACCGCATTGTGCAATATGTGCGTGAGCCTGGGACAAACGACAGCGATGTCGAAGCAGACTTGGTAGAGACAACGTTGCGTTCACAGTATTTGGGCACCAACGAACCATACAGTATGCCGGTCTCGGCGTTGGCCTCCACAGGCGACCAAGTTTTGGCCGCTATCGGGAACAAGCCTGAAATCTGGGCATATAGCCAAAAGAAGGTTGACTCCGCCGTCGTCGAGGGCTGGTCGACCACATTGTTCGACAGATTCTTCGTCAACAACCCGACTCCTTGGCAATTTTACGCTTCCGACACAAACCAATTGGGTGGAGGAGACACACTTTCCTCCGAAGAGCACCCTGCCTTGACATGGGCCGCTATTACTGACCCCAATGAAGAACACGGCATACGCGAACTTGTCACCATTAACGGAGCCGAGGGTCAAGCAGTAGTGTTTCGTACTGACGAGGGCTCCGATTGGGAACAAGCGATAAGCAATGCGACTGCTTGGACGCTTGAGTTCAGCACTATGGCGATAGAAGGCACTGGGGCACAGAGTATCGAAGTCGCTGACGGAAGGTATCGCCTGCATGTCGACTTGTATTCAGACAGGCTCGTGGTCTCGAGTGGCGAGAACGTCTTGAGCGCACCTTTTGCGGGTTGGAGCGACGAAGTGGAAGTACGGAGCTTGTCAACAAACGTGGTGTATCCAGAGCGCGGGAACAAAAAAGTCTGGAACTTTAGCAACGCGTCTTCTGGCAATGACTTCGGACCGTATTGGATTGGAGGCGAAGACGACACAGGCAGCACCCAGGGGTGGTTGGCCGGCGACTTCGTTATTCCTGGGGAGAACGGGGCAGCCGGCAGCATCATTGTCGAAGACGAAACTGACACGGCCTCTTTTGTGCTTCCATCACAATCCCTGCGCGTACAGGCACTTAAAGATGGAGAACCCACTGTATATTGGAAGTCGAGCCAAGGCGTGGCAGTGGACAATACTGTGTCGTTCTACGTACGGCTAAGGCTGAACTTAGGCACATCGTTCTCCGCGGTAGGCGCTAAGCTTGAAATGGCATGGTCTCCGATGGACAATCCGGACGCCAGAGACTTTGTTTTCAACGAAGGAGGACCGTTGCAAGACAGCGACGGTTATGTCACTTATCGGTTTTCGCCTCCGTGGACAGGGACGATGCGGTCACTGGCCATCCGACTCGATGGAGTCAAAACTAAAGAAGTGTTCGATGCTGGTATTTTGAGCGTTGAGGGCGATTACTCTTTTGATGTCGATTTTATCAGCGTCAACACAGAGCAAGGCAGCAACAACATCAGTGACAACTTTACACCTGTCCGAATCGGGGTCAATGGTCGTGACTTGAAGATATGGGTCGGGCGAACTGAAACCCCGCTGGTCAACAGTTCGGACTTTCTTGGGTGGCCGACTCAAAAGTCTGAGATTGTCTTCGGTAAAACGAACACCAGCGAAGCTGCTTGCACCTTTGGATGGTCTTATGCCAAGTTTATTGCAGGCAGTGTTGTCACGCCAGTGTCATATGAAGTCAAAGACTTTGGCCTAATGTGGCGTTTCCCGTCCAGTGGCGGCGTAACACACCTTGTGCCCTATCAAGGTGCTCTCTGGGCTCTCTGTGCGGGTATTTCCGACTATATGTTCGCCGACAATCCAGACGACCGCACCATACACGCGTTTTCGTACAACCGACAGCAAGAGTTTTGGAAGACAGAGCCACCGCGCTTGCCGCGAGACGGTACCACGAACGGTTTTGTACGCGCTGTGACTGCGTGTCAATATCGCAACTCTTTGGTCTTGTGCGCAGAGCGTGTCGGTATTATGGCTGCTCCTAGCTAAATGTATAACCGAGTGAGCGAGTTCCTTTTCGCGGAGACCCACATGACCAATTCACCGAACAACGACATTCGCAAAGCCATAGGTTACTTGGCGCAAAGCGAAGGTGTCAAAAAATTTGGGCGGTTCCGCGCACTCATCTGGCCGGACGAAGAAGCACGAGACGCCGCGGCAGAACTGATGCGCAGAACGCCGGCAGAACATCGTGACGACCAGTTTTGGGAGCGATACTACGGTTATTGCCTTGACGTGCGCGAAACTCCCAACGTGGCCATCCTAGACGGTTTGGCAGGCTTGTTGTGTTGGGCGTCTGGCATCACGACTTCCGTGCAAAAGTTCTCCAAAGACTATACGTTCCTAGGAGTGGGCAACGGTCTGGTAATAGGTCAGTTGTCCGCAGCGTTTACGGCCAACGGCACCAACGACAGTGTGACTATTCGCGAAACGCCGAGCAACTACGCCCAGAACAACTACAACACGTACACGACGACAGTCGCTGTAGGTGACATTCTTCTGTTCACGGATAGCACTACGCCTCCACCGTCGACTAACCCGTGGCCCACCGACCCTACCAACGTTGAGTACGCCGAGGTAGCTTCGGTGTCCGCGCCAAGTGGAAGCCCACTGGCGCGGACAGTCACCTTTACAGCTCCGTTGCGTTACTCTCGGTCGTCGGGCACTTACATCGTTGTGTCTGGACGCAACAATGCGACGGACATGGTGGCTTCAGGTTTTGGCTCGAGTAAGGCTTATCGCAAAGTCGTCAGCACCTACCCGACCGAAGGGCTTGTCAGCGGGTTGCCTACTTTGACTTGGCAGGCGGACTACGCAACGGGCGAAGCCCAGTTCCACTGGACTGAGGCCGTCATCGGCAGCGTGGCATCACCACCGGCTTCGGCGACAAGCACTTTTCCGTCAGGTGGTGTATTGCTGGCTAAGGCGGCATGGTATCCAAGTCCTTTGTTCAAAGGTGGGACATTAGCGAGTCAACAGTACTTGTTCTCTCTCGGTTAAGGCGCACAAGGAACTCGCTGAATTGACCGAAGTGAAAGAGAACGATGCCACACGGCGACCTTGGTAACACCCAGCCCGTAACGGGGCCGGAATATGCGTTTGGACATGTGCACCCTGTTCAAGAAGGACTGGGCGGCGAAGCCGTGCCCAATGGCCTTGTGGACTCTTCGGGGGTCGTGGACGGGGCCGCACTACAAATGTCTGTCAGCCACGGCGAACATGGCACTATCAATAATTCGTTCAGCCAGACTGTGTTGGCGGCGCACTTAGAATCAGTTCGGCTAGGTGGCGGAGTGCAGTCCCCGTCTGGTTTCCTTGGCGCGGTCGGCGCCATCGCCAACACCACGCACGTTGACGTCACTATCAATCAAATGAGCAAAGCTGGAGGAATTCTTCCGGCAAGCGGCACCATCAATGGCTTTTATGTTTTGGTCAATGGACTCCCGCGCACAATAGTGTCCTCTACAAGAAAGGGCAGCACAGACTACTACGAAAAGCGAACTGTGCGCCTGACGCTAAAATCTCCCGTCTACGCCGGAGACATTGTAGAGGTCACTTACATCGACCCGACTGGTTTTGCCGCCAATCCCGGCGGAGGCACCCCAACTTTAGGAGATGCAGGCGACGGGACAGCAGGAGCAGCGTCTGTAGACGTCGAGGCGATGTTGGTGCAAGGCGTTCATGATACTGGCTCACCTTCACATTACTTGTCAAGTTTTAGGCTATTAGCGGCGTTGAACATGACATCTGCCTACTCGTACAGCCCTCTCGAAATGTTGCTGGGCTTACCAGACGAACCCTTCAGCCCGGAGGCTGAAAGTGTTGAGCTAAGTGCCAGATTGCTCGAGTATCGCCTTGGATTTCCATATGCTTCTGTGACCTTAGACACCGAAGCACCATACGGTCAAGTTGTCCTCAATGAAGACGTCGCCTCGGGTGGCATCAAAGTACACTTGTTCAAAGCACTAGACAACGCTTTGGCCCCCATCGTGGGAGCCGACTATATGGAAGACATTGCCGGACGCGCCGTGCGCAAGGCCGGAGTGCTCGGTGGCGCGGACGATGAAAGTGCGTATGAAGTTATCGGAGCAGGGGGTGTGCACGCCATCAAAAAGAGGTTGCCAAAGTCCTCAGGAAACTACCCCGAACTCAAAGGTGTGCAGTTTTGCTGCACGAGCAGTGTCCCGAAGGCCGTATTGGTCGATGCGCGACGGACGCCCACTGCGGCGTGGGCGCCAATTTACTACACGGTAGCCAATGACATCAGCCGTGAGTTTTATTCTGTCAACTTGGCAAATGTCGTCCGCACTAGCGAAGTCCGACTAAGGCACGGTGGCAATGTGTACGCCGCAACCGGACAGGCCGACCTGACACTCGCCGCATTCGACGACATGACTCGAGTGACGAGGGCGCAAGTTTCGCACTACAGCGATTTTCGCGATGCCGGAGACTTTATTACTGCGGGCGCAGACGGTTGGTTTGATTATCAAGACGGCATTTCTTTAGTCGACTGGGATTTGGTCAACATCAACCGCGTATGGATGCACAAGCGCGGTCAAGCAAGCGAATCCCTGAAGTTTTCATTTTTGGTGTCAGCCAACCTGGTCGTACTCGGCACCTCTCATGCTTATCTTTGGTCAGAGGCCAGCGGATTGGCGACGACTTACACGTTTTCAGCGAACGTTCAATCCGCGGTCGTGCACAAAGACGTGTTGTATGTGGGACTGACAGACGGCCGCATCTACCGCTCGAGCAACGGCTCTTCGTACGAATTGGTGAACAGTTCAACGTCACTGCCTTCAGTAAACGCTTTGGCCAGTTACGGGGGTTTGTTGTGGGCCGGGACTTCACGCGACAGCAGCGACACAGGCTTTGTGTACTCTTACGATGGGACGTCGTTTTCACAAGCAAAGAATTTTGCTGGTAAAGACGTGTCGTGTCTGCAATCTACCTCCAAGTATCTTTTTGCCGGATTGAGTGGAGACACCAATGCCGCCGAAGGTGCTGTTTATATCTATGACAGCACTCAATGGTCTCCTTCGCGCGAAACAAGCACGGACAGGGTGGATGCCCTGGGGTACGGTGCTGACCTTTTGTGGGCCGGTTTGTCGGGCGGTATCGTCCATACTCTGAGTTTTGAAACAGACGGCACGGCAAAAGCATGGGACATTCCTCCTCAAACAAGTGATGCGTCCAGGTTTTACCAAATTCGCGGGAATAGCAGCAGTCCTTTTGTGTGGTTTTTGACCGACGTTGGAGTCCAGGTTTATTACGCTACCAAACAAACCTATTCGGCCGTCGAAGGGCCTCCCGTGTACGCGAGTGGAGTTACGGCAGTCTACACAGAAAGTGACGCTTCTAACTATAAGAACACCGAGTTTTTACCCTCTGGACTCGACCAAGCGTCTGTTACCGAGACGACGATAAACCAAGCCGATATTTTGACATACGCCGCGGCCTTGACGCCCTCTGTCGACACTACGTATCAGAATGCTTCTTGGTCAGGCTTCTTGCGGGCGGACTACACGCAAGAATACACGCTTTATTTGGAAGGCCTACAAGGTGCTCGAATGTATCTCGGGGGAGAACTTGTGGGTGACGACTGGACTGGTGGCGAGTTGGTGTTCAACAACTGGGACAACCCGGTAAGCGGCGAGCTAAGCGCTACTTTTGACCTCATCGCCGGTCAAGTAGTCCCTATTAGGGTGGAAACATATCGAGCTTCTGGCGCGTCTATGGTCAAACTTAGTTGGTCCGGCACAAATGTGTCGAAAGAAGTGATTCCGGCAGAAAGCTTGTTTCTAAATGACACCGTCGACTCACGAGCACTCTTGTACGATGTGATGCAACTCGGCGACGACTTTGTGTTCTCTGCGGAAGACGGTCGCTTGTACACGCTCGACACTGACCCTGTCACCTCGAGGGTGAGGCGCGTGTATGCGCGCTTTGAAGACGAGGCGGGCAATGTCACTGCCTCGACGTTGTTGACCAATGATTTTATCATCGAGGACGCCGAAAGAAGAGGCGACGAAATTGTTTCCAGTGGCAAAATTTACCAAGTAACGGACGATAAACAAATCGTAGCCACATTCACACCGCAGCAAAACGGTGCTTTGTACGCTCCTGACCGCAGGCTACGCATTACTGGACGCTTCGAATCAGTACCTTTTTATGTTGCAGCACTGACGCGCTGGGACATGATTTCTTTTGCAGCAACCTTGGACGCCGGCACTGAGCAGAACAATGGTTTGGAGCAAGGCGTCGAGGTACGACTGTTTGTGCGGACTGGCGACACACGCGACGAGTTGTTGGCGGCAGACTGGGGCACGGAGTACAAGCGCTCTACCATCCCCCCCGACGACGATTCCGGGTATGTAGACACTGCGCTTGTCGGAGATTTCAGCTTAGAGCCAATCGAACAAAAGAAATGGCTGCAGTTCAAATTAGAGCTCGTCACTGCCCAACAAAATGTGTCACCAGTGGTACACTCAGTCACGTTGAGTTATCTCGAGGCCGAGGCCAGCTACTTCTTCACAACGATGTTCGACACGTCAGACTACAGCGCCACTGTCCCAGCACCTGAGTTCCGACGTGGTATTTTGACTGCCAACAGTCTGCCGAATGGTGGCATCATCAAATACGGTTACACCACTAGCGAAGAAGCAGGAGACACGTTTGATTTTGCTCAATACACCGAAATCACGCCCAACCAGGTGTTCAAGTTGCCGACGACGTCAGATAAGATTCGCTTTGGCATCATGATTGTGTCTATCAGCAGCGTTGACCCGGCCGTGGTCGATGAGTTTGGCACCATCCTTGACGCCGGCGCGGAAGACATGAACTTCATGTAAGGTGCCGGCTTGTACAAAACAAGCAGCCGCCAATGCCCAAAATCACTGATATTTACCGATACTACGCGTTGACGGAAATACGCGACGTATGGTTCCCCGGATATGACCAACGCAACATGGTCACTACCGAGAACCAATTCGAGGCACTTTACCAATTCGTAGGCCCTGGCGTGCTGACAGGTTGGGAAGTTTCAATGATGCCTTCAGAGCTGCGAGGCGACACAGTCGGGGCAGACGAACTCGCAGAAAGGTCTGCATTGATAGATGCTGAACCTGGCACCTATCTGGCAAAAGTGTACGAACTAATCGGTAGTCCGGCATTGTACGACGAGTTGGCCTGGGGCCAAACCATCAAGGTCACAACGGGCACAGGCATCGTAGGCACGTTCGCGGCCGAGACTGTACAGGACGCTTACTTCCGGTTCGAAACGCCAGACACCATCTTTTACGTGTGGGCCGAAGCAGGATTGTGCTTGGCGTCCGAGGGGAGGGCTCATATCAATGTGCCCGCGGATGGACTTTACGAGCACGACGAGCGTGCAGTGGCAACTTACTTGGCCACGGTCGAAGTCACGCAGTTAGACAGCTATCCAGACGAGGGGTTCGTACTGTCCGTCACATACGACGAACGGCGCAAGGCTTTGAGGAACTTGGGAGGCGCGCTTCAAGAAGCCCTGGACTTAGCTTTTTACCACCATCAACACCTGGGAGGGAGCGGACACCCGAGCAAGATTTTGCTCAGCACTTACATCCTGCTAGAAACCGAAGGACCGGCTGGGTCGACCATTCTGAAAATCATCGTGCCAGACGAAGACTTGGAGCGCTGGAACGCCCGTAACTTTGGCATCCCCGTCGCGCGACTTGATGACGCAATCATGGACTCTGCGGATTACACGATTGATTACACCTTGAAGCGCATTTATCTAAAGAACAGCCTGGTGGCGGGTTCCAAGGTCACCATTCTGTTGCCGTTGTCACCACAAACGGCACTGCGGATGCACGAGGACTCGTTGATAACCGACAGTCTCGAGGGCGAAAATCCAGACCGCCTGCGGCCAATTTACTTGACTGACGGGACAACCACCGCGGATGAAAACGGGCAAGAACACGAAGTGGTGTACACATGGGACCAAAACTTGTACCGAGACCCACAAGTATACCTGGACAACGTGTTGGCGGACGCCAGTTTGTACGAAACCACACCACAAGCGGGAAGCATCAACTTTAACCCCGCATTGGACGGTACAGTCTACACTTCGGACAGCCTGCGTGTAGTCTTGACCAGACTAGGCCAAGAAGTAGAAGGCACAATTTCAGGAGAAAGGCTCGAAGACCTTGATGCTGCCAGTGTCAATCGCGGGACTCTTGACATGACCCGCGTCAAAAAACTCGACCACGTTGGCTTGGTGCGGTTCAAAGAACTGGCTGTTTTACGACCGACTAAAAGGCTGTTCCAGCTTGGAGACGGCTATCGCTACTATCCCGAGGTGCTTGGTTCAGAGCTACAACATGCGACTGAGGTCTATCAGGTTTTTCCCACGGCAAACATGGAGGGCGCGCCATATTTGTTGAGCACCCGTCGCGGCCTGATGGTGTCTACTGATTTGTCTTCTGCGTCGTTGGTGTCAGGCTGGGTCCCAGACCGGGGACGACCAAAGAAAACCTTAGACAACTTGCTGCAAGACGGGTCCCAGACCAATCACTTCAAGGAAATTTTCTTTTTGTCCAAACCTGGAAGGGCTTCAAAAGGCGCAGTGTTCGTTAGTCGGAACAGTGCCTCAAGTTGGTCTGCCCTGCGCATGCCGATAGATGGCAGCGTCACCACAAGTGCTTCCGATTTTTACGCCTCTACACAAAAGACGCAACAAGTCAGCAATAGCGGCCTTGTCACTTTTGTATACTCCAAACTCTATTACTTAGGCACAGACCATGGTTTATGGACGGCAAGTTTGGCAGAAGGCACGGCTGATGACGACTGGGTGTGGTCGAAGGCGAACTACGCCAAGCACCAAGTCTATGCCCTGCAAGAAATTTGCACTAAAAACATCAGCTATAGCAGCGATGGTACATCGACAGAAAGCCAAGACCGTTCTTTGTACGTTGGGTCTAGTGATGGGTTCTACATCAATGGTTCACGCCTGAACACCGATGATGTCAAAGGATTTTATTGGGTCCGGAGCGGACTCTCTAATAATCAACTGTTTTGGTACACAGACGACGCTGTGTACTTCACCCACACTGCCGAACACATAGTCGAAACAGGGTCTGACGGAAGCGGAAGCGACCGGTGGACCCATCCACTGACTGATGTGGGCAGCGTGCTGTACACAGTCGACGTGGCGAGTACGGAGGAAGTCACACTGCCAGCTGTCAGCGAAATTGATGGCGTAACCTTGACCACTGGTGATTATGTGCTGTTGAAAGACCAGTCCACATTGTCAGAAAACGGTGTCTATCAGTTTGACGGCGTCAATCTAAACCTTTTTGGCGGTTCCCAGCTCGACTCAGTGCGTGTAGAAGTCTCTGGTGCCGGTTCCTTGGATGGTTCGGGGTGGCGCACTAGTGTCGACAGCGGAGATGTGACATACCACAATCTCTGGTATCGAGCGGCGTATGAGGTCGGTGCTAACTTTTCAAACATCGTACAGCAACAAGGCACCAACAGGTTCTTCGTATTCGCCGAAGCCGGTAACGACCGATGTCGCAGCGTCTTGGTATTGTACGACGACGACAATGCGTTCACAGGTCTCGAGACCGCGTCAGAAACCTGGTCCAACGATGAGCAAGACTCGCCATTGTGTGCAGTCTCCACTGCGGACAGTAATATTTATGTAGGCTCCACGCGAGGCATATGGCGTACAA
The DNA here is from genome assembly GCA_018268375.1 of Armatimonadota bacterium. GTDB lineage: Bacteria > Armatimonadota > Fimbriimonadia > Fimbriimonadales > Fimbriimonadaceae > JAEURO01. The sequence goes on along the minus strand of JAFDWS010000002.1, from coordinate 58,109 downwards.
GCGACGATGCTGAGTCTTGGCGTCGCAACTCACAACAATTCACTAGATTTGACACAGTCACCACATACGATGCGCCCACTCAATCGCTGGTAGACTCTGCGGAGTTTACTGTCGATGCCGATACACAGGGCGTTAGCTTTGTGGCCCAACAGCAATCCTGGGCATCGTATCTTTACGAACGTGTGTACACCGACTACTATGTGTCGCCATGGACAGCGCTAAATGCGGATGTTGTCGTCTATGTGAATGACGAAGTAGCGACAGTCCCTTATTCGCTGACGCCGTCCGAGGGAAAAATCTCCTTTACGTCAACACTTAGCGCGACCGATGAAGTAAGGGTCACAATTATTCGAGCGGGTGCCTATATTTCGAATGTCGGCAGCACCCCGCACGAGGAGCTCTTCAATGCCACCGTGGCTGGCTTAACGCCTTTGACGACGCTTAGCTTTGAACTTGCAGGGTCTGCCTTGGCCGGGACTGAGGTTTTTCTGAAAGACCGGACGCAAGTGCCGTTGACTGCCATGTTGCTCGAGTTCCGATACCGTTCATTCCAAGAACGAACCAGTGTCACGGTCGACCCTGACACGAACAGAGTTTACTTGGCGCACGACCGTTCTGGCACGAATACATTTCCAGCGGACTTTACAGAAGTCTTTCTCGTGGAAATCCGGGACGTACTGGGGATTGAGGATGTTTTAAGCCAAGCCACGTCCAATCAAACTTACCACTTCAATTCATTGATTGGCGTCGACACGATTCAGATGTCCATGACGGCAGAAGAAAAAGACGCCGGGTTCTACACTAACTTTTCTCGAAGCCCGGGCACTGGCTTTTTGGCGGACCGCGGGCCAAAAAGCGCGTACTTCTTCAATACACTTGTTGACGAATTTGACACCGAGGCGTCCTCTTCGACTGTTTATGCAGGTCTTGACCCTAGTGATTCAGACCAGCCCTTTAACCCGCGGACGGTCTACGTGCTTCAAAACGCCACGCAGTCTGGCGACGAGCTCCGCATTGGCACAGACCAGGGCATTTGGCTATTTGAAGACGGTCGTTGGAAAAAAGAAAGCGACCTTGGCGGAGCTTCTCGTGTGTACTTCATCGAAGAACGCGACGGCGCGTTGAATGCAGGCACAGACAACGGTCTGTGGTTCCGCACCGGAGGACAGTGGACTGCCAACCCAGCGTACCAGCAGGTTATTTTTGACCGTGAAACTGGAAGCTGGTTCGATGGTACTTTTGAAGCGTTTGGCAAAGACGACGGCTTGGCCTTTGTTTGGACGGTCGATGACGAACCATTTACGTCTGACCCTTTTATAGCAGTAGCAGAAACGAGGGTGTACGGTCTATGGCACGGCAAGTTCATCCGCATGGATTCAGAGGGTCACCAAACAGAAATAGATGCCTTGTATTTGTGCACTGAAAACGGCTTGTTTGGTGTCACAAACGGCGGTACTTCTGGCGACTTTTCTGCCTTTTTGCAAGGTCGCGAGATGTTTGGCGACACTCCCCTTGAAATTCCATATGAAAATCCTGACGGAGACATTCTGAGTGTCCCTGTGAAAGTCTATAAGATGTTTCAGGCTTTGCCAAGACCGGCATGTGACGGCGGAGAGACCAAACCGTCCATCCCTGTTCATATCCTGACCAACAACGGTGTCTACAAAGTGCGCAATTGGCGGTGGTGCGACCCTGCGGACGACAACAGCCTGGACTTTTACCCTGAATCTCACAATCTCGCAGGGTTGACTTGCAACTGCTACGCCCTGAGTACCCGTGCTTGTGCAGACGGCGTCGAACCACTGTCGAAGATTTTTGTGGGCACCGACCGTGGTGTTTATCGTTCTTTCAATGAAGGGGCGTCATATGAGCGGTGTGAACGGGTTGGTGCGGACAACATCGCCGTGTACGACCTACAAGTAGTCGGAGATTGCATTTTTGCCGCCACAGAGCTGGGTATTTACACATCTGACGATGATGGCGACTCGTGGCGGCAACCCGACCCGGACAATGCCAATGCCTGCCTGCAATGTGACCCGACTGTCACCAATGCGGTTAGTTTTGACGGTCACCAATACCTGGCCCAGACGTTCGCGGCCGTGGATGGACAGTCTGATGTAATCAGACTAGGTGCATATTTGTCAGTCGAGTATCCCGCCGAACACGATAATCCCGATGCGTTACTGGACAATTATGTCCAGTTGAGCCTGTGGAGCACAAGCGGCGCCGGCGAACCTTTCTTTCCGATACTGTCCAACACTCCTATCGGTAACATCTATGCCAGGGATGTGCTCTATCCCAATTTTTGGACTTTCGACATTTCATACACACTCCTAGACCCAGACGCGACATATGCACTGGTGGCGCAAGAAGTTCCAGACGCCGGCGCTGGCGGGACTAAGGTTTTCAGGTGGCACACTAGTACAAAAAGCGAACCTTATGTAGACGGAAAGGCCTTTGCTTACGCTTCGGGCTGGGATGAAGTGCCGGGTTATGACGGGGGCGCCGCCGACTTCTTTTTCCGTGTTTACTTTGACCCGGCCGACGAACCGACTGCCGAAGTAGTGAACGTAGACTTGTCTGAAGGCGAAGGGCTGGGACTCATCTGCACAGACGCCGGTGCATTGACAACCGACTTTAAGTTTGTGAGCGCGTGGGTCTTAGACGACTCACAAAGCATGGATTGGGGCGACCCAGACGACGGCAGCGGCAATGGCACCCGCGGGGACGCCATGCAATCGTTGATGAACGAAATGTGGAACCGCACAAAGCATGTGTTGTCGCCATCGACCGAACTGTACTACCCGTCTTGGGGCTCAGTGTTCACATTTGGTACCAGCATAATTGACAGGACCAGCGGTTACACCAACAATCCTGACACGCTCGAGGTCTACCTGGGTGGATTGTTCGAGCGAGGAAACAAGTCTCAACTGAACGAAGCTGGACAATTTGCAAGCACGACGGTGTTCCCTCAGGCAGTCATTGAGTCCATCTTAGAAGACGAAGATTGGAGCACATTAGTCCAGCAAGTTGTCGACTATTTGAACGACCCTGTGCGTCAAATGCTGCGACTGTCTGAAATCGACGAGTGGTTCCAAGCACAACCAGTCGGCACGAGGTCGGACTGGCCGTACGACAATCCAGACCCTGACGTGCGCATTGCCTCCATTAAAGACTATGAAGATGTCGCCGAGTATGTAGTGACAAGATGGGCTAATTCGTTCAAACCTGTAATTTTCATGGTCGGAGACGGTGATGACACTGCTAGTCAAGACGCGGCCACTGTAGCCCTGAGCGCACTGGCCGGCTGGCCGAGCGAAGGAACCCATATTGTTGCCATTGGCACTGAGGTGTCGCAACGCCAAATCGACTTGAAGACCTTGGGCGACGAGTCTCTCGGCCTGTACACGACAGTGTTGAACGGACAAAGTGGCGGCGATTGGGAAATCCTCGAAGACTCGTTGATGCACAGCGGCGCGAACTCCATGTTTGAGTCTAGTTGGACGAAAACCTATGATTTTGACACAGCGACATGGGTGCGCGAAGTGCAAGCTGGATTTACCGCAGACCCAGGCTCGGTGTGCACTGTCGAGTACAGGTTCACACTTAATCGTTCGGACTGGTCGTCATGGACGGTCTTAGAAAACGCTGTGCCGGCGACTATTGATAACTTGGTTTACGGTCTAGAGTTTCGCATCGTCTTGGCAGACGGCTGGGATTCCATCTACGAAGTGCCCATACGGCCCCAGGTTGGTTCGCTGACATACACGCGAGTCACTCCAGGTCGACAATATCTAGTCACCCCGAGGCAAGACGTATCGGGCATGGTGTTTGAGTACTTGCTTTCCCCAGTCGTGGACGTGCCTCGCACTGCGCGGCTTAATTGGGGCGTTGTACGCGGAGACTCCAAGGACTTTGCAGACTTCGAAAGTGTGCGGACAAACCGCAAAGGTTGTTTGCCAAACCGCCAACAAAGTGTGCAGTTCAGCCCAGAAAAAACCCGACTGCTGCTGAATACCAGTACACTGGACAATCGAGCTTTTCAAGTTCTCGGCGACGACGGGCTGCCGACGACGTGGTTGCCGGACGATACTGTCAAAGTGTATGTAGGCGGAATTGAAGTGCGCCTAGACCCAGACAATCCATTTTACACCTACGACTATGCATTGGGCATCGTGTATTTCCGCGATGAAATGCCAGCAGGCACTCAAGTTCGCGTCACTTTGGTCACGCCAGAAAAACTCTATGTGTACGACGGTGAGCCCACGACGACGACTGATGGCAAAATCTACCGTGCTGTCAATGGTCGGTGGCCGTATGACGCTCAAGTTGTAGTACTGGTCAATGGGCAGATAAAAAGAGGCGGTTATTGGTTGTCGCCAGAAGAGGGCTTCATCGCTTTTATGGAAGAGCGCGAAAGAGCAGACATTGTTACTGTGTACATTCAACATGCTCCATATTTCCGTGTTGGATGTGAGGTTCTGGATTACGGCACGGCGACCGTAGATTTAGAAAGATTTGGGTTGTACTACACCAAGCGGAAAAACCGCACGATTGTGTTCAGCTACCAAAATCCAGAAACTCCACAAGTTGTCGAGGGGACTTTGCGCGTGACCCCAGAAAGCGCGACAGCATACACCCGCCTGGCCATTGAATATCAATATGCCTCACCTGATTCAGCGAAAGAGCGAGGGTCGCTGACCAATTGGTGGCGTTTCCGTCCTGGCGAAGACACCAGTGTGTACACAGAAGTGGACGATGATGGCTTTGTGCGATTGAGCGCAATTAACGGCTTTGTTGACGGCGAAGACTACGACAATCGCACTATTGAACGCACCATTGACATCGGGACGTTAGATTTGTTCCAAAATGGCGACCAGATTTACGTCAAGGTGACTCCGTATGATGGATTTGTATACGGCACCGAAGTCGACTCGAAGCCTGCAATCATGCTCGGTAGCAATTCTCCACCCTGGGTGACTGCTGTGAATGTCGCCTCCCCGCAAAAAACAGTGATAAATGCGAAGTCATATGTGACTAGTGGCGCGACCGTGACTGCACAATACACTTATGTCGACTTAGACGGCGGTGCCGACCAAAGCATTGTCGCATGGTACGACCGCGACAGTGCCGACAGTGTATCCTCTGAGCTCACACTGCCAGCCGAGCTAGTGACTTCTGGCAAGGTGTTCTCATTCATTGTCACGCCATATGATGGCGAAAACTACGGTCTGGCTGTGCGCAGTGACGAGGTAACTGTACTCTAAAGAAGGAATATCACCATGGGACAACCGCACCATGGAACTTCTTGATTTCTTAACGCCTGAAGACCTATACCCTGAGCTGATGGCCATGTCCATCGAGCGGGCTCAAAATTGGGGACTAATGATGTCCCATATTTCCGAGGCACAAAAATTCACTAAAGGAGCTGGCATTTTGGTCGCCACCCTGGACACCGGAACAGCCGTTCACCCGTGCCTTGATGCAGCAATATTTGGAGAAAGGGTCAACTTCAGCGACTCGACGAGCGTCATGGACATGCAAGGACACGGCACTCATGTGGCCGGCATCATCGCGGCGCGGGAATTTCAGGACAATGGAGTCATTGGTGTCGCCCCAGAGGCCCGCATCATGTCGGTCAAGGTGTTGAATGACAAAGCCAAAGGCAACTATGGCTGGATTGAGCAAGGCCTGCAATATGCCATTGCCAACGGTGCCGACATCATCAATATGAGTCTGGGTTCTCCTTCACCGCCGCCAGACAGTCTTTATCAACAAATTCGAGCAGCTGCAGAGAAGGGAATTATCGTCGTGTGCGCTGCCGGCAACGATGCAGCAGCTGTCAACTACCCCGCCAGATATGAAGAGGTTGTTGCGGTGGCGGCCGTAGACCAGAATGGTGATATCGCTAACTTTTCTTCTCGCGACGGCAATGTTGACGTGACTGCACCGGGCGTGTCTATTTATTCGACAAGCCTGAACAATGGATACGCAGTGCTCAATGGCACAAGTCAGGCTGCACCCTTTATTTCTGGAGTGTGCGCGTTGTTGTTGTCACATAGTCGGAGCACGGCCGGGGTAGACCCCATTAAGAACTACTTAGACATGCTGGTCGCACTGGACAAGGTTTGTGACCCTAAAGGACGAGCAGGCTTTGCCGGACGTGATGGAAACATCGGGTTTGGAATACCAGACTTTGCCAATGTCAACTGGCAAGGCCAGACACCACCACCACAGGGCTAACACGAAGTGCGCAACACGGTCAGGAAAAGGACTTGGTTGCACTGGGCGGTGTACACGTTTTTGGCCTGCACCGTGGCGTTTTTTGTATGGCTCAACTACTTTTCGCCATTTCTGTTGGTGCGCGTCACTGGCAGGTCGATGCAGCCGACGCTCATGGACGGTTCTTGGTGCCTGGCCGATAAAAGGGTGGGCGTCATAGCCCCTCTAGACGTCGTTGTGTTCCGAGTGGCAGGACAAACCTACGTCAAGCGTGTAGTGGCGACAGAGGGCAATTACATTCCTGTCAAATATGTGTTCGCAGAAGGAAACGTACACATGGAGCTCGTGGACACTTATCACGTTTCAATCGGGGCATTTGACGACTGGTTTCAAATACCTGAAGGGTACCTCTGGGTTGAGAGCGACTTTAGCAGAGGCATTGGTTCCGAAGACTTAGGCATGCCGGCTGTACAAGACGTGATAGCCACGATAGACACCTCTACTCCGCCCGACTCTTTTTGGTACTCTGCGATGGTCAGAGAACAAAGCGAGCTGGAATCCAAACCACACGACCATGTTCAAGCTCGATAGATACGCTCAATACAAACACGCCGACCCGATGAAGCAGGTCATCCAGCACGGCGCCAAGGCGTCTTGCACCGTTTCTGTCGTCACCAGAAAGGATTACTCTACCGGCAGCGGGTTCCATGTGGGACATGGCCTAGTTGTAACGGCCGCGCATGTTTTAGGAGATGACGTCAATCCTGCCACTTCTATCAGTGTAACGTTTGATGGTGTCAGCATGTACCCTGCTCGATTGGTGCTTCGCGAACCAAAAATGGACGCTGCCGTACTGAAGGTGCTTAAGGCACCCGACAATCTTGGGGTCATCGAATTTGGAGACAGTGACAAAGTACAAATTGGAGACATGGTGGCAGTTGTCTCTTCGCCCGAAGGTTTCCATGACACTAGTATGGTGGGTCGTGTGACAAACGTGCACCAGTCGCCTGACTTAGGGGGCAACGAACCGGCATGGACTGATTTGTTGCTAATAGATGTGACACTGCTTCCGGGTTCTTCAGGAGGCATGGTGCTGGACGAGACAGGGTTACTAGTCGGCATTGTCCTTGGTGTCATGGACCGGACAGGTCAACAACAGCCCCTTGTCGGATTGAACTCGGTCGAACCGAGCAACAAGCTCGCTGCCTTGGTGAACAAAGCGTTCGCCAAGGTGAAACGATAATTGTCCAACTGCGGTAAAATCTGTTAGAATCCATGGCAGCAGACTTTTACGAAGTCCTTGGTGTCCCACGAGACGCTGACGACAAGGCAATCAAAAGTGCGTACAGGAAACTAGCGCGTCAATATCATCCTGACGTCAATCCTGGCAATTCAGAGGCTGAAGAAAAGTTCAAAGAAATCAGTCAGGCCAACGCTGTTTTGAGCGACCCCGAAAAGCGTCAAAAGTACGACCAAGGGCTTATTGGGCCTGATGGTGAGCCCGTCGAGCCTAGTTTTAGACCAGAAGACATCATGAGCCACTTCTTTGGTGTAAATCCAGGAGGGCGGTTTTATAGGCACACCAACAGTCCCATAGAGGTCACGCTGGAGGTAGACGCTTCCAAGCTTTTTGAGCCACACAAGGCTCAAGTAGCTTTTCGCAGGACTGAGTATTGCCAACATTGCCAAGGCAGCGGAGGTCTCGGTGAGACACTTGTTTGTGCCGATTGCGGAGGTCGCGGTCGACGCATAAACACCCACCGGCGCGGGAACATGGTCATGCAGCAAGACTTAGGCACGTGCAGGCAGTGCAACGGGCGCGGCATGACACATAGCAACTTGTGCGACTATTGTAACGGCATCGGTCTTATTACTTCCAATGAGTCTATGGAACTCGAGATACCGGCCGGCGCGGCCTTCGTACAATTGCGCGTTACTCAGGCAGGACACCGCGAACACCCAGAGGCTCCACCAGGAGACTTGCTTGTGCATGTCATGCCTGTAAGCAAAAAATGCAAGTTTCAACGTCACTTGGCCGTATATGAGTTGCCAGTCGACCCTGTCAAAGCCATGCTGGGTTGCACCATGGTCGCTGCGGGACTCAAGGGAAAAGAGGAATTGCGTATTGTTCTTCCTAAGATGACTCCACCAGGCACTCAGTTCGTGGCTGAAGAAAAAGGTTTGACCGACATGTATGGCACGCGGCACGACGCAGTAGTCGTGGTTGTGTACAAAATGCCTCAGAACCTGACTGCAGAACAAGAATCTGCTCTTCAAAACTATCTGAAGGCCAGGGAAAGTCAGGAAGTGAAAAGCACATGATGAACCGCACAATCCCAGGTGGAAAGGTTGAGTCTGTGTTCCGGCCGTCGAAAGACGGCAAAGAGGTGGTCGCCACCAATATGATGAGCGACGACGAAAACCTTGAGGAAGCAGCCCAACCCACTGAAGAAACCGAAACCGACGACGCAGCATGACTTGGTCAGACATAGCCAAGGAGTACGCGCTGCGCGCTGCGCCAATCGCGGCACCCATCCTTGCCGTGGTGGTGTGTTCCTTGTTGCTTTGGCTCGTTATGGCGAACCAAAGGACTCGTGACTATGCCAAAATGGCCTGGAGCCTGCTTGAGGACCAGCTTACAACCACGGTCGGTGAGGAAAAAGGCAAGACCGTGGCTAAAAAGTGGAACGATATCGCCGACGAGCTTGAGAACACAAAAAAGAAAGGAAAAACGCCACAAGGGGCTGCGTATTCCAAGGCATACTTCTTAACTCGCTTGCAGACAGAAGCCGGCCTGTCCAAGGCCCAGACTGAGGCTATTGGGCGGATGTTGAGCGTACTGGACGGCACACAGGGCAAAGATGTCAGCGCCACATCGGCGGAAGAGTACAACGTTCCCAAATTACCTTGTCGTTGTCTTCTTTAAGGCGCGATAACTCAATGTACGCCTCATATGGTGCGTTTAGTACTCAGCAACGCCGTGTCAATTATTCGCGGCGCCATACACCCGCATTACGACACCTATCGTCTCATCAACGACAAGATTAGGGACGCTTTGGCGTATGAGGTCAGTGGCCACGAATGGTCGGAGAAGTTCAAAACTAACGCTTGGGACGGCAAAAAAAGCCTCTATCACCGCGGCGACAAGACATTCCCGACCGGTCTTCTCCACCGGGTAAAAACCGTGCTCGACGAGAACGACGTCGAGTTCGTCGTCGAAGACAAGCGCGCCAAAAACCTGACGCACGTCGATATCGCCACCAACTTCGCCCAATACGACCGGGCATTGCGCGATTACCAGGAAAACGTCGTCCAGGCAGCGATGGCGCGAGGTCGCGGAGTGCTATCGGTCGCGACGGGCGGCGGCAAGACCATGATTTCGTGCGAACTCATCGCGCGCATGGGAGTCGCTCCAGTCGTCTTTATCGTGCCCTCCAAGACACTAATGTACCAAACACAGCGGGAATTTGCCAAGTACTTGACCTTGAACGGCATGCCGGCAAAAGTGGGCATCGCCGGAGACGGTGTTTGTGACCTTGAGTCAGTAGGCGTCAACGTAATGACATGGCAAACAGCACTTCAGGCGTTTGACGAAAAGTACACGGCAAAAGGGGACAGAATTGTCTACGACGAATTCACAGGACTTGTAACTCGAAAAAAGACCGACCAACTTCGACAAGAAGCCCAAGATGCTGAAAAGAAACTTGAGCAAGCCAAACTTGATGGAACGCTCACAAAAGACCTGAAAAATGCAGCGCGCAAAGCTAAAAACAAGTACGATACCCGACTGCAGCACATAGCAAAAAAAGAGGCCATCAAAGCCCTCGTACAAAACTGTGGCGTGTTCATCGTCGACGAAGCGCATACTGCAGCCGTTGTTATTCAAAGACTAGGGGAGCATGCGTCAAACGCGTTTTATCGCTTTGGTGTCACGGCGACCAACTGGCGGGAGGACGGACAGGAAATTCGCATCGAAGGCACTTTTGGCCGCAATCTCATTGTCATCAAACCATCGGACTTGATTCGGGACAAGTGGTTGGTGCCGCCCGTGATTTTCATGGTAAAAATCCGGCACTTAGAATCAACCTCAGACTATACCGAGGTTTACGACAAACACATTGTACGTTGTTGGGAGCGCAATTACCGCATCAAGCAGTTTGCAGAGCAAATGTTCGCAGCGGGAAGGGCGGTCATGATATTGGTCGAACGCCTAGACCATGGAGACATTCTTGAGCAAATGATAGAGCAGTCTGTTTTTGTCCCAGGAAAAGACAATGGCAGCGGACTCGAAGACGATGCTGACGAAGACACTCAGAACTACCGCTTGGGCATGTTGGCGAAATGCGGCAGCCGTAAACACATCTTGATAGCTACACAGTGGGCCAACGTTGGCGTGGACGAACCTAGTATTGACACATTGATTCTGGCCGGGTCTAGCATGTCCTCGGTCACGACCTTTCAACAAGTAGGACGCATTTTGAGACCTGCAAAGGGCAAAAACAATGCAGTCGTCATTGACTTTATGGACGAGCAAGAAGACTTGCACTCGCACTCTTTGCGCCGCAAACGGGCCTATGCCCTTGAGCCAGAGTTCCGCGTCTACATGGTGACATAGGCAGGTACTTCAAGGCCTTCTATATAATTTGTCCAGAAGAGAAAGCCATGCGCAGCCATAGGATTTCAGGAATGCCTCGTCAATGCCTCAACAGGAACTGTGGCGAGCTTTTCACCAAAGCGTCACACTTGGGCTATAAAATGCAATCCGAGCTCGAGGTGTTCGCTGTTATGCGCTGCCCGGCCTGCCGAGACACTTTTTTGGTCACACAGCCCATTGCCATGGCGCACGACTATTACGACAAGCTGCCTAAAGACCAAGAGGAAGCACGCAAAGAAGGTTCTCCCATCACAATCGAGGAAATGCGCAGTTTCCGCAACCAACTGAGCAATCCTAAGAGCCTTAAGACCGTGATTGAATCCGAGCAAAACTCGGACGACAACCGTTCTTGACATAATTACTCGTGACTGCGCCAATGCGGCAGTATAAGTTGCGTGGACCATGAGTCAAAAAGTAAAAGCTCTTGGAATTGATTTAGGCACTACGAACAGTGTCGTCGCTTGCGTCACCCTGGATGGCCGCACCGAAGTGTTGCCAAATGCGGAAGGAGACCGACTGACGCCGTCTGTGTTCGCCATTTGGGAAACGGGCGAGCGTGTGGTCGGCCGACTGGCGGCAGAGGGAGAAAAATGGAACCCACAGTCCACTATACGTTCAGTCAAACGACGCATGGGCACCAATTTTCGCTATCATATTGACGAACAGCCCCTTAGTCCGGAGCAAATCAGTTCAGAAATTCTCAAAAAACTAAAACGAGACGCTGAGAGCTACCTAGGCCACGAAGTGTCACAAGCAGTCATTACTGTGCCTGCGTATTTTGACAGCGATGCCCGACAATGCACCAAGACAGCGGGAGAACTGGCCGGCTTTGAGGTGCTTCGAGTCATCAACGAGCCCACAGCGGCCGCGTTGGCCTACGGGTTGGACAAAAAAGCCAAAGAGACCGTCTTGGTGTACGACTTAGGGGGCGGCACGTTCGACGTGACCATATTGAGTCTGAGTGGCGATGGGCTGTTCGACGTAAAATCCACGAATGGAGACGTCCAACTTGGTGGCGATGATTTTGACACTGCCATCATGGAGTACTGCCAAACGTGCTGGGACGAACCGGTTGACGACCCAGAAGGCCTGGCCGCACTGCGAGCATCGGCCGAGGCCGCTAAGAAAAGCCTCACGGGTGTCGAAAAGACCAAAGTGTCCGTGCCAGGCAGACCGCCTGTCGATGTTACGCGCGCTAAGTTCGAAGAACTCATCACGCCAATTTTAGAACGCACCAAAACCTGCGTAGAGGCAGCACTGCGTGATGCCGGCTACAAAGCCTCACAAATTGACGAAGTCGTGTTCGTAGGCGGCAGTACCCGTGTGCCACTTGTCTCTCAACTGGTCGAACAATGGACTGGGAAGCGGCCGAACAAGTCTGTCAATGTGGACGAAGCTGTAGCAGTTGGCGCGGCCAAGCAGGCAGCCATCTTGTCTGGCCAGACTAAAAGTGACGTGCTGCTCATCGACGTCATCCCTTTGACACTCGGCGTAGAAGCGGCGAGTGGTGTGATGGACCGCATGATAGACCGAAACACCACCATCCCGACAGAGGCTTCCAAATTGTTCACCACGACCGAGGACAGTCAAACCACAGTCGCAATCAGGGTCTACCAAGGGGAGCGCTTAAAGGCGGCAGCGAACAAACTCCTGGGCCAATTTATGCTAGAAGGCATTCCTGACCGCCCCAAAGGAGTCCCTGAGGTCGAAGTGACCTTCGCAGTCGACGCGAATGGCATCCTTAGCGTCAAAGCAGAAGAATTGTCCACCAAGTTAATGGCCAAAGTCACTTTGACCGGTAGCTCAAGCTTGACCGCAGACGAAGTCGCCAAAATGATGGAAGAAGCCACCGCGAACAAAGTTGAAGACGAGCGTTATTTCGCCACCGCAGCAGCGCAAGACAGACTACTTGGTCGTGTTCAGCAAATCGAACAGCTCAAGCGTGACGTGTGGCATATTTTGACAGAGGACACCAAGGCAGAGGTCGACGACGTCTTTGTCTCTTTGACCGATGCACAAGGGTCTCAAAACATCAAATTGCTTGACGAACTCGAGACAGCGTGTCAAGAAACCATGGTCAAAGTCAACAAAGAAATGGCGCTTTTTGCTGCGAAGATACTCAAATGAGAGTGCCCCCCGAAACTGCTTGGGCCAATGACAACGTTCTGCGCGAAAAATATGGCGAATTGCTGTGCGGTGTCGATGAAGTGGGCCGAGGGGCCTGGGCCGGACCGCTGGTTGTCGGTGCTGTCGTTTTTGCCCGAGAGACATTTATTCCGGGATTGACAGACAGTAAGCAAGTCAAAGCACACTTGAGGCCTGCACTTGCTGAAGAAGTCAAAAGCAAGGCTTTAGCATGGGCGGTGTACGAAGTAGAGCCACGACTGATTGACCGAAAGGGCTTGACTTGGGCGAACGCACACGCCTCGCGCATGGCCGCAAAAGCGGCCGCACAGAACTTGGAAGACGACGTGAACCTATATGTGTTAGACCAAATGCCCGATTGTGGACTCGAGCCGCACACTATGATGTCCAAGGCCGACGCTTTGTCGCATGTCGTTGCTGCCGCGTCTATTGTCGCGAAGGTCTACCGAGACACGCTGATGCAAGAGCTTGACACGGTACATCCAGGGTATGGCCTACAAGACCATGTAGGTTACGTCACTCCTGTTCACAGGAGTGCGGTCAAGAATCTAGGGCGAGTACGAGGATTGCACCGTTTTTCATACAAAGTCGACCAATACCGGGAAGAAGACCGGTCTGACCTGTTGAGGAAAACGTGTGAAAGAACGAAAGTACAATAAGGGCGAGCTGGAGGCTGAGCTGAGAGACATAAACGACCTGAAAGTCGTGACAATCGAACGATTCTATGCTGTTTGTGCACGCGAAGTCGATGAAACGATTTTGGTCTTGGTGATAGAGGGCGAAGGATACGTCGTGCCCATTACTTCAGTCGAGGGCACTCAAATTTCTTTTCATTGCAACGGTTTTGGGCGAAGAGCACACATCCCAGACGTTTACGCAGCTTATATGCACTTGGCTCAAAAAGTCTGCCGCATGACTTTGGCACAAACCGTGATAGAGTCTAAACACGGTGACGTTTATTATGCCCGCGCAATATGGAAAGACAACGAAGGAAAATCGTTCACACAAGTTCTTTCCGTTGTCGATGCCTGCATACTCAGCAGTTTATCTGATGTGAGGCTGGGCATCGTCAACAGTTTATTTGAAGGGCTTCACCCCGTCGATGATTGGCCTTATCAATACGACATCGAAGAATGGTAGTCTTACTTCACCCAGCAGAAAAATTCAAACTGAGCCGTGAGCAATCCCGTTGTCACATTGAACGAAGACATTTTGACAACGCTTTTACTGAGGTCTACGACTTCTGAAGACCCATCATAGAACAAACTCTCCCACTGAGACGTGTTCGGGTTGTAGATGCGCACGCAAAAAGTGCTTGGTACGCACACAGGCTGACCTGGAAGCTGTAACGTAATGTCTGAGCCCGCGCCTTGTCCGTACGACAAGTTCAGGGATTCGTCGCCCTCTTGCCATGCGTAGTCTTGGTCGTAGTCATCGAAATCGTAATCTCCGGTCAGGTCTTCCAAAAGGACGGCGGCAGTGCCAGTGCCTGACACTGTGACACCTGACACGCCAAGGAAGGGAAATTGGGTGCCCCAATTGCGTTCAAAATCCTGGACATCGTCGCCTGGGTCACAATCAGTGGTGCCACCCAAGAAGTTGTGCTTTTCAGTGGAGACTTGGACTTGCAGCTTGAGGTCCATGACGTACATGAAAAAGCCCGCCAGATTGACGCGGAAGTCGTAGAACCGGGCTACACGCGTGGGACATCCTGCATGCGAAGGGTCCAACAGATAAGACGGGACATTGTTCCCCGCTCCTTGAAAACCGGCCGGGACATCGCCAAAGACCTCGAAGACAGGTGGCTGGTTTGGGTCTCCGTCGCTGATGAGCGACAAGTTAATGGCTGTTTGGGCCTCGTTAATCGCAATGCTTGCATTTTGAATCAGCGGCAGTGTCGCATTCACAGGGTCTAGTGCGTTCGTAATTTGCTCCAACAATAGACTGCGGCCGTCAAGGACTGAAGCCGGGCCGACCAGGATAGGCATTTGCAAGTCGATTTGTTCTGAAGCACCACCGATGTTGAGCACCCGTGTTTTAGGAGTGCCTTGAATGTAAGTCTCTGGCTTTACATCCATTTCGCGACGACGTGATGCATTTTCGGCCAGAACGAACCTAGTGCCACCGATTCTGATGGTTTTGAATGCACCTATTAACTCGTTCCTGATAGGCATGGTTGTTCGTCCAAGACTGGAGGGTCTAGAACTACGTTAGCCACCAGTGTGAGTCCTACCTACTAGCCTCGTTGCAGCGCGCACTTAGCTGAAAAAGAACAACGAGGTGGGCGAGTTCAAACGGCTGGGTTTTACCACGCCCATAAACTCAGTTTTGCGGTTTAGGATGCCCGCGACAAGCGGGACACGAGACACTTTGTACAGCGGCACCTTGAACACGGCTCGAGCCGGACCGAAGGTGAATGTCAAATCTTCGTCTTGTATCCAGCCTGCGTGCATGTGAGTCTCGGTGTCTCCGCCTTTGCGCAGCACTTCTTGAAAATCTCCGCCCCATCGCACTTCTTCGATGCCTAGTATCAACGGCTGCTCGGGCATGAAAGCCCAGTCTGCAGGTTGGTTCGGAGAAGTGCCCGACCAAGAAGTCGCGCGGTTGTCCACGTCACAAGGAGGGATAAAGGCCGGCGCGATAATTTTGTTTCGCACCGTTACATTGAATGACACTACATTGCGCATGGCGCTGGCCAATCGCGAACAATCACAGTCTTGGAAAGACAACGTCCTGCCCAGTAGAAAACTTGACGGGGGCGCGACCAAGTCGGCTGGCGCACGTGCGTCGACCATGCCAGTGAACGACACCGTGAGTTTTACACCTGTGTCTGGGGCGGCCGTCAAAGAAAGTTCTTCGATAACCATGCAGTCCAATGACAACAACTCGTTATCACTGTCTCCTCCTTGACCATTGTCAGCAGCAATGCGGCTGTACGACAAGATATGATTGGTGTCAAGAGTGATTGACGCGCTTGGGTCATGGGCCGCGGACAAGAGTCGCCGAGTAGCCATTTCAAGCGCACCGTCGCGGTCGACACGGACAGGTAACACGATTTGGCCTTTTAAGACCTTTTTGCCCATGTCTACAATAGACGAATTGGGACCGCCCTGAATATATGTCTTCAAGTCGACTTCATGCTCGAAGTTCACGTCGCACGACTCGACAATCGTATAGTAACCATCGACGCGTATGCCGCGGACCAAGATTCCAGTTGCGACCTGTCCAGCGTCGTATGCACCTGGGGTGTCTCGGTAAATCATTGCCTGTAGGTCTTTTTCACCCTACAAAGGCAATGAACCTATGCCGTGGTCACTGCCACCAATTCATCGCCTTTGTCAAGCGTGGCAGTACGCACAGGCCGCTCCGAGTCGCGCACCTCGGTGGCGCCGATTACCATGACGCCTCCTTCACGAGTATGAACCGCAAAAGAACCGTTCTTGGGCAACACGACCATGCCGACGACGACGCCGGTTCTGTCTTTTTTGATGTTATCAATGGTGTTCATGCCCAACGCCATCCGGCCAGAGTAGCATCTGAACTTCGTTGCGCTGGTCTTTTTGACGTATCCTAAGGAAGTCACAAACAGCGCATATCCATCAAAGTCTTTTTCCAACAACACGACTTGAGCGACCGCGTCGCCGGCAGCGAGACGCATGGCAGTGACGCCGGCCGAGCCCCGGCCTTGCACCGGGACAGACGAGGCAGGATAGCGCACTCCCTTGCCGTTGGCGGTTGCCACGAACACGTCGGCCGCATCAGGGCATTTGTCCGCACACAGCAAAGAATCGGATTCTCCAAGTTTGAGCAACGGTATGCCAGCTCGCTTTTTGGTCTCCATCAGTGAGCCGGGCATTTTCTTTATGAGGCCACCACGCGTTGCAAGAAGACATTTGGCGCTACGGACTTCGTCGACGTCGTATACCGACAAGACTGTTTCGTCGGGTCGGCAACCCAGCAGTTGACCAATGTGAGTGCCTTTGCCCTTGCCAGGTTCCGGTATGTCGTGCCCAAATCGGCAATATGCCATTCCTTTGTTCGTGACAAAAACGACCCGGCCCAAAAGCCGTGTGTCTGCGGACAGCATCCCAGTAGTGCCTGCCCCGGCAGGCGAGCGCCAGACGAACCCTTCTCGACTGACGAAGACCGTCACGTTTTCGTCTTGTATCAAATCTTGGGTGCCGACAGCTTCGGGCTCAGGCCCCAGGGCTGTTCGTCGGTCATCTCCGTACTTGTCTGCAAAGTCGTCCAATTGTTGTAAAACCGCTTCGCGCATGGCTTTTTCACTGCCCAAAAGCTTGGTCAGTTTGTTGGCCTTTTTCTCAGCCTCGGTCTTTTGCGCCATCAACTGGTCGATTTCCATGCGGGTCAGTCGCTTAAGGCTGATTTCAAGGACGGCAGCAGCTTGTTCGTCCGTTTTGACATAGCCGTCTGACACAAGCTGGGCTCGTGCAGATGCAGGTGAGTCACAAGCCAGTATCACCTCGACAACTTCGCGAATGCGGCCGCAAACGCCCACAAGACCTTCGAGGACGTGTATGCGTTGAGTTAACTTGATGAGTTCTTGTTCGCTGCGACGCTTCAACACCTCGCGCCTGTGTGCGTAGTACGACCGTGCCAAGTCAACCAGGGAGACACCCTCGCCTGCTCGACCGTCGACTATGGCCGTGTGGTTGACGGAAAAGGTGCTTCTTAGACACGTGTGGCGAAGCAACACCTTAATCACGCGGTCGGAGTCGGCCTCCTTGGCCAAAATGAACACTACACAAATATGTTTCTGACCGGTCTTGTCTCGGTGACTAAGTTCCTTTAGGTCAGTCACTCCCTCTAGTCGCTTGTTTTGGACTAAGTCCGCGACTTGTTGTGCCAAACGGTCTGGTGAAGACCCGTATGGCAATTGTGTGACAGTGATGCTTTGAACGCCCTTGGCGTCTTTTGATACTTCCCATTTGCCGTCTAGTACGACAGTGCCTTTCCCTGTCGAATAGTACTGCTTGACTGCGGACTGACCGCGCAACGTCCCGCCAGTTGGGAAATCCGGACCAGGCATAAGTTCTAGCAGTCGCTCGACTGTGGGGTTTGGATTGACTGCACACTCGCGAATGACCGCAGCGACTTCCCTTAGGTTATGGGGGGCGAAGTTGCACGCGACTCCGACTGCGATGCCTGAACCGCCATTGCACAGCAAGTTGGGGAACAACCCTGGCATTACGACCGGCTCTTTGTCCGAGTCAGTATAGTTGGGTTGGAAATTTACAGCGTCGCCATCTACGTCGTCGACGACCGCAGCACCGTACACACTCAGACGCGCTTCGGTGTACCGCATTGCAGCGGCGTCCAATCCGTCGACTGTGCCAAAGTTGCCTTGTCCGGACACCAACGGGTATCTGAGCAGCCAGTCTTGCACAAGGCGGACTAACGTCGGATACAGTACGGACTCGCCATGGGGGTGGAAGTCGCCGCTTGTATATCCGCAGACTTTGGCGCACTTGACGTATTTGTCCCCATCGGACAGTCCGAGACGGTCCATGGCGTACAACAGGCGCCGTTGTGCCGGCTTGAGCCCATCGCGGGCATCCGGTATCGCGCGCTGCAGGATGGCATGAGTCGAGTATTTGACGTAAGCCTTGTCAAGGACGCGAGGCAGGCTGCAATCTTCGACTGCGCCAACGCCCTTGGGGCTGGTGGTTGGTTTCTTAGCCAAGGAGCACCTCCTGGTGGCTGCGCTCGAGCAAGTAACCTTTCCTTGCGGTGACAGACTTGCCCATAAAAGTCGTCAAAATGGCATTGGCCTCGTCAATGTCGGGCACGCTGACTCTGACCAGCTTGCGTGTGTCACGGTTCATAGTTGTCTCTGCCAATTCTGCTGGATTCATTTCACCTAGACCCTTGAACCGGGTCACACGAGCACTTTTGGACTTATCGGTAGCTTTGCGCAAGGACTGTTCGTCCCAACAATATTGCTTGTTGCCTTTGCCGTCTTCAACTTTGTATAGTGGCGGCACAGCCAAATATAGGCAGCCCTCGACCACAAGCGGTCGCATGTACCGATAGAAGAAAGCCAGCAACAACGTTTCGATGTGACCGCCGTCCACATCGGCGTCCGTCATCACAATGATGCGTTCATAGCGTCTGTCTTTCAGCCTAAAGCTTTCTTTTCCCGGTATTTCAACTCCGGAACCAATCGCCGTCACCAAGCTTCGCACTTCCTCATTCTTCAACATTTCTGAAAGCGCATTCTTTTCGGCATTCATAATCTTGCCGCGCAAAGGCAAAACTGCTTGCGTCTGCGGGTCTCGACCGTCGATGGCAGAACCGGCGGCCGAATCGCCTTCTACAATGAACAGCTCGCTGTCACTGCGGTCGTCCACGTTGCAATCCTTCAATTTGCCAGGCAACCGCGTAGTCTTGGAAAATGCCCCTTTTCGTTTGATGATTTCAGACTGTTGCTTGGCGGCTTCGCGAGCTTTTTGGGCCAATAAAGCGCGGTCGACAATGCGTTTCAAGAATTGTGGGTCACGCTGAAAATACTCACCCAACTTTTCGGCGACCACGCTGCTGACGCCAGAGTCGGCCTCAGGTGAGCCCAGGCGGCCTTTAGTCTGTCCTTCGAATTGAGGCTGGCGCAACTTGACTGTCAACACCGTGACCAGACCGTCCCTAATATCGTCGCTCTGCAAGCTGTCTTTTACTAAGCCAGCCTGCTTCGCTGCCGAGTTTACCGCTACAGTCAAGGCGCGCTTGAACCCTGTCAGATGGGTGCCCCCGTCCGGAGTATGTATGTTGTTGGCGTACGAGTGCAGACTCTCTTCGTCGACTTCTCGATATTGCATGCCCAACTTGACAGTCACGCCGTTGCTCTTGCCCTCTATGACCAAAGGCGTTTCTGGGTACACATCGCTGGCCGTGCCGACAAAATCGCGCAACATGTCTGCAATGCCCCCTTCCGACACGAAGGTGTAGTCTTTGTCATTGACCCCGTCATAGAACATCACCGTCAAACCAGGGTTCAAATGGGCCACTTCGCGCAATCGACGCACAATGGTCGCGGGGTCGTAAGCGCGCACTGTTTTGAAAATCGACGAGTCGGGTCGAAAAGTAATTTTGGTGCCAGTTTTATTGGCCTGACCGACACGCTTTACTTTGTCGAGAGGCTTCCCGGCCGCAAATGTTTGTGAAAACTCTCCAGTCGCTCCGGCTGATTTGTCCATCCGCCATACATTGACTTGGAAATGTTCTGACAAAGCATTGACACAAGATACACCTACGCCGTGCAGCCCGCCAGTCTCAGTGTATGCCTCGTCGCGGCCAAATTTGCCGCCCGCGTGCAAAACCGTCATTACGACTTCAAGGGTAGAGCGACCATCTGAGGGGTGCGGGTCGACAGGAATGCCGCGGCCATTGTCTTCCACCGTGACAGTAAGGCCGTCGTTCGCCAGTTCAAGGGCGATGACAGTGCAATGCCCTTGCATCGCCTCGTCTACTGCGTTGTCGACGACCTCCCAAATCAGGTGGTTCATCCCACGTTCGCCGTCGTCGCCGACGTACATGCCTGGTCGCAGGCGTACTGCTTCCATGGGTTCCATCACAACGATGGATTGAGTGTCATAGGTCTGCTTGCGCGCCATGAGTTGACACTATTATGGCACACAACTGTGGCGCGGCCTAGTCTTCGTCAGTTTCTTCAGGAACCTCGGACACCAACTCGATTATTTCACTGTCAAGTTGGCGATGTTTGGCGTCGTGTTTGTGTTCACACCATAGGCAGTAAATCACCCATGCCAACACGATGACCGCGCACAGGGAGAATATCACCTTGGCGTCTACATTCATTTTGACACCAATAACAATGCCAATGCATCGACTGCGTCAGCTATTTCAAAGTCTCCACGCATATCTAAAAGTGCCGCATAACGCGTCAATAATGAAGATGCTTCGGCCATGGGTGGTGGCATGCCGCCACCAGGCGGGGCAGGCGGGGCGGCTTTGGCCTTGACTGACCCATACGACACGCCGTTAAGCATGGTCGCAAGTTCCTCGAGTGAGGCAATGTCTTCAATGGTTTGACCTAAAGGAAGACGCTCCCATCGACTGTTTTCTGTCGACAAGCGTTCTTTGTCCTGTTCTTGAGGCGAAGACTTAAGAGCTTTTTTGGTCCGCTTGCCTTGTTTTGAGACAGTGTCATCACCAAGTTCTGTACCGCCATAGGCCATCCAAATGTCCATCGCGATGTCTTCAGGTTCTTCCGCGGCGTTACCGTCAAGTTTGGAGCCAATATCGTAATCGTATAGGATTTTGGCCAATGAATCCAGCGGTCCTGATAGTTCTTGACGCGGGCCTTGGTCGGTAGGAGCGGGCGGAGCACCAGGCGGCATCAATGCGCCTCCGGGCGGTGGTGGAAGAGGAGGTGGTGCAGCGGCCGGCGGCCCGGGGGGCGGCGCGCCAGGTAGGGCTTGGGCGTGGCGCTTCACATTGTCACCTCGATTGCGAATCGCTTCGATGGCGACCGCGGCCTGGTTTGAAAAAATATCGGTCAGGGTGTGCTTCTTCGCCGTCTAAAAACACCGCTGCATCGTCCATTGTATAGCCGTTGGGGTCTTGGTAGTCCGGCTGGTTGAAGAATACGTCGAGGTCTTCTTCGTTAATGATGTGCATGCCTGTGTCGGCAATAGAACGGCCTGCAGAACGGACGATTTGCTCAGCGGTAAGACCGCGGCCATCAATGCCATTTATTTCAACTGGGTCAGCCCATTCGCGCAATTGCCCAATCGCCTGCAGCATGGCGTCCATCATGTGGCTTTCAAACGCCGCTTCGTGTAAAGAGGCCAGACGAGTAGAATCGTCCAGTAACGACGAAGCGAAAGCAACAATCTTTGCCTGCTCTTCTTCGTCGTAGCAGCACGGTGCGACCTCGAGCAACATTTCGTGCAGCTTTGCTTCTACGTCTCGCATTTGTATGACCCGCCAATGCAGTGTGCGTCGAACACATCTTTCGACAGCTTACACTGCTATCCCTTTACGCAGGCCTTGCACAGTCACCTTCTCTATACCTGAAAGCTTGCCCTTAGTCGTAGATTCACTAGCTCGAGAGGGCCTTCAGAAGAAGGCGGTTTTATGACCACGGCCAACTTCTTAGACTGTCCTATCATGCGGCGATTCATGTTGCCCAACCCAAAATCCCAAGCACTGTCCTTGTCGAGCGGCAAGTCTGGCCACGCAGAAGGGTCTTGAAGCACAACACTGCCAAATGCATCGGCGAGCGTACTGGCGGCGTCATAGGCCTCGACGCCATCAGGGTCGTACCATTCTTCGTCTCCTGTGCCGTCCGCCTTTATGCGCCAGAGGCTTTTTTCGCCTTCGGGAGATTCTTTCGTGTATATCACAAACTCTCCGTCTGGCGTCCATTGCGGGGCTGTGCACTCGGATGTGTTGTGCGTCAACCTTGTGTCCGTGCCGTTTTCGGCGTCGTACACATAAATTTGAGACTCACCCGTGCGGTCGTTGGAGTAAGCCAAGGAACCGTCTGTCGGGTGCACGCAAGGCGAATGAGAATTGCCGTCAGGGGCAAAATACACTGCTTGTCCTGTGCCAGAAGACGTGACACGACACAATTCATAGTTGCCGCTTGTCCTTCTGGCGAAGTAAATATACGCACCGTCAGGAGACCAAGCCGGCTCTACAGAGTCAGATGTGTTGGGGTCTGTGTAGTACATTTGTTGTGTGCCGTCGTCGTTCATGACCGCAATTCCAAAGTTGCCTAATGCAAATCCTGACACTGAAAACCCATAAACAGTAAACGGTACCGTGCTCACGTTGGTCTGGTAAGCGATGCGAGGGTTGCTACTTACGGGTTCCCATTTGGGATGCAAGTTCATTTCCAAAGTGCCGACACTAGTAGTCAGGACTGCCAGCTCGTCAGTCTCAGCGTCAAGTGTAAAAATGTTCACCCCGCCATTGCCCTGACTAACGTATGCTAAACGCGTGCCGTCAAGGTTCCACGCTGGTTGATAGGCGTTTGCGTAAGAACTCCTGGCCAAACTGACTTCTCCGGCACCGGCGACTGCCACTTTGTAAATTTCAGCTTGCCCGTCAATGTTCGCGGAAAAGACAATTTTAGCGTCTGACTCGCCGTACCACACATCGGCGTTTTCTCCACTCGTCCAAAGCGCAACGGGTTCTATTGACGAGCCCAAAGGCGTGTTCCTAGTGTAAATATGCAAATGACCGTTCGTGCCTCCCACGAAGGCTATCTGACCAGCGTCAGACCTCCAAGCGACCTGCCTGACTTCTTTGTCGCCAGTGTACACCAGGGTCTCAGTCCCGCCAGCGATAGGCACCTGGTACAGCTTCCATTGCCCTGAGCGGTCACTGACAAAAAGTACTGTTGAGCCATCGGGTGACACGACTGGACATTCGTTGTGCCCCAGAGTTGTAATTTGGGTCTGGTTGGCTCCGTCGTTGTCCATGACCCATATCTGTGACGCGCCTGTGCGCGTGCTTACGAACACGATTTTACTGCCCGTGTTGTTCCAGCAAGGTTTATAGTCTTCACCAGTGCTTGTAGTCAGGCGCACCACACTTTGGTCACTGACTTGATACCGATAAATGTCCTGGTTAGAGTTGGTGCCACGGTCACTGGCGAAAGCAATAAAATCACCAGCGTTAGTGACCGCAGGTTGTCGGTCATTGGCAGAATTGGTCATCAATCTAGTGATTGACCCACCTGACGAGGTCATGGAATACAACTGGAACGTGCCAGGTGAATTGGAAGAGTAAACAATACCGTTGGTAGCCGGGTTGTATCGAGGTTCAATGTCGTCCACAAAAGACTCAGTCAACTCGGTTTCTTCAGTGCCGTCAATGTTCCTCCACGCCAAAACATTGCTCGATACAAGCTCCTTGCTGTAAAGCACGCGACCGGCCAAGTAATCCATACGAGGCCATTTTCCGGGAAATGAAACTTCAGACACTTCGCCACCCTCGACCGCTTCGACGCGATAAATCTGGCCGTTGCCGTTCGGAGACACAGCCTCGAACACCACTTCTTGTCCATCGGGTGTGAAGGAGGGGCTACGATTGCCATAAACACTCACCGCCGCGGCGACTTCTACCGCGTTAGAACCATCAGAATCACAGACCCACACACTGCCATCCAGCACAAAGGTGATTTTTGTTGCGTCCGCAGACCAGCGCCCCTGTGTGGCGCCCACTGTATTTGGCACTGCGGCGTCTCCTGAACCGTTAGGATTGATGGTGCGGAGACCTTGAGGCGACGTGTACAAAATTGTGTCGTTGCTGCCCCAGTCTGGAAACTCTGCGCTTGTTTTTAACAGTTCGCGGTCCCATGGCGTGGCCGAGTCAGCTATGTATATGCTCTGCACTGCGCCAGACGTGTCCATGTACATCGACTGAACGACTATGCGGTCTTTGTCCGGGTTAAGGCACCCGAAACGGTCGTTGTAACCAAAGTTAGTGTGCCGGAAAGCTCCGGTATAGCCGGTCTTGGAATAGATTCCACTGGCTTCGTAAATGGAATCTGTAGCTGAAAAATAAGCCGTGCCGGTTGTTTGGTCATATGAACAGTACGGAGAAGTCAAGACGGCTCCAGACGATAAAATTCCGCCAGGAGTGGGACCTTGCGTCAAGTACGCGCCACTCTCTGCGGCACCAGAGCTAAAAACCCTCTGATAAGTGGCCATTTGACCGTCAGCGCACCATCGTCCCCCGATTTCTGCAGTGGTAGGACTGTCATCTGTGCCGAGGGTGATAAAGCGTTGTTTGCCACTGCCGTTGAGCTTCAGTATATGCAGTCGATGCACGCCTGCGGACACTTCATCGGTGTACATGAGTTCCGGAGACTTGGCACGCCACGAAATGTAGCTTTTTTCAGTGTCGGTATCGGTGACTTTTACCAACCTCTTAGTGGAAATCGTGTAAAGAAAAATCTGTGGCTTCAGTGGATAAGTGCCTATGCCGCCAGGCATTATCAAACCAATGCGTTTGCGGTCGGGATTGTAACAAGCGTGCGTGGGACCGATAGAGAGGCCGTCTGACGTCAAAAGTTCCGTGAGAGTGGTGCCATTTAGCTCGAACAGCTTACCACCATATCCCAAAAGTTGCCTAGACCCATCGCTTGACACGTCCAGCAACACTTCTGTGCTGTAAGGGGTAGTGTACTGTACTGTAACCGTGTTGCCAGTCAAATAGCAAATGGAAGTATTGAGCCCAGGGTATTTGCGTTCGAAATATAACCTGTTGGCGCTTGGCGCGTACAATGCCATTCGGTCGTCAAGCACCGACTCGATAGTTGCCAAAGTCTTGTCGTCGCCATCGAAGTCACATTGGTACAGTCGTTCGCGGCCGGAAGCATTGATGCGGCTAAACACAATACTCGAGCCGTCGTGAGACCAAGAACCTCCATACTTAGAATCAGTGCTGTCGACTGACACCTCTTCGCCCACAGTAGGGTCGATGTATTTCAAACTGCGACGACCTGAAGAGTTTTCCGAATCAAACACAATGACAGTGCCGTCCGGGTCCCAGGCCATATAAAACTCTTGAATACTGTTGTGAGTCACACGAGCGATGACCTCACCAGAACTGGCATCGACGGTGTAAATTTCAAAGTTGTCACGGTTGAACGCCAATTGTTGACTGTCTCCGGACCAAGTAACAGGTGATGAGACCACATGGGAGCCCAAAGCGGTCTGTCCGGTGCCGTCAGCGTTCATGACGTACAGCATGAACTCGCCACCACCTCGATTGGAGGCAAAGGCGATTTTAGTCCCATCAGGCGAGGCTGATGGCCAAATGTTAGTGCCACTGCTGGTCAACTGAGTTTGACTAGTGCCATTAGTGTGCATTAAATACACTTGATGAGACCCTGTGGCATTGCTCATGTAGGCAATTCTTTCATTGACCGGAGACGAAGCGTAGACCCATGTGGGGAACGTACAGTCAAAGGCGTTGTTTACCAGCCTGGTTTGTCCAGTCCCGTTCTTGCCAATGGAGTAAATCTGAAAGTTTCCGTCGCGATTTGTAGAAAACGCCAAAGTATTACCATCGACGCTCCAAGTAGGCTGCCAACTAACACTAGTGTTATTCGTGATTTGAGTAGCCGAATTGATGTCCAAGTCTGACCCGGTGTAATACAGATTGATTGCCCCTGTGCCACGGTCGCTACAAAAGGCAAAAAATTCACCTGTCCTATCAAATGCTGGACAAAAGCTCTCAGGACTATTTTGTGTCAAGCGTGTGATGGGCACGCCAGTGGACGACGACTTTACGACACAGCGGAATTTATCCCTGACTGTGTCATAAATCAACAACGAACCAGCCGGGTTCGCTTCTGGAGACCCGTCATTCTCGGCCGAGTATGTCACTCGCGACATGCTTGTGCCATTGGTCTGCACGGTGTACAGATTTTTGGTCGCGTTAGACCGCGTCACAAAGACCAACGTGTCGTTGTCCACCCAAGCAGGCTGCGTCGCATCGCGCCCAGTCTGGGTGACTCGGGCCAAGCTGGTACCATCGTCAAGCACGGTGTAAATGTCATAGCTTCCCGTTCTGTTGGACGAAAAGGCGATAGTGTTAGTGACAGGTGAGTAACTCGGGTCAATATTAGAGAATCCATCTGCCAAAACAGCAGTTGTGCCAGTCCCATTAGAAAGGATGCGGTAGATTTGCTCCGCACCAGAGTTGCGCGTGCTGACAAATGCGATGCGCGTGCCGTCGTATGACCAGGCCGGAGAGTAATCATCTCCGTCGTAGCTGCCGGTTGTCCTGTTGGTCAATCTAGTGCGACCAGTGCCATCGGCGTTCATGGTATACAACTGCCATCCGCCATGTAGGTCAGATGCATAAACGATTTTATTGAAGCTCGCTGACAGCGGGTTGGTGACCTTGCACCAATGTGGGTCTATGGCGTTTTGGTCAGGCGGCGTCAGCACCACGGCTCCAGAGCCGTCTGCGTTGGCGCGGTAAATTTGCTTCCGACCTCCGCGGTCGCTCACAAAAATGATTTGAGTGCCGTCGTAGTTATAGCTCCCCGAATAACTGTCTAAGGAGTGAGCCGTCAATTGCACTATTCCATTGTTTTCTTCGCCGGCAGAGTATACGTTTGACTCATTTTCGTTCTCGGTTCCAAGTGCATAGGCAACTCGATATGCGTCAACGATGGTTCCCTTGAAAGTGTACCCACGGTCTGATAAATCGACTCTAGGGGTGACCGTCCCGTCAGGCGCCAT
This sequence comes from Armatimonadota bacterium, assembly GCA_018268375.1. Classification (GTDB taxonomy): domain Bacteria; phylum Armatimonadota; class Fimbriimonadia; order Fimbriimonadales; family Fimbriimonadaceae; genus JAEURO01. The sequence continues at coordinate 30,842 of JAFDWS010000002.1, read as the reverse complement.
CAGGTCTACGCTTGACGCGTCCAACCACACCTTGACCGATTTGGCCTCGGTTCCAGCGAACCTGAGACTGACGACAGCCTTCTTAGAGGCGGAGTCGCTCCCGTAAGTATTGGCCTTGTAAGTGCCCAAGTCGAGCACTGAAAGTCCTTCGTTGACTACAGTGTAACCAGTGCCAGTATAGTGTTTCCGCCAACGATGGGAGAATGCCATAGAGTCTATAAGCCCCCTGTTAGGACTCGAGGGGGCTTATACACGCCAGACCTATCGTGCTTCTGGTCTGGCAAAGATTTTTGAGGCAGCTGCGGCCAATTGTGAGCGTTCCACTTTGGATAACTGCACAACCGCGGCCAGTTCCGAATCTTTGGCACCTAGCGTCGCATGAGCCAGGCCGTTCGATTTGATGTCCAAAAAGGGGTTTTCCACCTGACTAGGGTCACCCAATAGTACGATTTTGGAATTTCTGCCGCATCGTTCTACTACCATTCTGGCCACACGAGGACTGACGTTTTGGAGCTCGTCGACAATGATGACACTGTTGGTTATCGAGCGGCCTTGGATGTAACTCAATGCCTCGACCTCGATAAGCCCGTCGTCCAACATTTGTTGATAGCTTTGACTTGCCCTGCGACGGTCTGCAGTGAGCTGCTGGACGTTGTCCTTAATCGGACCTAGCCATGCCGACAACTTTTCATACTTGTCACCAGGCAAGGCACCAATGTCAATACCACCGACCGGGACATTAGGCTTAATGACCACCACTCGGTCGTATGTGCCGTCTTGGACTTTCTGCAATGCTACTGCCAACGACAAAATTGTTTTTCCAGTACCGGCCTGACCTGACAAGACGACCAGAGGCACATCGTCGTCAGACAATGCCATCATTGCGAACCGTTGTTCCAAATTATGCGGTTTGACACCCATGTAGTCCGGCTTATGCCCGTGTTTGTCCCGTAAGACGTGCAACTTGCCCTTCTTAAACCAACACGGGCAACAAGCTGTACCGTGTTGGAACACCACGAACTCATTCGGGGATAGGTCAGTCAATTCTGTCTGGATTGCTTGACTCAATTCCGTGATGTCAATATTGTCATGGTCGCCATATAGGATTGACCAGTCGTCACCAGACTCGATGACGACCGAGCGAATTCCTTCGTAGGCTTCGTCTTCGAGCAAGTCACTTCTGTAGTTCTCAGCAGCGCAGCCCATAGACTGGGCACGCACACGGAGGCCGGTGTCTTTGGTGACAATCGCCACTTTTTTACGAGGAGACTTTGCTTTGAGTATCAAGCACGTCTGGATAATGGCGTTGTCGCTGTTCACCCTAGTGATGACAGGCACCTCGCCCTTGGTCGCTGGTGCTTCCATATTGTAGATGAACAACTTTCCTCCTTTGCTGTTCATCACGACGCCTTTTGACACTAGGTCTTCAAGGTTCAGCTTATCGAGGTGCCTGAACACTTCTCGAGCGGCCCAGCCAGTCGGGTCTCTCCTCTGTTTTAGTTCGTCTAAGTCGTCGACAACGGCAAGTGGGAGGTACATGTCGTTGTCTTGGAACTTGTAAAGTGCGGAAGGGTCATGTATCAGAACGCATGTGTCAATTACGTACGCGTGTTTTGCCAAGGGGTTCTCCTTTCCACGGGCCGCCAGGATGGCGCTGTTTTATTTTTTGTCCTTTGACTGACGGGCCACCTGCGTGTCAGCGATGCGGCCTAAGAAGTCTGCGGCGTGCGGGTCGTATTTTTGCCTTGGAGTTTTGCGCCTTATGATTTCGCGCAACCGTTCGGTTTCCACGGCTTTCAAGGCTTGAGTGTCAAGCCAGTTTAGAGCACCTGCTTGTTGGTCTTTTTGTCGTTGCTCAGCCTGCAGACTCCCATCTCTGAGTTTGGTCAATGCATTGGCCACCCCGTCTCCAGTTACGAACTCGTGGGCCGTGTCCAGCAATGTAGTCTCTAGCAGGTCGTAATCCACGTACATGGTGCGCTTCAGTCTGCCAGGAAGGACGATGGTCCGGTCTCCTACTTGGTGCACCTCTTCGTCGTCTTTGAAGAAATACGGACATGCTCGAGGGAAGCACACATAGATTTTGAACGGCAAAGAACGACCGACATCGCTTCCCGAGGTCAAGCGCCGGACGTCTTCTTCGTCAGGAACGAGTGAAACTGAGAGCTTGACGCCCATGTCTGGAACCATGAAGTCCCATTCATAATTGTGCTGAGGCAACTCTGGGAAAAATGCAGGGACAATATTGAGTTCTTTTTTTCGTTCATTCAATTTGCAGAACAATCCATGGCCAACTGTGTCGGCCGTGGTGCCAGGTCGGTAGAAACCCAGGTCGTCCCAGTCGATTTCGTACCGTTTTCCATCAATTTCAATTGAACGCGACTGGTCAGTGCCACCCGAGTCGTAGTAGCGCCTGGCAATTGGGTCTGACAAAATGGTATGGGCGCGCACGACAAGCTTGAACATGTCTTCTGCGCCGGGAACGTCTCGATGCAAGTCAGGGTGACATCGACGTGCGGAAGCGTTAAACGCACTGTCAAGTATTTCTGCCGCGATGCGTCGGTCTTTAGGGTTCGAGTCTGCAGGGACTCCTTCTCGCGTCAAGCCCAAAACCCCATAATAGTCGATTTCAAAGTCGACTAGCTTTTTCGCGTCCATTCTTTTGGTTGTTGACGCCATATCGGAATTCCTTGTACATGGACAAAGCAAGGTCAGCCGGCTTCAACTGGCGAAATTTGAACTGGTCATGTGGTATAGAAGGCTTAAAGAGGTGTTGGCTCAGGCCGATGCGGCCGAACTTGACCGCGAGACTCTAGACCAGACTGGCGGCGTGACTGCTCGTCAAGACAAGGAGGTCAATCCTGTCGAACCCATGACAAGTCAGCCTCCTGTCGCCGCGGATTTGGCCGAAACGCCAGCTTCAGAGCCTCAAGAACCTGTTGAGGAGCCTGCGACAGAGACTACTGACACGTTTACCGACTATACGCCAGAAAGCTCCGCTGACGAACAAGAAGTCCATGATGTGCAAGACGCGTCACGAGCACGCGACCTGTCAGGGGTAATGGCCGGCGCAGGAGTCGTCTGGCCGGTGCACGACAACTGTCGTTGTCGAGTACAGTTCAGGCCAGACCATGACGACCAAGGACTTTTCATCCCGGTATGGGAAGTCTCTTCGAGTGCCTGCCCAGCCTGTCTGACAGCCCAGCAAGCCTTTAACCATTTTGTAGAGTCGAGTGGGATAAGAGTTGAGGCGCCCGAAGGTGCGTTCGCTCAAGTCGCATGAGGGGAGACGGAGCATTTCGCACCGGCTTTACCTCGCTTAGGCCGCGCAAGGTCTCTGCAGGCCAGTCAAAAGCACTGGCTGCCTCCAGTGCAAAATCAAGAAGTCTCTTCCATCGTACAGGAGATTCCAAAGCCTCGCACATAAAAACGTCCCACCACTGTTCCGCTTCTGGCATGTCCGAACAAACTGCCAAGAAGGCTTCTGCTGCGGCCAATGTTGCTGAGTGAGGCAGCGTTAAATCATAAAGGACGCCTTCTTCGAGCAATACGTCTGTGCTGCCCGACAATTGGTGTATTCCTCCTGCGGCATCCATTAAGTAGACAGCGTCAGGGTGTTTGTCGACTAGTCCGAACGGCCATGAAACGAGCAATATGGCACCAGCCCATAGGCGCAACGCAGACATGGGTGCAAACTCAATCGAGCCTAGACCATGGATGTCTAGCTCAGTTGAGACAAGAGGCTCTATTGACGCTGGTTTGCCGAGCAAGGCTCCACAAGTCGTCCTTGTGCTCATTTACGCTCCCTCAAACGATGGAGCCACAAGGGCTCGCAGAGTGCGCTCTGGACTGCCTGGTCTTGTGTACGCACTGGAATCAAGCCAGCGAGATGCCCATTTCCGCTCGAACGCCACGCGCTGGGCAAAATTTACGGGAGTCACGGGTTTGCCGGCAGTCGTAAATTGCGGCGCACGGTGCTTTTCAAACTCTCGGTCGTATAGTTGACTTAAGGAAATTCGGCTTAGTCCGTGGTTTTCCACAGCATGTTGGGCTTCGCCGAACAACGAGGAGCCGTACGGTGTAAACCGACTTTCTTCGTAAACAATCTTTCCTGGACCGACCACGGCGCACACCGTGTCTTCTATGTCGCAAAGCAGGGATTGCCTGGCATGAGCGTCCAAACAGTATGGTTCCCAATACGGCCGCATGGTGCTCAGCGTCTTTTGTCGAACGCTCAATGGATGGCTCAACAACAACGTTTCTAAGAAAAGGGCTGATTCGAGCGCACTGACCGTTTCTGGTAAAAATGCTCGGGGCACATGTATTGCGCCTTTGACGCAAGCGTGTGCCCCCAATAGTAAATCAAGCCGATTGGGCCGCTGTGGTGCTTCGTCCAATAAATTCAGCAGACGGAGCATATGCCTTCAAGCCCATTTTATTTTTGCGACCGCTGAGTCTACAAGTGGCCGGAGGGCCACTTCTGAAGATTGTAACGCAGCCTTGGTCAGAGAGCCATGGTCTCGCTCAATGCGGTCAATCACTTTCATCGCACCACGTAAGACTTCGGCGTCTGAAGGAAGTGCCATTCGTGACACCAACAAACGTTTCCGAACAGCGACCACTGCCAAAGACTCAAGAGCTCGGCGGGTGGCTTCGTCCATAGACGCTCCTTGGGCACGGTACCACATAAGTCACTCGTTCTCTTCAGAGTTCTCGGCCGTGTTCTGCACATATGCCACGTTCTGTGACGGTACCGCCACTACGGTTGTGCCTGTGCGTCCATTTTGAGGAGCGTAACCTGTGCGGACTGTGTACATTCGATTGTCCACAATGAGATGCCCCTCAAATGGACCCAATGGTTCTAGCCCCTTGGGTTTGTACACTCGGAACGTCCATAGTCCTTGTCCTTCGTCTCTTGCCTGATTGTCCATTTTTGTCTTCTCTTTTTTATGACTTCAGACACTGTTGTGTGTCTGTTGTCCGCATTACGAAATGTACGTCGACCAACCTTGTCAGAGACTACAGAAGGGGAGTGTGGCACCGTGGACTGTGGTGCTCGAACAGACGTAAAGCATGAAATGCTTCCAATTATCGTTATGACTGTACATGCTTTATTAGGGTGTCAAACACGCGAAAGGATATGGCGTGTAAACAAAACCATTTGCTCTCGTGGTGTGAAAAAGACCCAGACCGGCTCATTCCCCCTTCGTGGTGCGATAACTGGCTTGTGACCGCAGATTCTATTGTCACCATACACGGTGAAGTTGCCAGCTTGAGGCGTTTTGACAGCGGCTGGTGTATCGCCAATGTGACTCCCGAAGAAGAGTCTCGAGACCGTTCGTCTTTCGCTGACTCAGACCTGGTGCTCGTGGGCACGTTGCCGGCAGTGACAGAAGGAATGCAAGTGCGGGTGCGCGCCAAACGCACCGTTCATGAGAAATATGGAGTTCAATACAAGGTTGTTGAGCTGGTGTCGTCTGGTTACTCTACGCTGGAAGGTATTCAAAAGTACCTCGCAGGCCCTGACTTTGAAGACGTTGGCGAGGTGACAGCTACTGCAATCGTTGCTCACTTTGGAGACAAAACCATTGAAATCTTGGACATAGACCCCGGCCGTGTTATGGAGGTGCCAGGGGCGTCGCCGGCGAGACTGCGGCGTGTGGCCGAAGGGTGGTTGAAGGCGCGCCGAGAACACCGGGAGTTGTTAGAGCTCATTAAGCTTGGCGTGAGTCCTGTCATCGGTCATCGCATTCTCAAGCATTTTCGAGACAAGGACATCCTGAAAATTTTGGCCGAAGACCCTTATTGCCTGACCGAAGTACGGGGCATCGGTTTTCAGAAGGCGGATGAAATCGCTATGCGCTATGGTAGGATTCTTCCGGATTCTCCTCGTCGCGCAGAGGCCGCAGTGTCCTTTGTTTTGGACGAAAGCACACACCAGGGACATTGCTACATGGACACCCCGCGGATTGTCAACATGGTGGACGATTTGATTGGGGCCTCGTCAGACCGCGTTGTCGCAGCCATTAAAAGTTTGGCAGCGATGGGCAGAGTAGTGGTCGAGGGAACTTCTGTGTACTCGGCCGAGATGCACAATGCCGAGGAAGAGGTTTGTAACGAGTTGTCACAGTTGTTGTCCTATGCCCAAGGCAAGCAGCACTACCAGGACGCTAGTGGGCTCAAGAGCGAGCTGCAAACTTTGGGTCTTGGCACCGAGTTCGAGTTCGATGCTTTGCAATTGCAGGCTATTATGACAGCGCTCAATCAGCGCGTCTGTGTAATCACGGGCGGTCCTGGAACTGGCAAGACGACGATTACAAAGGCGGTTGTGGAGCTACTTTCGCACCATGGGTATCAAGTGTCTTTATGCTCTCCGACCGGTCGCGCCGCCAAACGGCTAAGCGAATCGTCAGGTCGGCCAGCGGTTACGATACACCGATTGTTGGGCGTTCGCGATGGTGGCTTTTTTCATAACACTGCCAACCCGTTAGTGGGAGACGTCTTTATCGTCGATGAATTTTCCATGGTGGACATCCGGTTGTTCCGTGATTTGTTGCGGGCATTGGAACCCGACGACCGGTTGGTCTTGGTCGGAGACGCCGACCAATTGCCGTCTGTCGGTCCAGGGAATGTGTTGCGCGACGTCATTTCGTCAGAGGCCGTGCCAGTCGTGAGACTGATGCACGTGTTCCGTCAAGAAAGTGGCAACACAATCGTCAATGTCGCACACCAAATACTCAAAGGCGAAGTGCCTGAATTGCCTACTCCTAAGGCTGCCCGGGGGAGGAACTGCATGATGGTCGATGTCGGTGACGACCAAGAAGTGCTGCAGAGCTTCATCGTTCATTTGGTGACCCAGGAAGTTCCCAAACTCAAGGATTCCAAAGGCCGCCCTTATAGTGAGCGAGACATCCAAATTCTAACACCTCGAAGGACTGGGGCGTATTCGGTCGATGAAATGAATCCATGGTTGCAGGAGGCACTGAACCCTGGGGGTCCTGGCGTGGAACAAATCAAAGACTCTGGGCGCACACTGCGCGTTGGCGACCGCGTCATGCAAGTGCAAAACAATTACACAATTGGCGATAATGGCGTGTTCAATGGCGATATTGGCTATATCGTGTCAGTGCAAATGACAGCCGACGGTCCCAATGTGGGTGTGAAGTTTGCTGACATTGCCAATGTTGTCACTTACAGCGATGAGAGCTTGGGCCAGATTCAGCACGCATGGGCGACCACCGTGCACAAATCGCAGGGCTCGGAGATACCTGTCGTATTATTGGTCTTGCAAAAGTGCCACAGCATCATGCTGCAGCGCAACTTGCTCTACACTGGTTTGACGCGCGCGAAGCGCGTGTGCGTGGTTATTGGCGCGGCCGAAGCGTTGGCGCGCGCCGTGGCGAACAACAAAGAAATCAAACGGAACACCAATCTGTCTAGTCGACTCAAGCGTGCTTCTAGCCAGTGATTGGGTACACGCTGTTTTGTCCAGGCAAGAACATATGGTTGGGCACAACATCAGTGTTCAATGAAGCAGGCTTGGACTGAGATTGCATTGCGCGCAGGCATCGAGTCATATAGCTGTACATCGTGTTTGTGGCACTGCGCACATATTCAAGAAGCCCTGTGGTGCCGGTCTCGTGTTCGCTTTCGTTAGCAAGAACGCGAATTTCAGCCATGATGTTTTTAGCTTCGTTCATCATGTCTTCGACACGACCAGGATTGGGATTCCATTGGTTGTACAGGTCTTCAGCCTTGCTTTCCAATTGTGGCCCGACCACGGCGCCGGCGTAGCCAGCCACGTTGCCTGGTGAGGTCAAAAGGTTTTTGCCCAAAAGCGCAAGGTTTTCTGGCACTCTCGAAGGGTCAATTAAGGGTTTTTCTTCAGGCTCGGTGGCCGTGCCGAGGTGAGGTTGGGTTTGAGCTGCTCGAGTTGAACGGGGGCGGAAACCGACTCCAGGCTGCTTGAAGCGGCTGCGCATTTCTGTCGCATTGCCAGAAAAGAGGTTTTGTGCTTGGACTTCTTGATTCCGGAACTTTGCTGCGACAGCTTGCTTGAAATTCATTGCCGCGTCGACGAGGTCGCTCGCCGCCTCGGCTGCGCCAGTGGCCTTGGAACTTTTAGCAATAGCAGCAATGTGCTTGGCAACCTCATATAAGTCCTCGCACTGTCGCGTTGCCTTGTCTGCCGTCGCAAGCTTGTGGTACTGCATGTAGTCTAAGTACTGACTGCCCAATGAGGCTCCGGCACCGGACAAAAACCCACCGACTCCACCAAACGGTGCCGTGAGCGCACCGGTGAAAAATGCTCGTCCAAGTGTTTTGGCCACGTTGTCACCATCGAACAATCCGTCGCCGCGCACGGCATACCTTTCTAGACCGCTAAGGTTGCTAAAGCGACTGTAAGCCTCCATGCTTGTCGCACTGTCCTGGAATTTTTTACGAGGTGTGCCGCTGTCCATAATGGAAGATTCTCTTTTCATGGTCGAGTCGCCTTGCGCCCAAAAGTGTCGGTTGGTGTCGGGATTTTGTTCAGGCTGTGACAGGTCTCTTGAGGAGATAGCTGCGTGGTCTAAAATGTCCGAAGGCGAAAAGTCTTTTGTCCTATATTGCTTGATGCAAAGAAGGGCCATGCGCGACAGCCACACTTTGCCCCAGGGTGACCAAACCAGCCAGGCGTAGACGGCTCCTGGCCGGTCGTTCCCTGAAATTTGCAGCCATTGCTCACCCAATGGAGAATAACCTTCCCCCAGCAACTCTTTGACCTTGGTCGCGCTCAGCTCGGCATAAAAGTTCTCGCTTTGCTTTTTTTGGTCTATGAGAGAAAGTAGCTTGTGCCGGCCTTGTAGCACTTCCTGCATGAGTTCATCGAAGCCTTCTGCGGCATCGTCCATTGTGTTGGCCGCCAGCCAAGACCGACTTTGGTCACCATTGGTCTCTTCGACCATATACGCAGTGCCGTTTCGCCTTACGTCCCGCACGACTCGTGCCATGTACAAAGGGTCTTTGAGCACGAGCCATTCAGCGACGCCGTCTCGAAATGCCACGTGCGTTTTCATGTCTCTCTTTTGGTTTGTACGGCGTAACCTGCGCAGGTTCCTGGTAGGTTACTGGCCTGCGCGGCTCGAAAATATCCAGAGATGAAGAAAGGCGAAGTCCCAGAATATGCGCCCGATGCCTACCTTGAGGCATTCGGCGGCCTGGCGTCGTGTGTCGACGATGAAGGTGGCACAACTCTGTTCGCCGACCACTTGGGCACTCGCGAAGTGACTGCTGGCATCTTAGGGGATGTCGGTCACTGGTTGTTCACTGCCTTGCGCGGGGGAGAGGCAAAGCTGTTGGCGAAAGAAGTCATGAAAGCAGAACGCCAACTTGTGCGCGAAGGCATGGACGCCATGAAGGCCAAGATAGTCAATCAGTCTGACATCAACCGTTTTGCACGCGAGGCGCTTCTTCCTGCAGGCTCGGTCGAAAGCGGGCTTTGGGACTCGATGGAGCGGCAAATTTTAGCCCAACACCCAGACTGGCAACGATGGGCCACGCACAACGACTTGCAGACTGTTCTCCGCCAAGTCCATGACGCTTTGGCCAACCATTCCTTCAATCCTGCTCAACGCAAGCTTTATGTTGAAGTCGATATGCCAAGAAAGCTGGGCAAAATGAATCTACTGGTCGACTTAGACGCGCCCCTTGCCACACCTTTGGAAGGCCACACTTCTGCGAGCGACTTCATTCAGCACAAAATCATCCAACATCAGACTCCCGATACGGCTCTCGCGCAGTCGAAGTTCGACATGGCTGCTCGCTTAAAACAATCTCTGCCTGTCATGGCCAATCCCAAGGCCTCTGTGAGCGACAAAAGCAAGCTGTTAAAAACAATCCTGCTGGGCGGTGCTGTTGTGGGCGCCGGCACAGTAATGGGGCCTGCGTTGATGGGCAAGCAGCCTTCTGACAACAAAACCTTTTCAACGACCAATCCTTTGTCCGCAGGTCTAGACTCGTCCTCCATAGGACAGGCCGCGACGCCAGAATCGCAATATGACGAGTCCCCCACGACCGAGCCTGGCGGCCAAGAGACACCGAACAGCTCTGGCGGAGCCGCAGCCCCTTCATTGTTCAAGCCTTATGAATACAAGGGCATCGAGACAAAACCGAGTTCGTCCAATGACTTTTGGGACCCGTCTTATACTCCTGGCAGTATGCAGACAGACGAGATGGGCTATTTTCGAGGCAGTGACTGCCTGGACGACAATGTTCGCACTGCTGAAAGCGCCGAGGCAGCTGCGGCGCAATCGTCTGACGCAGATTTGGCCAAGCATTTGAGTGAGCAACTTTATCAAGCCACAGCTGTTCTTGGTCAATACGGCATGCAAGACGGGCATTTTCAGCCTGAAAACTTTGTGCTGGCTATTTTGGCAGGCAGCTTTGGGGGGCAGTCGTACGAACAATACGCTTCGACTCACAGTCCAGCAGAAGTCCGTGCCCGCATGATAACGTTCAAAGAAGGACTTGAGAAGAACGCAGACATGTTGCGGCGGATGTCTAATGATGTGGAACTGACCTATCGCGAGTTGTTAAAGCGCCGCGTAGGCGCTTCGGCAGACGAGGTGGACAATGCCGCAGAATGACCTGTCTCACGTAGCTGCTTGCGCATTGCGCGATTTAGTCGCGCAGGGTGACACGCAGCGGGCTGCTCTTTTGGCGTCCGCTATGGTTCGTCTTGCGCAAGCCGGTCCTGAGCTGTTGAACGCTCGGCACATTAGCCAAACTGGTCGTGCCGAATTGGGGCTGCACGGAGGTCAGCAAACCAAGTTTTGGGAATATTTCGGCCCTGTGTTGGGTTGGTTTCGACCGACGTCTGGGCCAGCTCGAGGGGTGCCTGTGCCTCAAATGATGCCGGGCGAGTCTTTTCCGAGTTATATCAAGCGAAGCCAGGAATGGCTGACGCAGTACAGCAACATGCTTGGGCAAAGCACCGTTGGAGCCATGCAGGCATACTTTAACATGCTTAAACAGCCGGCCAATCAGGCAGAACTTGAGCGCATGAATCGCGAACTGTACCAAAAGTTTGAGACCGCCATGTCTAACGCTGACGCAAAAGTCAGAGCCAGGGCACAGCAAAGACCTGGTCAATCGGCATAATACAATACAGTGCGTGTGAACAAGCAAACCGTCAAGCCGCAAATTGCGGTTGTTCGACCGATTTCAGAAGCCTGTCAATGTCCTTTTTACGCTCAAAATGCGAAAGGGCACGGTTTTTGTTTTATCAAAAACGCATTATCGTTGGACGCCGCTCAAGGACTTGTGGACAACCCGAGTGAGTTAGAAGAGTCGGATTGGGCTTCGGACTGCAGCGGCTTGTGGGACAATTGCACGGTGTTGCCATTGTTGTACGAATACTCTGAGGCAGACATCGACCCGAACGCATACGATGAGGCCGACGATTATGCGCCATTTGATGAAGAGGAAGACAGTGAAGAGGAAGACGAGTCTGCGCCTCGTACGTTGGACAGTTTTACGCCACCAGAGGTCGCGGCACGCGCTGCTGCTGAACGCGCTGCTGTTGAGCAAGAAGAGTATTCTGCCGACCCTCTCGCCTATGCGTCAGCGGCAGAGTTTTCCATCCATCAAGTGCCTGACCCTTATAGGGTGAAGTGTGACGCGATACTTTTGCCTGTCAATAACTTGCTGGAACCAGTCGATTTGATGTTGACCCGTCATTGTGGCGCCTATATGGATTCGGCGCGCCAAAAACACAAAGGCAGTGTGTCTATGGGTCACGTATATCCTGTGAAGTCTCCACATCCAGCAATCGCAGCAAAAAAATGGGTGTACCGCGGCGTTGTCGCGGGAGTACAGACTGTCAACGCAGTCGACATTGAAGAGGCTGTGAGGCGCAGTTTGCACTTGGCTGACGCTTCGGGTGTAGAGGTTTTGGCCATGGTGCCCATGGATTACGCTGGTTTTGATGTTGAACTCACAGCTCAGGCACAAATTTCCACTGTGCACGAGTTTTTGGTGTCTACGCCTACCACAAGTTTGAGGCATATTGTGGTTTTAATACCAGACGATGTTACAGTCGAGATTTTCGACGAGTATTACGAAAGAATTTTCGCCGATTAACCCTTAGTGGCAGGGAGCCAACAGTAAAGTCGAGAACACTTCACTAGGAGACTCGACACATGCCAACACCTGTTTTGAAGAGCATCGGTCAGGTACGTGCATTGGTGCACGGCTTGGTGGATGCGATTCAACATCCAGCTTTTATCATTAGTCCGTCGCAGGGCTTTATAGTGTCGAACGAGTCCGCTAAATCACTGCGGTCTAAGGGGCTGGATGTACAGGCACAACATTGGGAGGACGGGCAAATCGCCATGTGCAATGAAGAAACCTATCGCACTATTGGCAAGCGGCTGAACCACAAGACCGACTTTATTTTGTTCGAGTTGCACAATATTTGCTCTCCCCTTGATAGAATGCGCGCTGCGAACCAAGTGTTAGACGCGATGCTCCAAGGGGAACATTAAAAGTGGACGAAACGTCGTCCAACCTGAGCCAAGAAGAACAACTGGCTCGTCTTTCTGAACAAGTCAAGCTCCAGTCCAAGGCTTATGAAGTCATGGCTGAAGTGTACGAGAAGTACTCGCTTGCTTTGGCCCGCATTATGGACTCGCTCCGTCACGTGAGCGCGGCCGTGGACAATTCCGACCGTGACGTGCAAGAGCGGTTTCAAGACATTTTGACCCATGTCACCGTCCTGGGTTCTGCACTGAAGCATTTTGAAGATTTGGTCCGCCAAGACCAAGCTGCCTTGCTCCAACATTTGAGCACGGTCAGTGTCGTCTTGGAGCAAGTGCAGCAACATTCTTTGAGCCATGACCATGAAGTCAAGGAACTGCTGACACAGCTTCAATCGGACGTGGCGTCCGCGGCTGATTCTACGTTGAAGATTGTGCGTCAAGTGTACTTGCAACAGCGCTTAGCCGCTGATTTTTGGAAAAAATGGCGGCTTTGGTTTTGCGCCTTGTTGGGTTTTGTCGCCATTATGGAGAGCTTGATTCAGTTCAATATCATACACATTACCTGGGGCAAGTAGCCCGTCCGCGGTACAATGTGTGAGTGTCTTCTTCCAATAACTCTAAGGAAGCCTATGAGAAAGCTTTAGACCGCACCGTGTACGCAGTGCGGTCAGGCTCTTTCATGTACGGCCTTGACACTCCTCAGAGCGACGAGGACTTTTTGGGCACCTACGTGGATTCGCCCGAAGACACCTTGGGATTGTCGGAATACGCCGGCGTGCGTTATGGCGACGACTTGGTGCTCAAGCGGTTAGATGAGTTTGTGCGCCACCTTGAAAATGGTTCGCACTTTTGGGTCGAGCCACTTTTCGCGCCGCCAGACGCTGTGTCTGTCAACCATCCAAGTTTTCGTGCCTTTCTCGACCATAAGAGGAGTTTTTTGACCTTGGCGTTAGTGGACAAGTCCCTGGGGTTTATCAAGGGAATGGTTCGCCGCGGGCAGGATGAGGCAGACGCTATGCCTAGGGCACAAAAACAAATCGCTCATGCAGTCCGTGTCAGTTATTTGACGTTGCGCCTGCTTGAGACCGGCGAGTTTCTTGTCCGTGATGTAGAAAACCGGGCTGAAATCCTAGGCATAAAAGAGGGCACTGTGCCATTGGCAGACGGTTTGGCGCGTGCTGACTCAATGATGTCTCAGCTAGAGGCTTTGCGCGAAAGTTGCGCACTCCCACTTGTTGTTGGTCGTGACTTGTTGAATCATCTGGTCACCGAGACCACGTTGCAATATTGGACAGCTCGAGGGGAATTGTGATTGTCGACGGCGACGGCCCGCTGTTCCAGCGCGTTGTCAAGCAGGTGCCTGGGGTCGACGGGTTAAAGGTCTGGGTGTCTGCGTCACCTCCGTCAGCCGCTTGCGATGTGTGGTTGGTGGACAACGGCGCAGGCAAGTGCTGGGAGTTAGTAAAGACCGCCCAAGCTGCCATCGGGACTTGTGGCGTCCGCATTGTTGGATATTTGAACGTGCCAGGCGGGCTTGACGGCACCTTGTTGCACTTCTTGGTTGACCAGCATGGCCCAAAGTGGTTTATGAATGAGCGGGAGATTTTGGCGTATGTATGTAGTTTAGATGGTGAAAAATGACGGTTCGTTCACGTTGTTATAAATGCGGGACTGGTTTTGAGCTGAATCGACACGAAGCTTCTTACCTGGGTTCGTCAGAGCCGTCTTCTGTGCAGTTCCAAGCACCTGTGACTTACATTGACTGGCAGGCGCACGTGATTTTGCACTGCCCCAAATGTCGTCTGCGAAGGATGCCGCAGTCTTGCTTGGCAGACTTAGACCGGATTTTGGCATTACAGCCACCTAAAGAAAGGTCAGACCCGGAAGATGACGTCGAGTAGGCGGTCTATGGCGGCCGACGCTTCCGCCGTTCGGTTTTCTGTGAAAAGGGTTTCGGCCATCTGAAGCTGTTGTTCCAGCGGTTGTTCGGTATTGTCCAGCCATTGGCGCTGCGTTTGCACAAGGACACATTGGGACGGGTCGCTTTCCTTGAAGCAAGTTTGTCCAGGTCGCAGCCACGATACCTCGGAGAGTGGGAACTGCTTGTTGCAGCCTGGGCACGTGCGCGAAAGCTCGTAGCCAGCTCTTTGAGCCGGCTTTTTTGAGGGCATCGTGTACCGTTTAATGTCCACGTGGTCTTTTTACATTTAGGTCTAGTGCGCACCTGCGCAGACTAAAACACCAAGAGACGGACATAATGTCCGTCTCTTGGAAAACCTCGACCACAAATAGGTTACCAGCCGTGGTTGTACTCGGACGGGCCGCTGGCCGCCGGAGACTGGCTACCGCTCGCGCCAACTGCGGTGTTGATGTCGGCTTGGAGGTTCTGAATTTCGCGCGCCAATTGCAAGGCTCGCTTGGTCAAGAACAGAACTTTTGGTTGGAACGCCTGCGCGACGAACGTTTGTTCGCCAGAGGTGATGTTCGAGTTGGTTGTGACGCTGCCAACGGGGTTGGAAATGTCGTATGTGCCGATGACCTGTGACTTGATTTGGTAAATCTCGACCAACAACAAATTGAGCGCGGTCGCAAGGTCGTCATAGGTGGCGGTCGGCGTGGTCAGGTCGGGGTCGCCAGCGTTGCCAGCAGCAAGCGGGTTGGTCAACTGGCGCAAGTCAGTCAAGTTGTTGACCGTCAATGTCGGGTCGTTGTAGTTAGAAGGATATGTGGGCATTCTGAAATGTCTCCTGTCGGCGGTCGCAGTCGAGGCGTCCTGCGTCTTAATTACAGCAACGGATAAATAGCACCTTCGAGTTTGCGGCACTTTTTTCAGCTCAGTATAAAGCCGGTGTGTCAACGGACTTTCTCCAAATAAGGCAGACCGGCACGGGATTGTGCCTGGCTCACACCGGCGTGCTGGCGGTTGACACTAGTGCAGACATGACCTGGACTGCCAGGCATGTTTTCACTAAGTCTGTGGTCTTTTCAGCGACACAGCAGTTCGATGTTGAGAACTTAGTCGACCATGGTTCGCGTCGAGGCAGCGTGTTGTGGCACGACGGGTCGCGGTTTCAACGCGCGGTGCCTTCTGCGCAGTCGAAAACCTTGTTGTTCGACGGTCAGAGAGTGTACTGGGGCGATTTGCCTTTGACTCTAGTGTCCGGTGTTTTATCGACCGAGCACGGTGGCACTGGTCTTAATGGCAACTCTCGTGGCAGTGTGTTGTTCTCGCCGGTCACAAACCACTGGGAGGCATTACCAATCGGTCCGGAGAACAATGTGCTGACGGTCAGACATGGTCTGCCTGTTTGGGCGCCCACAGGCAATTTGTATGGCGAATTGCGCTCCGGAGCGGTGCCGGTTGCACACAACTCTTCGGTTTTGATTGACAGCCCTATTTCAAGCGACGGTAGCGCGGTTCTTGTGGCCTGCCCCTTGAATATAGAGGGTGGCATGGTGTTAGGCACCGTTCCTGACGGTGCTTGCATCGGTGTCGGACCAGCGTTGTTCGTATTCGGGCACACAGGCGCGTTCCGGTTAGGCAAAGTTGCCTTTGACGACCTTGGGGCAATGGTGTCCGGAGGCGTTCCGGTCTCTATGCTTCAAGGCATTTTGCCGACCACTGCAGGAGGCACCGGATTGAGCAAATACCGTCCGGGTGACATGTTGATAGCAGACCAGCATGGAAAACTGGCCAGGTTATCTGCCCCGACCGGGGCAGGCTGGGTTTTGTCGTTGGGCAAAAAAGGTCTACCCGAGTGGGTGGACTCGGCGGAAATCACAGTGGCAGGCGGCTCGCGGCGAGTCCAGCTTGAAACGGACGGCGAGTCGCTTTACTATGTCAACGCAAAAAACAAACGGGTGCAGTTGCAAGTTGCCAGCACTCCTAAAAAACCACTGAAAGCAACCTTGGCAGACGTGTCTGTGGGTGGCACGGGCAGCGACTTGTCCACCTCTTTAGACCGTGGTGCGATTTTGTTAGGCCGTAGTCGTGACGCTGTGGTCGCTTTGTCTCCTGGCCCGCAAGGGTCGGTGCTCGTGTCGCGTGGGCCACAAGAAATGCCTGAATGGACTGCGCTGCCCGAATCTTTGTGTTTCTCGGACGGTCTTTTGGTTGAAGACGGCATCGTTTCCTTCGACCGGGCCGGAGAGCACACGTGGTCGGGGGTTCACAGTTTTCTTCGTGGATTGTGCGTCGGTTCAGGGGCAGAACTCACACTTGATGCATCAAGCACTTTGGTGTTGTCGCCCAGAAGCGCTCCGGACAATCCAACCATAGGCTCTATGTGGAGTGATGGAGACGAAGTGTACTACGCATCGCGTCGCGGAGTGCAGCGTATGACTCAAGCCGTTGCATCGTCGTCGCACAAGCGCATGGTGGTCGTGCCAGTAGTATCGGGTGCTTTGCTATCTGATTGTAGTTATTGTGGTGCAGTGGTTCCTTATTCTCCTCTTAGCCCGACAAGCCCGTCTCGTTGGCGTTTGTTGCGGATAGATTGGCTGTTATTGGCCGATTCGGGCATAGAGGCGTCATTTGACCTGGTGTTCGGTGACAGGACTGTGTTGCCTGCGCCATTAACGGTGCTCGCCGGTCCTGGTGGTTCGACTGAATTCACTGAGGCAGTCTTTGCGTCTGGCACTGTTGTGCAAGTTCACTCACAAAGCCAAGTGCCCGGTCGTTTGACACTGAGCATCATGTTGGAGGAGTTTTAATGTCCGACGGCATGTTCATTGTCCCTCCTCGAAAAGTGCCGGGACTGGACGTCGGCCCCAATTACGTTCGTTCTTTCAACAGTCTTTCTGGCGACGTTTTGTTCCTGGTCGATAGCCCACTGGTGATGCAGACCGTGGACAACTCTTTGACGTTGTCCATTGAGCCAAATTACTACGTTAAACGCAGTGGGGACACTGTGACTGGAAACTTGGAGTTTTTGCCAAACACTCCAGGCCCTTACGGCTTGCGCTTGTTATCCACTACAGTGGAGCCGACAGAAGCGGCGATAGGCGCGCTTTATTACGACACTGGCTCCAATGTCTTGCGCATTTACACCTCTAGCGGTTGGCAGTCTGTCGCCCAAATAGGTGCGCTGACCCTGTCGCAGGCCAACCTAATGTTCTTGCGGCTGGACGCCTCTAACGACCCGTTGTCCGGCGACTTGGACATGGGCACTGGTATTTTGAGGTTCGCCAACCGTGCCAGCAACCCAGTAAGCGGCAACTTGGGCGACATGTATTTCAATACGGTCGACAATGCTTTGAAGCTTTACGTGTCGCCTGGTACATGGGCATCGGTCGGCAGCGGTATCACTTCAATTTCGGCCGGCGCAGGCATCACGCTGACGCCCAACCCTATAGTGACCACTGGAACCGTGGCGGTGAACACGGGCGCAAACTTCACATGGTCTGGTAGTCATGTGTTCAACAATGCCATCACGTTCGCCTCGGGTCAAACGTTCTTGATAGCAGGTCTGAGCGGAATCGGGCAATCGAGCGGTGACATCATTCGTCGCAACGGAAGCACCTGGGAGCGCTATGGCATTGGCTCGAGTGGCCAAGTCCTTACTGTCTCGGGTGGCTTGCCGGTTTGGGCCACACCTTCAACGGGTGGCAGTCTTTATATCGGTGCCCCTACAGATGGCGTGTACACAGACGGGTTCTTCGCAGATTGGGTGGACAGCACCACTACCATCAGCAATGCTTTCGATGATGTGAACGAACTGCTTTACGATATCGCTCCGGCCCGCGGTAATGATTTGTCTGGTGCTGCTCTGACTCAGACAACAATACCGACAATGTATTCGGCCGTGTTGCCCACGGGGTTGGTGGCCAATGACTGGTACCAAGGCGGAAAGGTCGCCGGGAACACGATTTCAACCTATTGTGTGGGCAGCTCGTTCGTGCTTGATTCGCCCAATGTGTCGAATACGTTCCAATTGGGCTGGAAAGGCAAACCCTCAGCGTTTGGCACGCTGTACCACAAGCTGTATGCCGCAGGCACTTTTACGAACAATGCTTCCTATGACTTGACGACAAACTCTAGTGGTAGTTCAGGCAGCCTTGGAGTCGTCGTGTCTACTTACAACACGATTTGGCGAATCGCTGCCGGCACAATCACGTACACGCACTCTGCTGACGGTTACCTGGGTCATAGTCTGAACCATACCGTTGGCGGTGAATCGAACAAACGTGAGTATTGGCGAGACACTTATAGTGCTCTGAACCCTAATCCCTCGTTCTCTTCTGCAGCTGCCGTGTCTGAAGTGACGCCTGTGGACAAGTGGGTGTCTGGCATTATTTACTACGATGTGAACTCTACTTTAGAGGCCACCTTTGTGGCGGCATCAGGCATTTTCAACCGGTGTTACCACCCGACTCATGTCGCCACTGTCGCGTGTACGGGCATGACCACTTTAGACTTGTTGCCTGGGGCAACGCCTGCGTATAACGCCACTTACGACCGTTCTTCAAGTCCGGTGTCTATTACTTTGAGCGTTGCGAACCAAGCCACGCCGCCCCCCATCACGACACGCAGTCTCACGGTCACCCTGTATAAACCCACGGGCAACACTGCTACCAGTTCAGTCACATTAGCGAGGCCTGTGAATACTTATCCGTCGAACTACAGTACCACAACAACCGAGTACTTTTTTGACGAAGGATATCGTTTGCGAGCACACCCCTCGACCACGTTGTTCGGTAGTTACTCCTCTTCAGGAGCGTTTGACACGGTAGGAAACTACGCACAGGTGCGCAATGGTCGTTTAAGCTACCCAGTGGTGGCGGACTACCAGAACAACCCCTCGCCTTACAACTACACACCAACCTTTACTGGAGACCGTGAGTACGAAAGGTATTTTTATAAGACTAGTGCTTCGACAGGAACGTTGACTTTTACTGGCTTTGACGTGGCCAATATCGCGGCTTATGGTTCGGGGTCTCTTAATATGTTGATTTACCTGGAAAGCAGCGCCAAATGGTTCGATTTGGGAGTCGACGTGGGCACATCCCCGGGTACCAGGAACGGCAGCAGCCGTTCGTTGGCCATTGGCGCAAAGAATACCGGAAGCTCTGGAGGCACTTTGAACTGGTCAATTGGTCTCTATACCACAGGGCCTTCAGGGTCAGGCAACGACGGAAAGTTTAGGCTTGTCGTGGTTTTTCGCAACTCTACATACACCATTGACAGAATCGTGAGCAGTTAGTACTATGCCCTGGAACAAGACTGACCGCTCATTCAAGACGCTTATCAACAAACGAGTCACCGACTCGGACGGTAAGTTTTATTTCAATGAGAAGGGTGATTACACCCTTAACCTCCATCAGCTTGAGGTTTGGACTGACGCCATTCCAGCGACCGCGCCTGGTGTAACGAGTGATATCGTCCAGGTCTACAACACGTTGACATTGGTTGAAGACACAAGCGTCCCGAACCAACAAACGTGGTTCGCCACCACTAACTCGAGCACTGTGCCCGCTCAGACTGATGAGAACGCACGTCTCAAAGATTGGATTTCAGACAAGTACGGTGCTACTTATGAAATCGAGCTCTATGACACGTCTAACGTACAAATTCCGCCCTCTGACGGATGTAGTTGGTTCTTTGATTATCAGACAGGCATTTTGACATTCGGGTCGACGACTACGACCACTGGCGGCGGGGGTTCTCTGTCTTCTCGCGCTCCTTTCAAAATCAAGGGCTATCGCTATGTCGGTCGAAAGGGCATCGACGCGAACGTCATTAAGAACGAGGTTCGCGTTGCAACGACGCCGGCCACGTCTTTTTCAGGTTGGTCTTACAGCTCTGAAGTCATAGACACAGGAGTTACTACTACTAGCCTGACGATTGATGGCGTCACGTTGAATACTACGACGGGATTGACTGGCGACCGAGTGCTCATTAAAGATTGGTCGACACTCTCGTACAACGGCATTTATTATGTCGAGCGCGTCGGGGATGGTGCATCTGCCACATGGCGGTTTCAGCGAGCCCCTGACTTCAATGACACAGAAGATGTGTTCGCTGGTGCGATAGTCTTTGTGCGTTCTGGCACGCTGAACGCACGCACTGTTTGGTCTATGACCAACACTTCGTTCACCACGCTCGATGGTGCTGGACCTGGTGGCGAGATTACTTTTGGGAAATACACTGGTGCCGTCACTACACCGTGGAGCGCGATAGTTGCTCCCATTGGCAACCTCAGCCTAGCGATGTCCACGTACACTACGGTGTTCAATTGGGCGACCGGGACATCTTCTAACGACCTTCTTTCGCTGACTACAGACGCATCGGCAAACGGCACAGGAGCGTTGCTTAAACTGAAGACTGGTGCTGGTTCTTCTGTTTTGCCATTGAGAGTGCAAGTCGGTTCTACTGATTATTTGGTGGTCAATGCCTCCGGCCATGTTTTGGTCAGTTCTTTGACCTCGGGTCGTGTGACCTATGCTGGCACGAGCGGTCGCTTGATTGATTCAGCCAACTTGACATTTGACGGAAGTCAGTTGGCCCTTCCGGTGACGGGAAGCTCGGGCGGGTTGTTGATAGGCGCAGACACAAACCTGTACCGTTCTGCGACTGACACTCTTAAGACGGACGATGCTTTTGTGGTCGGCAATGGTTTGACGGTGTCGGCGAATGGCGCGAGCATCACCGGTGCAATGACCGGCACGAGTTCGTTGACACTGGGGCAGTCCGGCAGTTCGGGGCTTTTGATTTTACAGGGTGCTACTTCGGGTGCCATCACTGTCCGAACGTCGTCGGCCGCTGGAACGTACAATTTCAACCTGCCTACGACAGCGGGGTCGTCCGGAGATGTGTTGACGTCGGGCGGTGGGTCATTGTCTGCCATGACATGGACTAACCCAGGGGCATTGGCGGTGCGTTGGAGTTCCTTGGTGGCTCCGACAGGCAACTTGTCTTTGTCGATGTCAACAAACTTGACGACGTTCAACTGGGCGACCGGCACTTCTTCGAACAATTTGTTTTCTTTGACCACCGACGCTTCCGCTAACGGCACTGGAGCGTTGTTGTTCTTGGCGACCGGAGCGTCATCGACAGTGGTGCCTCTTCGTGTGCGCGTCGGTTCGACAGATTATCTGGTCGTAAACGCTTCGGGCAACGTGCTGGTCAGCACATTGACCTCAGGTCGTGTGACTTATGCGACTACTAGTGGTCAATTGACTGACTCTGCGAACATGACTTTCAACGGAAGTCAGATTGCATTGTCAGTCACCGGAAGTTCTGGTGGATTGCTCCTGGGTGGTGATGCCAACCTTTACCGTTCTGGCGCAGACGTTTTAGCAACGGATGACCATTTTAACTTGGCGACCACCGATAGGGAAATTCGCATAGCCACAAGTAGCAACACGTCGGGCGGCATCAATTTCAACAGTGGCGCCTCGCGAATTAGCGCGTCAGGCACATCGCTGAGAATAACACAGACGAACGCGACAGGTTCGCTGGCATATATTGGCATCGAGGGAGGGCGTTCGTTGGCACCGACGGGTACTGGGACTAACTCTGGCTCTATCATAGGTGCACATTTTTCCGCTGCTGCTGACGACTCCAGTGCTGGTGGCGCGGTCAATTTTAGTGCGACACAGACTGTCTCTGGCGTACATGCTGAGGCTTATGCCAATGTGTTGGCTGGCGCATCCATAGTTGCGAGCCTGACTGGCCTGTATGCAAACGTCCATTTCTACGACGATACTAACTTAGGGCGACTGAACAACCTTTATGGTGTTTATTCCTATGTCAACGCAACCGCGGAGGCCGGAGAACCCTTGGTTGATAAAGCTTATGCGTTTTACAGTGACATGGATATTCCGGTCACCGAGAACAATCAAGAGCGTTATGGTCTTTATTTGAAAGCTATGCCTGCACCAGGCAGCTTCACAGGTGTTGTCACAGCGGCAATTCGCATGGCCGGCACAGGCGGTGCTCGCGATGGCTTGCTGTTCGCAAGTGACACCAACTTGTATCGGTCGGCCGCTGACACACTCAAGACAGACGACGCCTTTGTGGCCGCGGCTGGACTGACGATTGGCACCATGACTTCGGGCTCTGTTTTGTTCTCCGGAGCTTCTGGCCTGGTCAGCCAAAACAACAGCAACCTGTTCTGGGACAACTCGAATACTACACTGGGCATCGGTACGACGCGGACTGGTTCTATTTCTGGCACCAACCCTTCAGTGCGCATCAAAGGCACCGGTGCGTCTTCGGCCACTTCCGCCTTTGAAGTGCAGGACTCGGGTGGCAATACGCTGCTCTTTGTCAGAAACGATGGATACATTGGAATTGGCCTGAACAATCCAAGTTATCACCTGCACTTCGTGCACACGCATGCTTCAGACGCTAGTTTTACACTGCAGAACAACGCTTTGACGGTAACGTCTGCCGAAACAGGCCGAGACATTCGGAACTTGCACAATACTTTGACTATTGACGCCGGAGCGAACGCGATTTCGCCTGCTGGTTCGGCGTTTATGCCAAACTTTTGCAACCAGTTGATTGTTGCAAGTGGTCAATCTGGAGCGATTACTGTTCCTTTGTATGGCATTCACAATGAAGTGAATTTCATTGCCACGGCCGGGACGACACACACGCTGGTCAATGGAGTGAGAACGTTGTTCTCGATGGCTGCTGGTGCTGGTTCCACGGTCACCACACTGGATTGTTTCTTGTCTGAAGTCACGTCTGGCAGTGCATCTAGTATGACAGTGACGAATCTGACGCATTACAATGCGTCGTACAGTCTCAGTGGCTCGCCAGTAATTGGCACTTTGACTGGCCTAAATATCCCCAACCCAGGCGCCGGCACTGTCACAACTCAATACGGCATACGCATAAGAGACTTGTCACGTGCGTCAACCAACTATGCCATTTACCTTGACGGCACGAGTGGTTTGTCGCGACAAGGAATCTGGTGGAATGCAGACACGAACTTGTACCGCTCGGCGGCCGACACCCTAAAAACTGACGATGCTTTTATCGCAGCGGGCGGGTTGACCGTCGGCACATTGACTCTGGGGTCAGTGGTCTTCGCTGGTGCCTCTGGTGCGTTGAGCCAAGACAACAGTAACTTCTTTTGGGACGATACTAATAACTTCTTGGGCGTTGGCGCGTCTGCCTCTCCGGCCGCACGTTTACATTTAGCCGGCAACATTAGTGCTTCGACATGGTCGACTGCGGGCATTGGTCTAAGGTATGCCGGGGCGACGTATACCGACACTGCCTCGAGCGGCACGGTGGCTGCCCAGGTGGTGCATGCGTTTGCCCAGCCAACTTTGGCCGCTTCGTCTAGCACGACTTACACGGCCGCTGCGACTGTGTACATCGCCGATGCTCCGGCTGCGGGGTCTAACGCTACTCTGACGAGTGCTTATGCCTTGTGGGTGGACAGCGGGACTGTGCGCTTGGACGGCAATGTGCTTGTCGGTACCTTGACTTCTGGCAGAGTGACCTTTGCCGGCACTGGCGGCCTGCTTGGCGACTCGGTCAACATGACCT
The DNA here is from genome assembly GCA_018268375.1 of Armatimonadota bacterium. Lineage (GTDB taxonomy): Bacteria > Armatimonadota > Fimbriimonadia > Fimbriimonadales > Fimbriimonadaceae > JAEURO01. The sequence continues at coordinate 6,815 of JAFDWS010000002.1, read as the reverse complement.
TCAACGGAAACCGCCTTGCGCTTGCTACTACTGGAAACACTGGTGGTTTGTTGATTGGTGGTGACACAAACCTTTATCGTTCGGCTGCCGATGTTTTAGCGACGGATGACCATGTGGCATTGACCACTACTGACAGGGAGTTGCGACTGACTACCACCAATGAAAACACTGGTGGCATTGTCTGGAACACTAGCTACCGCCTCAGTACCAATGCACAGTCTGGGTTTTATTTCACAGTCCCGGATTCAGCTGACACTGGTGGTGGCGTCTATGGCGTGCGGATGGCTCGCCGCTTGGCACCCACTGCTGACAGTGGGACCACGTTATATGGTTTTGACTCCAGCGCGACGGTGTCCGATGTGTCTGCCTCCGGCCCGCTTAACTTCACCGACAGCGGGACTGGTTTTTCTGCTCTCAGCCTGTACGAAACATTTCAAACAGGTGGCACGTTGGCCACACAGTACGGCCTGCGGGCTACCGCATCGTTTTATGACGACAATGGTGGCACAGGTGGCGTCTTGGCTGCCCAAGTGGGCGCATACATTCTGACAGACGATTCAGGTGGTTCAGGTTCAGTTGTGACCGGTTCGCGCGTCTTGCTTGTTGAACAAGCCAGTCCCTATACTGCTAATGGTCAAACTCGCTATGGGCTTTACGTTGTCGCAATGCCAGACCCTGGTTCCTTTACTGGCACCACGACAGCGGCCATTCGTTTGGCGGGCACAGGTGGTGCCCGCGATGGCGTGTTGTTCGGTAGCGACACTAACATTTACCGTTCGGCTTCTAACACGCTGAAGACAGACGATGCCCTTGTAGTGGCTGCCGGTTTGACAGTCTTGGCCTTGGGGGCCTCTGTCACTGGTGCCATTTCAGGCACAACGTCGTTGACTCTGGGTGCAAACGGAGGAACGGGTGGCACCGTTGTGTTGAACGGCGCGACATCAGGCGCAGTCACTATGACTGTTCAAGCCTCGGCCGGCACATACAATTTCAACTTGCCGACTACGGCCGGTTCTTCAGGTTATTTATTGACTTCAGCCGGTGGCGTCGCGTCACCAATGACATGGACAGACCCTGGCGCGCTTGCGGTGAGGTGGAACTCATTGACCAATCCAAGTGGCAACTTGTCGTTGACAATGTCGACGAACCTTACCACGTTCAATTGGGCCACTGGAACTTCGTCCAACAACCTTTTTTCGTTGACTACCGATGCTTCTGCCAACGGTACCGGAGCCTTGCTTAATATTCAGACCGGTGCTTCGGCCGCTGTGCTGCCGTTGCGAGTGCGCGCGGGGTCAGTTGAGGCCATTTATGTGAACGCCTCGGGTCAAGTCAGTATAGGCACTAGCACGGCCAGCGCCACGCTGACTGTGCGCAAGTCTTCTTCGGGCACTGTTTTTGCAGTGCGTGATACCGGTGACTCGGCAAGTACGTTCACCATTGACGATACTGGATTAGCCTCGGCGTCGAACGTGAGCATCTTAAATGCTGGCAAGCTGTCGATGTACGAAAGTGGCAGCGGCAATTACTCTAGTCTAGCGGCAGGCACCCAGTCGGCTGATATTCGATACACGTTGCCTACAACCCAGCCTAGCACCAACCAGGTGTTGAAAGCTGCGTCTGTAAGTGGCAGCGGCCCGTACGATGTGACCACCAGCTGGTCCACTCCTTCTGGAGGAGTGGATTGGACGGATGTTACTGGGACGTCTCAAACTGCGGCAGCGGGTAATGGATACCTAGCCAACAACGCGTCACTTGTCACGTTCACGCTTCCTACGCCAGCGGTGGGGTCTATCGTCGAGATTGTCGGCGTCGGTGCCGGTGGTTGGTTGGCCAACTGCGCTTCTGGGCACACAGTGCGCATGGGCAATGTAGTAAGTGCCTCCACTGGCAGTGTGGCTTCGACCAATCGTTACGATTCCATCAAGTTGTTGGGCGTGTCTGCCACAGCATGGCAGATTATTCATGCAGTCGGCACTGTGGACATTGTGTAAACAAAAGAGAGAACTATGGCTAGAAACACAAGTATCAATTTAGACGCCAATCCGCAGTCGGACGGGTTCAAAATTGGTGGCGGCACGTCGAACAAGCGAACTATAACTTTCAGTGGCGCGGACATGACGTTCTCGGGCGCGTCAACAGCGACGTTCACGATGCCTGGCTCGACGTCAGTCTTGTTGGGGGCAAGCACGCTGCCATCTGCTGGTTCCATATTGTTCGCCACGTCTACATTGGTCACAGAAGACAATGCCAATCTTTTTTGGGACGGCACCAACCATACTTTAGGCATTGGCGCCACGCGTTCTGGCGCAATATCAGGAACAAACCCCTCTGTGCGCATTAAGGGGACTGGCGCGAGTTCGGCCACGTCTTCGTTCGAAATACAAGACTCTGGGTCGACTGTGATTTTCTTCGCCAGGAATGACGGTCGCCTGGGTATCGGCACAAATTCTCCGGATGGCGACGTGGGCTTTGGCCCAGATGCAGCCAGGACGATTATTGTTGGTCGTGCCACCACTAACAATGGCAACAACCTAACCATTCAGGCTGGTGGCGGACAGTCTGGTGCCTCGACCAAGAGTGGTGGTACTTTGTTCTTGAGTGGGGGCATCTCCACGGGCTCTGCAACTTCAGGCGTAGAACTACAGGGAACGGGCGGTGGTGGCCTAGGCAGCACTGACCGGACGCCATTCACTATTGCCAAGTTTGCCCACAACTCGCTTTTATTGTTCGGCACCAGCTCAACAGGACACACTATCGGCATCAATGCCCCCCCGGGCAGCGCTGCGCCTAGCACGTTTTCTTTTGGTGTTATTAGTACCACCTCGGCGAATGCACACAGCTTGACGATTGATGCTGGAAGCGTCAGCTCTGGCACCACTGACAAAACAGGGGGTACGTTGTTGTTGCAGGCCGGTAAGGGGACTGGCACTGGCGATTCGGTTATCAATTTTAATACCGCGACTCCTGGCTCTTCTGGCACGTCGCAAAATACTTCGTCGACAAAACTGAGCATCAGTGGCGTTGGTAAGGCGTCGCACACTCCAGCGAGTGGCACTGCGGCTCTGAACTTTGCTTCTAGTGGCACGGTCTCGTCTCCGTCCACGGGTGATTTGTGGTGGGATTCTGGCGCGGGCACGTTTAATTTCCGCAGTGCTTCGAGTACTTATGACCTCTTGACAGGAGTAGACGTGCAAATTTTTACAGCAAGTGGGACTTGGAACAAACCTGCCAATGCAAAGTGGGTGCACGTTGTGGTCATTGGTGGCGGAGGCCAAGGTGGCTCAGGTCGCCGTTCGGCCTCGGGTACCAATGCCAACGGTGGTAACGGTGGCGGCGCAGGCTACTTTAACGAAGGTGTTTTTGCTGCGTCTGATTTAGGAAGCTCTGAGACTGTCACGGTTGGTACGGCCGCAAATAGCACGACGGGACAGACGGTGGACGACACTAACGGCGGCAACGGCACCACCGGCAACAACTCTTCCTTTGGAAACTGGTTGACTGCTGTTGGTGGTGCCGGTGGCATCGGCGGCGGTACCGGCATCGTTATCGGCAATAGTGCGCCTTCGGCAGTGATATCTGTATACGCTGTGCCTAATGCCGGTGGGTCGGGTGGTGCGAACGGTGGTGCCGGAAGCGCGGGTGGTGGTGCCAACAAGCAGCCCGGCGGTGGCGGCGGTGGCGGAGGAGTCACAGGCGGGGGCACTGAGGCTGCGGGTGCCGATGGAGGCCGTGGGTATGCAGTCCGCCAGACTACCACTACTACGGGCGGCGGCGGTACTGCCGGTGGTGTCCACGCAGCAGGTAGTCCCGGCACATCGCGTCCTTCGATGTCTGGCGACGGCGGTGGAGGAGGAGGGGGAACCTTGTCTGGCACTGGTGCCAACGGCGGCGACGGCGGGGCTCCAGGCGGTGGCGGCGGCGGCGGCGGCGGCTCTCGCAACGGCAATACGTCAGGTGCTGGCGGTGCTGGTGCGCGTGGTGAAGTGCGCGTGACTTCTTATTGGTAAATCAAGTGTTTTGCTGTTCGTGAACGACTGAGCTATTGGGGTTGTCTGTGTCCAGTCTGCGCGTTTCAACCACTTTGAGACCGGGGATGTTTTCTAAAAAGGCCATCAGGTCGATGCATTCTTCGCCTTGTGTGCCTTCAGGTTTGACCAACAGCTTGCCTGAGGAGTCAATTCGTGCATTGAGAGATACTTCTTTTGCCATGGTCACACCAGTTTTTTGCCAATGATGGCGACGTCGCCCAGCCGGCGTTTGTTGTCGAAGGTTGTTTCGACACGAAAATCATTTCTGCGCATAGCTCGTTCAACTGCTACGGCCGCATAAGCTTGCTTGACGCGATTGTCAATTCGCATGCCCATGTCGTAGTCGCTGCATACAATGTCGAAGCTCTCGTTCGCTGAGTTCCAGCGGAATCCCAGGTCGTTCGACAAGCCGGTGAATTTTTTGTTCAGCTCAGACCGTCGTACGACAATTTCGGCTTTTTGACTTCTGCGGTCGCCGAACCAGCCCTCGAGTTCTACTGGTTGCTCGTGGCGTTCGTGCTCCAAGCCTAGTCGCGACAAACTTTCGCACAGAGTGTCTGCGTCCGCCATGAACTCACATTGGACAATTTTGTATGCTGACATTGATTGTTGCCTCTTTGTTGTTTTCTTGCTAAACCGGGTTTTCACCTTCATTCGAACCGCGGCACAAGACTCCATAGCGGAATACGGCAGCCTGGACAGAACCACAAATTGAGCAGGACTTCGGTTGGCAAGTCTGAAGGTTTCAACCCATACTGTTGAGCGTCCAAGCACGCCTGGGCTGCCAATATCGGTCGACCGTCTTCGTCTTGGTCTGGGGTGGCGCCCAGACAAATCGGACACCCAAAAGGGCTGTAGCCTCCATGGGTGTCAACTTCTACGACGAGGTTCGTGCTGCAAAGATGTAGCCTTGAATGTTCGCTTTTTGGCAGGACGTGCGTTCTTACTGCTTGCGCGAACTCAGGACTGACGGCCTCGACTGCTTCTAGGAACTCGGCAAAGGTTCGAGTCACAACTCATCGTCCTTGCCTTCTACCAGGGTCGCCAAGCTTTCGGTGGTCTTTTGGTTGAGCCAGAGCAACGTGCCATAAGCACATGTGCGTAGTTTGTCCAAAACAATCATCGCGAACATGCCAGTCTCTGTTATCGTGTCACCCATAGATTGAAGTGAAACAGTAAAGGCCTCGCTGTAAATCAAACTTTCGTGTATGAACTGCGCTAATTCTGTAGCGGAGTATTGTGCCAGTTCTTCTGGCGATGGCTCATTAACCGCCGCGGCGTTGTCGTTTTCGATAGTGTCTTGACTCTGCGGGTTCGGCGTTGACGACATAAGGGTATTCTACATCTAACCCTACGAGTTCTCGAACAGCCTGCTCAATGACTTGGCTTATGCTGAGCTGGCGCTTGAATTTGCCTTGGTCTCTCGTGAACTCATCTAGCTTGTCGTAACATGTCCGGTCGAGTCGGTCGTGCAAGAACTTTTTGTCACTAAAGACAGCGTCAGTGCTGCGCACTTCGTGTTTGTACCTTCGGTGGCCGAAAAACTTTTCGACCGCGGCTTCAATGGTTGCCCGTCGACTCAGCCCGTGTTGTGCGGCAAAACACTGCAGACTTGCCAAAAGCGGCATGTCCAAGTAGTAGCCTGTTTCACGGTACCTGACATGTGGGTCTGCGGCACCTTGTTGGCTGGCCGCCGATTTGCGCTCGGACACTTCTCCGCGTCGATAGGCCTGCATGTATGCTCGTCGCCATGCCCTCATGGCCTCCACATCGCAGTCTTTAGGCGGTCGTTTGGGCGTCATGTGACAAAGCAAGGGAGGCAAGCGAGTCGCAAACGGCTTCCGCCAAGACCAGGGCCTGAAGCTGGTGCCCTAACTTGAGACGGCTCAGAGAACAAACATGCTCGGCGCTGTTGCGTATGTTGCAAGGGACTCCCATGGAGTCTCCAATCACGAAGACGACAGATTCTTGTTCTAGCAATGTTTGAAGTGTGTCTTTGTCCAACAATCGTTCGCTTTCATCAACAATCGCGACGACTGTGTCAGACGTGGGTGGCATAGTGTTGTACAGACGACAGGTTCTTAGACGACTCGCGCGGTGCAAGGCGTCGGTCACGTGTTTTGTGTGCGTGCCGCCCGTGCCTAGATGGACAAACTTGACCATGGTCGGCACATTTTACCACGCGTGCCCAAAGTTGGCAAAATACTTTTGGGTTTGCGCGCCCTATGGCGCGATAACTTTTGACCGGAGCAACTTTACATGGGCGAAGCCACACTCAAGCCACTCAACGACAAACTTGTCATTCTGCCAGACGACAACCAGAAACAGACGACCCAAGGACTGTACGTCCCAGACCAGGCGCAAGGCCATAACAATTCTGGTGTGGTCGTTGCGGTCGGTCCTGGGAAATTGCTGCAGGATGGAAACCGCGCCGAAATGCAGGTGAAAGTCAACGACCGCGTTTGGTTCAATGCCGCGGCCGGTTTCAAGGTCACCAAGAACGATGTCGACTACTCGGTCGTTGGCGAAGAACAGGTCTTTGTCATCGACAACGCCTCCTAAGAGGAAACACCAAGAACTATGTCATCCAAAACACTCATTTTTGACGAAAACGCACGTGCGGCCCTTGGTCGTGGCGTCAACCACGTTGCCAACGCGGTCAAGGTCACTCTCGGTCCTCGCGGTCGCAACGTGATTCTGCAGAAGAAATATGGCGGCACTCCTATCATCACAAAGGACGGCGTCTCCGTGGCGCGAGAAATCGAGCTCGAAGACCCCTACGAG
>JAFDWS010000001.1:462626-965212 GCA_018268375.1 Armatimonadota bacterium | reverse complement strand
CTCTTCTGCTCTGCAAGAGAGCCAATCCAAGATTGCGGGCAAGGTGGTCATCTTCGGCTACTGTGACATTGACTCGGACAATGCAAGCGGGTTGGGAGTACCAGGCTTCCGCGGTAGCACACAGCATAAATACGCTAGCCCATATTTTCAGGCAAGTGCTATCGAGACCTTGCTGACCAAGCGACGCTGGTCGTTCCGAGAAGGATGGGGGCTAGTAATTGAGTTGGCCCTTGCACTCTCCTATGTCACCTTCTCAGAGTTTGTCTCTTGGCTGAGCATCCGAGGAAGGAACAAGCGAGCTTGGTTAGCTGCTCTCGCCAGAGCGGGTCGGCTGGAAGACTTCGAGATTGTCTGGAAGACCGCATTCCTTTGGGGCGGGGCCGCACTCGCGATCGCGCTCTCCAGCTGGGCTGGCCTAGTATGGAGCGGATTCTTCGCCGCGTTCTTGTTCAGTCCAGTGGAGTCCGTGGCGACACTCTGTTGGAAGTGGATGGCGGGTATCTTTCACAAGTGACCAGGGTATTTACGTTGGTTTGCGTCTTGGTAAGTCTAACCGGTTGTGGCAGCGAGCAACTGAGCAGGAGGGTGGAGGGCATGGAGCAGGATCGCCGAGCGGCCGCCGAAGCCATGGCAGCTCGCGATAAGGACATAGAGACCTTGAAGGGCGAGGTAGTCGCGCTCCGGCGCGAAATGAGTTCTGTGCGACAGATGATGACGGAGCGTTCTGCTGCGGTAAAGGATCTGGTCGGCGACTGGTATTCGGACGAATCAAATGCCGGCCGCTATAAGCTCATTGTTAGAGATGACGGTACTTACAGCCTGTTGATTGACAGCCGCGCTGCGAACAGTGGTTCCAGCGCCGCAAGCCCGGCCGAAAGTGAGCCTGGAGCAGCGCCCAAGACCGGTACGTCGCCCGTTGGTGAATCAAGTTCCTCGGACTGGCGTGACGCGGAGAAAGGGCGTTGGTATGCAGATCCAAGTGGCAAGACCCTGACCACGCAACCTGAAGAGTTCCATGCACCGTATGCTGACGAGGCTCCCACGACTTTCAATTTTGAAAGAGGTGAATTGGTCACGAACAGCAAGATCCATTACAAGCGAACATAAGTCGGCAAGAAAGTGCAGCGCAAAAGTTCTTCCTTGTGCTGAGACAAATTCCGACCTCAGAATGTCTACAGCCGCTTGATCCGGATGTTCCGGAACCACACCTTCAGCCCGTGGTCTTGCAGGGTGATCGGCCCGCTCTTGTGCGACGCGAATTCAGGCATGTTGCTGAACTTGCTCTTGGCATAGCGTTCCTTCCAAGCCGCCGAGCCGATCGTGTAGCGCAGGACGAGCTTCCCGTTCAGCCAGTGCTGGAGGTCGTTGCCCTTGGCCACGATCCGGGTCGAGTTCCACTGGCCCGCTGGTTTGTTCACGCTTTTGGTGGGCGCGAAGAGGGCGTAGCACGAAGCCGCTCGGGTCAAGGGGTTCTGGCCGTCGGGGTGGTTCTTGTCGTCCAGGAGCTGGTACTCCGGCGCCGATTGCCAGACCACGGGCTCGTCTTCCGATCCCCGAAAGAAGATGCCACTGTTGCCTCCTTCGCTGATCTTCCAATCAAGGCGAAGGTCGAAATCAGTGAAAGAGGCTTTTGTGGTCAAGTCGCCGCCGTCGTCGTTCGGCGAGCACGCGAGCACGCCGTTCTCGATCGACCACGACTTCGGGACGTCGCTGCGGCGCCAGCCCTTCCAGCCGTCCAACGACTTGCCGTTGAACAGAGTGATGAATCCGCTAGGATCCATCGAGGTCAGGCCCGTGCCTCGGCTGGCGAGGACGGAAACGGTCAACAGTGCGGTGGTGATCATTTGTGGTTCGTCAGGGTCCAGGGTTTGCGGTACTCGCGGTGATAGGAAAGAGTGTCCTTACCAGTCTTGCCAATGATGTCCATTGCCGCCTTGTCCCAACGCACCGTGCCGCCCGCATAGGCGGCCGCGTTGCAGAGGTGGCAGACGAGGGTGGTTTGGGCGACCGAGGCAAGGTCGGCTCGTGGTTTCTGCCGCGTTTTGATGCAGTCTAGCCAGTTCGTCCAGTGGTCGCCAACGGCTGGCGCCTCGACCTTCTCCATTTCCTTGCCATCGGCGTCGAGCACGAGCCAGCCGCCGCGCCAAACGCGGACCGTGCGCCCGTCCGCACCAATGAACTCGGTGCCGTGGCCGGGCTTGCCGGGATGGTCGCGGCCGACCGACCAATGGAGCGCGAAATCGGGATCGTGGAAGCGCATGACGGCTTCCTGCGTGTCCGGCGCGGTGCGGTCGTCGTCTTGGATCGCCCACTGCCCGCCGACGGCGCTGACCTCGGTCGGCATCGGCAGATCGAGGCCCTTGCTCATGCCGAGGAGAGCGATGTCGATCATGTGGACGCCCCAGTCGGTGGTGAGGCCGCCACCGGTGTTCATCATCCACCGCCAGTTCCAGTGGACGATGTTCGATTGGTAGGCCCGCATGGCGGCGGGGCCGACCCAGAAGTTGTAGTCGAGCGATTCGGGCGGCGTCGAAACCGGCTGGTGGCCAAGGCGCGTACCGTCGGTGATCCATGCGCGGCAGAGAACGACTTTGCCGAGCTTGCCCGAGCGGACGTAGTCGATCGCGTCGGTGAACTCCTTCGTGCTGCGCTGCCACGTGCCGACCTGGACGACGCGGCTGAACTTCTTCTGCGCGTTGACCATCGCGACCGCCTCAAGGATGTTGTGGCTGATCGGCTTCTCTTGGTAGACATCCTTTCCTGCCTCGCAAGCATGGACAAAGTTGAGCGCGTGCCAGTGGTCGGGCGTGCCGACGATGACCGCGTCAATGTCCTTGCGGTCGAGCATGCTGCGGTAGTCGTGGTAGACGTCTGGCTGGCGACCGTACTTGGCGGTCACGTCCTTGAAATCGTTGGTGATGCGGGCGGTGTCCACGTCGCACAGGGCCGCCACTTCGACATCGGAGCTGTTCATCAGTGTCCGCATGTTCGATGCGCCCATGCCGCCGCAACCGATGAGGCCGATAACGACCTTCTCGTTGGGCGACGACGACCGCTTCTTCGGGTTTGGATCCATCGCAGCCGCGAAAGCGGGAACGGCCAGCGAGGCCGCAGCGGCACCAGCCCGCTGGAGGAGTTTTCGTCTTGTCAGGTCTTTCGGTTCAGTGCTCATCGTTCTTCCTTAGGTCATTTCAGCTTCAAAGGCAAAATCCAAATGTTTCGGTAGCGGACGGGAGCGCCATGGTCCTGGAGAAGGATCGGGCCGGTCTTGGGCTGAGGGCCGTCGAGCCCGGCGCGGGTCGGGCACTCGCGGATTTCGACGTCCGTGTGGATGCGAATCCCGTTCTGGTCGACGGTGATCCGGGGCTTTTCCGAGACCGTCCCGTCTTTCTTGAACCTGGGCGCCCGGAATACGATGTCGTACGTGTTCCAGCGCTCTGGTGGCAAGAGGGCGTATTGGTCCGGCTCCTTCTCGCCATAAATCGCGCCACAGTCACCAAAGGCGTCGGTCGGGTTCTTGAAACTGTCCAGAATCTGGATCTCATAGCGGCCGTGGTTGTAGACGCCGCTGTTCGCCCTGCCTTGGCTTGTTTGGTCGGCCATCAGCGGCAGCCAGAACTCCAGGTGGAGGCGGTAGTCGCCAAACTCGCGCTTCGTGAGAATATCGGGCGTCCCTTGCTTGACGACAAGCGCGCCCTCGACGATGTCCCACTCGCACGGCTTGCCGGTCCCGCGATGCACCCACTCCTTGGTCGAGGTGCCGTCAAAGAGCACCACCGCGCCCTTTGGCGCCTTGGATTGGACGCCCGCAAGCACGAGCAGGAGAGGCCAAAGCGACATCAATGCAGAGCATAGCGCATGGCTAAGCGATGCTGGTCCAGAATAGATAAATGCTCGTCTCTCTGGCCGCCTTCCTCGCCATTGCCTCCGACAACACGCTCAGCCGAGCTGAGATGCGAGACGGTTGGCGACTCTTGTTCAACGGCAAGAGCACCAAGGGCTGGCACAACTTCAAAGAGAAAGGCGTGGCTCCGGGTTGGACGGTGGCGGACGGTGTCCTCACGTGCTCCAATCCCGGTAACGCGGGCGACCTTTTGTCCGACGACCGCTTCGAGTGGTTCGAGCTTTCGCTTGACTACCGGCTCACCGTCGGAGGCAACAGTGGGATTTTGTTCCGGGTACAGGACGCCGGCGAGCAATCGTGGCACTCTGGTCCGGAAATTCAAATCTACGACCATCGCGACGACGTCAACCCGCAGAAGACAGGTTGGCTCTACCAACTCTATTCCTCGCCGGTGGACGCGACGCACCCGCCCGGCCAGTGGAACCACATGCGCGTCCTCGTCTCGCCGAGCAAGTGCGAGACCGACATCAATGGCGTCAAGTACTACGAGTACGTGATCGACAGCCCAGACTTCTGGCAACGAGTGGCGAAGAGCAAGTTCGCCGAGCATGCGCAGTTTGCGCGGGCCAAGGTCGGCTCGATCGGTATCCAAGGCGACCACGGCGTGGTTTCCTTCAAGAACATAAAAATCCGACCCATCGTTTCGCGCAACAACGGGTCGGACATGCGTGCGGGCGACTGGGGCAGTCAGACCCCGTAACGGCCGCGGTATGCAGGTCGAATGAGGGCGTCGAACTCGCTCGTTCCCTTGACCTTCATGTTCCGCGCGTCCCATTCGATCTTTCGCCCGGTCGCCCAGATGGCGAGGTTGCCGAGGAGCACGGTTTCCGTGAGGGGCCCCGAGTAGTTCGGGAAGTTTGAGACGGCGGGCTTGCCTCCGGCCGCTGCGATCATGAACTCCGCCATGTGCCCGGGTGACTCGTCCACTTTGATGTCGGGCATCGTGCCTCCGCCTACGATGTGGAACTCGGTGTTCCCTTCGTTGGGGCTGTAGATGGTGGCCTTTTCGCAAACGACGATGACGCCGTTGCCTCCATATTCGAAGCCCGGTGCCAGGCTCGGAGATGGCTTCTTCCCACCGTCGTGCCATTGCAACCTCACAGGGCCACGTCCCTTTCTTGCCCCGAATTCATAGGTGACGATCGACCATTCGGGGAAAGTCTCTTCGTTGTGCCCGCTGGTCTGGGCCTCAACCGTCAGAGGGTCGCGGAGGTCGAGCGCCATGTACGGCATGTTGAAAATGTGGCAGCCCATGTCTCCTAGCGAGCCAGTGCCGAAATCCCAGAATCCTCGCCATGCGAACGGATGGTAGCCCTCTGCATAAGGCCGCTCCGGTCGCGGGCCGAGCCACAGGTCGAAGTCGAGTGTTTTTGGGCAGACACCGGGGGCGGGCCTCGGGACGCCTTGCTTCCACCAACCGGCGGCGCGGTCCGTCCAAAGATAGACTTCCTTGGCGGCGCCCAACTCACCTTGTTTGATGAGCGCGGCCACCTTGCGCATGTTCGTGCTCGCTGTGCTTTGGTTGCCCATTTGCGTCGCGACCTTCTTCTCGCGAGCGATCCTGGCAAGCTGGCGCGCCTCCCAGATAGTCCTGGTCAGCGGCTTTTCGCAGTAGCAGTGAAGTCCCGCTTTCATGGAGAGTGCGGCCGCTGGCGCGTGGTGGTGGTCGGGTGTGCTGATGACGACGCAATCAAGGTCGTCGGCCATGGCTGCGATCATGTCGCGGTAATCCAAGAACGCTGCTGCTCGGGGGTGCTGGACCATGCCCTTCGTACGCGCCTCCATGTCGACATCGGCGAGGGCCATGATGTCGCCGTGCTCGGCAGCCAGCTCCATGCCGCTCCAGCCCTTGCCACCACAACCGATGACGCCAACTCGCAGGCGACCGCTGTGCTTGGGCTTGACTGGCTCAGGCTCGGCCGCACCAGCCTTGGCCGCTGCCAGTCCCACCAATGAAGCGGCCGTTCCCGCCAGCAGTTGTCGCCTCGTCAAGTCCTTCGCCATTGTGTTCCCTCTGCGGGGAGAGTTTAGCGAAGGAAGGGCACGAATTCCAAGGGTGGCTTCAGGCTTCGGTTTCGGCGGCTTCCTGGACTTCCTCGGGCCCGACGCCCTGACCGAACATGCCGCTCAGCATGCCGCCGATCCCCGGAATGTGGCCGAGGAACTCTTGGCTACGTTCGCCGAGCAAACCATGGATCTTGTCCGCGATGTCGCCCTGTTGAAGAAGCGCGTTCAGGTCGTGTCCGTTGTCTTGTAAGTGGCCCGCCATCTCCGCGGCCTTGTCTTCGTCCATTCCGAGCTTGCCGGCGAGTTGTTTGATGAGATCGCCCATATCAGTTCTCCTAGACCCCATTCTATGCCGACTCTGCCCGAAACGTTCCGCGGTTCAAGGCATCGGCCAGGCTTTGATTGTGTGGTCCATGCTCGCCGTGTAAAAGGTCTTGCCGTCGGGTGCTACGGCAATTGCGGTCACGGGCCGATCATGGCCCTCCTTTTTGAACTTGACGTTGCCATCGGCCGTGTCCACGACGATCACCTCGTTGTCTTGTGTGCCAATGACCAGCCTCTTTCCATCGGGTGAGAACGCCATGGCGTTTGCCTCGACCTTGGGCCCCTTGAACGACGTCGCCGCTCCCGTGGCGCTCCAAATCTGAACCGGCTGTTCAGTGCCTCCCGTCGCAAACCACTGGGCGTCGTTCGAAACGGCGACGGACTTGCCCCTGCCGCCCTGTTCGAACTTTGCGCGCGGCATGATGTTCGCCGGATCCCAAAGGATGGCCGTACCGTTTCCGTCGATAGAAACGAGGACCTTTCTATCGGGCGAGGAGGCGATCCCGTTGACCTCGTAGTTGTGTGACGCCGCCTTGGCGGATTCGCTCGCGGAGGAACCAATTTTGTAAAGATTGTTGTCGCGGCAGGAGGCAACGACCGACCCTCCGGTCAGAAAGGTCAATCCGGTGACGGCTCCTTCACATCCGGTGCAAGTTCGCTGAAGCGACCAGCTCGAAGTGTCCCAGAAGCGCACTTTCTTGTAGAGTTCGCCACTCGCCAGCGTCCCACCATCGGGACTGAAGGCAAGGCAGAGCACTTCGCCGTCGTGGCCCTCAAGCACCTTGACGCAAGCTTTGGTCTTCGTCTCCCAGATCCTGACGGTCAAGTCGACGCTGCCTGAAGCCAGCCATTTTCCGTCGGGCGAAATGGCGAGGCTCGAGACTTCTCGAGTGTGACCGGTGAAGTCTTGAGCGGGAGTGAGCAGAGCGGCGAGAGCGAGCAAAGTCGTCATGAGGCAGAGTCTACACATCGGTGGAGGCTTCTGCCACGGCCTGTCAGCCGGGTTTGCGCTGACTTTGCGTTGCGGAACTAGGCGATTTCGGAAAATGCATCAGCGGCGAAGACGCTCACAGTCTCGGCTCCGCACTCGCCGAGCAGTTCCCCTTGGGGTCCGATTCCGATTGCGGTAAGGACACTTCCGTCACCTTGGACATATTTCTTGCCGGGAGTGGCGTCTCTCAACATCCAGTCCACAGAAAGCTCGTTCCAACTGGTGGGCCACCGGATGTCGGCCATTGCTGACGCAATGTCCTCGGCCAGGGCCAACGGGTCGCATGACCGCCCCGTTTCCAGGAGGACGCTCGTGGCGACCGTTGTCAGTTCATCAGGGAACTCGGTTTGGTTCAAATTCATTCCGAGCCCAATCACAAAGACTCCAGTACGATGCTGTGTGAGGATCCCGCCCAGCTTCCTTCCTCCGCTGACGAGATCGTTCGGCCACCTCAGTCCGCAATCGACGAGGGATGCGGCGAGGAGAGCCACTCGCATCCCGATGAGCCACGGTGCGGGGTGAGCCTCCTCTCCGTACACGAGAAGGGACATCGTCAAGCTTTCGCCCCGTAAACTGTGCCAAGTCCGGTCGAACCGACCCTTGCCTGAGACCTGGTCATGGGCAAAGACAATTCGAGGGCGCTCACCTACGTCCAGCCGCCGGAAGGCCTCAAGTTGCGTGCTGTCGACAGAATCGAGGACGACCCAGTCGGCAGGGATCAACGAATCTCCAGATGGAAGGAAAGGGCCGGCGCAGAGTGCGTCAAGGCTCCCACAGAAACAGCGTGTACACCGGTGGTCGCCACTCCTCGCACGGTCTCAAGCGTCACACCGCCGCTGGCTTCCAGCACGACATCGTCGCGGTACTTCTTCGCGATGTCGGCCATCGTGAAGGGATCCATGTTGTCGAGCATGACAATGTCGGCTCCCGCCGCGACTGCTTCGGCCACCTGCCCTTCAGACTCGCACTCCACCTCGATTTTGGTCATGTGGCCAGCATGCCGCCTTGCCCGCTCGACGGCTTCTCTGATCGAGCCACAAGCCCGAATGTGGTTGTCCTTGACCATGATTCCGTCGTACAGCCCCATTCTGTGGTTACGCCCGCCGCCGCACCGGACGGCGTACTTTTGGAGCGACCTTAGGCCAGGGACGGTCTTTCTCGTGTCAACGATGTCGACTCCCAGATCCTTGACCTTTTCCACGAACTGGCTGGTCAGGGTCGACACGCCGCTCAACTGCATCAAGAAATTCAGTGCGGTCCGCTCCGCCGCGAGAACTTCGCGGGCGAGGTTGGTGCCATGGAGCACTTCATCGCCCCGACGGACGGTGTCGCCGTCGCCGAGCAGAGCTTCGACCATGCACTCCTCGCCGGCACTGTCCGACGGCGCCATCGCTTCGAGGGCGATCCCGCAGCCACAAAGCACGCCTTCGGCTTGCGCTTCGATCGACCACTCGACGACCGAGTCAGGGTTCAAACATGAAGCCGATAGGTCGCCCGGCCCAAGGTCTTCGTAAAGGGCGTCGTACAGGATCTCGTTCCAACCCCAGGGTCTGGGCTCCAGCCAGCCCGTCATTCGGCGACGATCTCGACGCCACACCGGGCGGCGAGCTCCTCGATCAAGGTCGCGTAAGGCACTTCCATACCGTTCCGCGACCATCCTACCGGAACCCGCAACCGACCGGCCACAAGGTGCGCGATCGGCTTGATCATCAAGGCGCCGCCTTTGTGGTGCAGCTCAAAGCGGTCGTGCGTGAGCGCCTCGATACCGGTCACGTCCTCGTAGGGAATGCGGCGGCGGCTCGTGATCCCGTTGACCTCGAAAGCGTCTTCGAAGAACTGATAGGTCGTGTCCTCTGCTCGCCTTTGCACAATGTCGCTCAAGGCGCCTTTGCCCAGTTCGGCCGCTGCCCCCGCCACGTCACGGATGCCCTGCGCAAAGTCGTTGCCACTGAGGGCGGCTTGGCTCTTCCTTCGAGCGCGCTGCCGGGCCTGGCGCGAGCCGATGCCGAACCAATGCAGGACTTCGGCGGGCTTGTAGGTGACCGTGAGCATCTGGACGAACAATACCTACGGCGCCCGGCGGACAACGTTTCAGGCTTCGATGCGTTCGCGGACGAAGGTCGCACGGTGCCTCGCGGCGATCTTGGGGTCTTGCGTGCCGTAGATCTCCATGGTCGAGACCCACAGATCAACCTCCCTGTACGAAAAGGGAGCGATCGAGAGGCCTGCCGAAGCTGCCCACCTGACCCAGGCAAGCGCGCGGAGGGCTTCGGCCAAGGACAGTTCCACCGAGCTGACGGCGAAGTCCACGGCAGCCTTTGTCCGTTCTTCAAGCTTTTGCCGCGTGACCTCGCGCCGGGCCTTCCGCTCTTCCGCAATCAGGTACTCGCACGCCCCCACAAACTCGGGGAGTGCTCCCGTGGTCATGCTGACCTGGAAATACGCTCCGACAGCGCGGCTCGACTCTCCGAAGAGGCCCCGCGCGGTGAGCTTCCACGCTGCCAGCGCCCGCAGCACGTCGGGAAGTCTCCGCGTGTGGGCGAGACCGATGAGGTGGAACAGCGCCGAGCGGCGTCGCGCTTCGCCTGCGTTGTACGGGCTTGCGGTCAAATACCCGTAGTCAGGCGACCACATATAACCGCTCCCTCCTAGGTCCTTGACGACCGGGTCGACGACAGCATGGGCGTTGACGATCGACCAGCCTGCGGTGAGCCCCTGCAGACGCAAGTGGTCTTCCTCGTTGACCATGACGCTCACTGCACGATCGGAATCGAGGAAGATCGCTCGGCCGGGAGCGCGGTGTTGAAACTCTGGAGAGACAAGGCGGCAACCGAGCAGGAAGTCGCGCTCAGCCTCGGTCAATCGCAAATTCCCGTTCAAGCCCGCCCCTTTCGCTGTACCCTTGGTCCGGTCGAGCACTTCCGCTAGCTCCTTCTCGGTGGCGTGGTGGGGAAAGCGAAGGCCCTTCAGGTTCCGGGCGTAACGGACACGGGAACTCACTACGATCTCTCCTTCGGGCGAATCGGCACCGAGCCATGCCGGGCTCGGCATGCTCCTGAGCACCATCTTTTTCCAGCTTTCGCTGTTAGACTCGGCCCGACTCATGTCCTAGCGGATCTGGAACTCGATGGCGTGCACCTTCTGTCCGTTGAACATGATGTCGGTCCGATATTTTCCGGGCGCCCAGTCACTGGCATACGTGAACTCGACCTTGAGGACACTGTCCTGTAGCTTCATGCGGGGTTGGACGGTGTTGCCGAGCTCGATGTCCTTGCCATTGTCAACTTTGTAGAGCCTCCAAATGACTTCAGGCTCGGTGGTGTCGATGCCCTTGGTCGTGACCTGGATAAAGATGTGCTTGTCGCTCTTCTTGAGCACCTTTACCGGCGGCCCGGGCAGGCCGCTTCCAGCATCAGCCGCAAGAGAATGCCCGAGGAACACGATGGCGCTCTTCTCACCGGTGACTTCGTAGTCGAAGCCGTGGATGGTCCGGCCGTCGATGAGGATGTCCACATGATAGGTGCCGACGGGCCAAGGGTTCTTGAGGGTGATCTCGGCCACGACGTCGCTCCCGTCGAGCTTGCCTTGAAGCGACTGGATCGGCTTGTTTGATCCCGCGGACGTCGACTTGGCCGTGAAGACCCAGGTTCCGGTGGCGTCCTTGACCGGCTTGTCCAGTAAAGCTCGGAAGTGTTGCGTCTGCTGGCGGTAGTCGAACTTCGCCACCTCGTTGCCGGGCTTGCCGTTCACGTCGCTCAGGAGCATCACCTGGGCAACCTTTGGTGGTTCGTCTCCCTTGACGCCTCCAGGTTCGGTGGGTCCGGCCTTGGGCGACGGACAACCAGTGGCGAACACAACCGCTGCGAACAAAGCGGGGAAAAGCGACCTCATGTCGGCCAAAGGATACCGGGCACGTTGAACGGTTGATTCCTCCAGATCCTTCGCTGCGTTGCCACTCCTAGCGCACCCGACCCAAATTTGAGCGAGGCTCAAGGGACTAATCGTAGAATGTGGAGAAGTCATGTCAGTCCTGACGAACGGACCGATCAAAGCCGCTGACGCGCTGGTTATTCTTGGGCCCAACATTGCTATTGGGGCTTGGTTGGCCATCCGGATTGATATGCTCAAGTTTGTTGCGGCTTACAATTGGGCCAGTCTTGCGGTCCTAGGTGCTGGCACCTTGGTGACAGCGGTTTCCTTTTGGCTCCTTTACAGATGCTGCAGAGCGGGTGGCGGCTGGAAGAGAGGCGCACAAATGGCGTTGTGGACAACCATCATGATGTTTTCGCTGACCATCGTTGCGACCACGGCGTTGCTGATCCCTAACCAAGAAGAGGCTGCTAAGGTCCTGAAGTTAGAGACAGGTTAGCGGCGACTCGCGCCCTTTCGGTCAGTCTTCGGCTTGCCCTTAGAGCCCGAGCCAGAACTCCCAAGCCCAGTACAATCCCCTACATGTGCGGGATCGCAGGTTATGTCGGGCCCAAGAACGCCGTGGCGGTGGTGTTCGACCAACTCAAGCGGCTCGAGTACCGGGGCTACGACAGTGCCGGCATCGCTTACCTGAACGGCAACGGCAGCATCCACATCGTCAAGAAAGCCGGCAAGCTGACCGAGCTTGGCAAGGCGCTCGGTGACGATGTCCCGGAGGCGAAGATTGCGATCGCCCACAGCCGCTGGGCCACCCATGGCGGGCCGACGGACGAGAACGCCCATCCCCACTTTGACCAGTTTGAGGATGTGGCGCTCATCCACAACGGCATCATCGAGAACTACCTCGAGCTGAAGAACGAACTCGTGCGCGACGGCCACGTCTTCCATAGCGAGACCGACACCGAGGTGGCGGCGCACGTGATCGGCAAAGAGTTCGCCGCCGGGGTTCCTTTGGAGGAAGCGGTCAGACGTGGCGTGAAGAAGATGCGCGGGGCGTTTGCCTTCGTCGTCTTCAGCCGCAAGGAGCCGCAGAAGTTCGTCGCCGCGCGCAACTTCAGCCCGTTGATTGTTGGGCTTGGAGAAGACGAGAACATGGTGGCGAGCGATGTGCCCGCGCTCCTTCCCTATACGCGCGAGGTCGTGTATTTGGAAGACGACCGTGTGGCGACGATCACGCGCAATGGCGTCACCATCACCGACCTGGACGGCAAGGAACTGCCCACCCAAGTCCACCATGTCGATTGGGACTTGGCGGCCGCCGAGAAAGGTGGCTATGAGCACTTCATGCTGAAAGAGATCCACGAGCAGCCCGAGGTCGTCCGGCAGTGCCTTGCAGGCAGGATCGACGAACGCGGTGCGGTGCGGCTGGAGCAGGTGTTCAGCGACACCGTGTGGCACGAGATCGACCGGGTGAACATCATTGCCTGCGGTACGGCCTACCACGCGGGGCTGATGGGCAAGTTTTTGTTCGAGCAGATGCTGCGGTTGCCGACCGACGTCTTCTTCAGTAGCGAGTTCCGTTATGGCGACCCACTGTTGTCGCCGAAGTCGCTGGCCGTCTTTATCAGCCAGTCCGGCGAGACGATCGACTCCTTGGCCGCTTTGAGATTGTGCAAAGCCCGCAGGATCCGGACGCTCGGGATCGTCAACGTCGTCGGTAGCGCGATTGCCCGCGAGTGCGACCGGACGATCTTTACGCAAGCGGGCCCTGAGATCAGTGTGGCCTCGACCAAGGCCTACACGGCCCAGTGCCTCGTGCTCCAGCTTCTGGCGCTCTACATCGCGCAAGTGAAGGAGATGCCGGGTGTGCGGGTCGACGAGCATGTGGCCGAACTTCGCGGCCTAGCCGACCTCGCCGCTAAGGCGCTGGAGACAGAGGATGCGGTGAAGGCCTTGGCTGAGCGGTTTTTGGACGCCAAGCTCGCCTTCTTCCTTGGACGGAACGCTGACGCCCACGCGACCCGGGAGGGCGCCTTGAAGTTCAAAGAAATCGCCTACATTCCGACCCAGGAGTGCCCGGCAGGGGAAATGAAGCACGGCCCCCTCGCCCTGATCGAGAAGGGGACGCTCGCGGTGTTTGGTGCAACCGACGCTGCGGTCCGAGAGAAGCTTGTGTCGAACGTGAAAGAGATCCAGGCCCGCGGCGGTTTTGCTTGGTGCGTGACAACGGACGACGATTCGTCCTTGGATTCTGTGGCCGATGCCGTGACGAAGGTGCCGGCGACACGCTCTGCATATTTGAACGCGCTCCTCTCGGTCGTGCCGATGCAAATGTTCGCGTATTACGTGGCCAAGGGCAAGGGTCTCGAGATCGACCAACCACGAAACTTGGCCAAGAGCGTGACAGTCGAGTAGTTCTTACACTATTCTTACTGAGTTGGGTCAGTACCGGGCGTCGTGCACTGAGGGCGCCATAAAACGCGGTCGCCCGTTGATTCATGGCTGGATTTGTCGAACTGAACGTACTGAACGAGTGGATCGCCCTCGCGATGAAGGGCGGGCAGATCGGTTGGTGGTCGCGCAACTTGCGCGACGAGACGGTCGTTTGGAGCGAGGAACTCGAAGGCCTCTTTGGCTTTGAGCGAGGCGAGTTCAAGGGCCAGCGCGCACAGCTCTTGGACCTCATCCACCCCGACGACCGCGAGGACTATCAACAGGCTGTGGAACAGGCCATTGAAACGGGCAGTGAATTCGTTTACGACTTTCGGTTCTTGCACCGCAGCGGCGAATGGCGATGGATGGAGGGGCGCGGGCGAGCACATTACGACGAGGAGGGCCCGGCAATGCTTTTTGGCATTGGCATCGATATCACCGAGCGCAAGCGGGTGGAGATCGCCCTCCGCGAGAGCGAGGCTGTCAACCACTCGATCATGGAGGCCAGCGCCGACGTCATTAAGGTCCTGGACCTCGACGGGATCCTCTTCTATATCAACCGCCGTGGCATAGAACTGATTGAACTCGATGACGCTGAGTCTGTCCTTGGTAAGCCCTGGTGGGAGATTTATCCGAAGGACGAGCACCCGGACATGCAACGCTCGATCGAGCGGGTGAAAGCGGGACAAGCGCACCGGTTTCAAGCGCTCAGGACCAGCGCCCGAGGCACGCCAAGGTGGTGGGACGTCCAGGTGACTCCCGTTTACGGGATCGAAGACCAGATCACCGAGATACTGATCGTTAGCCGCGACATCACTGAGGCGCGGATGGCCGAAGAGGCGCTTCGTGAGGCGGACAAGCGCAAAGACGAGTTCCTTGCG
Organism: Armatimonadota bacterium; assembly: GCA_018268375.1. Classification (GTDB taxonomy): domain Bacteria; phylum Armatimonadota; class Fimbriimonadia; order Fimbriimonadales; family Fimbriimonadaceae; genus JAEURO01. The sequence continues at coordinate 950,802 of JAFDWS010000001.1, read as the reverse complement.
ACGCTCGCGCACGAACTGCGCAACCCCCTCGCCCCGATCAGATACGCCGTCGACCTCATGAAGTCGAGCGGGGAAATCCCGGAACAAATGGCATGGATCCGGGACGTGATCGACCGCCAGGTGAGCCAGATGGGCCGGCTATTGGACGACCTGCTGGATGTCGGTCGAGTCACCCAGAACCGTTTGCAGCTCAGAAGGGAGACGCTCCAGCTTGGAGAGGTGGTCGAGAGCGCCTTGGAGGGCACTCGGCCCCTGATGGAGGCCAACCAGCATGCGCTCGTGATCGATCTCCCGAAGGAGCCGATCTTGATCGAGGGCGACAAGACCCGGCTGGCCCAGGTCTTTCTCAATCTGCTGAACAATGCTGCGAAGTACACGGAAGCGAAGGGCCGGATCGAGCTTTCCGCCAGAAGCAAGGGCGACGTGGTCGAGGTCGTTGTCAAGGACAATGGCATCGGCATCAGGCCGTCCAGCTTGCCCAGAGTGTTCGAAATGTTCTCGCAGGAGGACTCGGCGTTGGAGCGCTCGCAAGGCGGTCTCGGCATTGGTCTTTCGCTCGTCAAGGGCCTCGTCGAGCTTCATGGCGGCAAGGTCCGGGCTCAAAGCGCGGGGCTCGGCAAGGGGAGCGCGTTCACCGTGACCCTTCCCATGGTGGCGGGGAGCGCCGGGCCGGAGACCGAGAAAGAGTCGACCGTGTTGAATTTGCCAAAGCCGCTTCGGGTGGTGGTCGTCGACGACAACGTGGACTCGGCGGTGATCCTGGCGCACATCGTCACCGAACTCAAATGCGAGGTCGAGACCGCTCATGACGGCCCGTCGTGCCTCGAAAAGGCAGCCGAGATGAGGCCGGATGTGGTCTTGCTGGATATCGGCTTGCCTTGCATGAACGGGTACGAGGTGGCGAGGGCGATTCGGTCCGAGCCGTGGGGCAAGGGCGTGTTCCTCGCCGCTCTCACCGGCTGGGGCCAAGAGGAGGACAGGCGGAAAACCAAGGAGGCGGGCTTCGACGAACACTTGGTCAAGCCAGTTGGGCTGACCGAACTGTCACACCTTTTTGAAGAGTTGAGCGAACGGTCGCGAGGGGCCTGACAGAATTACTCGTCCGCCTCCTAGAGCCAGGTTCGGGAAAGGCCGATATGCTAGAATGAAGCCACGGGAATTGTCCCGGTCAGGTTCGACCTGTGGTTTGATTGCATCGGAGTTACGGAAGCAACACATGTCTCTGCGAAGCGCGGCTGAGCCAGTGGCGATCATGAACGAGCGGCTGCACAATTTGACGCCGCGAGTGATCACCTATCGTAAGCGCAAGCGCATCCTGGACATCCTCGGCTCGACTGTCTTGCTCGTGCTCCTCTTCCCCTTGATGCTAGTGTTCGCCATCCTCATCAAGCTCACCGATCGGAAGGGCCCTGTGTTCTACGTGACTCCAAGGGTCGGCCTGTGCGGCCGCCCGTTTCCGTTTTACAAGTTTCGCTCGATGAAGGTGGACGCGGACCAGCACAAGGACAGCTTGTCCAAAGAAAATGAGAGAGAAGGGCCGATCTTTAAGATTAAAATGGATCCGAGAGTGACGCCAGTGGGACGGTTCATGCGAAAGTACAGCATCGATGAGCTGCCTCAACTCTTGAACGTCTTCCTTGGCCACATGAGTCTGGTCGGGCCCCGCCCGCCGCTACCCCGAGAGGTCGAGCATTACGACGAGTACATGGCGGAGCGCCTCTCGGTTCGGCCCGGCTTAACTTGTTACTGGCAAATCATGGGAAGGAGCGACCTGACGTTCGAGCAATGGATGGAACTCGATCATCGCTACCTCGAAGAGATGAGCGTGTGGGTCGATCTCAAAATTCTGTTTTTGACCCCGATCGCCGTGCTTCGTGGCCACGGCGCGTACTGAGCGGGAAGCAGCGCTCGTCTCGCCCCCGGAGCAAAAAAACAGGCTGGCGCGCAAGATCGGATCCTGGTCGCCAGCCCTGAAGGTACTGCCGTTATGTTACTAAAGGGCCGCCGCGTTTTGTTTGTGGGGACTCAAAAACCCCGTGGAAATGCGTGCGTGGCACAGGGGAGATGTCAATCTTGCACATTTGGGGAAGTTTGGGCCGACAGGGCTGGACACTCTAATTTTTGGATGAAACTGCTCCAAAAATCTAGGCTGTGTGCAGTCTAACAGGGGTGCGCAGCGGGAACCTGTGCAACAAGGTTCTCGAGGCGCTCCCCCAGCCTCTTTTTATCATTGACCATTCACACGTGGTCGTCTTTGCGAACAAATGCTTCCGAGACTTGTTCGGGATGGGCGTCCACGATGTTTTGGGTAAGTCCCTTTGGGACATTTGGAACAAGGAGAAGTACAGCGACCTTTTCGAGGCGTACAGCGACTCGATCGAGACAGGAGAGCCGCGCCAAGTCACCTTAGAGTCCATGGAGCATGGCTCCGCCCATGACATTTGGATGCAGCCGGTCGAAGACCTCTTGATCGTCCTTTGCACCGACATTTGGCCGCACCTCTCTATGTTGCGCGAGGCGCGGGGGGCCTTCGAGGCCCTGGCGAGGATCAATGAGGAGCTTCGTACCAGCCACCAGATGGCCAATTCGGACTCACGGACGGACGTCTTGACCGGCCTTTGCAACCGTCGAAGGTTTGCCGAGATCGCCGATGTAGCGTTTCCCGCCTTGATCCAAAGAGGAGTACCTTGCTCCTTCATCACCCTCGACATTGACCACTTCAAGCAGTTCAACGATGAGTTTGGCCATGCCGAGGGGGACAAGGTTCTTGCAGCGGTAGGGAGGGTCTTGCTCGACTTCGCCAACGAGATGGAGACGCCTGCCCGTATTGGCGGCGAGGAGTTTGTGCTGTTGTGCCCTCAGATCGGGCTCCGTGAAGCGATGGTGCGTGCCACCGAACTGCTTGCGAGGATCACGGCCATCGAAGGAACCGCCATGGGTGTGACCGCCAGCATCGGGGTCGCGAGCGCCTGCCCGGAGGACGACGGCTGGTTCAAACCCCTCAGCCGGGCAGACAAGGCGCTGTATGCCGCCAAGCGCGGAGGACGGAACCAGGTTGTTTCCTGTTCGATGGACTTCGAGCTTGACGCGGCCTAACACTGAACTTGGAAGGGATGCCCGGCGGCCTCAAATGAAGGCTCCTGGGCCTCCTTTGGCACGACTCCTGTACCGTGACCCTCAGGTTCGTTCCTTGGGGATCGGCGGCAAATGCGCCAAAATACTCCTTAAGAGGTCCGAACGGGGAACTACCGAAAGGTTGTCCAGGTTCGTTTGAGGTGTTGCATGTCGTTAAGTGATTCCGCACAGCCCATCTCTGGGATGCATACAGCAGAGGAAATCCATTCCGAGGCGCCGGCGAGAAAGTTCGACGTCGTCGCGTTGCTCAAAACGCCCACGTTCCAATTGGTGCTGCTGGTCTTGGCTGCGACCGTCTTCTGCTTCTGGCCCCTTTTCGGCACAGAGATCTGGCACCGCTGGAGCGACATGGAGGGCTACTACGCCCATGGCTTCCTGATCCCCTTGTGTTCCGCTTACCTGGTTTGGGACAAGTGGGACAAGATCAAGGACATTAAGGTCCAGCCCCAATGGTGGGCCGTGGCTTTGCTCCTTCCCATCCTCTTCGTGACCTTGGCAGCCTCGAGGGCCATCATGCCGACGTTCCTGTCGGGCCTCTTCGTGATGACTCTTCTCGTCAGCGCGCTCTTCATCGGCGGGCCCCGGTGGCTGTTGGCGCTCACTCCAGCGATCCTTTTCCTCCTGCTCGGTATGCCGATCTTCGACAAGATGATCGACACCGCTACGATGCCCTTGCAGATCAAGTCGACTTCGGTCGCCTACTACCTGCTTCAATTCACCGGCTTCCAGCCTCTGAGGACCGATCCGACCGTTCTCTACGTTCCCAACTTCTCGATGCCGCTCACGGTCGCGGCTGCATGTAGCGGACTCAAGACGACGATCGCGGTCAGTGCGGCAGCGATCTTCTTTATCCTGCTGCTCGAGAAGAAGTGGTGGATGAAGGCCTTTGTGATCCTCCCGATCGGCATCGTAGTCGCCGTCTTCCTCAGCATGTTCATCAACGGGCTGCGCATCGGCCTCATCGGCGTGGCCGCCGACATGATGCCCGAATGGTCGGGCAACAACTTCAAGATGATGCACGACATCAGTGGGTATGTCGCCCTCATCGTCTGCTTCTTTATCCTTGGTTGGATCTCTCGTAAGGTTGGTTACAAATGAAAGCCCAAGTCTTGGCCCTCACTGGCATCCTCGTCGGGTTCGGCGTCTTCAACAACGTCGGGTCGCTCACCAACGGCTCGCGTCCGCCCGAGTCGTGGCTCGAAGAGAAAGTCCCCGTCCGGGTCGGCGACGCCGAGCTTTCTAACCCCGAGGGCAATTCGCGGATTTGCTACAAGATGGGCGACGCGGCCTACAAGGAGCTTGACCCCATCGGCATCACCGGCCAGCGCTTCCGCGCGCCAGGCGGCAAGCTTTGGGACGTTGCCGTCGTTGCTGGCAACAACATGGAGTCGTTCCATGACCAGCGCTGGTGCTTCAAAGCCCAGGGTTGGGACTTGATGGAGGAGACCCAGTCCAGTCTCAAGACGAAGACCTACGGCGAGATTCCCGTTTCGGTCGTCAAGATCCAGCGTTCGGGCTACACGCCGACGTTTGCCGTGTTCACTTTCCGCGGCCCGAGCAAGTTTCACGCCGATATTCCCTCCACCTCAAAGGACTTCTTCATGTACGAACTGATGAAGCAGAAGAAGTTCATCGGTTTCGAATACAGGGTCATTCCGGAGTTTCCGAACGCCACCAAAGAGGATGTCCTGCAGTTCACTGCCGACTTCATCGACGCGGCCCACGATTCGAGCGGCGGCGTCCTCTAAGGCTCGAGGAACCTAAGGGTCAGCCCGGACATCGCGAGCCCTGCGGCGACCACGAAGAGCACGACGCTTCCCACGATGTGCCAGTCGCCGAACAAGAGGTCGGCGGGCTCACCGCCTTCGTCCTGCTGGAAGACAAGCAGCAAGTAGCGCGTGATCCCGTAGAAGACGAACGGAGCCGTGATGATGAGCGAAGGGTGGAGCTTGGCCGTCGAGCTTTCCAACGTATAAATGCCATAACACATGGCCGCGCCGCACCCGAAGACGGTGACGAGCGCGTCAAGGGCGGGCTTTGAGTAGTGGGCGAGGCTCTCCCGGCTCTCGCCGCCGTTGCCCTGGAGAATGAATTCGTTGCGCCGCTTGGCGAAGCCGAGCATCAGGGCGAGGGCTCCTGTGCAGAACAAGAACCAGCCCGATATGTTGACGAAGATGGCGGTCGCACCCAAGACTGCGCGCAACACGAACCCGGTGGCAATGACGAAAACGTCAAGCACGGGGACGGCTTTGAGCTTCAAGTTATAGGCGACCTGGAGCAGCAGGTAGAAGGCGACAAGGCTGAACGAGGTCTTGTTCAGCAAGAAGGCCACCCCGAGCCCAGCGACGATCAGCAGCGCGCTCACGGTGGCGGCGACGGGGATCGGTATGGCTCCGGAGGCGATCGGGCGGTTCTTGCGCTTGGGGTGTCTTCTGTCGCGCTCGACGTCAAAGATGTCGTTGCCGATGTAGACGCCGGAACTGACAAGCACCATGGCGGTGAAAGCGGCGAGGGCGAGATAGCCCAGCTGCAGGTCTGTGTACTTGCCCGCGAACATCCAGGCCGCAAAGACAAGCAGGTTCTTGGCCCACTGCTTGGGCCGCAACATCAGGACGAGGTTCTTGAGCATCCGTGCACCGTTCTAACGTCCAGAGCGAGCATACACCAGGAGCCGGACATGGGCCCCCAGGTACAATTCGGGCCCGAGCCGGGCACGGATGCCCCAAGGGCCGGGTTTCCCTGGAAGGAATATGAAGGTTCGGGAAGACAACAAGACGATCATTTCCCGAATTGTCCGAGGCGTGGCCGCTAACGGCTTCGCTCAGACGATCTCCTTCGTCATCAATTTCTTCAGCGTCCCGCTTTTCTTCCGCTACTGGGGCATCGACCTGTATGGCGAATGGGTGATGTTGAGCGCCATTCCCACCTACCTGACGATGTCGGACCTCAGCTTCGGCACGACCGCCGGCAGCGAGATGACGCAACTGGTGGCCCGTGGCGAACGGCTCAAAGCGCTCAAGGTGCTCCAATCCGCCTGGATATTGGTCACGTTCGCAAGCCTAGCGATCCTTGTTCTGATGCTAGCGGTGTCGCACTTGGTGCCTTTGGCCACTTTGCTGAAGCTTTCGGTCATCTCGAACAGGGAGGCAGTCGGCATTCTCGCGGTCCTGCTCCTGGGCGTGTGTTTGGCCCAACAGGGCGGCTTGATCGAGTCGGTTTATCGTGCTGCGGGTTTTTACGCCAAAGGCACCTTTTACATGAACCTGATGCGCCTCTTCGAGTTCGTGGTCGGAGTGGCGGTGATCGTCTGCAAGGGAGACCCTTGGCTGTACGCGGTCACGTTGGTCGTGCCCAAAGCGATTTGCTACACACTCTTCTGGATCTGGTACCGCAAGCAGGTGCCCTGGCTGTTCCTGGGTTGGTCGTATGCCGACAAGGAGACGCTGAAGCCCCTCGTCTCGCCCGCCCTGACCTTCAACGCCTTCAACTTGGGCTATGCCATGAACATTCAGGGCATGGTGATTCTTGTAGGAGCGACGTTCACGCCGCAAGCGGCCGCCTTGTTCAGCCCGATGCGGACCTTGACGAGGGTCGTCTTGCAGGGGGCTAACGCCATTGCATCCACGATTTGGCAGGAGCTTTCGCGCGCGATGGGTGTAGGCGACCGCAAGCTCGCACGGTGGCTGCACCGGAGTGCCAGCCAAGTCGGCTTTTGGATCGTGGTGCCTTGCCTTGTCCTGCTGTACTTCGTCGGCCCTAGTTTGTTCAGGTTCTGGACCGGCCAGGATGCGTTCGACTATCCCCTCTTTGGAACGTTGTTACTGGTGACGCTGCTGGGCAGCATGTGGGGGATAAGCTACGTCGTTCCCCTCTCGATCAATAAGCACCAGTCGACCGCCATCACGTTCTTCACGACCGCAACGTGCACGATCGGCCTCGCGTGGGCCCTCTCGACCGCTATGGGCCAGCTTGGAGCGGCGATCGCGTTGGCAATCGGTGAGGCGGTGATGCTCGTCTTTGTTTGGCGGCGTTCGCTGAGCTTGCTCGAGGACGACTTCCAAGGCTTTATCGGTCAAGTCCTGACGCCGCCACTCGACCTCCTGCGCCGGTTCACCCGATCAAGCGGCTCGCTGGCGGAAGAAGAGGAAGAAGACGAGATTCTCCTGCCTGCCCAACCAGAGGTGGTTACGGCCCAACCGCCTGTCGAGCGGCTCAGGGCGGATTTGAGCGTCGTGATCAGCGCCCCCTCGAAGTACCACTTCTTCGAGCTTGGGCACGAGTTGCACCAGCGCGGCATGCTCTCGGCGCTGTTCACAGGCTATCCACGGTTCAAGCTGCGTAAGGAGACCGAGCTTGAGGACATGCTCCGGTTCTATCCCCACTTCCATTTGCTTTATCGTGCCATCTCTGTTGGTATCGGGCGCGAACTGGAATACGTCGACCGGACGGTTTTCGACTGGCTGACGAGCAAGAACCTACCGAAGTGCGATGTCTTCATGGCGATTGCGGCATCCTCGTTGTGGACCGGCAGACTGGCTCAGAAGCATGGGGCGGCCTACGTCGTCGACCGGCCCTGCTCGCACATCGTTGTCCAAAACAGACTGCTCCAGGAAGAAGCGAAGAAGGAAGGAATCGCCTTGCGGCCCATCGACCCGAGGGTCATCCAGCGGGAAGTCTCGGAATACGAAGCAGCCGACATGGTGACGGTTCCTTCCCGGTTTGCCTACGCTTCGTTCCTCGAAATGGGCTTTCCGGCCGAGAAGCTCCGGGTGATTCCGTACGGAGTGAACACAAGCCGCTTCTATCCGTCTGGCACACCCGATCCCGACTCGTTCGACCTGGTTTATGTCGGACTGAGCTCGCTTCGAAAGGGCACTCCGCACCTTCTCCGGGCCTTTGAGGCGGTGAATCACCCGAGGAAATCACTGACGATCATTGGGAACATCAACCGGGAAGTGAGAGGGATGCTAAACCAAGCGCGCGCAAAGTCGAACGTGGAGGCGTTGGGGCACATTCCGCAAGAGGATCTCCGGAAGTTCATGAGCAGGAGTCATGTGCTGGTCCTTCCCAGCGTCGAGGACGGTTATGGGTTGGTCATGAGTCAGGCTATGGCCTGTGGGACTCCAGTCATCGCGAGCACCCACACAGGCGGTGACATGATCATCACTGAAGGTGAGGACGGGTTTATCTTCACGGCGTGCGATGACGACGCACTGATCGATCGCCTGCAAAGGCTCGCTGACGACCCTGACCTGCGAGCCAGGATGTCGGCAAACGCCCTCCTCAAAGCCCGGATGCAGGCAGGCTGGTCGGCCTACGGCGATGGCATCGTTCAGATGTTTAAGGATGTTCGAACCTGATGCTCGGCTGCCGGCGTCCCGAAGACAAGAGTACAATCGTGGTGGACGGATGCTAGCCCCTGGAATGGATGCCACGGCGCTCGTGGAGGCCCGGAAAAGATCGGTGCGGGTCACCGTAGGCGCGCTCCTCGTAATCGCGTTCTTCCTGCTCCTGTTCTTTGCCCAGGTGCTGACCGGGACTCCAATCGGATTTGCTGTCCTCGTCCTCATGTTCAACGCCCTGGCGGCGGCGACAGTGCAAATGGTGGGTGGGCCGCTCACCCTTCCCGGTTTCAGCGTGATCGTCCTTGCGTTCCAGCACGTGACATTCTCGCAGTGCGTCAAAGTCTTCTTCGTCCAGGACGCCACCGACCGCCTCCTTCGCCCCTACGAGACGATGACAGTCTATGTCCTGGCCATGCTGGGCATCCTCGTGGGCGCCGTCGTCTACAAGGTTCTTCGCGTCGACCGGGTCAAGCCCCTCTTTGAACCAGAGGAAGACCTCCGCCGCCTCAACTTTCTCGCCATCACGTTGACCATCCTTTCGGTCGTCCGCCTCTTCCTGCTCCAGAGGTTCGGCGTCTACGAAGGAGGCGGCGTCTACGTCGGCGGATTTGTCGGCCCGTTGCGCCAGTTCGGCTTCATCTCGATGCTAGCGGTCTCGGCGGGCACGGCCGCGGTCATCTTGAAGTCGAAGGGACAGCGGTGCGCTGGGCTTTGGAACTCTTTGGCGATCCTCGGTCCGATCCTGTTTGGAATCCTGGGCGCGGGTCGCCAGGACGCCGTCTCATCGGTCGTCACGTTTTTGTTCACGCTCTGGGCTTTCAAATTCAAGATCCGGATTTGGCACGTGACCGTCTTCCTGATGTCGGCCTATGCCTTCCTCTTCATCTTGTTCCCCTACGCGCTCTACGCCCGCAACAAGGGCGAGGTCCGGCAAGGAACTTTTGAAGAGCGCATTCAGAAGTCGATCAACCTGCTCACCGACGTCGCGCTGAACCCGGGCAAGTACCAAGAAGAAGAGTCGAAGATCAGCCCGCAACTGCCCTGGAGCTTCCAGCGCATGTACTACTTCGGGGCGAAGATTCCCACCGTCGACCGTTACTCGGTCATCAACGTCACGGACAACATCGTCAACGCTGTCATCATGCGCGGCCCTCAGGGCGGGCAGACCGCCGTGGGTGGCTTCCTTATGCTGTTGCCACGCTTCTTGAACCCGGAAAAAGAGGCGTTGGGCACAAGTAACGAGATCGCCCACTATGGTGACGGCCTCGTCAACGAAGGCGACTTTTACACCCAGATCACCATGGGGATGATCCCGGACGCCTTCTATTGCTTTAAGTATGCCGGAGCCTTCTTCTTACCGATGCTGGTGGCCTTTGGCTACTTCTCCATCTATCGGCTTCTCTTCAGACCGACGATGATGCGCAACATCTTCGTCATCGCCTTCATGTTCATCAATACATGGATCTTCTCGGAATCCACACTCCAAGGTCAGACCCTCCTGATCCTCCAGACACCGATGTACTACGTCTTCTCGATTGGCCCGCTCATCCTCTTCGGCCGATCTCTTACGAAGAGGAACATCGAGGCCAAGTATGTTTACGAGCGTGGAGCAGCGGGGCGTGACGAGGGAACCAGCCTCCCTCCGGCAGCGTTGTCTTCAGAAGGATAAAACTGGTATCCGTCTCCCTCTTTCGGGGGGATACACTGTCTTTGAGCACTCTCTTTTAGGCGCGGAATTGTGCCCACCGACCAAACGGTGGCCAGGCGCCGCTCTTCTGTCCCGTCAGTTGCTTTCCAAGAATCTGGCATGTGCGGGATAGTCGGAATATTCACATACGGTAGGGGATCGGGCGTTGTCGACGACAACGCCTTGCTCCGTGCTCGCGACGCAATGGTGCCCCGGGGGCCGGACGGCGCTGGCTGCTGGATCGGTGCCGACAATCATGTCGGCCTCGGCCACCGCCGGCTGGCAATCATCGACTTGAGCCCGGCTGGCGCCCAGCCGATGCAAATGGAGGAAGAAGGGCTCTGGATCACGTTCAACGGCGAGATCTACAATTACAAGGAGCTCCAAGACCACGTCCGCTCAAAGGGGCGCGTCATTCGCTCGGGCAGCGACACGGAAACGCTCTTGCACCTCTACGCCCTCTACGGCGAAGGGATGTGCGACCACCTGAGGGGGATGTTCGCGTTCGCGATTTGGGACGAGCGCCGGAAGGGACTGTTCCTGGCTAGGGATCACTTCGGCATCAAGCCGCTCTACGTGGCGCGGCAGCCTGGAATGATCTTATTCGCCTCGCGGGTCAAGGCGATCATCGCCTCCGGCCTCGTCAACCTGAGTCCGGATCCGGCCGGGCACGTCGGCTTTTACCTTTGGGGCAACATGCCCCAACCGTTCACGCTCTACAAGCAGATCCGCGAGCTTCCTGCCGGGCACACCATGTGGGTCGACGAACATGGCGTTCGCGAGCCCAGACCCTACTTTTCACTGACTGATGAAGTCGCGGTCCTGGAAGGGACCGCGAGATTCAAGAGCGCTGAAGAAGCTCGGGAGGCGTTCGGAGAGGCGGTTCGGGACACGGTGCGCCACCACTTTGTCGCCGATGTCCCCGTCGGCGTGTTCCTCAGTGCCGGACGGGACTCGACGACGATCCTCGCCGTCTCCACCGAGGTCAATGATTCACCCCCGAACGCGATCACACTGGGATTTAAGGAGTACGAGGGAACCGAGGACGACGAAGTCCCATTGGCTGCCTCGGTCGCCCAGCTCTACGGCTCGAAGCACCTTTGCCAGCACGTCTTGGGCAGCCACTTCCAAGAGGATCTCCCCGCCATATTGGAAGCGATGGATCAGCCGTCGGTCGATGGTCTCAACACTTACTACGTCAGCAAGGTGACCCGCGAGTTCGGCATGAAGGTCGCCCTGTCCGGGCTAGGTGGCGACGAGTTCCTCGGGGGCTACGCCTCCTTCCAGCAGATTCCTCGCCTTGTCCACGGGCTGAAGGCGGCGCGCGCCTTTCCCTGGCTGGGTAAAGCCTTTCGAGTCGTGACTTCCGCGTACATCGGGAAGATGACTTCGCCGAAATACGCTGGCTTGCTCGAGTACGGTCCGACATTCGGTGGCGCCTATTTGCTCCGCCGCGGCCTGTTCTCGCCGTGGGAACTGCCCGGGTTGCTGGACCCCGACATGGTCCGTGAAGGTTGGAGCGACCTGAAGACCGTGAGCAACCTCGAAGACCTTGTTTTGCCGCTCAAGGGCGATCGTGCCAAGGTTTCGGTCCTTGAGGCGAGCACCTATATGCGAAACCGGTTGCTCAGGGACTCCGACTGGGCGGGCATGGCTCACTCCCTTGAGATCCGCGTTCCCTTCGTCGACGTCGGGTTTATTCGAGCCGTGGCACCGATGTTCGGAACTGAGTTCGAGCCCACTAAGGCCGACCTGGCCCAAGTGCCGAAGAAACCGTTGCCGGAGGAGATCGTGAATCGGCCCAAGACAGGCTTTAACTTCCCAGTCCGTGAATGGCTGCTCGGCCAGAAGCCAGAAGCGGGCTCGGAAAGGTCGTTGCGCGGCTGGGCAAGGCTGGTCCACCAAGAGTTGGGCAAGTCCTGACAAGCTTGGCGTGCCACAATCTCCCCTGTTCTCGTCATGAGAAACCTGCACGTCATCGCCTCCGTCAATCCCGCCACCGGCGGGCCCATCGAAGGTCTGAAGCAGATTGCCTCGGTATTGACCGGACGAGGGCACATGATCGAGGTGGCTTGCCTCGACGATCCTGACTCGCCGTGGCTGAGCGAGTTTCCCCTGCCTGTCCACGCTCTGGGCCCGGGTAAGGGGGCTTTCGGCTTTGCGCCCAAGATGGTTCCTTGGCTTCAAGCCAATGCCCAGCGGTTCGACGCGGTGGTCGTGAACGGCATTTGGCAGTACAACAGCTATGCCGTTTGGAAGGTGTTCCGGAACGCAAAGATCCCCTACTTTGTCTTCACCCACGGGATGCTTGATCCGTGGTTCAACCAGGCCTATCCACTGAAGCGACTGAAGAAGATGCTTTATTGGCCATGGGGCCTGTATCCTGTGCTGCGGGACGCCCGCTATGTCTTGTTCACCAGCGAAGAGGAGAAAAGGCTCGCGCGCGGCTCGTTCCGCCCCTATAAGGTCAACGAGAGGGTCGTCAAGTACGGTACGCCGGGCCCCAAAGGAGACCTGGCCGCGCTGAGGGAGCGGTTCTTAGACAAGAATGAAGTGCTCCAAGGCAAGCGGGTGCTGACTTACTTGAGCCGTATCCACGAGAAAAAGGGTTGCGACCTCCTCGTCCAAGCGTTCGCCAAGGTGTGTGGCGCTACGCCCGACGTTCTTCTTGTCATGGCGGGGCCGGACAAGACGAACCTGGTGCCGACCCTTCAAACCATGGCCCGGGACGCGGGAATTGCCGACCGGATCTTATGGCCGGGGATGCTGGCAGGGGACGACAAATGGGGCGCGTTCTGCGCGGCAGAGGCGTTCGTCCTGCCGTCCCACCAAGAAAATTTTGGGATCGTGGTCGCTGAGGCTCTTGCCTGTGGAACGCCCGTCCTGATCTCCGACAAGATCAATATCTGGCGGGAGATCCAGAGCGCTGGGGCTGGAATTGTTAACCCGGACACGCTCGCAGGGACGGAAGCGACGCTCCAGGAATGGATGGGCCTGGACGAGGCTGGCCGCAAGGCGATGAGCGAGAACGCCCGACAATGCTTCTTGGACAACTTTGAGATTACGGCTGCCGCCGAATGCTTGCTAGAGGTCACGCGCGACGGCCGCGACATTCCCTGAACATGCCCGAAATCATCCAGGACAACGACCCCTACACACAACCAAGCTTCAGCTTGGCTAACCGAATGCGCCGGTTCCTTTGGAACTTCGCCTGCCTACTCTTGTTCCGCCCGACACCTCGGCAGCTGAATGCTTGGCGAGCGAGCGTGCTCAGGATGTTCGGGGCGAAGATTGGACAGGGCTGCAACGTCCGGGCCACGGCCAAGATTTGGGCTCCTTGGAACCTTGAAATGGGCGATTTCTCGGCGATCGCCGACGACGTCAATGTGTACTCAATGGCCGTCATCAAGCTAGGAAGCAAGGTCGTGGTGTCGCAGGGGGCCCACCTCTGCTCCGGGACGCACGATTACGAGAGCGAAAACTTCCAGCTCTATGCCCGGCCGATCACGATCGGAGACTCAGCTTGGATCTGCACGGAATGCTTCATTGGTCCTGGCGTGACGGTGGGTGAAGGCGCGGTCGTCGGCGCTCGTGCGGTCGCCACGAAGGACGTCCCCGCCTGGACAGTTTGTGCCGGCAACCCCTGCAAGCCGATCAAGCCGCGGGTGATCCGGGATGCCTGAAAGGCTCCCCGTCTCGGTGCTCGTTTACACCAAGAACGAGGAGTTCGATCTTCCCGGTTGCCTGGAATCGCTCCAATTCTCAGACGACGTCCATGTCTTCGACTCCTGCTCCAATGACCGAACGGTCGAGGTCGCGGAGTCGATGGGTGCCCGTGTCACTCTCCGGCCCTTCGACACGGAGTCCGTCCATAGGAACTGGGCGATGGAGAACATCCCCTTCAAGTACCCGTGGCTTTATCACAGCGACGCGGACGAAAGAGTCACCCCTTCGCTTGTCGCGGGTATGGCCAAGGCTCTTGCCGACCCGGGGGACAAGGCTGCCTTCCGAATCCACCGGCGCGATTACCTGATGGGCCAGTGGCTTCGCCGAACCGCTCAATCTCCCATTAATATCCGACTGTTCCTTCACGAGAAGATGCGTTACGAGCGCATCATCAACCCCGTCCCCCGCGTGGATGGTCCGGTGGGCGACTGTGAGGGCCATTTCGACCACTTTCCGTTCAGCAAGGGTATGTCGTTCTGGATTGAGCGGCACAATCGCTACTCGACCTTGGAAGCCCGCCAGATTGTCGAGAACCGCCGGAACAATGTCCCGTTCTCGGTCATCAAGGCGTTCACCTGCAAGGACTTCCACGAGCGCCGGTTCCACCAGAAAGAGCTCTTCTACCGGCTACCCGCCAGGCCCTTAGTGAAGTTCATGTTGCTCTACGGACTCAAGGGGGGCTTCCTTGACGGCCGGGCGGGGATGACCTATTCGGTGCTCCAGTCGATCTACGAGTACATGATCGTGGCCAAGGTGCGCGAAATGGAATTGCAAGCGAAAGGCGTGAAGCTGTAGTCGGGGGTCCAAAGTCTGCTCAGCCGCCGACCGACCCGCCATTGGGCGCCTTTGGAGCGTCGATCCGGTAGGGTTCGAGGGGGCCGACCGCTGGCTGGGCCGATCGGATCCATCCTTGCTGATCGTATTCAAGTGGCTGGTTCCAGATCCGGATGGGAACGGGCATTTCAAGGCCAGTCCCTGAGAGAGGGCGTCCCGTACTGGCCGTCCCAGAAACGACGTAGGGGTCTTGGTCGCATCCATAGGGGCCCGACGAATCGGTCACTCCAAGGTACGCGTTCCACTGCATCGACTGCCCGTCGTTGCCAAAGCCAGGCAAGAAGGCACCCGAGCCGACGGAGTCTGCATCAATGATGCAGGCTCGCATTTCACCCAGCCACTTGCCTCCAAGCGAGTTGTAGAAACTGCCGTAGCGGTGAATCATGGGGCCGGAGAAACCGATCGTCCCACCCCCCGCCGAGGCGATGAACTTGATCCGGCACGCATAGAAGCTCGAAGCGTACGCCGAGAAGTTCGGCGAGGTTGGCGAGACCGACAAGACCCTGTTCCAAGGAGACGGGTCAGCGTAGTGAAAGTCAAACGTCAAATCCGAATTGATCCATAGCCCGTACGAGGACGTACAAAGCGAGACGTCACCGCTTGCCTGGGTCCAGAGCACCGTTGGACGCACTTTGCAGTTCACGTAGCAGGTAGACGGCCAACCCAAATTCTGGAACATGAGCCCGTTGCCTCCGTTCGAGGAAGGCTTCGTCAAGTCAAAGGCAGTTTGAGATCTGACTTCAGCCGAAAGGCCAACGACGAACGACCGCGCATCCTGGAGCTGGGAGAATGAGGGCGCACAATTCGATCCGGGCAACCCTCCACACTGATACTGGCCGCTCACAATCGTATCGTTCAGGCTCAAGAAAAGCGCCTGGCGATAAGCTTGGTCGTCCGAGGTGTGCAAGTAGACCGGCATGGAATTTCCACCGTAAGGGTAAGGCTTGTCTCCGTTCGGGAGTTCGCACCCAAGGAACTCGTTGTAGGCTGAAACGAGCTCTTGGCCGCCAAGGGGGGAATACCCAACGATGTTGATCCCGTCGTTGACCAACCAGCCCATCCGGCAACGGACGACAGTGAGGGACCCCCCGGCCGAAGTTCCAACCTTTGTGATCGAGTGGCGGCCGTTGTAATAGGTCTCGCACTCGGTCACGACCGCGCGGTTGCTTCCACTTTGGTCCGCCTCAATTCCGTATCCCCGGTAGGAGAAGTCCCCCGGCGTACCTGCTCCGAATCCTTCAATCCTCAGCCCGTGCAGACGGACATTGTCGACATCCAGCATCCAGACGCCCGTTGCCTGGTTCTTGAAGACGTACTCAATGCGACGGTCCGTGTTGGTCAGGTCACAGTCGCCAGGCGCATGCACCGTTAGGATGCCGTCGCCCCAATACCAGGTGCCACTGGAATTCCTGCAGTCGTCTTCGCTCAGGGCCCTTCGGAACACGGTTATGGGGTCGTTAGCGAACTTGACCCACGCTACCGGGCTTGAGGCGGCAGTCCGGTACGTGTCGTGGCCCCCGGAAGAGTTCCACTGATTTGGTTGGACTTCTGGCTCGAACCTGGTGAGGAGAGGCTTGGCGAGCGACCGAGGGTCTCCTGGTGCGAGGTAGGAGTCAGCCGTCACCATGCGCTGGCCAATCAGGATTCCATCTTGTGCGCGAAAGACCCCCCCTCGGCGAAACCGGATCCTGACATTGCCGCTGCTGAGCGCAATGACCGAATTAGCCTTGTCTATTGTTCGAAAGGGCTGGCCAATACTGCCGTCACCGGTCGCGTCGTCGCCGTCGGGGCTGAAGTAGTAGGTGCTTGATCTATTGAGGGGAACCGCCGCCACCTTTGAGGCGACCAGTCGTTCGCACCAAGGTAAGAAAGCCTTCGAAGTCACGACAGGCGGTGTCTCTGACGGAAAGGCACCTTGAGCCATTGCCGCCGTGTTTGAAATCGCCAGAGAGAGAAAGAGGCACAGCGATTTTCCTGACCTCTCCCCCAAGAGGGGTAAGGCAACTGATAGTGTGCGCCCCGCCATGCCCCGCACTCATGATATCTGAATTTCACATGAGTGGTTGGCGCTGGCTTGCAATCCTATGACAATTACGGTTTCGGACCCCTTGCCTGAACGTTATCCTCCCCACTTGGAAGGATCGATGAACGTGTCCTTCTTGACGCCTATGTCCGAGACCCTTACAGCAAGGAAGCCGTTAATTTGTGCCTGGGACGAAGCAGAGGGAGTGAAGTCGCCGTTGGGCTCATCGATGAACTGCTGAGTGAAGGTGGACAGGTTTTTGTCGAAGTTCAGGATCGTGGTGTTAGCGCCCTGGTTCACTCCCCAAAGTTCGTAGACCTGACCGATCCGACTGTTGGTCTTCGACCTGAGGGCAACGTTGGAGATGATCGTGTTGCCGGATGGCGTCCGATAGTCGGGCCGCGTGAGCAAGTCATAGACTTCAGGGTAGCGGGTTTGCCAAGCCTGGCTCTGCCAAGGCACGTTGAGCGCGTTCGTGAAGAACTCGTCAAGCCACGTTTGTTGGGCCTGGAGCCCGCGGTCATCGATTCGGATGCCGCCATAGCAGTCCACGAAGACGTTGCGCTCGACTTTGTTGCAATGCCCACCGCCGACTTGGATCGGCTGCTCCACATTGCGGAATACATTGCCCTCGACGCTCGCCGAACTGTACATGTCGTCTAAGTAGATGCCATGGACAATGTGGTATCCGGCCCGTTTGACGGCGATGTTCGAAATGTAGTTATTGCGGATGATGGTGCCGCGAGTCGTCCAATCGTGCTCTCCAGCGTAGATGGCGGCTGCGTCGCAAGTGTCCAACACCACGTCATGGACTTTGTTCTTCTCGATCAAGAGGTCGTTTCCATAGAAGTAGATTGCATCGTGGCTGTGGAAGGCCAGTTCGTTTGATCGTGCCGTCAGACCGAACCCGCGCAGCTCGATGCAAGGGCGGTAGAAGGGCTGGATCTGGCCGACATGGTGGATGTAGTTGTTGTCGGCTAGGTGGTTGCCGCGGGTGAAGGATGAGCGGACGCCGCCTTCCAGGTGGATTCCGGTCTCCCCGACGCCGGTGATTTCGCAGGACCGAACCGTGACGGCGTTGCCGCCCATGACGCGCACGCCAAAGCCGCCGCAGTTGCGAATGAGGCATCCACGAACGACCACGCTTGTGCATCCGAAGGCTGACACGGCGTCTTGACGGCCGCCCTCGATCACGAAGCCCTGCAGGTCCATGTACTTGGCGCCATTGAACTTGACGACCGAATCCGGGTTCATGGTCAGCATGATCCGCTTGCCTGCCATTTTTCCGGGAGGCCAGAAGTAGAGCAGGTTCGTTGCCCGGTCAATGTAGTACTCGCGCGGGGAATCAAGCTCGTAGATCGAATTGACGAGGGTCAAACGTCCGAGGCTGACCCCGTCATAGTCCACCCGACGAGCGGGGTCGTCGACGTTGCCTTGAACGACCTCGATGCGGACGTCGCCCGTCGCCTTGTTCATCATCGAGACACGCTCGTGGAACTGGTTGAACAATCTGTGGTTGAGGGTGCATTGAATCCAATAGTCTAGGTTCGGATCGGCCTCGTTGAGCGGCGACTTGGTGTAATTGGGCGTTTTCATCGTGGAAAGGTCGACCCGCGCCGTGGGCGTGTTCCAGCTGTCGCCTGTTCCGATGCCGATGAGTCCAGCCGGGGCCTGGTTTGGCCACTGCGAGAGCTTCATGCGCACGCCATCGAAGAAGAGCTCTGCCCACTGGGGGTCGTCGCTCACGTTCGGCCCGAGGTGGCTCATTTGTCCCGTCTCGGGAATGCCATTGGCGGCAAGGTTGGCGACCTGGACATAGCCCCTGGCTCCCGGCGGGATCTTGTCCATGGCCGGGCGCTGGCCGCTTGCGAGCCACTGGGTGATGGCGGTGCCGCCATCAATGACCGCGGTGCCGATCTGCTCGGCACGATAGATGATCCTGCCGCCCGACGTTCCCGAGTCGCCAACGTTGAAATCAAGGGTCTTCAAGGCCGAATAACGGCCCGGCCGAACGGTCACGATGGCGCCCGACGCCGGGAACGTGCCGTTCAGCTTGAGGGCCCTGATGGCGTCCCTGGCCCCTTCAAGAGTTGCTTTGGGGCCGTTTCCCTTGCCGTCGGGGGAAATGATGGTGCCGGCCCAATTGTTGTTGCCATTCGGGGCGACATAGAGCCTTAGCTGGGCATGAGCTGAACTCATGAGAACAGTTCCAAGAAGAAGAAGAGCGCCCCTGAGAGGCATCGGGATCCGGGAGTTCCCCCAAAAAAAACAACCCATGCGTCCTTCGTTCCATGCACCCCAATCGGGGCACCTGGCAACGTTTGGGGTTCCGAACCTTCACGTTTCGTGAATTTCGGATCCCTTGAACTGTGCAATGACTGCCTGCTGGAACCGATGATTGTGTCAGGAGCGTCGTGTATAATCGGGCCTCGGCCGCTAGGTCGAAGCACGGACGCAGGACAACATGGCTGGAGTAGCGAGATGAACCGGGATCAGTTGCTGAACCTGACCTTGACCGACCTGTCTTTCAAAGAGTTGGTCGCAGTCTTCAAACGAAGGAAAGCGGTGGTTTGGGGGGTCGCGCTCATTTTTCTAGCGTTCGGCATCCTCGTGTCGGCAGTCATGCCAGCCACTTATCGGGCTGCCTCCTTGATCATTGTCGAGGGAAAAACGCAGGCCAACCCGAACAACCAGGCGTCGAACGCGGTCGAGGCTATCACGCAGACCAGCAGTAACTACGACGTCATGACTCAGATTCAGATCATGCAGAGCTTTGACGTGTTCTACAAAGCCCTGCGCCAGATCAACTATGACCTTCCTGCCAAGCTGACCCAAAGCGAGTACGACAAGTTGCCGAAAGTGACCGTCCAGCAGGTTCAGACCACGAACTCAGTGCAGGTTGCGGTCGAAGGTACGAAGGACAGCGATGTCAGCGCTTTGGCCGCTGCCGTGCCCCAGGTTTACAAACAGATGGTCCTCGACGACCAAAAGAGCAACGTCGAGCGGTCCTTGACCTTCATCAGTGCCCGGATCGACGAAGAGAAGAAAGGCCAGCAGGGCCTCCAGACCGAACTGGCGCAGTATAAGGCTGAGCAAGGCGTGTCCGACAGCAAGTCTGAGACGGATTCGAGGGTAGGCAAGGTCGCCGAGATGCAGCGAAAGCTGGCCGAGGCTGACGGCGACGTCGCCGCTGCTGCTGCCGCCATCGAGCAGGCGAAGGTCAACCGGGACAGCGCCCCCAAGACAATTGAGCTACCGAGCGTCGTGACCAAGGTCGAAACCATCAACCGGGCCCACGAAGTTCTTGAAGGGCTGATCGCCCAGCGCGACGTCCTACTGGTCAGCAACTATCCGGATAGCGAAAGGGTCCAGCGGGCCGACGCTCAGATCGCGGCCCAGCGCAAGACGATCCAAGAGTTGGAGAGCAATCCCAAGATTTCGGCGGCATCCAGTATTCGCAATCCAAACCTGGACGACCTGGACAGGCAAGTCAATTTCGCGATTTCAAGCCACAAGGCGTCGATCGCCAAGCGGGACCAGCTCAAGTTGGCGCTGGACGAGGCTCGGAACGACATCAAGTCCTTGGCCCCGATCTTTGCCAAGCAGCAGGAATACGAGACCAGGCTCCTCGAGTCTGAGCAGACGATTCAGTACCTCCAGAAACTCGAGCAGGACATCAAGGTTCGCGACAATGCCCTGATGAGCCCGATCCGCGACGTCACTGGCACGCCGATGCCGATCTTCATCCGACCGATTTGGCCGCTGAACCTGGCGCTCGCCCTGGCCGCCGGTCTGTTCTTCGGTTGCATCCTCGCCCTCGTCCGCGATGTTTCGCTCGACAGGGTCAATACTTCGACCGAAGCGAGCGCGATCGCCGACAAGGACATCCTGGGCCGCATTCCCATCCGCGCTTCGGCCCGCGATCCGCTGATCGCCGACCCTCAGAAGGCTCTCGCGTTCGAGGCCTACCGTATCCTCCGGTCGAGCATCCTCTTGGCGGCGCCCGAGACCAGTGCCTTCGTGGTCACGAGCTCGGTGCCTCGCGAAGGTAAGAGCACAATCGCCGCGAACCTGGCTGTAGCCATGGCGCTAGAAGGCAAACGGACGGTCTTGGTGGACGGCAACCTCCGCAACCCGGCAGTGCACAAGCTCTTCAAGGTCGCGAAGGAGAAGGGTCTCTCGGACGTGCTGTCAGGAGCATTGCCCTTGGCGGACGGCCTCAAGACTGTGGATATTCCCAACCTTGCCCTTCTGACCGCAGGCGGCGAGGCAGCGAATCCGACCGAGCTGGTCGCTTCTGATGCGATGGGAGACGTGATCGAGAAGCTCAAGGGTCAAGCCGACATCGTCATCATCGATGCGCCGGCGGCTTTCGGTTTCGCCGACTCGCAATCACTCGTCAAGGCCGTCAAGGACGTGCTCTTTGTCACCCAGCTCGAGGCTCCGAACAAGCAGCAAATGCGAGAATCGGTCGGCATGATCGACTTCGCTGGCGGCAAGATCCTAGGCCTGATCCTGAACAAAGACAAGCTGGCTGCCCGCAGGGTTCGCGGAGCCGCCTAGGTTGTCCAAGACTCTCTTCACGCACCGCGCACCTTGGAAGGTTCGCGGTGCGTGACCATTTAAGCCGGCCCATCTACAGGGGCTGTCCCGGCTCTCCTTGTCCCCAAGCGGCGCCCGAGCCTCTTCCCACCGCGTTCTTCGACCGGGACGGAGTCCTCAACGTGGACCACGGCTACGTCTACCGGCGCGAAGACTTTGAATTCACGTCAGGTGCTCTCGGCCTCTTGCTCAGCCTCAAAGAGCGTGGCTTCAGGGTCGTTGTGGTCACCAACCAGTCCGGTATTGGCCGAGGCTTTTACACGGAGGAGCAGTTCCTAGAGCTCAGTCAGTGGATGCTTGGTCAGGCTGCTATTGATGCGGTCGTGTACTGCCCGCATGCCCCAGAGGAAGATTGCCCCGCCCGAAAGCCCAAGACCGGCTTGTTCGATTGGACCGAGCGCTGCCTGGGGGTAGACAAGGCGGCCTCGTTCCTAGTGGGGGACAAAATTACCGACATCCAGGCCGCCGACAGTTTCGGAGTGCGGGGTTTCCTCTACAAGGAAGGAGACCTCTTTGAATTCGTGCGGACTTGCCTAGCTTGAGGCTAAGCGTCTGACGTCCTGCGCCATGTCCGCAGGGCACACCATCACCGTGCCCCCGGTCACGACCACCACGAGCCCCTCGACGCCCATCAGCCTGACCTCCTGGCCATCCGTCTCGTTGTAGACGACGCAGTTCGCACTGTCGAGGAACTGGGCACTGCCAAACGCCACGTTGTCGGCCTCGTCACCTTCATACGAGCGACGCAGGGCGTCCCAGGCGCCCATGTCGTCCCATTCAAACTCAGCGGGCACGACGAACACTTTCGAGGCTCTTTCCATCAAGGCGTAGTCGATAGACACGCCTTCGAGCTCCTCGAAGGCCTCTGCCGCTGCCTCGTGCTTGCCGTCGGCGAGAAGTCCGGCGATCTTCCGTAACAGTGCCGTTGCTGCCGGCTGTGCCGCCTCCATCTCTGACACGAAGGCGGCCAAGGTCCAAAAGAACATGCCTGAGTTCCAGAGGTACTGCCCTGACCGCACATACTCCTCCGCCGTCGCCAGGTCGGGCTTCTCCCTGAACGACCGCGCCTGCCTGGCCGCGCCATGAGGTTCGCCAAGTTCGACATAGCCATAGCCGGTCTCCGGCCTTGCGGGAGGGATGCCTATCGTGACCAGACCGCCTGTCTCTTCGGCAACATCGAGAGCTGTCGAGACGGTCTGGTGAAACCCCGCTACCGGGAAAATGCGATGGTCGGCGGTCAGGACGGCGATCGAGATCTGAGGCCAGGTGTCGGGGTGGCGCGCAATAAGATTGGCGGCGACCCAGACCAGGCATCCTGTGGTGTTGCGCTTTGCCGGTTCAGCGAGCACGTTGTCAACCGTAAGGCCTGGGCACTCCTCCGCGCTCTTTTGGGCAAGATGCCTACCGGTGGCGATGATCGTGTTGTCGGTGCCGACGAGTGAAGCTGCCCGGTCCACAGCTTCCTGGAGCAAGGACTTGTCGGGCCTGGTCAGCCTTAGGAACTGCTTCGGTCGTTCGCGAGTGGAGACGGGCCAGAATCGTTCCCCGGAACCTCCGGCCATGATCACTGCGACTCGCCGAAAAGACATGAGGGCAAGAGTGTATCTCTCGCCTTGGCTCCGAGTCTGTCACAAGGGGAGAAGTCCCGGGTGGCGATCCTGATAAACTGGCCGCAGCCCATGACGAGGCAGACGACGCGTGACAAGGAGGTGCAAGGGTAAGTCAACTCGCGCTCGTGTGCCTTTACGTCGCTTCGTATCTGCTGGGCGGAGTGCCGTTCGGCTATCTCATTGCCAAGTCGCAGGGGGTCGATCTCACGAAGGTCGGTAGCGGGAACATCGGTGCCACCAACGTCTTGCGCGTGCTCGGCCCGAAGGCGGGAATCCCTGCCTTTCTCCTCGACGTCGCGAAGGGCGCTCTGCCGCCCGTCCTTGTCCGCCTACTCTGGCACAGTTCAGAACCGGGCGACTTGGCCAACCACTGCGTCCTGCTCGGGGTCGCCGCCGTCCTCGGGCACTCGTTCTCCCCGTTTTTGCGCTTCAAGGGCGGGAAGAGCGTGGCGACGGGGCTCGGAGCACTCTTGGGAACCGCCCCGATTGTCGGCTTGATCGGATTCGGAGTCTTTGTCGTCTTGTACGTCGCTACGCAGTACGTCAGCCTGAGCAGCCTCTTGGCGTGCGGATCGGTGATGGCGGCCGCGTTCTTGACCGGCCAGAACCCGCTGTTCAAGGTCGTTTACGGGCTTGTGTGCCTCTTCGTCGCTTGGAGGCACAAGGGCAATATCCAGCGCCTTATGAAGGGCGAGGAGCCGAAGACACCTTTGTTTAAGAAGAAGCCGCCCAGGGATGGAGGTGAAGGAAACTGACCTTTGCCGAGCGCTTCGCCCATAACCCGCTTGGAGCCGTGTCGACGTGCTTCATCTGGATCCCCATCGCGGTCTGGGTCGTTTCTATGATCGGCTGGATCGTGGCCGGCGAGGTGGAGACCATTTATGGTGTCGCAGCGATCGGGTGTAGCGTCGGCATGGGCCTCGTCGCCGCGTTTCCGCCATTTCCAGCGCTCAGCCCCGCCCTCTTTGTTCTGGCGGTCGCGATGGTGGTCTTCTATCCCTTCGTGAGGGCCGCCGCCAACCGGCGGGCCCTGGCGACCATTGAAATCGAGCAACTTTCCAAGTTCTACGACATGCTCCAAGAGAAGCCGGACAATTGGCCGGTCATGCTCAGACTGGCCGAAATCCTCTATCGAAGGGGGCTGCCCGGGCCTGCGTTGGCCCTAGCCGATCGGGCGCTGGCCTCAATGCCGCAAACTCTCTTCCGCTCCGAACACAACATGGTAGCAACTTGGAGGTTGGAAGTTGGCCAGGCAGGCGACCTCGGTCGACCCTTGGCCTGCTTGCACTGTGGCGCACCGAACCCGCCGGGTGGTATCCACTGTCAAAAGTGTGGCGCGCCCTACCTCATCGACCTTGCAAGAGGCCGGTGGCTGGGCAAGAACACGGCGCAGCAGGTCGTTGTGGCATGGATCGGCCTTGGCATCGCCTTCGTCGGAATTCCCTTGGCGGCTCGGACTTCCACCGCCTCTCCGATGTTGGCGATCGCCCTGATCGTTTTGCAGGTTGCGCTGGGCGGCCTTTTGGTCTACAAGGCCTACATCGCCGGAGGTGCGCATGAAGCGGCTTGACCGTTACGTCCTCAAAGAGCTCTCGGTCCCGCTCGTGATCGGCACTCTCGTTTTCGCCTTGCTCTTTGTCGGTAACGACATGATCTACATCTTTAAGACCTACAACGTGCAGGTCGTGCCGCCCTTGGCGATCATCCAGATGCTGATCTTCAAGTTCCCGTTCTGGCTGAATTGGACGCTACCGATTGGAACTTCTTTGGGCACGTCGCTTGCCGTCTCGCGACTGGCGCGCGAGAGCGAGATCACGGCCATGCGGGCCGCCGGCATACCGATCTTCAGGGTGTTCCGCACCATGTTCGTTGTGGGGATCCTGATGGGCATCCTCAATTTCATCGTCGTCGAGAACGTCGTGCCCAGCTCGATGAGGTCGTACAAGAAGCTGGTCAACGAAATTGGTTTGGTGGCACTGATACCGGACTTCCGGTCGAACGTCATGTTGAACATCAACAAGTTCAACGCCAGCTTTGGCTCGATCCAGAGACTGGACAATCAAACCGTGTCGCTTCGCGACGTGCTCCTGATCGAGCGGCCCCGACCTGAAGAGATCATTATTTACCGGTCACCGTCGGGGCTCTACCAAAACGGGATCTGGAAGATCGACACCCCGACCGTAGTCCGCCTCAAGGGCACGACCGTTGTCACCGCTAAGTCAGAGGACACGACGACCATCAACGAGCCGATCGTCGTAACCGACCTGTTCGCGCCCCCTATTGCCGAAGAAGAGACGGCGCAGTCGTTTGCGGACTCGATTCGCCAGGCGCGGGCGCTGGGCCAATCGACAACAAAGCTGGAGGTTGAGTTCCACCGCCGATACGCGGTTCCGGCGGCCTGTCTGGTCTTCTCCTTCGCGGGCGCCGTCCTCGCCATGCGGCTCTCTCGCTTCGGCCCATTCATGGGGGTGTTGACCAGCCTGTTGCTCGTTTGGATGTACTTCAATGCGTTCATCATCTCCTGCGAGATCTTTGGAAAGCAGGGATGGATGCACCCGATCCTCGCCGCGTGGCTGCCGAACATTGTTTTCGGCGCATTGACCTTGCTGTTCGTCAGGCGGCTCGAATGAGGTCGGCCGCCCTCCTGCTCGTCGGCGTGGCCGTGTGCTCGGCGCACGCGCAAAACGCATGGCTGCCTGCCTTTGGAAAGATTGTTGACCAGGCAGTCAAGACGAAGAACAGCTTGCCCGCTTCCAACCCGAAGATCGGCGAGCAGTTCAAGCTCATCCACGCCGACAAGGCCCATATCGTCGGAGATCTTGTGGAGGCGTCAGGGAACGTCCACGCGACCTACAAGGGATACGAGATCTTCGCCGACAAACTGACGGGCAGCCGTCGGACCCAGGTGTTCCAGCTTGAGGGCGATAGCAAGCTCATCGGCGCGACAGAGACGGTCACGGGAGGCATCGTGCTCGTGGATTTCAGGAACGACCAATTCAGCTTCGAAAAGGGCACCGCAAGGATCAAGCCCGAAAGGCTTCAGGGGAAGGTAACAGGAGACGTTTTCGTCAAGGCGGCGAGGGGAGCGGGCCTCAGCAACGACTTTACAACCGAGTACGGGAAATTCACGACGTGCGACCTCCTCAACCCTCACTACGAACTGGACTACGACACCAACCGGATCATCCCAGGAAAGCGAGCGGAGCTTCGCGGCGTCCGGCTCGAAATCCTCGGCCACACCGTGCTCAAGTTGCCGATGCTGGTCATACCTCTCAGCCGCCAGGCTCCCAAGTACCTGCCCGAGTTCGGCAACAGCGTCGACGAGGGCTACTACGTCAAGACGCGGATCACAACGCCTCTGCCGGGAGAGAACTTCATCGACACGAGGGTGGACCTCATGTCGAAGCTCGGGGCCGGGCTCGGCTTCGACTACAACTATGAGAACAGCGCCTTGAGCGGCAAGCTGTCGGTCTATTCGGTGACCGGCGGGTCGAGGAGCCGAGTCTATAGCGCGACCCATCAGCAGAAGGTCGGCCGCGGGACACTGAACCTCACGAGCTCGTACCAGATCTCTGACTACCTCACGGCCCCTGGCTCTACCCTTTGGAACACAAACGCCATGTTCCAGCTTCCCTGGGGCGGCGGCACTTCGAGGCTGGGGTTCAACCGTTACTCGAGCGAAAGCTCTGGGTTCAAGTCATCCCAACAAACGATCTCCTTTGGTGATGACAGGAGCACTCGAGGGTTCCAGTCAAGGCTCGACCTCAACCTTTCCAAGTCGGACGCGAGTGGAATCGGCTTCGATCCGAACACCAACCAGCGCTTGGACGTGCGCTACAACGCGACGACGAGCTTCCGCTCCTTCACCGCCGACCTTCTCTACCAAAGGAGCGTTCCGGTAGGGAAGTCAACGAACTTCTTCTCGTCGAGCGACATCACGCCGATGCTGTCTCTGCGCTCTACTGGCGACAAGCTTTTCGGACAGAGCTTTGGATCGGTTTGGCCGATGAACATGGAAGCCAGTATCGGCGAGCTGCTCAACCCCAGCGCAGCGGGGGATGTGCGGGTGACGAGGATGGACTTCGAGTTCGATGTGCGACGAAGCACGAAGATGGGCCAACGGTTGAGCCTCAATGCTGGCTCCCGATTCCAGCAGGGTCTTTACAGCGACGACACCGCGCAGTATGTGCTTGCCTACGACGGAAACCTCAATTATCAGTTTGCGCGCGACTCGTCGGTGTCGGTCTCCTACAACAACCTTCGCGCATTCGGATTCACGCCCCTGGCCATAGACAGCACAGGCCGCAACGATAACTTCAGCTTCGATTTGAACTACAAGCCCAGCCGGACGCTCAGCTTGAGCGCGCAAAGCGGCTACGACGTTTTCCAGGGATCGCAAGGACAGGTGCCCTGGCAGTATGTTTGGCTTCGTGCAAAGTACAAACCGGGCAACTGGCTCGATTTGAACACGACCGCCTCTTATGACACGTTCAGCCAAGCGTGGAGCAACCTGCGGCTCGATGCCGGCATGAAACTTGGGGAGACGAGCCTGAGCCTTGGGGCACGCTATGACGGGCTCCGGTCACAACTCGCGGGCTTCAACCTTCTTGTCGACGGTTTCAGGGTGGGCAAGGTCACGACGAACTTCCTGCTCGACTACAACGGCTACACCCAGCAGCTGGACTCCCAGCACTATCAGTTCATCTACAACCTGCATTGCGCCGAGGCCGTTCTGGAAGTGATCGACAACCAGGTGGGGTTCCGCTCCGGCCGCACTGTGAGCTTCTTCATCAGGCTCAAAGCGTTCCCGTTTGGTTCGAACTTCGGTTTAGGCACGAGGGGGCAATCGATCGGAGGAGGAAGTGCGTACGGTTTTGGCGATTGATCACGAGCTTGCGCTGGAGTAGTGGACCATAGCAAAACGCCAGTAGCGGCGGGCCACGATGAACAAGCCGATAGCCCACGCGACCCCGATCGCCACAGAACGCAGGTCGGGCTCTCGCACGAGTTGTGAAGCAGGAATCGTCGCGATGAAAGCGAGGGGCAGGTAGTAGGTGAGCAGCAGTTTCACGCCGGGTCGGTACATGTCGATCGGATAGCGTGCGATCTGCTGGACGGTTTCGCCGAGGACCCAAAGGTTGTCGACTCTAACGAGCCAGATGCCAAGGGTCATGAGCATGGTCACGAAAGAGTTGTAGAGCACCACCGCCGCGCAGAACAAGACGGCGAAGAAGACGACTCCGACCAAGGTGACCGAGTGGTGCGAGGTCACGACTCCGAAGACAAGCATGGTAAGACCTGCGATGATCGCGCCGATTTGATCAAAGTTGAACCTTCGGAGACTGACCCAAAACTGACTGTCGATCGGCTTGGTCACGACAAAGTCGAGTGTTCCTCGCCTCACTTGCTCAGGGATTTCCATGAGGCTGAAGAAGAACGCAGTGCTTGCACTGCCGAGCAGGAAAACCGTCGCCGCGAGGACGAAGGCGTCACCTCGGTTCCACCCGGCGACGCTGTCCGTGTTGCTGTAGATGACGAGGACGATCGTCAGGAAGAACACGATCCAAACGAGGTTTTGAAAGATCTTCGCAATGAAGTTGGCGCGGAACTCGAGCTCACGTTGAAGCGAGCTGGTCCAGAAGAGCTTGTACACGCGCCAGTAGCGAGACACGCGAGGATTATGCCGGGTCGCCGCGCGTATAATCCGCCGCATGTCGGGGCTGGTCTGCACCTTGCTTGTTGCCGCAGTCCTGACCTTTCTCGGCGGCCGCGCCGTCTCTCGCTTCTTTCCACGACTCGATCCAGCCGAGCAACTCGGGCTCGGCGGCGTTCTCGCCCTCGGAACGAGCGGTCTCACCATCCTGTTCTTTGGCCTTCTCGGCGTCGTGTCTCCGCTTGTTCTCCTCGTTCCCGTCTTGCTGTGCCTAGCGTTGGGCGGAAAGCAGGATTGGCGCAAGTTCAAGTTCGCGGGAGGCTCGTCCCTCAACGCGCTGCCGATCGTCATCGGCGCCCTGGTCGCGTGCATCGCCGTGCTTGCCCCTTCGGACATGCGCGACTGGGACGCCCTGGCTTATCATTTGGCGGTTCCCAAGCTTTGGATCGAGTCGGGCAGGATTGGCTTTGTCGAAGGGATTCACCATTCGAACTTTCCGTTCACCGCAGACATGCTCTACTTGCCGGGTCTGCAGTGGGGAGGTGAGTCGGGGGCGAAGGCGTTTTCCTTGGTTTGGCTGCTGACGGGTTCACTCGCGATCTTCGGCCTTGCGAGAAGGTGGTATGGCGAGCGTGCTGGTCTCTGGGCGAGCCTCGTTTTCGTTGGTTGCCCGGTCGTCCTTTGGGAGTCGGGCACCGGCTATATCGACGTCGCCCACGGTGTGTTCGCAGGGCTGGCCGTGCTCTATTTTGCGGACGCCCTTCGTGGCGAGGATTCGCGCTCCTGGTGGCTTGTTGGCCTCTCCTTAGGCTTCGCAATGGGAACCAAGCACACGGGTCTCCAAACCTTTGGTGCACTCGCTCTTGTCGGAGCGATCACGTTGTTCCGCAAGAAGGACGGGGAGCGTCCCGCTTGGAAGGGTTTGGCGATCGCCCTTGGACTGGCAGTGCTCGTTGCCTCGCCCTGGTATGCAAAGAGCGTGGCTTATACGGGCAACCCGGTCTATCCCTTCTTCTACAAGCAGTTGGGAGGGCGGGACTGGGACGCCTGGCGTTCAGAGATCTACACGAACGAGCAGAAGACCTTCGGGGTCGGCGCCTCACCCCTTATGCTGGGTCACGCCGTGCTTGGTCTCGCTTACCAGCCAGGTCGGTACGTCAATCCTGGGCAAGGCGAGGGCCGTGGTTTTCCGACGGGCGCGATCGGTTTTGTCGGGTTGGCGGCGGGAATCCTCTGGGCTGCTTCAGGCCGGGCCGGGCCGCGCGAGAAGGCGGTTTTGGCGGCTGTCGGTCTGAGTTTGCTGGCGTGGTTCCTCCTCAGCCAGCAAAGCCGCTACCTGACATCGGTTCTCGTGCCCCTTGCGGTGTTGTCGGGCGGTGGGGTGCGGCGCCTTGCCTTTGGAAAGCTGCTGGGCTGGCTTGCGGGCCTTCAGTTCGCGTACAGCCTGTGTGCGACGTACATGTTCCAGACTGCCGACCAATTCGGAGTGGTCACAGGTGCGGAGACGGCGGATGAGTACCAATCGCGGCGAATTCCGTTCTACGGGCCTTCACGCAAGATCAACGAACTGAGAGGAACGGTGAAAGTTGCTCTGTACGATGAGGTCTTTGGCTTCTTCCTAGACAAACCGTACATGTGGGCCAATCCCGGACACTCGACCCTCATTCCATACGAGCGGACCGAGACGGGCCGTGACCTCGTCGCCGCAATGAAGGGGCTCGGGTTCACCCACGCCTATGTGAACTTCAGCGTCCTTCCCGCTGAGGCCCGCGACAAGTGGACGGCGGAAATGTCGGCCCCACAAAGCGACGACCCCTCCAAGATCCGCAGCAACCCCGACCTTTGGTGGCGGCACTTGTTCGCCGAAGCAGTGCGTGACGGGCTTCTCAAGCCCGTCGACAGTTGGCCACCGGGCAATCCCAGGCCACGGTCGGTGCTGTTCGAACTGTCCAGGTAACCTTTTGAATCCGTGGAGTACAGGAAGCTCGGTAAGTATGGTCTAAAGGTGAGCGAGGTCGCCCTCGGTGGATGGCTGACTCACGGGCGGACGCTTGACGACTCCACCACAGAGCGCATCGTGCGCCGCGCCTTTGAACTTGGCGTCAACTTCTTCGATTCGGCCGACGTCTACCACGGCGGAGAAGCGGAGAAGACCTTGAGCAAATCGATCCGCGGCCTTCCTCGCGAAAACTTGGTCATTGCGACGAAGTGCTTCTTTCCGATGAGCGAGGCGCCGAACGACCGTGGCCTGAGTCGGAAGCACATTGTCGAATCAGTGCATGGTTCACTCAAGAGGCTCCAAGTCGACTACGTCGACTTGTACCAGTTCCACCGCTTCGACCCTGACACACCTCTTGAGGAGACGGTGCGAGCGATCGATGACATGGTGCGCCAGGGGAAGGTGCTCTATTGGGGCGTCAGCATGTGGCCCGCTGACAAGATCACAGAGGTTTGCGCGGTGGCGAGGGAATGGGGCTGCACGCTGCCCGTCAGCAACCAACCCGTCTACAACATGCTCCAGCGCGATATCGAGTCTGGTGTGATGGGAGCGTGTGAAGCAGCCGGGATGGGCCTCGTGGTTTTCAGCCCGCTCGCCCAAGGCGTCCTGACCGGGAAGTATCGCCCGGGCGAACCTCCCGCCGAGGGTACAAGAGGGTCGGACCAAAGCAGCAACATGTTCATGGCCAACCACATGAACGATGAGGTGCTTGCCAAAGTGCAGGCGCTTTCCGAGATCGCTGCCCGCTCCGGTTGCACGACTGCTCAGCTCGCGCTCGCTTGGTGCTTACGGCGCCCAGCCGTGAGCTCAGTCATCGTCGGCGCAACGAAAACGGACCAGATCGAGGACAATGCCGTCGCTAGCGGATTGGACCTGTCAAGCGAGGTTTGGTCGGAGGTCGACAGAGTCCTGTCATGAGCGCAACGAGCGAACCGTTCCAGAGATCGCTTTCGGTGCCTGAAGAGGCCATCGCCGTCACTGAGACCGAATTTGAGAAGCCGAGAGGCATCAACCGAGTCGAGATCCGCCGTGGCTATTGCACAGCCCACGTCACTGGTCTTCAGGGCGAAATCAGCGAAGCGAGAGTCGGCGTCCTGAAAACCATTGCGGAGGCCGGCATTAGCATCGACTTTCTCAAGCTGACGCAAGGAGGCTTGTCGTTCGTCGCTCCCGAGGGCATGCAAGAGCAAGTCGCCCAAGTCCTCGAATCGGCGAAAGTGCCATTCGACATCAAAGGGGGCCGGTGTATCGTGCTGACCTTTGCCGCAAACATGCGGGACGAGGAAGGGCTGATCGCGCGAGTCGTCAGCGAGGTCATCGGGACGGGGGTGGAGATCGATCACTTAGGTGACATGCACGACCGGGTCTTGATGGTTATGGACGCAGGCGACGGCGAGCGGGTTGCCCGACACATTGAACAGCGCCTGGTGGGAGCTGAAGCTTGAAGATCCGGGTGATGAAGTTCGGAGGAACTTCCGTCCAAACAAAAGAGGCTCGCCATACTGCTGCGCTGAAGGTCATCTCGGCCAAGGAGCAAGGATTCGCGCCGGTTGTGGTCGTCAGTGCTATTGGCCGCAAGGGTGAGCCCTATGCCACCGATACGCTGATCGGGCTCTTGCGCGACATTGATCCGGCCGTCGAGCCAGACCCCCGTGAGCTCGACCTCTTGATGGCGTGTGGCGAAATTTTGTCCTCGGCGATATTCGCCCACACGCTGAAGACGCTGGGACAGCCCGCGATCTCACTTCGGGGTGGACAGGCAGGAATCCGCACCGACGGGTGCTACGGCAACGCAAGGATCCTTGGCATCAACCCTCTTGGGCTGATGGAAGCGCTCAAACGCGGTTTGATACCGGTGGTCTGCGGCTTTCAGGGCGTATGGGTGCAGGGCCGGCTTCCCGGCGCGGAACTGACGACCCTCGGACGGGGTGGATCAGACACGACTGCGAGCGGGCTCGGAGCGGCATTGCGAGCCGAGCGCGTCGAAATCTACACCGACGTAGATGGCGTCAAGACCGCTGATCCGCGCATGGTGTCCGGCGCTCCCACGCTCAGGCAGGTGACGTACGACGAAGTCGCCGAGGTCGCCCACTTGGGGGCAAAGGTCGTTCATCCGCGCGCTGCCGAGATCGCGATGCGATTCGACATTCCGCTTTGGGTCAAGAACACATTTAGCGAGGATCCCGGCACGGAGATCGTGCCCCGCGACTCGTTTCCGGGAAGGAGGGTCACCGGCGTGACCCACAGTGGAAAGCTGGTGTACGTCCAAGCCAGTTTGGAGCCTGTCTCGACCGCCCACCGGGTGGAATTCGCGGCCCGGGTCTACGAGACGCTGGCTAAGCATTCCATCAACCTCCACATGATCAACCTCAGCCCGGACGGAATCGGGTTTGCGGTTTCCCGCGAGCAGTATCCCAACCTTGTGGACGTCTTCGATGGACTCGTCGTACCGATCGGGCACGACGCCATCTATGTGTTCCAAGCGGGGGAGTCGACGTCAAAGGGTGCGGCGTCGCAAATGGAACTGCTCAAACCTTTGGGCGATCCCGTCAAGGTCGCTCTTCAAGTGACTGAAGGTTGCACGATGGTCTCGCTCGTTGGTTACGACTATATGCAGCAGCCGGGCGTCTTCTTTGATGTGCTTTGTCGATTTCATGACGCGCAGATCCCTGTCCTGCAAACTTCGGACAGCGACTTCTCTTTGAGCTGTCTCATTCCGGAATCCGAATTGTCCAAGGCGGTGAGGCTCCTCCACGATGGGTTTGGCTTAGCGTCAGTCCGCTGATGTTTCAGCTACCAGCTGATCGCCCCGCGATCATGGGGGTGCTGAACGTCACGCCTGACAGCTTCAGCGATGGCGGCAGATACGCCGATTTCGACCTTGCGATTGCCCACGCCCACGACATGGTCGATCAGGGCGCCGACTTGATCGATGTGGGGGGCGAATCGACTCGTCCGGGAGCCGAGCCAGTGGACGAGGCCGAGGAACTTCGGCGGGTGGTGCCCATTGTCGAGGCTTTGTCCAGCCAAGGCGTTTGCGTGTCCGTGGACACGTCCAAGGCGGAGGTGGCCCGGGCGTCGCTCCGTGCAGGTGCGCAGGTCGTCAACGACGTGACGGCGCTCAAAGACCCCCGGATGGCCGATCTTTGTGCCGACGCTGGCTGCTTTGTTTGCCTCATGCACATGCGGGGAGAGCCTCGGACGATGCAGGAGAACCCCGCTTATAGCGAGGTCGTCGAAGAAGTCCGAGACCACCTCGTCTTGCGGGCCGAGTCTGCGGAGATGGCCGGTGTGCGCCGCGACCGGATTTGGATCGATCCGGGCATCGGGTTTGGCAAAAGCCTCGAGCACAACTTGATCCTCCTTCGAAACTTGGGCAAGCTCGTCAGAACCGAGTATCCAGTTCTCGTGGGTGTGAGCCGCAAGTCCTTCATTGGCAAGCTGTTGGGCGGGGCTTTGGTCGATGACCGGCACGATGGAACCTTGGCCGCGCAGGTCCTTGCTCAGGTCGCGGGGGCAAGGGTCATCCGGGCGCACGATGTCCGGGCAGCCCGACGGGCGGCCATCGTGACCCAGGCCATTATGAACGCCTAAGAACCTTCATACGCCCTCGTGTACACTGGCCCTCCCGTATGCGGATTGTTGTCCACGACTACTCTGGCCATGCCTTTCCTGTTCAATTGAGCCGTGAACTGGCCAGGCGCGGGCACCAAGTGCTCCACCTTTATTCCTCGTCGTTTACGACTCCGCAAGGGCCATTAGCCAAGCGGCCAGACGACCCCGAGACCTTCCAGCCTGAGCCGATCGCGCTGGCGGAACGGGTCGACAAGGGCAACCTCCTCAAGCGCCGCACGGCAGACCTTGAGCACGGCACGAAGGCGGTTCAGCGGATCGCCGCGTTCAAACCCGAGGTGATCCTTTCTGGCAACACGCCGTTGGATGCGCAATACATGCTGATGCGGCACGCCGCCTCTCGTGGCGTGAAGTTCGTGTTCTGGGTACAGGACCTGATCGGCATCGCGGCGAAACGGCTCCTTGCGAGCAAATGGATGGGCGCGGGCAGATTTGCCGGACAGTTCTACTTCGTCATGGAGCGCAAGCTCCTGGAGCGCAGCTCGAAGGTCGTTTTGATCAGCGAGGACTTCCGGCTGTTTCTGCCGCCGGCGGTGCGGAACGCACCAAATGTCGAAGTGGTCGAGAATTGGGCGCTCTTAGATGAAATCCCGCTCAGGGAGAAGGTCAACCCTTGGAGCACCGAGAAAGGGTTTACGGAGGGGCTTAACTTCCTTTATTCCGGCACTCTGGGGATGAAGCACAACCCCGAGTTGCTCGTCCAACTCGCCAAGGAGCTTCAGGGCAAGGGGAGGATGATCGTCGCCTCGGAGGGCGACAGCATCAACTTCCTGAAGCAAAGGATGCTTGAACTCCAATTGGACAACCTCCACCTTTTGCCGTTCCAGCCCTTCGAGTGCTTGCCCGATATGCTCGGTGCCGCGGACGTTCTCGTCGGCATCCTCGAACCGTCGGCGGGCGTGTTTTCAGTCCCGTCCAAGGTGCTGACGTATCTTTGCGCGGGAAGGCCGATCCTACTAGCGGTGCCCAAGGAGAACCTTGCCGCACGGATCGTCAGCCAGCACGACGGAGGACTCGTGGTCGAGCCTGGCGACACCGAGGGCTTCCTGGCCGCGGCTAGGACTTTGATTCAAGACGCTGGTCTTCGCGAGGCGATGGGAAAGAACGCCCATGCCTATGCGGAGAAGACGTTCGACATCGAGACCATCACGGACAAGTTCGAGCGGATTTTGAAGACCTGATCAAACCTTGGTCAGCTTCCAGCGCCCCTGACGGAACATCAACATGGCCAGGATTCCTTGGAGGGCCTGTGTCGCGCTGAGAGCCATCCAGCATCCGTCCGCGCCCAACCCAACAGGCAAAGCCAGAAGGGCAGCAAGGGGAACGCGCACGCCCCACATGGCAACGAGTGTCATCCAGAACGGCCGGACGGTGTCGCCCGCCCCCTGCATCGCACCCGTCAACACCATGCCGTACGCGAACAAGACCTCGGTCAAGCAAATGAACTGAAGGTAACGGGCGACGTAATGGGCGATCAGAGGTTGGTCAGGCACGATCAGTCCCGCGACGTTCGGCGCCCAGAGGATGAGTACCGCGGATGCTGCGAGACTGACGATGGCCGCATGGTTGGAGGCAGTCCAGCCCAGCTTCTCTGCCCGGTCCGGTCGTGCCATTCCGAGTGACTGGCCGACGAGCGCGGCGGCCGAGACGGAAAGTCCAAAGGCGGGCATAAAGGCCAGGGACTCAATGCTGAACGAGGGGCGCAGGGCGCCGATCGCTGCTTCCGCCTGAGGAACCTGGCTCAGCACTTTTGTGAACGCTGCCAAAGAAGTGACCCTCACGACCGCCATCATGCCAGCGGGGACGGCCACGTTGAGGATGCGTTTCGACCACTCCAGACCCGGCCAGGAGCATCGCCAGCAACTTCCGAGCGGCGTCTTTGCCGCCCAAGCGAAGTAGACGATGGCGGCGACCCAGGCACTGACGGTCATCGCGGTCCCCGCTCCGGCAATACCCCAGCCGAGGCCATGAACGGTCATTCCGAAATACGTCTGCCGCCCGTTGACGAGCAGGAGGTTCAGAACGATATGTACGCCGATTTGCAGGCTGCTGATGACCATTGGGCTCTTCGTGTCGCCGATCCCGCGGAGGGAGCCCGCCAGGGAGTGCACGATGCAGTATGCGGGCAGTCCGAGGCTGAAGATCGAGAGATAACGCACCATGAGCGTTTTGGCGAGAACAGCATCCGCAGGCAGGAGAAGCGCTGCTGTGCCCTTCGCTCCGGACGCGCTGAGCAAGCCGAAGAGGACCCCTGCCGCCAGGGACAGGCCAAGGCACTTCTGGTTCGCCTCCCGGTAGCCGTCATGGTCTTTGGCGCCGAAGGCCCGGGACACGAAGGCCGTGGCCGCGGTGCTGAGGGCAAAGCTCAGCGAAATGAAGAGGAAGAGAATGATCGTGGACGCGCCAAGAGCAGTCAGATTGGCCTGCTCCAGGTGTTGAACGAAGAAGCTGTCCAGAAGTGAGTTGACGGTTTGGAGCAGGTTGAGGGCGACCGCTGGCCAAGCCAATGCCCAAACAATTCGGGCAGGGCTTTCTCGGAGTTCAGAGGACTCCTTGACCTGGGAGACGGACGACACAGTCTGACGAGTGTAGCGTCCGCCGGAAAGTTCAGTTCAGGCCGCGGTCGATGGCCACAGGCTTAGCGCCCCTGGGGGGCACGAAGCGGAAATCAATATCGCTTGGCAGGTGGCCGGGGTCGACGGTCAGGGACCATGACCGGTTTTGCGCTGGCTGAGTGAAGCTGGCTCCGATCAAATCCCAGCCCGTTTGATCGTCCCCGTTGAACGAGTACACGGTGCTGTTGGCGGTGGGATTCGTGGCATCGCAGACCACCGTTTTGTCGACCCTGGTCACGGTCGCGGTGGGGATCCATGGACGCCATTCTCCGAGCGCGGGGCCCACGCCGTAAATATCGTCGAGAAAGCGAACAGCGAACGCGGTGGCTCCGCTGGCCCTCAGCCTTAGGGTGCCAAAGAAGGTGTGTTTCCAGTCTTGCTTGAGCGCGCCCTCCGAATCGGTGTAGGCCGAGCTGGAATAGGTCTTCGACCTTTCGTCGTAGATCCAGATGGTGGTTCCGTCCCCTGCCATGCGGTTGACGAGCTTGCCGTCCTCGTATGTGATGAGTTCAATCTTGACTCTGTCCGAGTCCGGCTGGCACAGAAGGCCGGCTACGACTCTCAAATCCACGTCGCTGGCTCCTCGCCGCTCTTGACCGAGCGTCTCCACCGTTACCTTGTCGTAGACGGAGAGCTTCTGGATGCCCTGCAGCATCATGTCCTGCGGCGAGCTTTGTGCGCACGCCAGCAAAGGACACAGGATCAGGAGCAACGACAGAATCCTCACCAATCGTTAGACCCCGCCCCGGAGGGAAAAGTTTCGTGTCGGTACAATCTCCGGCAATCGGTCCCGAGAAATCGGGGCTCGAGAAAAGCACATCCGCATTGTCTGCGGGGGTTAAACATGAGTTACGAACAAAGTTACCTTTATAAACTGAGGCACAGCGCCGCTCACCTTATGGCCCAAGCGGTCACCGAGCTTTATCCTAGCGCAAAGCTCTCCATCGGCCCTCCCATCGAGAACGGTTTCTACTACGACATCGACTTCGAATCTCCGCTCAAGGAGGAAGACCTTGAGAAGATCGAGAACAAGATGCGCGAGCTTTCCAATCTGAAGGAGCCGATCGTCTGCCGTCCGGCCAAGGACAAAGAAGAAGCGAAGAAGGTCATCCTCGACGAGACGACCAACGGCCAGGGCCCCGAGAACGCCCTCTACAAGCTCCAACTTTTGGAGGCCATTCCCGATGGAGATGCCGTCACGTTCTACGAGCAGAGAGCGACCGACAAGCAAGGCAAAGAGCACGCTTTCATCGATCTTTGCCGCGGCCCCCACGTCGAGAACACCTCCGAGATCAAGAATTTCAAGCTCTTGAACCTGGCGGGAGCTTATTGGCGTGGCGACGTCAAGAACAAACAGCTCACCAGGATTTATGGGACAGCCTTCGAGACCAAGGATGAGCTCGAAGCCTATCTGCACAACCTGGAAGAAGCCAAGAAGCGAGACCACCGGGTGCTTGGCCGAGAGCTGGGCCTCTTCATGTTCTCGCCGAGAGTGGGCACCGGCCTGCCCTTGTGGTTGCCGAAGGGCGCGACGCTCCGCCACGTGATGACCGACTTTCTGCAGAAGGAGCAGGTCAAGCGAGGGTACGAGCCTGTCGTGACTCCACATATCGCCAACATCAAGCTCTACGAGAAGAGCGGGCACATTCAAACCTATCGGGACAAGATGTTCCCGTTCATGGAGGACGAGGAGAAGGAGACCTACATCCTCAAGCCCATGAATTGCCCGTTCCACATCGAGATTTACCAGTCGCAGTTACGGTCGTACCGAGACCTTCCGGTGCGGTACGCGGAATTCGGGACTGTCCACCGTTATGAACAGAGCGGGGAAGTGACTGGGATCCTTCGAGCGAGAGGGTTCACTCAGGACGATGCCCACTTGTTCGTCACCCCCGAGCAACTGCAGGATGAGTTCATTGGCGTTGTCGACTTGATGCAGACAGTCTTGGCGAAGCTCGGCCTCAAGGACTTCCGTGCCCGGGTTGGAACGAAGGATCCCGGCAGCGACAAATATGTGGGTCATGACGAGAATTGGGTGGCTGCCACGAAGGCGATCATGGACGCTTGCGACGTCATGAAGCTCGAGTACGAGGTCTCGCCCGGCGACGCCGCCTTCTACGGCCCTAAGCTCGACCTGATGATCAAGGACGCCCTTGGCCGCGAATGGCAGATGGGGACCGTCCAGGTGGACTACAACCTGCCGGAGCGGTTCGAGCTGGAGTACATCGGGGAGGACAGCAAGCCCCACCGGCCGATCATGATCCACCGTGCGCCGTTCGGTTCGCTGGAGCGAATGATCGCCCTCATGACAGAGCAATACGCCGGTGCTTTCCCGTTTTGGCTCGCACCAGTGCAGGTAGCCGTGCTACCCATTGCCGACCGCCATAACGAAAGTGCCCAACAGTTGGCCGATCGGCTCCGGGACAGCGTCTACGACACTCGGGCCCTTCGCGTCGAGGTTGATGATCGTCGCGAGACCCTAGGCAAGAAGATCCGGGAGAACCAGCGCCACAAGGTGCCATTCATGCTGGTGCTGGGCGATCGGGACATCGAGGCCGGGACGGTCGGCGTTCGTCACCGAGAGCGCGGCGACCTGGGCGCAATGCCACTAGCGGACTGCTTGAAGATGATCCTGGAGGAGCCAGATACAACGTCGGACCCAGCCTAGGTATAGATTCTTCAAAAAAATGGCATTCGTCGCCGGGACGAGGAGAACGGCTGTGTATTCTGCTGTTGCTCACTAGGGATACAGTTATGAAACGCATCAGTATGATCGGCGCGCTGTTGGCTCTGGGCTTGATGCTCAGCCTGCCTTCGTTCGCCCAGACTTCAACGACGAAATCTTCCACGACGACCAAGGCTCCTGCTGGCAAGGTTCAAAAGTCGACCTCGACAAAGTCTAAGACGATGACAATGGCCGGTTCTAAGGTCAGTGGAATTGTCAGCGGCAGCGTGACGAACAAGATGTTCAAGCTCGGCTCGAAATCCGGTACGTATACGGTCGACGCGTCGAGTGCCCGTTGCACCATGAACGGCAAGTTCATCAGTCTGAACGACATCAAGGGCGGCACTATGGTCACTGTGATGGGCAAGGTCAACGGAAAGTCCATCAAGGCGGACTCTGTCAAGGTCAACTATATGAAGGGCATGACCAAGACGACGGCCAAGACGACGAAACCGACCACGGCCACCACGATCAAGAAGAAGTAACTCCCAACCTCCTCCAAGCGCCCGCAAACGGCGGTCGGAGCTAGCGAATTTGCTAGGGCCTGCCGCATCCAGAGATGGAATCAGTTATGCGGGCGCTACTTTTATCTTCTCGAAGATTTCGGCGTCCCGAACTGCACGAGCACGGTGGCCGGAATGCTTCTCATGAGAAGGCGCAGCAGAAGATCAGCATTCACCCTTGTCGAGATCATGATCGTGGTCTTGATCATCGGGATCCTTCTGGGGATCGCTGTCCCCTATTACCTTCAGGTCAGGGAGCGAAGTTGGGCGACCTCGTGCCTCGAGAACCTTAGGCAGATCGATCAAGCCAAGCAAATGTGGCAGCTTGAGAACAACAAGCTGGCTAACGACGTTCCGGTCATGTCCGACCTGTATCCGCGGTACTTGAAGTCCCAGCCGTCTTGTCCCAAGAACGGAACGTACACCATTAACGATTGTTCGACTCCAGCAACCTGCAACAAGCATTCGGGCTTAGGCGGCTCCGGCTAAGTGCAACAGAAAGCCCCCGGCCGTCTGGCCGGGGGCTTTCGATTTTACATATGATTGATTGTCGCGCTAGTCGGCTTTGATGCCGGGTGCTTGCTGTCCGCCTCCCTTCTCAGGGCCGCCGTTGGGGTTCTTCTCCACCTTCGGAACCGGCATGTCGGCTGTCGGATTGTCTTCCTTGCTTGGGCCGGCTTGGCACCCCGTCAAGATAAGGGCAGCGATACCCATTACGGCTAGATATGTCAGCTTACGCATAGCGGCGTGATTGTACTCCAGATTCAGAGACGCGCCAAGTGAAGCAGGAGTCGCACAAAAAATGGAGCCGGCGCGATGATCGCGCCGGCTCCGGTCACACGGAAAATCCGCGAGACTTAGAAGTGTCGCTGGGTGCCGCTGTCGTAGCGGGGGTCCCACTGATACTTGTTGTAGTCGTTGACCAGCATCTGGTCGTTGTCGCACGGGCGGGTCGGCGTCCAGGTGGTACCGGAGGCCATGGCGCCGACGCGCGAGCTGCGGGCGTGGCTGTCGACGAAGACGACGTTTCCAACATCGCTGTAGCGAGGAGCGAAACCGTCGGTGTTGCCCCAGGCGCCAGTCTTCGGCTGCGGAGCTCCGCCGCTGTTACCCTTCTTGAAGTAGTTGTCGCAGTTCAAGCCCCAGCCAACACCGTTCGGGCCGTAGAAGTACTTCTCAGCCGGCCAGGCGTCGGGCGGGTTGACGACCGAACCCAAGGTGGTCGCAGCACTGAAGTCCTTGC
This sequence comes from Armatimonadota bacterium, assembly GCA_018268375.1. Classification (GTDB taxonomy): domain Bacteria; phylum Armatimonadota; class Fimbriimonadia; order Fimbriimonadales; family Fimbriimonadaceae; genus JAEURO01. The sequence goes on along the minus strand of JAFDWS010000001.1, from coordinate 909,469 downwards.
CGCCGCCGTCGGCGTACATCACGATGTTGGCCGGTCGGTTGACGGAGGTGCTGGAGATGCCCAGGTAGAACTGGCCGGCGCCGGCGTTGCCGGGGTCGGCGGCGGGGCAGCCGAGGCGGGTCTGCGAGTAGCTGTCACCAGCGACGCAGAGGGTGCTCAGGTAGCCATAGTTGTAGCCGTAGCTGATGAGGAACGCGTCCGCAACGGGGTCACCGGTCTTGGTGTCCTGCGGGGCGGTCATCATGTCCCAGTTCTTGATGTAGGGATAGACCATGTACTGCCACATGCTGCGGTAACCGCAGGTCGTCGGATTGGTCGGCAAACACACGCCGCCGACGATGTTCGTGAAGAAGATCGGCATGACGTCGTCTGTGTCCGTCGTGTAGATGTTCGTACACAGAGCGATCTGCTTGGTGTTGGAGAGGTCCTGAGCCTTCTTGGCCGCGACCTTCGCTTGTGCGAAGACGGGGAACAGGATGGCCGCCAGGATCGCGATGATCGCGATAACGACAAGAAGCTCGATTAGCGTGAATGCACGTTTGCGCATATAAGTGCTCCGTTCAGTTGAGACCGGCCGAAATCAACTCGACGTCGACCGACACGTTCTCGACCGATATTATGCACCCAAAGTTCGCCTCGCGCGCGAAAAGTTCTAACGACACAGCAAAAATACTGGCTGCGCGTCGCGGTTGTGCCCCTTCCCGTTTTGTGAGCCGGCCCGCAGCTCTGCGGGCCGGCATGGCTCAGATTAGAAGTGTCGCTGGGTGCCGCTGTCGTAGCGGGGGTCCCACTGGTACTTGTTGTAGTCGTTGACCAGCATCTGGTCGTTGTCGCACGGGCGGGTCGGCGTCCAGGTGGTACCGGAGGCCATGGCGCCGACGCGCGAGCTGCGGGCGTGGCTGTCGACGAAGACGACGTTTCCAACGTCGCTGTAGCGAGGAGCGAAACCGTCGGTGTTGCCCCAGGCGCCAGTCTTCAAGACGGTGCCACCGGAGTTGCCCTTCTTGAAGTAGTTGTCGCAGTCAAGCCCCCAGCCGACGCCGTTCGGGCCGTAGAAGTACTTCTCGCCCGGCCAAGCGTCGGGCGGGTTGACGATCGAACCGAGCGTCGTCGCAGCGCCGAAGTCCTTGCCGCCGCCGTCGGCGTACATCACGATGTTGGCCGGTCGGTTGACGGAGGTGCTGGAGATGCCCAGGTAGAACTGGCCAGCGCCAGCGTTGCCGGGGTCGGCGGCCGGGCAGCCGAGTCTGGTCTGCGAGTAGCTGTCGCCAGCGACGCACAGGGTGCTCAGGTAGCCGTAGTTGTAGCCGTAGCTGATGCAGAAGGCGTCAAGCACGGGGTCGCCGGTCTTGGTGTCCTGCGGGGCGGTCATCATGTCCCAGTTCTTGATGTAGGGATAGACCATGTACTGCCACATGCTGCGGTAACCGCAGGTCGTCGGATTGGTCGGCAAACACACGCCGCCGACGATGTTCGTGAAGAAGATCGGCATGACGTCGTCTGTGTCCGTCGTGTAGATGTTCGTACAGAGGGCGATCTGCTTGGTGTTGGAGAGGTCCTGCGCCTTCTTGGCCGCGACCTTGGCTTGCGCGAAGACGGGGAACAGGATGGCTGCCAGGATCGCGATGATCGCGATGACGACCAAGAGCTCGATAAGTGTAAACGCACGTTTCTTCATAAGAGTGCTTCCAGGGCTGGCGCGTACACGCCCGCCTCACGCGTCTAGACCAATCTTGCGACAATGTTCGTTCGCAACTAAAGAGACTTGTAATGTATTTCTAATGTTTTGATTATTCCATGCGAAGTGCTACCACGGGGTCTTGCCGGGCAGCCTTAATCGCTGGGATCAAACCAAAGATTGACCCGACTCCAAGGCCGACCGTGAACGCCAATCCGACGGTTGCACCGGTCACCAGGGGCTTGATCGGGGTCAGGGATGCGAGCAACCCTGCCACCACCGCGCTCACCACGACTCCAACCAGCGTCCCCCCGGCCCCAATGAAGGCGCTTTCGATAAGAAACTGACCGAATATATCTACGAACCGGGCTCCCACTGCCTTCCGTACACCAATCTCCTTGCGCCGCTCATTGACCGACATGAGCATCACCGTCATGATCCCAACGCCACCGATCACCAGGCCGATACTCGTCAGTCCCACTACTAATGTTCCTAATATTCCTATAAGTTTATATATGAGTCCCAAGAGGTCTTCTTGAGTCAAAACGCTGTACTGCTGATCGTCTAATAAATTAGAGAGGGCACTCTCGACGTCTTTGACAAGAGCTTTCGGTTCAGCGTCCTGGGCCGTCTTCATCACAATGCGATCGATCTGGACATTAGAGGCGGTGCCTTTCAGATATCTGTAGGGGATATAGGCAACGTTTTGGAAGCCCTGCATCGAGAACATGGACTGACCTTGGAGCTTCTCCTGGGTGACGCCGATGACCTCGAAGGGCTTGCCGTTGATCTGAACCTTCTGGCCGACCGCGGCCCCTTCGAAAAGCAGGGTCTTAGCCGAGCCACCGAGAACGACGACCGGCTTGCTCTCTTCTTCACCCTTGAAGGAGCGGCCTTCCGCGAGACGGACCTGGTGGATGTCGAACCACTCGGGAGTGCACGCGATGATGAACGGATAAGCCTCCTTGCCGCCCGCCCGCACGCCTCCGCCTGCGAAGGTCAAGATGCCGGCTTCTTCCACGCCGTGGACGTGTCGAACTGCCTCGACCGCCGCTTCCGTGAAGTAGCTTTGACCGCCCAGGTTGGGGTTGAACCCCATGTTCATGTTCACATGGCCCGGCACCGCGACCAGGACGTTGACACCAAGATCGTCCACTTGGCTACGGATGTCCTTTTCCACGCCGAGGCCGATGCTCACGAGAAGAACGATGGCGATCGAAGCCATGCACACGCCCAGTCCGCTCAAGACGGAGCGCTGCCAGTTTTCACGAAGGCTTTGCAGGGCCGAGTTCAGGATGGGCATCTCGTTCCTCTTAGAATCAATGCGGGGGCGGGGTCGAGCGATCCCGCCGAGGGCTTTGGACTCAAGACAACTTGGCCCTTGACTCGAATTCGGCCACTCGCGGATTCACGACGAGGTCCTCGGGGCGGATGGGTCGAGCGAGCGACAGGCCCTCGATCGACCGACAGCGGCTGAGGGCGACGTAGACCTGACCGTGCGCGAAAGCCCGTTGGTCCAGGTCGATCAAGGCAGATGCCAGGGTCAGTCCTTGAGACTTGTGGATGGTCACGGCCCATGCCAGCTTCAGGGGGAGCTGCGAGTACTCCCCGACCACCTCCTTTCCTATCCTTGAGCTAAAGGAGTCCCAAGTGTAACGGGACTTTTCCCATTTCTCAGGCTCGACCGCCACCGTTCCGGAACCGGGAGCGTCGACCACGACATAGCCGTCGTGTAAGGATCTGACCGTTCCAAGGGTTCCGTTCGACCACTCTTTACCGTTCTTCACAAACATCACCTGCGCTCCCGGCTTCAGCATGAGCAAAGGGTCGCTTGGGAAATCGCGGTCGAAGGCACCGGTGCTTTCGCCCTTGAAGACTTTCGGAGTGCCTGCCAAGGCGGCGAGCCTGCGTTGGTTGATCGAGTTCGCCTTTGCGTTGGTGGCCGTCAGGGTCACTGTGTGGGGATTTTCCAAGGTGGCGCCCACCCGTTCATTGAAGTAGGAGAGCTCATAGGGGTCGCCGAGCCGCACCCGCTCCAGGGCCCACAGGAACTCCTCGTCCCTTTGCCGGTAGACAGTCTCCAGGTTCCACACGTCGATGCCGGTGGAGCGGAGCGCTTCGGCGTCGAAAAAGAAGGCCGAGGCGAACCGGTCGCTGATCATCTCCTGGTCAGCCCCGCCAGTGACAACAGGCTCCAATTGCCGGATGTCTCCAAAGGCGACGATCGTCTTGCCTCCAAACGGCAAGTTGTTGTTTCCTGTGTTCTGGCGAAGTGAGAAGTCAATTGCGTCGAGAACGTCGGCCCTGACCATTGAGACCTCGTCGATGACCAGGCAGTCCAAGTTTTCCATCAGCTTGCGCTTCGGGTGACTGCGGCGATACTCGTGGACGAGCTCCTTGTCGTTCGTCAGCGGTCCCAGGGGAAAGCCGAAAAAGCTATGAATGGTCTGCCCCCCGACTTGAATGGCGGCCAAACCGGTCGGTGCGACCACGACGCACCGCAAGCGTGAACCGCTCACAAATTCCCTTAGTAGCGTCGACTTGCCTGTCCCTGCCCGGCCCGTTACAAAAATGAACCGGCCCGCGGGTCCTTGCTCGATGTCATGGAGCGCAGCAAGTTGTTCTTCTCCAAGGGTGGGGGCAGTGGGGCTTGTGACGAGGTCCATTCCAGCAATCTCTACAGTTTACAGGCTCTGCGGACACCCCGACGATCCGGAATGGTGATCGGGGCAATGAAGGCGGTCAAGACTCTTCTCGTGTTGCTTGTGGCGACCTTGGGCATGGTGGCCTTTGCGGACGGAAACGGCAACAGTGGGCGGCCGAACCGGCTCATTGGACGCGTCCTGGCCGTTGGCGACTCCATTACATGGGGCGCCGGCACCCAAGGCGGATACCGAGGCTACTTGGAGGAGCGACTCCTCGCCGAGAACTATAAGTTTGAGTTTGACGGGGGCGTCTACCAGAACTCGGCTGGAATGCGCTACGGAGCTCACGAAGGGCACGGCGGTTGGACGATCATGGACTTCGTGAACGGTCGGCCGCAGGAGCCGGGAGCGGGCAAGCTCTCCGAATGGCTGAGAGCCTACCAACCCCAGGTCGTGCTCTTCATGGCTGGGACCAACGACAACCCTTGGGAGACGAGGACCGATCGGGTCGTCAAGTACAACCGCGTTTTGAACACGATCTACGGATACGACCGCTCGATCAAGGTGGTCTTGGCCAGCATCGTCAAGAGCAACGACGTGGTGACCGGCAGGGCTACTTCCGAGGCGATGAACTACAGCGTGGTCCGCGACGTGGTCGGCTGTCGCAAGAAGGCAGGCTACAACATCGTGTTCGCCGACACCTACACGGTCTTCAATCCGGCGACAGACTTGTCCGACACGTACCACCCCAACTCGAACGGCTACTACAAAGTCGCGAACGCGTTCTACAACGCTTTGACCCGATAGGGGAGATGGCCCGGCCGAGAGGATTCGAACCTCCGACTTCTTCCTCCGGAGGGAAGCGCTCTATCCACTGAGCTACGGCCGGTCGAACCTTGATATTACCAGTGCTTGTCACTTGTTGGACGCGGGGTAGACGACCTTCATGCTGACATCTTCGTCCGGTATCGGGCCGAACGTTCTCGAATCGACCGAGACTTTCGAATTGTCGCCCAGCACGTAGTAGTGATGGTCGGGCACCTTGTTCCCCTCTGAGTCGTCCTCGCCCGGAAGGGCCGCAACGCGCTTGATCAGCGAGCCGTTGTCCCAGTGGAAGACGAGGATGTCGCCCCGCTGTGCGGCGCCATCGAACCGCTTGGCCAGCACCACCTGAGAGTTGCGTAGGGTCGGCACCATCGAATCTCCGACGACGAGCACCGGGCGGAAGGGCTGGAGGACAAGGACAAGGGCGACGTCCAATCCGATGGCCCACCAGAGCGCTCTCTTGACCCTCTCGTTCGAGTGCTTGCGGTCATGCCAGAGATAGCGGTGTTGGACAATCATGGTGGCCTTGCGAGTCGGACGGGCTGGAGGCTAGCGAAAGTTCGCCAGCGATGCCTTTGATATCGCCCGAGCAGGAGGGCAGGTTCCGGATACCCAGTAAGAGTCCTAGACCCCTGCCGCCAGCGCCCATCGAGGCGTCATCGCGTCGGTTGCCGGTCCAGAGACCATGGAACGACCGTTCTTGATGAAGTACTCGAACTCCTCGGGGAAGACGCGGAGGGCGGCTGCGACGGGCCAAGCGGCAGCATCACCGAGACCGCAGAACGAACGACCGTCGATTTGCTTCGTGATGTCGAGCAAGAGATCCATGTCACCTGGCTGCCCGTTACCGCGGACGATGCGCGATAGGATCTGCTCCATCCACTGCGTGCCTTCGCGACAGGGAGTGCACTTGCCGCAGCTTTCGTTGGCATAGAACAGGGATGTCCGCCAAATGAAGTTCACGATGCAGGTGTGCTCGTTCAGGAACATACAGCCACCCGAACCGACCATAGACTTGACCTCGGCCATTTCTTCGTAGCCCAGGACGGCCTTGCCGCAGTCCTCAGCGTTGATGATCGGGACGCTGCTGCCGCCGGGGACGCAGGCTTTGAGAGCGCCTCCCTTCATTCCGCCGGCGAGGTCGAGGAGCTCGCCGAGGGTCGTCCCGAACTCGATCTCGTAGTTACCGGGCTTATTCACGTGGCCGCTGACGCTGAAGACCTTCGTGCCGCGCGAGTTTTTGGTGCTCGCACCAAGCGTCGCATACCATTCGCCGCCCTTGTCCAAGATGAAGGGTGCACACGCGTACGTTTCGACATTGTTGATGATGGTGGGCCTGTCCCAAAGGCCAGCGACGGTCGGCAGAGGCGCATGGGGGAATTTCAGACGAGGCATCCCACGCTCTCCCATTAAACTCGACATCAGCGCGCTTTCTTCACCGCACTCATAGCTGCCCGCCCCCATGTGGACGTAAAGGTCGAAGTCAAACCCGCTGCCTTGGATGTTCTTACCAAGGTAGCCGTTCGCGTAGGCTTCATCGATCGCTTTGCGCACTGCCTTCGCTGCGTCCACGAATTCGCCACGAATATAGACATATCCACAGTCGGCCTGTGTCGCATAGCCGCCGATTGTCATGCCTTCGATCATCGTGAAAGGCGTCTGCTCCATGAGCTGCTTGTCTTTGAAGGTGCCGGGTTCGCCCTCGTCGGCGTTGCAGACCATGTAATGCGGGTTCTTCTTGTCCTTCTCGATGCCGTTCCACTTGATCCAAGTGGGGAAGCCGGCCCCTCCGCGTCCGCGCAGGCCACTCGCCTTGACCTCGTCCACTACCGCCTGCCGCTCCATCTTGAGGGCCTTCTTCAGGCCGTTGTAGCCGCCCTTGTCGAGATAGCCTTTCAAGGTCACATAGGCAGGGTCGTGGGCGTGTTCAAGGAGCAGCTTCCGTTCAGCCATCTGCGACGGATTCTACTCGTTCAGGCGTGCGCGGGCTAGCCTCGCGCACGCCAAAACAAGCGAGAGGCCGGAGCTCTACCAAAGTTCGACCGGTCAGCCCGAAATCCTACTTGTCGCCGTCGCGCAAGTGGACCTTCACGACAGAGTCCGCCAATTGAACTGAACTCGGTTTATCGGTCTTGCGGAGCTTGTCCAAGACGGCGTCCAAAGTGTCCGGAGTGACGGGGCCGACATATTCGTCGCCGATCTGCAATACCGGGGCGCGGTCGCAGGCGTCGAGACACTCCACTTCGTGGATCGTGAACATGCCGTCAGCGGTCGTTTCGCCCAGCTTGACGCCGAGCTTTTCCTCGAGCGCATCGACGACCCTGTAAGCGCCGCAAAGCTGGCAGCTCAAGCACGTGCAGATCTCGATCATGTGCTTGCCCGGCTTGTGGGCGGTGTTGTACATCGTGTAGAAGGTGGCGACGCCCTCCACCTCGGCATAACTTCGGTTCAGACGGTGGGCCACCTCGGCGATCGCTTCAGGCGGAAGCCACCCTTCGTATTCGCGCTGGGCGATCCAGAGGCCAGGCAAGATGCAGCTCTTGAGGTCGGGGTAGTGCGTCTTGAGCGCCTCAAGCTCGGCGACCGCTTTGTCGCTGAAGCGAAGGGTCAGTTCCTCGGGTCGAGGGGCCTTCGGTCGCTGGGCGCCGATCTGCAGAAGCTCCGACATGTGCGGCCTAGGATACCAAGCAGGCACCCCAGGCCGCCATGCGGCACATCAGAAGTGCCTTTGCGTCCCCTCGTCGTACCGCGGGTCCCATTCGTACTTGCTGTAGTCGGTGACGAGGAGCCAGTCATTGTCACAAGGCCGATTAGGCGCCCAGTTCGTACCGGACGCCCCCCGAGCGCTGCTCTCCCAGGCGGAATGTCCATCGACGAAGATCGTGTTTGCTCCGCCACCATACCGTGGCGCAAATCCGTCGGTGTCGCCCCAGCGGCCCGTGTAGGGGCTTGTTCCTCCAGAGCTGTTCTTATGAAAGTAATTGTCGCAGTTGATGCCCCAACCTCTCGCATTTGGATAGAAGGTCTTCTTCTCCGAGGGCCAGGCGTCGGGAGGGTTCATTATCGAGCCGAGGGTGGAGGGCCGAGGCAGGTCACGACCTCCGCCGTCCGCGATCTCAATGGTGGTCGCGGGCCTATGAACGGCGCTCACCTTCACGCTCTCAAAAAACACGTTGGCGCCGGGATTCCCGGGGTCGAACAATCCGCATCCCAAACGTGTTTGGGAGTAGGAGTCGCGTGCCGCACAAAGTGTGGACAAGTACGCGTAGTTGTAACCATAACTGACATTGAACGCCTCGTAGACCGGATCGCCACTCGGAGGATCGCTTGGTGACCGCATGGCCGACCAACTCTCCAAGTACGGTGCGATGTGGAACTGCCACATGCTCCGGTAGCCACAGATCTGTGGCGCGTTCGGAAGGCAGACACCGTCCACGATGTTCTGGAAGAAAACGGGGAAGGTGTCGTCGTTGTCGTGAACGTAGTTCTGGAACGCGGCGTTGATGCGCTGGAGGTTCTGAAAGTCCACCGCCTCATGGGCCGATTTGAACTGCCCGATGGCAGGGTTCACGACAAAGAGCGCCGCGAGGAGTGCGGCAATGGCACCGGCCAAGCGGGCCGGCGTGACGCCAGTATGAAGTTGCATGAGTTTCTCCCGATATGAATGCTTCGCTCCAAGCGGCGGGGCAAGTCTCAGTTCGGGAGCCCAACGAAAAGAGCGGCCGGAGCCGAGGACGGCTCCAGCCACGTGAGGCCAATATTTGATTGCATGAGTGCTGTCTCCCTGGCGGATAATTGCCCGCGTTTGCAGCGGTAAGAGTAATGACCGGGAACACCCGTGAAATGTTCGGGGCTTTGTCACTTATTTTTGAGCGATTTTTCATCCCCGGTCGACTCGGGCCATGCCAGGTACGCTGACGTCCATGAGCACCCGGATTGAGACCGACTCGATGGGCGAGGTCGCGGTCGAGTCGTCTCGCTATTGGGGCGCGCAGACACAGAGGTCCATCCAGAACTTTCCGATCGGTGTCGAGCGCTTCCGCATGCCTCGCGCGATCGTCCGCGCGATGGGAATCCTCAAGAAAGGAGCCGCCCTCGCGAACGCGTCCCTCGGTGAGTTGACGCAAGAAAAAGCCGACCTGATCGCACGGGCTGCAGAAGAAGTGATCGACGGCAAGTTGGACGACCATTTTCCGCTCGTCGTTTTCCAGACGGGCTCGGGAACGCAGTCCAACATGAACGCGAACGAGGTCATCTCGAACCGCGCGATCGAGATGGCGGGCGGGACTATGGGAAGCAAGACGCCGGTGCATCCCAACGACGACGTCAACCGCGGCCAGAGCAGCAACGACACTTTCCCGACGGCAATGCACATCGCCCTCGTCGAGGAGCTGCACCGCCAACTCTATCCTAACGTCCAGATCCTGCGTGACACCCTGGCCGCCAAGGCGGACAAGTTCAAAGACATTGTTAAGGTCGGTCGCACCCACCTTCAGGACGCGACCCCCATCACGCTTGGGCAAGAGGTCGGCGGATGGGTGGCGCAGATGGATTACTGCCTCGGCGAAGTCCGGCATGCCGAGCAAGGGCTCTACGAGCTCGCGATCGGCGGCACTGCGGTAGGCACTGGGCTGAACGCGCACCCCATGTTCGGTGACACGGCAGCAGCCAACTTCGCTAAAGAGACCGGGTTTCCATTTGTGTCAGCGCCAAACAAATTTGCAGCTTTAGGAGCCCACGACGCGATGGTGCAGGTGAGCGCGTCCCTGCGCACCTTGGGTGGAGCCCTCATGAAGATGGCCAACGATGTGCGTTGGCTGGCGAGTGGGCCGCGTAACGGCATCGGCGAGATCACCATCCCCGAGAACGAGCCCGGCTCATCGATCATGCCTGGCAAAGTCAATCCGACTCAATGCGAGGCGCTGACGATGGTGGCGGTGCAGGTTTTCGGCTGCGACGCGTCTGTCGCGTTCGCAGGGTCGCAAGGCAATTTTGAGCTCAACGTCTACAAGCCGGTCATGGCCTACAACGTGCTGACATCGATCCAGCTTTTGGGCGATGCGTGCAAGGCCTTCAACGACAACTGCGCGGTGGGTATCGAACCTAATCTAGAACGGATCAAGTCGAACCTGGACACCAACCTCATGCAAGTCACCGCCCTCAACCGGCACATCGGTTACGACAAGGCGGCGGCGATCGCCAAGAAAGCTCACAAAGAGGGCACGTCTTTGCGGGAAGCGGCTCTCGGCCTCGGCTACTTGACGGACGCGGAGTTCGAGCAGTGGGTAAAGCCGATCGAGATGACGCGCCCCAGCTAACAAGGCAACTCTGCCCGGTTCGTACGTCTAACCACAATAGATATGAAGTGGTTGATTGCTCTTGTCCTCGTCTGTCCCTCTGTGGCGGCGGTCGCCCAGACCGAGTCGAAGTACGAATGGTCGAAAGTCGTCTCTTCGACCGGCTTCAGCTCGCCTCAGTTCGTGGGGCCCGACAAGGACATCGCTTGGATCGACAGCGCCGGCTATAGCATTGTCGACCCTGCCACCGGCGTCGTCAAGTTGTCCTTCCCCGCAAGGGGAGCTACTGGCGAGATTTGGATGGCCAAAGACAAGTCGCTGGTGCGATACGGCACACGTCAGGGCCTTGCCACCTATGACTTGAAAGCGGCCAAGGTCACCTTCAAGGACGACTGGCGGGGACCCGCTGCGTTTTCGGCTGACGGGAAGCACATCGCTGTTGCGCTGAGCGACAGAGTTCTCGTCGCTAACGATAAGCTCGAGTCCGACTGGTCGATCGAAGGCGCCTCCCGCCCCGAGTTCACCTCCGACGGCCAATACCTGGCGACATACGACAACTCAAAGGGCGAATTGACGGTCGTCTCGACCGAGACCAAGAAGGCCCTCGTCGTGGTCAAGACCGCCAATCCCGGGCCGGTCTGGACGGACGGTGACGGCGTCTTCGTCGCTGAAGCCAACACGGTTTGGTCCGTCGCCAGCGGTGAAGCGAAGAAAGTTCTCTCCCATCCCGAGGGCCGGGCAAGAGTGGAGTCGGTCGCGGGAGATTACGTCTTGTTCTCGACCCAAAGGGGTTCCGAGGTTTGGAGACTCTCCGATGGCGCCAAGGCTTGGGCCAACGAAGTGGACGCCAGCAAGGGCGCGCTCCTGATGTCGGACGGCAAGACTGCGCTCTATGCCGGATCCTTCGCAGTCGTCTGCGAGACGGACGGCGGAAAGGTCAAGGATATCCTCGGAGTCTCGGGGACACCGACCTCGTGCGAAGTCTCCCCCGACGCTCGATACGGCTACGTCAAAATGCTGGCGCAAAGCGCCCAGTACCTCGTCTTGTGCGACATGAACACTCGAAAGACGGTGGGAATCCTGCCGACCCGCGACGAGCGCCCGGTGTTCCTCAAGGGAGGAAAGCTCGCGCACTTTTCTGGCAAGGGCATCGAGATGGTGGATCTTTCGACCATGAAGACAGAGCACACGGGGCCCTGGGGCGACAGCTTCTTGGCAGCATCGTCCGACGGTCGGATCCTCGCTGTGGCGCCGCGTTCGGGCCACGACCTGTACCTTGTCGACTCGGCAACGATGAGGCCGCTCAGCCATGGCTCCTTGAGCGGGCCGATGGATCTGGCGCTCGACAGCGATGGGCGCACGGTGGCGGTCACGGACTCAGGCGTCGTGCGCATCCTTCCCGCTGACACGCTGTCCGACACGGTGAAGTCGAAGGGCCAATCGGGCTATCGCAAGGGCATCTTCTTTGTGTCGGGGGCGAAGCTGCTTGCTTTGATCTCAAGCGAGGGCTTTGTGGGCCAGCAACGCAACGTCCTTGCTTTCATGGACACGACTTCAGGCGTCGTCGAGGCGACCCAGGTCCCCGCCGAGTTCCTACACGCCTCACCCGACCGCACGAAGGTCGCCGTCATCACCGGGCAGAGCTTGTCGGTGTTCCAGGTGCCGAACGCGAAGTATCTCGGTGCCGTGGGGATGGGCGTCTATGGGCTTCGGGACGGAGCACCGATGCCGAGCGGTCGGGCCATTTGGTTTGGTGGCGAGACACGGATGGGCGTGGCGCGCCTGGAGATGCCGAAGCCAAAAGAGTGACGTTTTACCGGTCGATCTCGCCCAACACGATGTCGATCGAACCGATGATCGCGATCAGGTCGGCGATGAGCTTGCCTTGAGCGAGAACTTCAAGCGCTTTCAGGTTCATGAACGAGGACGGGCGCTCGTGCCAACGGTACGGCTTGTTCGTGCCGTCGCTCACGATGTAGAACCCGAGTTCGCCCTTTGAGCCTTCGACTGCCGCATAGGCCTCGCCGACGGGAGTCCGGAACCCTTCTGTCCAAAGCTTGAAGTGGTGGATGACGGCCTCCATCGAATTGTCCAGTTCAGCCCGTGCGGGCGGCACGACCTTGCGGTCGGTTGCGTTCCAGGGACCATCGGGGAGCCCGTCGATGGCCTGTCGGAGGATCTTGGCCGACTCCTTCATCTCGGCGATACGCACCAGGAAGCGGTCGTAGACGTCGCCGGTCGACCCTACCGGGATCATGAAGTCGAACTCCTCGTAGCTGGAGTAGGGGCTGCTCTTGCGCAGGTCGAACGCGACCCCACTGCCGCGAGCGATCGGCCCGCTACAGCCTAGCTCGAGGGATTCTTGACCCGTCAGCACGCCGACGCCCTGTGTCCGTTCCTTCCAAATCGGGTTCTCGACAAGCAAGTTCTCGACCGTGGTGAGCTCCTCGTCAAAGCCGTCCAGGAATTTGCACAGCCTCGCGTCGAAGCTGGGTGGCATATCACCCCGAAGGCCGCCCGGTACGATCCAAGACGGCATCATGCGCACGCCCGCGAACATCTCGAACATGTCGAGGATCAGCTCGCGCTGTTGCATGATGTAGAAGAACGGCGTCATCGCGCCCAAGTCCAGGGCGTGGGTGCCGAGCCATACGCAGTGGGAGGCTATCCTCGAAAGCTCAGCGAGCATCACGCGAAGGTAGTTGCCCCGGCGGGGGACTTCGATTCCCAGCAGCTTTTCTACCGCTAATGCGTGGGCCAAATTGTTGCCGTTCGCGTTCAGGTAGTCCATGCGGTCGGTCATGACCACGCACTTCTGGTAGGTCTGGTACTCGGCCTCCTTTTCCATCCCCGTGTGGAGGTAACCGATCACGCACTTGGCTTGGATGATCGTCTCGCCCTCAAGCTCAAGGATCACCCGTAGGACTCCGTGAGTGCTGGGGTGCTGAGGCCCCATGTTCACGATCATCGTGTTCTCGCCGGTACGTTCGAAGATCGTTTCCGTGCTGGGGACGAAGGTGTGCGTACTCATGGGACGGCTCGCCAAATCGTACCTTGCTCAAGCTGCCAAGGGTCAGGCGCAAAAAAGCCCTCCCGGGAGCCCGGGAGGGAACAGTCTCATGGTCGCAAATATCAGCCTATGAAGGGTTTGAAACTCCATCGAACTTGGTCGGCTTCGTAGCACCAGTTGTTGGAGGGCTGAGGGCCGACCGGGTAGACCTTCACCCGGGTGTTCACGGTGCCGTCCGTGTTCACGTAGTCGTTCGGGTTCGATGTCTCGGTCCATCCGACCGTACTGAAGGCCGTGTTGGTGTTGCCTGTGCTCTTGAGCTGGAACTGACCCAGCGGGTAGTTGGCGGCCTCCATATCGACCTTAAATGATCCTGGGAGCGTTACGCGCCCGGTGATCGAGAAGGAGATCATGGTCAGGTTGTTGACTGGCGCATGGCCCTGGACCTCGAAAACGACGGGTGGGGCGGTTCGGTTCGGCACGATGAACTTGCAGATCCTGAGTACGTCGCCATCGTTCTCTACGAGGCTGTCCAGGATGCCGGTGTCAACTCGCCCGAGATCGATATGGACGTTCGTGGGGATCGAGTACAGATCGAACGCATTGTCGGCCTCGATTCCGCGCACGTCGCCGAGGCTGCCCCCGACCAACTGCACGTCACCGGTCGTCTGATTGATCCGATAGAGCGCAGTGTTGGCTCCGTAGAGATTGTTGTTCGCGTCGAAGCAGATGCTCTGGATGCTCGTGACATTGCCCACCCCGGGATTGATGTCGAAGCCTGTACCGTTCCTCCGATTCAGCCGGCAAAGCCCAACTCCCTGGGTGGGGTCGACGTTCCAAGCCCACAGTTGCCCGAAGGCGTCAAAGTCGAGGGCTTGTATTCCGAGCATGCCGGTCTCCCCGACCAGCGTCCCCGCGCCAGTGGATGTGCTCACCTGCCAAAGCTTGTCGCTCGGGCTGCTGTTCGTCACCGCCCAAAGCTTCCCGTTCGGATCCACCGCCAACCCGCGGATGTCGGTGTCGTCAGCAAAGCTCATCGTGCAAACCAGGTTCGTTGCGCCGGTATTGCGGTTGACGCTGTAGATCTTGCCGCCGGTGGCGACGAGGATCGTGCCCCCAGCCATGGCCATGCTGTTGGTGTTCGTCAGGTTCGTCTGGGCAATGACCGCCCTGGCGCCAGTCTGGGAGTTGACGTCGATGAGTTGGCCCGTCCAGGTGATGGCAGGCAGATCGGCGTGGGCCGCCGCAGCGGCGGCAAAGACGAGGGCAAAGACTGTCTGTCGCATGGGACGGAGTTTCCGCCCCAGCAAAATGAAAACGGCCCCACTTTGGTGCGGGGCCGCCTCTAACTTTCGTCAGGCCTTACTTCTGGTCTTCGCCGATGGTCGGGGCCGGCGCTTTCTCGACCGAGGGTCCCTTCGCGGGAACGCCGGGGCCGCCGCCAGCGCTCATCTTGGCCACGCCCGGAGGCGCTTTGCCCTCAGGCTCGATTTCCGCCTGGGGGCCTTGGCTACAACCGGCCGCCAAGAGGGCCAACGTCAGAGCGGCGAAGCCGGTCCTCAAGACTGCTCCCGGAATGGCGAATGGCCCCAACTGTAGCAACAGTCGTTGGTGAAGCAGTCGTCACCATCGACCCAGTAGTACTCGAGGATGCCCGTATTCTGGTTGACTTGGGCGTTGGGGCTGTTGTAAGAGCCGTTCTTCACCCACTTGACGTGGCCGTCAGCCCGGACGATGTTCATGCCGCCGTTCCACATGCGCATGTCCGAAATCTCATAAAGGCCGCCGAACACGCCGTATCGACTGGTGCAGTCAGGGCCACTTCGCTGGAAGCGATAGGAGCCCAAGTTGAGAGGCCGGTCAAGCCAGCGCCCGCCCTTCTTGACGATGAGCGGATAAGAGAACGAGAAGCCGGGAGTGTTGGCCTTTCCGGTGCCAAGCCAAACCATGGGGACCGCCGAGGGCTGAGTCATGTCCGTGGCCACCCAAGTACTGAGGTAGCTGTTCATGATGTAGGACAGCGTGTAGTTCGTCGGGTTGGGAAAGTTCGGCCCGGGGTTTCCCGCGACTGGGTGCCACTCCTTATCCTTGCACGGGCTCACGTAGACCTGCCAGTTCTTGGCATACATCTGGATCGAGTTGGCCCAGCTCGTCCGCCAACGGTTGGTGGTGATGTCGTTCCCGGTCATCCGTTCCGCCGGCGTCGGGATCATGGCGGTCTGCCAGTCCATGCTATAGGCGTTCGGGAAGAGGTCCTCATTGTCGCCGCAGTAGAGCATCATGACCATCCCCATCTGTTTGAGGTTGGACACGTCCGCGGTCTTCTTGGCCGCTTCTTTCGCTTGGGCGAAGACAGGGAAAAGGATGGCGGCCAAAATGGCAATGATCGCGATCACGACCAAGAGTTCAA
This sequence comes from Armatimonadota bacterium, assembly GCA_018268375.1. GTDB lineage: Bacteria > Armatimonadota > Fimbriimonadia > Fimbriimonadales > Fimbriimonadaceae > JAEURO01. The sequence goes on along the minus strand of JAFDWS010000001.1, from coordinate 893,604 downwards.
TCAGTGTAAAGGCACGACGAATCATGATGTGCACCCTCAGATATGAATAAGAGCGCTTAATGATACTCGAAGGTTCTAGCGGCCGCTAATTTCCTCGGTGCCGGTCTTGCCTTCCCAACTCTCGCCAGCGTGGGGCATAGCGATGTCTTCGACGGCGGGGCCGCGCGTGCCATGGGCGAAGACTACGTCCTCACCTCCCAGCGGATACTCCTTGCGCAACGGGAAGCCGACCCAGTCGTCAGGGAGAAGGAACCGCTCGCCCTTGCGAGGGCCGTTGCCCTCGAAGACGACGCCATAAAGGTCTTGCACCTCGCGCTCCGGGTACTCGGCCCCGAGGAAGATGCCGACGAGGGATGGAACGGGCTGGCCGTCGTCGGCCGATACCTTGAGGAAAAGCCGAGAGTTGTGCTTAAGCGAGTAAAGGTTGTAAACGACTTCAAAACGACCGCCTAGGTCGCGGTCGTGAGACCAGTCGCTGTAATCCACACCGACGCACTCGACGAAGTAGTTGTATTGGAGGTCAGGGTCGTCCTTGAGGAACTGGACGACCTCGGGCAACCGCTCACGGTCGACACAGAGGTAAGTCTCGCCGCGCCACTCCTTGACCTTGATCAGGGCTGAGCCGAACTTCTCACGGACCTTGACCGTTTCCAGGCGCTCCTCGCCGACCATCGGAGCCGCCATCAGGCCCTCGCCTCCGTGCCAGTGTTGTGAGGCTCGGGCATCGAGAGCGTCGATCCTTCAAGCTTTTCCGGGGCAAGGCTCGTTGCTTCGTCCCAGTCCAGGGCTCCGATCTTGACGATATAGAGATAACCGACGATCCAGAAGGCCAGGTAGACCGCCACGTCGATCCCGCTGAAGATCATAAAGTCTGTCGTCGAGTTCTTGAAGACGGTCAGCCAGCTCCAGAGGAAAACGACCTCGATGTCGAAGAGGACGAACAGGATCGCGATCAGATAGAACTTGATCGGGAAGCGCTCGTTCGCCTCACCAAGGGGGGCGACGCCACACTCGTAGGGCGAGGCCTTGTACGGCGTGACCTTCTTCGGCCCGAGCACGTAGCTGAGCGTCACCATCGCTGCGCAGACCAAGGCCGCGACGCAGACCAAGACGATGATCGGCAGAAAGTCGCCCGACATGGGCCCGAGAATACCGCGTGATCGCTTGGACGGGCACGCCTCGGTGCGTGCCGGTGGGTGCCCTACCGCCAACGAGGGCTGTCCTCTTGCATTCATGCCCAAGACTAAAGCGATGTCCCAAGGGATGTGGCACGGACGGAGCCGTGCCCTCCCAGGCTTGTAAACTGCGGGCATGTCGTTGAGGCCGCTGCTCGCAAAGTTGATGCAAGGCGCCGACCTCACGCGTGAAGAGGCCAAGGGCTTGATGCAGATCCTCGCCGAGGGGGCCTTCGAGCCCGCCCAGGTCGGAGGTTTGTTGGTCGCGATGCAGGTCAAAGGGGCGACGGCGGGTGAGCTCGCGGGTTTGGCGGAGGCTCTGCGCGAGCGGGCGCTCGCTCTTGACCACGAATTCCCGAACCTCGTGGACACCTGCGGCACGGGCGGAGGAAAGACGACCTTCAATCTCTCGACCGGGGCAGCCATCATTGCCGCGGCGGCGGGGGCCAAGGTCGCCAAACATGGGAATCGGTCGGTCACGAGCTCGTGCGGCAGTGCCGATGTTCTCGAATCGCTTGGCGTCAGTTTCACTTCTGATCCTGAGCGCTTGGCCCACCTCTTGGCCCAGGTCGGCATCGTTTTTCTCTTCGCTCCCCACCATCACGGATCCATGAAGGCGGTCGGTCCCGTCCGGAAAGCTCTGGAGGTGCGGACAGTTTTCAACCAGCTTGGGCCGCTTGCCAACCCGGCAGGGGCGCGAAGGCAATTGGTGGGGGTCTATGACGCCGCGCTGATCAAGCCGATGGCCGAGGCGCTGGCGCTCTTGGGCGCGGAGCACGCCTTCGTCGTGCACAGCGAGGACGGCATGGACGAGGTCTCGCCTTGTGCTCCAACTCGGTTCGCCGAGGTCAAGTCGGGCCGGGTCACGATCGGTGCGTTCAATCCTTCTGACTTTGGCCTGCGGGACGTGCCAGAGTCCGCGCTGCGGCCGTGCGAGACCATCGCCGACAGTGCCGCCGCACTGCGAGAGGCCTTGGCGTTTGAGGGTGCGCGGGGCTTTGCATTGGTGCCGAGCGCGGCCGTCGCTCTGCTGCTTGCAGGGGCCGCGGGGACCCTTGAGCAGGCCGCCGGCCTCGCGACTGAGGCGATGAGGTCGGGGGCGGCGACCAGTACGCTCAGGCAGTTTGTGGAGGCGAGCCAGGGATGAACGTGCTGGAAAGGATCTTCGCCCGTAAGCGAGAACAACTGTCCGCATTGGAGGCGGAAGTCCCACTTGCTCAATTGAAGGCAAGGGCGGCGGACGCGCAGCCGGTTCGTCCGTTCCGGCGGGCTCTGGAGCAGGCGAGCGCACCGGTCTCGTTGATCGCTGAGGTCAAGAAGGCGTCTCCAGTCAAGGGCGTCATTCGCGAGGATTTCGACCCTGTGACCATTGCACGCGCATATGAGATGGCGGGCGCACAATGCCTCTCGGTATTGACCGACGTCGAGTTTTTCCAGGGTTCGCCGGACTTTCTTGTCGATTGTCGTGCGGCCACGAACTTGCCGGTCTTGCGAAAGGACTTCACGACCTCGGAGTACCACGTTTGGGAGGCGAGGGCGATGGGATCGGACGCCATCTTGCTGATTGTCAACGGTTTGTCCAAGTCTGATCTCACGGACTTCCGCGAATTGGGTGAGTCATTAGGGATGGACGTGCTGGTCGAGGCGCATACCTTGGAGGAAGCGGAGACAGCCTTTGAGACCGGCGCGACCTTCATTGGGATCAACAACCGTGACCTAGAGACGTTCGAAGTGTCCATCGACGTAGCCTGCCAGGTCATTCCCGAGCTTGCTGGGCGGGCGACGGTGGTCAGCGAGAGCGCTTTGAAGACTCATGAGGATGTCGGGCTGGTCGGCCGAGCGGGCGCGCGGGCGGTCTTGATCGGGACGACGTTCTGTAAGTCGCCGGACGTGGGGGCGAAGGTGAGGGAGGTCATGGGCTGGTGACACGGATCAAGTTCTGCGGCATGAGGAGACCTGAAGACGTGAAGTGTGCTTTAGATCTCGGAGTCAATGCGGTCGGGTTCGTGCGGGAGCAAAGTAGCCCAAGGTTCATTGACGATCAAGCGCTTTCAGACCTGATCGCGCTCCAACCGGTCGGCCCGTTCGTCACGACGGTGAGTGTGTTCGGTGTATGGCGTGGGGGCGTCGCTACCTTCGGGACAGTGATTCAGGCGAGCGAGTTCGAGGCCGAGGCGTTTGGGGCGATATGGGCTTTGCGCGACACCGGGGATGCCGACTTGCCGGATTGGCCGACCGCGCCATCAGCAATTCTTCTCGATGCTCACGTCGAGGGCCAGTGGGGCGGCACTGGCAGGACTGTGGACTGGGAATGGGCCTTTTCAATTGTCTCGGAAGCTTGGCCTGTTCCTGTCATCTTGGCAGGCGGCCTGACTCCCGACAACGTCGCCGAGGCGATCCGGATCGTCCGACCCTACGCGGTCGACGTCAGCAGCGGCATCGAAGAGAGCCCGGGCGTCAAGGACCATGGGAAGATGAAGGCGTTCGTCGAAGCCGTTCGTGCGGCAGACGAGGGCAGGTAGCCGCCGCGGGGTGCCTACCGCCTCCGTAATCGTTCCCCCGCCGGGACGGCGGGGGCTACCTCGTTCCAAACAGATCGTACGGTAGCCGCCGCCGTCCCGGCGGAGGAACTACCTCGTTCCAAGCAGATCGTGTGGTAGCCGCCGCCGTCCCGGCGGAGGAACCGGGTACTCCAGGCAGAGGCAGTGTCTTGCGGTAAAAGGCGACGAAGGGAGAGTGCAGTGCCACATATCAACCACCAGGTTCCCGGCTGGGTGCAGGGGTGCCCCGAATTCTTCGTCACGATTTGCTGCGAACCGCGCGGCACAAATCAACTCTGCGTCGAACCAACGGCTGAGACCGTCTTTCAGGCGGTTCGGCATTATCAGGAGGCTGGGAAATGGTGGCCCGAGATCGTGCTGCTTATGCCTGACCACGTACATGCCATTGTTTCCGTCCCGCTCCACCACGGACTTTCAAAGGTCATTGGCGACTGGAAGCGGTTCCTCAATCGCCAGGCGGGGATCGTATGGCAAAGGAACTTCTTCGAACATCGGCTGAGGTCGCCGGAATCTTCTCAGGAGAAATGGCACTACATCCTCGAGAATCCAGTTCGCGCAGGGCTCGTGGATGACGCGTCGGACTGGCCCTATGTGTACGGGCCCCGGTGATTCTGCCGCCGGGACGTCGGCGGCTACCAACTTCCACCGACGAGGAGGTCGGCGGCTACCAACTTCCTCCGACGAGGACGTCGGCGGCTGCCAGCTTCCTCCGACGAGGACGTCGGCGGCTACCAACTTCCACCGACGAGGAGGTCGGCGGCTACCAATTTCCATCGACGAGGACGTCGGCGGCTACCAACTTCCTCCGACGAGGACGTCGGCGGCTACCTAGTTCCCATCGCTCTTCAGCACGTCCGGAACCATCTCCGCCCTTTCATTGTCTCCTTCTGGAGCGGTCGCCGAAATCCCTTCTCGCGGGCGGGGGCGTCGGTATACTCGCGCACGCAATTATTCCGGAGGCCCAGCCCTTGAGCCTTGCCATAGAAACCAAAGACCTCGTCAAATCTTACAAATCGAAAAGTGGAACGATCAACGTCGTCGACAAGCTGAACCTGCAGGTCGAGCCCGGTGAGATCTTCGGGTTTCTCGGCCCCAATGGTGCCGGCAAGACGACCACGATCAAGATCCTTCTCGGCGTCATCTACCAGACATCCGGAGACGCTTACGTCCTCGGCAAAGAGGCCGGTGACATCGAAATCCATAAGCAGATCAGCTACCTGCCCGAGAAGCCGTACTACTACGAGCACATGACCGGATTCGAGATCATGCAGTTCTACGCTAGCTTGTTCGGAATCCACGACAAGGACAAGTGCAAAAGCTTGCTCGACCGGGTGAACCTGGGGAACGACATGAACCGGCCGATCAGCCAGTACTCAAAGGGGATGCAGCAGCGCGTCGGCCTGGCGCAAAGCCTGCTCAACGACCCGCAGCTCCTCTTTTTGGACGAGCCGACCGGAGGCCTCGACCCCATCGCCCACATCGAAATCCGTGACCTCATCCTCCAGTTCCGCGACGAGGGCAAGACCGTCTTCATTTCCAGCCACGAGCTCAGCGACGTCGAGCGCATCTGCGACCGGGTCGCGATCATCAACAAGGGCGAAGTCGTCGCCCAGGGCCGCTTGGAGGAACTCCTCGTGGGGGGGCGGATTGAGATCACCGCGAACAACTGCACCGATGCCACGGCCTCTTCGCTTCGAGACGACGACACGCTCGTCTCGATGAACCATGGCCGCGTCATCGTGGACATTCCCGACTCTCACAGCCCGAACGAGGTGGTTAAGACCATCCAGGGTGCCGGTGGCGAAATCGTCAGCGTCATCCCCAGGCGAAAGCGACTGGAAGACCTCTTCCTCGAAGCTGTCACTGTGGACAACCGAGCCAAGGGCCGAACGATCGGAACGATGACGGGCAAAGACGATGGAACCGAGGCCGACGAGGTGACCGCGTGAACGTCATCCTAGCCATCGCCAAGACCACGCTCGGAGAGGCGATCCGCCGCCGAGTCCTTTTGGTCATCCTCCTTGTTGGTGTCCTTTTTGTCGCCATCGCCCCCGCCCTGGAGGCCCTTTCGCCTCGCCAGGAACTCACTGTTCTTCGCTCTCTGACACTTGGCGTCATTCAGTTGACGAGCGCGGTCATCGCCGTTGTCTTGACGGTCTATTTGATCCCGAACGAAATCGAGCGGCGTACGATCTACACCATCTTGTCGAAACCGGTTCGCCGGTGGCAGTTCATGATTGGCAAGTACCTGGGCGCGGTCGGAGCGCTCGGCTTGATGATGGCCCTGATGACGGGCATCATGTTGCTGGTTTTCGTCGTCATGGGCAAGTCGAAGGACGTCAGCGACCTGGCGATGCTCGCCAAGGTTCCGATCGCCTTCTTCATCCAGATGTCCCTGCTGGCGGCGGTCTCCGTCTTCTTCTCGACCTTCGCCTCGCCCATCGTGAACTTCTTCCTCAGCGGCGGTGTTTATCTGGTTGGAACGATGTTCGACTCGTTCTTCAACGTTCTGACGAAGGAGACCCAACCGCTGATCGTGAAGATCCCGGCGACGATCGTCCACGTCATCATTCCGAACTTCCAGTCGTTCAACGTCCAGAACTCGGTCATTAACCCGACCCAGGTCATTCAGAACGAAACGATGTTGTACGTCGGCCTCAGTGTGTATGCGGTGACGTACATCAGCATTCTCATGATCTTGGGAATCATCGTGTTCGAATACAGGGAGGTCTAAGTCATGCGACAGAGGTTCTCCAAACTCTGGGCGCTTGCCGCCGGTCTCGCGATCGTTCAGGCCGTCGTCCACGCGGCGTGGGTCTTCCCTTTGTGGCAGAAGAACTTTGCCCCCAAGCAGGGCAGCTATGAGGGCCTGACCTCGGACCAGATGCTCTTCGCGTTCGCGGGGTTCCGTGAGTTGATCGCAGGCATCCTCTGGGTTCGGGCTGACACGTTCTTCGACGAAGGGAACTTCGACGCGATCCTCCCCATCATCTACTTGGTCACAAGGCTCGACCCCCACCAGATCGACGTCTACGACACGGGAATGTGGCACATCGCCTACAACTTCACCGACGAGGGCTCGCGCTCAGACCGCCGGTACGTCCCGAGCGCGGTGGCGCTGGGGATCGAAGGCGCGAACAATAATCCCTCGACGTACGAGCTTTTCTACGGCACCGGCTGGCTCTACTTCCACAAGATCGAGGACGATTACGCGGAAGCCGTCAAATGGTTCGAACAGGCAATGACGAAGAACGACGTCGTCACTGCCCGCCGTAACATTCTCAACAACGCCTATCAGCGCAACGGCCAGGTCGACAAGGCTGTTGAGTACATGTTCAAGGTGCTTGAGGATTCGGAGGCAGCGGTCAAAGCAGACAAGGAATACGCCGCGCGCCAGAACCGTGACACGATCGAGAACAACCTCGACAACCTTCTGGTCCGCATGGCGCAGCGAGGCGAGTTTGCCCGTGCCAGCGGCCACTACGACGGTTGGGACTACGACACAAAGCCGCCTTTCGATGTGGGCTTTAGTGCGCGTGTGACAGTGGTCGAGCCGAAGGTCATCCAGGTTGAGGGGACATGGAACGTTTTGCCGGTGGGCACGCGCGTTCGCATCGTCCTGCGTGACTCTGACTACCCGGACGCCCTCCCTGCCGAGCTGACCTGGAACCAGGGAACCGCGATCAAGCTTGATCCGCCGAAGGGACTGACCTTCATGCAGGATCAGTTGTTCGTCAAGAACCAACGGTTCAGCCGCGAGATCGATATGTCGCGCGACCCGAACATGTATCCGTTCACGAAGCAGAAGTACTTGGTGGAGTTCTATTACAACCCACGCCAAGCTCCTGCTTACATCCAGGACAAGTTCGGGTGGAACGGGGAAGGGATGACCGACAAGAACTTCCTGAACACCCAGATTCGGCCGGGCGCGCGTGTGGTCTACACCACGATGGAGCTCACCCGGGAGCAGCTGTTGCGGACGGGCGAGTGGAAGGAAAAAGTGCCGATCCAACAGACGAAGAACTTCGCCGGGTTCGGTTCCAAGCAACTTGACGACAACGTCATCAAGGTGCCAGGGATTCTTTCAGAGCCGGGCCACTGACGCGTCCGGGCAACGGGACCGGCGAGGGGTGTATCCTGTCTCTCGCCGGGAACTGCGCGGCAGATGCGCGGTGAACTCCGCCAGGGCCGGAAGGCAGCAACGGTAAGTCGTGTCACTGTGCGACGCACCCTTCCCGGCTAAGCCCGAACCCGAAACCTCGAACTTCCGAACGCCATGTCCCACGTCGCTCTCTATCGCAAGTACCGCAGCCAGACCTTCGGTGACCTGGTCGGGCAAGAGCATGTGGTGAAGACGTTGCAGAATGCAATCGCCAAGGGGAAGATCGGCCACTCTTATCTTTTTACCGGCCCGCGGGGGACAGGCAAAACCTCGACGGCGAGGCTCCTTGCCAAGGCCTTGAACTGCGAAAAGGGGCCGGCGGCGGAGCCCTGCAACGAGTGCCAGGCGTGCACGGAGATCACGGCGAACATCTGCATGGACGTCCTCGAGATGGACGCGGCGAGCGAGAGCGGCGTTGACGACGTTCGTGAGGGAATCGTCGAGGTGGCAGACTACCAGCCTACCTACTGCCGTTACCGCGTATACATTATTGACGAGGTTCACGACCTCTCCCGCCAAGCATTCGACGCGCTGCTGAAGACGATCGAAGAGCCGCCTCCCCACGTCGTTTTTATCCTCGCCACCACCGAATTTGCCAAGGTTCCGCCGACGATCCGATCTCGGTGCCAGCGCCACGAGTTCCACCGTGGCTCTGTCGCTGATCTCGTGAAGCGTCTCAAGTACGTTCTGGAGAACGAGGGCCTGGACGCGGAGCCATCTGCGCTCTCTGCCATCGCGCGGATGTCCGACGGCGCTTTCCGGGACGCCCTGACACTGCTCGAGCAGGCGATCTTGACGACCGACGGCAAGATCACGCTGCAGCATGTTTACGACCAGCTCGGATTGGTGGCGGACGAGACCGTCGACCGTATTCTGACCGCAGTTGTTGACGGTGATGTCCCTAAGATCGTCTCCGAGCTGGACGAGGTCTATCGCATGGGCCGCGATCCGAGATCCGTGCTGGAATCCTTGCTGATGAGGCTCTCTGACCTGACCCGTGCCAACTACGGCGTCGACATCGGAGGGCTGGACGATTCCGCCCAAGAAGCAGCGCTCAAGGCGACCGCCGCCTCGCTGGGCGTGGACAAGATTCTGTCCCTGCGCGCGACGTTGGCGGAGGCACACCGGCACATTCGAGATGTGAGCATTCCGCGGATCTGGCTCGAGGCAGAACTCGTCCGGGTCGCCCATGGCAAGTCTCTTCCCGCCGTTACTGTGCCTGCGGAGCCAAGCGCGGCGCCCCGCGAAGCCAAGCCCGCTGCAACCGCCGTGCCCGAGGCTCCCAAAGCCAAGCCCGAGGCGCCTAAGCCTGCGCCGGTCGAGTCGGAACCGCAGGAAGCGGAGCCAACTGACGATCCGGCGTTGGCGAAGGCCCGAGAACAGTGGCGTCAACTGGTCACCCAGCTCGGAACGGCCTCCCCGGTTGCCCGCGAGCGGCTGGGCAAGGCCCGCTTGGATCGGATCGAGGGCAACGTCGCCATGATCGAAGTCAGCGCGATGGTCCTTGAGCTCGTGCAGGGTAGCAAGCTTGAAAAAGGAGTCAGGGAAGCGTGGGCGGCGGCCACCGGAGGTGACCTGACCCTTGATTTTTTCGCCGGGGCCCGGGTGGCGGTTAGCCAGGGCTCGGCCCAGGTCGCGGCGGTAGAATTGCCAGCAGAAGGCGAACGTTTGGCCGAAATGGTGCGCGAAGTGTTCGGCTCAGGAGCGCGGAGTCAGGAATGAAACTTCCCAAGGGATTTGGCGGACAGGGGATCGGTGGATATATGCAGCAGGCCAAGGCGGCGATGGCCCGCGCCCAGAACCTGGAGCAAGAGCTCCAAGCGGAGCGCATCAACATCGACAAGGGCCCGGTCAAGGCTGTGTTCAATGGTCAGGGAGAGCTCGTCTCCGTGTCGATCGACAAGTCAGTGGTTGATCCCGACGACATCGAAGCCCTTGAGGACTTGATTGTCGGCTGCATGAAAGACGGCTTCACGAAGGCCGTGGAGCTGCGCAACGAACGGCTTTCCGAAATCATGCCGAACATTCCTGGCGTGGGCGGATTGGGGCTCTAAGACCGACGCCCCATGCTCTTTGCCAAGCCGCTCGCCGAACTCATTGCCCAGCTTGAGCGGTTGCCCGGCGTCGGGCCCAAGTCCGCGCAACGGCTGGCCTTCCACGTTCTCCGGATGCCGACCGACGACGTAAGGCGTCTCTCCGAAGCGTTCGTCAAGGCTCGCGAGTCGCTCCAGCTCTGCTCGCAGTGTCAGAACGTGAGCGAGGGCGAGATATGTGAGATTTGTTCGGACGCGCGGCGCGATGACAGCCAGATTTGTGTAGTTGCCGAGCCCCGTGACATCGCCGCCATGGAGCGGATCAACGAGTTCAAAGGTAAGTACCACGTGCTCCATGGCTTGCTTTCGCCGCTCGATGGGATTGGTCCGGAACAACTGAAGGTCCGAGAACTCCTCGAAAGGCTGCGAGCCGACATCCAGGAAGTCATCGTGGCCACCAACCCTACGGTCGAAGGGGACACGACCGCCCTTTACCTTGCCAAGCTCATCAAGCCCCTTGGCGTGAAGGTTACGCGCCTTGCGCACGGCATGCCAGTGGGTGGAGAGCTCGACTATGCCGACTCGGCGACCCTGCTCAGCGCTTTGGAGTACCGGCGGGAACTGTGAGGATCCTCGTCGTTGGTTCGGGCGGAAGGGAACACGCGCTGTGCTGGAAACTGGCCCAGGAGGCAGAGGTCTTCTGCACGCCCGGTAATCCTGGCATTGCCAAAGACTGCGAGACGCTCGATGTCGCGGTGACTGACCATGATGGCCTCACACGAGCAGCAAGATCCCTGGAGGCGGATCTTGTCGTGGTCGGGCCCGAGGATCCACTGGTCCAAGGTTTGTCCGACCGCCTGCTTGAGTCCTCTTTTGGCGGGGCCGTGTTCGGCCCGCGCCGAGCCGGCGCACAGCACGAAGGCAGCAAGTCTTGGTCCAAGCATCAAATGGAAGAAGTCGGAGTTCCGACGGCCGCCCACCGTACTTTCCGAGATCCGGCAGAGGCTAAGGAGTATACGAAATCGAGGTTTGACGGCGGGTTTCAGGTCGTGGTCAAGGCGAGCGGGCCTGCACTCGGGAAAGGCGTCGTCGTTTGCGACACCAATGACGAGGCGGCATCCGCGATTGACGAGATGCTTGTTGCGAGGAAGCTCGGTTCGGCAGGCGAGACCGTGGTTGTCGAAGACCGCTTGATAGGCCGCGAGTTCTCGATCCTCACCATTGTCAGTGACGGGCGCTTCCGCAGCCTGCCCGTCGCACAGGACTACAAACGGGCCTTCGATGGCGACCAGGGTCCCAACACGGGCGGCATGGGCTCCTATAGTCCGGTGCCCTGGCTTTCTGAAGACACCGTTTCGGAAGCGGAGCAATGGATCGTCAAACCCATGGTCGACCATATGTCCAGGATGGGAATCGACTATAGGGGTGTCCTCTTCAGCGGAGTCATGATCCACAATGGGAGGCCGTATTGCCTCGAATACAACGTCCGCTTCGGTGATCCCGAAGTCCAAACCTTAGTGCGGCGCTTGGGGCCGGGCTTGGCCGATACGCTTCTTGCCGCAGCACGAGGGGAAGGTGTTCCTCTCGTGCCTATTCTGGACAATGCCGCAGTGACCGTTGTCGTCGCAAGTGGGGGATACCCAGGCGGGTATGAGAAGGGCAAGGAAGTCCGCGTTGGAGTCCTGCCAGATTCAGTCGAGGTCTTTCACGCCGGGACAGCCGGGGCCGACGGAAGGGTCGTGACGAACGGTGGACGTGTCCTCGCCGTCTCTGCTGTCGGTTCAACCCTTGCGGAAGCCCGTGCCGGTGCTTACGAGGGGGTCGCTGCCGTCGGCTTCGAGGGAGCCTTTCACCGCTCGGACATAGCTGCTTCATACTGAGGCATGTTGTGCGCCGCTCTGGCACTTTGCTTCCTGGGCCAAGAACCGCCCAGCCTGTATTCGGCGCTCGTTCCCAACCCGACTGGTAAGAACGGCTACGAGGAGTACTTGGCCGCGGCGGACATGGTGCGGACCGCCGAGTTCAAAAGCGCGCTGGATCTTCTCGACCAAGCGAAGCCTGGCAACACGAACCTGCTCTCGCTAAAGCGGAAAGCAGTTGCGGCAGCTCCCAAAGTCAGGGATTTGATGCGGGCGGCGGCTCTGAAGCAGGTGGTCGACCCACGGTCTGCTTACAGCCTTGAGACCACTTTCTACGAGTTCTCCTATTTCCGACGGGTCCAGAGGCTCCTGGGAATACAGGCCGGAATCCAGTTCGTAGACGGTGAGCCAAAGCAGGCCGTCGATACGATTGGCTCCATGATCAGTTTCTCCTTCGGCTTGGAGAACACGGGAGTGCTGATCTCTTTCTTGGTCGGACTTGCGAACCAGGATATGGCCCTGAAGGGGATCGTCGACAATATGGAGCAGATTCCTCTTCCGTCGACGATGCAGTTGTCGAAACTTGCCGACGTCGGCCTCGCGCTGAATCCCATCGAGCGGAGCATGAAGATCGAGAGCGTGTCTTGCGCGGAGTCGTTCGCCCGGCTGCTGAAAAATCGATCGAGCCTCGCCGAAATCATGACCGAAGGTGCCGAGAGCCCCCTTTTCAAGCAGGTTGGCGCGCTTTCAGATCCGGACTTCCGCGCGGCGGTCTCAAGAGCCGAGGAACTTGTCGTGGGCCACAATGCGGCGATCGCTCGCATAGCGGCGACGCCCGAGACTCAATGGAAGCAACTGCTGACGGATGAGACGACGCGGCTCGACAGCGAGCCCAACATGGTTGCAAGAGGACTTGCCGAGTTGTTCATTGTTCCAGCGCAACAGATCCTTCGGAACGAGGCACGGAGAAGGGTTCAATTGAGACTCCTCAAAGTCCACATGATGGTTCGGGCGTACAAGCTCAACGCCCAAGCCTTGCCTGTTACGCTCGACGTCCTGAATGACCAGGCGCTCGTCCGCGACCCCCTTACGGGGAAGCCATTCGTCTATGAGCGGAAGGGTGAGAAGTACGAACTGTATTCTCCAGGCATCTTCGATGGTGGGCGCATTGATCTCTCGATACAGAGAGGAGCTCGGGCTAAAGACGACGAAAGCGTCCCCATCAGGCCGGAGTGAACCGTTTGGGCCATTTGCCTTGGCCGGCCTGCCAGGCCTGGCGTATCGAGACAACAATGTTGGCGAATTCAAGGAGCCAGAACGCGATCCATCCTACGATGAAGCGCACCAGGAACTCCTGCCAGGCAAAGTCGCGCCAATCTGTCTGCACGTAGTGGACGATGCGGAAGGCGGTGTAGGTCAGGGAGACCAATCCAGCCGTGAATACAAGCAAGTTGAGCACGATGGTCTCAAGGAGCGCCTGTTTAGCGTGGCTGGCGACGAACCTGCTCCGATTGTGAAAGAGCGCGATCCCGACCAAGGGCCCGAGCAAGGGCCAGAAGATGGACGAGACGTGGACAGCCGCCGCCCAGCCGCGGTCGGTGCCGGCTGGTTCGGGCAGGGACTGGGCCACCGGGGCAGTCTTCACGAGGGACATACTGTACTCCTTGCGTCTGCGCGGGCCAAAGGGTTGCGACGGGCGCGATGGATGGAACTCTTGACGCTGGGTGCACGTTCCGGCTCTGCAGACCGTACTCTGAGGTGTCAAGACGATACTCGTTCTCGCGCAAACTCTGGCTCCAGGCAAAGCTGGGCAAGTTGGGAGCAACCGTTTGGGTTCTAACCGCGACTTTGAAAAAGCCGTGAATGCAGAGCTTGCCGTGCTCTATCGGGTGGCCCGTCGGCTTGGGACAACTCCGGAGGAAGCCGAAGATTTGGTTCAGCAGACCGTGTACAAGGCATACCGAAGTTGGCACCAGTTCGATGGCAGGTACTTGCGGAGTTGGCTCGTTCGAATTTTGAGGAACGAGCGTTTGGCCTCCCTACGATCTGCGAAGCCGGAGGTCGAATGGGACGAACTGAACGATGAGGCGCTCGTCGAGGAAGGGTTTTGGCCGACCGTGGAGTCCAACTTGGAAGCGGCGAGGGTTCTTCAAGCCCTGGAGACGCTTCCTGAGCCCTATCGGCTGGCTGTTCAGTTGTGCGATGTCGAGCAAATGAGCTATGAAGAGGCAGCGGCGGCCATGGACGTGCCGGTCGGAACCGTGCGGTCGCGCTTGTTCAGGGCAAGGATGGAGTTGCGGAAACGTCTTGGAGGTGAGCAGTGAGCCATATCGATTGGCAGGCCTATGAAGATGGTTCGCTCAGCCCTGAATTGCGGGCCGAGGCGGACAAGCTCCTCGCCACCGAACCAAGTGCCAAGGCCGAGTTGGAGGGACTGAGGTCGCTCAAGGCTGCGCTCGTCAAGACTGCCGAGCTTGAGACGATTCCCTTGGACAAGCTCTCTAGGATGGTTCGCAAGGTGAGCCATCCGAAGCCAAAATGGGCTTGGCCGGTGGCGGGCATCGCCTTCGCTGTCCTCGCCTTCGCAGGCTACAAAGTTTGGACGAACGTCATGACCGTGACTTTCGACGACTCGCCCGTAGCCGGGCAATTGTGCACGGGTGACCCGTCCGCCGCCGCCAAGTTCGCGAATGAGCGCAACGGCCTGAAGGTTCAGCCCGTGGAGCCCGCTCCGGGATACGAACTCTCAGACGTCAAGGCCGGCAACGACTGGACGATGTTCCAGTTCACCCGCGGACAGACGAAGTGCTTCCTCTACGTTCGAAAGGGTGAGACGACGTTCCAAGGGCCGCCTGCCCGGCACGTCGCTGGCAATCCCGTTTACTTGGTCCACACGAGGTTCGGTGACGGGCTCGGTTGGGTCGGAGGTGACTACTCGTACCTCCTCACGGGTGTCCCGCAAGAGGAGCTCTGGAACTTGAGCAACCACTTCGTCGTGCGCGGAGTGAAGCCTTATTACAAGAACTGAGCCTTCTTTTGGGGCGCGGGTACTCTGATTGGAATGATCGACCGCTACTGCACGCCTGCTATGTCGGCCGTTTGGAGCCGGGAGGCGAAGGTTCAGCGGTGGCTCGATGTCGAGATCGCAATTTGCGAAGGGTGGGTTCGGGAAGGAGTCGTCCCCGCTTCAGACCTGGCCGCCATCCGAGCGCGGGCCAAATTCGACGTTGCTCGGTGTGACGAGATTGAGAAAGTGACGCGCCATGACCTCATGGCCTTCGTCCGTAACGTCAGCGAGAACGTGTCAGGCGTAGACGCTCTTTCACCAGAGTCCGAGCAGAAGGAGAACGACCCGTCACGCTGGATTCATTTCGGGGTCACATCCTACGATGTGATCGACACCGCGCTTGCCATGCTCATGCGGGATGGCTGCGGAGTCTTGCTGGACTCCATCAAATCCCTGCAGGACACGATCTCCAGTCTGTTCGAACGCCATGGCAGTGTCCCTTGTATCGGCCGGACGCACGGTATCCACGCCGAGCCGGTCACTTTTGGCCACAAGCTGCAGGGCTGGTGGCAGGAACTTGGGCGCAGCGCGGACCGAATCCGTGCGGCCCAGAAGGATGTTTCGGTCGGCAAAGTGAGCGGAGCCGTTGGCATCCATGCCCACGTGTCGCCCGAAATGGAGAGGTCGGTGTGTGAAAGCCTTGGCTTGCGTCCAGATCCGAACAGCACCCAGATCGTGGCACGAGACCGGCACGCCAATTTGCTCTGCACGCTGGCAGTGCTCGCAGGGAGTTGCGAGCGCATTGCGACGGAACTCCGTAATCTCCAGCGGACCGAGATCTTGGAGGTTCAAGAGGAGTTCGCCGCTGGCCAGACCGGCAGCAGCGCCATGCCCCACAAGCGGAACCCATGGAACAGTGAAACGGTTTGTGGCTTAGCCCGCATCGTGCGGGGCAACGCGCACGCCATGTTGGAGAGCGTGATGACCTGGCACGAACGCGACCTCACGAACTCGTCCCTTGAGCGCATCGTGTTTCCCGACACGTTCCAGCTCGCTGACTTCATCGTTCAGCGACTGGCGCGGATCCTCGCCGGCTTGGTCGTCATGCCCGAGAACATGGCCCGGAACCTTTCTCAGATGGGAGACTTGGTCTTCAGCGAGCACGTCATGGTGGCGCTGATTCAGTCTGGCCTCAGCCGCGAAGGCGCGTACAAGGTCGCCCAGCGGAACGCGGCCAAAGCGTGGGAAGGCGAAGACTTCAAGGAGTCGGTCAAGCGGGATCCGGTCGTGGCTGCCCGGCTCGGGGCTGTGGAGGTGGAGGAGGTGTTCTCGTTGGAACACCACCTCCGCAATGCTCCCCAGTCAGTCGAGTGATCCTTTGCCGTCTTTGAAGTCGAACTTTTCGCCGAGCATCTCTTTCCAGGTCTTCACTTGGTCTTCCGTCAGCAGGGCTGAGATTTTCTTGTCGGTCGCTTCGCGAAGTGACGCGACTTTCTTCTGATCCATGTGGACTTCGGTGCCGCCGTTCGAGTCCATGCTCATGAAGAGGTCTTCCAGTTTTTGCCGGTGGTCGGCAAACACGTCCTGAATCTTCTTCATTTGCTCTTCGGTGACGGAGAGCGTCTTTGCCGTGTCCTTGTCTTCAAGGGCTAGTAACCCATTGCGCTGAAGCCAGAGCTCGTTCAATCGCTTTCGCTGGTTGTCGTCAAGGGGCTTGAGAGCCTCTTTGTCGAGCTCCTTCATGTCAGTGTCCGGGCCGAGCGTCACCATGACGCGGTCTCCATCTTTCTGCACAGCAGATTCGAGCGCCTTGTCAATGCTCTTCTTCTGCTCGTCTGTGAGTTTCAAGTGCTCTTGCACGGGCGCCGAGATAAGGATGATGAAATGCGGCTGTGTGAGGGGCATTTCGAACTGTGCCTTGGCAGCCGGTGCCGCCAGCATCAGTGTAAGGGCGAAGAGGGGGGTGAATTTTGCAAACATGAGAGGGGTTTCCTCATTGCGCCGTTACCACGTTGCCGTGGACATGGGTTCCCCTTTTTGGGGACAATGAGCCTATGCTTGGTGCCCTCGCTCTCGGAATCGTTCTCGCCCAAGACTGGCCCCAGACCCGCGCAGAAAGCACCAACTACGCAGAGACCTCGCATTATTCCGACGTCATCGGCTTTCTGGAAGGCCTTGAGAAGGCTGGCGCACCTGTTCGCCTGACTTATATCGGAGTCAGCACCGAAGGCAAAAAGATGCCTCTCCTGATCGCCGCCCGCCCGATGGTAAAGAGCCCCGAGGAGGCCCACAAGCAAGGCAAGCTCGTCGCCTACATTCAAGCCAACATCCATGCGGGAGAGGTCGAAGGCAAAGAGGCCATCCTGCACTTGCTTCGCTCTTGGTGCAAAGAGAAGAGGGGGATCCTCGACAAGGTCGTCTTCCTGGTCAATCCGATTTACAACATCGACGGGAACGAAAAGTTCGGTCCGCAGGGTCGGAACCGTCCTGGCCAAAACGGCCCCGATCTGGTCGGAGTCCGCGCCAACGGAGGCGGCTTTGACCTCAATCGCGACTATGTCAAGGCGGAAACGCCAGAAATGGTAGCCACCTTGAAGAGCGTTTGGGTGCCGTGGCGGCCCGACCTCATGATGGATCTGCACACCACGGACGGCACCCGGCACGGCTATCCGCTCACCTGGGCTCCGCCCCTTAATCCCAACACTTTCGGGCCCCTCTACCTGTTCACAAGGGATCAAATGATGCCCGCTGTGAGGAAGGAACTCGAAGGAAAGGGGCTCCGCACCTTTGACTATGGGAACGACGAGACAGTGCAAGGCAAGAGAGGCTGGTACTCGGTCAGCGCTGAAGCCCGGTATTCGACCAACTATGCCGGCATGGTCAACTGCATTGGTGTCCTGAGCGAAGCGCTGGTCTACCTCCCCTTCAAGGATCGAATCCGGGCCACCGAGGACTTCGTGACGGCGGTCGTGAGCTATGCCGCCGACCACCGCAAGGAGATCTTGTCGATGAAGAAGGCGTCTGAAACAGCCTATGCCAGGGGCAAGGGCAACCGAGAACTCGGAACTCGGTTCGAGTTCGGCGTCCGGGGAGACGAGAACGTATGGTTGGAGAAGAAGCCGGCAAAGACGGGCGTTCCCACCGACCTGGAACAGGTCAAGCTCACTATTTACGACCGTTTCGTCGCCACGCGGAGGCGCACTTTGCCGAGCGCCTACATCGTGCGCGGTGCCGAGAAGAAAGTGATCGATCTCTTGTTGAGGCACGGCGTCCAGGTGGACCAGCTCGATGAGGCCTGGCACGGTACGACGGATGCTTTTGTTGTCAGGGAGTTTCATCAGGACGGCCAGGCCTTTCAGGGCCACAAGCTCATCCGGTTGGAATGCGATGTCCGGTCCGGCCTTGACGAAGCGAAGGCTGGCGACTACGTTGTCCGTTGCGACCAGCCCTTGACGATCCTAGCGAACCACCTTCTTGAGCCAGAGAACACGGACGGAGCCATAGCGTGGGGGTTCTTCGGAGAGAACTTTAAGCCTGGCGACGTCGTTTCGGTCGTGTCTGTGCCGGCACTGCCCAAGGTCAAGTCTCATCGGGTCCGTGCGTAAGTCGTGACAAACTGGGCCATGTCGCCCTATGCCGAGGTCTGGAAGTTCACGCGCGAACGGTTAGCGCCAGCCTATCAGGATTTGTCTCCGCGTCAGTTGTGTTGGCGGCCCCATGCGTCGGCAATGACGATCGGCGAGATGCTCTACCATGTTGCGGGCGCCGAGCACTGGTTTGGGAAACGTCTGCAAGGCGAAGACCCATACTCGACCGAAATGGATGCCCGCATCGATAAGTCGGTTAGGGCCCAATTCATCAATGAAGACCCGTTCCCCTTCAGTGAGGAAGACATGACGGTCGAGCAGATCGACGCTGCGCTCAGGCACACGGAAAACCTCGTCCGGCCCTTGCTGGAGGATCCCAGCCATGAGGCCCTTACGAGAATGGTCGAGACGCCACTCGGGCCGACAGTAGAGGGGGTCGGAGGGCTCTGGCGGATCGCCCAGCATGCCGCCTATCACACGGGGCAGATCTGGGCATACCGGCAGCGCCCCGATTTTCCGGCTTAAGTCTTAATGTTTCGAGCCCGCTTGCGTCTCTGCGGGGCCCTCTCGGGTAGGAACCCCTTGACCGCGCTGAGCTTGCCGAAGCAAAGGAGTCTGTCCCCACTCTCGATAATGCGAGCATCCTTCGGGTTGGGGATGGTGTCTCCTTCTCGCTCTAAAGTGAGGATGACGACCTCTTCTTCACGCAGTCCTGTGCTGCCGATCGGCATGCCCGCGATCGGTGAATCGGGGCCGACGACAAACTCCGCGACTCCGTAGCCCTTGGTCACCATCAGGCGCTCGCGAATGTCGAACTCGGGATATTGGACCTGCTCCGCCACATAGTCCACAATACGACCCGCGACATCAATGCCTGTCGCCGTCTCTATTCCTTCCAGACCAGGTGACGAGTTCACCTCGATGATCTGGGGCCCGTCGGCGGCTTCCAGCATGTCGACCCCAGCCACGCGCAAGCCAAGCACTTGCGCAGCCCGGACAGCGGTGCGCCGGTAAGCCGGCTCTAACTCCACCTGTTCCGCCTTGCCGCCGCGGTGGATATTCGCCCTGAACTCGGTACCGGTCGCCACGCGGCGCATGGCGGCTACGACCTGGTCTCCGACCACGATGGCGCGGATGTCCTTGCCCTTGCTCTCGGCGACGAACTTCTGAATGAGGACGTTTTGCTTGGCACCCTGCATCGTCTCAATGATCGCCTCGGCGACCTTTTGAGTCTCGGCGAGAATGACGCCAACGCCCTGGGTTCCTTCCAGAACCTTGATGATGACGGGCGCGCCTCCCACTCGCTGGATGGCGGGGAGAATGTCCTCCCGGCCCCGCACGAAGGAAGTCGGGGCCAGGCCGATGTCGTGCTTGCTCAGGATTTGAAGGGCCCTTAGCTTGTCCCTGGCGTTGTTAATGGCGTTGGCAGTGTTGGCCACGAAGACGCCCATCTGTTGGAACTGCCTGACGACGCTCGAACCGTAAAAGGTCACCGAGGAACCGATCCGCGGCACCACCGCATCGATCGGCCCCATCTTGCGACCGGCATAGAAGAGTTCCGGCGAGCCGCTCTCGAGCAACATGGAAAACCGCAGCGTGTCCAGCACCCGCACCTGATGACCGCGCTCTTGGGCGGCCCTGCGCAGTCGCGAGGTGCTGTACGACCGGGGCGCCCTGGACAGAATCGCGATCCTCATGCCCCTCCTTGCACTGCTCCCAGCAGGTTGGTCGCGTGGGCATCCACCATGAAGTCTTCTCCAAGTGCAGTCCGGCCGACGAGCATTCGAACTCGCATGTTGTCTCGGTTCACCAAGCTCAGTTCAATCTCCTTTTCTACTGGCCCGAGGCGCATGGTGGTCCGCACGAAGTACCTCTCGGATTCGTGGCCGGTACTGTTCTTGACAGGGCTCTTGCGGACGATCTTGGTCTCCACCAGGACGCGCTTATGGCTGTACTTGCGGCTCAAGACCACCTCGAACCGAAGGTTCCCGGGGCTCGTCTCTTCAAGGTTCTCGACATGGATCGCACTCGATCTCGCCCCGGTGTCGATCTTCGCGTGAAGATCCCAGACTCCCCACTCCGGGAGGGACACGTGCTCCCTCCAGCCGACCACGATCTTGGCCACCCCGGAATTATACGGTCGGCGGAGCGGGCGCCGCATTGAGCGGAGAGTCGGATGTCGACACTTTTCTTGGGCCCTCACTGAACAATCCACGTCCCCGTCCGTCAATGCTCCATACAGAAAGGCTTAAGGTCGAGAGACCTTAGGGTGAAGAGACATTGGCGGTCGCTTGTCGGCCGCCATTTTTTGTCCTAGGGACGCTGTGCGTCCGGGGGCCGTGAACACGTCCAATTCAGTGATATTGCGCCTATCGCGCGGTGGCCAAGGTGCCGATGATTCGGACAAGTGCCGGAGGGGTAGAGCCCTCTGGCCTTTGACCGGGCCCGCCTGCGAGGGGGGCAGCCTGGTAAGTACACTAGGAGAACTATGAGAGAAGTTGGAATGGGCGTCCCGTTCGTCATCGAGCAAACCGCGCGAGGCGAGCGAAGCTATGACATTTGGTCCAGGCTGCTGAAAGACAGGATCGTGTTCCTGGGGACGGCCGTCGACGACTATGTCGCCAACCTCATCATTGCCCAACTCCTCTTCCTTGAGAAGGAGGACGCGGACAAGGACATCGAGTTCTACATCCATAGTCCTGGAGGCGTCGTCAGCGCGGGTCTGGCCATCTTTGACACCATGAAGATGATCAAACCCGATATTGCTACGTTCTGCGTTGGCCAGGCCGCCAGCATGGGTGCCGTGTTGCTCGCAGGCGGAACGAAGGGCAAACGGTATTGCCTCGAGAACGCCCGCATCATGATTCACCAAGTCAGCGGGGGTGCCCAAGGAACCCTGGCCGACATGCAAATCAGCCTCCGTGAAGCCGACCGCTTGATGCAGACTTTGACCACGATCATTTCGGAAGCGACCGGAAAGGATCCCGAGCAGGTCAAGAAAGACATGGACCGCGACTACTGGCTCAGCGCGGAGGAGGCGATGACTTATGGAATCGTGGATAAAGTTTTGAAGCCAGGTGCGCGATAATAGAGGGGTAGGACGCAGAGATGGCCAAACCAGACCAGCCCCGCGACCGGTGTTGCCTTTGTGGCAAGGCCAAAGAGCAAGTTCCGAAGTTGATCGTCGGCCTTCACGGCGCGGTCTGCTCGGACTGCATTGACCTTTGCAACGATATTCTTCAGAGCGAGGGCGGAACCCCCCGAGAGTCGAAGGGTCCCGACGGTGCAGGCGAGCCCAAGACCAAGGTCCCCGCTACCGCAGCGGCAGGCCCACGCTTGGCCAAGCTGCCCAAGCCGAAGGAGATCGTCGGGTTCTTGGACCAGTACGTGATCGGCCAAGAGCACGCCAAGCGAGCCCTGAGCGTCGCGGTCTACAACCACTACAAACGGATTCACGACCAGGACGAGGAGGGTGTCGAGCTCCAGAAGAGCAACATCCTCATGGTCGGACCGACCGGTTCCGGAAAGACCCTGCTCGCCCAGACCATGGCGCGGATGCTTCAAGTCCCCTTCGCGATCGCTGACGCTACCGCTCTCACTGAGGCCGGCTATGTCGGCGAGGACGTCGAGAACATCCTTCTCAAGTTGTGGCAGTCGGCCGAGCAGATGGATCCCCGCAACGCTAAGGAGCTTTGCGAGCAAGGCATCATCTACGTGGACGAGATCGACAAGATCAGCCGCAAGTCGGACAACCCCAGCATCACTCGCGATGTGAGTGGCGAGGGCGTTCAGCAGGCTTTGCTCAAGATCCTTGAGGGCACGGTCGCCAATGTTCCTCCTGGCGGCGGGCGGAAGCACCCGCAGCAGGAGTACATCCAGATCGACACTCGGCACATCCTCTTCGTCTGCGGTGGCGCCTTCGAAGGTCTTGCCGAAATCATCATGCGGCGCCAAAAGGAGAACGTCATGGGGTTCCGCGCCGAGCCGCAGAGCAAGGCAGAGCGCTCCAAGGACGTCCTGAGATCGGTGAACCCAGAAGACTTGCTGAAATTTGGGCTCATCCCCGAGTTCATCGGTCGCTTGCCCGTCATCACGACGCTGGACGAGTTGGACGAGGAAGCCTTGGTCACCATTCTCACGGAGCCCAAGAACGCGATCATCAAGCAGTACTCCAAGTTCTTCGAACTGGACGGAGTCGAGCTTGAGGTGGAGCCTGAGGCTTTGCAGGAGATCGCTCGGGAAGCCTTGCGCCGCAAAACCGGAGCCCGCGCCCTGCGCAGCATCATCGAGCAGGTCATGCTCGAGGTGATGTATGAGGTTCCGAGCAACGACGACATCAAAAAGGTCGTCTTGCCCGCCGGCGTCATCTCCGAAGGTGTGAAGCCGATGCTCCTTGGTGAGGACGACGTCAAGGCCGCGAGCTAACCAAGGGCTTAAGTTCAGAAATTCGCTCTCGGTGCATGCACCGAGGGCGCTTTCACTTGTCCGGCCAGGGTTCCACGGTGCGCCCATGCTTCCTGGTGTATCGACC
Organism: Armatimonadota bacterium; assembly: GCA_018268375.1. Taxonomy (GTDB): domain Bacteria; phylum Armatimonadota; class Fimbriimonadia; order Fimbriimonadales; family Fimbriimonadaceae; genus JAEURO01. The sequence goes on along the minus strand of JAFDWS010000001.1, from coordinate 870,689 downwards.
TGCCTGGTGTGTGACCGAGGACGGTCGCAGCTCCCGCGTGCTGTAAACTTGTACACACATGGCAAGACCGCTTTGGAAGGGGCATATCAGTTTTGGGCTGGTGACGATCCCCGTCACGCTCCATTCAGCCGAGAGGAGCAAGGATCTCAGCTTCAAAATGATCGACAGCCGGAACAATGCGGCGGTCAAGTACAACCGCGTCAACGAGATCACCAACGAGCCCGTGCCTTGGGACAAGATCGTGAAGGGCTATGAATACGAGGACGGGGAGTACGTCCTCCTCGGCGAAGAGGACTTCAAGCGAGCCGCCCCTGAGGCCACCCAGAGCGTAGATATCGAAGCATTCGTCCCGGTCGAGCAGATTCCCGTCCAGCATTTCGAGAAGCCCTACTTCCTCGTTCCTGGCAAGCGAGGCGAACGGCCTTACGCCCTTTTGCGCGAGGCCCTTCGTCGGCAGAACTGCGTGGGCGTGGCCAAGGTCGTCATTCGCACCAAGCAGCACCTGGCCGCGCTCATGGTGCAAGACCAGGCCCTCGTGCTTGAAATCCTTCGGTTCTCCCACGAACTCCGCGCGGCCCCGATTGAAGACCTTCCTCCCAACGACCTCGAAGACCTCAAGGTCACTGACAAGGAGCTGGCCCTGGCGGAGCAGCTCATCGAGTCCATGAAGGACGACTGGAAGCCGAAGGACTTCAAGGACGACTACTACGACTCGGTCATGGACTACATCGAGCAAAAGGTCGCCAGAGGCGAGAAGGGGCCTGTGGCGACTGCTGAGGGCGAGGAGGAAGAGGCAGCGTCGTCAGGCGAGGTCATCGATATGATGTCGCTTCTCAAGAAGAGCATGGCCGCACGGGACAAGGAGTCCGGCAAAGCCACCAGGACGGGCAGTGATTGAGCGACAAGCTCGAAAAGTATAAAAGGAAACGCGACTTCTCCGTCACTTCTGAGCCGGAAGCGCACACACGGGCGAGCAAGAAGCAACTCGTCTTCTGTGTGCAGCGCCACGATGCGACCCGTCTTCACTATGACTTGAGGCTCGAACACGACGGCGTCCTCATGAGCTGGGCGGTTCCTAAGGGCCCGAGCCTGGATCCGGCCGAGAAGCGTCTCGCTGTCCACGTGGAAGACCACCCCCTCGATTACGCCACGTTCGAGGGTCGCATTCCGAAGGGCCAATACGGTGCCGGCGAAATCTTCGTTTGGGACATCGGGACATGGGAGCCGGAAGGCGACGTGGACGTGATGATGAAGAAGGGAGACTTCAAATTCAACCTCCACGGCAAGAGGCTCCATGGCAAGTGGGTGCTCGTCCGAATGGACGAGAAAAACTGGCTCCTCATAAAGGAGAAGGACAAGTACGTCGTCGCAGGCGACGGGGAGGGGCTCGTGGAGCGCTACACCAAGAGCGTGCTCCAGGATCAGGGGCGGCCGTCACAACTCAGACCGAAGGACTTCCGCCCTCAGTTGGCGACGGTGACCGAGCGTGCCCCCGAGGGCACGGACTGGCTCCACGAGGTCAAATTTGACGGCTATCGCATCCTCGCATGGAAGCGAAACGGCGAGGTGACCTTGATGTCCCGAAACGGGCTCGATTGGACTCCCCGCTTTAAGAAGATCGCAGCTGCGATCAACGCGCGGTTCGAGGACGGTGCATGCGTCGACGGAGAGGTGGTCGTGCTCAGCGACGACGGGACGAGCGACTTCGGTGGCCTTCAAAACTGGCTTTCGGACGGCAAGGGCCAAGCGCCGGTCTTCTATCTCTTCGATATCGTCGAGCACAACGGCATCGACCTGACGGACGTCCCCCTCGTCGAGCGCAAGGCAAGACTAGAGGGCTTGCTCGAAGGCGTCGAGCCGCCGCTCTTCTATTCAGACCACGCGGTGGGCAACGGTCCCCGGCTCTTCAAGGAGGCCTGCAAAGCTGGGCTCGAAGGCATCGTTTCGAAACGTGCCGATTCGCGCTATCTCCAGACCCGGACATCACAGTGGCTCAAGTCGAAATGCGCGGCCCGAGAGGAGTTCGTCATCGGCGGGTTCACGGAGGGCAAAGGTTCGCGCTCCGGGTTCGGCGCCTTATTGGTGGGTCAGCGCGACGAGAGTGGGCGCCTGATCTACACGGGCCGGGTCGGCTCCGGGTTCAATGAGACGCGCCTCGACCGGCTCGCGCTGCAGCTCAAAGCCCTGGTGAGGGAAACGAGTCCGTTTGTGGACGTTCCCAAGGAGGTTGTCAAGGAGGCGACCTGGGTGGAGCCTCGGCTGGTGGCCGAGGTCAAGTACGCGGAACGGACGAGGGAGGGGGTCTTACGGCACCCCGTTTTCACCGGCCTACGGGAGGACAAGAGCGCCGAAGACGTCCAGCCTGAAAGGGTGGTCGCCAAAAAGATGCCAGTCAAGATCTCGAGCCCGGAAAAGCTCTTGTTCCCCGATGTCGGGCTCACGAAGAGCGGCCTCGCCGAATACTACTTGGCGATAGGAGAAGCGATGCTCCCAACGATCGAAGGGAGGCCCCTGGCTGTGGTTCGCTGCCCGGACGGGATCGAGGCGAGCCAGTTCGTCCAAAAGCACCCAACGCCGGGCATGCCTGATCTGATAAAGGCCGAGTTCGATGGCGAGGTCGGCATGGTCGTGAACAACGTGGAGGGCATCCTGACGCTCGTTCAAAACGGGACGGTCGAGTTCCATCCCTGGGGCTGCAAGCTAGCCGAGATCGAGCGCCCCGACGTCCTCGTGTTCGACCTTGACCCCGCTCCGGACGTGGAGTGGAGCAAGGTCGTTGAGTCGGCGAAGGTTCTCGCAGAATATGTCCGGAGTTTCGACCTCGTGCCATTTGTCAAAACCACCGGCGGCAAGGGCCTGCACGTGGTCGTCCCTCTCGTGGCTGGCACTGTGGACTGGGAGGGGCACAAGCAATTCGCCAAGAAAGTGGTCGAGAACTTGAACAAACTCGTGCCGGGCCACTTTGTTACGATCATGACGAAGTCAAAGCGAAAGGGGAAGATCTTCTTGGATTATCTTCGCAATGGGAGGGGCGCGACGGCGGTCGGGGCCTATTCGGTCAGGGCCAGGCCGGGGGCACCGGTCTCGACCCCCTTGACGTGGGAGGAATTAGAAGGCGTTTCTGGCGGTGGGGATCGGAACGTCCTGAACCTACGGGAGTGGATGCCGAGGCCGGGCCGTGACCCTTGGCAAGGATTTGAGTCTGCCCGGCGGGAAATATCGAAGCGCGCCCTTGACGACTTGAGCCTCTAAATTCAATGCTCCCGTATTTCCACTGCTGGGAAACGCACTAGAACATCGCGACCCTGTCAAGAAGACCAGTCCGAACTCAAGGCGAAAGGTGAATAAGACCATCAAGCAGGCCGTGAGGGCGCCTGCAATTTGGTGAAGAACCATGTATATCTTGAACTGGAACCCTAGCGTGCGGCAAGTCGAAGCAAGTTTCGGAGGTGTCTTGACACGCGCCGAAGCAGACTGCTTCTTGGACGACCTGAGAGCGCTTCTAGCTGCTGACGAGGTCGACAGCTTTGAGTTCGTGGTCGACTACGCGAAAGTGAGCCGCATGGACGACACCGTCCCGCAGGTCCTTGACTTTGCGAGAGAGATCGCCCAATTCTCCGGCGCCAGCGCCACCGTCTTTGTCACTCGAAACGAGGACGAGGTGAACGGTTGGACTGGCGCAAGGCTCCAGCAAGTGCTTGAAGGCACGGAGCGATACGTGGCGTACAGCATCGCCGCATAGATTTCAAACCACCTGAAGATGTCCTGGCCGGTCCGTTGTGGGCCGGCTCTCTTTGTTGTCAAGGGCTACTTTTGTGCCTTTTGGACGTTGGCCCAAGCGTCCCTCAGGGTCGCCGTACGGTTGAACGACAACCGGGACGGGGCCGAGTCTTTGTCGACACAGAAATAGCCGAGGCGTTCGAACTGGAAGCGGTCGCCGGGCTTGGCGTCCTTTGCAAACGGCTCGATCCGAGCCTCGACGACCTTCAAAGAGTCGGGGTTCAGGTTGTCAATGTAAGTCTGGCCCTCTTCGACCTTGTCGGGATTGACCTTGTTGAACAAGTGGTCGTAGAGCCGGACTTCAGCCGGGATCGAGTGAGCCGCAGAAACCCAATGGAGCGTTGCCTTGACCTTTCTTCCGTCTGGGGCGTCGCCGCCCTTGGTCGCTGGATCGTACGTGCATCTGAGCTCGACGATCTTGCCCGATCCGTCCTTGACGACCTCTTCGCACTTGATGAAGTAACCGTAACGCAAGCGGACCTCGCGCCCGGGAGCAAGGCGGAAGAACTTCGGCGGTGGGTCTTCCATGAAGTCTTCGCGCTCGATGTACAGCTCGCGAGCGAACGGCACCTTTCGGGTCCCTGCGGCCGCGTCTTCAGGATTGTTGACCGCGTCAAGTTCCTCGACTTGCCCTTCGGGGTAGTTCGTTAAGACGACCTTGACCGGGTCGAGCACGGCCATGACACGTTGCGCCGATTTGTTCAGGCCCTCTCGGATGCAGTCCTCGAGCTGGGCAGCTTCAATGATGTTGTCGGCCTTGGCCACCCCGATCCTGCGGCAGAACTCTTTGATCGCCTCGGCCGTGTAGCCACGGCGACGAAGGCCGGCGATGGTCGGCATCCGGGGATCGTCGTAGCCACTGACGTACCCTCCCGCGACGAGCTCGATGAACTTGCGCTTGCTCATCACCGTGTAGGAGAGGTTGAGCCGGGCGAACTCGATCTGGCGAGGATGATAGATTCCCAGCTCGTCCAGGAACCAGTCGTAAAGAGGACGATGGATCTCGTACTCCAAGGTGCAGAGCGAGTGGGTGACGCCCTCGATCGAGTCTTCCAACCCGTGCGCCCAATCGTAAGAGGGATAGATGCACCACTTGTCGCCTTGCCGATGGTGCTCGGCGTGACGAATCCTGTACATCACCGGGTCGCGCAGGTTGATGTTGGGCGAGGCCATGTCGATCTTGGCCCTCAAGGTTTTCTCGCCGTCGGCGAACTCTCCGTCCTTCATCCGCTCGAGCAGATCGAGGTTCTCGTCAACGCTCCGATCTCGGTAAGGGCTGTTCTGGCCAGGTTTGGTCAGGGTCCCCCGTTGCTCGCGCATTTGGTCCGGAGTCAGATCGCAAACATAGGCCTTGCCCTTGCGGATGAGGTCTTGAGCCCAGGTGTACATCTGGTCGAAGTAGTCGGAGGCGAAGAGGAGGCGGTCTTCCCAGTCGGCGCCGAGCCACTTGACGTCCTCGATGATGGCGTCTACGAACTCCTGCTCCTCCTTGAGGGGATTGGTGTCGTCAAACCTCAAGTTGAACTTGCCGCCGAAGTCGAGGGCGATTCCATAGTCGATCCAGACCGCCTTGGCATGGCCGATGTGGAGGTAGGCGTTCGGCTCCGGCGGGAAGCGCGTGTGCACGTGCTGGAACCGGCCTTCCGCCAGATCTTGCTTGACCGCTTCTCGGATGAAATCGGTCGGTGCCTCTGCCTTTGCTTCCTCAATCGGTTCGTTCACGCTCAAATCGCTTCCTCAGTGAGGGCTGAGTATACGGCGCACCGGGGTGATGGTCCTGGATGGTTTTGCCTGGGACACCTATGAGGAGCAGAAGGCTTTAGGCCATAATTGAACCTGCGCTGCCCGATCGTCTAACGGTAGGACACCGGTTTCTGGTACCGATAGTTGGGGTTCGAATCCCTGTCGGGCAGCCAAAGTCCGATCCTGGATTTTGATCTTGGATTTTGGAATCCAAACCGCCGATTTCGGCCCCCTTTTGAACCTGCATTCTCATTCCATTCCATTGGAGATAAGCGAGTACGGAGTGCGTACGACGTGAGTCTCAAAAGGTGATGGCGGTGGCGGCGCGGCTTGTCAACTGGCCCGGACTGAGTTCAGAATCCATGTAGTGAGCCGGGCACGATCGGTCGCTCAGTCAATGTGAGGCCGTATATGAACGCGGAAATGCAGAGGGCGAGCCCCACGATGTTCACTCTTTTCGTTCCCGGCGCTGTCGAAAGGGAGCCAACTGAGAAGATGACAACAGCAGCCAAGAACAGGGCCGTTCCAAGCGAGCCAGAGGCAATCATTATGTTTCGCTCAAAGATATATGTAGACTCGTCGTCCTCCCGAAAGATGCGCGCGAGTCTTTCATTGGATGCACTAGGGTAATCGCCAGGATCCACGCGAATCTCGCGGAAAGGATCGCGCCCAAGTAAGATGGCCATGGTGCTCGATGGCCCTCGCGACAGGAACATCGAGACAATCAGTAGGGCAAACGCGACCGATGCGAGTCTCCGCCCTTGTGTTGCGATCCGCGGCGACTTGTGCGATGTTGCCTCCATCCGTGACAGGATACGCCACCATTCCGAACTCCGACGTCCCTTGTCCCCCGTCCCTGAGATTGATTTTAGAGGAACGGCCGGTGTAGGTTACAATGCCGTGCATGAAGACCGTCACCGTAGCGATGTTCCTGCCCTTCCTCTTTGCGTTGGGCTGTGGCGACTCCAATACACCCAACATCGCGACGGGCCCTCCTAAGACGGGCCCGGGGATCATGACGGTCACTCCCGGTCCAAACATCGAGGGCTACGCTTCGATCGAGACTGGCGACAAGTGGAAGCTCGGGGGCCCGAAAGTGAAGATTCCCGAGGGCGAGATCGGGGTGGGCCGCTGGCTCGAGGGGCCAAGCGGTGAAGGGCTCAACGTGAACGTCCGTGTCGTGGACGCGAGGACCAAGGAACGCGCAGACGCGGAGACGGCCTCGAAGTCCAAACCTGAAATGTCGTTCTTGAAGCGCCAAGTCAAGGGCGGCGACATGTACTCATGGAAGGTTCCCGGGCCCGACGGTTACACGCGTCTCGTCATGCAACGCCCGGCCAAGGTCAACACGATCTACGCGACCGCCTATTTCCCGAAACCTCCAACGAAGGAGCAGGAGGCGGAGGTCATGCGCGTCGTGGAGTCCATCGAGGCGCGTTAGGAATGGCCGAAGAGCCCAGGCTCGTGCCCGTCCGGTACGAGTTCGACGAACTGGTCTTGAGGCCGTTTGGTCCAGCGGACGCAGCGGAGCTTCAACGCGCGAGTGTCGCCTCCTACGAGCACCTCAAGCCCTGGATGCCGTGGGCAAAGCAAGACCTGACCGTGGCCGAAGCAGAGGTCACGTGTCGGCGCTTGGCGGCGGAGTACATGTCGGACACGAACTACACAGTCGGGGTTTGGAACGGCGACAGGCTCCTCGGGGGTTCTGGCTTCCACCTTCGGTGTGGCCCGGTGGAGTGGCGCTGCGCGGAGATCGGCATGTGGATCCATGGAGATCACGCCGGGCGGGGCTTGGGGACTCGCGTGCTCGCTGGAATGCTGGAGTGGGGCTTTGGCGATTGGGGCTGGGAGCGCCTGGTTTGGAAGTGCGACACCCGCAACGTCGCGAGCGCACGCGTCGCCGAAAAGTGTGGAATGAACCTGGAAGCGACCCACAGATCGGACAGTGTGAGCGTTGAAGGCAAGCGGGTGGACACTCACCTTTACGCCATCTTGCGCCCGGAATGGGCCGCATTCAGGGCCCAAACGTAAGGGCGGCTGTACACGGATCGCAGATTTGCGTCGTCTTAGCAAACAGGAAGGACTCTCGCTGAGCGGGGGTTAGGAGATTTCCATGAACAAAGTTCTTAGCGTTTGTCTGAGCGTGACCGTGGTCTTGGCCCCGGTCGCATCGCGCGCTGACAGCCTCCTTGAAAAGATTGCCACGAGCATTCTCGCCGACCAGTTCGGGATCGATACCCGCGAGGTCTTGTACGTTCGTGACCAATCGCACCTGCCGGTCTGGGAATTGGGGCCAGTGTTCCAGGGTTCCTACTACTTCCACCGTAGTCCGAACGAGGTCTGGCGCCTGAGAAACCAGGGCCTGGGGTGGGGTGAGATCGCTCACCGCATGGGTATGCATCCTGGCACGTTCAACAAGCTGCGCAAGCAAGGTGCCTTTGACCGCGACAGGTTCTGGACCGACTCCTATTCGCGGCGGTTCGGATACAACGACTCCGAGGTTCTCCACCGAAAGGCGGGCAGCCTTGAGGACGTGCTCGGAGCGATCGTGATCGGCAAACTGTCGAACCGAGACCCCAGGGAAGTCTACAACCAACAGCAGACCGTGCGGTCTTGGAACTCGGTGGCGGACAAGTACCACGTTCGGTTTGAGGACTGGCAGCGAGTCAGTCGCTCGTCAGGCAAAACATCAATCCGCAACTGGGTGCCTCGTGAGACCGCCAAGTCTTCTCCTGGCAACTCAGCCTTTGGCCACGATAAAGCCGCGCACGGCAATCCGCACGGCGGCCCCCCTGGAAAAGAGAAGCACAAATCGTCTCTCGAAGAGAAGGGCGGTGGCAAGGGCAAGGGTCAAAGGAAAGGGAACGGCCAAGGCAAGGGTCACGGCCATGCCGACGACAATGGCCGAGATGACGGTCATGGGGAAGGACGAGGAAAGGGCAAGAGCAACGGATCCGAGCACGGCCAAGGCAACGGACATGGTAACGGCAACGGCAAGCACGGCGGCTGACGGTTGCTTAAGATGACTTCAGCGACGCTCCCAAGTTTGGAGCGTCGCTTCTATTTGGGCCGTCACGTCGTTCACGACCGTCTCGCTTGACTTGGGGCGGGTCAGAAAGTCCACGAGGTTCACGAGGTCGAGCATACGGGCGTGGATCTGCCAGTTCTGGGGAAGATCCATGCCGCCTTCCTCCATTCCATGCGCGACATTAGCGACAAATTGGTCAGGAAGTTGATCGCGGCCGCGGAGCAGTTGGCCCGCATCAAGCAGCCACGTTCCGGCATGGGCGAACTCCCAGTCCACGATGCCGACGAGGTCGCCGTCAGCAATCAGGAGGTTCGATCCCTTGAAGTCCGCATGGCAAAGGCTGGGCTGATTGACGCGTTCGCGCATCCAGGGCAAGGCGCCCGAGAGGGCCGCCTGCGCCCGCGCGACCAGGGGCGCGGCTTCGCCGGTCGAGGGGCGTGAAGTCACTGCCTCCCAATAGCCCCAAAGCCCATCTATTGGGCTCGGCCAAGGCTCGCTCACCGATAAGTCCGATCCGAGAAAGCCAGCCTGATCGAAGTCAAATGCGCTCAACGTGGCCAGGGCCTTGCCCGCCGCATGGCCAGCGACGACCACTTCGCCCCACCTAGCCTCCCGCATCAAAGTTTGTAGTGGGATGCCGCTGATCCAGGTGGTCAGGAGGATCTTGTGGTCCGCGTACTCGACCTCCGGCACGGGCAGTGACCGAGCCAAGTGCCGGAGCAGGGCGGCTTCGACCGCATGCTCAGGGCCTGGATGCCTGTACACCTTGAGGAAGTGGACGCCGCCGGAGAGGTCGTGCAGGAGGCACGAGGAATTGGCTAAGCCCGTCTCCAGCCACTGCGCGCGCGCCGGCTTGATCCCAGCCGGCCCGAGCAACTCCCAAAGTTCGAGGAGAGTCGGTCGGGCCTGGTCGGGATCGTTCCAGCCAACTTGCACGGGCCTATCGCTTCGACTTCGGCCTGTTCTTGTACTTCTCGTACAGGCGCGTCTGCTTGTTGGTCAACTCGACCTCCCGCCCCTCGATCCAGGCACGAAGCACGTGCGACTTGGTCTCGATGACCTCGCCGTCCGTGAGGATGAGCGTTCCGTCAAGGCCCTTCTTGATCGCACCCATCCGGTCAGCGATGCCGAGCACTTCGGCGGCCCGTAGCGTAATGGATCGCGCTGCCTCTTCTCGGTCAAGCCCGTAAGCAGCCGCCCAGCCGGCCTGATCGCGGATTTGACGGACATCCTTGTCGTTGTTGGTCGTCAGGCAGAACTTCACGCCTGCCTTGGCGAGCTTGGCCGGAAGACCGTAGAAGTAGTCGACCGGTTGCTCGGTTGAAGGCATGTTGTAGACAGCGGCAAGGCAGATCGGCACTTGCTTCTCCGCAAGCCAGTCGGCGATCTCGCCCGCTCCTGAGCAACCGTAGAGGACGACTCGGACGCCCTCCTTCTCAGCCCAAGCGACTGCGTTCTTGATCTCGGTCGCGCTGTTCACGTTCAAGAGGACCGGGAGCTTGCCGTCGGCGACGAGCCCCATAGCCTCTTGCCGCTGGTCGCGCGGAACTGGCTTGTCGGGCGTGGCTTGCGAGCGGTCAGCAAGGTAAGCCCGCGCGGTCTTGAGTTGGTCGGTAAGGCTGGAGTAGGAGTCTGGCGTTCCCCCGCCGCCACCTCCCCGACGGTTCTGGCCCGAAAGCATGTCTCCATCGTCATCGCCCTCCTCTTCCTCTTCGTCGCCGTTGGCAAAGCCGCCTCCCGCAGAGGAATAGGTCAGCGCGACGCCACCTTGGACGGTCAGGTCCTCCCAGGTGTAGCCTTCGGTGTTGATCAGGGCAGCTTGACCGGTGACTCCGCTGCCGCTTGGCTTGACGAGCACGGTGAGCACACCCTGCTGTCTCGCGACGCCAAGGGTTTCCCATTCGGGATTGATCGTCCGTTCCACCCGATAGTCGGGGTGGAAGCTGCCACGCTCCGAGGAGTCGTCGCTGGCGGGCACTTGGCCGATTTCGTTGAGACCGATGCCAGTGGCCGGATCGATCAAGCCTGGATAGAGGTGCTTGCCGCGCGCATTGACGATGATCGCGTCGGGTGACGACATTTCGTTGCCGACTTGTTGGATCTTTCCTTTGTCGTCGACAAGGACGTCGCCCACGAAGGGATTGCTCGTCATCGGGTGAATCGTCGCGCCCTTGATGAGCAGCGGCTTGCGCGCATAACGCTTGGTGCCCGGTTCGCTGGTGATCGGTCCGATCCCGAAGCTGGCCGTCGACCGCCCGCCCGACACGGTGCCCGCACCAGTGTCCGCCTTCAAAGTACTGCCGTCGGAGTCGAAGGGGTTGGCTGCCGAATCGTTGTCAGCGAGTATCTTCTTGGCCTCTTCAAGCTCGGCGAGCCTCTCGTTGCGCTGCTTTTGGTCGTCCATCCGGTCAAAGCGCTTGACACCGTCCACGTACGTTTCGAGGCAGACCGCGAAGATGCTGGTCGGATCAGCGGACCAGACCACCATGTCGGCGTCCTTGCCCGGTTCCAGCGATCCGGTGTGGTCGGCGATGCCCATCTGCTTGGCAGGCTCGATTGTCACGAAGCTGAGGGCCCGCTCCGGGGAGACACCACCATAACGCATGGATTTGGCCGCCTCTTGATTCAAGCGACGGGCGTGGTTGTCACTGTCGCTATTGACGCTGACTGAAACGCCCCGGTCAGCCATAAGGGCGGCATTGTAGGGGATGGCGTCGTAGGCTTCGAGCTTGTATCCCCACCAGTCGGCGAAGGTCGAACCGCCGACGCCGGCGCCGGCCATCTCGTCAGCAATTTTGTAACCCTCCAAGACGTGTTGGAGCGTCGCGATCTTGCCTCCGAACTCGTTGACGACGCGCATGAGCATGAGAAGCTCGTCGGCTCGATATCCATGGCTGTGGACAAACCGCTTGCCCGCGACGATCTCGCCCAAGCCCTCCAACTGAATGTCGCGGCGCGGCTCGACCGTAGTCTTGCCCGAGCGGTAGTCGTCCCATTGCTGGTTGTATTCCTTGCCTAATTGGAGGGCGCGTCGGATCGACTCCTCGACGCCCATCCTCGTCCTCGGCCGCCACGTAAGGAGGGTCGTTCCCACCGGCTGCTGTTGCTGGCCGAAACCGCTCGAGTCCTCTCGGATCGGGTTTTGGCCGAGGGCGAACTTCACGCCAAGAGGAGCGCCTTGGATCGGGAACTCTGTGGGACGCATCCCCCAGCGCCATTTGACGGGGCTGGTCTGGCCTCCGATCGCGTTCGCAGAGCCATGGAGCTGCTGAGCTCCGACGGTGCCGCCCGAAAGCTGCTGGTAGATGTTGATCGCCTGGTGGTTGATGACGTCGGAAATGCGGCACTCGATGGTCACCATGTTGGTGCCCTCGTTCACTCCGCCGTTGATGCCTGTGTGGCTGTGGCAGTCCCAGATTCCGGGAGAAATGTGCTTGCCAGTGGCGTCCACGACCTCACAGCCCGAGGGTGCTTTGATCCCCCGACCCACCGCGACCACTTTGCCATCCCGGATGAGGACGTCCGCGTTCTTCAGAGTGCCCTGGGGGCCCTCCGTCCAAACCGTCGCATTGCGGTACAGCCTAAAGGCGGCGGTCGTCTCGGACGGGCGCGGGAACAACGCATGGATCGGCTTCATCACCTTCATCGGCTGGTCGGCAACAATGTCGTCCGCTTTCTTGCGTTCCGGCATCTTGAAGTCGACCCGCTGCCCGGAAACAAAGACCGCCATGACCTGTGACTTGGAGTCGAACAAGTCGCCCTGTGTGAGCATGACGTTCGCCAGCTTGCCGACCTCGATCGTTCCCGTCTTGTCGGAAACGCCCAGCAGGGAGGCTGGGTTGGTCGTCACTGATGCAAGGGCAGCGTCACGGCTGAGGCCTGCGCGCACGTACAGGCGCAAGCTTTCAAGAGGGTCCGACGTGCTCGTCGGCGCAAAGGAGAAGGAGACTCCGGAATGTTCAAGTTCGGCCCCTGCCTGGAGTTCGCTGAAGTAGGAGCGGACGCCCGAAAGCGAAGCCGCTTCGAGATTAGTGCCAATTGTCGGTTTGCTGGGGATACTGCCTCGAAGCACGACGTCGATGCCGTTCGGCTTGATCAAATCGAGCACGGCGCCGACATCTTGGCGAAAGCCCATGACTGGGCGAATCCCCATCTCCTTGCAGATCTTGAGAGCTTCAAAGAAGGTGACCTCGTTGAGGTCGTCGAACACCGCCCTCGTTGAACCCGAGGTCACCCGAAGAAGGGTCTCCATGGCGGGGTCCGACTTCAGGGCGTTTGGTGTCGACTTCAGCCGTCCGTAGCGCTGCGCGTCAAAGAGCTCTTGACGGACGAACGCGACCGCTCCCATCGCCGAACTGGGGTAGCTCTGGAATCCACGTGAGCTCAGGCCGACGGGAACAAAACCGGGAGACGCGACAACGGCACTTGGCTCGAGCTCCTTCGCGGTCGAAGTGTAGACAGCCGCGGTCGGGCCGAGCAGACCGCCGATCGCGCTGACCTGGACCAGTCCGTAGCCGGCCTTCGCGAGAGATCCCAGCGACGCAACGTCCTTTTGCTTCAGGTCGCCCGTGTTCAGCTTGCTCAGCAAGTTCGTTTCAGCACCGAATGGGTCGGCGTCCCGCTTGGCTTGGGCAGCGTTCGCCTCAGCTTGCGTCTGGCTTTGACGGCCCCCGCCTCCTCCACCGCCGCCGGGCCCTCCACCCGCAGGTTGGGCGGGTGTCACGCCGTCAATGCTCATCCGGTAGTAAGGGTGAACAAGTCCTGCATAGGCGGTCAGGCCGGTGCAATCGATTGTCTCTGCGCCCAAAGGCGCGCTGACGTTGTTGCCAACGGCCACGATCTTGCCATCCTTGAGAAGGATGCTGGCTCCTTCTAAGACGGTGCCAGGCTTGACGACCACCCGGGCGCCTTTGAGCAGATATGTCATTGGCGCAGGGGCCCTCGCCGGGGCTTTTGCTGCTTCATCCTGCGCAAGGCCCGGTGCGCTCAGAGCCAAGAGCACCGCCGGTGCGAGCAAACAACGCATTGCGCGAATTTACCGCGACGCTCACGCTTCCTTCCATAAGGATCGCACGAGCGGGGCGGCACCGAACCTCGTGTAAGCTTTGGCGCCCACGTGATCAACGAATCAAGGTTGCCCAAGCTCTTCCACTGCCTCAAGGAGTACAGCGGCGAGCTCTTTGTTAAAGACCTTGTCGCAGGAATCACTGTCGGCCTTGTCGCACTTCCTCTGGCCATGGCATTCGCCATCAGTAGCGGGGTCGCTCCCCAAGCCGGACTGGCGACAGCGATCGTCGCCGGCTTTCTTTCCTCGCTGTTAGGCGGCTCGCGTGCCCAAGTGAGCGGGCCGACAGGCGCGTTTGTGGTCGTAGTGGGAGGGATCGTCGCCAAATACGGCCTCGACGGGCTCCACATCGTCACGTTGTTGGCAGGCGTGATGATCCTGGTGCTTGGTTTGACGGGGCTTGGCAAGGCGATCGAGTTCATTCCGCGCCCGGTCGTCATCGGATTTACAAACGGCATCGCCGTGCTGATCGCGAGCACACAGCTCAAGGACTTCTTCGGCTTGAGCGTCCTTCACGTCTCCACAGAGTTCCTCGGCAGGATGTTCAACCTATGGGACGCGCGGGCGACCGTCGACTGGCCGACAGTGACGGTGGCCTCGTGCTCGCTGGTCGTGATCCTCCTGTTCAGAAAGTTCGTGCCCCGCGTCCCTTGGGCAATCGTGGCTCTCTTTGGGGCTACCGCGGCGGTTGCATGGCTCAAGCTGCCCGTCGATACGATCGGATCGCGCTTCGGCGAGATCCCTCGTGGCCTTCCTCGGCCCTCTCTGCCTCCTTTTCGTGTAGAGCTTGTTGGTGTGCTCCTGGGGCCGGCCGTCACCGTGGCACTTCTGGGATCGGTCGAGTCTCTGCTTTCGGCCGTCGTCTCCGATCGAATGACGAAGGACAAGCACGACTCGAACACCGAGCTGGTCGCGCAAGGCGTCGCGAACATCGTCTCGCCGGTCTTCGGAGGCATCCCTTCGACCGGTGCGATCGCGAGAACCGCGACAAACGTGAGGAGCGGGGCGCAGACTCCCGTGGCGGGCATCGTTCACTCTTTGCTCCTGCTCTTGATCGTTTTGTTCGCGGCACCGCTGGCCAAATACGTTCCCATGGCCGTCCTCTCGTCGATCCTGTTGGTCGTCGCCTACAACATGGGGGAGTGGGGCGAGATCCGTGGCATCGTCCGCTTGAGCAAGGCCGATTCGGCTGTTTGGCTGGTGACGTTCCTCCTGACAGTTTTTGCAGACTTGACCGTGGCCGTCCAAGCGGGGATGATCCTGGCCGCGCTGCTGTTCATCACTCGGGTTTCCTCCACCACCGTCGTCACCGAGGTCGACCGGCACTACGTTCAGGAAGGCGAAGAGCATTCCTTGCAGGGCAAGGACATTCCCGAGGGCGTCCGCATCGTCCGCATCCAGGGGCCGTTCTTATTCGGAACGACGTCAAAGCTCGAAGAGGTCTTGGCGCGGCTGGACTCTATGCCACCTGTAGTGGTCGTCCGCCTCCGCAACATGACGGCGATCGACGCGACTGGAATGCAAGCGCTTGAGGACTTCGCTCAGGCGGTTGCCGACTCCGGCCGGCACGTCCTCTTCTGTGGCGCCCAGAAGCAGCCGCGGCAATTCATGGAGCGTGGCGGCTTCTCCGAAGTGGTTGGCGAGGACAACGTTTGCCCGAACGTGGACACGGCTATTGTCCGTGCGAACGAGATCTTGGCCAAGAGCACTCAACCCTAGTCGAACGGCATCCGACCTACGTCACTACATATTATTCACATACAGTGCATAATATGCATATGGCAGATCCGGTCAAGGCACTGAGGCACGAGGCGATCCGGCGGTTGATCGAGCACGATGCGATCGACAGGCAAGAGGCGCTCGTGGAGAAGCTTGACGAGGCGGGCTTCAAGGTCACCCAATCGAGCGTCTCCCGTGACCTGCACGAGATCGGCGTTGTCAAGCTTGGCGGCCGCTATGTGTTCTCCGACGCTTCAAAGGGCAGCCTGCCTGGCATTTTAGGCGCCGTCCAAGCGGGCCCGAACCTCCTTGTGCTCAAAACCGACGTCGGTGCGGCTCAATTGGTGGCGGTGAGGATTGACGGACTCGGGCTGGCCGTGATAGCGGGGACGATCGCAGGCGACGACACGATCTTCGTAGCCACGAAGGACAGGGCCGCACAAGACGAAGTGGTTGCCGCGCTGGGAGTCGTGACGCTGTGAGCAAGACGGTCGCGCTCGCATTTTCGGGCGGATTAGACACGAGTTGGTGCGTGCCCTATCTCACGTCCCAGGGCTGGAACGTCGTCACCGTGACAGTCGACGTTGGGGGATTCACTCAAGAAGAACTCGCCGAATTGGAGCGCAAGAGCCATAGCCTTGGCGCTATCAAGCACGTCTTGGTGCCTGCCAAGGAGGAGTTCTTTGAGACTTGCCTCCAATACTTGCTTGCAGGGAACGTGCTACGGGGCGGGACCTACCCCTTGTGTGTTGGAGCCGAACGGTCCCTCCAGGCTTCGAAAGTCGTCCAGGTCGCTCGGAGTCTGGCCGCGAACGCAGTCGCGCACGGTTGTACAGCGGCGGGGAACGACCAAGTGCGTTTCGAACTGGCGATCCGGAGCGTCGCGCCCGAGATCGAAATCATTGCTCCTGTCCGGGACACCGCCCCCAGCCGTTTAGACCAGGTCAACCTCCTTGAGAGTTTTGGCTTTTCGGTGCCCGAAAACGCTGCGGACTATTCGGTCAACACGGGGCTCTGGGGCGTCACGATCGGTGGCAAGGAGACGGCTGGAACCGAAGTCTCGATCCCGGAAGACCAATGGATCCGGACCAAGGGAGCGTTCGACGCTTGCCGCCCAGCGATCCAATTGGAACTTGGTTTCGAGGCGGGCGTTCCTGTGCGGGTCGACGGTCGCGACGTCTCGCCTGTCGATGCGATTGAGAACCTCGACGCGGTCGCGGGGGCTTACGGCATTGGCCGCGGCCTCCACCTCGGCGAAACCATCCTCGGCATTAAGGGCCGTGTCGCTTTCGAGGCACCGGCTGCCACCTTGTTGGTGGCCGCACATCGCGAGCTTGAAAAGCTCGTGCTCACCAAGAGGCAGATCCAAGCCAAGGACATGGTTGCGCAGCTCTATGGCGACATGGTCCACGAGGGGCTGTGGCCAGAACCAGCGTGCCGCGACATCGAGGCCCTGCTGACCAGTAGCCAGCAAAGAGTAACGGGAACCGTCCACGTCACCCTTCGCACCGGCAACATGTTCGTGACCGGCGTCGCTTCAGCGTATTCGATTCATGCGGCGTCACGGGCGGTCTATGGCGAAGCGGTCGGCGAGTGGCAACCGGAAGACGCGAAGGGGTTCTGCCGCATCTTTGGCTTGAGCAGCGTGCTCCATGCCCGTGCCGGGGGCCTGAATTGAGACCGGTCCAGATCGACAAGATCGCCTCGGTGACGCTGAACTGTGCCCTGCGCCGAGAGGTGCGCGTCGACGATGCGTACCCGTGCCAGGAAGGGGACGTCATCGCTGTTAGAGTCCTGACTGCCAAGAGCACGTACAACACACTCGAACTCACGACGGGCCGCATGTCGGCGCTGAAGCCTGGTGACGTCATCCTCGGGGCCCTCGGGCACCGCAACGCTTCCCAGGGTTATTCGGGTGTCGTGCCGTCCTCATTGAGCACGGGCGCATCGATTCAGCTTCTCAATCTCGGGGGAGTGCTCGGCGAGTGCACGTCTTACACCCCGGCAGTTGGGGCGCCGTTCGATTGCGAAGTGTTGGGGCAGGTGCTGGAGTTCCCAGTGATTGGGAGCCGGCTCGGATCCCCCGCGAACATTGGATCTGCTGTCGCGACGTTGGACGACGGGCTCTTGGCGGCCAGCCCACACGTCGTCGCGGTCGCGGGAACGGCAATGAACTCAGGCAAGACGGAGGCCTGCAACGCCCTCATCCAGCAGCTTGTGCGGTCAGGACGGAAGGTCGCGGCGGCGAAGCTGACGGGCGTGAGCTTGCGGCGGGACGTGCTTGCGATGGAGGACGCTGGCGCCGTCGAGACCGCCATCTTCACGGATTTGGGGATCGTGACCACGCAGCCCTGGAACGCACCTGGAGTTGCTCGCACGCTGTTCAATCGGCTCGCAGCGGGGCAGCCCGACACAATTGTTTTCGAATTGGGCGACGGGATCATGGGTCGCTATGGCGTGGACGCGATCCTCTCCGACCAAGCGCTCGTCGGCAAGTTCTCGGCCTTGATCCTGGCGGCTGGAGACCCGGTCGGCGCATGGGGAGCCAGCCGCTTGCTGAATGAGCGTTATGGGCTCGTTCCGACGGTCGTCACGGGTCCGGCAACTGACAACCTTGTGGGGCAGTCGCTCATCGAAGAGGCGACGGGGTTGAAAGCTGTGAACGCGAGACAGGCGCCCGCAGAGCTTGCCGAGGTCGTCCTCGCATCGCTCAAGGAGCAAAGTTATGCAAAGTAAGACCATTCCTACAGTTGTCCTCGGGGGCAGCGGCTACGTCAGCGCGGAGCTCGTCCGGTTGCTCTTGGGCCATCCCGCCTTTCGGCTGGAGCACGTCGTCTCAGCGTCCCACGTGGGCCAACGATTGGACGAGGTCTTTCCGCACCTCGCCGGAGCCTGTGGCGACCTGAAGTTCACCGCAATGGAGGAAGCACAGACGCAGCTCGCGACCAAGAAGCAGGCGGCGGTGTTCTCGGCCATGCAGCACGGAGCTTCTGCTGCGGCTCTCCAGGAGCTTCTTTGCGCGGCTTCGCCCTCGGTCAAGGCGGTGGACGTCTCCGCTGACTTTCGCCTCAAGGATCCGGCGGAGTTCAAGTCTGTCTACGGCGCCGACCATGGCGCCCCCGCACTTTTCGATCAGTTTACGTGCGCCCTACCGGACCTTGAGCACGGCGTGCCGGAAGGACATGTCTCGCACCCCGGATGCTTCACGACGTGCGTTTCGCTCGGATCCGCTCCCTTGACCAAACTTGGCCTGCTCGAGAGCCCGACGCTCATCGTCAGCGCTGTGACCGGAAGCTCCGGCGCGGGTCGGCAGCCCAAGTCGGGCACCCACCATCCTGAGCGCCAAAGCGCGCTTTGGGCTTATGAGCCGCTCAAGCACCGCCACGTTCGCGAAATGGAGCAGCTGCTCGAGGCCGACGGCCAGAAGCCTCAAGTTCATTTCGTGCCGCACTCTGGGCCGTTCTCGCGCGGCATCCATGCGACGATCTTCGCGAACGCTAAGAAGGCACAGAAGGCATCGGATCTGGTCGAAACCTACGCCGACTTCTATGCATCGTCGCCGTTCGTCTCGGTTGGGACTCGGATGCCCTCGGTCAAAGAGGTCGTCGGATCGAACCGGTGCCATATCGGGGTCGCGGTCCAGGGGCGGCAGATCGTCGTGACCAGCGTGATCGACAATTTGGTCAAGGGTGCCGCTGGTGGCGCCGTGCAGTGGATGAACCGCCTGTTGTCCCTTGAGGAGGGAACCGGCTTGACGACGCCCGTACCGGGTTGGGTGTGATGGAGTTTCCAGTCACTCCACGCTTGGACTTCACGGCTGTGGCCGGGTGCGGTGCCATGGTGCGCGGGGACGACGGCCGCGAGTTTGTCGACTTCTATGGCGGCCACGCCGTTGCTTGCCTCGGGTATGGCCACCCTGCATTGACCCAAGCCATCAGCGCTCAGGCCGAGAAACTTGTCTTCCAGTCGGGAGCCACCGACCTTGAGGTGAGGAGGCGCGCGTGCGACGCCCTTGCGGCGGTCACCCCGGCTGGCATGGACGCGGTTTTCCTTGTCAACTCAGGGGCAGAGGCCAACGAAAGTGCTCTTCGACTCGCATTCTGGGCAACGGGAAGAAGCCGCGTCGTCGCCTTGAAGGGCGCTTTCCACGGACGAACTGCAGCAGCGGCGGCTGTGACCTATGGCAGTGAGGCTTGGTCGGCGTTTCCTTCACGGCCGTTTCCAGTCACTTGGGTCGACCCAGGTGACGTGTCCGGCCTCGATGGGGCCTTAGGGGAGGATGTCGCCGCCTTCATCTTTGAGCCGGTGCAAGGCGTTGCCGGGGCAGTCGACATCGACCACGGATTTGTGAGGGAAGCAAGGCGGATGACTGCTGACCGTGGTGTCTTCATGATCGCAGACGAGGTGCAGACCGGCATCGGCCGGACGGGGGCTTGGTTCGGATGTGAGCAGGCGGAGATCGTGCCCGACCTGCTCACCGTTGCCAAGGGACTTGGTGGTGGCTTTCCGGTCTCCGCGTTGGTTGGAACCAGCGAACTGGCCGCCCGGGTGCCCTTTGGCTTTCTCGGAACGACCTTCGGCGGGGGCCCGATGGCTTGTGCCGCCATGTTGGCGGTCCTTCAAGAGGTGGGCCGTCCCGGATTTCTTGATCATGTGTGCCACGTGTCGGAAAGGCTCAGACAAGAGTGCGTCGGAGGGGTCGTCGACCGCGTCAGCGGCCGTGGCTTGCTGCTCGGGCTTCACTGCAAACGAGCGGCGAAGGAGATCCGGGGGGAACTGTTCGAAAAGGGTGTGCTGACCGGCGATGCAAAGGATCCAAACGTCGTGCGGCTCCTTCCGCCCCTCGTTGTCGACGACGGGGCAGTCGACTTCCTAGTGAGCGCCCTCAAGGAGTTGCAAGTATGAAGTCATTCCTTCATCTTTGGGATAACAAACCTGAAGAGATCGAGTCCTTGCTCGCTGAGGCAAAGCGATTGGAGCGTGAGCCGCTGAGTGACGTGCTGAAAGGGAAAGTCGTGGGGCTGCTGTTCATGAATCCTTCGCTCAGGACTCTCGCCTCGTTCCAGGCAGGGGTCGCACAACTCGGAGGCAGCAGTTTTGTGCTCCAGCCGGGGAGCAACTCATGGGGGCTTGAATTCGAAGACGGCGCGGTCATGGACGGTGTGGCCGCAGAACATGTCAAGGAGGCGATTCCGGTTCTCGCCGAGTACTGCGACGTCCTGGGAGTCCGCTGCTTTGCCAAAGGAGAGGACTTAAGCGAAGACCTGGTAGACGGGGTCATGGAGAAGATCAATGTCTTGAGCCCGCGCCCGGTGGTCAACATGGAATCGGCGGCTGATCATCCCTGCCAGGCCCTTGCCGACTGGAAGACTTTGGACGACACAGGTGTGCCGAGGAACGGCAAGTTCGTGCTGAGTTGGGCTTGGCACCCGAAGCCCCTGCCCTATGCGGTTCCTCAGGCCGCGCTGTCTATGGCTGCCATGAGGGGAATGGATGTCACGGTTCTGTGTCCTCCGGGCTTCGAACTGCCTGATGCCGTCATGTCGCGCTCCTGGTCGCTCATGGACAAGCCGGTCCGCGTCAGCCACAACGTGGACGAGGCGATGGAGGGCGCGCACGTGCTCTACTGCAAGTCCTGGACGGCGCCGTCTTGGTACGGCAATCCGGAGGAAGAGGCGAAGCAACGAGCGAACCTGCGCAATTGGTGTGTGTCTGAGGACTGGTTCCGAACCGCCGAGCCGAGCGCGAAGTTTATGCATTGTTTGCCGGTCAGGCGGAACGTAAAGGTCAAGGACGAGGTGCTGGACGGCCCGCGCAGCGTGGTTGTTCGCGAAGCTGGCAATCGGTTGCACGTCCAAAAGGCCGTACTTTCAAAGCTAGTGGAGGCGGCAAGTGCCTGACAACACGGTCGTGGCAGGTCTTCGCCACGCAGTCGGTTACCTCAGGCTCTACCGGGGTCTGACCTTCGTCGTCAAGTGCGGCGGGGAGGCGATTGCCGACAAGGAAGGCGCCAGGCGGCTGTTGGAGCAAGTGTCCGTCTTGCACCAACTGGGGATCAAGGTCGTTCTCGTACACGGTGGCGGTGTGCAAGCCACGAGGCTCGGGCAAAGGCTTGGAGCCACCTCGACCTTCATCGACGGACGCCGAGTGACCGACGCTGGCATGCTTGAGTGCATGGTGTTGGCTCTCAATGGGGAGGCCAGAACCCTCCTGCTTTCGGTTTGCCGGAGCATTGGCGTCGCGGCGGTTGGCGTTTCGGGAATCGATGCTGGGTTGGTCGTCGCGAATCGAAGGCCACCGACGGCAAAGGGAGATTTTGGGCAGGTAGGGGACGTCGTGTCTGTCGATCCGACGATACTGGCGACTCTTCTGGACAAAGGCTTTATGCCCGTCGTCAGCCCCTTGTGTGCGGATCGAGACGGGGACGTTCTCAACGTCAACGCGGATGTCGTGGCAGCAGAACTTGCAGTCGCGATTGGGGCGGCGAAGCTCATTACGGTGACCTCGCAGAGAGGGATCCTTCGCGACCTGAAGGACGAGTCAAGCTTGATCGCGCACTTGACGCTTCAAGAGTTGGAAGAGCTCTCAGCAGACGGCACGATCGACGGAGGGATGTTGCCGAAGGCTGCCTCGATCCGGAGGGCCCTTGAAGGTGGGGTGGAGCGCGTCCATGTCGTGGGCCACTGCTATCCGGACAGTCTGCTGAGCGAGGTCTTTACCAACGAGGGGTGCGGGACCCTTATCGTCAAGTCCGAGACCGACCTCACGCCGGGGGAGGCATGATGGACGTCCTTGAGCTTCACCGCTTCCTGGTGGAGCGGCCGTCCGTTTCGGGCAACGAAGCCGCGGTCGCTGATTTCGTACAAGGAGTCCTGTGTACGACGGGCGCCGACGTGGAGCGCAGGGACAACAACGTCATTGCGAGGGCTGGCCGTGGCCCGCGCCTGCTCTTGAACAGCCATCTGGACACAGTGCCGGCAGGAGTCGGCTGGGATCGCGATCCTTGGACGCCGACCGTAGAAGGAGGCAGGATCTACGGGCTCGGCTCTAACGATGCCAAAGCGAGTGTTGCTGCGATGATGTCGGCGTTCATGAACGTCGCTGGCGCGGGAGGACCTTGCGAGGTCGTACTCATGCTGTGCCAGGAAGAGGAGACCGGCGGCGCGGGAACGGAGGCGGTTTGGCCATGGCTCCGAGACGAGAGAGAGTGGGTGCCCGAGGGCGTGGTCGTCGGCGAACCCACCGGGCTTGAGATCGGCGTGGCCCAGCGCGGACTTGTCATTTTCGAGCTTGTCGCTCTCGGTGACCAATGCCATGCTGCCAACGCTGACTCGCTAGGGGCGCGGAATCCGGTGTGGCAATTAGCCGAGGACATCGCGACGCTCAAGCATTGGCAGCCTGAGGTCGAAGACCCGTTCCTGGGCCCGGTCAGCATCCAGCCGACTAAGCTCCTCGGTGCCGACGCAAAGAACCAAGTTCCTGCTGAAGCCAGGGCCACGTTCGATGTTCGCACCGTGCCCGGCTGCGACCACATGGCATTGCTTGGCGAGGTTCAGCGGAGGGTGAAGTCCGAGGTGAGGGCGGTCTCCACACGGTTTGCGCCCTACGCTTGCCCAATCGCCGCTCGAATCTTGGTTGCGGCGAAGGACGCGAGGCCGGCGTCGCAGACGTTCGGTAGCTCGACGTTGTCGGATCAAGCGCACTTTCGGGACGTCCCTGCAGTCAAGTGCGGCCCTGGACTGTCGGCAAGGTCTCATACACCGAACGAGTTCGTGATGGAGGAAGAAGTTCTCCAAGGAGCCGAGTTCTACACGCGACTTATCAGCCGGTTCGCAGAGGTGGCGGTTTGAGCCGGCTTTGGGATAAGGGGGAGGCGGTGGACGAGATGGTGCTCCGCTTTACGGTCGGAGGGGATTACCTGCTCGACAGGCGCCTGTTGCCTTACGACGTCCGCGCCTCTCAAGCGCATGCCAGGACGTTGGCTAAAGCGGGCTATCTGACCCAAGCCGAGGCGGACGAAGTCTGCACAGCCCTTGGGCAAGTGGCGAGCGAGTTCGGTCAGGGCGGGTTCGACATCTCACTCGAAGACGAGGACGTTCATACCGCGTTGGAGAACCGGCTTGTCGAGAAATGTGGGGAGCTTGGGAAGAAGATCCATCTTGGAAGGTCAAGGAACGACCAAGTGTTGGTCGCGCTACGCCTTTACTACCTCGATGTTATTGCTGAGACGAAGGGCTTGGTCGCGGGGCTGGAGGATGCGCTTGATTCGTTGGCGCAGAAGGGGGAGGGCCTCTCGATGCCTGGCTACACGCATATGCAGCGTGCGATGCCATCGAACGTCTCGGATTGGATCGGGGCCTATCGGTCCGAGCTTCGGGACAGCACGTTGGCTTTGGATCTCGCCGGGGCCCACGCCGACCAATGCCCGCTCGGCTCCGCCGCTGGTTACGGGACGCCCGGGCTGGCGCTCGACCGGGCGTTCACGGCGCAAGAGCTTGGCTTTGCGAGGGCTCAAGAGCCGGTCACAGCCTGCCAGTTGAGCCGAGGCAAGGCTGAGTCCGCGCTTGCGTTCGCCTTGGTGACGCTGCTACAGGATTTGGGCAGGCTGGCCAGCGACCTCTGCCTCTTTAGCACCGCCGAGTTTGGCTTCGTCAGCTTGCCGAAGGCGTTTACCACCGGCTCGTCCATCATGCCGCAGAAGCGCAACCCGGACGTCTTCGAACTTGTCCGCGCACATTCTGCCCAAGCACCGTCTCTCCTGGCGGCGATCCTTGCCACGACGACCCGGCTGACCAGCGGTTATCACCGTGACCTCCAACTCCTGAAGGCACCCTTGTTCGAACTCATCGACACTGCCCAGGAGGTGTTCGAAATCATGTCCCGGGCCTTGCCGGCGCTCAACTTTGACGGTGGCCGTCTAGGCGCTGCCATGACCCCCGACCTTTATGCGGCCCAGCAGGCGTTCGAGCTTGTGAAGACTGAAGGGCTTTCGTTCAGGGAAGCATATGTCCGCGTGGCGGCGAGCCTAACCGACTAGGGTCGGACGCGGCCCACCGGTACACTCGTTTCATGAGTCTCGGCACCTTCGAGTACCCGCTTCCCATCAATGAACCGGTTCTCAACTATGCGCCAGGGAGCCCAGAGCGCACCCGCCTCAAGCAGGTTCTCGGGGAACTGAAGAGTCAGGTGGTCGACGTGCCCATGGTGATCGGTGGCCAGGACGTCCGTTCCGAGAATACGGGGGAGATTCGGCCGCCCCACGAGACCGCCCACCTCCTCGGTCGGTATCACAAAGGCAATGCCGACCACGTGCGGCAGGCCATCGATGCGGCGCTTGCAGCCAAGGCGGCTTGGATGGAGATGAGTTGGGAGAGCCGCGCGAACATCTTCCTGCGAGCAGCAGACCTTATCGCCACGAAATATCGGCCGTACATGAACGGCACGACAATGCTTGGCCAGAGCAAGAACGCCTATCAGGCCGAGATCGACAGCGCGTGCGAGATCATCGATTTCCTGCGCTTCAACGTGCACTTCCTCAGCGAGATTTACAAGCAGCAGCCGATCAGCTCGCCGGGAGTGAAGAACCGGATGGAGTATCGGCCGCTCGAAGGCTTTGTATTGGCGGTCACGCCGTTCAACTTCACGGCGATCGGCGGCAACCTGCCGACGAGCCCCGCCATGTGCGGCAACGTCGTAGTCTGGAAGCCAGCCAACACGCAGATCTACAGCGCACAGATGTTCATGCGAGTGCTGCGCGAGGCAGGATTGCCTGACGGCGTCATCAACCTCGTGTTCGTGGACGGCCCGACAGTGGGCGAAGTGTGCTTCAACCACAGAGACTTTGCCGGAGTGCACTTCACCGGTTCAACGGGGGTCTTCAACAACATGTGGAAGACGATCGGGGCGAACATGGCGAACTACAAGTCGTATCCCAGGATCGTCGGAGAGACCGGCGGCAAAGACTTTGTGGTGATCCATAAGTCGACCGACGTCGATGTGGCTGTGACGGCACTAGTGCGGGGTGCTTTCGAGTATCAGGGCCAGAAATGCTCTGCCGCGAGCCGCGCCTATCTGCCAGGTTGTAAGTCCGACGAGATCAAAGCGAAGCTGGTTGAGACGGTCAAGGGATTGAAGATGGGGCCGGTGGACGACTTCTCCAACTTCGTCAACGCAGTCATCGACGAGAAGAGCTTCGACAGCATCGTCTCCTATATCGAGCGGGCCAAGAACGACCCTGCCGCCAAGATCATCGTGGGCGGCGGATATGACAAATCAAAGGGGTTCTTCATCGAGCCGACGGTGATCGAGGTCAGCGATCCGAAATGGGTGACGATGTGCGAGGAAATCTTCGGGCCGGTTCTCACCGTGTACACGTTTGATTGCAAGAAGTTCGAAGAAACGCTCGATCTGGTCAACGAGACCTCGCCCTACGCGCTGACGGGTTCGATCCTCGCCAATGACCGAGCGGCGGTCGAGCTGGCGACGAGAAAGCTCCGGAACGCGGCTGGCAATTTCTATGTCAATGACAAACCGACAGGTGCAGTCGTTGGGCAGCAGCCCTTCGGTGGTGCCCGGGCCAGCGGTACGAACGACAAGGCGGGCTCGGCCCTTAACCTTTATCGTTGGCTGAGTGCCCGGACGATCAAAGAGACGTTCGTTCCGCCCACGGACTACCGCTATCCGTTCTTGCAAGAGTCGTAAGCTAGGCGAATCGGTGATCTCCCGGCGTCATTACCAGTAGGCGGGTCGTGCTTCCGCCTGTAGAATGTGCGTGACCGCGCACCTCTCTTTCTCGGTGAATGAAATGAAGATCCCTGTTCTCTTGTTTGGCCTTTGTGCGATCCTGATCCTCTCGGCGCAGGGTCAAACGCTCCGTCCCGATCCGTGGATCACGGGCATAGGCAGTCAACCTGTCGCCGTCGTCCAAGACCCGACGAACCCGAGCGTCCAGATGGTCCTGCGTCAAAGCGGCCAAATACTGGTCGCGGTCAATGGGGTCGTACAACCGACTCCGTTTATGACTCTGACGGTCCTGACTGGCAGCGAGCGGGGCCTGTTGGGCATGACGTTCGATCCGGACTACGCGAACAACAAGACCTTTTATGTCTACTACACGACGTCTGGCCCGTACATGCAGCTGTCTCGTTTCACCCGCGACGCCAACGACCCACTGAAGGGGAATCCCGCATCCGAGCTGCACTTGCTGCGGACGCTCCGGCCCCAGTCCAACCACAACTCCGGCACGATCAGATTTGGTACCGACGGGTATTTGTACTTCCCGACTGGAGACGGGGGCACCGGTGGCGATCCGAGCAACCGGGCTCAGAACCCGAACGACCTTCTCGGCAAGATGCTCAGGATTGATCCCCGCAGCGACGACTTCCCCGGCGACTCAGAGGCGAACTACAGTATCCCGCCCGACAATCCGTTTGTCGACAACCTACCGATTCAAGCCCGAACCGAGATATGGGCGTTTGGTCTTCGGAACCCTTGGAAGTTCAGCTTTGACAATCCCAACCTGCTTGGAACAGGCGCGATGTTGCTTCCCGATGTTGGCCAGGACGCCTGGGAAGAGGTGAACTACGAGCCGGTGGGGAAGGGCGGCCGCAACTACGGTTGGAGCCGATATGAAGGGCTCGCGGACTACAACACGAGCCGCTCATTGGCTTATGGGCCGCACCAGCCGCCGATCCACGTCTATAGCCACGCTGTGGGCAATTCGATCACCGGAGGCTACATCTATCGGGGGCTCGCGCTTGGATCCCAGGCGTTCGGCCGATATTTCTTCGCCGATTACGTCGCGGGGAAGCTGTTCAGCATTGGATTGATCGTTGATCCCAATACGGGCGAAGCGATCGCGACCGACCCGCAGGAGCATACGGCGGAACTCGGCATGTCCCTTGGCAATATCTCGTCGATCGATGTCGACAGCGAGGGGGAACTCTTGGTCGTCTCGTACGGGGGGACCGTTTATAAGTTGGCCCGCCGCAACTCGACGTGGTTGACGGACGTGGATCGCGCCGACGGCCTCATCATTGGCGGGCAAGTGCGCTCGCTGGTGGCTTCCGACGGCAAATTACTGCAGTTGGCACCTTTCTCTTTGACCTTCCAGTCGCCCATGAAGACGACGACGGTGGCTGGCTTCAAGACCAACACCACCGGTTCGACGACCCTTCTGGTCACAGTGGAAGGGAAGATGAACCAACCGCTCAACGTTCCGACCGTGGTCAAGGTGCGGAACTGGACGACAGGCCAGTTCGACGTCATCGACTCCTACAGCCTAACGGGCGCCATGGACCAGCACCAGAGCGCAACATCCACGGCCGACCACGTCCGCAGTGCCGATGGCCGCATCGAAGTGCGGGTTGAAACGAACTACCAGGGCCTGCTGATCCAGCCTCGCCTGATCACGCAGCTCGACCGGATGGCGGTGTCTGCCAATTGAGTTGTCACGGTTTGAGGTGAGGGTCTGCGGCAAGGGCTCGCCACCTTGTTTTCAGTGCGGCCAGGGATTCCATCGCCCGGCCGTACGCGGCCATCAGGGTGTCGGTCGGCGCCATCTCAGTCGCATCTGCGTCGCCCATCACTCCTCCCAGCGCCCGTTCGAGTTGCTGGGACTGGGCGATGATCGCGGCCGACTCGCTTTGCAGCTTTGAGAGCTGGTCGGCCACCGAGCGTTCGGGGTTGGCGCCGAGCTGGCGGATCAGTTCTGCGTCCGCCTTGCGGACAAGAGGCAGGGTGTCTTGGAGCCACACGAGCCCTTCGTACGAGCCAGTCAGGATCAAGCTTTGGGCATCGATGCCAGCCTGGGAAGTCGTCACCCTTGGGTCTATCCGTAACGTCAATGGTGCTTCGACGCTGGCACCGTCAACTGTCAACCGAACGGTGTAGTTGCCCGGTGGCACCCATGGCCCGGTAGGGGTTGCAGGAGTGTCCTCGAAGATCGCTGCCATCGGGACTCCCGCGGTCGAATCGAGTGGCTGTCGCCGCATGTCCCATAGCCAACGGTGACTTCCTTTGGTCTTCTCGAGCACGGTCGGCGGTCTTAACCAATAGGTGGGAAGCGGGATCCTCCCGGGATCCACTTGAAAGGGCTTGTCGTCGCTGGTGTAGGTTCTGACGACCTTCCCAGCGGCATCGATGACCTCGAGCGAAACCTTCGCGGCCCCGGACGGAAGGAAGTATTCGACCATGGCTCCGTCGGGAGGATTCTGTCCTCCTGGTTCCTCGGGCGGCAGCGGCGTGTCGGTGTTCATGTTCCAGCGGACACGAGTCGCCAACTGGGGAGTGAAGAGTACAGCCTTCACCATATGGTCAGTGAGCTGCCGGAGCGCGGTCACGTTGTCCAGAATCCAGAAGGAGCGTCCGTGAGTACCAATGACGAGGTCGTCGTCTTTCACGACGAGGTCTCGCACTGACGTGCACGGCATGTTGAGCCGTAGGGACGTCCAGTTCGCCCCGTCGTCCATCGAGAAGTGCACCATGCGCTCGGTCGCACAGTAGAGGAGGCCCTTACGGACGGGGTCTTCGCGGACCGCGTTGACCGGGTCATTGGGGAGGCCCGAAACGATGAGTTTCCAAGTCTTGCCGCCATCATGGGTGGCGTAGATATAGGGGGCGAGGTCGTCGCACCGCAAGCGGTTTACCGACACGTAGGCCGTCTCGTCGGAAAAGTGCCCGGCGTCGATCTGCGACACCTTGCTCCAACTCGTCATTTGTTTTGGCGTGACGTCTTTCCAGGTCTTTCCGCCATCGCGCGTGACCCAAACGAGGCCATCGTCAGTGCCGCACCAGACTGTCTTGGTCGTGAAGTGTGACGGCCCGATGCTGTAGACCACGCCTCGCCGCCCGGGGGTCTGGGGCTTGTCTTGCCCATCGTTGAACGGCGTCGGAACGTCTGGCTTCTCGCGACTAAGGTCGCCGGAGAGCGCTTGCCAGGACGAGCCACCATTGCGCGATGCGAACAATACGCTCGTCCCGTAGTAGAGCAACTTGGGGTCGACCGGTGAAAAGATCACGGGCGCCGTGCGCAGCACCCGATAGCTGGATCGCGCGCCCTCGGGCGACACGTCCTGGACTTGTCCGGTTCTTCTGTCGTACTTCGACAGTTTCCCGCCGAAGACGATGTTGGGATCGAGGGGATCGACCGCGACGTAGCCGTATTCTTCAGCACCGACCGGGTGCCACTCACGGAACGTGATCTGGCCGTCGTTGCCACGGGAAGCGATACCGACCGAGCCGCTTTCTTGCTGGCCGCTGTACACCCAGTAAGGCCATTGGTTGTCCGTGCTGACGTGATAGAACTGGGCGGTCGGCTGGTTGTACCAACTGCTCCACGTCTCCCCGCCGTTGACCGTGATCGTCGCTCCCTGGTCGGTGGCGAGGAGAATCGTCCGCGGGTTGGCGGGATCGATCCAAATCGTGTGGTAGTCGTCGCCGCCAGGCGCCCCTTTCCACCCCTCCCAGGTCTTGCCGCCGTCAGAGCTCTTGTAGCAGGCGGTGTTGGCGCAGTAAACGGTGTTGGGGTCGCTCGGGTCGACTTTGATCTCGGCGAAGTCGTCGCCACGGCCCCAAAGGCGGGGGTCGGAGCTGATGAGGTTCCAACTCTCGCCACCGTCGTCCGACCGGTAGATTCCGGCACCTTCCCGCGCGTCCACCGTGGCATAGAGTCTGCGTGGGTCGCTAGGCGAGAGGCCGACTCCGATGCGGCCAAGACCCTTGGCGACGCCTGGCAGTCCCTTCGTCAGCGGCCGCCATTTGTCTCCGCCGTCAGTGGACTTGTAGAGGCCGCTCTTCGGGCCCTGCCATCGACCGTTCTCCCAAGGTGCCTGCCTTCCCGCCCAGAGGTCGCAGTACAGGGTGTCGGGGTTTTTCGGATCGATGACGATCTGGGCTGCGCCGGTGTGGGCGTCGGGGCCGAGCACTTTGCCCCAGGATCCTCCACCGTCGAGCGAGCGGTAGAGCCCTCTCGTTTCGTTCGGGCCGTAGGGGTGCCCAAGCACGGCGGCGTAGACGCGCTTTGCGTCCCGAGGGTCGACTGCCAAACAACTGATTTGCTGGCCATCGCGGAGACCGGTGTTCACCCATGTCTTCCCCCCGTCGGTGCTCCTGTAAACACCGTCACCGATGCTCAAATCGGGTCGCTGGAGCCCCTCGCCACATCCGACGTAAATGGTGTCAGGAGCGCTCGGGGCGACGGCCAGGAAGCCGATCGAGCCAGTCGGCTGGTCGTCAAAGATGGGTCTCCAGGTACGGCCGTAGTCAGCAGTCTTCCAGACACCGCCGTTGTTCACGCCGATCAAGAATTCGTTCGGCCGGCCAGGAATCCCCGATGCGCCGACTGTCCTGCCCGCTCGGTGGGGCCCGATGCACCGCCAACGCAAGTGCTGGATCAAGCCGGGGTCGACGTTTTGGGCCATCGCCGAGGCTACCCAGACCGACACGGCGAAGAGCGCGAGGAGACGCATGGCCCAAGTATGAGGCAAACGCGGCGTGAGGAGTGAAATGGAGACGGGGGCACAGGGGACCGAGTGCGCTTGCTATTCGCCACTGTCGCTCGGCTTGATGCTGATCGCTCCGGACGGGCATTGCCGCACCTGCTCCACGATCTGCTCCAGTTCCGCGCCGTCCATATTGATCCAGGGGTGGACAAACGGGTTGAAGACGGCTGGAAGGCCCAGCGCGCAGATGCCAGAGTGCTGGCAGACGTCCGGGCGCCAGACCACGGTCACCCCATCGCGTGTGTACTCGTGCTTGGTGACGGACATAGAGCGGTTTTACCATCGCCTGCCCCACTGGGTATTGTCTTGCGGAGCCGTGAAGACACAGGCGCGAAGGCTTTTCGACAACTACGGCATGACTTTCGTGGCCCTCGCGCTGTTCATCGTGTGTTCTGCGGCGGTGCCGAACTTCCTCACCGTCCGCAACATGATCGGCCTTTCCGTCGCCGTGAGCATGGTCGGCATGGTCGCGTGCACGATGATGTTTTGCCTCGCGGCGGGGGACGTGGACTTGAGCGTCGGCACCCTCGTGCCTTGCGCCGGCGTCATCGTGGCGGTGGTGCTCAAGCAAACGGGCAGCTTGGCCGAAGCGGTCGTCGCGGCGTTGGGCTTTGGCGTGCTGGTGGGGCTGTTGAACGGGTTTGCAGTGGCCAAGCTGAGGATCGGCGCCCTGATCGCGACGCTCGCCACCATGCAGATCGTGAAGAGCTTCAGCCTCGTGATCTCAGGCGGCAAGGCGGTCGGGATCGCGCACGAAGGCTTCAACAACGTGGGCAGCGCGTTCTGGCCTGTCGTTTCGATCGGCGAGTTCCGGGGCGTCCCCGTTCCCGTGTGGATCACGGTCGGTTGCATGGTCGTTTTCGCCGTCCTCCTCAGCCGGAGCGTCTTCGGGCGCAACACACTCGCCATCGGCGGAAACCCGGAGGCGGCCCAGTTGGCGGGCATCCAAGTCACGAAGACGCGAATGGCGATCTTCGTTTTGCAGGGCTTTGTGGCGGCACTTGCAGGGCTCGTCCTCGCTGCGCGCCTCACCAGCGGCCAGCCCAACTCGGCGCAGGGCTTCGAGCTCGAGGTTATCGCAGCGTGCGTCCTCGGCGGCGTCTCGCTTTCGGGCGGCATCGCGAGCATGGCCTTCGTGGTCGCCGGGGTCGTGATCATGGGGATCGTGCAGAACGCGATGAACCTGCTCCAGATCGAGCCTTTCTATCAGTACATGGTGCGCGGCGCCATTTTGCTCGTCGCGGTCGCCTTGGACAAGTTCAAGAGGAGGTAAGGGTGGTGGGGATTGTTAGGGTGGTCAGGAAGGTGAAACTGGCGACGTCCAGGTACAGTCCCCTCAGCGACCATGAAACTCACCTCCCTTTTCTGGTGCTCGTCCCTCGCCTTGTTTGTCGGATTCGGCTGCAACCCGCCCGCCGAGAAAACGGCGGAGGCCACAGGTGGCGCGTCCAAGCCGGTGGCGGCCAACGACATCAAGCTTGGCTACATCGTCAAGCAGCCTGAAGAGCGGTGGTTCCAGATCGAGTGGATGTTCGCCGACAAGTGTGCCAAGGACAAGGGTTTCACGCTCTTGAAGCTGCCGGCCCAGGACGGCGACAAGGTGATGGCGGCGATCGACAACTTGAACGCGCAGGGCGCCAAGGGCTTTGTCATCTGCACCCCAGACGTTCGTCTCGGCCCCGCGATCTTGAAGAAGGCGGAAGGCTACGGTATGAAGGTGATCACGGTCGACGACCAGTTCGTGGACGCGGACAACAAGATCATGGCGAACGTCCACCACATGGGCCTCTCCGCCGACAAGATCGGGCAGCTTTCGGGGCAGACGTTGGTGAACATGGCAAAGGACAAGAAGTGGCCTATGGACAAGGTCGGCGTGTGCTTGGTCACGTTTGACGAGCTGGATACGGCTAAGACCCGGACCGACAACATCGAGAAAGCGCTGCTCGAAGGTGGCATTCCTAAGGCGATGATCTTCCACGCGCCGCAGAAGACGACCGACGTGCCGGGGTCGCTGGACGCTGCCAATATTCTGCTCACCCAGCACCCGGAAGTGAAGTACTGGCTTGTCGGCGGGATGAACGACACGGCCGTGATCGGTGCGGTGCGGGCGATGGAACAGCGCGGGTTCACTCCCGAAACTTGCATTGGCAACGGTATCAACGGCACCGAGGCGGTCGAGGAGTTCAAGAAGGCAAAGGCGACCTCGGTGTTCTCGAGCGTGCTGATGCGGGCCGACGAGCACGGCTACAAGAGCGCCGAAATGCTCTACGAGTGGGTCAAAGACGGCAAGGAGCCGCCGATGGACACGCGCACCGAGGGGTTGATCGTGAGCCGGGACAACTACCTGGCGAAGTTCAAAGAGCTGGGGATTCCGATCGAGTGATCAGAACTTCGCGCCTTCGTCGATCCACTTCTTGACGAGGTTGATCTGGGCGGCAGGGAGCGCGGCGCCGCCGTACGGCATGCGCTCTCCGCCTTCGCCTTTCAGCCGCTTAGTGATGAGGCTCTGCGAGCTCTTGCCGGCGACGTAAAGCTTGCCGGAATCGCCTCCTTTCTTGATGCCGGCCGTCGAGTCCAGGGCGAGCCCCCCGCCGGGGCTGCTCTTCGAATGACAGCCGATGCACTTGGAGGCAAAGATGGGCTTGACCTGCGACTGGAAGCTCACGCGCGCTTTCACAGGATTGCGGGCGGTGGCGGGGGCAAGGACGCCGAAGGCAACAAGCAGGGAAGCTGCGGCAAGGCCGACCAGACGAAAAGAGACCATCGTGAGAACTTGAACGCCCGAAAACCCGGTTGAGTTTCTTATTTTCCCTGAGCCTTGATCATTTCGATCTCGGCGAGAGTGGTCGCCAGTGACTGACGGGAGCTTTGGGGAGTGACGGTCTCCAAGGGCTTGCCCTCCTCCAAGCAGGAAAGGAAATAGTCGATTTCGTGGTAGTAGCCGCCGAGGTCGCTGATGTTTCCTCCCCCTGCTGCCTCCATTTTCTTGAACTCGGGAACGATCGGCTCGCCGCCATCGACATAGATCGTCATCGGACCGCCGTCCATGATCGCTGCCCCGCGCTCAAAGATCGCTCGAAACGCCATCTTGAAGGGGGTCTTTGTGGGCAGGTTCCATCCCCCTTCTAGGTGCACGATCGTAGAGCCAAACCTCATCGTCGTGAAGACTTGGGACGGCCCACGCTTGTCCACGGTGCCGAACGAGACCATGTCGTCGGGCTCCCCAAGAAGGAAGTGGGCGAAATCGGTGTCGTGGATGTGCATGTCCAGGACCCCGCCCCCGGCCCGGTGTTCGTCGGCGAGCCAATTGTCGCTCGACCAGAAAGGAAACTCACCGTACCGCGTAAGGTTAATACTGAGAAGTTGGCCATAACGTCCATCGTCAACGATTTGCTTGAGCAGCGCGTATTCCGGCCAAAAGCGGATGCAATGGCCGATCGCGAGTTGGACACCTGCCTGCTCACAGGCTGCGATCATGGTGTCCGCTTCTTGAAGCGTGAGCGCCATCGGCTTCTCGCAGAACACGTGCTTCCCGGCGCGAGCGGCTTGGACTGTCGCTTCCGCGTGCTTGTCGGTCGGCAAGCAGATATCGACAACGTCTATGTCGGAGGCCAACAACTCCTCATAACTTGAACAAGGCTCGCAACCGAACTCTTTGCAGTACTGCCCCAATCGTTCGCCGCCCTTGTCGTAGGCCCGAACGAGCGTGCCTTTATCCGTCGCGGAATAGACGTTGGCATGCATGCGGCCCATGAAGCCGCAGCCGACGAGGCCCACTTTCATCATGGCGTCTATGTTGGCCCATCTTGGCCCTTTCCGGCCTCCTCAGAGACCAGGTCACGGACCAATGCCCTTGCCGCGTCGATCGTCAGAGCTCGTCCGAATTGATAGTTCGTTTCGAAGGGCCCGTCGCCGAGCGATTTGCGGATGGTCGATTCCAACACCTCCTTGAGCTCGTAGCCAAGGCCGGAATTGGTCTGTTGCAGTGTGCTGAGGATTCCGAGGAACTTCGCTGCCCGAGGAGTGTCGCCGAACGAGTGCGAAACTTCGGCAGAGGCGAGAAAGAGGTCGGCCAGGACGAACTGGTTTTCGATCAAGGATCGGTACGCCTCCTGTAGCCAACGCAGTGAGAGGGTTCGGTTCCCCAAACGGGCCTCGACGGTCGCCAGGCTCATGGCGCAGATCGACACGACTTGCACGAGGGCCTCCGCCCTCCCCATGTTGATGGCTTCGAGGAGCCAGAGTTTCGACAGGTCGAGTTGGCCCGTGCGCAAACCGAGCACACCCAGGTTGGTCAGCGCGCCGGCAATGCGGACCGCGTCGTGGGCCTCGCGTCCCAGATTGAGGCTCTGCTCGTAGTCCTCCCGCGCCGTCTGCCAGTCCTTGTGGTCAAGGGCAGCATTGCCCATACGCAGGTACATCCTGGACTGCACCGACACGTTGCCGAGCCGCTCGGCAAGCTTGAGCGCCTCCTCCGCCAGCCTCGCTGCTTCGTCTGCTTCCCCCGAGTTGTGCCGCTCTTGCTGAAGGGCAATCAGGGCCTCGAGGATGTCTTCTTCCTGCCCCGAATTCCTCGCGCTTACCATTGCCTGTTCGATACTGTTTCGCGACCTCACCTTGTCGCCCGTGAACCAGCTGAACCGAGAGATGCCGATCAACAGCCTGGTCTTGACCCGGTCACCGTCCTGGCACAGCCTGAGGGCCTCCTCCATCCATCGCAAGCCTTCGTTCAATGATCCGACCGACTCCCAATAGTCGACCAAGGCACAGGCTGTCCTGCCGAGGTCACTGCCGCGGCCGTTCTCCATGAACCACTGCATAGCGGTCAGGCAGTTTTGATATTCCTGGGAGATGATGGCCCGCATGGCGTCGGGCTGATTGGCGTTTTCAGCATCAGCCTTGCCTTCGACCAGTTCCATGAAGTGGTGAGCGTGCAAGGAGCGGACCTCTCTGAGAAGGTCGCTTGGTGCGACCTCGAAGGCGTAGTCGCGCAAGGTCTCGAGGATGGTGAACCGGGCTCTGTCGTAGAGCGTACTCAGCCTCTGGATGATGTTGAGCTCGAGGAGGGCATCGAGGGCGAAGTCGATGTCAGCGTCGGGGCAGATGGCGCGCGCCGACCGATGGTCGAAGCTGTTGTCGAAGACGCTCAGGCGCAGGAACGTGTCTTGGACCTCCTTCGGAAGTAGCGCGACAGTGCTGTCGAGCACGGCCCGGATCGTCCGGTGACGGTCGTCGATGTCCCTTCGGCGCGATGCCAGGAAATTGAGCCGCTGATCCAGCCGGTCGCACATTTGTGCCGGGGTCATGGAGCGGATCCAGCCCGCGGCGAGCTCGAGCGACAACGGCAAGCCCTCGAGCCGTACGCACAGTTTGGCTATCGCCTCCGAGGTGCGGCTCGTCACCTGGAAGTCGGGCTTGAAGGCTTGGGCCCGCTGGACAAAGAGCATGACCGACTCGTTTCTGGCGATGTGCGCTGGCGGTGCAAGAGTGTCGTCCGGTGTCTTGAGCGGTCCCAGGGGGACGAGGATTTCGCCTGGCAGACGGAGCGGACGCCGGGAAGTGGAAAGAACTTGCAGATGCGGCACGAGCTCGAGGAACTCACCGATTTGGCTCAACTCATCGGCGAGCACATGCTCTGCGGTGTCGAGGATGAGAAAGCTTTGGCCAAGGGCGCGCAGCCTTTCGACGATGATCTCGCGGTTCCTCCTGTCAACGGGCACGTCCGGGCAGACCGCGAGTCCAATCTGGTCGACAAGTTCGAGCTGGCGATCGCCGTGGCCGACAAAGACGAAGATGACGTGCTCGAACCCTTCTTCGCGAAGTCGGTGCGCGATTTCGATGGCGAGCCGCGACTTGCCGCTTCCTCCAATGCCTACGATGGAAACGACCCGCTCCCTTTCCTGCATGAGCAGGCGCTCCAGAGTGCTTGCTTCCTCCTCACGGTTGATCAGTTTGAAATAGGGTCTCGGGAGGGTCGTCGAGAACGGCTCGGGTTCCGCAGGCAGTTCGACGACGGCCTCCTTTTGAGGGGCTGGCCGGTCCACCGTGATGGCTTCACCCACTGACAGGCGGACTCGCTCAGAGAGATCCGTGGTCGCTTGGGAAGGCGAAATGCCCCGCGCCCCTAGGTAACGGACGAGATACTCGTACTGACCCAGCGCAGCCTGTCCCCTCCCGCTGGCGGCGAGAGCCTCGATCAAGTCTGCGTGGGCCTGTTCGTCAGACGGGTCTGCCGACACGAGGCGGTTCGCGTAGTCTGCTGCGAGAGCTGGCTCATTGCTCTCGAACGACACCCGGACAAGTTGACGGAGGACATCGCGGAACTCGGTTGCATACTGGTGACGCAGTTGGTAGATCCACGGCTCTGAGAATCCTTCGAGCAACTCGCCCGTGTACACCCGGACGGCGGCCTCGAGCGCCCTCTTTCGGTCCGCCGGCTGCCTTGCTATCCGGGCCGTCTCCACAGCTTTGAGGAATTCTTCGACGTCGGTGACGATGGTGTTCGGGTCAAGTCCGAGAAAGTGGTGGTCGCTAACGAAGACTCTGCCGGATCCAGACAGTTCAAGTTGCCTTCGGAGTGAGGAAACGGCTTGGTTGAGGCGGTTTCTCAGGGCGACGGCGTCGCCACTCGACCAAAGGGTCGTAGCCAGCCGCTCCCGGGAAAAGTTCTTGCCTACATCGAGGGCGAGGAATGCTAGAAGGGCCCCCGTCTTTTGGGTCTGGAACTTGGAAACGACGGTGTCTCCTTGTCGGGCCTTAAGCCCGCCAAACAATTCGACACGCCACGGTTTCTGCAAGGCGCCCATGAGCTGTGTGGCCCATTTTTCGAGCCTGTTAATGCCCGGAACAAATCAGCCGGGGTTGGCTCCTACAGCCAACCCATAACAGCATCATACTAAATCTTTTCCCAATTTTGATACTTGACACGCTCTAATGGTAACGTCGGGAAGCAGCCATGAAAAAGAGGTTCACTTTTCTTGCCTTGATGGCCCTGGTTTGCGCCGGTTGCAGCGGCGCTGGCGGCGGTGCTTCGTCCGGAAGCTCAACCGAGACGGGCTCGTCTCCGGCCGTCAAGGTGACGGAGGCTCCGACCGGTGACGGAAAGATCGAAGGCAAGCTGGAAATCGTCGCTTTCAAAGGCGGCTACGGCGATGACTTTTATCGTACGGCAGCCGAAGAGTTCGCCAAAGACCACCCCGGCTTGACGGCGACGGTCGAGGGCGATCCTCAGATTTGGGAGAAAGTGCGCCCGCGCATGGTGGCCGGCGACACGCCTGACATCATGTTCCCAGGATGGGGCATGGATCAGTGGGGTTTGGTGCAGGACGGGCAGCTCATGGCGCTTGACAAGGCGTTGGACAGTCCGGCCTACGACAGCCAGAAGACGTGGAGGGAAACCTTCGACCCGAACCTGCTCAAGTTCTGCCAGAAGGACGGCAAGACCTATATGCTGCCTCTCTACACCATGGTGTACGGGTGGTGGTACGACCCGGCCGTCTTTGCGAAGAACGGATGGACGCCTCCCACAACTTATGCCGAGCTCCTGTCTTTGTGCGAGAAGATCAAAGCGAAAGGTGTCGCTCCGATCGCCTTTCAGGGCAAGTACCCGTACTACATGATCGAAGGGATGCTCCTCCCGTGGGCAGCCTCAATCGGCGGCGTCGAAGCGGTCACCGCCGCGCAGAACCTCGCGCCGGGAGCCTGGAAGTCGGAGCCGATGCTCAAGGCGGCCCAAATGATCGCCGAGCTTCGGGACAAGGGTTATTTCCTTGAGGGCTGCGTGGGGATGAGCCACACCGAGTCGCAAACGCAGTTCTTGAACGGTACGGCGGCGATGGTTCCATGCGGTTCATGGATCGAGTCCGAGATGCGCAACGTCATGCCGGCTGGAGTCACGGTGCGCTATTTCAAGTGCCCGAACGTCACGGACGGCAAAGGCGACCCCACGGCAGTGCTGATCGGAATCGAGCCGTGGATGATTCCCGTCAAGGCGAAGAACCCCAACGCGGCGGTCGGCTATTACAAGTACATGACCTCGCTGAAGAAGGCCAAGCAGTTCGTCGAGGAGAAAGGGACGCTCATGTCGATCATTGGCTCCGACGAAGCAAAGATGCCGGAGACCCTCAAGGCGCCGGCCGCAGCCGTGAAGGGCGCGAAGACCCTCTGGGCGGTGCAATACCGGCAGTGGTACCCGGCGTTCCAAAAGGAGGTCGAGGGTGCGATCACCTCCATGCTGAACAAGGAGATCACGCCCGAGCAGTTCTGTGAAAGGTGCAACGCGGCAGCGGAGAAGACGCGGGAAGACGAGTCCGTGCCGAAGTACCGGGTTCAATAGCCAAAGGCGTAATCCTTGGGCCGTGGTCGGCGTCTTGCGAGATGCAGACGAACCCATTGGAGGACACCATGCCACCCGGAGACAAAACCGCCTATACGGACAAGCAAAAGCGCATGGCCGAGCACATCGAGCACGGCTATGAGAAGAAAGGAGTCAATGAGAAAGAAGCCGAACGGAGAGCTTGGGCGACCGTCAACAAAGAAACTGGCGGAGGAGCGCGGGGAGGCTCTCAGATGTCCAAGTCGGAACAAACCGCAGCCAGGAGCGACGCAGCCAAGCGAGGCTGGGTCACCCGCCGCAAGCGGATGAAGATGAGAGCCCGTTAGAGGCTGTTTCTCAGCGCTCGAGCCGGACTCTTGACCAGTCCGGCTCTTTTTGTAACCGAGCTTGGTCTTCTTCGCTGACAAACCGCACGTAGGAATAGCTGCAAGAGCACCCTTCGTTGGGCCCGCCGACGATAAGCCTCAACCTGAGGCGGCGCACGCCGTGGCGTTCTTTGCCCACATCGGCGACAGACAGTCCAGGAGTCTGAAGGGTCGTTGACCGCGTGGTCCAGCTTTCCTTGCCGTGAATGTCCAACTCAGCGATATCGAGGTGGGCATAGCTGCCTTGTTGGAGTTGGCTGACCCTGGCGACCAAGACCGGGTATCGGTCTAGGTCGACGATGATGTCCCGCGTGACCCCGCTCCATTGGTAAGCGTAGGGCCAACCGTCAGGGACGTGGGGGAGCCGCATACTCAAGAGTCCGCGCTGCTCGGAATAGACCTCGGGCTGGTTCTCCATCGCGATTGGCTTCCAAATGAAGGTGTTGTTCATCTCGTCGAGCCATCCGCACGTCATCGTGTCCGCCTGTGGTGCCGCCAAGGCCAGGAGCAGGGTCAAAGTCAACATCTCTAAGTTGGACGAGCGCGTGATCTGTCGGTGTCAGAGTTTTGCGAAGTGGGCGTCGATCCGCGGCAGGCAGGCGTTCATCGCGTTCTGACTGAACCCGTGTCCCTCGCCGGGAAACTCCATGTACTCGACGGGCACCCCGGTTGCCTGCATCTTGGCCGCTAGTCGCCGGCTCTGGTCGACGGGCACGACGTCGTCGGCCGTACCGTGAAGCAAGAGGCACTCGGTGTCCCCCGGTGTGACGTGGCTCAAAGGCGAAGCCGCCCGATAGAGCATGGACAGCTTCGACCAAGGCTTGCCGACCATCTGGGTGACGAGCGGCCAGATCGCGGGGTTCCATTCGTCCGCGTTGCTGAAATCCGTTGGGCCACAGAAGTCGACAACTTGCTTCACCCGCGACGAGTAGCCGCGGAGATCGGGATCGGTGTCGTGGAGAGTGTCGGTCCCCGCCAACAAAAGCACAAGGTGTCCTCCGGCGGACGCGCCCAAAGCTCCAATGCGGTCTGGGTCGATTGCGAGGACAGGTGCCCACTTGCGCATCCACCGGACGGCGGCCTGGGTGTCGTCGATCTGAGCGGGCCAGATGGACTGCGGCGCGAGCCGGTAGTCGATGCTGACGCAGACATACCCCTTGGCCGCGTAATAGCGGCCCCAATCGTCAAAGTCTGCTTTGCTCCCTGCGGCCCAGCCCCCACCGTGCACAAAGACGATCGCCGCCCGGCCATTGCCGATCACGGGCAGGGGCATGAAGGCGTCCAGAGCCTGGGGAATCCCTCCGCCTTGGGTGTAGACGACGTCGTGGTACTCAGCGACGGCAAAGTGCTGCGCTGTCGCCGCCAGGGGAAGAGCCAGGAGGCCACAAAGAAGAAAGGTCCGCACGAGGCTATTGTACGACGGGCCGGGGCAGAACCCTGAACCTACTGGCCCGCCTTTGTTGTCGGCTCTGGTGCCGGTATGAGCACTTTGAGAGCCCTCGGCTTGATCTCAAGCTTCAAGGGCGTGTTGCCACCTCGGTCGCCGTCAATGATGAATGCTTTGGCTGTGCCGGTTTCGACCACTGCCGTCCTCGCCTCGCAGCTCCAAACCTCGCTGAGGATCGTGTGGAGACCGGTGAGGAGACCGATGCCGTACTTGAACATGCCCATTTTGTCGGTATTTGAAAGGGCGTAGAGGGAGAGGAGGCCGTCGTCGTTCTGGGCTCGTCGCGTCACGACGAAGGGCCCGGCATGAGTTCGCCCAGCCGCAGCGACGAACTGGACAGCTGAGCCATCGAATTCGTAGAGGTCCGTCCGAACCTGCAAGTGGAAAGGACGCAATTGCTGAAGAGCCTTGATGACGG
The DNA here is from genome assembly GCA_018268375.1 of Armatimonadota bacterium. GTDB lineage: Bacteria > Armatimonadota > Fimbriimonadia > Fimbriimonadales > Fimbriimonadaceae > JAEURO01. The sequence continues at coordinate 829,289 of JAFDWS010000001.1, read as the reverse complement.
CAGGCAGGTACACGAGTCTGCCCAGCGGCCCTTTCAGCTTCTTGTCGAGGTTCCTGGCGATGAGGGCGGAGAGGCCGATGGTGGCCACGTTGACGAACGGCTGGTCATTAGCAAGGCCGACATCTATCGGTGTGACCGTGCCTGTGGCAAGCTGGGCAGCGCACTCCGGGAGCTTGACGGAGAGCCCGAGATCGCGGGCGAGCGCGTTCCCTGTCCCGAGTGGGACGATTCCGAGCGCGGTCGAACTGCCGGCAAGGACGCTCGCAGCCATCCTTTGGGTCCCGTCGCCGCCTCCAACGAGCACGATCGGTGCGCCTTTCTCTACGAATTGACGGAGGCGCGAGCCCATCTCGCCGCCCGTGCAGACAGTCACCTCGGAGAGAGACACTCCTTGTTCTTCGAAGACCGTCTTCGCTTCTTCCGCCAACTTCGCGCCGCTTCTCGACTTGCTATTGATGAGAAACGGGGCTTCCACTTCCTCCTACTCTACTCCCCAGGTGGCACGCCGGGAACGGGGGCCCCATAATGGGCCGGGTGGACAAATGGTGGCTTGGGCTCTGGGGTGCGCGCTGATGACGTCGGGCAAGGATTGGATGGTGGACGCCAACCCTCCGCCTGCAACTTTCAAGCAGGTGGCCGACGGCTTCTTGCTGGAAAACGGGATTGTCGCCCGACGTTGGGCCAATGTCCCGGCCCTCGCTACAGTTGGCCTCGAAAACCTCTGCTCGGGGGAAGAGTTCGTCCGTGCGGTGAGGCCCGAGGCGATCCTCGTCATCGACGGCAAAGAGGTTCCCGTGGGTGGGTTTTCCGGCCAGTCAGACCAGGCGTTCCTCGACCCTTCGGACTTGTCCGGTTACCGAGCGTTGCCAGGATCCTTCGTCTGCGTGGGGCACAAGGTCGTGCCTGTCAAGGAGCGCTTCCCGTGGGGGCGACGTACGAGGGGCGGCGCGTTAGCGGCCGCGTGGCCACCGGAGGGCGTCGGGGTCGAGTTCGAGTACCGAGGGCCACAGGGCTTGGAGGGCCTTTCGGTGACTGTCCACTACGAGGCGTACCGGGGCCTGCCCGTGATCTCAAAGTGGGTCACGTTAAAGAATGACGGTAAGAGACCAGTACAAATCGATGGCTTCAAGGTTGAGGTCTTAGCGGCGGTCGAGGCCGAATCCGTCGTGGATTCGCAGGATCAGTGGCGGACACCGAACATCACTGTCACGACCGACTACACGTTTGCGGGAATGGCCATGGGCGCCTCTAACAGGGCCGTTCGCTGGCTTGCTGACCCGGCGTACGAGACACAAGTGAACTACGAGAAGAAGACGCCGTGCCTACTGGAAGTGGCGGCACCGATCGGCCCGGGGGTGACCGTCGCTCCGGGCAAGGGCTTTGAGACTTTCCGTGTCTTCGAACTGCCTCATGACTCGACCGACCGCGAGCGCAAGGGGCTTCAGGTGCGGCGTATGTTTCGGTGCCTTGCCCCGTGGAGCCTAGAGAACCCGATCATGCTCCACCTGACTTCGAGCGACCCCTCCGTTGTCCGCAAAGCCATCGACCAAGCAGCAGAGTGCGGGTTCGAGATGATCGTGATCTCGTTTTGGTCTGGCTTGGACATGGAAGATGTGAGCCCGGGCAACATCTCCAAGTGGAAGGGCCTCGTCGACTACGCCCACTCGAAGGGGCTCGAGATGGGCGGATATTCGCTGCTGGCGAGCCGAAGCGTCGGGCCCGAGACAGACGTGATCGATCCCAAGACGGGAAAGCCGGGGGGTGCGGTATTTGGGAACTCTCCCTGTCTCGGGTCGGCGTGGGGGATCGAGTATTTCAGGAAACTGAGGGTGTTTATTGAGCAGACCGGCTTCGACCTCCTTGAACATGACGGCAGCTACCCTGGCGACGTCTGCGCGAGCACCTCACATCCTGGCCACAAGGGCCTTGCCGATAGCCAATGGACGCAGTTTCGGGAGATCACCGACTTCTACCATTGGTGCCGAGCGCGTGGCGTGTACCTGAATGTTCCGGACAACTACTTCTTGCAGGGCTCGAACAAGACGGGGATGGGGTACCGCGAATCGAACTGGTCGCTTCCCAGAGCTCAGCAGCACATCCACGCTCGCCAAAACCTGTACGACGGCACCTGGGAAAAGACGCCGAGCATGGGTTGGATGATGGTGCCTTTGGTGGAGTACCAAGGAGGCGGGCCCGCGGCGACGATCGAGCCCCTTCACGAGCATCTTGCGGACTACGAAATGCACTTAGCGAACAACTTTGGCTATGGGGCGCAAGCCTGCTATCGAGGGCCAAGGATCTACGACACGCCGGAAGTCAAGGCGGCGGTTTGCAAGTGGGTCACGTGGTTCAGGACGCACCGGGAGGTGCTGGAGGCCGACGTCGTCCACATTCGCCGCGCGCGACCCGGCGGTTGGGATGCGATCCTCCACGTCAATCCGTTCGGCAAAGAGAAGGCGATGCTGGTGGTTTGGAACCCGACCGACCATGAAGTGACCGAGGATATTTCCGTTTCCTTCGCCTATGCAGGACTCGCGGGCAAGGTCTCGCTCATCGATCAGCACGGCCACAAGCAGAGTGTGAGCCTGGACGGGCCATCGAAGGGGCCTGTCAGGGTCAAGGTTGCGCCACAAAGCATGTCATGGTATGTCGCACAAGACTAAGGGCCGTCCTCGACGTTGAGGACGGCCCGTTTGTTGCCCAGGTGGACGCTTAGTTAACCAAGAGCGCGACACGGTCGAAGCGCGCCTGCCAAATGGAAACGCTTGTCGGGCCGGTCGGATAGTACGAGACCTTCGTCGTCACCGTACCATTGCTCTGGTCGACGAACCTGGCGAGGTTGCCAGATGCGTCGGCGATCGTCAAGGTGTCTGTCTGCGACGCGGCGCCTGAGGCGATCGCTTCGTACTGATTGGTTTGCACGTTCAGCAGCCAGATCGTCCGGGTCAAGCCAGAAGAGTTGACACCGTCCTCAAGGCTGATGTGCAACCCGGTGGGGCTCATCGTGGGCGACGCCATAGCGAACGACACCTGCAACGGAGAGTCGTTCGGGCCGATCACAATGCCCTTGTTGACGATCAAGTACTGGTCGTCGCTGTTGGACACTTGGTTCAGGCCGCCGGACACGAGTGTGCCGCGAATGACGGTGAATGCTCGTGGCGGGATCGAGTTCGGAACCGTCACCGCTACGTTGTCGGAAGCGATGCCGTTGACTGTCACCTGCATGTTGTAGTTGCCCACGGGAACATTGCTGCCCACTAGGAAGTTGGCGGTGACGCTTGCAGCGCCGGTCTGGATCCTCCGCGTACTCGGGTTGAACGTCCTCAAGTAGAAGACATTTCCGGTGTTCGTGTTGGTCATCCGCACGACCGGGTAGTTGGTCGACGGGTCGTACTCGTCACCGTAGGAACAGCCGTTCGAGAGGCCGGTCAGTTGAGTACCGGTCATGGTCTGCGTGACGTTCTTCTCGATGAGGTTGTTCACGCCGGTGATGGCTGGCTTCCAAGCGGGGTTGGGTCCGCCGCCATTGGTGTAGAGATAGCCCGCAGCGTTGCCGCTCGTCCACAGGGTCTCGCCGGTCGGAAGCAGCAAGAGCCGACTGAAATAGACGGGATCGGATGCATTCGGCGGGTCGGCGATCCGGTTGATGTTCGTGCCATCGAACTCGAAGAAATAGGTCGGGGGCTCAAAGGTGCCGCCTTGCGAAGTGACGGGGCTCAAGGGCATTAAGACATTGCCGTTGGGCAACAGCACGGCTGGCGCGTCTTCGGCGCCGACCGTTCGACCGTTGACGTTCTGCGGCACCGGCCCGACCGTCCAAGTCCCAGGCTGGTTGAGCACGGGCGGGAACTGGTAGAAGCAGGTCTTAGGAGTCCCACCGATGGCGAACATTCGACCGTCGGGTAGGACGATTCCGGGGCCCGTCTCGAAGGAGCCGGGCAGCACGAGGTCGACCGGCGTGTTCCCACAGTTGATCCAGAGGTTGCTGGAAGGCAGGAAACGTTCGGAGCCAGGATGTCCGAAGCAGTCCCACGTCCCGACGGTGCCGTCAGGCAGAACCACCCAGGTCTCTTCCGTCGTCCGCGAGTTGAGCTTGTTCGGCCCCGGGGAAAACGAAGTCGTGACGGGATCGAAGATCGCAGTCCGGTTGCTGAAAATGTCTCCCATGATCATGCGACCGTCCGGAAGCGTGGCGCTCGGGGCATCGCCGATGCTGCTCCAGCCAGCAGGAGGCGTGACTTGGGACCAAGTGTTGGACACGGGATTGAAGATCTCGCACTTGTTGGTCTCACTTCCGCCGGTCGAGTACTCGCCGCCCGCGACGAGCACTCGCCCGTCGGGCGTGATCGTTGAGGCAAAGTAAAGGTGGGTGAAGGTCGTACTCCCAACCTGCGCCCATGTGCCGTTTTGATAGCTTCCGTTGGCGTCGGGGGACAACGTCCACCATCGGACCGTTCCCAGGCCGTTCGCGTCGCACTCGTTGGCGAGCACGCGTCCGTCCATTAAAAGGAAGTAGGCGTAAACCGGCACTGTCGGCTGGTGGGCCAGTGCAGTCCAGGCGGCTTGGGCAGATTGGCCAATGGCCAACGCAGCGACGAGCAGTCCCCATCTTTTATTGAAGAATTTCAAAAGCTCCTCCGGGTACGACAAGTACCCACTTGGATTCTACATTCAGGTCTCGGTGCGTACTTCTTCGTGATGATTAGGATTTTCAAAGACAAGGCCGTGTGGGGCTCGAACCCGGTTCTTTTGCAGGGCAGATGAGAGAGATCGCGCCTGACACTCGACGATAGCCCGTGAAGGCATAATCAGCGTGTTTCATGGATCGACGGGGCCGCACAGCATTCATCGTCAGCTTTCTGGCGCCCGCAGGACTGCTCTACGCCGTGTTCGTGCTCTGGCCGTTCGTCCAGGCGATCCAGTTCTCAATGTATCGCTGGCGCGGCCTCAGCATGATCCGGAGGTTCGTCGGTGCAGAGAACTTCGTCAAGCTGGGAAAGGACGACGTGTTTTGGCAGGCGGTGGGGCACAATCTCTGGCTCCTTGTCGTTGGTGGGCTTTTCGTCATCGTGGTCAGCGTCGCCATCGCCCATGCCATGAGGGGCGGCGGCACCGTGTCCAAGCTGCTACGGAGCGTCCATCTCTTTCCCCAAGTGATCTCCCTTGTCGCGGTCGCCGTGATGTGGCAGTTCGTGTTCAACCCCCAGGGGCTCCTCAACGGGGCACTGAGGGCGATCGGGCTTGGCACCCTGGCGCAAACGTGGCTCGGAGACCCAAAGTGGTCGCTCTCAGCCGTCGGAGTCGCCTTTGTTTGGTATGTCGCTGGCTTCTACATCATGCTCTTTGCAGCGGGAATCCAGTCCATTCCTGCTGACGTCTTCGAGGCCGCCGAGCTCGATGGTTCGCGCGGCTTCCATCGATTTCGGAACCTGACTTGGCCCCTGCTGTGGTCTGTCAAGCGGGTCGCCGTTGCCTATCTCGTCATCAATGTCCTGAACATTTTCGCCCTCGTGTACTTGATGACCCGGGGTGGTCCAGACAGGAAGAGCGAGATCATGCTGACCTATCTGTACGAACAGGCTTTCGTCAACTCACAGTTCGGTTATGCGACAGCCATGGCGATGGGCAACTTTATCGTGATCCTGTTGCTCTCCTCGCTCGTCCTCTTCGCGTTTCGCAAAGATCCCACGGCGAGGCGAGCATGAGGCGGTTCTTGACAGGCTCGGTGCTGGTTGTCTTCACGTTGCTCGTGGTCATGCCTTTGCTGTGGGTGCTCTGGTCGTCCCTCAAGGCGGGAGACCGGATTCTAGCGGAGCCTTGGGCCTTCCCCAAGAAGCTCCATTGGGAGAACTACAGCAATGCGTGGACGACGGCGGGTATCGGACAGACGTTTCTGAACAGCCTCGTTGCAACGGTCGGAACCTTGGTGTTCCTTTTGCCGATCTGCGCGATGGCCGCCTATGTTCTCGCTAAGTACCCCTTTAAGGGCTCAAAATTGGTGCAAACCATCTTTATGGGACAGATGATGTTCCCGACCTTCTTGGTCATCGTTCCCTTGTTCTTCCTGCTCAGGGACCTCCATTTGTACAACAACATGCCAGGGCTGATCGTGGTCTACACGGCTTACTCGCTCTCCTTCACGATCTTCGTGCTGGGCGGGTTCTTCCAGGCGCTGCCCAATGAGCTGATGGAGGCGGCCATGATCGACGGCTGTACACATTCCGGCACGTTTTGGAAGGTCATGATGCCCCTCGTGCGCCCAGGACTGACCGTCGTCGGCATCTTCGTCGGGATCGGGCTGTGGAACGAGTACAACCTAGCCTTAGTCTTAATGACCTCGCCGGAAAACCGGACGCTGCCACTGGGCATCGCGAACTTGACGATGACGCAGCAATACCAGAGCGACTGGGGCGCCTTGTTCGCCGGGCTCGTGATCGTGATGTTGCCCGTCCTCTTGATCTACTGGATCTTCAGGGATCGGATTCACCAGGCGATGCTGGCTGGGGCCGTGAAGGGATAGGCGCGTGTAACCCATCGGCGGGGGCGGGAGTATTGACTTCTAGTGTTCCACCTCCTTGGGTACTTGATCGTGGGTTTCATCGCGGGAGCCCTGGCGAAGATGGTCATGCCGGGCGACAAGTTCGAGCCGAAAGGCTGCCTCATGACGACCCTGTTGGGCTGTGCCGGCGCCATGATCGTGGGCTTCGTCATGCACACGGTGTTGCGGGAGCCGCCGGGTGGTTTCTTTGGTTCGATTATCGGGGCGACGCTTGGGGCGATCTTGATCCTCTGGGTCTACGGCAAGAGCCAGTCGCGAAGCTGAATCGGGCTGCAGGGTAACGTCCGAGCCGTCCATGCTTCTCAAGTCGCTGAACTATTGGTCTGTGCCCGGGGGCCTTGAAGGGACTCTTGCCGTCCCCGAGTTCCTCCGCATCGCAAAGGAGTGCGGCTTTCCCGCCGTCGAAGTGGCGATCGGCCCGCCTGGCTCAGCTCTCGGCACGGACGCCAACGAGTCCGATTGTCGGGCGCTGCTTGAAGAGGCGCGCAGGCAAGGTGTCGGGATCGCGAGCGTCGCGAGCGGGCTCTACTGGGGCAGGAACCTGGCGGACGGGTCGGCCGAGGCGCGCCGAGGCGCGCTCCAAGACCTCGAGTCCATGCTCCAAATCGCCTCTTGGCTTTCGGTGAAGACCCTCCTCACGATTCCCGGCGCAGTGGACGTCTTCTTCCTGCCGGATCGACCTCACTTGACCTACAACCACGTGTGGGAGCATGCGACGGAGGGCATCCGGGCCGCACTCCCGACCGCCGAAAGGGCAGGGGTCAGGATTGGCATCGAGAATGTCTGGAATAAGTTTCTCCTCTCGCCCCACGAAATGGCGGCCTTCATCGACCAGTTCGACTCCCCGTGGGTCGGAGCCTATGTGGACGTGGCCAACCTCCTGCCGTTCGGTAACGCGGAGGACTGGCTGCGGCACCTTGGCCATCGCGTGGCGGGCGTTCACTTTAAAGACTTTCGCCGCGCGGTCGGTACCGCCGAGGGGTTTGTGGATCTTCTCGAAGGCGACGTCAACTGGCCCGAAGTCATGAAGGCCCTGCGCGAAATTGGATACGACGGGCCCTGTGTCGCCGAGATGATCCCCCTTTACAAGCATGCGCCGATCGTCCGAGCAAAGAACGCCTCGACGGCCATGGATGCCATCCTCGCGATGTGACCTATGTGCGCCCGCTATGTGTTCTTTAGCGGCAAGGTCTTTGCGGACGCCTTCGGAGTCCTTGCCGTCCCCGACCTGACTCCGCGCTACAACATCGCTCCGACCCAGATGGTCCCCGGGGTGAGGCTGAAGGACGGCGAGAGGTTGTACGAGGAGTTCCGCTGGGGACTGATACCGAGTTGGGCCAAAGACACCGGGGTGGGCACGCAATTGATCAACGCGCGGGCAGAGTCGCTTGACGAGAAGCCGGCGTTCCGGTCGGCCTTTCAGAGCAGGCGGTGCCTCATCGCGGCAGACGGCTTCTACGAGTGGCGCGGGAGCGCGAAAGCCAGGCAAGCATTTTATCTCACTGCCTTTCAGCATCCGTTCGCGTTTGCCGGCCTTTATGAGAACTGGAAGGGGCCCGACGGCTGGGTGCGGTCCTGCACGATCGTCACGACAAGTCCAAACCGCCTCGTCGAGGAAATCCACGATCGAATGCCCGTGATGCTCACTCCTGACGAATACGACATCTGGCTCGATCCCGATGTGCCGGTTGGGAGGCTGACCCCCCTTCTCGACGCTTTTCCGGCGGAGCAGATGACCGTGCACGAGGTTGATCGTGCGGTCGGTAATCCTGCCAACGAGGGCCCGCAACTCATCTTGCCGATTGGGCCCTCGACCTTGTTCTAGTCGTAAATGACTTTTGCGCCAATCTTCGCCAGGGTGTCGGCAGACTCTGAGCGCTCCCAAACCCGCACCTGCCGGCCGCATTTGAGGGCGGATTTCGCGAGTGCCTCCATGTTTCCGCCGGGCCGGACGGAGACGAAGTCCAAGCTCTGGGAGAGCGACGCGATGAGCCGGTCTCGCACCTTGTTCGAGTTTGAGTGGAAGTCGCGGTCAGGGTTCTGCGAGCTGAGGGCAAGATCGGTCTTGTCGTCAAATTGGTAGCGCCAGAGTCTCGCCGCGCGAAAAGGCTCTTCCTTCAGGTCTTCTCCGAGCGCTTTGAAGAGTCCTCGGTCAAGGACGAGCAAGCGCGGGGCGCCCCAACGGAGCGGAACGACTGCGGACCGCTGATACTCCGGCGTGTCATGGCCGCTCACAAGGGTTCTTCCCGCCAAGACGCCCTCTTCCGCAAGCCGCTCGACCTTTTCGAGGGCCTCACGGCTCGCGTCCCGTGAGCAAAGCACGCAAAAGGTTTCTGCGTCAAGAAGCTTCGTGTTGCCGTAAAGGAAGAGGACGCCGGGCGGGTCGGAGTCCATCATTTCGATGCGCCGCGGATAGTGGGCGTCGGCCGCCGTCACCACGTTGACGCCTAATGGGACGAGCCGGTCTTCTACGCGTTTCGCCTCCTCAAGGCGGTGTTTGCGTTGGTCCGTCCACGAGGTCGCAGCCTTGTTGGACATGCGGTACTCCTCGCGGAGTCCTTCCACTCCGATCCGCAAGAACTCGTCCGTGGTTCTGCCAAGCAGATCATTGCGGGTCAAGACGCGAGTGACGGTCTTGCCGCCGATCCCCGGGGTCAGGGCAAGAGCGAGCGTCAGCGTCCGTCGCGGGGTCGGCATTTCAAACCGCCACCAACTTCGCCGCGGCCAAGAGCACGTCGACGACCGCTTGCCCGTGTGAGCGCATGACGTCGACAACCTCCCCATGGTCCAACTTCTCACCGGCGAGCCCGCAGCCGAGATTGGTCACGACGGCGAGGCAGCCATACGGCACACCAGCCTCCCTCATGAGAATGGCCTCGCTTGAAGCGGTCATCCCGACCACGTCACCTCCCAGCTCTTGCATCATGCGGATTTCGGCAGGGGTCTCGTAGCGGGGACCGTCGCAGCCTACGTAGGTTGCGGCATCCTCGACCTTTATGCCCGTTGCTGCCGCAGCTGCAACGATTGTTGGCGCGAGAGGGAAGGGCACGCTGAAGTCCGTGTGCCTGACCTCTGTGTCGTAGAACGTGAGACGGCGTCCCGTGAAGTCCAGGAAGTCCGTACATGAGGCGAGCGTCCCCGGAGGCCAGTCCAAGTGAAGGGATCCGACCGCGGCGCTCGCCAAGCACCCCTTGGCTCCTGAAGCCTTGACGGCGAGTGTCAGAGATTTGTAATCAACCTTGTGTGGCGGCACCTTGTGGCCTTGAGAGTGCCTTTGGAACAGAGCCATCACTGCGCCGCCGAACTCGAATCGCCGAGCCACGACCTCTGAAAGGTCGGTCTTGATCGTGACGTTCTCCCCGTCCATGGCCATGAGCCGCTCCCCTATGCCTGTGCCGCCGATGATTGCAACGTCCACCGTTTGCACAGGCTCATGCTACCCTGAGCCATACTGGGCCGATGGCGCAGAGCATCACCTTTCTGGGAGCGGCACAAACTGTCACGGGCTCCAAACACCTCCTCGAGCTCAATGGCCACAAGGTCATGGTCGACTGCGGTCTCTTCCAGGGTGGCAAGGAGCTCAAGCAGAGGAACTGGCAGCCCTTCCCGATCCCTCCGAGCGAGATCGAATGCATCGTCCTGACTCATGCGCACAACGACCACATCGGCTATTTGCCCCGATTGGTGAAGTCAGGATTCCGGGGTCCGATATACGCGACCTCGGCAACGATCGGGCTCTGCAAAATTAGCCTGCCTGACAGCGGCCGGCTCCAAGAAGAAGACGCTCGATATCACGGCAAGCACGGCACGTCGGAGCACGCTGACCCCCAACCCTTGTACACCGAGGCTGACGCCTATGAAGTGTTGAAGTTACTGAAGCCGGTCCACTACTGGGAATGGACGAAGCTTCCTGGCGGGGCCCAGTTCCGGTACATGCCTGCAGGCCACATTCTGGGTTCGGCGTTCGCTGAGATCTACTTTGAGAACGGCGAACGGATCCTGATGTCCGGCGACCTCGGCCGCTTCAACACGCCGCTGATCAAGGATCCTACGATGGTGGAGTTCGCCGAGTATCTGGTGCTCGAGAGCACTTACGGTGATCGGCTCCACGACAAGTCAGACCCTAAAGAGCAGATTCTGAAGGTGCTGCAGCGGGCCGTCGCGGATCGCTCATGCGTCCTCATCCCGTCGTTTGCGATCGGCAGGACACAAGAAGTCCTGTGGTACCTGCGGGAGCTCTTCGACGAAGGAAGGCTTCCCCGGATTCCTATTTACGTCGACAGCCCCATGGCCAATGCCACCATCCTGCTCTACGTCCAGGAGACCGACGAGATGGATGCGGAAATGAAGGTGGATCTTCGCGAGGGCCGTTCTCCCTTCGCGCCGGACTTCGTCCACACCGTGCGGGACAAGGGCATGTCCAAACAACTCAACAACATGCACGGGCCGATGGTCGTCATCGCTGGCAGTGGCATGGTGAACGGCGGGCGAATTGTCCACCATTTGGTGCACAGGATCGAAGACCCGTCAACGATCGTTTTGTTCACCGGCTATCAAGCGGCGGGAACCACGGGTAGGCAGCTTATTGATGGGGCCGACCACATTCGACTTCTCGGCCAGGAGCTGAATGTCCGGGCACAGATTGAAAGGCTCGACTCCCTCTCGGCCCATGCAGACTATGCTGAGATCCTGACTTGGTTGCGCGGCTTCAAGCAAGCACCCAAGACGACGTTCTTGGTCCACGGTGAGCCGCCCGCGCAGGAGGCGTTGAAGTCTTTGATCGTCAGTGAACTAGGCTGGAAAGTCGAGATACCCGCTCAAGGCGACCACTTCGACTTGTGAGCCACCCCGACTATCTGCCGACGGGCCGGCCCGTGGTGGGCAAGCGCAGAAGCTGGGGGCTTTTGCCTGAGGCCGAGAGGCTCGGGGTCGGCGTTGTCGGCCTTCACGAGGGCCACACGATGCTCGTCGCGTTGCGGGCGAGTGGCCTGTGCCGGGCGGTGGCCGGTTGCGACCTCGACGAAGCGAAGCGGGCCGATGCGGTCAACGCTACCCCTGGGTTGTGGGTCAACGCCGACTACGAACGTCTCCTTGAAAGGGATGACGTCGATATCGTCGCGATTTACACCCCAGACGCCCTCCATGCTGGCCAGATCGAAGCTGCCTTCAAAGCTGGCAAGCATGTTCTATGCACCAAGCCCTTGGTCAATGATGTTTCGGTCGCCGAACGGTTGACCGCGGCTGCCAAGGAACATGGGAAGCGACTCCAGGTCGGCCAGTCCACACGCTTCTATGAACCGTTCCTCCAGCAACGGGATCTGTACGAAGAAGGATTGTTCGGTGAGGTGGAGTGTTTCGACGCCCATTACAACCACCGCATGGACTGGTACTACGAAAAGAGCCCTTGGACGGTGACCGAGACGCACTGGGCTTACCTTGGCCTAAGCCATCCCGTCGACCTGGTTCGTTGGTACTTGGGCGACCTGTCTTCGGTCCAGGCGGTGGGTTCGATCAGCCAACTCGGACTGCGCTATGGCTGCACAAAGCCAGATGTGATCGCAGCACAATTCGTCTCGAAGGAAGGGAAGATTGGCCGAGCCTTCGGCCACTACGGCTTCACTGAGCTTTCCAAAGGCCGGGCGCTGATCGAGGGGCTGCTGATGGGCACCAAGGGTACGTCGCTCGCACGGTATCCCGAACTGCGCCACACCTATGTGTCCTCAGATGGCGTCGAGCACGACGACGACTTCGACCACGCATTCGGCGGCTACCACTACCGTCACGAACTCAAGGGGATGCACTATGGCGAGTTTTGCAATTGCATCGATTCCTTTGCCGCTGCCCTGCTTTCGGGCGGACACAACTCGCCCGATCTCGTCGAGGGGCTTGAAACGGTGCGAGTCATGAACGCAGTGGTCAGGTCGCTCGAAACAGGCCAAACCGTCCATCTCTGACTACAGCAACTGAGCCTGGCCCGACTCCAACTCAAGCAACCGCTGCTTGCGCCAGAGCCCACCTCCATAACCGTGCAGTGTTCCGTTTGCCGCAAGAACCCGGTGGCAAGGCACGATGATTGCGAGCCGATTGTCGCCATTGGCCTTCCCGACCGCCCTCATGGCGTTCGGAGAACCGATCTCGATCGCCACTTGCTGGTAAGACCGGGTCTGACCATAAGGAATCCGAAGCAGTTCCTTCCAAACTGTCTCCTGGAAGTCCGTGCCCTCAAGCTCGAGCCTGACCTCAAAGGTCGTCCTCTTGCCCTCAAAGTACTCGTTGAGCTCTTGCTCAGTCTGGTCGAGGACTGAATTGGCACCTGGCACGAGGGTCGCTTTGAACCTGCCGCGGATCCTGGCGACTTGGGTTTCCAGCATGCGCCGGTCGACGAACTCTAGTAAGTACAGCGCGCGTTCGTCGGCCACTGCCAGCATCGGGCCAAGCGGGGTCTCCAGCCACCGGCAGGTCAGCACCCGCGCGCTCCCTGCCTTGGAAGGGGGAGCGCCGAGGATCTTTGTGAAAGCATCGCGAAACCCGCTGTCGGACTCGTAGCCGTGATCCAATCCGGTCGTGAACACGTCCTGTCCTTCACGTACGCTCTGAAGGGCAAGTCCAATCCTTCTCGCTCGGCAATAGGCTTGGAACGTCATGCCAAAGCTGCGCCGAAAAGCCCTCCGAACCCGTTCGGGATCCAAACCTTCTTGTTTGAGCGACCAGTCGCTGATGCGTGCTTGGGGATTGCGGTCGACACGGGACACCAAATCATCGACCCAAGCCGGCGGCCTGAGCACGGTGTCCATGGGACGGCACCTCTTGCAGGGCCTATAACCCGCGTGGAGGGCCTCAGAAGAGGTCGAGAAGAACTCGACGTTTTGGACGAGAGGAACCCTTGCCGGACACCCCGGCCGGCAGAAAACGTGGGTGGTCTTGACGGCTACAAAGAAGATGCCGACGAAGCTGTCGTCGCGCGTGGCGATCGCACTGTACATCTCTTGGAAAGTCGGCAACGAGGGCATATGGTGAGGTGTACCACTCGGCCAGCGTGCCACGCCACCGAAAAACACACTCCAATTCTTGCGTGGGTATCCGCTGGGCACTCCTGCCCAAGCGTGCCTGGTGGCGGTCTGCGGCCAAGCCGCAAAATCTTGGCATGACCCCCCTTCTCGAGCGGCCCACCGCCTTTCCGGGCCCCGTATCCCAGGTGATGCTGGACGAGCTCGCGCGCTACGTCGTGACCGATCCCCACCCCTTTGTGTTAGACCTTGCCGCTTGCTCGGGCATGTGGCTCCAGACGGTGGACGGTCAAAGACTGTTCGACTGGTGCGGCTACTATGGCAGCAAGCTTCTGGGGCACAACCACCCGGGGCTCGGCGAGCCTGACTACCTTCGGCGCCTGACCCTGGCGGCCAACAACAAAACGGCCAACCCAGACTTCCTCACTCCCGAGTGTCTGGCCTTCTACCGGACACTCCACAAGCTGGCGCCGGAATCCATCCGAAGCTCCCGCCTCGAGGTTTACACGGTGAATTCCGGTGCCGAAGCGGTCGAGAACATGATGAAGTACCTGGTCAGCAAGTTCAACACAAAGCGCCAGGCGGAAGGGAAGCCGGTCTCCAACCGCCGCTTCGTCTACTTCGACAAGGCGTTCCACGGCCGTACCGTCTTCGCGCTGGCCGTGACCCAGACCCTGGATCCGGTCGCGACAAAGGATTTCCACGGTCTGACGAGCGGCGGCAACATCAAGCTTCCGTTCCCGGCTTTCGACTCTGACCGGAGCGAGGCGGAGAACCTCCAACTCACCCACAACGTCCTGCAGATGGCCGAGACTGTGCTCTCACAAATGGCGGACGAGATCGTGGGCATCATCGTCGAACCGATCCAGGGAGCAGGCGGGCAAAGGGTCGCGCTTCCCAGCTTCTTCCGGGGCCTGAGCGAAATTGCCCACAAGCACGGCGTTTACCTGGCGTTCGACGAGGTGCAAACAGGTCTTGGGCCAACTGGCAAGGTGTTCGCTATCGACCATTTCGACCTTCCGTATCCCCCAATGGCGGTGGCCAGTGGCAAGAAGTTCGGCACTGGCGTCGTCTACATGTACGAGCCTCTGGAAGATGTGGGTGTCTTGGACTCGACTTGGGGAGGGACGCTCGCAGACATGGTCCGGGTAACGCGTGAGGTCGAAATCCTTGAGGAGGAGAACCTCATCGAACGGGCGGCGGAAACTGGAGAGCACTTAGCACGCGGCTTACGGCGACTCCAATTGGACTTCCAAGGCATCGTCCTGAACGTGCGGGGCATGGGCCTATATCAGGGCTTCTCCCTCGACACCGAAGAACGAAAGCGTGCCCTGATCCGCCGGGCAAGGGACGGCTACGGGTTGCTTCTCTTGGGCGGCGGGGAGCGGTCTATCCGTCTGCGGCCGAACTTGAGTGTCACGAACGAGGATGTTGACGAAATGCTGGAGCTCCTGAGCTGCGCCCTTCAGGACATTGCCTGAGATACACTCGGCGGCATGCCCCGCCCCCTGGTCTATGGCAACGGCCGGCTTCTGATTGCGTTCGACCGTCGCCACCGGGCACGGGACTTGTTCTGGCCCAACATCGGCTATCCCAACCACCTGCTCGGGCACATGATGCGCGTCGGAGTCTGGGTCGACGGGCAGTTCTCTTGGTGCGACGGCGAGGACTGGGAGATCGATCAGCGCTACGCCGGCGACAGCTTGGTCGGAGAGTCGGTTTGGCGCTCTTGGAAGCAGGGTTTGGAAATCCATGTCAAGGAGGCGGTGGATCCAGCTCGACCTGTGTTCGTCAGAAGGTTCGAGACCACCGACTTACGTGGAGCCAACCGGACGGTTGAGTTCTTCTTCACGCAAAACCTAGTCTTGGGTCAAAGCGACGTCGGTAACACCTGTTTCTACCACCCCTTTGCTGACGCGATCGTTCACTATCGCGGACCGTACACGGTGGCACTTGGAGTTCGGTGTGGGCGTAAGGGGACGGGCCAGTATGCGACGGGGATCATTGGCTTTTCGGGACTGGAGGGAACGTGGAAGGATGCTGAAGACGGGCAACTGAGTGGCAACCCGATAGCCCAGGGTTCTGTCGACTCGACCTTTGGGATAACAGCAAAGGACGCAGCGCCCGTGGAGTTCGCCCTCGCAGTGGGAGGTAACTTGGATGAGGCGCTCAGTGAGTTCGAGGCGGGGTGGACCGACGTCTTCGCCCGTGCAGAGCACGAATGCACCACTTGGTTACAATCGTTAACGACGCCTCAACTGAGAGCACCTGCTTCAGGCGTTGAGGGCCTCCTGTCGAAGAGTCTGCTCATCGTGAGGACACAGATTGACGAAACTGGCGCGATCATCGCCGCCAATGACGCAGACATCTTGGCAACGAACCGCGCGACATACAGTTACTGCTGGCCAAGGGACGGAGCCCTCACCGCATTGATGCTCCACAAGGTTGGGGCGAGCGACTTCGCCGACAGGTTTGCCGAGTTCTGCGGCAGGATATCCTCGAGTCACCGTCCCTGCTTCCTGCAAAAGTATCGCAGCGACGGTTGCCTTGGGGCCAGCTGGCACCCCTGGATCCTTGAGAACGAGCCGACGATACCTTTTCAAGAGGATGAGACCGCCCTCGCCGTGACGGCGGTTATGGAGGCATGCACGGACGGGGCGCGTGACGTCGCTTGGACGAACTTTGCCGAGAAGGCCGCCGAGTTCTTGGTCGAACATCGTGACAAAGACGGACTTCCATTACCGAGTTGGGACTTGTGGGAAGAGAGGCATGGAGTGCACTTTTGGACCGCTTGCTCGGTCGTCCGAGCCCTCCGCTCGATCGGTGATCGGCTCGGGGAGTCTGGGGCGAAGTTCCATGCAGCGGCCGACCAAACCCGAAGCGCCATGGAGGAGAGGTTCTTCGATTCTGCCCTTCAGAGGTACGTCCGGACAATTGGCGACCCGACGCCCGACAGTTCAGTGCTGGGTGGTCTTCTCCTCGTGGGAGAGGTGCCGGACGAAAGGTTCAAGGCGACACTGTCCTCTCTTGCTGCCGACCTGAGGGTGACGTCAGACGTGGGAGGATACGCGCGCTACTCCGGCGACTACTACTTCAGGGTCACGGAGAGCCAGCCTGGGAACCCATGGGTCATCTCAACCATGTGGTTTGCACGGGCACTTGCGAAGACCGGTGACGAAGCCGCAGCGAAGACGCTGCTCGAATGGGCGGTCACACACGCCGAGCCCAGCGGTGTCCTGGCGGAGCAATACCACGCCATCACGGGAGAGCCTCTCAGTGTGAGCCCTTTGACGTGGTCTCACGCCGCGTTCATTGAGGCCGCCAGCGAAGTCTTCGCGAGGTAGCCTCGAAGCTCCATGCCTGGCGCGCCACTTCCCCTGTCTTCGATTGAACTCCGCGACCCGTTTTGGCTCGCTTGGCAAGGCGCGTTCCTGTCGAAAGGGCTCGGTCACCAGTGGCGACAGTTGGAGGAGACCGGGCGACTCGACAACTTCAGGCGGGCAGCACGCGGGGAGAAGGGCGGCTTTGAAGGCTACTACTTCAACGACAGCGATGTGTTCAAGTGGCTCGAGGCGGCCAGTTACGCGCTTGCTGGACACCCGGGATGGGAAGGCGCAGATCTCGTTGAACAGACCGTTTCAATTGTTCAAGACGCACAGGCGCCGGATGGCTATCTAGACACGGCGTTCCAACTTGGGGACATGGATGAGCGGTGGCGCGCCTTGACCGCCAAGCACGAAATGTATTGCATGGGGCACTTAATGGAGGCCTCCGTCGCCCACAAAAGCGCCACCGGCAGTGACGACCTTCTCAACGTTGGCCGTAAGGCGGCTGACCTTTTGGTTGAGACGTTCGGCCCGGGGCGAAGGAAGGGCTATTGTGGGCACCAGGAAGTGGAGCTCGCTCTTTGCGCTCTGGGTGCTGCCGTTGGTCGGGACGAATACGCCTCACTTGCGCGGTGGATGGTCGAAGAGAGGGGCTCACGGCCAAGTCCATTCGAGGCAGAATTCGCAGATCCTGTGGGCAAGAGGCTGAACGAGGGTTATGTGCCGTTGGTGATGGCGAGGGGCACGTACGACGGTTCGTACTTTCAAGATCACCTTCCGCTGCAGGAGCAGACAGAGGCTGTAGGTCATGCCGTACGGGCCATGTACTTCTATTGCGGTGCCCTTGACTCTGGTGCGTCCGCCGGTTCTGCCCTTCGAACCATATGGTCAAACCTCGTCGCCAAGCGGATTTACATAACGGGAGGTATCGGGAGCGCGGGCCGCAACGAAGGCTTCTCGATGGACTATGACCTGCCGAACAGGGAGGCGTACTCCGAAACGTGCGCCGCCATTGGCCTCGTCATGTGGGCGGCGCGGATGAGCCGCGCGACGGGCGACCCGCAGTATGCCGAATGGATGGAGCGCGCCCTGTACAACGCGGTCCTCAGCGGTGTGAACTTGGATACCGACCGCTACTTCTATGTCAATCCGCTTGAGAGCAGGGGCGACCGCCATCGGGAGCCGTGGTTCGGGTGCGCGTGCTGTCCTCCCAACATCGCGAGGCTGACCATGTCGGTGCAGAGGTACGCCGCTTACGTCAGCGACGGCGTGCTTACGATCGACTTGCCTTGGCCCGCGCGCTATGACCTGAGCGGAGGAAGCGTTGAAGTCGAGGGTGACTATCCGTTCGGCGGCGATGTTCGGGTGCGCATCGAGGGTGACGTCAAGGCAAGGCTTCGGATCCCAAGCTGGGCCGAGGGCACCGCCGGCCATGGGTACAGAGATGTGCGGAGCGGGGAAACGGTAGCCCTCCGAGCAGATCCAGTCTGGTTTGGCTGCGATCCACGCGTGCCGGACAACTTTGGCCGAGCGACCCTCGTTCAAGGGCCGTTCGTGTATTGCCTTGAAGAAGCCGACTTGGGCTCGGCGACGCACCTGTTCTTCCCAGATATTCAGGACACTCCGATCGAAGTCTCCAGGGACGATCAACGGGTTCGAAAGTGCCTGAAGGTCGGCGGGAGGATCGGTCATCCAGCCGCGACGCCACCACTTTACCGACCGCCTTCGCCTGTCCAGATGGAGCCCGCGGAGGCACTCTTCGTGCCCTACTTTTCGTGGGACAACCGTACGCCAGGAACGATGACCGTCTGGCAGCACGCGGGCCAGAAGTAAAAGGGCCCCCGGGACGCGAGTCCCGAGGGCCGTGCAGTCAAGTTGCGAGCGATTACTCGGTCGCGCGGAGGCAGCGGACGTTGATCTGGTCGAAGCTGACCTGCCACGGGAAGCCCGTGATCGGCCCAGCAGCGAAGCACTGCGTCTTAACGCGGACGGCGCCGTTGCTGATGTAGTTGTTGACCGTGTTCGCGTCGACCGACTTCACGGCTTCGAAGAAGCTACCGTTGATGTTGCCGGTGGCGACGTCTTCCCAACCGTTGCTCGCGAAGTTGAAGATCTGAATCCTCTGCTTCATGGCGCCATTGACGCTCACGCTGCAGGTGGTCTCGATCGCAATTTCGCTGTAGTTGTTGTTGGCATAGCCCGGCACGTTGTGCTCGGTCGTGACCTGGACGGGCGGGATCGAGTTGTTGGCAACGATGCCCGGCTTGCAGACCAACTTGTCACCGTCGACGCGGTAGAGGCTCTGCAGGTTGCCGCTCAGTTGGACGCCAGGCGAGACGGTCACGTTGTTGGCGACGCGGCCCATGGCGTTCCACAGGTTGACGCGGCCCCAGCCGTTGGTCGCTGGTGCGCCCATCGTGATACAGGACCGATAAAGGATGTCTTCGACGCGCTGAGCCGAATAGTTCGGGTTCATCGAGAAGATCATGCCTGCAACGCCAGCCGCGTAGGGGGTGGCCATCGAAGTGCCGTCCCAGTTCGCATAGCTGTTCGGCGGTGCCGTGTACGGGCCGACCGTCGACCAGATGCCCTGGCCCGGAGCGAACACGTCGATGAACAGGCCGCGAGCGGAGAAGCTCGCCATGCCGTTGCCCGACGTGAGAGCGCCGACGATCGTGACGTCAGCCCAGTCGGACGTGTTGTACGTTCCGCCGTCGTTACCGGCAGCGAAGCAGTAAACCGCGTTCCAGGTGTTCTTGAGCGTGTTGCCCGTTGTTTGGAAGATACTGTTCTGGACGCCGCTATAGCTGGTGCTGACGACGTCGGCACCGTTCTCGCCGGCCCAGAGGGCGCCAACGCTGAGAGCGGTCAAGCTTGAGCTGCCACCTGAGCTGTTGGAGACGCGGACCATGATGTGGCGCGTACCTTCAATGTTGACGCCCGCGACGCCCTTGCCATTGTTGGTCTCAGCGGCGGCAATACCCGTGCAGTGCGTGCCGTGACCGTGCAGGTCTTGGACAACGCTGACGCCGTTTACAGCCTCGGTCAGAACTTGCGATGTGTTCGAAGCCGTGGCTGAGTTGGCACCGGAGACGCGTCGGCCACCGAGCGTGGCGATGTCCTCGTGCGTCGTGTGGATACCGGTGTCGGTGATTGCGATCAGGACGGCGGAGTTACCGCGCATGATGTCCCAAGCGTTCGTCGAACCGTTGTTGCTGTGCGACCACTGGCTGGCGAAGAGCGTGTCATTCGGAGTGTACGCGGGGAAGACTCGGTAATTGGGTTCGACGTACTCGTACAGGCCGGTGGACATGAGCTGCTTGGCAAGCGAGTTCTCGTCCATGCCGTGCGGAACGCGGACGGTGTAGACGTCGATTTCGTCAATGTGACCAAGAGAGATGTCTTGGATGGTGTTGGCCGCTTGGACCATTTTCGCCTTGGCGCCGAGCTCGTTGTAGCCCATGCGCAAGAGCGCGTCCTTCTGCAGCGGTCGCACGACCATCTCGCCCGTGAATTCCATCTGCCCAGGCTTCTCAACGAAGTGGGTGCGGTTCACCGGGACGAAATCGACAGGCGACTTCTGCGCCAACGCCGAGCCTGCGACAGCAGCTAGGGCGAGTAATGACAGGGATTTCATCGTAGTAATCGATCTCCAGGGATATTCCGGTTAGGCAATCTGCCAACCTTGTGCCAGTCTATCACGATCTAGGGCTAAATGGCAAAGATGCGGGCGATGTCCAGCAATGCATGCAGATTAATTATTAGAAAGAAATCCAGTGAAATTGCTGGCTTAACGTTTTCGTTTTGATCTCGACGACTTCGAATCTAAGGCGACCTTGAGCGCCCGCCTGACCCAAAGCGCGAGCTCGTGAGAGTCTGTTAAGACTTCCTTCGGAAGCTCAAAGTAGCCCTTCATCGGCGCCATTCCCGGCGGCGAGAACGGGCCCATGCCCCGCTTGATGAACGCTGGCCGCGTGGTGTCGTCCACCTTGAGGAAGATCTGGTCGTCATCAAGGATTGCGAAGAACAGCCCTTCCGAATAGATGCCGATGCCGCCGAACAAGCTGCGGCTCGTGATCGGCGCGACCGCCCCGAGGCGCTCCTCGGCCATCTGTCTGAACTCAGGACTGACCGGCACCGACGCCTCCAGAAAAGTCTGAGGGAGTCATCACGTAGTGCTCCAGCTCGCGGCCATAAAACCTGTCCGTAGTCTCAGCGTGCCGCATGCCCAATCTCCCCGCGACCCGAGCTGATGGCTTGTTGGCCGCATACAGGACTGCATGGATCTCATCGAGTCCCAACACAGTGAACCCGTGTTCAGCGAGCGCGCGCGCGCCCTCCGTCGCATAGCCGTTTCCCCATGAAGAACGCCCCAAGTGCCAGCCGATCTCGATCTCGTGGATGGGAGGAGTTTCAGGCGTGGCGCCATCCGCCAGCCCGTCTCGAAAACGGACCCAAGCTTCGAAGTCTTCCGTCCTCGGAAGGGGCTTGAGAAGGATAGCGCCGATCAATCGACCGCTCTTCTTCTCGATCATCGGGAAGGAGCCCATACCTTTGTCCAAGTTGTCGTAGCCAAGAATGATCTTCTCAAGCAGAGCACGCTGCGTGTCGACGCTGGCCTCAGGGATGCCGGTCAAATACTCGGCGACCTGCGGGTCGCCATAAATTTCGAAGGCCTCCTCTGCATCGCTGACCCTCCACGCCCGCAAATGCAAGCGCTCGGTCTCGAACGTCAGGTTCGAATATCCCCGCATCGTCACATCCTGTACAGGCTGAAACCCGCCTCTGGGATCGGGGCGTTGCGGGCCGCCTCGATGCCCAGCCCCAAAACCCTTCGAGTGTCGACGGGATCGATGATTCCGTCGTCCCAGAGGCGAGCAGACGAGAAGTACGCCGAGGATTCGTCCGAGTATTTCTGGAGGGTCGGTGCCCGAAACGCGTCCTGCTCCTCAGGTGTCATGCTTCCGCCTTCGGACCGTAGTTGGTCAAGTTTTACGGTCAAAAGCACGTTGGCCGCCTGCTCTCCGCCCATCACAGAGATGCGCGCGTTGGGCCACATCCAGAGTTGTCGCGGCTGGTAGGCCCGACCGCACATTCCGTAGTTGCCGGCACCGTACGAGCCACCCACGATGACCGTGAATTTGGGAACGTTGGCAGTGGACACCGCCGTGACGAGTTTCGCTCCATGCTTGGCGATTCCTTCGTTCTCATACTTGCGGCCCACCATGAATCCGGTGATGTTCTGGATGAAAACAAGGGGAATCCGCCGTTGGCAACAGAGCTCGATGAAGTGAGCTCCCTTCTGGGCGGACTCGCTGAACAAGATGCCGTCGTTCGCGATCACACCGACGAGGTGGCCGTAAATACGCCCGAATCCGCAGATCAAAGTTGTTCCGAAGTTCGATTTGAACTCGTGCATTTGTGAGCCGTCCAGAATTCGAGCGAGGACGGCCCTCATCGCCATCGGTTTCTTCGCGTCCGATGGTACAAGCGAATAGAGGTCTTCCGCGGGCAAGACGGGGTCGATCGGCTCGACCGGGTCAAGCCATCCCTCACGTCGCTCAGGGCTCCCTAGACCTTCGACGATATTACGGACGATGTGCAGGGCGTGGCCGTCATTGTCGGCGAGATGGTCGGCGACCCCAGAAAGACGCGTATGAACGTCGGCACCTCCCAGTTCCTCCGCCGTGACCTCTTCGCCCGTGGCCGCCTTGACCAGCGGTGGGCCGCCCAAAAAGATCGTTCCCTGGCCCTTCACGATGACGGTCTCGTCGCTCATCGCGGGCACGTAGGCCCCGCCTGCCGTGCAGGAGCCCATCACCGCGGCGATTTGTGGGATCTTGCGGGCCGACATTTGCGCCTGGTTGTAAAAGATGCGGCCGAAATGGTCGCGGTCAGGAAAGACCTCGCTTTGGAGAGGCAGGAACGCCCCTCCCGAGTCGACCAGGTAGATGCAGGGCAGGTCGTTCTCGAGCGCGATCTCTTGGGCGCGGAGATGCTTTTTCACCGTGATCGGGAAATAGGTGCCGCCCTTGACGGTCGCATCATTGGCCACGACCACGCACTGCCGACCGTGGATTGCGCCGATGCCAGTCACAACACCAGCTGCCGGGGCATCACCTTTGTACATGTCCCAAGCTGCAAAGGTTGAAAATTCGAGGAAAGGCGAGCCTTCGTCCAAGAGCTCTTCGATCCGCTCGCGGGCAAGCAGCTTGCCCCTCTTCTTGTGCTTGGCGACCGCCTCTTCGCCCCCACATTGCGCCACCTGAGCGAGTCGCTGGCGGTACTCCGCCATGATCGCCTCCATGGCGTGGCGGTTGGCCTTGTGCTCGTCGTCAGCCAGGTTGACTTGGGACTCGAGGGCGTCCATACGGGGCAACATGATACCGGCAGGCCCGGAGGGGAGGGCCGGCAATTGCAACGCACCGACGAAGCTCGCTGTACAATGGAACGATGTTCAGGAGCTTCTCGCGCAGTTGGGCTCTGGCCAAGGAGAGCTGGTACGTCCTCAAGAAGACTCCCAGCCTTATGTGGTTCCCGGTCGTTTCCGCCCTCGTGAGCCTGCTGGTGACGGCGAGCTTTGCGGTACCCGCCGTCCTTATGGTGTTGCAGGGCAAGCAGGTCGACCGTTTGACACCACTCGGCTACGCGATCGCCGCCTGTTATTACTTTGTCAGCTACTTTGTGGTGATCTTCTTCAACACGGCTCTCGTCGGTTGCGCCCATGAAAACCTTGCTGGCCGCAAGGCACGGTTCTCAGACGGGATCGGAATGGCCGCGCGCCGCCTTCCCGCCATCTTGGGATGGACGCTCATCGCAGCCACCATCGGCACCCTTCTTCGATTCATTTCGGAGCGGGTCGGCATCGTCGGCCAGATCGTCGTGGCGCTGCTTGGCGCCGCCTGGAACGTCGTGACGTTCTTGGTCGTCCCCGTGATCGTCGTCGAGCAGGGCGGTCCAGTCACGTCGCTAAAGCGGTCGCTCGCCATGCTCAAGTCGACATGGGGAGAGAACCTCATAGGAACCGGCGGGATCGGCGGGGCCACCATGCTTCTTGCCCTCGCGCCGATCATGCCCTTCGTACTCGTTTGTATGACCGGCTCCCTGCCTCTTATCGCCGTCTTTGCGGCCATTTGCGTGCTGTACTTTGTCGCGCTCGCAATCGTGAGTTCTAGCTTGACAGGGGTGTATCAGACCGCTCTTTACATGTACGCCCAGAACGGCACCACGCCCCCAGGCTTCAGCCAAGAGCACGTGGACGAGGCGTTCCGGTCTCGGCCCGGCTTGGCGGATCGGTTCAGCGGCTTCCGCCGCTGAACCCGGCCTCCCGGGCGAACTTCTCGAGGTCGTTGTAGTTCGATTGCCAGGTTGTGTACATGACGCCGTAGGGCGCGCGAGCCTCCCTCATCCACTGCGCGATGGAGACTCCGCCGCCGTCGTAGTAGCCTGCCAGGATCTGCTTGTGGCCGCGTTGGGCGAAGAAGTCGAGCGACGGCTTTCTAGCGTCTTCCTGCGTGTTCCAGTTGACGACGGTCACGTCTTTCGATAAGCCCAGCCACGAGTCCTTCCATGGCCCCTCGCCTTTGAGAAGGTAGTAGGTGCCAGATCGCTTCGCGTTGTGGAACGGGTCGAACATGTCCGACCACGCGTAAATCGGCTTGCCGGGGTCTTCGCCCCGGATCATGTCCTCGCAACGCCTGACGTTGTCGGCGAGCAAGGCGCCCGGGCTCTTGCCGGTCTTGGTGCAGCCCTCGTCCCATCCGCCTACGCGGATCTCGTCGTGGCTCAGGAAGTATCCGTCCGGATGCAGGTGCTCGTGCACCTGCTGGATCTGCCACTTCAAGACCTCGTAGACCTTCGGTTCGCCAAGGCAGACCGTTACCTGGCCGTCGTAGATCAAGGCGGCCTGGGAATAGGACACGAACACCGTGTCGCCGGCGTGAATGCGGCTGCCTTCTGGCACGTTCCAAGCGGGTGCCTCGTGCCAGGTGTCGTAGTCGCCCGGCCACGCGATCCGGCCGGTCTTCGGATCTTTGGCGAGGGCGTAGTCTTTGCCTTCGATCAGCGTCTCGCCGTCTTTGTCCTTGACCTTGAATGGGGCTCCCGGTCGGCGAACGAGGTTGACCAGTCCGGCTGGTTCCAACCTGATGTTGTCCCACCAGATTTGTCCAGATTTAAGGCCCCATACTCCAACATAGAAGTTGACGTCTGTGTTGTCAAGGCTGTTGAACACGACGTCAATGGGCGTCCAGCCCATTGTTGGCTTGATTGGGAGCGATCGGTGCTGCAGGGCCTGTCCGTTCTTGGCAAGGATGAGGATGTTGACGCTGCCTGGCGAGTCCAGAGCCTCAGTTTTCACATCGACCCGCACGTGGTAACTGTGAAACGGCTTGACCTTCAGAGGTTGGCTCGCGCGAGCATTTCCGCCACGGGCGTCGTGCATCATCAGCGAGGCGCTGCCTTCTGACTTCTCGGCCCTGTCCACCACGCAGATCGTGCCGGGTCCGTCCACCCACGCCCAGCCTGCCGGGGTCGGGCCGCTGCCTTCTTCGAACCCAGGGTTCCTCAATGCGTCCGAGTCCATCACCGGCTTCAACGTGCCGTCCGACTCGGCCCGGAACGGGCCGTCGACGACAGGTATGGCCTCCGCGAGATCGGGATCGCGGCTCAAGAGGTCGTTCGAATAGCCGATTGGGCAGACGCCCACGACGAGCTCCATACCCGCGTCTTTGACCGCCCCGCGGAACCGGTCGACATTGTCGAGGTAGTGCTTCGGGAGGTCGTCCCAACGGCAAAACTTGCTGTCGTTGACCACGATGCCGTTGTAGCCAGCCGCCTTCGCACGCTTGACCAAGGCGATGTCGCGCTCTACGTTGGCGTCGACGAGCAGGTTCGTCGCCAGGTAGACCCACCGCTTGGCGAGGGGCTGGTGGGCCATAGCGACCAGTGCGACAACCGAAACGACCATGAGCCCGAGGATACACCTGGGCCGAAAGGCGGCGATTGGAACCGAGAGCAGTTCTGGCCCATACTTATGGACACATGGAAGAGACACGAGCGGTCGACTCGAAGCGGTCCCTGGCTGCCATCTTGATCACGGACGCCGAAGGCTTCTCAGCCCTCGCGAGCCGGGACGAGGCCCGGGCGCTCTCCCAGTTGCAGTCCGACATGGATGCTATGCGGGAGTGTTGCACGCGGTTCAACGGTCGCGTCATCAAGAGCACGGGCGATGGCTTCCTGATGCGGTTTGACAGCGCCGTCGAGGCCGTGCAGTGCGGCATGGACATCCAAGCCGCGATGGCCGTGAGGACGGGCGAAGGTCTTTTCCGGCACAGGATCGGTGTGCACCTGGGCGACGTGCTCCTCACTCAGGACGATGCCTATGGCGACGGTGTGAACGTGGCATCCAGGC
The DNA here is from genome assembly GCA_018268375.1 of Armatimonadota bacterium. Classification (GTDB taxonomy): domain Bacteria; phylum Armatimonadota; class Fimbriimonadia; order Fimbriimonadales; family Fimbriimonadaceae; genus JAEURO01. The sequence continues at coordinate 802,985 of JAFDWS010000001.1, read as the reverse complement.
TTCAGGCGGGAGCGGCAGCGGGCACCGTTTGGATTTCACAGACAGTCTTTGACACCATTCGCGGAAAGGTCGCTTGCCGCAGCACGTTCGAAGGGGAAAAGCACTTCAAGGGCCTTGCTGCGAAAATCCCCGTTTGGAGCGTCGCGCCGGGCGAAGGCGTCGTCGGTGGGCCGAAGCGGCACACGCCGCCTTGGGCGATGCTGGCTGCGCCTGCAATCCTCGTTTTAGCGATCGGGCTCGCTGTTTACTCGACCAATATGCGCAACGACGCGGCGAAGGACGCGATGAAGGCGAGCCAGGACCGGCAGAAGATCTCCGAACTCTTGCAATCGGTCGATGGCGGTGGCGCGATGAGCAACTACGAGTTCGAGCGCCTTAAGTCGGCCATTGCGACGAAGCAGGGCGCTCAGTCGCCGCACCCGAACGAAGTGGCGATGCTCGAAGGCTTGGAAACCTGGCGAAACTGGCTGCAGACTGGCCTCGACAAGGCGACCGAGAAGGCGCCCGTCAAGGCGGTCGTGAGCACACCGAAGGGGCAGGTGCCGGTCAAGGCTTGGTCGGACAAGAAGGGCGTGGTGACGGTGAGCGACGGCAAGCAGACGCACGACTTCAAATTCGAGGACTTCGACCCTGAAACTTTGGTCGCGTTCACAAACTCGCTCGCCGCGACGGAGCCGCAGGACAGGCGGATCATGATCGCAAGGAACCTGAAGAACTTCCAGCAGCTCTACGCACACCCGAAGTTCCCTAAGGTGCCGCTTTCGAAGCGGATCACGATCCGAGGCGAAGGCCTCGACCAGGGCGACCTCGACCAGCAGATGAAGGCGATCCATGAGTCGATGAAGAGGGAGTTTGGGGACTCAGCCCCGATCCCTGGAGAAGGGACACCGCCGACAAGCGGAACGCCGGATGTGACGGTCAAGGGCGTCGGCGAGGGCGGTTGACGGAGTCCGGTAGGAATACCGCGCATTCCGGCTAATAAATTATGTACAATGCCTTCTAGCCAGGAGACCTGGCCGAGCGCGTCGGGAATCCTCTTCACTGACGCCGCATCGAAACAAGTAGGGCAAAGGCGCGCTGCTGCGACAGAGCGCCACGCGAGTTGATGAGCCCCGACGAGATCGGGGCTCTTTTTTTGAAAATGGGGGTGGGGGAGTGGTCGAGGCGACAGGATTCGAACCTGCGACTTCTTGCTCCCAAAGCAAGCGCTCTACCAAGCTGAGCTACGCCTCGATGGGAGCGATTCTACCTGCGGCAGCCCTTGAGCCCGAGGCCGTCAACGGGGAGCGAACTGGTAGACCATCACCGCCACCATCGAGCCCAGCTTGGCCCCCGAGTGGCAGGAGAGGCACTCTATCTTCGAGAGCAGGATAGGTCGCGCCTCCATGTAGAGGTCACCGTTCTGAGCCACAACTCGCGTCGCCCTTTTCGAAACAAGCTTCGCTGCAAGGGCCTTCGTAGCGGTGCCGACTTCCCGCGGGGCAGGGACATGGCGTCCCGGACGCTGGGCAAAATAGTTCACGTTGCGCGTGTACCGAAACTCGAGGCGTTTGGCATCCAGCGGTTTGCCGTGGTTGCCAAAGATCGAGACGTTGAACTCGTAATCCCGATCATTGAGGTTCTTGACCTTGCTCGAATGGGCGTTGATCTGGTCGCTCCCAACCCGCGTCACGCCAAACTGGCCTCTTTCGGTCAAAGAAAGGTCCTCGAAGAGCTCCACGTACTGCTTGTGAAGCGGGTCGACGAGCGACGCCGGCTTATCAAGAAGGAGGCCGCCTAGAACGAGCAATGTGCAGATCATGAGTCCACCGCGAGTCTAGACGGCCTGTCCCGGCCTGCGTTACTTCTTAGTCAAGCCCAGGTGCCGGTAGAACGCTTCGGTGTTCGGCTCGCGGCCAAGGTAGTCCCGCAACATGTCGGTCTCATCCATCGAGCCGCCCCTCGCGAGGATCCTTTTGCGGTAGTACATGCCCGCCTCGGGGTTCGTCGGGCCCAGCTTCTCGAACCGAGTGAACATGTCCTGGGCGAAAACGAGCGACCAAAGGTAACCGTAGTACGCACCCTCATAGCCCACCAAGTGCCCGAACGACGCCTGGAACATCGTATGGGGCACCGATTTGTAGAGCGTCGTCCTTTCATAGACTTCGTGGTCGACTTTGGTGGTGTCGACAACGCCACTCGGGACGGTGTGGAACGCCTGGTCCATTTCGCCCAGATAGAGCTGTCCTTGCGTCTCGATCCCGCTGCCCAGAGTGTGGGCTTTGCGCATGCCTTCGACGAGCGCGTCCGGGATGGCGGCGCCTGTTTTGTAGTGCTTGGCGAAGAGCTTGAGAACCTTCGGATCCCAAACCCAGTTCTCCAGCATCTGCGACGGGGCCTCGACGAAGTCGCGGGCCACTGCCGTTCCGGAGAAGCGGCCGAGGGACGTCTCCGTCAGCAGTTGGTGGAGTCCGTGGCCGAACTCGTGGAAGAACGTCTCGACCTCGTCGTGGGGAAGCAGGGAAGGCTTGTCCGCGGTGGGCTTTGTGAAGTTGCAAACGAGGGCTGCCAACGGCTTCTGGACCGTCCCGTCCGCCCAGACTTTGCGGGCCTGAAGGCCCCAGCAGGCGGCGTGGTTGTACTTGTTCGGCCGAGGGTAGAGGTCCGTGTACATGTGGCCCAAGATTTGGTGCGTTGATCGGTCAGTCACCTCGTAGAGCTTGACGTCCGGGTGCCAGAGCGGCAGACCAAGCGACTTCGCGTTGGCGGTGACGTCCTTGAGGTCGATCGCGAAGAGGTCTTGTGCGACCTTGAAGAGACCGTCCACCACGCGCTGCATGGGGAAGTACTCGCTCACTTTCTCGCTGTCGACGGCATATTTCTGCTTCAGCAGTAAGTTCTTATAGAACGCATAGTCCCAGGGATTGAACGTCGCCTTGGGGTTTTTGGTCAGCTTGCGCTTGAGGGCAAGCAACTCGGCCATATCGGCCTCGGCCTTCTGGCGTACAAGCGGCTCGAGGGACCGGTAGAACTTCGCGATGCTCTCGGAGTTCTTCGCCATCCGGGTCTCGACTTCGTAGTCGACAGTGTTCTTGTAGCCGAGGATCTTGGCCTCGTCGGCACGCAACTTGACAAGCCGCTCGAGGATCCGGACGTTCTTGTCTCCCGCGCGGCGGCGGTAGGTCATCCAGCACTTCTGCCTTGTGGACTCGTTCTCGCAGTAGTCCATCACCGGGCCATAGGAAGGACCGTCGAGCCCAAGAAGCACAAGCCCTCTTGCAGATTCCTGGCGATCTATGACGTCCTTCGGCACCCCCTTCAATTCGCTCGGGAAGAGGGGGACGCGCGTGTCGTCCTCATTGATGTTCTGCTCGAACTCGATGCCGAGCTTGTTCAGTTCCATCTCGATCTGCTTGAGCCGTTCCCGCTGGTCGGCGGGGAGCATCATGCCGGCTCGGCGATAGTCGCGCATGGTGAAGTCCAACATGCGCTTTTTCTCGCCTTCGAGCTTGGGGTTCGTGTCCGCGTAGGCCTTGATCGCCTTATAAAGGTCTTCGCGCTTGCTCAGCTCGATGCCCCAGTTGGTGACCGCTTCATCGGTGGCGCGGGCGGCGTCGCGCTCAGCCGCGTCGGTCGAGACGAACTGCTGGAAGGCGACCAACGACGTGTCGTTGTCGAGGCGGACGCTCAGGTCGTCCAACGCGCCAAGCGTGTTGTCAAAGTTACGGTCGGCATCGGGTACGGCGATGATCTTGGCGACCGCTTCGTCGGCGCGTTTGAGTGCGTCCTTGACGGATTGCGGGACTTCTTGGGTGATGGCGGGAGACACGATAGAAAGGGCCGCGAGCACCAATGCGCTGCGGGCTCGAACACAAGAATGCATAGACGCATTATGTTACGCAGAGGGAGCCCGCAGAATTCCGCGGGCTCGTCCATTCGTCAGAACCGACTCGAGAGCGCGATCTGAAACACGGGCCGCTCGACCTGCACGCCATTCAGGTGCGACATTACGGGCACCAAGAAGGAAGCCGTCAATCCCAGGTTGCGACCAATCGTCTGCGAGGTGCTCAAGGATCCATAGATCAAGTGGCCGCCGGTGTTCTCGTCGTCGATGCCGGTGTCGCTGTCCTTTCCCGCAAGGCGGCCGACAAGCTCGACGGCCATGCTGCCTGTCTTTCCCGTTTGGAAGGAATAGCCGAGGTTGTAGAAGAGAACATTGCCGTACTTGTAGCCATGGGAGTTCTCCTCGTTCCAACGATAGCGGAGCCCTCCATACCAAAGGTTCCCCCGCTGGTGCTCGTCCTCCATGGTGAAGAGGACACCAAGGGCAAAGTCCGTCGATCCCGTGCCGGGTTGTAAATGCTCGTCGAGGCGATTACCTTCCTCGTCCGACCTGTTGTTGGCGCCGGTAGGCAATTTGACTTCAAAGCCAATCGCAGTCACGACCGGGTTCTTCTCGACGACCGGCAGTTGGTATGTCAAGCCAAGCGCGACATCGCCGAGGCCGGAGACAGACTCGGACGGCTCGTCACTGACACGGATCGACTTGTGGACAAAGGGCACCGAAGCCGTGCCCATGAGCGAGCCTGTGATTCCATAGGCTGCCTCGATGCTCGTTTGATTGAAGATTTCGAACTCCTTTGCCGGTCCCTCTCCTTCGTCGGTCTCGTTGGACTTGCTGAAGATCAAATGTGAGAGCCCGATGACGCCATGGCCGGGGTGAAGGGTCTGGGCCCCGAAGCCATGCAGCGCGGCCCCGAGGGCATGGGCGATGCACACCGAGCAGGCGTGCGTGGTTGATGACGCGGCAAAAGCCGCCATGATGAAGGCAACACGTTTCATTTGGATTGAACTGGCAGGTCGGGCTGGTCGTGACGATCAGCGACTTCAAGAACGGGAGCAGTTCAAACCAGAGGCGGAGGGGTCGGAACCTCGAATGTAATCAGGCACGGTCGAGGGGCGCCACGCGCCGGCAGGTCGGTGTCGAACTCCAATGCGGGAAAGGCCAAAGGCTCCTCGGACTGCCATGTCAGGGCAGGAACGGAGGTCGCGACCTCCTGCGAAGACCGCGTCTTCTCGGCGCAGTTGCAGTGAACCATCTTCTTCGCGGTCGAGCGGACCGGGCAGCTCTGCGAAGCAGGCGACACCGGGCAGGTACGGGCCGCACTCAGCACTCCAAAGAATATGGCGAGAGTGCACCAAAGAAAGCGGATAGAGCGGCCTGGCATCAAGGCGACGAGAGGAGCGTACCACGCTCGTGTCGGCCCGAACTCGACGGTCTTCGCCGCAGTACAATCTCGAAATGCCGCAACCGAGCAAGCGACTCGAAAAGATCCCGCCGTACCTCTTTGCCGAAATGGCAAGGATCAAGCGCGAGGCCATCGAGAAGGGCGCGGACGTGATCGATCTTGGAATCGGAGACCCCGACCTTCCCACTCCGATCCCCGTGATTGAGGCGCTGGCTCAGTCGGCCCGCAATCCCGTTACCCATCGGTACGATGAGACTCCGCGCGGCTGGACGAGCTTCATCGAGGCCGCCGCCAGGTTTTACAAGCGGGAGTTTGGCGTCGAGCTTGATGCGAATGCAGCATTCACACAGGTGATCGGAAGCAAGGAGGGACTGGCTCACCTTGCCTGGGCTTATCTTGACCCTGGCGACACGTGCATCGTTCCTAACCCCGCGTACACGGTCTACAAGGTGAACGCGTTGATGGCGGGAGCCGACGTGTTCGAGGTGCCCCTTCACGAAGGCAACGGTTTCTTGCCTGAACTCCGCGACATCCCCACGGACACGGCCAGAGCTGCGAAGTTGTTCTACGTTTGTTATCCCAACAATCCGACTGGCGCCACCGCAACGCCGGAGTTCTATCGAGAGCTTGTCGAGTTCTGTCGAACCTACGACATCCTTGCCGTGAACGACATGGCCTACGGCACGGTCTGCTACGACGGGTTCAAGAACCCGACCATCCTTCAGGTGCCCGGCGGGCAAGACGTCGCCATCGAGTTCCACTCGCTGAGCAAGATGTACAACATGACGGGCTGGCGTCTCGGATTCGCGTGCGGGAACGCGGACGCAGTCGCGACGCTCCAGCGCCTGAAGAGCAACATCGACTCCAAGGCGTTTCCGGCTGTGAGCGAGGCGGGAGCGCACGCGCTCGACCATGTGAGCAACGCGGACACGATCGCTCTTTACGAACGGCGCCGCGACAACCTGGTCGACGGTCTCCGCTCGATCGGCTGGAATGTGACAAAGCCTAAGGCAGCCTTCTACATTTGGGCCCGAGTGCCGGTACAGGGAATGTCGAGCGCGGAGTTCGCCGCCGCCTTGCTGGAGAAAGCCCATGTTTTGGTCATCCCCGGCAATGGTTATGGAAGCGAGGGCGAGGGCTTTGTCAGGATGTCCTTGACCCTCATGGGCGACAAGGACGGCGAGCGCTTCGCCGAGGCCGTCAAGCGCATCGCTGCGAGCGGGCTCGTTCCCCAGACCGCAGGCGTCTAGCAAGGTTGCCAGGCAGTTTTTAAGTCCGTTTGCCAGTACCTGGACCATAATGGAGTCCTCTAGGTGCAAACATCTTATGACTAGGCACGCGTACACGCTCCAAAAGCGTCTCGTCGTGACCGTGATCGCCATACCACTGGCCACGGTCTCTCTCCCATTCGCACAAGCGAAGGAAGGCACGGGGGTTCCGACCCCCGCCGCGTGCCGTAGCGGCACCGACACCGAACGAGCTTAGGATCGTTCGGCGGCTGTTGACCCGGGTCTGAAAGCGGGCCCTTGCGTTGTTGCCCCATTGGGGCTCATCGCAGGATCGCGATCGGCACGATCACGCGGCGTAGCCTCATGGCGCGTCCCATGGTCAAACCTGGGCATGGCAGGCCCTTCCACACGTTGTACGGCGCACAATGCTTTATTGTGCGTAACGGAATCTTGCGTCTTAACAGATAGATATTTTACAGAAACGATTAGTAATTAGCAGAAAGGAATCGTCTTCCAGGAGAGCGTTCATTTCAATTCATACATTTTCATTTTCTAATGAAAAAGTACTAATTTCATCAACTCTGGTTTCTATGATGGTGTATGATAATGAAGATCCTGGATTCCGTGGCGCCCGGTTCGAATCTCCTGGCTAGGTGCTTGGTGACAGGATCTTAAAGCTTACAAGCTCGAGGAATACAATGGTTCAGGCCTTGGAGTCAGCGCCGGGGCCATTTTTTTTGTCTGAGCCGACCCGCTGGTCAGCGGACGCGGCGCCAGGTACGCTGACGGCCTCCCATGCCGCTGGAGTTCTCCGAAGCCCTACGCCTCGTTTCGAGCCTCGAAAGCCGTGGTTGGAGGCTGGGCTTGGACCGGATGCAGGAGTTCCTGAGGAGGGCCGGCCTGGAGAACAAACTCGGATCTCCTGGGGGACCGCAGTTCGTCCACGTCGCCGGGACAAATGGAAAGGGAAGCGTGACCGCCTTTGCCCAGAGCATCTTGCTGGAACAAGGTTGGCGGACCGGGGCGACGTATAGCCCGTTTGTCTACAACGTCCGCGAGCGGGTGCAGTTCGGCACATCGGCAAACCGCGCCCAGCAACTCGTCAGCCCGGAGGCTTTTGCGGCCCTGGTCGAGCAACTGTGGCCCGTGGCCCAGTCGATGGAAGGAACCGAACTCGGAGGGCCGACAGAGTTTGAGTTCAAAACCGCCATGGGGTTCTTGTGTTGGGCTGAGAACAAGTCAGACTTTGTGGCCCTCGAGGTCGGAATGGGAGGGCGATTGGACGCGACCAACGTTGTCGTCCCCGCAAGCAGCGCCATCGTGAGCATCGCTCTGGACCACACCGAGCACCTGGGGAACAGCCTCGGGAGCATCGCCATCGAGAAGGCTGGCATTGTCAAGGAAGGGAAGCCGGTGGTGGTGGGCGACCTTGAGGAAGAGCCGTTGCTCGCTGTCGAGACCATCGCCAAGATCCAGCAGGCTCCGATTTTTCGCTATGGCAAGGACTATCTGCTCGCCAGGACGCTGGACGGCTACCGGGTCGAGACTCCTGGCGGGAGCTACGAGCGCCTGATCCCAGGTTTGATTGGTGCAGCGCAGCCACACAACATGGCCGTCGCCATCATGGCCTGTGAAGCGGCGGGAGCGATCAAGGATCCGCGGAAGGTCGCGCTTGCGGTGGCCCGCACGGCCCTGCCAGGGCGCATGCAGTGGGCGCAATACGGCGGCAAGAGATTCTTGCTGGACGGGGCGCACAATTGCGATGCGGCCCACACGTTGCTCGCTTCGTTGAGAGGGCTGCCCGAGCCGCCCGGCCGCATCGTCCTCCTGACGGGGATGTTGGCTGGCCATAGCGCGACACGCTTCTACGAGCCCCTCGCAACTGTCGTCGACGAAGTCCATTTTGTGCCGATCGAGTTCCACCGAGCCCGCAAGCCCGACGAACTCGACAGCGAAGCAGGTTGGTTGTTCAAGACCTCAACAGCGCATCACAACCTTGAAGCAGGGCTAGAAGCTGTCCTTGCCTCGGGGGCCGATGTGGTCTTGGTCACTGGGAGCTTCTATCTCGTGGGCGACGTCGGCCGGGCGATCGGCGTCGGCTGACGACGGGCTCTATTGCTGGTGGCGGCTATCCCATTCGCGGAGCCGAAGGGTAATCACGACTCCGGACTTCACCGGACGTTCCTCCCACGGAATGCCGAGGGCTTGGATTTCACGCAGAGACGTCCGGTCTCCCTTGGTCACCAGGATGCCAAGTCGCCATAGCCGCAGTTCCTCCGCCAATCCCACCCAGGCTGCCCAGTCTTTGTCGCCATGGGGCTCGTCGGTTTGGAGCGTCAGTAACGCGCTGTTTTCGGCCGGGTCGATCTCCAAGGTTGCCATGGAATCGCCGTCGTGTTTGCGGACAAACCTTCGCCGCAAACTCGCCCCAGGGAGCTCGTCGAACCCTTCGAAGACCCGCTTTGGCCGTGTGCCGCAGTAGCCCAACTCGCGGGCCGTCTCCCGAAGCTCGTCGCGGAAAGAGGGGTGCGCGATTTCAATGAGTGCCTCTGCCCGCTCTCGGATCGATCGGCCGCGAAGGTAAGCGACCCCGTACTCTGTGACGATGTAATGGACGTCGCCCCGAGTGGTCACGACGCCGGAATGGGGTTTCAGGCAGGCGGTGATCCGGCTTGCTTTGCCGCCCAGGGCCGTGGAGGGGAGCGCAATGATGGGGCGGCCCCGCTTCGAACGGCCGGCCCCTCGGATGAAGTCCACTTGGCCGCCGATGCCGCTGTAGAACCGAGGCCCGATCGAATCGGCGACGACTTGGCCCGTCAAATCGACCTCGATGGCGCTGTTGATCGCGACCATGTCTTCGTTCTGGGCGATGATCCAGGGGTCGTTCACTTGCTCGGTGGGGCGGAACTCGTAGAACGGATTGTCGTGGACTTCTTCGTAAAGCTTGTCCGTCCCGATGGCAAAGGTGGTCACGACCTTGCCCCGGTGAAGAGTCTTGCGCCGGCCGTTGATGTTGCCGTTGGCGACCAATGCGACCAGTTCGTCCGAGAACATCTCGGTATGGACGCCTAAGTCGTTCTTGTCGTGCAGGGCCTCAAGCACGGCACCCGGAAGCTTGCCGAAACCTGTCTGAAGGCAAGCCCCATCCCGCACGAGAGGGGCGATGTTCGCGGCGATGGCGCGGCTCACAGCGTCTGGCGGCTCGGACGCGTGCTGGACCAGCGGTTGCTTGGAGGTGCAGAAAGCCGCGATCTCGCTGACGTGCAGCGCGCTGTCGCCGTGGGTGCGTGGCATCCTCGGCTGGATCTCGGCGATGACGACCCGGGCGCTCCGGCAGGCAGACATTCCGATGTCGACGCTGATTCCGAGGCTGCAGTAGCCGTGTTCGTCGGGCGGGGCGACCGCGACCATGGCGACATCGATAGGGAGTTGGCCGCTCGAGAACAGGAAGGGGATCTCGCTCAGGAAGACGGGGATGTAGTCCGCCCGGCCTTCGGCGACGGCTTGGCGGGTGTTGGCAGCGATAAAGAAGGCGGAGTGGCGAAAGCTGTCCTCCATCCCGGTGGCGCAGTAGGGAGCCTCGCCAAAGGTCAAGAGGTGGACGACCTCGATGTTGCGCAGTTCGCCGTGACGTCGCGTGAGGGCAGAACAAAGAGTGCTCGGCTGTGCGCAGTTGGAGCCGACGTAGACACGGTCCCCGCTTTTGACGAGGCTGACCGCTTCCTCCGGTGTGACAGTCTTGAAGGAGGTCAAATGCGGTACGAGCAGTCGATGATCATTTCGCGGATGATGCGCTTCTGGACGAGCCCGTGGGCGACGGTGTGCATCGCCTGCTTCAGGTCGCTGGGGCCGCCAACGATCGGCTTGACCACGCCCCGAATGTAGGCCACTCCGTGCATGACCCTGACATCGGCCTGGGTCACGTCGATCATCTTCCTCCCGAACTCGCTCCGCACCTGCTTGGTCGCACGCACGTCCTCAATGTCTGCCATTCCCACAGTTTAGCCGAGGCTGGTGCGAGAGTCCACTGGCCCGTGCATCGAACTAAAGATGATCGTAATGTGTCGTAACTCCAGTATCGCAAAAACCTAGAAGCGCGTATACTTAAAATCCCTATGTTTAACAAATCCCTCTCTATGGGTCTGCTGGCGTTAGCCCTGGCTCCTGTGGCGATGGCCGGAGGAGCTGGAGGTGTCAACGGGCCATTCGTCCAACAACGAGGCGTGCTCGAGTTCACGGGCACGATGATCGTCCGGCCCGAACAGGCAGTGGCCCTCAAGGCACGCGGCCTGAGCAATGCTGAGATCGCCGTTGTGCATCAGCGGGCTGTCGAGCGCCTTCGCGCGTACACAACGAACCGCTATCCCGAGGTGGACTGGCTCATCGTCCGGGTTCCCGGTGGTTCCGACGAGAACGCTTTCTCCCGGCAGTTGATGAGCACAGGGGACTATGAATATGCCGTTCCCAACTGGAAGCGCTATCCGGTCGCTCAGAAGCGCAGTCCGAACGATCCCAAGTTTTCCCAGCAATGGCACCATCGCGTGATGCACTCGGAGGAGGCTTGGTTCCTCTGGACGGGAACGAACAACGTCACTGTCACCATGGTCGACACGGGCGTTGACAAGACCCATGAGGATTTGAGGAACCTGCTTGTTCCGGGCTACAACTCCGTGGACCGCAAGGACGAGGCCTCCGGTGGCAACGTTCAAGACATCAACGGGCACGGTACCCACGTTGCCGGCGACATCTGTGCCCAAGGCAACAACAGCCTTGGCGTCGTTGGAGAAGGCTGGAACTTCCGCCTACGGCCGGTCAGGACATCCAACGATCCTAGTGGCAGCGCTTCCGGCGACGACATTTTCGCCGGCGCACGTTGGGCAGCCGACCACGGCTCCAAGGTGATCAGCGCGAGTTACTCCGGCGTTGACGACCCCGCTGTGAACACCACCGGTGCCTACTGCAAGACGAGAGGGGCACTCTTCCTCTATGCGGCCGGAAACGATGCCCGCAACCTCTCTGGTTTCAGCTACAAGGATACGATCGTTGTTGGCGCATCGGACGAGAACGACGGCCGCGCAGGTTTCTCTGCGTTCGGCCGGGGAGTCGCCCTGTTCGCACCGGGCAACAACATTCTGTCGACGGGTCTGGGCGGCGGCTACGTCGTTCTGAGCGGAACGAGCATGGCCACTCCCATCGCCAACGGTGTTTGCGCGATGGTCTGGTCGATCAACCCGGCTTTGAAGCCGAACGAGGTCCAGCAGATCGTCTACAACACGTGCGACATCATTGGTGACCCCAACGTGTTCGGCCATGGCCGCGTGAACCTCTATCGCGCCGCCGTTGCCGCTTTTGCTTCGCGCACCACACCGACCGTCTATCCGGCCAACTTCGTCACGACGCTCCAGGGTACGTACCTGAGCGGCACGCTGGCCAACGTCCAGTCCGGCTCTGGCGCGGGGTGGCAAGTCAGGAGCGCTAAGGTGCAGGCCATTGGCGAGTCTTCGATCACGCAGGTCAACTACAAGGTGACGGCTCCTTCCGGCTCGGTCGCTGGCTTGACGGCTAGCTTCCGCATCACCGGCACCGCCGGTCCCGCTTTGACCGCTCAGGTGTTCCTCTGGAACTACTCGACCGTCAAGTGGGACGTGGTCAAGTCGGCTTCGTTGCCGAGGGACGGCTCTATCGTTGACTTCGACGGCAGCATCACGACGGGAATGGCCAACTACATCGGTGGCGACGGAACAGTGAAGTCCGCCATCCGTGTGTTCTCGCCGGTCGGCCGGCGCGGTGAGCCGGGCACTCCGTTCACGGAAGTCGTCCGTCGCGGTCGCCTGATCGCTACGATTCGCAACTAGGTTCACTGACAAGGCGGCCCGGGCGGTTTCGCTCGGGCCGCTCTTTTGTTGCCGGACTTGCCCCTTCCGCCCACCTGTCATCCCGACCGACCAGAGCGCTTCCGGCGCGACGGAAGCGGAGGGATCTCCCTTAGGGAGCCGTGGTCCGGCTTGGCAATCGCCTTTCGCACCGTCCTGCCCGCCGCAAATTCGCTGCAAGCCGGGGCTTGAGGATCATTTCGATCGCCTTATGCAGGGGACAGGATCTCCACCCGGCTTGCAGCGCAGTTTGTTTGTATCGAGTGGGCGCTGGCATTGCCCGCTACCAAGCCGGGCCACTGATCCCGACCTTCCAAGAACGGGCTAAAGCCCGCGTCCCCAAAAATGAAAGAGCCCGCCCCGGACTCCGGGACGGGCTCCTCGTTCTGAGGAAGGCGAGCCTTACGACTCTTCCTTCTCGGGTTCTGGCTCTGGCGCCGGGGCTTCCGGTGCCTTGGCCGCTTTCTTCGACTCCACGGCGGGAGCCGCTGCGCTCGCGTTCGCCGATGCCATCTCTGATCCGATCGAAGCGCGCTTCGAGAACGCGATCGAGAAGGCCAGGGCGGCGAGGCCGACGACCGTGATCGCCACCAAGATCGGCGTGCTCAGCGGCATGATGATGTACGGTGCGAGCAGCAACGCGATCAAGTTCATGACCTTGATGAGCGGGTTCAGCGCGGGGCCGGCGGTGTCCTTGAACGGATCGCCGACGGTGTCGCAGACGACACCGGCCTTGTGGGCTTCCGTCCCTTTACCACCGTGCAGGCCGTCCTCGATCAGCTTCTTGGCGTTGTCCCAGATGCCGCCGGAGTTGGCGAGCAGGACGGCCATGAGCTGGCCGGACAGGATACAACCGGCGAGGAAGCCGCCGAGCGCCTGGGCGCCGGTCAGGTTGTACATGTGTCCGCCGATCTCCGTCGGAGCCTTGCCGATGCTGAAGCCGAACGCGACGACGATCGGCAGGGCGATCGCGAGGATGCCCGGGCCCATCAGCTCGCGCTGGGCGGCCGCGGTAACGATCGCCACGCAGCGGCCGTAGTCAGGCTTGCTCGTGCCCTTCATGATGCCAGGATCAGCCTTGAACTGGGCGCGCACCTCGTTGATCAACTGGAAGGCCGCGCGGCCCACAGCGTTGATCGAGAAGGCGGAGAAGAGGAACGGAGCGGCGCCACCGATCAAGAACCCGAGGAAGATTTCGGGAACGTCGATGCGCATGCCAATGCCTTCCAGCATCGTCTGCTCCACATAGGAGTGGAATAGGGCAGTCGCTGCGACGACGGCGGTCGCGATGGCAAAGCCCTTGGTGAGGGCCTTGGTCGTGTTACCGGCAGCGTCGAGGCGCTGGATGCCCTTGCTTGCGACAGGGTCGTCGTGGCCTGCGCCGGACATCTCAAAGACGCCCTGCGCGTTGTCGCTGATCGGACCAAAGGTGTCCATCGCGAGGATGTAGCCGGTGGTCGTCAGCAAGCCGAGGCCGACGAGGGCGATGCCGTAGAACGACAAGATGTAGTTGCCGTAGTCCATCGGGTTGAAGATGAGCAACGGCATGATGAGACAGACGACGATCGCGGCGACACTGAAGAACGACGACTCAAGGCCAAGGGCGAAGCCTTGGATGATCATCGGTGCCGGGCCTGCGGTCGCCACGTCGGCGACTTCCTTGACCGGCTTCTTGTGCGTGCTCACGTAGTAGTCGGTGAGGCGCTCGAACATGGAGGCCATGACGATGCCGAAGAAGATGCAGAGGAAGAACCGCCACCACTCGACTGGCTTGAACTTCACAGATACATTGGAGATCTGCTCCATGGGCGGAGGCATCTGGCTGGGATTGGCAGCCTGCTCCTCCACCATCTTCTTGACCTTGTCGACCGGCTCCTTATAGTACGAGAGCTGGATGGCGTTGCCGACGCGGTCGAGCTTGACCTCGTTGCTCGGATCGCTGACACCGGCCACGACCTTGCCATCGCGGTTCGCGTAGAACGAGACGGGGTAGCCGTCACCCTTGACCTCAATCTTCTGTCCTTGGCCTCGTTTCGTGGCCTCCGAAACGACCTTGTCCAGGTCGACCTTTGTGATCGGGCCAAAGAAGACCGTGTTCACCGTCGGCGCCGGTTTCGGCTGGCCAGGCTGGGTAAACGGAGTCGAAGTCAGCTCAACTTTGAAGATGCGATAGTCGCCGGAAGCGAACCTCTCGCCCAGGGTCGAGATCGTGGGTTTCGGCGGTGTCGACGGGTTTTGGCCCTGCTTGAGCATCTCGTCGATGGGCGTGTATTGCGAGGCGTAGTTAACGACTGGATTGTTCTTGTCCGCCCAGTCGACTTTGGTGTAGCCGGAGAGCGGCTCAGGCTTCTTCAACTGGTCAGCTCGGGTCGAGAGAGCCATTTGGATGGCGTTCTGTGCCTCTGCCTCGACCGGGAACATCTCCTTGATTTCGGGCTCGCGAATGATCTCGTCGGCCTTGACCTGATAAGTCTCCTCTTTCAGCCGTGCCGCGAGTTTGTCGCGCACGTCGAGGATCTTCTTGGTATGGTCAAATTGGATTTGTTCGGGAGTCGTGAACTGGGTCGAGGAGATCTTGGCACCCGTACCGCCCATCATCACGTAGGCCAGGACAAGGGTCAGGACCGTAGCGATGGAGGCCGAGCCGAGGAAGCCTCGGGAAATGGGCTTGAGGGCATCGTCGTCCACGTTGTCGCTGCCCTTGACCATGAAGACACCGAAGACCGAGGCGATGATGCCGACGCCGCGCGCCATAAGGGCGAAGAGGATCAGCTTCATCCAGGTCGATTGATCGAACAAGGAAGCTGTCGCGGCGCCCAAGACGATGGCGGCGACCAGGGTGACCTCGTAAGACTCAAAAACGTCGGCGGCCATGCCGGCGCAGTCGCCGACGTTGTCTCCGACGTTGTCAGCGATGACAGCCGGGTTGCGGGGATCGTCTTCCGGAATTCCGGCTTCGACCTTGCCGACCAGGTCGGCTCCGACGTCGGCCGCTTTGGTGAAGATGCCACCGCCGACCCTCATGAAGAGGGCGGCGAGCGAACCGCCGAATCCAAATCCGATCAGGAGCCGCATCGCGCTCGGACCACCGACGAAGAAGATGACGGTGGCGCCGATGAGGCCCATGCCGACCGTGAAGAGGCCAGCGACAGCGCCGGCGCGGAAGGCGGTCTCAAGGGACTTGCTGAACTTGGTCAGGGCAGCGGCGGCCGTGCGCATGTTCGCTGCCACGGCCATTGTCATTCCCATGTAGCCTGCGATGTAGGAGGCAGCGACGCCGCCGACGAAGGCCAAGGCCATAGCAACGCCGGTCTTGACGTCGTAGCGCGACGTAAAGAGTGCGCCAAGGCCAATGCCGAGAAGCACGACGAACACGGAGATCGTGTTGCGCTGCTTGGCCAGATAGGCCATGGCGCCATCATTGATGGCCTTACCGACCTCTTTCATGCGGTCGTCGCCAGGCGACTGGGCAAGAACCTTGGACCGGATCGCGAGGGCCACGATGATGGCGAGGATGCCGATCACGCCCGAAACGACGAGGTAAAGCATGTCCTGCTGCCCGAAGCTGAGCACGACGTTCTCTTCGCTGGCGAGCGCGAGGCTCGGCATGACGAGGAACGCAATGGCTAGGAACAGGGCACCAAGCTTGTTATAAAGCGAGGAGTTGGTGAGTCGCATATTTGCCATCCTGAGCGGGGACTTCTCCAAACGTTTCTGCCCGGTCGACCTCGCACTGACAAACAAATCCAGCACGAAGCGCACACCGGGCACTTCGCGTGGAGGATACCACGAGCTTGAGCCTAATTCGGGACGGCTCTACTGTGAGACTTTGAAGTCGGCGCTCCCGCCGTGCATGTCGATTTGAGCCTTCAACATCTCCGCTTTCTTACGGGGGATGCCGGTCAGAAGCGTGAGCGGCAACTGCATCACCATGTCCTTGACCTGGTTACGGTTCAACGCGAGCATGTGCTGGAGCGTCGAGACCAGTTCCTCGTTGTGCTCGTGCCCCATGTTGAAGAGCACGAGGTCATAGGGGCGGTCGTCGTCGTGCACCGTGTAGTGCTCGAACGTCGCCTTGGCCTCGGGGCCACCGTCGTGAGCGATCGGAACGATGCGGTTGCAGCTTTCGCAGATGAGACCGGTGCTCTTTTCGCTGTAGTAGTTCAGATGGTTGCAATACCCGCAGCGCACTTGCCACACCTGAAGGATGCGGCCGCCTTCGATCGGGATCATGCGTTGGCAACCCTCGCACCGCACGTCGGACTCTGCGGGCTCCGTGAAGTCGTTCTTGTGCTGGCAGAACGGGCATTTGACCGGGAAGCTCGGCACCTTTCTCAACTGCGAGAACTGGATCACCCCGTAGACGAGGCAACCGAGCCCGATCACGGCGAGAATGATGCCGAGGGCGATGAACGCGCTACGGTAGCTGATCATCAAGCCGCCGACGCAGAGAAGAATAATGCCAGGGACGATGGCCATGAACGCCCTCTGGCCAAACTCTTCCCTTAGGTTGGAGCTCCGTTCAAAATGTGACATCGGCCCGAATCCTTTGTCTCAGTATAGCGACGTGGATTCGGGCCGACAAGTGTCGGAACAGGTTTTTTCTATCGGAAGCGCCAGATGACGTTGCCGAAGCTGTTCATGCCGTTTGCAGACATCACGCGTGCGTGGGTGTCGCCGAAAATGACCGGGCATCGGCCCCCGCCGTTTCCGTCTGGGCCGTAGCGGGCCCAAATCGGCTTGAGTTCGCCAGGGCTCAGATTCGGGCTGTTCGGGTAGTTCTTGTCCGTTGCGTCGACGACGAGGTTCTTGTCGCTGATCTTAGGCAAGCCCTTCGAATAAACGCCGCCCGGGTCGTTCTTGCCGTTGTACGGGTTGAAGACGTATCCGCGGTGCTTGCTCGTGGTGTCGCCTTTCGGGCCATTCGGCGTTACCGCGAACAAGCCGACTTTTGTGGGCTCGGGAATCGCCGTTGCGTTAACGACAGTCAAGAACCCTTCGGTGCCGGGAACGGCGTTTCCATCAGTCGCACCGTTCAGCGGGTCGAACCCCGTCGCGTCCGAATAACCGACTGACTGCACTCGACGGGTGCCCCAGTCAGTCGCGTACCCGGCATCGCTGCCCGTCGCGATGAAGACGTTTTCGTTCTTCACGTACGGCTGGAGACGCTCGGTCCAAATCGTCGGCGTGTCGTTCGGGTTCATGGTCCGCATGCTCGCCGGGTTCAAGTTGTCGTCACTGTCGGTGTTGTAAATCTCGAGGGACAAGCACAGCTGCTTCATTTGTGCCAGGCACGAACTCAACTTAGCTGCCTCCTTGGCCTTCGCGAACACCGGGAACAGAATTGCCGCCAGGATCGCAATGATTGCGATCACGACGAGCAATTCAATCAGGGTGAATGCTCGGTTTTTCATTTTGAAATCCTTAAAGAGAGGATTTAAGTGAACCCTAATTTGGTTCGAAAATGAACTCGAGGGGCCTACTGTTTCGAGACTTTCGGTGCATTTACCGGCTCTGTTCCAGTCTTCGGCGCCTCTGCTGGCTCGCTGAAGGATCCGTTGGGCACTGTGACCGGTGGCTTGGAAGGGTCGATCGCCGGAATCAAGAGGGCACCGTCGTCGTGCTCGATGTGTACGCTGAAACCGAAATTCTGGCCAAGGTCTTGTAGCGCTTCGATAGCCGGCACGCCGATGTACTTGGCGGCCACCACGTCGTCAGTGAGTCCCGGTGCGACCTCGAGCTTCAGGCCAGCCTGCAGCGCAATCTCCTTGATCAGCTGCGACAGCTTGATGTGCTCATGGTCGACAGTGACCAGTTTTGAGAACGGATCCGCCTTTGTTTCCCCTGCCTGGCCCACTTGTCCCGTGCCGCCCTTGGGGGCGACGCTAGGCTCGATCACCTCTGTCGACGGCTTGACCGGATGGGACGGACCGTCATACGGTTGGATAGGAGGCGGTCCGCCCGTCTTGGTTGACTCAGTTGGTTGCTGCTTGTGGAAGACGAAGCGGTCCAAAGTCGTGACCGTCGCGAAAGCCAGCGATGCCAGCGCCGCTCCGGCAAGGACCAGCCCTAGCCCTCGGCTGTACCGCGGCTGGCTGGGTGCAGGATGGTAGTTCCAACCTGGCACTTCCCGTGTTGGTTTGGCGGCACGGAGCCGACGCACGAGTTTGATCCGTTCGACCAGGGCCTCCCGATAAGCCGGGTAGCGCTCGCCAAACTCCTCGATGGCCCGCGAATCGTTGGTCTCCGCCAGCGCCCAGATGAGACGGTCGATCTCGGGAGGGAGTTTTGTCACTCGCCGGCCTCCTGCTCAAAGAACTGTTTGAAGCGCTCGCGGGCTCTGAAGAGCCTGGTCTTGGCGGCGTTGGGCGAGCAACCGATGCTTTCGGCCACCTCGTTCAAGCTGAGCTCGTCCCAATAGAACAGAGTCAGGACAGCCCTGTCGCCTGGTTGCAGTCGCTCCATGGCTGACGCGACCTTCGGATCCTCCGCAGGGCTGGCGTCTGTCCGATCGGCGATGGTCTCGGCCTCATCGCCAAGGGGAACAGTGCCCCTTTTGAACTTGAGCGACCGCGACTGCTGGATGCTGCGGTTGACTGCGATGCGGAAGAGCCAGGTGCTGAACCGCGACCGGCGGTCGAATCGCCCCAGGTTCCGGTAAGCGAGTGTGAAGATCTCCTGGACGGCGTCTTCGGCTTCCTCGCCCTGAAGCAAGATGCCCTTGGCGATCGAGTACACCCGGTTGTAGTACCGGTTGTAGAGGGCGCGGAACGCTCCCTCGTCTCCCCGCGCCGCACGGTCGACAAGAAGGCTCTCGTCGTCGAAGGCCGCCACGTGGGAGTGGTCGATCAGGCTGGACACCACCGCATGGGATTGGACGAAGGCATGCTCATACTGGTTACACGAGGCTCATTTCGGCGGCCAGCTGCCGCTCAGTAATTCCTGGACGCGCTTATCGACCGGTTCGCGCGCTTCGGGTGGCAGGGAATCGAATGAGTATTCGCGGGGCGCCGGTTCGCGGCTATCTTCGCTCGTGTCAAATCCAAAGTACGTCCCTTTTTTCACCCAAAGTCGGAAGGCGTAGGTCCTGCGCCAACCGACCCGTAGCACCTTCGGCATGGCTTGAGGTTCGTGTTCTGGAAACTTCTTAGGCTCCCGGTTGGTCGCTACAATCCAAGCCAATTCGTCTGGCTCCATAGCGCGCCACCCGCTTTCCTCTGACTTGCTGAAGAGCAGCGGATCGAGTTGCTGCTTGACCTCGATCGGCGCTTCAAAGGGAACACCGTTCGCGCAGACTTCTGTCGGTTCAGAAGCCTCTTCACGGTCATCGAGCGACTCATTGGAATCCTCCGCCAGGAGCTGGGGCCCATACGCGCCGAAGACGAACGCGTCAACCAGTGCCTTCTGATTCGCTGGGAGCCGCCCATAAGTCAATTGCCGGCCCCCGAACAGGGCTCCTCGAGAAGTCGGATCGAGACTCCCAATGAATTCCATCACGGCCGCACGCGCTGGCTCGGGGGGTGCAATGGAGTCGTCATTCGTCAGCAAGAGAACCATCTCGACCATATCAGTTCCTGCACGAGACTTGCGCTCGAACGAGTATTTGCAGGCATTGGGAAAGTTCGGAATTTCCTGCTGGCCAGGGCCGACAAACCACGCCAAAGCTGATCGGTCAACCTGGTCCTGACGGGCGAAGTGAGCCATCTTGGGTCGGTAAAGGAGCCAGCCCGAATCGTTGGCGACGGGATCAACCATCAGACTCTCCATTCGCGATCGGTAAGGCTCCAGCTCATGCGGCTCTGGTGAATCGAGGAAGGCGCAAATGATCGCCTCGTCCGGAAGTTCCGCCACCAAGTCCTTCTGGCCTGCCGCTGCGAGGGCTAAGAAGAGATCGTTCACGTACAGGGACAACGGTTCGGTGGTGTCGGGGTGCTGGAGGAAGGGGGGTTGCTTGGGTTGAGTGTCCGATTCGTACAGCTGAAGAAGGAATTTCAGCTGTTCGCGTGATTCCGGCTTCAGGTTGATCGAGGGCTCTCTTTGCGACCGCGCTTGTCCCATCAGACTGTACAACGGGCTCTTCGTGACATAAAGCCCCGACGTTGCTTGGACTTGCGAGTACTTGTGGGGAACGACGATCTGAAGGGCGCAACTGGCCGCGCGGATCCCATAGAACTCCGTCTCGCTGATCACGACGTTGATCTTTGCGCCCTTCCAATCGATCGGTTCGGCCTTTTCGTCGATGTCCTGATCCTCGGACTTCTCCTCCTTTTTCAGTTGCACTCGCGCCGCGTTGACCACCTCTTGATCCTTGGCAAGACCCTTCTCGAGCATGTCGAGGTCGACGTTGAGGCTGCGCTGCCTCTTTGTCGGCTGGTTGGAGTAGACGATGCGGCCCCTTGGAGGCAGCTTCGCAATCTCCTCGGGCGGGATGGCGAGCATGACCCGAGCCAGGAGACGCCCCTCAGCTAGGAGGCCGTTGCTCTCATATTGGGGCCCGACTCTCGTGTCGATGGGCTGGAGGGGATCGCGCTCTTGAGAGCTGCTTTTGCGATCTTGCTCCTTCAAGGCGTTGACGACAGACTGCTTCGTGTACGGGGCCGCGACCAGCTCGCGGAATTGGCGGTAGACCTCTTCGATCTGCTTCAATCGCTCGGCGAGAGCTTCCCCTTCTCTTGCTTTGCGGAGCTCGATAGATGGCGTGAGCAAATAACCGTTCCCGGAGGCTTTCCACTCGCAATCGGTGACCTCCGCGAGCCGATTCATGACTTCGCGGAGGGCTCGATCCTTGCACGATACAAGAACCACCTGGTTCCAGGTGTTGGGATCGGCTTTGAGATCAAGCTGCTGCTGTTTTGCCATCGAAGGCAAGAGCCTTGTCAGGGGTGCCGCGTCCAACCGCATCGTGACCTTGGCATCAAGGCGAGGGTCGGTCGCAAAGTCTTGACCGCGCAGCAAGGCCAGAGTCAAAAGCAAAGTCGTCATCAGCCGAACAATTCCTTCAACACAAGACCGCTCAAAACCGTTGCTTCCTAGCCGGTCGCGCGGCGGGCGAAACCACTCAACAGTTCTGTATAGGCAGCAACGTCGAGGAGAACGAGGAATGCTACGGCGACGATCCAACTGACGGTGGCGCGGGTCTTGGACAGCTTGACCATCCCAAGCCCGAAGCACCAAGCGAGGGGCGCGAGGGCAGGGTAGAGGTAACGGGCCTGACCCTGGAAGTACTGCATGTTGAACCTGACGAACAACAGTGTGACGATCAAGAGGAACAAGGCGTTCGTGACGACCGCGACTTTCGTTTCCTTGGCCCTCATCGCAGCCACTGCGCCGACGGCAAGGGGGATGGCGAGGACGACCCAGAGCGCGACGTACAGCGCGTTCGAGCGGTCCATCCCCATTCCTTCAAACATGAACACGTCCATATAGCCGAAGACTCCGATGAAGCTGCGCGCCGTCCACCAGAGCACCATCTGGCTCCAATAAGGAAAGGCACCCAACTGCTCGATGAAGAGCGACGCCTGAGGGCTCCCGGTGAAAGCGGCGTTGAACGCCTTCATGGCGAAAGGGTCACCGTAGAGGCTCATGTTGCGGAGCCAAATGGGAACCACCACCAACATCCCGCCAAAGAGAGCCATGAGGGACTTAGTCGCTCCTTCCTTGGGCCGGGTCGCCCAGTAGTCGACCACGACGACGGGCACCAGAGCCAACGCTGTCGTCTTGGTGAGCAAGGCGAGGCCGGTCAGAACCCCGACAATAAGCGCGGATTTGAAGGTCCACCCTTCCTTCGCCCCCTTCATCGCAAGGGCGAGGGTCCAGGCGCACAGCAGGAAGAGGAGCGGGTCGTTGCTGACCGCCGAGTGGAGGGCCACGGACATTGGCATCAAGACGAAAGCGCACGAAGCCCATGCCATGGGCAGAGAGGCGCCGGCCCATCGGGCACCGAGGAAGATGGCGGCCAACGTGCCGACCCCGAGAAGCGTGCTCAAGAGCCGAAGGGGGAAGCCTTGGTCGGGATTGGCCGGGTCGCTTCCCGTGACCTTGCACCAGCCTGCGGCCAAGAAATAGTAAAGCGGCGGCTGGTGGGATTGGTATGATTCGTATAAGTTTGAATCGCCAGGATGCAACACAGGAAGTTGTCCCGTTTGCATGAGAGTGGAGACGTAGTTGGCGTGCTGCCGCTCGTCGGGCGCGCCCACGTCTTGAACCTGAACCGGTGTTCGGTCGGGGTTGCGTTGGTGGAGCAGGATACCGGGCTTTCGGTAGGGGGTGGCGAGGTTGAAGGCGGTGCAGAACGCCGTGAAGACGATGGCGATCACCGCGACCGGAACCCAATCCCGCATTTCACCGTTTTACCTGCGGAGAGTTCGGCTACAATGAAGCCGGAGACTCACGAGTCAGACAGGAAGCCATCATGAAAACACGTGTCCTCTTGGCGGGCGCCGTTGTCGCTGGCGCGATCAGCGTGATCGCGGCGACCATGGGCGAGGCCTCGCCGAAACTGAAAGCCTTCGCCGAAGCGATGGGCTCCGCCCAATCGTTCAGCGCCAGCTATACCGTCACACCGATTGGAAGCGGACAGGAGGCGGTGGAATACAAGGTCGCCCTCGCCAAGCCGAACAAGGCGAGACTCGAGACCCCCGACCAGATCACGATTGCTGACGGAACGACCGTCACCGTCTACACCAAGGCGGACAACTCGTATTACAAGAAGTCGCAGAACGACGCTGAGCTGATGGGCATCTTCGGCTCGGTCGACGCCACGCTGTGGCGGACGTTCTTCAAGCCAGGCAGCGTCACCAACTTTGCCGGCAGCAAGGACGCAGGCACGAAGCAGCTCGGCGGCAAGACCCTGAACGTAGTCAACGTGACGGCGGATCCGAAGGGCGAGGTCACGATGAGGCTTTACACCGACCAAGCGGACAACATGATCCGCAAGGGCGAGCTGAACACGCCGGGTCAGGGCGGCACAGTTGCCACCTCGGTCCTCCAAGTGACCGAGTGCAGCATGGAGGCCAATAGCGACCTCTTCGCATTCAAGGCGCCGAGCGGAGCGAAAGAAGTGGACATGAGCGCGGTTGTGGCCGGTGTCTGGCTGACAGATTTCAACAAGGCCCTCAGCGCGGCAAAGGCGAGCAACCGTTTGCTGGTGGTCGACTTCATGGCGTCCTGGTGCGGCCCGTGCCACATGATGGACGACGAGGTCTTTAAGAGCGACAAGTTCAAGACGACCGTGGCCAAGGACTTCATCCTGTGCAAGGTGGACGTCGACCTCCAAAAGGACATCGCCGCCAAGTACGGCATCACCGCGATGCCGACGGTGAAGTTCCTGAAGGGTGACGGTAGCGTGGTGCACGAGTTCGTCGGCTACGGCGGCCCGGACGCTGTCTACAGCGAGTTCGCCACGGCCAAGAGCAAGATGCCGTAAGGGCGCCCGCTCTCTTTCAATTGGAAGCCCCCGGCGTCACGCCGGGGGCTTCTTGTTTGCGGTGGCTGTGCGGTTTCCCGTACCCCTTGGAGCAGGGGATTGAAGGCGTCCGAGCGAGCCCCCTGTCCTCACCGGGGAAGGAACCGCCGACGGGACGTCGGCGGCTACCTTACTGGCGGCTAAAAGGCCACCAGGTCAGAATTGGTGGATCGGCCGCACCTCGATCCCAAACCCGTACTCTTCTCCATAGATCGCGCCCGGGTGGA
Source organism: Armatimonadota bacterium (assembly GCA_018268375.1). Lineage (GTDB taxonomy): Bacteria > Armatimonadota > Fimbriimonadia > Fimbriimonadales > Fimbriimonadaceae > JAEURO01. The sequence goes on along the minus strand of JAFDWS010000001.1, from coordinate 778,964 downwards.
GGGACGCGACCTCGATCGCCTCATCGAGAGAGTCGGCCTCAACGATGAAGAAGCTGCCGAGCTGCTCCTTGGTCTCCATGAACGGCCCATCGGTCACCACCGTCTTGCCACTGCGGGGTCGGAGCGTGCGGGCGCTGGACGTGTGGCCGAGTGCCTCTTCTTCGACGACCTTTCCGGTTTCGCGGAAAGGTTTGCATTGGGCGAAGCACTTGGTCATGACCTCGGTGCGCACGGCTTCAGGGGCGCTGTCGAACGCCTGCATGTCGAGATAGCCTAAGCAAAGGAATTTCATTCTTGTCCTCGTATGTTGTCCCGGCTTGGCCGGGTCTCGCCAACTAGTCGAACGGTCGGTCACCAAAATCGACAAAGAAATAGAGACTTTGCAGAATTACTGCGACAACGCCGTCTCTGAGGCCGCGAACCGCCGCGCAAGAAGCCTGCGCTCGGGCTCTTGGGTGGCCAGGCTGAGCGCAATCTTGAGGTCGTCCAGCGATTCGCGATGAAGACCAAGTCGGCGCCTGAGCTCACCGCGGGCGGCGTAGGCGATGCCGTAGTCATGCAACCCGCCGGAAGCGATGAGGTCGTCGATCAGGGGGAGTGCCTCTTCTTCGCCGTCCCTCATGGCGAGTGCCACGGCTCGGTTCAAAGCCACGATCGGCGAGGCTTCGGTTTCGATCATCCGGTCATACAGCGCGACGATTGCGCTCCAGTCTGTTTCCGCGGCGCTGCCTGCGCGGGAATGGACGGCAGCGACAGCGGCTTGGAGGCTGTACATCCCAGGTTTTGGTCGCGAGAGGGCGATCGACGCTAACCGCGCTCCCTCTTGTGCAAGGTCTGTGGCCCAGAGCGACCGGTCTTGATCCTCGAGGAGGACAAGGTCTCCGTTCTCGTCGGTCCGCGCGGGACGTCGCGACTCGTGTAGGAGCATCAGCGCGAGCAGCCCGACAGCCTCTGAGTCGGGAACAAGATCCACGATGAGCTGGCCGAGGCGCATCGCCTCGTCGGAGAGCAGGGTGCGCGTGGCGGCCTCGCCGGTCGACGCGTAGTAGCCTTCGTTGAAGACGAGGTAAGTGACACGAAGGACACTGTCGAGCCGGGTCGCCAGATCCTCCTCGGGAGGCAGTTCATAGGGGACGTTGTCGGCGCGGATTTTCGCTTTGGCCCTCACGATGCGCTGGGCGATCGTCGCCGGTGCGGTGAGGAAGGCTTTGCCAATTTCCTCAACCGTGAGTCCGCACACATCGCGGAGCGTCAAGGCGACCTGGCCCTCTTCAGGGAGGGACGGATGGCAGCACATGAAGATCAGCCGAAGGGTGTCGTCTTGAACGGTCTCGTCGTCAGGGGTGAGCGCTGCCTGGTCGGGATGTCCTTCGAAATCTTCAAGGGGAGCGAACCCCATGCGGACCTTGCGCCTGATGAGGTCTACAGCCTTGTAACGGGCGGTGGTGACGAGCCAAGCGCGCGGATTCTTCGGAACGCCGTCGCGAGGCCATTGTGCGAGGGCAGCGGCGAAGGCGTCCTGAAGGGCGTCTTCGGCAAGGTCGAGATCACCGAGGATGCGGACGAGCGTGGCGAGCACGGGGCGTGCCTCCTCGCGGAACAGGGCCTCGATGGTGGCTTCGACCGGGCGTGGCACTGCAGAGCAGGATACCGGCGGACTCGGTCTGGGCTGGCGGTCCAGTTGGCCCGGGAAGGGCCAACTGAAACCGCGTCGCGGGTGGCGTCAGAAGTCGGCCGTGTACTCGCCGCGCACCATTTCGACGATGACGCCCCAGTTCGGGTTGACGACGGGCCCATTGGGCTTGATACGGAACCGCGCGACCAGGCGCTTGTTGGCGTTGAAGTAAGGGGCCAGGTTCCCAGTTAGTCCACCGAGCAACTCGGTGAGCGCGGTGCCCACTGTGCCGGTTGAAATCGTATCGAATTGACCCGTGTTCACGTTCAGAAAGTCGAGATTGAGCAGGAACTGGCCGCTCGCGTTCATGCGCCCGACCCAAAGGACGCCGACGCTCGTGAGCTGGGCCGCCGATACTTCCGTGCCGTAAGTGACCTCGACGTTGATCGGGTCGGCTTGGAGGTTGGGGACGAAGAACTTGCTGATGAGGGCCGTGTCGCCCTCACGCCGGAGGATCGAAGCCAGACCCCCGGAATCGAGCCGGCCAAGCTTGACGCTCATGCCGTCCACCTGGAACGTGCTCTGTCGCCGGGCAAGGCCGCGAATGTCACTGTAGCCGCCCGAGCCGACCAAGGTCTCAAACCCGTTGACGGCGGAGAGTCGGAAGAGCGAGTCGCGCGCGCCGGCAAGGCCGAGGCTCGCGTTCGGGCAGATGTCCTGAATGCCAGGTTGGCCCGGTCTGGTCGGGTCAAGGTCCGCGGTGGCCCCGGTCAGCGGATTGACTTCGCGCAGGCCTCCGGCGTTGGTGGTCGAAACATCGTAGGCATAGAGCCGACCGTTGAACCCGACGGCCAAGCCCTGAATGGTCGTACTGCCCATATCGCCGACCAGGGTGCCGACGCCGTTGGAAGTGTCGATCTTCCAAAGTTGGTCGCTGCCCGCGTGGTCCACGACGACGTACTGACCGAGGTTGACGTCCGTGCAGATTCCGCGAACGTCGGTGTTCCCTCCCAGGTTGAGTTGGTGGATCAAGGTCGGACTTGCAGTGGAGGAGGAAATCTTGTAAAGCGTCCCCGTGTTGTCAACGGTGAGCCATTTGTCGTTCTCCCGGCACATGCAGTTGGTGCCTGCCAAGCCGCTGTTTCCGACAAGGACGCCTGTACCAGACGACATGTCGATGCTGTAGACGAGTCCATTGAAGGTGATGCCTAAGCAGTGAAATTGGGCAAGTGCTCCAATGGGCGCCAAGGCGGCGAGTGCGGTCAGCAAGTGTTTCATTCGTGCTCCTTTGTTCGGCCCTCATCGTATCCGTGGGGCAACGGCAGGGGGCACCAACTTTAGTCAGGGTTTGGGCGCACAAGGCAGTTCAGAAGCTGGCGAGAAGCTCTTCGAGCTGATTGAGCACCTCGGGCATCGCCCCTTTGGAGAGAAGCGGAGCCATCAGCCGTCCTTATTGCCGATGGTCGAAGAACAAGCCGAACCCAAGCGTGGCTTCTTAAGAGTCCTCGGCCCGGGGCTCATCACGGGAGCGTCGGACGACGACCCAAGCGGGATCGCCACCTATTCCCAAGCGGGTGCGCAGTTCGGGTTCGGCATGCTGTGGCTGATGCCCTTTGCCTATCCCTTCATGGCGGGCATCCAGGAGACATGCGCGGACATTGGGCGGGTGACGGGCCGAGGAATCGCTGGCAATCTCCGTCGCTACTATCCACGCTGGCTCTTGCTCCTCGTCGTCGGGATGCTCGCCACCGCGAATACGATCAACCTGGGAGCAGACATAGGGGCCATGGGCGACGCGGTGACACTGCTCGTGGGGGGACCGAGGCTGCTTTGGGCCGCAGTGCTGGCCATCGGCTCGCTCCTGCTCCAGGTCTTCGTCCCCTACCATAAATACGTCGCATTCCTGAAGTGGACCACGCTTTCGTTGTTCTCGTATGTCGCCACAGTCTTTGTCGTTCACACGGATTGGGGCCAGGCTCTCCGCCAGACAGTCGCACCCGATCTCAAGCTGAACGCGGCTTCGATCACTCTCATCGTGGGCGTGCTGGGCACGACGATCAGCCCTTACCTCTTCTTTTGGCAAGCGTCCGAAGAAGTGGAGGACGTGCAGCTGAGCAAAAAGGAAAAGGTGCTGAGAAGACACCCCGAGCAAGCGCCTTACCAGATGAAGCGAATCATGCGTGACACGTACACGGGCATGGCCTTCGCGAACACAGTTGCATTCTTCATCATGCTCGCCGTCGCGACGACGTTGCACAACAAGGGCATCACGGACATTCAGTCCTCGGCGCAAGCGGCGCAAGCCCTGCGCCCTCTGGCGGGCGACCTCGCCTTCCTTCTCTTCACAATCGGCATCCTCGGCACCGGCCTGCTCGCGATTCCGGTCCTGGCGGGCTCAGCTGCCTATGCAATCGGGGAAGCGCTGCACTGGCCCAGCAGTCTCGAGCGGCCGGCCAAGCACGCAAAGGGGTTCTATGCCGTGCTCAGTGCAGCGATCCTCATCGGCCTTGTGTTGAACCTTATGAACATCAACCCGATCAAAGCCCTGTTTTGGACAGCGGTGATCAATGGCGTTGCCGCGGGCCCCATCATGATCATGGTGATGCGCATGGCAACAAGCGAGCGCGTGATGGGGGAAGTGACGATCGGACTGAGGCCGCGGATTTTGGGTTGGGCGGCGACATGTGTGATGCTTGCCGCCGCGGTCACGATGTTCTTCTCTTGGGGGAGATGACTGGTAGTCCGAACCAACCCGAACCACCCGAACCAACCCGAACCATCCCGAACCATCCCGAACCATCCCGAACCAATCCCATGGTCGTCAACGGACAGCATCGTTCTTGGCCGCGACCGCTGGTGATCGACTCTTGTCATGGTCTGCAGCCGGGCCGACCAGGACGGAAGGCGTCGGATGCAGGGCTGCCACGTCATTCCGAGCGAAGCCGAGGAACCATGCCACGAACCCGTCTGCTGATGTCAGTTTGGGTCAAGATTCTGCTCCTTTGCCTTTTCCGTGCTCCATGCGTCTTGAATCTTAGTAAGACTCTTGTTGGCCTCGCGAATTGCGTCGCGGACTCGGTCCCGGTCCTGCATCTTCGCTGCCGCTTCAACTCGCAGGTACGCGTCTATCTTGATTTTGATGGCGTCTAGTGGAAGATTCCACCTAGCTGTACGTGGCGAGGACTGACGAAATATGTTCCAGTCGCTTTCCAATTGCTGATAGTCACGCGCGAGCCTGCCCATGTCGTTCGCTAGCACTTCGTAGTCGATTGTGCTCTTTTCGGGTACAAGGGCATACCGTTCAATTATTGACTTGGAACGTGCGTTGTAGTCCTTTGTCCGGGCTGCCAACAACTTGAGTTTCCGCTTGCGCTTGTCCAGGGCTAGCCGGTAGAGCCAATGCCGGAGCCACTTACGGAGCGCGCCCATGGGTAGCCGCTCATGTTACCGCCTTCCTGTGCGCCTGACCCGAGGCGTATCGACGGTCTTCGGCAGGGTGTGGCTTCTTGGGGCGAGACAGGTGGTAGGGTCCGTTGTTCCCGGCTTGCAGCACAAGAGGGGTGAAATCAGGGAGCTTTCGTCGGTCGGCTGCCAAGCCGGGCCACGGCCCCTGTGCGCTTTACCATCCTTCGCTAAAGGTACGGCTGACAAGCCCCGGTTCCAAAGGAACAATCAGATCCTCCTGTGCCGCTAGCGACTTGGGTGAGAACGTGGGCTTTACGTCAAACCAGATAGGCCGACGTGTGCCGCAAGGCCTCTCAGTGCCTCTTCATAAGCACGGCCCAAAGCGACAACTGTTCGATCGCTTGGCAGACCATGGAGCACCTCGTTTAGGGAGTTGAGCACGATCAGCCCCTCGTCGCTGTTCCTCAAGATCGGTCTCGCCGGGGGCCACTGCGCGAGCAGGTCTATCGCGACCTCCCGCCCGACCCCAACCCTCGTCTGGTACTCCCAGTCCTCGATGTTCAACACCGTTGAGACCACACAGTCGCGCGCAAGGTCCTGCCACTTTCGTTCCGTGAGATCAAAAGCATCTGCGTTCATTTCAGTGTCGCCGTAGTATGTTGGAGCCCGTGGCATAGTCTAGCCACATTCGGGCCCCTCCACCCTATAGTAACCCTGGGCGGGTGGCCGGGGTGAAGGCGGATGATCGTGCCGGCTTCGCTCAGGATGACGGTGCGCTTTACCATCCTCGCTAAAGCTAAGGCTGACAAGCCCCGGTTCCGAAGGAACAATCAGAACCTCCTATTGTCGCAAGCGACATGGGTGAAACGACGGCCAGTAACGAGTGATGTGCGAACGGATACGCACCGTCTTCATCCATGCTGCCCGCTGTTCCTCGAACCGGGGTGCACCCCGACCAGGGGTGGCGGGGTGCACAAGACATCACCGTGCCACGCGCCGGCTGCCAGGCCATGGCACGGCCCGGCGCAAGGTAAAAAGACCGCATGAAAGGCCCCACCCCGGCAAGGTGCGGATGGATTGCGCTGGCCGTTTGCCTCGTTAGCATCTTTGCCGTTGGATGGTCTGGATCCGGCTATTGGTTCATCCTAATGGGAGCCGGTGCCCCCTTTCTGATGCTGTGGATTGGTTCCTTCCTGCAGCGAAGATCAGGCCAATAGCCTCGTTGCTAGTCGTGCAAACCGGGCGGGTGGCCGGGGTAAGGCGATGTCCCTCGGCTTCGCTCAGGATGACGGCTTGCACCCCGGTTCGAAGAACATTGGCGTGGAGTTGTTTCGGAACCAGGGTAAGAGCGCACGAACCATCTCTCTTACCCTGGCCACCCCGCGCCATAATGTTGGTCAACGAAGCTAACGGTGATCCTGCAAGACAGCGGAGGGAGTAAACCACTTGGATCAAGCTACAAGAGTGCTTATCATTGGCTGCGAAAGGCATGTGGATCGGTTGATCACAGTGAACATGGAGCGGCAACGATATGCGTGTGCATCCGCTCCCGAAGTTGGCGGAATACGGGAGGCTGCTCTCCTACTGTCTCCAACGGTAGCGGTTCTCGATGACGCAAGGATCTCTCCGGATGTGGCGTTGGCGGAGCTTGCTAGCACTGGATTTGGCGAGATTCCGCTACTAAAACTGTCTGATCGGAAGAACGAGCCGCCGTTTACTCTCGGCTCCTCTTGACCACTCGTGCGCCCAGTAGAATGGGCCCATGAGCGACCCAACAATCTCCCGCCGGAAGGCGTTGGCCCTGGCCGCCGGGGCGGCCGGTGCAGTGGCAACAGGGGCCAAACTGCCACGTCATTCCGAGCGGATTGTCCGCCGTAGCCCTAGCGAAGGAGGAAGCCTCAAGCAGTCGGTCTGTCGCTGGTGCTTCGGGGGCATCGCGCTCGACGACCTCTGCGTCGCGGCGAAGGACATGGGGCTGGTCGGCATCGACCTGCTCAAGGAGGAGGAGTTCGCGACCGTCAAGAAGCACGGCCTCATCTGCACGATGGCGCTGGGCATCACGACCATTGAAGACGGCTGGAACCGGGTCGAGAACCACGACCGCTTCGTCAAAGACGCCGAGCGCCTAATCCCGATCATCGCCGAAAACGGGTTCACGAACGCGATCACCTTCTCCGGTAATCGCGCGGGGATGGACGACAAGACCGGGATGGACAACTGTGCCAAGGGGCTCGAACGGGTCATGGCGACCTGCGACAAGCACGGCGTGACCATCCACATGGAGCTCCTGAACAGCAAGCGCATGCACAAGGACTACATGTGCGACCACACCGACTGGGGAGTCGGGCTGTGCAAGAAGCTCGGCTCAGACAGATTCAAGCTGCTTTACGACATCTTTCACATGCAGATCATGGAGGGCGACCTCTGCGACACGATCCGGGAGAACATCGCCACCATCGGGCACTTCCACACGGGCGGTGTCCCGGGTCGGCACGAGATCGACGCGGGCCAAGAGATCAACTATCCGCGCGTCTGCAAGGCGATCCTGGATGCTGGCTTCCAGGGGTACTTCGCCCACGAGTTCATCCCGGAGCGCGATGCGTTGACTTCGCTTCGGGAAGCGGTCAAGCTGTGTAGCGTGTAGCGCCAGCTATGGGTTGTGGCCGAAGACCCAGCCTACAAAGTCAATGGCGACGCTCGGTGTTGGGCCGGTCGTCGGGCCGTCCTGGTAGATCCGCACCCGGGCTCTCGCGTGGGTGTTCCGGGCCTTCGCCCCGGTGATCTTGGTCGAACGTCCTTCAGTGTCCAGCGAATCCGACCTGGCAACCTTATAAGTGTTTGTGAGCGGATCCCAGAGCTCTTGGACCTGTCGGAACACGCCACTGGACAGCATGCGCGACTTGATCCGGAAGACGCCGAAAAGGGTGTAAGAGGATGATCCTGTCCCTTCGACCTCGATGTCGACGATGGGGGCCGAGCGGTTGGGCGTGATGAACCGTGTTACGACCAAAGCGTCGCCATCGTCGAAGTCGGCCAGAGAAGCCAAGTCTCCAGAGACGACGCGGCCGGCATTGACGGTGATCGAAGTCGGGTCGTAGGTGGCGTAGAGAAAGGCCGACTTCACATAGAGATGGTCCAACATGAAGCCGTCGGACACTCCGTTCGCGCGGCCATTGGAGAGCGTGACCGAAGTGATCAATGTTGGCGCGGCATCAATGCGGATATATCCTTGTCGGCCGCCATCGGGAATGAATCCGAACTGGCTCAGCCCGCCCAGTGGCACTCCGTTGACGGCGAGGTGGATGTCCTGATCCATTTGCTGGACGCTCAATCCCACCGAGGTCGCGCCAACGTTCGAGAAGTGAAAAGTGATGTCGCCCCAGTCTCCAAAGCTTCCGTAGGGAAACGTTTGGTTGGTCACGGTGTTGATGAGGCCGTTGTGGCCGTCCCAGTTGCCGCCTCCCCCGTTCAAGAACGCAGTCCCGTTATGGTCGGCACGGGGATCGAACAAGTTCGGCAGGGAGTTGTACGTGGCCGATCCGTTCGCAGTCTGGACCTCGATACTGTTGGCGCCGACGAAAATGGGGTCTTCAAAGTCCTCGATCAGGTGGCCATTCAGCCCAAGCAAGGCGTTCGTCTGTCCCCAGCCTGGGAAGGCGGTCACGGAAACCTGTCCGTACGAGATGGCGGCGGGCACCGCGAGCACCATTAAGGCGACTGTCTTCAAGGATCCGTTCCGAAAATTCAACCTACTTGCTCCTCAGGCCATTATAGGGGACGTAACACGAATCTGGGCACGTTTTTCGCTTAAGGAGGCGAGGTCTTAACCGAACCGCCCTTCGGCCGGCTCGATGCGAACCATCACCTTCGTGCGGCCCCCCGGGTTCTTGGCACGATCCGACAACCCACCTCGCGCCACGTTTGCAACGCGACAAGTAAGATAGATGGTAGGACTATTCATTGAGGCAAGAGACGCAGGCTCAGGAAGGTTCGCCGGACGAGACGCTCACGCCGGAGGAGGTCTCCGCGATCCTTAGCCGTTACGGCGAGCAGCAGGCTGGCGAACCAGTGCCCCGCCTCTCCGACGTGGCCGAGACCCTTCAGGTTGACCGCTCTGTGGTGTCGCAGCTCCTCCGGGACATTCGTGGCGCAAACACCGAGAAACAGTTGCGCGAGCGGCTCGACAGATTGGAGCGCGAGCACGAGGAACTGCGAAGCCGGGCCGCGCTCTCGGAGTCCGACGTCGGCCACATGTTCGGCACCGGGCACTGGAGGCGCCGCCGCAACAGGCAGCGCCGCGAGGTCTCGCTGGTCGCCATCGTGCTGACCACGGCGATCGCAGCCGTCATTGCTCAGAAAGGCGGGCACATGCCTCCGTCAGAACCGGCGTTCATGGCCCTCTTCGCCGTCATCGGCATCATGCTCTTCATGCGCCGTTTCCGAACCTGACCATCAGCAAACGCAGGGTTCGGCGGCTTGCCCCGGCGCATCAAGAGTTTTGGACGTGGTCGTGCAGCTCTTGGAGGGCTTCCGAAGTGCCATCGAGCTCGGCCCGTACCTGGCGAAGTCCGGCCACGGGGTCATCTTGCTCCATGACCTTTGAGGCGCGCGCGTGCTCATCGAGCGAGCGGCTCAAGAGTCGAAGCTCGTCCAGCACAGGATTCGCCCAGTCGAGGGCTTGGACCTGTGCCTGGCGATCCTTGGAGGCGGCGACCTCCATGAGTTTGCCCATCGCTTCTTCTATCGCGCGCAGGGCCTTAGTGGTCGCGGGTTCCGCCACTGTGCCGGCGTGCCGGAGGTAGAGCCCAGCCGCTTCATCCAGGAGAGCCGCATACTCCTCCGTCAGCACGTGCTCGCCTGCAACAACATTGCCAAAGCCCGCGTATCGGGGCGCAAACTTCAAGACGGCGTCGCGCAACCTGCGTCGCGACTCGCTGACGGACTTATAGAGCCGAAAGAAGAGATACCACGCGGCCCCAGCCAAGACCGCCGTCAGAACGGAGCCCAAGACAAGAGGAAGTCCCGTGTTGCCGGCTAGCCAGGCCACAAAGACTGAGCCAAAACCGAAGGTAGCGATCCCAGCAGGGATCGCGCAGGACAGCACGAAGTAGTTGCGGCTCGGTTGTTGGTCGGACTCTCGATCGATCAGGGACTCTATGTTTGGTAACTCGGGTTGCTTGACGAGCCCCGACATCCGCCTCGCGAACCGTACCCACGAAAGTCTTGGCACAGGCTTAGGATACGGTACCGCGTCGGTCTTCGTTGCGAGCCCGGCCAAGCGGTCGGGCGGAGGTGACGCGAAGGTTCATGGAGAGCAAGCTGAACGAATACAGGCTGAGGTTGTTGCCGGCCGCCCAATCTCATCTTGAGCCCACCCTCCACCTGTGGGCCAATGGAACCGACACTAGATTCAAGGGACGGTATCCTTTGAACCTATAGCCCTGCTTGGAGACGACCCTTGGCCACGACTGAAGCCGACCAGCGCAAGAAGAAGACGACTTCCTACCAACACGGACCGTACAGTTCGAAGCTGACCCCCGATGACTACAAGGAGTTGCTGTTACAGCTCCAGTTGGCGCGGTATTTCGATGTCAGGCTCATCAAGGAGAAGAAGCGGGGACGCCTGACCGGCACCCTTTACTCCAGCCACAACCAGGAAGCGATCATCGTGGGCTCGCTCTATGGGCTGCGCCCGTACGACTGGATCAGCCCCATCCACCGCGACATGCCGGCGTTCTTCATGAAGGACATGAAGGCGGGATGGCGCAATCCTGACCGGGTGGGCATGAGCGTCCAGCAGGTCTGCTGCCAGGTATGGGGCAGAGTCGACTCGCCGGGCCGCGCGCGCGACAACTGGTCGCACATCGGCAGCCGGGAGAAGCACATCATCCACTCGACCTCGATGCTGGCAGGCACGATTCCTGCCGCCGCTGGTGTGGTCTATGCGGATCGGATGGAGGGCGGCGACGCGGTTGTGCTGACATACAACGGAGAAGGTTCCACGGCACAGGGTGTCTTCCACGAAGCCGTGAACTTTGCGGCCGTACACAAGCTTCCTGTCGTTACCATCGTCGAGAACAACCAGTGGGCGTATGGCACGCCGACCTACCTGGAGTACTCGCAAGAAGATTTCGCCCGCCGCGCTGACGGCTTCGGCATTCCCGGCCTCGTGGCGGACGGGCAGAACGTGCTCGACGTTTACGACAAGGTCATGGAAGCGGTGGCTTGGGCGCGCGCCGGAAAGGGCCCGAGCATCGTTGAGTGCAAGACGTTCCGCGCTTACGGTCATGGCGACCACGACGACGACCGAGCGGCGAAGTACCGGCCGACCCAGGAGGTCGAAGCCGGGCGCGCACGCGACCCCATCGCGGTCATGAAGCGCATGATGGTCGAGCAAGGCATCATCTCAAAGGCAGAAGCAGAGAAGTACGCCTCGGAAGGAAAGGGCGCCGCCGAGGTGACCAACGACGACTTCCCGCCGGAGGTCGTGCAGTACTTGAACGAAGGCATCGAATTTGCGATGAAGTCCCCTCTGCCTGAACCTGAAGAGGGCGGCATGTGGGTGTTCCGGGAGGGCAACTGATGGCCGCTGCCCCGGAAGTTTCCACGAAGAAGAACTACCTGACCGCTTTGAAGGAGGCGATTTTCGAGGAGTTCGAGGCCCACGACGACATCATCGCGATCGGCGAGGACATCGGTTTCCTCGGCGGTGCTTTCGGTGTCACCGAGGGCCTCAAAGAGAAGTTCGGATCGGAGCGTGTGATCGATGCGCCGATCAGTGAGGCGGCGATCGTCGGCGTGGCTTGTGGCATGTGCCTTCATGGTAAGCGTGCGCTCGTCGAGATGCAGTTCATTGACTTCATCTCCACCGGTTTCGACCAGATCGTCAACATGACGGCGACGTACCACTATCGAACGGCAGGCGAAGTCAGCATGCCGATGGTGATCCGCGGGCCGGCCGGTGGTTACGGAGGCGGCGCGCTTTATCACAGCCAGATGAACGAAGCTTGGTTCGCCAACTCGCCGGGTTTGAAGATCGTTTGCCCGAGCACTCCGAAGGACGCCAAGGGGCTCTTGAAGGCGGCCCTTCGCGATCCGAACCCCGTCCTCGTCTACGAGATGAAGGAGCTCTATCGCCTCCGCAAGATCGAGGAGGAACTGGAGACGGGCGATGCAGCTTTGGTGCCTCTTGGCAAGGCCAGTGTCAGACGGGAAGGTGAGGACGTCACCATCGTCAGCTACGGCAACAATGTGTACCACTGCTTGCAGGCTGCGGAAAACCTTGAGCAAGAGGGATATCGGGCCGAAGTCATCGACATCCGCTCGTTGGTGCCTCTCGATGAGGAAACGATCATCCATTCGTTGAAGAAGACCAATCGGCTTGTCGTTGTCAACGAGGCGCCGCGGACCTGTGGCTTTGCCGGCGAGATCCTGGCCCGCCTGACCGAGGAAGCCTTCGAGTACCTGGACGCCCCGCCGATGCGTGTGACCCGATTGGACACCCCGGTGCCCTGGGTCAAGCCATTGGAGCTCTTTGTTCTGCCGAGCGCGGACAAGATCACCGAAGCGGCTCTGCGCGTCTGCAAGTTCTAGGGCTGGCTAGGATCGTTCACGGCTCCGACTAAGAGGACGGTGCCCGTCGTCGTCTCCTCAATGACAAAGAGGAAGGGCTGGTCGATGGTGTGCTCCATGGGAGGTTCGCCCGGCTTGACCTCGCTGGCCGGTGCGGGGCTTTGCTCCTTGAAACTGACCTGCAGAGCCTGGAAGACGTTCGAGACCTTATACGAGGGCTGCATGTCGTGGGACATGGGACTGAAGTCGTTTGGCCCATTGAACAAGCGCCCGGCGCCCAGGCGAGAAAGCGGGCCCTGAAGGTCTTGTCGGATCCGTAAGGTGAATCTCGGAAAAGCCACGACCGCCTCTTGCTCCATGGACTCGGGGGTTTTCGCCCACCAGTTGAGATCGAGGAGGCCAAACAAGGAATCGGCGCTCTGTCCTGGTGCACCGGTCACGAACCAGCACCGCAGGGTTCCGTTCTTAGAAGGAAGTCCAACGATCGTGAAGTCCTTGCCCGCGAGCATCTGGACGTTCGCGCTCTTGACCTTCATCATGGGGACAGTGCGCGTGCCTTTGGCGGTACGAAATGTTCCCGTCACGGTCGGCGAAGAAACGATGCCCCATGGAACGTCGATGACGATCGTCGAAAGGAGCATCGCCACGGCTTGGGGATCGAGGCGCGTGAACAGGCTCTTGAACTGGCCGTTGGTCGCTTGGTTCACCCAGTCGTTGACGATGTCGGTTCCGCCCTGGCGCGCCGAGCCGAGCTTACGGACATCAGCCGAGTAGAGGCGGGCCATGTCCTCTTGGTATTGCTTGTTGAACCGGACGGGAAGGACGTTCCACATGCTGGTGCCCCAAGTCAGGGGTTCGTCTGGCAGCGAGGCAAGGAGATCAAGCAGACGAGAATTCGCTCCGTTGAGGCGTTCGATGTTTGGGTCGTTGAGGCCCATGGCCTTGGCGCAAGAGTCGAAGGAATCGCCCTGGGCTCCGTTAAGCAGCAAGGCGAGGCACATGTCTGCACCGAACGGCGATATGGCTCCGTTCGAGCCTGATTTCCCGAGCTCGGCTGCTTTTGCGAGCCTGGCAGCGAAGGCCCGCTTGGCGGTGAAAGCTTGCTTGTCTTCGGGCTGAAGAGCGGCCCGGGCCCGCTCGAACCCGATGCTCTGGCGACGACCGACGGGCCGATCATGCGGCTCCAGCATCGACTTGTAGCCCCAGAGGACAGCCGCCCCGATCACGATCATCACGACGAAGATGAAGGTGACGGCTTTCACGACTGATGTTTACCAGTCAGACGGCTTCGCCCAGGTAGGCCTCAATGACCTTCGGATCGTTGCGGATCTTTTCGGGTGGCCCTTGAGCGATCTCCTCGCCATGGTCGAGGACGAAGATGCGCTCGCACAAACCCATGACGAAGCGCATGTCGTGCTCAATAAGAAGCACGGTCTTTTGGAAATCGTCCCGGATGCGCCGGACCGTGACCTGTAAGTCTTCCTTCTCCTGCGGGTTCATGCCCGCAGCTGGCTCATCGAGCAGGATGAGGTCGGGCCTGGTGGCCATGGCCCGGGCGATCTCGAGTCGACGCTGCTTGCCATAGGGGAGGTCCGCCGACCTCGCTTGCGCGACATCGGCGAGATCCATGACTTCCAGCAAGTCCATTGCTTCCTTCTTCAGGGCACTTGTCTCGCGGATTGAAGACGGCAAGTACGCGAACGCACTTCCTAGGGTCGTCCTGTGCCGAAGGAACGCGCCGACGACGACGTTCTCGACGACCGAAAGAGCGGGGAACAGGCGGATGTTCTGGAAGGTTCGGCAGATACCCATTTGGGCGATCTTCGCAGGAGTCAGGCCGCCGATCTCCTTGCCCTGAAACCGAATGGTGCCGCTCGTTGGCTTGTAGACGCCGGTAATCAGGTTGAAGCACGTGGTCTTCCCGGCGCCGTTCGGACCGATCAGCCCGAAGAGGTCGCCCTGCTGGAGCTCGAAGGTCGCGTTGTTGACGGCGATCAGGCCGCCGAATTGGATGGTCGCGCCCTCAAGGGAAAGTACGACCGGCTTCTCTCCAGTCGTGCTCAAGCCGTCGCCTCCTTCGGAGCGCGCCTGAAAAGCTTGGCCACCCAACTCCAGCTGAACTCATGGTGGGCAAAGATGCCTTGCGGTCGGATGAGCATAAGAATGATCAGGGTGGCGGCGAAAATCACCATGCGGAGGGCCGAGGCCTCGAACGATTTCGCCGCGAGGCCCGGTGCTTGCGCAAGGATCGGGGTGAAGGCGAGCTTGCAGACGAACCCCGCCGCAATCGCCGCTAGGTACAAGCCGAATTTTGCAGGTTTTGATCCGTGAAACCTATTCTGAACCGCCTTAAAGAGGGCCACGGCAATGACCACGGAAATGATCGACGCGACGAGGGCAGGGCCCGGGATCTGGATGGGATCCTTGGTCACCGGATCTTGGAGGTTTCGCAGCCATTCCGGAATAGCGAACAGCGCGATCGCGGAAATGACCGATCCTGTGATCGAGCCAGTGCCGCCGAGCACGACCATCGTCAGAATGATGAACGACACGTCCATCTTGAACGTGTCGGGAGAAATGAAGGTCTCGGCATGGGCGAGCAATGCTCCTGCAGCGCCGGCGAAGGCCGACCCGACGACAAAGGCAGTCACCTTGGTCTTAGGGACCTTCACGCCCATCGCAGCGCTCGCCACCTCGTCCTCCCTGACGGAGAGAAAGGGCAATCCGTGGGCGGTCTTGAGGAGGTTGCGGCATACCGCGACGCAAAGGATGGCCAGGAGCCAGACAAGCCACAGCGCCTGAGGAGGGCTGCCGAACGGCTTCACGTTCATCCCGTACGCCCCGCCGATCGCTCCGATGTTCTGGGTGACGATGCGAAGGATCTCGCCAAACCCAAGGGTGACGATCGCGAGATAGTCTCCCCTCAAACGAAGGCTCGGAAGCCCCACAACAAGGCCGGTCAAAGCTGCGCAACAGGCGCCAAAAAGCGCCATGACGATCATCCAAAGCTGTGGGACAAGCGGCTGATGGCTGAAGAGTGCCTTTGACACGAAGCCGGCAGAGTACGCCCCCACCATGTAGAAAGCTGCGTGGCCGATCGAGAACTGTCCAGTGATGCCGTTGATCAGGTTCAGGCTTACGGACAACGTGATGTACAGCCCGGCGAGGACAACCAGGCGGTAGATGGAGGGGAACTGGTGGCCGACAACCGACTCCAGCCCAAACGCAAAGCCGACTGCGAGCAGCAAGGAGGCGAGCCGGACAAGCCAGAACTTCAAACCTTCTCCACCTTGGACGAGCCCAAGAGTCCACCGGGCCGGAACAACAAGACGGCGATCAAGACGACAAAGGCGACGGCGTCCTTGTATCCGCTGAGGCCGGGCACGAGGCCATCGAGCCAAACGACGAGGGTCTCAACGATGCCCATCAAGATGCCTCCGAGGACGGCGCCGGGGATGTTTCCAATGCCTCCCAGGACGGCGGCAACGAAAGCCTTGACGCCCGGTTGCACGCCCAAGAAGGGACTCAGAGGGGTGCGCAACACGGTCGCATACATCATCGCTCCGGCACCGGCCAGAGCGGATCCAATCATAAAGGTGATCGTGATGATGCGGCCGACGTTCACGCCCATCAGAGCGGCTGAGTCAAAGTCGTGGGCGACGGCGCGCATGGCGCGACCAGTCTTGGTTTTCTGGACGACGAACCAAAGCACGGCCATGAGCACCATCGTCGTGATCAACATGCCCAATTGGCCATAGGGAATGACCAAGCCGGATGTCTGGGAAGAGACTTGAGTCTGGAGCCGGGATGCGTCGTTACTCGCGATCTGGGCATCGTTGCGAAGTTGCTCGACCTTGTCGGCGGGAGCCCCTGCCTTTTGGGCGTCATCATACGCCTTTTCGGCGATGGCGGCTTTCTTCGTGGCGTCGGCGGCCTGGGCGACGATCTCTTGACCCGCAGGCTTGAGCACGATGCTGACCTTTTCATTGCGGTACGGGTTGACTTGCTCGCTGATCGCAGGAGGCGGCGATTGCGGGAGGAACAGTCCGCCAGCGTACTGAATAAAGAGCGACACGCCGATGGCGGTGATCAAGGAGGCGATGCGGGGCTGGTTTCGCATCGGGCGGTAGGCGAGAAACTCGATCAAGACGCCGATGAGCCCGCAAACGATCATGCTGACCAGCAGCATCACGACAAGGTTGACCCAAGTAGAGGGCCTGTCGACCCCGCGGACAGCCTCCGGAGAAAAGCCGAGGAGCCAAGAAGTGAACAGGGCCGCGTAAGAGCCCAGCATAAAGACTTCGCCATGGGCAAAGTTGATCAGCCGGAGCACGCCATAGACCATGGTATAGCCCAGGGCTATCAGCGCGTAAATCGAGCCGAGAAGGAGCCCGTTGACCAATTGTTGTGGCAGGATCGAAAAATCGAGTCCTGCCACAAGGTTCATAGAATGGACCAGCAACTTACTTCTTCATGACTTCGTCAGGTTCGTAGGCCTTGACGAACGACTGGCCGGTCTTGGTGACCTTGACAACGAGCGCGCGCTTCGGCGGGTTGCCGCTGTGCCCCTTGAGCGTGATCTTGCCGCTCACGCCAGGGAAGTCAACCGTGTCTTCGAGGGCAGCGATGAGGTCCTTCGACTTCGTGCCCTTGGCATCCATCGTCCGCTTGATCGCGTCCATCATGAGCTTGGCGCCGTCGTAGCCCAGCGCGCCCATCGTGGTGCCGGGGACTCCGCCGTACTTGGCTTTCCAGTCGGCGAGGAACTTCTGGACTTCAGGCCGGGTCTCCTCGTTGTTGTAGTGGTTGCAGAAGTAGTTGCCAACGATGGCGTCGCCTCCGGAAGTGATCAGCTCTGAACTGTCCCATCCGTCACCTCCAAGGAGCGGGACGGTGACGCCCGCTGTGCGCATCTGGCTCGCGATCGGGCCGACTTCGGTGAAGTAGCCGCTGAGGAAGACTCCATCGGGGTTCTTCGACTTCAAGTTGGAAATGTAGCTGCTGAACTGAGTCTCTTTAGACTGGTACTTCTGTTCGTCAACGATCTTTCCGCCCATTTCTTCAAAGGCTTTGCGGAAAGACTCGCTGAGGCCGACCGAATAGGGCTGCTTGTTGTCGGTCATGATCGCCATGCTCTTCAGGTGAAGGTAGTCGTAAGCGAACTTGGCCATGACTGGGCCCTGCAAGTCGTCTGTGTAGCAAACGCGGAAGAAGTTCGAACCGAGCGTGGCGATGTCGGTTCTCGTGGCGCCGATAGCCACCAACGGTACGCCAGCGTCGAAGGCGACGATCTCCATCTGCTGGGTGATGCCGCTTGCCACTTCACCGAGGAGGCCGACGACGCCGTCGGAAATCAGCTTCTGGGCAGCGCTCTTACCGGTCTCAGGAGTGCTGTTGCTGTCTTCGATGCGCAGCTTGACTTGGTGTCCATTGATGCCACCGGCGGCATTGACCTCGTCGACGGCCAACTGGGAACCCTTGATGTTGTCGTCACCCCACGGCTTGAGGTCGCCGTTCTGGCTCGCGACGAGCCCAATCTTGATGGGGTCTCCGATTGTTGCGCCGTCCTTTTGAGGCGTGGGCCTCGGAGATGCGTTCGGTTGAGTGCCGGTCGTGCCAGCGGTCGTGCCCCCGGCCGTCGCGCCGGTCGTACCGGCGGTGCCGGTCGTGCCGCCTGCCGCGCTGTTGTCCTGGCATCCAGATGCGCCGATGATGCCCAATGCGAGGGCAGCCGTAAGGCCAAAGGTTGTCGCAAAAGTCTTGTTCAGTTTCACCACGTCGCTCCTCCTCTCAACCTGCTCGGCTGAGGGCGCAAGTGGGCGGAGTATACAGGAATTCGAAAGCACTGGCAAGGAGGCGCGGACTCCATCGGGACTTGGCGACACGAGGGCCCTGCCGAGACGTTGTAAATTAGGGACAGAGTGGTGTTCTTCAGCACAATCCTAGCGACCCTTTTGACCGCCGGGCAGGTCACCGAAGTGCCCTTCCACATCGGGGACGACGCCATCATCGTGGACGCTCTCGTGAACGGCAAGCCAGCTTCGTTGATGTACGACACCGGCTTCTCGGGGACCGTCATCCTGGGCGAGAACCTTGACATCGGCAAGCCGACGGGAACGCAAAGGCTCACCGACTTTGTGGGGTCCTTCGAGGCCAAGACGGTCAGGCTGAACAGTTTGAAGATCGGCGAGCGGGCATTCGCCACCGATGGCATGGAAGTCATCCAACAGCCGACCGAGCACTACACGCTCTCATATGGGACGCACTGCGACGGCATCCTCGGGTTTGCCCCGTTTGGCAAGTCTGTCTTTCAGATCAACTTTGAGAAGCAGCGGTTTGTCTTCTATCCCGACGACTACGACCCTGCTCAGAAGGCGGGGGCAAGCGACAAGACGTTCGCCACCCGGATGCTTCCGTTGGGGGTCAACTCGATCGAGTTGACGGTCGAGGCACCGGGCTCCAAGCGCTTGCACATGGCGCTCGACACTGGGAACGCGGGTTACGCGGTTACTCACAAGGACTCGCTCGAGCGGGAGGGCCTGTGGCCAGAGGGCAAGAAAGCGGATTTCATGGGCCAATCGATGGTCGCTTCTGGTCCTGTGGATACGTTCAGGTTATCACTTAAAGACTTGAAGATATTTGGTGTTCCCGTACCGGAGGCCGTGTTCAATGTGATCGACCTGCCTTCCAGTGCGGCCGACCGTGACGGGACGGTGGGTTTCGGCTTCCTCAAGAACTTCAACGTCACGGTCGACATGGTTCGGCGAAAGGTCTACTTCGAGAACTTCACAGGCAAGGTCTCCGAGCCTCGGGAAGGCGAAGTCGGAATGCTTGCCTTTCCCGACCCGAGGAGCAAGCGCGTCAAGGTGTATTGGGTGGTGCCAGACGGTCCCGCCGAAAAGGCCGGCGTCAAAGCGGGCGACGACCTGCTCGCCGTCAACGGCGAGGACGTCTCACTGATCGGGATGAGGCGCCTGGGCGAAATGATGAAAGGGGACGCCGGCAGTTCGGTCAAATTGGACCTCTCGCGTTCGGGCGGCTTGGTGCGTGTCGAGGTCGTGCGGCAGGTCCTCGTCAACAGCGCTCACTAGCCAAGCGCCGAGGCAAAGGCCCTGACTGCGTCCAAGAGCATGGCCCGGGTCAGTCTTCCGGTGAAGGTGTTTTGCTGGCTCGGGTGGTAAGAGGCGACGACGAGCCTGCCTTTTGGGTCCGCGACCTGCCTTCCGTGGCCAAACTGCTCGGACTTCTTCATTCCCAGGCATCCGAGCGTCTCCTTCCAGGCGAGCGAGCCGAGGCACAGGAAGGCGCGGTAGGGTCTGAGCGCGATGGTCCTTTCGAGGTGTTCGCGACAGTTGACGACTTCTCCTGGAGCAGGCTTGTTCTCAGGCGGAGCGCAATGGCAGACGGCGGTTACGGCAACGCCGCGCAGCTCAAGACCATCCTGCCGCTCAAGAGAAGTGGGCTGGTTGGCGAGACCGGCGTCATATAGGGCTTGGTAGAGCCAGTCTCCGCTCCGGTCACCAGTGAACATACGGCCGGTGCGGTTGCCCCCATGGGCTGCTGGGGCGAGGCCGACAACGAGACCGAGCGCCAGCGGATCGCCGAAGTTCGGAACGGGCGACCCCCAATAATCGTCTTCTTGAAACGAGCGTCGTTTCTGCGAGGCGACCGTCTCGCACCAATCCCTCAGCCGAGGACACCGGGTGCAGGCAACGATTTCCTCGTTCAACGTCTGAAAGGCGTGAGCCGGGTTCATCCCTTGGCACGGAGCATACTGGACAAACATGCCGGTCTACGAGTACGAGCACTTGTTCGATGAGTGCGAGCTCTGCGAATTTCGGTTCGGCGTCGTGCAGGGCCTGAACGAAGAGGCCTTGCAATATTGCCCTTCGTGCGGACTGGAAGTGCGTCGCGTCGTGAGCCAAGTGTCGGTGATGACGACACGGGGCTTCAACGCGGGCAAGGCGGCGGACAAGGGGTTCACCACTTGGAAGAGATCGGGCGAGGGCGAGTGGGAGAAGGTGGCCGGCCCTGGTGTGGACGCTATTGTCGCGAGCGAGGCTGACCGTCAAGCCGTCCAAGAGGAGCAGCGCTCGAAGAAGGCGGTCGACCTCGATTAGCCTGGAAGGTATCCGGGGATGCCCAAGCACTCTTCGAACCCGCACATCACGTTGAGGGCATGTACCATCTGGGCGGCCCCGCACTTTCCGTTCCGGTCTGACATGACTTGGATCGTCAGGAGGGCACGTGGCTCGTCGGCCGTAAGGCGGAGTCGGTACGCGGCCCATGGGCGGCCACGGACCAGGTCAGCATGCCAATCGCTGTCCTCGTCCCGACGGACATAGAAGGATCGGCCGAACGCCTCGTTGTAGAGATCGTCGATGGCGCCCCAGTCTTCCTGCGCCTCGATGACGCACATCGCCTGGGCGGCCAGCACGGTTCCCATATCCCTGTCTTCGTGGGAGAAGTCGACCGATCCTTCCCAGCCGGCGCGCGTCCAATCCGGAGGGTCGCATCCTGGGGCGTTCGTCTGAACGACAGGGTCTTCCACGACGATGTTTGCGAGGAACGCTGGGCCGAGGGCGATCAATGCCAAGGTTTCGGCTGGGGTCGGCAAGGACACGGACGTTGCGCAGACCATCGGGTTGTTGTCGACCATTTCGAACAAGCCGTGCACTTCGGCGAGGGGATAGCCGACCCCTAGTTGCCGGGAGCGGCCCTCTTGTTCGAAGACGATCGTGTCAGGAGGCGAACCAGGCTCGGAAAGGACGACCAACGGGTGCTCCTCGAGCAGTCTCGCCAGGACCGCGTCCGTCGGCCTTCCCGCGACCACGACGGACATAGGGGACTACGACCCGCCTTGCTTGACGGAGACGAGTTCGACGTCGTAGATCAAGACTTGGTTTCCAGGCACGACGTCGTGCCCGAAGTTGCCCCAGCCCGCAGCCGGCGGCACCGTGATCCGCCGCTTGCCTCCGACCTGCATGCCCTCGAGGCCCTTTTCAAAGCCACTGATCACTTGGTTCTTCCCGATCGTGAAGGTCACGGTCTTCTTCCTCGACCGAGTGTCGTCGAACACGCGGCCGTTCACAAACTTGCCGACATAGTGGACTTCGACGGTCGAGCCATTGGTGGCGGTGGCTCCCGTGCCTGGCTGAAGATCCTCGACCTCGACCGTACTCTCTTCGCCCTTCTTGACGACGTCCAAGAGGCGGACGTTGAAGACCAAGTCGCTATAGGCTGGAATCTTGTCGCTGCCAGCAGCGCCATAGCCGAGCGACCAAGGGATGGTCACCTTTCGCTCGCCTCCCACCTTCATGCCGATCATGCCCCTCCACAATCCGTCAATGATCCCGCCGCCCTTTTGAGCGACAAAGGCGAGGGGGTTCTTGTTGGTCGCAGAACGTTTGGGATCGTTGGAGTCGAACTGTGTTCCGTCCTTGTCAAGTGTTCCGGTGTACTCGGCAAGGCCGATATCGCCTTCTTTGAGTTCCTGGCCGTCCCCCACTTTGGTGTCTGACGTCACGACGTCCTTGTACTTGACGGGGTGCTGCTCTGCCTCGTTCTTCTGGCAGCCTGCGGAGAGCCATGCCGTCGTTAGGACGACGACACCCACGATCCAGCGCATAGGTTCGAATGTTACCCTTGCCACCGTACCGGCCCTAACCAAAGTCAGGTCGGCGACTTGCATGAGCCCTCGTAGACTTGACAGTATGTCGAAATCTTCTTGGTTCTTACTTTCACTCGTGGCTCTCATCGCTGTAGGAGGCGTCGCCCAAGAGCAAGGCGTGCAGAGCGTTGTCGGAAACGTTTTCCTTCAGGACGCGACCCCCGGAATCGCTCAAATCGGCCATGCGAACATCAAGGGTACGTTTCGCGCTGGTCAGGTCTTCGTCAACCAGGCATCGGGCGCGACGATCCCGGTCGTTGGCAACAATACTGCAGTGACCGCGAACAACGTCGGCGGTTCGTTCAGTGCGGCAGGACAGGGCGGCATTGGAGTCCGGGGCACGGCCACCAACAACCTCGGGGGGACGGGAATCGGCGTCTTTGGCGAGACCCGTTCCTTCTTGGGATCTGGCGTCAAAGGGTTGAACAACGCAGGCGGCACCGGTGTCTACGGATTTGGATTCCCCGGCGTCTTTGCGGAGTCGACAAATGGCGTCGCTTTGCGTGCCGTGAGTGCAGGTTCTGATGTGAGCAGTCCTGTGTTGCTGGTGACCGCAAACGACAATTTCACCAAGGCAGCCGCGAAGTTCGAAGGGAACGTCCATGCGACTCACACTCTCCGCATCGGGAGCCTTCACACGGACAATAGATTGAACATCTCCGGCGGCGGCATGACGATCTACAACGACAACAGCAGTGGCACGGCGCGGGCGGTCTGGGCTGACAAGAACAATGCCCTGCAGACCGGGTTTGTCGCGGTGTCCGGCCCAGACGTCAACAACGGCGGCTGCGGCCTTGGCTTCAGCGATCCCGGACGCGCTGTTGTCTATTGCGTTAACGTCAACAACGTTCCGACGGCGAAGTTCTTCGAGGACGCAAACGGCTTCGGAGCCATGCAAGCCGAAATCAAGAACTTCGTGATGCCCGACCCTGACAACCTTCAGCAGGACATTGCCTACGCCTGCGTGGAGGGGCCCGAAGCGGCAGCCTATATCCGAGGCACTGGCCACCTTGTCGGCGGCCAAGCCGTGATCGTTTTGCCCCGGCATTTCTATAACGTCGCCGTAAGCGAGGGGATGACTGTGCAATTGACCCCGCGATCGGCCGACTCCGAGGGGCTGGCCGTCACGGAGCAGGACAACACGCACTTCGTCGTCCGCGAGCTGCGCCACGGTAAGGGTAGTTACGATTTCGCCTGGGAAGTCAAAGCCGTGAGAAGGGGCTTTGAGGACTATAAGGTCTATCGAAAGTGGGACGAGGCCCTGCCGTCGAACATGGATCGGAAAGCCATCTACGCAGGACGAATCAAGGATCTAGCGAAGTACCAGTCCCAGACCGCGAGACCCTGAGCTAAGACTTGCGGGCCGGCCTTTCCTTGCCCTCGGTCAGGCCGTGCCCGTTCCCCATATCCTTACGAAAGTCATAGGTTTGCTGGGAAAGCCGACGCATAAACTGGTTCAATGTCACGTCGGAGTTGGATGTTCGTCTCGCTCGTCGCGCTCGCGGTCGCTTCAGCGGCGGTCGCTCAAGACCAAGGAGTGCAGAGCATTGTTGGCAACGTCCTGTTGCAGGACACGACGCCAGGTACGGCCCAGGTGGGTCACGCCAATATCAAGGGCACCTTCCGAGCCGGGCAGGTCTTTGTGCAACAGGCTTCAGGGCTGACCACTCCCGTTGTTGGCAACAATATTTCATTGGGGGCCGGCGCGGCGATCGGTGGAAGCTTCAGCAGCGGACAGCAGAGCGGCACCGGCGTGAGAGGCACCGCCACCGCGACGGCTGGCGTTACGGCGGGCGTCTATGGTGAGACCAGGAGCGGGAGTGGTGCTGGCGTCTATGGGAAGAGCACGGGTAGTGGCGCCTCTTTTCGGGACGACCATCCTGCGGGTGTCTTTGGCGAAGCCATTGACTCCGAAGCTAACGGAGTCTTTGGCAGGAACACTTCAAGTGGCGCGACGGGTGTCAGCGGGATTGGAGACGGGGTAGGGGTCCGAGGCTTTGGGACTTCGGGAACAGGGGTCCAAGGCTCGGGCAAATTCACAGGCGTAGGGGGTTTTTGTACGACCGGATCCGTCGCTAATTCGACCGCTGTCGTGGGCGAGGCGTTCAGTGCCGGTGCAATTGGTGGAGGGTTCGATACGAGCCAACCCGGTGGGACAGGTCTCCGCGGGACATTTAGCGGTGCGCAATCAGTGGGCACGGGCATCAAGGGAAGGAACTTAGGATTGTCTGGTTTCGCCGTTTTTGCAGAGGGCGCCCTCGGCGCGAGTGGCACTAAGTCGTTCGTGATCGACCATCCTTTCGACCCCGAGCACAAGACGCTGTCTCACTTCTGCACGGAGGGCGAGGAGCCCTTGAACGTCTATCGGGGTTCGATCGTCACGGATACCAACGGCAACGCAGAAGTTCGGCTGCCTGACTATTTTGAGGAAATCAACACGGCCCCAACCGTTCAGTTGACGGTCGCTGACAACAGCTCCGACTGGGTGATGGTCAAGGTGACGCGGGAAGTCTCGCGGGGTTCCTTTGAGTTGCGGACGTCCAAACCTCGGACGAAGGTGTATTGGCGCGTCGAGGCAAGACGAAACGACCGCTGGGTGCGCAAGCATGGCGCCCAAGTCGAGACTATCAAGCCGCGGGCGCAGTGGGGCACTTATATCGAGCCCGACCTGTACAACCAGCCGCGGAGTAAGTACGTGGATTACAAACTGGACCAGGCCGAGGAAGCGGCGATCAAGGCCAGCGGCCTGAAGCGATGACCCTCCTCCGGTAGACTCAACGCCCCATGGCCTCCAAGGGCGGCAAGGATGAGAAGCGCGGGCCAGCGACGATCCAGAACAAGAAGGCGAGCTACGACTTCGAGTTTGTGGACACCTACGAAGCTGGGATCGCGCTGGTCGGAACCGAGGTGAAGAGTCTTTACCTCGGTCGCGCGAACCTGACTGACGCCTACTGCCAGATCAAGGACAACGAGCTCTGGTTGGCGAACATGGACGTCGAGCCCTACGACAAGTCGTCCCATTTCGCCCATCAACGTCGGCGCGAGCGCAAGCTGCTCATGCACCGCCGAGAGATCGACGTCATCAAGCGCCGCTCTCAAGAAAAGGGCTTGACTATCATTCCTTACCGGGTCTATTTCAACGAGAAGGGAAGGGTGAAGGTGGCAATCGCACTGGCGCGGGGCAAACGCGAATACGACAAGCGCGAATCGATCAAGAAGAAAGAGACGCGGCGAGAGATGCTTCGAGGGGAGTAACGGCGGCCTTTAGGCCTCGAACTCGCCCTCGAAGACAGCGTCGGCCGGGCCTGTCATGAAGACGTGCCCATCATCGGCGTACTCGACCTCCAAGTCGCCGCCGGGTAGGGAGACGATGCACCGCTTGTCAGAGCGGCCCGTGAGGAAAGAGGCAACAGCGCACGCGCAAGCTCCTGTGCCACATGCGAGCGTTGCACCCGCACCTCGCTCCCAAGTTCTTTGCAGAACGTGACTGCGATCCAAGACCTGGACGAAGTGGGCGTTCACCCTTCTCGGGAAGAGCTCGTTGTGCTCGAGCATTGGCCCAGCCTTGTCCAGGACGACCGTGCTTGCATCAGCGACGAACACGACGACGTGGGGATTACCCATTGAGACCGCTGTGCCGTGCACTTGACACGGGAGCCCGAACTGGGAAAGGTCCGGCGAAGGCAAGGGCTGATCGATGAAGGTCTCGTCGGCGGGGCCGGTCATGCCGATTTCGCCGCGCCTCAACCACGCTTTGCCCATGTCCACGCGAACGCGGCCGTCGGCCTGGATCTCCACGACGAGGCGGCCGGCACCAGTCTCCACAGGAATGACGGTGTCGCTGGTCAGCCCTTCGTCCCGCACGAACGAGGCGAAACAACGGATTCCGTTTCCGCACATTTCGCTCTCGCTGCCGTCGGGATTCCACATGCGCATAGCGAACTGCTCGCTCGTCCCGGGCGCGGCGACGATCAGGCCGTCGGAACCGACGCCGAAACGGCGGTCGCAAACGCGTCTTGCCAGTTCGGCCACCGAACTTTCCGGTATCGGTTCCGCGAAGCCATTGACCATCACGAAATCGTTGCCGATCCCGTGCATCTTGGTGAACTTCATGTGCCCACCGTCCTCGGCAAGTTAGTCGCTGTCGTCTTCGTGGTTATCCTCACCGTGGTTCCGTTGGCCGCTGCCGCCGATCTGCCTTGCCGGCACCACGCTTGTGATTGCGTGTTTGTAGACCAGTTGCGTCGGCTTGCCGGGCGTGTCGAGCAGTACTGTGAACGCGTCGAACCCGCGAACTTGACCCCGTAACTGCACGCCGCCCATGAGATAGATTGTGACCCCAATGCCCTCTTTCCGGACCTGGTTCAAAAACATGTCTTGGAGGTTGATTGCTTTACCCATTTTCTTTCCTAGTCTCCTCGACCAGCCAGGTCTGCCCAAGCGGACAGAAAACCCTGCTGAACACCAGTTGATCCTAAGTTATCGATATGTAATTTTGTGACGGCAGGTTCCTTCCTGAACCATGTTCGTTGTCGCTTCGCGTACTGCCGGGTCTTTGTCAAGACCTCTTCTTTGGCCTGCAAGAAGTTCGACTGCCCTCGAACCAATTTTACGACGGATTGATACCCAATCGCGCGCATGGAAGGCGCGGTTTCGGGAACCTCTTGTTCCAGCAAACCTCGGACTTCCTGTTCCCAGCCCCTTCTAAACATCTCTGTCACGCGCTTGCGGAGCGCCTCGTCGAGTCCTTCCGAATCCACTTCAAGAAGGAACTTCCGCCGTTCGAACGGGGGCAAAGAGACGGCAGCCGCAGGCGCGCCCTCCATCGCGATCTCCAGCGCCCTTCGGACCCTCGCCGGGTTCTTCAAGTCAACTCCTTCCGCTCGCCCCAGTCCCTTCAACTCTTCTACAAGCCGCTCCGGGCCATGCTGGGCCTCAAGACTCATCAAGCGCTTCCGGAGTTCCTCCGGTGGAGCCGGATGGATCCCTGAGTACTCTTCAAAGAGAGCCCTGACGTAGAGGCCGGTCCCCCCTACAACGACGACGCTCCTGCCTGCCACAAAACAGCGCTCCAAGACAGGGCCAACGAGGGCAAGCCACCGCCCGAGCCCAAAGTCTTCCTTGGGACCGACCACGTCGAGCAACTCATAGCGGGCTTTGTCGTCAGGCTTGTTCGTCCCAATGTCGAGACCGCGGTACACCTGAAAGGCGTCGGCGTTGACCAACTGGGCCTCGAACCGGTCGGCAAGCAACTCGGCGACCGCCGATTTTCCGGAGCCCGTCTGCCCCATCACGCCGACGAGCAGGGGGCGGTTCACTTCGAAGGGACAACGCCGTTGGTCTTGCCCTTCACGACCGAGGCATCGATTTCGTCTTTGTAGGTCTGCGTGCCGACTTTCTTCTCTCGCTGGAAGGGGCCGGTCACCTTCGCCTTGTCACCGTCTTTGATCTTGGTGCCAGGCTTGTTCTGCATGTAGACATGAACGGTGGCCTTTCCGTCCGTGAGGTCGAAGACGGTGTATGCACGTTTCGACTTCTTGGCGACGCGCTCTTGGTACTTGGCAACTTTGCCGACGACGGTCACGACCTTCCTGTCGTATTTGGCGGCGCTCTTCATCAGATCGCCGACGGACATGGGCTTTGCCGGGGCTTGGAACCCGACGAAAATGAGGCTGAGGAGTGCTACGGTCATCGCGACCGATATTACTAGCTCAGTATTGGATGAGGGCGTTCACTGGGTAGCCGAGCAGATTTTTCCGTCCCTCTAAGAAGGCCAGCTCCACCATGAACCCGAACCCGCAAACGTTCCCGTTTAGCCGCTCGACAAGCCTGGCCGCCGCGGCGGCCGTTCCACCAGTCGCCAGGAGGTCGTCGACGATGTACGCTCGCTGGCCGGGGTCGACAGCGTCGGTGTGCATTTCGACCGTGTTGGTGCCGTACTCAAGCGCGTACTCCTCCGTAATTCGGTCAAAGGGAAGTTTGCCGAGCTTTCGAGTCATCGCGAACGGAAGTCCGAGTTGAAGCGCGATCGGCACGCCGAACACGAAGCCTCGGCTCTCGATACCGACGATGACTTCGGCACCGTACTTGCGAGCATCGTTCGCCAAAGCGTCCACGACCTCTTGGAGCGCTGCTGGGCACTGGAGCACTGGCGCGACGTCCTTGAAGAGGATCCCCGGCTTGGGGAAGTCAGGAACGTCTCGAATGTGCTGCTCGGCCAGGAACGCTGACATCGGCTGGGGTTATACCTAGAGGCTGGTAACCTCCCGGCCCTATGGCGACTCATCAGGTCACCGCCGAAGGATTCGGCACTTTCGACGTCGAAGAGGGCACGAAGCTCGTATTAGCCTTGGAACGCAACGGCGTCGACGTCAGCCACCGGTGTGGTGGCAATGCACGATGCACGACCTGCCGCGTCGTGTTCCTTTCCGAAGAACCGCCCATGGGCCAGAAGGAGCATGACTGTCTGGAGGAAGACGGCGTGCTCGGCCAGTTCCGCCTGAGTTGTCAGAGCCGCGTTGACCGCGACATGAGCGTCCGCGTCTTGATGCGGGCCAGCGTCGAAGGCTGGGATCCGGGGATCGAGGTCGAGGAGTAGAGGGAGTCGAGGGGCGAGGGCCTCAGGTGCTCCGGTTGTTGCCACGAACTAAGGCCGCCACTTCAGAGCACTTCATCCACTCCACGCGATCCAAAAGGTGTTGGTCTAGGCGCCGCCCCAGTTCTTCTAAGACGGCCAGCCCTGTCTCCAGCCCGTTGGAGAACAGCGACTGCCAGTGGGTGAGGACGATCGGCCAACCCCCTGCCTCCAGGACATCGATGATCTGGCCCCTCTTGCCGTCCTCGGTCAGCATGTTGTCGCAGACGCCTGAAACGAACGCATCGTCCGTTCGTGGCGAGTCGATCGTCTCCCACCACCAGTCGGCGACGGTGGCGGGAATTGCGACGAGTCCTTCCGTCGCGATCCAAGGTCGTGTCTCCGGCTTGCTCCAGAGCATGTGAAGGAAGTACCAAGACTCGTCGCGGCCGTAGACTGCCTTCTGGGCGGCGACAATGCTCGCTATGTACTCAGGTTCGGACTTGATGCCGAACACCCAAGGGGAGGTCACTCCGTTCGCGTCTACCCCTGCGCGCTTCAAGAGGTCCAAGGCGTGGGTGACATAAGGCGTGAGGGTTGCCCGCGTCTGGGTCTGAGACCACTCGGCTTCGCCAACGTCGAAGAATCCCCCCGTGCTCAAGTCGAGCGCCAAATTGTGGGTGATCATTTCTGGGCAGAAGTCGCAGATCGGGCCCAGCCTCCTCAGTGAAGTAGCGATCCATTCGTGGGTCAATTCGGGGTCGAAACCTTCGATGCCGACGACGACGTCTCCGAGGCCAGCCGGGGCCGGAACGATCGAAAACTTGCCCTTGATCCTCCAACGCTCCATGACGTCGCAGAACCTGTCCAAGAAGCTGTTCGGAATGTGCTCGAGGAGCGGACGACCGTCGGCTGTGGTCGGTGGCTTGTGGTGCACGTCCACCCAATGGTTCCGGAAGACGTGAATGAGAGGGCATGGGTCATCGACGAGCAGCGAAATCGGTGCCTTCATGCGCCGATGATGGCCCATAGGAATGCTGCAGGCGCACATCGCGCACCATGCCAAACTTGACAGACCGCCATGATCAATGAAGAAAGGCTCGTCTCGCTCTTCAAAGAGCTCTGCTTGATCGACGCCCCTGCCCTCGGCGAGGCGGACTGCGTGGCTTTCGTTCGGGGTTACTGCCAAGAGATAGGCCTGGAAGTCCAAGAAGACGACGCGGGGAGCAGGATCGGCGGGAACGCGAACAACCTGATCGTCACGCTCAAGGGCAACAAGGCTGGTGCCCCCAGGATCTTCCTGAGCGCGCACTTCGACACGGTGGAGCCAACGGCGGGGCTCGAGATCGAGGAGAAGGACGGAGTCTTCTTTAGCAAGTCGGACACGATCCTTGGGGCGGACGACAAGGCGGGAATGGCGCCCGCGATCGAGGCCGTGCGGTGTATCAAAGAGACCGGAGTCGAGCACGGAGACGTCGTCTTGCTGTTCTCTTGCGCGGAAGAGATCGGCCTCAAGGGGGCGGCTGCCCTCGACATCCAAAGCCTTAACCTTGACTTCGGTTACGTGCTCGACACCGGCCCGCCCGTCGGGTCCTTTGTGACGCGGACGGCCGTGCACGACAAGATCGACTTTACGGTCATCGGCAAGCCCGCCCACGCGGGCAAAGACCCGGAGAAAGGGGTCAACGCGATCAGCGTCATGGCCGATGCGGTTTCGAAGCTCAAGGTCGGACGAGTTGGCCCCGAGACGACGAGCAACCTCGGGATCGTCACGGGCGGCACGGCCGTGAACGTCGTTTGCCCAAGCGTGAAGATAAAGGGCGAGGCGCGGTCGACCGACGTCAAGGAACTCGACCGAGTGGTGGCTGAGATGATTGCTGCCTTCGAGGAGGCGGCCAGGAAGTGGGGCGCCGAGGTCGTGATCGACCATGAGCGGCACTACGTCTCCTACGACATCCCCACCGATGCCCCAGTTGTCCAAGTGGCCCAAAGGGCGGCCAAGAACCTTGGTCTGTCGGGCCATCTGCGCACGACCCTAGGAGGTAGTGACGCCAATGTGTACAACACGAAGGGCGTGCCGACGATCGTCGTGGCAACGGGCATGGAGAAAATCCATACCCACGACGAGTTTGTCTCTCGATTCGACCTGTTGCAGACCGCCTACCTGGCTTACGAAATCATTGTCGAGGCGGCCAAGTCGTAACCAGCGAATCTACGTCCTAGTTTGGGACGTCTTGAATGCTATCATGCCGGTAGTGGCCGGATTCGGCCCCAGGCATACAGAGGATCAAGGATGAAGAAAACGATTTCCCTCGCCTTTGCGTCGGTCTTGGCCATTGGCATCGCCGCCCAAGCCAACGCCCAGTACACCAAGCCGCTCGGACTGAGCCTTAGGCTCGGCGTTTGGTACCCGTCTAACGGTGATGCCCGTGACGTCGAGGGCCAAGGTTGGTTCGCCGGAGGCGCCGAGTACAAGATCAAGGACCTGCACTTCAGTTCCACCGATCAGAAGTACAGTTCGAGCCTGACCGCCTCGCTCGACTACTACGGCAAAGGCAGCTTCAGCAACGTGCCGTTGCTGATCAACTACGTTGGCCGGACGGACAGCTTCTACTACACTGCTGGCGCTGGCGTCGGCTTTGGCCGGACTCCGCAGACTGGCGGCGGCTCGACCTCGGACACCCAGTTCGCTTTCCAGATCGGTGCCGGTTACGACTTCGTCAAGATGGGCACGCCCTTGTTCGTCGAGGTCAAGTACTTCGGCGGCTCGGAGAGCAAGCTCTCAGGGTTCGGCATCTACGGCGGCGTCCGCTTCTGACCACGGTAAGCCCTCTGGAGCCATCCAGAGGGCTTTTTTGTGCCTGCCAGGCCCAGCTGACACCTAAAACAGGCACTTCTGGCGGGCCTAGACGCATAGAATGGGAGTGAACTCTTGACCGTTGGAGGCGTCACATCCAACAGATGGATCGATTGGGAGTCGCCTATTTGGGAGCCCGGAAACAGATTGACCTAGCGACCGAGCAAGCGCTGGTGGCCCAGTGCCGCCGCCAAGACGTCCAGGCGTTCGGCAAGATCGTCGACGCCTACCAGGGTCGCGTCTTGGGCTTCGTTCGCAGGATGCTCCGTAGCGAAGAAGAAGCTCTCGACGTGACCCAAGAGGTCTTTATCAAGGCGTTTCAGAGCGTTGCTCGGTTCGACGGTCGCTCTTCGCTCCGCACGTGGTTGTTCCGAATCGCCCACAATCTTTGCGTCGACAGGGCGAGGAAGGCGGAGCGCACGCCCGACCAGCACAGCCTAGACGCCGCATCCGAGGCGGACGACGCAATCGAGTTCTCCGACTCGCGATGGTCGCCCGAGTCTCTGGTCATGAACGACGAACTCAGTGAAGTCGTCGAGCAAGCTTTGGGCACGATGTCGGACAAGCTTCGAACCGTGCTCCTCTTGCACGACCGCGAGGACATGGCTTACGAGGAGATCGCCGCCGCCGTGGACGTTCCCGTCGGGACGGTCAAGAGCCGGCTTTTCCTCGCACGGGCGCACATGCAGCGTGTGGTCGGCGGCTACTTGGAAATGGACGGGAGGGTCCAATAATATGAACAGCAAGTTGAAGAAGAAACTGGTTGACGAGCAAGCGCTCAGCGCAGCCGAGGCGCTGGAATTGGACCAGGCGCTCGATTCTCCGAGTCTGTCCCGGGCACTCATGTCCAAGCTGACGGACGATGAGCCCAGCCTTGCTTGGCGCAGCAGCCTCAACCAGAGCCTTATCAAGGCTTCTGGTGCAAAAGCGGCAAGCAAAGTCCTGAAATGGGGTTCGGGGATCGTCGTCACGGCTGCGGCCGCGCTCGGAATCATCGCCCTCCTACCAAGGCCGGTCGTCGAGCCAAACCGTGTGCTGGTCAAGAGCCAGCCAGTGATGAGCAACATTGAAGAGAGCCTCGTCTCTGCCCACAAGGAGGCTGATCTTGAGAGCGGTTTGGGCGTCTCCTTGTCCCAAGGCTCGACGGACGCTCCCTCGTCTGACTCTTTATGACCCGTACTCTCGCGCTGTCCGTGCTCGTGGCCTTCTCGGTGGCTTCCTTCTCCCAAGGAAGACCGGGGCCCGACGCGCGCCGCGAGATGGCCCATCCGCTCTTCCAAAAGGTCATGCAGGGTCGCCGTACCCTGAGGATGACTGGTGTCCGAGTCCTTCAACACATGGAAGGTGGGGATCGACGGCTCGTGACCGAGCGGTTTTGGCAAGACGGCCCCAAGGTGCGCACCGAGGTCACAGACGGGGGAGAGGTCGGTCAGATCTCAGTTGAAAGCAACCGGTTGCGGCAAGTTTGGGACCCGCGCTCCAACGAGATTCGTGAAATGCCCATGCGCGAAGCAGAAGCCGTGATGCGGTTTGCCCGGTTGCTCATGCGTGCGAAAGCCTCTGGGCGTATCGTCGAAAGCGAAGGTGGCAAGGTGGCGGGCCAGCGGACGCGCTTGCTTGAGGTGATTGCGCCGAACAACAACGCGATCGCCCGCCTTTGGATCGACCCCGATCATTCAGCGATGCTAAAGTTCCAAGCGTTCGATCCTAAGGGGGCCATGACGGGATCGATGGAGTTCACTTCCGTCGACTTTCCTTCCGCCATTCCTGGCAGCACTTTCACAATCAACAAGCCGGGCTCCAGAGTCGTGACGGCCGAGGAGACCCTACAGCGCGTCGCCCGGGGCCTTGGGTTCAAGCCCTATCGGCTGAAAGGTTGGAAGATCGTTGAAGCCCGCCGCATGGCACCGAAGGGGACTAAGGTCATGATGTCCGTGTACATGGACGCTGACCGCAGGGTCACGCTGTTCCAGCTTCAGGGCAGCGTCAACCCCGAACGTTTGCACAAGCTTTTTGGAGGGCAAACGTCCAGTTATGTCTGGAACACCGATGGTTATCAGTTTGTTCTTGTAGGTGACTTGCCGCAAGACGCACTGCGCCGATTGGCCGGTCAGGTCGGAGTCTAGCAACGACCCCCCTGGTCTCAACGTCATAATCATCACAGCCGTGGCCTCAAAAGCAGCCAGCGCGATCAAACCGCAGACGAAGAAGAGCCGACTCAAACGCCGGCTAAAGATCGGGTTCTCCCTCTTTCTGATCTTTGGTCTTGGCGTCGCCATCGCGGGCCACCTCTATTTCCAGCAGAAGCTGGACGAAGCAGCGAAGCTGATTCCGAGCCTGCCCAGCAAAATGGCGCTCGTATCCAGTGAGCCCTCGGTGATCATGTCGAGCGACGGCAAGATCCTCGAGACTTTGCAGACTGAGTTCAGGAAGCCGGTGCGAATCGACGATGTCCCCAAAAGGGTCCGGTTAGCGACCCTCGCTGCCGAAGACAAGCGCTTTTACGACCATGGCGGCGTCGATGTTTGGGGCTTGGGCCGCGCACTCGTGACCACGGTCAGCGGTCGCCGGGTCGAGGGTGGCAGCACGATCGCGATGCAGCTTGCCAAGCGGCTCTTCACGAGTCCAGCGAAGTCCTTCGAGCGCAAGGTCCAGGACATGGCTCTGGCCACAATGATGGAGCGCCAACTCACGAAGGATCAGATCCTTGAGCTCTATTTGAACCAGGTGTTCTATGGCTCGGGCGCCTACGGTATCTCGGCCGCGTCCGAGGTCTACTTCGGGAAGAAGCTCGACCAATTGAGTTGGTCAGAAGCGGCTACGCTGGCGCGTTGCGTGCGCCGGCCCAGCGATGAGAACCCCTACGCCAACGAGCGGGTCGCCCTTCGGAACCGAAACCTCGTCTTGAAGTCGATCGTTGACGAGGGCTGGATGACGCAGGAAGAATATCAAGCTGCCCTCAAGGAGCCGCTCAAGTTGCAAAGGAGCCGCCCGCAAGTCAGCGGTGAGAGGGTGGCCCCTTATTTCTGCGACTACGTCAAGGCTTGGGTCAAAGAGCACTATCCGGACGTCGACTTGACTTCGGGCGGCTATAAGATCGAAACCACGCTCAATACCGACCTCCAAGCGAACGCTGAGAAAGAAGTCAGGCGCATGGTGCGGAACGGCCGGAGCAACCGGATCACGACGGCGGCCTTTGTTCTGCTCGATAACGATGGTCGCATACTGGCCATGGTCGGCGGTCCCGACTACGACAAGAACCAGTTCAACGTCATTACCCAGGGTCGGCGTCAGCCGGGCTCGTCGTTCAAGCCGATCGTGTACGCGACCGCGTTCGAATACGGCGCTCTCAGTCCCTACGGCTCAGTGAGGAACGATCCGTTTTACATTACTGACCACGGCCGTCGCCGCGCAATCCGGGGCGGCGGCAAAGGTGGATCTGTCTCGGTCGTGTCGGCCATCTCCAACTCGATCAACACTCCGGCCTGCTGGGCGCAGAAGGAGGTCGGTACCGAGAACGTGATCCACATGGCGAAGTCTGCCTTCGGTATTGAGACGGACCTGCCGCCAGCCGACACCCTCGCGTTAGGAGCGGGGGAAGTCTCCCCGCTCGAGATGGCGGCGGCGTACAGCGTCTTTCAGAACACCGGAGACCGGTTCAAGCCCTTCGGCGTCCGAGCCATAGTCGGCCCAGACGGTGTTCCCATCGTGACCAACGGCCCCGAGTTCGAACGGAGGCAACTGAGCACGGAGTCCGCAGAAGGCATCGATATGTGCCTCCGCGCGGTCGTCACCCGCGGCACCGGCACCCGTGCCAGCGATGGTGTTAAGAACGCCCGCGGCAAGACCGGCACGACCAGCGACAACAAGGACGCGTGGTTCTGCGGTTACACCGATCGGTTCCTCGGCGTGGGATGGGTCGCCAACGAAATTCACACGAAAGACGGTCGTGTGCGCTATCAACCGATGGACAGCTACGTCATGGGTGGCCATGTGGTCGCGCCGATGTGGGCGAAGATCATGAGCCACGCCCAAGACGTCCTGGGCGAAGAGGGCCGGTCGATCAAGAGCGCGGGATCGCGAGAAGAGACAACTGACGAGACGCCAGCGATCGAGGAGAACCCGGGCATCGGCGATCCTCGCGCCGAGGACGAGGCACCAGCCGTCACTGAGCCGGACACGCAACCCGCGGACGAAAACGGCGATGCCACGACCGGTGAGGCCGAGCACCCGCCGACGGCAATGCCGAGCAAACCAGTCAACGGAGGCCGCACGCCTCGACAAGAGCGGCCAGAGCAGCCGCCCAGCGGCGAACTCGTGTTTGTGGAGGTCTGTGCGGACTCTGGTCAACGAGCCACGATCTACTGTCCTGAACGGATCCGAAAGGCTTTCCGCGTTGGCCGTGAGCCGCGAGGCCGGTGCCCGCTCCATCGGGCGCCAGGAAACTGACAATGGCTGTCCAAGGACGCTCAAGGATCGTGCTCGCCGGCGTGTGTTTGGCGCTCGCACTCGTCCTTTGTGGCGCCCGACTTTTCGCCATTCAGGCTGGCGAACCGGCGGCGCGGCCCGTCGCCGTCCACGCTCCTGCCAGGGCGGGCCATGTGGTGACACACCCCAACTTCGTCGCCCGCGCCTTCTTCAAGCTTCGTCGCATCGTCCGACGCGCACTGGTGCCGGGGCCTCGTCGGTTTGTCTGACCGCGTGCGATACTGGACGGGCTGAATGTCGGTCATTCACGCGCCCCAAGAAAAGACCCTCGACGCACGGATCCTGATCGTTCCGGGCGTTTTGGTGCTCGTTCTCGCCTCGTATTTCACGCGCCTTTGGTTCCTTCAGGTCGTGATCGCCGACGATTTGCAGGAACGCGCCCAGAGCACCGGCATCACGACAGTCTCTAAGCTGGCACCGCGCGGCCGCATCTATGACCGGAGCGGCAAGCTGATTGCCGGCCTCAGCCCTACTGTGGTGATCACGGCGAAGCCGAAAATCGCCCTCAAAAACCCTGAAGGCATTGCCCTCGTAGCCGCACTCTTGGGCATTGACGTCAAAGACCTCACGGGCGAAATCAACGACGTCCTTTACGCTGGCGAATTGCCGATTGCCGTGTACGTGGGCGCACCGATCGAGACCGCGTCACACATCGCAGAACTCGGCGACGAAGCCCCCGGATTTAGCGTCGAAACCCAGCCGATGCGGACCTACACCGACGCGTACGAACTGGCCCATGTCCTAGGCTATGTCCGGACTCCTCGAAAGCAGGACGTTGAGCGGCTTAAGAAGATGAACCTTGAGCCAGCGCAGTACGTGGGAATCCAAGGCTTGGAGCGCCGCTACGAGCCCCAACTCATGGGAAAGCCGGGAACGGTCAAACAAGCGGTGGATGCCCGACGCAGACCCATTCGTGACCTTGGAGCTGACGCACCAATCCCGGGTTCCACGCTGACGCTCGGACTCGATACGCAGTTGCAGCACTACGCCTTCCAACTCTTGGCCGGTCGGCGCGGCTCGGTCGTTGTGCTTGATCCGCGCAATGGCGAGGTTCTCTGCCTCGCGAGCAGCCCCAGTTATGACGCGTCGTTGTTCTTGAAAGGCATCAGCCGCGACGACTACAGCTCGTTGGTGAACGATCCGACCCACCCGTTTCTCTTCAGAGGGGCTGCTTCAGCCTATCCGCCGGGATCCACCTTCAAGATGGTGACCACGATGGCAGCTTGGTTGACCGGGAAGTTTTCGATGACGCGGACGAACTACTGCGACGGTTACGTCCATGTGGGAAACCGCAAGGCGAAGTGCCTGGGAGTGCACCGATCCATCGCCTATGACACCGCTTTTGCCCAGAGCTGCAATTCGTACTTTGGCAACCTCGCGATGCTCGTCGGAAGGGAAGCTCTGCTGAAGGTCTGCGAGGAGGTCGGACTTGGGAAGCCGACTGGCCTGGATGTTCCTGGCGAAGCGGGAGGCACGGTGCCGACGCCCGAATGGTGGGCAAAGAACCGGACAAGGCCCTGGTCGTTGGGCGACACCGTGAACTTTGGGATTGGACAGGGCGAGCTTGCTACGACCCCTCTCCAAATGGCGTGTCTGACGGCTCTAGTAGCGAACCGCGGGGTCAGCTACAAGCCGCACTTGCTCCGGTGCGTGACGGGTCCGCAGGAAGGGGCAAAACCGGAGTTCGTGCAGCCTGAGGTCCTCGGGCAGATCGAGGCGACGCCTGACCAGTGGCAAGACTTGACCCAGGCGATGTACCACGTGCTCTCCATCGGCACTGCCCGAAAATCGTCGCACCAGTTCACGCCGAACATCGCATGGGCGGGGAAGACGGGGAGCGCAGAGAACCAGAAAGGGCGTGAGACGCACAGTTGGTTCGTGGGGTTTGCGCCCTTGAACGACCCGCAGATCGTCGTGAGCGTGGTCGTGGAGAACGCTGGGCACGGCAGTGAAGCTGGAGCCCCGATCGCCGCTCAAATTGTGAAGTACTGGCTCGAAGGCCGCAAGACTCGCCCGACCGTGGACGTTCAGTCCTCTCTGAACAGCGCCTCGAGTGAGTCCAACTCGGCGCCTTTGGACGAATCGCGGGTTGAGCGGTAGATCGAGCGCAAGTCCTCGATCGCCTTTAGGGCGGTTGTGGCGACCTGCTTGGCTTCGTCCGCGTCATGCCCGAGGAAGTTTGCTCCGGGCTGGTTGCCAGTTAGGTCGCGCACCATTGGCACCGTCCTCCGATAGTATTCGGCGAACCCCTTCACGGCTTGCTCCAACAGGGCTGCCTTGGACAGTGGATCGCTCTCTTGGCTCGCAAGGAAAATTCGGGCATCGTAAGTCTCGAGCGGGACGAGGTCAGGGATCGCCCTCACTGTGAAGTAGGGCCCGTCCTCCACCTTTACCAATCTCTTGGCGATCTCGACGGCTGTAGAAAGATTATTGTTCTGGGCCAAGAACTTATACTTATATTCGAGGGTCGCAAGGTTATTGGGATCGGTTTCCAGCGCCATGTCGATAAAGCCCAGTGCTCGCGACACGTCGCCCGCCTCCTGAGCCTTCTTGGCAGCCGCGCGCAAGTATTTGGTGCTCGGCTGATACTTGGCCGCAAGTGCGAGCACCGCTGCCTGCTTTGAGGGCTCTGTGACGGCCGTGCTCAGGTAGTACGTCTCGCCATCGAACGGAGCGAGGCCCTGAGCCGACTCGATCGCCGATTGAGCTCCTAATCGATCGGCCGCGAGCATGGCGGTCTTCGCCTGCGACTTCAACAGCTCCTCGCTCGCTGTGTGGACCAGCATGACGACCGGCACGACGCAGGCGAGGAGAACAAGAACGCGACGAATCCCCGCCGGAGTGAACTCGGGCATGCTGCCGTCAGAAGAGGCCTGGAGCCCTGCCCCGAGCAGCAAGAAGACGACGATCCCGGTACCAAAATAGGTCAGGTTCGTCTCGAACAGGCCGCCAATGGCCGCGGCGACGATAGCGCCCAGAATTCCAGCTCGAACGGCGGCTTCATCAGGCGGCCAGTGTCGTGGGTGGGACAGGAAGGTCTTCAACCACAAGAGCGAAACGAAGACCAGGATCAAAGTTGCGAGGGGACTGCCTTCGACGGCCAATTGCAGCCAGGTTTGGTGGGCGTGGAACGTCTGTTCGGTGAGCCCCGGGCGGCCCGACTCGAACCGGTACGTGCCGACCCCGAAACCGCCGGGCCGGGCTTTGACCATCTGAAGCGCGCCCTTCCACAGGAGCTGACGAAAGCCAGCTGACTGCTCAGAGGTCGAGCCGGCGTTCGTGATCCTGCCGAGAGCACCACTTTGCGCCCTGGTCGAGGCAAAGGTCGCGAACACGAGCGCTGCGGTCGCAGCGACGACCAAACCGGACTTCAGCGCCGCGCCCTTGCACCGCCAAGCCGTGGCCACTGCCGCGAAGACGACGAGAGCGACACCGACGGTGAGAAGGCCACCCTTGGACTGGGTCAAAACGAGTCCGATCAGCATAAGAGTGCTGAGAAAGCCCGCAGCGAGAGACTCGGCCCGCTCTGAACTGACCACGAGGCCGAAGGCCACGGGTGCGATGACGGCGAGCACTCCGGCAAGCGCGTTGGGGTTGTTCCAGTCTCCGAAGACGCGGTGAGAAGGATCCTTCGACTTGAAAGCGGCGTACTCGAGGATCGCCTTACAAGCGGTCACGCCTCCCCCGGCAGCGAGGGCCCAACACAAAGCACGAACTCCGGTTTTACGTCCGACGACGGCGACGGCTCCGAAGAAGCAAAGGCCGTAGACCACCCAAGTCAGCCAGCTTGCATAACTGACGTAGGGGAAGCGGGACTCGAAGATCGTCAGACCGAGCAGCGTGACCAAGCTCAGTACTCCGCCTGCCAGCGGCAGAGAAGGGATCTGAACGATCGGGCGCCGATAGAGCGCTACGGTGATGGAGAGCGCCACGAGGATGCCCAGCAGGGCGCGGGCGCACTGGGGCAGCTCGGAACCTCCGAGCATTCCGGACAGGAACCCTTCGGTCAAGGGTTGTGCATCGAGTGTGACGTTGCCGCCGATGATGGGGGCGAGAAACGCGGCCAAGAGCAACGGGACGAGTTCGGGTTGCAGTCGCTTCATGGCTTCTTGATGCGGCGCACGAGGGCGTCAAGACCGTTCTTGGCCAAGAATATCCCCGCCCGCGCAAAAAGCGCGAGAGCGGCGAGGACATAAAAGAAGGGCCGGAAGGGGGGCCAAGCTTGCGGAATGATGTGCTTCCGGTAATAGCGGAGCATCGACCGATGGAAGCGAACGATCATCTTGTTCGCGACGCGGTCGGTGCTGCGGCCGATCGCGTGCGTGATGACGGCTGACGGCAGGTAGACGACGGAGTAGCCGGCCTCCCAAGTCCGCTTGCAGAAATCGGTGTCCTCGCAATACATGAAGTATTCAGGGTCGAGGCCACCGATCGCCTCGACGACCTCGCTCCTGATGAACATGGCGGCCCCGCTCACCCAATCGACCTCGCGCGTTTGGGAGTGGTCGAAGTCGTGCATCAAATAGGCGCTCACGAACCGGTTGTTCGGAAAGAGCCTGCCGAGGAACGTGTTGCGAAACGCGGCCGCGACGGGGTTGGGGAACCGGCGGCAACTGAACTGCAAGCTTCCATCTGGATTCAGGAGTTTTGGGCCGACCACGCCGACGCGTGGATTCTGTTCCAGATAGGCGAGAAGGGCCGCGATGGCACCGGGATGGACGATCGTGTCCGAGTTTAGAAGCGCTACATGGCGACCGCGCCGCTCCTGGATGGCGAGGTTATGGCCCCCCGTGAACCCGAGGTTCTCGCTCTGGCGTAATTGGCGGAACTCTGGAAACTCTGATTCCACCATGTCTGGCGAACCGTCCGAACTGGCGTTGTCAATAACGAGGACTTCGAAATCCCGGTTTGTCTCGGACTCTTCACGAAGGCTCGCCAGGCACGCCCGGAGGTCGTTGACCGTGTTCCAGCTACATATCGTGACGGTGAGCGACAAATCCGGCATGCCAGCCTCGGGCCCTTATGAACGCAGCCGCGCTGGCCAAGACCGCAATGAGGGGCAAGGCGAGCCGTGCAACGCCGCGCAGGTGCTTCTTGAAGTAACGAACCAAGCTCCTGTGCGACTCCCAAATCATACTTTTGCGGACCTGGCGCGTGCTGGCTCCGTGATGATGGACGACATGGGCGAGCGGCGTGTACCAGCACGGATGTCCCGCATCTTTCAACCTCGCGAGCAGGTCGACCTCGTTGAAAAAGATCGGAAACGCCTCGTCGAACGGCCTTTTCGGATCGCCCACCGTCTCTAAAGCAGACCTTCGAAACAACAAGAACGTGCCCATCGGCTGGTCGGCCGGACCCTCGGCATCATAGTCGAAACCAGGTTGCGTGTAGGTTGAAAAGGCGCTCCTCGGAAAGAGCCGATCGAGCCCCGTGGTTGCGCCGATGACCCCAAGGATTGTAGGAAATCCTCGGACGGATTTTTGAATGGATTTATCGGGGCTGATAAGTTTTAGTCCTAGGACTCCGAATTGGGGCCGATTAATAAGCTCCTGACAAGCTGTCTCTAATGATCCGTCGTCAAATTCTGTGTCCGGGTTAAGCGTTAAGAGAAGATCTCCTTTTGCAACTTCAAATCCTCGGTTGTTTCCCGCGGCATATCCGAGATTCGAACCTGAATCAATGAGAATTACGCCAGGAAACGATGCCTTAGTCATTTCAGAACTTCCATCGGAAGACGCATTGTCCACGACGATCACTTCGTATTCACGTTGAGGCGGAAATTTTTCAATAGATGCCAAGCATGCGCGCAATAGTTCCCTGGTGTTCCAGTTGACGACGATCACGCTCAGCATCGAGTTCATGGCGATCCTACCTGAGGGGGGAACTCTGGCGGCCAATAATCGGTAGGGGAAAAAGTTGTGGGTCCCGGTCGCCCGGACGGAAGGTTGACTTCCGAGGAAGAGGGCCGGTACGATGACAGGGCGTCGGACGAGGGCTGTTTCCTGGCTGACGCAACCGGAGGAGAAAACAGGTGATCATATCCGGAACATTGTGGGCGTTGTCGCTCATGTCGAGCAACGCCTACACCCCGCCGAATTTGCATCGGGTGGGGAAGAACGAGACTTTTGCAAGTATTTCGCGCAGGTATTCCACGGGCTATGAGCGGCTGATGGCCGCAAACCCCAAGATCGTCCCCGAGAAGTTGAGGCCAGGAACGGTCATCACGATCCCGGGCAGGATCCGCGAGCCCGAGAAGAAGAAAGTCGCCAGGGCCGGTGTCTACGTCGTTCAGAACGGAGACACTGACTGGTCGATCGCACGGCGCTACAACATCAAGCCGAGCGACCTTCGCACGATGAATTACGGCGTCAAATGGACGACGCTCCAGCCAGGGGCAGAACTGAAAGTGCCGGGCAAGTCGACGACCGTCGTCGCGGCCAAGCAAGCCCCTGCAGCCCTGAAGAACGCTTCCTTTACCAAGAAGCCTGCGCTGGGCAAGCACACGGTGGCCGAGGACGACAACGATTGGATCATCGCCCGTGGTTACGGCATCACGCCCAAGGCGCTCAGGCTGCTCAACCCCGGGGTCAACTGGAACAAGCTCCACCCGGGCATGAAGGTCAATGTCCCCGCGAAGAACGGCTCCAAGGTCGCTCGCATCACGACGAAGCGGGCAAGGGTCATCCGGGACAACGTGATTGTCCGCTCCGGAGCCCGCCCCGATTCCTCGAGGCTGACCATGGTCGACTACGGCCGCTTCGCCGTCGTTGCCGACCGAATTGGCGACTACTACAAACTACGATTTAGCGGCGGCACCTCTGGCTGGGTCCGAGGCGACATGCTCGCTCCCGTGACCGCCTCCATGGTGGCTCTTGCCGAGCGGGACACTGGCACCGCGATCATTCGGCGCCGGACTCACGAGGCTGACACGAAGGTCGCCCGCAACGAGCAGCCGACGCGAAGGTCTTCCCACACGACGCGATTGGCGTCCTACCGGCCACGCACTGGTCGAACCGCTCCGGATACCTCCTCGAGCTACGCCATGTCGAGCGAGGACCGTGACGGCGTGATCGGCACCGCGATGCAGAACATGGGTGTTCGTTATCGCTGGGGTGGCACGAGCACGAACGGGTTTGATTGCTCTGGTTTGACCTCCTACGTCTATTCCCGACACGGGGTACGGCTACCTAGGACCGCGAAAGAGCAGTCCACGCGCGGCCAGGCGGTTGGAAGGGACGGACTCCAAAAGGGCGACTTGGTCTTCTTCAAGACCACGCGCAGCGACCGTGTCAGCCACGTCGGCATCTACATCGGTGACGGCAAGTTCGTCCATGCGAGCAGTGGCGGCGGTAGGGTCAGAGTGAACAACATCTCCGACAACTACTATTCGAAGAGGTTTGCGGGCGCCCGTCGCGTCGGTTCGACGTCTTCGGGTTCGAGCCACTCAGGTTCCTCCAAGAAGAGTTCGAAGAGCTCGTCCAAGGAAGAGTCGAAGGGTGCCAGCGAAGAGCAGACGGCCCACGAGCAGAAGGTCGAGGCTGATCCGAAGCCTCAGACCGTGAAGGGCACGGACGCAGTCGGACGCTAAAGGGCCCAAACAGAGACAAGCCTCTACGGGCCGCAAGGCCGTAGAGGCTTGTTTTCGTTTCGGGGTATCGGCCACACTGAACCGCTTCTTGGCCCGGTGGTCTAGCGGTTAGGACGCCTCCCTTTCAAGGAGGAAATCGCGGGTTCGAGTCCCGTCCGGGCTACCATCCTTCGCAAACGCTATAGTGGTCTTCCGCTTATGCCTGCTCCAGGTTCGAAGTGACAGCAGGCCAATCCTGGCAGCCTCAGGCGCAGGGCCTCGCTCAGCGCGCGCATACCAGGGTTCTCGGTCGCAAAGTGCCCTCCAGCGGCCATGGCTAAGCCCTCCCTGGGTGCCTCAATGCTGTTGTGGTGCCTCACCTCGCCCGTAAGGAACACATCGGCGCCTTCGGCGGCCGCAGCCTTCCACTCGTCATCGGCAGCACCGCCGACCACCGCGACCACCTGTACTTGGTCCTTCGGCGAGCGCCAGACCAAGCAAGGACCGCCGAGTGACTGCTGAGCCTGGGCCGCGAAGCGATCCAAAGAAAGAGGCTCGGGCAGGCTGCCGATCCGGCCGATGGGGTAGCCATTGCCGCCTTGAAGGGGGACGACGTCGAAAGCCGGCTCCTCATAGGGGTGTGCCGCCTTCAGTGCGCCGATGGCCTTGGACAGAGACTCCTTGGGCACGATCATTTCCAGTCGCTTCTCCTCGACCGTTTCAACGCGGCCTGGCACCCCGATCCGGGGGTCGCTCCCCTCTAGACCGCGGAAGGTGCCCTGGCCAGTGCTCATGAACGCGCACCTCTCGTAGAGACCAATGCGCCCACATCCAGCCTTGCTGAGCGCCTCGATCATCGCTTCTGCGTTTTCAGAGGGAACGAACGCGACAAGCTTGAATGCGGCCCTGTCCGAACTCGAGCCGAAGGGCCGGACGTCGGCGAGTCCGATCACCGAGGCCAGGGTGTCATTGATGCCTCCGGGGGCGGCGTCCCAGTTCG
This sequence comes from Armatimonadota bacterium, assembly GCA_018268375.1. Taxonomy (GTDB): domain Bacteria; phylum Armatimonadota; class Fimbriimonadia; order Fimbriimonadales; family Fimbriimonadaceae; genus JAEURO01. The sequence goes on along the minus strand of JAFDWS010000001.1, from coordinate 734,216 downwards.
TATGTGCGGCAATAACGGCGATCCCCTTCGTCAGTGCAGTGGAAGCAAGGCGAGCCCGAGCGTCGGCTAAGTCAAGCCGGGGGAGAGGATCCCAAATGACGGGATGGTGAGCGACGACAACGTTGGCGCCCTTCGTTTCGGCGTATGCAAGGGCGTCGTTCGTGCAGTCGAGGGTCGTCACGACCCCGTTCGCCCCAGCGAGCGCGTCTCCGACTTGGAGGCCAACACGGTCAAACTCGAAGGCGTAGCGTGGGGGAGCGAGGTCTTCGACCGCTGCAAGGACGTCACCGACAGTGGGCACGGGTGGACTCTACCCTGCGAGCGTCAGGTTCAAAAACGGTTGGAGGCGGGACTAGCCCGCCTCACAAAGCCCACCGATGGCTGGCCGGGAATGATTGCTCTCCGCACGTTTGTGCGACTTACAGAATTCGGCCAGTTTCCGCAATGCGACCTCGGACTGAGCGTCCAACTGGAGATCGCTCGTCATACAGAGCGACAACAGTGCGTAAGCTTCGTCCTCGGTGAGCTCCAACCTGTCAGGTTTTCCCATAGGGTTCTCGCTCTTCGCCCATTTTGGGGGCGACATGAGTATGGACACTCATTGGGCCCGTTTTGTTCTATCTTTGGGCCCGAAACAGGACTGAAACCAGCATCGAAACTGGGCTGGTAAACTCGCCGTCCATGTCCGAGCCCGGCAATCAAGCCACCGACCCGACGAAGTCCGAGTACTTGACCTTTGGCGGGCTCGCCGTCGTCGAAGGGGTCATGATGCGCTCTCCCCACCACTATGCAGTGGCGTGTCGGGCTCCGAACGGCAAGATCGTGGTCAAGACCGACCCTCTCACTCAGACCTGGGTGGGAAAACAGCGATGGCTGAAGAAGCCGTTCCTTCGCGGCACACTTGCATTGCTCGACACGATGGCTCTCGGCTACAAGGCGATGAACTGGGCGTCGGAAGTTCAGCTCGATCCGAACCTCGGCGCACCGACTTCAGCTAAAGCGGCCGCTCCGCGCAACAAGTCATTGGAGAACGCCTTGATCGTGCTCTCCGTCGTTGGTGGCCTCGTCCTCCAGTTCTTTATCTTTCGCCAGGTGCCGGAGTGGGTCGCGGAGGCGATCGTGAGGCGTGTCAGCAATTCGCCGGACGTCAACATTCACTTGACCGGGACGAACTACTTGGCCGAGGTCATCAAGGTCGTGCTTTTCATCGGCTTTCTTGCCCTGGTGAGTCGCTTTCCATCGATGATGGAGGTCTTCCGCTATCACGGGGCCGAGCACAAGGCGATCAACACCATCGAGGCGCACGAGAGCTTGACGGTCGACCACTGTATGGCCCAGACCCGGTTGCATCCGCGCTGCGGCACCAACTTCCTGATCATCATCACCATCCTCGCCTTTATCATCGTGCCGGCCATCCCACGGGATCTGATTGCTCCTGCCAATTCCCCGGCGTGGCTACTTGCGTTGAGTCGCTTGCCGATCAATCTTGTGGTTTTGCCGATCCTTGCCGGAATCGCGTATGAGATCATTCGGGCCGCAGGCAAAGCGAAGGATCAGCGCTGGGTGAAGTTCCTGCTTGCCCCCGGCTTGGCGACCCAGTTGATCACGACGGCCGAACCTGCTGCCAAGCATATCGAAGTGGCGATCGCTTCCCTTAAGGCGGTTCTCAAGGCAGAGAAGGAAGGGACGCTCACGCAAAGCGACGACTGGCAAGACGTCGAAGCCGTGTCCGCTTAGTTGCCCGGAACCTGGGCAAGAATCACGGGCAGGCGCTCTTCGCCAATGTGGCGTCCGTTATAAACCACTTCGAGCTGATAGTCACCGGGCTTTTCGAGCCGCAAACCAGGGATCTGGAACTGCATGAATAGCCGCGTCGGCCCACCGCTCACATCCCGCGGCACTTCGCCGCTCGCCGTGAAGTCCAGCAGGGCGCGAGCGTCGTCGTCCACGAGCTTTACGAGGACATCCATCGGATCGCCGGACTCCGCCGCTTCGAATTCGAACTGCAGACAGATGAAGAAGGCGGGATGGTCGATGGGGAAGCTCGGCGCTACGATGTTGTCGAAGATCCCGACCATGCTGTGGCGACCGTTCTGTTGCTGAGTCCCGTATTCACAGAGCTTGCAAAGCAGCAACCTCAACCGCAGACCCCCGCTGTTTTGTAATACACGGCTTCGAGCCGCTCCACCATCTGCGCGACCGTGAACTTCTCCTGGATCACGATCCGCGCGTTCCGGCCCATGTTCAGGCACATGTCCGGGTTGGCCAGAAGGAAGTGCATCGCCGCCGCGAGCGACGCCGGCGTCGGTTCGACCAGCAGCCCCGTCTCCTCGTGGATGACTAGCTCTGTCAACGCCCCGACATTGGAGGCCACCACGGGGCGGCCCCTGGCCATGCACTCGATGACCGCCAGCCCGAATGACTCCATGACGCTCGGAAGGATGGAGAACACCATCGCGTCGAAGAGTCGAGGAATATCGTTTCTGTTGCCGGTGAAGGTCAGGTGGTCTCCCACCCCTAGGACCTGGGCTTCCTCACGAAGTTGGTCGTGGAAGTCGCCGTCGGTTCTGCCGATGAACAAGAGTTGAAGATTTGGATCGCGTTCGAGGACGGCAGGAAGCGCGCGAAGGGCGACTTGGTGCCCTTTCTCCGGTGCTACACGGCCTACGAGCCCGACGAGCTTCCTCTCCAAGGGGATTCCGAACTCTGCATGGACCTCCTCTTCTGTCTCGACATGGATGTCGCCGAAGTCGGTGCCGTTGTAGACGACGTCGATTGCGTCCGCTCGGGCGCCTTGGCCCTTGAGCACCCCATGGATGTAATTGCTGACCGCTACGAGCCGATTTCGGCCCCGGGCCATCCACTTATATATAGGTTCTTTTGTCTCAACATGTACAGAGCTGATGACGGGGACTCGGAGGGCGGCACCCACGACAGCACCGAGGTATGTGGCGCGACTAAGGTGCGTGTGGATGACGTCGAATCTCCCTCCTCGAACGACAGCGAACAGCTCGCGCTGGGCGGACAGGCCCATGGCTTTACGCATATCGAGGGGGTGTGTTGTGATGCCCGCGTCTCGTAGAGACTCCAGCATCCACGGGATCGGCGGGCAAACGACCTCGACGAAGTGGCCGTGCCGGGCGAGCATGCGAGCAAGGACGACCGTGTGGTGTTCGGCGCCGGAGGTGGCTGAGCTGGAAACAACTTGCAGGACTCTGAGCGGTCTCGGCATCGATCGGGTCGGCACGAGTGTACCAGCGGGCCGTATGCAGTCTGGTCATACTGGAACGATGGCACCTGGCGCTGGTGAAGGGACGTCCCCGACGTTCGCGATCCCAGCTTTGAGGGCCTTCCGCCACCGAGATTTCCGCCTCCTTTGGCTTGGTGCCTTTCTTTCCTTCACCGGTTCGATGGTTCAGAACGTGGCCCAGGGCTATCTCGTCTTCGACCTGACCCACGATAGCGCGAAGCTTGCGATGGTCACGTTCGCATTGATGCTTCCTATCTCCGTGTTCGGTCCGATCCTCGGAGTGGTCTCCGACATGTTCGACAAGCGCAAAACACTGGTCGTTTGCATGATCGTCAGTGCGATCGGGCCGTTGATGCTGGGCTGGGCGTCCTTTACCGGGCGCCTGCAGTACTGGCAGTTCTTGGTCGTCGCCGCAGTCTCCGGTTTCGTCACCTGCGTCGAAGTTCCAACGAGACAGTCGATCGTCCGGACGGTCGTAGACGAGCAGGATCTTTCCGTCGCCATTCCTGCGCAGGCGGCGACCTTCAATCTCGCGCGCGTGGTCGGGCCCGCATTGGGTGGAATCATCGCGGCCAAGTTCGGGTCCGCCCATTGCTTCGTGGCCAATGGGATCAGCTTCTTCGCGCTGGCCATTGCCGCCCTCGTCATTCGAGCGGACCTCCGTCCGCTGGTCGCCAGGGTCGAGCCCATTCGGGACTTGATTGCGGAAGGAGTCCGCTACACGATGCAACATCCGTCCCTGAGGACCCTGTTCATCCTCGAGTCAGCGACCTCGGTGTTGGGCAGCTTCTACCTCTCGCTCATGGCCGCCATCGCGAAGGAGCAACTGGGTCTTGATCAGCAGGGCCTCGGCATTGCCTCTAGTTTTGTTGGAATAGGGGCCTTTATTGGGATCGTGACCCTGGCCGTTTTGAGCGCGCGGCCAATCAAGGCGTTCCTTGTCAGATCGAGCATGACCGCAATGGCCATTGGCATCGTCCTCTTGGGCTTCACAAAGTCGCCGGGTATCGCCTATGGCCTTTTCGCATTGACAGGTGCCTCGACGATCATACAGTTCAACACGACGAACACACTGTTCCAGCTCACCTCGCCCCCCAATTTAAGGGGCCGGGTCATCTCCATGCACATGTGGGCAATCTCAGGCTTGGCCCCCGCGGGAGTCTTCGCGTTCGGGATCATCTCGGAGTGGCGGGGAATTCCCATCGCCCTGTGGACGGGCGGCGGCTTGCTGCTCTTAGCGGCGGCGTGGGGATGGTCGCAACGGTCGAAAATCGAAGAGCCACTGTTGGTGGAAGTGGCTGGAGCCGCGTGACAGATTCGAACTGACGACCTGCTGTTTACAAAACAGCTGCTCTACCACTGAGCTAACGCGGCAGGCCCCCAATCTACCGCAAAGTCAAACGCCGCCCGATCCGAAGGACCAGGCGGCGTCAATCTTGCGAGGGGAAGAGTTATTTTTTGCTGCGACGGCGCCGCGTCTTGACCAGGCGGGGCGAACCATCCGCACCGTAGGCCAACTTATAGCCGGACGGAATCTTGCTCAGCGCGGCTGCTACCTCAGCCGGCATCTCCACTTGGCGGGGACTGCGGCCACCCGAGCGCTTGCGGCTCCTTCTGAAGCTTTTGACTGCCTCGTCGGCTGATGCCATGTCGGTCACGACCTTAAGGCCGTCTTTCTCAAGTTTCATGATCTCTGCACTTGGAGGAATGTGCACAAAGATGTATTCATTCGAACTGATCATTCGAACTTCGAAGGGGAGGACATATTTCTTGACGCCAAGACGAAGGGTCAAGGCTCCGTTCCGCGCCTGCGTACGAAGTTTGAGTGATGATTTCACCTTTTGAAGTGATTTGGCCATTAGGTCGGGCTCCTGCGTGTATGCTTTCGCAAACCGAAAGACAACACTCATTATGACGACGTAAAGTAGTCGATTGCTAGTGCCCGTTCCGTTTATAAGGCAATATTGTCTATCAGGCGAACTCCATGAAACCGTGCCGCCACAATGAGCCTCAATCCAGTCCTTGCGGGAGCCTCTTCCTGCATTGAGACCGGGTCAACAAGTGCAAGATAACTCACCCCAAAGCCTTGATGGACCAGAGTTGATCTGCCCTCTTGAATAATTGATTTAACATTGTTAGGTTGTCTTAAGAGCGCTTCTCGACATGCCTGAAGGCATCGGTGTAAGTTTGAAGCCTCCAATCTTACGCTTGAGGAAAGGTAGTCGTTCCTACTCGATAGGGCCAGGCCGAACTCATCCCTGACCGTTTCGACAAACCTCAGGCCAATCGCGAGATCCAAGTCTTTCACCATCTGGCGGAGAACTGCACACTGCTGAAGGTCTTTGAGGCCGAAGTAGGCCCGCACAGGCTGCACGATGTGAAAGAGCTTGAGGACGACCGTGGCGACCCCATCAAAATGCCCCGGCCGCTCCGCGCCCTCCCACAGTTCAGACGGGCCAGTGACGTGGACGGTCGTCAACGAGCCACGATACATTTCGTCGACCGTTGGAAGGAAGACGACGTCCGCTCCGTTACTCTCGCAGAGCTCGAGGTCGCTTTCCGTTCGCCTCGGATACTTGTCCAAATCTTCTCCCGGCGCGAACTGCGTGGGATTAACGAAGATGGAGACCGCCGTTTTTTTGCACTCTTCACGGCATTTCTGGACCAGGGCCACGTGCCCGGCGTGGAGCGCTCCCATCGTCGGGACGAAGCCGACCTCCGGCTCACCCGCGAGGACAGCCCGGACTTCGGCGATCGTCCCGCAGACCCTCAAAAACTGTTCTCCGGCCCGGGAAACTGTCCCGTCCTCACCTCGCTCACGTACCGCTTCAGGCCACGTATAAAGCTGGCCTTTCCCTGGGCGTAGCGCTTGGCGTGCTTGAATTCGGCCGGCCAGAGTCCAACAACGTCATGAAAGACCTGGACCTGCCCATCGCAATGGGCGCCCGCACCAATGCCGATGGTGGGGACGCCGACACCTTCGGTGACAAGGGCTGCCGCCTCAGCCGTCACCAGTTCGAGGACCATAGAGAAGACCCCGGCCTCCTCTAGGGCCTTTCCTGCGGCCACGAGGGCACGGGCCGCATCTTTCTTTCCTTGGACCTTGTGGCCACCAAAGACGTTCACCGACTGCGGCGTCATCCCAATGTGCCCCATGACTGGTATACCGGCCATCGTGATGGCCCGGATCTCGTCAAGGTAGAGGCCTTCGAGCTTCACCGCTTCGGAACCGGCGCGCACGAGCTGCACCGAGTTCTCGAGGGCTTGTTCAACGGAGCCGCCGTACGATCCCAGGGGCAGATCTGCCACCAAGAGCGCTCGTTGGACACCTTTTCGGGCCGCACGGACATGGTGAAGCATGGCCTCCATGTCCACTTTGGTCGTCGTCGGTTCACCCATGATGACGGTGCCGAGGCTATCGCCGACTAATACGAGGTCTGCCCCCGCCTCTTCGACGATCAACGCGCTGGTGTAATCGTAAGCGGTCAGGCAGACGACCTTCTCGCCCCTGGCCTTCATTGCCCGGATCCCGGGTGCGGTCATCTTCTTGGGCGAGGTTCTCATGGAGCGAGGGCGGCTAGCACTTCTTCCGCATGCCCGGCAGGTTTGACCTTGTTCCAGACCGTCATGACCGCACCGCCTGCGTCAAGCAGAAACGTTGTGCGCTCGACGCCCATGTACTTCTTGCCGTACATGGACTTTTCGACCCAGACGCCAACGGCCTCACAGAGTTGCTTCTCCGTGTCCGCCAGGAGCGTGAATTTCAAGCCGTACTTATCCGCGAATTTGCGATGGGATTTCACGCCGTCAGGTGAGACACCCACGACAGGCACGCCCTTGAATTTAGGAATGGTGTCTTGGAAGGCGCAGGCCTCGGCTGTGCAACCGCTCGTGTCGTCCTTTGGATAGAAATAGAAGACGACCGGCGATCCGGCGAAGTCAGAAAGGGTCCGAACCTTCCCGTCCTGGTCGGGGAGATGGAAATCCGGAAAAGGCTGTCCCTTTTGCAGCATAGAGTTGATTTTGGTGGCGGTCGTCCTGGCTGGCTAGGGCCCCGGTTCAGTATCGATCAGCATGGCCTGCATCAGGTCGACCCTAAGAACGAGGCCGTGAAGCACGCTGTCTTCTTGGATCGGTAAGACGGTGATGCCTTGGCTCAGCATTTGGTGAAGTGCCTCGCTCACCTCAAGGCTCGGTGGGGCAGTGGTCGGTTCGCGCGTTGCGAACTCAAAGGCAGACTGGTCCTTCAAGGCGGACAGGCTGCCATGTTGGCCGACCGCACGCGCCAAGTCCCCCTCAGTGAGGACGCCGATCGGTCCCATGTCGTCATCGACGATGACAAGGGCAGGGAACTGGTACACGTCCATCTTGTCGACAGCGTCGCGCACGGTGCTGCGCACAGTCAAGGTAGGGATGTGGGCGTGCAAGACCTCACGGAGGGTCATGCCGCGAGTTTAGCCTCTACCAGTAGGGAGGCATTGTCGTGGCGTCGCGGTTACGATGGAACGAGTTCACGATGGTATAGGCGTCGGCGTGCCATCCGTCCTTCTCTTTGACGACATCGACCTCGAAGACCGCTCGCTCCGGCCAACCGAACTCGTTCTTGTCGTTGACCACTGCGATGAGGTGGGCCTTCTTATCGTTCGCCCTCATCACCTTGTAAAAGACCAGGCTCCCGCGGCAACCGGCCTCGTCAATCGCTTCTTGGACTCCTTGCTTGAGGGGCTTACCGAAAGACATGGTCATGACCTCGGCATAGGCATAGGGAACGACCATGGTGAGGGCCATGAACCCGAGAATCCACTTCCAAGCCTTCCAGTCATCGTTCTGCTTGATAGGCCTGAACATAGCGACGACCACAGTCAAGATGGACGCCACCACAAACGCCCCGATCGAGTAACCAACCAAGCCAAACATAAATCCCGGTGCTCCAACCGTTTCGTTCCACACTCGGCTATTCAGGCGCCCGGAAACCCGCAATTCTGCAGTGGTCGAGGCTGGGCCCACTGTTCTCGCCCTAATCCCGGCGGCGTCATGAGGAACGGGAAGTTTGAGACCGATTTAATAACCGGCACTATGATTCGAGGATGGGGATCGCCTTCTAACCACGATGCGCTGCGGCGGAAGTTCAACGCCGGTGTGCTCAAGGTATGCCCGCTCTGCGGGACTTTGAATGTCGACGAAGCTGAAGAGTGCTTCGTCTGTTGGTGGCATGGCGAGTTCGATTCGAACCCAGTCCACGTCGAGATCAAGGTCGCAGAGTTGGTCGCCCGTTGCCCCGAGTTGCACGGCATGCTCACCGGGCCGGTGTCAATTGGCGACCGGTTGAGGTTCTTTTGGCGTCGGGCGGTCCTCAGGTTCCGATCTCGGCTCGATGTGACGGCGTAGCACGCACCCTCCCCAAAGTGAGGAGGGGCGGCCCTGGAGGACCGCCCCTCGCCCGTTACCCTCTCGGGGTCATTTGCCCATGCCGTTGACCGGATTGAGCGGAGTGGCAACGTAGGCCACCGTCTGTACGGGACCGCCAACATGGATTCTCACCACCGCCAGACCGGTGATCTGGCCGTGAGCGTTAATCCCGTTCGCCGACACAAGCGTGTAGACGCGCGCACTGGCTGCCCGCAAGTCGTTCAGGTCCACGACCTGGTCGCCCAGGGTCAAGAAGGCGTGAGCGAAAGTGTTCTCGCTGCCCCACATGGTTCCGACAGCTTGGCCAGAGTCGTTGACGGCGGTGGCAAAGCCATTGGAGAAGCCGGTCGGCAACACCATCGTGCGTTGCTGGGCCCGGTTTGGTCCGAGCGTCCATGAGACGGGCAGGACTTGGTCTGTTGGAGTGACGCTGTAGCCGACCGCGATCAAGGCGTTATTGACGTTGAGCGCGACGTCGCTGTTGCCCTGAGTTCCGGGCAGGAAGGTCATTCCATCCTTGTAGTAGAAAGCGCGGCACTCGCCGGTGATTGTGCCGGCGTATCCGACGACATAACCGAGGTCGTTGATGCCGTAAGCGGCGCTTCCGGTGAAGTTAGGTGCCCCGATCTTGAGCCAGTTGCCATTCCTGTCGAGGATGACAGCCGTTTGAGCCCAGTAGTTCATCGGGTCAAAGACATAACCGACGATGTCGTGGTAGCGGTTGACCGCCATAAAGGAGCCGGAGCCGTTCGGGAAGGTCAGCAAGGGGTTGCCGAGCCAGTCGAACACGGTCGGCGCGCCGTAAGCGGACCCAACGAGTGTGCCGTCAAAGCCCACTCCGTTGATGGTCGACCTTTCAGCGGGCGCTAAGAGATATCCATTGCCGGGATCGAACGTCCAGGCCCGGTACTCGACGTTGCCGTTTTCGAGGTACTCGCACGTACCTGCGATGCGGCCCCTGTCGTCGATGCCCATGCTGGGCAACTGCGAACTGTTGGCGGGCCCGACGACCGTGATCGTATATCGGGTCTGGGCAACCGCCGCCGAGGTGAGGGTCAGGGCGAGGGCCAGACATGCCTGCCGCGAGATTCTTTGCGGATTGTTGTGTTGCATGATGTCCTCCGTTCGGTTTTGCGTCCCCTGTTCTGGGGAGCGCGTCCGATGGCTGTAGCTTCCCCCCGTATTTCTTTCAGCGCAAGTCGCGTTTTCAGTGTCAGCGGTTCCGCGTCATGGTCTCCTTGTCATTTGATCCAATGACAAGAAGCCTCTAAACCCCTTCATTCTCGGCACTCATCTTTCTTCGAACCTCCCAATGGAGGCCAGTACAATGCGGTGACTTTGGCCCCACGCGTTCCCTTGGTCTACACGTTCGGCAACCACATGCACTGGGTGGACATGGAGTGGCTGTGGGGTTACCACGTCCTTCCGGGCTCGGTGCGCGACATGCTGGCTTACTGTCGGCAAACGGGCGCCAAGGGATGTGTGAATTTCGACGGCATCGGCTACGAGAAGATGGCCTCTGAGGCTCCCGAGGCGCTTGCCGAGCTGCGGAAAGCCGTGCAAGAAGGTGTCATCGAGCCGGTCGGTTGCTCCTATGGCCAGCCCTACGGTCTGTTCCATGGGGGCGAGTCGAACATCCGGCAGCGAATCTTTGGGGTCAGATCTGTCATGAGGCTGTTGGGCGTGCGTCCGCGGACGTTCTGGGAGGAGGAGTTCGACTTCTTCCCCCAATTGCCTCAAATGCTGCGCGGGGTCGGCTTCACGGGCGCTTCCTTGTACTTCCAGTGGACTTGGCACACGCCCGAGGTACCCGTCGAAGCGTCACCCGTCGTGTGGTGGGAGGGAATTGATGGCTCACATTTAATTTGTGCAAGTCGCAACCGTATGAACTTGCACCAGTGGCCTGAGGACTTCCAGATGTTATTGGACGAGCTGGCCGAGTTTGGTACAGAAGAAGTCCTGAGGAGGGGCACGGACCTCTCTCGGGGGGCAAGCGACGGCAGCCCATCGGTGACGCCTCTGATTCTTCAGTGGCTCGAACTCATGCCGTCGCCAGACTGGATGTGCCGTTCGGAACTTATGGTGCCAAAGCTCAAAGAGCTCCTCGCCGATGAGCGATTTGAAGTGAAGTTTGCGACCCTCGGAGAGTATCTGTCCGGAGTCCCCTCCATAGACTTGGCGAATGGTTCTGCCACGTCTGGGGAGAGGGCAAGGGGAGGGGACATTCCCGTACGACAATATGGTCTGGACGATGTCTGGCACGGGATGTCGCTAGGGAAGAACGGGGACTCTATGCCGAAGGCCTGCTTGCATGCGGAGTGCGACCTGTTGACCCTAGAGTCCATCGCGGCCGTCATGGGGCTCTTCGGCCGGCCGTACGCCGACTGGGACGTCTACCCGGTTTGGGAGCTCGAGGAGCACTGGCGCACCTTGCTTGCGGCCCAGCACCACGACAACCATGAGTGCGAAGGGCTCTGTGGCCATGTCGCCAAGGCGCAATTGGCGCAGCTGCCTGGAGTCATGGAAGCCCGCGAGCGGATCTCGTTCTTGGCAAAGCGGGCTCCTTTGGGCGAGCGCGAGACTCTGGTGTTCCACCCTTGGGGTTGGGCAGGGCCCGCGCCGGTCGTCGTCCAGGAAGGGCAGTACGTCGAGGCCGTGCCGTCGATCGGATACGTTTGCACGCCGCTTGCGCACGGCCACGGCGAGGTTTGGTCGGTGTCGACGAACCGCCACGTGGCGAATTCCGGCTCGGTCGAGGCCGAGGTCGACATCCTTTCTGGAAGGCTGACGGCCCTGGCCAATCCCGCTCTTGGAAACCTCGTGGCCGAGCCAGGGTGGCCGACCGCGGCCTGGCGAGACCTATCTGGAGCCGAGCGGGCCCTGGGCCTGGAGTCTGAGGTCAAGCTGGAGAACGTTTATTTCGAGCCTCCGGTCACGGTCGCCGTCTCTCAGTACTCAGACGAAGGATCCTGGTCGTGGGAAGTTCGGCCGCTCCTTCACATTGACGGGTTCGAGCTAGAGGTAGAAAGCACGGCACCGCCCTACCCCGATCTCAAGGGTCATTGGTTCCTTCCCGGGTTCAGAGGGTGCATCCGTCTTGGATGGCCGGTGACCTTCGCTCTCGCCGATGTCTTTGCCGACCACGCGTACGGGGTGTCGCGTCTTGAGGGCACGTCGAACGGCAAGAGGAAGTACCCTGAAGGCGACTGGATGACATCGGTCCAGTGGTTCGAGGACGTGGCAGGAGCCTTCACGTCACAGTCCTTCGTCGACCTCGTGGCGCCCGACGGGCACGGGCTTTTGATCGCCCACAGCGGATCCCAGCAGTGGTTTAGGGACGAGAAGGGCGTCCAGTGCGTGCTCGACCTTCGGGATCCTTGGGATGGCGAAAACGTCGAACTCCAGGCAAGGACCCGCTTTTGGCTCGTGCCGCACGGCCCCTGGGCGAACTCGGATCGGATTCGAGCGGCCTGGCCAATCCGAAACGGTGGGAGCGCGTGGTTCAAGGCGAGCACGGTGAGCCATTTCCACGCCGCACACAAGCCCCTCCTTCCAACCCTGCCACAGGCCTTCTCGGCTGTTTCTTGCGCCCAGTCGAACGTGATCCCGACCGCCCTTTACCGAGAGTCCGAAGACTACGCTGGCCGCGACCTCGAAGCCTACGCCGGACGCGGAATGGGCTACCCCTACGTGCTTCGGCTGGTCGAGTTCGACGGACTCGAATCCGATGTCGACCTCACCATCGCCGGCCCCGTCGCAAAAGTCTACAAGACCAATCTTCTCGGCGAGATCGAAGCTGAACTGAAACCAGAGCGCGGGGACGACACCAAGCTCACACCTGACCCGGCGCAACTGAAGCCTTTTGGGATCGAAGCCGCCCGCCTGAGGTTCAACATGCGGCCCTACGAGATCGCGACACTCTATCTCGACATCGTGCCCGGGCGTAAGCAGTTTCGCGACCTCGACGCCAAGCGAGAAGTTTGGGCCACGGTTCATCGGCCACAATCTTAACAATGACCGTTGACTGGGGCGTCGTCCTTCTGGTGTTGGTGAAGCTCGGGATCGCCGCGGTCTTGGGTGCCGTGATCGGTGTCGAGCGAGAGATGCACGGCCGTCCGGCGGGCGTGCGCACCCACATGATGCTGATCATCGGGGTGACGCTCTTCAGCGAGGTCAGCAAGAGTTTTGGCGGAGGCGATCCTGGCCGCATCGCGGCTCAGATCGTGACCGGTGTCGGATTCCTCGGAGCGGGCACGATCCTCAGGATGGGAGCCGAGATCAAGGGCCTCACGAGCGCGGCCAGTCTTTGGGCGATTTCCGCGATCGGCATGGCGGTGAGCGTCGGCGGCTCCTTCATCGCCATTGCGGTCGCCGCGACAGTCTTGAGTGTGTTCACTCTCGCCATCGTCGACAACATTGAGCGCAAAGCGATGCCGAACGCGCATCCCCGGTCTTTGACCGTCAAGCTCAGGCAGAGAGAAGACCTCTCCGTCGTCATCGAGAGCATTGAAGCTGCAGGCGGGATCGTGAAGGGGCTGAGGCTCGTTCCCGGCGACGACGGCCTCCACGTTCAAATGGACGTACAGGGCATCCACGGGAAGATCCTCGCTGCCGCCAGCCGCTGCCCTCATGTTGAGGAATCGGTCTGGTCTGACTAGCGCTTAGAGGGCAGCCAGAGCCTTGCCGACCCGCTCAATGACCTCGTCCACGAGACTGTCTTCGATCACGATGGGCGGCGTGAACCGGAAGGTTCGGTGCCGTGTCTCCTTTGTCAATAAGCCTTGGGCGATCAAGTTGTGGGTCAACTGGGCGGAGTCCACATCCTCCTGGACCTCCATGCCGATGAGGAGGCCCCGGCCACGGAGCTCTTTGATTCTCGGCGAGTTCAGCGAAGCAAGGCCCTTCATGAGTCGCTCACCCTTTTGAATGGACATTTCGCTGAAGCCCTCGACCTCCATCTCGGCCAGCGCACTGAGCGCAACGACACAGCCGAGCGGATTGCCACCAAAGGTCGAACCGTGGTCGCCTGGGCGCAGCACTTCCATGACTCCCTGGGTGCCGACTGCGGCCGACACTGGCATGACGCCTCCGCCCAACGGCTTGCCGACCGCCATCAGGTCGGGCTTGGCGTCTTCCCATCGCCATGCGAAGCGCTTGCCCGTCCGGCTGAAGCCGGTCTGGACCTCGTCCCAGATGACCAACGAGTTGTTCTGAGTGCAAAGTTTCCTGAGGCCCTCCAGGTAACCGTCTGGCGGGATGAGGATGCCGCCCTCAGCCTGAATGGGCTCGATCAGAACCCCTGCCGTGTTCGGGCCCATGGCGTCTTTGACCGCCTTGAGGTCTCCGAACGGGACAATCTTGAACCCCGGTGTGAAGGGGCCGAAGTGGTCTCTGTAGCCCTCCTCTGTGGAAAATCCGACGATGGTCGTGGTGCGACCGTGGAAATTGCCTTCGCAAACGATGATTTCAGCCTTGTCGTCGGGAACGCCCTTAACCGTGTACGCCCACTTCCGAGCGATCTTGATGCAGGTCTCGACGGCTTCAGCGCCGGTGTTCATCGGGCAGACCATGTCAAGGTCGCAGTACTCGGCGAGGCCTTTGAGAAAGAGGGCCAGTTCGCTCGTGTAGACCGCCCTGCTCGCCAGGGACAGCCGCTCTAACTGGTCGTGAACGGCCTGGATGACCCGCTCGCTCAGGTGGCCGTGGGCTACGGCCGAATAAGCACCGACGCAATCAATGAACCTCTTGCCCGAGCCGTCCCAGCACTCAGCACCGTCGCCTCGCACGACGTTCACAGCCAGCGGCTTGTAGTTGTGGGTTCCGTAGCGCTCGGTGAGTTGCACAGCCTCCGCGTCAGAAAGCTCAAGGGCCATGGCTGGCACGCCCCTCCGTACGATTTCTTCCCACATCGAGAGCCTGGTGCTCGTGCTCATGAACCCAGTGTGAAGCAAGAACAGGGCCTTTTTGAACCCCACAGGGCCTAACGCGTCGGCTCCGGTCGGGTTGGAGGCGGCGGCATGTGAAATCCAGGTCCAAATGCGGAACAAAGCTCTTGAGGGTTCGTATGTCCGAAGCTGCCGCACCAGAAGCTCCTAAGAAGAAGAAGGGCAAGTTGCCCATTATCATCGCACTCGTGCTCGTCCTGGGCGGAGGCGGCTTCTTTGGCATGAAAATGTCGAGCGGCGGCAAGAAGGTCGTCCCGAAAGTCGAGCTCGGCGAAACGATCGCTCTCGGGGAGTTCCTCGTGAACCTGGCCGACGGGCACACTTTCCTCAAGGCCGACATTTCGGTGCAGGTCGAAAAGGGCAAGCACCTTGAGGAAGGCGGCGGTGGTGGTCATGAGGGCAAGGCGGAACCGCCAGCTCCCGTCCGCGACGCTGTGATCGGAGTCTTGTCCAGCATGCAACTGCGCGATATCTCGAGTCCAGCCGGCAAAGCTGCCCTCAAGAAACTGCTTGCCAAGGCGATCAACGAAGCGGTGCCGCACAAGGAAGAGGGGAAGGAAGGCGGCAAGGACGAGGGCAAGGAGCACAAGAAGGAGAAAAAGCCCAAGAAAGGAGAGGCCGAGGAGGAAGAAGTGGTCGATCCAAGTTGGGACAGCCAGAAGGGGCCTGTGCTCAAGGTCTACTTCACGAACTTCGCTACTCAGGAGTAAGGAGTGGTTCGGAGGAGTTGGAAGCCTCGGGCGGTTCGCCCGAGGCTTTCTTTCGTTTGAGCCTGCCCACCAGGAGCACAAGGCCGTGGCTGGCGTGCATGGACAAGAAAGGAGCCACGGCAAAGCCAAACCGGGGATTTCCGAAGAACACGAGCGTCAACAGCGCTGTATAGGCAATCAAAACCAGTGCAGTCCCTGGCAATCGTGACCACCTCCAACCCGCTAACGCGCCCAGGCCTGCGAGGGCAAGCAAAGTCGGTATCCAAACCGCGCAGACAGCCTGGAAGGTCTTGAAGAGCGGCTTGTCTTCCCCTGTGCCGGGATCGACAAGGAGGCCCTGTTTCTTTTGGAACGCCCAGTAGGCGGCATCGGTGCTTGAGAGAAACGTCCCCCAGAGCTTTTTCGGCCAAAGGGAGGTCACCTGGCCGGGGTGAGTCGCAACGAACCTCAGGGCGTAACGTGCCGCCTTCTTGTCGCGCTCGACCTCTCCAAGGCCGCTCAGGTCGTAGCCCAAGCTGTCCGGGTTCTTGTAGAGGCCGTTCGAGCTCTTACTGTTGCCGATCAAGAGGTTGTCTCCGCCGTTCGTGCTGACGAAGACAGGGGCACCGAAAACCATAGCGTTGCGGATGGTCCAGGGCAAGAGCACGACTGCAACGACGCAGTAGACGATCAGAACTGCCCTTCCAGCGTGCCCCCGGTACGTCTCCGCCGAGTCCCAGAACCTTGCACAGAGGCAGACAAGGGCGGGGACGAGGAGCGCTTGCGGCCTTACTAAGGTGGCGAAGCCAAATGCGATCCCGGCACCAATCAGCCACGCGCGGTTGCGCATGGGGCAAAGGAGGCACGCTGCCGACGCGAAAAGGGTCAGAGCGGTGAACAGCGGCTCCGAGGCCAGGATCCCCGAGTAGGCGACGAAGGACGGATGCACCGCAACGATGACTGCCGTCGAGTTCGCAACGCCAAGGTCTTTGAACAGTCGCAGCGCGACGCGCCAACTGAGGGCCACGCACGCCAGCGTCAACAAGGTGTTGAAGACCTTGCCGGTGAGCACCGAGGCTCCAAAGACCTTGAACACGAGGGCGAGCGCAGCCGGGTATCCCACTGGCCAGTAGGCGGTGGGCACGCCGTCGACCGAGTAGCCCGTCCCGTTCGCCAGCGAAACCGCTCGGTGGAAGTACCAATCGAAATCGGTGACGGGCTGGCTGTTGACCGCGCTCAACCACACGATCCTCAAGGCGAGGCCCAAGATGAGGGCCAAGACCAAGACAGTGTGCTTCCCACGCAGCCGTTCCAACGTGCCGTAGACTGTACCAATATGAGGACAGGGAAGTTGGTGGTCGGCGTGACGGGCGCCAGCGGAGCGATCTATGCGCAACGCTTCTTGCGGGCAGCGGCTCGGACTTTCGAGCACGTGTACCTCACGCTCAGCACCAATGCAGTTGACGTGGCGATGACCGAACTGGGCGTGGCGCCCGACAAGAAGGACTTCCGCACTGAGGGCTGGCTGGGCGAGCACCTGCCGAACATCCACCTCCTCGATGACAAGGACTACTTCACTCCGCCGGCAAGCGGCTCGTTCAGGCACGACGGGATGGTCATCGTACCGTGCAGCATGGGCACCGCCGGTCGCATCGCGAACGGTGTGAGCGACAACTTGATGACCCGGGCCGCCGACGTCTGTTTAAAGGAGAGGCGGCCATTGATCGTGGTTCCTCGGGAAATGCCTTGGAACTTGATCATGTTGCGGAACTTGACCGCTCTCGCTGAGGCCGGTGCCACCGTTCTTCCCGCATCCCCGGCTTGGTACGCCAAGCCGCGATCCATGGAAGACCTTGCCGACAGCGTAGTCGGGCGCATATTGCAGTGCCTGGGCGTCGAGCAGACTCTCGTCAAACAATGGATGGTCGAAGAGTGACTGTCGGTGAGTTCTGGCAAGAGTACGCCGACTCGGTTGTGGCGGGCCAGAGCCCGGACGGCTATGTGGTCTTCAAGCCAGAGCAAGACGAGGAAGACATCGCCGCTCTGATCGTCACGGGCTGGAAAGTGGCCAAGTGCTCGCTCCTCTGGTGGCTGGAAGCCTTGGGTCAGCAGCCGCCAGAGCCTGGGCTGCACGAGATCATCGTTGCCGGAGACGGCGAGCCGGTCGCCGTGATCGTCACCGACCGAGTGGCGACTGTCCCCTTCGAAGCGGTCGACGAGGAGCACGCCAGGAAGGAAGGCGAAGGACACTTGACCTTAGCCGACTGGCAGGAGCGGAACTGGTGGCGCTTCAACCGTCAGTGCAAGGAGATTGGCCGTGAGGCCGTCCGCGACATGCCCGTGGTGCTTCAGGATTTCCACGTCGTTCACAAGCGAGGAACATGATCAAGACCGTCAATATCGCCGAGAAGCTCGCACTCTTCGCGGAGCACTGGTCTCCGAAGATCGTCGGAGAGGTGGCAGGTTGTCACGTCAAGCTCGTCAAGTTCATTGGCGAGTTCGTCTGGCACTCCCACCCGGACGAGGACGAGATGTTCTTGGTGGTCGAGGGCGAGTTCGACATGCACCTGCGCGATGGTGTCTTGTCGGTCAAGCAAGGCGAGTTCGTTATCGTGCCGAAAGGCGTCGAGCACAAGCCGGTGGCCGACAGGGAAGTCAAGGTGATGCTGATCGAGCCAGTGAGCACCGTGAACACTGGCGACGTTGAGTCGGACCGCAGGGTCGTCCCCGAACGAATCTGACATCCAGCCCAGAGAACTCTTCTTCTGTTCGTGGCGTTCCGAGAGTGTGCGCAAAGAAACTCGTGCCTATCCGCAAGGTGTCCTGTGGCCGGTCTTGGCGCTCGGGCTCCTTGTCATGGGGAGCCAAGCCCCGAGTCCGGACGCGCACCGAGACCTTGGATACGTGCTGTCGCCAGTCAGTGACGATGGGGCCGTCGCAAGGATAGGGAGGCAAAGGTCTATCGACCGTTCGGCCGACCTCCTCAAGCAGTACGGGAATCGAGTTGACCCGTCCCATCTGGGCAGGTTCCTAAAAGCTCAAGCGCTCATGGCCACACCGGGCCACAACCTTGGACTCTCGATTTCGGACGCCGAGTATTGGCGGCGGTCAGAGCCGTTCCTTCGGTTTCCTGCGCTCCTCGGCAGTCAGAAGTTTCTCAAGGCTTTGTGGCGGGTCGGTGGGTGGAAGGACGCCGTGCGCCTCATCGAGCTCTCGAATGCGGAGCGGACGGAGACGCAGAAGTGGAAGGTTCTTGCCTTCAGGAGCCAGTTCATCCGGTCCGTGGACAGGACCACCTTTGACCGCCTCCTAGTGTTCGTTCCGAATCAGGAGCAGCCGGACGGCACCTTCATGGACCAATGGATCCAATTCGCCCTGGACACTTCGGTGCGGTTGGATCCCTCTGCCACCCGCAGTGTTTCGATGGTCTCGGTCTCGCCGGGACGTGCCTACATGATGGACTTCGGCCGCTTCGCCACGGCGGACGGATCGATCGTGATCCGGCCGACGGCCCTGGCTGAGGAGAGCCCAAGCAAGAACTGCTTTGACTGTCACAAGTCTGCAGTGCTCCCCGTCCATCCCGAGGCCGTCTATGCCAGTTCGGAGCCGGGCATTGACCAACAGCTCAACGCCAAGATTCGAGATTACGGACTATGGCACCCAGATGGTATGGACACCGAAGCGTACGGCCCATGCCTCGGGCCCTCGGACAAGTCACGGTCAATCCGGCAAGTGAAAGAGTGGGCAGGCGAGTTCGAGCTTGAGGAGGCTGCGGCCAGGAGGGTGGCCGACTCCATGAGATGCTCCCAATGCCACCAGGACTTCGCCCCTCTCAACGGGCTCGTGGTGGTACCGAGCGACCGCGATGCTCAGTCCTTCCGCGACGGAAGGGCGTTGGCCCAGGCTTACGTCGAAAACGGCTGGATGCCGCCCGGTAACAAACTGTCCAACACCGAACGCAGGGCACTCTGGCGTTGCCTGCAAAGAGAATACTTCGATGCCCGAACGATGAAGGGCGACTTCGTGGACTGGTTGGAGCACTAGCCCGAGTACAATCGCGCCCAATGGCCGGTGGTCCGCGTTCCGGCAACGGACACGACTTCGCATCCCCCGGTTGGATCGTCCGTTCCGAGCGGGAGGCAGCCAAACTGTCTCTCTCCGAGCTTGCCCGCCGTTCTGGCGTCGGCAAAGCCACGCTTTCCCGCTGGGAGAGCGGTGCGTCGAGGCCCGACAGTGAAACGCTTTCCCTGGTCTTGGAGACCCTTGGTGTCGACGAGGCGACCAAGGTGCGGGCGTTCGCTTTGATCGGAGCCCCGAGGGGCATTCGGGCTCTGCGCCAATTTGACCGACAGCAAGGTGCTTACTTCGAGGAGGTCGGCGTGCGGGTGCCTGCCTTCGGAGACGTTTTGCGGGCGCTGAGAATCCGTAACAATCTCACGGCGGCGGAAATGGCGGCCAAGATGGGCGTAGCCCGATCGACCTTGTCGCAATGGGAACTCTCTGAGCGGGTTCCGTCGGCGCAGATCCTACAATCCCTGGCCGCACAGTTGGGAGCGAGCGAAGCTGAGCGGTCGTGCCTCGTGGCCAGACAATTGCCAACGGCGAGCGACGCCCTCGAGTGCGACGCCTTGGTCGCCTGGCTGGAACGCCTCGTGAAGACCTTGGCCAGCGACCGTAAGCTCGATGCCGTGGAAGCAGTCTGCTTCGAATCAGAGGCTTGGCGCCTGGCCCAGCGCGACGCTTTTGGTGCTGCCGTCTTGGGCCAGTACTACAACGTTCGCGCGGGGGCGCACTGCGAGGAGTTCGCCGTTCCTGAGGTCAAGCGGTACGCAAAGATGGCCCGCGACCTACCGTACCAAGAGGGGCCCCTCGTCATTGGCCACGTGCCCGACGCATGCCTCGCGTGGATCGAGTACGGCACGGTGGGGCTCGGCAGGATGGATCGGACGCTGAGAAGGCTCGAACAAGGCTTGGAGCGGCCGTTGAACTGGTACCAGAGGTGGGCCGGCCGGCTCTTTCTTGCAAGGTTCTACGCTGAGCAGCACCGCACCCAGGACATGGAGCACTCGATCAAGGAGGCGGCCAAGGTTTCGGAAGGAAAGGCCGACGAGGGCCAGTTCGCCCTGTTCCGCTCTTACCTGGCCGAGTGTTGGGACGCAGCCGGGGAACCGGCGAAGGCGCTTGATCTCCTTCCGGACCAACTTCCTGATGTTTGGGCTGTCCCCTCGCACCTTGAGAACACGCGCGCGAGCGCACTTGTGTCCCTGGGCGAACTGGACGAGGCGAAGCGTTCGCTCGACCGGGTGATGCTCTGGGTCGACCGTTACGGGATCATGAGTGTCGAGGTGCGCCAGGTTGCGAAGCGCTATGCGGAGGCTGCAGGTATCAGTCTCGAAGAAGCCATCGGGTGGGCACCGGCAAAGGTCACTCCCGATCCCTCGACCGTGTCGGTACTTTAGACAGATGAAGAAGCGCGTCGTCATCGTCGGCAGCGGCTTCGGAGGTTTGAACTGCGCCGTCGGTCTTAGCCACAGCGACTGTGATGTCGTCCTCATTGACAAAGAGAACCACTTCCTCTTTCAGCCGCTCCTTTACCAAGTCGCAACGGCGGGTCTCTCCCCTGCAGACATTGCGTGGCCGATCCGATCGCTTTTGCGCAAGCAGAAGAATGTGACCGTGCTCATGGATCGCGTCACGCACATCGACACGGCGATGAAGACCGTCCGGCACGAGCATGGAAGCGAGCCTTACGATGCTCTCGTGATCGCTACGGGCGCCACCCACAGCTTCTTCGGTCACGACGATTGGGAAGTCCGGTCACAAGGTCTGAAAACGCTCGACGACGCCACTCGCTTGCGAACACGGGTATTGACTGCCTTCGAGGAGGCGGAGCTCACGATGACCGACACGGGCCGGACCGCGTGGCTTACATTCGTCATCGTCGGAGGCGGCCCAACTGGCGTCGAGCTGGCCGGGAGCCTTGCTGAACTTTCAAAGCGGACGATGGCGGCCGAGTTCCGCCGCATGGATCCGGCCCAAGCGAGGATCCTCCTGATCGAAGCGACCGAGATCTTGTCAGCCTATCCTGCGGACTTGCGAGAGGCGGCGAGGCACTCGTTGCACAAGCTTGGTGTCGAAGTGCTCGAGAAGACCACGGTGACCGCCGTCACGGACGATGGGGTGGAGATCGCGTCCGGCCCAGTGAGGGCCAAGAACGTGATCTGGGCGGCAGGTGTCACCGCATCTCCCGCCGCCACTTGGTTGAGTGCTGGACACGACCGGTCGGGCCGCGTCATCGTTGACGACCATTGCCGCGTCCCCGACAAGGAAGGGGTGTTCGTGATCGGCGACGTCGCGGCGTTCTCGACTGCTGACGGAAAAGGGCTGCCGGGCGTCGCGCAAGTTGCCATGCAGCAGGGCCGCTACGTTGCTCGCCTCATCGAAGGCAAAGAGCGGGGCGCGTTCCGCTACAAGGATCTGGGAACGATGGCCACCATAGGGAGGAGCTCGGCGGTCGCAGTTGTGGGGGGCCGCCATTTTCGAGGTTTTGTGGCCTGGATGATGTGGTCAGGACTTCACATTTGGACTCTCCTCACCGCACAAAGCAGAATCTTGGTGTTCGTTCAGTGGGCTTGGGCTTACTTCACCTTTTGGCGAGGAGCAAGGCTCATCACTCGCAAGCCATGACTCGGAGTTGACGGGTCGGGGGACCCTCGCAGTCCTTCTCGCTGCTCCGTGCAGGCGTAAGCAGAGATATGAAGCGCCGTGACAGAGAAGAGCCGGATGGTTCTGGCAGGCTGACCGGGACAGAGGGCGTTTACCCAGGTTCCAAAGAGCCCAGCTTCTTTCCCTTCACCTCCGGGAACGTTGAGCTGGAGGGCGGCTATCCGGTCGATCCCGAGGATCCGAACCAAAGGCCCTCGCCCGAGGTTCCGAACGCTCCGAACCCGAATCCTGGTGACGACCGCCCGGGCCGCAAGCTTCCCGGCAAGCCTTCGGACGAGCCTATCGAGCCAGAGCGACTGCCCGAAGAACCTAATGACCCGCCCGTCGATCCACACCGCGGCCCGAGAGACTAGCGAGCGGAATCCCTGAGCCTAGGACACCGGCCCCGGTATCCTATGCGCTCCCATGAACTTCCCCCAGCGCACGGTTTGGTGCGGTGAGGTCCGGCCATCGCAAATCGGACAAGACATCACCCTTAATGGTTGGGCGCACCGCGTCCGCGACCTTGGTGGACTGCTTTTTGTCGATTTGCGCGACCGAACCGGCCTGGTGCAGCTCATGATCGACCCCGAGACCCAAGGCAAGCCAGATATTCGACCTGAGACGTGCTTGAGCGTCAGTGGTCGCGTGGAGCCGCGGGACGCCGCTAACGTGAACCCAAAGCTACCAACCGGCCAGGTCGAAGTCATCGTCACAGGGATGACCGTGCTGAACGAGTGCGCGGTCTTGCCGTTCCCTGTCAGCGACGAGGAACAGATGGTCAAGGTCAACGAGGAGTTGCGGGTCAAATACCGCTACCTCGACCTGCGCCGCCCCACGATGCACCAGCGGCTGGCCCTTCGGGCAGCCGCGGTCCGCAAGATCCGTGCTTATTTGGACGACCGTGGTTTCATCGAGACGGAGACGCCGATCTTCACGAAGTCCACTCCTGAGGGCGCCAGAGACTATCTCGTGCCCTATCGCTTGGAACCCGGCAAGTTCTATGCGCTGCCGCAGTCACCTCAGCAGTACAAACAGCTCTTGATGGTGGGCGGGCTCGAGCGTTACTACCAGATCGCGAAGTGCTTCCGTGACGAGGCACAGCGCGCAGACCGCCAGCCTGAGTTCACCCAGCTCGATCTTGAAATGTCGTTCGCGACCCAAGAGGACGTGCTCACACTGATCGAGGGGATGACGCTCTCGGTCATCAACGAACTGATCGGTGACTTTGCGCTCGAGAAGGACAAGGTCGAGCCGTTCACCCGGCTCACTTATGACGAGTCGATGCGGCTCTACGGGAACGACAAGCCTGACCTCAGGTTCGCTCTGCAATTGTTCGACGTCAGCGAGCAGGTGCGGGATTGCGGGTTTGGCGTGTTCAGCAACTGCGTGCAGGGCGGCGGTTTCGTGCGTGGCGTGCTCTATCCGGGTGGCGCAAAGCTCAGTCGCAAGGACGTCGGCGAGCTCGAGGAGCTGTGCAAGAGCTTTGGAGCGAAAGGAATGGCGTCCCTCTACGTGGAGAGCGAGGCGCACGAAGGCTCGATCGACCTCGGCGGCGGCACGTTCGTTAGAGGTGCGATGGCCAAGTTCTTGAAGCCGGAGGAGACCCTGGCGCTCATTGCTGCGGCAGGAGCAAAGGGCGGCGACCTGGTGTGCTTTGTCGCCGACAGTTGGGCCGTCTCGTGCGAGGCTTTGGCGCGGTTGCGCTTGGCCATCGGCGAGGCGTGCGGCCTCCGGGACAAGCGCAAGCTGGCGTTTGCGTTCGTGCTCGACTTTCCGCTCGTCGATTGGAACGAGGATGAACAGCGCTGGGATCCCACCCACCACCCGTTCACGTCCCCGAAGGCGGAGGACCTCATTTACCTCGACACCGATCCTGGCAGGATCCGCGCCGACTGTTACGACGTGGTCTGCAACGGAACCGAATGGGCGAGCGGCTCCATCCGGATCCACCGGCCGGACGTCCAGGCGCGGATCTTCAAGCTGATCGGTGTGAGCGACGAGGAGCAGCAGTCGCGTTTCGGCCACATCTTAGAAGCCTTCGCCTTTGGAGCGCCTCCCCACGGCGGCATCGCCCCCGGCATCGACCGCATGGTGATGTTCCTCACCGACGACGACAACATCCGCGAGGTCATCGCTTTTCCGAAGCTGGGCGGCGGCTACGACCCGATGATGGACGCGCCCTCGGAGATCGACTCGCGGCAGTGGGACGAGATGGGGCTGACTAAGAAACCTGTGACGAAGTAGTTCTGAGGCGCCGGTTCTTTCGGGCCCGGAGCGCGGGTCTCCAGGCCCGCATTTGGTGCGCAGACCTCCAGGTCTGCCTCAATGAAACTCTAAGGGACCTTCAGGCGTTGACCTTGTCAGATGCGGATGGCCTATGTGGCGATAGGGCTGGTTGCATTCGCCGCAGTCATGCTTGGCATCGCCGCCGCGCCGTACTACTTCTTTCACGCCCGTCCGATCGACCTTATCGCCGAGCGGGCGAAATCGATGATTGGGGGGGATGGCGACATCAACATCGCCACCCTCGACCAACAATTCAAGTCGATGCATCTTAAGGCGGGCCGCCGCCTAGACTGGCCCGCTGACCAGGCTTTGGCAGGACTCCAAGAGGAGGTCCATGATATGGGCTGGAGCCTCAAGCCTCCTCGACCCGAGAACGAACGCGTCGTGTGCTACGTCAGCCTCTGGTACGCAGTGTTCGTTTATGTAGGTAAGGACGGCCGGATTTCCCGCGTCGCTAAGTGTTCGACCTAGCGTCGATCCGAAATCCAAAGCCCTCTAGCTTTCGTACTTCGCGATGCTGACGTAGTTCCCTTCGGGGTCGTAGAACGTCGCGATGTCACCGACGGTGGGAATCGTTGACTTCGGAAAGTGCACTGTGGCCCCCATCTCGACCGCCTTGGCGAGGGTCACGTCGACGTCCTCGACAGTGATCGTGACTTCGAATCCCCTCATCCCCGTGCCTGAAAGCGGCTCGCGCCGCTGTTGGATGGCGCCATGGACGATCCCGCCCGTGTCAATGAGAAAGAACCCGGGAGGGCCCCACGGGGTGAATGTCCAGCCGAAGAGCCCGCCATAGAATTTCTGGGCGCGGTCGGTGTCGTCGACGTTGATAGAGAAATGGCTGACCTGAAAGGCTGGTGCGCTCCGCATGCTCGGCATTGTGCAATACAATGGGGATGGCAGAATCTCTTGAAATCGTCAAGTTATGTCGAAATCGCGCCACGCCAGTCCTGAGCCCCACGTCCTTGTTCGCACCTGGCCCTTGCTCATGCCTTCTGGGTATAGCATCTCGTTCTTCGACCGTCACTGGACGCAGTTGGCGTACGCGGTCAAGGGCGTCATGACGGTCTCGACCGAGCAGGGAAGTTGGACGGTGCCTCCGCACCGGGCAGTCTGGGTACCGGCCGGAATCCGGCACGAAGTGACAGGGCATGGACGGGTCGATCTACGCTGCCTCTACTTTCATCCAAGCAAGTCTGTGCCCAGAGAATGTTCGACGGTCGCGGTGACACCGCTCGTCCGCGAACTGATCGATCATGTCGCCTTGACCGGGGCGCTCCTCGAGGCAAACCCTCACCACCGGCGACTGGCGGATCTCCTGATCGACCTTCTTCCCGTGCTGCCCGTGCTTCCCACCCACTTGCCGCAACCGTCCTCGCCCAACGTCCGCGCAGCTGCTGGCCTGTTGCAAGACCCGCGCACACCCGTGGAAGCGGCTTGCGACTCAGCCGGGCTGTCCCGGCGCACTCTTGAGCGCCGGTTTCGCGAGGAAACCGGACTCTCTCTGGGCGCTTGGCGGCAGCAAGCCCGGCTCACGGCCTCGCTGCGGCACCTTGCGGCGGGAGAACCGGTCGGCAGGACGGCTTACAACGTGGGCTATGAGAGCGAAAGCGCGTTCGTGTCGGCGTTCCGCAAGGCGTTCGGCGTGACTCCCGGAGCAATGTTCAAGTGAAGCGCGGCGCATTTCCATTCCTTCTTGGTGCTGTGGTGGCTTTGGTCGTCCTCTGCGTCGTCGGCGGGATTGGTCTGGTCGCCTGGTCGCTTATCGAGAATGACAAGCAGGAGAGAATGTGGGGCTACGCACAAAAGGGAGATTTGGGCGGTGTTAAGCGAATGCTGGCCGAAGGGGCTCCTGTTGATTCGCATTGGGAGGACGAGAGCACAGCTCTCATGGTAGCGTCCGAAAACGACCACTACGATGTCGTCGTATTTCTGCTCGAGCACGGTGCTGATCCAACCATTGAAGCGAATAATCCATGGCTCAAGACGGCCGTCGGTGCAGCCAAGAGCGAACGAGTCCGCCGAGTTCTTGAAGAAGCCATCAGGAACAGAAAGCAAGGGCGCTGAACCCGGACTGCAAAGTGGGATCCGTTCGTCACTTCCGAGCCGCAAAGAACGCCGCCCCAACGAGGAGCGCGAACGAAATGCCGTGGTTGATGGTCGGCTTCTCCTTGAAAACGAACAAGGCGAAAAGGGCAAAGGTCGTGATGCTCAATAACTCCTGGATGACCTTCAATTGCGTCACGCTCAGGGTCTCGCTCCCCATCCTGTTCGCAGGAACCTGGAGGCAGTATTCGAAGAACGCCAGGCCCCAAGAGGCCAGGATCGTCAGGAACAATGGCGCGCTCTTGAACTTCAAGTGACCGTACCAGGCCGCGTTCATGAAGGTGTTCGACAGGACGAGGAGGCAGATCGTTTTGAGTACGGTGAGCATGGGTCACAGTTCTATACGACCGCTGCTTCGCCCAAGGTACTGCGCGCCGAACCTGGGGCATAGGTTTCCCTCACAGGAAGTCGCAAAACCAGTTGAGAAAAAAACTGCGACATTCCCCTATCTAGTGGCGTCCTTACCCCTGCGCCCCTATATATTGGGGCTAGGCGGGTGATGTCGGTGGGCAGCCGACGGGGGCTCCCGCAGGCAGGAAAGACTCAGAATGAAGTGTCCCTATTGCGGCCACAGCGAGCAGAGGGTGCTCGATTCCCGGCCCGCCCGAGAAGGCGAAGCCATCCGTCGGAGGCGTGAGTGCGACAAGTGCGAACGCCGGTTCACGACGTTCGAGGCTCCCGAGAAGCCCCGCCTCTTCGTGGCCAAACGAAGTGGGGGGAGGGAAGAGTTCGACCGCGAAAAGGTGCTCGGTGGAATGGTCACCGCGTGCCGCAAGCGCCCCGTCACCCTCGACCAACTTCGCGAGGCGGCGGCCCGGATCGAACGGGACCTCTTCGACCTCTGCGAGGACGACGTGCCGAGCCAAGCCGTCGGCGACAGAGTCATGCGCGAATTGAGGCGGCTCGACCACGTCGCGTTCGTCCGGTTTGCGAGCGTTTACCGGGAGTTCCAAGACCCCGCCCAGTTCGCCGAGACCGTCCGCGACCTCGCCCCCAAAAAGAGGGCTCAAAGAGGGCCAGAACTGGCCCAATCCAAGCTATAATAGTAGACATAAGTCGACAAATCACGGAAGACAACGAATGAAAATCAACAGGTACTTCACGCAAGCCGGCAAAGACCGGTACGAAGGCATCGCCTTCGAGCCCCGCACCAGCGAGATCCGCAATCCCGACGGTTCCACCGTTTTCAAGATGGAGGGGGTCATGGTGCCGGCACAATGGTCGCAGGTTGCGACCGACATCCTTGCGCAGAAGTACTTCCGGAAGGCTGGGCTGCAATCGGGGGCAGGCAACCGGCAGAACGACACGCTCGATCTCGATGCTCCCGCCGTCGACCACGAAGTCGACTCCCGGCAAGTCTTCCACCGCCTGGCCGGCTGCTGGCGTCATTGGGGCGAGAAGTTCGGCTATTTCGACTCCGAAGCGGACGCCACCGCTTTCTATGACGAGCTGTGCAACATGCTTGCGCGCCAGGTCGCCGCGCCCAACAGCCCGCAATGGTTCAACACCGGCCTTCACTTCGCCTACGGGATCGAAGGTGTGCCCCAGGGCCACTATTACGTCGATCCCAAGACCGGGCAGCTCGAGCGGAGCAAGAACGCCTATGAGCGCCCCCAGCCGCACGCTTGCTTCATCCTGAGCGTCAAGGACGACCTCGTCAACGACGGCGGCATCATGGATCTCTGGACCCGCGAGGCCCGCATCTTTAAGTACGGCAGCGGGGTCGGCACGAACTTCTCTAGCATTCGTGGCGAGAACGAGAGGCTCAGTGGTGGCGGACGCAGCAGCGGCCTCATGAGCTTCCTCAAGGTCGGTGACCGAAGCGCCGGCGCCATCAAGAGCGGCGGCACAACGCGCCGTGCCGCGAAGATGGTCTGCCTCGACGTCGACCATCCGGACATCGAGACTTTCGTCAATTGGAAGGTCTATGAGGAGCAGAAGGTGGCCGCGCTGGTCACTGGCTCGAAGCTGAACAACGAGCACCTCAATGCAATCATGAAGGCGTACCATTCAGGAGCCTCGTCGTCCTCAGAATATGAGGAGGGGGTCGGGGGAGGAGCCAAGACGTTCAGCCCCGAACTTCGCCGCGCGATTGCCCTCGCGAAGATCGCCGGCATCAGTCCGAACTACATCCAGAGAGCGATCCAGCTCGCCCAGCAAGGCTATACCGGTATCGAGTTCCCCGTGTTCGACACGGGCTACGAGAGCGAAGCTTATGTGACAGTTTCAGGCCAAAACTCCAACAATTCAGTGCGTGTCAGCAACGAGTTTCTGAGTGCGGTCGAGGCCGACGAGGACTGGCACCTCAAGGCGAGGACGGACGGGCGTGTGACCAAGACACTGCGTGCCCGCGAGCTCTGGGACGAGATCTGCACCTCAGCCTGGCACAGCGCCGACCCTGGCACCCAGTACGACACGACCATCAACGACTGGCACACCTGCCCGGAGAGCGGCCGAATCAATGCGAGCAATCCGTGCAGCGAGTACATGTTCCTTGATGACACCGCCTGCAACCTGGCCAGCATCAACTTGGTCACGCTCTACGACGCGAAGACCGGCCAGTTCGACATCGAAGGTTATCGCCATGCCATCCGGCTTTGGACCATCGTGCTCGAGGTCAGCGTGCTCATGGCGCAGTTCCCGAGCCGCGAGATCGCCCAACTCAGTTACGACTTCCGCACGCTTGGCCTGGGTTATGCCAACCTCGGCGCTTTGCTGATGCAGATGGCCATCCCTTATGATTCGGACGAAGGATTCGCCATCTCGGGCGCCTTGACCTCGGTGCTCGGCGGCGAAAGCTACGCGACGAGCGCGGAGATGGCGGGCGAGCTCGGCACCTTCCCCGGCTACGAGAAGAACAAGGAGCACATGCTGCGGGTCATGCGCAACCACCGGCGCGCCGCTTACAACGCGCCGAACGATGAATACGAGAAGATCGGCGTGAGACCGGTCGGCATCAACCCCGAGTTCTGCCCGACCGAGATGCTCCGGGCCGCCCAGTCGGCGTGGGACAGCGCCTTGAAAACGGGGGAGAAGAACGGGTTCAGAAACGCCCAGGTGACGGTGCTGGCCCCGACCGGAACGATCGGACTGGTCATGGATTGCGACACCACCGGTATCGAGCCGGACTTCGCCCTCGTGAAGTTCAAGAAGCTGGCGGGCGGTGGCTACTTCAAGATTGTCAACCAATCCGTACCGGTTGCTCTGCATAAACTTGGATATAGCCAGGAGCAGATCGAGGACATCGTCGCCTACACGGTGGGCCATGGCACGCTGAAGGGAGCGCCTGGTATCAACCATGAGACCCTGCGGGCCAAGGGGTTTACCGATGAGGCTCTGGCCAAGCTTGAGGGTGCCCTCAAAGATGCCTTCGAGCTTCGCTTTGCCTTTAATAAGTACACCTTTGGCGAGGAATTCTGTAAGAATCAGCTTGGGTTCTCGGAAGACCAGTTGAATGACTGGTCGTTCGACATGCTCGCCGCGCTCGGCTTCAGCAAGGAGGATGTCGAGGTCGCCAACGACTATGTCTGCGGCACGATGACGATCGAGGGCGCGCCCCACCTCGATCCTGCCCACTATCCCGTCTTCGACTGCGCGAACAAGTGCGGCAAGAAGGGGCAGCGCTTCATCAGCGCCGAGGGGCACATCCGTATGATGGCGGCGGCGCAGCCGTTCCTTTCGGGGGCGATCAGCAAGACGATCAACCTGCCCGCGAACGCGACGGTCAGCGACATCAAGGACGCCTATATGCTCTCGTGGAAGCTCGCGCTGAAGGCGAACGCGCTCTATCGCGACGGCAGCAAGCTCAGTCAGCCGCTGAACGCGAGCACCGACGATGCCGCCGCGGCGATCTTGGAGGCTTCGATGGAAGAGGGTCAGGGTGGTCAGGATGGTGAGGATTGGCTGAAGCCCGCCTCACAGCCCTTACCCCTTACGGCGTCGGACGCCGCCCAAAAACTCGTCTATCGCTACATTTCGAAGCGCCGGTTGATGCCGGGTCGTCGCCGTGGCTACACGCAGAAGGCGATCGTCGGCGGGCACAAGGTGTATTTGCGCACCGGCGAGCACGAGGACGGCAGCCTCGGCGAGATCTTCGTGGACATGCACCGGGAGGGGGCGGCCTTCCGCAGCCTCATGAACTGTTTCGCCATCGCCGTCTCGCTCGGTCTGCAGTACGGCGTCCCGCTCGAGGAGTTCGTGGAGGCCTTCGTCTTCACCCGGTTCGAGCCAAACGGCATCGTCTTCGGGCACGACAACATCAAGATGTCCACCTCGGTGATCGACTACATCTTCCGCGAGCTGGCGATGACTTATCTCGGCCGGTACGACCTGGTGCAAGTCTCTCCCGAAGACACTCGGCACGACTATGTCGGGGCCAGCGGCCAAGCCGCGCTCGAGTTCGAGGAGGAAGAAGACCGCGGCGATGTGGACATCGCCCCCGGCGTCACCCGAGAGGACCACGACAGCCGTGGGTTTCGGAAAGGGGATTTGATGGAGGGGCAGGGAGGTCAGGATGGTAAGGGTGGTCAGGATCGTCAGGGCGGTCAGGGTGGTGAAGATGGTCAGGGTGGTGAGGTTGCAAGGGTGGCGGTCGGTGTTGCTTCGGCGGCTTCGTACGCGACGCTCGACGGAGACAAACCTTCGAACGGCCGCAAACCGTCCCCGCAACCCTCACAATCCCCACCGTCTTCCCAAGGCGAAGCCGTCCGCATCGCCCGTCTGAAGGGCTACGAAGGTGATCCTTGCACGGCTTGTGGGGCGTTCACGCTTGTGCGGAACGGGGTCTGTCTGAAGTGCAACACATGCGGCGAGACGAGTGGGTGCTCGTAGCCAGGACTCAGGGCAATGATTGAATCTGATATTAAGATCGCCGGCACTATCAAGCGAATTCTCAACGAAAAGTTCCTTCTAGCAGAAATTGCGGTCGGCGTCACTCAAACATCCTTTACAGTATGCCAACGGGTATCGCCGGATGGTACTGATGACACTTTCCTCATTCCCAAAGGCGTTGTTCGCCTTGCGCTACGACAAGGGAATGGATTGTGGCTATTAGAACGCTTCAGAGAGATGCAGGAGGAAAGCTCGAGCTTCTCATCGCTTTTTGGAACGAGACTAAGGACGGCTGGATCCTGGTCGGCCGTATTTGACACGGCCTCTGCAGCAGGGCTGTCGGCTTTTAATCCGATGGCTATCGAGGGCGACTTGCTAGTATGAGCCTCCTCTGCCAAACTTCGAGCGTGTCGGGATTGCCTCTGGGGGCCTTGTGGTTCGCATTTGTGGTTACTGCCTCTTGGACCCTTTGGCAGTTTGCGACGATGCTCATCAAGTGGTTTTCTTCCGCGACGCTACATGTAGAACTGACGAGTAGATTCTTTTGGAGGCTAACAGAACTTGGAGAATACGTCTTCCCTCAGTGTGTATTGTTCAGCGACAATGGGCCATGCCGTATTTCTGAAATTAGTCTGGCTTTAACACGAAGGGGCGAAAATTCGAATATGAAGCGATTTGCGTTACGGTTAGAAAATATTGGATCCGTAAAGCAAGAAGCATCGAAGCCCTTGGGCGAGTTTCATTTTCACACTTCTAGCCCGATTCATTTCATCGCGGCTGATGTAGAGGAATATGTGGTTTACCGATGTACCGTGGACGAGTTTGATCAACGGACGGTAGCTGCGATTGCAAATTTGAGAGAGAAGGTGATTGCATTCGGGCAGAGTGTAAAGGAAACCCTTGACAAGGAAGGCGAACCGAATACGGCGGAACAAGATCAGCTAATGAAGAGATTCGACAAGATTGTTGAGGAATCTTCCGTCGCTATGATGGAAACCGTTCAGCTTGATGAAGGAGAATATGAACTTACGATTGAAATTACATACCGAGGCAAGAAAGGTAAGGGATGGGGTCGGGCCAGGATAGCGAAATCATCCGTCAGATTCAGGTTCGGAAAGGAATTTCGAGATCAGGTAAAATCGAGCATCAAGTCCTGTGTAGAAGCGCTCGGACGGATGATAGTGCGAGGGGAGGCCGAGCCGATTCCATACCCCGAGTACCATCCGGAGTTTGTAAAATCCGGATCGATGGCGGTTGTTAAGAAGTAGAAAGCAAGTCCCTGCTACGAGACTCACAACATAAAGGGCGCTGTAGACGGGGACGGGTGGGCGGCGTTGAAAGGATGATCGTGCGTTTCCACCCCGGTACGGAGAATCCTCCGTTCGAAGGCCGTTCATACTCGGGCTAATGCCGGGAGAAGAATTGAGGTGAAGCTAGGTCGGTACTCCGCAGTGAAGTTCAACTCACTCCTGCTTTGCGCCCTCGTCTCGACAGGGTGCGGCCCGAAAGCCGTCAGCAACAAGCTCGATGTGCAGCGTCAAGTTCCCCCAGAGAGCAGAGTCAGAGAGCCCCAAGCCGAGCGCACCACGAGGGTCGGAGGCAAGTACTGGGCCGTTCACTTTTTTGGGAACGACGAGAACGCTGCCCTCATGAACTTCCTGGACTACGGGATCATTCCGGTTATCCTTGGAGACGACAAGACGGTCCGGTACGGCGGTCGCTACAAGGCCTGGAAGGACACTTGGTCTTTCAGTGGTGACATTGTTACAATTGCTCGCAAGGGCGGAGCCTGGACCCTAAAGGTGACGGAACACGGTGACTTGCTCGTTAGTGACCCGCCAGTTGAGTTCGGCGTCCCAGACAATCGCGTTAGGCTCATGCGGGACGATCCCTCGCTTCACGATCGATACCTTGGCCGATACAAGCGAATCTCTGAAGCGATGACTCAGGTGCCCGCTGCCATCGAGATTCGAAAAGGCGACTGGACTGCGCCCGAACCTGGGTACGCGAAACGTCCATGGCTCGCTGCTGGACCGTATATTGTCCTTGTCGGGCCGGAGCCTTCGAATGCGATGGCAGATTACGAGTCCTTGATCTTACGACCGGATCAAGACGGCAAGCGTTTGTCTCAAAACTTGTCGGGCTATCAGGCTGTTTACGGCAAGGACATGAGCGTGATCTACGAGAGAATCCCTTAGTTCACGGTGTCTTTATTGTTGGGGGGCGTGGCACGGTCTGGCCGCCAGCATCCGTGGCTACCGCTCTGAGAGTCGGCGGCAGACCGATTCCTCCATCCCCCTGCCCTTTCCTCATGTTTGCGCACCCTTCGACTTCGCCCAGGGCAGGCTCCTTCGGGACTTCGCTGCACCCGAGGAAGGGGAGCTTGCTCCATCAAGCTAACCAAAGTCAGGGACGAAAAGGGGTGACATGGACAAGAATGAAAGTCATGAAGAGAAAGAGTAGGTGGTTGTTAGTGGCGCTCTCACCGTTCCTCGTGGGATGCCCCGGCGGAGGCATCGTCCAGCCTCAAAATGTGACGGCGATCGCAACCATTTCGGGCCTTGATGGACTGGGCCATCCGACATCGGCCACGCTGACCCTGACGCACAATCCTAGCCAAGCTCCCACCGCTCGCCTTGAGTCCAGGATGCTCACCGTCAACAGCGTCAAGAACTTTGAGGTGGCGGTCGCGCGGACGGGCATTCCGATCGTCGAATCCTACGTCTTGCTGAGCATCGCGCGGGCGTCGGAGGCGCCTGGAAGCTCGGCACCACAGCCTACAATCGTGTCCGGAGACCCAACCTACCTCGCCTCGAACGTGGGCAACCTGGTCAAGTTGGAGGTGGACACTCGCCGATTGGACTCTCCCCTCACGGCGGCGCTGAACAACGCGTTTCCGAGCCGCCACCGCACCGGGTTTGCTTTGTTCGCCCGGTGGAGCCAAGACTCGCCGCACATGCCATTCTCGGACACCAGTGCGACTATCGACGTCAGCCGATTTGCCACTGCGGTCTTCAACGCACTGAGCACCGCCGTAACAAACGCCGACGCTGACAGCTCTCTCTTCTCCCTTGGTGGCGCGCAGAACGACGGTAACTTCGAAATGTACTTCGTCCCTTATGTCGAGCACGCTAGCCTCGCAAGTGCCGGAGTGCCAGCCAACGGTTTCACCTTGATCTTCAAGGCTGCGATCAAGGCAGGCACAGTCGCTGCCGACGTCTATGTGCCGATGTCGGTCGAGTTCTTTGTTCTGCCAAGCGGAAATGGAAACGCCAATCTTGACGCTCGCCTTGACCTCATCGACTTTGGATCAGATTCCGAGGACAAGACCAGGCTTACGATCTCTGCAGACGGTGCTTTCTCTACTCAGATCGGGAACGAGATCCGGACGCAAATTCTGAACGCTGTGACGAACCTGCCGGCCGAAAACCGGCAGTCACTCCAGACGGCCCTCGGTCTGTTCAGCGCCCTCGTGAATTCGATTCGAC
This sequence comes from Armatimonadota bacterium, assembly GCA_018268375.1. Classification (GTDB taxonomy): domain Bacteria; phylum Armatimonadota; class Fimbriimonadia; order Fimbriimonadales; family Fimbriimonadaceae; genus JAEURO01. Next base: position 699,505 of record JAFDWS010000001.1, on the reverse strand, counting down.
CAAACGCCGGGCAAGGACCGATTTCTACGAGGACGCGAGTCGTGTTGATTCCGGACGCCGTTGGGCCAAACGCCTTCAACCGCATCTTGCCTGCCTCCCGGGGCGTGCCTGTGTCGCTGTACATTCTCGATTAGGCCAAGCCTTCATATTCGGGCGAATGAAAGTGATCGCCGGTGTCGATGGGTGTCCCGGTGGCTGGATTGCCGCCCGCGAGGATTTTGCGACCCGGTGAATTCAGTGTGCGACTCTTCACGACGACCGAGGAACTCCTGTGGCAAACCAGGAAGGGGAATTTTGCCTCCTATCGCCGCCAGATGACCGCGTGGGTCGCGCCGCCGACGCCCGCGTAGCCAAGGATGTTGCCGCTCGGATCGATCCCGTAGGCCACGCTCGCCGTGTAGTTTGTCGGCAGGAACTTGTGCAGGTCAACGAAGCCGAAGGATGCGTCGAGCACACAAGCACGGACCGGCATGGACGGCCCGGCCGTAAAGGTGCCGACCGTGATCCCCTTCGATACTCCGAAAGCCTCGGACGTGTAGGCGCCGGTGGGGTGGATGCTTCTCCCGCTGGCCCTCGTGCCCGTCCAGATCGTCGCCATCGTCTGACCGTTGACGGTCGATGCTCCGACTTGCACGTTCTTCAAAACGTGGTTGGCCCACGATGTCGCCGCCCAGGTTGGGTTGAGGTCCACGAAGCTTGCGGCTGCGCCTTGCCAGAGGGCCGCGTGCTGGATGGAGTACGTGCTGTTCGAAACAGAGCCAGCTTGGAAGCGTCCATCGGTCGCGTTGATCTGGCTGTTGGCCCATGCTGCCGGATGGACGTCGGTGTGCCGCCCGGTCGAGGTCCAGACCGCCGCATGGTAAATGCCCGGCGTGTTCATGTAAGTCCAGCCCGCCATCTGACGGCCCTGGTAGCCCGCGATCCCCGACTGGTCGTAGCCGGCTGGGTGGAAGTCAGAGTAGGCGCCCGACGTGCCTTGCCAAACCATGGCGTGCGCGCTGCCCCCGAAGACGGCGTAGCCGACTGTGGTTCCTGAAAGCGTCTCATACGCCCAAGACTCGGTCGAACCCAGCGGGTGCAGGTCGCTCCAGTTCGAGTTCTGGAACGTGCCGGCGTGATAGACCCCGCCCGGCAAGATCAAGGCACCGGCGTACTGGCTCGCAGAGCCTCGGTACATGTAAGAGCCCGCATAGCCAGATGGGTTCAGATCTTCTGCGACATAAGACTGCGCGGTAGAAGTGAGCGGCAGAGCGAGCGCTGCGACGGCTACGGTAATGGAGAGCTTGTTCGATCCCATAGCGACCTCGTTTGTCAGGTGACTGCCCTGATTATAAGGGTGCTCTTTCGGATTCGGGTTGTTCATTTGAGAATTTCGTGGTGGGCCAATCGAGGAGTTGACGCCCGCGCCCGCGGTCGACCATAGGGCGGCAGCGGCGCCAGCGCGCCTCCGCTTGTTGAGACGAAAATCCAGAATCCAACCCTACAGGATCCCTCGACTCCGCTCGGGATGACACCCGGTTGGTAGCAGCGAAGTCTAGCTAATTGTCATCCCGACCGACTTGCCGCAAGGCAAGGAGCGAAGGGACCGTTCACGAACGGATGTTGCCTGCTGAAGCGCCGTCAACCCTTCGATGCGCGGACTGTTTCGATCTGCTGCATCGGAGGCATGCCCGCGGTGGGGTTCTTCTCGGCCGCGGCCATCGCCTTCTTGACGACGTCCGTCGAATACTTGAAGTAGGTGAGTTGGATCGCGTTGGCGATGTGGTCGAGTTTGATCTCCTTCTTGGGGTCGTCCACACCCGCGATCACCTTGCCGCTCTGGTTCGCGTAGAACTTGACCGGGAAGCTATCGCCGGTCACGTTGATCTTCTGCCCCTGCCCGCGCTTCATCGCTTCGGCCACGATCTTGTCCAGGTCGCCGCGAATGATGGGGCCGAAATAGATGGTGTTGGTGGTCGGAGCGGCCTTCGGTTGGCCCGGTGCTGTGGGCGGAGTGGCCGTCAAATCGACCTTGAAGATCTTATACTCGCCCTTGCCTAGGCGTTCGCCAAGGGTCGTGACGACTGGCTTTGGGGCAGCCCCGGCGGCGCCCGCCTTCAGCATGTCGTCAACGGGTGTGTAAGACGTCGCGTAGTTGACGACGGTGCCCTTCGCATCGGCCCAATTGACCTCCGAGAACCCGGTGAGGGCCTTCGGCTCCTCCAAGTTGTCGGGCGCGGCGACCGCCCTCGAGACTTCCGTTTCGATCTCCTGCGGGTCCTTGCCCCAAGACTTCAACTCGGGGTCGGCGGCGACCTCGCTCGGCTTGATCTCCCACGGCTCGACCTTCTTGGCAGCGGCCAGCCGCTCGCGGACCTTGAGAGCGGTCTGGGCTCGGTCGTACTGCTCCTTGGGAGCGTTCGTGAACACAACGTCGCCTTTACCGCAGCCGACGATGGTGGCGGAGCATGCGACAGCAGCGAGGGCAAGACCGAGGAGGGGCGGGAGGCAGGGCAGGCTGGTGCGGTTCATGGTTAACCTTGAGGAGAGACTCCAGAGTCTACATGACGCGGCGACATTTGGTTCCAACCGGTGGCCGTTTGAATTTTAGGCCGCTGGTAGACTGCCATCCCGTGGCGAAGAAGCTCGCTTTCATGACCTACGGCCACCTCAAAGCGGACTTCGGGCATCCGGACGTTCAGGGTTTTGTAGATCGTGTGCCTTCGGTCTATGGTGCGGCAGACGCCATGGAAGGATTCATCGGCCGGTCCGAGCGCAGCCTCGAGAACTTTCAGCACTCGTGGGGTGAGATCGTCACGCCCAAGTGTTGGGGCGGAGAAACGACGTTGCGCTCCGCAGCCACCCTTTCGCTCTGGGACGACATCGAGTCGGTGGCAGCCTTTGCCTATCATGGCGCCCATGGCGATGCGATGAAACTGCGAACGGAGTGGTTCATCCACAACGGATTGCCCGAGCATGTCGGCTGGTGGGTCGAAGAAGGCGACCCCGTGAACTGGCAAATGGCGGCCGACCGGATGGACCACCTCCATGACCACGGCTCGACCGCGCACGCCTTCAACTTGCGGAGCCCGTTCGACGGGGATGGCGAGCCGTACCGGATCAACACGGACGTCGTGCGGGCGAAGACGGGCCGGTAAAGAAGCCTCGACCTTCCTTTCCCCTCCGCCACACGACCGTCCGGCTTCCCTGTCATCGCAGACGGGTCTAAACTTTCCCCGCCCCATGAGGATCACGACCGCGACCAATTCGCTTCACTTCCAGGACAAGCGGGCGCCGTGGGAAATCCAGGTCGTCTTGGAAAAGCACCTCATGACCCTTTTCAGCCCTTCTGTCGAGGAAGAACGGCTGGTGTTGCGGGCGCATGGGAAGGTGACCGGCGCCGAGCACGACTACATGTTGAGGTTAGACGAGGTCGGTTTGATCCAGAAGCACTACACCTTCGTAGTCAAGGTGGACTGGTCGCGATTTGAGGCGATGCACGACGACTACTTTCAGCGAACTGCCGACAGTTGGTTCGAGTATTGGACGAAGGACTTTATGCGCTGCTCGCCTCCGGACTTGGCGAAACCGCCCGGAGTGTTGTACGGGAAGGTGGTCGAGGAGACCTTGGCGTTCGAATCGGAATTCAAGACCTCGCAGGACGTTCAAAGCGAGATCGTTCGGCGGATGAAGGCGGGGGCCCAGTTCCGCACTGCGCACAAGGAGGGAGGGACGGTCATGCGCTGGACCGGCAAGAGGTTCGAAAGTTCAGACTACGGCGATTACCCTGACGAGCGCAAATTCGCCCGCGAACAGGAGTTCCTCGACTACGTCCGGAAGTTCTTCGACATGGAGACAGCGAGGAGCACTTATCCGGAAAAGCCGAACGATCTCGACACCTGGAAGCTCATCTTGCGCTTGCTTTGGAACTGACAGGAGAATGGGCCGCCCTCTGGCAGCCCATTTCGCTCGATTTGACTGGCGCCACGCAACTTCTGCCTAGGCAGAGTCTGCGCCGCGGAAGATCCAGATCATTGCTCCGAAGGGATCCTGGATCAGAGCCATGCGACCGATTCCCGGGACGTCCATCGGCGGCACGATGACTTGGGCGCCGAGGTCTTGGCACCTTTGCAGCCGTGCATCGACGTCGTCGACCGCCAAGTACGTTGACCAGTGGGGCGGCGTGTTCTTCATCTGCTCGTTCTCAGTGGTGCCCCACACGCCCGCGACGCCTTGACCATTCCTGGTCAGCATCCGATAGGTCATTCCATCGCCCATCTGCATGTCCTCGCTTCCGAAGCCAAGGGCGTTGGTGTAGAAGTCGATCGCCTCCTGGGCTTTGGGCACGTAAAGCTCGTGCCAGCAGAAGGTTTTGCCTTGGTTCAAGGCCATTTGTTCCATGGTGTCCGTCGCCATAGTCCTATGCTACGCCAGGGAAGACTTCCGGGCGGCACTTAAGCATTAAGAATTCGCGGCAAAGAGCCTTCTGGCGCGACTACTGGGCGATGAGCCAAACCGCTTTGTCGGCTTCGATGCACCACAGTTGCACAGAGACCGGACCGGTCGCCGTCACGCGGAACCTGGCTTTGACCTCGTTACCGGGGCCGATATATCTGGCAAGAGATCCGGTGCCGACCGCTTCTTGCTCGGCGAAGGCCGTGTTCAAGAGGGTCGTCGAGGTGTCGGTCGCTCCGAAGTTTGCGATCGAGTAGTCGTACATGTCCAGTTTCAATTGCAACTGGCCATTGTGGGCGGCCCGGATTCGGGTGCGAAAGACGAGTTCACTGGGGTTTGCGACGGCCGACGTGCCCGTGACTTCTACATTGATGGGAGCGACCGACTGGTTGGGAACGATGAACTTGCATACTCGCAGCACGTCCCCGTCCGTGGCGGCCAGGCTCGCGTTGTTGCCGGAGGCGATCTTGCCGAGCCGCACTGTTGTGTTGCTCGGAGCCGTTCGAGTGAACAGCTTTGTTTCGGTCAACTTCATCGTGATACCGATGAAATCTCCTGCGGTGCTCGTATTCGTGTGCTTCAGATCGATCGCATCGCCGGTGTCAAGCAGGTGCCCCGTCAAGGCCGCAGATCCGCCAGAGCCAAGGGCATAGTCCATGGGGAAGGCGCGAGAGTAGGCGTCGCCAGACGCCAAGCTTCCCGTAGAGACGACAACACCCCTTGCAGAGAGATACCAGTCTGCAGAGCGACCAATGTCCCGTCCCATCCAGTTCGCGCCCGATATGTCGACGCGAGCGGGATAGGGAGCAGTGAACCGTGCAGAACCGTACGTGTTGCCGCTTCCGTTCACGGCGTCCCAGCAGTGAGTGACAATGTCGCCCATGACAAAGTCCCTGGCAAAGGTCTCTGAGCCGTTGCTTTTGAAATAGAAGGGGAGTCGGTCGTTCCCGTCCTCGCTGTCGGCAAAGCCGGGTTGGGCGACAGTCCATCCTCCTGCGTTCCTTTGCCACCAGTCCACGTGTGGCAACAAGGTATTGCCCTGTACAAAGGACCACACGCCATTAGGATTGTTCACGTCGCTCCAATTGGCGGTGATGTCATAGACGTTAGCCGATGAAACAAAAGGCAGGGCTGCGAACGCGATCAGCAAGGGAAAACGAACCATAAGACACGGCCTCCGAGACCGGCCTTGATCTTACAGCACGTCAAAGTGCAAGGCACCTAGCAATTCTGAGTGACCTTCTTCTAATAAAAGAGGCGCCATGATCTGGCGCCTTTGGTCACACGGGGTCGTTGGGCTTTAGTCGCCCATCCAGTGGATCTTGTCGTCGCCGAGCAGGCACTGGATGTAGTTGAGCTGGCCATCGTGGTACCAGAGATGGCTCACGGCGATCTGGGCGATCGCGAACAGAGGTGCGTCCATCTGCCAAGGCGGAGTGACCACCTGGTTCAGCGTCTCGTCGCTCGCTCCAGCGAGGGCCTGGCTGAACGCCTCAGCTGCGTTCTGAAGGCTGGCAGCGGCGCCGTCTTTGGTCGCGCAATCAGCCTTAGCTTTGTCGGTGAGGTCTGTCTCATGCTCGCCGGAAGCGTTGCCCTTGAGGGCCTGGGTGCACCAAAGGAGGAGTGACATGGCGTCCGCCGTCAGCTCGCTGGCCGGGCGCGTGCAACCTCCGAACGTGGCGTTCCACTTGTCCTCCGGGATAGCGCGGATGTCGGCTTGGTACATGCCAGTGAGGCCGGTCAGCCAGCCGGTCAAGTATGCGCGGGCGTCGATGCCCTGTGTCGTTGTGCTCATAGGGTTCCTCTCGGGGCAAGTCTAGCATGGCTCTCAAGCTCCTAAAGGACGGTCCTTTCAACCGCTCGTTGGGCCACATCGCGGTAAAGTGGCGGTGTCGCCGGAATCGGCTGGCGCCCAGACTGGCAGACCGTGCCGAACGGTCGCAAGTGAGAGACTTGCTCATGGTCAGAGATGGGATTCTCGGATGAGACGAAGAAGGCCGCCTTCGAGCGGTGCGGTGGCCGTTGCGAGTGCACGCGCTCGTCGTGCTCGATGCACTACATGACGCGGTGCCAGATGGCGGTCAAGTTCACGACGGCCACATACCACCACAAGAAGGACCACACGATCGGTGACGTCGATCGTTTGACGAACTGCGAGGTGCTCTGCGCGACCTGCGCGCACCAGGCGGAACTCGACACGTTTTCTGCGGGCTTCAGTTGATGCGGCCCGGGTTGCTCTCCATATCGGCGCTCTTCGCCTCGACGTCTTGCGTGCCTTCCGATCCATGGTCCGCTTCGACGCCTCCTGCCAAAAAGGACTATGTCCACGCTGGCTCGGGCTTTTCATTTCCGGCCAAAGTCGCCGGTTTCGCCCGGTCAGAGGTCAAGGTCTATGACAAAGTGGGAGACGATGTCTCCGTTGGATACGATGTTCGGTCATCTAGGATCGCCCTGACCTTTTATGTTTATCCGAAGCTGAAGAACCAACCCAGTTACACGCTAAAGGACCATTACGAGTTTTGTCGGAGCGAGGTCTTCCGGAACCATGACGGAACAAAGGAGGAGGGTCATTGGAGCGGAGGGGAGGTGATCGGGGGCAAGAAGCGGCCCGTGTTCCGGGCCATGTTCTCCTTTGACTCCCCATCAAGGTCTAATTCCGAACTGTTTCTGACCGAGCACGGCGACTGGTACGTCCTTGTCCGATCGAGCTATCCGGAAAGCAACGCCCGGATTTCGACCCGAGAAGTTTCAAACTTCTTTGCAAGCTTCCCTTGGCCAGATTGACGTGTGCCGCCCCAGCGGGCATGGTTCCCAACCGGGCAGAATTCAAACGATGCTGGCCGTCATTCTCTCTTTAGCGGTTCAAGCATCGGTCACCGACTATCGCCCTGACCTTGAAAAGTTTCTCGGCGACCTCGACGCGTATGGTGCCTTTGTGCGCGACGATCAGGTCGACCTCAAGGCTCTGAGGGAGCATTACGCTCCCAAGCTCGCGGCCGTCAAGGACAAGCGCGAGCTTCTGACCGTGTTCGAAGCCCTTGTTGGCGAACTGCACGACTTCCACGCGAGCCTTGGGACGAACAACGAGAACTCCCCTCGCCTTGTGCCCAGCGGCACCGACATTTACGCGGCATGGGTGGGCGATCGCGCCCTAGTGGAGCAGGTCAAGCAGGGGTCGGTGGCCGAACTCTCGGGGGTTTTGCCCGGCGATGAGGTCGTGAGCATCGGGGGCAAACCGACGGCTGCCAGTTGCCAAGAGTGGTACGGAATCCGTCCTCCTGACTCACGGGCGCGGGAGTGGGCTCTGAACTCCGCCTTGGCCGGCAGATGGAGCGTCAAGCGACGCCTCACTGTTTTGCGCGGTGGTGGTCAGCGGGACTTCGTGCTGGCGACGGCGACCGATCCGCCGACGCGAGGGCCCCTGACCGTTGAAGTCCGAGCAGGTTCCATCCTCTACCTTCGTCCCGAGAACAGCCTAGGAGACTCGGCTTTGCTGGCCGAGTTTGACAAGGCCGTGCCGAGGATGTCGGCAGCGACGAAGATCGTCATGGATCTGCGAAACACGCCGAGCGGAGGTAACTCTGCGGTGGCGAGGGGGATCATGGGCCTCTTCATTGCCCGTCGCGCCCCGTTCCAACGGCATCGGGTCGAGGAACGGGATACTGGCACCGTCCGCGATTGGGTGGAGTACGCCACTCCTCGGCTGAAGCGGCCCGTCAAAGCTAAGCTCGTCGTTCTCGTGAACCGTTGGACGGGCAGCATGGGGGAGGGAATCGCGATCGGGTTTGACGCGCTGAAGCGGGGGACCGTCGTCGGTACGAGAATGGCTGGCCTGAGGGGAGCGATCGACCGATTCGATCTGCCGCTCGCAGGATTTTCGGTGGGTTTCCCTACCGAGCAGACCTTTCATGTCAATGGGCGGCCGAGGCACGAGTGGGTTCCGCGAAAGGTGATCGAGCCTGGACTCGGTGACCCTTGGTGGGACGAGGCGGTGAAGACGCTGAACGGCGGGGGCTAAAGGTTCCCCTCCTCCTTGTGCAGACCAGGGAGGAGGGGAGGCGGCGCACTCGTCATGCGTGGTGGAGCACGAGCTCGTCACTGATGGGATGGAAGACGTGACCGATCGGGTCGGAGCCGCTCTGGCAAACAGTCACGAGAATGGCATCTTGCGCTGTGTCCAGGGCGACGACGGTGCCAGGCAAGGCATCGAGCCGGCGCTGGAAGCCGTTGCGGAGATCGTCGAGAATCTTCTGCTTCATCTTTTTTGCGACGACACCGTCCAGGAATTCCTCGACGATTTTCGTTATGCCGAGTGTGATGCCGGTCACCCACCATGGCCAATCGACGTCGACCTCGAAGCTCTTGTAGAACGCGAGCACTTTGCCTTCAGGCGACATTCCGACGTCAATGACGGCGTCCACGTCGACATCCGGGTCAAAGAAGTTGTTGATTCCCAGCTTCAGGCGGAGCCGCAAGATGATTCCTGAGGGCTCTATCTCGACGACTGTCTCGCGCCGCTTCGTGACCGGATGATCCTTGTTGGCAGGGTTGATGTTGTAGTCGGCGAGGCTCTGGTCGACGCTCGCGATAACTTCAGGGCGAACGACGTCCTCTGGAATCTCGCGGGACGAGCACGCGCTGGTGTCGACGGTGATGTTGACGACCCCGAGCGGTTGTGTGACTCCGGCGCCGCCGCAGTCCAACCGATAGGAGACAAAGCGCACAGGCCTGACGGTTCGAGAGCCCTTTCGGGGTACTTGCTGGTTGTTCAACCGGACTGATATCGGGCATCCACTTGGAATGTCGACGTCCCAGGTCAAGGTCACGGTCTGACCTGCTGTGATGGAAGTGCGATCGGCACCAAAGTGCACGAGGTTCGTGTCGCCTAAGCATTCGACGACTCGTTCAATCATTTCTCTTGTTGGGGGCATGGTGTTCCTCTCCAGACCCATGGTAAGAGCGACCCTAGCAAATATGAGGGTGACTTTAGTTAGGATTCTTAAAGTCTGCTCACGAACTCGCCCGCACGTTCTTTATGAGCGCGGTGCTGACGACAAAGATCAGTCCGGCCGTCCAGATCACGCCGATGTAGCCGAAGCCGTGGCCGAAGCGGTTGCCCCAATCGACAAGAGGGCCAGCCGCACCCACGAAGATTTGAACCGAGGACATGCTCATCGACCAGACTCCCATCTGTGTGCCTGCCTCGTCGCGGTCGGGAAGGACATCGGTAGCGAGCGCCCAGTCGGCGGAGACGTAGATTCCAAAGCCGATCCCGAAGGGCACCGCGAGCAAGAAGATGACGTCGAGGTTTCGCGCAAGCGCGAACGGGACGAGCACGGCGAAGATGACAAAGCCGCCCAAGTAGACCAATGGCTTGCGGCCCCAGGAATCGGCCAGCCGCGAAGCGATGCCAGCGCCGACGACGCCAAGGACCGACATGAAGAGGGCCAAGGCAGTGACCGCCACCTCGGGAGTCTTGAGGTCGTACCCGAACACTTTGTAGGACCGGAACATGTCGGTCAGATAGAAAAGCAAGTAGTTCGACACCATTGCGAAGGCGAGGGTGCTGAGGAAGCGCGTGATCCACACCCAGCGGAAATCGGGGCTCTTCCAGGGCGCGAGCCAGCGGGCCCAAAACGATGATCGGGGAATCTCGCTGACCGGCTTAGATCTGCGGACGTTCTTGACGGTCGCCAGGGTCGTGCCCGCTCCGAGGATTTGAACGACGGCGACCGCGATGTAGGTGGCCGGAACGGTTTGCCAAACCGCGTACGCCAGCCCGGCGACGAGCCTCGCCAGGGATTGGAGCAGGTTCATAACGGAGCTCGCCATTCCCGCGTGCTCCTCGGGGACGATCTCCGGCATCATGGCCGCGTACGGGCCCTGGCCGACGTCCTCGCCGAGCTGGAGGAGAAAGTAGCCGACGATGAGGAGCGGCAACGTGGCCGCGTTCATCATGAAGAGAAGCGCGCCGACGCTGATGACGGCACCCCAAAAAATGAAGGGCTGACGGTGCCCCCACTTGGAGTCGAAGCGGTCGCTCCAGCCACCGAAGAGGGCAGGGCCAAGAGTGCCCCAAAGCGCGCCGAGCGCGTAGACGGTCCCCCAAGCGGAGTTTTTCTCGCCCTCCGGCACGATGGCCTTGACCTGTGCGGGCACGACGACGAGCAAGAGGATGAACCACTTATAACTGGTCGCGAACCAGTAGGCCGAGAACCCCAGGTTCCACAGCCACGTGTTCCGGTAGTAGCTTGGTTTCGCGACTGCCAAGTGGCGATTTTAGCCGGGGTACAGGGTACAGCGGCCCGGTTGATCGCGGGCTCTCGCAAAGTACGTAAAAAAGTGCTGATTGCCGCATTGGTCCTTGGTGCCCGCACGATCCTCCTCATTTAGAATTTACATATATGAGGGGCGTATTTCGGTTCAGGACGCCCCGAGGAGGAAGACGATGAAGTCTGTTGATTCCCTAAGGCTCTTGCTTGGACTCGGACTCGCGTGCTTGGCCACATTGCCGGCCGCCGCAGTCACACCTTTGAATCTTTTGCCCGGTGACGAGGTGATCGGCCAAGTTTCTTCGGACCAGGACGCGCCCGCCGTCGCCTCAGGCGACGGGAAGGTGCTCGCCGTCTGGCAGGACAACCGATCCAACCCGTACGGCACCTACGAGTACGAAACCTCATACGACATTTACGGAATGCTCTTCGACGCGAACGGCGCTCCCTTAAGCGCGACGCCGATCCCTATCGCCGTCGCTCAAGGATCTCAGAAGCGCCCTCGCGTCGCATGGAACGGCACCAATTTCCTTGTCGTGTTCCAGAGCACCGGTTTGGGAGGCACCGGATACTACTACCAAGATGGCTTGGCCGCGGTCAGAGTCACGCCAACTGGCCAAGTGCTCGACAAGAACCCGATCCAGCTTTATGGACTGGGATCGAGTTCCGGTGCGCAATGGGATGTCGCGAGCGACGGGAACAGTTGGGTCGTGGCGTGCGAGGGCACTTCGGCCTCGAACGGCATCGCCGTGGTCCGCATTTCAGCGAGCGGAGTCGTCCTTGATCCGTCTAACAAGATCGTCGTTCAGCCGACGTATTACTTGCGCTTCAATTTGAAGCTCGCCTTTGCGGGTGGTGTCTTCATGCTTGCCTTTGACGAGAGGTTCTCGGGTGGAGTCGATGGCACGGGCTACGTCAGGTTCGATCCCGCTCTAAGGCTTCTCGATCCAGTACCGGTCAAATTGGTCGACTTCTCGTCGAATTCGCTCATTTCGAACGGATCGCAGTTCTATTTGACCGCTGTCAAGCAGTACGCGGACTTCACGGTCCATGTGGTCGGCACGCGTGTCACTCCGACGGGTCTGAAGCTTGACGGCGACGGCGTCGATATCTCTGCGAACTTTGAACCTCAGGCCTATTGGGGCGTTTACACCGCTTGGACAGGCAACGAGTACCGCGTCACTTGGGGGAGCAACAACAGCCTGAGGATGGCCACCGTGAACAACAATGGCACAGTGTTCAATCCGGGCGGGGTGTTGGTCTCGGGGCCCCAATCGGGTCCGATCGCGACGACAGGCGATGGCGGCCTTCAGACCGCTTGGATGGCTTACGCGGGGATCGACAACAACATCTTTGGTGCGCACATTCTTCCGAGCGGCGCTACCGGTCCGACCCTCGACCTTTCCGTTGGCGCACCGATGCAGCACAAGTCGGACATTGCCACCGACGGGAACGGCTGGATGGTCGTCTACCGCAGCGCGACCGCGACCGCATCTCGTGTCATGGCAATGCCGCTTGATTCGAACGGGCAGCCCGTTTTGAATCAGCCGGTGATGCTCGATACTGGGCCGGTCATCAATGGCCTCACGTTCCCGAACGTCACTTGGACGGGCACGAGCTACATGGTGGCCTGGGGCCGTAGCCCGACGTCGGTCGTGGCGCAACGGATCCGACCTGATGGATCCAAGATCGACGCAAATCCGTTCGTCGTCATGACGGGTTACTTCGGGCCCTCAGACCTTTGCGCGATCGGAGACACCGTGCTCGTCTTAGGCAGGCGCGCTTTCCAGAATGGACAAACGATCACGGTCTTTGGGACAAGGGTTCGCGCGAGCGACGGTGCGGTGCTTGACGCTACGCCCCTTACGCTCGGCGGGGGCTACGTCGCACGAACCCCCGCGGTAGCCGCGGTCGGTGGCAGGTTCCTCGCCGCGTTCATAACGAATGCGACCCATGACAACTCCATGGCGAGCACGGTCGCAGTGTTTGTTCCGATTTCCGGCTCGCCGGGTGCGTCCTTCAGCATTCATGGGCCGTTCTCGACCGCCGGTGGCAATGGGATCTTCGACGTCGGCCTCGCTTCGAACGGAGCGACCGCGATCATGGTGCAGCCGCAAGAGCTGACCTCAGGCGTTGAGAACGACCTATTGTGCCGGTTCATCGATGCGAACGGTGTCGTGTCCCCGTATCGGAACTTAACGCCCTGGGACGGAAACCAGTACCGCCCACGGGTCGCTTGGGACGGCAGAACCTTCGTGATCGCCTATCAGGAGCAGAAGAACCGCCGCACGTACTGGACTCTCGACCAAATTGATGCCCGAAGCGACCTGTTCGCCATGAGGGTTCTGCCCGATGGGACGATCATCGATCCACAAGGACTCATGGTCTCAGCGTCGGACGAAAGCGAAACTGACCCGACCGTCGAGTCAAAGAGCAACGGAGTATCGATGTTTGCGGGTTCGGTCATGACGAACACGGCAAACTTGACGAACTATCGGGTCGGAACGATGGTGTTCGGATCGGTGCCCAATCAATTCCCCGTGGCCGTAGCCACGGCAACACCCAATGACGGCTTTGTGCCGCTCAACGTGGCCTTTAGTTCGGCTGGTTCCTACGACCGGGACGGGGTCATTGCGAGCTACCGCTGGGATTTCGGAGACGGCTGGACGTCCACAGAAGCGAATCCGAACCACTTGTTCACGATCGGCTTGCCAGTGACGGTCGTCTTGACCGTGACGGACAATGCCGGAGCCCAGACTCGGCAGGCGATCCTCGTTTGGGCACGCAACAAGAACAAGCTCCCGGTTGCGATTGGTGTCGCCGAGCCCGGCTTGGGATTTGCTCCTTTGGACGTGGTCTTCGGGGCCGACAAGTCCTTTGACCTTGACGGTTTCATCGGGAACATCCAGTGGACCTTTGGCGACGACCAAGGCACCTATTGGGGAGGTACGGCCTACCACACGTTCACCAGCGGTGGCATTTGGCCGGTAGACCTGACGGTCTGGGACAGCTTCCAGGCGACCGGCACGAACCGACTCTTTGTGGTCGTCGGCCCGTCCGAGTCGGTTGCTCCGTCCCAGGTGGTCACCTCGCTGGGCGTCTATCGCGGAGGCAATGCCGCGAGCCTCGCAACCAGCGATGACGAAGCCTACGAGATCCAGGAAGGCATCGCCCTTTCACAGGGCGGCCCAACGGCGCAGTTCGACGCCGCGTATCAGCTCCGTCAGGCTGATCCGAGAGGCTTCGTGATCCGCCTCGAGGCGGCTGTGACCGCCGTCCCGGCCGAGAACGTCAGGCAACGAGTGTCCGCTCTCAACAGGCAGACCGGCCTATGGGAAGCTCTCGATGAAAGGGCTTGCACGGGATATGACTTCCCCTACGAGGTCGCGGTCACGTCCGGGGCGTCCCGCTACGTTGATCCGGCCACCAAAGAGGTCAAGCTGAGGGTTTCCTGGACTCGAGCCGGCCTGGTGGCGTTCCGGGGATGGGTGACGAAGACCGACCAGTTGCGGTTGACCGTTCTCTATCCGTAGGCAGACTCTGAGCACCGGGGTGTCTTTGACGCCCCGGTGCTCTGCCGAGACGGCTCTTCTTTCAACCTACGGATATCGGTAGTGACCACGGATGGGCCAGTTCGTGAGGACGTCCTCCTCTGCCGTTTGCCCCATGTTGTGGATCACGCACGGAACGCCGTCGGGCCCCATCGTATCGCTGACGATCCCGATGTGCGTTCCCGCTGTGAGCTGCCAACTGACGATGTCGCCAGGCTTCCACTTGGCTAAGGACGCGGCGTCGGTCTTCGTTGTGAGCACCTTGCCGTGCCGTTTGAAGAAGACCTCTTGGTTGAGGACTCGGCGGTGGTCAATGTTGGTGTCCCGCTCTTGGATCCGCGGGTACTTAAATCGGCCGGAATCGTCATGGATCAGCTTCTGCAGATCGTAGCCGGCATAGCGCAGGGCCCGGACGACGACATCGGCGCAAGCTCCCCGATCCGCGGCTACGTCACCATTCGGATAGGACAGGCTGTAATAGCGATCGTCGTAGCGAGCTGGTTTGACCAACTGGACGAGGGCCCCCTGGAAGACCTTGTTCGGCGAGCGTTCGATTCTCGCCTTCACCACCTCTGTCGTCGACCTGTGGAACGGTGGGCTCCCACAGCCCGCTGCCAAGAGAGCGACTCCTGCCAGCAAAGTCCTCACGGCTACTTCAACTTCCTGGCCCGGGCGCTGGTTCCTCGCCCATCCCTCTGGTACCTCCATGAGCCGCTTTGCCACCCCCAACACAGCACTGGCGTATCATGCCACGCATGGGGGCTTCGTCTGGCCACACGCCGGTGGACGGGAAAGGGATCCTTCACCATGAGGCTGAACTCAAGGTTCTTCGGGAGTCGCTCGCGAAGAACCTTGAGAAGGCCGCTCGACAAATGCGATCTGCAATCTGGGCAGATGTGATCCTCGGCTGTTGCATCGTCTGTCTTGCCACGTGGCTGTTGGCGGGCCCAACACCTCTGCGACTTTGGATCGCCATTGCAGCCGCGCTTGTCGCAGTCCTGCCGTTATGGTTGATCGCGAGACGTGAAGGCTTGAGGCAGTATGCGAGGTCATTTGGCAAGGCGGAAAGACTTCTTCGGTCCCGAAGGATCCGAAAGTAGCTTGGTGCTTTTCGCATCGGATGCACGGCTAGAGCAAGGGCTCATGGCCCCAGCTTAGAACAGCGACAGTAGAGGGTTAGAGAGATGGCGATTTGGCTCGTAAGCCTAGGAATTGTTGCCGTTGCGGCATTCTGGGTGACCCGAAAACAAGGCAAAGGCAATCACATGATGCTTGGACTGAGCGGAATCGTCCTCATCGTTACGCTTCCCTGGACTTATGCTCCACCGTTTCCGCTAGGGCCGCTCGCATCGCTAGCTTCAATTATTCCCATGGCCCTGGCCCTTTCGCATCGGGCCCGGTGAACTGTTGTGTCATAGCAATATAGAGCCATTTCAGGGGGCTTTATAGTGAATCGGAGAGTTGATTCAGCCTCTTCCCTAAAGCGGCATCCGACTCTTCTGCCGCCCCACTTGAGTGGCGGGAACCAAATGGGCCGCGGCAGTTGAAAGCCGACGACATTCGCTGCCAAGCGCTCTCAACTTCATGGCCCGGGCGCTGGTTCCTCGCCCATCCCTCTGGTACGCTCGCCGCTTCCATGAGCCGCGCCGACCACCAGGACATTCGCATTGGCACTCTCGCTTCGCTGCAGGGTTCTCCCGACTATCTGCGACAAATTTTGCCGCACGGATTCGAGAGCTTTGAACTCACTCTTTGGCAGTACGTCCCAGACGGGCTCGACCTGAGTGAAGTGGCCAAGCAGGTCAAGGACGTCATCGGCGACGAGGCGGAAATCAGTTCGCTCGGCATTTATGGCAACCCGTTGCAGGATGAAAAGTGCGCAGCCCATTGGGAGCAAGTCATCCAAGCCGCGCCCCTGTTCGGGGCGACCTGCGTCTGTGGCTTTGCTGGGGCGCTGGAGGATCGACCTGTCGACGAGTCCATGCCGAAGTTCAAAGAGGTCTTCGGGCGGCTAGCCAAGGTGGCCCAAGACAACGGGCAGAAGATCGCTTTTGAGAACTGCGACATGGGCGGTTACTGGGAGCGGCCCAAGTGGAACATCGCCCATGCGCCGCGTGCGTGGGAGATGATGTTCAATGAGGTTCCCGGCGACACGCTCGGCCTCGAGTGGGAGCCGTGCCACCAGATGGTGAGCTTCATCGACCCGATCGCCCAGCTTCGCAAGTGGGTTGGAAAGATCCATCACATCCACGGCAAGGACGCAACCGTGGAATGGGACCGGATCGAGTCGGAAGGAACGCGCAGCGGCCACAGCATGGTCCGTCACCGCACGCCAGGATTTGGCGACACGAATTGGTCGGACGTGATCAGCATCTTGAGGGAGGCGGGCTGGCGCGGAGCAATCGACATCGAAGGGTGGCACGACCACGTCTACAGCGGCGACCTCGAGATGACGGGGCAGGTCTACGGCTTGAACTATCTCAAGTCGTGCCGAGGCGGCGACTTCGTGCCGAACCCTGTGACGGCGTAGGCTCAGGCCTTATCGTCCGGCGTCGCTTCTGGCTCGCTGGGTGCTTCCCCGGGCGATGCCGGAACGCTTGACTCGCTCGGCTTTTCGGATTCTTCTGTCGCGGTCGGTGCGGAGGGGATCGTGATCCAGGCCGAAATTGGCGAGCTGTCACTCACGGGTACGACCTTCAGTTCCTCGTAGGCCATCGCGATGGCGACGTAGGCGACAGGCATGGTGAAGGCGAGGCCGATGTAGCAGGCGTACGCACCGAGTTGTCCCACCAGCATGACCACGAAGTAGAACGCCGTCGCCAGCAGCCATTGCGACTTCAACATGTTCACGCTCGTTTTCAGCGCGTCCATCGGCGCCAACTTCTGGTCAATCATGACGGGGAAGACGAACATGGTGAGCCCGGCGACGATGTAGGCGCCGACGAAGCAGCCGAGCAGGCCGATCATGACCGCGACGGCGACCAAGACGCTCGCCAGTAGGTAAGGGGCGGGGTTGCGCAAGGGCGCAAAGATGTCAGTCGCCTGGATTGGCTCGCCCTTGACAGCCTTGAGTCCCATGTTCGAGAGCCCTGCCTGGATCATCGAAGACATGACCAGTGCCACGGCCATGATCATGAAGAAGAAGGGAAGGATGGCCAAGACGAGGCCGGGCCGGTCTCCACCTAGGAACCCCATCATGAGCATGCAGAAGTAGCTGACTGCTGTCAGGGCACCATAAGCGACAAAGATAAAGAGACCTGCAGTGACGAAAGGCTGCCAGTTGTCCTTGACCAAGTTGAAGGCGCGAACAATGACGCCGAAGTCGAGCGGGCGGGGAAGAGACTGGATGTCCAAGTTTAAGCACCTTCGATGGGAGCGGGTTGTGGCGCCACTGCCCCGCGGCCCATGGTGAAGTCACGGTAGACGAGGGTCGGGCAGACGAACATGAGGGGCATTGTCACGAGGATGCCGACGCAGCAAGCAAGCAGCCCGAGCGCGACGCACAGGCCGGTGACGAACACAAAGACCGCCGCCATGACCCAATGCTTCTTCAGCATGCTGAAGCTCTCCGTGATGGCCGCCATAGGAGCGAGCTTCTGGTCGGCCATGAGCGGGAAAGTGAACATCAGCAACCCATAGACAACGAAGCTGCCGACAAAGCAACCGATCAGGCCGAGCGTGCTGAGGATGGAGATCGTGAGGTAAGCCGTCGCTGCTGGCAGGAACGCTTCGAAACCCTTGAAGCCGTCGCTCACGTCGATCGTTTGGCCGCGCGCCAACTTCAGGGTCATCATGCAGATCGAGAGGCTGAAGGGAGCCAGGACGGAGTTAATGATGAGGCTCAGCGGGTACTGGACCGCGTAGGACTTCTGCATGTAGGCGAAGAGTTCGCCAAAGTCCTGGGTGTTCGTTGGCGGTGCCCCGATCATCGGCCTCAAGGCCAGGCCGAACACTTGGCTCAAGAGGATTTGAATGCCGCAGTAGACAATGCTGAGGACGAGGAACGGGCCAATGTTCTTCCAAACCAAGTTGAAGCCCTCGGCGATGACGCCGAGGTCGATCTCGCGCATTGTTCGCGCCTTGGGGGCTGGACTCTCAGGTTGCATGGTGTATTCCTTCCTTTGTACCGGTGTAGACGTCCATTGAACCCCATGGGATGCGAACACGAGTTGGTTGACGGCGCAGGATACGGCGGCAAACCTCTATGCCATGCAAATCCAGCACATCGATGTCTTCGTTTCCAGCCACTCCGCACCTCAGGAAGGAGACTACGCGGCGCCCGTTGGCGAGAGCGCGGAGCACTTCGTTCCCATTGTTGGCTCGTCGGAGGTCTGGGACGCCTGGATCTGCCCGGGGGAAGGCTTGGCGGGCTTGTCTGCGTTCGGCGGTCTTTCCGCGAGCGCGCTCGAAGACGACAGCCAACACATCAAGCTGTCAGTGAACGCGCTGGAGGCCGACCAGCGCATCGGGCTCAGAATCTACGTACTGAGCCGATGACGACTATGGTTTTGCCCCCGCCTCGAGCATGAGGAGGGGGCATCTAGTCTTCGCTCGTGTCCGCTAGGACGGGAGTCGGCGTCGGATCCTGTTTCATCTGCGATCGCAGGGTCGCGACCTGGCGGTCCAACGCCTCGGAGACGCAACCGCCGGACCGCATCCAGTCCATCAGGGCCGAGACGCACAGTTCCTGCAGGTAGGCGAAGGAGAATCCTTCGGTCCCTTGCGAGACCGAGTCCAACGCCTTGGACGGAATGCTGGCCGCCTGCGACCACTTGAGGGTGCTTCGAGCCAAGAACTCCTTGCGTTCCGCCAACCCCGGCAGATCGAACGTGACCTTCCGGTCGAACCGGCTCGGCCGCTCCAAGATGGCCGGGTCTAGCTTTTCCGGATAGTTCGCCGTCGCGATGACGAGGACGCCCTTGTTCGAGGCGAACCCGTCCAGCTCATTGAGGAACGCGGACCTAGTCTGGGCGTTGACCATCGAGTCGAGGTCTTCGAACACGAGCACGCACGGTGACGTGGCCCGGGCCCTTGCGAACACCGATTCGATACTTCGCTGCAGCGTGTACCGCTCCGACTCGAGGTTACGGACATACAGACAGGGTCGGCCCATGTGCCGGATGAGCGCCTTGATCGCGTGCGTCTTCCCGTTGCCCGGGGGGCCGAGCAACAGGACGCCTCGCTTCCAGGTGACGCCGTGGCGTTCGTAGATCTCTTCGCAGTCGAAGAACCCCGCCGTCTCCCTCAACAGGTCTTCGATGAAGCCTGGGGGAGCCACGAGATCCTCGAGTTTTGAGTTCGAGATCTGCTGCGCCAAGTGCTTGTCGCGCGTCCAGTTGCCGTGCCGAAACACGAGGATGTCGTCGCGGGCCTCGTTGTTCCATGAGCACACGGCGTCGAAGAACGCGTGGATCGTATGGATGCTTTCGGCCGCGATCAACCAGCGGCTGTCGCAAGGGTTGGTCAAGTCCACCCGCAGGAGCTGCAGCGACTTGCCCTGCCATGCCGCCTGCAGATAGGCGGTGACGGGGCGGCCGGAGACGGGCTCGTCCTCGCTGTTCCACACCAGTTCCACTTGTGAGTGGCACCGGTCGTCGAGCAACAAAACGCATTGTCCGTCGTCGGCAAACTCCAACGGGTCGAACAGGTAGCTGGAGGTTTCCAGCACGACGAAGTCCTCGAAGAGGTCAGAGACCTCTCGTCCGAGGATATAGGTGACCGCGTTCGGGCTCCTTTCGAGAGCCCTCGCCAGTGTGTTGGTGAGTTGTCTCATGTTGTGTGTAGGAAGCAACGGGTCGGGCGAGGCACGACAGTGCCCCGTTGTTGGTGAGGGTCTTGGCGCGCAGCACCGCGTCTTGGCCGATTAACGGCTGGTTGCGGCACGACGCGGCCAAGCGACGGCCAAGTCTTGGCCGCGCCTAAGGGTCGCGTTTCGAGAAAGGTGCCGCATATGACGAAGCCGAGATTGTGACGTCTCGGCTCGTGATGGGGCTAGGACCCTTTTTGGTGCGGACTGAAGTCCGCGCTCCTATTGCTTCGGCTTCAGCGTATAGGTCATGTCCATGCCGAGCAACTGGGCCAGCATGTTGTTCCAGCGCATCGCCTCTCCCACCTTCGTCGCCTCATCCAGGCTGAGGCCCTGGAACTTCACAAGGTAGGGAACGAGGGCAAGCGTCGTGCGGTTGGCCGACTGGCAGTGGTACAGCACCTTGCCCTTCGCGTTCTCGAAAGCGGCACCGATCTTGTCCAAGGCTTCGGGAGTGAACGTCTGATAACCGGTGATGGGGATGGAGACATAGTCCAGCCCCAGCTCCTTGCAGACAGCTTCCTCGTCGAAGCCGTTCTTCTTGACCATTTCCATCTCCTGAGGGCCGCGCAAGTTGACGACGGTCTTCACGCCTTCGCCAGCGAGCTCCCGGAGCTTCTTCTCGTCCGGCTGGCTGGCGTTCAAGATTCCACCCAAGTCCCACATCACAAAGGCGGTGTGGTCGTCGGTGATCGGGTTGACGACTTTCGGCGATGTGATGGTCAGGTGCGAGCCGGGCTTCGAAATGACGCCTTGCTTGGGTGTCCGCGCGCCGTCCTTGTGGGGGACAGCCGTGTACGAGACGGGGTTGGCCAACATGAGCTCCGAGCGGTCGACCGTCACGCTCATGTTCATTCCGTCCCTCCATGCGTCGTCGATCGAATACTTCCTATCGGTGACCAGATAGGCCATCCACATGTAGGTCGCGCGCCACCCGACCGTGCAATGGAGGAGCACTTTTCCCTTGGACTCGTTGACGGCCCTGGTGAACTCGGCGACCTTTTCGGGATCGCAAGGGCCCATCGGAATGTGGACATAGGTCATACCGAGTTCCTTCAAAAGGGCAGGCTCGTCAAAGGGAACCTCGGAACGGTCGTCCAGCTCTTCCTGGGTGCGCACGCAAACGACCGTCGTGAAGCCCTCCTTCTTCAACTCTCGCAGGGCGTCGGCAGTCGGTTGACCAGAGACATAGGCGGCTCCAACATCGGCCACGAACGCCTCGAACCCCTTGCGCTCAAGCGTCACGGGGGACTTGACGGGTTTGCGGTCAGCGTTTGCCAAGGAGGGAATTGTGAAGAGAAGGACCGAACAAAAGATAGGTGCCAGATTCATGAGTGACTCCTGGCCCTCCTACCGCCAAGGCGGTCCTTATGGTTTCCTTAACGCAAGGGCGAGGGGAGGCTCAGACGTCCAGAATGTCTGAGCCTTCGCCTTCCAATTCCTCATCGTCCTCAGGCGAATCGACCAATCGGGCGATGCTCGCGATGAGGTCGCCTTCGGCCATGTTGATCAACTTGACGCCTTGAGCGATGCGTCCAACCAAGCGGACGTCCTTCACCTTGAGCCGGATGCCCTTGCCGTTGGTCGTCAGAACGAGGAGCTTGTCGTCCTCCTGAACCACCTCGGCTGAAACGATCTTCCCGGTCTTGTCGGTGACGTTCATGGTCAAGATTCCCATGCCGCCACGGCCTTGCACGCGATATTCGGAAATCCTCGTACGTTTGCCAAAGCCCTTCTCGCCGACAACCAGCAAGGTCGCCTCGTCGTCCGCAAGCTCGGCGGTGACGATGTAGTCTTCGGGCCGCAAAGTGATGGCTCTCACGCCGCCCGCCGTCCTTCCACGGTCGCGCGCAGCCGTTTCCTTGAACCGGATGGACATGCCGTTCCGGGTGACGATCATGATGTCCTGGTCTCCCCTGCTTTGGATCACCCAACCCAGTTCGTCGCCCGCCTCGATGTCGAAGGCGATGAGACCGTTCGAGCGGATGTTGGCGAATTTCTCCAGGGCGGTGCGCTTGACTTCGCCGTGCCGTGTGACCATGACAAGGAAGCCCTCTCCCTTGACGTCCTTGACCCGGACTGCCGCTGTGACCCGCTCATCGCCGTCGATGGCGATGTAGTTGATGACCGGCATGCCGCGGGCGTATCGGCCCGATTCGGGCAAGTCATAGGCCCTTAACTTATACACACGACCCTTATTCGTGAAGAAGAGAATCCAGTTGTGGGTGTTGACCTGGAAGAGGTGAGCTGGCTCGTCGTCTGCCTTCTGCACGTTCTTCATGCCCTTGCCGCCTCGCCTTTGTTGGCGGTAGGCGTCGAGGCTGATCCTCTTGATGTATCCGTCACGCGAGATACTGATGATCGCCTCTTCCTCGGGGATGAGGTCTTCCTCGCTGAAGTCGCCCGCTTCCCGGTCGACGATGCGCGTCCTGCGCTCGTCGCCATGCTTGTCGCGCAGGGCGATCAGTTCGTCGCGCATCACGGTGGTCAGTCGGGCCGGGCTGCTCAGAATGTCCATGAGGTCTTGCGCCCGGAGCAACGCTTCCTTGTAATCCTTTTCGAGGTTGGACTGCTCAAGCTGCGTCAAGCGGCGGAGCGGCATCTCGAGGATCGCGTAAGCCTGGCGCGGGGAGAGGTCGAATTGGCGGACGAGCCGGGTCAGAGCCTCGTTGCGGTCGTCGGACTGGCGGATGGTCTGGATGATCTCGTCCAGGAAACGCCGCGCGATCTGATAGCCCTCGTTGATGTGGACTTCTTCCAGCGTCCGGATGAGGGAGTAGCGTGTACGACGGGTGATGACGTCGCGCCGATGGCGCAGGAACTCGTCGAGCAAAGTGAGCAAGGGCGAGACACGCGGTGCTCCGTCAATGAGCGAGAGCATGATGCAACCGAACGTCGTGCGCAGGTTGGTGTGCTTCAGTAGGTAGTTGAGGGCCTTGTTCGGGTTGACGTCGCGCCGCAGGTCGATCTGGATCCGCATTCCGCGCTTGTCGCTGTAGTCTTGGACGTCGGTGATGCCGTCGAACTTGCGGAGCTTTGCGATCTCAGCAATCGATCGGACGAGGTTGGTCTTGTTGACCTGGTAGGGAAGTTCGGTGACGACAATGGCGGTCTTCCCACTCTCGATTGGCTCGATCATCGTCTTGGCTTGCATAACGACGCTGCCGCGGCCAGTCTCGTAGGCGTCACGCACGCCTTTCTTGCCCATGATGAGCCCGTAGGTCGGGAAGTCTGGCGCCGGCATGACTTCCATGGCGTCTTCGAGAGTGCATTCCGGGTTGTCGATCCGGAGGAGGAGGGCATTACAAACCTCGGTCAGGTTGTGGGGCGGCATGCTGGTCGCCATTCCGACCGCGATGCCTTGGGTGCCGTTGCAGAGGAGGTTCGGGAACTTACCGGGCAGAACCATGGGCTCTTTGAGGCTGCCCAAATAGTTGTCCATCCAGTCGATCGCTTCGCGCTGGATGTCCTCGATCATCTCCATCGCGATCGGGGTGAGGCGGCATTCCGTGTACCGCATGGCGGCGGGGCTGTCCCCGTCGATGCTGCCAAAGTTCCCCTGGCCCTCGATCAGGGGGTAGCGCATGCTGAACGGCTGTGCCATTCGCACCAACGTGGGGTAGATGATGGCCTCACCGTGGGGGTGGTAATCGCCGCTCGTCTGGCCGCAGACCTTGGCGCACTTGGTCGTCCCGCTCTGCGGCGTCAGGTTCAGCTCGTTCATCGTGAACAAGATGCGCCGCTGGACTGGCTTGAGTCCGTCGCGAACGTCGGGCAACGCCCGGGCGATGATGACGGACATGGCGTAGTTGACGTAGCTCTTGCCAAGCTCGTCCTCGATCGCAATCGCAAAACTTTTCGGGTCGTTTTCGGCCATGTTCACATCAGGCGCGAAAGCCGCGCCGCCTTAGTTCTGACGTTAGAAGGGAGCCCTTCTTATCAGTCCATTTTACCGGGCGGAACCCCTGGTTCCCAGTCCAATGGACGGAGTTCCGACGCGGGGATGACGTTCGGCCCTAGCTGTGCGGTGGAAGGTCGTAAGATAAGAAGGGCCTAAGAACTATCGTTGTCGTTGGACGGCGGGTCGGCCCAACCTCCCTGTTCACAGGAGCTTGCAATGAAGTCGAACTTGAAACCCTTCGTCCTTCTCGGCATGGCGCTCGTCCTCTCCGGGAGCGCCCAGCCCGCGACTGACAAGTATCTCTGGCGATATTACAGGCCAGGCAACACCGGCATCCAAGGAGACCTCAATGCGGCCATCTGGATTGGGGCTGACAATGACCCATGGATCGCAGGCGCCGATCCCCTCGCCCAGGAGGGCGGGGTGGCCAAGTTCGTCCAGGCTGAGAACAGATGGGTGAACGTGTCAAACATCGACTATCCGGTCATCGGCACGGCCAACGATACGGGCTTTTGCTACATCAACGATATGGCGTCGGACGGGCACGGGAACCTGTGGATGGCTACGTTCCGGGGAGCCTTGAAGATGAATGTGGCCCGGGGAGCAGGCTCGCTCGTGCGTTTTGGGCCGGAGAACTCGCTCCTGCCCGGTGGCAACACCCGCGACTTGTCGATCGCGCCAGATGGGACTGTGTGGTTCTCGGTCGATTCGACAGTATTCGGCGGAGGGGGCCTGGTTCGCTACAACCCCACCAACAACACCTGGACGGACATGGGGCCGCACGGTGGTGACAGGATCGCGGTGCAGCCTAAGCCGGGAGGGGGCTTTTACGTCTGGTGTTCTCAACCCGGTGCCAACCCCGTGGAAAGATACGACAGTTCAACCGGAACTTGGGCGAACTTCTCAGTAGCCGTCGGGAGCCCCGCACATTTGGTTTCGCTGGATTCAGTTGACTCTGCCGGCAACCTTTGGATGACCCGTTGGTCGAGCAATCAGCTCGAAGAAAGAGTGGACGTTCTCAAGCCCGATGGAACCTGGCTCTCGCCTGCCTTGCCACCCCAGCATCCCCAGGTCTCGGTGGCTGGCCTCCGGGCATTCGGAAACTTGCAGGCACTCATGGTCAACGGCTACGGAGACCTCTACCGATTCAACGGATCCAGCTGGGCTTTGCTCGGCCCCATTCCGGTCAGCGGATTTGTGAACGACCTCGACATTGACACCGCGGGAAGGATTTGGGCTTGCGGGACTTCCACAGGGGGGGCTTTTAGGCGCGACGCCCTCACAGGCGTCTGGCAGCGCTATCGCATCACCAACACGAGCCAGTTCGACCTCTTCAATAATGACCTGACCCTCGACCCTGTCAACGGAGACGTTTACGCTTGTGCGAACGCGGGGCCAGGTTATGGTGGAATGGTCAAGTTTGACGGCGTCCGTTGGACGGGTTTCAACAACTACACTTATGGGCTCGGCGTGAACTGGCCGTTCAATGGAGACAACAGTGACGCCGTTTACGTCCGGCCATCTTCGAGGAAAGTCGCCGTCAATCCGTATGTCACGTACACGCAAGAATGGAACGGATCGAGCTTCTCGCCGCTCAATGGTGGCCCGGAACAGGTCGAGACTTATGAGGAGGACAGCCTTGGCCGACTATGGGTCACCGGACATTACGGTGGCCTCGGTTTCTTCAATGGAGCCAACTACTCGTTTGTCGCGAGCGGGGACTGGTTCAGCACGGTCAAGCGGGATCCCTCCCGATCGGGCACTGTATGGGCCAACCTCGGATGGGAAGCGAGAAGGACGGACGGCGCGAACACGCTCTTCGTAAAGACGCCCGCCGACTTTGGAAGCACTGGCCTCTTCACGGGTTTGGCCGTCCAGCCGAACGGTGTGTGCTGGATGGGAATCTGGCAGCAGTTCGTGAGCACAGGCAGCATCCTCGTGCGCATGGATCCCACGTCAGGCACTGTCCAGCAATGGAACCACGATCAGGGATGGCCGTTCCCCGGAGAGCATGTGCGGCCTTTGGCCGTGACGCCCGACGGCAGGGTGTGGATGTCCTTTGACAGTGAATACCCGTCGACCGACATGGGCTTGCTTTGGTGGGACGGAACGAAGGTGCACGTCTTTCCCGCTCCGCCAAACGGGGAATGGAGATGGGGTGGCTTGCCACACGCGAACATCAGCGACCTCGAAGTAAGGGTTGTTCCAGGTGGCTACGAGCTTTGGATGAGTTGCGCGACCCGGGGCCTCGCCGTACTCAAAGTTCAAACGCTGGTGAAGTCTCCGAGAGCTCAGAACTGAACCTTGGCCCTGACGATCGGTTATCGGGCTCTTGGGACGCCTGAGCCGCGCAAGGTAACAAGGACGCCGCTGAACACTAGCGCCGAGCACAGGACGAGTCGCCAAGTCATGGTCTCTTGAAGGAACGTGACTCCTCCGATTGCTGCCAAGACGGGGACGCTGAGTTGGAGGATGGCTGCCTGGTTGCTGCTCAGGTGCTTGAGGGCGGCGTACCAAACGACATAACCAAGCCCAGACGTGATCGCCCCGCTCACGATCGCGTAGAGCACCCCGGCTGAGGACGCGTGGTGGGCATTCCCTGCGAGCACCATAAGAACGGCTCCCAATGGCATGCTCCAGAGAAAGTTGGCGGCGGTGGAGGCGACGGGGTCTTTGTTTGCCTTGCCACGGATCGAATAGAGGCCCCATGCGGCGCCCGCTGCTGCCATAAGGAGTGCCGAAAAGAGAGGCGGCGCCATGACGCCGGGCAGGACGAGGTAGACGACGCCTGCCGAGCCAAGGAGCAGTCCGATCCACTCCTTCGCCTCGGGATGCTGTTTCCTCAAGATGCCGTAGCCGATCATCGTTGTCTGCACCGATCCAAAGAGCACCAATGCACCGGTGCCCGCCGAGAGGCCGAGGTACGCGAGAGAGAAGCAGATCGCGTAAAGGAAGAGAAGGACACCGGACAACCAAGACTCCCGTTTCCACGGGTTCTGTCTGCGAAAGGAGACAAGAATGCCGAGCACGATCGCCCCTGATGCGAGCCTGATCGCTGTGAAGCTTGTCGGGTCGATAGAGCCTGACCGCAAGGCGAGGCGGCATAGTAGCGAGTTAGCCGCAAACGAGCAGAGCGCGACACCGCAGAGGACCGCTGTCCTCCACGGTGGCACGTGTTCGCTCATGTGCGATGTATACCGGGCCGCGCCGGTTTGGCCCAGTGGCACGTCGGAACATTGACGTGGATTGGGACAGCCTCCGAGCGATGGACGATGTGAAGCTTGGTCGCACTCTGCTGGCCGATGCCTCGCCGATAACAGCGATCATTTCGGCTCTCCTCGTGCTCTTGGTGTACGGTCAGATCGCCAAACGCGCCGGGTTTTCTCGATGGTCTTCGCTCTGGTTGCTCCTCCCTATCGTTGGAAGCTTGGCGACGATCGTCTTCGCGTTCGCAAGGTGGCCCGTCGAATCAAAGTCCAGGTCGAAGAAGGTGAAGAAGGGCAGATGAAAGTGTTCGAGAGCGAAGTGTACAGGCTCATCGGACACGCCGCACACTGGGTGATGGGACTGCCGTCCATGATCCTTGCGATCATCGGGTTCTCGCTCGCGATCATGACGCTGGTCTCTCACTGGGTCATCGTGAAGCGTGCTGGCTATGCGGGTTGCTGGTCGCTGATGCTCCTCGTCCCATGTGTGAACATCTTGTTCTTGCTGGGCTTTGCGTTCACTCGGTGGCCGATCGAGGGCAAACGCTCCAGGTAAAAGTCGGCCATGACTAGTCAGGCAAAGACCGTCGACGAATACCTAGCCTCGCTTCCAGCTGACCGAAGGGAGGCTGTTGGCGCAGTTCGGGGCGTCATTTTGAAAAACCTGCCCAAAGGCTATGAGGAAGGGATGCTCTACGGAATGATCGGTTATTTCGTTCCCCACAGCATCTTGCCCCAGGGCTACCACTGCGACCCGAAGCAGCCGTTGATGTACGCCTCCCTCGCCAGTCAGAAGAATCACATGGCGGTCTATCTGATGGGGGTCTACGGAAGCGCGGAAGTCCGAGACTGGCTCACCCAAGAGTGGGCGAAAGCGGGCAAGAAGCTCGACATGGGTAAGGCCTGCTTGCGATTCAAGCGCCTAGACGATCTTGCGCTCGACGTTCTGGGCGCGGCCATCGCGAAAGTACCGGTCGACAGGTACGTCACTGCTTATCTGGAAACGCTAGCTTCTTCTAAGTCAGGCAAGAAGAGGTAACATAAATCATCCGAAAGGGTGAATGATGCTCAGTGCGGCAGAAATCGACTCAGGGCTCCATGCGCTGTCGGATCCGACGCGGCGTGCCATCGTTCTTCGGTTGAAAGAGGGCGAGGCCATGGTGACCGAACTGGCAGGCATGTTCCCGATCTCGCTGAACTCGGTGTCGAAGCACATCATGGTGTTGGAGCGGGCCGGGCTGTTGCGCCGCCTCAAGTCCGGCCGCGAGCACTGGTTGACTCTCGACCAGAGGCGCCTCGGCGACTTGGCGGTTTGGCTCTCGACTACAATGGGAGCATGATCCTCCCGCGCGAGGTGGTCGAGCGCCTTGACCGATCCCGTACTTTCCTGAAGGAGAGCTATCAGCGGCCCATCACGCTTGAGGAAGCAGCTTCGCAGGCGTATTTCTCGCCCTTTCACTTCCACCGGCTCTATTCGGGGCTGTTCAGGGAGACTCCGCTTGAGTTCGTGACAAGGCTCAGGGCCGAACATGCAAAGAAGCTGCTCCTTGAAAGCGACTTGACGGTGACCGAGATTTGCCTCGAGGTCGGCTATTCGAGCCTCGGCACCTTCTCGTCTCGGTTTCGGGATGTCACGGGTTGTTCGCCAACGGAGTTCCGTAACGAGACGCGGCGTTTCTTCGAACTTGGCCAATTGTGGACGTACAAGCTTGTGCCTCACTGTTTCGTGCGCCCGCTCCCTCTGCGCCTGGGCGAATAGCAAGATTCGAGAAGACAGCGGGCCGTGTGCCGCAATAGAATCGTTGCGAGAGTCAATGCTATGATCACCCGCTATTCCCACGCGCCGATCTTCGTCAAGGATCAAGAATCGGCTTACGATTTCTATGTCAACAAACTGCGCCTGGAGGTTCGGACCGATGCGACGATGGATGGTGGCTTCCGGTGGCTGACCGTGGGCCCGAAGGGGCAGCCTGACCTTGAGATCATCCTCTTCAAGATCGCGGCCGGAGAACACATGACCGACGAGCACGTGGCCATGTTCAAGAAGCTACAGGACGACGGACTCATGGGTGCTGGTGCCTTTGCGGTCGATGACTGCCGCGCCACTTACGAAGAACTCAAAGCCAAGGGCGTCCAGTTCAAAGGCGAGCCCGAAGACCAGTTCTATGGGATCGAAGCGATCATGGTCGACGACTCGGGAAACTGGTTCAGCATGACGCAACAAAAACCCCATTGAGGCAACAAAAAGAAAACCCCGTCGCGCCATGAGCGACGGGGGTTGTCGTCGAGAGTTCAGCCGTTGTTGTCTTCGAACTTGAAGGGCGCGCCAGCCATCGTCTTGAGCTTGCCAGCTTGCTCGGCGGTGAAGATCTTGCCGATCTCCTCGTCGAGTGCCTTATCGTTCTTCTGCATGATGTCGCGGATCTGGTCGCGGTCGATCTCTCCGTTGCGCATTTTCTCCATGACAGACGCGTTCGCTTCGCGTTGCTTGGCTTGCAGGTCAGTGATCTGCTGTCGCTGGCCGTCGGAGAGCCCGAGCTCGTCCTGGAAGTCCTTTCGAAGGGCGACGCGGTTGCCGACGCGTTGCACGTAGAGCTCGCGAAGGCGCTTGACCTGCCCGGCATCGAGAACGTCGAGGATAGCCTTTTCGCGCTCCATCTGGCGCTGCTGCGCTGCGGCAGGATCGAAGGTTCCTCCGCCAGCACCGCCGCCGCCGTTACGGCCACCGCCACCGGTGCCGACGCCGCCTCCACCACCGCCGCCGTTCTGGCCTCCGCCGGCGCCACCGCGCTGGCCACCGCCAGCACCACCGCGCTGACCTTGCTGGGGCAGCTTGGACTTTTGGTCGTCACGGAGTTTGAGTTCGGTCTGGACGTCCGCGCGTTGCAGAAGTCCGGTCAAGCTCTGGCCACGGGCACCGCCGCCAAAGCCGCGCCCGCCTCCAGTTTGTGCCTGGCTCGCCACAGCGAGGGCAGCGACCATAGCGATCACGAACAATTTCTTCATAGGGTTCTTCTAGCCTCCAAAGTAGGGACGCTGTTCTTACGAGCGAGTTCAGTGCTCAAGTTCCTGTCACATCGAGGCGACAGATTTGAGCATGGTGGCGATCTTTGTCCTCTCGTCTTCGGTCAAGGTCTTGATCTTCGGCGGCGGCATCTTGCCTTCTTCGACTTCCTTCGCCATCTTTTCAATCATCGCCTTGTTGGCCTTCGCGTCGTCGTTCGTCTTGAGCAAGGTCATGTCGATGTGGCCTTTCGCCTCCGGCCCACTGTGGCACTTGATGCAGGTCGCCTCGATGACTGGCTTCACGTCCTTCTCGAAGTCGACGGCCGTCGCAGTCGGGGTTTCAGACTTGGTGTCTTTCGGTGCCTCGCCGCCCGTCGTCGTGGTCGTCGTGCCTCCGCCCGTCGTGGCGCTGGCGTTGCTGTCAGGGCTGGAGCAACCAATCGTGAAGAACGTGACCGCGAGTGCGGCGAATAAGAGAGAAGGCTTTCCTTTGGCCATAGGGGATTATGCCATTCGGCAGGGAGCAAAGGTTCCCTAATCTTCGCCTTGAAGGGCTCAGCCACTCTAACTAAGAGGCTTCGTCATGGTCACCATGTCGACGGGCAACCGCGTGAAGGCCGTGGAGCTCCATCGCTTACTAACCTGATACCCGGCCCTTTCATAGAACCTGATCGCGTCCGCGTTCGACGCATATGTGTTGACTTCGGCCGTCGAATGCAGTCGGGCTATACGGTGTTCTGCCCAATTCAAGAGAGCCGAACCGGCACCCAACCCCTGGTAGCGCGGGAGCACGTTCAGGGCCTCCACTTTGTTGTCGACGACCATCACGAGTCCCGCGACATTGTCGTCGTCCTCGACCACTGCCATCTTCGGCCACTCTTCCGACAGCTTGTCGCTGGCCCGCGAAACGGACATGGGATCAGGCGGTTCCGGCAGGTGGGGAGCGTGGTCGCTCAAGATGGTCAAGATGAGGATGCGGGCGATTTCTTGCGTATCCGCTGCCGTTGCCGATCGTGGCGTCCACTTCTCCGTCATCGTTTATGCTAACGAGTCTACTGGTGCAAAAGGTAAGTTCTCACTATGATCGTTTGTCCATCGATCGCACTTGTGCTTGCTCTCGACGCCCAACCCATCCTCAAAGACCCTGACATTCACGGAGACAAGATGACCTTCTCTTGCGAAGGCGACATCTGGCTCGGCGATCTGACGACGGGGAAGGCCGTCCGCCTAACAAAGGACGAAGGGAAGGAGGACGCTCCCTGCTTCAGTCCCGATGGCACGATGATCGCGTTTCACGGCGAATACGACGGCCTGCGCGGCGCCTACGTCATCCCGGTGGAAGGCGGCCCGCCTCGACGGGTGAGTTTCGCCTCCGAGTTTCGCTCCGTCACAGGATGGACCCCGGACGGCAAGAACGTCGTGTTCCGCAAGTTCGGCACGCCGACGAACTACGAGTACTGGCTTGCTCCGGTGGGCCGCGGCGTGTTCAAGAAGATCCCGCTCGAATTCAGTAGCCACCTTTGGTTCGGGCACGACTCTGACCACTACGTCTTTACGCGCTTCAACCGGTGGTCTTCGAACTGGTTCCGCTACATCGGTGGAATGCAGAACCAGATTTGGATGTATGACGGGACGAAGTTCAAGCAGATCACTGATCAGAAGGGCACCAACGAGTACCCCGTCTGGTGTGGCGACAACATTTACTTTGCCAACGAGCAGGACGCCAAGTTCACGCTCATGAGCGTTCCCGCCAGTGGCGGCAAGCCAAAGGTCGTGGCCGGTCCTTACGACGTCGAGATCAGGGAACTCTCGACGGACGGGCACAAGGTGGTCTACCAGCGCGGCACCAGCCTCGATTGTTTCGATCCGGAGACCGAAAAGGTCTCCAGCCCGACGTTCACTCTCGACAGCGATTTAGCCCACACGAGGCCGTTCCTGACCGACGCTCGGACGGGCTACTCCGACTCCTCTCTCTCGCCCAATGCGAAACGCGTGCTCGTCGAGACCAGAGGACAGATCGTGAGCCTTCCGGTGGGCGAAGGCGAGGCGCGAGTTTGGAAAGCTAAGCCGGGCGCCCGGCTAAGAATCCCAGAGATGTCGCCGGACGCAAAGACAGTCGCCTACGTCAGCGACCAGTCAGGCGAGTATCAGATTTGGACGGCCAACGCGGACGGCTCAGGCGAGAAGATGCTGACCAAGTTCGCACCGTGCCAGATCAAGAGCTTGCGATGGTCTCCCAACGGCAAGTGGATCGTCGCTTACACCAGCGAGATGAAGCTACGGGCCGTGGACGTCGCTACAGGTAGTGACAAAGAAGTCGATCACTTCTCCTCGACGTGGTACGGCCCTGTCGTCAGCTTTTCGCCCGACTCGCGTTTCATCACTTTCGCTCGAAACCTGGAGCACACGACGGTCGACCAGGTCGAAGTCTATGACCTGAACGCGGGTGAGCTGCACGTTATCGGCGACGGTATCGCTGACGACTTTGCTCCGAGCTTTAGCAGCGACGGGAAATACATCGTGTTCCTGAGCCGGCGCGTCCTGGCGGTCAACAACGATCCAATCCTGAACCAGCTCAATCTTGGGCCAACCACTGTGCCTTGCCTCTATCCGCTTCAGGCTGGCTTTGAAAGTCCTTTCGGCCTCAAGGATCCCGACGAGGATCAGGCGAAGCCGGCCGACAAGCCCGCCGACAAGCCGGAGGAGTTGACCAAGGTCGACTTCGATGGCATGGCCGGTAGGCGAATCGAGGTGCCTATGCCAGCTGGAACGTTCACACAGACGGCCATGGTGAAAGACCGGATCCTCCTGCTGGGCGAGGGCAGCGTCAGCACATTCGATATGGGTTCGAAGAAGACCGGTGTCTTGACCCAAGCGACGGGATTCGAGCTCAGTAAGGACGGCAGCAAGGTCCTCGTCGGCCAGGGAGGAAACTTGCGGGTGATCGATACCACTGCCAACGATGTGCCGGTCGCCACAGGCTCCGTTTCTTGGGGTGCGCTCAAGCTCCAAATCGATCCCAAGTCCGAGTGGAAGCAGATGTTCTGGGACGCCTGGCGGCTTCTGCGCGACTACTTCTACATCGCCAATATGCACGGCTTGGACTGGAAGTTAATCGGCGACAAGTACTCGGCGTTCTTGCCCAGCGTCCGCAGCCGCTCCGAGCTCGACGACTTGCTCCGATGGATGCAAGCCGAGATCGGCTCTTCGCACGAATACCTCTCGCCTGGCGACGAGCAGGACAACAAGCAGCGGTTGGCGCCCGCCTACCTGGGGATCAACTTGGAAGCGGCGGACGGCGGCCTGCGCATCGCGAAAATCGTTCGCGGTGACGGCTTCCGCACCACCGAACGCTCGCCTCTGGCCGACCCGAGCCTCAAGGTGACGGAGGGCATGTACATCCTGAAGATCGGTGGCGTGTCCGTCGCCTCCGAGATCGAGTTGTACGACCGGCTCCTTGGTCGGGCAGGGCAGACAGTTGGCGTGACCGTCAACGACAAACCTTCGGCTGAAGGCGCCCGCACGGTCTTCGTCAAGCCGGTGGGCAGCGAGAACCGCATGCGCTACCTGGATTGGGTGGCGAGCAACCGCCGGTATGTCGACAAGGCGAGCGGCGGGAGGGTCGGATACCTCCACCTGGCGGCGATGACCGACCAAGACATGCAGGACTTCGTCAAGCAGTACTTCCCGCAGCGCGGCAGGGAGGCGCTCATCGTCGACACCCGCTACAACAACGGTGGATACATCCAGACCTTTGTGAACAACATTCTCGGCGAGAAGCTGTCGGGCTACTTCAACATGAGGAACAGCAAGGAGCCGTGGTCGCGCCAGAACGACGCGTTCATCGGGCCCCGCTGCTGCCTCATCAACGAGTTCGCCATCTCTTGCGGCGAAGAGTTTCCGCACCGGTTCCGCGACATGAACAACGGGCCGTTGATCGGTCGTCGGACGATGGGCGGAGAGGTGGGCTCCAGCCCGGGTTGGCCCTTGGCCGACGGCGGTCAGGTCTTCGTACCTGACTACGGGATGTTCACGATGAAGGACGGCTGGGTGATCGAGGGCGCCGGCGTCTCGCCCGACATCGACGTTCCGAGCGATCCAAATGCGTTCGTCGCTGGCCGCGACCCGCAATTGGACGCCGGGGTCAAGGCGATGTTGGACGCGCTCAAAAAGAACCCGGTGGTGTGGCCGAAACAACCGGCCGACCGGGTCCGCGTCGGCGGCAAGTCTTAGCGGACGAGCTTTTGGACGAGGGACGCGACCGCGTCCTTCGTCTTTTCGCTATAGCCGACGAAGACTCGGGAAACCTTGCCTGACTTGTCAACGACGATGAAGGTGGGGAAGCCGGTCACGCCCCACTTGCGGGCGACGTCGTCGTTTGAGTGGGTGAAGGTGTAGGTGTAACCGTGTTCTTTAGCGTAGGAAGCCGCGGGGGCGGGGCCCTCGGTCTCTTCGCCCGCGTTGGCTCCGATCACCATGAGCTGGCGGTCGTACTTCTTGCTGAGGTCCTGAAGGAACGGCGAGGCAGCCTTGCACGGGCCGCACCAGGTGGCCCAGAAATCGAGGATGGCGACCTTGCCCTTGATCGTCTTGTTGCCGATCTTCTGGCCACCGATGGTCTTCATCTCGAAGGCGGGGAGGGGCTTGCCCTCGAGGGACTTGACGTCTTGCGTCTGGGGCGCGGGGGCGAGCACGGAGAACGCCGCCGCAAAGAACGCTGCCACTGTCTTCAAGAGTCCGCCCATTTCGTTCACCGTTTATTGAACGCACGAGACCGCGCAGGAGTTCCATCGGGTTGGCTGGCGTGCGGCCCCGCCAGGCGTGCCGGTGCTGTGCTCAAGGCACCCGTGCCACAATCCTCACCGTGAAGAGGTGGCTGCCGTGGCTTGGGGTGCCGGTGGTCGTCACCGTACTCCTATTCTTCTTCCGCCTGCCTTCCGCCGGCCCCCTCAAGGACACCGACACCACCGCTCTCCTCGAAGCCATCCAGAAACGCCACGCGCCGCTGTCATGGTTCACCGGTGACTGGCCGCTTGGCAACCACTTCTATAGGCCCGTTTCAACCCTGATCTTCGAACTCGACCAAGCTCTTCACCCTGGAAACCCTGCCGCGTTTGGGCTCACCAACGTCGTGCTCGCCGTGCTTTGCGTCTGGGGCGTTTTTTGGCTTTTCCGAGAACTGACGGAGACGCCATGGATGACGGGGTTGGCGACCGGCCTCTTCGGTGTCTGGCACCTTTGGGACACCGGTCCGATCCTCGGCAGCGTTTGCTGGTTCATGGCGTGCGTCGGGTGGATCGGGTTCTTGCGGGGCGGGTGGAAGTCGCTCGTGCCTGCCGCACTCGCGACGTTTGTTTGGGCGTTCACGGCCACCCAGGCGGCACCGGTCGACATGTTCGGCTGGCGGGTCATCGGCTGGCTCCCGGGCCGGACCGCCTCGACGATGACGGTCTTCGCACTTGCCGCCCTGGCCTGCTATGCCCGCTACGAGCGGCTCACGACACGACCCGTTCTGAAGCAGCCCACCGCACTCGATGTGCCCGCCACGAAAGGGACGGAGGTCGCCCGTGATCCAAGCCCCCTTGCGAGGGGCTTGCTCCTGACGGGCGCGCTTCTCGGCACCGCCCTCGCGCTCGCTTCTTACGAGCAAGCGGTCATGTTGCCAGCGTTGCTCCTCGGTGTGGCAGTCTGGATGATGCTGAAGGGAAGACGCCCGCACTGGTGGCCGCACGTCGCGTTCTGGCTCGTGCTGCTGGGGTACCTCGCGGTGAGGGCGAAGTTTGTGCCCAACTCGGCCTCCGGCTATCAGCTGCAGCAGTTCCGCAACGGCCCAGGTGTGAAGATGGTCCTGGCCGATTACTTCCTTCCTGGGTTCAACGAGTCCTCGACCCTGCTCTTGACCCTCTCCGGCGGAGTCCTCATGTGGCTCACTGCCGCCCCTTGGACTTTGTCTTTCAGCGCTTTGGGCAACGTGGCGAGCTGGCTGACGGGATGGCGGCAGTCTCTGCGACCGCACTTGCTCGGCTCTTACGCTTTGGCGGCGATCGCGTTCCTACCGATGGCCTGGCTACAGCCCTTCGGGCATTACCATTACTGGCCCTCGGCCTTTCGCGCGCTCTACTTTGTCTGCCTCTTCGCGGCGGGGCTGAAAGTGCTGGCTAACGCAGTTTCGCTCCCAAGCCTTCAAGCGCCGCCACGACAGAGTCCCGCACCTGGTTCGCTTCTTCGTCCGTGAAGTTTCCAGCCTTTCTGAATTGGAGGGCGATGGCAAGCGAATGGTGGCCTTCCTCCATGCCCCTGCCTTCGTAGACATCGAACAACCAGTGCTTTTCCAGAACTTCGCCTGCCGCCTTCCTGACGGCGGCGTTAATCTGCTCGTACGCGACGTCCTTCGAGACCACCATGGCGATGTCACGGCGGGCGGCAGGGTTCCGGTGGACCGAGTGGAAATGCGTCACTGATGGCGCCAGCCGCGTCAGCCCGTCGAGGTCGATCTCAGCGATGACGGTGTCGGATGGAAGGTCGCACGCTTCCGCCACGTCAGGATGAATCTGACCGGCGATACCGACTCCAGAAAGCTCGGCGGACCGGGTCGGGTGGAACCGCAGGTCGGTTTCCTTGGGCAATGACCACGTCGCGTCGACTCCCACCGCGGCGAACACTCTATCAAGGATGCCCTTGAGGGTGAAGAAGTCAGCGTTTGGCCGATCCTTGAGCCTCCAACTAGGCTGATCGAGCGCTCCCGTCAGAAGAATGCTGAGCTGCGGTTTCTCGACACCGGGCGAAAACACCCTCCCGATTTCGAAGAGTTGAAGGTCGCGGCCCCCGTTGCGTTGCGCGGCCTCCGCTAGACAAGGCAAGTTGCTGTTCCGCAGGTGGGCCATCTCCGGCGAATGGGGGTTGCGGACAATGGTTCGGCCACCGGGTGCGTCCAGCGCATGGAGGTCGCGCAGTGAATGGCTGATACATTGGGTCAACCCGCAACGGACCAAGGCTTCTCGCACCCTGTCGATCACCTCGAGCGGGCCGTGGGTGCCACCCATTGGGGTCGTTCCGATCGGCAGGGCTTCGGGAATCTTTTCATATCCGTGGATGCGGCCGACCTCCTCGACGAAATCGTCCTCCCTCTCTAGGTCGATGCGCCATGTCGGCGCCGTCACGGCGAACTCGTCACCCTGGCGCTCAACTGTGCATCCGAGTGCGGTCAGGTACCGCTCGATCTCGTCGGCGGTGACGGGCATGCCGAGCAAAGCTGAAGCTCGGCTTGGCCGAAGACGCAATCGCGGGCGCACAGGCGGTGCAGGGTAAACGTCCACAACGCCGGGTACTGCCGTAGCGCCGATCGCCTCCGCTAATAGCTGGCCGAAGCGCTCGATCGCCCGGACCGTTCCTTCGGGGTCGACGTAGCGCTCGAACCGGTACGAAGCCTCCGTTTGTAGCCCGAGCCGCTTGCGCGTTTTGCGGACGGACCGGTGATCAAAATGGGCAGACTCCAAGAGGCAGGCGGAGGTGGTGGCCGAAACTTCAGTCTCCTCTCCACCCATGACGCCGGCGACGCCGATCGGTCGCGACTGGTCGCAGATCATCATCTCGCCCGGCAAGAGGTCTCGCTCGATCCCGTCGAGAGTCTTGACCTTCTCTCCTGCCCTTGCGCCGCGCACGATGATCTTGCCGGCAGGGACCTTGGCGAGGTCGTAGGCGTGCATCGGCTGGCCGGTCTCCATCATCACGTAGTTGGTCAGGTCGACAAGGAGGGAGATGGGCCGTTGGCCGATCTTGGTCAGCCGTTCCTTCAGCCATGCGGGCGACTCGCCGTTCGAAACATTCGAGAACACCCGGCACGAGAATCGCGTGCAGTCCGAGGTCTCGATGACCACACTTGCGAGCCCGTTGACGTCCTTTGCGTCGGCGTCCGCGGGAGGCGTCCAATCTGCGAGGCCCTTGAATAACGACGTAGGCTTGGCTGAAGGGTCTTTGGCGAGAACTTCTCGTGCTAAACCGAGAACAGACGCTCCGTCACCGCGGTTGGCCATGATGTTGACGTCCAAGACCTTCTCGCCCTCGACCACCTCGATGTCCTCAAGCTCGAAGCCGGTCATCGTTAGGAGGTCGCCGATCTCTTCCGCCGTAAGTCGGGTCTCGACCATGTCGCGGAGCATGGACTCGGTGAGCTTCACGCGAACTGCTCCAAGAACCGCAAGTCGTTCTCAAGGAAGTAACGGAGGTCGTCGATGCCGTGGTTCATCATCGGGATGCGGTCGAGCCCAAGGCCGAAGGCGAACCCCGAGTACTTTTCCGTGTCGATCCCGTAGCGCTCAAGGATGTTGGGATGGACGAGGCCGGCACCGCCCAACTCGACCCACTTCCCGTTGAAGAGCCTTGGAGATGAGATCGCGTAGTCGACGCCCGGTTCGACGAAGGGGAAGAAGTCAGGCCGGAACCGGACCTTGACATCACCTCCGAACATGGCGCTGGCAAAAGCTCGCAGGGTGCCCTTGAGGTGCGCCATGGAGATCCCCTCGTCGACCATGAAAGCGTCGATCTGGTGGAAGGTGTGTCCGTGCGTCCGGTCGACGGCCTCGTTGCGGAAGGTCCGTCCGACCGTGAAGTAGCGGAAGGGTGGCTTGAACTCCTCAAAGACACGCCCTTGGATAGCCGTGCACTGGGTGCGGAGAACCAGGTCGTCGCTCACGTAGAACGTGTCCTGCGCGTCCATCGCCGGGTGGTCGGGCGGATAGTTGAGAGCGTCGAAGTTGTACTTGAAATATTCAAGTTCAGGGGATTCATAATAGACAAAACCGAGTCCACCCATGACTTTTTTCACTCGGTTGGCGGTGATTTGGAGGATGTGCTCCCGGCCTGTCCTCGGCAATGTGCCCGGCATCGTCACGTCAATTCGCTCCGCACCGAACTGTTGAGCACGCTCTCCGCCTTTGAGCGCGGCTGTCCGCGCCGCCAAGAGATCCTCCAGCCGCTTCCGGGCTTCGTTCAGCGCGGCGCCGAACACCGGTTTCTCCTCAGGGGGCAGTTGACCGATCTGGCGCATCAGGAGGGTCAAGGAGCCGCTCTTGCCCAGGAACTGCAGCTCGACCTCGCGCAGCGAGGCCGTCGAATCGGCGGCCTTGATGGCTTGAGTGGCTTCGGACTCGAGCTGGCGGATGGACTCCATGGAAGCGACTAGTTTGACATGCGCGCGAGGCGGCTCAGGCTAGAATGCCTGAGTGACCCGTCGTGAGGCCCTCGCCTGGCTGGCTGCGCTTGGTGCCGTGCCGCTCGGCTGCCGAGAGTTCGAATCCAGCAGCGTCGCACTTCGTCTCGCGAACTGGGGCGGGGCTGGCGACGACAGCGATTATTATCGACTGGTCAAACAGATCTACCGTGAGTTCGAGGCCGCGCACCCAGGAGTCATCCTCAAGGTCGAGGGCGTCCCGGGAAGCCAAGAGTACGTGACCAAGGTGTTGCTCGATCACGTCGCGGGAGCGATGCCCGACGTGATGGCGCTCGACGCGAGCAGTGGGGCCGTCTTCATTGACAATGGCACCCTCATGGATCTCGCTCCCTTCGTCGAGAAGGACAAGGCTTTCTCGCTCGGCGATTACTTTCCTAACGTCGTCGACATCGCTCGCAGGGACAAGGCGATTTACGCGATACCGACCGACTTCACGCCAATGGTGGTCTACTGCAACGCCGCCCATTTCCGCGAGGCGGGCGTGGCGGTGCCGACAGGGAGATGGTCGTTCGACGACTTTCTCAGCGCGGCCCAGAGGCTCACTCGCCAGGGGCGGTACGGGTTCGAGTTCGCCAATTGGATGCCGGGGTGGGTCATGTTTCTCTGGAACAACGGTAGCGACGTTCTTTCGCCAGACGGCTCACGCGCGACCGGGATCCTCGACGGGCCGCGGTCGGTCGAGGCCGTCCAATATCTCGCAGACTTGGTCTTGAAGCACCGCGTCGCCCCGTCGCTGAGCCAAGCGGCGGCAACTGGAGTCGACCTGTTCGCGACAGGCAAGGCGTCCATGAAGGTCGTGGGCCACTGGTACCTTGCGAGTCTGGCCGCGTTCAAGGACCTGGATCCGCACGAAATCGTGGTCGTGGAGCTACCGACAAACCTGCCCCAGAGCGTCACCGTGATGTACGAAGCGGGCCAGGCCATCAGTAAGAACTGCCGTCACCCAGAGGTCGCGTGGGAGTTCTTGAAGTTTTGGGCGAGCCAGGGAGTCCAGTCCCGCTATAACCAAAGCGGGATCGCCGTCTGCGCGCGAAAAGACGTTGCCGAAGCAAGCCTGAAGGGAGAACCGTCGAAAGTCGCCCGTGAGGAGGCTTTCCTCAGAATCGTGCCTTCGGCCCGGTCGCCGTGGGGCGCGTCGGTCGAGGGGTACGACCGGGTGGAGGAGTTCGGGCAGAAGGCGATGGACGACATCCTCAAGAACGGGGTTCCTGTCCAAGCTGCGCTTTCCAAGGCTGCCGCCGCGATCGACAAGGAGTTTGCTCTGAGATGAAGCGCTCAGGGACGCCCTATTTCTTCATCGCGCCCGCTCTTCTGCACCTCGTTGTCTTTGGGTTCTTGCCGATCATGTTCGCGCTGTGGGTGTCCTTTTTCGACTGGAAGATCTTGAAGGGCACCATGCCTTTCGTCGGCCTTGGGAAGTACCAGGAGCTCATGAACGATCCGGGCTTTGGGAACGCGCTCCTTAACTCCGCAAAGTACGCCCTCGTCAGCGTTCCGACGGGAATGGCGGTGGCCGTCTTGGTCGCGCTCCTCGCCTCCGACCAGATTCGGGCGGCCGGGCTGTTTCGGACGGTCTACTACATTCCCGCCGTATGCAGCACCGTCGCGATATCGATGCTCTGGATTTACGTCTACCTTCCTGAGAACGGACTGATAAACGCGACGACGGCTTTGTTCGGACTGAAGAGCGTTGACTTTCTGAACGAACAGGGATGGGCGATGCCTGCTCTTGCCTTCATGAGTGTCTGGGTAGGCCTCGGGCCAAGGATGATCATCTATGTCGCGGGAATTCTTGGCATCCCGCCTTCGCTATACGAAGCGGCCGAATTGGACGGTGCCCGGGGTTGGCGCAGGTTTTGGTCCGTCACTTGGCCGATGCTCGCACCGACCAACCTCTTTGTCCTTGTCACGGGCACGATCGCTGCGTTCCAGCTCTTTACTCCCGTTTACATGATGACGAGGGGCGGCCCCTTGGACTCGACCGACGTCCTCGGCTATCACATCTATGTCGAGTCCTGGAAGAAGTTCCACGTCTCTAACGCCTCGGCTCAGTCCTTCCTTTTGCTCGTGGTGATCGGCGTCCTTGCCGCAGTCCAATTCAAGCTTGCCAAGCGGCAGTTGGAGGGTTATTCTGCGGGCTAAGCCGATTGTCCGAGCAGCCAAGCTGGCGGTCGCATCGGTGCTCGCGATCCTCCTGATGGCGCCGTTCGTCTGGATGCTGCTCGTGAGCCTGCACGAGAGCCGGTCGTCTATTCCTGTGTTGCGCGACCTCTGGCCGAAGGAGGCACATTGGGAGAATTATCGGTTCGTCCTTTTGCACCCAGACGTGCCGGTCTTCCGTTTCCTTCTGAACTCATTGGTCGTCGCTGGAGCTGTGGTGGCCGGGCAACTCTTGGTGTGCTCGATGGCAGCCTACGGTTTTGCCCGCTTGCGGTTCCGGGGAAGAGAGTTCCTGTTCTCCCTCTTTCTTGGGAGCATGATGTTCGCTGGCACGGTCACCCAGATTCCGACCTTCCTCCTTGTCCGCCAACTGCACTGGCTCGACACGTACTGGGCTTTGATCGTACCGGGCATCGGCAGCGCTTTTGGCGTGTTCTTGTTGAGGCAGTTCTTCCTGCAAATCCCGTTGGAAATCGACGAGGCGGCGCGCATCGATGGCGCGGGGGAGTGGAAGGTGTACTGGAAGGTCATTCTTCCCATGAGCCGCGCCGCCCTCGCGACTCTAGGGGCATTTGCCTTCATTGCTACGTGGACGGACTTCTTCTGGCCCCTGATCGCCACGTCAAGCCAAGATATGCGCACGCTCGAGGTCGGCCTCAGCATTTTCAAGAACTCGTACAACGGGCAGAACTGGCCGCTCCAGATGACCGCGGCGGTCGTGACGCTCGTGCCCGTGCTTGCCGTCTTCCTGTTGCTGCAACGCCACTTCGTCAAGGGCGTCACCATCGGCAGCATCAAGTGACGCCGGCGCGGCTGACCCTCTGGGGAGGTCGCCGGCCATGCCAGAATCGAGCCATGTCGCCCATGTTCATCGCATGCCTTCTCGGGCAGGCGCAGGAGATCAAGAACGGCGGGCAGATCTCGGCTTCCACGAAGTTGAAGCCCGGTGTCTATCGCTTGGCCAATTCGAACGACGACCTCAAGCAGCCAGTCTTGACGATCGCAGGTAAGGGGATCACGGTCGACTTCACCGGTGTGGTGCTTGAAGGCTCGCCGCAGACGGCAGACCCTGACCAACGCAAGGGTCTTGGTGTCCTTGTAAAGGGTGAGAACATCACCATCCGAAACTTGACGTGCCGGGGCTACAAAGTTGCCTTAATGGCGTTGAATTGTCCAGGTCTTAAGCTTTATAACTGCAACTTTTCAAACAACTGGAAGCAGCACTTGCAGAGCGATCAGGAGAAGGAGAACGAGGCCGATTGGATGAGCTACCACCAGAACGAGAAGGACGAGTGGCTTCGTTATGGGGCTGGCGCCTACCTCCGCGGATGCAATAACTTCGAGGTCAAGAATCTCAGAGTAAACGGCGGGCAGTGCGGACTGATGCTGACTCAATGCAACAAGGGGGTTGTCTGGAACTGCGACCTGTCCTTCAATTCCGGTTTAGGCCTCGGCATGTACCGGTCGTCGGAGAACAAGGTCATGCACAACAAAATGGACTGGTGCGTGAGGGGTTATTCGCACGGGGTCTACAACCGCGGTCAAGACTCGGCCGGAATCCTGGTCTTTGAACAGTGCAGCAAGAACACGTTCGCTTACAATTCGGCGACCCACGGCGGCGATGGCTTCTTCCTTTGGGCTGGCCAGCACACTATGGACACAGGTGAAGGCGGGTGCAACGACAACCTTCTGTTCGCAAACGACTTCAGCCACTCGCCAGCAAACGCGATCGAGGCGACCTTTAGCCGGAACAAGTTCATCAACAACAAGCTCGTTGACTGTTGGCACGGAATATGGGGCGGCTACAGCTACGACACGCTCGTCATGGCGAACATGTTCGCGATGAACGGCGAAGCCGTGGCCATCGAACACGGGCAGAAGAACCGGATCGCGATGAACTCCTTCTCGGGCGACACGGTCGGCGTGTACCTCTGGCAGAACGCGAACGCTCCAGACCCCAACTGGGGCTATCCCAAGCACCGTGATGTGCGCAACAAGGACACCGTGGTCGAGAAGAACCTCTTCGAGCGCATGACGGAAACGGGGTTGA
Organism: Armatimonadota bacterium; assembly: GCA_018268375.1. Lineage (GTDB taxonomy): Bacteria > Armatimonadota > Fimbriimonadia > Fimbriimonadales > Fimbriimonadaceae > JAEURO01. Next base: position 655,890 of record JAFDWS010000001.1, on the reverse strand, counting down.
TCCTGGGGCCGGGAACCGACATCATGGTTCGGAACAACCTTTTCAATCAGAACAAGAACCCGCTGCAGATCCAAGGTGCTCAAAGCGGCACAGTGATAGAGAAGAACGTGTTCATGGCGGGATCGAGTGAACCGACAGTCGAAGGCGTCAAGTTCTCCGACAACATTTGGGAGAAGGACGAGACCGATCCGGGCAAGCCATGGATGTCGCGAGGTGGCAACGCGAACCCCGCGATGGAGCCGGAAGGGCCGGCATACCTCTTCCTTTTCGAGGTGCCGTGGAACCCCATGGCCGACCTGCGCGAGAAGATCGAGGAGGCCGAGGAGCAGAAGACCACCTTCGGGCTCGAGGAGGCCAAGGAGGTCGCCCAGTTCTACGTCAAGCCCCTGTCTGGCGGCGTCAACCCGTTCTTGAAGGAATTGGCACTGCGCGGCCGCCGCTACATCCTGATGGACGAATGGGGCCCTTACGACTTCAAGCGGCCGCTCCTCTGGCCCCGCATCGATCTTTCGAAGAAGGATCCTCACCAGGCTGGCCGCACGTTCGAAGTCCTCGGCCCTGAGGGTAAGTGGAAAGTCAAGAGCCTCTCGAAGGGGGTCAAGCTAACGGCGAGCGAGGGCAAGGTTCCTGGCTCGGTGACGGCGACATGGAGTCCCTCCGAAAAGGACATCGACATCGAACTGGTCTACACGGGCGGCGAGACCACTGACTACCGTGGAATCGTGACGGCAGCCGGCTCGCCGATCGGGTTCGGTTGGAGCAAATCGTTCCTGCCGATCGATTGGAACGTGAAGTTCTGGTCATGGGACGAGAGCCGCGACCCTCGGACCAAGCTCGAAGCCTATGAGTCCTGGATGGTACAGCAGAAGCCGCTTGCGACGATGAAAGCGACCGAACTGAGCTTCGCCACGGGCGGATCACCGTTCGAGGGCGTGCCTGGCGACCACTTCGCGACGCTGGCGGAAGGAGGCTTTGAGGTGGACGGCGGCAACTATCTGCTCAACGTGACCAGTGACGATGGCGTTCGGGTGTGGCTGGACGGCAAGTTGGTCGTTGACGAATGGCACTGGCAGGGCCCGACTCTGTACACAAAGAGCGTCGCCCTGGCCAACGGCAGCCACAAGCTGAAGGTCGAACACTTCGAGATCGACGGCTATACCGCTCTCAAGGTGGAAGTGAAGCCGAAGAGATAGACGTGTACGTTCCTGAGTGGTTCAAGATCGAGGATCCGGCTGAGATCGTGAGGATCTGCCGGGAGAACAGCTTTGCGACCCTGTTCACTGCCGCGGACGGCGCTCTGTCCGCCACACACCTGCCTCTTGTCGTCGAGGCGGCGGAGCCCTTGACCTTTTTGGGCCATCTCGCTGTAGCGAACCCTCATCGCGTGAGCTTGGAGGAGGGTGAGCCCCAACTGGCTGTCTTCCACGGGCCCCACGCTTATGTGTCGCCGCAGGTTTATGCGACGAGCCCCAATGTGCCGACCTGGAACTACGTGGCCGTCCATGTCACAGGTCGGCCCGAGGTGCTGAGCAGTGAGGAGGCGCTCGACTCGCTGGCAAAGCTCGTCCAGGAGTTTGACCCCGAATATGCAGTCTCGGGCAGCCCCGACATGGATCGTGGCTTCTGGCAGCAGAAGCTGTCGGGCGTGATCGCTTTCCGTCTCGTCGCCTCTCGGGTCGAAGCGAAGGCGAAACTCTCGCAAAACAAGCCTGAGCGCGACTTCGACCGGGTCGTCTCCGAGTTCGCAAAGCAGGCTCCCTCCGTGGCCCAGGAGATGATCCGGCTGCGGGGGCAAAGTTGAGCCTGGACGGCACTCTTGCCAGATTCGTTCGCCTTCGTTCCCAGTCTAGGCCCAACGGATTACCAGGTTTTTCCCAGGTTTTAGAAATTCATGTGTGAGATGTGATAGGATTTGTGCGGTTCAGTCTTTTGCTTGACTGAGGAGTGGTTACAACATGAATCTTAAACTCGTGATCATGGCCGGCTTGGCCGTGTCTGCGCTGTCCGCCCAGGCTCAAGTGGTGGACTTCGAGGATCTCAACAACAACGGTGGCGGCCAGGGCTTCACGCTTTTTGGCGACCAGGTCACCTCTCGTGGCTATCAGTTCAATTCCACGACGCACGTCGGTGGTTCGGACGCCCTCGCCTCTTGGACGAGCGCCCTTCCTTATTACACCGGCAGCTGCTCGCTGTTTGCGAACTACCTTGAGGACGTTGCTGTGATGACCAAGTCGGGCGGCGGCGCCTTCACGGTCCGCTCGATCGACCTTTGCGACGTTTTCCGCGGCCAGACGGGCCAGACGGTTACCTTGATCGGCACCCGCGCCGACAACACGACCGACACTGAGTCCTTCTTCCTGAGCGACGGCGCGAACCTTCACACGTTCGCTCTCGCCAACATGACCAACGTCGTGAAGATGACCCTGGACGACGGCGCCAACAGCTGGTTCCAGTTCGACAACATCAACGTCGTGCCCGAGCCGACTTCCATGATCGCTCTCGGCGCTGGCGTCGCGGCTCTTCTTCGCCGCCGCCGCAAGTAAGCTCTTCGAGCTTGCGACACTGGGCCGGACCACCTTCGGGTGCTCCGGCCTCTTCTTTTTTCGCGCCGTTCTGAACTCTGGGCCATCGCGAACGTCCATCGCCATTGAGAGGAAGCTTATGAAGCTCTTTGGACTTGGACTCTTGATCTTGGTTTCGGCGATCTCGTCCGCTCAGAACTTTGCCGTTCGCGGCATGGGCGGGGGCGAACACATGCGAGGCGTCAGTTTCTATGGTGCTAAGCGAGGAGACGCCATCCGTGGCTCGCTCCAGGCGACAGTCATGACGCCACGCGGTGCGCTCGCGATCCACGGCAACGTGGTCCGCATGGACCTCCAAGGCGACACCCCGGTCGTGGTGTTCGCCGCGGCCGCGATCGATCGTGAGGGCCACCGTTTCCACGTGGAAGGGCGGTTGACCGATGGCGGGGCGCCTGAGAACGACGGCATCGCGTTCGTCATCAGCGACCCGGCGGGCAATGTCGTCTTCCGAGGCGCCACCCAACGACAGACTGTCGAACTGCGACGCGGTTGAAACCGCTTTTTGGCCTGCACGACTTGTCGTGCGGGCCTTTTCGTGCCTGACGGGCCCACGAAAAGGCCAGAGCGCAACGTAGAATGAGGGTGTGGCCGTCGCACCGCCCAGCCCCAGTGCCATTGACCGCATAGCCGACAAGGTCTTTGCGGGTGGCAGGATCAGCTATGAGGACGGGGTAGCCCTTTTCCATCACCCCGACCTTAACGACCTTTCCGCCATGGCCGACCACCGGCGACGGTCGAAATCCGACCCAGACGTGGTCACTTACGTCGTCGGCAGGATCCTGAACTACACCAACGTCTGCTGGATGCGTTGCAAGTTTTGCGCCTTTTACCGGGTGCCGGGCCACGACGAGGGGTACACGCTTTCAGAGGATGAAATCCTCGACAAGGTGCGCGACACCGTCGAACAAGGCGGCACCGAGATCCTGTTTCAGGGCGGCCTGAACCCCAAGCTCAAGATCGATTGGTTCGAGCGTGTCTTCGCCAGGATCAAGCAAGAGTTTCCGTCCGTCAACCTCCACGCTCTTTCCCCTGCTGAGATCAATTACGTCGCTCACATCAGCAAGCTCTCCGTGCGCGAGACGCTGGAGCGGCTGAGGGCGGTGGGACACGAGAGCATCCCCGGCGCGGGAGGCGAGATCTTAGTGGACCGTGTCCGGAATCTCATTGCGCCCTATAAGGACAAGACCGACGAATGGTTGGAGTGCATGCGCACTGCAGCGGCGCTTGGCATGCGGTCGAGCGCCAGCATGATGTTCGGGCATGTCGAGACGTTCGAAGACCGGGTCGAACACTTGCAGCGAATCCGCGACCTCCAAGACGAGTGTCAGCCGTTCCGTGCCTTCGTCGCGTGGAACTTCCAGCCCGAAGAGACCCAGCTTCCCATCCCTAAGAAAGCCTCCGCTTTCGACTACCTCCGGACCATCGCCGTCGCTCGGATCTTCCTCGACAACATCGACCATCTTCAATTGTCGATCCTGACGCAGGGGCCAAAGATCGCCCAGCTCGGGCTCCGCTACGGTGCCGACGATTTTGGTTCGACAATGATTGAGGAGAACGTGGTGAGCGCGGCTGGGAACAAGTTCATTCTCAATGCGGCCGAGTTCGAACGTTTGATCACTGACGCGGGTTACACGCCCAAACGTCGGAACACGCGCTACGAGCACATTTGAATCGCATTAGACATTTCATGTGAACGCGGCCATCGGAAGGCGCGTTCTGAACGGTGGTTGCCATGATTCTTCGCACTTGCATCCTCGCATCTCTTGCCTTCATCTCCACTACGGCATTCTCCGCTCCCAGGCTCTACCGCCTTGGCTTTCTTGGCCAAGGATCGCCAAGTCTCGCCCTTGGAGTGTCTGGGGACGGAAGCACGGCCGTCGGGTACGCCCTTTCAAGCCAGGGCTTTGAGGCGTTTCTTTGGCGGGCGGGTTTCGGAGTCTTTCCTCTCGGTGACCTGCAGGGTGGTTCCTTTTCGAGCCAAGCGAACGCCTGCAGTTGGGATGGGCGTGTTGTCGTGGGCAGTAGCGACGACGGAAGCGCTGGGGAAGGCGGAACAGCCTTCCGGTGGAGTGAGCCGTCGGGAATGGTGGCTCTTGGGAACCTTGGAGGCGCCAACACCTTTGGGCAAGCCCTCGGGATCACGGACGACGCCCGCACCATCGTCGGACGGAGCTTGAGCCCGTTCGGGGTACAGGCCTTTCGATGGACGCAGGCGAGCGGCATGATCGGGCTCGGCGACGTGCCGGGCGGGAGCTTCCAGAGCACGGCCACCGGGGTCTCGAGCGACGGGAACACGGTCGTCGGTTACGGAATCGGCCTCTCGGGTCAACAGCCGTTCCGGTGGACGCCTCAAAACGGGCTCGTGCCGATCGATTCGACGGGCGCAGCAACGGACGTTTCGCTGGACGGCGCGACGGTCGTTGGCACCTCTCGGGGTAACGCCGTTGCCTGGATGGCTCAAGGCCGCGTCGACCTCTTCCAGACCCAAGTGCGGACGACGAGCACGGCCCTCGGGTGCTCTGCGGACGGTCGAGTGATCGTGGGGCTCGCCAACTACAGCGCCCAGTCCAGTTCTGGCGAAGCCTTCATTTGGGATGCTCAGCACGGTGTGCGGAGCCTGAGGGCGGTGTGCTCATCGCTCGGAATCAACGTGCAGAGCGTGCAATTATTGTCCGCCCAGGGAGTCTCCAACGATGGAAACGTGATCGTTGGATACGGGGACTTTGGATCGGGCCAAGAGGCATGGCTGCTTGATCTACGCACCAAGCAGCCGCGGCCAGGCTCGGTGATCGACGCGGACTAGTACACCGATACGGGGTCGCTTGCAGGGAAGGTCTCCAGGAGCGCATCGTCCAGGAGGTCTTCCTTGTGCGCCTTGGCGACCCGGACAACACGGGTCTGGCGAACTAGCTTGGAGAAGATCCAACCCACCAAACTGGCCATCGCCATTCCGAACATCAGCTTCCTCATGACTCACTTCCTTCGTGCGATAGACTTCCTCCATGGAAGGGCGACCGCGCGAACCACTACTTGGCTTGACGACGAATGATCTTGCCTGGTTCGCAGGTCACTGGGACGGTACGGTCGCTGGCGATGAGGTCGAGGAGTTTTGGATGCCGCCTCGCGGCGGCCAATTGACAGGAGTCTTCAAGTGGTTCAGGTCGGGATCTCCATATATTTATGAATTCATGCTGCTCGGCGAGTTCGAGGGCCGAGTGCAACTGCGGTTCCGCCATCTCAACAAGGATATGTCTTGTTGGGAAGAAATGGACCGCTGGACCGAGTTCACTCTGGTCTCGCTGCGCGGGCACCGCGCTCAGTTCCTTCAGACCAACAAGGACACAGGCTCCTACCTTGTCTACGAGAGACGAGGCGAGAGCCTGCGGGTTTGGTTCGAGCAGGAGGAGGGCGAGCCGCCCGTGCGGGACGTTTTCACCTACCGCTTAAGAGCATAGGGAAGGCGCCTCCCGGATTCCAATCCATACCGTAGCTCAGCGGAAGGGGCTTGGCAACCTTCGGATAGCTCTTCTTCATTGAGGCCTCGACAGTCGGCCACTCGTCGTGGGTGACGCGGCGCGCGTGCCCGTCCAAGAACGTCACGAGCCGAGTCCCATCGGGCCAAGGCTTCGACTCGAAGAACATGACCGTTTCAGCGGGGAGGTCGATCGCGGGCAGCGACGATCCGCCGACCGCGATGTTGAATCGAAAGTCGCTGCCATTCGGGTTCATCGTCTTCCAAACGTCAATGTTCTTCACGTAAGGGTAGGTCACGAACTGCACGGCCTTCGTGCCTTGCGCGTACGGCAGCACATCGTCATAGTCTTGCGCGTAAATTTGAAGGGCCATTCCAAGTTGCTTGGCGTGGGAAAGACCTTGGTCGTCGGGAGTCGCGGCCTCGGCCGCCGGAGCATCGTGGGCTACCTCGGTCGGAGCAGTTCCTGCTGCTGCGGCCTCGGCATCGCTGTGCATCTTCATGGTCTGCACCTTGATCAGGTCTTCCTTGGTGACACCGTTCGCCGGGCTGATCGCAGCAATGTTGTCCACCGCGACGAGGGCGAGGCTCAAGGGCGTGTCGGCAAGCGGGTTGGCCTTGGAATCGGTCGAATTGTTCGCGGTTTGCGTCATGAGGTCTCGGGGTTCGATCGACCACTTGTAGGTGACCAAGAAGTCCTTGCCCTGCACCTTGACGACGTCGCCCTTGGTCCAACTGAGGTCGATCACGGCCATAAAGGCGGCGGAGTCTTGATCCTTCGGCGAACTCCCGCCCATCATCGCGAACGGGCCAAGCATTCCCATCAACATGTCGAAGAAGCCGCCGCCTCCACTGCCGCTGACCTTGATGTGCACTGGTTTGTAGTCGCCCGGCAGGTCAGCCACCTTAAAGCTCAGCGGGACCGACTTCCCGTTGAGGACGTCTGCAATCGTCACCACCTGTTGTGCGAAAGCGGCCGTGTAGGGCGCCGTCAGTCCGACTACGCCCAAAAGCGCGAAAGCGCGCATCCAAGTTCTACTTCTCACGACCGGATGCTACCTACTCGTCAAGAAGGGACTTGTAAAGCTCCGGCCTCCGCGATGTGAACGAGTTGGTCTCGTACTTTCCTGGCACCATCACGTTCTGCTTCTCATCGGCGAGCCCAAGCTCCAAGTCGGCATAGATGATCTCCTCACCTTCGCCCGCTTGAGCAAGGAGAGCGCCGAAGACACTGTAGATGCCGCTTTGGCCGATGAAATGAAACCCGTTCTCGTTTCCCGCTCGGTTGCAGGTGGCCAGGAAGACCTTGTTCTCGTTTGCTCGCGCAGGAGCGATGATGTTGGGGCCGCCGTTTGCGCCCACGGGCCAGTTTGTCGGCAGGACGAGAAGTTGGGCGCCGGCGATCGCCATACAGCGAGCGAGCTCGGGTGGGCGCAAATCGAAGCAAATGAAGACGCCGATCCTGCCGATCGCCGTGTCGGCCACGAGCACTTGGTCTCCCCGGCTGACGAAACGGTCAAGCCCCAGATGTGGCAGGTGCGTTTTGCGATAGACCGAGACCTTCCCGTCCGGCTCAATGAGTGCCGCACTGTTGTACAGCCTGTCCGCGTCTTGCTCGGCAAAGCCGACAATGACGGTGGCGCCTTCTTTGACGCACGCTTCACGAAGGGGCTCGAGACTGTCTATCGAGATGGCGATTGAGCGAGCCTCTGCCAGGCTGTCAACGCAATATCCCGTCAGGAAACACTCGGGAAACACAATCAGATCGGCCTGATTGCCCCGGCACTGATTGATCGTAGTGAGCGCGCGCTCCAGGTTTGTTTCGGGATTCCCGAAGGCAACATTGAGCTGGGCGCAAGCGACCCGGATCATCCGACTGTGAGGATCGTATCGCCCGGTTGCACGAGTTGGCCGTTCTGGACAAGGATTTGGCGGACCACGCCGGACACGTTGACCGTGATCTCGTTAAAGACTTTCATCGCTTCGATCAAGCCGATCACCTGGCCCGCCTCCACCGAGTCTCCGACCTTCACAAAGGCCGGCGCGCCGGGGTTGGGCGAGGCGTAGAAAATGCCGGTCGTCGGGCTGTTCACGGGGTGCCCGGACGGGCCGTCCGGCTTTCGGGGCTTTGGAGCTTTGGACGTCGTTGCCGGAGCTCGCTCGGGAGTTTCACTCGAGGGTGGCAGCGACACTGTTCGGGCGAAGGCGACCGACCACCCTTCTCCCGTCAGCTTGCCGCGCTCCAACTGGTACTCGTCCATAAGATCGGCGAGTTCGTCGATCCTTGCGTTAAGGTCGGTCACGAGGCGATTATGCCATGCGATCGAAGCCTCCGACGAACTTTCTAAAAACCGCATAAAAGAAAAGAGTGTCCCCCGCAAAACTCTGTGTTATGATGGTGACTGGAGGTTTTGCCTCCAACCTCAGGAGATTAAACAAATGATTGCCAAGACTGGGCTCTTGGCGGTGCTCGCGGCCTTCGCCACCACTGGGTGGGCGGATTTGTCGCATCAGACCGCACCGCCGAAAGCTGGTGAACCATATGTCTGGCCGGGAGCGTGGAAAAACACGAAGAACCTGGTCAAAGCGGAGAGGGGACTCACAGTGTCGACGGACAACCCGGCGAGGTTTTTCCCGGGCCCGCTCAACACCCCGAACGAAGAGTTCGAGAACCAGGTTCCGAACGCCAAAATGCATGCGCCGATTCCGACGAACCCGCCGGACCAAAGCGCGAACATGATCCAGGCCAACTCGCTGATCCAAGACTTTGAAGGCCGTGATCAGACGATCTACACCCCGCCTGACGACGACATGGCGACGGGTGACCAATACATCGTCCAGGTCGTGAACTCGACATGGAGGATTTTGGACAAGGCTGGCAACAACCTGTACGAGTCCACGATCAATAACTTCATCGGTGACAACGGGTTCCTGTTCGACCCGAAGGTCTTCTTCGACCCCTGGAGGGGCCGTTGGTCGATGCTGTGGCATCGCAAAGACGCGGGTGCCCACACGGCGCACTTGATCACCGTCTCAAGCGACGACTCTAACCCGTTCGGAACTTGGTACGTTTGGTACTTTGGTGTTTCTGACGGTGGCACTCGCTGGTGCGACTACGCGGACTGGGCGTACGGCCAGAATGGCTTGTTCGCTTCCGGCAACGAACTGGACTGGAGCGACAACTACCTCCAGGCGCGGTTCTTCATCTTCAATCCGTCCGAGATCTACAGCAACGGTGGGGCCTCTTACAGTTGGTTCAACAGGACGCAAAACCCCGACGGCTCGCAAGCCTTCGCGCCGCGCGCGTGCAAGATGAACTACTCCGGTAACGGAGGCTGTTGGTTCCTGAACGGACGCTGGCTGGGCGGCAGCAAGCTGACGATCTGGTCTCTCACGGATCCGCTCGGTTCGCCGAGCTTGACCGCGATCGACACGAACGTCAGCGCTTATGCGATTCCGCCGAACGCGACCGACCCGGGAGGCGGTTCGATCGCAACGAACGCTTGCCGTCTGATGCCTTGTATCTACACGTTCGACCCAACGGCGAACAAGCTGAGGGTGTTTACATCGCTCAACGCCCAGAACCCGTCCGAGCCAGCCAATTGTGCTGCCAGGCTCTATGTCGTTGATCCGTCTTCCGGGGCCGTCGAACTCGACTGGAACTTCTGGGCGACGGGCACGAGCACCTGGTTTGCCTGTCCGTCTGCGAACTATGACGGATCGAACAACTGGGTCTTCTCGAGGTCCGGAAGCGGCTTGCAAGTTCAGGCTCGCTACGTCAATTTCGACGCTTCCTCGTTCTCCAACTCGTCTGCAGCCCTGAAGTCCAGCTCGGTCAACACCGGCGGACGCTGGGGCGACTACCACGGTGGCAACATGGACTGGGGCGATTATCGCGCCGGGAACACCAGCCAACAAATGTGGTTCACAGGCGAGTGGGCGAAGCCTGGCGGATGGGGCACTTGGATGGGTTCGACCCTGACAAGCGGCCGCTCTGCCGGCTCGATGACCGTCACCGCCGGCAACATGGCTTTCACTGGCTATGAAGGCGGCCCGTTCAGTCCGAACGGAGGCTACAACTACACGGTGGGCAATAGCGGAAACGTTCAGTACACCGCCGACATGTCCGGCCCGAGTTGGTTGACTATTCCGGCGGGCACCTTCCCCGTGAACAACGCCGGGGTCGTCATCAACCTGGACACCAACGCCACCGCCAACGGCCTCGGCTACGGCCACTACGCCGGCAACGTGAACTTCACGAACACGTACACCGGTGGAGCGGGTAGCACGTCCCGGTCGGCGACTCTGGACATTTGGGCAGTTCGTCACCCGACGAGCTTCACGATCCGCACTGGCAGGTTGAGCAGCGGCAACGTCGGCAGCTTGACCTCCGTGGACGGCAATGCCCTGCGGGTCTGCAAGTTCATCGTTCCGAACGTTCAAACGCCGCCTGTGCAGGTTGAGCTCGACGGCACCGCTCCGGGCGCGACATCCACGCAGATGTACTTCCGTACCTACGTGAAGATGTCGGTCTCCGGTGCGTTCCAGCAGCGCATGGAGATGTTCAACTGGAACACGAACAACTGGGACGCGACGGACTTCCGTGTTGACAATCTGTCGACCGCCTACCAGCTCTTCACACTTGTGACCAGCGGCAACGAGAACCGATACATCGGTGCCGCCAACGCCGTGCGGAGCAAGTACTCGATCAGGCAGGTCGGTCCTGCGGCGAGTTCCAACTGGTGCGTCGACCAGGATTACATCGACTGGATCTTCGTCCCTTAATCAGGAGAAGACGACACAACACACAGCGGGCCGTCCGAAATCGGGCGGCCCGTCTTATGCTGGTTCCCGCATCGCTTCGAACTTCGCCTTGACGCTCGGCCGGTGAAGGACGATGAAGGTGGAGATACCGAGGACAGTCCCGAATGGCATGAAGAAGAGGCTGAGACCGCCGCAGATGTAGGCGAGCAGCGCGCCACGCCACAGCTTCAGGTTCCTCGCGGTGAGGAAGCAAAGCACGCCCAATGTCAGGAAGCAGAGGAGGAAGGCACCACCAAAGGCAGCGAAGAAGATCGGGAAGAAATCGGGTGGCAGCCCCGATCGGCTTGACGACGACGTTGTCGGCATCGTGGCCATGAGGCCGGCCATCGCGAAGTAAATCAAACCGATCGAGGCTTGGAAGGCGCACACTCCAGCTTGCACGTAGTAGCCGATCACGAGCAAGCGAACGTGTTCGCCGTCCACGATTTGCTGGACCTCAGCCTCAACCATAGAGTTTGGGGTTCTTTCGCCAGTCATTGTCTTTGTCGTATCCGTATTTCTCGACACGGGGGCGCCTCTCTCGGAGTTGCAAAGACTCTAGGCCGAGGTAGTAGCCCGACGAAAGATTGTTCTTGCCTGTGCACTCAAGGCGCAGGACGTGCCGCCCTGGCTCGGGATAGAAATCGAGGAGATGCACTTCGCGGTTCTCGATCTTTGCGGAATACAGATCGATCGGCCCTCCGAGCTTGATGCCGTCCAAGGACGCCTGGTACGTGCCAAAGTCCCAACTCGTTGTCATGTTGAGAAGGAGGCGCAGGGGTTCGCGCCTCTCGACGTTGAAGGGAACCTCCACCCACGCGCTCGATGGCTCCTTGGGCGTGTAGAGGGTCTGCTCATAGAGCAGTGAGTCGATGTACTGCTGCTGCCGCTCGCCTGCGCCGAACTGGGCGTCTTTACCTGGCACCTTCACCCGCTCCAAACTCGGGAGCTTGCGCTCAGGGCCGGAAGGGGCGCGGGCAGTAAATGTCGGCTTACCGGTCTGGTACCAGAAGGCGACGCTCGAATAGTCGTCCTCGCGCTCGTTCCAACTGTTGGTCTTTCCCAGTGGGTTCTCGTCCGGCGAGATCCAGCCGAAATGCTCGATCGTGACCTTGATTCCCTTCTGGAAGACCCAGGGATCGTTCAGGTGCCAGCGATAGGCGCTCGTGTGACCGCCCACAATCCCCCACTGGTCAAAGTAAGGAACGCCGTGGTAGGCCGTGCTCGATTTCTGCAAACCCCAGGCAGAGAGGAAGTAGTCCTCGGTGCCGGTTCCCCAGATCGAGGGCGTATTTTCATTGTCGATATAGACCTTCTCGTCGCCTTCGCCAAACCACATCGGGCTCCGCGTCCGGACGGCGAGCACAGTGCCGACGTAATGGCCCTTGCCTTGCGTGTCGAGGATCACGTAGTCTTGGCCGCCCTTGACCGGATACTCCTGCCGGTACTGGGCGTAGAAGTAAGGCATGTCCTTGGGGAGGGAATCGCGTTTGACCCAATCGATGTTGTAGTAGAGCAGGTTGATCGCCTTGTCGCCCTGGTTCACGATTTCGATGCGCACCGACTTGCGGAACGGCATGTGCCAAAAGCAGTTGTAGCTGTCGCCGTCCTCGACCTCGACGGGGATGCTCGCGACCGGCGACCGCATGCCAAAGCAATTGGCGAAGAAATCGCCCACCGGCGCCTCTACGCCTGGCTTGTCGTCGCCGTCATAGTAGATCCTGAGCAACATGTCTTGGTGGTCAGCCGAGCCTTGCTTGGCCCAGTCCTGCGGCTCTGGGCCGAGGAACGTCAGCCAGATGTGGGTGATGACTCCCGGCCCCTTCTCGTCCATCAGGACATGGGTCTGTCCAGGCGGGACCCTGAAGTTGTCCCGGTTGCTGTGCTCGTCGAGATCTCCGGTGAAGGGCGCCTTCGGATCGTACTTCCCGTCCTTGCCCATGCGGAACGTACTGGTCGCCCTTCGGCTCTGCCCGTCCTGGGGCTTAGCAAGATCGTCCAAAAGCGCGCCCTGTGCACAAGCCAGTGCCGGCAACAAGACGAGGAGCGTCCCAATGAGCTTTCGCATGGGGCGATTTTGCACCAAGAGCGGTCAGTTTCAAACCGGAATTTCGCGTAGCTGAACGAGCGACCTCATCGGAACGGGAACCCAGGTCGGACGTTAAGGTGTAAATTAGACACCATGAGGCCGATCTTTGTCGTGCTTTCGTTGGTCGTCGCCACCGGCTTCACTTGCTCGAACGGTGGACAGGACACCCAAGCCCTTGGTGCTGCGCCGGACTTCTCTGCACAAGGCTCGGAAGGGAAGTCGCACACTCTAGCGAGCTTGACCGAAGGAGGCAAGACCCTTGTCCTCTATTTTGTCAAACACGGCTGTGGCGCGAACCCCCGCGCCGTACCGCTGTTCAAAGCTGTCGGCGAGCCCTACATGAAGGACGAGAAGGTCGAGTTCCGAGTGGTTTTCAACGACGACAAGGCCGCCTTCGAAGAGTTCCAGAAGGAGTTCGACGTCGAGTTCAAGGGCCTCCTTGATCCGACTATGGACGTGATCAAGAAGTACAAGGCGCGAAGCTCACAAGCGGCCGCGGTTGTGCAGAACGGCAAGATTGTTAAGTTTTGGAAGGGATTCAGCAAAGGTTCATTGACGGAGATCGGCGAGATTCTCGCTAAAGCCACCGGCAAGCCCTTCGAGGCGGACCTCTCTCGGGCTCCTGTCAACGAAAGCTACGGTTGAGGCTTCCCCTACTGAATCCCCGGTCGGGGATTCCGGACGGACCTGGTGCCCTTCTTGCGAAGGGCCTATCCTTTGACGCATGTCGACTGCCTTGCACTCTTTTCTTTCTCGCGTCACCCCTAGGTCGTCCCAAGACTTGATCGAGGCGTTTCTCCGCCTCCCAGAGGACAAGCGTAATTGGAGCCCGATGGGCGAGGCCAGGACGGCCCTCGACCAGGTTGCGGAAGTGGCCATTTTGAACGGCAGCACTGCCGACCTCCTCCGTACGCGCCAGTTCGACGGAGAGAAGGCCATGGAGACCTTTATGGAGGCAAAGGCTGCCCTTGTCAATCAAGGTTGGGACGCTGTCCGCTCGCTGCTCGAGTCCAACACGGAAAAGTTCGTTGGGGCGATCAATGAGGTCTCAGAAGCCGACATGGGCGTCGAGATACAAATGCCTTGGGGCCCGATGACCCTCGAGCAGATCATGTCCTACCCGTTCTGGAACGCTTGCTACCACGAAGGTCAGATCAACTACATCGCCACTATGATCGGCGCGTTCTAGTCCTGGTCAAAGAGCCGCGATATGCTCATCGCGGACGTCAGATTGAGCTTGTCGGGCGAGACTTCTTCGCCCGCAAGCCTGAGCGAGAAGACCTTGCGGAGGACCGCGATCTCCTGTGCCTGGAGAGGGCGTCGCACCGAGAGCGGCAGGGCGGACATCCACCGTCGAGTCCACTCGACGAGCTCGTCGGCGTTCGTAAGTTTGCTTTCGTCGAGGACTGGCATCGTAGGCTCCTGCTGAGAGTATCGGCAAACGCAGGCATGGCTGGAGTCACACAGAGCAGCCTGAGGTCCGTCTTGGCCTCGCTCAAACCGCGGTACGATAGGAGCCGCTCGCGGGGTTCGCCCGCGGCAAGCAGAGGCATCAACACGATGATCATTCTCAACGACGCCGGCACCGGCGCCTAGCCCGCAATCTGCGCGGCCGGGTTTGGCCGGGTGCAATGTGCTCCCAGCTCTTCACTCGAAGAGCCCAGACCCTTGTTTCAACACACATGCAAAAGCGCGAATGGAAGCGCTTCGTCGCGCCGCACTTGGGCGATCCCAATGCGCCGTCGGAGCCTCACCGCCACAAGAACGCCCCTGGGAAGGGCGGAGCTTTGCGTCAAACCGGCCTTGTCCCGAGGCCGAACATGAACCGACGCGGCCACGGCCATAAGGGCTGAGGCTGCCATCTGATCGGAGGAACACAATCGATGAAGGACTGAAGACGATGGCCCGTCGCGTGCTTGGCGGCAGCGGCGGGCCCTACTTCGAGTAGGGAGCGCACAGAGGATCGCCGATCACGATGTCCTCCCAACCAACGAACCGGGACGCCGCGTAGTAGCTCTCGGCGAGAGTCCAGCCACTGGCATATCGTTCGAACAGGATGCTCGGCGAGGCGACGGCTTGGAGCAGTGGCTCGTCGCAATAACCCTTCACGCCCGTGGCGCGGCCGTGCACAAGGTCGGCGATCAGCGACTGGCCCCCTTGAGTCGGCAGAAACGTACGGGCGCTCGTGGACACGGCCGTCTCCGCGATTCCGCCCGGTGCGAACCGGATCAGGGAATACGCCTTTGCATCGAACTTGGGGTCGTTGCTGCCCCAGGAGCAATAGCCCATCAAGTCGCCCATTCTGCCAACGAAGACATCCGTCCGGTCGACCTGAAGCGGCACTCCCTTAGCCGCAAGCCTTTGCCCCGCGACGACCATGTCCGCGTCCCAATCGTTGTAGGCCATTTCGTTGATGACGTGGAGATCCAATTTGCCGTCTGCAACCGGGTTTTGGGGGACCTGCTTGACGTCGCCGATGCCGTGGCCCTCCGCAACGTCGATGAAGAACTTGCCCGTCGGCCGGGACTTTTCCGACTCGACCGCATAGGTCACCAGCATCTTTGCCTCTTCGGTGGTGTATCCGTCCAGGCGAGTGACCAAGTAGCCCCCGAACTTTTCGTGCGAGAACCGTTCAGTGGAGTTCCAAAAGCGGTTGACCCAGCACTTACCGCTGAAGGCACTGTCGCTCAGCACGACCTTGACCACGTCCTTGCGCTCTGCGTAACCGGTCGCGGCAAGGGCCGAGTCGAGTGAAGGTTGCTTGTTCGCCATGCCGAAGGGGGCGTCGGTCAACCTGATGGGCACGCCTTTCGTGAGGACGATGAAGTCGACCTTAGGGTGCTTGGACAGGAACGCCAAAACTGGTGCCTCAATCGCCGTTTGAAAATTGGCATAGGTCATGGTCTCGTTGGCCGTGCTCGTCGCAGAGTCTTGGCACTCGACCTTCACCAGGTTCTTGACCGACCGCTTCGACACGTAGTCTTCCGCGATCTCGACCGAAGCAGGGCTGGACGTGTTTTCGACGACCACGACCCTGGCAGGGTCAGCGGCCCTCGGCGCGGCAAGGAGGAGGGCAAAGGAGAGCAACATGCTAGCCGCCACCGGTGGATTGCACCAGGCGCTGACGGTGGACGGGGCACGGCGAACCCTCGCTCGTTGTGAACAAACTCGCGCCGCCTGGCCCATAGGCGATGGACTCACCCTGGGCATGAGAAGGCATCGCGACCCGGACCGGCGTTTCCTTCCACCAGTCCTTGAACGCGCCAGTGACGGTGTATTCCAAGGCCGCGCTGTATGTCCGCAGAATGACGTGCTTGCCCGAAGGGTCGGCATCGCCAGCTGTGACCAGGCGGCCGAAACTCCCGCCGCCCGTATCGGGATGGATCGTCCCTAACTTTTGCATCACGTAGGTGCCTGAGCCGTCCGGTTTCGGAAGGTAGAAGATATCGCAGTGGTCCGAGTTCTTCGTGGCGAGGAAGATGTCCCCGCTGCCCGGATCGACAATGAGCGCCTCGCAGTTGTGAGGGCCGTCGGGGTACGTGATGGTGTAAGTTTCCTTAAATGGAATGGATGCTGCTTGCAGGTCTGGTTCTGGAAACTTATATATTTTGATGTTGGCCCGGGCAGACGCGTTGTCACCGATGTCGCCAAAGTAAAGAAGATCCTCGCCTCCCACTTTGACGCATTCCATGTCTTCCCAGTCGACCGCGTTGACTCCCGGCACGGTGACAATGGAAATGGCCCCGTCCTTCTTAAAACGGAAGAAGCGGGCCGAGTCGCCGCTGTCGTTGTGGGTGTAGAGCATCCCTGGGTAGCGGTTGCTGGCGCCAACCCCTGAGCTCTCGTTGATGGCCGGATCGGTGATGCTCACGAAGAGCTCGGGTTTGCTCCAAGAGCGCGACTGAAGGGCAAGGACGACTAGGGCCAGCAGCATCGAACTGATGGTACCGCCCTGGACTTTCGCGCACCCATTAGAAAGCCGCTATTGTCGCCCCTCGTGTTCCAGTTCCGACATGCGACAATGGGCCACCCGGGGTACACCGGGAGCCCATTGATCGAACTTGCTCATCAGGCTGAAACGCTGATGCCGCCTGAAGTGAGCTGGGGTGTCTCGATGGTCGGATCCGGGGCCAGGGTGACTGGCTGAGGAGTCACCACGCCCGGCTCAGGGACTTGGTTGGTCGCAGAAGGCTGGCCTTGGAACGGCTGGGGCAATGCCTGCGAGGCCCAAGTTGATGTGAACAGGGCGGCCGCTGCATCCATATCTCCTTGGTCGAGAGCCTTGCCGAGGTCGGCCAGCTTGCTTTGGCTTCGGATGTGGTGCATGGACTGGAGCTTCTCGTAAGCAGCCTTCGCTGCGGGAAGGTCGTGAGAGTCGATGGCCTTCTTCAGGGCCGTCATCGCGAGTTTGCGCTCGTGGCGCTTGTTGCCCGAAAGCGCTTGGATGCCGCTGGTCGCGGTCGTCTGGATGGTCATTTTCTTGCCTCGCTCGAAGGGAAGCCCGCTGGCTCCCTGTAAAAATTGTCGGGACAAGCTGACTCGCCCCTTGAGCTTCCTTGGAAGCTTCTTGCTAAGATTTCTCCAAGTGCAACGTCCTTAGGCAGATGATCTTTAGCCTTGTCCTTGCCGCCCAGTCATGGACCCTGGTGGTGGGTGGCGACATCATGCTGAACGGCGTGAAGCCCGGCGTGAAGGTCTTCACGGGCATCTCTAGTTGGACTAAGGCTGCCGACATCGCCACCGCCAACCTTGAGATTCCATTGACCAACGCCAGAGCTTCCACGCCAAACAAGTCCGCGGCAGAGGTCAAAGCCAAGTCCCAGTTCATCCTGAAGGCCGATCCCGGCCACGCCAGGGCCATCGGAGCTGCTGGCTTGGACCTCGTCGGCCTTGGCAACAACCACGCCATGGACTACCGGTTTGCCGGCCTCAACCAAATGACAGGACTGCTCGACGGGCAGGGAATCCAGTGGTGCGGGGCGGGGAAGGACCTCGCAGAGGCGGCGCGGACTCAAGTCGTTACCGCTCAGAAGAGCATGAAGGTCGCCTTCGTCAGCTTCCTCGCATTCAAGACCTCAGGTGGGCTCGGCAAGTGCACGCCCGCGACCGAAGTGAGCCCCGGTGTCGCCACTCTTCCGTTCAACGGCAAGCTTCTCGCGTCTCAGCGGAAGCGCCTCAAGGCAATCGTCGCTCAAGCAAGGTCGACAGCTGACTTCGTCGTCGTGTGGCTCCACTGGGGGACGGAGCGCAAAACCGTCCCCGATCCGTGGCAAGTGACCCTGGGAAGGGGCTTCATTGAAGCGGGCGCCGACTGCGTCCTCGGAGCCCACCCCCATGTCCTGCAAGGGGCCGAACTCTACGCCGGCAAACCCATTTTCTACTCCTTAGGCAACCTCGTCTCCCCCATAGGGAGCTCGACGGGCATTTTCCGCTTAACCTTCAACGGAAGGAAGCTCTCTAAAGCAGAGATGCTCCCTTGCGTGATTTCCGGCGGCACGGTGAAGGCTGGCGCGCTGGCGGCTCGCGCCAAATCTGTGGCGGCGTTTGAGAGCTTGTGTAGGAAGGCGACGACCAAGTACCGGCACCCAAAGTCAATCCCGCTCGATATCTCAGAACCGAACGGGGCCCGGTAGACCTCCCAACCCTCCTCTAAACTACGGGCATGGATCCCGAGTCCATCCACGCCGAGACTCTGCGCAGGTACAGCGAGCACGTCAATCCCGGTCTCGCAAAGCTTATGAATTTCGCCGGTTTCGGCGTGGAAGTCCGCGCCGAGGGATGCCACATGTGGGACCAGGACGGCCGCAAGTACTTGGATTGTTTGGGTGGATATGGGGTCTTCAGCCTGGGGCACCGCCATCCCAAGGTCGTCGAGGCCGTCAAGCGCGCCCTCGACACCATGCCATTAAGCGGCAAGACGTTCTTCAATGCCGCCCAAGGCGAACTGGCGGAGAAACTCGCCCAAGTCTCACCGGACGGGCTCGAGTTCACGTTCTTCAGCAACAGCGGAGCAGAAGCTTGTGAGGCTGCGCTCAAATTTGCAAGGGCGGCGACCCGCCGGCCCGGCATCGTCAGCACCGAGGACAGCTACCACGGCAAGACGATGGGCGGGCTGAGCGCCACGGGCAGGAAGAAGTACCGCGACCCGTTCGAGCCCCTGGTTCCGGGTGCGAGCTTCGTGCCCTTCGGTGACATTGCGGCCATGGAGGCCGCGATCGGGCCCGAAACAGGCTGCTTCATCGTGGAGGTCGTGCAAGGAGAGGGCGGGGTGCACATCTCGCCACCGGGCTACTTGCAAGCCGCGCGCCGCGCTTGCGACCGCCACGGCGCCCTACTGATCGTCGACGAAGTCCAAACGGGCTTAGGTCGGACAGGGAAGATGTTCGGCTGTGAGCACGAGGGCATCAAGCCCGACGTCATGACTCTCGCCAAAGCGCTTGGCGGCGGTGTCGTCCCGATCGGCGCAACGATGGGCACCGCGGACGTCTGGGATCGGGTCTTCGGGCAAAACCCCTTGATCCATACGTCGACCTTCGGGGGGAATCCACTTGCCTGTACGGCGGGACTTGCTGCTCTGGAGGTTGTGGAATCGGAGGGACTCGTCGAGCGTGCAGCGGAAACGGGCCGGTTCATGGTCGAGTCGCTGAGAGATTTCCAGCAGAGTTGCGACCTGATCAAGGAAGTTCGGGGACTCGGCCTTTTGATCGGCGTCGAGTTTGCGATCGACGAGGTCGGTGAGCTGGTGATCGCGCAGTTGGTCAAGCGCGGAATGGTGGCGGCCTACACGTTGAACAACCCTCGGGTGATCCGCATCGAGCCGCCTCTCATCATCTCGCGGGAAGACGCGGCATGGGCGTGCGCGACCTTCAAAGAAGCTGTTCAAGAGACGGCCGACCTCCTTGCGACCCTCGCCTGACGCGGGGACGCGTTCACAACGAGAGCGAGGAGGTAAAACGGGCGCCACATGGTGGTGTTGCGCGATCAAGACTATCCTGTCAGCGGAGGCAGCCTTAAGTTCGACTTTATGCGGCCGGACGGCGAAGGGCCCTACCCGCTTGTGGTTTTCATCCATGGTGGCGGATGGATCAGCGGCGACAAATCGATGTACCGGGAAGAGGCGGGCTGGCTGGTTCCACAGGGCTTCGCGTGCGCCTGTATCGAGTACCGGCTCGCACCGCTCTATCCGTTTCCCGTCCCGGTCGCCGATTGTCAGGCGTTTGTCCGATACGCCCGCGAGAACGCGACCCAGCTAGGGATCGACCGCGAGAACGTCACAGCCATGGGCAACAGTGCGGGCGGCCACATGGCCTTGATGCTCGGTTTGTGCCAGAACAGGTTTGACGAGAGCGACTCTTTGGCCGAGCGGGTCGATGCCGTGGTCGACATCTGCGGGCTCACTGACCTGCGGAACCCCCGGCAAGCGAACTATGAACTCGCGATGGCGTTCCTCGAACAGTTCATGGACGGGCCCTACGAAGGCAGGGAGGACGTCTGGGCTCAAGCCAGCCCTGTCACGTACGTGCGAGACGTCGAAGCCCGCTTCCTCGTCATCCATGGCACGCAAGACGAAGTCGTACCGATTGCCCAAAGCGAAGAACTCGTGCGCTTGTTGCAAGCGCAGGGCGGGGAAGTGAAGTTCTGCCCGCTTGAGGATGAAGGCCATTCCTTCACCTATGAAGGATGGGACCGGATTCGCAGCGAGTACTTGGGCTTTCTCACGAAAGTCCGAGCTGCCCGGTGACCGCCCCAGCCGGAGGATAACATTCCGCTATGCCGGTCGACCTTCGTTCGGACACTGTCACGAGGCCAACTCCCGAGATGTACCGCGCCATGGCGGCAGCTGAGCTTGACGACGACGTCCTTGGGCACGATCCGACGACTCGCCGCTTGGAGGAGTTAGCGGCCGAGACGGTCGCGATGGAAGATGCGATCTTTGTTCCCAGCGGCACGATGGGCAACCAAGTGGCGCTCGCCACCCATACTGCTCCTGGCGACAGCGTCCTGTTCGACGAGGACGCCCATATGCTCTTTTACGAAGGGGCAGGGGGCGCGGTCTTCAACGGTGTGCAGGCGAGAACGGTGCCGAGTGTCCACGGCGTGATGGAGGCTTCGCAGATCGCTACCCGGTTTATGCACCGAAGCGAACACACGCCAGGCACGACACTGCTTTGTCTGGAGAACTCCCACAACCGGGCTGGCGGCACCGTCGCGACAGTTGAGGAGCACTCCGCCTATCGTCGGGCCGCTGACGCCCTCGGCATAGGCATCCACTTGGATGGAGCCCGGGTGTTCAACGCTGCCGTTGCGTTGGGCGTACCGGTCAGTGAGATCACGTCAAAGGTGGACTCGGTCAACTTCTGCCTCAGCAAGGGCCTCGCTTCACCGGTCGGTTCGATCCTTTGCGGAACGAAGGGGTTCATAGAAAGGGCGAGGTTCTGGCGCAAGCGGATGGGCGGCGGCTTACGGCAGTCGGGAGTCCTGGCCGCCTGCGGCATCGTGAGCTTGACGCAAATGGTCGACCGTTTGGCAGAAGACCACGAGCGGACACGAAAGCTCGCAGAAGGGATCGCCGGGCTCTCGGGCCTTGAGATTGTCCCGCCTCAAACGAACATCCTCATGATCGACACCGACCGTCCGGCAGCGGATTGGGCCAGGGCGCTTGAGTCAGAAGGTGTCTGGGCGGTTCCGATGGGCCCGAACCGGCTGCGGGCCGTGCTCCACAAGGACATTGACGACGCCCAGTTAGAGATAGCTCTCTTGGCGTTCCAAAAGGTGCGGAACGCCGGCCTCTCTTAGCGTCGTCTGTTCCAGTCGGTCGTAAGTGATCTGGGCGATGCGCTCCAGGTTCACCACGTCCTCTCGGTTGTAGGCGATCAGCGTGTCCAGGTCTCCATAACCGCCCCTCATGTGGTTGCGCCACAGTCGTACGGCGTCCCTGCCCGTGAGCCCGTCCGTTTCTGGGCTCCGCGTGATGCCCATCTGGCGCTCGATCTTCTTTAGCCCGCCTCGGTACCCCAACCTCCGCAAGATCGGGCACAAGTCGAGGTGGATCTGGTCAAAGTGGAAGCCTGAGAAGCACCTCTGAAGCACAGGAAGGTCGAACCCGGATCCGAAGAAGGTCACGATCATGCTGTAGTGCGAAATGATGTCGGGGAAGAGGCTGAGGTCTTCGTGCTTCACCAGGCAACGGAAGGCGGATCCGTCGAAGAGTCCAACGCAAGTGATGGATTCGCCACCTTGGCCGCCGTCCGTTTCGATGTCCAGGTAGACGCAGCGCTTTCGGAACTCTGGCCAGGCCCGCCATGACTCACGAGCACCGAGGCAATGGTTGAAGAACTGGTGTCGTCCAGCCGCGAGGGCCTCGACCGACTTTGAGATCACGTTCTTCATCGACGAACGGTCAGCGCCGCCGATGGAGTAGCTGTCGCCTTGGGAGAGGAAGTCCTGCCACGTGCCGCACCCTTGTTGCCAGAGCGAGCGCTCTGTGTGGGCGCCGAGTCCGGGAACGTGGATGAACGTGCGTTGGAGCAAATGTCAGCCTTTCTTTTTCTTGACCGTGACGTTCGGGTTGTAGCCCGCCACGGCCTTCGGGTTCACGGCGTCGATGGTGTTGTTTCCCGGCCAGAAGTCCACTTGGGACGGATCCTCGTACCAGTATTCGCCCGTTTTTTGGTCGCGGTCAAACTCGCCGGACAAGCGGATGACTCCGGACCCGAACCACACGGCGCTCATATCGCGGCCAAACCATTGGACGGCGCGCCACTTCCCGGTCACGACGCACCGCCCCGTGCCCGTGTAGATCACGCGCTTGTGGGCTTCGTACTCTTTGCGGACGTTGCCGGTGACCTCCAGCTTGCCATCCAAGTTGCTTACCAAGACGGTGCCCGTGAAAGTGAACTCGACGCGCCCCTCGCCGTTGATGACTTTGAAACTGCCCAGTTTCGTCCGGAAGTGCATCGTCCCGTGGTTGCCAGGGCCGACCCCCGCCTTCTGGGCTTCAGTGGCCGCCTGGGCGAACGCGGAAGCGGTCATGGAGGAGGCTAGGAGGATGGCTAGGAACTTTTGGGACATGTCGAGGCCTCGATTTTACTCTCGATTGACGGAGTTGCTGGTTCAAATGGACGCTTTCGGCATTGGTCCGGTTCCCGCTCATAGGAGCGGCCTCTGGCGTACAATCTCACCAAGATGAGAACGGGCAGCTTTGTCTCTGTCGGCGGGAGGAAGAACGGTGTCTTCGAGTCGAACAAGCTGTCGCTGAAATGCCCGTCCAAAAATGAGAGTACGAAGTAAGCCGTGGACGCCGAAACACTCGTAGGGGCCACCCCCGCAGAAAGCTGGTCGATGGCGGCCGGTTTGCTGGGCAGGGGAGCAGTGCTGGCATCGGTGTCTCTGTTCGTTGTCTCGATCGTTCTCTGGATCGTCTCGGCGAAGAACCCCAAGGCGGAAAAGTGGGCCAAGTGGACGTTTGGAGCGGGGGCCCTCGGCTTTCTGGCGGCTATCGCGGTCGTCGTCACACTCTTCGTCAAGGACCAGTTCCAGTACAAGTACGTTTTCAGCCACGGGTCGCGCGACACCGAGTTGCAGTACAAGATCGCGGGCGCGTGGGCCGGCCAGGAGGGCTCGATTCTCCTTTGGGGAACGATGTCGGCGATCTTCTGCACCATCGCCGCGGCGAGGACGGGCGCCTACCGACGCTGGTTCTCAGTGGTTTCCGGCCTGTTTCTCGCAAGCGTCGCCGGCATCCTAGCATTTGAGTCTCCGTTCGCCCTGAACCCCTTGGTGAACGGGCAAGCGATGGTGCCGCTGACAGGGAAGGGCCTCAACCCTAGCCTCATGAACTACTGGGTGGTCATCCATCCCCCCACGATCTTCTCCGGGTTCGGTTCGCTCACCGTCCTCTTCGCGTTTGCTTGTGCGGCGCTGCTTCAGCGTGACCTTGTCGGGTGGGCTCCTTTGGTTCGGCCTTGGGCGCTCGTCTCACTGACCTTGTTGGGCCTCGGGCTAGCCATGGGTGGCTTCTGGGCTTATGAGACCCTCGGCTGGGGCGGGTTCTGGATGTGGGATCCGGTGGAGAACACGAGCTTCGTGCCATGGGTCGCTGTAGCCGCGCTCCTTCACGGCATATTTGTACAAGTTTCGCGCAAGAGATGGTACTTTACAAACGTCATGCTGGCAGGATTGCCGTTCCTGCTGTTCTGCTATGGCACCTTCTTGACGCGCTCCGGCTATCTCGGTGACACGAGCGTCCACAGCTTCGCGGAGATGGACAGCAAGGCTCTGAAAATCCTGATCGCGATCGTCTCGATCGGGCTTGTCGGCTTCCTTTCACTTTGGTTCTCCAGGCTTATCAAGCTCAAGGGACTGCCCCAGGCACCCCCCATGCAGTCCATGCCCATCAACCGCGAGTCCGTGCTCGGCGTTGGTGTCTGGATCCTTTCCGCCTTCGGTTTGGCAACAGCGATTGGAATGAGCGTGCCGTTCTTCCAACTGATCTTCGGCAAGAACCAGAAGGTGGTGGAGGAGCCCCTTTATAACACCGTTCTCTCGTTCTTCTTCATCCCCATGGTCTTCGTCATGGCGGTTGCGCCCTTTGTGACTTGGCGTGGGATTGGATTCCGCCCACTGCTCGTCCGCTTCCTGAACGTCTTCTCGTGCGCCGTCGGCGTGGTCGGTCTTCTCTTGCTCGCGAACCGTTGGGGCTGGCTTGGCTTGCCCGACGATCCGACCGGCCAGACCAAGCTCCTGTTCGTCCTTCCTGTGAGCCGCACGGCGTGGGTGTTGTTCCTCGCTGGCGTCTGTGCATTCGGGATTTGTGCCTCGAGTTGGAAGTTGCTTGAGAGCTTCAAGCGCGGCAAGTCCTCGATAGGCGGCATGGTGACCCATATCGGCGTCGGGCTGTTCATGCTCGGCTTGATCTATTCCAGGGGCATGGAGCAGAAAGTCAGCCCACTGGTTATCACCCCGACGACGGACGCCGAGGCGTTCGGTTACCGGTTGCGCGCGCTCGGGCCGACGGGGAGCTTTGTCGACCGCAAGAACAAAGTTCAAGTGTCCGTCGCGAAGGGCGGGGACAGCTTTGTGGTCTCTCCCGGACTCTATTTCAACGGCATCGACGAGAAAGGCGAGCCGATCCCCTTTATCTGGCCGGGCATCCACAACGCTGGCAGCTTTGACCTGTACATGGTGCTTCACAACATCACGTTCGATGCGAGCGGCGAGACCGATATCCCCGTAGGAGGACAAAGGCTCCTAAAGGAAGAGCAGATGCTGGTCACTTATAAGGGCCTGAAGAGCGAGGGGCCGCTGGGTCAGGCAGGGGCCACCTTCAAGGCTCAAGTGACGGTGGACACGCCCGAGGGCAAGTTCAACGTCGAGCCGACCCTGAAGGTCGGTCAGTCTGGGATCGAGGACATCCCCGCGAAGGTCGGTGACAAGTATTCAATCCGGCTGGCGAGGATGAACGCCGCGGACAAGTCGGCCACCCTCCAGGTCAGGTATCAGAAACCGGCCTATATCGCGGAGCTTTACTACAAACCTTTGACCCTGCTGGTTTGGTGGGGCGTTGGTATCATGACCATTGGAGGAGGGCTGACCGCATGGACGCGCAGGCGTCCTGTCCCGGTCGCTGAGGCGGAAGTCGCGGACGCAGAACCGGAAGGCCAACCCGTCAGTCCAGATAGAAGGCATGCGCCTGAACCAGTTGCTCAAGTCTAAGCTCCATCACGCCCACGTGACGTATGCGAACCCGGACTACGTGGGCAGTATCGAGATCGACGCCGAACTCATGGCCCGCGTCGGTATCCAGGACGGAGAACACGTCCACGTGTGGGCGGTCGACCACACCTCCAGAATCGAAACCTACGCATTCAAGGGCCCTAAGGGCGTCATCGGGCTCAACGGCGGCGCCGCCCATTTCTTCAAACCCGGAGACAGGGTCGTGATCGCGGCCTTCACTTGGACCGATGAACCTCTCGAACCGAGGGTCGTGCTCCTTGACGAGGAGAACAAGGTCGTTCGGGACATGTCGCCTTATTGCGTCATGGGATGATGATCTCCAGTGTGAACACCCGTGTCGAGTATTCTAACCTTGCGAGGTCTCGCGAAAAAAGATGAATGTCCGTTCATTCCTGGTGTTGGCCGCCACTTTTGGTGGTAGCCAGGTCGCCTCAACACAGGTTACCATCACGAATCTAGGGACGATTCCCGGAGGAACCCAATCTACGGCTGGGGGCCTCAGCAAGAACGGATCCGTCGTCGTCGGCTTCAGTAATTTTGCTAACAACGGCACTAAGCACGCCTTCAGATGGACTAGTCAGACCGGAGTCATCGACCTTGGCACCGCGCCGCAGGACTTGCAATCGTTCGGTTACTCTGTAAATGCGAACGGCTCGGTGGTGGTGGGAAAGAGCGGCGTTCAAGCCATGAGGTGGTCGGCAACGGAAGGAATGATCCATCTGTCAAACGCCATCAGCCAGTCACTCGATGTCAATGCAAATGGGAGTGTTGTCGTCGGAGATGAGGCTGACTGGGCATTCCGCTGGACGGCGGAAGCGGGCCTACATAGCCTTGGTGTTCTTCCAGGTGGTGCATTTTCAGATGCGTACGCTGTAAGTGCGGATGGGAACAGTGTCGTAGGCGGTAGCGACTCGGCGCTCGGCTACCATGCATATCTCTGGACAGCTCCAAACGGTATGACGGATCTAGGAGTTCTGACAGGTTCAGACACGTCCTTGGCTACAGCGATCAGCGGAGACGGTAAGACCGTCGTCGGCTACTCACGTTCTTCTTCCGGCGATCGGGCGTTTCGGTGGACTCAAGGTGGCGGCATGGAACCCTTTCAAGGAGAAGACCAACTTGGATCGAGCGCCTGGAGCGTAAGTTATGACGGTTCTATTATCACGATATCTGGCGGGAGTGGCTTGTGGATATGGACCGTAAGGGATGGGATGATCCCCCTGAAGACTTATCTCGTGTCATTTGGACTAGACCTTTCACTTTGGACGATCGGCGATGCGATAGTGAGCTCTGATGGAACTGCGCTGACAGGCACGGCATTTATCGAAGGCATCGGCTATCGGGCGTACCTTGTCCGTGGATTGCCAGGAAATCTCACAAAGCGGTTGGCACCGAACAACCAGCAAGTCACGCTGGGAAGGGTAACGAAGGGTAACTTGCAAAGTCTTCTCGAAGACGATTCGAACGCCGAAGAGATCTGTAAATTTGTGGTTCCAAATCGCTCCTCGCCATTTGTAAACGTACAATTCATATTCTCTTCGGAAGCGCTGGTACCCAGTGAAGTGAGCCTTGAAGTAAAGGCGAAATGGCTTAATCCAGGTCAGTACCTGTTGCAACTCGAACAATTCAATTTCGTGACAGGGCAAGATGAGGTGTGCCTTGGAGAGGCCCCGTTGACGGGAGATTACTACACCTTCGTTGGCTCACCAAAGGGAGTACCGACCAGCTATGTGCGACAAAGTGACGGCCAAATGAAAGGGCGGCTGAAGCTCCGTCAGTCGGGCCCATCGGCAGTTCTGCTGCCCTGCGTATCGCTCGAATACGTTGCTCAAAACGTCAAGGAGAGCTGATCCCTTGAGACTCGTTCATCCGCATAGGCACACTGCCCATAATCCTACCAATGGACCTCGCCGCCCTTCTCGAATCCTCCGGAGCCGTCCTGCGCGGCCACTTCGTCCTGAGCTCCGGCCGCCACAGCGACGTTTACTTCGAGAAATTCAGAGTCATTGAGCGCCCCGATGTCCTCTCGGCCCTTTGCACTGAGGTGGCGGAAAGGTTTAAGGACGGGGGCATCCAGCTTGTGGCCGGGCCCACGACGGGCGGCATCATCATCGCTTTTGAGGTGGCGAGACAGATGGGCTTGCCGGCTGTCTATATCGAGACCGAGAACGGCGTCAAGACCCTGCGCCGAGGGGCGACGATCGCACCCGGGACAAGGGTGCTCGTGGTCGACGACGTCTTGACGACGGGCCTGAGCGTGCGAGAAACGATCGATGCGATCGAGCGGGCGGGAGGAGAGTTGGCAGCGGTGGCGGTGTTGATCGACCGGGCGCCGAAGTTGATTGACTTTGGTGTTCCCGCCTTCGCCGCCTACAAAGTCGAGGCAGAAACCTACGCGGACGACGAGGTTCCTGAATGGCTGGCAAAAGTGCCGGTCACTAAGCCGGGAACCCGCGCGTAAACTGTTTTGCGCCTTATTCGGTGGGTTGTCCGTCCAGTACCACGAGGTTGGATGCATGCTGAACCTACTCGCGCAATCAAGTTCGTCTTCGGACGCAGCTGCCGGTCTGATGGCCGGCGGCATGATGATGTTCGTCTTTGCGGGCGTCGTCGTTCTCTATGTCGTAATGGCGATCGCCTTGATGACGATCGCGAACAAGCTAGGCAAGAACGACAAGTCCTGGTGGGCCTGGATTCCGATCCTGAACCTACTCCTTCTCGCAGAGCTGGGTGGTCAACAGGTTTGGATGGGCTTGCTCTGCTTGATCCCTTATGTCGGTGCCGTTTTCGCCATTTACCTTTGGTGGAAAGTGTGCGAGGCTCGCAACAAACCGGGCTGGATGTCGCTCTTGATGCTCATCCCCTGCGTCGGCTTGTTCGTGCCGCTCTACATCGCTTTCACTGACTAAGGCGCGGCGACGCGCAATGCCCCTTCGAGACAGCGGAACGTGACCGGTGTAGCGCCGGTCACGTCGCCGTCAAGATGGAACGGCAAACCTGTTTGCGTCTCAATCGCCACCGACCGGCACCGAGCCGTCCGGACTTTCGGGTGCCCGATGTGCGCCCCTTTATAGATGAGGCTCATGAGCTTGTTCAGTTCACCGAGCCGTACGTCTTGCCCCCAGACGAGGTCGAACTGGCCATCGGCGATATCTGCCATCGGCAGCACGTGCATGCCGGCGCCATAAAACTGGGCGATGCCCACCGCCAAAAGCAGCAGCGCGTCCACTACCGTCCTTTCCTCGTCGATCGTCAACGTCGCCGAAGCGCCTCGATAAGAGGCGAACGTCTTCGCGATTGAGAGGTAGTAGCGCACTTTGACCGGCATCGCTCCTACCAAGGCTCCCGGATGGTTGAAGTTCGTCATGACGGCTGCGTCGAATCCAATGCCCGCGATGTTGATGAAATGCCGGTACCCTTCAGCCAGTCCGACATCGACCGGTTTGCCCTTGCCGTCGAGCGCTACCTCGAAGGCGTTCTCTTGCCCAATGCCCAAGGTTTTCGCGTAGTCGTTTCCGGTGCCGAAGGGCAACACGGCCAGTTCGACGTCCTTACCGACGAGGGCGTTCGCAACCTCATTGATCGTCCCGTCGCCCCCCACCGCCGCCACCCGAGAGCAGCCCTCGGCGAGGGCGAGCTCCGCTTGGTGGGTGCCGTCGCCTGCACCCTGCGTGAAGTAAACCGGGTGCCCAGGGAACTGTTCTTCGAACCGTTTCCAAGCCAGGAGCGCGCGACCCCTCCCGCCATGGGGGTTGACGACAAAACCCACTTTGGGCATAGCGCGAATTATGCTCGAAGGTATCCTCGGCTCGATGCGAGAGCCCGTCGTTGCCGATCGTTACTACGTGACTTGGGAAGAACTCGGCAAGCCGACGGTGCGTGGCGATTACGAGATCCCTGGCCTCGGCATCTTGGTGTTCGACGACACTGACGCCTTCTACGCGACGACCGGGCGAGCCACGGGATTCTTTGTGCGGCTCTCGAAGGCATTGGGAAACCGGTACGTCGTCGTTTCCCGAGAACAATCAGCCTAAGGAACCTGGGAGGGCACGGCTCTGTCCGTGCCAACGGGGCGCAGATCTTCAGCCTGGGAGGGCACGGCTCTGTCCGTGCCTAATGGCGCATCAGCGCCAGGGCAACCAATTGACTTCGCCCGTCCATGGCCATTCCTCTGCATCCTTGATCAGGCCAGCCCTCTTTGGGTTGTCGTGCACGTAAGCCCACCGGTCTTCGTAGTGCTTTGCCGTTCTTATCCTCGTGTCCCAAAACTGCCTTTGCCATAAGGGCGCATGGTCGGGCCAAGGCCACGTACGGGCAGACTCCGATTTCCAAAAGGAAACCCACTTGACCAATTCTGGAGACTCCGGGTTCGCGGGAGTGCAGAACAGGTGAACTTGGTCCGGCATGACGACAAACTTGCCAACGAGCCACGAATCCGCTTTGGTCCAGGCCCTCTGGAGGTTCTCCAAGGCTTTCTGGTTTGCCAGCACAGCTCTTCGCCGATTCGTGCACACGGTGACGAACTGGATTTCGTTACGAATGGCACGATCCGGGGAAGGTGCACGGGATGCATGCGCCGCATGTTTGCTCTCCTGCTCCAATCTTACATTGAAGTTCGTGGAGGCGTTTGGTCTAGGCACGGACGGAGCCGTGCTCTCCCAGGTTGTGGAGTCGGAGCCGTGCCCTCCCAAGATTGGTCAATGATGCGAGCGCGGACAGCCGCGCCCTCCCAGGTCGTGGAGATCGGTGAGGTGGCCCCTCAGACAGAGCGCCGGGGAATCGTGCACAATCGGCTCATGAAGCCCTTGCTCTTCCTTGCGTTCGCCCTCGCCAGTGCTTGCGCTCTCACCGACGACGGTTGGATGCCGATGAACGGCACCGTCACTTCCTGGAACTCCAAGCACCCGAGCGTGAGAATGGCCAGTGAAGTCGTGCGCGCGACCGTCCACAAGAGCTACGCCTCGGTTCAATGCGACTTCGTTTTCAGGAACGATGGCAAGGCCTGCGACGTGACGATGGGGTTTCCCGCTGGAGGCGAGCAAGACTGGGAGCTCGAGGACAAGCAGCTCGACAAGCACATCCTGAAGGGCTTTGCGTCCACCGTCGACGGGAAGAAGATCAAGACCCGGCACGTCGTCTTGCAGGACAACGAAGCTTCAAAGGCGGTCTTCGACATCAGGCAATGGGAGCTGAAGACCGTCCATTTCGGTGCTGGTCAGACCCTGCGCGTTCGTGACACGTACCGAACAGACCTCGGGGTCACGTCGGTGATCTCCGGTATGCAGCACTTCTATTACGTGCTCGCGACAGGAGGCACGTGGAAGGACAAGATGGACCGAGCCGATGTGATCGTCACGTTCGCGCCAGACGCCTATCAAGGAAAGTTGCGTTTCGAGAGCGACGCTTCCCTTAAGAAAACGCCCGACGAGGTGCTTCCTGTCGGTGAGCCCGAGTTTTGGAAGAAGAACCCAGGACTCGTGCTTTGGAGCGGCCCGTCCACGCCTGCGGTCAACGGACGGACTCTGACGTTCACCAAAACGGACTACTCACCCGGCAAGGACGACGTGGTCACCCTTACGTTTGTCTTCCGCCACTGACCGCGCCAAGCGCCCGCAAGTCGGACTCGAACGCTGGGTAGCTCGTGAGCGCGCTGTGGGCGTTTAAGACTTGGGTCTCGCCGGATGCCGCCAATCCTGCTACAGAAAAGGCCATGGCCAGGCGGTGGTCGCCTTCGGCATCGATCGTGGCGCCGCGCAGGGCCACCGGTCCGGTCACGTCGAGACCGTCTTCGTAGGTCGTCACCTCTGCCCCCATGGCGCGGAGACCCGCGGCGACCGACTCAATGCGGTCAGACTCTTTGACACGCAATTCGCCCGCATCCCGGAACCTTGATGTGCCCTCACATTGGGTCGCGAGGACGGCGAGAATGGGGATCTCGTCGATGAGGCGTGGCACCAACGCACCTGAGACCTCGAACGCCGCGAGCCCGCCCGTATGACGGACCGAGATGTCCGCGACAGGCTCTCCCAAGCTCTCCCTTTCCGATTCAAGCGAAAAGTCGGCGCCAGCAGCCCTGAGAACGTCGAGGACGCCCGTCCTTGTCGGGTTCACCCCGACCTCTTCGAGGGTGATCTCGGACTCAGGGACGAGGAGGGCCGTCACCAACAGAAAGGCTGCGCTCGAGATGTCGGCAGGGACGTCGAAGTCGAGGGGTGGTAGCTCGTACCCGCCTTGCACGCCGACACACAACTCCCCATCGATCAAGAGGGGGGCACCGAGAGCCTCCAGCATTCGCTCCGTGTGGTCGCGGCTCTTGTGGGGCTCACTGACCCACGTCTCCCCGTCCGCGTTCAGACCAGCGAGCAACAAGCACGATTTCACCTGGGCGCTTGCGACTGGCGACATGTATCGGATTCCCGTCAGCTTTCGGCCAGAAATGACCAAGGGCGCGGTGTCGCCCTCGATGCTTGCTCCCATCTGT
The DNA here is from genome assembly GCA_018268375.1 of Armatimonadota bacterium. Classification (GTDB taxonomy): domain Bacteria; phylum Armatimonadota; class Fimbriimonadia; order Fimbriimonadales; family Fimbriimonadaceae; genus JAEURO01. Next base: position 623,728 of record JAFDWS010000001.1, on the reverse strand, counting down.
CGCAAGGGCTCGGTTACGCGCTTCATCGGACGGCGGGTCAGTGAGGCGTCGCCGACCAAAGTCACATCTACGCCTGGCTTGCTCGCGTAGACCCCGGCGAGGAGGCGCATGCTTGTCCCGCTGTTGCCACAGTCAAGGGGAGTGTCGGCCGAAGTCCAAGCCTTTTCGCGGGTGACGATGGCGAACGGCTTGCTCCCAAACTCGTCCGCCTCGAAGAGCTCGATGTCCGCACCAGTCTCGATCAGGCATTCGATCGTTGCGAGGCAGTCTTCTCCGGTCAAGGGCTGCCCGACGCGACTGACCCCCTGAGCCGACATGGCCGCAAGAAGGAGAGCCCGGTGGGTCATCGACTTGTCGCTGGGTGGGCGCACCGTGCCCCGCAGGGACCCAGCCCGGGAGAACCGAAAAGTTTGAGTTTGCACGCGGCTTCAGTTTGGCAGTGATCAAGGAAACGCTGGGTCTGAGAATCCTTTTGGCCCCAATTTCGGTTGATAATGATTGACAGACATGTTTCGGACATCAAACCCGACTCTTCAGCCTCGTTCGTTCGCTTCGGTGACCGGAGCGGGGCAAATGACCCTGAGCGGCACACTTGGCAAGACCTTCGTGCTGCTCGTGCTCCTCATGGCTTCCGCCACCGTCGGCTGGGCAACTCACAGCATGTTGCTCATGATCGTCGGCGTGTTCGGCGGCCTGATCACGGCCATCGCGACCTCGTTCAAACCGAACTGGGCCCCGATCACGGCGCCGCTCTACTCGGTCCTCGAAGGGCTCGCGGTCGGCGGGATATCTGTGATCTACGCCGAGCGAATGGCGGACACCAAGTACGCCGGTGCTGTTCCGCTCGCCATTCTGGGAACGTTCCTGGTCTTTGGCGTGATGTTGTTCCTGTACGCGACCCGCGTCATCAAGGTCAACCAGACCTTCTTGACGATCGTGATGGCAGGCACGATAGCGATCGGCGTCACCTACCTCGTGACGATGCTGGTTGGCATGTTCGTTCCCGGCTTCTATCAACTGCCCATCTATCGCAGCGGACCGATCGGCATCGGCTTCAGCTTGTTCGTCATCTTCATGGCTGCAGGCAACCTTGCGATCGACTTCAAGGTGATCGAAGACGGGATCGCTTCGAAGGCGCCTAAGTTCATGGAGTGGTACGCGGGCTTCGGGCTCCTCGTGACGCTCGTCTGGCTCTACCTCGAGATCCTGCGGCTTCTGTCCAAGATCGCTGGCCGCCGCTGAGGCAACGTTTGATGAAGTGGCCGTCCTTTGACGGCCACTTTTCTAATTTCTTGAGCGTCGCGTCTCGGCCATACTCCCCGGTGAGATGCTGTCCCTTGCGCTGACGCTCCTCCTCGGCTTACAAGACCCGACCGAACGCCAAGAGCCGCCGGGGCTCGACCCAGACCTCGGCGTTGCCCAGAACCAGACGAAGAAGGAACAGGACGCCAAGTTCCACAAGCCCGACGTAGTCGGCATGCCGGCTAGCGTTCGGATGGCCGGTTACGACCAGCGGCTTCGGATGGAGGGGAACTCGCCGTTCCAGCGAGTGATGTGGCGCAGCATCGGCCCGGAGGTTCAGGGCGGCAGGGTCATCGATATCGATTCACCGCTGGACAAGCCACGCCAAACGCTCGTTGCCTACGCGACCGGGGGCCTTTGGCGGACCGAGGACGATGGCGTCACTTGGACCTCGCTCTTCGACAACCAGAGCGCCTTTAGCATCGGAGACTTCGCCGTCAGCCGCGACGGCAACACAATCTGGGTCGGCACGGGGGAGAACAACAGCCAGCGCACAAGTTATTCGGGCACGGGAGTGTTCAAAAGTACCGACGCAGGCAAGACTTGGAACAACGTCGGTTTGCCCGAGAGCCATCACATTGGGCGCATCCTCATTGATCCCCGGCATCCGGATACCGTATGGGTCGCCGTCCTCGGGCATTTGTACTCCCAGAACCCTGAGCGGGGCGTTTACAAGACCACCGATGGTGGCAAGACCTGGTCTTTAGTGCTGAAGAAGGATGTCTACACGGGAGCGGTCGACCTGACCATGGATCCGCGCAACGGCGACACTGTTTACGCCAGCTTATGGGACCGTGACCGCAGATCGTGGGATTTCCGCGAGGGCGGGCCAGGAACCGCTGTTTACAAGACGACGGACGCCGGCAAGTCCTGGACCAAGCTCAAGGGCGTGCCATGCGACGAAGGCACGGGCCGGATCGGTCTTGCCGTCGCTCCGTCGAAGCCGGACACGGTGTACGCGTTCCTTGACAACCAGAACCTGGACGAGAACACCGACAAGATCGATGAGAGGCAGCCCAACGGCCGACTGACGATCCAGCGATTCAAGCGCACGAGCCTCGATGTCCTCCTTACAGTTCCTGAGAGCACATTGAAGCTCTTTCTGAACACGTATTTGCCGACTGAGGCAAAGGCTGAAGACGTGATCGCCCAACTCAAGGACAAGAAGCTCGACAAGGAGGGGCTGCAGCAAATGATGCTCAAGCGGAACCCCCACGTCTTCGACCTCAGAGTTAGGGACGCCGAGGTCTGGCGCAGCGACGATGCAGGAAAGTCCTGGAAGTTCGTGAGCGGACGGTTGGGCGCGCACGGTGGCTACTACGGTGGCAACATCACGGTCGACCCGAAAGACCCGAACTTGGTGTACACGTGCGGGCTCCTGCTGCTGCGCTCAAGGGACGGCGGCGCACATTGGGAGAGCACCGCGCGCGAGAGCCATGTCGATTTCCACGTTGTCTATATCGACCCCCGCGATCCTAACCGGGTTTGGGAGGGGTGCGACGGTGGCCTCTACTTCAGCGGCGACAAGGGAGACCACTGGCGGATCATCAACAACTTGGCAGTGGGGCAGTTCACCACAATTGCCGTGGACGACAAGTCGCCCTATAACGTTTACGGTGGGCTCCAAGACAACGGCACGATGAAGGGCCCAAGCAACTACGTGGCAGGCCGTAGTGACCCGAACGCGTGGACTTCGATCGGTGGTGGGGACGGAAGCGCCGTGGCGGTCGATCCGCGCAACGGCGGCGACATCGTTTATTACGCGAGCCAATGGGGAGACCATGCTGCCGTCGATCAGAAGACGAACGAGAGGTGGTCGGCGCGGGCACCGGGAGGCGACCTCCGCTACAATTGGATCTCGCCCATCCTGATCTCGCCGCACCACCCCGACATCGTCTACCTGGGCAGCCAGAAGCTGCACCGGAGCTTCAATCAAGGCAAGAAATACGAGGCCCTCAGCGGTGACCTTACGAAGAACCGCCCGGTCGGCAACGTTCCTCACTCCAGCCTGACGACCATCAGCGAAAGCCCGTTCAAGTTCGGCGTGATATACGTCGGCACCGATGACGGCAACGTCAAGATGACTCCGGACGGCGGCAACTCTTGGGTCGACATCATGACCCCCCAGCCGCAAAAGTGGGTCACTCGGATCGTCGCGAGCAAGTTCGACGCTGCCACCGTTTACTGCTCGCAGAACGGGTATCGCGAGGACGATTTCACCGCCATGGTCTGGATGTCGAAGGACTATGGCAAGACGTGGATCTCGATCGCCGGTGATTTGCCGTGCGAGCCCGTCAACACCGTTCGTGAAGATCCCAATCGGAAGGACATTCTTTGGGTCGGGACTGACATGGGCGTTTACGTCACGTTCGATGAGGGCAGCCATTGGGTCCCGTACGGTGGCGGGCTACCGCACACACCAGTCCACGACCTCGCCGTGCAGCCGAGGGCAAAGGAAATGGTCGTGGCCTCGCACGCGCGTTCTGTTTGGGCCGTCTCCGTCGAACCTGCCTACGACCTCACCGAGGAAATCCGTAAGAAAGAGTTCCACTTTTGGCCGGTGTCGGACGTGACTTGGAGCGACCGCTGGGGCATCCGGAACGGTGGGGAATGGGACAAGCGTGATCCTGACGAGCCGAAGTTCACCGTCAAGTTCTGGACGACCCTGCGCGGCAAAGGAAAGCTTGTGCTCAAGGACAAGGACGGCAAGGAGGTCAAGTCTGTCGACTACGAGGTGGCACCCGGCTATAACTGGGCGAGCTTTGGCCTGATGCTCAAGCCCGGCAATCCCGATGCGCCAGGCGAGTTCATCGAGCCAAAGACTGCCGACGAGGGGCTTCGAGACCCCTATGCTGGCAGGAGGGCCCAGTATGTCGGCAAGGGCGACTACACGATCGAGGTGCAAGTCGGCGGCAAGGTGGGCACGGTGAAGGTGAAAGTTTCATAGGACAGACTCCTTTCTTGGGTCAGAGCTAAGAGAAATTGCGTGGCCGTTAGCCGAGCGACCCTTGTCCCTTCAGGGTGGCCACGACTTCCTCTGCCTGCGCCCATCCTCTCTTCCGGGGCTCCGGCAACTCGGGATCGGTGAACGTCGTCATGCCCCATTCGGCCGGAATGGAATCTGGAATGCTCGCCGGTACCGGTTCGTCGAGCAAAGTCAGAACGGCCCCCACCCACATCCGCGGCACGTTCGTGATCTCGTAGCCGCCCCCGCCCAGGGCGACGATGGGGAGACCAAGATCGCGAACAATGCGGACCGCCTCCAGATACTCCTGGACTGACACTTGGAGGTGCCCGAGCGGGTCGAGGAAATGAGCGTCGCAACCGAGTTGAAGGACGATAGCTTGGGGTTGGAAGCGGTCCAAAGCGGGCAGGCAAGTCTCCCGGAACGCCATCAGCCACGTGTCGCCCGTCGTCATCGGCTCAAGTGGCACGTTGACGGCGGAGAGCTCGGCGCCCGTCTCCTCGACGAAACCGGTGCCGGGGTAGAGGTACCGGCCGCTCTCATGGATGGAATACGTGAGCACGGTCGGGTCGTCATAGAAGATCCACTGAACGCCGTCGCCGTGGTGGAGATCGATGTCGATATAGGCGACACGGTCGTGCCGTTCGCGAAGGATCGAGGCGGCGATCGCGCAGTCGTTGAAGATGCAGAAGCCGCTTGCCTGCGACCTTCGCGCGTGATGGAGCCCGCCCGACATGCCGAAGGCGACACCCGCTTGCTTGACGACAAGGTCTGCGGCGCGGGCGCTTCCTCCGCAGTAAGCCAAAGAAGCCTCGTACATGCCGGAGAACGGCGGATTGTCCCCGCTCCAGAAACCTGATTCCTCCATGATCCCGGTCTCGACCGACCCGCCTTCGCTCAAGCAGCGGACTGTCTCAAGGTACTGCTCGGAGTGGCACCGCAACACCTCGCGCGGATCAGCCATGCCAGGATCGACCACCGGCAATTGAGGCGCGGCAATTTCGAGCAGCGCGACGGTCCTTCGAAGCCTTTCAGGACGCAACGGATGCTGCGGACCGAAGTCGTAAGCCAGCATGCGAGGGTGGTAGAAGAACACTCTGGCCAAGCTTAGACCACTCCGTCCAAAACACGGCCTCAAATTAAGGATCGAAGAAAGGGGATCTCTTTACACCGCATTTTTGATAGAATGGGTGGCGGAGAGAGCGGAATGGACAAGGTTTCCATTGTGCTGCACGCCCATAACCAGGCGCGCATGCTTCCGGAGGCCGTGGAAAGCGTTTTTTCGCAAACGCACCACGACTGGGAGCTTATTGTCATCGACGATGCATCGAACGAGGACATCGGCAACGAACTCGTCGAGCTTCAACGGACGGGCCATCCGATGCGGATCGTGCGCAACGCGCGCGAGGAAGGCCTGGCAGCCTCGCTCAATACGGGTTTTGCCCTCGCCGCGGGCGAGTTCCTTACCTGGACGACCGAGGAAAACCACTTCCGGCCCCACGCCTTCGAGGTCATGGTCAAGATGATGACGGGGCACGACTTCGTCTATGCGGACTGCGCGATGATCGACGACATGGGGAAGGTCATGAGCCACACGAAGGCGGTCCGTCCGGAGAACATCCTCCTTGAGACGAGCATTGATCCTTGCTTCCTCTACCGGAGGTCGGTCTACGAACGCATTGGGAACTACGACGCCAAGTGGGGCGACCTTGCTCCACTGGACTATTGGATCCGTGTGGTCAAAGCTGGCTTCCGGATGAAGGCAGTGCCGGACGAGGTGTTTGAGAAACGACTGCACTTTGAAGACCTCCAACACGACCACGATCCCACTTGGATCAGGCAAACGGAGGCGCTCCTTCGCATCCACTGTTGCTCATTGCCGGAACCGCACAAGACGGCTTGTCGGCTCCAACTCGCTAAGCTCGCGTGGCAGCGCGGGAGCAAGAGCGAGGCCCGTTCGCTGGCGATGAAGAGCATGGGCAAAGGGCTACGAATGTTCCGAGGCGATTGGGTGGATTCGTTCTGGGGTCCGGGGACCGCCGAACGCTGGCGCATGAATTGACGGCCATACTTGGCCATGGCCACGGCGGCTCGCGGCTGGCAGGGTTTCCGAACGTATCTTGAGATGATCAAGATCGAACACAGCGTGTTCGCTCTGCCGTTCGCGTTGTTGGGCATGGTCTGGGCGTCACGGTATGAAGGTGGCAGCGGCTGGCCCGGGTGGAGCACCTTTGGCCTCATCGTCCTCGCCATGGTGTCTTGTCGCAGTGCGGCGATGGCTTGGAACCGGATCGCTGACCGCAATATCGACGCTGAAAACCCGCGGACGCGGATGCGTGCTATCCCCGCTGGGCTCTTAAGCCTCCGGACAGCGAACCTCTATTTCTACGGCAGCTGCCTGGTCTTCTTTTTGGCCGCTGCCTTACTGAATCCTCTGGCCTTCGCCCTGAGTCCGGTCGCTCTTGGGGTGACCCTCTTCTACTCGCTGACAAAGCGCTTTACTTGGCTCTGTCACTTCGTGCTTGGCCTCAGCCTGGGCATTGCTCCCGCCGCGGCTTGGATCGCGACCACCGGCAAGCTCGCACTCCCGATCCTTCCCGTGACCGCAGCGGTCTTGTTTTGGACAGCAGGATTTGACATTATCTATAGTCTTCAGGACGAAAACTTTGACAAATCAATGCATTTAAGGAGCCTACCCGAAACATTTGGAACCGCACGGTCTTTGGCTGTCAGTCGTGTGTGCCACACCTTGGCCATCGGGTTCCTGCTCTGGGCCTGCATCCTGACCGGAGCAGGTACGGGAATGTACGTGGGCGTCGGCCTCGCTGCCGTCCTACTGGCTTACGAGCAGTCGCTGGTCCGGCCCAGCGACTTGAGCAAAGTCAACCTTGCGTTTTTCACCCTGAACGGGTTCGTGTCAATTGGAGTCTTCCTCTTCGCCTTAATCGATTTGGCGGTGCGCCACCGTTGAGCGAGACCTGGATTGTCCTTGAGTGGCCCGAAGGAGGAGTCGAGGAAGCGACGGCAATGGCCCGTCTGCTTGAGGGGAGGGAAGTCGTGTTGGACGCTTCCTCCGCCCCCAGTGCCTGGGGCGCGATGGAGGCGCTTGGGGCAGCCGCGTTCTCGGTTCACGGTGGCGAGGGGCTTGTCAACGCGACTTCGGGGTCGCACGCTCACGACCTTCTGGAAGGCGAGATCATTCAGCACTTCATGTGTCTTGGTGCCCGCCCAATCCGCTACTACATCGTCGAGACAACTGCGTTGCCGCCTCTCGTGGTGGCCGGGACGCGCGAAGCGATCGAGGCGGCCATCGAAGGGGGCCTGGTCTGCGAGGCCCTCGAACGGAGACCTCTTCGGGTGACGAGAGTGAAGAGCGTCCAGGATGTCGAATTCGCCCTTGGTGGAGTCAGCGTTGGCTGATTGGTTCGGTAACGGCACCACCCCGAGCGGAAAGGCCCTCGCGTTCTCGGTGGAGGGCGGTCGGTTCAAGGTCGTGGCAGAAGCACCTCCAGAAGGCGTTTCCTTTGTGGACCTAGACGGGGCGGTCGTCTTGCCGGGTTTCATAGATGCGCACTGCCATATCATCCCCACCGGCCTCGACCTTCAAAAGCTGCACTTAGGCGCTTGTTCGACCCGCGATGAGGTCTTGCAGGCGCTGGAGGCGTGGAGCGGGGCAAACGACTCGCCGTGGATACAGGCCGTCCATTACGACCAGACTAAGTTCGACGACTCGCAGCACTTGACGCGGGATGAGATCGATCGCGTCGTGAGTGACCGGCCCGTTCTCCTCCGTCACACCAACGGCCATGCAAGCGTGGCCAATTCGGCCGCGCTGGTCGAGGCGGCGGTCGACGATTCGACGCCGGATCCCGCCGGTGGATCTTTCGTCCGCGACAGCGGTGGGCGACTGACGGGGGTGCTCCTGGAGAGGGCGCACGAGCGCGTCACTTCGGCAGCACCACAGCCGACACAGGAGGAACTGACCGACGCCGTGCTCCGCGCTGGCGAGGAAATGGCGCGCCTCGGCATCACTTGCGCGACCGACATGATGACGGGTCGGTGGAACCTGGGCCGCGAGCTCGCCGCCTACAAGGAGGCCTCGGAGCGGGGCTGCAAGGTGCGACTGCGGCTCTATGCCCAATGGGGCACGGTCTTAGGCCCAAGAGGCATCACTCCTTCTGACCTGACGGCCCTCACTGCGGGCATGCAGTCCGACGTCTGCCGTCTCGCGGGCCTGAAGATCTTTGCCGATGGCGCGATTGGCTCTGCCACCGCCGCGATCTACGGTCAGTTCCTGACCACAGGAGGCAACGGTCAACTCATTTACGAGCCGGAGCGGCTTCAACGGATGATCATTGAAGGGACTGAGAAGGGCTGGGGGATTGCAGTCCATACGATCGGAGACCGCTCGACCGATCTGGTGATGGACGCCATGGAGGCTTCGGGCCAGCCCGGGATGCACCGGATCGAGCACGCCATGTTACTGAGCGACGCGCAGGTGGAGAGGATTTCGAAACTCGGGCCCCAGATCACGATGCAACCCGAGTTCTTGCTGCGCTTCGGGCATAGCTATCGGAAGCAGCTTGGCCCTGAGCGTGGCGCCACGATCAAGCGGTACAAGAGCCTGCTCGCGGCGGGCGCGCCCTTGAGCTTCAGTAGCGACCGGCCGATCGTGCCAGGCGACCCTTGGGACGGCATCCGATGCTCGGTGCGGCGCCCAGAAGGCTTCGACCCCGCAGAGAACATTGACGAGGACACCGCGATTCGGCTTTACACGGCCGAATCGGCAAAGGCTAATGGAGACCCGGGCGAGGGTTTGATCGCACCCGGATCGTGGGCAGACTTCCAAACCTACGCCGGTCGACCGTCGCGGGAAACGATGAGGTCGGTCTATCGAGGCGGCCAGAAAACCTACGACGTGCGTAAGTGACGTCCGAGAAGAGGACGCAGCGGCTCTTCGAACCTGAGACGGAGCTCTTGGGCCGGATGCCCGTCCAAGAACGCGGGGAGGCTTTCCAGCACGTATGCGAACTGTTCTGGCAGGTCGCTGGGGAGTTCAATCAGGACGCGCTCACCAGGGTCGGGCCGGTAAAGCGTCACGAGGCGAGCCCCGTGGGCAGAGAGGTCCGACATCTGGCCGGACCTGCCGTTGACCCGCGCGGCCTCGCCCTTCAAGGAGAGGTCACGCGCATCCCGCCGCCGCTCAGTCTTGCGGAACCGTTGTGGAAGGGACAACAAGAACGTGTGGTCGCTGGCATCGCGCCGCAGAATTTGAGTTCGGAAGGTGAGGAGCGCGTCCGGCTGCGGGACTTGGGCGATGAGCTCGTCACCAACTCGCAGAGGCACGTAAGCGTCCCGATGGATCGGCGGTGTGATCAGAATTCCGTCCTTCTCGACGCGGGCGACGTGGCAGCGGTAGGAGCCGGAGGAGCAGAGCAAGCGGACGCGCTGGTCGGGAAACAAGCATAGGCGCTTGGGATCGACGCGCTTGTGGCGCGTCAGGGCCTTTGCCGCCACGAAGGAGGCGAGAAAGACACCCCCGAAGACCAGGCAAAGTTCGGCGATGGAAGACACGTTCAGTCCTTGTCGCTGGCGCCGTACCGTTGCTCGAGCCCGTACAGTTCTCGAACGTTCGCGAGGAGCCTCATAGCTTGTCCAAGGCTCGCTGCCGATTCGTCCGCGATGTCAGGATCGTTGTTGTCAGCAAAGGATTGCGCCTGCAACGCTGATTGAGCGAGCATGATGTGTGCCAGTTTCCTCGCCTCGTGGGATCGGGCGAAGCGTTTCGGGGGAACGACGCCTCCCACCAGGGCCTTGAGAGCTCCCGTCCTGGCAGCGAGGGAGCGGGCGAGGGCAAGGGTGGCCGGCTCGCCAGGATGCAGCCGCACCGTAGGGAGCACGTTCCTGGCGTCCTCGGAGGCAGAGACCATTGCGCGCTCAATGAACATGACCATTGCGACGTACTCCGCCTCGGAAACGGGCTCATGGGGAACTTGCTCCAGGGCCTGCGCGCACTCCTTCTCCTTTCCTGCCAAGCCAAACGCTACGGCAAGTCTGAGGCGGCTTTCGGGCGTGCCCAAGGCGGCGTAAAGGGTGGCGGCGCGATCCGCGTCTCCTTTGAGGAGGGCCAAGTCGGCTTCGATCCGCTCTGAGTAAGGGTCGTGCGCACCGCGAGCCTTGGCCTCTTTGAAGGCGTCGGACGCCTTCTCCGAGTCACCTGCAGTGATCCAAGCTTCGGCACAGAGCAGCCACAGGGAGGCGTCTTTTGGGTCGAGCCTGCTCGCAGCCTGGGCAGCCTCGCCGGCTTCAGCCGGCATTCCTGCGTTCAGCAAGAATTGCGCGAGAGCTCGCCGCAACACGACGTCGAAGGGTTTGGCGTCACAAGCGTTGCGGAGCACGGAGAGAGCCTGTGCCGTCTTTCCTTGATCGAGGAGCGACTTTGCGTCGGCCACTGGGTCTTGCGGAGGAGCCGTGTCGACATGGGTCTCGGTGGGTTCCTTTGGTGTGGTGCCGTGCTCTTCGATCCTGGGGCTTGCCTCAAGGCTCTTGAGGGGCCCCTCGGCCAGGAGTGTGCACCAATTGGCGGCAACGGCCCTCGCGGTCGCATCCCAGTCGGGCACATTGTTCACGTAGACCGTGAACGTCCCGTTCTGACCCAGCGAGTTCAGCAGTTTCGTTTGGAGGTCCTTTGTGGCCTTGGCATCGTAGCGGCCCTCGGTCGAGACGACGACGTCGGTTCCCTTGCGCGGGTCGCGGGGCCCGAAGCGCCACTTGGACCGGCCATTCACAAAAAGCTCGGCGACAGGGACGAAGTTCTGTTCTCCTCTGATCGCTTGGACGGCAATCACGTACGTCAGGCCAAGCTTGCGAGAAGTGTCGAGGGCTTGTCGAAGAGAAGGGCTCGCGTCGAATTGGCCGAACACGTCTCGAGAGGTCCACTCACGGAAGACCGGGTCTGACAACGACCAGACCACGGGGCGGACGCGCCCATCTTTGTCGAGTTCTTCGGCCAGGTAAGGGGAAAGGAGAACGTTCCTGTCCTCTCCCTCGACAAGCGGCACCTTGAGTTGCACGATGAGGCAATCGGGTGCAGCCTGGACGACCGCTGTAACGAGCAGGGCAGGGACGGCGGCGAGGAGCCTGAACTTCATTGCAGCAGCCGAATGGCTTGCCGGCACTCGTCCATGTAGCTTTCGATCAGTCTTTTGTCGCCGACGCCTTGGTCGAGCATTCTCTGATAGGCGGCCAAGGCGCGCTGATAGGCCGACAGCGCTTCTCCTCGTTTGTTCAAGTTCAGATAGCACTGCGCGAGCCGATGGTTGGCGCTAGCGGGGCTGGCGCCCTGCTTGATGGCCTTCTCGTACGCCTTTGCAGCCTTGTCGTATTCTCCCGCAAGGAAATACTGCCGGGCGACCTGGATCAGGGTCTTACCCTCGTTTGGCGAGTTCTCCCTGATTTGAGAGCCACCCACCGTTTCTCCGCCACCGCCTGTGCTGGGATGAATGTCTATGATCGGCTGCCGTCCGTTATTGTCGGTCTTCGGCTTCTCGTTCCCACTCTTCACAGCGACGGGATCTGGGTCAGAATTGCCCGTCTCCGTGGGTTTCTGTTGGCTGTCCGGCGTCGCCACATAGCCGGGGTCCACGGGCTTATAGCCATCGCCAGGGCTAGGAAGCGCTTGGGTTCCGATGCCGACCCCGCGGTTCTCGTTGCTTCGCGCGCTGGGGCCATGGGTCGATCCAGGATTCGTCAATTTTGCTCCCTCTTGGCTTTCATTGCCCGCCTCGGGTTGCTGGACGTCTGGCGACGAGTTCCCGGTTTTGGCAGCGGCGTCGCCCTGCGAGGGTACCGGCGCCGGAGACACGAACGGCTTCGCGCGGTCGGGCTCGGCCATGGCGACCTTTTCGCCCGGCCCGACAGTCGTCTCCTTCTTGTTCGCCAAGACCACCGCGGAAAGCGCCGAGGTCAAGAGGACAAAAGCGGCGACCGCGGCAAAGACAGAGTTCCTGCGATCGGGCTTAGAATCAGGAATGAAGGGCGCCGCTTGAACCATCCGGCGCAACTGGGCGACACGGATACGGTCAAGGGGCGAGTCTGGCCTGAGGGTCACGATGTTCTCGTAGCAGAACAGGGCACCATCGATGTCGCCCTGCCTTTCCAAGCAATCGCCCTTCAGGGCCATGACGGCGATGTTGTCCGGGTCGTCGTGCGCCAACTGCTCGGCCATAGCGAGCGCTTCGGTGATCTTTCCTTCTCCGAAAAGCCGTTGACCATCGGCTAGGCGCTGCCCGACCTGGTGGACTTGTTCCACCACTTGATCCTCGGGCACAGCCCAGCCGCACTTAGAACAGAAGCGGCTGCTTAGACCATTAAGGTTGCCACAGTTACGACACGAAACCATAAAGAGAGCCTAGGGCGTTCAAGCGATTGTACCCGCGCAGGTACGAAATGTAGACGGAGAGGAAGCCTCTAAGAGTTCAGACTGGCGTTCTTGCCAGGACTGTCAACGCCCGCGCCGGACTTCTTCGCGAAACACCGAAGCCAGCCCCCGGTAGGGGTACTCCATCCAAGCTCTGACGAGTTTCTTCGCGCCTTGGAAGAAGATGTTCTGCGCGCCCTGCTTGGAGTGGCCCCAGCGAAGTCCGATCTCCTCGAAAGTCAATCCTTCGAGCCGGAGGGCCAAGACCTGGAGCTGGCGCTCGGTCAATTGCGCGGCTTCGATCACTTCCGCCCACTCTCGTTGTAGCAAGTAGTTCCATTCTTTGCCCCCATACGGAAGCGGGAGGAGCAGTGCCCTCCTGTTCGACTCCTCGATCTTGCGGCGAAAGGAATCCTCAGAGTAGTGTGGTGCAAGGGGGTCTCGCCCGACCCGTGCCAGGAGCACATCGGCCTCCCGAAGCAGTGTTTTCGTTCTCATAGTCTTCTCCAAATAGTATACATATGTCTACTATTAACAAAGGAGCTGCGAGGGGGTTGGCGACGTCCCAAAGCTTGAAAACAATGCCCGTCGACACGGTCAAGAGTGAGTTCATTTGAACTTGTTCGGCCTCTCCCCTGGCTGTCCTCCCTCACACCATTGCGGTGTTCGGGACGCTCTCGGTCAACATTCTTGGTCTCCCTATCAAAAGTCTGTAGTCAAACTGTGCTCAATCTGTAGCTAGCCTTAAGCCAGCCTTCTTGCCGGGAGCCAAAAGCTATACTCTGACCATGACCCCCGCTACTGCCGCCAAGACCACACCGCTTTACGACGACCACGTCGCGCTCGGCGGCAGGATGGTGGAGTTTGCCGGCACAATGCTGCCCGTCCAGTACAAGGGCATCATCGCCGAATCCAAGGCAGTTCGAGAGCGGGCGGGAATGTTCGACGTCAGTCATATGGCCCGCCTATCGTTCACGGGGCCGCGGGTCTTCGAGTACTTGGAATGGGCGACGACGAACGACGTCTCAAAGTTGGCCGACGGCGAGGGGCAATACTCTCTCCTGCCGAACGGTCAAGGAGGCTGCGTCGACGACATCATCGTGTACCGGATCTCGGATGGCGACTACAAAATGGTCGTGAACGCGGCCAACCACGAGAAGGACGTCGCCCATTTCCGCTCCCTCGACACGGCGGGCGTCGAACTCCGGGATTACTCCGCTGAAACGGCCATGATCGCTGTGCAGGGCCCTTCTGCAAGCAGGATAATCGCCAGCCTGACGAACGTGCCGAACGTGATCGAGTCCACCGGCTTCTTCGGGACTCTCGATGTGGACGTCGCCGGTGTGCCTTGCTTCGCGGCACGGTCTGGATATACGGGCGAGGACGGTTATGAGCTCCAGTGTCCTCAAGACCGGGCCTCCCAGCTCTGGCAAGCCTTGCTTGAGGCGGGAGTGGAACCTTGCGGACTGGGCGCGCGGGACACTCTGCGCGTCGAGGCGGGCCTTCCGCTTTACGGCCACGAACTGAACGACACCCTTTCTCCGATCGCGGCCGGGCTCGGCTGGGTCGTCTCCAAGACGAAGTCCTTCTTGGGCTCCGAGATCATCAACGCGGCAAGGGCGAACGGCACCCCGACCAAGCTGCATGGAGTCCGCTTGGAGGGTAAGCGCCTGCCGATGCCCGAAATGGAGGTCTTTGTCGACGGCAATCGAGCCGGCGAAGTGTCGTCCGGTGTCTATTCGCCGCTCCTCGATTGCGGCATCGCCTTTGCCTTCCTCGACGCGGCCATCAAAGTGGACACGCCTTGCGAAGTGGATGTCCGCGGCACGAAGGTTCCAGGGACTGTGGTCAACAAGCGCTTCTTCCGGCGCTGAGGTCAGTCCCAGCTCAGCCGAGCGACCATTCTTTCAAAGAAGTTTTGTCCCTCGGAGGGGAGCCCTGCAAACCTTTCCGCTACGGCGTGGATGTCGCGAGCGGCCCGACTGCGCGGAGAGCCCAGAACCAGAGGCAACCGCGACCGCGTGGCGTTCTCCACCGCACGATCGAAGCTAATGGCGCCGAGGTATCGGAGCTGGCAGCCCAAGTGCAGCGAGGCGAAAGTCTGGAACTTCGCGGCGACGTCCTTGGCTTGGGCGGCGTCCCGCGCCTCGTTCACGATGAACCCGACACGCGCGGTCGGCTTCTGCTCAAGCAGGACACGCAGCGTAACGTAGGCGTCCTGCACACTCGGTGGGTCGGGGGTGACCACGAGGAGCACCTCGTCCGCGTTCGTGAGCATGGAGAGCACGGACTGCTGGATTCCAGCACCCGTGTCAAGGAACGTGATGTCGAACAGTCCTTTCAGCGCTTGGGTCGTCAATCCACCCTTCTCCAGGTGGTCGTAAGAAAGCTCGGCAAGTTCGGACGATCCGGTGGCTCCTGCCAAAACCTGGAGCTGGCCGGGGCCCGACTCGAACGATCCGGTGAGTGCGACCCGCCCTTGCAAGACATCGGGCAGCCGGTGGACCGGCCGCATCCCGAGCATGACGTGCATGTTCGAAAGGCCGAAGTCGCAGTCCACTACTCCCACCTGCAGGCCCATCTGGGTCAAAGCGATACCAAGGTTGGCGGTCAAGGTCGTCTTGCCGACGCCGCCTTTGCCGCTGGTGACGGCCACGACCTTCGGTGAAGCGTTCCACGGACGGTGGCCTTGCCTGGTTCGATTTGTCAGGTTGACCTCGCGTCGCTGTGTGACAGCGGAAACAAGGTCCTCGGTTTCGGGGCAGGGGTCTCCACCGTACGCTTCGTGGAGCGCCTCGCGGAAGCCGGCCCGCGCCGGGATCAGCCGCACGTCACGCTGAAGTTGGAACTTGACACGTGACTGAAGGTAAGGGTCGTCTGGCTCTTCTGCCATGCAGACAAGCGTGCCCGCGCTCCAGCCGATCGGCAGGATGCGGTTTCCCAAAGCGACCTTCGATGGGACAAAGTCCAGCAAACGAGGGTCGTAAAGAGTGTCGACCTGTGGCTCGTCCTTTAAGAGAGCGCCCGAATCTTCCATAAGCTCCTCCACCTAGCTCCCCATAGTGAGGGGACGGCACGGCTGTCAGACACCGATCCTTGGGTTTGACTTCCTCGCCGTATGGGTGGTTCCATATTTTCCGGACGCCGAACAACCGAGGTCGGTCCGGCGTCGAACAGACAAACGGTGTTTTTGGGGGGGCGGACACCCTGAAAAGCCCGTCACTTTTGCCCGATAAATCGTTTCAGAGCCATGTCTCAGACGCTCGTTTGCCCGTTCCTAGAAATCGCCGAGGATTTCCCCGAGGATGTCTTCTTGCTGAAGCACCCTCCGTCGGGCAAGTTTGGCTGCTATTGCCACCAGGGCGTCCACGGCCTCGCCTGCTTCAGCACGGAGGAGTCGGCCTTTCGGTTCGCCGAATGGATCGATCTCTCCGGTATGGCTTGTATCGAGGTCACGTTCGATGAGGCCCGCGAGATCGCTAAGGAGCGACCGATGCCGATCGTCAGCGTGATGCTGCTCGACGACCTCGGCGATCCCAAGATCCACTTTGTCCGCTAAGTCACTGGGGGGCGAAGAGCCCTGCTCCGGGGCGCGTCTCGTCTTTGAAGGGTGGAGGCTCCCGCTTTCCTGAGAGGAGGTCTTTCGCCATGCTGAGGCGCATCTCGACACCTCTTGGCCGCTCCTTGTACTCGTCGTAGATGTCCAATGTTCGCTCCAGCCACTTGATCTCGTTCTTCCAGTCCCTCACAGAGCGATAGTAGTTGGCGCTTGAAAGCGGCGGCTGCAGGGTCAGCTTGTACAACCTGAAAGGGTGAAGGGCGAGGGCGAGCCACGTCGGCGGTGTTGCCGAAGCGGCGGGAATGGCGAGTTTGTGCGGAGTTGAGTTCCTGTCGGCCCGCAAGGTCAATGTCGTCGCAGACAGGTCGCCGGGCTCTACGGGCGTGGCGAGAAGGACCGAGACTTTCTCCGGCATCTTCGTGAAGTTGCTGACGGTGATCGCAGACCAGGGTCGTCCTTGTGCGTCCTCGATCAGTAGCTCGTCGTTGAAAACCTTGTCAGTGAGGATCAGCGCCCAACCCTTTGGAGAGCGGTAGACGTCGTAGACCCGGCTCCCGTCCAGTTCTTCACGCCGGTTTTGGGCCTCCCACTGCTTCCAAACGCTGCTGCGCAGCGCAGGCAGGTCGACTACCCTCGCACCGGCGGCAAGCCCTGAGGTCAGGTTGAAGGGCGCAATATGGCCATAGCTGATCCTCGCTGTTCGTGTGGACCTCAAGCCTGCTGCTTGCCCCGGCTCGTGAACGTCGAACCGGATCGGTCGCCCTGTCCCAGGTTCCAACCACAGCTCGGCCGCACGCACGTTTCGATAAGTCGCGCCTGAGAAGTCCCGTATGTAGCCCTCGTCGTCAAGGAAGCTCAGAACCTCACAGCTTCGGCCCTGCTCATCAGTTGCCGTGTAGCGAGAGACGGGCTTTTCCGACCCGGGAGTCAACGGGAAGGTGGTCAACCAGACCGACCTCATCACGTAGTCGATCGTTTTCTCCCCTGGGAGCGGATTCATGGAGTCTCCTCCCACCTGAGTTCTCTCGAGGTCGTCGACCACACAGAAGGAGCCGTCCAAAGTGTAAGCAGAGCAACGGTCTCCGTTCCAGACCATGACGCCCCCTCCAATGGGTCGACCAAACGTGCGACGATGCCAGGTCCCCGAATCCTCGTAGGTCACCTTGTAGGGGGTGCTCCCAAAGCGGTCGACCGTCATTTCCATCGTGAATTCCGGCGCGTCCTCCAAGGCCCGGATCGCACGCTCATAGGTGCACCCGGGCGAGAAAAACAGGAGGGCTCCGGCGATGGCCGGCAGAGCCAAACCGCCAACAGCGACGGTCGGCAACAGCCAGCCTTTTCGCTTCATGCGACCCGGCGTGACCTCGCCTTCGAACCTCAAGGTTCGAAATCGCTCTTGCAATGCGGTCTTGACCTGTTCGTCGTTCATCGATCCTCCACGATGTGGGAGCCTTGGGTGCGGAACGCCTCACGGGCACGCTGGAGCAGGCTGTTCACGGCCGCAGGCGAGCGGCGGGTGATCTGCGCGATCTCCACATGATTAAATCCGTGGACGTACGCGAGGACCAGCGCCTCCCGGTGGTCGTCACTCAACCCCCTTAGCACTTCGTCAACCATTGCCGCGTCCTCAGTGGGGGCGGCAGCGGTCGAACCGGTTGCCCAGGGTTCGCGCTTGTTCCTCGCCATCTTTCGCAAGTGGTCGGCGGCAACACGCCGAGCCATGCCGAAAAAGTACGCCTTTGGGTTCGCCGAGCCCATGACCTTGGCGGCTTTCGCCGTGCCTTGGTGCCAAGCTTCGATCGCTGCGTCTTGCGCGTCCTCGTAGCTTCCGAGCTTGGCGTAGAAGTAGCGGACGAGGTCGTCCAGCCATGGCCGCGGCAAGGTCACGGTCGAACTGCGGGCTCGGGCGTCCATGGCGAGCGTTTCGGGCATTCCCGCACCATTCCTCGTTTTGGTGAGCAGAACTCTATCATGCACCTCCGGCAGGAATGCTCAAAACCGTGACGGACTGGGCGGGAAGCAGCAGCGCGATATGCCCCTTTCGAACTCGAACACTCCCAACCTTTGGAGCTACTTTCTTGGGCTCGGCGAGGCTGTTCTCAGTGGCCAGGTCGGGTGCCGAGAGGGTGGTCCGCGTCGCGGTCTGGTCCTTGCCCCCGAAACCGTCGAGGGCGACGTCGAAGGGCCGAGGCGAGTCGCCCGAGTAGACAATCTTGACGATCGTCTCACCGTCTCTCCTTGTGCCGGCGGCACAGAACAGGTCGTTCTGGGCCGGTGCATGAACGTCCAGCACGGGCTTTCGATCAAGCCAGCACGAGACATGGTCGGGTCGGTAATCGACTGTGATGTCATACCAACGACCGGTCTCGATGCTGCCCGGTACCTGCTTGAGGATTGTCTTGCCGCCGTTCACGCAGAGCTCGACTCCGTGCTGCGTGTTGCCCCAGCCGCCCAAATTGATCCAAAGGTAGTTCTTGGAGTCCTTGCGGCCGACCGTGATGAGGAAGCCTTCATTGCCGCCGGTCTTCCTGGCCCGAAGCGTGAAGGTGCCGTAATGGGCCACCGGCCCGCCAAGCCAGGCGCGGGACGGAGTCGCCATCGTGGTTTGGGCCAAGACACCCTCTTTTGCCTCGAACGAACCCGTTTCCGTCCGAAGCCCTTCGCCGGCCTTGCTCTGGAGACTGACCGATCCATTCTCCGTGACGCTGAGGTCTGAGAACTCGGCCGTGGTCGCCCACGTGCCGACTCCAACTCCGCCAGCGGGGAAGGGCGTCGTTTTCGGCTCGGCACCCTGTAGCTCGGACCTCACCACGTGGTCAGGGCGGTTGAGCGAGAACATCTGCTGGACATAGTAGGAGGGTGTGCCGTACACGGACTTGCCATCGAAATTGATGAGGTCGGGGTTCCACGCCTTGGCCCGAACATTGGCGAAGAGCGGTGCGTAGCTGGCCATGACGACGACGTCGGAGTTGCGCTCCATTCCCGTCATAAAGGCGGCCTCGCCGAGCGCCGCAGCCATGTTCCCGGTGCCGCAGCCTTCGGTCACCGCGTACTCGCCGACGTAGACCTTGGGGCCGCGCCGGTCATAGGTGTCATAGCGGTTGGCGTTCTGATAGAAGAAACTCGGCGAACTGTAATAGTGCTCGTCGACCACCTCGACCTTTGCTGTGTCCGGGATGCCGCCCCAGACGTTGGCCACCAATGTGACCTCCGGGTAACGCGCCTTGATCGCCTTGACGAACAGCGGATACCTCTCGGCATAAGCGCGGCCGCCGTTCTCGTTGCCGATCTCCATGTACTTCAGGCCGAACGGCTTGGGATGTCCACGCTTCGCACGCTCCTGGCCCCATCTCGTC
Organism: Armatimonadota bacterium; assembly: GCA_018268375.1. Lineage (GTDB taxonomy): Bacteria > Armatimonadota > Fimbriimonadia > Fimbriimonadales > Fimbriimonadaceae > JAEURO01. The sequence continues at coordinate 604,127 of JAFDWS010000001.1, read as the reverse complement.
GTCACCGGTCCGTTCGCGTACTCCAGGGCATCGAGGGCGTCCTGGACGAACTCGTCCATCTTGTCGAGCCTAATGTTCTCTTTGTGCGACATCCCGCAGTTGATGACGAACAGGGGCTCCGCCTTCAAGTTCTCGCACAGCTGAAGATACTCAAAGAAGCCAAGACCGTTGCCAGATTTGTATCCCCACAGGTTCGGCACCGTGGCGCGGTTCGCGACCGGCCCGATGGTCTGCTTCCACCGATACGACGTCGCCATGGTGTCGCCCTCGACCCAGCAGCCTCCGGGAAACCGGACGAAGGCGGGCTTCAGCCCGTCGAGCATGCCTGCGAGGTCGCGGCGCAGGCCCGTCATCTTCCACGTGATCATGGGTGAAAGCGAAGCGGACAGCAGTCGGAAGGAAGGCACTCCCTTTGCCTTGATCAACAGCTTGCCTTTGTCCGAGCTCTCGCTCGGCTTGATGTAGGAGGTGTAGTGGTGTTCGGAGTGTCTGTCCGTCCTCGCAGACCCGATTTCTCGCCCACTCGAGTCAACGAGCGACACGTCAACGTTTCCCATCCCAGCATCGGCGTTGATCGAGGCCCGATAGACCTTTCCCTTTTCAAAGCTCATTCCGAAGAAGCCGGTGTTCGCGACCCCTTCGCCGTCAACGCGAAGGGCCCCTTTCTCAAGGGTCAGTTTGGCTCCTGCGACGGGCTCCCAGAATTCGGGTTTGTTGCTCTCGGCAAAGTGCGGGTTCCTGACCATTTCGGACCAGAGCCCGCCGTCGCCGGCGCAGTTGATCTCCTCGAAGAAGATGCCGTAGAGGGTCGGGCTCACTTGGACGGTCGGCTGGTCACAGTGAACCGTCAAGACGGCGGTCTTGGCCTGGGCCAGGGCGAGGAGGGCGCAGATCATCTTGCTGCGAGGTTATCACGAAGCCATGAAATTCGGGATACTGGTGCCTTCGATGTCTCAATATGCGCTTGGAGTGGACTATGGGACGAACAGTGTGCGCGCCTTGGTTGTCGACGTCAGTGACGGGTCTGAGCTCGGCACGGCCGTCGCCGAGTATTCGACAGGTGACCAGGGCGTCCTGACCGACCCGAACGATCCAAACCTCGCACGGCAAGATCCCCGCGATTATCTGAAGGGGTTTTTCGAGTGCGTGCCCGTGGCCTTAAAGGAGGCAGGTATCGACCCGGGCCAAATCGTCGGCCTTGGCGTGGACACGACGGGCTCGACCCCCATGCCTGTCGACCAGCGGGGGGTTCCTCTGGCGTTCGACGAGCGCTTCCAGGGCAATCCGGACGCGATGGCTTGGTTGTGGAAGGACCACACCGCCCACGCCGAGGCGGCCGAGATCACGGAACTCGCCAACGCGCGCGGCGAGCCTTACACGTCGAAGTGTGGCGGCACTTACTCCTCCGAATGGTTTTGGTCGAAAATCCTCCATTGCGCACGCGTGGCCCCCGAGGTGTTCGCCGCCGCTGATTCATGGGTCGAGGCGCAGGACTGCATTCCGGCATGGTTGTGCGGCGTGCCCGACGCCAGGTCGATCCTGCGCGGCGTTTGCGCCGCGGGGCACAAGGCCATGTTCCACGAGTCGTGGGGAGGACTGCCTTCGGTCGATTTCTTGAGCGCGCTCGATCCGCGGCTAGGCGACTTACGGGACCGGCTCTATTCGGCGACCCGCGTCGCTGGGGACAGGGCGGGCGGACTGGACGCCGAAATTGCGTCAAAGGTGGGTTTGCCATCTGGCTTAGCTGTGTCGGTCGGGGCCATGGACGCCCACCTTGGCGCCGTCGGGAGTGGGGTCAAGCCAGGGACACTCGTGAAGATCATGGGCACGAGTACGTGCGACATCATGGTCGGCGACGAGAGCACGCCCGACATCCCGGGGGTCTGTGGCATCGTGCCAGGCTCTGTCATTCCAGGAATGATGGGGATCGAAGCGGGTCAATCGGCAGTGGGCGACCTCTTCAATTGGTGCGTGGGTAAGTTGGAGACCAAGGGGCACCAAGAACTCGCTGACGAAGCCTCGCAACTTCTTCCTGGGGAATCGGGACTCCTCGCTCTTGACTGGAACAACGGGAACCGTACGGTCTTGGTGGATCCGCTCTTGACCGGGCTCTTGGTCGGCCAGACGCTGCACACGACCGAAGCCCACATTTATCGTGCTCTGATCGAGGCGACCGCCTTTGGGGCGCGGAAGATCATTGAGAGGATCGAAGAGTTCGGCGTGACCATCGACGAGGTCGTCGTGTGCGGAGGAATTGCCGAGAAGAGCCCGCTCACGATGCAGATCTATGCAGACGTCTGCGGGCGTCCGATGAAGCTGAGCCGGTCGGGGCAGACTTGCGCGCTCGGGGCTGCGATCATGGGATCGGTCGCGGGTGGTGCTCATGGTAGCGTGCTCCAAGCGGTCGGAGCAATGACCGGCGCGAAGGACACAGTCTATGCGCCCGAGGGGCGCGCCCGGGCGACCTACGATCGGCTCTACGGTCTCTACACTCAGCTCCACGACGCATTCGGGACAAACCGTGAGCTGCGGCTCGGAGGGGTGATGAAGGAACTGATCAAGGTTCGCGACGAATCGAGGAAAGGAGCGTGATGACGCGGCGAGACCAGTGCTCCTTGTGCGGCAAGGACAAGGAGCGTGTCCCGAAGCTCATCGTGGGTCTGCAGGGGGCCGTCTGTAGCGATTGCATCGACCTGTGCCAGGACATCTTGCAGCATGAACAGGAAACCGGCCAGTCTCCCGCGCTCGCTGACGCCACCCTCCGAGGGCTCGTTTGTGAAGCGAACCGTTTGCTTCTGTCGAGGGGGCTTGTCACCGCCCAATCCGGAAACGTCAGTGCTTTAGACGATGTGAGGGAGTTCGTTTACATCAAGCCGAGCGGGATCAATTACGAGCTCCTCAATCTAACCGATATCGTCAGGGCCAGCCTTGCCGACGGCACTGTCCCAACAGGGTCACTGAAACCCAGCGTCGACTTGCCCCACCACCTCTATCTCTACCGGAACATCCCTGACATATTTGCGATTGTCCATACCCACAGCACGTACGCGACGGCCTTCGCGGCTTGTCTCAAACCGATCCCCCTCGTTCTGACTGCCATGGCGGACGTGTTCGGTGGAGAGGTGCCCTGCACGCCTTATGTCGACAACGAGGGCGAACACATCGGGGAGGCCATCTTGAAGCACAAGACGGACGCGCCAGCCATCCTGCTCGGCAACCACGGTGTCTTCACCTGGGGCAAGACGGTCAAGGACGCCCTGAAGGCAGCCGTGGTGGTGGAGGACGTTGCGAAGACGGTCGCGGTCGCCATGGGCATTGGCAAAGTGGTCGAACTTTCGCCGGGAGAGGCGGCGAAATGGTTCGACCGGTATCAAAACCGCTACGGTCAATGATACGAGAGGAGACCGGGCCCGCGCAGTCTAAAACGAGCCCGAATCTCCCTCGCTTGTCCCGACCTAAGGACAAGTCGTTGTGGCCTAACGGTTGGCCAAGTTCGTGATCATTTCCGCTGCTTTGCGAGCACTGTCTTCAGAGTCGAAGGTGATCACGCCGATGGCGGTCGCATTGTTGGCGGGCCAACCTACTCCGGGCCCGATGCACACCCAGGTGCAGATGCCAAGGTAAGTCTCAGTCTTCAGCTGAACTTCGACGAGTGTGCTCGGCATGATCGAGTGGGCTTGGATGAAGTCGTGGATGACCGACCAATCCGCGTCGAAGCTGGACGAGACCATGGCTGGAGTGGACGGCAACGGAACCGATTTCGTGGCCAGAGCAGGATTCCCGTACGCCGCGAAGCCGGTGGCGAGCAACGCGCACAGAACCAGGCCCCGAACCCAGTGTTTCTGCGTGTAAAACATTTTTTCCCTCACACAAAGGCATGATCCGGGCCAAATATCAGCCGACTATCAGAGTTACGGAGAAATCTTCGTGGTAGAGTTTGTGACCGGTGCAAAATCCCGTTTATGAGACAGCTTCATACGGACGGGAGCTTGTGCATGGCCGATCGCTATGGAGGGTGGAGCTCTTCGGCCAGCTCCGTCTGCGTGCGCCCGACGGTTCACGCCAGACGCTCCGTTACCAAAAGGTGGGGAAGCTCCTTGCCTACCTCGCGTTCTTTGCCCAACGCTCGCACGAGCGAGACCTCTTGGCCTGCATGCTTTGGCCTGAAGCAGACCCCGGCACGGCTAAGAAGAACCTTTCTCAAAGCCTCTACGAACTTCGTCGGATCTTGGAGCCGACTGGAAGTGAAGGAAGCGTTGTGGGCTCAGACAGGTTAAGTTTATGGGTCAATCCCCAGTTCGTCGACTCTGACGTCCGTTGTTTCGAAGCAGCCATCGAGCATGCTCGTAAATCGGCCGAGGGGCCGGAGCGGCTCGCCCACCTTCGGTCGGCCGTCGACTTGGCGCACAGCCCGCTTCTGCCAGACAGGGACGACGAGTGGGTGGTGCCACAGCGCATTCGGCTCGAGGAGGAATACGCGCAGGCCACGGTTTGCTTGGTGGACGGGCTCTGTGACGAGGGTCGGCCAAAGGAAGGCGTCCTCATCGGCAAGCGTGCGCTGGCTCATTTCCCTTTGCGCGAAGACCTGAACATTGCGGTCATGCGGGCTTTGGCCAAAGGTGGTGAGACCGCGGAAGCGATTCGGCAGTTCGAGCGCCTTGAGACTCTCTTGCAGGAGGAACTCGGGGTGTATCCGTCGACGGCTGCGGTAGAGGCTCTCGAAAAGCTGCCCGAGCCCTTGGCTCGGAAGGATGAGGGGCCCAAGCCAGCCAGCACTCATGCAGTTGTCCACATTCCTGATGCGGAGCCGAAGCTAGAGTGGCGGCTCCGGCCGCGCAACGGTCTCGGAGGCTTCTTTGGACGACAAGACCAAGTGCGCCAGTTAGGCGCATGGCTCTCCCCATCGGGCACCGAGCAAGAGCGGATCGTTTGCCTTGCTGGCCCCGCTGGGGTCGGAAAGACACGGCTCGGGCTTGAGGTGTGTTGGAACCTTCGGGCGGAATTCGAGGGCAGAACGACCATGGCGTCCTGTGAGGACTCAGAGTACGAGGGAAGTCTGTGGTCGCGCTTGTGCAGGAACCTGGATGTGGCGCCCGAGCCGGGCCGTTCAGAGCGGGACGCTGCCGTTGCTGTTCTCGCTGGAGAGCCGTCGCTGATCTTCGTCGATGCAGCCGAGGCCGACCCAAGATCAGTCTATGCCCTGTTGACTGACCTGCACGAAAGCGCACCTGAGTGCCGGGTCATGGTCTCCTCACGAGAGGCCGTACTGTTCGAAGGGGCACGCTCGTTGCCCATCCGACCTCTGCCGGTACCGACGGAAGGTTGTAGCGTGGCCGAGGCGAGCGCCAGTGAATCGGTTCAGCTGTTCGTCGATTCGTGCCGCAGAGTCCAACCCGACTTTCACCTGACGGGCGGCAACGTCCGCGCGGTCGCAGAACTCTGCCGCCGCCTGGACGGGTTGCCGCTAGCCCTCAACCTTGCCGCAGGGCGGATCGGCGTCGCCTCGCCCGCGGTCATGCTTGGCAAGGTCTGCGAGCAGGCGACCTTCCTCGCCAGGCGAGGCAGCGCCCTTTCTGTGCGCCATGGGTCGCTGGCAGCCGCCTTGGACTGGACTTTTCAAGTTCTGGATCTTGAGGAAAGGCACGTCCTCTCAGCAGCGAGCGTGTTCAGAGGCGGGTTCCAGGAGGAAGCACTCCTCGATGTCACGGGGCTGCCCGAGATCGCAACAACCCTGACGAGGCTGGTCGAACTGCACCTGGTCGACCTTGAGCCGACCGACGAGGGGCAGCGCTACTCGCTCCTCAACACGGTCCAGGAGTTTGCTTTTGGAAAGCTGGGGCCGGACCAGGCGGCCGACCTTGCCGTTCGGCATGCCGATCACTTCACACGATGGCTCGGAAAGTTGACGTCGACCGACCAGATCGCCAGCCACATGGCCGAGATTGGCGTCGAATCCGCGAACCTGCATGCGGTCCTCGACCGGGCAGAAGCCTCCTCCGGAGTGTCCGGACTCGCCTTGCGCCTGGCAGGCTTGCTCAAGCACTACCTGGAACGACGGGGCCCGTGGGATGCCTGGCTCCCGCCGATCGAGGCTGTTTGCAACCTGGAGGTGGCCGGTGCGAGCGCGAACGATACGGTCCGGGCTCTTAACTGCGCTGCAAGCCTCCGTTGCTACGTGGGCGACTACCGGGCACAGGCAGATTGGAGCCAGCGGGCGGCGAAGGTCGCGAAGAAAGCCAAGGAGCCGACCTTGAGTGCGATCGCCCTGAATGGTCTTGGTGTTGCTTACCGGGCATTGGGCGAGGACGCCCTGGCCACCGAGGTCTATCAACGTGCTTTGGATCATTGCGATCCAGGCGTTGATCCGTTGTTGACGGGCCGGATCCACCTCAACGTCGCTGGATTGTTGGAAACCGGGGGCCAGTACGAGGTGTCCAAGAGGCACTATGCCGAAGGGTTGAAGTTGGCGGTTCGTGGTGGCGATGTCCGCCTGCGCGCGGCGTGCCTAGAGGGCATGGCACGAGTGGCGGCGCACCTTGGCAGCTTCGACGAAGCGCTCGGTACCTTCGACAAGGTCCGCGACATGTCGGATCGTGAGGGAGACGAACTGTCTGTCGCCCGAACTTTGGCGAACATGGCCTGGTGCATCCACGTCGCGGGCGAGTCGAGGGCAGCCGCCGCCCTGCTGCTCGAGGCTACAGAGATCGAAGCAGCCAGTGGAGAGCCGCGTAACCTCACCTCGAATCTCTTGGCACTTGGAGCCGTTTGCCTGGCGCTGCGAGAAGGCAGCGACGCGGCCAGACTCTACGGGGCAGCAATGCTGATGGTGCAAGAACACGGCTTCGCCCTCTTCGGGGACGAGGTGCAAATCGCGACTGAACTTGGCCGCGGTTGCGGCATGAAGTCGGCCGCTGAATTTGAAAGGCTCAAGCTAGAAGGTGCGCGAACCAGCGCTGAGGCCCTGGTCGAGCACGTGAAAGTCCGGCTCGACACGGATCACGGGCGTGCTGGTCATCGTCGTCGGCGCCGCAGCGTCGTCTAGTCCTCGTTTGGCGTCAGCGCCATATCCGAGGGACAATGAGATATGAGACTCGAGGCCGTGTTGCTGACCGGGGGCCGGGTCAGCCGGATGTCGTTTCACGGCTGCGACTATATTGTCGGTGGTGAACCGCTTGCCGAGCGGATGGCGAGACTGCTGGCCACCGTTGTCGAGAGGGTGACAGTCATCGGAAAGCGCGCTGTCCAAGGTTGCTCGTTCTTGAGCGACGAGGGGTGCGAAGGAACCCTGAGCGCGCTTGCCCAGTTCCACCCGCTGGCTCGGCTCGTCTTTGTCGCTGCTTGTGACATGCCTCTGTTCGATCCCGGGATCGTGACGTTCCTCGAACAACGCATCCTGGCCGACGCAAGCGCAAATGCGGTCGTCCCGTTCGTGAACGGCGGCTCCATGCCCCTTTGCGCTCTCTACCGGTCAGAGGCCTTCTCGATGATCCAAACGGTGGTCGCCGAAGAACGCCATAGCCTCCTGTCTTGGACCGATACGCTCTGGGTAGAGCGGGTCGAGGCCTCAGCGTTGGAGGAGGCCGGCATTGATCCGGAGGCTTGTGTCCCGGTAAGGACGCCAGAGGAGTTCGCAGCCGTGTCAGCGCGTTTGACCTAAGCCTCAGATGAACGAGAAGGAGTTGGATATCCTGACGAAAGTGAATTCAGACACGCAGGTCTGGCGGCCGTTAGAGGACAAGTTCGGCCGAAGGCACACTTATTTGCGCGTGTCGTTGACCGACCGTTGCAACTTTCGCTGCGTCTATTGCATGCCGACGGTGGAGATGGAGTGGATTCCGCGCTCCGAGGTCTTGACCCTAGAGGAAGTTGTGCGACTCGTCAAGGTGTTCGCCAGGCTGGGCATCGACAAGGTGCGCTTGACTGGTGGAGAGCCGACGGTGCGAAAGGGTTTGACCGACCTCATCCGAGACATCAAGGGCGTGCCCGGGATCAAGTCGCTCCACATGACGACCAATGGATCCACGCTTGCGGCAAGGGCGGGGGAGTATCGGGGAGCAGGACTGGACGGGCTCAACGTCAGCATGGACTCGTTGCGGCCCGAGCGATTCTCCGAGATCACACGGGGCGCGAAGATCGAGCCGGTGCTTGAGGGCCTTGCGGCCGCGCGCCAAGCTGGGTTCGAGACTCTGAAGGTCAACGTGGTGGTGATCAATGGAGTCAACGACGACGAAATCATCGACTTCGTCGACTACGCCGCCGCCACCCAAAGTCATGTTCGCTTCATCGAGTTCATGCCGTTCCTCGGCAACGGTTGGAACCGCGACCACGTGTTGCCGTATGCGGAGATGAAGCGGCGCATCGCAGAGAGAAGAGACCTCCTGCCGATTGAGACAGAACCGAGCGCCGTTGCCAAGGAGTTTGCGATCGGGGATAGTGGCGGGACTGTCGGCTTTGTAACCTCCGTCACGGACGACTTCTGCCGCACTTGTAACCGGGTGCGGTTGACGGCGGAAGGCAGGCTGAAAACTTGCCTCTTTTTGGCCGCGAAGGAGAGCCTCCGAGACGCGATGAGGGCGGGAGCGTCCGACGAAGATTTGGCTGAATCGATCCACGTTGGCCTGCAAGGCAAGTGGGCAGGGCATCCATCCATGGAGAAGTGGATCGGCAGCGACGACAAAGCGATGGTGCAGATCGGCGGATGAGGGACGTCTCGGCCAAGGTGACGACCCTTCGCACAGCCCACGCTCGGGCCGTTGTCACCGTGTCGCCCGGCTCCATCCTTGCTATTCGTGAAGGCAGAGTGCCCAAAGGAGACCCCCTCCCCGTCGCCAAAGTAGCCGCCGTCATGGCGGTCAAGAACGCGCCTCAACTCATTCCTTACTGCCATCCCCTACCGGTCGAGCATGTCGACGTCTCGTTTGAACTGGCCGAAAGCCAGATCACAGTCGACGTGAGGGTCAAGACGATCTACAAGACCGGTGTTGAGATGGAGGCGCTGGCAGGAGCGGCAGCAGCCGCCCTTAACCTGTACGACATCCTCAAGATGATCGATGACGACCTGGAGATCAGTTCGATCCGGTTGCTCGAAAAGACCGGCGGGAAATCGAACTACGAGAGGCTGGAGGGCTGGACGTTCGGCATCGTCGTGGTTTCGGACTCGGTCTCGGCCGGCAAGTTCGAGGACAAATCCGGGAAGGCCCTCGAGTCCGGCCTTGCTGCCCATGGGGGCCGCTCATGCGCTATGGACGTCGTACCCGACGAGGGAGACGCGATCCAAGCGAGCGTCAGTGCCCTGGCTGGCCAAGGGTTGGACTTTGTCTTTCTCACCGGCGGGACGGGGCTTGGCCCGAGGGACGTTACTCCGGAGGCGGTCTCACCGCTGCTCGAACGACGATTGCCGGGCGTCGAAGAGCAACTGAGGGGCTACGGGCAAGACCGTACGCCGACCGCCATGCTTTCGCGTAGCGTGGCGGGCATTGTGGGCCAAACCGTGGTTGTTGCCTTGCCAGGCTCGACCTCCGCGGTGAACGACGCCGTGGACGCCCTCTTTCCCCACCTCCTTCACGCCCGGCACATTCTCCGAGGAGGCGGGCATTGATCTCTTATGACGAGGCTCTCGCCAAGATCAACGCTCGCATCGCGCTTTGGCCTGCCGTCGAGGTCGATCTGGCCGACGCCCTGGGCCTGACGGTTGCCGAGGATTTCACCGTTCCTTTCGATATCCCGCTCTTCGACAATTCGGCCGTGGACGGATTTGCCCTCTCAGCTCCTCTGCCCGCCGGCTCCGTCCTGAAGGTCAAAGGGTCTCAGTTCGCCGGGTCTGCAAGCCCGAGCGCGAGTGTCGGCCCAGGCGAAGCCATCCAAGTCGGTACGGGATCGCTCTTGCCCGAAGGCACCCAATGCGTGGTCATGGTCGAAGACACGGAGCGGACGGGTCACGATCTGACCTTGACCTCGGAAGTCGTCGCCGGCGACGGCGTGAGGCTCAAAGGGGCCGAGGTTCGCAAAGGGCAGACCGTGTCGCTCCGCGGGAGAGTGGTGACGCCCACCGTCGTGTCTTTGGCCGCTTCGTTCGGCCGAAAACACCTTAAGGTCAGGTCAACGCCGAAAGTCGGCATCTTAGTCACGGGCAACGAACTGGTCGAACTTGGCCAAGAGCTCCTGCCGGGCCAGCTCTATGAGTCTAACTCGTGGGCGCTCAGGAGCGTGTTGGCTCGGGCTGGATTTGAGTGCCGAGTGGCGACGGTCGATGACGACCTTGCCCGCACGACGGCTGCCTTGAGGGCGCTAGCGGAGGATTGTGAGACTCTCCTGACGTGCGGTGGTGCATCGGTAGGAGAAAGAGACTTCGCAAAGGACGCCCTCTGCGCCCTCGGCTTCGCCTTCGAGTTTGAGAAGGTTGCCGTCAAGCCTGGAAAGCCCTTCGCGTTTGCGCACAAGGGGCGGCAGGTCGCATTCTGTCTTCCCGGAAATCCCATGTCGGCGCTCGTGACGTTCTCAGTCTTTGTATGGCCCTACCTGTTGGGTTGCCAAGGGAGGCCAGCCCGATTCCTGGGTGCCCAGGCTCGAGCACCGATCCCCGGTGACATCCAACGAGACTGCTTTGTTCCCGGCCACCTCCTTTTTGACGATGGAGTCGAGTTCGATCCCGAGGTACCGATCGGCTCTCACTCGATCGGTGGACTCCTCAGCGCCACGTGCCTGGCGCACGTGCCTGCCGGCTTTCCAGAGCGCCCAAAGGGCGGGTTAATGAACGTTCAAATGTTGCCTTGGGTGAGCGTGCCATGAATGTATCCGTTCGCTACTTTGCCCTCCTCCGAGATGAGCGAGGGCTGTCTTCAGAGCAGGCCGTGAGCGACGCGCGGACAGTTTCCGACCTTTACGAAGAGCTGAAGGAGCGTCATGGGTTCTCACTTTCCGGGCAGATCCTCCAGTTTGTCGTGAACAACGTGCGGGTGCCGGCCCAAGAACCGTTGAAGGACGGCGACGTAGTGGTCTTTTTGCCGCCGGTGTCGGGAGGCTGAGGGGAGTGTTCGGCCTTTCCGATGTCTCCATTCGTCCGCGTGATCTGGACTGCAGTCTAGCGGGCGGCTTCGTGGTCTTCGAAGGAAAAGTCCGCGACAACAGCATGGGCAAGAGTGTCCTGGCCATCGAGTACGAGGCCTTCAGCGACATGGCCGTGCAAGAGGGGGAGAACCTCCTTGCTGAAGCCATTGAGAGGTATGGCTTGATCGCGGCTGAGGCAGAGCACCGCACAGGGAAGCTGTTGGTAGGAGAGACCGCGGTCTGGATCGCAGTCGCCGCGCCCCATCGTAAGGAGGCGTTCGCCGCTTGCGAGTTCATCATTGACGAGATCAAGAAACGCGTCCCGATTTGGAAGAAGGAACACTTCGCTGATGGCGACTCGGGTTGGGTGCATTGTTACGAGCCCGCCGAATAGTCGCGCGACTGTTTTGGTTTCGTGAAATCCTGGCTATACGGGGCGGGATTGGCGTATCTTGAGCCCGATGCGTCGCGTGCTACTGATCGGAACGACCCTTGTCCTTGCGACACTTGGAATCATCGCCGCGTTCAATCCAGCTCGGCAAAAAATGGGGCCGCAGCCCGACGGCACTTTCATTGTCTCATCGGGCCAGCGCGTGCTGCCGGGGACGATCTCGTTCGGGCAGCGGTTGAGCGACATCGCTCTCCATCCGGATGGCACGACGGTTGCCGTTGTGGCTAAGTCTAAGGTCTTCTTGGTGCGAGGAAGGGAAGCCGTTCCTGGGAGTTCGGTCGACATCGGTGCGAGCGCAGGCTTTCACGGTGCCGTCTGGGTCGATGACGGAAAGCGCCTCATCGTGAGCACCGACGCGGGTCACCTGCAATCGTTCGACTACAAGGATGGCGTCCTCACCAAAGGGGCGAAGATCGAGCTCAAGGAGCCAGGTGGAAAGCTGAATCCTGTTCCTGGCGGGATGTGCGTCGACAAAAAGAGGGGAGTGCTCTACGTGACCTGCGCCAACGAGAACAAGGTCAAGATGGTCGAGTTGTCCAGCGGGCGGGTGATGGGATTCATGGCCACCGACAACCTGCCCTTCACGTGTCGGCTGACTGATGACGGAGACTCCCTCATCGTTAGTAACTGGGGCGGAGAGCTTCCCGGCGATTCCGACCTGCAAGACGAGAGCGCGAACCTCAAGATCAAGGTCACGAAAGAAGGAAGCGCGGCGACAGGCACGGTGACTGTCATCGGACTGGGCGAGAACTTGTCGAGGGAGACGGTCAAGGTCGGCATCCATCCTACGGGCATTGCCACGAAGGGCAGTCGGGCCTATGTGGCCAATGCGCAAAGCGATTCGATCAGCGTGATCGATTTGCGAAACCCCGCTAGAATGATCGCGACTTGGCCCATGACTTTTCAAGGCAAAAGCATCCTCGGAGCCATGCCAAACGAGCTGACGATCGTTGGCGACAAACTGCTTGCGTGCAACGGCGGAGACAATGCGGTCTGCGTCATCAGCATGAAGACGGGAAAGGTCGAGGGATACCACCCTGCCGGCTACTTTCCGACGGGCATTCAAGTCACACCAGACGGGCGGACTGCCTATGTCGTCAACACCAAGGGCAACGGTTCTGTCAGGGTCTCGACGACCGGTGGCACGCGCCGCAACGCCCATGACTTTCAGGGCACCGTGAGCGTCGTCGATCTGAACACCGACCTGAAGGCGGACAGCGAAAAGGTGGCCGAGCTCAATTCTTGGAACACGAAGGTGAGTGCTTACGAGCCAAAGCTCAAGGTCTACAAAGGCGCCATTAAGCACGTGATCTACGTGATCAAGGAGAACCGAACTTACGACGAAGTCTTCGGTGACATGAAGGAGGGGGACGGCGATGCCTCGTTCTGTAGCCTCGGTGAGACGGTCATGCCGAACCACAGGAAGATCGCGCGAACGTTCTGCCTGTTCGACAATGCCTATGTGAGCGGCACGAACAGCGCTGACGGGCATCAGTGGTGCGACCAGAGCATGGCCAACGAGTATCTCGAACACTTCTACGTCGGGTACTCGCGCACCTACCCCGACGATGGGGAAGACGCGATGGCGCTGAACAGCTCGGGGCGTATATGGGACGCCGCGATGAAGGCAGGGAAGTCGGTGCGCGTCTACGGCGAATGGGCGGGCGACGACCAGGCCACTTACGAGCCGCGACAGCCGAAAGACTGGTTTGAAGCATGGGACGACCGCCAATCCGGCCGGAACATGTTCAAGTACAAGGCCCATACACGGGTCAACTCGCTGAAACCGATCCTTTGCCCGGACTACCACTATTGGCCGCTGATCCAGAGCGACCAGAGCCGCATTGATGTTTTTGAGCGAGAGTTCAAGAGTTTTGTGGCGAAGGGCACGCTGCCGAACCTGATCGTGATGTCCTTGCCAAGCGATCACGGAGAGGGAACCAATCCCGCTTATCCGACGCCGCGGTCCATGCAGGCCGATAACGACCTTGCGCTCGGCCGGCTCGTGGATATCGTCTCGCACTCGGCAGTCTGGAAGGACACGTGCATCTTCGTCACCGAGGACGACGCCCAAGGCGGGCCGGACCATGTGGACGGCCACCGCTCGGTCATGTTGGTCGCCTCACCCTATACGAAGCGCGGCCAGGTCGTCGGCGAATTCATGACTCAAGTGAACATGTTGAAGTCCATTGAAACGATGCTTGGTTTCAAGCCAATGACGAAGTTCGACACGATCGCGCGACCAATCACGGAGTGCTTCACCGACACGCCAGACCTCGCGGCATACACCGCAGCGGCAAACAACGTTCCCTTGGGTGAGCGCAATCCGAGTAAGTCGCAGATGACCGCCCTCGACAAGTACTGGTACGACAAGACGATGTCCTTGGACTGGTCGTCAATGGATCGAGCTGACTTCTACTGGGTGAATCGGATCAATTGGTACTCGATCTACAAGGGCTCTCGGCCCTACCCGGATCGGCCGTGGGACGAGCCTGGTCACGTGGACACCGATTGATGGCCCTGTCACAGTCGATTGCAGAGCACAAATAAGAGCGGGCCGTGCATTGCTGCAAGGCCCGCTCTTCCTGCTTTCGTGACCGGCTCAGTTCTTGAGCGCGACCTTTTCCTTTTCTTTGCCTCCGCCGGGCGCCTTCTTGCTGAAGACGATCTTGTCCTCGGTGCCCTCGGCGACCTCGGCGACGATCGTGTCCCCAGACTGGAAGACGTTGAGAAGAAGCTCCTCGCTGAGCGGGTCTTCGATGTACCTCTGGACGGCGCGGCGTAGCGGCCGGGCGCCCAGGTTTGGATCGTAGCCCTTGTCCACGAGCAAGTTCTTGACGGCCTCGCTGAGCTCGATGGTGAGCCCGAGGTCGGCAGCCTGTTTGTTGACGCGCTGCAGGTAAAGCTCGGCGATCTCCAAGATTTCGTCCCTCGTCAGGTGCTGGAACACGATGACCTCGTCCACACGGTTGAGAAACTCTGGACGGAACGATTTCTTCATCTCGTCCAGCATCTTCGTCTTCATCATCTCGTAGGTGCGCGGATCGTTGACGTCCATCTTGACGTCGCGGAAGCCGAGGCCCTTCTCCAGCTCGATCGGTTTGACGCCGACGTTGCTGGTCATGATGATGATCGTGTTGCGGAAGTCCACCGTACGTCCCTGGCTGTCGGTCAACTGGCCGTCTTCCATGACTTGGAGGAGCAGGTTGAAGACTTCAGGGTGGGCCTTCTCAATCTCATCGAGCAGCACGACGCAGTAGGGGTTCCGCCGGACTTGCTCGGTGAGCTGCCCGCCCTCGTCGTAACCGACGTATCCGGGGGGCGCGCCGACGAGCCGGCTGATCGCGAATCGCTCCATGTATTCGGACATGTCGATCCGGACCATGTTGGACTCCTTCTGGTAGAGGTACTCGGCGAGCGCCTTGGCCAGCTCGGTTTTGCCGACGCCGGTCGGGCCGAGGAACATGAAGCTGGCGATGGGCCGCTTCGGATCCTTGAGGCCGCTTCGGGCACGCCGAATGGCGCGGGAGACGGCAGCCACCGCGTCGGTCTGACCGATGATACGGTGGTGGAGGTCCTCCTCCATTCGAAGAAGCTTCTGCGTCTCGGTCTCGACCAACCGCGTGACGGGGATGCCCGTCCAGCTTTGGACGATCGAGGCGATCTGGTCTTCGTCGACGACGGCTTTTGGCTTCTCTTCGCCGGACCAAGCCTCTTCACGGCTGGCAATGCTGTCCTCGAGCTCATCGACCTCGGTTTCAAGCCTGGTGGTCTCCTCGCCGTCGGGATCGTGCCGTCGGGCATGGTCGAGCTCGGCCCGCATCTTGTTCAAGCGGACTTTGTCGGCGCGGACGTCCGCAGGCGGCAGGCTCTGTTGGAGCCTGACCCTTGAGGCGGCCTCGTCGATCAGGTCGATCGCCTTGTCGGGCAAGGTGCGGTCGGAGATATAGCGTTGGCTGAGCGAAACGGCGCTGCTAATGGCGTCGTCGGTGATCTCGACGTCGTGGTGAGCCTCGTACCGTTCGCGGAGTCCCTTCAAGATATCGACGGCCTCTTCTTCGTTCGGCTCGCGGACCTTGACCGATTGGAAGCGTCGCTCGAGGGCGGCGTCTCGCTCGATGTATTTGCGGAACTCGTCTTGTGTGGTTGCACCGATGCACTGAAGCTCGCCCCGCGCCAGCGCAGGTTTCATGATGTTGCTGGCATCGATGGCGCCCTCAGCGGCACCGGCTCCCACTAAGGTGTGGAGCTCGTCAATGAAGAGGATGACCTGGCCCTCGGCCCGTCGCACCTCCTCCATCACCTTCTTCATCCGTTCCTCGAACTCGCCGCGGTACTTCGTACCAGCGACAAGTCCGGCGAGGTCCAGGGCGACCAGCCTCTTGTTCTTAAGGAGGTCTGGGATGTCGCCACTGACGATGCGGAGGGCCAATCCTTCTGCGATGGCCGTCTTTCCGACACCGGGCTCTCCCACGAGGCACGGATTGTTCTTTGTTCGGCGAGTGAGGATTTGCATCACCCGCTCGATCTCTTGTTGCCGACCGACGACTGGGTCGAGCTTGCCCTCGCGGGCGAGCTCAGTGAGGTCGCGGCCGAATTCGTCCAAAGTCTGCGTTTTGACCTGGGAGCCGTTCCCATTGGACCGCGAGGAAGTTCCTCGGGTCTGGGTCTCATTGTCCTGAAGGGCCATCACCTCTCGGCGCGCCTTCTCCAACTCCACTCCCAGCTTGGCCAGCACGCGACCGGCCAGGCCGTCCCCTTCTCGGATCAATCCAAGCAGCAGGTGCTCGGTACCGATGTAGTTGTTGTTCAGGTTGCGGGCCTCGTCATAGGCCAGGTCGATCACCCGCTTGGCACGCGGTGTGAGCGTCATGTCTTGGCTTTGACGGGCTTCGCCCCGTGGCAACTGCTTCTCGATCTCGGCCCTGATGCGGGCCAGGCTTACGCCCAGCCTCTCCAGGACTCGTGCGGCGACAGAGTCGCTTTCCCGCACCAGTCCTAGCAACAGGTGTTCAGTGCTGACATAGCCTTCACCGAACTTCTGGGCTTCTTCTTGAGCGAAGAAGACCACCTTTCTCGCGCGCTCTGTAAAGCGCTGCCACATAGTTCTTCGTGTTCCTCCATGCCGTCACCCGGAAGCGACGGCTCGTCCTTGTGGTACCTGACCCGCCCAGTAATTCGCTGGGCATGCCGGTGACGCACACACTAGTAGACGCTCATTCAGGTGTCCGAGTGCCCTCGGCCACTCTGGCCCCTGGCTTTCGGCCTATGTCTATAGATCGGTTCCCGGGACGAGAAAGTTGACGGTCAAGGGTCGAATGTTGTTCCGCGGGTTCCGATCCCCGAGGTACTGTGGCCAGCTATTGGGAGAACGCTGGGGCTACAGGTGTCCCTCGCTTGTGAAGGCTTTGAAGCCCGGGTACGCATTTCTCCCACAACTTGTCTAGGATGAGGCAAAGGCCGTCCGCCAGTTCTAATGGCGGGCCGTAGGTCTCGGGCGGCACGGAGTTCTTCATGATCTGTCTCAGGGACTCTCGTCTCATCTCAGAGGGCGGGTGCGTCGAACTCACCATTGTGCTGACTTCTCCCGTCCTGATGATGGATACCGCCCGCTCAACAATAGAAATGCAACTAAAGAAGTAGTCGGCTCCCCAGTAACTGAGCGCGAGATCGTATCCGCGGTGCAGCATTGCGTCGAGCATGAACTCCAGACCGCGCGCGTCGGCCATGAACTCGGCCTGCCAGTTGAGCAATAACTCACGTTCCTCAGGTCCGACGTCCCCAAACTGTCCGCCGTCGTCGGTGTTGGATTCCAGGTGCCCCAAAATAAAGTGCGCGTATTCGTGCCCGACAATAAAGAGCTCCATCGCATCACGGACCCCGTCCGATAGCAAGGAATAGTTCCTCTCCGGCAAGTAAGGCTTGGCCGCGTGAGGGTGTCCAACTATGACATAGGCAAGAAGGACGTCAATGAACCTCTCAAAAATCTCGGGATTCGTCTCGACCTGCCTAGCCAAATCTGTTGGGTCTGTGGAGAAGTGCACTCCCTCACCGTCGCTCTGCTTCAGCGGGAATGCCTTAGACACGGCTTTGGCGAGGAGGTTTGCAAAGCCGAACAATCCATCCTCGATGAGGACAATAGCCTGCGATGTGTTCGGAACTCCCATTGCCATTCCGTTGACCCTGCCGGTCGGCAAGGTCCCGAAGACCGGCTTGGGCTCGCACTGGATGTCTCGACGACCAAGGACAGCCTCAATCTCGCCTGTCAGGCTCTGCATGAGTTGCATGAGCATTGGATTTTGGAATTCAAGGAGCTCCTCCATCCCGTCTCCACGCATTGATGCGAACGTCTCTTGCCTAAAAGCCTCAAGATCTTGGCCGTTTCCTCCAAACTGATTGAAGAACTTCAGGGTGAAGTCGTCGAAGAACTCGTCTCTTTCAACGGTCTTCCACTGCGGCTTGATTCCGAGTCGCTCATAGGCGCCTCTTTGAATTCGATCCAGATACTTATAGGCTTCTCGCCTTTGACGTTCACTCTCGGTCTGAGTCAATTTGAAGCACCTATTTCCTGCTGATAACGACCTGAATACCTGCACTGCCCTTGAGTGCACCTTTCGCCATTGACAGAATTGCAAGTTCACCAGACGCGTCGAAAGCCAGGCTGAAAGACACCTCCGAAACAAGATGAGTTTTGCTCTCGGTAGTCACCGCCTCCAACAAGGTTAATATGCTGGCAAGTGCGTCGTCGAGGTTGTGCTTGATCAAGTCGCTACTAAATTCGACGACTTCACTTGCAAAAGCATCGAGGTCTTTGAACGGCATGGCGCCACGAACAACAGGTTCGGGCGCGTCCACTACGAACTTAAGGCCCGCCTTCTCCGAACTTTCCTTCTTCTGCGCCGGTTTCGACGTCTTCGCGTCCCTTGCCATCCTCAAACCACGTTACCTCACCAGAACTTTGTCCGGCACCGAGTTATTCAAGAGAACTCAGCTTTAACCTAGTTCTCCTGTCGCAAAGGCGCTGACGCCCGAGTCCTTGAAGACGAACTTCGGCACAGACCCCGTTCCAAAATTGGCCTCGACGAGCGGACGCACGAGCTGTTCGGTGAGAACAGACTCCGCGAGCTCACGGCGGATCGCGTTCACCTGCAAGAGCAGGATCTGAAGGTGTACTTTGCCGAGAGCCAAAGAGCCGACCCGACGCCCCTCGTCGGTCGTGAGGGTCTGTCCAAGGACAGAGCGCGCGATCTCGCGGTTGTGGAACTCGATGGCCTCTTGGAATCCCGTCGAGGGCTCTTTATTGCCTCCGAGGAGAGCCACATCGATCTCCGCAGGATAGACAACCGCCGTACTGTTCTGGATATCTTGCAGGGATCGGAGGAGGCTCGATTGCTCGTCGGGAGGCAAGCCACGCTCAAACTTGCCGAGCACTGTGGGCATCGCGAACTTCTCCAAATGCAGCTTCCACGCGCTGAGGAGGGACTGCTTTGCCTGCCAGTGCTTGTAGGCGGCGTCCAAATCGCTCCTCCCCTTCGGCTTGGCGTAGCTCCGGCGATGGAGGTAGACCACGAACTTGCCTGCCGGCAGGGCCACCTCGGTCTCGCCCGGCACTCGCAAGGTTAAGCCCCTCAGCTTGCCGAACTCGTCAACGTCAAGGCCGAAAAGGCTGGGATCCTTTGGCCGGACCGCCTTGAGCCACAGACGGCCTTTTGCCGCTTCATAGACCGACTCCTGCACCGACCAGCCCTTTGCAAACGCGTCCATCGCGCTGTGAAGGACATCGTTGACCGAGCCTTCCATCCGAGCAAAGCTCTCTTCGACGAACGCCGCGTTCCGCTTTGCCGCTACCGAAGCGTCCGAGGGCAGGATCTGATAATCGGCGGCGAGGACGGCGAGCTTCTTCAACGTCATGACGGTCTGGACCATGGAGTCCTTCTGCATCTCGTCGTATGTCTCGTACCCCAGTTGCCCAAACCGGGCGCCGGGCTGCGCGAACGCTGTCCGGTCCCAGCGTGTGAGCTGGGGCGCCTGTTCGCGGGTGTTCTTGTCCTTTTTCTTGAAAAGCTTCATCTTTTTGTCTCTTTCCCTTGGTCACTCAGATTTCGAAAAGTTGCGCGCCTTGCCGATTTGGATACTTGGCCGGTAGTTGGCGTTGAGTTGGGTCGCGGCCAGCGCCAAGGCGATGACCATGTCGTCGTGCTGCCCTTGAATCGCCCCGAGGCGGGTGCGCCCGCTGTGAGTCTCAGTAGCCTGAAAATATGAGAGCTCCCTGAGCAGGACGGGGTCGGGACGCATTTGGAGGGCGCCGCGTTCGATCAGGGCAACGAGGTTGTCGATCATTTCCTGCTTGTTCGTGTTGTTGAACTTGACCCCCTTGATCCTTCGGTCCGGTAGGAAGCCGCGTAGGTTCTCCAGGGCTGCGTCGCCGACACCGGTCGCATCGCAAAGGACGGTCGCGTGGCCGAACGGCTCAATGAGGGCAGCGACCCGTCTGGCCGCATCGATCCACGTAGTCGAATTGAACCGCTCGGCTTGCAGGAGCTTTGCGGAACTGCGGTCGCCGGAAAGCACCACGACGGCGGTGTAATCGGCGTATCGCGCCCAGTCGACGCCCACCACAAACGGAGGAGCGCCAATGCCAACGTCGGGCACGAGGCACTGGTCCACGGCCTCGGTCTTAAAGACTTGGCCACATGAGTCGAGGAATTCGGCGCAGTATTCGACCTTGAACGCCCTCTCGCTGATCAGTTCCCTCTGAATGGCGAGGAAGTCTTGGGATACGAACGGTGACTCTTCGGAAGGCGCCTGTCGGCTCCAGACCCCGTGGTCGCCGGTCCTCCCCATCTCGAAGAACCGCCAAAAGTGGTTCTTGCCATGGGGCGTGCTGATCAGCGTCAGGTAACCGTTTGAGGTCGCCAGCATCGGCATCGCGACCTCCGTGATCAGCGACTCAGGCAAGTAGGCTGCCTCGTCGACCACGATGTGTGTGGCTTCGTGCCCCCGCAGAGATCGGGGAATGTGTGCCGAGCGGGCCATGAGGGTGTGGGGCCCAAACCTCAAGTGAGGATAGGGCGAGCGCTTGATCTTCGGCGGCCCGCTCGCTTCCGTACCTGGGAGTCCCAGCAGGGCAGTGAGGAGGTCGGCTACACGCTCGAACAGGAGGGACGCTTGGTCAGCGGTCGGGGCTAGGACGAGGTGCTTGGTCGGGAATGGTCGGAACAGTGCGTGCACAGCTTGAACAGCGCACACTTCAGTCTTGCCCCAGCGCCTGCCGCAGGCCAGAACTTTGAACTTGGTTTGATTGGTCAGGAACTCGCTCTGCCCGGCATGCGGCTGCCATAGTGGCTTGAGGAGCCCCAAGAAACGTTGCACGTTGAGGTTAGGCGGACACTCGCTTTGGGGTCAACCACGTTTGAGGGCGGCGCGGACGCAACGCCGCCGGTATAACCCTCATGTGACCGACGAAGAGCGCATGGTCGCTGTGGCCCGGGTTCTTTTCGCCAAAGGTCAAAGCGAGGCTTTGCGGCTCCACCTCCAGTGTCGTCCTGAACCCACGGAGGAGGCGGACAGCATGGTCATTTCTGCTCCACGAGGAGCCAAGCTTGCGCTCGGGCGCTCGGGCTCGGCCCAGGGCGAGATCCTTGCCGCCATTGAGCAGGCAGCGCACGTAGATCCCGAAAGGGTGCGGTTCATATACCTCCCGTCCGCCTTTGCTGTTGAAGAGCAGCCTTGGGCAAAGCAAGCCCGCGAAGAACTGGGGCTCTAAAATGGGCTGGCCCCGCGAGGGCAAGCGGGGCCGTTGCTAGGAATGCGAGATGGTGTGTCTCACAGGGGTGATAGGGTTTTCCTGGCAACGAGGAAGATACTTGGGAGCGACTGACCGACTCCAGAAGATCCGCGCTTTCTTACTCTTTTCCTATGGCTAGTAGCTCTGGACGAACCTGAGCCACCTGGGACGATCGATTCTGCCGAGGGTCTCGATCGAGATTCCATAGCGAAAGTGACCGCTGCCTTGGGGAATGCAGTTACGAAGCATCCCGCCTCCGATGATGTGCCCAATCGGGGTCTCCACGTCAAAGTCGACCTTCACGCCCGGCTCTTTGGGTTCGTCTCCGAGCACGGCGAACCCGTTCTCGGAGACGTCCAGGAGTTCATAGCACCGGCTTTGGCCGCCGAGGCGTAGGACAGCCTTGATGCCCTCCAGCTTGACGCGGAACGCTTGGGTCGGTCTTGCGAAGACGGCCTGGCCACGAATTGCGAAATCGAGGACCAGCCACCGGTCGGCAATGATCGTCGCCCCTGACTCGTGCTGCCAGGTTTTGGAGCTGAAGCAAGCCTCCTTCAGTTCGCCCGGATTGCCCACGATGGCTTCAAAGAAGGCCGAAGTCATCCTGCCGTGTAGCTCGATGCTGCAGACGTCTCCGGGCTCAAACTTCGAATCGTAGGGCACGAGGATGTCCACGGTCCGCTCGTGCACGGCCTGCACCCATCCTGGGGCTACGTACTTGTCCGAGCCCCGGCACACGAACGCGCGCGTCCCCTCATAGTCCTTTGCTGCGAATCGTGTCATTTCGGGAAGGGAAGGCGGTCGCGTTGCCTCTGCCCATGCAAATCATCGGCTCGGTCAGAATGCGTCCTCAGGCTCCCTGCAACCTGTCTCCCACTGAGCGAAATGCGGGAACCGGGGAGGGTACGGCACGATCACCTGGGTCCCGGAGAACGGCTCATGGCAGAGATGACGCGGAAGTGTGCTGCCCGCGGCACGCCTCCATCCCGACCAGGAAGGCAAGATGAAGACAAGGAGTGGAGTGCGTACAGTCTGCGCATTGGGCACCGTCGGCGCAATGGTTTGCGCTTTGGGCCAGAGTCCCGTCGACAAGCTGGACACAGCGCTGCAGCAGAAGGTGACTCACCACCGGACGAGCACAGTTCGCGTGATCGCGCAGATCAGAGGAGCTTGGAACCGGGGTCGCGCCGAGCAGGCAGCGCGCATTGGAGGCTGGCTGTTCCAGCAGTACCCGGCGCTAGGAACCGTAGCTCTGAGCGTCCCAAGTAGGAACCTGCTGAAACTGGCCTCCTTGCCCTATGTGACCCGCCTGTCATACGACGGGCCCGTGGCCAAGTGTGACGAATTCACTGTCCGATCGAGCATGGCGGCGACAGCGTGGGCGGCACCCTACAAACTCAGCGGCAGTGGGATAGGAGTTGCCGTCGTCGATTCCGGCGTCCAGGACTGTGACGACCTCCGCACGAACAGCACCAAGCGGGTCGTCGCCTCGGTTTCGTTCAACCAATCGAACACTAACGACACCTGCGGACACGGCACGCATGTGTCGGGAATCATTGCCGGGAACGGCTTCGCCTCGACCGGCACGAAATTCACAAAGACCTTCTACGGCATCGCCCCGAAGGCGAACATCGTCGCCGTTAAGGTACTCGACAGCCTCGGGTCGGGAACAGTGAGCAACGTGCTTGCTGGAATCAACTGGGTGGTCACGAACAAGGCGAAGTACAACATCAAGGTCATGAACCTGTCGCTCGGCCACTCGATCGGCGAGCGCTACAAGACCGACCCACTCTGCAAGGCGGTCGAAACGGCTTGGAAGTCTGGGATCGTCGTCGTCTGCGCGGCCGGCAACAATGGTCGGGCCTTCGGGACGAACGTCAGTGGCCGCGACAACGAAGGTTGGGGCACGTCCTACGGCTCGATCCAGTCGCCGGCCAACGATCCCTATGTCATCACGGTCGGCGCGACCAAAGCGATCGGTATGAACCGGGCCGACGATCGTATTGCCACATATTCCAGCCGCGGCCCAAGCCGACTCGACCTTGTGCTCAAGCCGGACTTGGTTGCTCCCGGCAACCGGGTGATTTCCCTCGAAGACAAAGGTGCCTTCCTGGCCGCGAGGTATGTGACCACCAACGAAGTTCCGGTGTCCTTCTACACGCTTAAGAACTACGCGCAGCCTTCGCCGAATTACTTCTACCTTTCCGGCACGTCGATGGCCTCGCCCGTCGTCGCTGGCGCGGCTGCACTGATGCTCCAGATGTCTCCGATGTTGAGCCCAGACACAGTCAAGGCGCGACTCATGGTCTCCGCGACAAAGATGACCAGGACTGACGGCTACGCCGACCCGTTCAGCTATGGAGCCGGTTATCTGGACATTCCTGGCGCTCTGAACTCGACCGTCGTGGCCACGCAGAGTTCGCTCAGCCCCAAAGTCGGAAAGGACTCTTACGGGAATCCATTCATCTTGACGGACGACGTCTGGGGCGACAAAGCGCTCTGGGGAACGGGCCTGACAAACCTCCGATGCATCTGGGGTTCAAAGGCTCTCTGGGGCAGCTCCCAGTCCTACTTGGATGGCAGCCGTGCCGCTTGGGGCTCCAGTGTTTGGGGCGACAAAGCCTTGTGGGGCACCAGCACCGGTGCCGTCGACCTGACCTCCGTCGCTATCGGCGGCGAGTAATATCCCGCGACTAGGCCATTGGGAACCTCTCAAACGGGCTCTCCGTAGAGGTCCCCAATGGCCTTTCGATTCCCGCTTTTGGGGATCAGCCTGTTGCTTGTCTCCACCCATAGCGCGACTTCGCTGGCACAGCAGCAGACCGATCCTAGAATCTGTCGACCCCTGGACGCACACCTCTGTTCAGAGCCGCCCAGCATTGACGGCGACCTGACCGACAAGGCTTGGTCTGCGGCGCCAAAAGCAGAGACCTTCGTCGACCGGACGACAGGTGCTGTCGCCGCCGAACAAACGGTCGGCTATATCACTTATGACGACAAGTTCATCTATGTGGCGTTCGATTGTAAGGACGCGCACCCCGACCAGGTCACAGCGCGTGAGACCGTCAGGGACAGCAAGTACGCGGTGCAGCACGACGAAAACCCCAACAAGGAAGACAATGTCACGTTCACCTTGGATCCCTATCTCGCGAAGAAGCCGGGTGACTTGTCGGTGTTCTCGGTCAACGCCTTGGGCACTCCTTCCGCCCAGATAGCGGGCGGCAGGGGCGGCAAGCTCGAATGGAAAGGCAACTGGATCGCAGCGGCGAAGCGGACCGCCGACGGCTACGCGGTCGAGATGCGGATCCCCTGGGAGATGCTCAACTACCCGTCGACCAAAGCCCCGTGCTGCATGGGCATCAACTTCTTCCGGTACCAGTACCGCACCAAGATCGAGACCGTTTGGAGCAACGTCACGAACCTGGGCTTCACCGAAAGGGAAGGGCTCTGGAACAACGTCACTGTGCCCCAGCGTACGTTCAAGCCGCAGGTCTCGCTCCTTCCTTACGTCTTGCCCGGCATCAAGAACGACAAGCTGACGTTTCGGTCTGGCCTAGACGCACGGGTCGCGCTCACGCCCAACCTGACCTATGTCGGTAGCTTGAATCCCGACTTCAACACCATCGAGGGGGCCGTGGAGAGCATCGCGTTCAGCAGGGCCGAGCGCTTCATTCCGGAGAAGCGGCCCTTCTTCTTGGAAGGTGAAGGCTACTTCTCACCCGGCACTCGATTCAACGACATCGGAGCCTATTTCTATGCGCGGCGCGTCCCGACTTTCGACCTCGGCACCAAGGTCTACGGCAAGGTCACACCGACCGACTCGGTCGGTCTCCTGAACACGGTCACGTTTGGCGACCGGATGGACACGGTCTTGCGGTACCGCCACGATCTGAGCGCCACGAGCGACGTCGGGTTCTTCGTCTCTCAAAAATCGGTCACCGACCATGAGAACTCGGTCGCCATGGTCGACCAGCACGCCCGTTTCGGCGCTCTCGGCCTCGAGTCCCAGTTTGCAAAGTCGTGGGGGGCCGACGAGGACGGCGGTGCGGTGGTGCTCAGCGCGAACTACCAGAGGGGCAACAACATCTCGCTGCTCCAATACCACACGGTCTCCGACAACTTCATCATCGAAAACGGGTTCATCCCTTACCGGAACTATGAAGGCTACTTTGCCTTTACCGACTTCTTCGGCCCCTGGCGGCACGGCCCGTTCCGCAACTATGACTACGGCGGATATGGCATCGCGTGGGACCACCAGGGAGGCGCCCGCTACCAGCGCGGCTTCGGGTTCTTCGGCAGTTTGATCACGAGGAGCGACTGGAAGTTCAGTATTAGCCAGGACTACGCGATCGTGGACGACACGGTCGACAGTACCGTCACCCTCGGCGCCATGATGGGTGCGAGCAACAGGTTCCGACAGTTCGGCGTGAACGTCCAGTTCGGCCGGTTCTCCAGCATTCCGGCAACTTACATCACGCCGGTCGCGAGCGTCCGCTTGTTCCGTCGCCTCGACCTGGCTTACGCCGGCTCGATCTTGAACCTCGACGGCGTGACACGGCAGCACACTCTGACGGCTGGCTATGAGTTGTCGCCGACGCGCTCATTTGGGGGCAGGCTGGTGTGCCAAGACTCAGACACGAACTGGTACCTCAGCTATCGGAACTCCGGGGGCCGCGGCACCAACTTCTACGTGATCGTCGGTGATCCGAACGCGAGGACGTTCCAACGGCAATTGCAGCTCAAGTTCGTCTTCGCGTTCTGAGCCAGGAACAGCACGGACGGGTGGTCTGTATACTCCTTTAGGATGAAGGCAGCCCTTGTGCTTTGGAGTTTGGTCGTTGCGGCGGTCGCTCATGCCCAGAGCTTTGAAGAGCAACTCAGGTTGGCTCGTCAGGACGGGATTCCGACGACCGTAGCCGAGTTCACGGCAACAATGCCCCAGGTCAGGATCGAGGACAACGCGGGGCCGATTTACACCGAGCTTGCAAAGAAGGACACGGACAAGAAGATCCCGTTCATTGACAATCAAGCGAGCAGCTTAACGTTCCAGCCCAGCGACGAAATTCGCACCCAGAGCACAAGGTTGGTTGAAGACGCTGCGCCGTACCTTCAACGTTTCAACGAAGGCTTGGCCAAACCACATTGCAATTTCAATCGCGATTGGTCACTCGGCTATGCCATCCTGCTCCCCGAGCTCTCGACCTGCAAGAAGCTCAGCAAGCTCGCCGCTCTTTCTGCCGCCCTCGACGCCGACCGCGGTAATCACAAGGAAGCGGCGTCCCAGCTTGTCAAACTGTTCCATCTCGGCCAGCAACTTCGAGAAGAGCCGCTCGAGCTGAGCTACTTGGTGGCGGTCGGAACCGACGCGATCGCCAGGCGGGCCCTCGAAGAACTGGCCTTCAAATATCCAGCGGTTCCGGCTTACGGGAAGGGACTGCAAACCGCTCTGGAAGCCATGGTGCCGCCGGACCTGAAGGCTTTGCACCGTTACGATCTCGTCCAGATCATGCAGACGATCGAGATTTGTAGGACGAAGGACGGGATTGCGAGCATTGGGCTGAAGGACGAGGACTTGCCTCCCAAGGGATTTCAAGAAGTCTTCCTTAAGATACAGCCGGAGGAACTGGGGCAAGCCGGGGTGGTGAAGGGCATCAGGGCACAGTGGAAGGCCTATGAACTCCCGGCCGATAAGCGAGCCGATGCCCTTGCAGAAGCAAACAATGAGGTCATGAAGGGGCTCATGTCGTTCTTGGTCGTCGCTAAGTTGGTCGATAGTCTGGGCGGCTACGACGACACGGTTCCTTTGGAATGGGCGCACCTGGCTCGGAAGCAGTGCTTGACGGCTTTCCTTCGCGCCCTGTCTTCAGCGGACATACCGAAGTCCATCAAAACGGACGATCTTCTGAGCCCCTTCGACGGCAAACCGATCAGCTACTCCTATGACGGGGAGCGGATGAGGATCGAAGTGTCCGTGCCGAAGGAGACCAATGCCGGATTCAGGATCGTCGTCCCGCCCGTCTTGCAACCCCCCAAGGTTCCTCAAGAGTTACTTGACGGCCGCCGCCGGGACGTCGGCGGCTACCTACACGATCTCAAGTTCCTGCAGCATTCGAGCGCTCTGGCGCCAGTCGGCCCTGACTTTCACGAACAGCTCGATGAACACCTTCTTGTCGAGCAACTCCTCGATCTCCTGTCGCGACTCGGTGCCGATGCGTTTCAGCATGGCGCCACCTTTACCGATCAAGATCGCCTTCTGGCCCTCCGTTTCGACGAGGACGACCACTGATATTCGAGCCAGATCGTCGCGCTCTTCCCAGTTCTCGACGTAGGTGTGCACGGCGTGGGGCACCTCCTTGCGTGTGAGGCGGAGCGCCTTCTCGCGGACAAACTCTGAAGCCAGCGAGCGCACCGACTGATCGGTGTAGTGGTCTTCGGGATAGAGTGGCGGACCCTCAGGTAGCTGCTCGACGATCATGGCCACAAGCTTGTCCACGTTCTGCAGCTTCGAAAAGCTGGTGAGCATGTTGTGCTCTGTCCCGAACAGTTCGATATAGGCTTCGTAGTTGGCGGTGACGTCGATCGGCTTCAGCAAATCCATCTTGTTCATGCAGAGCACGAACGGAACCTTGCCCTTCATCGCCTCGATGAGCGAAGCGAGGTTCTGGTCTGCCTTCCCCGGGTGCTTGCTCACATCCACGACGACGAGCACGACGTCGACGCCATCGAGTGACTGGCGCACCGTTTCGTTCAGGACTTGACCAAGGCGGTGTTTGGGGCTGTGCAGACCAGGAGTGTCGGCGAAGACGATCTGGCAGTCGCCCCGCGTGTGGATTCCCAAGATGCGCTTCCGCGTAGTCTGGGCCTTGTCGCTGACGATCGACACCTTGTGGCCGACCAAGGTATTGACGAGGGTGCTCTTGCCGACATTTGGTTTGCCGACGACAGCCACGACCCCGGCCCGATAGGCGCTCACCCTCTTCAGTCCCTCTTGCGGAACATCACGTTGATGGCCATCTCGTCCGCTTGCCGGTCTGCCCCTTCACGCCGCGGCCTCGCTGTCTCCTCGCTGCCGCGACGCCCTCGGCGCCTTCTTCTGCCACGGCTACGCTGAGGCTCCTCCTCGATCGCGTTCTCATCGGCAACTTCCAACATCGAGGGCTTCAGAAGCAGGTCGTCCGCGAGTTCTTCGCTCCAGCTTTCCTCGACCCATTCGTCGAGTTTCATGATCGGGACTTCGAAATTGATCATGTCCCAGTGCAGCGTGTTGTCCGTCCGCGGCTCGAGGCGGATCTCTCGCAGGACCTCTTGCGGGTCTTGCGCGATGATCGCTTCTAGCTCGGCCCTCGTGCCGACCAGGAAGGAGTGCGACGCGCCGTCCAAACCCTGGAAGCGCAAGCTGTTGCCTTCAGTGACGGCCCACTCGTCCTCGCTCACGCTGTAAGCGTGCCACTTGTCGGGCAGCGCGATCGTGCGCGGGCCGGTGCCGGTGCAGTGAATGGTCAGGAACGGCGGCTTGACGTGTACGACGTCGTTCTGGAAGCTCCAGACGTGGGCTCCGCCGAGTTGTGCGAGGGACCGGAAGAGACCTGGTGTCACCACGGGCTCGCCAAGGAACACTGAGTGCCAAGACCCGCTGCCCTCGCCCGAGAACTTCCGCACCACGTAGCTGGGGAGGCCCGTCTGTGAGTACTCGCCAAGGACGCTGCCGTCCTCAGGAATCGCAAAGTAGCTCGGATCTAACTGGCCGCCCTTGCTCAAAGCCTGTTCGGGTAGGTTGGCGCAAAGCGGGTCGCGCCAGTTCAGGATCGTCGTGCCCGGTTTGCTGTAGAAAGGTTGCGGCCGAAGGGCGATGCCGGTGACCTCGCGCACGCGCTCAAGGCTGTCGCGCCCGCCTTCGAAGAGCCCTGCGCAATACAGCCAGAGCAAGACTTTGCCGTCCTTTTGGAGACGGGCTTTGATCGCGCTCCTGACTTCCGGGCGGATGTCCCAGGCGTTAACGAACACATGGAGCTTGCACTCGGGGAAGTTCTCACGGTGGGCGAGGTCGCTCAGCAGGTAGAAGCCTACAGAAAGGCCCGACCGCAGCACCGATTCTCGGACGTTCTGCACCAGGTTTTCAAAGGCGTGCTTATCGACAAGATACGCAAGCGACCGCTCGTCGACAAAGACCGCCACGTCCGGATCGACGGGCTTGACCGCTTGCCGCCACGACATGGATCGCTGGATCGCCATCGCCCGGTTCCAAATGCCTCGTGAATTGAGCCATCCGTTGCCCCAGGTGTCCATCCAGCAAGTGCCCGCCATGTGGGCGAGCGCAGCGCCCGCGCCTCTCCAGTGAACGTTCCCCAAGGCTTGGGGAGTCTTCATCACGGGGTTGAAGTCGTCTGGTTCGCGCTGTCCGCTGATCGGCGTCTTGAAATCCTCTTCGCTGATATAGAGCTTGCCGTTGAGGGCAAAACTGTCGACGGGAGCGGGGAAGGGCGCGGCACCCCCGGGCTCACGGTTCTTATAGCTCGGCGGCCCACCGATGTAATCGATGTCAGGGCAGCGAAGGAGCTTGCCGAGCGAAAGGTGCCCGCTGGCCGGATGAGACCACTCAAAGGTGTAGCCGTAGCTCACTCCCACCAGGAAGTGACCTTCGCTCGCCTGCTTGGCCGCGTAAGCCAGCGCCACGATCCTTTCGCAAGCGGCGTCGCTGAGGAACAAATGATAGTCGACCCAACGTCGCGCCTTGCGGTCGGTGCGGACGAATCCCACGCCGGATTGGCGCATCTCGCGGTACTCGGGGACGCCGACGCTGGCAAAGTCCACGTTGCCGTCGAACCAAGCGGCCCGCAGTGTGACGACGTCGTTGCGGTACCGGTGCTGGAGCCACTGCCGAAACTTCAGCGCAGCGGCCTCAGACGTGTCGTAGCCCGTGGCCTCGGCGAGGAACCATTCGCCGCGCTCAATATGCATCCCCAAGACCTGTCGCTGCTTGTCCAGCATACGGACCTTGCGAACGAATTCGGAAAGGCAGTTTTCGGCGTCGGCCCAGAACTCCTCGTCGCAAAGGCTTGGCTCGGCGAGGTCCCCGTCCTCTCCAATGAACGCTGCCTTCCTGTAGTTCTGCTCCCAGCCGGGCGGGGCCACGATGACCGTCCGCACGATGAACTGTGCCTCAGGGTCGACCTGCGAAAACTGCTTGATCATGTAGCCCGCGAAGGCGACTGCCTCGCTGACGCGCTCGCTGTCGACCTCGAGCTCGACGAGGAACGAAAAGACATGGACGCCGCTCTCGGAAGCGAGCCGTGCCTCTTCCAAGACAGTCGCAAGATGCCCCTCGTCTTCCGCCGAAGCGAAGAAGAACAACGGAGGGATCGCCTTTTGGTCCTTAAAGAGTGTCGGGAGCCCGTTGTGGAGCGCGACCTGTCCTGCCGTGTCGGGGATGGAGACCGGCTGCCGGACAGGCGTCTCCGGCATCGGAGTCTCCTGTCGCGTTACGGGCTCCGGCCTGGACGGCCTTTGTTCGCGGTGCTCCCTCCGTTCGCGAGTCCTTGCGGGCGCAGGCGCGACGGCGGCCTCAGCGGTGATCTCAATGCCCTTGCGATCCTTTCGCTTGCGGGTCTTGGACCGTCGTGGAGCAAGGTCTGGGGAGGGCGCTTCCTCTGGCTGTAAAGCTGGGGCCACGGCGGCCCGCTCGCTCTTCCGCCACTTCGGAACCGGCAAGGCGTCCATCGAGCCCAAGTGGTCTTCGTCCCCTACCCTTGTAGTAGCCGGTTTTCTTTGCTGCCTTGCCGGTTTTGGTGAACTCGCCTTGGGAGCGACGGTTTTGGTTTCAGCCTTCTCGACAGGAGCTGCCGCCTTGGTCCGGCGCGTTGGCTTAGCTGCTTCGACCGCCGCTTGCGGCTTATCTTCTGCCGCCTGCTTTTCAGCTGGTTTGCGGGCCCTAGCCGACGGCTTGGTCGCTTTCTCCTCCTGCACTTCCTCAAAAAGGGTCTTGCGACGGGGCTTGGGTTCGGAAATCGGAGTGACCGGCTCTTTCTCAGGTGCCTTGGATTTCGTTGTGCCAGCCTTCTTGGCCGGGGTTGCCGCAGTCTTTCGTGTCTTTGCGGCCGGTGTCTCTTCGGTTGTTGTCTTCTTAATTCTTGCCATTTCGGCGAACGCCCAAAAAATGATGTCGCCCCACGGGGCGGCGGCGTCGTTCAAGGTCGGACGGGCTTATAGTGCACAGCGCTTCTCGACCTTCCCAGCGGGACGCGCGCAACCGCTGGAATCACCGGGAGTATGACAGATGCCGAGAAACAAAGAAGGATAAGCGTCCTGGCCGCTAAATTTGCCGGTGTCCCTTGCCGATGATTCCATTCGGGAGCCTGTCTCCCAGGAGCCGATATGGACATCCTACAAATCACCGCCAGGCCCGTTCCAGGTGGCGATGCGTTCGGAGGAACCGGATTCGGGCTGCGGCCACAACCTACTGTGGCGGGCGGCCCACCGATGCCGACGGACAAGGCACCGCCGGGTTCGGCGACAGCAACGTCGCAGTCTCAAGTGGAAGTGGCCTCGGGGCCGAAGAACCCGAAGAACCTGCTGGACCTCTTGAGAGCGCTGCTCGCCCCACAAGGCGATAACGCCGAGACCGCGTCGTTCTCAGCAAAGCTGGGCGACGCCAAGCTCGAGTCCTCACTCGAAGACGTCAAGCTTCCCTTGACCCAGGACAGTATTGTGCCGCTCTTGGCCGCCTTCGGGATCTCCGTCCCCCAGCCGGCCTCGACGCCGCTCGATGGTGTTTCAGGTGCGTTCGTGCAGGCCGTCCAGGCCAGCGACATGCCCAAGACCGTCAAGGACTTGCTTTCCAACCTCATCCGAACGGCTGCGAACCCGCTGCCTGCCGCCCAATTGATCGACATGCGCAGGCCAGCACCGACTCCGGTGCCGCCGATGCCGCAGCCGATTGATGTTCCTGGCCCCGGCACCCAGTCGCCGTTCGGGATCAAAACGGTCGGCACGGCACAGGAGGTTCCCCAGCCCATCGAACTTCCCGGAACGGGGACGAAGGCGCCCTTTAGGATCTGGAAACTCGGAACGGCGGGGTCCGTGCCCCAGCCCATCCAACTCCCAGATCCAATCGGAGGCACGCCCGCCGTGCCATCGCCCAAAGGCACAGCCGCGAGCGATCCCCAGCCGATCATCGTTCCGAATCCGACGATGACGAACGTCGTCCCGAACCCCACAGTTGGCGGCGAGACGCCAGCACCTCAGGTGCATATCAACGTCAAGGGCGAGATTCAGTCAGCCGGCAAGACGTTCGACTATTCGATCGTCAAGTGGCTCGGGCTGAGTCAGATGGATGTTCAGGCAAGCGCAGGGACAATGGAGGCTCTTGTCGCCCCCCAACCCCTTGGAAAGCCGGTCGCCGGTTCCTTCGAGGTCGCCCCGTCCCCCGTGCCCAAGCCGCCGATCCAGCCGTCGAACGTGCCTATGCCCGTCGATGCGAGCACTCCCAAGCTGCTTGTCCAAGGGATCGTCACCGACACCCTTTTTAACAAGAAGGCAGTGGGGAACGCGCCCGTTTCTGGAGTCGACCAGTCTGGCAACGGAACTGAAGCTCTGGCAACCGGTACTGCGGCCACTGCAGTCCAGCCGACGCCAAAGCCCGAAAAGCCCGATGCGACCGCTGGAGTCGGAAACGACAACAAGGTTGTCCCGCAGCCTATCGGAAACAACGGAAGACCGTCGCCAATCGGTCCCGTCCTTAAGCCGGCTGACCTCGATGAGCTCCTTGAGACCAAGGACCGTAAAGAGTCCAACGCCTCGACCGATTCGGTCGCAGCGGCATCGAAGGCGCCGGTCACGGGCAACGTGACATCTGTCCCTCGTCCGACCGTGTTGCCGAAGCAGGTGGTCGATTCCATTCGCCAGCAGATCGTCGACCGGATCGAGACGATGGCGAACGCTCACCGCAATGGCAGCGTGAAGATCAAGCTCAACCCCGACGACCTCGGCACGATCACCTTGACCGTGCGGAATTTCGGGACGAAGATCGACACGTCGATCAAGGCCAGCCACGACGATGTCAGGGCTGCTCTTGAATTGAACCGCGCCGACCTGGTCAAGAATGTGGAAAGCCGAGGCTTGAGCCTCAACTCCTTCCAAGTGGGCCAGGACGCCCAGAGCCAAGGGAACGCGTCGGGCAACCGCGCTGACTTTACTGAGGCTCAACGTTCCGCGAACCTCAGGCTCTCAGCCCAACCGGCACCCAGCAATGGGGCCGCTGGCAATCGGCCTGTGCCGACGGGAGCGGTCGACTATCTCGCCTAGGAGCAAACCATGAACCCCATCGATGGAATCACGAACAACGGCGCTTACGGGACTGTGACCCAGTCCAAGAGCGACCTTGACATGAACACGTTCATGCGATTGCTCACGGTCCAGTTGGCCAACCAGAACCCTCTGGAGCCGATGAACGACCGCGACTTCTTCGCCCAGATGGCGCAGCTCGGCCAAGTTCAGGGCCTGCAGAAGATGCAGGACTCCCTCGAACTTGGCCAGGCGGCCTCGATGATCGGCCACACGGTGACTGCTGTGCGGACGCTCACCGAAAGCGGCGAGAACTCGCTAGTGACGGGCGTGGTGCAGAAGGTGAGCATCAAGGACGGCGAGCGGATCATGACGGTCAAAGACGACAACACCGGCGTGTTCGTCGACGTGAAGCTCGCGAACATCCGCGAGATCTTGAGATAGTGCCATGAGCCAGATCCAGAACACGCAGGTTCAGCAGCTCCTCCAGTCGAGGATCGATGCTCCGCGACCGCCGCAGGCCGACCGTGGTGGCGTCGATTTCGACGCCGTTCTGTCGGACCGTCTGAAGGTGAGCGCACATGCGAAGACCCGGCTGCAGAGCCGGGACATTCAGCTCGACCAGAGCGCCTGGGAACGGGTGATGAACAGCGTCGACAAGGCTGCCCAAAAGGGCTCCAAGGAAACGCTCGTGATGGTCGACGACGTGGCCCTCGTGGTCAGCGTCCGCAACCGCACGGTCATCACCGCGGTGGACAAAGACCGGCTGAAGGAGAACGTGTTCACGAACATTGACAGCGCGGTGATCGCTTAGCGGCACCGCGCACTGACCCGACCGACGAGAAAGCAAGAACATCCGGCCCGTGCCGATTCGGCACGGAGGTTGGCCCAGGCTCGACAAGCCTCGGCATGGCTTTCCCGTCCGACCCGCCGCGCAAGCGGCACAAAAGCGAACAGGAAACAACATGCTACAAGCCATGCTAGCTGGCGTCGCCAGCATCAAAGCCCAGCAGACCAGGATGAACATCATTGGTAACAACCTGGCCAACGTCAACACGACCGCCTATAAGGGCAGCCGCGTGACTTTCCAGGACATGCTGGCCCAGACGGTCAGAGGCGCCAGCCGGCCGACGTCCGAACACGGTGGTACAAACCCCATCCAGTTTGGTCTCGGCGTGATGGTGGCGGGCTCGGACGTCAACAACGAGCAGGGGTCGCTCAACGCGACCAACCGCCCGACTGACTTCGCCATCCAGGGCAACGGCTTTTTCGTCCTGAGCACCGGATCCGGCATCAACTACTCGCGCGACGGGGCGTTCGACCTCGACGCTAACGGAGACATCGTCCATCGGGCCACAGGCGAGCGCATGCTCGGTTGGACGGCCGATCCGGCTACGGGAATGATTGACACAAACCAGCCGATCAGCCCGACCAGCACGCTGCAGATTCCGATCGGTGCCCGCACGGCGGTCCAGGTGACGACCGACGTGACGATCGCAGGCAACCTAGACTCTCGCGCCTTCAACACGGCTGGCTCCCAGTCCACGTCCATGACGATGCGCGTCTTCGACACCCTCGGCACTGAGCACCTCGTCACCGCCACCCTCACGGAAAGCGCGGTGAACCCGAACGAATGGGACTGGTCGCTGACTCCCTCCGGCGGCGACACCGTCACCGGCTCGGGCACCCTTGTGTTCGACCCCGCCACCGGCAACCTTCAGTCAGGCTCTCCGGGTTCGATGACCATCACGCCTCCCGGCACGACGGGCGTTCCTGCGTTCACCGTGAACCTTGACTTCACGAACACCTTCCAGAGGGCGAGCGAGATGCAGATCCAGATGAGCGACCAGAACGGCTTCGCTCCTGGTTCGCTGTCCTCATTCTCGGTGGGCACGGACGGCATCATCACCGGCCTCTACACGAACGGCCTCACCCGGCCGCTCGGCCAGATGGCCCTCGCGATCTTCCCGAACGCGAACGGCCTCGAGCGCACCGGCAGCAACGTCTGGCGCGCTACCGACAACTCTGGCATCCCGGTCATCGGCCCGCCCCGGACCGGCGGCCGCGGCTACGTCAACTCGGGCTTCCTCGAGCAGTCGAACATCGACATCTCGAACGAGTTCACCGATTTGATCATTACGCAGCGCGGCTTCCAGGCCAACACGAAGGTCGTCACGACCGTCGATGAGATGCTTCAAGACTTGATCAACATCAAGCGGTAAGCATCATCAACGCCCTTGAGTAGCTAGCCTGCTCAGGGGCGTCTTTGCGCCTGACGGTAATGAGGGCAGTTATCGAAGAACCATCATTTTCATCAAGACAGGTTTGTCCACGACCCGTGTAAGATGGTTTCAGCCCTCGCGGATTGCCTGAGGACACAATGATTTTGCTGAGAACCTGTTGCACGCTCTTGACTGTTGCCGTCCTCCCCCCCATTGTTCTCGGTGCGCCCCGTTATCACCTCGTGCGTGACAGCTTCATCGCGCTGGCCAAGGACATGAGTACCAGTGGCAAGCTCACAGGCACCTACTTTCCTGGGCGTTCTCAGGCGTTTTTGTACGACGGCTTCACTGCCTTTGACCTCGGATCCCCCTGGGACAATACTTATGGTGCGCGAGTAGCCGACGACGGGCTGGTGGCGGGCCAAGTCGGCGGCACCCAGTGCGGAACGTTCAGCGGAAGTTCGTTCCACTACCTTGGCTCTTACTCGTACATCTGCGACATGTCCCGCGGTGGCTCGACCCTCTGGGAAGGGGGCGAGGGGCTCAGTTGCACTTACCACGGCTCGGACGGATCCAGCTTCGAAGTGTCGGACAATATCTATTGCACCGGCATTGCGAGCAACGACTCGCAGTGCTTCATCGGTCGACGACCCCTCCTGTACTTCGTCAACAAGGCAGGCGTGGTCACAGACCTTCCCAACGGCTATGCCGTGACCGGGCTCAACCAAGCGGACGAGGTCATCGGAGTCGCGCAAGGTATCGGCGCGTTCATCTACCGCAGCGGCGCCTATGAATGGATTCCCGACGCTGGGGGAACCCGGCAGCCAAGCGCGGTCGACATCAATGATTCCGGTCACGTCCTCCTCGCGGGCTCGGACATGGCCTGTTACCTTTATCGCGATGGCGGCCTTGTCCCCTTGGGCCAACTGGGCTCGTCCATGATTCCGACCGACCTCAATGAGAGCGACGCTGCAGTCGGCACCTTCTTCGTCGACGGTGGCGGCTCCTACGGCTTCCTGTTTGCCGGTGACCAGCTCTACGAATTGCCCGACATATGCGACTACAGCGGAGCGGGCAGCAGTGCGACCCCGTTGAAGATCGCTGACAACGGAGCTATCTTCGCCCAGGACATCACGAGCAAAGTCCTGTTCTGGCCCACCCACGACGACTTCCGCGCTCCGGACGATTTAACGGTGAAGCTCGGCCGGGTGAACAACGGGGACGCCCAAAGTCTGGCTGACCTCGATGGCGACTACCTCGAAGTCTGCAAGTTCGTCGTTCCGAACTCCACTACGCCTCCCGTGATCTTCGAGGTCGGGGGCACCGCGCCCAATGGACTGGTGTGGAATGTTGGGTCACACGCATATTCGCTGGCCAATGTCATGGGGCAAGTCGAGCAGAAGGTTGACTTTTACAATTGGAGCTCCGACTCCTACGACCCCTCGACCGAGCGGCGGTTCCCAATGCACACGCAATACGAGTTCTCCGACGCAGACGTCGACCAGGATCCAAGTTCGTTCATCCGCGGTTCCGACCGTCGCGTACAGGCTCGTGTCCGCGTTTCAACGAGCGGGCCCGTGTCGGGCGTCAACTGGTGCGTGCGGTTCGACGAGTTCTCGTTCCGGTTTAGCGTCCCGGATTGATGCTTGCATCGATCAATGTGGGGCTGCTCGTCGTCTCTAGAAGTGGAAGCCCGTAGTTTTATGAGGAGAACCGTCCTGCTCTTGGCGCTCCTTCCTGCCATCGCTTTCGGCCAGCACTTCGAGATGAAGTGGACCGAGGTGGTCTCGTTGAACGACGCTGTGCTTCCACCCGTCTGGCCGATTGACTCGCCTAACCTGCTGACGGTCGGCTTGTCCCTCGACATGGCCCATGTCGTCACCCCCTTCACCCCAGCTCTGAACGACTCATTGACGGCCACCATGATCGTTCCCGTAGAGCCTGAAGAGTTACAAACGCCGGGCTATGTCGTGACACCCTTCGAGTCGTCGACCGCGATGCAGCCGCAGGACTCGGGATATCGCCCCGGCTACGCTCCAGACACCGGCCCCGGCTACGGCGCTCCGCCGGTCATTGGCCAAGACAACCTCCAGGCTTGGGGCTACTCTCCCTTCCGCGACGGCCGGTAAGGCGAGGCGGCGGCGCGGTCGCATTGGCGCGCAGGTAAATTTCGTCCGTGACCAGGCAAGCCCACAACACGCTCAACGCGCCCGCCGCGATCGGCCCCTATTCCCAGTCTGTTCGCGCCGAGGGACGCTTCCTGTTCTGTAGCGGGCAAATCCCATTGAAACCCGACGGTAGCTTGGTGACCGGCGATGTCCGCGAGCAGGCCACGCAAGTCATGGCCAACATCAATGCACTCCTCGAGTCAGCGGGCTTGGGCTTCGAGAACGTCGCGAAGACGACGATCTTCCTGAGCTCGATGGATCATTTCGCCGCCGTCAACGAGGTCTACGGGGCGTGCTTCGAGAACGAACCTCCAGCGCGTTCGACGGTTGCGGTGGCCGGTCTCCCAAAAGGCGTGGACGTCGAAATCGAAGTCACTGCGGTGTACTGAGCCATGGCCATCACCGCCCGAGTCGAAGAGATCCTGCGGAACGACGACGCATCGGTCAAGCATGTGGTCTCCGTATCGCTGGGTACGAGCAAACGCGACAAGAGCTTCCGCACCGACATCCTTGGCCAAACGTTCGAGATCGACCGGATCGGTACGGACGGGGACCGTGCCCAGTTCAAGGAGATCATGGAGGCGCTGGACGGGCACGTTGCAGCCCTTGGCGTCGGGGGCGCGGACATCTGGCTGGCGACCGAGAAGAAGCGTTACGCGTTCCGTGAGATCCTAGGCCTTATCAAAGGAGTTCAGAAGACGCCCGTCGTTGATGGAAGCGGACTCAAGCACACTCTCGAGCGCCGCACGATCGAAATCCTCGAAGCTGACAAGACCGTCGACTTCTCAAGCGAGCGGGTGTTGCTGGTGGCGGCTGTCGATCGGTTTGGCATGGCCCAAGCTCTCGACAAGGTTTGCCCGAACGTGCTCTATGGCGACTTCTACTTCGGCCTAGGGATTCCCCTGAAGATCACAAAGTACAGCAAGGTCTCGACTCTTGCTGGAATCCTGCTGCCAGTGATCACCCAGCTTCCGTTCCAGTGGTTCTATCCGACGGGTGCGAAGCAAGAGGAACGCAAGCCGAAATACCCCGAGGTCTTCAAGTGGGCGACGCTGATCGCCGGCGACTGGCACTTCATCCGACGATATGCGCCCGACGACATGACCGGGAAGACGATCTTGACTCAAACGTTGCGTTCAGCCGACCTCGAATGGCTTCGAACCACGGGCGTCAAGCGGGCGATCACGACGACGCCGGTTATGGGAGGCGAGACGTTTGCCACGAACGTCATGGAAGGGGTGCTCCTCACCCTCATCGGCAAGCCTCAATCTGAAGCCAC
Source organism: Armatimonadota bacterium (assembly GCA_018268375.1). Taxonomy (GTDB): domain Bacteria; phylum Armatimonadota; class Fimbriimonadia; order Fimbriimonadales; family Fimbriimonadaceae; genus JAEURO01. The sequence continues at coordinate 564,895 of JAFDWS010000001.1, read as the reverse complement.
CGACGCCGATTATTTGGCCAAGCTGGAGGAGTTGGGTTGGAAGCCGAACGTGATCGATCTGACGACTGAACCTGTGCCTGCAACGGTCTGAGCATTTTCACGAATTGAGGGGGATAGAATCACCTTGGCGCTCAGCGTGGCGTCAAAGTATGGAGTCGAGCCATGACACTGAGAATCGAGTTTTGCCTGTCTTGAAACTATTTACCGAGGGCCGTCAGTTTGGCGTCCGAAGTCATAGAAACATACAAGAGCCCGGTGGGGCTGGCCCATCCCTTCACCGAGGTGACCTTGGTTCCCGGTAGCGGCGGTGTCTTCGACGTGAGCTTGGACGGCGTCCTTGTCTTTAGCAAGAAGGCGATGGGCCGGCACGCTGAACCAGGCGAAATCCTAAGACTGATACAGGAGCGGACGCGCTAAGACCATGCGTTGGGAAGACAGAGAAGAAAGCACGAACATTGAAGACCGCCGTGGAATGACGGGTGGCCGGGTCGCTGGCATCGGTGGCGTCGGCTTGATCGTCGTCCTCGCCTATTCCTTGTTGACCGGGCAGAACCCGATGCAAGTGCTGAACCAGGTATCCGGATCGAGCCCGACGTCTGCGAGCGGCGAATACCAGCCGACCCCACACGAGGAAGAGCTGCGCAAGTTCACGGCCGTGACCCTCAAGGACACGGAGACTGTTTGGCACGACATCTTCCGCCAACTGGGAAGGGAGTATGTCGAGCCGAAGCTGGTCATGTTCACCCAGCAGGTCGAGTCAGGTTGCGGCGTGGCCGACGCAGGCATGGGTCCGTTCTATTGCGGCAACGACGAAAAGGTCTACATCGACCTCAGCTTCTACGACATGATGAAGCAGAAGTTCGGTGCAAATGGCGACTTCGCCCAAGCCTACGTCATCGCTCACGAGGTCGGTCACCACGTCCAAAAGCAACTCGGAACTTTGGACCAGGTTCACGCCAAGCGCGAGCAGATGTCCGACCGCCAGTACAACCAACTCTCCGTCCGTCTTGAACTTCAGGCTGACTTCTACGCCGGAGTCTGGGCGCACCACGCCAAGCAACTCGCCTCGCTCGACCGGAAGGACCTCGAAAGCGCGCTGAACGCCGCCAACGCGATCGGCGACGACGCTCTTCAAAAGAAGATGCAAGGCTATGTCGTGCCCGACGCGTTCACCCACGGGACGTCCGAACAGCGAGCCCGATGGTTCCTCAAAGGTTGGGAGACCGGCGACGTCCGCCAAGGCGACACGTTCTCCGTCCGCAACCTTTAAAGGTCATTGCGTCGGCATCACGACCAGATCCTTCCGTCGTGACTCCGGGCTGACAATGACCGAGACCAGTTGTCCCTTGCGGTAGGTGACCTCGACGGTCGTCTGCTTAGCAGCGTGAAATTTGAACGAGACGTCCCACGCGGCTGGCCAGGCGGGCAACACGAATATCTTGTCCCTGTCGCACTGGAAGGCCATGTTCTGGAGGGTCAGCATGATGTTGCTGCCATGGCACTGATCGGGCAGCCAGTCATAGTTCGGCCCCCAAATCGCAGGGAACCGGTGGGACTTGTTCGAGTTCGCCACCTTGGCCAACAAGCTTTCCATCGCCTCTTGTGCCAGTCCTGCGATCGCGGCAGTCTGGCCGTCGTACTGCCAGCCCATGTTCGCCTTTTCAATACGGCCCTTAAAGGTCTCCCGTGCGACGGCCAAGTTTTGCCGGCCCACGCCATAGACGCGGAACGGCCAGATCGCATAGAGCTCAGGGTTCTCGACGTTCGAACGGTCCGGATTGAACTCCCTTGCCGGTGCGATGCGTTTGTGGTCGGCCGTCACGGGGACGGGCGTGAGCGAAGAACGAAGGTCGCTCCAAGCTTGCCGGTCTTTCTCGGGCAGCCCCTTGATGGCGAGCAGCCTTTCCGTGACCGCCCAGAGCCCGGCCACCGATGGCGTGTCGTCCACAACGCCGTGCCAATACGTCTCGACGGCTTGCGTCGGCGAGATCTTCAGCTTGCCGTCAGCTTGCAAAAAGCGTGCATGGTAATAGGACAAGACCTCGCGCGCCATGGGTAGGAGGTGCTGGTCGAGGAACAAGCGGCTTTCCGTGCCCTCGTATTCGTCGAGCATCAAGGACACCAGTTCGAGGCCTTGCTGCCAGGCGAACATCCACCAGGGACAGTCCACGTCGCTCGCCTTCTTGCCGTCTCGGTTCCAACCATAGTCGCCGTTCGAATAAGTGCCAAAAGCCGTGATGGTCTCGGGGAAGTAGACCCCGTCGGCGCCGTAATAGGCCTTCGCCCGTGCTTTGCAAAGGGGCAAGGCGTCCTCGAACATCTTGTAGAGGCCGTGCATTTCGCCGTATTCGCCGCGAGCGGGCATGGCCGCGTAGGGGAACCGGGTGTTCTGCCACCAGAAGCAATCGCCCCAACGCCGCCAGTCCGGGTCGTAGGGTTGGCCGTCCGCCTTTGGTTCGACGGTGAAGATCGAGCCGTTGAACTTGATCGGATAGGTGCCGCCGGAGGCGCAGGCGGTCATCCATTTCTGAAGCGCATAGCTCTGGTTGATCCTTCGTGCCTGCGGGAATCCGCTCACCCAAATCCAGCTTTGCCTCCAATAGCCGTTCCAGTGCTCGCGGGTCTTCTCCAACGCCTTCTTGCCGCTCTTGGCTTGGCGAGCCCAGTCTTCGGTGACGGCCAGCCACTTCTGCGCAGACTCGCGCTGAGAGCATGGCGTCAGGATTCGCAGGTCGACCTCTCGGCCGCCCTCGTCGCGTAGCTCTCGTTCCGCGGAGCGCCGGAGCCCCGGCCCCTCGACCCATCCGCCGAACGTCCGGTGCAGGAGCGGGTCCTTGACGAGGCCCGCGAACTGCTCGATGCCCTGGTGCTTGAGAGTGAAGGGAACGATGCTGCTTTCGTTGCGGTGGTACCAGACAAGCGCGTCGCCTTTCGGTTTTGGAAAGACGTCCGCCGATTCGCTCACGTTGACGCTGTCGGGCGCGCCGCGCATCGTCCAAGACGAATCCAACTCGCCTCCGGTCAGCCGCTTCTCCTTGTCGCGCCAGCACTCGACCGTCACCGTCATCTTCGTCTTGGCCGGCTTCGTTCCTACCAAGCGTACGACAGCAGGGCCGTCTTCGACGAACACGCTGAGGTCAGTTCCCGCGGCGGTCAAGCGGATACGCCCGTCCCGGAGCACGAGCTCTTGGCGGAGCTGGTGGGCAAAGGGATTGGGTTCGAAGTGCACCCTGACGCGGCCGACCTTCAAGAGCCGGCACGCTTCGCTCCAGGCATCTGTCCGCGAAAGGAGAAGGACGATGTCGCCGTTCGGCTCGACCCAGACATTGGCTCCGACCGCTCCGTTGCCGATCGGCATCGAGCCTTCTGCGCCCTGGCTGGGCGTCATCCAGACGACGTTGCACGCGTCAAGTTCCAGCAGCGGGTCTGACATGGCGAACCGGCTCGCGGCGAGGGCACACAGAAGGATCGCGATCCTCATGGTGCGAGCATAGTCGAATCGGGATAGTCGCCTGTTCGCCCTACTTCTTCTTTTCTAAAGTGACGACGACGGTGATGTCCGTGGTGGTCGCGTCTTTGTTCTTCACCGCTCCGACCTGCACCTTTGCGCCGTTCTCAAGTTCGCCGCTGACCATTTCGCTCTTGGAAGCGTCGCTACTGACCGAGCTTGCGGTCGCGTTCTTCAACTTAGCCTTGTAGAACTCGGAGACTTTCAACGGGTCGTCCGCAGTGGAGCGGGCCGACATGACGGTCGTGTTTTCCGGGGTGTCAGTCTTGATGGAGCCAGTGGACTTCTCAGAAGACCCCGGATAGAAGGGGAGGCCGAGGTCGGCTTCGGAGACCGTCGTCCCGGAGGTCATCGTAGACGTCTTGCCCTGGGCGTCGGTGACTTTGACGGTGCCGCCTGCCGTGTTGCCCTCCAAACTGCTGCTGTTGCCCTTGTCGTCGGTCGCCGACATCTTCGTGCCGTTGGCGTCCACCGAGACCTTGTTGCCCTTACCGTCGTCGAATGTGGTGCCTCCCGACATGCACCCCACGGTGCAAACGACGAGCCCAGCGAGAAGGAGAAATCCCCGTACCATGGCGCGAGTGTAGCCGCTCCGCTCGGGAGCGTCAAGCCTAGCTGTGGCCGAGCATGCGCGAGAGGGCTCGATCCATCGCCTCGCCCCAAATCTCGTACCCGCCTTCGTTCAGGTGGAGCTGGTCGGGCATCAAGAGCGTGCGCAGGGTTCCGTCTGTGTTCTTGAACGCGTAGCCAATGTCTTCAAAGTGGACGCGGTGCCCGTCGTCGAACGACGTGATCTGCGCATTGATCTCGTCAACGCTGTGCCTCATCGGGTCCTGAGGGCTCTCAGCCCGAGGAAAAACAGCGAGGAGGAGGATCTTCGTCGAGGGCAGTTCCTTCATGAGCGTCTTCAAGATGAGCGAGATGCCTTGCGCTGCCTGCTTGGGATTCGATGAGCCGTGACCAACGTTGTTGGTGCCGATCATCATCACGACGACCTTTGGCTTCAATCCGACGATCTCGCCGTGACCGAGACGCCAAAGCACGTGTTCAGTCCGGTCCCCGCTGAACCCGAAGTTCGCCGCGTGCTTGTCGCCGTACCACTTGTCCCATGCCGCCTTGCCGGTGGACTCCCAGCCCTGGGTAATTGAGTCGCCGAGGAAGACGATGTCCACGCCTCCCTTCTTGGTGATCTCAATGCACTGCTCGTGGCGCTGCTTCCACCAGTCCTCGTTTAGCCGGTCAGCGGGAGTCGTGGCGGGATTGGCGGGTTCTTGGCCGGCCAAGGTCGCAAAGAGGCAAGCAGCAAACAGCGACGGCAACATCGCGACCATTTTGACCGTAAACTCGGCGCATGTTGCTGTCTTTCGTTGTCGCCGCCTTGGTGTCGCCAGCCGATGACCTCGTCATCAAGAACGCGCTTGTCTGGACAGACGGCCAGCGCACGCAGGACGCTTGCGTCGCAGTCAAGGACGGCCGGGTGACTTACCTTGGCAAGAACGACGCGGGCCGGATTGCCAAGGCGGCGAAGGTGGTCGACGCGAAGGGAACGGTCGTGTTGCCAGGCTTCATCGATAGCCACACCCATTTGCTGGACGGCGGTGTTGAACTCACACAGCTCGACCTGCGGGACGCCAACACCAAGTCAGAGTTCGTGCGGCGGGTCGGTGCCTGGGCGCAGAAGACCGAGAAAGGGAAGTGGCTGATCGGCAATAGCTGGTCGGCCGAGAGCTGGCCCGAGAAAGTGCAGCCGGTCAAGGAGGACATTGACCCCGTCACCAAAGACGTGCCGACGATTCTGGTCCGGATGGACGGTCACTCCCTGATCGCGAACTCTGCCGCGCTCAAGCTGGCCCGCATCACAAGGGACACCAAGAATCCGGGGGGCGGCTCGATCGATCGGGATCCAAAGACAGGCGAGCCGACGGGTGTGCTTCGAGAGACGGCTATGGCCCTCATCTACTTCGTCGTGCCCCGCTCGACCAACGAAGAGACATACCAAGGGCTGCGGGCGGCGGCCAAGATGGCGAACCAATGTGGAGTCACCGCGGTCAGCGAGATCGGATCGACCAGCGGCTGGCACCACTACCTTCGCTTTGCCAAGGAGCCTGCCCCAAGCCTTCGCTTCGCTTTGTACTGCACCACGGTCGACTGGACGTCTCAAATCAAGCAAATCCAGGAGTTCACTCCGATGGACGGCTGGGTCGTGCCGAAGGGCATCAAAGCTTATATGGACGGCAGCCTCGGATCTCGGACGGCTTGGATGCTCGAGCCCTTCACCAAAATGCTTCCTGACCAAGCGAGCCCGACCGGCCTTCCGCGAACCGGTTTCACGGACGGAAGCTACAGGAAGGGCATCAAGGAGGCGGCTGCCGCTGGCCTGCAGGTGATCGTGCACGCGATCGGTGACCGGGCGAACCGCGAAATCCTCGATCTCTTCGAGAGCGCAGTGCCGAACCTGAAGCAGTTACGGTTCAGGGTGGAGCACGCCCAGCATCTGACTGCCGCTGACATTCCGCGGTTTGGCAAGCTGGGAGTCATCCCGTCGATGCAGCCATACCACAAGGCGGACGACGGTCGGTACTGCGAAGAGGTCATCGGCACAGACCGCAGCAAGACGAGCTACGCCTATAAGGACTTGCTCGACACCGGCGCTCAACTGACGTTTGGCAGCGACTGGTCGGTCGTCTCCATCAACCCGTGGCTCGGAATCGAGACGGCGGTGACGGGCAAGATCATGACCGGCAAGGTCTGGATGCCCCACGAGAACATTCCTTTGGACCAGGCCCTGCTTTGCTACACCTCGCGGGGCGCCTACGCGATGCGCATGGAGAGCGAAATTGGGAGCTTGAAGGTCGGGCACCGGGCCGACATCCAGATTCTGAACAAATCGCCTTTCGCGAAGAACCCGGAATACAGATCCATCAAGCCCGCGCGGCTGTTCATCGAGGGCAGGGAAGTCAAACTCGGCGGCTGAGAAAGACCTCGGCGAGCATGCAACGGGCAGAACCGCCCGACAGGTTCTCGATCGTCGTCAGATCAGAGGTAACGATCTTGCCGAAGCTTTGCAGGACTTCCTTTTGATTTGACGTCAAAGCTGCCAAGGCGCGGGCCGAGAGAATGGTGACGTGCGATCCGTCTTTGGCCCGGACTTGGAGCGCATTGCCGGCAAACTCTTTGACCTGTGCGACGGTGAGATCGATGACCTGTCGGTCGTGCGACAGGCTCTCTATCAAGGAGTGCCGGTCGCTAGGGTCGCTTACGGCTTCGAGGCAAGCGAGCACGAACCCGGCCCCGATCGTGAGGATGACATTGGTGTGATAGACGGGTAAGCCGTCCACGCTGGCGTCGAACATAACCGGTTCAAAGCCGCAGGATTCGCAGAACAGCCGAACGAGCGGGCCGCTCGTCCTCGGCGAGAGGCAGGCATACGCGATCCTGGCCTGGCGGTCGAGGACGAGGCTCCCAGTCCCTTCGAGAAACTGGCCTTCTTCTTCGTAGCGGGAGAAGTCGACCACCCGCGAAACGAGAAACTCTTCGTTGAGCGCAGCGACAATGTCGAGGCGCCGTTCTGTCCGGCGGTTCGGCGAGAGCATCGGGAACAAGAGGACGGTCCCGCCTTCGAGCGTCGCTAGCCAATTGTTCGGAAAGACCGCGTCGGGTCGAACGGTCTCGCCGTCGTCCTCCACGACGAGGACGTCGACCCCCGCATCCACGAGTGCGGCTTGAAAGGAGTCGAATTCGTGCAGCGCCAGGCGCGCGTCTCCTTGGTCGCCTTGGAAGGCGTTGGAGCCCGCCGTCTCAGGGTTCGACCCGAAGTGGGCGGGCCGCACCATCAGGACCGTCTCGGCGCATTGTCGCACTCAGGCCGCCGCCGACTCGACGATACCGATCACCTCGGCTTCGATGAGACGGGCGTCGTCCAACATCCCGGGCTTTTCGGCAAAGAGAGCCGGGAGGACGGCGGCCGGCTTCAGGGCCGCGATCTTCGTCATGCCGCGGCTCGTATAGATCAGGATGGAGCAGGGCATACAGAGTGCGACAAGCTGGTCTTGGGCCAGCATCGCGTTCGCGTGCGCGGGGGCGCAGATTTCGATCACCTTGTACTGTTCGCTCTGAGGAAAGCCCTTCGCGGCGAGCACTTCTCCAAAGTCATGGCTACCGAGGATCCCCCACTTCGCGGTTTCGACGGCCTTGCGAACTGCGACGATCGCTTCCGTAAAGGATCGCGCTGTTTCCGTTTCAAAGACAAACGCTGACATCGTGCCTCAGTATGGGCTCAAGCCCGAAGGGCGGCCAGGCGGGGCTTGCGGCTTTCGGGACTGTCCAAGCTGAAGGACCGAGCGTCGGTCAGGTCGTCACGGACGAAGGCCTCAGTCTCTGCGATCTTCTGCCGAAGCTCTGGATCGGCCGGCCGCCACGTCTTTGCCACGATCTCTCCGGCTTCTGGGTCGAACTCCCAGACCCCGATCAACCGGCCCCGGTCGTAAATACCGTGACTGGCGAGTTCTGATATCCGACCGACCTCGACGATCGCTTTCTCCGTCGGGACGGTCGCCGCGTGATCCTCAGCGTCAACAAGATCGGGCAGTCCAAGACGGAGGTGAGTCACGTTGTCCAAGCCGCCGACAAGTGCGTATGCTGGCCTCGCTGGTGTCTGGAAAGCATCGAATGCAGCCTTGTCTGACTCCAGAATAAGCTCACTAGAGGCTGGCTCGGTGGGCACGAGCGGGAGTGATGCGACAGCTTCCTTGGCAGCAGTGACTCCAAGTCCAGAAAACCATTGGAAGCCTTTGATGCTGGCCGGCCCGATCCAGGAGAAGTAGAGCATGGCAAGGTTCTTTGCTGCCTCTTGCTTTGTGAGAGCCGATAGCGAGAGCGGGGAATGAGACCACGCGACATATGCGTAGCGCTGCTGGTCGAGTCTTCCGTTCATCGGGACCCTTCGAATTCGCCCTTGTGACTGAAGAGCACCGAGCGCGAGTGGAAGGGTCGTCGTGACACCTCGCTTCTTTCCAGCTTCTCCGAGGTTGCGGACCTGAGCTCCCAGGTCCTCTCGAAGTTGCCGAGGGTCCTTTGCCTGTTTCGCCACAGAGTCAACGATTGCTGCTGCGAGGCGGTCGATCTCGTCGAGTGTCACGCCCAGGTGCTTTACAGCGATGTTGATCTCGGTCGCTTCCCCGAACCCTTGGCCCATGACGAGCCCCAAGGCGAAGTGAACTGAAGGCAAGATGTAGGTGCATCCTCGGGCGCTGGGCAACTCATGGATCGAGAGATCGGCAACGGCGGAATCGATCTGCTCCCTCGTGAAGCCTGCGCGAGCATGCAGAGCGAGGTAGGGATTGGCGCCCCCGACCGAGCGGGACCAACCTGTCCTCTCCAAGATCTTTTCGACCGAGCAGTCCCTTAGCGAGCCGTCGAGGCCCTGCTTGTGAAACCACCATGCGCGAAGCTTTGCCTTGTCCATGCCCGGGATCGTGGCCTAAAAGTCGCCGCCACCGCTACCTGAGTCGAATCCTCCTCCGCCCGAGTCGAAGGATCCTCCGCCAGAGTCGAAACTGCCGCCACCCGAGTCCCAAGAACCTCCGAAGTCGCCTCCGCCCGTGCCGGAAGTGAACGCTGACGCACTAGTACTTTCCGACTGGTCGTAGTTGTTCGTAACGTACGTGTTTCCCCTGTGGCGAAACACGTCTGAAACTGCGTCCAGGGCCATCCACTGCCAGAACCAGTTGCCGGCCCCGTAGTTGACGGTCGGGTCGTAAGACGACACGTTGTACCAAGGCACGAAACGGCCACCGGTGTTCTGGCCCATGATCTGGGGCTGCTGTCCGGAATGGATCGTCGCCAAATCTTTGGGGCAGACCAACACCGTTTTCCGTTCGCCTTGCACGTTCAGGGTGACCGGAGTCAGATCGCCGTCGCCGGGCTTCGAACAGAAGTAGCACACGTTCTTCACCGGTTGGTAAATGCGAGGATCGTCAAGGCCAGCAAGGTCGGCTGGCGCTTCCGCGTAAGCGACCGATGTTCCGCCCGTCGCTCGACTGATCACTTCTTTGCCGGTCTCGGCAGCTGCGTGCGCTTTCTCAAATTGAAGAGAAGCCCCGTCAGCTTCGTTGGGTGTCTGGGCCAGGGCGAGCAGCTTCATGCCCGCCTCGAGCTCGGCGGCTGCTCGTTCCCGGGCTTCGCCCAGTGCCTTCTTGTCCGTCTCGGTCGGAAGGAGGTCCATATAGCTGTCAAGGAAGCTGATCCCGTTGACAGCCCGGTCTTTGTATCCCTCCGCCTTGGCAAGCGCCCGTCGCTTCGTGCCCTGGCGTTTGAGGATCCACGCGCCTCCTCCAAAGGCGACAAGGACGAGGGGGCAGAGCCAGAAGGCACCGAGCGAGGGAGCCGGTGCTGTCGAAGGCGCCGTCGTCGGTGTCTGCGTCTCCGCCCTCACCTTTCCCTGGGTCTCGGTGCTCACCGCCTCGATTTCGCTCACGATCACCGGGGTGAGGTTGCTTGGGCTCCCCTTCTTCGCGGCTAAGTCGTTGATTTCGACCAAGCGGTTCTCAGGAATCCTGTCGGAGTAGGTTGTGACCCCGTGCTTTGTTGCGACGACTGTACAAGTGTCCTTCAGGCGAAGTTGCTCGTTTTGGAGCCATTTCGCGAAAGCGCCGCGGCGTTCGCCCTTGCCGTTCCACCACTTCGAGCCCAGCTCGGGCACCACAAGGATCCGGACCTGGAGCCTGCTCTCGGCGACGGCCTTTTGAACGGTGGCGACGTCAACGACTGCGGGATCGACTTTTGGATGGATCCAAATCGTCCCCGTTTTCAGCTTTTCGTAGGCCTCGGCTGTGTAATTCGGTTGCTGGGCCTGCGCGTTACAGGCAAGGGCTGCTAAGCCAAACAAGATGTGGCGGGGTGCCATTGTTTCGTCAAGAATACGCTTGCTAAGCACCGGTGGTTCGATCCGGTGTGTCTATTTCGCCTCTGAGGGCACACCGCCAATAGCGCCGACCGCAAACACGTGGTCGTCTTTGTTGACCTTGTCGATCCTTGCCTTGGTGGCCTTGCCAACGTTCACCCAACCTTGCCAGACGGGGCTTGTCGTCTCACGCCAATAGACCATGTAATCTGTGTCTTTGTCTCCTTTCCAGGCCAAGCTCGTGTCGTGAGACTGGTCGCGCACGACCCGGACTTCGGTCGGCGCGGGGCCGGCTTGGGCCAATCCAGAAAGGGCCGACAGGTTCACGCGGGCGACGTTAGCGAGGTGCTTGAAGTCCATAAACTCCGGTAAGTCGTCTGGGGTGTGCTGCCGGGTGTACTCCTCATGGGTCTCGACAAATCGGACGGCAGAAAAGCCTTGCTCAACGAAGGGCGTGTGGTCGCCGCCTCGGCCAAAGCGGTCGCGGCGGAAGACGAGCTTCACTCCGAATCCTTTGACCGTCTGGCGCGCCTCCCAGTCGATGTACCGGGCGAGCTCGCGGCTGTTGTGGTCTGTTCCTTCCTCACTGAAAACGCGGACGTGTTTGGTGTCCTTCTGTCCAGCCTTGTTGGAACTCGAGCCGACCGTGTCGTTGCTCAGCACCGCCTCCAGTTTCCAGTTTTCAGCCTTGGCCCTCTTGGCTAAGGCCGTTGAGCCGAGGAGCCCTTGCTCTTCGCCGCTGAAAGCAACGAACTTGATGGTCTGGCTCCATGACCTGCCGGCCATAAGCCTCGCACACTCGAGTGCGACCGCGACACCGCTCGCATCATCGTTGGCCCCCGGGGCGCGGCCTGTGGCGGGGTCGGCTTGAAGGTTCAAGGAATCGATGTGGCCGCCGATCAGCACGGTACGATCAGTTTTGCCCGTAAGGGTGGCCACGACCTCATAGGCAGGCATTTCGTGAGGAACCCGGCGCCCGGCCGGGAGTGTGTACTCCCAAATCTCCACCTTCAGACCAGGAATGGAGCGGTACTCGCTGGCAAGCCATTCGCACGCCTCCTTCAGGCCGGGTGACAGTGTGTTGCGAGTCTGAAACGAGGCGAGCCGCCTCACGGTGGCCTCGAGCCGTTTCGGATCGACCTGCTCGATTCCAGATCCTGCGTCGCTGTTCGTCAAGAGGGCACACATGAGGGGCAACAGCATGATGTCCAATCATGGCCCGAAAAAGCGGCCCTACTGAACAACTCCGCTCGCGGGGCGTCTCCTGGGTCGGGGAAGCATTTGGAGTGAAGAAGATGAAATTGAGAACAACACTGGCTCTTGTCCTGGCCGTCGGCTTGTTCGCGTCGGCCGTCATGGCCAATGCGCAGGCAAAGCCCGGGCGGCCGCAACGGGCAACCAACGAGACGACGCAAAACCGGAAGAAGGGCGGCGCGCCGAACGATGCCAACCACCAATTGTTGATGGCTGCAGCCAAAGACTGCCAGGCGGCACAGCGGGCTATGCAGAAGGCGCTTCCCATCTATCATGGCCACCGTCATCGGGCTATGGAGATCAACAGGGTGACCTTGATGGCCATTCGGGCCGCCTTCAAGTGGCGCCCAGGCGAGGCTTCCAATGCGGCAAGGTTGACCCAATCTCTCGCTAAGCTCGGGGACGGCGGCGAAGGCGACGCGTCGAAATACTCCGCGGAGCAGATCGGACGCAGCAACGAATTGATGAAGAGGGCCCTCGCGAGCTTGAAGAAGGCACAGAGCGAGTTGGCGCAAGTGACCATTGACTACGGCGGATACGTCTCCACGAGCAAGCAGCTTGTTGCGATGTCCATCGACGAAGTGCTCAAGGCGGGCCAGTCTCTCGGCGGCCGTCCTTGAGGCTCGGCTTACTCCGATAAGGACAAGCCAATACCGATCGAGCGGGCCGACATTGCCTCCGGCCCGCTCGGCTCTTTTCCAAAAGCGGAGATGTACGAGCCCACTTGGACGACGTTCAGGCTTCGGCTTTGAGCCGGATCCGACCTCAGACAACAGGGACATTCGCCTAACCGGACATAGACCTGGCGCGGGGATGTGTTGGCGACAGCACCACCGCGCGGATCGACGGTTCCGATCAGTTCAACGACCAGGACACCTCGCTCGGCATCGACTTTTGTGACTTGGCCGTCCCACCGCACTTCGCCCTCCCTCGGCAACCATGTCGGAGCCGGGGCAGGGTACAGCGGGGAATCGATGTGCTCGGCGCCACTGAGCGACGGTGCCGCGTTCAAGACACCTCCACCGACGTCGTCATGAAGTTCGAAATGGCAGTGAGGCGCGGTGCTTTCGGCGTTGCCGCTGTCGCCACAAAATCCGATCAATTGGCCTCGCACGACTCTCGCTCCAGTCGGAAGGCCCGGTGCGAAAGCGAAGCGCGGCCCGCCTTGGCCATCGTCGGTCCCAGGTGTGTCATTGTTGACGTGCATATAGACGACAGTCCATCCGTCGTCGGACTTGAGCGTGATCGTGTTGTGGCCCGCTTTCGACCGATTGAAGTGAACGGTGCCATCAAATGCCGCAACAAGCGGCCTCATCTTGGGCGCCATGAGGTCCTGACCGTGATGGCGGCGAGCACCGCCGTCGCGGCTCGCCAAGAAGCTGTCCGACCAGTTGACCTTTCCCGCGACGGGGAACAGTAAGGGCACGACGACGGTGTCCATGCAAACGCCGTCGTATTCGAGCGCCCTGCCCGTTCGGTTGAGGCTGGCGTCAGTCGCACTTGAGACGAGCAACTCAGGAATCAGGGCCGCTTCGACCGGCAGCACATCGTGGGTGCCTGCCCGTGCGCCCCTCAAAATGAGCGACACTTCGCCTTCCTGCAGAAAGTCGGTCGCCTGAAGGGCCCCTCGCTGCTTGCCGCCCACGCGGACAGCGCCAGGAGGAATGCTGACCCATTGTGCGATCGGCTGGGCGAGGTTGAGCTCCATGTGGTCCGGCGTTGTGACGCTCCACACATTGAGCTTCAGGGTGCCGTCCTCCAGGTCAATGCTTTCGACGGTGCCCTCGACTCTCACCTGTCCCATTTCTGGCTGGGGCATCGCGCCAAACGGCGAGGCGAACTTTCCGTCGAGGACAAGGCCCCGATAGCACGCGAAGCAAGCCAGGTTGGTGGTGGAGGGAGAAGCCAATGCGGTGGACAAGCCGGTCTGCAACGCGATGCGCACGAGCTTGCCTTTCTCGACGCCGAGCACGCTTTGGGAGTCCTCCCAATCGGGAGCCGAGTCTGGCTCGAGCCCGAGTCCCTTCCAGGACTTGTCGGCGACTCTGACGATGCCCCACTGCTTCTTGCTGCGGCACAAGATCGCTTGGCCGTTCGGCGACCAACTCAGCAGAGAATGGTCGACCACGATCAACTCCTTCGCCCCTTTGCCGCTCGCGGCCAAGACCGTCAGTCTTCTGCTCTTGGCCTTCTTGTCGTAGGAGACCGCGGCCAGCGCACGCCCGTCCGGGCTCCAAGAGACGCTCTCATAGGTGCGGCTTGCATCAAGGTCGTGAGCGGAAGCTCCGTTCGCAGGAGCGACCCAAAGCCCCGCCGACTTCTCCCCGCCGACGAAAGCGATGCGTCCACCGTTTGGAGACCACGATGGGCTAAGTCCGCTCGGCACCAGCGGTGTCGACTTCGGTTCGGATCCGGCAACGTCGACTTTCACGAGCCCCGCTTGCTCCGACGCAGCGACGAACGTGCGCCCGTCTGGCGCCCAGGCGGGCCGTGAGTAGGCTCCATCAAGGATGCGGGGAGAGAGGGTTCCTGAGGCCGTGTCGACCAAGGCGAGCGACCACCAGCCGGGCTTGGCCGCCTTACCGAGGACCAGCCAACGGGCGTCGCTCGACCAGGAAAGCGGGATGAACTCGGAGGCGTCCGGAACGGTGGATTCCGATCCGTTTCTAAGGACGGCGAGCTTGTCGCCCGCCTTATAAGCCATCACACTCTGGGCTTCACCAAAGCTGCAGAACGCGGCCGCGACAAATGTCGCGACGACCCTGAGAGGGACTCTCATTGGCCGTCAATGGTACTCGAAACGGGGTCAGGACGAGAGCGGTTCGTTCCTGGTCTCGGGGGCGAAGACGAGTGCGAACACTCCGAGCGCGAGGACGGCCGACGTGACCGTTATGGCAGCGCCGACATTCCCCCGACCTTGTTGGATGAGGGCTGCGGTCATGAGGGGGAACAGACTCGCGACGATCCGCGAGCCGTTATAAGCGACACCGGCGCCCGTCGCCCGGATGCGCGACGGGAACAGTTCAGGGAAGTACAAGGCGAAGGCCGCCCCAATGCCAATGGAGAAGATCGACATGATAGGCAGCAAGGGCAGCAACGTTCCATACGTTGTGCCGCCCTTCGCGACCAGGGCGACGAGCAGCGGGCTCAGAACAAAGCAGACGGCCAAGGTGGGACGTCTGCCGATCCGTTCGCACAGCCACGGCACGAGGAATACGCCGATCAGAGTGCCGATATGGAGGACCATGGTCGCCTGGCTCTGCCGGCCCTGCAGCACGTCCGGGGCCACGTCGGCACTGACGTTCTTGACGAGGTTGGGGAGCCAGAACGTGACGTTTTGGGCGGTGGCGATGCCGACTGTTCCCAAGACCAGCCCGACCGCCATCCTGCCCCACACCCTCTTTGGCAGCGGATGCGTGTGCTGTTGTTGCGCCGCCCTTTCCGGTTCCTTGATGAGAACGCGGACAATGACGGTCAACACCGCAGGGGCGACGCCGATCAAGAAAAGCGGCCGCCACCCCATTCCCGTTACGGAGTAGTTCGCGAGCGCAGCGAGCACTGGCCCCGCGACTGCCGCTGTCTGAAGCCAGCTAGCCGCTTTCGCCCGCGTTCCCTCGGGGACGCTTTCCGCCACCAAGGCGGCACCGGCCGCCCACTCGCCACCGATACCAAGGCCGGTCAGAAACCGCACGAGCATGGCTTGGTCCACTGTCTTGCACAGTACGGTCAGCCCAGTGAACGCTGAGTAGAGGAGGACGGTCAATGCGAGGGTGCGGACCCTCCCCCACCGGTCGGCGAGGTAGCCGAAGACCAAGCCGCCCAGCGACCAGCCGACGAGGAGCGCGGTGAGCAAGCCAGCCTCGACCCCGGCGCCCTGGGCTTTGTAAGCCACCGGCCCTCCCAGCAGCTCGGTCACCATGCTCTGCTTCGCCAAGTTGAAGATGGCTGCATCCATGATGTCGAACGTCCATCCCAACCAAGCGACGGCCAAGACGAGGAGGTGGCCCCGGGTCCATCGTTGCTCTTGCCGCATTGCCGAGCATTGTGCGCAATCACCGTGCCCATGGCACAATGGATTCGTGGCAGAACGACCCCAGCCCTTCGGTCCCCGGTTCAAGGTCGGGCTCGAAACGCCACTGGAAGGTCGCTATGTCGGCGAAAACAAGCGACTGGTCTTTGCTCCGCCGCGCTGGTACGAGGGTCTCCTCCTCGGGAGCATCGGCTTCGGTGCGGTCCTGGCCTTGACCGGGCTCGCAGGATGGTCGCTACCGTTCGGCCCGGATGCCACTTGGAGGCTATGGACCGGCCTGGCGGTCGCCCTCGCAGGTGGCTGGGCGGCTTTGTCGCACGAACGTTTGACCGTCGACCTTCGCGTCGGAACTTACGCACGGAGGGAAGGGAAGGGGCCTCTTTCACGGGTCGTCCGAGGCCGCTTGGACGAGCTCGATGCGCTGGTCTTGCTGGCGGAGTCGAAGCTGGGCCAGACCGGCTCCGTCGTCGTGTACAGGCTTGTGCTGCATTGGCGCGGCTCGCGGCACCCGTTGCTCGTTGTGTCGAGCGAGACGCGTCACGGCGCCCGCGGACCGAACTCGACCGATGCAGCACGGCTCCTGTCGATGGGTGCGACGTATGCGAGGAGTCTCGGCTTGCCGTTCTACGACAACTCGCACTTCCACAGTCCGGCACCGCTCACTCCGGTCTGAACTGCGCACTTTGCGATGCTTTCTCGAACATTTCCACCCTGTACTTCCGTCTCTGGTTTGTGTTAAACTCGCGGCGTCATGCCTGAAGGGCTTTTCGTGCCTGGAGGGTGTGTCGGCGCGTAGCGCAGGTTCGACGCATCGAGCAGGTCGAGAGATGAGGAATCTATTTGCAGTTATCAGTCGTGCGACGGCGGCATCAACCGTCGCTTTGGGCATGGCCGCCCAGGCGCAACAAGCGCCAAATCCCTCGGGGATGGCCGCCCAAGTCATGGCCGAGTCGGCGACGGCATTTCGTGAGAACCGCGGTCAATGGGACAGCAGAGCGATGTTCCTTTCGCAGGCTCCCGGTATGGACTACTGGGTCACGAAAGACGGCGTCGTCATCGACTACTACTCCTACAAGACCCAACCGCCGCAGGCTTTATGGAAGGACGGTCACCCCGTCCAGCCGGACAAGTCTCAGAACAGCCTGACGACGCGGGCCCGATTTGGGAACGTCGTCCAAATGTCGTTCGTCGGAGCGGGCACGGGTCAGCCGGTCGGTTACGGTCAAACGGGCACGCCTTGGGACTACCTTGTCGGCAAGAAGGGCCAGTTCGCACGCGGCGTCAAGTCGTACCGCGAGTCGGTCATGGCCAACACGTATTCCGGCGTCGACGTCCGGCACTACCGTCAGAACGGCAGCATCCGCTATGACGTGGTCGTCCGCCCAGGCGCCGACCCCAACCAGGTCGCCATGAAGTTCACAGGCGCCGGCGGGGTCCGCATTGGCAACGACGGAGCCATCTACCTCATCACCTCTCTCGGCAAAGTTAAGTTCGGCGACCTGAAAACGTACCAGCCGGTGGGCAACAACGCCCGCCAGGTCGCGAGCAAGTTCGTCATGCGCAAGGACGGCACCGTAGGCGTGCAAGTCGGCCAGTACGATCCGCGCCTTCCGCTCGTCATCGACCCGCTCGTCTACGGCTCGTACGTGGGCAGCGACCAGGCCGGACTCGGCCAACCTGACGAAATCGTCCAGAGCGTCGCCGTCGACCTGCAAGGCAACCTCTTCATGACGGGCGTCTCATCGTCCCCCTATTTCCCGACAAGCTACGGCGCGTATGACCGGTTCCTTCCGGACGGAGTGGACACCTTCGTCATGAAGATGGACGCCGACGCTTACTCTTGTAGCTACGCCGTCGTCCTAGGCGGCAGCGGAACGGACACGGCGATGGGCATCGGCCTCGTCGACTCCACTAAGAAGCTCTACGTCGGTGGAACCACCGATTCGACCGACTTCGGCGGCGCGAACAACGGAAAGGGCGCTGGCAAGAGGGTTTGGATGGGTCGCTTCGACATTTCAAGTGACATTCCAACCCCTGAGTTCACCCACTACGTGAACGAAGCGGGCCAAGTCGGCAACAACGGCATCCGCTTCGACGACCTTGAGGTCGGCCCAGAAGGAAACATCTACCTTGGCGGACAAGGCACTGTCGCACAGTTGTCTGGCGATGGCTTTACGAACGTTCTTGGCAACGCTCCGACCGCGATCGCGGCTTGGGTGTTGCAAGTCCTTCCTGACCAGAGCATCGGCTTCAAGCGGATGATCGGCGGTCTCGTGGCCTGTACCTATTCCGACTTGGCGGTCGCCCGCAACGGCAACATCGCCGTTTGTGGGTCGGTCATGTACATCGGCGCGGAGGACACCGGAACGGTGCCGAATCCGACGTTCGTCACAACACCGGGCGTTTTCCCCGGCGATCCTGGTCAGTTCAACAGTGGCCGGTACCTTCAGAACGCCAACGCGTACGCCGTTCAGATGAATGTCGACGGCGACCTGAATTGGTCCTGCGTGATCGGTGGCGCGGGCGACGACTTCGGTCAAGTCATCAACTACGACCGCTACAACAACGTGTATGTGGTGGGCGCATCGGGTTCGTTCAACTATCAGCGCACCCGCAACGCCTTCGATCAGTTCCCGAGCGGCAAGTCGGTAGTCACCAAGTTGTCCCCAGACGCAGGCGCAGTGCTTTACAGCACCGCCATGCGCAGCCAGGGCCCGGTCATTCCCACCGCGATCGCGATCGATGACCGTGGCGTCGCCGCAGTTGGTGGCGTCGTGAGCTTCATCAATATCGCCAACCCGTTCGACCCTTGCGACTACCAGGACACCATCCCGGGCGTCGTCTACCAGACAGCTGACGCTCTGAACGTGGTCATCAACAAGAATCCGTGCGGTCTTGACCGAACGGTCAATGCTTCGAACGGTGGACAGAACCCTGGCGACGCTGCATCGGGCAACGACGGCTTCATCACCTTTGTCAACCCGAGCGGTACGGACATTCTGTACTCCGACTACATTGGCAACTGCGCTGAAGAGCAAGTGACGGACGTGATCGTCGACGGCACGGGCTCGACTTGGGTGGCTGGTCTGTCCCAGATGATTTGGACGAGGGGCCTGCTCTCCTTGACCCAATTCATCCCGAGGCAGCCGGTCGAAGCCCCCGCGCAGGGCGTCTTCCCGTACATTACGAACAACGCGTTCAAGGTGACCATCCCGGTCGGCGGCGCGATCAACCTTCCGCAGCCGCCGGACGACTGCCCGGACACTCCAGTCCCTGGTGTGCCGGAGTACGGCGCCTCTAACGGTTGGATCGTCAAGCTGCGCGTCAAACTGCCGATCTTGAGCGGGATCACGCTCAATCCGTCCGCAGTTGCTGGCGGCAACGGCGTGTCTTCCACGGCTACCGTCACCCTTCGCGACCCGGCTCCTCCGGGCGGCGTGAACGTGACAATGACTCTGGACAACACGGTCGCGACATCGTTCGACCAGAACCCGGGCAACGCCAGCATCGTCGTCAACATCGCCGGCGGTACCAACAGCGTGACCGTGCCTGTGTACACCTTCCCGGTGACAGCGCAGGACACTTCTGAGATCCGAGCGAACCTGGATAACGACTTCGTCGCCGCGAGGCTGACGATCTCGCCCTGGCTCAACGACTTCACTGTCTCGCCGGCCTCGATCCCAGGTGGGAACCAGATGTCGGCCAAGGTCATTCTCTTCCAGGTCGCACCGGTCGGTGGCATCACCGTCCCGCTCGCCACGGACAAGCCCGCGCTGATCCTGCTCGGAAGTAATCCTTCCATCCAGGTTCCGGAGAACGCACAGTTCGCCAACGCGGTGATCGACACCGCTGGCGTCGACCAAACGGAGACGGCAACGATCTCCGCGAGCTACCTCGGCGTCGTGAAGGATGTCAGCGTCTCGCTGACAAGGGCAGACCTCGCGTCTCTCGCCTTCAACCCAAGCCGGGTTAACAGCGGCGACACGTCGGTCGGGACGTTGAGGTTGAACGGTAAGACCGGTTCATCCCGCAACGTCACCATCTCGCTGGCTTCGGGTCCGTCTGGCGCACTCGTCAACGGAGCGCCGTTGCCTGCGACCCTGACAATCCCGCCGCAGACCAACTCGATCACCTTCACGGTGACCGCACCAGGCGTCGCTTCCTCGAGTGTCATGACGCTCAAGGCGGACGATGGTACGAAGAGCGTCTTCGGCAACCTCACGATCGATCCGATCGACATCGCATCCGTCCAGGTGCAACCGTCGAACGACGTCATCGGTGGCACAGTGCTCACGGGCCAAGTCGTCCTGACACGGCCGGCTGGAGCGAATGGTTTCACTGTGAACCTTTCGAACAGCAACGCCAACGCAGGCACGCTCAGCCAGTCCCAAGTCACGATCCCGGCCGGACAGATCATCAGCCCGAACTTCACGTTCAGGACTGCGATCCGTAGTGCCGACCAGACGACGAACATCCACGCCACGAAGTCCGGCTTCACTGACCGGTACGTCACGGTGAAGGTGCGCGCCGTCAAGATCACGATGACGATGAACCCGACATCAGTGGTCGGCGGCGTACAGAACGCGATCGCCACACTCACGCTGTCGGCGCCCGCGCCGGTCGGTGGGTTGTTGGTGACAATGACTTCGAGCGACACCAGTGTCGCGACCGTGCCTGACACGGTCACGATCCCGGGCGGCCAGACTGTCAAGGACGTAAGTGTGGTCACCCGCAAGGTGCCGACCGATAAGTCGGTGACGATCACGGCTACCGCTGCACCAGGTGTAGGAGCATCCAAGAACCTGCTGGTCACGCCACCTGCTATCACAGGGTTCTCCTTCAATCCGTCGACGGTCACCGCCGGTGGGCAATCGAAGGGCACCCTGACGTTCGAGACCGGCGTCGCATCTGGCACGGTCGTCACTTTGACGGCCTCGCCCAGCACCGTCCTCACGATGCCGAGCAGCCTGAACATCACCGCCGGCCTGAGCCAATACTCGTTCTTCGTGACATCGAAGTCGGTGTTGGTCGATACGGTCGTCACGGTGACGGCGCGACTGGGCAACAGTCAGAAGCAGGCGACCTTGACCGTCCGCATCCCGTCGGTCCTGTCGCTAACCTTCAACCCCGCACGAGTCACCGGTGGTGGCAACACGCTGGGCAAGGTGACGCTCGACGCACCGGCGCCTCCTGGCGGTGTGACGGTTACCGTGACGAGCGGTAACACCAACTACGCAAGGATCGTTGGAAGCGGCGTGGTGGTCATTCCGCAAGGATCGAGGACAGGGACGTTCCAAGTCACGACGAGCGCCGTGAGCCGCACTGTGGGGGTCATCTTCACAGGCACCTTCGGTAGCGGAGGTGTGGTGACAGGGACACTCTTCATCGACCCGTAACGCGCCGTCAAGGCGCAGACGACGACGCCCGGTGGCCCATGTGGCCTCCGGGCGTCTTTTTGTCATGGTGGAAGGGTTGTGGAAAAGGTAGAATGAAAGCCGTGGGTAGGAACCTCACCTTCCTCTTGATCGGGATCGCTGCCGGCATGGTTCTCATGGCCGGGCTGGAGCGCCTCGCACAGCCAGAAGAGCAGACGAACCCCGAGTCGTTGGCGGACAAGATCTCCGACAAGCTGGATTCGCTCGAACAGCGACTCCAATCGGCTTAACTCGGGATACACTGGCCGCATGACGGCCCTTCTCGCCTGCGCCGCACTGATGGCGCTACCCAACCCACAGGTCGTGATGACCATCGCCAATCGCGGAACGGTGACGATCGAGCTTTATCCCGCCCAGGCGCCGAAACTCGTGCCACACATCTTGGAGCTCGTCGACAGCGGGTTCTACGACGGCCAACTGATCCATCGCAAAGTGCCCAATTTTGTCATTCAGACGGGCGACCTTTCGTCACGCAAGGTCAGCGTGACCTATGCGAGGAAGCACAAGGGATCTTACGGAGAAGTGCCCGGACTCGAGAACAAGGGCAGCGGCAAATCCATCCCGTACGAGATCAATGATCTGACCCACGAGAAGTACACCGTCGGCATGGCCCTCGAGAGCCCGATGGACGACAGCGGCGACAGCCAGTTCTTCATCAACCTCAAGGACAACTTCCGCCTGAACGGCATGTACGAGGTCTTCGGCCGCGTCGTTGCCGGCCAGAAGGTCGTCGACAGCATCGAGCGCGGCGACCGGATTAAGAGCATCCGTCGGATCGTGGTCGAAGACTAGTCGAACTCGTGCTGAGAACCGGGCGCGGTCAAAGCTTCAAGCGTTTTTCGCAGGACATATGGCCCCCACGGTGATAGGGGCAGAAGGAGCGTGGTCGCATCTAGAATCTTCGTTCTACTTCCCCTCCATCGAAACTGGTTGCTCGTACTAAAACAGAGGGCCGCCACGAGGAGCGTGGCCAACGCGACGAACGCAGCTCCCATTGCTTGGGGGAGAGCGGCGAAACCGCACCCAAGGTGACCCTTCGAGGAGGAAGGAACCATGCCCGCCAGAAGCAAGTAGGCGACGGGGCAGAAGGCCACGTTCGCGGCAGCCCGCATCAGCCAAAGGTCTCTGAGGCGTTCCTTCTCCCGGGCAAAGTCCATCTAGTCCATTGAAACATTCAGGACGGCGCCGGAAGTGTCCAAATCGTAGATTCTTGGAACGCCAGTAGCCAGTTCCAGGGCCACGATCGCGTCTGGGGACATGTTTTCGAGCCCCATCACGATACTGCGGTTTGAGTTGCCGTGGGCTGCGACGAGCACGTTCTTCCCCTGGCGGATGTCGCCCATGATCGCCCTCTCAAAGAAAGGGAGCGTCCTCTCTGCCGTGTCTTTGAGCGCTTCGCCGCCAGGCGGCCGAACGTCAAAGCTCCGGCGCCAAACATGGACTTGCTCCTCGCCATACTTGGCCCGCATCTCGTCCTTGTTCAGGCCGCTCAGGTCGCCGTAGTCGCGCTCGTTGAGGGCCTTGTCAGAGATGATGGGAAGGTCGAGAGGAATCGTCGCAAGGATGATGTCGAGAGTCCTCGCCGCACGCTTGAGGGCGCTGGTGTACGCGACGTCAAGCTTCAGTCCGCGAAGCCTCTCTCCCGCGTTCCTCGCTTCTTGCTCGCCCTGGGCGGTCAGTGGAACGTCGATCCAGCCGGTGAATCGGTTTTCTTGGTTCCAGAGGGATTGGCCGTGACGGACGAGGACGAGCTTGGGCATCGCCAACAAGGGTACCCCTGGCCACCGAGCGGGGACCATACTGATGACCATGCTCAAGACCTCCCAAGACGGCCCTGTCTTGCACGTGACGCTGGACAGGCCCGAAGTGCGCAACGCCCTCAACGATGAACTGATCGCGGCACTGACCGATGCAATCGTTGGCATGCCGGCCGCGACGAGGGTGGTCGTGCTGGGCGGGGAAGGGAAAGCCTATTGCGCTGGAGGCGACCTTGAGTGGATGCGCCGGGCTGCGAACTACACCGAAGAGCAGAACTACGAAGACGCCATGAAGCTTGGACGGCTGTTCGAGGCGATCGCGACGTGCCGGGCGGTCGTTGTCTCTCGTGTCCAGGGAGCCGCGTTCGGGGGCGGTAGCGGCTTGGTCGCGGCGAGCGACGTGGCCATCGCGGAGGAGAACACGCTTTTTGCCTTCAGCGAGGCCAAGCTTGGGCTCATCCCTGCGACGATTTCGAGCTTCGTACTGAACAAGATCGGCTCGGGCAACGCGCGCTGGCTCTTTACAACGGCCGAGGCGTTCGACGCCGCCACCGCCTTGCGCGTCGGGCTTGTCCACGAGGTCACGAACATCGTGGATCTGGACGCGGCCGTGGAGAGAAAGGTCAAGGCCGTGCTCAAATGCGGGCCCGAGGCGGTCGCTGCCTCCAAGCGCCTGTGCATGGAGGGCCCACTACCGATGGACC
The DNA here is from genome assembly GCA_018268375.1 of Armatimonadota bacterium. GTDB lineage: Bacteria > Armatimonadota > Fimbriimonadia > Fimbriimonadales > Fimbriimonadaceae > JAEURO01. The sequence continues at coordinate 541,306 of JAFDWS010000001.1, read as the reverse complement.
GGTGTGCGCGCATGCTGGCGACGGCACGGTCAGGTCAGGAGGGTCGAGAGGGCGTCGCAGCTTTCTTGGAGAAGCGGCCCGCCTCCTTTGTCGCCGAGTGACCACCGTGCCAAAATGGTGCGCATGATTCGGAAGATCCTGGTGGCCAACCGCGGTGAGATCGCGGTCAGGGTCTTCAAGACAGCGCGCTCGATGGGGATTGGCACTGTCGCGGTCTTCAGCGAGGCCGATAAGGACGCCGTCCACACCCGTTATGCCGACGAGGCGGTGCTGATCGGAGCGGCAGAGCCGTCCTCCAGCTACTTGGACTCTGACGCCATCTTGAAGGCTGCGCGGGAGGCCGGCGCCGACGCCCTTCACCCCGGCTATGGCTTTCTGAGCGAGCGGTCGTCGTTTGTCCGGCAATGCAACGATGCGGGCGTGACCTTCATCGGCCCAAGCGCCGAAGCGATGGACAGGCTCGGGGCAAAGATCGACGCCAAGAAGCTCGCCGTCGAGAACGGCGTGCCCGTCACTCCTGGCTACTTTGAGCCGGGTGCGACGGTCGCCCAGCTGAAGGAGGCGGCCGACACCATTGGTTACCCCGTCATGCTGAAGGCGAGCGCAGGCGGCGGCGGCAGGGGCATGAGGATCGTTCGCGAGGCGGCCGAGTTCGTGTCGGCGGCGGAACTGGCGAGTGAAGAGTCGCTGAAGGCGTTCGGCGACGGCGCGATGATGGTCGAGAAGCTTGTGGACCGCCCGCGCCACATCGAAGTGCAGGTGCTGGCTGACTCGCACGGCCAAGTAGCATGCCTCTTTGAAAGGGAGTGCTCGCTCCAGAGGCGGCACCAGAAGGTGGTCGAAGAAGCCCCCAGCCCAGTCATGACCGAGGAGCTCTGGCACCGCATGCAAGAAGCGGCAAGGAGCCTGGTTCTGGCGGCTGGATATCAGAACGCCGGCACCGTCGAGTTCATGTTCGACGAGGCGAGCGGCGAGTTCTACTTCCTCGAGGTAAACGCGCGCCTTCAGGTCGAGCACCCGGTCACGGAGGCGATCACTGGCTTGGACCTGGTTGAGTGGCAGATCAGGATCGCCCAGGGCGAGAAACTCGACCTGCCTGCGAAGCTCATGGCCGGCGACAGGGGCGCGATCCGAGGCCACGCCATCGAGGCCCGCCTGATCGCCGAGGATCCAGCCCGCGGTTTCTTGCCGAGCATTGGTCCGATCCTGGGATGGGCGGAGCCTGACGGCCTGGGCGTGCGGTTCGACACCGGCTTTGGCAGGGGGCTGAGCGTGACGCAGTACTACGACTCTTTGCTCGCCAAGCTCATCGTCCACTCATCTGACCGGGCACGCGCCGTGACGGCCCTGAAGGCTGCCCTGGCGGACACCCACATCCTTGGCGTCAAGACGAACATCGAGTACTTGCTCGCCGTCACCGCACACCCTGATTTTCAATCTGGGCGGTTCGACACCGGGTTCCTGGGAAGGGAGTTTCCGGACTGGAAGCCAGAGCGCAGCGTGCCGCCGGGCTTAGCTGAGATGATGGGCCAGGCGACGGCGTCGGGCGCACAACGAAGCAACGGGGCAGAGAAGCCCCAAGGCGCTTGGGGGCTGGCCGATTCCTTCAGGATCGCGAAATCCTGACTCAGAGGGAGGATACGAGGCGCTCGATCTGGATGTTTGCGGAGCGAAGGCGCTGGCACAACGTCTTGCCGAGGTTGCGATAGATCGTCATTCCAGCCATGGGCCGCGTGCTCATGTAGTCGAGGAGTTTCTCCCCGTCGAGGTGGATCAGGACGCTCTGGCCCGCGCTCATGACGGTGGCCGAGCGATGGCCGTTCTCGAAGAACGCGAACTCGCCGACAATGGCGCCAGGCTTCAGGCGGGCAACCGGGTCTCCGCTTTCCAGCGCGACTTCGACCGTGCCCTCTTGCACCACGTAAAGATCGAAGGACGTCTCGTTCGACCGCACGATCTCTTGAAGATCCTGGAAGGTCAAGAACTCGGCGATCCCCGTCAAAGCGTTGACGTCCTCGTCGCTCAGCCCCTCTGTCAAATAACTGGCCCGAAGGGCTCCAAGGAGATCCATGTTCGGCAGAGGATACCGGCAGAACGACGGGGCATTACTTTCGAACCAGACTCTTGGCTATGAACAGCATGTTCGCGGGGCGCTCGGCCAGTCGTCTGGAGAAGTACGGGTACCACTGGGCGCCATAAGGGACATAGATACGCACGTTGTAGCCCTCGTCGCGCAACTGATCTTGGAGGTCTCTACGGATGCCGTAAAGGAACTGCCATTCGAACCGCTCCTTGGGGATCTTTTGAAGTTCGGCGTAATCCTTGAGCTTCTGGATGATGCCAGCATCGTGGGTCGCGATGGCAGGGTAGTTGCCCGCCTCCATGAGCCGCTTTGCCGCTTTCAAATACTCGGCGTCGACGACTTCCTTGTCTTGAAACGCGACGGCCTCCGGTTCAAGGTAGGCCCCCTTGACAATGCGGACGCGGCAACCGAGCCGGATCAAGCGCTCGACGTCCTCTTGAGTGCGGTGCAGATAGCTTTGCAGGACGGTTCCCGTGTTCGGGAATTGTCCGTAAACCCGCTCGATCATCGCGATGGTCCGCTCTGTGTACGCGCTGGCCTCCATGTCGGCGCGAACAAAGATGCCGTGCGGCTTGGCCGCGGTGAGCAGGCGACGGAAATTGCTCTCGGCGACGGCGTCGCCCTGGTCGAGACCCAGCATCGTGAGCTTGATGCTGATGTTGATCTTGTCTTTGAACTCGCTTTGGGCGATCTTCTCGACGACCTCGATATAAGCCGCGGTCGCCCGTTCGGCCTCGATCTCAGTGGCGACGTTTTCGCCGAGCAAATCGAGGGAGACATTCATGCAGCCGCCCGCCAGGGCTTCTGCGACTTGGAACGCGTCGGTCAGGGTCTCGCCGGCAATGAAACGCTTGATCATTGGCCGGAACAGGCGGGACCGGGTGACCAGCTTCTTGACCCAACCTAGGCCGGAGGCTTTCAAGATCAAGGAGCGGAACAGCATCGTTCGGCGGCCCTTCGAATCGGGCAGCGCGATTTTACATCCTGCGCAGAGGGACATGTGGCCCGTTGTGGAATCCTTTTCCGGCACCGCGGGATTACAGGCTTCATGGCAACCATGAAGCAGGTCAAAACCATCCATCGCCCGCAGGGCTCGCACTGGGTGGGCGACGGATTCCCGGTGCGCACGTTGTTCAGCTATGGCACCCACGGTCAGGACGTCAGCCCGTTCCTGCTGTTCGACCATGCAGGACCGAAAGTTTTCGAGCCGAGCGATGCTCCGAGGGGCGTCGAGGAGCACCCGCACCGTGGCTTCGAGACCGTCACGATCGTCTACAGTGGCGGGCTACAGCACCGCGACTCGGGAGGTCATGCGGGCAAGATCGGGCCTGGGGACGTGCAGTGGATGACGGCCGCCTCTGGAGTCGTCCACGAAGAGATGCACTCACCAGAGTTCACTCAGACCGGCGGGGAGTTCCACGTCGTCCAGCTTTGGGTGAACCTCCCTGCCGCGGAAAAGATGTCGGTCCCTCGCTATCAGGAGATCTTGAACGCCGATATTCCTGTTGCGAACGGTCTGTACGGCACGGTACGGGTCATCGCAGGCACGTTCGAAGGCACGACCGGACCCGCGAAGACGGTGACTCCAGTCGGGCTGTGGGACATGCGTCTCGAACCCGGTCGGGTCGAGTTCAGCGTGCCTGAGGGCCACAACGCATTGGCGGCGGTCTTGGACGGATCGATCACCACCGAATCCGGCCAAGCCACCGCCAATGAGGTCGTGGTCTGGTCGCCGGAGGGAGGCACGGTCTCCTTCGATGTCACGCAGCCCGCGACGGTCCTGTTCCTGAGCGGAGAGCCGATCGATGAGCCGATCGCAGGCTACGGCCCGTTTGTCATGAACACGCAAGCCGAGATCCGGCAGGCCATTGCCGACTACCAAAGCGGAAAGATGGGGCGGCTCCAGCCCGTCGGCTCCAGGTAGATTCCCGGCGTGGATCCGGGGGCCGTCGAGCGGGTCAAGAGTGCTCTGGGATGGAGGAAGAACGTTGTTGTCTTCCTCCATCCCAACATTGGGGACGTCGTCAACCTGACTGCCGTGTTCAGGTGGATGCGGCAACTCTGCCCCGAGTCTCGGCTCGTTGCCGTTACCAGCGAGCTCGCCGCTCCCATCGCAAGGGCCTGCCCTCATGTTTCCGACGTGTGGATCCGGCCGGAAGGGATCCTCGAGCGCATGCTGTTCGTCTTCCGGCTCCGGGAGGCCAAATTCGACCTTTCGCTCCACTGCCAAGGCCAAAACACGATGCTGCGGCTCGCTTGTCAGGCCGGTGTTCCCGTGCGGATTGGCGTGTACGGCACCAAGCACCGCTCCCAGCTCGATCTTGGCGTCGAATGGCAGGATGGGGAAGTCGAGCAACCCGAGACCGTGGGCCGGCTTCTCGCCGCGCTCGGCGCTGACACCAGCGACCGCTCTCCCGAATTCACTGTCCCGAAGGCTTGCCAATTAAGGGCCGCCGAGCTCGTTCAACAAGGCTCCTTGGCTTTCATGGTCGGCGCGTCCGACCCCGCCAAGCAATGGCCCCTAGATCGTTTCTTCGAGCTAAGAGAAGGGCTTTCTGAGCCAGTCGTATGGATCGGCGGACCAAATGAGCGGGCCATGCTTGAGCCATCGCGGCCTGAGGGAGACCTCTCGGGGCAGCTCTCCTTGCTCGAGACGGCAGCGGTGCTGCAGCGGTGCTCGGTGCTCGTCACCAACGATAGCGGCCCAATGCATTTGGCGGGCGCGGTCGGCACGCCCGTCGTCGCGTTGTTTGGCCCAACAAGCTGTGAGCGGTTCAGACCGCCCGGCCAGGGCCACGTCTTGATTCAGGGGACTTGCAAGTGCGCCGTGCGCGACCTTGACCAATGCCAGGGCCATTGCCTGAACTCCATCACTGTGGAGCAGGTGAGAGAAGCCCTTCGGTCGCGCGCACAAATTCGGTAAGCACGTCTTCGAGCTCGGCGACGGAGTCGACTGCTGTGAGACGCGCCCGGACTTGTGCGGCGCCGGGGGCCCCCTTGATGTACATGGGCAGTTGTCCGCGAAGAGCCCTCAGGGCTCGCTGTTCGACAGTCGGGGCGCTCTTACCGCTCGGCACGTCGAATCGCGCCTCATAGTCGACCATGGCCTTGGCGTGGGCGATGGCTGTCTGGGCGCGCTCCCATAGCGATGGCTCGGTTGGCTCAGGCTCGCCAGTGATCGCGGACCGGATCCGCGCCAGGTTCCACGGGTTGCTGATGGCCGACCGGCCCACCATGACACCGTCGCACCCCGTCTCACGGACCATCCTGATCGCGTCGTCCCCGGTCTTGACGTCTCCGTTGCCGACCAGAGGCACGGAAACCGCGTGGCGGAGGTCTTGGATAAGACGCCAGTCCGCCTCACCCTCGAACCCTTGCTTGGCAAAGCGCGCGTGAAGAGTGATCATCTGTGCTCCAGCAGCTTCAAACCGCTTCGCAAGGTCGGGAGCGGCAAAGAGCGACCAGTCCCACCCCGCGCGAACTTTGACGGTGACGGGCACCTTCACGGCCTTGACAACTCCCGCGACGATTCTCTCTGCCAGCTCCGGATCCTTCAGGAGCGCAGCGCCCGAACCAGTCTTACAGACCTTGGGTACCCAGCACCCCATGTTGATGTCGACGATGTCGGCCCCTGATTCCTCACAGAGCCTGGCCGTCTCGACCATCGTCGCGACATCGCCACCAAAGATCTGGATGCCGAGCGGCCTTTCTTCGTCCAACACTGCGAGCTTGCGCAGCGTCTTCTTTGCGCCGTGGTGCACAGCCATCGCGCTCACAAACTCGGTGAACATGAGGCCGGGACGGCCGATGCGCTTGGCGATCAGGCGCATGGGGAGGGCCGTGACGTCCTCCATGGGCGCGAGCAAGAGTGGAGGGTCGACACGGACGGCACCAACGTTGAATCCTTGCAGGGCCACCACGCGGAACCTATTTTGACAGGCTCTCAGTCGCCCATTGGAGGCATCAGGCCGGGCTTGCTGTAGACCATTTTCGTGTAGACGACCCGAAAGCCCGCTCTTTCCTGGTTGCGTTGCGACTGGGCGCCTGGCGTGCACTCGCAGAGGGCGAGATCGCAGCCGTTCGCCTGGGCGTACCGGAGGCGGGCAGCGAGCAATGCGGTCTGGGCGCCGCGCCCACGGAACTCCTTCAGCGTCGCCGCACCCCCCAGGTAAACCGTGGCCTCGTGCTGGCTCAGTGTCGCCGTGGCCGCCGGCTTGCCGTCGACGTAAGCGAGGAAGCAGGTCGTTCCCGGACTGCCGGCAATGATCGAAGGGAGGTTCTGACAACTCGGAGGGACATTGTCGCCAAAGAAACCCCGGGTTCCGATGTCTGCCCAGGCATCCCTCCCGTCCCCGGTCACGACCCGCGTCTCGACATCGTTGGTCGCTATATCACTTAAGTCGTACAGGCTCCTCGCCATGAGGTTCTCAAATTGCACTTCGGTCCAACCACGTTCAACGATTGCGGGAATGAGGCGAGGGTTTGTAAAGGGCGTCACGTTGAACTCCCAGTTGGTCGCTCGGCCCCGGAAGAACTCGTCGACCTCATCGAGCTGGTCCGGATCAAAGTCTTGCCGGTGAAAGAGGAGACTGACCTGGGTCAAGGGCGAACCCTCGCCGCAGAAAGTGGCCCTGCCCGTCCCGATTCGCTTGTTGGCAGGTGCCGAGGAAGGGTCGAGGGCTTCCATGGCGACACCGGCCGAGAGGCCGATAGCCAACGAGGTCTCGTAGATGCGGTCAATCCAGTCTGTGGTCATGCCTTCCATTGTGCGCGGTGGCAGTGTCCCTGCTGGGCGGCTTGGCGTAGAATCGCTGGCCATGAGTAAGTCCACCCTGACCGTCGGTCTCATCGGCTACCAATTCATGGGCAAGGCCCACAGCAACGCTTACCGTCAGGTCAACCGCTTCTTCGACCTCCCGTATCAAGTCCGGATGAAGACCATTTGCGGGCGGACGGAGCCAGGCGTGAAGAATGCAGCCGAGGTCTTCGGTTGGGAGGGATATGAAACGGACTGGCGGAAAGTGGTGGCTGACCCCGAGATCGACGTGATCGATGTCAGCACGCCGGGCTCCAGCCACTGTGAGATCGCGTGCGCAGCGGCCGAAGCAGGGAAGATTGTGTTCTGCGAGAAGCCGATCGGCAACACCCTCGACGAGGCTGAAAGGATGCGGGCTGCCGTCCAGAAAAGCGGCAAGCCGAGCGTGGTCTTCCACAATTACCGCCACATCCCGGCTGTCGCGCTTGCCAGGCAGATGCTGGCCGATGGGCGGTTGGGCCGCGTGTACCACTTCCGCGCCGTGTACCTGCAAGACTGGATCGCAGATCCCCAGTTTCCGCTTGTCTGGCGACTGCAAAGGGAGAGTGCGGGGAGCGGTTCGCTCGGCGACATTGGCTCTCACATCATTGACTTGGCTCGCCACTTGGTGGGCGAGTTCGACTCGGTTTGCGGGCACATGGAGACCTTCATCAAGGAGCGGCCGATGGTCGGCGAGGTGGACGACAAGCTCGGGGCCAAGGCGTCAAGCGAGAAGGGCCAAGTCACAGTCGACGATGCCGCGATGCTCCTAGCCCGCTTCAAGAGCGGCGCGGTGGGCACGTTCGAGGCGAGCCGTTTCGCCGTGGGTCGCAAAAACCACAACCGGTTCGAGATCAACGCGGAAGGCGGCAGCTTGGTCTTCAACCTTGAGCGGATGAACGAGCTCCAGTTTTATGACAACTCCGATCCGTCCCCCGAACAAGGCTTCCGGCTGATCCAGACAACCCAGTCCGACCACCCATATGCCGGCCACTATTGGCCGGTCGGCCACATCATCGGGTACGAGCACACCTTTGTGAACCTGGTGGCTTCGGCGATCGAGGCGATCGCCGCAGGCCGAGAGCCCTTTCCGAACATCGAGGATGGCTACCAGAACCAACGGGTTCTGGATGCGGTGGAGAGAAGCAGCGCAAGCCGAAGCTGGATCAACCTCTAGGCGGCTGTTGTCTGTGAGCGAAGGCCCTCGGCGAGCTTCCGCAAGGCACTCCGGAAGGCGGCGTTGTCGTCTTCTTCGCTGCTCACGCACCGAAGCAGAAGCTCGTAAGCCTCCTCCTCAGAAATCTCAAGCTTGAGCACCCTCTGCCGTTCCATGGCCTTAGGGGAATTGTCGGAGGCCGTGGCGCGTACATTTCAGCATCGGGAGTGAAACCCGGCAATTCACTGGGCGTCAATGTGAAATAAGTCGGCAAAACCGTCCGAACGGGGCACTTTGGGCAGGAGATCGGGCGGTATTGCGCGATAATAGAAGATGGAGCTTATGCGCCTCACGCGCACCGCGTTTAGTGTTCTAGGGATTGGAGCGAGCGGGTTAGTCCCCACGATGGGGCTGGCCCAGGTCGCGTTGCCTTCTAACCCCGAGAAGCCCGTTCAGATCCAGAACGAGATCGGTGGCCGCGTAGCGTTCGAGCAGCTCCTCGCCTCCGCCGACCGGCCGTCGCTCCCGTTGCGATATGGCCACCTCAAACAAGGATCTGAAAAGGTCGAGACTGAGGGCCGGACGCTCGTAAGGGACAAGGACTACTACTGCGACTACGTCGCGGGCGTCATCTATCTGAAGATTCCAGTCCGGGACGGCCAGAGCGTCAGCGCCGAGTATCGGTACGACGAAGCCACCGGCGCGCAAGGCACGTTCGGCATCAATTCGAGCGGCACGAAGTTCCAAGGCTACAAACTCGACCTGAACCCGAGCACCTCGATCGTCCTCGGCATGGGGTTGACCGAGCGAATGGGCGATGGTACTGTCCTCAGTTCGAACATTTACGGCCTCCAGAACTCCTTCAACTTCGGAATGGGCAGCGTGAAGGGGATGTTTATGGTCGGTGACCGCGAAAAGGTTGCGACGAACAATCTCTTCGGCGAAAAGGCCGCTCAATCGAACGTCGAGACGGGCCGCTCCCAAGCGATCGTCCAAAACCTTCAATCCAACCTCTTTGGTGGCAAGGTCAAGCTCGGATACCGCGACATTGGCGACAAATTTGGTGGCTTTTCTGCCTTCCAAGCTGCCGGCTACGACCAAGCTCAGATCCAGCAGTTCAGCAACGAGAAAGGGCTGAAGCGCACAGACTTCTCCGCAGAGAACATCGGAGGGAAGGGCCTGGCCCTTGGCGCTGGCGTGCACAGCGTCGGCGACGATAGCGGGGCCGTCTCCTGGCGCAACTATGCGGCCAATCTCGGTGGATTCCAGTTCAATTGGAACGACCGAAAGATCGATCCCGGGTTCACGAGGTTCAAGGACATCGCTGAGGGCGACCGAAACCAGCTTGCCAAGGAGCGCGGCCTTGAGTTTCAAACGTTGAACATCGGGCGCAAGTGGGGCAAGTCTGCCTTGAACTACGACGCCTCCAAAGTCGAGTCCCTCGAAGGGTTCGGAATTTATCGTCGCGCCTTCAGTTTCGCCTCACCTCTCATGAGCGCGGCCTTCAGCGAGCAGCACGTCCAGACCGGATTTAACCGCTTCAACGACCTCCGCGACGGCGACCGGGGCCAACTTGCCCGTGAAGGAGGACTGGTCCGCCAGAACATCTCATTTGGCCTGACGCCTAAGGGTGGACCGGCTGTCAGTTGGAAGGATGCTGTGATCCGGATGGACACCGGCGATTTCGTGGCGAGGGACTTCGGTCTGTCCTACGGGCCCTTCTCCATCTCGAACTCAAGGCGCGAAGTGGCGCCCGGTTTTTCTGCGCTCGGCAACCTGGCCCAGCCTGAGATTGGTGAGCATTTGACGAGCATCGTGAAGATGACCGACCCGACCGCCAACGTCCAGGGCCAAGACTGGCAAGGCTGGGGCAATTCGGCGGGTCTCGGTCGATCAGCATGGAAGCTGGGTTACAGCGCTGGCAAGGGCACTTCGCTCTCGGCGCTCGCTGAGAACATTGAAGGTGCCAAGGACGACCTTTCGGTTCGAGGCGTGACTCTGACCAGCCCGAAGTTCACGGCGAGCTTCAAGGAGCAAGACACGGGTGCGGGTTTCAATGAGACGACCCGCTTGCTGTTCAGCGAGCAGCAGAGGCTAGGGACGGCGGTCGGGCTCCAGAGGGCCGACTTCAATTTCAGTTCGATGCTGAGTGGGCTCAAGCGCCTGAACTATTCGCAGATGCGCGCAGAGGACGCGGCAGGTTCCGCTTTGCGCCAAATGTTGTCGCTCACTGACAAGGGCTTCAACATCAGCTATGCGCGCCGGTCGGTCGATCCCGCTTTTGCCAGCTTGCCTGGCATGGTCGATCCAGAGCGCGACCTTTTGATGGGGATGGTCGGATTCGACCAATCGGAGATTGTGGGCGGGTGGCAGCTCCTTCCGAGCATGTCCCTCGAATACCGCGACTCCAAGGCGGTCAACGCCTCGAACGGGCTCGGACGTTACGGTTCGGTCTTTGCGCTGAACTGGAAGCCCGACAAGAACACTCAGTTCACCAGCCGTCGCACGGAGATCAAGCAGACCGACCCGACCCAGCCGCTTGTCGACCAGCAGATCGACCAAATGGGTCTGTCGCGCGACTTTGGCCGCCTCGGCAAGCTGACCCTGAGCCATGACCAAAGCACGTTCGACGGCTCCCAAGACACGAATCCGGACAGCCAGACGAACTCTGTCGTCTACGAAAACCAGATCACGAAGTCCACGAGCATCCGGACTGAGCACAGCAAAACGCTCTACGAGAACGGCGAGCACGAAACAAAGACCAGCAACAGTCTCTCGCAGGCCCTGACCTCGCGTGTCGGCGTCAGCGTGACCGATACGAAGGTAGAGCGGGAAGGCGACAAGCCCGACGAGACACACCGGGACTACGGCTTTTGGGTCGACTTCGGAAAGAACATCCGGCTGAACTACAAGGCCATGCGCCAGATGCGCGGCGAGACCACGGGCGAGAGCCACAACGAGGTTTCCGTCACTCCCGGACAGGCTCAAGGAGTGAACGTAGGTGGCGCTAGCTACCAGCACAACGGCTGGGACGATCAGCGCGACCAGAGCATCGGCAACGTCTCATTCAGCAACGTCAAGCCGATGCACTGGGGCTTCCTACAGGACGTTCGGTTCAACTACGCTGTGGACTCCGTCCACGACATGGACGCCTGGCAGAAGGAGTATCGCACGATGGGGTTCGGTGCCCGGATCGGCGCATTCGCGTTCTCGTTGGACTACAAGAGCCAGGGTCTTCCGGCTGGCGATCGCGCTATCGACCGCGTTTTCGCCTTTACGACCGACGTGAGCGGCAAGAGTAAGCTGCGCGCCGACGTGAAGTACAACCTTCGGACCCTGCCGTTTGGTCAGCAGGCGATGATTCGGAACTATACGATCACGGCCGAGCCGTTCAAGAACTGGTCTTTGACTCATTCGCTCATCACCAACCCGCTTCAAGCCGACAACAACGCGTTGCTTGGGGCAGTAGCGACTCCCACCCGATCCAACAAGTGGGGGATCAATTATGAAGGCGACCCGCGCACGAAGTTTGCAATGGGTTATGAAGAGTTCTACAACGAGGCGAACAATCAGCAGGTCTCGGCTCTGAAGTTTGGTGCCACCCTGTTCGCCAATAACCCCTCACCGCTCGTCATCGAATACATCGTCGCCGAGACCAACGCGAGTGGCGAAATGCAGCGGTCGCACGGAATCAGCCTGAACTTCACCCAGCGCCCGGGGCCGAACCAGTCCCTCGCGTTCAAGATCAGCAACCTGAACTGGGAACTGGCTCGCCCGTCAGACCAGAGCATTCAGAACTGGAACCTTCGCCTCGACTATTCCTGGAAGTTCTAACGCAGGCGGTAGATCCCGACCGACCCAGTCTTTGAACGGTCGACCAGCTTGATGCACAAGCTCCGACCGCCGTGAGAGGCGAGCTGCCACCTGATCTCCTTGACTGACTTTCCGGGCTTTGCAGACTCAAGCAGCTCGTTCGTTTGGCTGTCTCTTAACTCGACGACCAGCCCTGATGAGGTCGACGGTAAGAGGCTGAACTGGATCGAACCGCCGTTGGGGAAGAAAGGAGCGGACGTGATCAAGCCTTTGAGCTGTTGCTTAGCTTGGCTGGTGCCGTCGTCGGCTGTGCTGAGCACGGTCTGGCCCGACCGTCGGAGCGAAGGGAAGTAGACCGGAGGCTGACCCGGCTCGCGACTCCAGCCGCGTTCGCCCATCTGGTCGACGCTCGGAGGCTGTGTAGAGAGCCAAACGGGCCCGCACGCGACGGGCTTTTCGCCGATGACGCCGTCGAAGCGGACTGGCACAGAGGCTAGCGTGGCTTGTGAGGCTGGAGCCTCGAAACCACGAGCGGAAATCGTCGCCTTCGCACTCCAATTGCCGGCCGAGAACTGGCCAGATGCCGAACCGGCCCCAGCTCCCGCCTGGGATACGACGGCCTCGACATAGGGCCGCCCGTTTCGGTAAACGAGCTCGATCCGACTGACAGATGGTAGCTTTGCGGCCAGCTCTTCCTCCCTTTGACGGCCTTCGGTGACGACCTCGACTTTCTGCTCACCTGCGAACGGAGTTCGATTGAGGCCAAAGGAGCTGATGAGGCTGCCTTCAGGGCCAAATCGGCAGCCATCGAACCCAACCGACCATCCCGCGCCGCTGCGGTACGCGCCACCGAACTCGGAGACCGCTTCGGCCAGGTTGGCAGCCAACTGCCCCTCACCGTGCTCGAAGCCGTGTACACGCTCCAGCGCTTTACCTCGACGTTCTCCGATCTGCGTCGTGCAAAACGGCACGTCGGGGTTGGGGAACACTTTGTTGAGCGTCCCAAACGGGTCGAAGAACTTCCAAAGGTCAGCCTTGAGGGCCAGAACCCCCCGCTCGAAGAGGGCCCGGTCCTGCAGGGCCGCACCAACACGCATGAGCGAGACAGATGTGCCAACGAGGTCGTCGCCATCAATCTGGCCGACGGGATGTGCCCAGTCACCCCCCGTCAGTCTTTGATTTCGGCACGCCTGCATCACGGCCCTCATCAGCGGGTCTCTGCCGAGGAGGATTGCCTCCGCGATATGGTCGGCAGGCGCGATGTCGGCAAAGAGGCCAGCGGCTCCAATCTTTGTGGCGACCGCTCTGCACTGTTTCAGGGCCAGAACTGCGTGCTCATGGCTGTGCGAGTCAAGGGCCTTCATGCGGCTGGCCGCATCGAGAAATCGGAGTCGCTCGTCCCAGTTGACCTTATGACCGGCGGCAAAGGCCTTCGACCAGTCGCTCATCGCGAAGGAGGCCTTGTCCACTTGGGTCGCCACCTTTAACGCCGCTTCTCGCGTCTCCTCGGCCTTGTCGAAGCCAAAGTCTTCGCACCAGCGAACGAGCCAGTAGGCGGTGTGGTAGGGATCTATGGAGGAGTCGTAACGCCATTTCTTCCTCTCGGGCGAGAATGAGGTAGCGAGGACATTGTTCCGGGTCGGTCGGGCCAATGTCAGGTGGACAAGCTGCTCGGCGCGCTCTCGCCACTCCTCAAAGCCGAGCTTCTTGCCCCACCACATCATCCCCCAAGCGGCACGCATCGAGTCTTGGCCACGGCCCCAGTCGACGTCTTCGACGTTCGGACAGCCGACCTCATCGTCGCCGATCTTTCCCGTCCACCAGGGCCCCTCTTCGTCCTCCGCTTTACTTGCCTGTTCTCCCTCTTCCTCGCCTTGGACGCCGAATGAGTACACACTGTGGGCGCTGTAAGCGAACGGGACGCTCTGCGGCAGGGAAGAAGCCGCCAGAGGGGCGCCAAAGTTCTCCCAGGCAGAGCGGCTGGCGCTTCGGGCTGCCTCCTCGCCTAGGAACAGAGTGCCAGACCAGCGCGCCTCGCGCGGCAGCGACGTGGCTCCACCCTCAGAGGAAACCATGCCGATCGAAAGGGCGGTCCGTGAGGCGGCAAAGCGGGGCGGGGTCGTCTCGGAGGAGTCAAGGGCGATCGCAAGGCCCTTGGCCGAAATCCAGCCTGCAGAAGGCTCCATCCAGTCCTTGGCTGGAGAAGAACCGGTCGGCCCGAAGCTGACGATGAGCCTGGCCCGCACTCCGGATGCTTTGTTCTTGACGACCTCCCACACTTTGACCCTCCCGGCGCCCTCTGGTTGGAACCATCGCGTCCACGTCGCCCCGTCTGAGACGTAGGTCGCCATGACAGAGCCATCGGCGCCACCGGTGCTGCTGACAAACCGAAAGCCGGTGGGTGTTGGAGAAGATATCGTGAGGGAGCCGCTCCCAATGGACACTCGTTCCTTGTTGACGGCGATGCCGGGAGTGTTCGCCTGCGTGACGACGTGCCCAAGGATAAAGGCCAACATTAAGGGCCAGTATGCCCCGGCGGCTCTCTAAGAGTCGCACCCAGAAGTAAAGCGGCCGGCCCCCACAAGGGAGGCCGGCTAGAGGGCTGGGACGCGAAGTGACAGGATCAAGTTTCGTTCGGGACTTCTGCCTTCCGCAGGGCGTCCTTGGTCAGGTTCCAAGCGCCCACAATGGCAGACATAGCCACCGAAATCGCAACAAACGAGTAGAGCATCATTAGGGTTTCACCAGCTCTCCACAGCGAGTGTTCCGTGCCTGACGGCTCTACCCTTACCGGGTTCTCCAGCGGCTTTACCGGTCTTTGCGCGAACTCTGGCACGGTTGCTGACCGCGACGTTTCTGGTAGCGAGATTGCCAGGTATGGGCCCTGGGCGCCTGCCCTCCCACGATCTACCACCTTCTCTCCATGGCAATAAAAGTCAAAATAGTAGACATATATAAACTAATACTTTCACAAACAGATAGACGAAACAAGTATCAAGGCGAATTGAGCTCAAAAATGTGCAAAAAAGATGTGGAGAATAGTGGTAATTCGTGGGAGAACATGGTGTACAGTAACGACCAGGTGGAAAGGGACACGGATGGGAACCTAGAAACCTCCCGGGCGGGGTGCTCGGATAGGAGTGCTGCGGGGCTGCCAAGGATGGTGGCCCCCACATATCCGCCGATAACACGCCGACCGGCGGAACGCCATGGCGAAGAAGGACTCACTCGATTTTGCCGAGCTGGCCGTTGGAGACGAGGTCTCGATTGACAACAAGGGCCGGGTCCTCTTTCCGCGCGAACTCCGCGAAGTCATTCCTCAGCCATTTGTGATCGCCCGCAGCGAAGTTGGCTGCATCGCCCTCTTCATGCCCGAGCAATGGGCGACGATGGTCGCGCTCGTCAAGAAGGCGGACCCCTTTGACCCGGCAAGACAGGCATACGAGCGCCTGATCATTGGTGGAGCCGATACGAAGGCTGTGCTGGATGGCCAGGGTCGACTTACCATCCCCAAGGACATGAAGAGCTTTGCGAAGCTTGATGGGACAAAGGTACGGCTCGTCGGCATGACCGAGCGGATTGAGATTTGGTCACCGGACGAGTTCGAGAAGTTTCAGAAGGATCCGGACGAATACAACAAGGCACGTCGCGAGTCGGCGGCGCGGGCCTACAGGGAGCTCAAGGGCCTGGCATGAGCGTCGAGCACGTGCCGGTGATGATGAAAGAAGTTTTGGACGCGCTGCCTCTCGAACCAGGGGCGACCGTAGTGGACGGGACGCTGGGTTTGGCGGGGCACGCGACAGAGATGGCGAAAAGGATTTCGCCAGGAGGACTGATAGTGGGACTCGATTGGGACAAGGACATGTTGGAAAAGGCCAGCGAGAAGTTGGCTGTCTTGCAGGGCGTCGCGGTGCGCACGTACCACGCTGACTTCCGGGAGCTTCCGGAAAGGCTGGCCTTCGCCTGCCAGGAGCTGGGCCGCGGTGCCGCGGCGAACGCGATCCTGCTGGACTTGGGTTTGAGCAACGTCCATATCGAAGACCCTTCGTACGGCATTAGCTTCTTGCGCGAAGGGCCGTTGGACATGCGTATGGACCGCAGTGTCGGCGAGCCCGCCTCGGCGTGGCTCAACCGGGCCAGCGTGAAGGAGATCGAGGACGTCATCTTCGTCTACGGCGACGAGCGTTGGGCTCGTAAGATCGCTCAGGTGATCGTCGAGCGGCGCAAAACGCGGCCACTGACGATGACCAACGACCTTGTTGAGTGTGTCAACGCGGCGATCCCGGCCGCGAAGCGTGACCGGCGCATCCATCCTGCCACACGAACGTTCCAAGCTGTCCGCATCCACACGAACAAGGAACTCACCGATTTGGAAGAAGCACTCAAGCGGATCGCCGACGTGCTGAAGAACGGCGGCGTGCTTTGCGTTTTGAGCTATCACAGCGGAGAAGACCGCGCGGTCAAGCATGCCTTTCGCGAGCTGCGAGAGTCGGGCTTCTTCGAAGAGGTGTTCAAGAAACCTCTCACGGCCGGTCCGGACGAAGTCAACTCGAATCCCAAGGCACGGAGCGCCAAGCTGCGCGCTCTCCGGAGGGCGTCATGAGCGCACAGCCGGTCTATAGGCCAAGGACGGCAACCGCTCGCCGCCGGGCTCCTGAGACACGGAGGTTGCCACGAAGGCGGACAAGGAGGATGCTGGACAATGTCTTCACCCATTTGGCGCTGTTCGTGTCCGTCATGGTCGTCACGTTCGGGATGTCCTCCTTGGTCGGTCACTCGTTGAAAGAGAACGCAAGGCACAATGCACTCAAGGCCAATCAGCGCTCCAATGCGGCCCGCGCGGACGTCGCAAGGATCAGGAAGCGCGTCGAACGGTTGTCGACGATGCGCTCGGTTGACGAATGGTCCTTAGTGCGCGGCATGGTGGCTTCATACAAGCTTTCGGGCTTGGAAAAGGTCGGAGAGGTCGTTCCTCAGCCTAAGCAGATCGTCGCGAAGATCGTCTCGAAGCCGAAAGTGGAACTGTTGGTGGCGAGGTTAGGCGATGAGCCAGCGGTCCGCTGAGCACAAGCGATACGCCCTCGTCGGCATCGGTATGGCCGTGACCTTCGTTGTCGCGGGCTACTCACAGGCCAAGGTGCAAGTGTTCGACCGAAAGAAGGTTCTTGCCGAAGCCGACAAACTGGCGCACTTTGACCTTGAAATGGAAGTGCCTGCACGTCGGGGAGCGATCACGTCGTCCGACGGACGCATCCTCGCCCAAAGCGAAGATTCCTACGAGCTTGGGGTTAATTACGACAAGATTCCTCGAAGCCCGGCTTTCTTCGTCTCCCTCGCCTCGGCGACCGGCATTCCCGCCACTGAATTGAGCAACCCGCCAAGCGACGTCAAAGGACGCGTTTGGAAAGCGCCTCTGTCTGCCGACCAGGCGCGGCGAGTCCGTCAGGTCAGGCGTGAATGGGACGCGGACGGCGTCTCTCTTGTTCGCAATCTCCGGCGCGACTATCCACTGTCCGACGTGACTTCAGGTGTCGTTGGCGCGTTTCGGGAAGGAAAGCCCATCACCGGCCTTGAAAAGTCGCAGAACGAGCTTCTCGAAGGCACGAGCGGTGAGTATCGCGGCTTCGTCGACCGGTCCGGAACATTCGTGCCCGACAAGGATCACCCGTACAAAGACAAGAAGAACGGCGCGAACATCGTGTTGACGATCGATGCCGGACTACAGACCGCCGCCGTCCAGGCTTTGCGGACGGGCGTCGAGTCGAACAAGGCAAAGAGCGGGTGCGCAGTCGTGATCGATCCAAAGACGGGCGACATCATGGCGATGGCGAGTTGGCCAACCTACGACCCGACGGCGAGCTGGAACCCCGGCGACGATTTCGATATGGCCTACATGGGCGCATATGAGCCGGGATCCACTTTCAAGATCCTCACCTTAGCGGAGGGCTTGGATTCTGGGGCGGTGAAGCTTGGCGACCACACCCAGTGCGTTGGACAAATCCAGGTCGGCAACCGGGTCATCCACTGCGCCAGCCACGGTGGACACAGCGCCCATGGCGACGTGGACTTGGAACGAGCGATCGGCAAGAGCTGCAACGTCGCTGCCGCGATTTGGGCGATGAAGATCGGACGCCAACCCATGATCGGCTTCATGGACAAGCTCGGTTTGTTTGAGAAAACAGACGTGGGCCTGCCGTCGGAGCGAATGGGTACGTTCAACCGCAAGGAAGTCGCAGAGAAACTGCAACTGGCTACGGTCGGGTTTGGACAATCCATGGCGTGCGTGCCGGTGAACCTGGCGGCGGCGTATGCGATGCTCGCCAACGACGGAAAGATGATGAAGCCTCGGCTTGTCAAGTCGATCGATGGCGCTCCCACGCCGGTCAAGGAAAGGGGCCAGATGGTGAAGCCAGAGGTGGCCCAGGAAGTCATGAAGATGATGGAGTCGGTCATCCAGTCCGACTTCGGAACCGGCAAGGGTCTCAAGATTCCCGGTTACCGCCTGGCGGGAAAGACAGGAACGGCGCAGAAGGTGGGCAGTTCGACCGGAAACTACGTCGCGAACTTCGTCGGGATGGTTCCGGCACAGAACCCGCGGGCCGTCGTCTTGGTCATGATCGACACACCTTCGGCGGGCCAATACTACGGAGGTGTCGTTGCAGGGCCAGTGTTCGTCGACATCGCGAAGTCGGTCATCCGAAGGTTCGGCATCCCGCCCACAGACTCAGCGCGGCGGTAGGCTAGCCCGGTGTGTGCGATGCGCCTTTCTGAGTTGGTCGAAACCGCAGGCGTCCGGTTTTCTGCCGACTATGCGTCTGATCCGCTGGTGACCGGCCTCAGTGCGGACACCAGGCGCATCCAGCCTGGCGACCTTTTCGTCTGCATGCCGAGTTCGAGCAGGGACACCCATGCCCTCATCCCCGAGGCGGCGGAGAAGGGCGCTGTCGCAGTCGTGGTCCACAAGCCAGAGGGTGTGGCGGCCGCTCGCGACCACGGATTAGCTGTCATAGGGATTGCTGACGAGGGGCAGTCCTTCAATTTCGCACTGGGGCGGATTTGCCAGACGTTCTACGGCGACCCCAGCGCCGATATGCGGGTCGTCGGAGTCACGGGCACGAACGGTAAGACGACGACCGCCTGGATGGTGCGGAACGCACTCGTCGAGATGGGGGTCTCCGCTGCGTACCTCGGCACGCTCGGCTTTCAAACGATCGGCGCCATCAAGACTCTTGAGAACACGACGCCCTTCCCGGTCGAGCTTTGGGGGCTTCTCGAGCAAGCAAGGGCCGACGGCTGCGAGGTGGTGGTCATGGAAGCGTCTTCTCACGCGCTCTACCAAAGACGCCTTGCCGGAGTCTCGTTCGATGTTGGTGTCTTCACGAACTTCACCCAAGACCACCTCGACTTCCACGGCACGATGGAGGCATACGAAGAGGCGAAAAGGCTCCTTTTCACGGAGTACGCAGCCGCTTCGGCGGGTGCCTTTGCCGCCTGCGTCAACGTGGGTGATCCGGTTGGGCAGTCGTGGATCGCCGACTTGGCCGTGCCTGTTATTTCGTTCGGCGCTCAGGGCGCGATGATCGAGACAGAGGGGGTCGATGTGAAAGTCGATCGCTTGACCCTGCGGTGCGGCGAACATGAAGGCATTTTGCAGTTCGGCGGCGGCTACAACGTCGCGAACGGAAGTGCTGCTCTGGCAGCGTTGGTCGGCCTCGGCTACGAGGTGGAGGAAAGCCTGGTCGCGCTGGCGGGAGTACCTCCGGTGCCGGGCCGCTTCGAAGCCATCGCCAACGACCGTGGCATCGGCGTCTTGGTGGACTATGCCCACACGCCCGATGCGCTGGTCAATGTTTTGAACTCCGTCCGGGCACTTGATCCCCATCGGGTGATCACCGTGTTCGGGTGCGGCGGCGACCGCGACAGGCGTAAGCGCCCGCTCATGGCGCAGGCTGCTTCCTCCCTGTCGGACATCACCATCGTCACGAGCGACAACCCGCGGACCGAGGATCCGAACGCCATCATCGATGAGATCGTCCCCGGCCTCGTCGAAGGCGCTGTCTGGGAGCGCGAGCCCGACCGTCGCAAGGCCATCGAGTTGGCAGTGGACACTGCCCAGGCGGGCGATGTCGTTGTGATAGCTGGAAAGGGGCATGAGGACTATCAGATCATTGGTCGCGAGAAGGTCCACATGAGCGACCAGGAAATGGCTCGCGACGCGTTGGCAGGGCTGTCGAAGGTGGAAGTTTGAGGCCGGTCACGGTCGAGGACTTCGCTAGCGCCTGCGGCGGCTCGCTCGTCGGGGTCGCGCCCTATCAGCTCATCACCGGATTCGCTCTCGATAGCCGCGATGTCGAGATCGGCGACCTTTTCCTCGCGATCAAGGGTGACCGTCATGACGGCCATGACTTCGCCGCTCAGGTTGTTGCGATGGGGGCGACGGCGGTCATGGCGGAGCGTCCGGTCCCTGGCCCCCACATTCTCGTCGAAAACCTTGTCGACGCTCTTGCCCGTTTCGCGTTGACGAAGCGCAGGACATTCTCCGGGCCTGTCATCGGGATCACAGGAAGCAACGGCAAGACATCGACCAAGGAGTTCACTGCCGCCGCGTTGGCGAGCCTCGGCAAGGTGCTGAAGAGTCCCGCGAACAAGAACACCGAATACACGTCTCCCCTCGTTTGGGCGAACCTGCGAAAGCAGAAAGTGGCGGTGATCGAGATGGCGATGCGTGGCCTTGGCCAGATCGCCCACTTGGCCTCGTTTACGGAGCCAACGATAGGCGTCGTGACATGCGTCGGCACTGCCCACATCGAAAAGGTCGGCGGCTCGCGGGAAGGCATCATGCGCGCAAAGGCGGAGCTGCTCGAGGCGCTACCAAACACGGGCACCGCCATCGTCTGGCGCGAAGACGACTTTTGGTCGGAACTCTGCGATCGGTCTGCTGCCCCCACGCTCTCGTTCGGCTTTTCGCAAGAGGCCGACTGCAGAGTGGTGGGGTACCGGTCGCTCGGATTGGAGTCGTCGGTGGTGAGGCTGTCGCTTGACGGGCGTGTCGTCGAGTCCAAGCTGCCAGCGATCGGGCGCCACCAAGCCTTGAACGCCTCAGCTGCCATGCTGGCCGCCCACGTGGCGGGAGCCTCGGTCGAGGCGGCGGCAGAAGGTCTGCAGGACGCCCACCTGCCTCCCATGCGTTTGGAGGTGTTAGCTGTCAACGGGGCGACGATCCTCCTCGACACCTACAACGCAAGCCCTGACTCGACGGTGGCGGCCATTCAGACGCTATCCGAATTGACCGTCGGTGGGCGTCGCCTTGCCGTTCTGGGGGAGATGCGAGAGCTGGGCGAGTTCGCCGAGAGCGGGCACCGGATGGTGGGCAAAGCTCTGGCGACGGCACCAGTCGACCGCGTCTTCTTGACCGGCGGGCCGACCCGTTTCATTGCCGACGAAGCGACGATGGCCGGCTATCCGTCCCAGAACATCACAAGCGAGGAAGAACTGGACATTGAGCACGTGCGTCGCTTCCTCGGTGAACTGCAAGAGGGCGATGTCGTGTTGATCAAGGGAAGTCGCGCGCTCGGGCTCGAGAGGGCCTTGGAGGGTCTGCAATGAGCCAACTGACGGACTTTCTCGTCACGGCCGGTGGCGCATCGCTCATCGCATCGAGTATCGCTGCACCCTTGACCTACCAACTCCTTTTGAAACTGAACAGCAGGCAAACGGTGAGCGCATATGTGCCCGAGCATGCGGCCAAGCAAGGCACGCCCACCATGGGCGGCCTGATCATTCTTGCCGGACAATTCACAGCCCTGGGTTTAAACTGGGGGCACGACAGTGCGGTTTGGGCAAGCATCATCGGATGGTTTGCCTTCATCGGCCTGCTCGATGATTTCCTCGTTCCGCGGCTCGTCAAGGGCAAGCGAGGCCTCGACTGGATCCCGAAGCTGATCTTGCAGACGCTGCCCTTTGTGGTGCTCGCCTGCTTCGGAACTGAACTCTGGACAGCGGCGGTGACCGGGTTCATCGTTTTGTTCTTCGCGAATGCCTACAACTTCGTCGACGGGCTGGACGGCCTCGCCGGCGGTGTGGGCCTCGTGTTGGCGTTTTCGCTTGCGTTTGCGAAAGTGGAGACGAGCCCGCTCATGTTGGGCCTCGGCATGTCCTTCGTGCCGTTCCTGATGCTGAATGCGCCGCCAGCAAAGGTGTTCATGGGCGATGTCGGCTCGTTGCCGATCGGCGCCCTCTTTGGGCTGGTTGTGACGAAGCTACTGGGCGTGGCGACGCCGAATCCCGCCTACGAACTCGTGTGGCCTGTGTTGCTGCTTTCGGCTCTGCTGCTGGTCGAGACAATTCCCGGCCCCCTCCAAATTGCGTCGGCGAAGCTGAGAAAGGGCAAGCGGCTGTTCCCATTCAAAACGCCCGTCCATCATGGGTTCCAGGCGGCGGGCTGGCCGGAGACAAGGGTGACAGCGATGTTCGTCCTTGTCCAGTTGGTCCTTGGATTGGCGGCCTCGTGGTGGATCCTGCATTTTGGGGACAGCCGGCAATGAAATTTGAGCCTAGCGGAAAGCGCATCGCCGTCGCCGGCATGGGGGTCAGCGGCGTCTCAATCGGCAAAGCAGTTCAGGCCCTTGGGGGTAGCGCGACCGTCTTCGACCAGAAACCAAACGACAGTGCTCCTGTCCTCAAGGCGGTCGACGAGCTGGATGCGGCCGGTGTCGAGGCGGTGACGGGATGGCACGGACGCCTGGATCCTGCCGACTATGAGCTTCTTGTCGTTTCCCCGGGCTTTCCTCAGAACCATCCCGCGATCCGCGACATGCTGTCGCGTGGCAGAGAAGTCTGGAGCGAGGTGGAGTTCGCCTTTCGCATCGCGCGGGCGCCTATCCTGGCGATCACGGGGACCAACGGGAAGAGCACGACGACCGTACTGCTGTGGCTGTTGCTCAGCGGAGCAGGGCAGGAGGCGAGGCTTTGCGGAAACATTGCTGGCAGCGGTTATCCGGAGCAGACCTTGACCGACGCCGCCCTAGCCGCAGGGGCCGATGAGTTCCTGGTTGCGGAGATCAGCAGCTATCAATTGGAGTGGGCGTCGACGTTTCGGCCCCGGGTTGCCGCCATCACGAACATCACACCAGATCACATGGATCGGTATAAGTTATTTGCCGATTACTTTAACACAAAGCTCCGAATCTTCTCAAACATGGGAGCTGGGGACACGGCTGTCTTCAACCTTGACGAACCGAGCCTCCCTTCGGACGTGCTGGCCTCGGCCATTCCGGACGACGTCGGCAAGGTCGCTTTTAGCCCGTCGGGGTCACAGCCAGGCACGGGCTCGACCCATAGGAGCGGGAGTACTCTTTCGTTGTCCGGCACCTCGATGTCCATCGAAGACCTCCCGCTCCTGGGAGAGCACAACGTGACGAACGCGATGATGGCGTGGGAGATGGCGACCTCGGTGGCGGCGCCCAACGGGGGCATGCTCGAGGCACTGAAAGACTTCCGAGGCTTATCGAACAGGATGGAGCGCCTGGGTGAGCGGGGCGGGGTGCTTGTCGTGAACAACTCGATGTGCACGAACCCTGCCGCCGTCATCGCTAGTAGTCGGAGCCTGAATCAGCCACAGCACTTGCTCATCGGCGGCGTGACGAAGAACCTTGACTTTGCGCCAGTGGGCGAGTATTTGCGCAATACGCCTCATTGCGTATATGTTTTTGGCCCAAAACCTGAACGTATGAATGCAATGCTTGGCGAGCACTGGCCCAGTTATGCTACAATGGACGCGGCGTTCGACGCAGCCTGCAAAGCGGCCCAGCCTGGAGAGGCGGTCGTCCTTGCACCCGGGTGCGCAAGTGCTGAGCCTTACGCGAACTTCAAGGAGCGTGGCGAAGCGTTTCGCGCCATGGCTCGGCGTTGGTTCGAATCAAGCTAGGTTCGATCACCGTCTCTAGGAATTATAGATTTGAGGTCATGGAAGACCGAATGAACAGGACATGGAAGTGGGATCCCGTGCTGCTCTGGCTTGGGATCGCCTCGACGATCGTCGGACTCCTCGCGATTTACGACGCGGGCTACGCACGCGCCGCCGCCGATGGCATGGTCGTGCCCCGAGAGTTCCGTAGCCAGCTCCTGGCGAGCATTGTCGCCGTCATCGGCGCCCTTGGTTGCTGGATGGTTTCCAAGAGAAACTGGCGCAGCCTCGCTTGGCTCGGCTATGGGCTGACCGTCGTCGGTCTGGTAGTCGTGAAGCTAATCGGCACGGAGATCAACGGCGCCAAGCGCTGGATCGATTTAAAGGTCTTCACAGTCCAGCCTGCCGAGTTCGCAAAGCTCTTCGTCATTCTCGTCCTTGCCGCGATCCTTGCGGGCCGGAAGCAGGCTCCGAAGCCTCCGCGACGCCCTACCCATTGGGCCGAGAACTTGGACTGGGTCTGGATGCCTCGGATCAAGCGGTCTTGGCCGCTCCTCCTCGTTTTGCTTGCGGTTGGGCTCATCGTCATCGAACCCGACCTGGCGACGGGCATGGTCATTGTCGTCGTCACTGGCGCGATGCTGTTCCTGGGCGGCGTCAGTCGCGGCTCCCTCGTCACCCTCGGTGTGTGTTGCGCCGTCGTCGTCACACTGTTGGTCGTCGAAGAACCCTATCGCATGGAGCGGATCCTCCACCATGGCGACCGCTGGAGCAGCGACAACATCGAGAGCATCGGGTACCAGACGACACAGAGCGAGGCCGCCATGGCCAATGGCGGTGCTTTCGGGTTGGGCTTGGGCGAGGGCCGCGCTAAGCACACCCTGCCTGCACCGACCACGGACTTCGTATTGACGACGATCGCTGAAGAGACGGGTTTGGTCGGCGCGCTCGCGGTCCTTGCCTTGATGGGCGGCGCGACATGGCGCTTGATGGTCTTGGCCCGGAGCGCCGACGACCGGTTCGGTAAATTGGTCTTGGGTGGCGTGGCATCGTGGATAGGAGTCCAAGCGTGTACCAACGTCGTCATGGCGAACGGATTTGCCCCACCGATCGGTGTCCCGATGCCCTTTGTAAGCTATGGCGGATCCAGTTTGTTGGCCCTTTGGATGGCGCTGGGAGTTTGCCAATCTGTCCTGCGGCCCGCGGCTCAGGAGGTGACCGATGAAGCGTCTAGTCGTGACGGGCGGTGGCACCGGCGGCCACGTGTTTCCCGCGCTTGAAACGGCGCAAGCAGCGGTCGAGCGAGGCTGGGACGTCCGATATCTCGGGTCTCTACGAGGCATCGAAGGTGGCCAGTGCGAGAAAGTGGGCTTGCCCTTTGAAGGGTTTCCGAGCGGCCCGGTCTACCGTTTTTGGACACCCAAGGGAGTGCGCTCGGTCCTTACGCTGCTCAAATCGACGCAGATGGCCCTCCGGTCTCTCCAGTCCGAGCGCGCTGAGGCTGTTTTCTCCACCGGCGGCTACGCGAGCGCCCCGGTCGTGAACGCGGCAAGAAAGCTGGGCGTACCCTATTGGCTGCATGAGCAGAACACCGTTCCCGGGCGGACGAACAGGCTCTTGAGCCACGGTTCAGAAGCCGTTATGACCGTCTTCGAGTCGACCTCAAAATGGTTCCATGGCTGCCGTCTCGTTCGGACGGGCATGCCGATCCGCCGGGCCCTGCGCGACTCAGCCCAAGGCAAGTTGCCCCTCACCCATTCTTTGGAGAAGGCTGCGCCAATCGTCCTCGTCGTGGGAGGCTCTCAGGGCGCGGTGGCGTTGAACGATGTGGCTTTGGCGACAGCGGTGCGGATGGCGAGGACAGAGGTTCAGTGGTTGCACGTGACTGGGCTCACACACTTTGAGAGCACGGCTGCGTCGCTGCAAAAGCTGGCAGTGAGGGGGGACTACGCGATCAAGGCTTATTTGGACGCCGACGAAATGGCTTCGGCGCTCTTCTCCTGTTCGGTCGCAGTCTGCCGATCGGGAGCGGGAACACTGGCAGAGCTGGCCGCCTTTCGCAAGCCTTCGATCTTGGTGCCTTTCCCCCATGCGTTTGGGGACCACCAGAGGCTCAATGCGGTCGAATTCGCAGACATGGGAGCGGCTGAGGTCTTGGAACAAAAGGACATGGCCGCCAGCACTTTGGAGCCCCGAATCCTCTCTTGGATCAACGACCGCGACGCGCGGGTACAGGCCGAGGCCGCGTTGGCCAAATGGGATGTGCCCGACGCGGTCGAGCGCATTCTGGACTTGATCGCTCCACGGCAAGCGATGAATCAACCACAAGCCCAGGGGGTGGGGGCATGAGGACAAAGCATGAGATCGAAACCGCCTTTGCTGATCGCAGTGCTCTGCGCTCGAAGACGGCCTTCTTTCTAGTAGGCATTGGTGGCGCGGGCATGAGCGGCATCGCCCGCATGCTCAAGCACCGCGGTCACTGTGTTCGCGGCACGGACTCGACTCCTTCTGCCGTGATCGAAGAACTCAGAAAGGAGGGGATCGACGTTTGGATCGGTCACACTGGCGACTTTGTCGAGCGCGGCGATGCGGTTGTTCTCACGGACGCGATCGATCTCGACACGTCTCCCGAGGTCGCTGCAGCTCGCACATTGGGTTGCGACCTGTTCCGGCGCTCGCAGGTCCTAGGGTGGTTGCTTGAAGGGAAGAAGACGATCGCTGTGACCGGTACGCACGGCAAGACGACGACGACCGGAATGATCGGAGCCGGCTTGCGCGCGGCGGGATTGGATCCGACCATCGTGGTTGGCGCCGAGGTGCCGGAGTTTGGTGGTGCGATAGTGGAGGGGAAGGGAGAGTGGGCGGTCGTCGAAGCGTGCGAGGCCTACGATTCGCTCCGGGACTTCGACCCCTACATTGCGGTGCTCACGAACCTGGAACTCGACCACGTGGACTTCCACGGGAGCTGGGAGGGATTGACGGAGACGGTGAAGGCGTTCTTGCTTCGTGTGCCGCAGGAAGGACGGGTGCTTTTCTGTGCAGAGGATTCTGGAGCGTACGAGCTTGGTGTTCAATTGCCAGAGCCAAAAGAAGCCTACGGTATCAATTCGTGGGACGATTGGTTCAACTTCAGTGACGACTTCGAAAGTTGGTTCTTGCCCATGAGAGATCGAGGAAAGATCGCTGGCAGGCACAACCATCTCAATGCAGCGGCGGCAATGGTCACTCTCCGCCTGATCTCAGATGCCGAAGAAAGTGCGCTGCAGCCCGCCTTGGCAGCCATCTACAATTTCGGCGGAGCCGAACGCCGTCTGCAAGTGCTCCAAGAAGACGAAATAACCATCGTTGACGATTACGCTCACCACCCCACTGAGATTGTCGCCAGTCTCCAGGCCGTGCGAGAGCGATGGCTCCCCGCCCCCTACCCCCTCCCCATACGGTCGGGGCACGAACCATCCCAACCCGTCCAGGGAGGGGGCTCCAGACGCCTGATCGTGGTCTACCAGCCCCACCTCTATTCGCGCACGGCCCCCCTCATCAAGGAGTTTGCGGCGGCATTGTCGGAAGCCGACGAGATCGTGCTGACGGACATCTATCCCGCCCGCGAAGACCCCATTCCTGGTGTGAGCAGTTTCCGCATCGCCGAACTGGTGACGAAGCCGTGCACCTACGTCCCGCAACGGCACCTTCTGCCCCGAAAGGTCGCCGCAATGATCGGACCAGGCGACGTCGTGGTCGGGATGGGGGCAGGAAACATCAGCGAGTTCGCACCAGGATTGGTCAATGAGATCAACCATCGGAGGGCCCTCGACTCGGGAAAGAGGGCGCGTGTTGCCGTTCTCTACGCCGGCGACTCGGCCGAGCGTGAGATTTCGATCCTCAGCGGCCGGGCGGTCAACGAAGCCTTGCTTGCAAAGGGGTACGACAGCTTCCTGGTCGATGTCAGCGAACTACTCCTCAGCAAAGGCGATCTGTCGGCCCTCAGCGGGCAGCAGCGGCCGGACGTGTGCTTCTTGACAGTCCACGGCACGAACGCGGAGGACGGTGCCATTCAAGGGCTGCTCGAGCTCCTCCACTTGCCCTATACAGGTAGCGGAGTCCAGGCGAGCGCCGTTGCCATGGACAAGCAGTTGACCAAGCAAGTGCTTGAACGGGCGGGGCTCGATACGCCGAAGGGCGTCCTTCTGCGGAAGGGGGATCCCGTGGCTCCACCCCCAACCCCCTCCTCATCTTCGGAGCACAAGCCATCTCCTGCAAACGAGGAGGGGGCTACCGGATGGGACGAGGCGGGGGCTACCGGATGGGTCGTCAAGCCCAACGCGCAGGGCTCGACAGTAGGCCTCTCATTTGTCGAGAGCGAGTCCGAGTTGCGCAGGGCGGTCGAAAAGGCTTTCCAATACGGCGACGAAGTGCTGGTCGAGGAGTGGCTGCGGGGGATCGAAATCAGCGTTCCGGTGATGGGCGAAGAGGTGTTGCCGGTCGTCGAGATTCTTCCCGCGAGTGGCGCCTACGATTTTGAGAGCAAGTACACGCCTGGTGCTACGACCGAGATTTGCCCGGCCCGGATCAGCGCTGAACAGACAAAGATTGCCCAAGAAAACGCGATGAAGGCGCACCGTGCTCTTGGCTGCCGGGGCTGCTCGCGTACCGACATGATCGTCCTCAGGGACCGCATCGTTTGCCTCGAGGTCAATACCTTGCCGGGCATGACCGCGACGAGCCTTGTGCCGAACGCGGCCAAAGCCGCGGGAATATCGTTCGAAGACTTGTGCGACTGGATGGTGAAGGATGCGCTCACGAGGACGCGGCAGGAAACGGTCTAAGGTCTCGATCGATCCGGCTGCAGCGCTTTGGGCGCTCTTTGCCCTCAACGTCGTGGTCGGCCTTGCTGTCAGCCCCCTGACCGCCGTCCAGAAGGTTCGCGTGGTCGGCGCACCGACAGGGGACGAGGCTCGCATTGAGGAGGCTGTGCAAGCCCTGCGCGACAAGCCCCTTTTGAGGGTCAATGGCACGCAACTGCGGTCTAGCCTCGAAGCTAATCCCGAAGTCCTCTCGAGCGAGTTCTTGCCCAACCCGTTTGGGCGAGCCGTGGTCAAAGTGCGACTGCGGCAGCCCGTCGCTCGACTGTTGAACTCCAAAGTCTACGTTGACAAGGACGGCACCGCGTTTCGATCTGGGCGGGTGTTCGAGGCATTGCCACAGCTCATGCCGCCGAAGAAGGGGTACGCGCTCGGCTTGTCTGTGTTGGGCTCGTGGGAGTCAGGAAAGGCGGCATATGTGTGTGAACAGATCGCCGCTCAAATCCCTAATGTCCCGTGGATCGTTGCGGTAAGTGAGCGCGGGGATATATCCTTACAAGCTGAAGGCGGCGCGACCGTGGACTTTGGCTCGTCAGAGGGCTTGCCGCGCAAAATCGAGAAGCTGAGAAGTTTGGTAGAGGCCAAACCTGAGTTGCTTAAGATGCGACGGATCAATCTGGCGTACCCGGAAGCTCCTATGGGTGAGCGCTGACTTCGGGTCGAACGTGGTCAATCCCTTCAGCGTCAGACGGTCAGAGAACAAGTGGATCCTCCCCATCAGCGTCATGCTCATGGCATTGGGGTTCATGACTTCGGTGGCTTGGCTCGACAATGCCGACCGTTCTGGACGGATCCAGCGCCTTTCTCCCGACCAACGCGAGCGGCTGTCCCTGGGAACATTGAACCTCGCAGAGGAGAACGAGTCCCTTCGAAGTGAAGTGACCAAACTTCGCGAGGAGAACACGAAGCTCCAGAACGCTGTCGCGCAGAACAGTAACGCGAGCGATTCGCTGAACAAGAGCCTCCAGGAGATGAAGCTCTTTTCCGCCCTCACCCCCGTACAGGGCCCCGGCATCGCCATCACCTTGCGGGACGTCAAAACGGGCGGGCCCGACGAGATCGCATCGATGGGTCAGATCATTCACGACACCGATGTCCTTCGCGTCGTGAACGAGCTCAAGAACGCAGGAGCTGAAGCGATCGCGGTCAACAATCGGCGGGTCGGCCCCAACACCAATTTCCGCTGCGTCGGGACGACGATCCTTGTTGATGAGACAAAGATTGCGTCCCCCGTCCTTATCAAGGCGATGGGTGACTCGGCCACCCTCTTCGGTGCAATCAATCTTCCTGGCGGAATTCTTGACGAAATCCGCCAGACCGATCCAAAGATGGTGGACGTCCAACTCGTGACGGACATGCGCCTCCCAGCATTCTCGGGAAGCACGACCTTCAAAGTGGCCAAGGTGCCGGTCGACCGCCCGTGATCCTGATCCCTATCCTTGCGCTGCTCGTCGGCTTGCTACTCGGCTTTATGCTGAAGCTCCAACTCGGCGGAATTTGGCAGATCTACATGGCGGTGGCCGTGGTCGCCGGGATCGACACTGTGCTTGGCGGGATCCGCAGTGCATTGGAAGGAAAGTTCCGAGGAGATGTCTTTGTAACCGGCTTTATCGCCAACGTCGCCATCGCCTCGTTCCTCGCTTGGTTCGGCGACAAGATCGGCGCGAACGTCTATTTTGTGGCGATTCTGGTACTGGGAACTCGGATATTCACGAATTTGAGCATCATTCGACGTCAGTTGCTGACAAAATGGCATGACGTTCGAGAGAGGAAGCGCTTGGACTCAGAGGCAAAAGCCCAACAGGGCGAGAGTGAGTCGAAGGCGCAGACGGTTGCGACATGAGCATCAGCCCCGTTTTCGTTTTGGACCTCGGTTCGACCAAGGTCGTCTGCCTGGCCGCCAGCTTGACGGAGAAAGGAGACGTCCGCGTCGAAGCATTCTCACAAGTGGGTTGCAGAGGGGTCAAGCAGGGCGTCGTCCACGACGTCGACGCGACGGCGACCGCGATCGACGAGGCGGTTTCGCGGGTCGAGCGGTCACTGGGTGAAGCTGTCGACGATCTTGTCGTATCCATCGCTGGCGCGCACCTTCAGAGCGTGAACGCGCAAGGCTTCGTCCCGATCTATCCGAGCTCGCGGCAAATCCGGCAGGACGACGTGCTCTCGGTCATCAATCACAGTCGCCAGATCGTGATGCCCGCCGACCGCGAGCAGATCATGGCGATCCCCCGTGAATTCAGGATCGATGGGCAGCGTGGAGTGAGCAAGCCGATCGGAATGAGTGGTGGGCGCTTGGAGGTTGTCACCCATGTTGTGACCGGCCAGAGCGCGAAGGTCAGTTCGGTCGAGCGGGCGGTGACGCTGGCGGGCCGAAGAGTCCGCGAAATGGTGCCGCAGCCGCTGGCCACGGGGCTTGGAGTTGCGACAATGGGCCAGCTCGAAGACGGGTGTGTGGTGGTCGATATCGGGGGCGGCACGACTGACGTCGCTGTTTTTGCGAACGGCGCCATCGCCTACTCGGGAAGTGTTCCGGTGAGTAGCAATCATGTGACGAGCGACCTATCGACCCTCCTGAAAACATCACCAGATGAGGCCGAGCGGTTGAAGACACAGTTTGGAGCTTGTTTGAGCCGAGTTGTTTCGGAAAACGAACGGGTCGAAGTCAAACAGACCGACCAAGCGGAGCCCCGCCCAATGCAGCGTAGGGTACTCTGCGAAATTATCGAGAGCCGGATGCGCGAGATAGGGACGCTCGTGCGGAGGCAAATCGATATGAGCGGCTTGAACGGCCAGCTTCCGGCGGGACTGTTATTGACCGGCGGAGGGAGCCAGATGCAAGCCATCGACGCGCTCTTTTGCGAAGTGCTCGGGGTCAGCAAAGCCGCCGTAGTTTCGCCCAAGGTCGCGGGGCCGCACGCCAAGTCGGTCGAGGTGCCCACCATGAGCACGTCCGTCGGGCTTGCACGGTATTGCTTGGAAAGCGATGAGCACGAGTTTGCACCCGTGTCGGGCTTTACCAATTGGAAAGAGAAGATCAGAACGCTGAGAAACCCCTTCAACAAGAAGGGGTAGGAGCAACCCTAAAAATGAGTACGAGCGGAGCAGTCATCAAAGTCATCGGCGTCGGCGGTGGCGGATCCAACGCGGTCAACCGCATGGTCGAGGCAGGAATCCAGGGCGTCGAGTTCATCGCGATGAACTCGGACATCCAAGTCCTGGACAAGTCGTTGGCGACCAAGAAGATCCAGTTGGGAATGAACCTGACGAGGGGACTCGGAGCCGGAGGCGACCCCGAGGTCGGCAAATCCAGCGCCGAAGAGAGCAAGAACGATATTCGCAAGGTGCTTGAGGGCGCCGACATGGTCTTTATCACCGCCGGCATGGGTGGTGGCACCGGCACGGGCGCAGCTCCCGTCGTGGCCGATCTGGCCCGAGAGCTCGGAGCACTGACGATCGCCATCGTCACCAAGCCCTTCATCTTTGAAGGCCCGAAGCGTGTCGGCTTGGCCGATCAGGGCGTCACGTCGCTCACGGGCCGTGTGGACACTTTAATCACCATCCCCAACGACCGCCTGATGGACGTTGCCGAGCGTCGGACGACTCTCCTCGACTCTTTCCGCATTGCCGACGATGTTCTTCGCCAGGGAGTCCAGGGCATCTCTGACATCATCACCGTCCCGGGCCAAATCAACGTCGACTTTGCCGACGTCAAGGCCGTGATGTCCAACGCTGGACCCGCCCTGATGGGCATTGGCTACGGCATCGGTGATCAGCGGGCCCTGCAGGCTGCCCAGATGGCGACTTCTTCCAAGTTGCTGGAGCAGACTATCAACGGCGCTCAAGGCTTGCTCGTCAACATCACTTCGGGCGAGGACCTCACGCTGAGCGAAGTCACGGAGGCGATGGCCTACATCCATTCGCTGTGCGACGAGGACGAAGCGAACATCTTCTTCGGGACCGTCACGGATCCGATGCTCGAGGGCGAGATCCGCATCACAGTTCTTGCGACCGGGTTCGCCAACAGCGGCTATCGGCCCATGCAGAGCATTCCCGATCGCGCGGTGGTCGTCGAGGCCGCCAGCGAGACCCACGAGGAAACAGACGAGCAGCCCGAGCCGGTCAAAGCGGTCACCGAGCGCCCCGTCTTCAGCGACAAGCGCATATCGCCCCGCGAGATCTGGGAGAGGGCCCAAGCCGGGCTCCGCGAGGCAGCAACCCCGACCGAGGATCTCTACGACGAGAGCGAAATCGATATCCCCGCGTTCCTTCGGGAGCACCGGGCACGAAAGCAGGACGCCTGACCCCAACTAGGGAAGGGACTCAACAATCAGGTGGGCGCCGGTTATCCGGCGTCCACCTTTCTTTCGAGGGCCTCGATCAGCACATCGTGTCCGAGATAGAAGTGGTGCGACGTGGTCCCAGGCTTGAACCAGAGGAGACCCGGCGCCACCCCGTCCAAAATCCAGCCGGCCACCGCTTGGGCTTCTTCGACCGTCAGTGTTGCTTGGTCAGTCCCGACGATGAAAAGGTGCAAGAGGTCGTCCTCGCCTTCAAATTGATAGCGATAAGTGGCGACAGTGTCGCCGAACGGATTGGGTTCGATTCCGACCGTCGATAGTGCGTTCGAGCCGGGTACGGCCGTGCTCGGGTCGTATGCAGGGAGCCGAATGGTCTGTTCTTGGGAGACGGCGGCTCTGACCGCAGCAAGAACGGAACTCAATCGGGCTTGCTCGGCTGCTGTCGGGGACAACTTCCTCGTTTCCATGCCCAATCTGGCTCGACCTGGCGGAGTGGGTGGGATTCGAACCCACGATAGAGTTTGTGCCCTATACGCGATTTCCAGTCGCGCTCCTTCGACCACTCGGACACCACTCCGCGGTGAATTCAAATTATGGCAACTCTGAGACCGTTATTGAGCGGTCCCTGAGTCGGTCGGTGAAGAATCCTGCACGGCGGTGGGCTCGTCCTTACCACTGATGACGCTTAGGGTGCGGGAGGAAATTGAGGAGCGCGAACGCCAGTTCCTCTCTCCGTTCGCACAGAAAAGCGTTGACAGTGGTGGCAGGCGGGAACCCGAGGAGCCAGACGGGTTACGGACCTGCTACATGCGGGACCGCGACCGCATCCTTCATAGCAAGCCGTTTCGCAGGCTCAAGCACAAGACTCAAGTCTTCATCTCACCGGTTGGCGACCACTTCCGCACCCGCCTCACTCACACACTGGAAGTGGCGCAAATCGCGAGGACCGTGGCAAGGGCCCTGAGGCTCAATGAAGACCTCACTGAGGCTATCGCGCTGGGCCACGACGTCGGCCACACGCCCTTCGGGCATGCAGGCGAGGAGGCGCTAGACTCGGCCCTGAAGGTCTTCGGAGACCTCCGGTTCCGACATTGGGAGCAGAGCCTACGTGTGTTGGACGTGCTCACCCCGCTCAATCTGACGGAGGAGACAAGGGCAGGAATCGGCGGCCATAGCAAGGGCCGGGCCGACCTCACCAGCTTCGACGGAGAGCCCACGAGCACACTTGAAGCCGCCGTCGTCCGCATTTCTGACCGCATCGCCTATCTGAACCACGACCTGGACGATGCCTTGCGAAGCGGGATCGTAAGCGAAGTGCCGGACCGGTTCGCCCACCTAGGCCGCAGCCATGGCAAGAGGATCACCACCATGGTCGAGGACGTGGTGGAGAGCAGTCTCGACCAGCCTTCGATTGGCATGTCGGAACTGGTCATGGAGTCCATGAACGAACTGAAGGAATGGCTGTACGACAACGTTTACACCCGCTATCCGGTGCTGTTCCCGGAAACGCTCAAGGCACAAAGGGTCGTGAAGGAACTGTTCCACCACTACGTCCAGCCTGGCGCGCTTCCGGAGGGCTTTGAGGGCATCCAAGGCGCGGTGGACTATGTGAGCGGGATGACTGATCGGTTTGCGATCGCGGACTTTGAGAGGCTCGTGGTGCCGCGGGGCTTCAAAGAAGCTCTAGAGACTGTCGTCTAACCTACGGTCTTCCGACCAGGAACCATGTCACCCAGATCGTGACGTAGACAATCGATCCGGTGAGAGCGGCCTTTCGGACGAACTGATAATTGGTTTGGGCATAGAGCGCGAGGGCGATCCAGGCGAAGACAATGGTGGCGCTCTTGACCACCGCGAAGAGGACCTCGCTGCGCTCAATGAGGACGCGCATCAGAGGGTTCATCTCGACAATCAAGCCGTTGGCGTGGAGCACTGCGGTCATGACAAGGTCGAGGAAGCCGATCGCGACGAGGAGCGCGATAGCCCGCGAGGGGAACACCGCTTTGGTCAACTCCGAAATTCTGGCGACTGAGTCCATCTAGGATCCCTTTTCTAGCGCACGGACAAACCGGTCTTGGACTTCTCGAACGGCCGATGCGGGCGCCAGGTTGTTGTTCACGAGGAAGCTGACAGTCAGCCTGTTGCCAGACTTGGTCGTCAGATATCCGCTGAGACAGACAACTGCATCCATCGTGCCAGTCTTCCCCACAAATGTGCTGTCTTTGAGCCGCGATCTCAATGTTCCTTCGCCACCGGCGGGGAGGCAGTCACGCCAAACGTCCGCAAACGGCTGCGATTGGGCCCAGTTCAGAGCCTTGCAGAGGGCGCTCGGCGCAACCTGGTTGTGGCGGCTCAGGCCGCTACCGTCGACGGCCCGGAAGGAATCGGAAGCCAGGCCAGCATGGGCCACCAGCCAGTCGTGGACGAAACCTGGAGCCACGTCGTAGAGAGGCTTTGACAAGGTGCCGCTCTTGGTCACGGCCAGGGCCATGAGGCGCTCAGCGATGGCATTGTCGCTTTCCTCCAGGCACTCCTTTGCGACGGTCGCGAGCTCCTTGCCGACGATCACGACATCGGGTGGACCGCTCGGTAATGGGTGGTCGCTCCAGACCGGGTCGCCTCCGAGAGCATGGGCTGCGGCGAGCGTGGGATTGGCTTGAGCGATCCGCTCGAGCCGAGTTCGCCCGCTTGGAAGCCTTCCTGTGACGGTCAGCACTTCGTGCTCACGGTCGAAAGTGACCTTGACGGCGCCGTTACCGGGATGTCGGACAACGCGGACGCCTAGCTCAGCAGGAAGAGGGGCCACGCGACCGCCTTCAGCCCAGACCTCAAATGCGCCATCGTCGAAAGTGAGGGGGGCGGTCGTTGCTGCGTAGTACCAAGCGAGGTCGTCCCACTCCCACCCCGGCCCCAGGCTCTGTCGATAGGGCCCGTGGATGCAGACAGGCAAGTGCGCGTCCAGGTTCAAGCGCTTGCGCACGCCACGGAGGTCAGCCAAGGTGAGGGTCGCGTCGCCGCTGGCAGAAACCTCAAGTCGTTTCTTTGTCCTCCAAAAGGAAGTCGAGAACCTCTCCTTTGTGCCAAAGACCCCGAAGGCAGTGAGGCAAGTGAGGACTTTCTGGTTACTGGCTGGAACAAACCGGACGTCCTTGTTCCGCTCAAACAGAACCTCACCGCCGCTGGAAGTCACGCAGACGCCGATCTGCGCGCCTTGGAGCGCCGGGTCAGCTAGGATTTTGTTGAGGGCGTCGGTGTCGACCTGTTGAACCGGCCAGAACATGTGCCGGAGTTTATCGGGAATCAGTCTTCTTCTGGGAAGGCAGGCTCGGTCATATGCTCGTAAGCGCCGGCCTCGATGTCTGAGGCCATGGCACCGGCAAACTCCCGCAAGGCAGGCTCAGGATCGCCTTGCTGAGCCTCTGTAAGGGCCGCGATGATCTGTGCTCGGTAGTGGGGCATCCACTCCGCAAGGTGGAACACGGCATGAATCGCGCTGCGCCGACCGAACTTGCTCGGCGCCCCAATGCACTCGATGAGAGCCTTCGCCGACTCGTCGCTGCAGACGTGGCCACCAAGAACGACGCCAGCTTTGTAGATAGTCCGCGCATAGTCGTCAGAAGCGCTCCAAAGAAGGTCGCGGATCGCGTTGACGGCGTCGGCCTGGCTTTCCGGTGTGGTGCAAAAGCTTGGCAAGTCCTCGAACATGTCGAGGACACACCACTGGGCGCTTCTTCGGTTGGGATGGGAAGCGTCTCTGAGGACGGCGATCAGTGCGGCGGAGAACAGAGCCGAGCTAGCTTGCGTCTCGATCGCAAGTTGAGCCTCGTGGGCGACGTCCCGGTCAGGGCAATAAAGAAGCTTGACGAGTTGGACAGGTTCCAAGTCCCGAACCGCCCCCTGGAAGCGCTCGGTGGCGCCGATGGTCTCTGCAATGGCTCTCTGACGCCGGAAGAACGGCTCGGCCCCGCTCCTCAGCTTTTCGAGCACTTCCTCGACCGTTCCCGCTCTGGCCTCGTTCCAAACGCGTTCAACACGGCCGAAGACGCCCTGTGCTGTCCGAGCGATGTGGACTTCGAAGACCTCGCCGTCAACGTTGAGCTCAGACCGGCCGGTCCAATCGCTGGGCAGGACGTGATAGTCCTTGCTTACGGGGTGTGGCGGCCAGTGGAAGGGGACGCGATGGCTCGGCTTGACGGGCGGGCCCGGAGCTCCGGTTGAAGCCTTTTCGATGAACGCCTGCAACTCAGCGACGATAGCGAGCGCTTCGGGAGAGGCGTTGCTGGTCATCGGTCGCAGGGAGGAGTGCGCAAGTTACCTGGCTTCGGGCTCGCCTTCGTCAATGCTCTTCTTGATCTTGTCCTTGCCTTCCCTGATGCCTTCCTGGAACTCACTGATGCCTCGACCAACACCCCGCATGAGCTGGGGGATCTTCGAGCCACCGAACAAGACGAGGATGACGAGGAGGACGATCAGCCATTCTTGGCCGCTGCCGAAGAAGGCGATGCCGTTAAGCAGAGTGTGCATGTCGGTCTCTCTTTGGATTATACGCAGGACTCACAAGGAGTGACGTTCGTTCGGGACTGGTGATCACTCCTCGGTCTTGTTTCCTGAGGAAGAACTGTCAGTCGTCGAAGACTTGTCCAGTCCGTCGTCGACGCTGATCTTGATGCTGTTGGAGCCGCTCGTCTCAAGTGGGTTCTTGTTGCCGTCGATGAAGAACACGATCCAGTCCCGCTCGTTGTAGAAGATCTTGGGCGCGGAAGCCTTGGGTTTGGCGACGTATTTCTCAGTCTGGTTGCGGCCGGTCCCGTCAACTTCGAACACGACGGCGGTCGTGCTGGGGTCCTTGAAGGAGGATTGGAACTTGTTTGCAAGCTCGTTGTTGTAGGCGATGCCGGTCGTCCGCCCCTGCCACTTGCAGACCAGGGCTTCGCCAGGGGCCGGGGGCCAAGCTCCCTTGGGAAGTTTCTTGTGGCTGGCCTCAGCAGCAAAGGTGTCATAAAGGTTCTTGTAGTAGGGCTGGATGTCGTCTTCCCAAGTGGCCGCGGGCGGGAACTTGCCTGCATGGGTTTTGGCATAAGCGAGCGTCGCCTTGTGCGCCATGTCGAACATCTCCGCGCAGGACGCGGTTTGGACGGCTTGGTCGAAGAACCCTTTGAAGCTGAAGGCACCGATGCCGCAGATCACCAGGCAGGCGCAAGCGACCAGTAAGATGGCCGCCAGACATGCCTTGTTCGCCGAGTTGGTAGCCCGGGGGACGGGAGGCGCCTCGAAGGGTGGCGGGACGGTTGCCATGCGACGACAATGTTACTTAAGTCTGCCAAACTGGGTTGCAGAGGTCACATGGACGTCGGAAAGCTTCGCCAATTGCCAAGCGTGGACGAGACTGCCCGCCAGCTCGACCTCGCCGAAGTGTCCGAGCCAGTCCGGGTCTTCGCCGCCCGGACGGTGGTCGAGCAATACCGCGCGGCCATCCTCGCTGGCGAAGCGGTCGCCGTCGAGGGATTGCTGAGCGAAGCGAAAGAGCTTGCCCTCCGCATCGCTTCACCTTCTCTGAGGCCGCTCATCAATCTCTCCGGCGTAATCTTGCACACTGGCCTTGGTCGGGCCCGTCTCGCTGCCCTTCCCGCGCAAAGCAGCTACGCGTCCCTCGAAATTGACGAGGCCTCGGGAGCGAGGGGCGATCGCCAAGCCCACGTCGGGTGGCTCCTCCAGGAACTGACTGGGGCCGAGGACGCCCTGGTCGTCAACAATTGCGCGGCCGCGGTGTTCCTTGCCCTCCGGGCGCTTTGCGCGGGAGGGGAAGTCGTCCTGTCGCGCGGCCAGATGGTCGAGATCGGCGGCTCGTTCCGCATGCCCGACGTCGTGCGCGAAGCCGGATGCGACCTCGTCGAGGTGGGTTGCACCAACAAGACCCGGCTCAGCGACTACAAACGGGCCATGAGCGGGGAGACGCGCGCCGTGCTGCGCTGCCATCCCTCCAATTTCAAGGTCGTCGGCTTCACTGAGGAGCCGGCGCCAGCGAGTCTGGCCGGACTCGCCCATGAGTACGGGTGCGTGTTTATCGACGACTTGGGGAGCGGGTGCTTGGTCGACACGACCCAATTCAATTTGCCCCGGGAAAGGACTCTGAAAGAGGCTGTCCAAGACGGGGCGGACATTGTCACGGCCAGCGGCGACAAGTTGCTGGGCGGGCCACAGGCTGGGCTCATTCTCGGCAAGCGGGACCTGGTGGCGCGGATCGCACACCATCCCCTTGCCCGCGCCGTCAGGGTCGACAAGCTGGCGCTTGAGGGGCTCGAACAGGTCTTGCGGCTTTACTTGGAAGGAAGGTGGACGGAGATACCGACATGGCGCTACGCGTCGCGGACGATCGATGAGGTCGGTCAAATGGCGGGCCGGCTCGCCAACGCATGGGGCCTGGGCGCGACCATCGGGGACGGCCTCACCGAGATGGGAAGCGGTTCCCTGCCGGGGACCGGCGTTCCGACCCGCCGGGTAGGGCTTTCTAGCCGTTCGGCCATGTCCCTTTCGGCGCGGCTCAGGGCGCGCGGGGTCATCGGACGCATCGAGGACGGACTGGTCTGGCTCGATCCCAGGACGTGTGAGCCCAGCGAACTCGAGGCCGTGGAAGCCATCCTTAAGGAAGAGGCCAAAACCCAATGATGACCAGCGAGCCTGTTCTCCAAGACTCCTTCAATGACACGATCCGCGCGTTGGTCCAGGCCCTCGACCTCCATGAGCCAGGCGAGGCGGGCCATTCTGAGCGGGTTTCGGTCTACGCGACGGCGACGGGCCACGAACTCGGGATGAGCTACGACGACTTGATCGATCTGCGGCGGGCAGCCGCCCTTCACGATATCGGAAAGATTTCTGTGAACCCGACTACGCTGCGAAAGCTGGGCGACCTGAGCGAAGAGGAGTTGGAGGAACTGCGAAGTCATGCGCTGATGGCGATGCGGATCGTCGAGTCCTTCGAATGGCTGCGCCCGACTGTTCCCATGATCCGCCACCATCACGAGCGGTGGGACGGAGAAGGATATCCAGACGGGCTGGCCGGGGATCAAATCCCACTCGGGGCGAGGATCATCGGAGCCTGTGAAGCCTTTGACGTCTTGCTGACCGGCTCGCCTTGGCGCCACGCGGTGGACGATGACGAAGCGCTGGCCGAGCTAAGGAGATGCGCGGGGGCGCAGTTCGACCCCGATGTGGTGGCAGCCTTTGCAAAAGTGCAGCCGTTGATTCAGCCCGTCGGAAACTGATTTGAGTCTGGTTCGGTTGTACTTGGGCCCTTGACTCGAGCAGACCAAGCTTCGAATTCCTCGGACGTCCATGGCATCCTCCACAGCAGAAGGAAAGCGAAGAGTGCGATGAGATTGATGGCGAAGGACAGAGGCTGCTCTTCGGCAAACCAGACAAGAAATTTGCCGCCAAAACTCCAGTGGAGGTCAAAGCGGCCCCCAATAACCCCGATTGTCACGGAGAGGCCAGAGTAAATTCTGTAGCCGAAAACAGGGCTCCCAAAGACTGGAATCTGGAACGCAAGAGCGACGAGCGCGGGCACCTTCTTAGCCGGATTGTCGGCCAGGAACAAGCCGGCACTCAAGAAGAAGAGGAACAGCAGCGTGCCGAGAACGAGGATGAGCCAATAGACGTCGGAGGGCTCGTTGCTTTGAACGGCGCCAGCCGCAATTCCGAAGAGTCCGATTGAGCCGCCCCCGACGAGCATGAAGATCGTCACGAGCCTGGTCCAACGATAGACCTGCCGCTCCATGGTTCCGCACCATACCTTTGCGGGCTAGGGTTACGCCTTTTCCTTAAGGAGCTCTTTGATCTTCGTCTCGGTGTCGTCCTCTGCGTTCGAATAGCGCAGATTGCCCTTGCGATCCACCAGGAACCAGGTGGGGAACGTGTTGATCCCCCATTTGAAGGAGAACTCGCCCAAGTAGCCGTTCCCCTGGAAGTAGTGCCGCCACTTCAGCTTGTTGTCACCCACGAAGTCGACATATTTCTTCTTTTCTGAAGGCAGGTCAAGACTCACGTCGATGACCTCCATGCCCTCGTGTTCATAGCGGAACCAAAGCCGTTTCGCTTCGAGCAACTCCTTTTGGCAAGGCTTCAGGGCCACGGCGGTGAAAACCACGAGCAGCACTTTGCCCGCGTAGTCCTTGTCGACGACTTTCTCTCCGGTCGTCCCGTCCTCAAACTCAAAAGCGAAGGGATCGCCGATCTTGTCGGTCTGGTTCAGCTTGCCCTGGAAGAACCCGACATTGGGGTGGTCGGGGTACTCGTTGATGACTTTGGAATAGATCGCCCGCGACGACACCGGGTCGTGGCTGGCCGTCGCAAGGATGTCATAGAGCCGCGCGCCCCGTATGTCGTCAGGAAACTTGTCGATGAACTCTTGGATCGCAGCCATGCCGATTTGGATGACTTGGCGCCGTTCACGGTCGTCGGGCGGTGCCTTGAGTCGGTCGAGCTCGATCAGCCGGTTCCAAGGGCCGCACAGCACGTAATAGGAGCGATAGTAGGCGCCCATGGAGGTGATCCAGTCCACCTTGTTGTTGAGCAAGAAGGAGTCGATGCTCACGACCGCCTTGGGGATGCGGAGCATCGTAGTCGGTGTGACCCCTCCCGCCAGGTTCTTGAACCATTCCTCCATCAGCCCCTTTGACCGCTCATGGTCGGGGAAATGGGTGACGAACTCGGAGATCATGTCGTTGCGCTTTTCGAGGTAGCGCAAGAACCCCATCATCCAATCGCGCTTGTAGTCGGGGTCGTTCTTCTCCTCCTCGTAGACCGGCGGCTTGTACTCGTCGATCTTGGCGAGGAGAGCTTTCGCCGACGACTGGCTGTCCTGGAACGGGGCCAGCAGCGCCAGCCCCACGAGCGCGCTGAGTAACGTCATTCTCTGAACTTGACGCTTGGCGAGCGAAAAAAGGTCGCAGCCCCTTGAACTTGTGAACCGGTAACCTCGCGCGATGAGCGCTCTTGAGAAACTGAACTCCCGTCTGGCCGACGTGAACGCGC
Organism: Armatimonadota bacterium; assembly: GCA_018268375.1. Classification (GTDB taxonomy): domain Bacteria; phylum Armatimonadota; class Fimbriimonadia; order Fimbriimonadales; family Fimbriimonadaceae; genus JAEURO01. The sequence goes on along the minus strand of JAFDWS010000001.1, from coordinate 499,367 downwards.
TGGGTGCGGCCGTCGCGATGATGGAGTGGGACCAGCAGACATACATGCCGCGGGGCGGCGCTGAGGCGCGTGCTCAGCACACGGGGATTCTGAGCCGGATGGCGCACGAGCTCTTCACCGCCGACGACACCCGAGACATGCTGGAGAAGGCCAAGGGGGAGGCGAGCAGCGAGGACGACATCGCGATGATCCGGGTGACCGAGCGAGACCTGGACATTCGCACAAAGATCCCAGCGAGCCTCGTCGAAGAGAAGATGCGACTTGGGGCGCTAGGCCACGAACGGTGGGTGGAGGCGCGCGCCGAAAACTCCTTTAAGACGTTTGCTCCCACGCTCGAAAGGCTGTTCGATATTTGTCGGCAAGAAGCAGAGTGCCTGGGCTACACAGACCATATCTACGACGCGTTGACCGACCAGTACGAGGAAGGGGCGACAAAGAAGAGCTGGGACGCGATGTTCGGTTCGATCCGTGAGCCGATCGTGGACCTTGTCCGACGGATCAAGGAGTCACCGGTCCACCCGGACGACAGCTTCCTGACAGGCAAATGGGACTCAGCGCTTCAATCCCAGTTCACTGAGCACATTTCGAAGGCAGTCGGCTTTGACTTTAACCGGGGTCGCCAAGACGTCGCCCCTCACCCCTTCTGCACCGGCTGGTCGATCGGTGACGTGAGACTCACCACGCGGTACAAGGATTATCTTGGCAGCGCGATCTTCGGCACGCTCCACGAATCGGGCCACGGCATGTATGAGCAAGGATCGCCGATGCAGTGGGACTTGACCCCGCTCGCCGGCGGCGTCTCGCTGGGTGTCCACGAAAGTCAGAGCAGGACGTGGGAGAACATCGTTGGCCGCAGCCGGTCTTTCTGGAGCAAGTACCTGCCTGAGCTCAAGTCCACATTCTCGGCACTGCCCGATGTGCCACTCGACCAGTTCTATCGCGCCATCAACAAGGTTCAGCCCTCGTTTATCCGGGTCGAGGCCGACGAGGTCACCTACAACCTCCACATCATGGTGCGCTTCGAGGTTGAGTGCGCCATCTTGACCGGCGAGCTGAAGGTCAACGACCTGCCCGAGTTCTGGAACGCAAAGTACAAGGACTACCTGGGGGTCACCCCTGCCACCGATTCCGTCGGGTGTTTGCAAGACGTCCACTGGTCGCAGGGTTCGGTGGGCTACTTCCCAACATATTCGATGGGGAACATCCTCAGCTACCAGATTTGGGAGTGCCTTGAGCGCGACCTCGGCGACACCTCAGCTTTGATCGCAGCTGGCAACTTTAAGCCGATCCTTGATTGGTTGATCGAGAAGGTCTACAGCCAGGGCCGCAAGTACACGCCAGCCCAGCTGATGACCCGTGTGACCGGCCGCCCGCTGGACGCCCAGCCCTACATCAAGGGCATCACGCGCAAGTACGAGGACATCTACGAGCTGAGCCCCGCCGCCGTATGACGCTCGCCGTTCTTGTTGCTGCCATCGTCACCCAAGGGACTGTGGTCATGGTCCACGGCGCAGGGGGAGGCGGCTGGGAGTACGACTTTTGGAAGCCGGTGTTCCAACAAACAGGCTGGAAGGTGGTCGCCAAGGACCTCGTTCCGGTTGGCGGCGATTACGCGAAGACGACATTCGCGGACTACCAGCACCTTGTCGAAGGTTGGGGGCAAAGGGCAAAGCGTCCGCTCGTTCTCGTCGGGGCCAGCATGGGTGGGCCTCTCTGCCTCAAGGCAGCAGAAAAGCTCAAGCCCGACGCGATCGTTCTCGTGAACAGTGTCGCGCCAGCGGCGGTGCCTGTCGACCGCAAACTGGAAGGGTTTCCGGCTGTCGTCAAGTGGGCGAACGGGCCAATCGAGGACACTCGTGCGGCGATGCCTGACAGCGACGAGAAGACCATCCGATGGGCTTGGAAGCGATGGCGCGACGAGAGCGGGGCCGTGATGGGCAGCTTGAAAAAGGGCGTCGAAGTCCAGAAGCCGCAATGCCCAGTCTTGGTCGTTCTTGGGGAGGACGACACTGACGTCCCGCTTGCTACCGGTCGAGCCATCGCCAAGGCGTATGGGGCTGACGTAATGGAATATGCCAAGACGAGCCATGTAGGGCCCCTTATGGGTCGCAGGGCCAAGGAGATCGCGGGTGCAGTCGCAGCCTGGCTCGGACACCGCTTGCGGCGCTGAGGGTCACATTCGAGTATAGGTGACAGCCTGGCCGGATTGACCGGTCACCTTGAACTCGTCCTTGCTCACCCATTCCATTTTGAGCTTGGGGTAGCTGTTGATCTCCTGCTCGAGCATTCGCCTGGAATCGCGGGTCGCTTTGTCGAGTTGGTCGGGAGTCAACCAAGGCACGTTCTGGGCCTCGAACTTCACGTTGTCAGCATGAACGACCAAGTCCTGGCCCTCGACACGATAGGTGCCGACCACCTCGTAATGGATCGTCATTTCTTGCCCGTTCGGCTTGTCCGGGCTCGAGAAGAACCGGGAGATGTCGAAGGTGAGGCTCATCCTGTCTGGCTTCGTGAACGTGGCGAAGCACTTGCTTCCCGGTGGGACGCTCGGCGTCCCCAGCATCATCCAAGTTCCCTCGACGCTGTTCTGCGGAGCGCAGCCGACGGCTGCCAACAGGATAGCAACGAGCCCCCAATTTGCCCTCATCGCGCGATCTTACCGTCGATGCCATCGCCAAGCGAATGTTCCAGTTTCGTTGCAAGCTGTGGAAAACTTGGGATAAGATTCGTTTCCACAAGCTGTAAAGCATCCCGAGGGCAAGCCTGTGATCGTCATTCCAATCCTTTCGGCAATGGTCGCGACAGTCGTCGCGACAGGGCCGGTCGAGAGTTGGCCGAAGTATTCGTCGGCCGACAGGCGCTTTGACGTCAAACTGCCAGCCGAGCCCACCAGGACGAGCGAAGAGGTCGAAACGGACTCTGGCGTCCTTGTTCGAAACACGCTGAGTTGTTCTGCTGGGCCCGCACTGTACCAGGTCAGCTTCGTCGACCTCCCCGAGCGGACGCTGACGTTTCGCAACTCCGAGCAGGTGCTCGACGCAGCGAGCGATCTTGGTGAATCGGTCAAGCCCGGACAGGTCTTTTCGGAAGGGATCGGCCGCAAGGAGGGAAGGCCCTGGCGGCGGTTCAGGATCGTGGTCCCCAACGGGCCCGTCGTCTCGCACTTTCTGCTTGTAGACGGCAAACGGCTCTACCACCTGGCGGTGGTCGCGCCACCTAGCAATTGGCGAAAGGTGAAGGCGAAGGATTTCTTCGACTCTTTCACGATGGCGACGCCGGAAGACCGGCCCTGGTACAAAGTCGGCCGCTAATCGCTCGCTGGCTCTTTGAGAAGACTTTCGGTTCCGATCAGGGTCACGATAATGACCCCAGCAAAACTTCCAAGCGCCAGGAAGAGTTCGCGCAGACAAGCCGCGCTCAGCGCGTCTCCAACGGGCCTCACGACAATCCAGAACCCGTTTACAAAGCCAACGATCGAAAGCGTTACGGATATAAGGACGGTGAGATGAAAGTATCGAGATGGCCGCCGGAGCATGAGCCAAAGTTCAAACCAGTCGCGTAGCGAGAGAGCAGTGGTCGATTGGCCCTCACTAATAAGTGACTCGAGCCTGCCCGTGAGTCGAAGCACCTCGCGTTGCTGCATTATCATGGTCCTCCCATCACGCAGGGCCGCCAGGGCACCCGTTAGCCGGCCAGTGGGGACGTAGATCGTTCCCCATGCGTGCGGCGCTCGCTGCTCGGGAGGAATCATTGATCAAACGCTCGCTGGCTCTTTGTAGCGCTCCATGTATTTGAGGCAGCACGCCCTTGCCCGCGCGCGGATCCGGTTGATGTAGGCAGCGCGCTCTGTGACAGAGACAGCCCCTCGCGCGTCGAGCAGGTTGAAGACGTGCGAGCACTTCAGGGCGAGGTCGAAGGCAGGATAGACGAGAGCCAAGGCTCCACCCCCAACCCCCTCCTCATCTTCGGGGCACGAACCATCCCCTGCAGACGAGGAGGGGGCTGCCGACAACACTCCCCGCTCGTCGTCCCACCAAACCGGCGTCTCGATGACGCGCTTGCTCTCCGCTTCGTACATCTCAAAGAGCTTGAAGAGGAAGTCGGTCGAGGCGACCTCGAAGTTGAAGACGTTGTTCTGCATCTCCTGGTCGAACTCGATGTCCTTGTACTTCAGCTTGTCGTTCCACTGGAGGTCCTCCCAAATGCTCACCTGCTTGTTGAGCATGAGGACCAGGCGTTCAGGGCCGTAGGTGAGCTCGGCACAGACGGGTCGGCACTCGATGCCTCCCATTTGTTGGAAGAACGTGAACTGGCTGATCTCGGTCGCGTCGAGCCAGACCTCCCAACCCACACCCGCCGCACCGAGCGAAGGGTTCTCCCAGTCGTCCTCGACCAGCCGGATATCGTTCTTCTTGGTGTCGAAGCCGATCGCGTTGAGGCTTTCCATGTAAAGGTCGACGACGTTTTCCGGGCTCGGCTTGAGGATCACTTGGAACTGGTAGTAGCGCTGGTTGCGCATCGGGTTCTTGGTGTAGCGACCGTCGGCGGGGCGTCGGCTCGGCTGGATGTAGGCGGCGTTCCAGGGCTCTGGGCCGAGGCAACGCAGCGCCGTCGCCGGGTGGCTCGTGCCCGCCCCGACCTCCATGTCATAGGGCTGCAGGATCGCGCAGCCTTGCGCCGCCCAGTAGTCCTGGAGCTTGCGGAAGAGGTCTTGGAGGGTCACCATGTGGGGATGATTATGCGTGACGGAGAGGGGTGGCCGGGTGACGAGCCGGTCCCTAAAGGGCCGCCCTTACGGGTTCATGGGAGCGAGAAGCCGAATGCTAAACTCAGGCAAGTTGAAGTCGACTCCGATCTTCCTTGATACGCCTGCAGTTGCTTACTTCTTGGGGAGGCTTGAGAGATGAGTCGCCAAGCAGCGCAATCCCGGTTTGCACAGACCAGCCAAGCCGGAATCTTCAAAGGGCCTGATCAACCTGTCGAATGGTTCAGGCGCGCCCTCATCTTTAAGGATGCGGACGAAGAGGAGGTCTACTCCTTTACGAGTGCCACCACAGGCGCAAGCCATGTCTACGGCTTGGGAAATCTTCGTTGCCGAGCTTCCGCGAGCCGCGTTCAGTTCGGGCCTGCGAGCGTCATTTACTGGGACATCGGTGGTGGGGTGATCAACGCAGCAACAGCGCTCGGATCGGAGTTCGTCATCGGGAGCGTCGTGGCGGGCAAGGTCGAAGCCCATCTGGAGGATCGCGTAATGACGTTGGAGCCGATGGACTCGATCATGTACCTGCCAGGAGACACCGTCGTTCATGCGATGACTGAGGCGCGTACTCTCGCCCTCCGGATTCCGATCTCGAGCGAGGTGCTCTACTGGGTCAAGGCGAAGCCGTTCCGAACGCTCGCGGCCTTGCGACGGCAGCTCGATCAAAGCGACTCGGTAGACCTGATCAGGCTCTTACAATTCCTTTCTTCGGAGTTCGACCGGTTCGAGTCTGCGGAGGGTTCAGCCCAATTGCAAGTCTTGGGCGAGGCGATTGTCGCCCGGGCTCAGTTGGTGCTCGAGCGTCTGATCGGTTTTCGAAGGGCGAGCAATCCTTGGATGCTCGAGGTTTGCTCGATTTGTGACCGGTACTTCGCCGAACATCCCAGTGAGTGGGCTTCGGGCAAGCAACTCTCGCAGTTGGCCAACTGCAGCGTACGGCAGCTCTACCGCGCCTTCGAGGCGGTTGCCGATGCGACTCCTCTGCAGTATCAACATCGCGTGCGGATGCTGTCCGTGCGGTTTGCGATCTTGGACGGGCTCGACCAAGAAGTGGAGCTCGATAAGCTGGCTGACACCTTCGGTTTTCGAACCCACCATCAATTGACGCGGGCGTATGCACAGGAATATGGAGAGTCGCCAATGGAGACGAGGGCCCGTCGCGAGTCAATCTTGAAGGCTCTCAAAGCTCGACGGGTTCGGCGGCCCTGAGTCCTAAGGCGTGGCGTGCTAACTCTTGGCAATGCTTCGTCAGAGCTCGGGCAGCGTTGCGCAACCATGTAAGCTGTCGCGTCAGCCGATCCTATGTCCAGCAACCGACCTGTCTTCGCTCACTGGCTCCTGTTAACGGCAGCCTTGTTCGAAGTCTTTGAATTGCAAGCGGTTCCCGCAGGAATGATCCACCACGTCGCGGACGCGGTCACAATTCTTGCCTTTGCCGTAGGGTCCGCTTTGGTCTCAAGGCGACCAAGAGCTGGCGTGGAAGTTGCTCTTCTCGGCGCGGTTCCATGGACTTTGGACTTAGCGAAGATTGGCCTCGTGGGAATTGACGTCGAGTCCGCATTCTGGGTCGCCCTACACTTCCTTGTCGGATGGCGACTCTACAAGCGGGTCATCGGAACCTCGGTCGTCCTTTCGCACGAACTTATCGATGCTGTCACTGTGTTCATCGTGGCCGCCCTCGGTTTCGCGAACCTATACGGCATCGCCTTGTCATTAGACCCAGGGGCACTCGTTGATTCCAGGCTTTCACCCGGCGCAACGATTCCGTACGAACATGTGCTCTACTTCAGCTTTGAGACGCAGTTGACCGTTGGGTTCGGTGACATCTCGCCGGGCACCAAGGTGAGCCGGATGATAGCTATTGCCCAGTCCCTCTTCGGTGTCCTCTATGTCGCGATACTCGTCGCGAAGCTTGTGAGCGCGCGGATGTCAGGGTCAGGCTCGCCGCCACCGAACGATGTCCATGGCGACGGCGACGCTTGAGCCGAGAAGGCAAAGCAGCTCACTTGAGGTCGATGTTGACGTCGCGTATGTTGCCGTTCGCGATGCGGACCTTCAGCTCAAACTTGAAGCCGCGCCGTTTGCCGCTCGCCATCACGGTACCTTCGCCGCTGACCTTCTCCTCGCTCACTGAAAACATGGCTGCGCTCGCTGAGGTGAAGGAAGGCTTGGCTTTGTCTCCAAGCCTGTACTCAAGCACCGCGGCCACCACTTTCTTGCCCAACGAGACTGTGCTCGCTTTTGGGGCATTGCCGGCGAGGGAGGGAACGGAGGCCAGGACAAGCATGGTCGTCCAAAGAACTGCTTTCATCACCGGCATTCTAAACGATAGAGGCGGGCGGCGGTGATCCGATGTTGCTTGCATGCAGCGTCAGAGAGAAAGCAACCCGTTATGGCCCCTTACGCTTTGCCAATTTTTGGCAAACGGCACCTACCGTTCAATCTCGGTTCCTGCCATGGAAAACAGAGATGGTAGAGTTTTCGAAGGAGATTGTAATGAAGATCTTTTCAAAGTTCCTCTTGTTGTTAGTGCTCTGCGGCTGTGTGTCCAGTGCGTTTGCGTCCCGCTTCAGCGGTACTTGGGATGTCTCGCGCGGTGCCGGGGGGACTTTGACGATGGATCTGAACGGTTCCCGGCTGACTGGCGACCTCAAGGACACGGGATGGGAGAGGATGACCGGTGAAAGGCGCTCGGGTCGCCTCACCGGTACCGTTTCCAATGGCCGGTTCAAAATCACGATCAAGTACAGCAATGGCTCTTCCTCGAACTTTCAGGGCAATGCCGATGTGGACTCGCTGACGATCCACATGACCGGACTCCAGTACGTCAACGACAAACCTGTCCGCAATACCCGATTCACTTGTGACGCCGATCGACAGGGAAGCAGTTCTCGGGACGTCACAGGAGTTTGGGAAGGGCGCTTCCTCTACGGCAGCTATCGGGGCCACGTCCGCGCCTTCTTGAACGAAGACTACACGTTCTCGGGCGATATGGAAGCGACCGACGGCACGCGCTGGACGTTCACCGGGTCTGTCGACAAGCGGTCCGAGCGCATGCGTATCACTGTGAACTCGGGAGCGAGCAAACAAACGTACGTCGGAACCTATCAGGTTATGGACAACGGGTCGATCAAGATTCGGTACTCAAAGGACACAGGTCCGTTCGAGGCGACCGTCGAGAGGAATGGCTAGGTCCATTCGTCGCTCGGTCGAGGCGGGGCGTCAAAAGCTGTGCATCACATGAAAAAAGCATTCATGATCTTCGGTTTCGTCACGGCGCTGGCAGTGTTCGCAACCGCGCAGACGCCGGGCCACGTCGTCAACGTGAAGCTCAACCAGAAGACGTCTTCTGCAACCTTGAAGGGGTCGGTCAAGGGACATGGATACGTGGATTACGTTGTCCGGGCGATGGCCGGTCAGACTCTGTCCGTCGGCCTTTCGGGAGGCAAGGGCATGGCCGCGTTCAATGTCACTGCCCCCGAGGCGAAAAGCGCACTGTTCATTGGCAGCATATCCGGCGACAAGTTCAGCCGTCGCCTGCCTTGTGACGGATCCTTCGTCGTCCGTGTCCACCTTGAGCGGGCCGCCATGCTGCGCGACGAGACGAGCACCTACTCCCTCAGCATCAAGTTGCAAGGCAAAGCCTTGCGTGCCTTGCCCGCCTCGCAGGACGCTTACGTGCCCGGAACCCGCTTCCATGCGAAGGCCAGAGTCAAGTGCACCCTGGCAGGTTCGCCCGAGACAAGGGAATGCGACGCGTTCGTAACCCGCCGGGGCCATGATGGAACCGCGACCGTTGAGTTCAGGTGGGGAGTGGACCGCCGACGCATTCTCTTCGTCAAAGGGAAGGCAGTGTCTTCCGACTCGACCCTAGCTCCTTCCGCCAAGCGAAGTGGTGACAACACGGTTGTCATGCTTGGGAAGGACGAGACGTATGAAGTTCCAGACGCCCTGATCTTTGGCGGCTGAGCAGAGAAGAGAGAGCCATGAGAGTGCAGACCCTGACCGCGTCGCTAGTGCTGCTGGCCGTACTCGCCCCCGTTTGCAACGCGCAAGTTCTTGCGGGGACTTGGAAAGTCGAGTCATTTACGACGCGCACGAAATCCTTGGACGGCAAAACGACAGTCAAGGGACCCTTCACCTTTAAGGAGAACGATATGACCGTTACGATAGACGGCAAGTCTTACTCCGAGAAGAACGGAGACAAGGTGACCACCTACTCTCTCTCGAAGCGGAAGGGAGGGTGTCTCCTAACGAGGAAGAACGAGGGCGAACTGATCCAAGTTCAGCTCAGTGAAATCCACGTTTTCGGCGACAAACTTTCGCTCGTGAGCACCAGGATCAATAAGGCTCGCAAAGAACGCACAATCGTCAAATGGGCCATGGTGCGCGCTCACTCTGACACCATTTCGGGCGTCGAATGGAAGCTTGTGGAGATCGCCTACAACGATGACACGACGCTGAAACCCTTTCGTGGCGAGCGACTCACTATGATGGTCGCGAACGGCCGAGTCTCCGGCATGGCCGGGGCTAACCGGTACGGCGGGCCGGCCAAGGTGGGCAAAGACGGGACGGTCGAGTTCGGGCCGCTTGTCTCCACCCTTGTCGCCGATCCTGAGGGGTCGATCGCCCCTAAGTTCCTCAAAGACCTCGGCCAGGTCAAGCGGTTCATGTTCCACAAAGGCGACTTGATATTGGAACTGCCGGTCGATGTCGGTGTCCTGCGCTTCAGAAGATCCTAGGGGCGCTTTCAGCAGTGCAGCCTATGGTGCGCTCCGGCACTGACGGTGCCGGAGCGCAAGGGCGTCTTCAGAGCGCCTGGCCCGTCTCCAACAGCGTCTTGAGGCCGGCCAAAATTCGTGACCAGCCCGCGAACGTGTTCTGCACGACCGGCTTGCCCTCGGGAAGGCCCTCGTGGGTCAGGCGCAGTCGTGTGACGCCGTCCTTCTCCTCCAACTCATATGTGACCTTGGAGTAGTCGGCGTCGATCGCGTCCTCGCCCCATTTCGGGAGGAACGTGGTGACGAGTTTGTGGGGCGGGTCGCACTCCACCACTTCGCCATCGAGCATCAACTCGCCATCGCTCGAGACGTATTGGAAAGCTGATCCCGGCTTAAGGTCGGTGGTGACACGCGTGTCGAAGAAGAACTTCTGCGTCATGTCGGGGTCGAGAAGGGTCTGCCAGACCTTGTCCACGCTGGCGCGGATGTGGGTCTCGAAGACGTGGGTGTGAGTTTTCGTTTGTGTCATTTGGGGTGTCTCCAGCGCGGACTTGAGGCCGGCCAAAACCCGGACGTGGGGATGGGTGTACTTGTCGACCCAACGGTCGTAGACCGTCGCGATCGGCACCGGGTTGAGGAAGTGCAGCTTCTCGCGGCCCTGCTTCTTGGTGGCGACCAACCCCGCGTCCTCCAGCACCTTGAGGTGCTTCATAACGCCGAAGCGGGTCATCTCCAAGTGGCCCTCGAGGTCGGTCAGGGTGCGGCCGTCCTGCTCGAAGAGCAAGTCGAGCAGGGTTCTCCTGCTCTCGTCGGCCAGGGCCTTGAACACGGCTGCCTCGTCCATCGCTGTGTCCAATTATACGTGACAAATTAGTCACGTGAGTATTTAGTCACATGTATTTGAATTTTCAAGACCGTGGGAGGGCACGGCTCCGTCCGTGCCTGAGATCCCGGAATCCTCTCTGAATCGTCCGAACGATCGCACGGACCGTTTGGGAAGGTGAGCCCTTTAGTAGGCACGGACGGAGCCGTGCCCTCCCAGGATTCTGCAACCGCTTAGGTCCCCGCCTAACCATGTTGACCTTCTCGGCCGTCACCGCCTCACGTCACGTGAGTACCAACCTCAATAACCTTGTGCCGCTCCCGCCGAAGGGCTCCTACAACACCGGGCTGACCGCGTGCAAGCCCTCGACCCTGAAGGAGCTGCTCGGTGAGCCGCGGGAGACATATGGCCCGGAATGCAGGCCCGTGACCAATCCGAAGCTGAAGGCTCGGATCGTGACGAAAAGTGTCGGCCCGTTCCGTGTGACAGGCCTGGACGTAGCGGTTGCCTCGCTGGCACGCGTCCTTGATGCGATCAAGCGGCACGATCCCGACGCATACGCACAAATCGGATCAGCGGGAATGCTCTGCGCCCGGTTGGTCAGGGGCAGCAAGAAGTCCGTTTCCAACCACGCGTGGGGCACGGCCATCGACCTCACCTTCGGCGACGAGGTGGATCCGCGTGGCGACGGCAAGTGCCAGCTAGGGCTCTTGCGTGTCTACAAGCACTTCCATGCCGAGGGCTGGTACTGGGGCGCGGGCTTTCCCACCGAGGACGCGATGCACTTCGAACTTGCCGACGAGACAGTGCGGAAACTCGGGTAGCGCCTGATGTCCCATCGGACAGAACCGCCGACGGGACGCGGGCGGCTACCCTGGACGTCGGCGGCTACCCTGGACGTCGGCGGCTACCCTGGACGTCGGCGGCTACCCCTGATCGCCGGCTACTTGGCCTTCGCGAATGCCTGGTCAAGGTCTGCGATGAGGTCTTCAGGGTGCTCAAGGCCGTTGTAGAGCCGGACCACCCACTTCTTCTCGGGCCAGTCGAGCGCCTGGAACTCAAGTGGCACCACCAGCGACTCATGGCCACCCCAACTGACGCCGATCCGGTAGAGGCGCATGGCTTCGGTCATGGCACGCACGCTCTCGCGGCGCTGGTCTTTTGGAACAAAGGAGAGAAGGCCGGTCGAGCCGGACATTTGCTTGTCTCGGAGGCATTTTTGGGGATGGTCGTCGAGCCCGACGTGGAAGACTTGCTCCACCTCCGGGCGCGTTTTCAACCAGGCCGCCACGGTGTTCGCGGTCTGCTCGATCGCCTTGATCTTCAGGTGCAGCGTCCGTAGCGTTCTCAAGACCAACCAAGCCTGGAACGGCCCGAGCGTGTTGCCGAGCACGGGGAGCTCGGTCATCGTAAAGGTCTCCATCTTCTCCTGAGAACAGCACATCGCTCCGGCGATCAAGTCACTATGGCCCCCTAAATATTTGGAACCCGTATGGAGAACGTAGTCGATGCCGAACTTGGCCGGATTCTGGTAGAGCGGGGAAGAGTAGGTGTTGTCGATGGCGGTCGTGATCCCCTTCGAGCGGGCGAAGCTGCCGACGGCTTCGAGGTCCTGCAGCCGGAAGACGATGCTCGTCGGCGACTCCAAATAGATCAAGGTCGTCTCCGGTCGGCAAGCGTCAAAGATCTCCTGTGGGTCTTCGCCGACTACATAGGTGGAGGACACGTCGAACTTTGGCAGGTAGTCCTGGATGAATTGCTTCGTGGGGCCGTAGCAGGAGTCCACGCAGACGACGTGCGCACCGGCCTTGACGTTGGCGAGGATGGTCGTACTGATCGCTGCCATGCCGCTGACGAAGAGCTTGCAGCGCTCGGTGCCCTCCAGGGCGGCGATCTTGACCTCCGCCGCTTCGCACGTCGGATTGGACATCCGGCTGTAGTGGTAGGGCGGTCCGCCACGGTATTCGGTGGCGTCCATGAACTGGTCCCAGTTCTCGAAAACGAAGGTGGAGTTCTGGAAGATCGGCGGCGTGACCGCGCCCAGGATGTACTCCTCTTCTCCCAAGTGCTGGGCGAGTGTCTCTGGGCGCCAAGAGCTGGAGTCCGGCATCGGCTCATCATACCAAGCACTCTTCTCGTGCTTCTTTGAGAGCTTTCTGAGGTAAATTTTCCGGCGCGGATGAAGAAGTCCCACCGCGTGCCCGCCACTCTGGTCGCCGCCATGGCGGCTTCCCTTACGGTTCAAGGCTGCTCCAGCCAAAAGTGCGTCGATGCCCAAGGCAACGTGCTTCCGGATTCAATGTGCCGCTCGGGCAGCAGCTATGCAGGCGCCCACTACATCCGCACAGGCGGCTTTGGCGGCTCTGACAGCACCAGCGGCACCACGGGCAGCAGCTTCGGCAGCTAATGCGCCGCGAGGAGAGGTCTCCTCGCCCCGATTGGGCCGGGAAGGTTGAAAAGCTGGGGCTACTCTATCACAGCATCGGGGGCGATCCTTACTGGGACGAATCCGCGATGTACGTTTTCGAACCCGAGGAAATCGACCAACTCGAGTCTGCGACAAACGAGCTTCACGAGATGTGCCTGTCGGCGGTGGAGCACCTCATCGAGACGGAGACCCTAGGGCGCCTGGGGATTCCTAGCGCCGCTCACCAAGTGATCGCCCAAGCATGGGACGCGGACCCCCCCGCGATCTACGGTCGTTTCGACCTCGCCTATGACGGCACGAGTCCCCCAAAGCTGCTCGAATACAACGCCGACACTCCGACCTCCCTGTTGGAGGCGGCGGTCATCCAGTGGCACTGGCTCCAGGAGACCGAGCCTGAGGCCGATCAGTTTAATTCCATTTGGGAGGCACTCGTGGCCAAATGGTCGGCGTTGAAGAGCGAGGGGTACCTCAAATCCGGAATGGTCCACTTCGGTTGCATGGACGTGGCCGAAGACGTGATGACGACCGCGGTCATGATGGACACGGCCGCCGAGGCCGGGCTTGACGTGAAATTGCTGCAGATGCGGCAGGTCGGTTGGGATTCGTTGCTCGGACGGTTTGTCGATGACGCAGGAAAGGACATAGAGACGATGTTCAAGCTCTATCCTTGGGAGTGGATGCTTGAAGACGAGTTCGGGCCTGCAGCGCTCCAGTCGTATGGCACTACGAATTGGATCGAGCCGATCTGGAAGATGGCCCTCTCGAACAAAGCCGTCCTCGCTGTGCTCTGGGAGTTGTTCCCAGGTCACCCGAACCTCTTGCCCTGTTACCTGGACGGTCCTCACGACCTCGCTTCTTACGTCAAGAAGCCCCTTTTGGGTAGGGAAGGGTCAAACGTTACGGTCGTTCACGGCGATGAAATCATCGAAACCGAGGGCCCTTACGATGAAGGAGGGTTTGTCTACCAGGCTTATGCGCCTTTGGCCCGCTTTGGGGATCGGCACGCAGTCATTGGCTCTTGGGTGGTCGACTGTGGCTCATGTGGGATAGGAGTGAGGGAGTCGGACGGGCCCATCACCGAGGATCTCGCGCGGTTCGTTCCTCACCTGTTCCTTCCGCGCTCCTCGACAAAGTAGAATTTTGCAGTGGTTCAGGTTCAAATCATTGACCGCCCGCCCCAGCCGGTCATCATGCTGCGGCACACAGGGTCTTACGACGACATCGGGCCGGTCTTCGAGCAGCTGTGGGGTTGGGCGGCCTCCCATGGCATGACACCCCAGAAGATGATTGGCGTCTACTGGGACAATCCGGACTACACGCCGGTCGACAAGCTGAGATCGGCGGCTTGCATCGAAGTTCCTTTCGACTACAAGATCATGGACAGCGGAGGGCTGGCGCTTACCCAAGAAAGCTTGGCTGGTGGCGCCTATGCGACCACCCGCTACGTCGGTCGCTACGAAAACCTTGCCAGTGTCTGGACAGAATTCACCGCCACGATCGAGCACAAGCTTAACCGTGCGATTCGCGAGAACGATCCTGCCTTTGAGGCGTACTTGAACGACGCGAGTGAGACGCCCCCCGAGAAGTTGATCACAGAACTGTTTATGCCGCTGGTGTGATGCGCGTCTCTACGCCCTGGATTTTCTCGCCCAAGTTCGATTTAGCCGCGATCATCGGGCCACCGGTCGCGGTGACCGCGATCGTGCTTGTCTGGGGCCCCAAGATCGCGACCATCAACGAGACCCCGCCCTGGCTCTGGATCCTTCTCGTGCTTGGGATCGACGTCGCTCATGTCTACAGCTCGCTCTTCCGGACTTACCTGGACAAGGAGGAGTTCAAGCGGAGGCGCACGCTCTACCTCGTCGCGCCGACCGTCTCGTGGCTCGCTGGGATCCTCGTCTATGTCGTCTGGGGCCCCAAGCTCTTTTGGTCACTGGTGGCGTATTTCGCCATCTATCACTTCGTGAGGCAGCAATACGGGTTCATGATGCTCTACCGGCGTGGAGAACCCGTCGGCGACCTGAGCTATCGAATCGACCAGGTCGCAATCTACTTGGCGACGCTCTACCCCTTGCTGTACTGGCACACCTACCCCAGGAACTTTCAGTGGTTCAGCGACTTTGACGTCGTCCATATCCCATCGGTCGTGCCTGAGCGGGTCTGCCTTGTCGTTTACGTCGCGAGCCTTGTGGGCTTTGCAGTCAAAGAGTTCGTAAAGTGGCGCCAGACGGGCACCTTCAATGCTGGCAAATGCCTTTTGCTCGGGGCGACGGCGGCCGCCTGGAGCACCGGCATCATCCTCTTCAACGGCGACTTGACGTTCACCTTGATCAACATCGTCTCCCACGGCGTCCCCTACATGGCCCTGATTTGGATCTACCAGTACAGGAAGCGCTCGAACCAGGTCCATGCCAAGAACTCGTTCCTCAAGTTCTTCCAGCTCAAGTACATCCCGTTCTATGTGGTCGCGCTCGGGCTGCTGGCCTATTTCGAGGAGGCCATTTGGGATTGGCTCGTGTGGCAGGAGCACGCTGACATTTTTGGCCACTGGACTTTCCAGGTATCGGCGACGGCACTGGCGATACTCGTCCCTCTCTTGACCATGCCCCAAGTCACCCACTATGTGCTCGACGCCTTCATTTGGCGGGTGAACAAGAAGGGCAAGGAAGAAGTCCGGGCCGTCATCGGGTGACGGCCCAGACCAAGCCTGTCAGGCTTTGCGCCGACGGGCAGCGAGGGCGGCTAGGCCCGCTCCGAGGGCGATCATCGTGCCGGGCTCGGGCACGACCTGAAAGGCATAAGAAGCGTTCCCCAGGTAGCCGGGCATGTGGTTGTAGGGAAGATGGTTGCCAGGAAGAGCAAAGCCGCCGGCAGGGTTCACGAGCTCGGCATTGTTGTCGCCGGGCGTGCCGCCCGAACTGTCGAGGACATAGATCTCTCGGGAGGTACCGAAGTCGCCGAGTCCTTGGAGGCCGACCCAGCCATTGTTCGGTGCGTTGAGCCCGAGACCAGTGAAAGTGATGAGGGCGGTGTTGTCGCCATAGCCTTGATAGTTCAAGGCGAACGACGCGATCTGAGCGTTGACGCTCGCGGCCGCCACCCCGTTGATGGCGTCGTTGAGCGAAGCATACGTCGAGATCCTGTAATTCGGGTTGTTGGCGTTCCAGTCCCGGAAAGTGGGAAAGCCGTCCACGATGACGGCAGCGCTGAACTGCGTGATCGTCCCGCCTCCGGAATAGTTGTCGACCACCGACGAGTTGAAGGTCGGAAAGTCGCCGAAGACCTGGGAAACCAGCCCCTGGCCACTTGATGTCGTCCCCGTGATCTGGTCGAGGCTCTGCGCCTGGGCGGCGACGCCGACGAACAACAACGGCAGAGTTGCAACGTATTTGGATTTCATTTGACTTCTCCTCGGAAAGTAACTTGAGGCACAAAGGAACGGGGCGCGGTAAGCACCCTGCCATTTGTACTGTCGTTACGACGCTAAGCCAGCGGTTCGCGTTCGATTATTAGACTGGATTTTTAGGACATTAGAAAGCAACTCGGAGGGGGGCAGTCCCGTTCGGCCAGATAGGTGGGCGACTCACGGGTACAATGTGCGATTCCCCATGGCCCAAGGCGAGAAGATTCTGCCCCATCCCGACAAACTGAACAACGTCGAGTACGGTCCGTTCGTGTTGGCGAACCTGGCGGCAAAGCGAGCCAAGCAGATCAAGGAAGGCGCACCGCCCCTGGTTAGGATCGATAGCGGCCATCCTCTGAGCATCGCGCTCGCCGAGATCGCGGCCGGAAAGATCAAGCCGATCATGGTGGCCGAAGGCGCCGAGGTCATCGAGTCGGGCGACTACAGCGCTCTCGAAGCCCTGGACATCGCCGATGTCGGCCTCCTCCTTCCTGCGATCGAAGAGGACATCGACCTCACCGCGGTCGGACTTGAAGAAGAAGAGGTTCACGAAGAGGCCGAGGATGAGGACGCCGTCGCCGAATTGGTCGACCTGTTGGACGTTGAAGAAGAGGTTCCCGCTGTCACCGACGACGCAGAAATCAGTCTTGACGATCTGGCCGAGCAAGAGGAAGAGGGCGTAGAAGAGGACCAGGTCACCGAAGTTTAGCGATGTCCCAAGATCCGTATAGCGTGCTCGGAGTGCCGCGCGACGCTTCGGCCGATCAGATCAAGAGCGCTTATCGCAAGCTGGCCAGGCAGTACCACCCTGACGTCAACCCGAACAGCCCCGAAGCGGAGGAGAAGTTCAAGGAGGTCTCCGTCGCCTACTCCGTTTTGTCCGACCCGGACAAGCGTGCCCGTTTTGACCAATTTGGAGTGACGGACGACGCCGGCGGCGGAGTCAACCCGGGTGACTTCTTTGGCGGTGCGGGCGGCTTCAGCGACATCTTCGGAATGATGGAGGAGATGTTCACTGGCCGCTCGAGGGGCAACCAGCGGGCAGGGCGGGACGGCGAAGACCACCGCAGCGAGGTCAGGATCAGTCTCAACGAAGTTCTGTCCGGGGCCGAGCGCACCGTCACTTACAAGCGCATGGCCAAATGCGCCAACTGTGAGGGTAGCGGAGCGGCCCCAGGCACTTCGCCTGAGACGTGTCGCACGTGCAGCGGCTCCGGCCAGGTGACACGCGTTCAACAAACGTTCATTGGTTCGATCCGCACTTCGACACAGTGCCCTACCTGTCAGGGGACTGGGCAGACCATTCCGACGCCGTGCAGTGTCTGCAAGGGAAAGGGACTTGAGGTCGTTACTGAGAAGCTCTCGATCACAATCCCGCCTGGCGTAGAGGAGGGCACCGCCATGAGGGTCACGGGCAAGGGCTCGGACGGAACCGGCCTTGGTCGACCCGGTGATCTCTACGTCGTCATCGATGTCCAGG
This sequence comes from Armatimonadota bacterium, assembly GCA_018268375.1. Taxonomy (GTDB): domain Bacteria; phylum Armatimonadota; class Fimbriimonadia; order Fimbriimonadales; family Fimbriimonadaceae; genus JAEURO01. The sequence goes on along the minus strand of JAFDWS010000001.1, from coordinate 481,753 downwards.
AGGACTCTCGCTTCGAGCGCCACGGCAGGGAGCTCGCCACCTCGTACAACATTACATTTTCTCAGGCCGCTATTGGCGACACGGTGGAAGTAGAGGGGCTGACCGGTTCGTTAACTGTCGTCGTCGAGCCCGGGACACAGCCGGGGGCCTTGACACGCATTCGAGGAGAGGGCCTGCCCAACGTGAGGGGCAGCAACCGTGGCGACCTGATCGTGCAGTTCAACGTGGTTGTTCCGCGCAAGATTTCGGAGAGGGACGCCGAGCTCCTCCGCGAGTTCGCTGAAGGAAGAGGCGAGCCGGTTCCAAAGGGCGTGGAGTCCTCAGGGTTCCTCGGCGGCCTCTTCGGCAAGAAGAAGAAATGAGCGTCTGGACGAAGGTCACCGCGGTCTTGCCCTGCGAGCCAGAGGATTGGTCGGTGTGGGCACACATCTTTGAGTCCCACGGCCTGCCGGGCACGCTTCAAACCGACGACCCGCCCACCATGAGTGCTTATCTGCCGCCAGGGGCAGAAAACGAACTGGCATCTTTGTCGGACTCCCTCCGCGGTTACGGGGCTACTGAGGTCGAGTCTTCGGCTGTAGAGGAAGAGGACTGGGCTGAGTCTTGGAAACAGTTCTTCAAGCCGAAGCGGCTGGGTGAGTTCGTGGTGAAGCCGACCTGGGAGGACTTCGAGTCACGTCCAGGTGATCGGGTGATCGAACTAGATCCGGGCCAAGCTTTCGGCACCGGTGACCACCCCACGACCCGCATGTGCATGGAATTGCTCGCCCGGGCAGATTGTGCGGGGAAGACAGTCGCGGACATCGGATGTGGAAGCGGTATCTTGTCGATCGCCGCTTCCATGCTTGGGGCAAAGGAGGTCTTTGGGGTCGACATTGATCCCGTCTCAGTAACCGCAGCTCGGGAAAACGCCCTCCGAAACCGCTGCGAAGTCACCACTCTGGAAGGAAAGGGGTTTGCGCCGCTACCGTCCACCAAGCAGTTTGATATTGTCGTGAGCAACATCATCAGCGCGGCACTGATCAGTCTTGCCCCGGAGGCCCGGCAACGGATTGCTGCGGCTGGGCAGTGGATTGTGAGCGGGATCATCAAGGACAATTGGCCGGATGTAAGGACGGCCTGCGAGCGCGTCGGATTTCAGTTGCGCGAGGAACTGGAGGAGGGTGAATGGGTGGCGGCGACTTTCTCCCTGTAAGGGCTCTTCCCAGGGCCTTCGTTGGCGCCTTGCCAGAGCAGTTCGACGAGGATTGGGAACTGCCCAAGGAGGAGTTCGACAAGTTCCACAAGGTCTTGCGCCTTTCGACCGGAGACCAAGTTGCCCTGCTGCCGGGCGATGGCAGGTTGCTGAGGTGTCGATTGAGGGGCCGAGGCGTCGAGCTGATTGAAACGCTGAGACCAGACACTGAGCCTGTCCTCGCCTTGACATTGGCACTTGCGTTGCCGAAGCCGGAGAAGCTGGAGGAGTCTGTCCGCATGGCGACCGAACTTGGCGCGAAAGCCTTCGTGCTATTTCCGTCCGATCGCTCAGTCGTGAGGTGGGAAGCGGGCAAGGCCGCCCAGAAGACGGAGCGTCTAGCGCGCATCTCGCGTGAGGCCGCAGAAGTCTCCTTCAGAACCTCGTTGCCCACATTTCGTTGGGCCCAGAGTCTCGAGTCCGTGCTCAACCAGATGCCAGAAGCAGTGGTGCTCAGCGAGGTGGAAGGCGTCAGCGAGCCACTTGCCGCAGTCGGAAACGAACTGACGGTCGTGGTCGGTCCGGAAGGCGGTTGGGCGCCTCGTGAGGTCGCACTGATCGGTAGCCGGGCGGTGGGACTAGGGCCCCGCGTCCTTCGGGTCGACACGGCCGTGGCTGCGGCTTGCGCTATCCTTCTTTGCGCCCGGTGACCAGATCCACTGGCAGGTAGAATCCCCGGTTCCTATGCGACCTGACGGCCGTGCGCCTGACCAAATGCGCCCGATCACCATGGAGCGCGGCTTCGCGAAATACGCCGAAGGATCGTGCCTCATCAAGGTGGGCGAAACTCATGTTTTGGTCACTGCCACGGTCGAGGAACGTGTTCCCCCGTTTCTCAAAGGGACGGGTTCTGGTTGGGTGACGGCGGAGTATTCAATGCTGCCCCGTTCAGGCAAGCAGAGGAACCAGCGCGATGCCTTTCGGGGTCCGAACGGGCGGACGATGGAGATCCAGCGCCTGGTCGGTCGCGCACTGCGTGCGGTGACAAACCTCGAGTCGTTGGGCGAGCGAACGGTCACGATCGACTGCGACGCGCTGCAAGCCGACGGAGGCACTCGTTGTGCTTCCATCACTGGTGGTTGCATCGCCCTCTACGATGCCTTTTCTTGGATGATCGACAAGAAGATGATCCGCAAGATGCCCATCAGTGAGCCACTTGCGGCGGTGAGCGTCGGGATCCACCGGAACCAAGAGGTTCTCGATCTGAACTATGAAGAGGACTCTTCGGCGGCGACCGACATGAACGTCGTGATGACGGCCTCGGGCAAGTTCGTCGAAGTTCAGGGCACTGCGGAAAGCGAGCCGTTCGCGGCGGAGACGCTGGGTCGGATGCTGTCCCTTGCGAAGAAGGGGATTGAAGAATTGGTGACGCTGCAAAGGCAGGTCTTGGGAATTTGATCAAGCGACTGGTGATCGCAACGCACAACGCGAAAAAGGGTGTGGAGATGGCCACCATCCTTGGCCACCGTTTTCCCGACATCGAGTTCAAGACTTTGGCCGACTACCCTGGTGCGCCCGAGCCAGAGGAGACAGGCGACACTTACGCCGAGAACGCCACGATCAAGGCTCAGTCGGCTTCGGTGTTCACTCACGAGTGGTCTGTGGCGGACGACGCCGGGCTAGAGATCGATGCGATGCCGGGCCTTCTCGGTGTACACAGCAAACGCTTTGGAGGGGAAGAACTCCCTTTTTACGAGAAGATGGCGATGATCCTGCAGCAACTGCACGGCCTGCCCGACAGCGAGCGGGGCGCACGGTTCAAGTGCTTCGTCGCCCTTGCTGCCCCCGATGCGCAGGAGATCCATGTCTTCTCCGCGGAGCGGGAGGGCGTGATCGCCCAGGCTCCGAGCGGGAGCGGCGGCTTCGGTTACGACCCCATTTTCTGGCTACCCGAGATGGGTTGCACCATGGCCGACCTAACGCCCGACCAGAAGCATGCCGTCAGTCATCGAGGCAAAGTCTTGAAGGCAGTTGGGGACTGGATCGGAGCGCGCGTCCCCGAGGGTGCCACCCCGTAGCAATATCATCCTCATGAGGACGTTCCGGATCGTCTGGCTTGGGCAAATCGTTTCTTTGCTGGGATCCGGCCTGACCAACTTTGGTCTTGGCGTCTGGGTCTTCCAAACAACTGGCTCTGCGACGCTCTTCGCGACGATCGCCCTGTTCTCGATTCTTCCGTCGCTCCTCATCGCACCGTTCGCTGGCGTGTTTGTGGACAGATGGGACCGGCGTCTCACGATGCTCGGTTCGGACGTACTTTGTGGCTTGGCAGTGTTAGTGGGCGCTTACTTGGTTTGGACTCACCAACTGGTCGTGTGGCACGTCATGGTCTTGGCGGGATTCACTTCTGCTTGCTCGTCGTTCCAGGTGCCCGCATACCAGGCGGCCATCTCGACCCTTGTGCCGAAGGAGCAACTCACGAAGGCGGCGGGGATGGTCCAGTCTGGCCAGGCGGTCTCTGATCTTGCCTCGCCGATCCTTGCCGGCGCCATTTTCAGCGCGATCCACTTGCAGGGCCTGATCGTCCTCGATTTCGTCAGCTTCATGGTAGGCGTCCTGAGCCTGGCTTTCGTCAGGTTTCCAAAACCAAAGAGCAAAGAGGAGAAGAGTGCGGAGAAGCCGAGATTTTCGGAGGAGATCGGCGCAGGATGGGCGTTCATCAGGGAGCGAAGAGCCATGCTCATGCTGCTGGGCTACTTCGCCGCTTTGAACTTCCTGCTCCCGATGGCCGGCGTCCTGTTCGGTCCCTTGGTGTTGGGCTTTGCAGGTTCAGTGGGGTTTGGCACTGTCATGTCGGTCATGGGCGCCGGGATGCTGGTCGGCAGCATCCTCATCAGCGTGACGGGCGGGCTCAAGAATCGGCTCCTCGGTGTGTTCCTTGGTGGGGGACTGATCGGGTTGTTCATGGCATGCGTCGGCTTGCGCCAAGACTTAGTCTGGATCGCTGCATCGGGATTCTTGTGCATGGCGTTTTCTCCGGTCACAAACGCTTCGAGCCAAGCGATTTGGCAGTCTAAAGTGCCCCACGAATTGCGGGGACGCGTGTTCAGTGTCCGCCGGATGATCGCTCAGGGCACAGCACCCATTGCCATGCTCGCCGCCGGCCCCTTGGTCGATAAGGTCGTCGGCCCAATGATGATGCCTGGCGGAGCCCTCGCTTCGACTTGGGGACGAATCATTGGCACCGGTCCCGGCCGTGGGGCAGGCTTAGTGTTCGTCGTGATGGGCCTGCTCACCCTGGTCGTTTCGATCCTCTTCTACATCACGCCCCGCATTCGCCGGATCGATGCGGACGTACCCGACGCCGTCAGTTCTCACGAATCATGGCGACAGCAATAGCGTGAGCTCAGACAGACCAATTCATTCGGCTACCACCTTTAGGATTTGCTGGGCCTCCTTGATAGTTCGATAGTCCAAGGATCCCCGGCCGCAATGAATCAGCGCGTGGCAATTGGGGCAAACCGGCGCTAGATCTTTCACAGGGTCGACTTCTCTCACAAAGCCTTCATAGGGGATAACGTGATGAACCTCTATGAGCGAAGCGTACTCGGCTCCGTAGCTCAGACCGAAATCAAAGCCGCACACCACGCACCGCGTACCCTTACTCGCGAGACATTGCGCTCGACCCTTTCTTTCCCAAGTGCGCGTGGTCATCACCCTTCCTTCAAAGAACACTTGCTGGCTCTCGGGAAGATCTGAGGTTGGCTCGCTCTTGCTCCCTTGATCCTGTCTTGCAATGCTCCAGATCAGGTCTGCAAGTAGGTCGTTAAACTTGTCCCATGAGGCGTTTCGGAAGAGATTTCGCTCCGATCCAGTCACCCCTATCTGTACTTTCGAGCGTAGTTCCGCAAGTGTTCCTTTCGCATCTTGGCGGCTTTCTAAGGCAACGACGAAACAGAAAGGATAGTTTTCGCGTCCAAGAGGCAACCTTTCGCTAGCAGAAAGGGCAGTGCCAACTAAGGTGCCGTCAAAGCTAAAGACAAGCCTATCGCCTGCCTTTAGGCCAGCGAGTCTAGATGGCCCGTGATCCGCCTGTCTAAAAATATTGAAACGTCCAAGCCGGTCAGGGGCCGCCAATTCTTCCCAGAAGAAGGATTTGGCCGCTTCGAGAGTCCGCACACCGCGATCTTTATGAGACTGCTTGATCATCCAAAGCATCAAAGTCACCGACGAAGGAGTACCAGTGCAGAACCATGCTCAGCGGTAGTTGACGAAATCGACCGGGAAGGCCAGTTCAAGCCCCTTCAGAAACTGGATCGCCTTCTGAAGGTCGTCCTTGGACTTACTGGAAACTCTGAGCTGGTCGCCTTGGATTTGAGCGTTGACCTTGAGCCCCTTGTCCTTGATTTGCTTGATCAGCGACTTGGCGGCGTCTTGCTCGATGCCCTGCTTGAACGTCACTTTCTGCTTGACACTGACTCCAGGGCCTGGTTCGAGCTTGCCGTATTCAATGCTTCGCGTATCGATGTTGCGCTTGACAAGTTTGCTGAAGACGATGTCCTTGAGCTGTCCCATCCGGAACTCGTCGTCCGCCGTCAGGCTAATCTCCTTCTCGTCAAATTCGATCTTCGCCGCGCTGCCCCTAAAGTCGTAGCGGTTTTCCAGCTCTTTCTGAGCTTGGTTGACCGCGTTCTTCACTTCTGCAAGGTCGACCTTCGAAACAACATCGAAGCTGAACTCCTGTGACGCCATGCGCGACAGGTTACCGGTCAGGTGAGGGAATTCTTAGGACGCCTAGCCGCCGCCACGCAGGAGTTGGAGGACGCTCTGCGGTGCTTGGTTCGCTTGGGCGAGGACGGCGATACCGCTTTGACGCAGGACCTGGATCTTCGTGTAGTCGCTCATTTCCTTGGCGATGTCTGCGTCACGAATCTGGCTCTCGCTTGCGGTGAGGTTCTCGTTGGCGACTTCGAGCGACCGATTGGTCGACTCAAGGAAGTTCTTCTGGAAAGAGCCAAGGTTGCCTCGAAGGAGGGCGAGTTGTGAGATGGCCTCATCAACCACCTTCATGGCGTCGGTCGCGCCTTGCTGGCTGGTCACATCGAGCTTGGAAAGATCGAGACCGGGAACCGCGCTCGTGCCAAGATCGCGTGCGAAAGTGCTCGGGATCGAGAACAGTGCGGCCTGGTCGGAGTTCGCACCAATCTGGAACCGCATCGAGCCCACGTTGACCTGGCCCACGGTGACGGGGCCAGCCGTCGCGTTGCCTGCAGGAGTGATGACGAGTCGGTTGCCGGACGGGGACGTCAGGGTCAAGCCATCGGTGCCTGGGCCAATGCCACCGGTGAAGGTCTCGGTCTGATTTCCATTCACAGTCGGTGCGGTGACGGTGTAGACGGCATCTGTCCCGACGGCGGGGGTGGCTCCGGCGCCGCCATTCAAGATGGTCGAAGTCTCCAGGTAGCTGATCGGGAACTGGCTCCCGTACTTGACCGAGGTCAAGGAAACGGCGACGTTGCCGCCGCTCGGGACAAGCGAAGCCGTGACGCCGGTCTCGCTCGAGGCGAGGTTGATTTGCTGGACCACGTCCGAGATAGTCATGCTGGCTTGGGTCGTGAAGGCCCTGCCATTGATCAGGAACGTGCCCGCATTGACCACCGCGTTGCCGTTCGCGAAGGTCGTTGCCAGCGCACCGGTGGTGGTTTGGGTGGCAGCCGTCGTCTGACTGACGTCGACCGTGCCCGTCTGGACGGCGTATCCGTTGAACTCAGGGCCAATATAGAGGCTCGAGACGAGGTCGGTTCGTGTCAGGGCCGTCTGGACACCAGACGAGCCATTGAGGAGCTTCTTCGTGCCCCATGATGTCTGTTGTGCGATTCTGTCGATAGAGTCAATAATGTTGCGGACCTGTTGCTGGTTCGCTTGAAGTTGGAAGGCGTCGACCGTGGCGGTGTTGGCAGAGTGGACGGCCAGGGCGCGGAGGTCGGTGAGCAAGCGGGACACCTCCTGCATCGACGATTCGGCGGTTTTCGACATGTTGACGGCGTCCTGGACGTTGCGCGTCGCCTGCTCGATGCCTTTGATCTGAGATCGGAGCCCTTCGCTGATGATGAGGCCGGCGGGATCATCGGCGGCATTGTTGATCCGTAAGCCGGTGCTCAGCCGCGCGACAGAACCCTCCATGAGGGACTCGGTCTCACCGAGGTGCCGCAGAGCCACCATGGCCTGCACGTTTGTGTTGATCCTCAGACTCAAATTTGACGCTCCAGCAGAGAATTTTCGAAATCCAGCGATTCTCTGTGGGGAATTGTCGGACGGATGTGGAACAAAGCTTAGCCCGGTTCAAAAAGAGCGGCTGGCCCCGATTGGAGCCAGCCGCCCATGTCCGAAAGGGAGACCCTGCTTAGTAGTCGTTACGACCGTCGGTCTTGAAGTAGACGATCTCGAATCCTCGTCGGCCTTCGCGCAGACCGTACTGGTGCCTCACGCACGCTTCCCGGCCCCACGAGTCGGTGTAGACGTGCTCGGCGGTGACGGTTGCCCGTGAGCCGTCGCGGCAGACGTCAACGATGCGGTAGTCGATCGTGCGTGTGCCTTCGACGAGGTCTCGCATCATGTCGTAGAAGTCGTCGGCATCGATGGTGTACTGGTTGTTCCAGCCCGCATCAATCTCGACACGGCCACGGGTTGGGATCATGGTGGCGATGTAGCGCATGTTGCCGCGCTCGAAGGAGCGTTGCAGGTCGGACACCGCATAATCCAGATCGGCCCGGCTCGAGTCATAACCGTAGCGGTCATAACCGATTGGTGACCAATCGTAGTGCGTCGAACAGTTGACCCAATGGATAGGGCCAATGTTCACGCGGACGATGTCCACGTAGGCCGGCAAGTGGTAGTACCAATAGAAGGGCGACGTGACGTAGTTGCAGCCGTCGTACCAGTTGAAGCCGTAGTACGGATAGCTGAAGTTGTTGTCGACCCAGCCACGGTTGTAGCCGTAGTAGCCGTTCCGATACCGATTGTCGTTCACTCGGATCCGGTTTTCCCGGGTCACCTCTCGGACAATCTTCTTGTTGGAGGTCACGGTCGGAGCGTCGGAGTAGACCCTCGGGGTGATTCGGCCTTCAGTGCCTGGGCGCCCGAGGATGTTGTTCGAACCTTCATAGGTGACGTGTCCGCTACGGGAGATCGAGTTGCCTCGCTTGCCAAATGTGCCGTCCTCTGTATGGACGGTTCCACCGCCGCTGGAAGGGCGGATCGTGCCGCCCGAGCTGCCGCGCCCGGAGCCTCCGCCGGAGCCGCTGGAGGTGCTGCCGCCGAAGACTCGGCCTGAGCCGCTACCGCCACCGCTCTGTTCGCCAGAGTTGCCTCTGCCGCGAGACTGGCCGCCACCGCCGCCGGTTTGACGAGGAGGAGGATCGGTATGGAGGCCACCTGAACCTCCGCCGCCACCCTTGCCTGAACCTGAGCCGCCGCCTTTGTCGCCGCCCTTGCCTTTCTTACCGAGGGTGCTGTCTTGGGCAAACGCGATTCCCGAGCCGACGAGCCCGAACAGGGCCACAATCAGGAGAAACCTAGATTTCATTGCAAAAGATCCTTACTGGATGCATTGTACAAGACGAGTCTAAGAGATGCGAGTTACGGCATACTGGCTTTTCCGTAGGTAGCGTGGCGATGGACGAGGCAAGCGGCGGCTCGACTCTGATCACCGACCCGGGGCGGGTCTTGGTGGTGGGCGGATCGGGCATGCTTGGTAGCGACGTGGTCCGGCGGTTTTCGGATCGCGGCTGGTACGTGAATTCGCCCTCGCAAGTGGACTTCGACATCACGTCCGCCCAGCACCTTGAAAGGCTGCGCAAACGGGATTTCGGAGAGTTCGCCTGGATCGTCAACTGCGCCGCTTACACGGCAGTTGATCAAGCGGAGAGCGATGCGATGGCGGCCATGAAGCTCAATTTTGTGGCCCCCGGAGTCTTGGCTTCGGTCTGTCAGGAAGCGGGTTGGCGCTATCTGCACGTCAGCACTGACTTTGTGTTCGATGGAACGAAGGGATCGGCTTACACAGAGACCGACCAGACCAACCCTCTCGGGGTCTATGGAAAGAGCAAGCTTCAGGGAGAGCAGGCCGTTGCTAAGGAGTGTCCCGGCGCGGTCATCGTCCGGACAAGCTGGCTGTACGGTCCCAACGGCAAGTCCTTCCCGCGAACGATGATCGAAGCCTGGAAGGCGGAGAAACCGTTGCGGGTTGTGGCCGACCAGTGGGGAACACCCACCTACACCTGGGATTTGGCGGACGCGCTCGCGTTGATCGTCCTCAAGGGCGTGCCTGGGGGGCTTTACCATGCCGCTGGGCCCGACCGCATGAACTGGCACGATCTTGCCGTGCAAGCGATCACAGCCTATGCCCAGGTCGGGGGGGACACGCGCCCGATCGAGGTGGCGGCGATCACAACGGCGGACTGGCCGACACCTGCCCAGCGTCCATTTGACTCCTCACTCTCGTGCGAGAAGCTCATCGAGCAGGGGCTGGCTCCCATGCGACATACAACCGAGGCGCTTGCAGATTTCTGCAAGCGCCTCGGTTGATCCAGAGGATGGTTGGTTTTAGTTGCCGTCGTGCTTCGGCGGCTTGGAGTTGGTCGCGGCCATGGCCTTCGGCGCACTGGGAGTGAACTTGCTGGCGGCGACGAACTTCGCCGGATCCTTTTTCAGAGCCGGGAGGCACTCGCTGCAGCACACGTAGTAGCGCACGCCTTCGTAATCCATGAAGCCCGCGGAAGCGCTGTAGGAAGCGATCTTTTCGCCGGAGACGATGCAAGCGAGGACTTCCTTCTCGGGAGTCTTCGTGTACTTCGCCGGATCCTTCTCGAACATGCCCTTGCAGTCGCCACAGCAGAACCCGTAGCGCATGCCCTTGTAGTCGACGGTCTCCTTCACTTTCTCAAGGTCGAGCCTCTCGCCCGAGACCGGGCAGAACATGAACATGCCGATCGTGTTGCCGGACTTGCCAGCGTCGGCGAGGTACTTACCCGGATCCTTGGCGAAGGTGCTGTCGCAACCGCCGCAGCAGAACGGGAAACGAGCGCCTGCGTATTCGGCGGCCTTGCTCGTGGCCTTGGTGGGCGAGAGCATCACGGCGCACTTCAGCGAATCGTCCGACATGGTGGTAGGAACCATCGCGATGGCAGCAAACAAACTTGTCAAGATCATGGCTTTTCAGCTCCGAACCTTCATTGTACACCGGGGCCCGGCCCACCCCCGTTCCATAGGGACTGGCTTGGAAACTCCTAATGCTAGGCAACAGTTGGCATTCGTCGTCCGGAGGGGCGGTTGACAGCCCAGTTCCCCTCCGACTAACATGGCCTCATGCTGAAGGAGTTCAAAGAATTCGCGCTCAAGGGCAATATGCTCGACCTCGCCATCGGTGTTGTCCTAGGCGGTGCTTTCGGCAAGATCGTCGACTCATTGGTCAAGGACGTCATCATGCCCATTCCTGGCATGGCAGGCGGGATGGACTTCACGAACATGTTCGCCGTCCTTAAGCCGGGGAAGGACGGTACGACCAGCTACGACACCCTGAAGGCAGCGACCGACGCAGGTGCGGTGACCCTGAACTACGGGTCGTTCATCACGGTGCTGATCCAGTTCCTGATCATCGCCTTCTGTCTGTTCCTGATCGTGAAGGGAATCAACCGGATGCGGCGCGAGCCAGAAGCGGAAGCGCCTGCCGCCCCGGCCGAAGACGTCGTGTTGCTGACGGAAATCAGAGACTTGCTTAAGGCGAAGGGCTAACCTCCTCAGAGTCCGCCAAACTTCCGTTCGCGGCGTTGGAAGGCGAGAACGGCATCGAAGAGCTCGCGTTCGCCGAAGTCGGGCCAAGACGTGTCGGTGACGAAGAGCTCCGCGTAGGCTGCTTGCCAGATCAGGAAGTTGCTCCAGCGCATTTCGCCCGCGGTGCGCACGATCAAGTCGGGCTCGGGAAGATCGGGGGCGTAGAGGCGCATCGATATCGCTTCCTCGTCAACGCGGTCGGCTGGGATTTCCGCATCGATGATCTTCTTCACAGCGTCGACAATCTCCGCCCGGCCACCATAGTTGATCGCGAGATTGAACACGATCCCGGTGTTGGCGCGGGTTGAGTCGGCCAGGGCTTGCAGGGAACGCCGGGTCTCGGCCGGAATCTCCTCGAGCCGGCCGAGGATCCTGGTCTGGACATTGTTTCGCACGAGATCGGCGAGTTCGGTCCTCGCCGCGTTGCCGATGAGCTTCATCAGGCCCTGGACCTCGTCGTCCGGCCGCCGCCAGTTCTCGGCGGAGAAACCGTAGACGGTCAGGACCTCGATACCCAGGTTGCTTGCACACAGCAATACGTCCTTGAGCGTCCGGTAGCCCTGGGCATGACCAATGAGCCGCTGCATTCCTTGTTTCTTGGCCCAACGCCCATTGCCGTCCATGATGATGGCGATGTGACGCGGTAGGGCATCAAGGTCAATGCCAGCCGCGACGGCGCGCTCTTGGACCTTGGTGGTCAGTCCCTCGGTTCTGGATTTGTCCGGTTTAGCCACGGGTGCACGCCTGGCCGGGAATCGTCTTCAATCGCAAATGCTCAATCCAAAATCGAATGGGTTGGTCAAATCTCCATCAGCTCGGCGTCTTTCTTCTTCTGGACGTCGTGGACTTCGTTCACAAACCGGTCGGTCAGGTCTTGAACCTTCTTCTCGAGTCCCTTGAGTTCGTCTTCGCTGATTTCCTTGTTCTTCAGCGCGACCAGATGGTGCAGGGCGTCCCTTCGAACGTTCCTCACTGCCACGCAGCCCTCTTCGGCTCGATGGTGGACCTGCTTGATCAGTTCCTTGCGCCTTTCCTCCGTCATCGGAGGGAGGTTGAGGCGGATGTTTTGACCATCGTTGTTGGGCGTGAGGCCGACGTCGCTCTTCAGGATGGCCTTTTCGATGGCTCCGAGCATCGACTTGTCGTAAGGCGTGATCAGGATTTGGCGCGGCTCAGGGATCGTCACGTTCGCGCATTGGCTGACGGGGGTCTCGGTGCCGTAATAGTCGACGGTGACGGCTTCGAGGATGATGGGGCTCGCCCGTCCCGTGCGGATCCTCTGGAAGTCGTGTGCGGTCACTTCGACCGCGTGTTTCATCCTGTTCTCGGCGTCCTTGACGATCTCTTGTGCTGTCATCGTTATTCTCCTTCGACGAGCGTTCCGACAGGCTCTCCCTTGACTGCCCGCTGCATGCTTCCCTGTTCGAGCAAGTCTAACACGATCACCGGGAGGTTGTGTTCCCGGCAAAGGGCGAACGCGGTTTGGTCCATGATCGCGAGGCGCTTGCTTGTGGCTTCGTTGTAGCCGAGTGTCGTGTACTTGACGGCGTCGCTGAACTTCTTGGGGTCCTTATCGTAGACGCCGTCCACCTTCGTCGCCTTGATCAGGCACTCTGCGCCGATCTCAAGCGAACGCTGGGCCGCCGCGGTGTCGGTGGAATAGTAGGGGTTACCGGTGCCCGCGACAAAGATCACGACCCGGCCCTTCTCCAAGTGCCGCTCAGCCCTGCGTTTGATGAAGGGCTCGCAGACGGCGGTCACGTTGATCGCACTCAAGACCCGGCAGGGGACATCCAGCTTTTCAATCGCCGACTGCATGGCAAGGCCGTTCATGATCGTACCGAGCATGCCCATTTGGTCGGCCGTCGTGCGGTCGATGCCTCCAGCTTCGCTAAAGACCTCGCCGCGGAAGAAGTTGCCGCCTCCGACGACGACCGAGACCTGCACGCCGAGATCGTGGATCCCCTGCAGTTCTTTAGCGATGTAGGCGAGGGTGTGGGGGTCAAGTCCAAATCCTTTGGGCCCAGCGAGGGCCTCGCCGCTGATCTTCAGGAGCACGCGCTGATACATGGGGTGTGGCTCTATTGTGGCCCGGTTTCGAGGCGGATGTGTTGAGATGTCGGGCTCGGCCCAAGCCAGGCGTATACTTCTTCGGCAGGTGCAGAAAATGAAGGTCGGAAAGTCCCTCTTTCTTGTTCTATTCGGGTTGCTGGCGATTTCTGCCAGCGGCAGCGTGGTCGACTTCTTTGCGATCAGCATTGGGACGAACGACATCTTCCAGTACGCGTGGAGCGACGGCGCGTACGTTCGCAAGCTCCAGCCAAATATCACAGGTATTCGAGGGCCAGAGCAATTTGACTTCACGGGGCCAGACCGCGACCTTTTGGTCGCTGACGGCGTTCTCGCAAAAGTGCTCGTCCTGGATGGCGTTTCGGGCTTGAAGCTGAAGACGATTGGGGGCCCCGACATGGGTCAACTGTACGGCCTCAAAGTGGCTCCAGACGGAACTAGTGTGCTGGTCACAAACGTGTCCGGGAACCGGATCCTCCGCTACGACATCTCTACAGGGCAGTTCTTGGGCAACTTCGCCACCGAGGCCCAGGGCGGACTGAATTCGACGCGCGGGCTGGCCATTGGCCCTGAAGGAGACATTTACGTCTGCAGCCAGGGCACACGGTCGATCAAGCGGTTTCACTGGCCCGGCGGTGAGTATCTCGGAGACTTCACGACCGGAGCCGAGATCCAGTACCCACAGTACTGCAAGTTTGCTCCTTGGGGAGACCTCTACGTCGCCAGTTGGGGCACCAAGCAAGTGCTTCGCTTCGCGGCCGGGAGCGGTCAGTTCTTGGGTGTCGTCGTTGACAAGAACACCTCTCCCATCTCCGACCCAAGCGCCTGCGACATTGGGCCGGACGGATTACTTTACGTGGCGGACCGCGCCCTCAACATCATCTTCCGCTACGATCCGATCTCGGGACAGTTTCTAGGCATTTATGCCTTTGGATCTGGGCTGAGCGGGCCCGAGTACGCCGCTTTCGGCCCCGGATACGCTTACAAGCCTCCGACGGCTTTCAGTGTGCTGAAGGGGTCTGTCTTCTCTGGGAACCTCAGCGATACGTCGGAAAGCGACGACCATTACTTGATCCTTCGGCCCGGCATCGTCGTGAACAAATCGGTTCCTCCGATTCAGATTGAATTTGAAGGAAGCGTCCCAGTTGCGACCACCGACCAGTTCAGAGTGAGAGTGGAGGCTGCTGGGCCTGGAGGATTGTGCGACCAGTACGTCGATCTCTGGAACTTCACGACAGGCGCCTACGACCTCCTGGACTTTCGACGAGCGAGCACCGCTGACCTACCGGTGGATGTTGGCCGAGGATTGAGCCCTACTGACTATCTAGAACCAGGCACTGGCCGCATGAAGGTCAAGATTTCGTGGAAGCCTGTCGGCCCGATCTCCGGATTTCCATGGTCTGCTCGGATTGATCAGGTGGCGTTCTTTGGCGAGCGGCTTTAGCTCGTCAGGCATGTACGGGGCTGCGGTGTCGGGTGATGAATCCGGTTCTCAACTTGGGCCGTCTTCACCACATGTCCTCGCAACGGCTGGAAGCCTTCAGCGATGCGGTCATCGCGATCATCATGACGATCATGGTGCTGGAGCTCCGTATCCCCCACGGCGCGGACCTCGATGCCCTGCGCCCCATGCTGCCGAAGTTCCTCTTCTACTTGATGAGCTTCGCGTATTTGGGCATCTACTGGAACAATCATCACCACATGATCCACGTCGCGAAATCGACGAACGGGGCGATCCTATGGGCCAACATGCATTTGCTGTTTTGGCTGTCCCTGGTGCCGGCCACGACCGCATGGATGGGTGAGAACGGTGGCCAACCTCTTCCCGCCGCCGTCTACGGGGTCACGCTCCTCTTGCCGGCGATCGCTTATTTCATCCTTCAGCAGACGATCATCCGGCACCAAGGCCCCGACTCGCAATTACGCAGAATGGTCGGTCGAGACTTGAAGGGCAAGTTCTCACCCTTGCTCTACGCTTTGGGAATCGGCCTTTCATTCGTCAGCCCGCCGGCAGCTTACGGCCTTTACGCCCTCGTTGCGTTGATCTGGATCGTTCCCGACCGCCGGATCGAGGCCCACCTGCACCAAGGCTGAAGGTCAGTTTTCAGCGGTCGCCGGGTCGATCACCGAAGAGACTTGCAAGACCGAGTCTGCGGGAAACCCACCCTGGGCAGCGTGCTCGCGGATCATTTCCTCGTTGGGTGCCTGGTAGACGCAATACACTTTGTTCGGCGTCACGTAGCTGTGGATCCACTGGATTTGCGGCCCTAGGTTGGCCAAGACCCCACACGACTTGCGGGAAATCGCTTGAAGTTCGTCTGAGCTCAGCTTTCCTGCACCGGGGATGTTGCGTTCGATCACAAATTTCGGCATGGCTGAGTTAGCATACGTCGCGCTGGCTGGTTGGGCGCTCGTAGTTTGAGCTTTCTTGTGGAATGAGGCTTCGGAGGCTCCACCCCCAACCCCCTCCTCATGTTCGCGCACCCTTCGACTTCGCTCAGGGCGGGCCCCTTCGGGCCACCGCTGCACACGAGGAGGGGGCTCCCGTAGCTCAACGTGGCAGAACCATCAGTTCGATCTTGCGGAACTCGCAGGGATGGCTTTCCGATTGAAGGGAGATCCAACCGCGGTCGATCGCAAGCTTGCCGTTCTTGATCAAGGGTTTGGCGTCGTTGTCCCTCGGGTCGAACTGAATATTCTGGTACCGCAAGACTTCTTGGCCGTTGATTCGGTGGACCACGACGCCGTTACCGTGCACTTCCGCTTCTGCCGTCACCCACTGGTCGCCCCGCAACGTCGGAGAAACCGAGTCGGTACAGTGCTGGGTGATCAGTTTGTCGTCCATGACAATGTTTGTTCCCGGCGTACAAACGTTCCCGGTGTGTCGCACTCCCTGCTCGGGGCCACCCAGCAATTGGAACTCCGAGGAAACAGGGAAGTCCTGGTCGATCCTCATCGTCTTGGGATCCTGGCAATGCAGCATGATGCCGCTGTTCCTCCATGCCCAATCGGGGCCGTCCTTGACCTGCTCGCCAGTGAAGCGATACTCGAGCCTGATTCTGTAGTTAGTCAGCGGCTTCTTGTAGAAGAGGTGGCCGAAGCGTGCCTTGAACTCGCCACCGTAAGCGTCATAGGAGACTTTGATCACCCCGCCTTCGACCCGGAAGGTCTTGCCAAAGTCGTCTCCCGCTTTGTAGCCTTTGATCTTGGCCGACCAGCCATCCAGGTTGCGGCCATTGAAGATCGAGACCCATTTTCCACTCGTTTGGTGGGGCGCCAGGAGCACGGCCGCGGCGAGCAAGGCATTCATCGAAGCCAGTGTAGCCGCATGGAGCCGGGCCAAACAAAGGATGGGGGCCGCTCCTCTCTTCGCGGCCCCCGTTTGCTCTCGGCGCTAGGGAACGATGGTCCAGACAGCTTGGTCCATCTCATGGCACCAGGCGAACGCGGACGCTGGCCCTGTTTGTCGCACCCGGTACCGTGCCCTGAGCGCACCGTCTGACCTGAGCAAGCGCGACAGGTCGCCAGTGCCGACGAGCTCGCGCGTTGTGGTCGTTGTATCAACCGGGTCGGTTCGTAGGTCGACCCCGTCCCAGTTGTTCGTGCTCCAGTTCCAGCAGTCCAGGGTCTGGCTGAATAGGCCTGGCTGCTGCATGCGGGAGACAGCCCTGAATGAAATCGAGGACGCCGAGTTGACCGGACACGTTGTGTCGAGCTGGACGGCCACCGGGGCGAATTGTTGGTTGGGAACGATGAAACGGCAAACACGGAGGGCGTCACCGTCTTGCTGGGCGAGGCTCGCGAGGTTGCCGCGGTCGACCCTGCCGAGGTTCACGGTGAAGCTGGTTGGCGCGAGCTGGTACTGGCTTGGAGTCCCGTAGAGGGTGAAAGAGGGATCGCCAGGAGCGAAGTAGAACCGTGCCGCCCCCGTGCTGAAGTGGAAGTGGTTGCCATCGCCTCCGAGGCCCTTGGCGATGCCCCAGTCCGGCACGGCCGATTGGTAGCCTTCGATTCTGATCCAATACTTGACACCGGCGGTGGCTTGGAAGGGAGTCGGAAAGGTGAACTGGTAGTCGTACATCGGCGTTCCGCCGAAGGAACCGGCGGGCGTCTCTCCCGCGTTGTTCCCGACAAAGTACCGCTTCAAGTAGATGGTCTCATCGATGCTCGGGTTGCCGCAATAGGGTTCAAAGCCGGTCTGGTTGGTGGCGTAGAAGTAGACCGAGAAGTCGGTGACCTTGCCGTAGAGCGCCCCGTAGATGTAGCCGCCGCGCCAATGGACTTCAGTGATGTTCGCGTCGGTCGGCAGGACAAAGCTGTCGTAAGCGTACATGTCCGCATCCGAGCCGTCCGGACTCACCCATGCGGAATTGATCAATCCTCCCGTGCCGTCATGGGGACGGTCGAGGAGCATCGAGCCTTGAGCAGAGGAGCACAGCACGATCGCTGCCCATGCGATAAGACTCGGTTTCTGACCCATGCCAGCATGGTGCTGTACTCTTGCGGGCGACGACAAGACTGACTTTTATGTCCGTACTTTCTTGTCCATCTTTTCAATGACACGGGCCGCAAAGCAAAGACGGACGGACCACGATGGTCCGTCCGTCTGCTGCTGTTTGCGCCGCGCGGTTTATTCGCCGCCGACTTCGAGTCGCACGAACTGAAGGACTGCGATCGGTCCGCCGCCGACCTTGCCTTCTTCGGCGAGGTAATTGGACACCGACTTCTTGGGGTCGGTGTACATCATCTGCTCAAGGAGGACCTCTTTCTGGAAGTACTCCTTGTTCACTCGGCCCTGGGCAGCCTTCTCGGCGATTTCGGCAGGCTTGCCTTCCTCGATCGCCCGCTGCGTTTCGATTTGGATCTCGCGGTCGATCACGTCCTTGGGAACGTCCTCCTTTTTCAGGAAGGACGGCGGGAACGCGACTGTCTGGATCGCCACCTGGTGGCCGGCTGACTGCAGGTTGCTCGCGCTGCCGCTGACCTCCACCGCCGAGGCAGTCTTGCCCGTGTGGTGGTTGTAGACAGCAAAGACGCCGCGCGTGCTGCTCAAGAAGGTCGACTTCTTCAGAACGATGTTCTCGCGGATGACAGCAACAGCCTCTTCGAGCAACACAGCGACGGTCTTGCCGTCGATCACCGTGTCAGCGTTCGCGCTACCGGCCTCAAGCATGCCGCTGGCGATGCGATCGACCAGTGCCTTGAACGAATCATTCTTGGCGACAAAGTCGGTCTCGCACTCGACAACGATGCCCGCCGCAGACTTGCCGTCCGCAGCGACCACGAACTTCGCGATGCCTTCACTCGTCGACCGGCCAGCGCGCTTGGCTGCTGCGGCCTGGCCCTTGGTGCGAAGGATGTCCTTCGCTTTGGCCATGTCGCCGCCAGCTTCCTCGAGCGCGGCCTTGCACTCCATCATGGGAGCGTCGGTCTCGTCTCTTAGCTTTTTGACGTCAGATGCGCTGATGCTCATGTTGTTGTTTCCTTTCCCGCCTCCACCTCTTCGGTAGAGGGGGCTTCCGGAGCAGGCTCGGGCTCAGGGGCGGGTGCCTCCTCTGCCTTTGCTGCCTCCTCCGCAGGCTTCTCTTCAGAAGCCTTCTTGGGCTGTTTGCCGTCCGCGCCAGCGACCGTACGGTCGGGCTCTTCGCCGAAAGCGCGCAGGAACTCCTGCTCGACTTCGCCGAACGCGACGGGCGCGCCCTCGTCCTCCAACTCCTCGGCCTCGGGGGCGGTTCCCTCACTGAGTCCTTCGTCGAAGTAGGGCTTGACCTCAAGGATCGCATCGCTGATCTTCTGAGTCACGAGTCGGATGGCGCGGATGGCGTCGTCGTTGCCCGGGATAACGTAATCGGCCATGTCGGGATCGCAGTTCGTGTCAACGATCGCGATGACGGGGATCTTCAGCTTCTGGGCTTCCTTGACCGCGATGGACTCCTTGTTGAGGTCCACCACGAACATGAGTTGGGGGGCCTCCTCCATCGTGCGGATGCCTTCGAGGTAGCGGTTGAGCTTGTCGCGCTCTTCCAGCCGCTTGAGCTGCTCCTTCTTGGGG
>JAFDWS010000001.1:218501-462593 GCA_018268375.1 Armatimonadota bacterium | reverse complement strand
CCAGTTCGTGAGCATGCCGCCGAGCCACCGCTCGGTGACCCAGTACTGGCCAGACCGCTGCGCGGCTTCGCGGACGGCACTTTGGGCTTGCTTCTTGGTGCCGACAAAGAGCACGGTGCCGCCGTCGCCAACGATGCGCTGGACATAGTTGAGGGCGTCCTCGAACAGCTTGATGGTCTGGTGGAGGTCGACGATATAGATTCCGTTGCGAGCGCCGTAGATGTAGCGTTTCATCTTCGGGTTCCAGCGCCGTGTCTGGTGGCCGAAGTGAACGCCCGCCTCGAGCAGCTCTTTCATGCTGAGTTGGGGCATATTCAGTTTCCTGGGTTCTTCCGCCGGCCCTGGCAAAGTGTCCGCCCGTTTCCCCACTGGAGACCCAGGGGCGCGCGCAGGAGCCGTGTGTATTTGGCTTTCGCCGGGTCTTAGGATACCAGCTTGGGGTTCAGGGCTACGGGACAGCCCGAACGGGTGAATAGGTGAAATGGTGAATGGGTGAAGTCCAGGGCTAGGGAAGCGGGACGGCTTCCCAGACAGCCTGGTCGAACTGGGCGCACCAGGCGCTTGAGGCGGAGGGGCCGGCGGCGCGGACCTTGAGCAGGGCGCGGACCTGGTGGTCGCCACTGCGGACGAATCGCAGGACGTCGCCCTTGGCGATCGCTTCAGAGTTCGAGTAGGAGGTCGTGAGCGGGGAGATGGTAGCGGTCAGCGAGTCGTACATAGACGCTTGCCAGTCGTAGAGGCTGAGGGAAAGGGAGTAGGCCCCGACCTGGGTGACCTTCGCGGTGCTCTTGAACCAGAGGGCCATGGGAGCCCACGCCAGGCTCGCCTCAACTCGGACCTGGACGGGGTCGGCCTGCTGGTTGGGGACGATGAAGCGGCAGACGGCGAGGGCGTCGCCGTCGACGCTCGCAAGGCTCTGGAGGTTCCCGGAGGTCTGTTTGCCAGCGACCACGGTCAGGCTCGTCGGTGGGACGATGGTGGAGACCGGGGTCAGCAGAAAGCCCGAGCCCCGGGCGTGGCCGGCGGAGTAGCTGTAGGTGCCGGTGCCGACGACCTGCCCCTTGTTGTTGATGGCGGTCGGCTGGGTGTCGCCCCATCCGGTGGTGCCGTTGAAGCGCGGCATGCCGGCCAGGTCCATGAGGTTGAAGATGCGGCCGTCGCGCGTCCAGAGTGCGGCCTCGGTCGTGTTACTGTTCGCGGGGTTGTCCGCTGGGCCCGTGCAGACACCACAGTCATTGATGCCTTGCGCTCTTCCATAGCCGTTGGAGCCTGTGTAGAGGTCAAGCATCGTCGCTTGACCGTCGCGGTAAACGACGGGTTGCCAGGCGGACCCTAGACCGAAGTCTGCTCCCCCCGAAATCTCACCAAAGGCATTGATGCAGTTGCCGTATCCCTCCTGGGGAGGGCCGCTCGGGGGCAACAGGTCATGCACGCCCTGGGCGTCCCAAGAGACCGCCCTAAGGTAGCCGTTCGCCTTGGACCAGCCCGTCACTATCCCTGACGGCCCGACGCCGTACGCTCCAGAGACGTTTGTCCCTCCCGGCAGTTCCGGAAGTTTGACCAGGGTTCCTCCCACGAGCTTCCACGCGGCCCAGCCGTTGGTGTTTCCGTTGTAGCTCCAGCCGACCGCCTGGCCCGCGTCGTTGACGCTGAGGGCGTTGGCCTTGGTCGTGTATCCGGGCAACATCCCGAGATCCTGGACGATCCCATTGTCCCAGAGGCAGGCCCGCTCGCCAGATGATCCATACGTCGCTCCGACGACGAACCGGCCACTGGCGCTCAGGCAGTAGGCGTAGCTTGCTTGCTGTCCCGAACTAGGAAGAAGTGTGACGACGCTGCCGTCTGGTTGCCAGAGGCGGGAGAACCAACCATCGCTGCCGCCGGCATCCCCAGCAACGCTACCCCTATCGTTGATGGAGAATGCCTCGCTGGAGGCCGCTGGCCCAGCGAAGGGCCCGCGGAGCTCTCGGTATGTATAAACAAGGGACGCGTCGGCAAAGCATGGGAGGGAGAGGAGGGCAACAAAGAGCAAGCGCACGCTTCATTTTACGACAATTACGCCCGGCCTCCGGCTTGTCTTAACACGAGCACGGAACTTTTCCGGCGTATGGGGCGGTCACTTGGATCATGGCACTCGCGACGACATTTACGGCGACAGACTGGTGGGACACGACGCTCACCACCGGCAATCTCAGCGACGGACAAATCATCTTGGTCCAAGGCTACTATGCCGCTGGTGATGGAGGAGGCGGACGCTACGTCTACCACACGAACCAACAAGGTTCCGGGCTAGAAAACGGAGGCACGATCGTGCGTATCAATGCAAGCTTGCATACGAACTTCTTTGGTGCGGCCGCAGGCTGGTTCTATCTACTTTACGACGGCATCGTAACACTGAAGCAGTTCGGTGCCATCGGTGACAATGCCGACCGGCTGATCAACGGTACTGTCAACAGCCATCAACGCTTTCCTGCCACTGCGGCTACTGCACGTACGAATATCCTGACCCGTTACTTAGGATCCTCCACGCCAACGCCAGTGGGCAAGGCTCTCGAGCTTTTGGAAACGGGCGACACGCTGGATTGGGTCAGTATCCAGTCCGCCTTTGACACGGCACTCAAGGTTCGAACTGAAGGTGGCGGGTTCAAACTCATCGGCGACGTCGGCGAATACGTCATCCGAAAGCCGCTCTGGGTCGGGTGGGGCGAGCACAAAGAGGAGCGGGACAGTAATGGCAACCCTTCCTTTCCGGGTGACGACGACGCCGTCTTCATGGGAGGTTTCGTCTTCGAGGGTGTCAACCTCAATACCGGTGCCAACGGCAAGGATCCTCATTTGGCGACCGTCATCAAGTTCATCACTGACGAGGAAGACTCGCTTGGGATCACTAACCGGATCACCCTTCGACTGCCTGATCCACCTTCCGGAGACTCGACCTTCAAGTTACGGCCAATGTGGGGCGATTACTCGGCAACCGCTACGATAAGAGCCGACCGGACGGCGACCCAGATTGCCGACATTGTCGACAATCTCACTCATGTGGGTTCAAGCAAGATAACTGCCAAGAACGGAACCGGATCCGTCCAGTTAGATAGCAAGAACCTTCTGGTGCTTCAATTCGAGAAGGACGTCGCCGCAGGTACGAAGAGTTTCCACGGCGAGATGCAAGTCGCCTACTTTGACAACTTGGACGGGTCAGGCGGTGCGAGCTATGGATCTGGGTGGAGTAGTGGGCCGACGACGAAGTTCGTCCGTTCCTACGCGGACTCAGGGATCATCAGTTTCCGTGGCTTGGCACAGAAGCACGCGCGGATCGCGAACGTGAACATTCTCGCAAACCCGGGCGGAGCAACGGTGGAAAGCACGGTGGAGGTCGTGGACAAGTACGTAGCGAGTTTCGGCATCCTGAACGCCCACACTCAATTCACCAAGTTTGAGTTGGAGAACGTCTTCGTGCGCGGTTGCCGATGGGGCTACGGGATCATGGAAGGGAACGCCGCCAACGGCGAGAACACCTTGGTGACGAACTTCAATTCAGAACAGTGCTACGGCGTCTTCATCCTGAACGCGGGCCAAGCGCTCCAAACCAAGTTCCTAGGTGGCACGTCGTACTTGAACGGGCCGCTGGAGCCAGCGGACACAGAGGACGGCCTCAAGACGAGGACGATGGTCGAACTCGGTGGCGGTCGGCTGCCTGGCTACGACGTCTCGTTTATCGACTTCGGCGTAACGATGGAGAAGCACTTTGACGGTGAAGGTGCGACAGACTTCAGCTATCGCAACCGAGCCTTTCTGTTCAAGACGAAGGGGAGCAAGACGGGCGTCGTCAGTTGGCGCGGTTCTCGATGCGAGCACGTCCATACGTTCGTCGAATGGGACACGAGCGAGAACGGCCAAAACCTGCACCTCATGTTTGACGGAGTCGACCTCGACGGCATCGTCGGGCGGACGACCCATCCTTTCTTGAAAGACATCGGAGCGACGAACACCGGTGCTCCCGGCAACGACTACGCGATTTCGTTCAAGAATTGTCGAATGTCCGCGTGGGACAACGAAGCCGACGATGATGCAGACAGGAACAACTTCATTGTGCTCCAAGGCTCGCCCTTTGGCCGAGCCGTCGCCAGTTTCGAGAAGTGTCACTTCAACGGGTTCGTCGGTCGCGATGTGAGATGCCCGAACTTCCGGTTCGATGACTGCCTGTGGAGGCAGAGGGGTGCCAGCGAATACACTGTCTTTCAGGAGAAGTCACTTACGACCGCACGTGCGGGAAGCCTCTTCGACCTCCCGAGGGCCGTTCCAAGCGGGCCCTCGCAGAACAGGCTCGCTCACAGTTCCGAGCCGGTCAACGACGTTGCGTTCCACACTCTGAAGTCTCCCTGGGTTTTGAAGAACGCCGCAGGTGCTACTCAATCGGGCATCGAGGGGTTCCAGAAGCCGGGCCACGCAAACAACACGTCATTGGGTCTGACAGCTGTCTCGTCCGACTCGTTTGCAGTTAAGTTTGACAGTGGCCTACGGCTCTATCAAGTACTGACGCCGCTTGCTGGGGCCGACGACGTCGTGACGTACGAGGCTCACGTGCAGGTGCTTGCAGGCTCGTTTACGATCTCGTTAGCTGACGACGAAACCGACTCGGCACTGATCTATGATTCTATTCTACTTCGGTCAGGAGTGTGGCGGCTCGTGCACTTGACCGCGGTGGGTGACGACTTCCAGGGGTCGCCACCGACCCTCCGAGTTCGGTCGGAAGAGAACGATAGCATCATGCAGGTAGCTTGGCAGGCTGCCTATCATGGTTCCGGCCCACACTCGCCCGTTCGAACGGGGGCAACTGTGTTTCCCATGAACGGGGCGTTCAGCCCGACGATCCCAGACCTTGACGATCCCATTCCAGATGACGGCGACAATCGTCAGTCGTGGACGCACGTGCTACCGGACTTGCGGGTCGCCGGACGGTTGGTGGTTCCGTATAAAGCAGATACAGCTGGTTACCGAGCAGCATCACCAAACTTTCCCGAGCTGCGCTCGGGCGAACAGTATCTCGACAACGTCCACGGATCGACGATGATGTATCGCGGAGATGCCTGGTATGTAGCAGACGAGAGCGCTCGATGGTTCGACACGGAGGACGCTGACCTGACATGGGACGTCACCGATCCTGACCATAATCATCGCTTTGTCATCGCATCGGGCAGCACCAACCAGGTGATACTGAAGACGGAGAACGTCCCTAACGGAATGAGGGTCGGAGTGTTTAACGACACATCCGCAACAATTGATCTCGTTTCTAAGACGGGTATGACTCCGACCACGTTGACGACCATAGATGCTGGAGATACAGTGACGGCAGTGTTTCGGAGGTGGAACGCGGGGACCAATGGCTGGCGTCTGGAGAGTCGCTTTACTTCTTAGACCCGAAACTCGAAGACAACCATCGCACCAGTACCCGACTGAAGCTCCCGCGAGGCCTTGCCCACCCGGTGCTTCACCACGGAGCGCCAGAAGGTGACGCCGACCTCGTTCTCGTTGTGCACCGTCACCTCCCACGCCCCGGGATAGGTGTCGAAGAGCATGTTGGCGGCGTCCTCGCCGAGGCCAATGCGGCGGTAGCACCGCAGGACGAAGAAGTCTTGGATGCAGTTGCCCCGCTCGGCACGGTCAACGATGGCGAGGCCGGCCGGCTTGTTCTTGAGGGTGATGAGAAAGAGGCGGTTGCGCGGACCGTCGGTCAGCGTCGGGCATTGGCAAGGGTCGAACAGCCCTTGCTCTCCTGGCTCGATCTCCGTGAACTCGCTCAAGTCGTGGAGGTAGTACTGGAGGAGCCGGTCGAACGCAGGTCTGTTCTCGGTCGTGACAGGTTCCAATCGGAGCGGCATCGATGGGCTCTCTCAGGCCGGACGTCGTTCCGGGCAGTTCTTAACGCGATCTTACAAGAAAACGCGCTCTAATTGTTCCGTTAGAGCGCGTCTGCAGGGGCCCGAGTGTTAAGGGTCTGTTATTTCTTCTCGGCTTTCTTTGCCTTCGGCTTAGCTTCGGCCTTAGGGGCTGCGGCGGGAGCCTCCACCTTGGCGGCCTTGGCGAGGCGGCTCTTACGGCGGGCAGCCTGGTTCTTATGGATGATGCCCTTTTGGGCAGCCTTGTCCAAGCTCTTGACGGCCAATGTCAGGGCCTCGGTCGTGCCCTTGCTGTCGCCAGCCTCTGCGGCCTTCTTGGTCTTCTTGATGTAAGTCTTCAACGCCGACTTCGCGGCCGTGTTCGCCACGCGCGCCTTAGTGCTGCGCTTGATGTCCTTTTTGGACGACTTCAGGTTCGCCATGTGTTCCTCGGGTGTGGACGGAGAGTATAGCAGGTGAGGGGACGGGGGACGGGGGACGGGCAGTGAGGATGGTCAGGCCGGCAGAGTGCAAACAACCCTGACAACCCTTGCAATCCTTACCACCCTTACTGTCACTTGACGATGAATTTCTTCTTCGTCTTGTCGAAGCCTTGCTCGACCTTCTTGTGGTCGTAGTGCCAGACTGGCGAGCCTGAGCGCTGGTAGAAGCACACGTAGCTGGAGAGCAGCGACGCGAGCATCTTGCGCGAGGTCCGGCGGACGACGTTGACCTCCCACAGGATGGTCAGGAAGTCAGCGCCCTTCGGCCAGTGGGTCATGACCTCACGAACCACATCGAACGTCGACATGTCCGCCGCACGTCCGGCGATCTCACGAAGCTCTTCCATTCGCTGGCTGCTGATGTAGACGACCGGGTCGGTCTGGTCGAGCCATGCGAACTCGAAGACGTTCGGACGGTGGGTCTTGGTCAAGCTGAACACCGCGCCCGACTCGACCGGCTGGTCAAGCCACCAGTCGAACAGCCCGAACAGGAGGCGGGCCTTGTTGTTCAACCAGACCTGCAACTCGCGGCCGTCGGCGGCGATGAAGATCACTTCCTGAATGTCCGGTTCGTTGTCGAACCAGCCGGTGGGGAACTGCGGGAGGGCGAAGGTGCCGAGTTCGCGGTGGACGGGCTTCAAGACCAAGCGCACCGTCTCGGGCATCGCCTTGGGCGTCGGAAGGATGTCCTCGTCGTTGACGTCCATCGCCAGCGGGTGGGTGATGAGCTTGCGGAGCGAGCTGGAAAGGCCCTCTTCCGTGAGTTCGACGTCCACAGGGTCGCCGTCGTCTTGCAAGAACGGAGTCTGTTCGAACTCGAACGGCGCTGGCAATTCGTAGATGAAGTCGGGCGCGGAGTTGGCCTTGCGGAACCGGTCGCCGCCGACCCACCATGCGCGTCCGTCTGCCCGCAGACCGTCCATGACGTTCTTGAGGTCGTCCGGGAAGGTCTTCACGGTCGGAGTGATCTCGAAGTTGCTCTCGAGGATCTCGGTCGCGGTGACCGTGCTCTCGCTGGAGAGAATCTTGTTGATGACCGCTTCAAGGTCGGCCTTTTTGAGCTCAAGCGGGGCGGCGTCCTCGACCTCGATCGTGGCAACGACCTTGTCCGAGTATTTGACGGCGGCGCTGACCCATTTCTTGGCCTCGCTCTCGGGGTGGAGCGTGCCGTCGGACGCATAGACGAACCCTGGAATGCTGAGGAGCTCGGCGTTGAACGCCTTCCAATCGTAAAGCAGCACGGCGCGGGGGTCTTGCGGGTTGAGCGCCCGCCAGGCGGCAGCTCCGAACGCCTTCGCGCTCACCGGGGCGGCTTTTTCCAGGCCCATGAGGATCGCGTCCGACTTCGTCCAGTCGAACTTGCCGAGCTTCTTCTCGACCTCGGCCACCTCTTCCTCGGTGACGCCGTTGAGACGATAGGCGCGATCAATCGATTCATCGTACGCCTTGTAGACCATGGTCGAAAGCGCGACGTGCTCGTCCAAGGTGAGGAAAGCGTCGTCGTCGGTCTTCAGGGTGCGCCGGATCAGCTCCTCTGCCTGGTCGGTCATGATGGCCCGGGTGCGGGCGATTTCGCCGACCAACAGGCCGAGCGGCATAGGGCCACCGAACCGGTCCACGACCATCCGGATGGCCTCGTGGATGGAGCGGCCCTGGCTCTCGACCCGGGCGGCAGGAACCCAGCGGCGCTCTTCATAGGCGAACATGTGGGGGTTCGAGGCAAGCAGGGACCGCACGGCGGCGAGCCCAAGGCCCTCGCCTTGCAGCTTCTCGGCCAGTTCGCTCGGCTTGACCACTTCGTACATCTCGGTCAGCTTCTCGAGGATGAGGCGGTCGGCGTAACCGCGGGCAAGTCTTTCTTCGGGTTTGGTTTCGTTCGCTTTTGCCAAGACAATTTCCTCTCTGGCCAGGGTTGGGAGAATGAAGATTATGGCACAGCCGTGTTAGGTTCGGGCGGGCCCGGCGCCGGCGCTGCAGCCAGATTGCGAGGAAGGAAGGTAGCCGCCGACGTCTCGGCGGCGGAAGGCTTAAACCGGCCTGTAGGAGGTAGCCGCCGACGTCTCGGCGGCGTAAGGCTTAAGCCGGCCTGTGGGAGGTAGCCGCCGACGTCTCGGCGGCGGAAGGCTCTCCAGCAGTCCCTCGACGAGGACGTCGAAGGCTACCTATGGGTGGGACGTCACCCGGTCATGACCAGCATCTTCGCGACGAGCGCGCCCTGGAACTGCGCTTGGGCGATCTTCTTGACGGTCAAGGACAGCGAGTTCCAGACCACCGTGTTGCCGACCGCGGTCGTGTCGTCGTCCGCCACCAAGCAGGTCCAAAGAGGCAGGGCCGAGGCGTCGACCTCGGCTTGCGTCAAGTAGGCACGGGCCTGGCCGGGCGCGATGTTCGAGAAGACCCCCCGGTGGGGGTTGCCACCGACGGTGAAGTCTTCGCCATACCGGTCGATGAGGCTGCTGACGCGACGGGACGCGGCTGTCATCGCCCACCTCCGACAAGGTAGCCGCCGATGTCCCTATCGGCGGTCCCCCGTCGAGGACGTCGGGGGCTACCTTTCTCGTCTGCGGTCCCCCGCCAGGGACGTCGGGGGCTACCTTTCTCGTCTGCGGTCCCCCGCCAGGGACGTCGGGGGCTACCTTTCACTCTTCCGGCTCCCGGCTGCCGCCGGTCAAGACACCGACTGAGCCCTGCAGCACATCGGGGTGTTTCAGAAAGGGCATCAGGCGCGCAAGCCCTTGCGCCTTTATGCCAAACGGATCCGCCAAGTTTGTGTAAGCCGGACGGACCGACAGCCAGCCGAACACGAGCGACTCTGAGCCGCCCGGCTCGCGCGCAAGCTGGGCCAAGAACTCCCCAGCGACCATTTCGACCGCGCCCAAGTTCAGGGTCGCCTGAAGGCCGGTGTTGCCGGTGTCGTTCAGGAAGCTGGGCGCAATCGCGTATTCGAGCATCGCGACCCAATCGGTAATGAGGTTGGAAATCTTCGTGTCGTAGGTCGAGCCACCGATTCCAGCCCGCTCCTTGACCTTGCTCGTGGTCACGACCAGGCTCATGACGACCTCCCGACTTGCAGCCACTCCGACATCTGTCGGACGAGCAAGGTGTTCTCGCGCACGCCATCGTTCAACCTTTCGACGGCTTCTCGGAGCCCGTCGATCGTGTGGTCTTGACGCTGGACGGCGCCCTCAAGGAAGGAGACAAAGCGGTCCATGACGCCTCGGTTCTGGGCGACCGCTAGCCGCAGGATAGCGAAGGCCGTGGCGAGGAACCCGGCCAAGAGGGTGACAAGTTCGTTCCATTCGTTCATAGAGTGAGATTCAGTTTCATGGAGGGCTCCTCCCCCAACCCCTCCTCATGTTCGCCCTGGCTCGCCGGGTTGCACACAAGGAGGGGGCTCCGAAGGCACGCTCAGCCTTTGAAGACTTGCTTCAAGACGCCGAGCAGGGATTTCAAGTCCTGCTCGACCGTGCGTGCCTGCTTGACGACGGCGCTCAGATCCGCATGTCGCGGGTCTTTGAGCACTTGTTCGACCGTTGTGGCAAAGTCGGCGAGATGCGACGCGAGGCGTTTGCCCGCGACCATTGCGCCAGCGACGGCACCCGCCAGTCCACCCATACCGATGAGCGTCAGGATCTCAGCTAAGTTTTCCACCGAACGCCGCCTGCCAAAGTCCGTAGCCCACGTTGTAGCGGGCTCTCACGCCATAGAAGTAACGGTCGCGCATGAAAGCCGACTCTGAACCACTGGATTGCTCGAGGGCCGTGAACTCGACGGGAACGTCGGACCGCTGTTGGAGCACGAGCCCCTTGATCGGCCGCTTTGTGTCGAGCAAGAACCAGGCCTGCGACTGTGCGCCCGTGATGTACGGGCTGACAATCAGGCGCAAACGACCTTGGAACGCGTTCTGGTAGTCAGTCGGCGGCGTTCCGGTCGACCCCGTCCCCTTGTACACCACGACCGGGCTCTCGACAAGCTCGATCGCGTCCCACATGAGCTGGGGGCCGACCACGAGCGTGTCCGGGACGATGCCGAGGGGCGTGCCTGAATCGTCCGGAATCTGCATCATTGTCGAGATCGCGGAGGCGAGCGAGGCTGCCGCCAGCGTGTTCGCGGTCGTGTTCGAGTACGTGGTACCGCCGTAGTTCGGGTGGGAGGCGTTGAAGAACGTCACGCCGTCATAGGCGATGCCGGTCGCGCCTGCCATCAGAGCTTGGACGACGACCTGGTGTCGGTGCTGCGATACGCGGGTCGCCAGGTCGCGGATGCGGAGGCGGATCAGGTCGAGCTGATCGTCCTCAATCGCTTTGCGGTCGACCGCGACGGTGGACTCGAAGGTCTTGTCTTCGATCGACACGGCGTACTCGGTCATGCCCTGTGGTCGGCGCTCGTCGATGAACTCGCGCATTGGCGGCGTG
The DNA here is from genome assembly GCA_018268375.1 of Armatimonadota bacterium. Taxonomy (GTDB): domain Bacteria; phylum Armatimonadota; class Fimbriimonadia; order Fimbriimonadales; family Fimbriimonadaceae; genus JAEURO01. The sequence continues at coordinate 451,799 of JAFDWS010000001.1, read as the reverse complement.
GCACCGAGCCAGGCGTACTTTTGAACCGGCAAGGTGGTGTTGACGACGGTCGCAATGCGATCGGCAATGCTGTTCTCGACTTCGGATCTGTAAGCAGCTTCGAACTCGGTTTTAAGACCCGGAAGCAACAGGTCTGGGATATCGCTCTTAGTCAAAGGCATGGTTCAGTTCTCTCCTTAGCGGTCATCAGACCGAGTAGTTGTCGATGCGGATGCGGACGCCGGAGACGCCGGTGCTCGTGGTCTCCACGTTGACGATGGTGCCGAGCTTGTACTGATTGGTCAAGCCGACGGTGCTGGTTTGCACTTCCCAGTCGGTGTTCGCGTAGACCTCTTTGCCGAGGTCGGTGATGGCGGGCGTATAGCTGGCCGCCGCCTTGAAGACGAACGAGCCGGATTTGGTCACATTGATGCTCTTGTCGCCGGCAGCGCCGGCGGAGTTGTCGACCGCCTCGTTAGCGACGCCGACGTACTTGAGGCTGGCCGTGGCGTGGGACATCGGGACGAGATAGCCGGACGAGTTCACGCCGACGTTCGCGCCTTTGTAGATCTTCACGTTGCTGACCTTGTAGCTGACCACAAGGCCTGGCCGTTCGTAGGTTTCGAATGCTTTGCTGAGTGCCATAAGGATGGTTTTGGTGCTGAATGTCTGGGGGTTGCCGACGTGCTCGTCGGCCTTGGTTCAACCCGCTCGGTTCTTCGCGATCTCCTCCAGGCTGAGCCCGGCGAAGTAGCGGTCGTAAAACGCGCGGTGCTCGGGATCGAGCGAAGGCGCCAGGGACGGCCGGTGCGGCGCGGTCTCGCCGAACAGCCCGTGGACCGGACCGGACTCGACGAGCGAGAGCACGAGGCTGGCGACAGGGACGCTGTCGCCGTCGAACTCGACGAGAGTGGGCGCCGCGAGCAGCGCCTTTGCGAAGGGAAGCTGGGCGGGCAAAAGTCGACCGCTCGCGACCAGTTCGTCGAGGCGAGCATGCGCACCCTTTGATTCCGACTCCGCCAGGAGCTGCTCGTACTTGCCCTTCCAGTCGACCGGCTCGTTGAGAAACTCGCCGGTGAAAAGCCGGGCCGAGGCCACCCTCGGCTTGCGGACCAGGCTTACTTCTCTGATTTGGAGCAGGCTCGGATCGAGGCCGAGGGACAAGGCGTGGGCTCCTGACGCCTCGATGAGGTCGTTGGCTTGGCGCGTGAGGGCAATGGTTCCGAAGAGCTCGTCGCCGTCCGCTTGTACGTCCGTCAGATAGCCGATCTCAAGCGGCGACTTGGCGTGTTCGATGAGGATCGGTACCGGCAGGTCGAAGTTCTCGGCAAGGTCTCGGAGCGCCGAAGCGGTCACCGTCAAGCCTTTGTCGGGGTACTCGCCGGCCTCGAAGAGCTTGGCCTTCCGGTCGGCCCACTCAATGTCTTGGTTAAGGAAGGCCGGTGGTTCGATTCCGGCGTCCTGGAACTGGCGCAACACTCCGTTGCGCTCTTCTTCAGGGACTGGAGTCCGGTGGCCGCGAAGGCCCGGACCGATGGTGGCTGCCCGCCGTAAGAGATCGCGGGCAACTTGGGATGGGGTTTCTGTCTCCGTTTTCATGGCGACACAGAAAGAGCCGGGGCGAACGGGCCTGTCAACCATGCGGCTTGCCTTTTTCACCGCGTCCAGTGCTAAATGAACGCGGCGTGAGATATGTGCGCGCGTTCCTCGGACAGCCACCGGGCTCGATCTACTACCTGTGGGGCGACATCCCGCCAGGCCTTGCAGACTGGGTGCAGCCGCCCGACACGTGGCGCGTCATCCTCTACGGCCACAATGGGGACGCTTGGCAGAACGCGAGGCCTTACTCGTTCGGCCCCCGCACGGGAGCAATTTTCGCGCCTGGAACGAGGGGCGGCCACCTGCGGCCCGGCCCCCAGACCGACATGGTCAGCATCAGCTTCACCTTGGAAAGCGATCGGACGCCCATGGCCGTCCCGACCCTGTTCCAGGTCTCGCAGGACTTCTACGACGGGTTCATCTTCGCTGTGGAATGCGGTGTCAACGGGGGCGAGCGCGGGAAGGCGCTGTTGTGGCATTTGCTTTGGTCGGTCTCGCAACCCCTGACCGTGCTTCGGGAGCAATCCTCGCTATACGAGGCAGAGGACTATATCGCGGCCAACCTTCATCGACCTCTTGCTGTTGGTGAACTCGCCGCTCAGCTAGGGGTCTCCCAGCGCACGCTGCTCTCATGGTTCCAGGCAGAGCATGCGGCCTCTGTCCGCGGCTATATCCGGCAAGTCCGGGCAAGGGAAGCCTGTCGTCTGTTAGCGGAGACCTCGGAGAGCATCAAGGCTGTAGCCGCTAACGTCGGGGTACCGGACCTCCAGCAGTTCAACAAGCTCGTCCGCTCGCGGGTCGGCCTGTCCCCTCGTGCTTATCGCGAACGGTCGAGGCACGGCGCTTCCCTGTAAAAGTGGTGCGTAAATGCACCATGATTTGATGTTATGGGAGAGCTATCTAACTAAGGCTGCTAACCAATTCGTTGCAAATCAAGTCAAGTACTTGCGGAAAACAACCACTTGAGCTCCAGGATGCAACGTTAGAATTCTCTTGGGGCCCGTCGGGCTCCGGAGCTTGCTTTATGAAAGAGTGGAACCTTGTCAAAAGGTTGCTTGACCTTGTGCTTCTCGCAACCCTTGCCCTTCCTTTCTCCGCAAAGGCCGACTATGTCGCGCCGTCCAATCCGAACGGGGCGCCCGCGTTCATGGTTCAGACTGACGACGCTGGCAACTACCGGTTTTCGTTTGGCCAGGGAATCATCAGCTATCCGATCAATTCCGTCTATGACGCGAACGGTCTGCTCTATGTAGCGGACTACGGGACTGGAAAGGTCCTGCGGTTCGGCCCGAACGGCAGTTATCTGGGCGAGTTCGCCGACGTCCATGACCAAATTAGCTATATCGCTTTTCATCCGGACGGGAGCCTACTCGTCGGGCGCTATGTCGGTGGGACGGTCTGGCGCTTTGCCGCCGATGGAACGCCAATGGGCGAGTTCATCAGCGACGACGGCCTGACCCGCCACGGCCAAATGATCTTTGACAGTGCCGGCAACTTCTATGTTTGCTCGTGGACCGACCACAAAATCCTGCGCTACGACAGCGCTGGCAACTTCATCGACGAGTTCTCGAGCTTCGACAGGTCCGGCATCGAGGGGCCAGTCGGAATTGCTTTCAACGCCGACGGCCAAATGTATGTGAGCGAGTACTTGAACTACACCGTCAAAGTGCTTGATGCCAACGGCGACTATCTCTACAGCCTGTTCTCGACGTTCAGCGAAATCGAATACCTGACGGTCGATGGGGACGGCAGCATTCTCATGCCGTACTTCTATGCGAACACGATCCACCGCTTTGCGGCGGACGGGACCGACCTGGGCGAGTTCACCCCCGTTGACGGCACCTATCACATCACCAAGACGCCCGAGTTCGTCGAGCCAAACGCGATAACGATCGTTCGAGGTCGTCAAGATGCGGGTGACGTCGCTAGCCTCGCCACGATAGACAACAATTCCTTGCGGGTCTGCCGGTTCATCGTGTTGAACAGCACAGACCCGCCCGTCCAAGTGACGGTGCGCGGCACCTCGCCCGTCACAAGCCCGAGCGGTCTGTCTGCGGTCGTCACGTCCAGAGTCACGATCACGGGCCTGTTCGCTCAGGACTTCATCATGGTGAAGAACAACGGGCAGCTCAGCGGCACCGTTCGCCGCACGGATCAGATCGGGCTTGGCAAGAAGAGCGTCGCGATCAGTGCTGACTTGCCGAGCGATTATGTCGCCGGCGACGGGACGGTTCGCGTCCGCTACAACATTCGACCGGTCGGCCCGACCGCCAGTGTCAATTGGTGCGACGAGACCGACATGGTGGCTTGGTCGGTCGTTCCGTAGACCGGCACAGCCTAGGGAAGAGCGGCCCCTACATGAGGGGCCGCTCGCTTTCGCCAGGCTAAGTTCTTAGACTCGGACGGTGTCGCCTTCCTTGAGGCCCGACTTGATTTCGATCAACGCGCCGTCCGAGACTCCGGTCTCAACGACCGCCTTAGCCCATTTGCCGCCTTGATCGACCTGGACGACGGATCGGCCGTCCTTGTCTGCGAACACGGCCTCTACCGGGACGACGAGCGCGTTTTGCACCTTGCCCGTCGGAACGCCGAGGCGTTTGATCGCTGCGCCAGGCAGCACGATACCCTTGCTGTTGTCAAACTTGATCACAGCCAAGTACCCGGGTGCGGACTGGCCTTCGGAAGGCGGCAAGATCGAGACGTCGACGACTTCGCCCGTGAATGGATCGGAATTTGCACCATCCAAGGCGATCAAAACCTCGGAGCCCTTCTTCACCTTGTCGGCGAGTTCGGGCGGCACCGTTCCTTGGATCTGAATCATGTCAAGGTTGACGATCGTAGCAAGGTGCTGTTTGGCTTTGACCGGCATCCCCGGCTTTGCTTCCAGGGAGACCACGGTTCCCGATACAGGTGAGCGCAAAGTGGCGGTTGTCGCTCCTGCGCGAACCTCAGCGAGGCCGGCTTGGGCTGAGACGACGGCCGCGCGCTCCCCCGACACGTTGTTCTCGACCTCGGCCCGTGCCCTCGCGAGCACAGCCTCGGCGTCGATTCGGTCTTGGCGGGCCCTTGCGACCTCCTCAGGCGCCGCATCAGGGCCAAGTGCGAGTGCCGCTTTCTCCGCCGCTCGGGCCTCCTCCAGTGCCTTGGCTGCTTCCTTGACCGGGCCGTCGTACTGAGTCCTGGCCGCCGCATAAGCAGATTGAGCCGCCTTCAGGTTGCCTGCGGCCGCAGCCATCGCGACCTTGGTCGATGGCATAGCGAGACGGACGATCACTTGGTCCTTACCGACTTTCTTGCCTGCCGAGGTCAGTACCTCGGACACAGCGATGTCGTAGGGAGCGAGGATCACCCCTTGAGAGCCGGCGGGGGCGAAGACCTTACCGTCGAAGTAGGAATAGCCGACGAGGTCTTTGCGGCTGACCTTGGCTGTCTTGTCCGCCGTACTGTACTGCCCGCAGCCAGCCGAGGCGACGAGCAGGGCGGCAATGGCGAATCCGAGCAAATTGTGCTTCTGCATGTTGTCCTCCGCGCCAGGCATGGCTGGCACGCTTAGACTCAGGTTCGCCTCGTCGCCTAAGAGGGACATTCAAGACCCCCGTTCCTTCGATAAGAAAAGGGCAAAAAGAGCACGTAAAATGAACAACTGGTAAGGAAACGGGCAAAACGGTCGTCAAGCGACAACAAAACCGTGGAACAAACTCGTCATTAGGGCTTGAGTGACCAAGAATTCGAGGGTGGGAATGAGGCATCGGAGAGGGTTTACGCTGGTCGAGCTGTTAACGGTCATGGCGATCATCGCCATCCTGGCCGCCATGCTGTTGCCCGTTCTCCAAAGCGCCCGGAAGGCCGCTTACAAGACGGTCTCTTCAAAGAACCTCCAACAGCTTTCGGCGGCTGTCATGGTCTATGTCTCGGACAACGACCAGGTCTGCCCGCCAGTCTTCTCCCACGGCGAGCCAATGAACGGCGGCCAGCAGGAGATTTATGGCACCGACGCACTCATCGTCCCTTACGTGGCCTCTCCAAAAATCTGGGGCAGCCCGATGGACACGATGACGCGCCAGCAGCCAGACCTCCAGTGGTTCAACGACGGGATCTGGGCCAAGGCTGCGCTCAAGCGGAGCTACCTCTTCATTGGCAATATCATCACCAAGGCTGCCAACGGCTATGATTTCGACACCGGAATGGGCGTCGGGTTTCCCACCGGCTATTGGGATCAACCCGGTCGCTCGTCGACAGGCTACGAAGATCCCAGCAAGACCGCGTTCATGGTGGAAGGCTGGCGGGGCGACATCGAATACAACTATGTCGGAAGCATCTATTACAACGCGGTATGGGCTTGTATGACCTGGATGTTGCCGGGCCGCACCGAGGCCTCCGAGCTCGTCGCCGCACAACTGGTGCCCGACTACTGCCTGGACGAGTACAAGACGACGAAGTCGAACCCCGGTTACTTTGGCGGCAAGGGCCTCTACATGTTCGCCGACGGCAGGGTTGATGTCGTCCCTTGGCAGCGTGCCGTCCAAGACGACTTCGAACTGCTGCGCGCAGTGAACAAGAAGCAGGGCTGAACTTGCTCGGCCTTCGGCCAGCCTGTCACGTTTTCGATCTCTCTTAACAATATCCTTCCGCGCGGCACTGGGCCGGATCGCGCCCGAACCACCTGTGCGAACGGGCGCTAGCTGGTCTCGATCCAGCCGACGCAAGGATCAAATCATATGAAAGCCAAGATATTGGTCACGCTCGTCGGCCTGGCCACTTCCCTAGTGGCCAATGCACAGACCTCCCTGATGGATCACATCAACGGCACCCAGAAAGATGGCCAAGCCGCGAATTCCCAGGTCTACGGCGACATTCCCACATTCTCGTCCTCCGTCGTGGACGACTACACCGGAACAGGATTTATCGGGACGGCCGAGGCGGACATGATGTGTTACAACTCGCCTTTCTCGTCTTTCGCCCAATGGGACGCGGGCCGGTTCTATCAACTCTCGACTTACGCTTCACTGGCTGGTGCCATCGCCGACCTCAAGATTGCGACCGTCATTGTCCCGTCTTCGTCTTTTGTGCAGGATCCCCAGGGGTTTGGACCGTTGTCAGCGCGCGTGCGCTTCACTGGCCTCAATCTCTTTGCTCCCCTGAACGGCTGGTTTGGGATTCAGGGCATCGGAGACTTCAGCACGTCAGGTCAGATCGGTGTCCTTGGTTCGACGTATGGATCCGGCGGGGCGGCCAACAATGCCGAACTGGTGAATCCTTCCGGAGGCTATGGGCTCCCCGGCAACCACATTCCTCTCTCCGGGCTGGGAATGATGGGGAACGCCAAGTACCACATAGAGACAGTTCCCGAGCCCGCCTCGATGCTGGCTCTCGGTGCGGGACTGGTGTCGCTGCTGGCTCGTCGGCGCAAGTCGTAAGTAGCTCCTGCCAGACCAACAACAAGGAACTCCGTCGCGGTGAACCCGGCGGAGTTCTTTTTCGTGTGCGTTGTCACAAATTGCCCGGCTCGTGACAATGGCCGCTCGCTGACCACGAAATCTTAACAATTGGACGGCGTGGCCAGATCCGCGAGGCACCCTAGCCGACGCACATCGCGGAAAGGAAAAGGAAGAACAAAATGAAACACATGATAGGGGTCGCGCTGGGTTGTCTGTCCCTGGGTGTTGCGGCCCAGGCCCAAAACGTCCTGATCGACCATCTGAACGGCACCCAGAAGGACGGAGTTTCCGCCGCATCGCAGGTTTTCGGAGACATCCCGACCTACTCCTGCTCCGTGGTGGACGACTACACCGGTGGTGGGCTGATCACCACGGCGGCCGCCGATATGGGGCTGTTCAATTCTCCTTACTCGAGTTTTGCCCAGTGGGACGCCGGTCGGTTCTACCGGCTCGCCGTTTACTCGAGCTTGGCCAACGCGATCAACGACGTCGCGGCGGCCAGCACGACCCTCATGTCTTCATCGATCGTGCAAGACCCTCAAGGCTTTGGCCCCTTGACGGCCCGGGTCACGTTCAACAACGTGAACATGTTTGCCCCCGTGAACGGCTGGTTCGGGATCCAAGGGATCGGCACCTTCTCAGCCGATGGTCAGATCGGCATCTTGGGCTCAAGCTACGGGTCTGGCGGCGCGGCCAATAATGCCGAGCTTGTCAATCCTGCAGGTGGCTTCGGACTCCCGGGCAATCACGTTCCACTGAGTCAAATTGGCGTCATGCCGAACGCTAAGTACTATCTTGAAGCTGTGCCCGAGCCAGCCAGCCTTGTCGCGCTCGGTGCAGGTTTGGCGGCTCTGGTCGCGCGCCGACGCAGGCCCTGAATTCTCACACGAGTCCGCAAGAGTGTCGGAGCCCCAGCGATGGGGCTCCGCGCTCTTTGCATCGTGCCAAAATCCATCGACCCCTTGCAGAAGATCCTCGTCATTGGAAGTGGGCCGATCGTCATCGGCCAAGCCGCGGAGTTCGACTATGCCGGAACCCAGGCCTGCAAGTCACTTCGTGAAGAGGGCTACAAGGTTGTCCTGATCAACAGCAACCCAGCCACCATCATGACTGACGAGGAGACGGCCGACGCCGTCTATATCGAGCCCCTCACGGTCGAGTTCTGCGAGCGAGTCATCGCTCGGGAACGTCCGGACGGACTTCTTCCGACCCTCGGGGGGCAAACGGGACTGAACCTCGCGTCGCAGCTCGCTGACCAAGGCATCCTCGAGAAATACGGAGTCCGTCTCCTCGGGACCCAACTAGAAGCGATCAAGAAAGCCGAGGATCGCGAGCTCTTTCGGTCCCTTATGCGCCAGATCAAGGAGCCTGTCCCAGAGAGCTGGATCGTCGAATCCGAACCCGAACTCGAGGCATTGCTCGACGTGGTTCCGTATCCATGCATCATCCGTCCCGCCTACACCCTGGGTGGCACAGGCGGTGGTGTCGCCCACAGCAGGGAAGAGCTCTGGGAGACGGGGCGGAAGGGCCTAAAACTGTCGATGCGTTCGCAACTGATGGTCGAGCGGTCGCTGCTTGGATGGAAAGAGGTCGAATACGAGGTGATGCGGGACGGAAAGGGCAACTGCATCACCGTCTGCAACATGGAGAACCTCGACCCAATGGGGGTCCATACAGGCGACTCCATTGTCGTGGCACCAAGCCAGACCTTGAGCGACATCGAGTACCACATGCTGCGGACCGCGTCACTGAAGATCATTCAGGCCCTCGGCATCGAAGGGGGATGCAACGTCCAGCTCGCCGTCAACCCCGAGAGCTTCGACTATTACGTCATCGAAGTCAACCCGCGCGTTTCGCGCTCGTCCGCCCTGGCGTCCAAGGCGACAGGCTATCCCATCGCCCGCGTCGCCGCCAAGATCGCCGTCGGCAAGACCCTGGACGAGATAGAGAATGCGGTCACCAAGACGACGAAGGCCTGCTTTGAACCCGCCTTGGACTACTGCGTCGTCAAGATTCCACGTTGGCCGTTCGACAAGTTCGCTTCAGGTGATCGCTTCCTCTCGACCCAGATGAAGGCGACCGGCGAAGTCATGGCGATCGACCGCAGCTTCGAGGCCGCCCTCATGAAGGCCGTTCGGGGCCTCGAGGTGAAGCAAAAGGATTTGCACCATCCGGCGATGGCAGCCCTTTCGGACGATGATCTCCGCGAAGCCGTTCGACGCCCGACAGACGAGCGGCTATGGGCGCTTGCCGAGGCTTTGCGGCGGGGTTGGCCCATCGCCGAAGTCAACAAAGTGAGCCGCGTCGACCCCTGGTTCCTCACCAAGATCAAGGCGATCGTCGACGCCGAGACAGCCCCGATGGACACGTCTGGTCTGGCCTTCAAAATGGTCGACACCTGCGCTGGAGAGTTCGAGTCGCACACTCCGTACTTCTATGCCACGGCAGGTTCGGAGAGCGACACCTAATTTTCTGCCGACAACCCGCGATAATGGTCGCCCACACGTGATACATTCGCAGATGTGAGCAAGAAAGGATTTCTGCCCGCCAGGAGCCGCTAGTGTCGGCCTCCCCCGCAACCTGGGTCGCACTTGCGACGCTCCTCCTCTTACAACTGACCATCGCCAAGGAAGCGCGAGACAAAAGAGACCAAGGGGGTGTCGCCCCAAGGCCCTTCGACGCCTATACCGTCCTTAGTGTTCTGCTTCTCGTTATGGGCGTGGTGGCCGCCCTGGGAGTCCTGAAACTGCCTGATGAGCCTGCCTACGTCCCCAGCCTCGGGTGGTTCCTAGCAGCGTGGGGCTTTTCGAGCCTTCTCCTCGATTACAACGACGCGCTTTTGCCCGCGACCGCGGGCGTCGCGGCGGCCGTCGTCGCCGTCCTGCTCGGGCTGTTCAGTGCCGAGGTCGTCAAAGACCCCGCCTCCGTGATGGCCATGACAGCGGGCTTTGGTGTCTCAGCAGCGGCAATGGCCGTTCGCGGGCGTGGCGTCGCGCCAATGGCCCTCACATTGGTGGCCGCATTTGGCTTTATCGTCACCTTCATGGGAGAGAAGGGCCCCGGGGCCCAAGCCGTGGAAGCGGGATCGCTGGTTCTTACTGCGGCCAGCGTGGCTGCCCTTGTCAGCACAATGGTCCACCTCCTCATGAGCCGGTCGGGCAAGGGATTCCCACAGGTTGGCGCTCCCGTGCTGTTCGGACTTGTCGCATCGCTCCTGTGTACCAAGGTGCTCAACGAACCGGACGCGAACGTCATCATCGGGATTGTCGTCTTGGTCGCAGTCGTCACCCACTTTATGGCGCCCGCCGAAGGCCCCGTTCCCCCGTGGAGCGCGCTTGTCTCGGCTTTGTCGTGGATCGCAGTCGCGACTTTGTCTTTCAGCTTCCTGCACGGCTATGGTATGGCCCTGGCGGCCCTTCTCGCCGTCTGCTCAGGATTGCTCATGGGTGACCGCCGGGTTCTCGCCTATGCTTCACCACTCCTTGCTCTGAGCCTTTATCGCTTCGCAAGGACGCAGTATTCGGACCTTACATCCAGCCTCGACCTTGGCCAGCACTATGCGCTTGTCGGATTCCTATGCGGCCTACTTTTCGTACCCCTGGTCTTAGACGCGTTCGGGCTCGTCGAGAAAGGATCGAGGTCGAAAGCATGGGCTGGGGCTGCCGTCCTGGCCGCCATGCTCGCGTGCTCGGTGGCGGGCGTTGTCATGTTCTTGGGTGTGAAAGGAATGTCGGGATTGCTCGTCGGATTTGGATTTAGCCCCCTCGTTTCCGTCCTGCTTCCGAACTCTCGTCAGAACGCGCCCGCCTATGCCATTGGCCTCGGTGGCTTTACTCTCGCCCTCTTGCCGCTTGCTCTCACGACAGAAGGGATGGATCGGGCGCTTCGCCAACAAGTCCTGATCGGAGTGGGGATCGTGGTTCTTCTTGGCAGCGTCGTAGTCGCGCTTCTCGCGCGTCAGAAGCAGTCGGAGCAACCCTCGTGAAAGCTTCCAATCTGTATCGGGCTGGCGGCGCCGTCAGCGCCTTCGTCGGTGTCCTGCTCATGGGCAGCTTGGTCTCCTTGGGTACTACGACGAGCGTTCCTGTCGGCGGGCTGAATGGCCGAGTGCTGATGGATCCGAGCGGAAAGCCACTCCCGAACGCCGAGATCGTTGCCATCCCCATGTTCGACCTCCCCGAAGGGTCGCCGTCCAACTGGTCGACGAGGGCGGACAAGGACGGTAAGTTCCACTTCCGGTCTTTGCCATCCGGCCCCTACACGATCGATGCGTACGGTGTGTCCCACCACAATTCGAAGCGAGTTGTGGCCGGTGTCTTCGAAGGGAAGTCAGCGGATCTGGAGGTTCATGCCGAGCGTAGCATGGCTGAACTCGAACTCATGCTCGAGCAGTCCGTCTTCACACCCAAGGAGGCTCTCACGATGGAGCTCACGGGTTCGACAGACCAGAGTACGGTAAAGATCAAGCTCGTCGAGGTCCCTCTCAGTTCCTTGCTCGAGAAGCGTGACCCGAGCACGGTCGTCAATGCCCTCGTCGGCAAGCGGACAGCTTGGGACCCGACAAAGACGCCTGGCATCCGGGTCGTACGCAATGAAGAACTGCCGATTGCGCAACGAGACATCGAGGGCCACTACGTCTCGCAAATGAAGCTCGACCCCTTGCCGGAAGGCCAGTACCTGCTTCACCTTCAAGTCGGATCCGACGTCAGGATGGCATGGCTGACCGTTTCGAGCATCGCCCTCGTCACGAAGTTCAGCCAGAACGAAGCGCTGGCTTACGTGACGGACATCGAGTCTGGCAAATCCATTCCAGGCTGTGATGTCAGTTACGTCTTCCAGCAATCGCTCAAGTCTGCAGGGTCGACCTCGAGCGACGGCACCCTGAAGTTCAAGATGCCCAAGGAGGACGCGAACTACCGGCTGATCGTCGCGCGCCGAGGAAGCTCGTGGGCGATGTCCTGGTTCTATGGCTCCCGCGGAGCTGAGGGCAAGACCGTTCTCTGGACCCAGACCGACCGCCCCGTCTACCGGCCAGGAGACAAGGTCAGCTACAAGATTGTTGGTCGGGATTCGACGCCGAACGGATACAACGTGCCGACTGGTCCGGTCACGATCGTCGCGAAGGACTCGGACGACACTGAAATCGGCCGCTGGTCAAAGACCTTCAACGAGGACGGGGCCGTGTGGGGGGATTTCAAGACAAACCCCTATGCGCTCCCCGGCCCCTTCTTCCTGGAGATCGAATCCAAACACGGGCGCAACACCGCCACGATCCCGGTCGAGTCGTACCGAAAGCCGCAGTACCAGGTGACCGTGAAGCCCGTGACGCCAGTATTGGTGCGCGGCGATCGGGCTACTTTCAAGGTCCATGTGGAAACCTTCACCGGTGAGCCGGCTGTAGGCGTCAACCTTAACTCCACCATTTATCGCAAGCCCGATTGGAGCTACCGTCCGTTCGCCGAAGACTCTGCCGACGACGATGAGTACGAGTCCGACAGTTCCTATATGGGCGACTACGTCGAGTACCAGAAGGGTACTACCGATGGAAACGGAGACACCACAGTCTCCTTCGCCACCGACACCGATAAGTCGCCCGTTGCGGTCTACGAGGACGCCGTGATGAGCGTCGAAGCGTCAGCGTCCGATGAGAGCGGCCAAAGTTCCACTGGCAAGGGATCAGTCCGCGTTCTTCGTGGGCTTGTGTCCCTTGACAGTGATGTGGATCGCTACATCGTTCCGCCTGGAAAGGACGTGAACTTGCGACTGAGGTCTACCACCAACGGAGGCGATGCGCCTGCGGCGGGCCAGGAGGTGTCAGTCGTCTACGGGCACGAGAGGTGGAACGAGCAGTCGGAAACGTTCATTGAAGAAGGCAAGGCCAAAATCGTTCTCGACTCGAGCGGGACCGGCCTGCTGACTTTGAAGCCGACAACCACCGGAACCTTCCTCGCCAAGTGCTCGACCCGAGACGCGAGGGGCAACGAGGTCAGGTCCGAGACCTACGTATGGGTCGAGACGGGCGGTGAGTCCGGCGCACCCATGCCTTCGCTCAAGCTGATCCTGGACAAGCGGAGTTACGCTCCCGATGAGTCGGCGACGGTGCTCCTCCAAACCGACTCTCCGGGGGGCTCGGCGCTCGTCACGATCGAGACCGATCGAGTCCTCTGGTCTCGGGTCGTACCCTTGCAAAAGTCGTCCACTACCGTGCAGATCGATGGGCTCGCCCAGTACGCGCCCAACGCGATGGTTTGCGCTGCCTATGTGAACGAGAAGAGGTACTACTCTTCGCAACGGTCGCTGAACGTCGATTTAAGGCTCAAGCGGATCAACGTCGCTGTGACTCCCGACACCGCGCGAACGACACCTGGGGCACCGGTCTCGTACACGATCAAGACCCTCGATCCAGCCGGGAGACCCGTCTCAGCGGACGTAGCGGTCGGTGTGGTCGACGAGTCGGTGTACTCGGTGCTCGAAGACACCAATGATCCAGTGAAGGCCTTCTACCCTCGTCGGTGGTCGAGCGTTGAAACGTCGTACTCGTTCCCAGAGGTTTATCTCGACGGAGAAGACAAGACACCCAAAAACGTCAAGATCCGGCGCAACTTCCAAGACACTGCAGCGTGGATGCCCAGCGTCCATACGGACGCGAACGGCAACGCCAAGGTGAGCCTGAAACTGCCCGACAACTTGACCAAGTGGAGAGCGACTGCCGTCGCCTTCACGCGAGCCACCGAGATCGGTAAGGCGATGGCCTCGGTCGTTGCAGAAAAGGATTTGATGGTGCGGCTCGGATTGCCGCAGTTCATGGTGGAGGGAGATTCCCAAAGAGTCACCGCCAGCGTCGCCAACAACACCGACCACGTGATGGAAACGACTGTGCAAATGTCAACGGACGGGTTGACTGTCGATGGAGCTGCAAGCAGTCGCATCTCGCTGCAGCCGCGTCAAACCCAGCAACTGATTTGGGTTGTGACCGCGCCGCGGTTGGGTACTGCAAAAGTTAAGGTCGTCGCCTTGAGCGGCAGCGCCAACGACGGTGTCGAGCAATCTGTCGGCGTCAAGGTGCACGGAAGGACGGTCGAAGAGTTGAAGACTGGTGCCTTCGATGGCACCGGAGAGGTCACGGTGAACGTTGATCCCGCCGCGATCGGAGGTCAACTTCAGATCTCTGCTTCTCCTACGCTCCTGACGTCTTTGCTGCCCATGTTGCCCGGGCTCGTCGACTATCCCTATGGCTGCACTGAGCAGACGACGAGCCGGTTTGTGCCCGCCCTCATGGTCGGTCAACTCATGCGGGCCGCGGGGCTCAGGGACGTGTTCCTCGAATCAAAGATCAGCGAGGTGTCGCAGCGGTCCCTTGCCCGCCTCCGGATGCTCCAATCGAGCGACGGCGGATGGGGTTGGTTTGAGTACGACCAGCCCGAGCCGTGGATGACCGGATACGCCCTTGAGGGTTTGGCTCGTGCCCGTAGTGCGGGCGTCGCGGTGAGCCCACACATGGTCGACCGCGGCCTATCTTGGGCCAACCAACAGCTCAAGGACAAGAAGTCGCAGATCATCATGATGAAACCGAGCGAATTGGACGACTGGATCTATCTCGCTGGTTCAGTTACCCGCTTCGGTCCGTCCGAGCATGCCCGCGCCTTCCTTCTCGCAGCGACGAACTTTAAGGCCATGTCGACTGAGGCGCTATCGGCTTACGTCCTGGCTGCAAAGTCCATTACATTGAGCGGGCTGGAGCCGGCGGTCGCCGAATTGATGCGACGGGCTGAGGTGACGAAGGACTATGCGAAGTGGTCAGGCCCGTACGGCGAGGAATCGACCGGTTCAGCTCTCGAGGCGATGATTGCGGTCCAACCGCAAAGCCCACTGATCGAAGAAGCCGTTGGCCTCTTCGTCCAACAACAGACGAACCAATGGAGCTCAACCCGGGAAACTGCGCGCATCCTCCTTGCGATCACTGCCTATTTGCGGTTGCACCCAGAGCAGGTCACCAACGCCCCGATTCAAACCTTTGTAAATGGGCGAGCAATTGCTCCTTCGATTGAAGGTGGAATGGCAAAGATCACGTTGCCGCTCGATCAGCTCAAGCACGGCGCGAACTCTGTTCGATTTACAGGCAAGGGTTCTGTTTACTACAACGTCCGGTTGAGTCAGCAGGTCAGGGAAGCGTTCTTCAACGTGCACTCTGGCAATGGCGATTACACGCTGACTCGTGACTTCTTCACGACGAGCCCTAAACGGATGGACGACGGAACCGTCCGCTTAATCACCGGCACGGCTCCCATCCACAAACTCAAATCGGGAGACATTGTCAGGTGCCGCTTGACCTTCAAGGCCAGGACCGACGTTTCGCGCCTCATCGTCGAGGTGCCGATCCCCAGCAACATGCGGATCGTGGACAGCGACGAACCAACTGACGGCGCAACCTGGAACTGGTGGTGGAACCGGAGCGTGTTCACCGACGACAAGGCCGTCGTGTTTGGATCGCTCCAGGCGGGGTCAAGCAACGTGATCGAGTTTGCCGTCCGGGCAGAGGCACCGGGCAAGTGCGAGGCTCTTCCATGCGTCGCTTACCGTATGTATCAGCCGGACGAGCGCGTGGAGACTACGGGCTACTCGATGGAGGTCGTCCAGCGGTGAAGACCGCCCTCGCCTTGTGCTGTGGTGCGGCGCCGCTCGTCGCTGGGCTCGCGTGGACAGTATCGTCTGCAACCCCAGAGCGGATCCTTGCCGGATATACGACCTCGTTCGAGGGCCGGCTCAGCAACCAACGGCACAACGCCGTCCTCGCAGCCCGAAAGTTGGATGGAAGAGTGATCCCGCCGGGACAGCAGCTGAGCTTCAATGACGCCGTCGGCAGCTGGAGCCGGGATCAAGGCTACCTCCGCGCACCCGTAAGCTTTAGTGGGACGCTTGTGAGTGCTTGGGGAGGGGGAGTCTGCCAAACCTCGACCACCCTTTACAACGCCGCTCTCCTTGCCGGCATGGAGGTCATCGAGCGACACCATCACGTGTTCGCAGCGAACTATGTGCCTCCGGGCCGCGACGCTGCCGTGGCTTTCCCCAAGATTGACCTGAGGATCCGAAACCCCTATCCGTTTCCGGTTCGGCTTGAGACCTCGTGCCTCGCAGACCAACTCGCCATCCGCTTTTCCGGGCGAGGAAACCCAAGGGCGGTCTCGATCCAGACAAAGCTCCTGAACAAGGTGCCGTCGCAGTTGGTGAGGTTCGGTAAGGGGCCGTTCGGGCGGATCCGGAATCCTGGGAAGGACGGCTACGAGGTCGAGACCTGGCGGATGATGGGCGATGACAGGCAGCTCCTCTCGGTCGACAGCTACCCAGCGATGAGTAGGGTGGTCGAGTTGCGCCAGGGTCGATAAGTAAACTGGCGCCAGTGTTGCCTTTTTGGCCCCTGTTGGCTACCCAACAAGAAGTCCGGGTCGGTTACGAACCCTTTGCTGGGCTCCAAGTAGCCGTCAACGGTGTGGCTGTCGTCAGGGGATCATCGTTCGACTACACGGCTCCTGGCTCGGGAAAGTCGCTCTATTCATCGCGTTGGGCTCCGAAGGACGTGTCGCGTCTCCCCGATGGCACGATCCGAGTCCGATATAGCGGTGACAATGGTAACGCCATCGGTACCCACGAGTTCAAACAGACTCTGACCGGCCTCACCGCCCACTACGAGTTCCGTTGGCGCGGGGAGGGCGAGGCAATCGTTCAAAACGTGATCGCGCTGGTCTGGGCACCCGCGGTCTGCCATGGCGACATCAAATTCGGCGGCGATTTTGGCGCCCCCTTTCTCAAGCCGACTCCGGGGGATTGGGACGCCCGCAAACTCGGCGGACCGACGAGTTCCATCGACTTTGAATCCCAGCTCGCGCGCATCGCAGTCGACGTCCGTGGTCAAACTGTCGCGCTCTACGACGCCAGGAACTACGAGCAGGACTGGGCCAAGAGTGGCTGTCTGTTCTGGATGGGCCGCAAGGGGATGCGAGTAGCCCAGGGGCAAACGCTGGAGATGACGGCCGAATGGCGGTTTGAGCCCAAGCTTATGTCTCAGCCGAACGCCTTCGCAACCGATCTGACCAGCGAGACCGTCCCGAACGCCTCGATACCGGTCAAGAACGACTTTGCCAAGCTCTTTCCTCCCAAGGAGTCGCAGCCGAGCGGAGACTGGCTCACGCTCGCTCCGCTGGCGGCGCCAAGCGAAGATAGCCGCCGCTTGTCCGAACTCTTGAAGAAGCGGTGGGTGCTCACGGATGATGTGGGGGCGGAGTTGGCCGTCACGCGCGACGGCAGTCCTGTGCCCGAAGAAGGGTTCGAGGTCGCCGTATCGCGGTCAGGCGTCCGCATCAAAGCCCGCGACGAGGCGGGTGTCACCAACGCGCTCCAGTTCCTTGCTGACCGTGCGGAAATTCGCGGCGGAAACCTCGCCCTCCCTTGCGGCACCTTCCGCGACTGGCCCACCGTCAAGTGGCGCGGAGTGCACCTGTTCTCCGGGGCGGACACGTTGGACTTTCAATCGAGATTGGCCAGCAACGTTCTCGCTCCGTTGCGGTTCAACCATGTCCTGGTGCAGTGCGAGCGAACCATTTGGGACGCCGTCCAAGGCCCCCCAAAGTCCGGTTTCATGCAAAGGCCCGACCTCAAGCGGCTCTTCGAGATGTACCGGGAGAAAGGGATAGTTCCGGTTCCGCTGATCCAGAGCTTTGGCCACATGGACTGGCTCCTGGACGGCCAACATCGTGATCTTGCCGTCAACCCAGAAATCCCTTATACGCTCGATGGAAGGAAGGGGCCGGCGCGCGACCTCATCTCATCGGTCTGGAGAGAAGCCATCGAACTCTTGGCCCCTGAGGCCGTCCACTTCGGCCTTGACGAAACGGACATGAGAGGCATGCCAGACGACCCGACCCTGGCCGATCGAATTTGGAGCGCACTGGTGCCCGAACTATTCTCTTTGGCCCGCAGCCTGAAAGTTCGTCCAATGCTCTGGGGCGACATGATGCTTTCGGCCGGAGAAGGGGCGGACGCTACCCATGCCAAGTCCCTCGACTCCGCAGAATCCAAGCGCCGCACGTTACCAAAGACAGCAACCGTGTTCGACTGGCACTACCTCAACACGGACGAAACCTCAAAGTTCAAATCGCTGAAGCTGTGGAGCGACCTTGGCCTCAAGTCGGTGGCAGCGAGCTGGTGGCGGCCACGGAACATCCGAGCGCACACGATGGCTGCGGTTTCGAACGGGACGGGAACCCTGCAAACGACTTGGGCAGGCTATCAGACGACAGAGCAGTCAGTTTTCTCTGAGCCAAACCAGTTTGCCGCTTACGTGCTCGCCGCTGATTACGCGTGGACGGGCAGGACGGACCAGCCCGCATCCCTGGGATACGACAGTCTGGACCTCGTAAAGCGGATGCTGTGGGGTACCCCTTCGCCGCTCAGGCCCTTGCCTGGCCAAACCTGGGCTCCTAAGGACACATTCATTCGAACGACGAGAATAGGTGGACTGCTCTTCAACCTGTTCGCTCCCGTGGGCCTGCAGACGCCTCTCAGTGGCGAGGGCACAACCGGACACTCTGAACTCGTCTTTGGCGTCCGAACCAGCGGCGGGCAAGTGGCGCTGGCAATGGACTGCATTGGATGGGAGCGTGAAGGGGAGCCCGTGGCACAGCTGGTCTCACAGTTCTCGGACGGCTCTGAGACGAACCGTGAGGTCCTGTACGGCGCCGATGTCCGCGCACCCGAAGACGATCGACCGACCCTCAGGACCGATTCCGTTGAGGGAGTCGCTGCTGTGCGTTGCGGCACTACACCCGGCAAGCAACTCGTGAGGATCAAAGTCGTCGGTGTTGGTCAGACGGCTGGTGTTCGCGTACACGGAGTCACCTCCTGGTGAGCAAGACCCCGGTTGACGTCGTGGAAAATGGCGTTTCGACCGGCCTCTTTCCTGGCGCAACTTGGGCGTATGGCACCGCCCGAACTCTGATCGTCGGAGCAACCGGCACCTTCGCCGGTCCGGACAGCAGAGCTGTGGAAGTCGACACGCCATACGATCTCGCAAGCTTGACGAAGCCAATGGCGACGTCCTCTGTCGCCTTTGTGCTCGCGAGCCAGGGGGCTCTGTCTTCGGAAACGTATGTCTCGGAAGTCCTACCTGAATGGCCAGATCGGGGGACGACCGTTGCAGGGCTCTTGCTACACAACTCGGGGTTACCGGCTTACCTCGACCTGACCGAAGTGGGCAATCCGGACGTTTGGCAAGCGATCCGAGCGGTCGCTGCGCCTGGACTCGTGCCCGGCCCGACCGTCTATTCTTGCCTCGGCTTTATCGTCCTCCAGCGAATCCTGGAGAGGGTGGGCGGCGCCGGTTTGGACACGCTTTTCGAAAACCTGGTCGCAGAACCGCTGTCCCTGACCTCGACACGGTTTCGCCCTGAGTTGCGCTCCGACATTACGGTGCCTCCGACAACTCAAATCGAGCCTTGGCGAGCGAGGATGATGGACGGGAAGGAAGGATTGTTGCAGGGCATCGTACACGACCCATTGGCCTTCCTTTTGGGGGGCGTCAGCGGCAACGCTGGCCTCTTCGGAACGGCCCAAGACCTCGGCTTGATCGCACAGGCGGTGCTGACCGGCAGCGGCCCATTCGACCACCAAGATTGGAGCGCCTGGCTCGAACCTCGTGGTGACAGGGCAATGGGTTGGGACGTACCGACGCCCGGTGCGACCTCCGCTGGTACCACCATGTCTTCTCGCTCGGTCGGCCACACGGGCTTCACGGGAACAAGCCTCTGGATCGATCGAGAAGTTGGCGTCTTCGCGGTGCTCCTGACGAACGCCGTCTACCTGTCTCCGGATCGGCTGGCATTGAGGCTCATAAGATCAGAATTCGCTGATTCTGTGCTTGCTGAGGCCCTGTGACCCTGAAAAATTTTGCAGTTAGTCCTTTTTCGCCCGTTTACAGGGAACGCGGACCCAATTCCTGACATAATGACTACTGAGGCTTCGGCTCCGCATTTGCTCTCCCCTTGGCGGTGTTCTGGGGCCTCATAGGGAATCATCTTTGGGACGCGGAAACATCCGCGTCCCTCTCATTTTCTGAGGATGACTCAGAGCTTCGAGGCGAGTTCCGGCACCGCCTGGAACAGGTCGGCGACCAGCCCAAAATCGGCAAACTCAAAGATCGGAGCGTCAGGGTCGGTGTTGATCGCCACGATGCACTTGCTGTCCTTGATCCCAGCCATGTGCTGGGTGGAACCACTGATCCCCGCCGCGACATAGAGGTCGGGCGCCACGATCTTCCCGGTCTGGCCCACTTGGAGTTCATTTGGAGCGATCCCGCTGTCCACCGCTGCGCGCGTTGCCCCGACGGCCCCGCCCAAGCGGTCCGCAAGCGAACCGATGACCCTCTCGAAGGTCTCGGCGTCCTTGAGGGGACGGCCACCGCTGACAATCCGTTTGGCTTGACTCAAATCCGGTCTGCTCCCGCCTCGCACGTTTTCTGCAGTCCGCTTCGCCTGCCCTTCTGGAGGGGTCGGCAAAGAGACCATTTGGCCCGGAGCCGAGTCGCCGGAAAAGCCGCTCGGCCGGAAAGTCACAACAACCGGCTGCGCCATGGTTTCGACCGTCGCGAGTACCGTTCCGGCGATGATCGGTCGAACGAACGAGGTCGGCGAATTGATGGAGACCGCGTCGGTCACCATCGCCGCGTCGAGGAGCCCCGCCAGCCTGGCGAGAACGTCCTTGCTCCTCATTGAAGACACGGCAGCGATGTGCGTGAACCCCTCGGAGGCTGAGCGGAGGGCGGCTGCCGCAGCGTCGGCCACGAGCCCCGGGGGCACCTCGGTTGCCGCCCAGTCACCTCCTAGGGTGGCGAAGAAGCCTGCAGCGTGTTCCGCCTCGCCCGGTGCGAACGCGACAAAGAGGGACTTCAAAGGACACCCCTCTCGCGGAGCGCCGCCACGAGCTCGTCGACAGAACCAACCTTCCGTCCCGCCGGCCTTGGCGGGGGAGAGTCCAATCGCGTCACTCTGGTCTTGGGTTGCGCGGACGTGGCCCTGGGTTGCTTGCTCAATGGCTTCGTGCGCGCCCGAACAATGCCAGGCAGAGGAATGTACCGGGGCTCGTTGAGCCTGAGGTCAGTGGTGACCAGACACGGCAGGTTCATCTCCAGCGTTTCTTCACCGGTGTCCGTCTCACGGACCACACGGGCGGTGCCACTGCCCACTTCGATCTTACAGGCGAACGTGGCTTGGGGCCAACCGAGCTTGGCGGCCAACATCTGGCCCGCTTGGTTGCAGTCGTCGTCGGTCGCTTGCTTGCCCATCAGCACCAGGTCTGGGTTCAGTTGTCGCACGACCGCCTCTAGCTCGGTTGCCACCACCGTCGAATCCATTGGGTCGTTCGTTTCGACTAAGACCGCTTCGTCCGCGCCGTAGGCGAGCGCCTTTCTCAATTGCTCCTCGCACTCGGCTCCCCCGATGCTGACCACTGTCACATGAATGCTGGGGTCGGCCTCTTTCATGCGTACGGCCTCCTCCACGGCGATCTCATCGAAGGGATTGACGTCGAACTTGACGGAGCCCACATCGAGTCCGCTCCCGTCAGGAAGAGGCTTGACGCGGGCGTAGGGGTCGACGACCCGCTTGATCGGCACCAGCACGTTCATGAGGGCCAAGAGTACCGGAGGGTCATCCGCCAGCCGGGTCGGAAAGGCTTAGTTCCGAAGGGGCTTGCCCGTCTCTAGCATGTGCTTGATCCTTGACACTGTCAGTCCTTGGACCAGGAGGGCTTCGAAGGCAGCGCGCTCGCGGTCGAGGGCTTCTTCGAAGGTGTTTGAGCGCACAAGGATGTGCTTGATATGCTCTCCGATCGCGTGGTCGTGTTCCGTGATCTCTCCCTTCTTTAAGAGGTCGACGAAAGCCTGGTCCACCATTCCTCCGACTGGCCCTGCAACCTGCGACCAACTGTCCTCAGGTGTCGCCACGGCGCTCAAGGCAAGCTTCTTTGCCTCCGTCCAGAGGCGGTCGGGATGGTACACCGTCACGTCGCTGCGCCTTAGGAAGCCATATTTGCGGGCGTCGTCTGCGTTCGTCGAGACGGTCGCAAGGATGAGCGTCTTTGCTGCCTCGGTAAGTGACTTGGCGCTCGCGCCGTGCCTCTGTCGCATGTGGGCGGCGCCCCCGCCTCCTGGGACTAATCCGACACGGGCCTCTGGCAAACCGATCTGGGTTTCCGGGTGGGCAGCGACGATCGAGCACGAGGTGGCCATTTCAAACCCGCCTCCGAGGCAGTGTCCAAACACTGCGGCGACACTTGGGATCTGGCTGATCACCCTGCCAAGGCTCTGCAAATTTGTAAGCTCGCGATCAACATCGGCAAGCCGCTTCTCATGGGCCGCGTCCAAGAGGAACTGGAGGTCAAAGCCGGCGGAGTACGACCGAGACTCGCTCGTCAAGACGAACCGCTCGAGCTTGCCGGACTCCAAGTAGGACTTCAGTTCTCCAACGAGGCCGACCGTGAAGACCCCCATCTTGGTCGTCGTGCAAACGGCCTTTACTCCGTCACCCATGTCGCGCACAGTGAAGTTGTCGTGGGTTTCGGTGACGGGGAAGTCGGTGATGGCACGGTACTGTGGCTCGGATCTCACCGCGACGTATTCGCCACCGAAGTCCAGCATCTTGCCTCCCGAGTAGTGGGATTTCTTCGAAGCGCCGACCAAATCCGCCATTTCGAACGGCCCCGCCTCCCAGCCGAAGCCCCATTTCATCACCCTGTCGAAGTCCTCAACGTTATGGCTGATCTCCTCCTTGAGGAACTCCGCGTACTCCAAGGTCAAGGGAACATAGGCGCGCAGGAAGGCGCCCAAGTCGTCGTTAAGCTCCATGCCCTCCCTGACGCGGTCGCCAAGGGGCTTCTTGGAAAGAGCGGTGAGAGAAGGGATGTCGGGCTCGATCCGCATCCGGTATCCGAGGCCCTGCAGGTCGAGCGACATGAGCTCCTTGCCCTCTCGACGGTAATAACCCTGCCCAGCCTTTTCCCCGATCCAGCCCTTGTCGAGCAAGTACTGCAGCGACTTGGGTGCCTGAAGGTGCTTGATGTAAGGGTCGTCGGGGCATCGAGCCGTCAAGTTCGAAGCGATGTCTTGCATGATATCGAGGCCGACCAGGTCGTTCAGCCTGAAGCTCCCCGACCGCGGGCGACCCAGGAACGGGCCAGTTATGGCATCGACCTGTTCGATAGTCAGGCCAAGCCGTTCGGTGCAATGGACAGCGTGGTACATGCACCACATGCCATACCGGTTCGCGATAAAGCCCGGGGTGTCCTTGGCGACCACGACGCGGCGCGCGCACCCGTCCTCCAGGAAGCGGGACATGGCCGTGACCACTTGGGGATCTGTGTCTGGCGTCGGGATCAACTCAAGCAGCTTGAGGTAGCGCGGTGGGTTGAAGAAATGGGTGCCGAGGAACCGTCGCCGGAACGACTCACTCCTCCCCTCGCACAGAAGGCCGATTTGAAGGCCGCTTGTATTGGTCGAGACGAAGGCGTCGTCCCTCAGCATCGGCTCAATCAAGGCAAAGAGGGCCTTCTTTGCCTCCGGCTTCTCCGCGATCGCCTCGCACACCCAGTCGGCGTCCTTGATGCGGTAGACGTCGATATCGATCGAGCCTGTCCGGACGGATTCCGCCGTCTCCGGCACGTAAAAGTGGGGGGGACGGGCCTTCTTCGCCCGCTCGAACGCAGCCCGGACAGACTCGTCCGAGATATCCAGTAACGTGACCTCGAGGCCAAGGTTCGCCAAGTGGGCTGCAATGCCGCTACCCATGGTGCCGGCACCGATCACGACGACATTGCGGGGGTTCTGGACCATCCTTGCTCCGAAGCCTCTGGCTGGACTCAAGCCTCCAGAGGTGGCGCTATCTTACCGTCGGAGCCCTGCCCGGCGTGAACTGGGTTGGCCCGGCTGACCGGGCCAAACCCTTAATGCATGTCCTTGTCGCCGTACAGCGTTTGCACGTAAGCGATCTGCCCCAAGTGGTAGTTGAAGTTCCAACGCGGGTAGTCCATCATCTCTGCGACCGTGAAGTCCCGTCCTCCATCGTAGGGAAGCCACTTTGTCTCCTTTAGCCTGTCGTCACTGATCCCTCGGTACAGTTCGAACAGCTTTCCGAGCCGACGATTGCACTCCGCCTGACAGTCCTCGACCGACTTCCATTGCTCTTGTTCGGCTTTGATCGCCGCCATCGTCTCCTCGTTCCACTCAGGCTGCTCTTTGCCTTCGATGATGTCGAACGCCCACCCTGGGCACATTGCCATCTCGCGGCACTGGTCGAGCACGGAGCGTCCGCTGTCGAGCGGGCTCCATGAGACTTTGTCGCCAGGTACCGCTTTCGCGTACTTGAAAGCTTCGTCAGCCGCCTTTTGCGTGCTGTCGATCATCTGCTGTTGATAGTTCATCTCGTCTCCGTTCAGTCTATTAGTAGACGTACGTATAGTATTTCGCAGTTCTGCGGCCGGTGTCAAGCGCTTCGGGCGGGATCGCATTAAGTTTTCCTACGATTGGGGCCCAACGCCATCGTCCTTGCGGTCAAATATGGCGTCCAAGAGTAGGTATGCGCCATCTGTCGTCGGATCCGCCCCCAGTCTCGGACGAAATCGCCCGGTTGACTGCTGGCGCCATCCTCGCGCTCCTGCTGATGGCGACCGCCTTCGCATTGGCCGCCTGGGAAATCCAGTCCAACGCGACGAACAACGCGGTCGTTGCGCCCGTGCGACCCATCCAGCGCCGACAAGAAGTCAAACCTCCCGTCATCCAGGTGTCCCCGCCAGCTCAAGCGAGCGGCGAAGAGGGTTGGGAGCCTGCGCTGGGCGACCCTGACGACGGCTCTGGACCGGACGGGTCGGTCACTGGGGGCGAAGCCCACTTCGTGCCCCTCAAGTCGAGGCCCTAGGCTCCCGGCTCCATTGCGCCCCACCATCGACCGAAGCTATACTGAGACTCGATAGATGGTGACCAGCAACTCTCGAGGTGAAGTCGAATAGGCCGTATGCCGATGCGCCGCCCGCGGCGCGAACCCTTGCCCGACATCAACGAGCGGCTTTACCGCTTTGAAAACGTACGTGTTATCGGATCGGACGGCTCCCAGTTGGGAGTGATGACCAGCCGGTCCGCGGTCGAAAAAGCCCGCGAGTCCGGCCTTGACCTTGTCCTTGTGGCTGAAAAAGCCGATCCGGCCGTTGTCAAGATCGTCGATTACGGCAAGCACAAGTACGAGCAGTCGAAGCTAAAAAAGGACAAGAAGCCTAAAGGCCAAGACGTAAAGGGTATAAAACTGAGTCCGAACATCGCGGAACACGACATTCAGACCCTCATCGGTCGCGCCAAGAAGTTCTTGACCGCCGGGGACAAGGTCAGAGTGGTCTGCAGGTTCCGCCAGAGGGAACTCAAGTACCCCGATGTCGGCAAGAACAAGATCCTTCATGTCGTGGAGGAGCTTGCCGAGTTCGGCAAAGCCGACAAAGAGCCTACGCTCTCTGGACGCGAAATGGTGGTCGTGATCAACCCCGTCGTGGGTGCGGTCAAAAAGGAAGGCAAAGTTGAAAGCAAAAAAGACAGCGAAGCTAAAGACCTGCAAGACGGCGGCCAAGAGGTTTAAGATCTCTGGCACCGGGAAGATCATGCGGCGCAAGTCCTACAACAACCACATGTTCTTCCACAAGTCTGGCGGCCAAAAGCGCAGACTGGATCAAGAAGCAGAACTGAGCCCGACGGAAGCCAAGCGCGTCCGGCGGTTGCTCGCCCTCTGACGGATTAACCCGGAGCCAAGGCTCCCCTGACACTCATACCGCCACCGTCCCGACGAGCTCGGGGCAGGGAACCGGTCAAAGAAGGAAACTGAGGAAAACAAATGGCAAGAGTCAAACGCGGCATCATGCGCCAGAAGCGGCACCGAAAGGTGCTTGCCCAGGCCAAGGGCTATTTCCAGCGCAAGCGAAACGTCTTTAAGAACGCCCACGAACAGGTCATGAAGAGCGGCCAGTACGCTTTTCGAGACCGCCGCCGCCGCAAGCGCGATTTCCGCCGTCTTTGGATCGCCCGCATCAGCGCCGGTTGCCGCATCTGCGGAACGAAGTACAGCGCACTCATCCATGGCATGACCCAAAAAGGCATGCAGGTGGACCGCAAAATGCTGAGCGAACTCGCGATCGCAGATTTCGAGGCCTTTAAGAGCGTCGTCAAGCAAGCGACCAGCTAAGTCCTTCGCAACCGTCATTGGGCTCTGTAGGTACGCGTACCGTCGCGTGAAATTCGGCGTCTAGCCTTGCAGGGGAAGCAAGGTTGGTCCCATGAAGAACACTTTGAGGAACGCGGTCTTACTGGCGCTGAGCGTATCGCTCGCGGCTCCGACCATCTCTTATGCGATGCCACAGAGTCGCGACTCCGTCCGCCATCGCAACCAGAAGAAGGACGAGTGGAAGAACATCGGTATCGCTTCCGCAGCCGCCGCTGTGCTCGGCATCATCGGCAAGAACGGCACTGTCACCACTCTCGGTACGGTCGGAGCGCTGTACTCCGCGTGGCGGTACGAGGAAGACCGCAAGAGCGCGAACCGGATGGAGCGCCAGAGAGCCGAGCTCTACAGCCGGTCCTCCGTGAACTACAACGGCCACCGGTACAAACGAAAAACGGTCTACAAGGGTGGTAAGAAGTACTACCAGTTCGTCCGAGCCTAACCGGCCAACGCCGACCGTACGGCCTTTTCAAGGTCATCGGTCGGGCCACCAAAACCGACAAACGACTTACGAACAATCCCGGCCTTGTCCAAGATGAATTGGGTCGGGATTCCTGTCACTCTGTAGAGCCGATGGCTGATCTCTTCCGTCGAATGGAGGAAAACCAGGTTCGGGTACAGAGCGGAATTGTCTTTGAGCCAGGCGTCGAAACCGCCCCTGTCCTCCCCATCGTCGACAGCGAGTACGACCACTGGCAGGCCCTCTGCAGCAAGCTTCTTTGCGACGCTCTGAGTGTGGGGCATTGATTCCTTGCACGGCCCGCACCAACTCGCCCAAAAGTCGATCACCACGACCTTGCCCCGGAACCCGCTGAGTCTGACGGGCTTGCCTTGTGCGTCCTGGACCGTGAAGTCCGGCGCCGAGCTACCGTTTGCGAGTACAGGGGGCCTGCCCGCGTCCGGCTTTCTCAAGGTCACGCCGGTCGGAGGAGCGTAGGAAAAGGCCTGTCCTTGCAGCTCTTTGTCGGCAACGATTTGGCTGATCGTCGCCATCGCTTGGAGTGACTTCGGTGCTTTGTCGCCGGGCCCGGTGCTCTTCACGTTAACGGCCTGTTTTCGGACGAGGTGGTCATTCTTGCCGATCCAGTAGGTTTTGGTGACCTCCTGGGTAACTTCGCCGTTTGTGGCTTTGTCCGTGACTGTGACAACGTCACAGGGCGTTCCATCCACCGTTTCGTCCGCCCCAATCGTCGCTTCCGATGAGCCGCCGCCTTCTCGGATCTGGTCCATCCGTCCCAAGATCGACTGGCTCTTCGTGAAGAAGCCGACCCACGGCTCTTCAAAGGTGCTGAGTGACTCCGCCCCGGCGTTGGAGGTCTTCATGTACTCCTTGCCGAACTGGTTGTACTGGTCTTTGCCGTCCGTTGCGATCGTCACGTATGCCACTTCAGTGGGCCTGGATCCGGTCGGTGGAGACTTCATCGGCCAGGCGTCGTAGCGCATTTTGTTCGGCTTTTCCGCCGCGAGCAACGAATACAAATAACTCGTTGGCTCGCCTTCCTTCTCGACTTTCGTCACGCATTGCGCTTGGTACGATTTCAGCGCAGCCATGGCCTCCTGGTTCTGCTGCAGCACGGTGAGGGCACGCCCCGGATCCGCCGACTTCGCTGCCGGTTGCTCCGTTGCGGTCGGTTTCGGCGCACACCCGGCGAGACCGAGGGCCACGAGACCGAAAAGGGGCAACCACCGTCCAAGACTCATACCGGCATTATGGAGGCGTGCCCTGGCTCGAACGAGGGACGTTTTACGGGTTGACCGTCCACTGCATCAAGCCGAATCCAGCCTTCAGGACCCTCGCCGTCGGCAACTTGTTGTTCCGCAGACAGACGCGCGCCTTCATGGCCTTATTGGTTTGGTTCACAAACCGACTCGCGTTGCTCGAGATCGTAACAACCGTGTCTTCCAGCGAATTACCTCCCGTACGGGTGCTGACCGTTTCGAACGAGTTCGTCTGGTAGTTGAAGAACTCGATGACCTGAGTAACGTCTCCCACCACCCCGTTCATCTTGACCTCGAATTGGAGGCTCGCGGTGTTGAGGGGGAGCTTGCTGAAAGCCGTGGTCGCCACCTCGACCTGCAACGGCAGGTCGTTTGTGTTGTTCTGGGTCGAAGCCGTGGTTTGAATCGAAAACCGATCCGAGTACATGACGTCGAAGACACTTCCGCTGTTGAGGGTGCCCCGGATCATCTGCAAGCTCGTTGGCAGCTCGGCGTTGTCGCCAACTGCGAAGAGTTGGGCGTTGTTGATTGCGTAGCAGGTTCCGTCTGGCCCCACCGCGACAGGGGTGTAGGCTTCACCGATCCCACCGGTCAGGGTCGTGGCGTTCGACAGTGTGTCGGTTTCCAGGTTCCAGCGGTAGCACTTGCCATCCTCGCTGTTGACAATGACCACCTTTCGCCATGGGTCGACCGCGGCCGTATTGATGCACCACTCGACGTAGCCGCCTCGCGGGTCTTGGGTCGGCCCGACCTTGGTCAGGATCTCCTTCATCGTGTTGGTCTGGTCGATGGGATCCATTTGGAAATCGTTGGGGTCGAGAATGCCGATCTTGTTGAACCCGTTCCCTCCGCCCTCCAGGTAGTTGTTGTACTTGGTCATCAGCAGGTACGTGGAAGTGCCTTGGTAGCTGGGAACCAGGCCCGCAGGGACAATTGCCACCGTATCGTCCCAGCCAAAGGCACCGACGTAGTTCTTAGTTGCCAGCGTGTTCGAAAAGTGGTAGAGGTAGCCCCGGTAGTGGGTGTAGCCGAAGGGGTTTTCAAACCCGCCCATGTAGACGTCCCCGTCAGGACCGACCGTCGGGGAACTGGTCGCGGTGTCGCTGAAGAAGCCGCCGTTCAGGGTTTTGGGATCTACGGGATAGCCGTGGTGCATGTTCGTGAGGTCTGCGGTGGACATGCCGGCGAGCACGTTGTTGGTGAACGCCATGTAAACCTCGCTCCCATCGTTGCTGATCGCGGGAGCGCAGTTCATGACCGGTCGGTCGGCAGCCTGGTCCCCAGAAGCAAGAGGCGCGGACTTCCAGATCCCCGTTCCGTCGGAAGCAATTTTGGCGATGCCGGCGAGAACGTCGAGCGAGTTGCCTGCCGCCACATAGCCGAAGTAGATGTTGCCCTGCGCATCGGCAGTGAGTGGCGTGCAGATCTTGACCTTGAGATCCATCTCAGCTTTGTTGGCGATGTAGTCGTCCATGCCGTAGAAGCAGTACTGCGTGGTCGTACCGCTGGCCGAGTCCGCATTGTCCCGGATGTAAATGGTTCCGCCCGCGCCGGGGTAGGCCACCTTCGTACCACCGACCAGCGTTGGGCCACAGGGAGGAACCCAGTTGTAGTCGGGCAGGGAATAGTCTGTGACCTGGGTCCAGACAAGCTGGCCGTTGTATCCCGATCGCGCTTCGACCTTGAACCCATCGCTTGCGCCTGTTTTGACCGCCAAGATGAGCGTGTTCATGGGCGTCACCATCGGCGAGCCGTAGTGCGCGAGCAGGGAGTTGCCCGAGTAGGGAGGATTCAGATCGACCGGGGTCGACCATCGAATGCGCAACATGTCTTGCGTGCGGACTGGACAGGGGGCGGAATGCTGGGCGTTGCCACCGTAGCCGGCCCAGCCCTTGACGCCGATCTGAGAAAGGGCGCAGACACTTGCGGAAGCGGCGAAGACGAGGAGGGGAATACGGAAGACTGCCATTTTGAACCTAGAGCCAAACAAGGTGACGCACGTCATTATACGGAAGCGGCTCTAAGGTATGGCTCATCTTCAGCGAGTTCAAAGGGAGCCCGCGCCGTTTCAGGCAATTGTGCTGGAGCGCCTACCGTCCTGGTCTGGTCGTGCTCAGCCGGAATCCCGCCATAATTCAACCTGTCCCGAGGATCCCAACGCCGTGATCACAGAGCCCAAGTCCACCATGGCCACTCCAGAGGAGGAAGCGAAGTTCCTCGCCGGAGTGCGCGAGTTCGTCGACTCATACGTCCTGCCCAACACCCGCGAATGGGAGAAGGACCGGCTACCCGACGAAATCTTCCGTGAGTGCGCCAAGCGCGACCTGCTGCGCATGACCGTGCCCAAGGAGTTTGGAGGCGCTGGCTACAGTTGCGTGGCCTACTGTGAGGCCTGCCGCATGCTGGCCCAAGGCGACCCCGCGCTCAGCATGAACATCGCGGCCCTGAACGCTCTATGCATCCCCCATCTGGTCACCCTCTCGACCGACGAGCAGCGCGAGAAGTACTTGGCCAAGGCGATGAACGGCGAGATCGAGATGGCTTGGGGCCTCACCGAGCCTGACGCTGGTTCCGACGCCCGCCGCGTCAGGACCGCGGCCACCCCGATGGAGGACAAGCAGGGTTACTACCGGCTGAATGGCGAGAAGATGTTTATCACCAACGGTGGCCGGGCCGACCTTATTATCATCATCGCCCGCACCGGCGAGACCGAGCTCAGCGCCTTTCTGATGGAGACTGACCAGCCTGGCTTCCGGCTCGGAGAGCGCATCCCGACGATCGGAGTCCGCGCTTCCTGGACCAGCCAGTTCACGATGAAAGACGCGATCGGCTGGCACACTCCCTGCACGTTCGAGCAGGCGATCGGCTTCCTCTACCGGGGCCGCCTGGGCATCGGCGCGATGGCCCTTGGCATCGCCGAGAAAGCTCACGAGATCGCTGTGAAGTACTCCATGCAGCGGGAGCAGTTCAACCGCCGCCTTTGCGATATGCAAAGCGTGCAGAACATGATCGCGGACAGCGAGATGGAGATCGAAGCGGCCCGCTTGCTGGTGCAGAAGGGCGCCGAGATGTTCGACCGGGGCGAGAACGTCACCAAAGCGGCGAGTATGGCCAAGCTCTATGCGAGCGAGACCAGTTGCCGCGTCACCAACCGAGGCATCCAGATCCACGGTGGCCGCGGGATGACGTTCGAGTACTTGGCCGAAAAGCTCTGGCGCGACGCGAAGCTGACCGAGATCGGCGAGGGCTGCAGCGAGATCCAGCGGATGGTGATCGCCAAGCAGGTCTGCCGGTAGAGCTGTGCAGGTTCCCCAGTCAAAGCCGCCGATGGAGTGGCAGTATCGCGCCTGGGAGAAGGATCCCAGTCGAAGATTCGTGGCCGTCGCCTTCATGCTCCTGGCAGGCCTGGGCGGGCTGACAATCCTTCACCACGTCCTCTTCGCCCTCATTGGGATCGCGGTGGTCTTCCTCTCGACTGCCGAGCTCTTCTTGCCCGTCAAATACCGGCTCGACGAAAACGAGGCGTCGCAGAAGATCGGTTTCTCAAAGTCTTCGATCCGTTGGGAGGAGGTCAAGCGTCTGATCCCACAAGCCGGTGGCGTTAGGCTCAGTCCGTTCGATGAACCGAACCGAATGGACGCCTTCCGCGGTCTGTTTCTGCGATACACGGGCAATGAAGCCCAAGTATTGGGCAAAATACGCGCACTCTGGGAAAGCGATGCAAGGTCTCTGGAACGAACCTCTGAACCAAGAGAAGAAAGCGGAGCTTGTGGAGAAGGTGGCGCAAGCCGTCCACAAGCGCCGGATGGAGACCCCAGCGATCCTCTTCCTCGAGATGCATAAGCCGCTCGCCGGCCTCGCCTCCCAGTCCCTTGTCGTCTTCTCTCCGTTCCTGATCCCGTTCGTGGGCATCGGCAACGTCGACGACTATAGCCAGCTCGCGGGGGACAGACAGTCCGTGGAGGACTTGATCAAGCGGCTGGAGTTCCTACGAGAAGAACCCAAAGGAGGGTCTGACAACCTCGATGCAATGGCATGACACAGCATGGGTCGGGATGGTTTACACGTTACTGCTCGTGTTCTTCATCCTGTTCAACATCTACCGCTCGGAAAAGAAACGCAAGGATCTCTTCATTCGGCGCATTCCCGGCCTGAACGCGATCGACGACGCGATCGGCCGCGCAACCGAAATGGGCCGACCCGTCCTCATGGTTCCCGGCGTCGGCGACCTGAACGCGATCTCGGTCCAAGCGGTCAACATCTTCGCCCACGTCACGAAGACTGCGGCGCAGTTCTCGACCCCGATACGACTGTGCGTGGCGAACGCCGCCGTCTACACCGTTGCCCAAGAGGTCATCCGCGACGTCTATCAGCAACAAGGCTTAGAAGAGCGTTACGACACGGACTCAGTACGGTTCGTGACCGACCGCCAGTTCGCCTTTGCCGCTGGCGTCAGTGGCCTCATCCTCCGCGAGAAGGTCGCCGCCGCGTTCTTTCTAGGAGAGTTCTTTGCCGAGTCCCTGATTTTCGCCGAGACCGCGAACGGCGTTGGTGCCATCCAAGTCGCCGGCTCGACTGAAAAGTCGCAGACCCCCTTCTTCATCGCAGCTTGTGACTACGTCTTGATCGGCGACGAGTTTTACGCAGCGAGCGCCTACCTCACCCGGCAGCCGATCTTGGTCGGAAGTCTGGTCGGTCAAGACTGGGCGAAAATCCTCATGGCCGCGACCGTCTTCCTCGGCTTTTGGGTGAACAGCTACCAGCGGGGCCAAATGACCGACACCCACCGCATGACACTCAAGGACGCGAGTGAAGAAGATTGGAATAAGTTGACCGAAGACCAAAAGAAGACGTTCTCGAC
Organism: Armatimonadota bacterium; assembly: GCA_018268375.1. Classification (GTDB taxonomy): domain Bacteria; phylum Armatimonadota; class Fimbriimonadia; order Fimbriimonadales; family Fimbriimonadaceae; genus JAEURO01. The sequence continues at coordinate 418,905 of JAFDWS010000001.1, read as the reverse complement.
GGCGGAGACGTGGAAGAAGAACGACGACGGCAAAACCGAACTAGCCTCTCCCGAGGACACTGGCCTCTACCGCGCGTTCAACCCGCTCTTCACCAAGGAAGACTTGACGGTCACAAGGCAACCTGACCCTGACGCTCCGAAGGAAGCAGGAGGAGGTGAGCAGTGATTAATCTGTTGGCCCAGGTGCCCACTTACAATTTCTGGCGGGTTCCGCCGCTCTCTGGGGAGCTGTGGCTGAAGATCGGCGTGACCCTGTTGCTCTGTTGCGGCATCGTGGCGTTCCTCATGAACGCGCCCACTCGTGTGCGGCGACCGGTCGTCTGGTTCTTCACCTTCATTGCAGGTGCGTTCTATGTCGCCCTTTGGATCTGGCCACAACCAGTGAGCCGAGAGCCGAACACGCTTCCGCGCGATGGCATTGAAGGCATTGGCTTCCTTCTGAACGATATTCAGCCCAGGGTGGCCGACGTCAGCAACATCTTGACGACGATCCTGCTCGGACTAGGCATCTACTCGCTGCTCCGTATCCACCTCTCGAAGATCGTCAAGAGACAAGCCGACAGCCCGTTCAGCATTGTGCTCATCGTTTCCATGCTGGCGATCACTCTGGTCGGCTACATGGATTGGTACATGCGCGAGTTCTCTGTCGCGGGCAAGGAAGGCAAGCTCCAAGAGATGGTCAATTGGACGCCCATCAACTTCGCCCAGAACTTGCTCTTCGATGGATTTCTCCAGCAAATGGACTCGGCGATGTTCTCGATGATCGCCTTCTTCATCCTTTCCGCGGCGTATCGGGCGTTCCGGATCAGGTCTGTCGAGGCGACCGTGCTCATGGCCAGCGCGCTCATCTTGATGATCAGCTTGCTCGGCGGCATCGTCTTCGCTTGGAACCACGGCGTCGCGAACATGGCTGCTGGCATGCATATCCCCCTCGCCAACCCAGAGATCAACGAGGCGGGCTACCTCAACAATCTGAAGATAACAAGCGCGGCCGGTTGGTTGCGGAACACGTTGCAGGTGCCAGCCCTTCGCGCTGTCGACTTCGGCATCGGCCTCGGCGCCCTCGCCATGGGGCTTCGGCTCTGGCTGGGCCTTGAGAAGGGAGGTGTCACGGTATGAGCGACACCAAGCCGACCTTCCTCGAAAGGATGCAGAACCTGGACCGCCGGATCCTTTACGCGATCCTGGTGGTCTTCACAACGGTCCCGCTCTTCATCAAGACCGACCTGCCCGTGGAGCCCGACGCCTACACCAAGGCGCTGTACTACCGCCTCATGACCATTCCTCAGGACAAGACAGTCTTCCTCCAGTCCGACTGGACCGTCTCGACCCGAGGCGAGAATGCCGGCCACATGGAAGCGCTCTTGCGCATCCTGATGTCCCGAAAGATCAAGTTCGTCGTCTACTCCGTGGGCGACGCTCAGGCGCCAGGCGTTTATCGCGAGGTCATTCGTAACATCAACCTGGAACGCAAAGAGGCAGGGCTCACCGAGTACAAGACTTGGGACGACTACGTCGACCTTGCCTACTTCCCGAACGCGGAAGGCACTTTGAACGCCATCGCGTTCGACGTGCGCAAAGCCTTTGCTTCCCGGCGGGTCAAGGATCCCAACACGGGTTCCGACCGCCCTGCCTTCGAATCGCCCGTCCTGAGCAAAGTTCAAACCGTGGGCGATGCAGGGCTCTACATGATCGTGACGGCTTCGAGCACGGTCGACCGTGCTGTGGAGAGGCTGAACGAGCGGACCAATCTTGCCGTCATGTGCACCGGCGTCATTGGGCCGAGCGCGCTCCCCTGGTACCAAGCTGGCCAGATCAAAGGCGTGGCGATCGGGCTGAAAGGCGTGTACGACATGGAGTACATGATGAAGTACGGCCTGAACCACCCCGATCCAAACAAGAACGGAAGGATCGAGGTGCCCTGGGCCGGAAAGGAGGACAAATCAGCCGAACCTGTCACTGAGGGCAAGACCTTTGCGCGCGGCTCGCTCTACTACCTGTCGTTCCACTTTGCCATCTTGTTGCTGATCATCGCGGTCATCCTTGGCAACGTGGGCATGTTCCTGGGCCGCAAGGCAGAGAGGGCTTCGTAAATGGTCAACCAACAGTCCATCGACCTGTTCAACTTCATCAAGTTGTCCTGCGGCGTGCTCGCCACAATCGGCTTGTACAGCGTGCTCTACAAGGAGACGAAGTTCTTCCGGTTCTTCGAGCACATCTTCCTTGGCTTGGCCGCCGGCTACGCCATGGTCGCGCTGTGGAAGGAGACGCTGTATCCGCAGTGGTGGCTCAAAATGGTCGGCCAACTGGACGACAAGACCCATTTGCCGGCCACTCCCGGTTATTGGGTTTATATCGTTCTCCTGCCGATCGGCTTGCTCGGCTACTTTGTCTTCAGCAAGAAGCACAACTGGCTGAGCCGAGTGCCCATCGGGATCATCCTTGGGCTCTGGGCGGGCCAGCAAGTCCAGATCTGGTGGCAGACGTATGGACCACAGCTCTATGCTTCGATGCAGCCGGTGTTCCCGACGACTTGGAGCTCGTTCGTCAAGCCCGTCACCACGGGTGCCGGATATACGCCCGAGCAGATCGCACTGATCAACTCGAACATCTATCCGAGCCAAGCACTGAACAACTTGATCTTCGTGGTCACGCTGCTAGCCGCGTTCACTTACTTCATCTACAGCTTTGAGCTCAAGACGAAATTCTTGGCCGGGTTCAACCGGATGGGTCGGTGGATGCTGATGATCGGCTTCGGCGCCATCTTCGGCAGCACCGTCATGGCGCGCTTCGCGCTGGTCATCGACCGGATGTTCTACATCTGGATCGAATGGGTGACCAGCCTGCAGCATCTCAGTGGCCGCTGAGGTCTCGTCGGAAGCGATCGTGCTTCGCCGGAGCGATTCTGGCGAAGCCGACCGCCGCCTGACGCTGTTCACTCCTACTCTTGGAAAGCTCGACGTGGTCGCCAAGGGTGCCCGCAAGTCGGGCTCCAGGCTTGCCGGATCCAGCGAGCCGCTCGTGCGCGCAACATTCACGTGGGCGGAAGGGAAGCTGAGACGCTTCGTTACGCAGGTTCAGCCAGCGACGTCGTTCCCCCGCATCCGCCTCGACTACGACCTCACCCTTGCGGCGCTCGCACTTGCGGAGCTCGTAGCTGTCGGGGTTCCCTACGAGAGCCCAGCGCCGGAGGTCTACGACCTGCTCGGCCAAGCCCTCGGCGCTCTCGACCATGGCGCTCCACTCGTGCCGACCTTTGTTTGGGCGCAGGCCAGGCTGCTTGACCTCGAGGGGGTTCATCCCGATTGGACAGTGAGCGCGGTCTCGGGCGGACAACTCTCGGAGAACCCCGCTTGGGTCTCGCCCTTCGCGGGCGGGCACGTGCGAGAGTCCGAGTCGCTGCGGTACGAAGACCGGTTTCGCGTGTCTGCGGAGGCGCTCATCGCTTTGCGGAAGATCGTCGACCTGGATCAGCCTCCCGCCCATCTCAAACGGGCGGACGAGTGCGCTCGGACTCTTTTCGCGTTCTGGCGCAGCGCCTTGGAGCACCGGCTCCCGGCGAATGAGTCGTTCGTCCAGACGCTGAGCGAGAAACCGAGCCCTGACCTCGGCTAAACTCTGGGCACCATGCGACCCATCGGCCTCGCGTTCGTCGGTGCCTCCCTCTTGCTCGCCGTCTCCTGTGGCCCGGGCAAGTTCTCCCAGCAAGCGACGAAAGCGCAGCAAGTCGCCGGTGTCTTCCGTTATCCGATTCCGACGACGCCGACAACGATGGATCCCCACACCGTCCAGGACGGCGATACCATCGACGCGCTTCAACAGGTTTACGAAGGGCTCGTTGGATGGTCCACCGAGAGCAGGCCGACCGGCTACTTGGCCGAGAAATGGGAGGCCAGCCCGGACGGCAAGACTTACACCTTCCACTTGAAGAAGGCGACCTTCCACAACGGTAGGGCCGTTACCGCCGACGACGTGAAGTGGAGCTTCGAGAGGTCGGCGAACCCGAAGCTCGCGAGCCCGATCTCGGACGCGTATTTGAGCGATATCGTCGGATTCAGCGAGAAGTTCGCTGGCAAGGCCCAGGATGTGGCTGGCGTGAAGGTCGTCGATCCCCAGACCGTGTCCATCACGATCAAGGCACCAAACCGAGCGTTTCTTGGCAAGCTGACCTATCTCTGCGCAGCCGTCTTGCCCAAGGAGTGCTTCGACATGGACAAGCCCGTCAGTGACCCCGCGAAAATGATCGGTTGTGGCCCGTTCAAGGTGAAGTCCTACTTGAAGGACCAATTGCTCGTCCTTGAGGCGAACGCTGACTATCACGACGGCGCACCCAAGCTCAAGACCATTGAGCGACCGATTCTCGGCGACGCGGTGACAAGGCTGAACAAGTTTAAACAGGGCGAAATCGACCTCGTGCAGTTGGAAAGGCAAGACCTTGACGCCATCAACAAGGATTCGGCGCTGCGACAGCAGCTCCACTTCTATCCCAGGCCATCGATCTTTTATGTGGGAATGAACCAGCTGATGTACGCGCCCTTCAAAGACAAGCGCGTGCGACAAGCCTTTGCGATGGCGATCAACAAAGAGCGCATCTGCAACGAGCTTCTCGGTGGTGCGAACACAATGGCGAACTCCATCGTGCCTCCCGGTGTTCCCGGCGGCGACAGGAAAGACGCCAAGAGCTTCAAGTACGACCCGGACGCGGCGCGTGCCCTCCTCGCCCAGGCCGGTCACGCCAAGGGCGCCGGCCTACCGGCCCTGACGTTGACCTTCCGCGAGAACAGGCCGGACATCAAGATTGTCGCCGAAGCCGTCGCACAAGATATCAAGAACAACCTCGGTGTCGATGTGAAACTCCAGTCAATGGAATGGCTCGCCTATCTGACGAAGTTCAATGCAAAGCAGCAGACCTTCTATCACATGCGATGGGCTGCCGACTACGCTGACGCCGAGAACTTCCTGAGCCATATGCTGGCGACTTGGGGCCCCGAGAACAAGCTTGGATACGACAACCCGGTCTTCGACCAGTTGTGCAAACAGGCGGACAGCATTGCTGACATTGACCAGAGCCTGCCCGTCTATGCCCAGGCAGAGGACGTCGTTCTCCAAGACGCGGTGTGGGTGCCGATCTATTTCCAGCGCGACGCAGAACTCATCAGCGAGCGCGTCAAAGGACTGAGGGAGTGCATCTTTGGGCACCTTCCCCACACGACAACAACCGTCGAATAACCTTGCAATGCTGAATTTCCATTAGAATTGCGGGGCTCAAAACCAGTAGAAGTCTTGTCTTCAGGAAAAGGAGCATTGCTCCAATAATGAACGACGTGCTATTGGCCGCATTCATGATCGGCTACGTCCTCGCAGCTGCGATGTTTTACTTCGTGACCGCGAAATCAGCGCTGAAGGTGCAAGAAGACACCTACAGCACCGTGCCAGTCCTCCTGACCGTCGCAGAAGGCGGAAGGACGGACACAGCGGACGTGAGACGAGCTGCCTAAAACGTAGTTCACCCGGACGCCCGAGGGGCCGATGGAGACAAGAAGCGTCGAGACCCTTGGTGCCTACAGGCCCAAGGGTCGCGTTTCTTCAAGGCGCCGCTGTTTGGATCCTCTTTAGGACGACGTCTTCCAGGCCGGGCCGCGCAAAGGTGATCGTCCCGTCCTTGTTCAGCGTCAGGTTCCTCTGCCCACCGAGCGCCTCGCCCTCTTTGCCCAGGTTCCCAATAGGTCTGTCGAGGGCCGTCTCGACAGTGATGGTCGCAGTGTTGCCAGAGATCGCCATGCTTCCTTGTTTGCCAATGGACTCCTCTGTCAGTTTCACGTGCCCATCGTTGAGAATGGAGAGCTTGACGACAGCCAACGACTCGCCGACGTAGGGGTCTTCTCCAGGCGGCACGGCAAGCGCCCTGCGTCCCTTCCAGTCGCCGACCCATTGCCCCCGGTCTCCGCATCCGGCGAGAACCAGGAGGGCCAGGCAAGCCGTGGTTATACTGCGGGCAATGCCCACCATCACGCCAGACGTATACCTCTCGCTTGGTCTCACGCGCGAGGAATACGACCTGATCTGTGGACTCTTGGGCCGGGATCCGAGCCAGACGGAGCTTGGAATGTTCTCAGTCCAGTGGAGCGAGCACTGCTCCTACAAGTGCTCGAAGGAGGTCTTGGCCTCCTTCAAGAAGTACAAGGAGGCAGTCGAGGGCGACGGCCTGGAGAACGCTGGGATCGTTCCCATCGGCGACGGCCTCGGGATTGCGATGAAGGTCGAGTCCCACAACCACCCTTCGGCGGTCGAACCGTACCAGGGGGCGGCGACGGGCGTCGGTGGGATCATTCGCGACATCTTCACCATGGGGGCTCGCCCGGTCGCATGCCTCAATTCTTTGCGGTTTGGCCCGATCAACGGTGACGGCGAGGTCGTTCAGCGGAACCGATACCTGTTCGAGCACGTCGTCGCAGGAATCGCTGGCTACGGGAACTGCGTCGGTGTGCCGACGGTCGCCGGAGAGGTCGCCTTCCACCCGCGCTACTCTGGCAACCCGCTCGTGAACGCCATGTGTGTCGGATTGGTCAAGACCGAGGAGGTCACGACCGCTGGCGCCGCCGGGTTAGGAAACCCCGTGATCTACCTTGGATCGTCCACTGGCAAGGACGGCATCCACGGAGCAAGTTTCGCCAGTGAGGTTCTTGGCGAAGATTCCGACGCGAAGCGTCCGAACGTTCAGATCGGCGACCCCTTTGCTGAAAAACTCTTGATCGAAGCCACGCTGGAGGCCCTGCAGACCGGGGCCATTCAGTCCATCCAGGACATGGGTGCGGCGGGACTTACCTGTTCCACCACCGAAATGTCGAGCAAGGGCGGAGTCGGCATGGAGATCGATCTTGACCTAGTGCCCATGCGCGACACCTCGATGTCCGCCTATGAGCTGATGTTGAGCGAAAGTCAGGAGCGAATGCTCTGCGTCGCCCACCAAGGGAGAGAACACGAGGTGATCGCGGTCTTCAAGAAATGGGGCCTCCATGCCGTCGTCATCGGTCGAGTGACGGGCGATGGCCATGTGAGAGTCTGGCGCCATGGAAAGGTGGAGGTAGACGCGCCGAGCAAGGCTTTCACCGATGCTTGCCCGACTTATCGTCTACCCATCGAAGAGCCTCCGTATTTTCGGCAAGCCACCGACTTTACACTTGACGATGTGCCTGTCGCCGACCCTGAGCAGGCGCTACGAACGTTGCTCTCAGCGCCGAGCCTTGCATCCAAGAGGTGGGTTTTCCAGCAATACGACCAACAGGTGCAAACCCAGACTACGCTTGTTTCAGGCGCAGGCGACGCCGCCGTCCTCGCCTTACGAGGGACGAAGCGAGGCGTCTCCCTCAAGATTGACGGGAATGCCCGGTGGGTGTACTTCGATCCTTACGTCGGCGGCCAGCTCGCCGTCGCTGAAGCAGCGCGCAACGTCGCTTGTACCGGTGCCAGACCCCGGGCAATCACGGACGGCCTCAACTTTGGGAGCCCAAAGCAACCCCACGTCTACTGGCAGTTCGAGCGGGCCGTCAAGGGCATAGCGGACGCTGCAGAGACCCTGGGGACTCCCGTTGTCAGCGGCAACGTGAGTTTCTACAACGAAAGCGACCTGGGCGAGGTTCTCCCGACTCCACTGATCGGCATGATGGGCGTTCTCGAAGACGCTGAGGCAAGGATCGGAATGGACGTCGCACACCCCTGCGACCTCTTCCTGCTTTGGTACAGAAGCGATGCGGGCCGCCAGCAAGGGCTTGGGGCCAGCTCCTATCTGGCCGAAGTCCATGGCGTCGAGGACGGAAGGCCGGTGGCGCCCTCCCTTGGCTCCGAGCAGACGCTTTGCAACATCCTCGCTGACTGGGTTGAAAAGGGGCTGATCATGGCGGCTCACGATGTCTCAGAGGGCGGCATCGCTTTCGCCCTGGCCGAGATGTTGATGTCACGTGGCATGGGCGCTGAGATCGACCTGCCTATGGACCTCGGTTTGGGTCCCCGAGACGACTCGTGGCTCTTTGGCGAGCTGCCCGGACTGGTGATCGTGGCTACAAACGATCCCAACACCCTAAAGAGTGCGGACAGGCAGGGTTTGCGGCTTGACCGGATCGGCGCAACGACCAGTGCCGGCAAACTGACGGTGTCCTGCGGCGCAAAGCTACTGCTCGAAGCAAACGTCGCGGGGCTGGCCAAGTGCTACAATGAAGGTCTGACGGGATTCGCTGCCGGTTAGTGACTAACGGGAGTTTTAGCGGGTTTGGAGAGGACTCTTGTGTCGTTCACCGACTTGTGGAACGGGTTTTGCGTCACTCGTGATATCGTTTGAGAAGGGTTCGGGCATGAAGAAAGCATTTTTCGCGGCAACACTCCTGGCAGTCGTCTTAGCGAGCCAATCTGGCTTCGCGCAAGACCAGCCGAAGGAGCCTAAGGCTTCTCGGGCCTTCATGCAAAAGGTCGTCTCAGCCATCAAGCAATACACGGAGAACAAAGACACGACCGGGGCGATCTCGTCGCTCAAGGCCCTGGAAGCGGCCGAACCCGGAAACTTTCATGTCAACGCTTGGCTGGGCTTCTTGTACATGTCCCAGGGCGATAACAGCGCCGCGATCGCTCCGCTGCGCAAGGCCCACGCTGCAGATCCCAAAGACGTTAAAGCTTTGACGAACCTTGCGGTTGCCTGCGACAAGGCTGGCGACACCGCTGGCGCGCAGGACGCGTACACCGCGCTCAATCAAATGAAGCCGGGCGACGCCGCCGTGCTCTCTAAACTCGGGCTCATGTCAGTGGCCAGGAACGACCTGAATGCCGCGATCGGCTTCTTTGAAGAGGCTCACAAGGCAGCGCCCGAGGACAAGACGATCGTCATCAATCTTGCCTCCACTTACCAGAGGGCCAACCAAGCCGCAAAGGCCCAAGCGACGTATGAGCAGTTGCTTGCCATGAACCCCGACGCCGAGTCTCAGGTCATGGCCTTGTCTTGGCTGGGCTTTGCTGCCATTCAGGCGAAGGACTACCCCAAGGCAGCTGATTACCTCCAAAGAGCCCACTCGTTGCGCGAGACAGACCTTGAGGTCCTGAACAACTTGGCTTACGCGTATTCGGCACAGGGAGAAGACGACAAGGCCGCCGATTGCTACCGCCAAATGGTCGCCCTCGACCCCAATCTCTACGAACCTTGGTACAACCTGGGCTACATTGCGATCAAGAAAGGACGGGCTGACGAGGCTGTGGCAGCGAACGAGGCGGCTCTGAAGCGTAAGCCAGGCGAGCCCTTTGCCCTCAATAACTTGGGCCGCGCTTATGAGATGCAAGGTCGGTTTGCCATGGCTGGCGACACCTACGCGAAGGCTTCGCTTGCTGATCCGAAGAACAAAGTCTTTGCCCACAACGCAGGCGTCGCTTATGCCGCTGCGAAGATGGAGGCCAAAGCAGTGCCGTTCCTCGAAAGGGCCGTCCAGCTTGGCGACGACGACCCCGACATGCAGTTCGTCTTGGGCGAGATGTACGCCCGGGCAGGACGCAAGCGCGAAGCCGTCAACCTCCTTGAGAGGGTCGCCGACCACGTTCAGAACAAGGCAGACCTCTATTTCAACTTGGGCGTGATGAAGGAGGACCTCGGGGACAAAGACGGCGCTGTCGACTGCTACAAGAAAGTCTTGGAGATCAAGCCCGACGACATGGACGCGAACCAGAACCTCGCGCTCATCATGCTCGGCAAAGGAGACTACGAAGGTGCGTTGCCTTTGTTCGAGAAAGTGGCGGGCATGAACGGATCAAGTTTGGACGCAAAGGTCAATCTCGCAGCGGTCTACTACCGAGCAGGCAGGCCCGCCGAGGCCGTCGAACTTTGGAAGACCGTTTTGCGCGCCGCACCGTCACGGACTGACGTCCGATTGAATCTTGCCAACTGCCTCTGGGCCGATGCGAAGTACGACGAAGCCCACAACCACTTCCTCATCGCCGCGAAGGAGCGCCCAAACGACGCTCAAGTTTTGAACGGCCTTGGGCTGTGGAGCCTTCGCCAAGGCAAGAACAACGAAGCTCAGAAGACCTTCCAGGCTGCCATCGACGCCAATCCCAAGTACTTGGTCTCTTACAACAACTTGGCCGTCTCGCTCGAGCGCCAGAACAAGGTCGCTCAAGCTATCGCGACCCTTGAGCGGGCCCTGAAGTTGGACCCCAACTTCGATCTTGCCAAGAAAAACTTGCAGAGACTGAAGGCGACAGTGAAGAATTGACCTGTGCGGGTCAATCTCATTGTCAATCTGTACCGCCCAGACGCGATCCGCGCGGCAAAGGCGACGGCAGAGTGGTTGCTCGCCCGCGAATTCATAGTCGGCTCTGACCGTGAAGGGGCCGCAACCCTGGGCGTGGAACCACAAGGGCCGGACACCCTTGCGTCCGCCGACCTGATGATCACCTTTGGTGGCGACGGGACGCTCATCCGGGCTGCGCACATGTGCGCAGCAACGGGCACCCCGGTGCTCGGTGTTTACTATGGCAGGTTCGGCTTTGTCACGCAAGTCAAACCAGAAGAGACGGGCGCGGCTCTCAGCCAGTTCGTGGATGGGCAAGCCAAGATCGTCGACCGGATGATGATCCAGACGGAGCTCGTGCGGGAAGACCGCATCGTTGCCACGCTCCACTCTTTGAACGAGTCGGCCGTCCAAAGGTCGGCGACCACGCGGATGCTCACGTTCGACACAAGAGTGAACGGGCGACAACTGTCGCGCTATCCGGCCGACGGCGTCATGGTGTCGACGCCCACCGGTTCGACTGCGTACTCGCTTTCTGCCGGTGGCCCAGTCGTTGATCCCTCGATGGAGGCCATCCTCATCACGGCGATCATGCCTCACACTCTTTCCGCAAGACCGCTTGTTCTGGCGCCTGACGCGCTCGTCGAAATCCGCATCGAAACGCGGGGGGACGCTGTCCTGTCTTGTGATGGTCAAAGCCGCCTCCACCTCTTGAGCGGGGACATGGTGCGCGTGACTCGGTCGCCCCGCAAGACAAGGCTCGTGTGCATTGATGAAAACGACTTCCTCGACAAGCTCAGTGAGAGGCTCCAGTGGAGCCAGGGGCGCAAGGAGGACGAACCTTGAGCTTGCTTGAGGTGAGGAACGCTGTCGTCAGTTTTCGGGCTGGCGACGGCAGGATTCGGGCACTTGACGACGTGTCACTGAACGTCGAGAAGGGTGAAACGATTGCCGTCGTTGGCGAATCGGGATGCGGGAAGACCACCCTAGCGAGAAGTGTGCTCGGCTTGCAGCGCCTCGACTCGGGCTCGATCACGCTCGACGGTAAACCCGTAGACGGCGTGAAGGCAGGTCAGGCAGCGACGGTCGGCATGGTTTGGCAAGACCCTTTTGCCAGCCTCGATCCTCGCTGGCGGATCAAGGACATCGTCAAGGAGCCAGTCTCCCTCGCCCGGAGCAACGAAAACGTCGGCCAAGTTCTGCGAGACGTCGGCCTGGATGAAGGCATGGCCGAGCGCTATCCCCACCAATTGAGCGGAGGGCAGCGCCAAAGGGTCGCGATCGGCCGGGCTCTCGCCCTGAGGCCGCCCTTGGTCATCTGTGACGAACCGACCGCTGCCCTCGATCTCAGCATGCAGGCACAAGTCCTCAATCTCTTGCGTGACCTGCAAGCCAGCATCGGCTGTGCGTTCCTCTACATTTCGCACGACTTGACGACCGTCCGGTTTCTTGCCGATCGCGTGGCTGTCATGTACGTCGGCCAGATTGTCGAGTTCGGCCCCACGGAAGACGTCTTTAACCGGCCTATGCACCCTTATACGGCTGCGCTTATGGCGTCAGCACCGACTCTCGATCGCCTCGGCCACTTGCCCGACCCAGCGGAGGGAGAAGTACCCGATCCTCGGTCTCTGGGTATCGGGTGCCGTTTTGCCGGTCGTTGCCCACGGGTCGAGGACATCTGCCGCGCGGAAAAGGTGCCACCGATCGATCGCGGGGCCCAAGTTGCCCTCTGCCGATTTCCTATCGAGTAACGTCATAAGAATCACCACGGAACGGTTTGTCGTCTAAAAAGGGCAGGCCAGCGTTGAAATGACCACGGGAATGGAACAGTCGCAAGAAGGAAGGCCCCTCTACACCCGTGAGATGGGCGAGTTAGAAGAAGGCGTGCTGGATATGGCCAGCAGGTCCGAATCGATGGTCACAAGGGCCGTCGACGCCCTTCAACGCTTGGACACAGGCCTTGCCCGAGAAGTTCTGAGCGACGACGACGAGGTCGACATCCTCGAACTCATGTTGGAACAGAAGTGCCTGCGCCTTCTCGCGCTCCAGCAGCCCATCGCCAGCGACCTTCGTGAGATCGGCTCCGTGATCAAGATCATTACCGACATTGAAAGGATCGGAGACCTTGCCGTCGACATCGCGAAGATTTGCTTGAAGCTTGAGCGCGAGATGGGTAATGCGAACTACGTCGACATTCCACTCATGGCCAACGTCACGCGCCAAATGATCCGGCATGCAACCCAAATGTTCGTCAAAAAAGAAGCGGAGCAGATCCATGAGGTCCAAAAGCTCGAAGACCGTGTCGACGACCTGTACCGAACGATCCGCAACCAGGTCTTCGACCATATGATCAAGGATCCCAGCGACGTCGTCTCGGCCGGATGGTTGCTCCTTGCCGTGCACCACATCGAGCGGATTGCGGACCACGCCTTGAACATTGCGGAGCGGTGCTACTTTATGGTCACCGGCAGCATCGCACCGCGGGACGAAGAAGTCGTCTAGATTCCTTTTTGGGGCCCGGAACGTCCAGAATTCTGGCTATGCTCCTGCCCGTGTTTTCACCAGTCCCAGACACAAGCGTCACGGCTACGGACATGCGGGCGGGGCTGGGACGTGCCGTTGCTTCAGGCGATATCGTGACCGTGCACATCATCGCGCGGAACACCGCAGGAAAGATCATTGTTGACACCGACAAGCGCGGCTTGCCCCTTCAGTTCGAGGTCTCGCCTGACGCCAGTGGCAACTGGCAAGGCGCTTTGCTTGGGATGAAAGAAGGCGGCGTCCGCAAGGTGAGAGTGACAACGATGAACGCGTCTGGCAAAAAGCAGGGCCCTGTGAACTCAGCCATGACGGTGACCGTGCGGCTGCTGAAGGTCGAGTCTCCGAGCTAAGATTTGTTACGACATGCGCGCTGATCTTAAAGAGCTCTGGCGGTTCCGAGAGCTGCTGTGGGCAATGGTCGAGCGCGAGCTGCGCATCCGCTACAAGAACAGCTTCCTGGGCTTCTTTTGGTCGCTCCTCACTCCGCTCATGACTGTTGTGGTCATGACCCTTGTGTTCAAGGTCTTCCTGAAGAACGACACGCCCAATTACTCGGCCTACGTGCTCGCCGCTTATCTGCCGTTCATGTTCTTCAATCTGGCGCTGATGGACTCGGCTCAGTCCGTGATCGTCGCCCTGCCCGTGATCAAGAAGGTGTACTTCCCGCGCGAGATCCTCCCTCTCGCCTCGATCCTCGCCAACTTCGTCCACTACCTACTCGCCCTTTGCGTCTTCTTCTGTTACCTCTTTGTTGTATGGGCGGCCAGCGCCTTCCAACAGGCGCCTTTCACGTGGCGCATCGCGTTCTTGCCCGTTCTCCTAGGAGTCTCACTTGCCCTCACGCTCGGTATGGCGTTTATTATCTCGGCCCTGAACGTGTTTTACGAAGACGTCAAGTACATCATTGGCGTCCTGCTGTACCTGGCGTTCTTCCTGACGCCGATCATGTATTTCAGCGAGAACGTCTACTACGCGATGAAGGGCTGGGGCAATCTCTGGCTCTATTACGCGTACCACTTGAACCCCGTAGCAGAACTCGCTACGACCTACAAGAAGACACTGGTGCAGCCAGGCAAGATCGACGTAGCAGGGAAGTTGGTCGATCCTGTCCCGCAGAACTGGGCGCTTTTCCTCGTCACCCTCCTGACGTCGATCGGCATTCTTGTCTTCGGATACTGGCTGTTCAACCGCATGAAGTGGAGGTTCGTCGAGCGGCCATGAGCGAAGCGGCGATCCTTGTCTCGGGTCTCCAGAAAGAGTTCTTGCTCTCGCACAGCGGGGTCGGCTCATTGAAGACGTTGGCACTTTGGTGGAAGCGACGCCAATTGGAGCACCTGCAAGTGCTGAGAGGCCTTGATTTTGTCGTCACTCAAGGTCAGTGCATGGCCGTCGTTGGCCGCAATGGTGCGGGAAAGAGCACCCTCCTCTCGCTCTTGGCAAGGGTCTACAAACCCACTTCGGGCACGGTCGAGGTGAAAGGGCGGTTGGCGCCGCTCCTCGAATTGGGGGCTGGCTTCCACCCTGACCTGACTGGGCTTGAGAACATCTTGTTCAACGGCATGATCCTCGGTCTGACAAGAAAGGAAGCTATGGCGCGGACAGACGCCATCGTAGAGTTCGCCGAATTGGCCCACCACATTGATTCTCCCGTCCGGACGTATTCGAGTGGCATGCTGGCCCGGCTCGGCTTCTCAGTGGCCATTCACGTCGATGCTGAGGTCCTCATCGTGGACGAGGTGCTTGCGGTAGGCGACTTCGCCTTTGAGCAAAAGTGCTACAAGCACATCGAGTCCTTCAAAGCTTCGGGCGGCACGATCCTGTTCGTTTCCCACAACATGGAGGCTGTTCGCCGCGTCGCTGATCGCGTGGTCTGGCTCAAGGACGGTCAAATCGAAATGGACGGAGAGCCTGATGCGGTGATCAGGGCGTACGAGTCCGGATAGTTCTCTTTTCAGGGCTCGCAGTCACGCGTCAGGTCGTCCAGGGCCGGCAACAGGTGCGAAGAAGACCCGTGCGAAGATGGAGGCTTTCCTCCTAAAGGAACTCTTGAGCCCGAGAGTCGCCACCGCCAGCAGGCCTGCGCCGAGGAATCTGAGGAGCGCTCCCAACCGATCCAGCACCCAGCACACTACCATCGCTGGAGCACCCCCATGGATCGCGAAGTACAGTTCCTTACCACGGTTGTAACGCGCGACCGATTGCCAGCGCGTCCCAGCGCTCGAGGCGCCCAGTTCATGCCCGAAGAGAGCGTCGGGCACATAGAGGACGCGACCGTGACTCCTGAGTCTCAAGCAAAGCTCGGTGTCTTCACAGTAGAGGAAGAACCGCTCGTCGAAGCGCTCCTTTGGTCGCATCATGAGGCACGCACCCATCACTTGCTCAACGTCGTGGCTCTCTTCGCCCACATGGCGCCCGAGGATTTTGCGCGTGGTCCAATACGGCGAGAGAAACGCTGAGCCTGGCCAGAGCTTTTCGAGCCCAGTCTGCTCGCAGAACACCGCCCAGATCGTCAGACGGTTGGCACAAGAGTTCTGCGTGGAGAGGTCGCGGGACTCTCGCCATCGCCTACGCAGGCTTTCCTCCGTACCGATCAATCCGCGGCCCTCGGTAAGGCCCCGGATGTACTCCTCGTAATTCAGAGTCGCAGGATCTTCGGCTGCAGAGGCGTTCACAAGCCGGCCACCGCAAGCGATGACGGTCTTGTCCTCCATGACGGCAGCCAGTTTCTTTACCGCCCCAGGCGTCGCGAAGGCGTCGCTGTTGAGCAGCAGCGCCACATCGCCCGTCATTGAGCTGAGACCTTTGTTGTTGGCGGCACCGAACCCAACGTTGGTGTCGTTCTCAATCAGCTTGACGCTCGGAAACTCGGTGGCTACCATTTCCGCGGAGCCGTCTTTCGATGCGTTGTCGACGACAATGACCTCGTCAACTTCCGCAAGCGACCTCAAGCAGCGCCGCAGCAGGTCTCGAGTATTGAAACTGACGACAATGACGCTGACTCGCAAGGCCCCGCAGTTAACCCGAACCGCTGTGCCAAAATTCCATTCCCATGTTGTTGTCGCAGGAAGGCTATGACAAGCTCAAAGCCGAGTTGGAGCACCTGAAGAGGGTAGAGCGCCAGCGGGTCGCCGACAACATCCGCGAAGCCAAGTCTCACGGTGACTTGCGCGAAAACGCGATGTACCACGAAGCAAAGCTCAACCAGAAGCGCCTTGAAACACGCATCGCTGACCTAGAACGAGCCATCCAGACCGCCCAGGTGGTCGATCACAGCGAACACCCCGAAGACCAGGCGCACCTCGGATCGATCGTCAAGCTCAAGGACTTGGAGTGGGGAGACGAGCTCACCGTCAAGCTCGTCGGCGCTTTCGAGGCCGATCCTGCGAACGACCTCATTTCGATCACCTCGCCTCTCGGCGAAGCTTTGTTGGGCAAGTCTCAGAACGACGAGTTCGAGGTGAATGCTCCTGGCGGCATACAGCGGTACCAGGTTTTGTCGATCGGGGCTTGAACGGCCCACGGCGCCAGAAACTTTTCGGATTTCGGGTACGTTCTTCTATTAGGCGCGGCTTCTTATTCCAGTAGCCGCGTACTTTTCACCAAGTAGGAGGTGGTGCTTAGGAATGAATAGCCAATGTAACCAGAGAGGTACGGGGTTTTAGCGGACCCTGACCAAGGATCAGGTTCGTCATGAACCGCGATCTCTCTGGATTCCAGAAACTAAGAAACCCCGGCGAATGCCGGGGTTTCCCTTGTCTTGGAGGCTGCCTTCTTAGCTGCCGCCCACCGTCAACTGGGCGTACTCGAAGTCGGTGCACCAGTTGCCGCTGCCCGGGACTGGACCCGTGTTGCGGACGCTGATCTGGCCGACCATCGCGCCACCCGAGCCACGGTACTTCTGCAAGTTGCCGGAAGCATTTCCTGTAAAGACCGTGTAAGCGGTGCCGATTGAGGTCTCAGGCAGGACGACATCGAACACGTTCGATTGAGTCTGATCCTTGAGACCGAGTTTGATCGCGAATTGGCCGATGAGCGACATCTTCGCCTTAACCTTGAAGGAGACCGAGGTCAGGGTCGTCTTGCTCGTCGTGTAGGTGAGGTTGGTGACCACGAACGGGCTCGAGCGGTTGGGCAGGATGAACCGGCACATGCGCTCTGCATTGTTGTCGTCGGCGGCGAGGCTCGCGAGGTTGCCCGAGGCGATCTGGCCGAGAACGACCTGCTGGGCGTTCGGGGCGAGCGTCTCGGGTGGCGAGGCTGTGTAGAAGAACAGCATCATCGCGCCCTCGACGTCGGGGCAGAATTGGCCGGTGAAGTCGTAGCTGTAGAGCTCGCCTTGGTCGTCGAACAGGCCGTTGGTCGGGAAGTCGTCGTCCCACTGGTCAGGATCCTCGGGGCCGTTCGGATTCCCGGATTTCAATCCCCAAACCATGTCCTGGGCGCAACCCAGCACCAGTGTCTGAGTGCCGTCGTTGTAGTCGCCGTGGGCCGTGATGTAGCCGCCGTTGCCGTCGACTGGCATGCGGAACGAATAAGGAGTCTGCGCGAGGTCGACGTCCGAGTAATTGTAACCAGCCGAAGGGCCGGACTCGGGGCCATAGAAGAAGAGAACGCCGTCCAGGTCGCCGCGCATGGCAGCGTTGCTGGCGTCGGCGGCCGTCTTGACCCAGTTCTCACAAGTCACGACCAAATGGGTGGAATTGGTCACCTGGCGGGCACCTCCAGCGCCGTCGTCCGCGATGAACCAGGTGTAGGCTAACCGGGTGGAGACTGCGCCTGCAGCCCCGGAGCGAACCTTCATGTCGTTATAGCGAAGACCAGGAGTGTAGCTGTCGCCGAAGTACCAGCGGGTGTCCGGCGGATCTGGCAATTGCCAACAGGCCGCTCCGTAATTGGGGTTCTCGTCAGGGATGACAGCGCCGGTCTGATCAAAGGAGAATTCGAACTCGTCGAGGGCGATGTCAGTCTGGGCAGCTACGTTGACATAGCCGCGGTGATAGGGAATTTTCGGTCCGGTGACCAGCTTGACTTGATTGCCGTTGATGCCCACGATCTTGCACTTCGCGATCGCGATGGGATCCTTGCGGACGCCAACGGGCATGAGGTGTGGCCTCTTCTGGGCGAAAGCACTCAGAGAACAAGCCGCTAGGGCGGAAACAAGCAAGAGCCTAATGTTGCTCCTCATAGCGTAGTCATCGTATCACGAAAAGCGACCAAGATTCAGTCCGGCCCTGCCGACATTTCTACGGTATTCGGGCATTCTCGCTTCCGGTAGTATCTCGCCGTGCGGTGCCTCATCGTCGTTCCAGCCCGAATGGGAAGCTCTCGCTTTCCTGGGAAGCCCCTCGAAGACCTCTGTGGGAAGCCGATGATTCAATGGGTCGTCGAGGCCGCGCAGGCCTCGGGGGTTGCCGACGCCGTGATCGTTGCAACGCCCGACAAGGAGATCATGCAGGCGTGTGAGGAGTTTGGCGCCGACTCCATGCAGACGTCGTTCGATCATGAGACCGGTACTGACCGCATTGCCGAGGTCGCCAAGGAGATGAAGGCTGACTTCTATGTCAACGTCCAAGGCGACGAACCCTTGATCGACCCGAGTTCGATCGCAGCCTGCGCTCGACCGATGCTGGACGATCCCGCGATCGAAATGGCGAGTGTGTACTGCGAGTGCGGACCTGAGGAATACGAGAGCCCTGCCGCGGTCAAGGTCGCCACGGACTTGGCGGGCTACGCGCTTTACTTCAGTCGGCATGCCCTCCCCTATGAACGGAACCCGAGGGTCGCCCCCGTTAAGAAGCACATCGGGCTGTACGCCTACCGGCGGGAGGCCATCCTCAAGTTCGCCAGTTGGCCTCAGACGCCGCTAGAACAGGCTGAGAGCTTGGAGCAACTACGGTTCATGGAGAACGGCGTCAGGATCAAGATGGTGCCTGGAAAGGGGACAGAACTGGCCGTGGACACGCCCGAGCAAGCGGAGCAGGTCCGGGAGATCCTCTCCCAACGCTTCGCCCCAAGGCCGTGAAGGTTCGAAATCGGCTAAAATAGGACACCCGTCGGTCAAGGGTGCCTGCCGGGGAAGCTTCTGTTACATGGCCATCGTGACCGAGACCGCCGGTCGGGGCGACGTTCCGGACGGTCTGGCCCAATTGCTAGAGACCATCCGCAACCAGAGGCCCGACGCCGACACAGAACGGATCCTTCGGGCATACCGTCTGGCCGAACGTGCTCACGAGGGGCAGGCGAGGCGGTCCGGGGAGCCCTACATCACACATCCGGTCGAGGTGGCGAACATCGTGGCCAGCCTTCACATGGACGAGGACTCCGTCGTCGCTGCCCTCCTCCATGACGTCGTTGAGGACACTTCGGTCTCACTGGAGACCGTCAAGGCCGACTTTGGCCAGGAAATCGCCCACATGGTTGGCGGGGTGACAAAGCTCAAGCTCAACGCCCTCCCAGACGCCACCGATCGGCAGCGCGCAGCAGCTGAGACTGCGCGTGCGGCCGAGAGCCTGCGCAAGATGCTTCTGGCCATGGCCCAGGACGTCCGTGTGATGGTCATCAAGCTCGCTGACAGGCTCCATAACATGCGGACCCTGGCATCCTTGCCTCCCGAGAAGCAGGTTCGGATCGCCAACGAGACCTTGGATGTCTATGCGCCATTGGCCGCGCGCCTTGGCATTTGGCAAGTCAAGTGGCAACTCGAAGACCTCGCCTTTAAGACGCTCCATCCCCATGAGTTCCAAGAGATCACCGAGCGCGTCTCGAAATCACGGCACCAGCGAGAGGAAGAGCTCCAGACCGCGACGCACATGCTGAGAACCTCCCTTGACGAGCGCGGACTCAAATCGGCCTCGATCACGAGCCGGCCGAAGCACCTGTTCAGCATCTTCAATAAGATCGTCAAGCAGGAAATCCCCTTTGAAGAGATTTATGACCTGCAGGCCATGCGGGTAATCGTCGAGGAGTCGCACGAGTGTTATCTCGTGCTCGGCATCGTCCACGAACTTTGGCTTCCCATGCCGGGGCTCTTCTACGACTACATCGCCATGCCGAAGCCGAACGGTTATCAGTCCTTGCACACGAAGGTAATCGGCCCGGGCGGAGATCCCTTGGAGATTCAGATCCGAACCCGCTCGATGCACGAGATCGCCGAGTACGGCGTGGCGGCCCACTACAGCTATAAGGAGGGCAAGAAGGTGGAGTCAGGTGGCTTCGAAAACCTCCGTCGACAATTGTTCGACTGGTCGAGCGATTCCCGCACATCCAGCGACTTCCTCCGAACCGTCACCACCGACCTCTTTAGCGAACAGGTGTTCGTCTTCACCCCGAAGGGGGACGTGCTTGACTTGCCGAAGGAGTCGACGGCGGTCGATTTCGCATTTAGAGTCCACTCTGACCTTGGCCTGAAGACGGTGGGGGCGAGGGTCAACGGCATCATGGTGCCGCTCAGCACGACGCTGCAGAACGGCGACGTGGTCGAGTTGATCACCCGGTCCAACGCGCAGCCGAGCCTCGATTGGATGGAGTTCATCAAGAGCGCCGACGCCCGCTCAAAGCTTCGCAACTACTTCCGAAAGCGGAACCGGGCCGAAAGCGTCGCAAGGGGCAAGGAGGCGTTCGAGAAAGGCCTGCGGACCGCCGGAATCGATCCCAAGCTCGTGACCGGCGAAGACCGCATGAAGGAGTTTGCGAAGCTCTTCACCCATTGTGAGAACGCACAGGACGTTTTCGCAAGGATCGGAGAGGGCCTCATCAGCGTCCAGGGCGCGGTCGAGAAGATGCGGGGTCATCTCCGAGAGACCCAGCCTGAAACATATCTCAAGCTTCGGGCTCCGAGCAAGGAAGCGACGATCGTCGCCGGTGGCATTGACAACGTCATGTTCCGCCGGGCCAAATGCTGTAGTCCCCTACCTGGTGAAGAGGTCCAGGGCTACGTTACGCGGGGAAGGGGGATCATTATTCACGGCCGAATGTGTCCGAACGCCATGCGGCTCGCCGAGACCGAGAGTGAGCGCCTCATACCGTTGGAGTGGCCGGAGGACGGCACCGTCTACCCCGTCGAGCTCAAAGTCATCTGTCTCAACCGTCAAGGGCTGCTCATGGACATCTCGACCATCCTTGGAGAGTCGAAGACAAACGTGTCGGGGATGACCGTCCGTACCCTCGCTAACCACACGGCGGAGATCGACGCAACTGTGGAGGTTCGCGACCTGACCCAGCTTCAGGCCGTGATGAACAAGATCGGCAACATCTCGGACGTTATTTCGATCCTGCGCGTCATGCGGGGTTGAACGGGCAAAATCATTCAGTGCGAGCGGTCGTCCAAAGAGTGAAATCGGCAAGGGTCACCGTTGCTGGCGAAGAGGTCGGGCTCTGCGGCCCAGGATTTCTGCTCCTCATCGCTGCGGGCAGGGAAGACACGGAGGCCACGGCCGCCAAAACCGCAGACCGGATTTGGGGAATGCGGGTCTTTCCCGACGCGGAGGGTCGGATGAACCTGAACTTGCGCGACTACGAATCGGCTCACGCGCACGATCAGAGCCTTCCCAATATCCTCGCCGTGTCGAATTTCACGGTCTACGGGGACGCCACCCAACGCCGGCCCAGCTTCACTGCCGCCGCTTCGTACGACGAGGGTCAGAGACTCTTCGAACTGTTCGTGGATGAACTCGGCAAGCTGGGCGCACGGGTCTCCACAGGCGTCTTCGGCGCCGATATGGACGTCGAAATCGTGAACGACGGGCCCGTCACTCTGGTCGTCGACTGCTGATAGAATCTGAGGCATGGTGTCAATGCGCCACCAACGGCTTGTCGAGACCCCTGTCGACCAAATCAACGTGGAGGAGCGTGCAGCTCGCTTCACGAAGCGCTCGATCAAGACCACTTCAAAGGTCGAGGGACTCCTGCTCGCCGTGTCGATGTGCGACCTGACGACCTTGGAAGGCAAGGACACGGAGGGGAAGGTTCGTCAGATGTGCCAGAAGGCGCGGAATCCGCTCGGCGCTGACTTGGCCGCCTCCCACCCTGGTGTCACCGTTGCCGCTGTCTGTGTCTATCCGAACTTAGTCGAAGTGGCGAAGCGGTCATTAAAGGGGAGCCAGGTCAAGGTTGCTGCAGTAGCGACCGGGTTTCCTAGCGGTCAGTACCCCCTCGAGGTGCGGCTGGACGACGTCAGGCAGACTGTTGAGCTCGGTGCCGATGAGATCGACATGGTCATCAACCGCGGTGCGCTGCTTGAAGGAGACATCAAGACTGTGTTCGACGAGATCGTCCAGGTCAAGGAGGCGTGCGGCGAAGCCCATCTGAAGGTCATCCTGGAGACCGGCGAGATCGGTTCCTATGACACCGTCCGCCGGGCGAGTTTTGTCGCGATGGAGGCTGGCGCTGACTTTATCAAGACCTCGACCGGAAAGGTGCAGCCCGCCGCCACCATGCCCGTGGCGCTTGTCATGTTGGAGGCGATCAGGGACTTCTACTACGCCACCGGAAAGCGGATCGGAATGAAGCCGGCTGGAGGCATCCGGACTAGCAAGGAGGCACTCCACTACCTGGTGATGCTATCCGAGACTTTGGGCGACGACTGGATGACACCCGACCTGTTCCGGTTCGGTGCTTCGGCCCTCGTGAACGATCTTCAAATGCAGCTGGCTAAGCAGGCCACGGGCCGGTACCAAAGCGGCGACTATTTCAGCCTGGACTGACCCGGTCCTGGAGGGTAAATTCCAGACCCGGGCGGCGTCATGAGCAAGACCAAAACCACGAAAACAGGATCCGCCCAAGTGCCGCACGAAAACGGCCGAACCAGGCCGGCCCTCCGGTTCGACCGCGCTGCCGCATACGCTCCCGCCCCTGAAGCAAGCGACATCGTTACGATCAAGGCTCGCCAGGGCCATTTTATCGACGGCGAATTTGTCGAGAGCGCTGAGGGAAACAGTTTTGAGACGATCAACCCAGCGACCGAAGAGGTGCTCGGTGAGGTCGCCAAAGGAAGTGCGGAAGATGTCGATCGAGCCGTCAAGGCTGCGCGCAAAGCCTATGAAAAGGTCTGGTCGAAACTGCCGGCTGCCGAACGGGGCAAGTACCTGTTCCGCATTTCGCGGATCCTCCAAGAGAGGGCGAGAGAGTTCGCTGTGCTGGAGAGCTTGGACGGCGGAAAGCCGATCCGCGAGAGCCGCGATGTCGACGTGCCCCTCGCCGCTGCCCATTTCTTCTACTACGCGGGGTGGGCCGACAAGCTGGATTTCGCTTTCGGAGGTCGGACGACAGCCCCGATCGGGGTCGCTGGCCAGATCATCCCGTGGAATTTCCCGCTTTTGATGGCGGCTTGGAAACTCGCACCGGCGCTCGCAACGGGGAATACATGCGTCCTCAAGCCGGCGGAGACAACGCCGCTTACCGCCCTCCTTCTCGCTGAAGTGCTTCAGCAAGCGGACCTCCCGCCAGGAGTCGTGAACATCGTCACGGGCTTCGGTGACACCGGAGCCGCTCTTGCCAGCCACAAAGGGATCGACAAGGTCGCCTTTACAGGCTCGACCGAGGTCGGCAAACGCATCCAGAGAACCGCCAAGGCACGGCACTTGACCCTCGAGCTCGGCGGAAAGGCGGCGAACATCGTCTTTGCCGATTGCGCCCTCGACCAGGCAGTCGAGGGGATCGTGAACGGCATCTATTTCAACCAGGGCCACGTTTGCTGTGCGGGTTCGCGCTTGCTTGTCGAGGAGAGCGTCCATGACAGGCTTATCCAAAAGCTGGAGGACAGGATCCAGACCTTGATCGTCGGCGACCCCCTCGACAAGAACACCGACATCGGTGCCATCAACTCCAAGTCGCAGTTGGCGACCATCCAGCGATACTTGCAAGCTGGCGTCGAGGACGGCTGTGAGATTCATCAGTCAAGGCGCACATTGCCTAAAAAAGGTTTCTGGTGCGCTCCGACCTATTTCACCGGCGTGGCCCAGTCCAGCCGCATCGCCCAGGAAGAGATTTTTGGCCCTGTCCTCGCTGTCATGACCTTCCGTACGCCCGAAGAGGCCATCGAAAAGGCGAACAACACGATGTATGGCCTGAGTGCCGGAATCTGGACGGACAAGGGGAGCAAGATCTTCAAGATGTTGTCACAGATGCGGGCGGGTGTCGTCTGGGCTAACACCTTCAACAAGTTTGACCCCGCGTCTCCCTTCGGCGGCTACAAAGAAAGCGGGTATGGCCGCGAAGGCGGTGCACACGGTCTCGCTGCGTACCTGGAGGTGAAGTAAGTGCCCAGACTCGCGATCCCCAAGACGTACAAGATGCTCATCGGAGGCGCCTTGGTGCGGTCTGAGAGCGGCCGGGCCATCGAGATGTCGGGCGGCAATGTCTGCCGGTCTTCCCGCAAGGACGTGCGCGACGCGGTCAAATCCGCGAGGGCGGCATGGCCGGGTTGGCAAGCTCGTACGGCTTACAACCGGGGTCAAATCGTTTACCGCCTCGCGGAGATGCTTGAGGCACGCTCAGGCGAGTTCGCGGAGCTTTTGGGCGAGGGCGGTGGGGCCGAAGTTGCCGCGTCCGTCGATCTACTCGTTCACTATGCGGGCTGGGCGGACAAGTACCAGCAGTGCCTGGGAACCGTCAATCCCGTCGCCATGCCCTATTTCAATTTCAGTTTTCCCGAACCGATGGGTGTTGTCGGCGCGACCGCCAACCGAGGACTCAACGGCCTTCTCGAGGCCCTTGTTCCCGCGATCACAGGCGGAAACACCGTGGTCGTGCTAGCTGACGACGGCTCCGCCATTGTCGCTTCCGAGTTTTCTGAAGTCGTTGCCACGAGCGACGTTCCGGGAGGCGTCGTGAACATCCTGACCGGGCTCCAGAGCGAGACCTTGCCCCACCTCGCAAAGCACATGGACGTCAACGCCTTGGTCCTCACCGACGAACCTCAGCGGCAGTCCGTGCTCGAGGAAGCGACGGAGAACTTGAAGCGTCTGGTTGTCTCAGCGCCCGGCCGCTCCTCGCTCGAACAGATACGGTTGCTGCAGGAGACCAAAACGGTCTGGCACCCGGTCGGCGTCTAGCGGCAAGTGATCGCCAACTCAATTATTAGAGTCCCCTCGACCAAACTGTCCGATATCATGAGGGCATGAGGCGGATCCTGTCTGCTGTTTTGCTTTCATTTTCTGTTCTAGCGAGTGCGCAAACTCTCTACAAAGTTTTCCCGGCGGGCCCACCGGGATCGGTCGATGTCAATCCAGCCGACATGAACAACAGCGACGTCTACGGCGGTTACGCGGCCATCGGAGGGATCGGCAAACTCTTTGTCGGCAAGTACAACGGCACTTACACCTTCCTCGACCCGCCCAACGGCGCTTCACGCGGCGGCCTGAACGGCATTGGGGACGCAGGCTGGGCTGCCGGTTTTTGCCAGGTCAACAGCCGTGCTCGCGGCTGCGTTTGGGAATCCAACGGTACACCCCACCTGTGGCCACTGGTGCAGGGCTACGACGCCTCGACCGCCTCCCACACCAATTCCTCCTCGAACGCATGTGGCCTCATCTATAACAATGGCAGCTATGGTGTCGCCGCTCGTTGGTCGCTCGCGAACGGTGTGGCCCTCCTGCCGATCTTGCCAGGCGAGTCCTTCTCGGACTGCCGCAAGATTCTCGACGACGGAACCGTCGTCGGTACGTGCGGTCATGGTTCCGGAAGCAACATCGCCTGGCGGGGAGTCAAGTGGTTGCCCAGCAACCTCATGCTCGAGTTGCTCCCTCTGTCGGGATCGCCGGGCGTCGATATTTGGGACGCCAACCAGGCCGGAGACGTCGTGGGCGCATCGACGCCCCAATACTACGCGACCATCTGGAGAAACGAGCAACCGAGCAAGCTTCCAATGCCGAACGGGGCATCCCAGACATTGGCGATGTCAATCGACGACAATGGCAACGCGGTTGGCGCCTACATCATTAGCAGCAACCAAGGCGCTTGCTACTGGCCCGTGAGCGGCGGGGTTGTCGACCTGGACACTCGAATTGATCCGAGCACCCCTGGCTGGCATCTCACCGCCGCCACCGCGATTTCAAATTCGGGCATGATGCTCGGTTACGGCTCCTTCTTCGGCGGTAACTCGACGGCCGTCATTCTCGTGCCTGTGGATAGTGCCCTGGTTGGCGTGACCGACATTCAAGTGAACCTCGGATACGTCCGGCAAGGCGATTACCACAGCCTGTCCGCAATCGACGGTGACACCCTCCAGGTCGCGCGGTTCTTCGTACCAAACTTGCCCTCGCGAATCCAGTACTCGGTGTCTGGCACGACAACGTTTGGCGACCTCTCGGCCCTCACGCTCGAAACCTACGGGAAGATGGGGCAACCTGGGGCGTTCACGGAGACCCTCGAACTGTTCAATTTCGACTCTGGAAACTACGATCCGACCGACGTGCGGAGCGTCTCCTTCGGCGCGGCAAACCAGCAGGTCGATCTGACCGGCACCGGCGACGTAAGCCGTTACCGGCGCACTGACGGCCTTCTTCGGGCTCGCCTGACTGTCGTGCAGAGTGGGCCGTCGACCAACTCCGGGTGGTGGGCCGCCCACGACAAGATTGACTGGAAAGTCAGGCCATAGCCCCAACACCGTCGTGAGGCAAACAAGCGCGCGCCAAGAAAGTGTAAGGTCAGGCCATGAAGCTGGTCTGGGCAGCCTTCGTCGCTTTTTCGGTGGGCACTCTCGCGGCCAAGGCACCTGAGTTCGCGCAAAGCATGGACGTAGTCTCGGTCGGGCGTGAAATCCATCCCGTCGGCGACCACGTCGGCGTCGGTTCCTATCCCATCCACTTCGCCGTGTCTCCGGACGGGAGATATATGGTCGTTTCTACGATGGGCTTTCGCGAGCACTTGTCCCTCATCCGGCTTAGCGACGGAAAGCTCCTCGATCAGGTCGATTACAACGGCAAGGACGGAGACCAAGAGAAAGGCATGTACTTCGGGCTCGCCTTCGATGCCGCCACCTACAGCCGGTCGTCCATGCCACCAAGGCTCTACGTTTCGGAAGGTGCCCGTGATCGTGTCTCGATCTATGACATCGTTGGCGAAAAGCTCGTCTCGAACGGGGTGATCAGCGATCCCGCGCCGCAGAGCCGGAACCTGCCTTATCACTTCTCTGGCCTCGAGGTCGATGGCGAAGGCCACTTGGTCGTCGTGAACAACCAGACAGGGTTTTCGACCAACTACAAGGGATCGGTCTCAATCTACGACTTGCGCACGAAGTCCGCGACGAAGCGCATCGATGTCGGTGGATTTCCGTATGACGTCGCCATTGCCAGAGGAAAGGCTTACGTGAGCTGTGAGCGCGACGGCACCGTCAATGTCATCGACCTGGCCAAAGGCTTGGTTGTCAAATCGATCCGCACTGGCCAGGCACCCGCCAACTTGATCGCTAGCAAGGAAGGGAGCAAGGTCTTTGTCAGCAACTCCGCCTCGGACACTGTAAGCGTGATCGACACCGGTGCCGACAAGGTTGTCTCGACCACCATGCTCCGGCCCAGCGAGTTGCGTGGGCTGCCGGGCGTGACGCCTCTCGGGTTGTGGCAGGAGGGCACCGCCCTCTACGTCGCTTGTGCGGGCCTGAACGCGGTCGCCATCGTCGACCTTGACGCGAACAGGGTCAAGGGCTATGTTCCGACGGGCTGGTATCCCACCGACGTTTGCGTCACCGGTGAGTCGGGAAATAAGACACTTGTCGTGGCGAGCGCAAAGGGTGTCAAAGCCAAGCAGCCCAACAAGAGCGACGTGAACGGCTGGGGCACCTACATCCAGAACATCTATGAGGGCACGGTGAGCCGCGTCTCGGTTCCTGACGAAGCGACTCTGGCGAATATGACCAGCACAGTGATGGCGGCGAACTACGTCCGTCCTGGATTGGACAAAGAAACGCTTCCTGGGTTCAATGACCCCGGCATCGAGCATGTGATCTACGTGATCAAGGAAAACCGGACGTACGACAACGTTCTCGGTGATATGCCACAAGGCAACGGCGATCCCACCATTTGCCTCTTTCCTCGGGAGGTCACTCCTAACCTGCACGCGCTGGCGGAGCGGTTCGTCCTTCTCGACAACTTCCACGTCTGCGCAGAGGTTTCGCAGGACGGCTGGGTGTGGTCGACCGCGGGCATGATTTCGGCATACGCCAGCCGCAACACCCCCTACAACTACAGCGGACGTGGGCGGGACTACGACACGGAGGGCTCCAACAACGGGATCCCGGTAGACCTCATCGGATTGCCCGATGTAGCGAGACCGCCCAGCGGCTATCTCTGGGACCACTGTGCCAAACACGGGGTCTCATTCCGCAACTACGGCTTCTACAGCCAGTTCCAAGACCCCGAAGACAAGCGCAACGACATCATGCGGAACTCGCACGACAACACGCCGACCAAGAAGGCGCTGTTGAAGACCACCGACCTCGACTTCCGCCGCTACGACTTGAGCTATCCCGACGGCGAAGCCTACGAACGCCACGGCTTCACGTATCCCAAGCAGCGCGCTTCGTTCGGCAAGTTCGGAGCGAAGAGCCGCTTCTCAGAGTGGAAGCGTGAATTCGACGAGTTTGTCAAGACTGGCAAAGTGCCGAAGCTCATGTTCATCCGCTTCGGCACGGACCACACGGCCGGTACGCAGGAAGGGATGCCGAGCGCGAAAGCGATGGTCGCCGACAACGACTATGCCGTTGGGCAGCTTGTCGATGCCGTGTCGCACTCACCGATCTGGAGCAAGACGGCCATTTGCATCCTGGAAGACGACGCCCAAGCCGGTCTCGACCACGTCGACGCCCACCGCTCGACCGCGTATGTCGTCAGTCCCTTTATTGCAAAGGGCACGGTGGACAGCCATTTCTACAACACGGACTCGATGCTGAGGACGATGGAGCTCTTGCTCGGCTTGCCTCCCATGAGCCAGTTCGACGCCACTGCGGCACCCATTGGTGTCTTCGGGCCCGCGTTGTCTAACGCCGAGCCGTACAACGCCATTCTTCCTCCGCGGGACATTGTGTGCAAGGCCAACGTCAAAGGTGGCTACCGGTCGAACGATTCGCTCCAAGTCAGCTGGTACGGCGAAGAGTCCAAGATCGACGAGGAACTGAACGACATCCTTTGGGTCTCGATCAAGGGTACGCCCTATCCGGGAGCCGCTCGCAGTCAACTCCCGAGATGGTAGCCCCCGACGTCCCGGCGGGGGAACTCTAACAATGCTGTATCTCCCATGTTTGGTGCCACTTCTCGCTATAGCGGCCGATGAACCCGTGCGCCAAGTTCACACCGTGCGCCGAGAGGTCGCGCTCACCTTCGACGCTTGCCAGGACAAGCATCCCGCTGGCTACGACACGAAGCTGATCGCAGTGCTGAAGCGAGAGAGAGTGAAGGCGACCCTCTTCCTCGGCGGGGCTTGGGCGCGGGCCCATGCGAAGGAAGCGGCCGCCCTCGTCAGGGATCCGTTGTTCGAGATCGCGCAACATTCGAACCTCCATCCCCACTTTCCAAAGCTCGGCGGAACTCAGATCGCAAACGACCTGGCGGCGGCACAGGACGCCATCCGGCAGACGACCGGGAAGACGCCCACCCTGTTCCGGCCCCCTTATGGCGAGTGGAACCCTGCAACGTTGCAGGCGGCCCGGAAGCTCGGCCTGACCACTGTGCTCTGGTCGGTCGAGACGGGCGATCCGGACAAGAACATCTCAGCGAAGGCGATCGTACAGACGGTGCTGTCGAGGGCAAAGCCGGGCGCGATCGTCATCATGCACATGAACGGGCGAGGCTGGCACACCGCCGAAGCGCTCCCCGCCTTGATCGCCGGCCTCCGCAAGAAGGGCTACTCGCTGGTGACGGTCAGCGATTTGATGCGACGCTCGGACAGCCCAGCGACTAAGGCTGGAAGATAGTGACGGTGACGTTGGCGAATCCGTGGTAGCGCGAAGGATCCAACTCGACCTGCAACACGTCGGGAAAGAGAAGGAAGCTAGACACAAACCCCTGGTAACCGGTGCCGCCAGCGGAGACCTGAATCAAAGAGCTCGCTTCGCTGAGGGTCGCACCATTGATCTTGAGTCTAACGATGAATCCGTTGGCAGAATCGATGCTAACGTTCGGCGAGTGGGCTCCGAGGCTCCAAATACTGCCCTGACAGACCACGACGCAGTAAGCGACAGGTGCAACGATCGAGCGCACGTCGTTCGGTCCGTATTGAACCGCAAAGCCAACGGCCACCGACCTCCCCGTGATATTGCTGTTGCCCGTCTGCTGGACTCCTGGACTGGTCGGCTGAAGGCGCACATAGGCTGGCTGCACTTGTTGTTGGGCCCTGGCCGGTTGGGACGAGGCCAAGAAAGCGAACTGGGCGACGACAACGACCATCAAGACGGCGGTCAAGCTGCTGAGGGATAGGCGCGACATTGGTAGCTCCGAGGCGAGTATAACGAGGCCCTTGTCGCGCTTCTCCTCGCTGAATTACCGGATGGCCTCGTCTAGTCCCCGATTCCCGAATGCCCGGCGGACATACCCGGGACGCTGATCGCCGCGACTAGCAGCATCATCTCGTCCGTCGTCTGCTCGCCCCAGCGCACTTCCTTCGGTGGATTATTCGGGTTGTTCGGATTGTTGGTCGTGTTGTCGTAGACAGCCTCGATTCTGATCTTCGATCCGCGCTTCAACAACTTCGGTTCCTTCAGCGAGTACACGAACTGCCAATTGAAGTCCCAGTCGTCCACAAGGATCAAGGGCTCCTCAGTCTGGTCGGGGTGGATCAAGGTGGCCTTCATCTTCCGACCGAGCATGTGCATGTGGGGCATCAGGGAATAAAGCTTCACGTCGAGCGGAATCGGGATCGTTTGCGTGAACTTCTGGTCGGCGACGTCGGGTTTGATCTTGATCCCAAAATTGGCGAGCCACGCGATCTCGATCTCGTTCTTGATCTTCTTAGGATCCTTCGCAAAGTAAAGGGCCACCTTCGTCTGGTCGGTCTCTTCCTTGCCGTCCTTGTGATAGTGGACCTCGAGCACGACGTTTGTGCCTGGCTTAAGGAGGATTCCGGCGTCGTCCGGAGACCGTACGGGGCGCAAACCGGGCGCCCAGCCGCCAAGGGAATTGTCGGGCAAGAACCCAGGTGAGCCGAAGGTGAGGTAAGCGTCCGAGCGGTTTTGCTTAGCAAGGACTTTGTCGGCGGCACCCCTTTGATCGAGCCAAAGAATCACGTGGTGAACGATCTTCTTGTTGCCGGGACGCACATCGATCGCTTGGACGAACACCGGCTCTTTGATGTCCGGCTTGAGGATGAAGTGCCAGTACTCGTCGTTGCCGTCGGCCGAGACCTTGAACGGTTTCGGGATCTGCAGGGTCATGTCCGGCTGGCCCAACGCCCACTCTGAGGCGAACTTGGGCGCTGCCGGCTCCTTCGCCGAATCACCGCGAGGGGCCCCCGCTTCGCTCCAAGCCTTCAGGACGGCCTTCTCGTCTGCGGTCAGCCGGTTCTCGTGCTGGAAGTCGCCAACACCAGCGACTGCTTTCCACGGAGGCATCTTCCCCGAGTCCGTCACCCGGGCGATCATCTTTGCCCAGTTCTTCGCTGAGTCATAGCCGACCAACGAGAACGGCCCGATCTCGCCAGGGCGATGGCACTCTACGCAATGGTCGTTGAGGATCTTGCCGACGCTGTCGGCATAAGTCGCCTTCGCCATCTCTGGTGCCTTCGGTGACGGAGCGAAGACACAACCGTAGCTCTCGGTGCGCGCAATAGCAGGAGCCTTCCCGCCCGCGATGGCCTTCAGCGCGTCCCGCAGGTAGCTCTTCTTCACCAAAGCGGCGTTGGCGTTGTCATCGATCGCTCCTTCGTAGAGAATCTTCCCGTAGGGGTTGCGGACAACCACGCAAGGCACGACCTTGATGCCGTCCAGGGCGCCCATTTCGGCAGCTTTGTCCACCGAGCACGCGAACGGCAGCCCGCGCTCTTTCGCGTATTGAGCTACCTTTGCCGTGTCGTCGCTCGCCTGAGGAAACCTGCCCTCGAATTGAAAGCCCTTGTCCCCGTACTCCTTGGCAAGAGAAACCATGCGGGTCGAATAAGCCGCCGAGACCGGACACTCGGTTCCCAAATAGAAGGCAACGGTGCCCGACAGTGGCGACGGCCGAAAGGCACTGACTACCAGCAGGGCGACTGCGGAAAACGCGACGACGAACACACGCATAAGGCCTCAATCCTCAATCGTAAGGTAGGGACGTCGTTCAGTGTGCCACAGTTTTCTGAAATGTCGGTCAAGAGGGTTTTGGTCACTGGGTCTTCGCGAGGGATCGGTCGAGCCATCGCCTTTCGCCTCGCTGAAGACGGCTGGAAGGTCGCTGTCCATTTCGCTGCCGCCCGGAGCGAAGCGGAGGCGGTCGCAAAGCAGCTTGGTGGAGCGTGTCTGGGCGTCTACCAGGCCCTGCTCCATGAGCCCTCGAACGCCGAAAAACTGTGGCAGCAGGCGATCAATGACGGCCCCCTCCATGCCGTCGTCAACAACGCTGGCGTCTACACCAAACTCGACTTTGCCGGTTCGACCGACGCAGAGTTTCAGTCCACGTTCGCTCGGACGATGGCGGTCAACTTCCTTTCGCCGGCGACCCTGGTCAGGTGCGCTTGCCGCCACTTCCTCGAAATAGGCGGGGGCAAAGTGGTGAACGTGGCCAGCCGCGTTGGACACCGCGGCGAAGCAGGTGCCAGCGCGTATTCCGCCAGCAAGGCTGCGCTCCTGAACCTCACGCGAGCCCTGGCCGTCGAACATGCGAGGATGAACATCCAGCATTTCGCAATCGCTCCCGGATGGGTGGAGACCTCGATGGCTCGTGAGGGGATGGAAGCCCGACTGCCCGAGATTCTTCGGGACATCCCACTTGGCCGTATGGCCAAGCCGTCCGACTGCGCGGCGGCTGTCGCGTTCTTCCTTCGCGATGAGGCCGCCTATCTCAGCGGCACCGTCATGGACATCAATGGGGCGAGTTACCTCCGATAGCGCATGGTCGTCTCCCTGCTCCTTGGCCTTCTCGTCCATCAAGACCGACCGACCGTTAAAGAAACCCTGCCAAACGGAGCGAGCGTCTTCGTCCACAACATCTCTGGCTCGGGCCGAGTCTCGATCACGTTGGCGATGACCGCCTGCTCCGAGACGGCTGAGACCCACGGTGTGCGGCACCTCGTGGAGCACTTGCTGGCCCGGTCCGTACCCATCGACAAACCCTTGGAAGCAATGGGAGCGGTCCTTGTGGCCGAAACGACCCGTGACGCCGTTATCTTTCAGACGACCGTCCCCAAGCAACAACTGGCAAACGTAATGGGGATGTTCGGCGACCTCGCCAAACCGGCCGTCTTCACCGCCGACGCGCTGAGCCGCGAGAGGGAAGTCATGCGCCAGGAAGCTGCCCTCAGGGCGTGGCGTGTGGGGCTGGTGAGCGATGCATGGGGGCGGCTCTACGGGCCAACTGCGCTCGACCCGTTTGGAAACCCCGATGCCCTCGCGAAGATGACGCCCGAGTCATTGGCAACATTGGAACGACAGGTCCAAGCGCCCCGCGGACTGTCGCTCGCGATCGTTGGCGACCTTGATAGCGACGCCGACAAGGTTGCAGCAAGGGCTCGAGAACTTCTGTCTCCCATCCTGCCTGTGGACACGGTGCCTCCCGCAGAAATGAACGTTCAGTCTGCTTCAGCGTTTGTCGGCTCGGCAGAAGGCGAAGCCGTTTCGGTGGCAGTGGATGGCTTCACCGACAAAGTCTCTCTGGCCACCCTCGCAGCAGGCTTCGGGTTGCGTGCCTGGATCGCTGGAGCAGAAGTCTTCTTCTTGCCCAGCCAGCGGGCTGGCTTGGTCGCCGTCGTCCTCGATTCAAGCAACGGATGGGCTCACGCTGGGGCCAACCTTTCCGGGAAGGAAGCCCTGATCGCACAGACTGGCTTAAGGTTGCTCAAGGCATGGTCGAGCGAAACAACGAATTCTCCCAGTGCACTCAGCAGGTTGATGGCCGTCTCACTCCCTTACCGACCTGGCTTCAATTTTGAGGTCTTGACCGAGGCCGCCAACGGACTGAGTCGGGCTGATGTTCAAGCGAAAGTCGCCCAGTTTCTCAAGGCAGGGAAGGGCCAGTGACCATCCTTGCCCTCCTTCTCGCGGCATCGACGCCTCCCCGCGTCACAGAAGTCGTCGAACCGAAGGCGAGGACCGTCGTCGTCCAAGCCTACATTCCGGCTCCACCGCAGATGTCCGACCGGGAAGCAGCTGCGTGGAGCGTGCTCGCCGACGCCCTCTACGACGGTTCCGAGGAGTTCTCGCGAGACCGTCTGCGAGACTACGCGACCCAGGCGGGGGAGCCGTTGTCCATCGAGGCTTGGCCGGATTTTATCAAGATCCAAGTGACCGAGCCGGAAGGGGGCATGACCGTCGCAGCCCTGATCGTTGAGTCTCTTTGCTTACGGGCCAGCTTGACCGACGAGGCGGTGCAACAAAGTGTCCTGAGGCTCCGTCGCCGACAGTTGGCACCTTGGTCGGAGGCCCTCTTCGACCTTGACCTGCCCTTTGCGAAGGTGACTACGGAGCTTGTCCGCAACGTCTACAAGAACGCCTTTGTCCCACGGTCAATGAGTTTTGTCGTCGGTGGCGCTATTGAAGCCGGCAAAGGCGAGGCGGAGATCGTCAAGCGTTTCGATGTCCCGGCCGAGTTCCCGCCCCGACGGACCCGCTTCGATTTTGCCGCCCGCCAGCGGCTCGCTCACTCCGCGAACGTCGCCACGTTGGAATGGCGTGGAGCTCCCATGAAGCCGAGCGACAAGGACTATGTGGCCAAGTGTCTTGGGGTCGTCGCACTGGGCGTTGGCAAGGAGTCCGCTCTGTTCCGGGTCGCCCGCGAAGCCGAAGGCAAGACCTATCGCCAAGAAGCCGTCCTCTGGCCCACAGCCCAAGGCTGGGCACCCCGATTCTTGTGCGCGCGGACGGGCGAAAAGGACACTTCGGAGTTGACTGCGCTGCGGGAAGCGCTCCTCAGGGACATCGAAACTTGGGACGAGGGCACCTTGGCGCGGACGCGGGCAATGCTCAGCTCGTCGCGGGAGGGCTGGAACCCGCTGTCGCCGTTCTGGACCAGCTTGGCGGGGCCTATGCGCGACGAGCTCGCTGATCGATGCTCCCTTGCCGGAATCGAACAGCTCTCGGGAACGCCGGGGATCGTCTTAGATTCGAGTGCGACGACGCTTGCAGAGCTCAAGGACGCGGCAAGCTCTCTCTTGGAAAAGGCGGGCGTTGTGCTGATTCCCGGTCGTGGCTAGCGGAACGGTCGTGGCGCCAAGGTAGGTATACAGGGCCATGCGTTGCTTGGCTCTGTTTGTTTGCGCCGCCGTGTCCACTGCAAGTTGGGCCGACGTCCACTACTTCGTCAATGTCGACCCAGCCGGCAAGAAACTCGACGTCAAGTTCGAATTCGAGACGAAGGGGGCCAGCACCTCAATCGCCATGCCGAACTGGGCGCCCGGTTCTTACCGGTTGTCGGAGGGCGGCGGCAAAATCAAGTCCCTGGTCGTCAAAGATCAGACCGGCCACGAGGTGGTGTTGGAGCATCCGGATCCCGCCACCTGGTCGTTTTCGAACAAAGGCATTACAAAAGTTCAAGCCACGTACTCGCTGGATCAGACGTTCAATGGCGAAGGCGTCCATTACTCTGGCCCGAGCACCTACATGTATCTCGTCGGCCGCACGCAGGAGAAGTGCCAACTCGTGATTGGCGCGCCCCCCGCCTGGAACACTTACTGCGGTCTTGAGTACGTCGGCCGATCACTCATCATGCAGGCTCGCAGCTACGACGAGCTTGCCGACAACCCGGTGTCCTGCGGAAAGTTCGTCACCGACACCTATGTGTCGATGGGAACGCCGCACACGATCGTTTATCACACCGGCGACGCGAGCAAGGTGGATCGCAAGAAGGTCGTCGAAGCCTGCAAGTTCGTGTCCGACTCCGAAGGCGACTTCTTCGGCGGTCACCCGTTCAAGAAGTACGTGTTCCACTTCACTGTCATGGACAGCGCTGACGGCGGTTGGGGCCTTGAGCACCTCGCCAGCACACAAATCGGCCTCGCCAGCGGGGTCGGCGACCACACCAAGACGGTCATTGCACACGAGTACTTCCATGCCTGGAACGTCAAGCGGATCCGGTCCGCGGTGCTTGGTCCCTTTGATTACACCAAACTCCCCAAGACCGGCGCCCTGTGGTGGCTGGAAGGCGTCACCGATTACTACGCCTCACTCCTGACTCATCGCTATGGCATGTTCGATGAGGCCTTCTTCTTCACCGAGATCGAGTCCAACATTCAGCGGACGCGTGCCGCCCAAGCGAGAATGGAAGTGAGTCCCTATGACTCCAGTTTCCGGGTCGGCGAGGCGTCGAACGGAAGAGGCAACAGCCAAGGCTATCGAATCAGCTATTACAACACCGGCTGGGTTCTTGGCTTGTGCCTGGACATCGAGCTGCGCTCACGCACGAACGGGAAGAAGAGCCTCGATGATGTGGAGCACTTGCTTTGGAACCAGTGCAAGGACAACAAGCCAGGCTTTCCTGAGGACGGTATCCGCGCCGCTCTGATCAAGGTCGGTGGCGTGGGCATGGGCGACATCTACGACAAATGGGTCATGAAGCCTGGCGAGCTTCCCGTCGAGGAGCAACTGGCGAAGGTCGGCTTGACGTTCGGCAAGACCTCGGTTTCCTTCAAGGATCCTGGCTTTGACGCCTTCGGCGGTCAGCGCGGGCTACGGGTCGGACGGCTCCGCACCGGCGACAGCATCAAGGAAGGCGATGTCATCCTTGGCGTCAACGGCCAGAGCTTCGAAGGTATGAGTGGGCAACAGGCGAATGCCGCGTTCCGCAAGGCCCTCGATGCAACCCTCTTCGGTGGCAAGTTGTCGCTCGTGCTCAAGCGCGGAGAGGAGAGCGTGAACGCCGAGGTGCCTGTGAGCGAAGGGAAGCGGGACGTTTTCAAGGTGTCTCACTCGGCGAGCGGGCCAGACACCGACCGGCTGCGCGAAGGGTGGTACACGGCAGGGAAGACAAAGCTTAGTTCGTCTCGTTAGCGAGTTCGAACTCAGGGTGCCTGCTGCAAAGCGGTAGAAAGTCGCAGTCTCGGCAGAGCCATTTGCCGGTCGGCTCGACGTTCTCGAAGTCTCGGTTGAGGACTTCGTTCCCGATCACGAGGAGGTCGCTCCGAAAGGATGCCGCTTCCTCGTCGCTGAAAGAACTGGTTGCCTTTTCGCCGGTCTGAAGGGCGAAAATGGTGGCGACGACCTTTCGCCCCGGGAACTGCTCGCGGACGAGGATCTGATAGACACCCATCGCGAGGTCGTTGGCCACGTCCTCCGGAGTCACAGAGGACCGCCCCGACTTGTAGTCGACGATCTCTAGCGTTCCGTCCTCTCGTTCGTCGAGCCGGTCGACCCGCCCGATCAAAGTGAACGGGCCGAGGTCGGCTGTCAAGGTTTTCTCGACCCAAAGGGTGTTGGCCGTGACCGCCTGTGCCTTGAATGTCTCCGTGTAGTTTTCGATGATCGCCTTGCCTTCTGACATGGCCTGGAGCATTTCGTCTTGACTCACGTACCCGGCCTGGATCCACGTCTCCTCAAGTGCGGCGAGCGCCTGACCGGTCGTCGTGACACCCTGGTCCCCCGAGTCGTGAAACCGTTGGAGGACGGCGTGGAGGCTCGACCCAAACGAGTAGTAGGACTTGGTGCGCAGGTACCACTTCCCTCGGTTGTCGGCGTACGTCCACTTGTACTTGACGGCGCAAGCGAGATAGGTCGAAATCTTTGTCGGGCTTAGCGTCGGCTTGTGGGGCACCAGCCTCGTTTTACCGCTTAGGGGCGCGCTGACGAGGAGGGTAATGTGAAGCCATGGTTCGCCAGCAATGGGGGAGGGCGGCCCTACTGGGCCTTGCGCTGTGCACGTGGTGCTGTTCTTCATCGGTCCGCTCGCAGCCGGCCAGGGCCGGCGGTGTCGTCCGCGTCATGACTTATAACCTCCAGTGGTTCTCGGAAGACGCCAATCCAAAGAGGATCGACAACGTTCGCAGCGTGCTTGCCCATATCCAGCCAGACGTTGTCGCACTGCAAGAGATCGAAAGCGAACGGGCACTTCGGCAAGTTTTCGGCAACGAGTTCGAGTTAGGGATCATAGATGTTCCCGACGAACATCAGGAGCTTGCGCTTGCAGTGAGGAAGCCCTTCAGCCTTGTGAGCACGGAGCTTGTGTTCTCAACGCCCAGTCTTGACGAGGCCTTCCCAGGATCAAGGGATGTCTTGAAGTGCCTTGTCCAAACTCCCACCGGTGTGCCAATGACCGTTTACGTTGTTCACATGAAGAGCAGAAGAGGCGGCCGGCTGACCACCGACTCAGCACGCGAGTCCGCCTGCGGCCTTCTCGCCGCATACTTGGCGACCAGGGCCAAAGACGAGAACGCTATCGTGCTCGGCGACTTCAACGACGCGCCCGACGATCGAAGCCTGAATGTTCTGGAGTCAGGCGACCTTGCGGCGAGGGCAGGCGACTCTGTGCGAACACCGTCCCTCCTCGTTAACCTTGCCGACGACGCGGCAAAGAAGGACATGGTGAGCGAGGGCCTCTACAAACTTTTCAATGGTCGGCCCATCGATCCTGTCGTCCGCGGCGCAAAGGCCGACAACGATAGGCTCAGGGGGCAGGACTACGACTTTCCCGCCGATGTTCGTGTCGAACAAATTTTGTTCGATCAGATACTCGTGGCACCACGGATGGCAAAGGGTGCTCGGCTACAGGTCTATTCAGGCGAAGACGCACTTCGAGGATCGCCTGGTCGGACAACCGTGAACGGCAACGAGGTGAGCTACGACGACAAAGGCGACCTGGCGAGCGACCATTTACCGGTTTGGGCGGATCTAGTTCCGAGACTGCCATAGGTCAGGAGAAAGAGCGGAATCGGCCCGCAAAAGTGCCTGAATGTTAGGAAGTTTGGACTCAAAGTCTAATAATTCGTGATAAATTCTGGCTACGGGCTCGGTACGCGTGTGCGTCCGGCCCTGAAACTTTGGTTTCAACTGGAGAATCCTAATGAAAAAAGTCCTTTTGGTCGCTTTCGCGGCAGCCTTGTCCGCTCCTACATTTGCGGCATATGTCTTCGAAGTCAATGGCGTCACGAATCCTGACACCTATATCCTCGTTTACCAGAACTCGTTCAATCCTGGGAACGCTCTCGCCAACCTGATGGACGGCGACGACGACTTCAGCGGCGCGTTTTCGTTCCTCGGCGGTTCGGGCCAGGGCTTCGCTTCCTCGAAGATCGGTGCTGGCGAGACGAGCAACTACTCCGGCGGCACGGGCCTCAACCTCGTTTCCGGTACGCAGTACTACGCCGTCACGACGGGCTTTGACAACTCGAGCTTCGGCAGCTACAACGCGGCCCTCGGCAACGGCGTCAACGCCACCGCTTTCTGGAGCGGCGACACCACCGGCAAGCCGACCTTCAACCGCCCGGTCAGCTACACGAGCCTTTCCGGCGTCGGCACGGCTGTCCCCTACGACGTTCAGGCGTTCTTCATCGCTCAGAACGGCGACGTTAAGCTCGGCGTCATCCCCGAGCCGGCTTCCATGATCGCTCTCGGTGCTGGCTTGGTCGCTTTGGCCCGCCGCCGCCGCAAGTAAGCGTCGGATTCGGTTCAAGCAAATGGGCAGGCCCCGGACTACTCAGTCCGGGGCTCTGTCTTTCAATTTGACGTTCTTGGCTTTACTTGCCTTCCGGCTCTTAGATACAATTCGCCATGATTAGAGGAAGCTGGTCATGACATCCATTCGATCCGCTCGCTTCCGGTCTTGGCTGTCCTTAGTCCTTGGAACAGCACCGCTTGTGGCTCTCGCGGTGGCAAGCTGCCAGTATTTTCTGGTGTCGCAGGACTGCTACGTGACGCGATACAACTCCGTGATCGATGACAGTGGTAGCCCGTCATGGTCGGACAGGTGCCGACCTAACGATTCGTGTCAAATTCAGGTGGACGAGCGAATTGAAAACCGCAACCTGATGCCGAGCGCAACGACGCAGATAATCAGGTTCGGTGTCGACGAATACGAGTTCTTTCCCAACACGAGAGCAGAACTAAAATGGGATCTGCCAAGCGATACTCTGTTCGAATTACCTTACGGCAAGGTTCGTGTGAGAACGAACTGGTCCCAAAGCGAACTCACGCGCATTCGGCGAATCAGGGCAAAGGGTACGGTCACTTCGGCCGGGGCATATGGCGGCGGCATGCTTCTGATCAACGGCTCCAAAGAGCCATTGAACGACGAAGAATGCGAGATTTCGATCGTGCCTAGCTTTGTGGTCGTCACTGCCATCAAGGGAACGACCACCGTGAATTACAACAACAAGGATTACGATATCGCACAAGGCACCTCAAAGAACTTTCCGTATTGATGGAGGTTCAGATTGGTGAGGGCGGGGCACGCATACGCCGCTCCGGTTGTCATTGGGTTGGCTGCCGGACTCACCGCCCACTGGCTCCTCAGCGCGAATGAACTCCTCGGAACCTTTGACGGCGAGTTGCAGGACGAGCTGGGAAGAATCGCACCCCCTGTCGCAATGGATGACCGGGTGTGCCTCGTCGGGGCGGGCGCTGGCACGGCTAAGGCGCTGGGCTATGCAAGCACGAGCGAAAGTGTGCATAAGACCGATTACGCGAGGGTCATAGAGCTGCTCGCTGAGGCAGGTGCTCCCGTCATCTTGCTCGACGCTAAGCTTTCGAGTCCGAGCCTGGACGCCGGTCGAATGGGGGATTCGGCCCTCGCACGAGCTCTCGGGAATCTTCACGGCGCGAGCCTTGTCATCGCGGCTGAGCCCATTTTGAGCGCCGAGGACGACGAGCCCAGGGAGGATCCAGCGGCCATCGGTGGATACGACTATAAGTTCCAACCGCCAGCGTTTCTTGGCGGTTACGTCCCATCGGTTTACGTCGGGCACACGGTGACCATCAAGCCGGGAACTCTGGACCTCGGGGTCAACCCCGTCATGGCCAACTATGCGGACAACACCCCAATCGTGCATGCCGCGGCGATCGCGGCATTGCTCACAGATGGCTTCTCTCCAGATGTTCGGCTGGATCTCAAACAAAATCGTGTGTTGACGCCAGCCGGCTCGTGGCCCCTGTTGGATCTTCACGAAGTTCGCACGACTTACACGAGGTCTTGGCGTGACGTCCCGACCAAGAGCCTGGAGGATTTGCTTCGTGCTTCCAAAACCCAACTTCGTCAGTGGTTCCGAGGGAAGACGGTGATCATTGGGGACACAAGGGAGAGCCGAGACGCCGTCACGACGGCGAAATTCGGAGGCGTGCCTGGCCTGTTCTTCATGGCTCATACTCTCAACACGTTTCTCAAGGGCCCTTCCTCTTGGCAGGCCCCAGTGCCAGAGGTTGCTCAGGCTTTGGCAGCTTGCCTCCTCGGAGTGTGGGTTGCCTGGTCGAGCCTCATGAGCGCGAAGAGGTGGCGGATCGTCCTGCCCCTCATGGCGAGCGCAGTCAGTCTGATCGTAGCTCCCTTGCTCGCGTTTGCCAACCGTACTGCTTCTCTGATCGAGCTTCCTGTCGCAGTGTTCGTGAGTTGGGCTGCTTCAGCCCTTCTTGGACTCCTGAAGTTCGGTCCCCTCGATCCTCGCTGGGCAGGAATGGAGCGTGAGGTGGCTGTGTTGTTTGTGGACATCAAAGACTCGACAGCCCTTACGAACCGCCTCGGAGCCGATGGCTACCAAAAGGTTTACACAGAGTTTGCAAGACGGTCTGCCATGGTCGTCGCCAGGCGGGGCGGCAAGCTCGAAAGGACGACAGGGGACGGCTTCATTGCGACGTTTCAAACGGGCGGTCGGTCAGCTACTGTCAAAGAAGCGTTGAAGGCGGCGCAAGAGTGCGCCCAGTTTGCGCTCGAGATTGGCGGAATGATCGCAAAGTCCGGGTTAGAAGTTGGTTCGGCGAGCGGAGCGTATGTCGTCGAAGACGGCCGAAAGGTCTGGACGACCCAAGGCCCAAGCGTCAACATGGCTCAACGGCTCCTGAGCGTATGCGACCAGACCGGAGTGCCGATCGCGGTCGGTCCGAGCGCGGCCGCAGTGCTCGAAGGCACAAGGAGCCTCGGCACGTTCGAACTCAAGGGCTTTCCGGAACCGGTCGAAGCCTTCGCTCCCGAGGGCGCATCGCCTCCCCAGGTACCCTGAAGCCATGCTCATCCGCCTCGGCCACTCTCCCGACTCAGACGACGCCTTCATGTTCTATGGCCTCGCAAAGGGCGTTGTGGAGAGCAACCTGCAGTTCGAGCACATCCTTCGCGACATCCAAACGCTCAACGAATGGGCCAAAGAAGGAAAGCTGGAATCCAGCGCGGTCAGCGTCCACGCCTTCGCTTACGTCGCGGACAAGTACGCCCTCCTCAGGCACGGCGGTAGCTTTGGTGAAGGCTATGGCCCTATGGTCGTCGCAGAGAGCAATATCAGCAAGGAAGACCTCAAGGAAACCTTGATCGCCGTTCCGGGCGAGCTCACAAGCGCCTTTCTCGAACTGAACCTCTGGTTCGACGATCAATACGGCGCCGGTGTAAAACCCAAATACGAGGTCGTTCCCTTCGACGAGATCATTCCCGCGATCAAGGAAGGGAAGTACGAGGCTGGTTTGATCATCCACGAGGGGCAACTCACCTACGCGGAAGAAGGGCTGGTCGAGATCGCCAATATGGGCAAGTGGTGGCGAGACAAGACCGGCGGACTGCCCTTGCCCCTAGGCGTCAACGTCGTTCGCAAGGATCTGGGCGAGGATGTGTGCAAGGAAGTCTCACGATGCATGCGCGCGAGCATCGATGCCGGACTCAACGAGCGGGCGAAAGCTCTTGATTACGCGCTGACCTTCGCCAGGGGGATGGACCGCGATACGAGCGACACGTTTGTCGGCATGTATGTGAACGAGCGGACCCGTGACATGGGTGACGACGGTGTGCGCGCCATCAAACTGCTGTTGTCAGAGGGTGCCCGGATCGGTATGGTGCCGCCTGTCGAAGTCAGTGTGATCGACTGATTACTCGCCCGTCGTTCTCGTGAACTGAACGTGCGCGACCGTCCAACCAAGCTTGTTCTCAAGCGAAAAGCGACCGCCGAGTGAACGAGCAAGGCCATCGATGATGGTCAGTCCAAGGCCTCCTTCACGGGGCTTGAAGTCGGTTGGTAGGGCGTCCCCATTGTTGCTGACCCAGAGGTCGATCTTGCCGTCGGTGTCCTCGATCGTCACGTGCACCTCGCCCTCATCCGTGACCTGGAACCCGTGCGAAACGGCGTTTTGGATCAGTTCGTTAAGGATGAGCGCCACCTGCGTCGCTTGAGTGGTCGTGAGTAGAACGTCGCTCCCGCGCACCGAGAACCCGACTGCCTTGGCCGGAAGCATGAAGGACTGCTGTTGGTGCTGGATGAGCGTTTCGGACAGGGTCTTAAGCCCGACGTGGTCAAGATCCTCGCGGCTGAGCAGGTCGTGTACCGCGGCGATGGCCTCGATCCGCGAAAGCGTTTCGGTCAACGCCTCGGGAAGAGGCTTCGAAGTCGCGCTCCGAATTTGCAGCCGGAGAAGGGAAGCTACTTGCTGTAGGTTGTTCTTGACCCGGTGGTGCATTTCCTGGAGCAAGGTGTTGCGCACTTGGGCCTTCGCGTGCTCAATTGCCACCGCGGCCTGCTTTGCCAGGGTCTCGAGCGTGCCGACCTCGTCAGGAGGGAACTGCCGCACTTCACCCGTGTAGCAACTCATGACGCCGACCGCTCGTTGATAGAGCTTGAGAGGGACGCATATCATGCTCCGCAAGCCTTGCTCGACCGCCAAGTCGTGGCCGATGAAGTCTTCTTCGGTCTGAACGTCTTCGACAATGATAGGCACCTGGCGCTGGATCACCTTGCCT
This sequence comes from Armatimonadota bacterium, assembly GCA_018268375.1. Lineage (GTDB taxonomy): Bacteria > Armatimonadota > Fimbriimonadia > Fimbriimonadales > Fimbriimonadaceae > JAEURO01. Next base: position 375,137 of record JAFDWS010000001.1, on the reverse strand, counting down.
GCGATCGATTCACCAAGCTTAATGACGGGGCGGCGCGGATAGGCGCGATGGATGGAGAACGCGGCCCTCAAGATCAAGTTGCCGCCGGTTTCATCGAGCAGTCGAAGGCTGACGACCCGGTAGTTGAATCGCCGCGCAGTGATGTTGACGAGGTGCTGGAGAATCTCTTCCAGATAAGGGGTGCCGGAGAGGGTGTCCGTCACTTCGGCCAGCAAACCTAGCCGGTTCAGGTGAGAACCTGCCTCGAAGGCACTGCGAAAAACCTGGATCGCGAGCCCCAGGGAACCGGCGACATCCATCGCCACATTCAGCGCATCGCGGAGATCTTCCTGGGGCGTGTGCCACTCCAGCACGATCGCGCCAATGCGCTCGTCCTCCAACCCCAGGGGAACCGCCACGGCAGCGACCGCATTCGGCGCGTCAATGCCGGGCCATTGGGCGAAGAGGGGGTGTTGTGAAGCCTTTTCAGGGACGACCAAAGGCTCGCCCGACTCTACGACATGGCCCGCAAAGCCGACACCACGTCCAATGCGGAGCCGGTCGGACAGCTCAGGCAGGGAAGTGCTTGCCTTGACTAAGAGTCCGCCGCCCTCAACCGTAAGCAGGATGTCGCAACTGTCGGCCGCTGTTGCCTCTCGAAGATCCCCAGCGAGCGTTGAGAGGGCTTGTTCCTCTGTCGCCGAGTTCGCAAACGCCTTGCCGACCAGGGACATGGTTCAAAACGCGCCGATGGCCGTGGTGCGGATCTTCTCCGGCTGGAGGATCCGCGTCGCGAGGTTCACGACGTCGTCCGCACTGACCGCTTCGATCTTGGCCAGGGTCTCCTCGACGGGCACCTCTCGGCCATGGACGAACTCGTTCTTCGCCATTCGCGTCATCCGCGCGCTCATGCCTTCCAAACCCAGTACGAGGGTCCCCGACATGCTCCGCTTCACTTTGTCCAGCTCATGTTTGGGAACGCCGTCTTTGATGAGTTTCGCGAACTCGGTGGCGACAACCTCTCGAACTTGGTTCCATGTCTTGGGGCTCGTCCCGCCGTAGACCGTAAAGGCACCGCCCGCCGAGTAGGCCAGGCTGTAACTGCCGATCGCATAGACCAGTCCGCGCTTTTCGCGGACTTCCTGGAACAGACGGCTGCTCATGCCGCTGCCCAGCACGCTGTCCATCACCCCCATCGTGTAGAGCTCGTCGTCATAGATCGAGACACCCTCGCTCCCAATACAGAAGTGGACTTGCTCGACGTCCTTGCTGACCAGGTTCTCACCAGGAGCCGCCGAAGGCCGCCGTAGCTTAGGGGTGGGTTCGCCCTTTGGCAAGTCTCCTAGCCTCGCAGCGACTTTGGCGGTGAGATCGTCGGCATCGATGTTGCCAGCGGCCGCAAAGAGCACGTTGTTGCCCTTATAACGGCGATCGACATAAGTGGTGATATCGTCTCGTTTGAACGAGCTCACCGAATCGCGCGTGCCGATAATCGGCTTGCCGAGCTCATGGCCATGCCAGAGGCCCTCCATATGGAGGTCGTGTACTTGGTCGCTCGGCTCGTCTTCGCCACGCTTGATCTCCTCGAGGACGACGCCCTTCTCCCGCTCTAGCTCGGCCGGATCGAAAAGCGAGTTGTTGACCATGTCACAGAGGACGTCGACCGCAGATTCCGCCTCTGTGGCGAGAACGCGGCAGTAGTAGCAGGTCTGCTCTTTATCGGTGAAGGCGTTCAGCATGCCCCCACGACCTTCAATCTCTTCCGCGATTTGTTTGGCCGTTCGGTGCTTAGTCCCCTTGAAGAGCATGTGCTCGATCAAGTGGGTGATCCCGCCCTCGTGCGGGTCTTCGTTGACGCTTCCGGTCCTGCACCAGAGTCCGACGCTCAGCGATCCGACGTGGCCGACGCTTTCCGTCAGCACCCGCACGCCGTTGTCGAGAACATGCTTGTTCACACCCATGTCTAGGCCAAATTCTAGATGATCCTTCCGACGACCATGCCCAAAGGCTCCACCGTCACCGCTACCTTGTCGGCGGCCTGGAGCGGTCGGCCAAGCTGGGTCGCCTCCATCGCGGGTTTGTCCCAAGCTGGCCAGGCAAGGATCTCGCCTGACCCGATCGGCCCCTTCCTGGCTGCGAACTCGATCAAGTCGCGAAGCGGCAAAATCGGATCGTAGGAGCCAGACGCCACTAGCTCGTCGTTGACCAGGATCGACGCGTTCCACGTCATCCTCGTGGGATCAGACCCCGCACGGGCTTCCACGAGGTCGTCAGGCGTGACGATGAAGGGCCCATAAAGCGAGCCCATGTCCGTCGCTGGCTGCGTGCTTGCTCCAAGTGCGGCGAACTGTTCGCGCTCGGTGGCGTCAAAGAGGCGCACGAAGATCGAGTAACCCAGCACCATCGTGCCGGGGTCTGTCGGGTCGCTCTCGTTCGAACCCTGGAGCAGAGCCGCCACGTGGACATCGAGATCAAGCTCTCCGAGCACTCCGCTCGCGTCGATCTCGGTTGCGGTCGCTTGGAGCCGTCCAGGGTGGGAGAACGAGTAGGTGAGCCCCCACTGCCCGTCCTCCAGCCTTGCCCGCTCAAAGACCCTTATGGCCGGGCAACTCGCGACAGGGGCAAGAAGGTGAACGGAGCCGGGGTCGTGAATTCCGATGGCGTTCTCGCCATCGGTCTCGTAAAACCGGCCATCGTGATAGACCCCCGACCGAACCGTCCCAGGGTCTGTCCGAAGCTCGAACCTGCAGAGTTTCATGGGCAAAGACTACCGGGAGGAAGGACTGAGCACAGGGGACGAGGGAAAGGGCGGGGGCTCGTGCCCGCAAAGACACCAGGCGCCGCGACATTCCGTCTAGAATGAAAGTCATGCAAGCCGCTTCAAAAGTGGGGCTCTTCGTTATCGTGTTCGTAGGGTTGCTGCTGGGAGCGTACGCACTGCTGGAAAAGAGTTTGTTCGCCAAGCCGAACGACGTTTACTACGCGGACTTCAAGGACGCGGGCGGGGTCACTACAGGATCTGCGGTCTTGCTTGCAGGAGTCAAGGTGGGGCAGGTCAAGGAGGTCAAGCTCCTCGGCCCAAGCCAGGCCAGACTGACCCTGGAAGTGGAAAAGGGCACGCAGTTGCCGGTCGGCTCATCGGCGCTGATTCCCGCTTCGTTCGTGTCCCTCGGTGATCAGAAGATCCAGATCGTCGCGCCGCCGACCACGCCTACTGGGTGGCTCTCTCCGGGGGCGACTGTGCCAGGCCGTCTTGGTTCGCCGCTCGAGAGCTTTGGCCCGGAAGGAAAGGACACGCTCGCCGAGCTGACGAAGACCATGCAGTCCGTGCAGGGCCTCCTCGGAGACAAGGGGCTGCGCCAAGACCTTCACCAATTGATGGCGACGGTGACTGACACGAGCAAGAAGTTCGGCACGGTCGCATCGCGGGTCGACGGCCTAGTCGCGTCCAGCCAGGGCCAATTCCAAGCGATGCTCCGCTCGACCTCAGTCACTCTGAGCAACATGCAGGTCGTGAGCGGGGAAGTGCGGAAGCTGGTAGCAAGCGGCGAGCTCCAGGGCAAGACCACTGCCTTGCTCGACAACCTGAACCTGGCGGTGAAGAAGGGAACCCAGCTTGTGGAGGAGCTTCAGAGCTTCGCCGGCGATCCTGAAATGAGGGCCTCGATGAAGGATGCCATGGCGAACCTAAAGGTTATGTCTGACTCCGGCACCAAGATCGCGGCAAATGCCGAGGTGATGTCCGCGAACGGCGTCGAGATCTCTGAGAAGACCAGTAAATTGATGGACAAGGCGAACCATTTGGCCGATCAAGTCGACGAGCTCATCCAGAAGTTCAACAAGACAGTGGACAAGTTCGCGGGGCCCGCCAAGAGCCTTGCGACCGGCATCGAATACGAGGCGACGCTGGCTCAAGAGACTGATCCGGGCCGTTTACGTGCAGACGCCAACGTCTTTGTCCCGTTTGGTAAGGACAAAGTCATGTTTGGCCTGTTCGACGCCTTTGAGACCAACAAGGTCAACTTGCAGTTGCAAAAGCAGGTGAATCCGAACCTGGGCCTTCGGTACGGTGCGTACGCCAGTAAGCCCGGGATTGGGGTAGATTACCAAGTCGGCCCGAGGCTTGGCCTCCGGGGCGACCTTTTTGGTCTGAACGACCCCCGGCTGGATTTGAGGCTGAACTATCGGCTCGGTTCAGGTCTGGCAGGTTGGGTGGGCGTCAATAAAGTTTTCGAGCGGAACGCGCCGTCGATCGGTGTGACCGTGCGCAAGTAGGTGGATTTGAAATGAAGGTGATCCTGAAGCAGTCGGTGCCGAAAGTCGGCAAGGAAGGACAGGTGGTGACCGTGAAGGACGGCTTCGCCCGCAACTTCCTTTTCCCGCGTGGCATGGCCATCGTAGCCGACAAGAAACAGATGCAAGTTCTGACCCGCAGGAACGCCAAGATCGAAGCCCAGCTGGCCGACACCAAGGCCAATGCGGAAGGCATCGCCGAGAAGCTGAACGGTCAGGTCATCTCCATCGAAGGGCACGTCGGTAAGGAAACAGGAAAGCTTTTCGGTGCCATCACCTCTCAGGACATCGCCGACGAGATCAAGAAGAACTACGGCGTCGACCTCGACAAGAAGGTCATCCTTCTCAGCCAGCCGATCAAGCAGTTGGGCAACCACAGCGTTGATATCGACGTCCACCGCCAAGTGGACATCCGCATGACCGTCAAGGTCTTCGACCCGGAGATGGTCGCGGTCGCCAAGGAAAAGAGCTCGGCACCGAAGAAGGCAGAAGCCAAGGTCGAAGAGGCCGTTGCTGAGGCTCCTGCCGTCGATGAGACTGAGCCTGCCGAGGAAGCCGGCGAATAAAGTCGGCGGCCCAATTCGCACCGCAACAGAATCTAAGCAGCCTCCTGTCAAGTCTTTAAGGACGTGATCCTCGCGTCTTTGTGCCTTGCTATGGCGGCTCAGCCTGTCGATCTTTCCGCCGCCTACACCGTGCCCCAAACCGTGCGGCTTGCCATCACCCCGGTGTTGGACGGCAAGATCTCTCCCGAAGAATGGGACTCCCTTTCTAACTCAGGCGGATGCGACGCTTACTTCCAATGGGAGCCAGAGACCCTCTACTTCGCCGCTAATGCTAAAGATGGCGAGGATGTCGTCGTCTCGCTTGACATGAAGTCGGACGGTTGGCTCGTAGGCGACGACAACCTTGAGCTCCGAATCGGGTTCAAAGATGGACAACCCGCCCTTTCGACCAGAAAACTCGACTCGACCGATCCTGCCGGCCCGGCCTGGAAGGAGTCAGGAATCCTTCACGAGAGCATCAAACTGATGGGCACCAAGACGGACTCAGGTTGGAGCTTTGAAGCCTCCTTTACGCCCCCCGCCAACCAAACTCCTAACGTCGGAACGAAACTCGGCTTGCGTATCGACGCTGTGCCAGCAGGGTCTGATCTCGGCGGGGCGTTCCTTCCGCGAGGAATGTCTTTCGTGAACCTCCAGTTCGACTTGGGGCAGAACCTGCCGTCCGGATTCAGTTGGAGACCAGATTTCCTCGTTCGAAGCGTTCCAGTCGACGACAGCTTCAAGGTCAAGTACGGCTTCAAACGAAGCGAAAACGTTGAATTCAGCCACGTCGAATACCGGGCCGAGGGATACGCCAAAGACCTCATGGCGACCGGCACCAAGCCGTTTCCCTCGTGGGACAAGAAAGGCAAGGCCGGCGAGCAATACGCGACGATCATCGCCAGTGGCGCTCCGGTCGGCTATCGGGTGCTTCGGCTCAGCCTGAAGGGCAAGGACGGGGCAGAGACGACTCTGAGGTCAAGTTTCCGCATTGCAGACTTAGTCGAGTACGACGTCCACCTCCCGAGGTCATTGCCGCTTGACCCCGACGCCCGAATCATCCGCGGCAGCGTCGACATTCGGTCCAACGGCCTCAAGCGGATCAACGGGAACTTTAAGTTCCATCTTCCGTCGGAGTGGACGGCCACGCGCGGAAAGGAGACCAAGTTCACGATCTACCACAGCCGCGGCGTCGCCAAGGTGCCGCTCGAGTTCATCGTCCCCAAAGACACGGTCGGCGTTTTCCCGCTCACCTTTGTAGGAGAGATTGGGGACAAAGTGGTCAGCAAGACCATGTATGTGCCCGTCGGACAACCGTGAAGACAGACCCCAGGGAGCAATTCGGCAGGGAGGCCGAAAAGTACGTCACGTCGAGCGTCCACGCCGACGCCAGCGCGCTCGCATTCTTGATCGGTCTCGTCCAGCCTAGGGGAGGGAAGATTGTCGATGTCGGCACCGGTGCCGGACACACTGCCTTCGCCTTCGCCCCGCTCGTCGATGAGGTGACGGCACTTGATCCGACGCCAGAAATGTTGAGCCTGGTCGAGCGGCAAGCGCAAGAGAAGGGGATCGCGAACGTCTCGACGAAGTTGGGATTTGCCGAAGAACTCCCCTTCCAAGACGCCAGCATCGACGGAGTCACCTGCCGGGTCGCAGCCCACCACTTCGATGATCCCGAGCGGTTTGTCAAGGAGGTTGCCCGGGTTCTACGCCTCGGAGGCTGGTTCCTGCTTGTCGACACGGTGGCACCCGAGGACGAGACCGCCGACAAATTGGTCAACGAGGCCGAGACGATCAGAGACCCCTCGCATCGTCGCAACTGGAAGGTTTCCGAGTGGCGAGCACGTGTCCAAGACAGCCGCTTGGATGTCGTGACAGTGGAGACCCGCTGGAAGCGGCTCGCGCTGCAAGAATGGATGGACAGGATGTCGGTCAGCCCAGCCGACCAAGCCGAGTTACGGGAGCGAATCGAGGGGAGCTCTGGCGCTGCTCGGGACTACTTCCAACCTGGGGACGATTCGTTCAGCTTGCTGGAAATGACGCTGCTGGCACGCAAGGAGGGTTAAGTGGCAGGCCTCGACCGTGTGATCGTCCCCCTCGTGACACCCTATACGGACGACGCATCGACCCTGAGCGAGGTTCGGCTTGTGCGGCTGGTTCGCTTCCATCGGGATGCCGGAGCCCAGGGATACCTCGTGGGCGCCGAAGCCTCGGAAGGGTTCTCCGTGAGCGTCCCTGAGCGCAAGCAAGTCTTGGAGTGGGTCGTGCGCGAGGTCGTGGGCGAGCCCGTCTACGTGAACGTTTCGGCGATGACGACCTCGACGATGATCGACCTCGCCCAACACGCCGAGCGGCACGGTGCTCGAGCTGTCGTCTTTCGTGCACCGCCGCATGTGCGCTTGACGGAGCAAGAGACGCTGAACCTCGTGGCGGCGGTTCGGCGGCACGGCCACTTGCCGGCCGCGTTCTTTGGATCGGTAGACGTACCTGACGAATCGAGCTCCGTCTTCCCCGTCAAATCCCTTGCTGAGGCGGGATGCGAAGACATCTGCCTCTATGACGGGCTGTCGATCGACGAGTTCAGCCACGGAGAAGACACGGCGACCCCCTTTGGTGTCCTTGGCCCAGACTTCTGCCTCGTGCTGCAGCAGAGATGGTCGGAACTGCATGTGAGGGCCAAAGCTCTGTTCAAGCACGCGAGGTCGCACCGGGTGGGCAAAGCGGTGATGCGGGCCAGGGGGGTCGACGTAGGCTGCACCCGAGGACCGATCGCCGACCTTGACCAGCAGTCGCAGCAATTGCTTGACCAGCTTGTAGCCGAACTCAGTTAAGCTGTTGGCGCCGCGTCAAGCGCACCAAGGTCTTTCCATCAAGTTGGCCGTTTTGCTCGACGATGAATGTGTCCCCGAAGGACAAGACTTCGAGGGGAAGACTGATTCCCGGGTTGCGGAACATGCGCGTCGCGGCTTCGCTCACAACCGAGACGATCAGCGTCTCCTGGTCAGGCTCCTGAAGGGCGGTCACCAACTCGCTCCTGCCCACCTTTCGCAATCCCAAGGTCTCAGCCCGGCAACCATCGCTCGAGACGTTCCAGAGGGTCCTCAGGTGAAGATCCGGCCTTTCTGCGTTGTTGTCGCGAGTCAGCTCGTTTGCAAGGGCTGTTGGATCCCAAAAGCGCTCCGCGACCGTGTCGTAGACCAAGCGGGCTTTGAGCAGGCGAGCGACCCCGTCCGCCAGGTGGGTGAGAAACTGGAGCTGTCGGTTGTCCTTAAGGGGGACCTGGCTCGCATAGCGGACTTTCGCGATGCTGGTGGAATCCGCCAAAGCTGCAAGGGTAGCGGCGTCCGGCTCGGCGTGCTCCTCGAAAAGATCGGGCCGAAAGGCGCTCGGGTTCTTGTCGCGTCGGGCCAGCGCAATGTGTAGCCGGACATCACTGAACAGAATCCCCTCGCGGGCGGTGATGGCGGGTTGGTCGGGCCGGTTGTGAGGGTTCTTGCTCACGATCGCGTCCATGAGGGCCGGTGTCGGAGGAATGCGCTCGGCGTTGCTGTAAACCCAGTACTCAACGACCGCGGCATAACTGGCTTGGCGCCGACCGTTCATCCATCTCCACACAAGGACACCGCAGAAAACGACGACGAACCCCGAGAAGACGGCCCAGCCCATTAAGGCTCCATGCCAGACGTCCAGCGCTCAGCAAGCCGGCTCTCTTCATCGTTCAACAAGCTGGCGCAGAGGGTGCAAAGGCCCGCCTCGTTCACTCGATCGCCTCGACAAAGCAAGCACGAGTCGCGGTTGCGTGCCTCGCCGACCACGAGCGGGCTCTGGAGAGCCCACACCAGTTGCTCGCGCTTGATTCCGGTCGAATTGATCCTTGCCATGCGGTGGGAGGCATCGAGGGTACCTCGCCAGGCTGTCCGATCCCCGCTAGGTAACCTCCTGTCCGGTGAAGATCGCCACCTTCAATGTCAACTCGGTCAGGGTCAGGATTCCCATCTTGGAGCAGTGGCTCCCGACCGTACAACCAGACGTTCTCGTCTTGCAAGAAACCAAGGTCGAGGACTCCAAGTTTCCGGTCGCTCCCTTTGAAGAGATGGGCTATCACGTGGCCTTCCATGGGCAGCAGAAGTACAACGGGGTTGCGATCGTTACGAAGCACGAACTCGAATCGGTGACCACTGGTTTGTGCGATCCTGCCTTTCCAGAGGATTGTCGCCTGATGAAAGCGGTCGTCAATGGGGTGACGATCCTCAACACTTACGTTCCGAACGGCACCGCGGTCGGAACCGAGAAGTTCGAATACAAGCTCAACTGGTACAAGCGGTTCGGGCGGATGGTCCAAGAGACGTACGCTCCGAAGGACAAAGTCGTTTGGCTGGGCGACATGAATGTCGCCCCTACGGTCAACGACGTCTACGATCCCGTGCGCCTAGACGGAAAGGTCTGCTTCCATCCGGCTGAGCGCGAAGCCATCGCCCGATTGATGGATTGGGGATGGACGGACTGTTTCCGCAAGTTCACCCAAGGCTCTGGCCACTACTCCTACTGGGACATGTACTTCCCCCGCTATTTCAACAGGAACTTGGGGTGGCGGATCGATCACATCTATGCATCGCCCGGCCTCGTCGATGCCTGTCGTGCGTGCTGGATCGACAAGGAGCCACGTGGTTGGGAACGGCCGAGCGACCACACGCCGGTCGTGGCTGAGTTCGCGCTCTAGTTCCGCACGGGAACATTGGAAGGCAGCCTCCCGTCGAACTGCATAAGCTTTCCTTGAAGAAGAGCGGGGTTATTGCTTCGATCGTTCGGATTCCGCCCGCTCCTTTGTACAATGGGGAAGGCGCAGGTTGAAATATGAGCAATAGGTTCCTTGCCGTCGTCGCCAGTCTGTTCCTGGCGGCTTCCGGTTTTGCAGAGGTTCGGTGGGGGCAAGTAGAAATAGCCTTCTTCCGGGTCCGTAACGAGGCTGGCCAGATGGTCGATCTACCGACCAAGGGCATCGTCCTTCCCGTGAGGATGGAGCGCATCAATGCCCACCCTGTCGGCCAGGGCGGCCCGGCCTCTTTCTCATCCTTCTTCGAGGAGCCCTTGGCCACCAAGGTGTACGAGAACCACCGCGGGACGAACAACTTCTACGATCCGGGTGGCCCCAGTGCCCTGGACGACATCACGATCCTTCCTAGCGGTAACGGCCAGTGGTGGTCTGACTTGACCCTTGGCGTCGCGACGAGCATCGGCAACCCTTCCGTCAAGATCATGAACCGCCAGCTTGGCTGGACGACCTTCACGGCGGGCCGGGGTGCGGGCGTTTCCGCCTTCAGCAACCTCGTGTTCGACGTGGGTTGGGTCTTCCAACCGGGGCAGTTCCCAGTCGGCAACTGGGAGTACACCATCCCGATTTCGCAATACTGGTCGCAAATCCCGCCCAGCAATATGCCGCGGGTGCCCCAAGACCTCATCTATTTCGCGCAGGAGTGGCGCGCCTACAACATCTTTGGCGAGGGCGCGTTCCTGACCAACCAGTTCTCTCCAATCTTTTCCGGCGGCGGCCCGCCCACCGTCGGCTCGTCTGAGGACGTGTACTGGAACGACTGGGATCCCCAGCCGGACGGCATCTTCGATGAGACGGAGCAGGACTACTTCGGCGGCAGCCCGACCGAAGCCAACTTCCTCATGGTGCTCAACACCCAGCAGTCGGGTGTGCAGGAGACCGTCCGGCCGACCAGTGTCACGCTCTTCCGAGGCGTGGCCAATGGTGGCAATGTCGGCAGCCTGCATTTCGTCGACCAGAACTACTTCAAGGCGAAGAAGGGCGTCACCCTGAACCAGTCCGAGGCCCCGATCCAAATGATCTGCGAGGGCTTCGCCAGCACCGGCAACTTGACCGCAATGGTCGCGGACGTGATGTCCAAGGTCAACACCACAGGCCTGACCCAGATCATTGAGATGTACAACTTTGTCTCAAACCAGTGGGTGTTGGTCGACCAGCGGGCTGCGACCACGACCGACTCTCGGCTGACCGTCGGAGCCCCGGGGAACGCCGCCCAGTATGTCGACACCGCCAACGGGAACATCGTGCGGATGAAGATCAGCTACAAGGTCACTGGGCCGACGACGCAGACGAACTGGAACTGTAGCGTCGACTTGCAGAACTGGATCACGACCCATCCATAACCTTCCTCAAGGCTGAAAGGAAAGCGGGGCACCGGCTCGATAGCCGGTGCCCCGCAGCTTGTTTCGTGGGTGCCTTTCTTTACGAGACCTTCTTCTCGAGCTGTTTCCGGATCTCTTGGGACTTGCGAAGTGCTCGCGCCTTTCGCCTGCGGACGGCCCAGGGCACGACCTTCTCGTCCGTGGTGTAGTGGCCGAAGAGCAAGTCGTAGATCGGCCATACGACGTTATAGTTGCGGTCGTCGGCGATATGGTGGATGTAGTGCCGCTTGTCAAACCACTTGAAGAGCTGGCTGCTCGGCGGGAAAGCGTGATACCAGCGCGGCGAGCCGTCCTTCTTGGGGAAGTGCATGTGCCAGTGCAGGAACTCGTACGAAATGTAGTACAAAGTGAAGACGATCGGAACGGTGATCCCAGCCTTCCATCCCAGGAAGTACCAAACCCCGACGGTGATGGGACTCGTGAAGAGCATCAGTGCTGGCCACATCAGTGGGCCGAGGCTGATCGGGGCTTCTGTGTCGGGTGCGGGCCGGTGGTAGTGCTCTGCACGGTAGGCAGGATGGTGCTCGACGGCGTGGTAGTGATAGCTCAGGTAGAGCGCTCCGCCAAAGAGTTTCTGCTGCGGCGTGTGGAGAATGTACTGATGGAAAAGGCCCTCGATGACGCTGCACAGGATAACGCAGGCAAGCGCCACAGTGATGACGATAAGGAAGGTCATGTTGCGATCCGTCGCCTCGGCAGAATGGCAACAACCCTTTGCCGCCCAGGACGCAATCATTATGACGGTGGTCCCGCAGCTTTCGCTGCATTCGGGTCCTGATATCCTGGCCGAATGGAAGCTGTGAGACAAGCAGCCTTGGTTTTCCTCGGGGGCGGGAGCGGGGCCGTAGCCCGTTTCTGGATGGGTTCCTTAGTTCAATCTAAGGTGGCTGGCACCTTTCCTTGGGGGACTCTCGCGGTGAACACACTGGGCAGCTTTCTCATCGGCTTGGTGATGGGTCTTTTGCTCGCTCGCGGCTGGGACCAAAGCTGGCGGCTTCTTCTCGTGACTGGCGTCCTGGGGGGCTTCACGACCTTCTCGGCATTCTCCTATGAGACGGTGCAGCTCGTCTCCAACCGTCACCTTGCCATGGCCGGCTGGTACGTCGCTGCCAGCGTCTTGCTGTGCCTTGGCGCCTCCAGCCTCGGCGTCATGTGTGCGAGATCGTATGCCTAGTCTGGGCTCCAGCGCTCCTGCCGACTATTGATCCAGACGAACGCTCCATAGACACAAAAACCCGCTCCGACCACGCCAAAGAGATAGACAAAGGAGCCGATCGGTGAGAACTTGAAAGTGGGCCCGGTGTCGCCGTCGCCCGTCGCTTCGAGTTTGCCTTCGCGCTCGAGTTGACGCCGCTGTTCCATCATCTGATTGAAGTTCGACTGGTCGATCCCGCTCGAGACGACCGAGCAGATCAGGGCGATCGCCAGGCAGAGCGCGCCGAGCATCACAAAGTTCTTGCCCCGCTTTGCCAGCTCCTTTCTTTCCTCGGACTCCTGGTCGGGTAAGCCGCACTTCCAGCAATAAAGGCCGCCTTGAATGTATTCGTGGTTATGGTGGGGGGCAGGCAGACGCTGCATGGCCGGGCGAGTGTCCGTGCCGCAATATGGACAGTAGACATAGTCGTCCAGGATCGCCTTCTTACAACCAGGGTTAGGACAGGGCGTCACGATTGAATTGGATTGTGGTCTCTCAAGCCACGCCGAAGCAATCTGCCGGGGGATGGGTCCATGAAACCCAACGGGTATGCTCGGCGTTAGTATTGACAGTAAGAGACTCAAGTCATCTGAGCGAACTGTAGAGATAGCCCATGGGAAGAGTTGTTGGAATCGATTTGGGCACGACCAATAGTGTCGTTGCCGTCATGGAAGGAGGCGAGCCAAAGGTCATCGCCACCGCCGAAGGGTCTCGCACCCTGCCCAGCGTCGTCGCCTTCAAGGCCACTGGCGAGCGCCTCGTTGGCGTCACCGCCAAGCGCCAAGCCGTCACAAACCCTGGCAACACCGTCGCCAGCATCAAGCGATTTATGGGCCACACCACGAAGGAAGTGGCCGACGAGATCAAGCGCGTCAGCTACAAAGTCAAGGAAGGGAAGAACGGCCAGGCCGTCGTCCATATCCCCGCCGTCGACAAGGACTTCACGCCCGAAGAGATCAGCAGCATGATCCTTCAGAAGCTGAAAGCGGACGCCGAGGCCTACCTCGGCGAGACCGTCGACCAGGCCGTCATCACCGTTCCTGCGTACTTCAACGACAGCCAGCGCACGGCCACGAAAAACGCGGGCGAAATCGCCGGGCTCAAAGTCTTGCGCATCATCAACGAGCCGACCGCGGCTTCTCTCGCCTATGGCCTGGACAAGGGCACGAACGAGACAATTCTCGTCTTCGACCTTGGCGGCGGAACGTTCGACGTCTCCATCCTGGACGTCGGCGACGGGGTCTTTGAAGTCAAAGCCACCAACGGCGACAGCCACCTCGGCGGTGACGACTTCGACCAGAAGATCGTGGACTACGTCGCGAACGAGTTCATGAAGGAGCATGGCGTCGACCTCCGCAAGGACACGAAGGCCCTGCAGCGCCTGCGCGAAGCGGCGGAGAAGGCGAAGATCGAGCTCAGCTCGCAGGTCACGACCGACATTAACCTGCCGTTCATCACCGCGATCGACAACGAGCCGGTCCACCTTGAGATGAACCTGAGTCGCGCGAAGTTCGAGGAGCTTTGCGCCGACCTGCTCAAGCGCATCGAGGGACCGGTGAAGTCAGCGCTCGAAGACTCAAAGCTCAGCCTGAGCCAGATCAACGAGATCATCATGGTCGGCGGTTCGACCCGCCTTCCGATGGTCCAAGACCTCGTCAAAAAGCTCACGGGCAAGGATCCCAACCGCACCGTCAACCCCGATGAGGTCGTGGCGGTCGGTGCTGCGATCCAGGCGGGCGTCTTGGGTGGCGACGTCCGCGACATCCTGCTGCTCGACGTGACCCCACTCAGCCTCGGTGTCGAGACCCAGGGCGGCGTCCTGGACAAGCTGATCGAGCGCAACACCACGATCCCGACGAAGAAGAGCCGAACCTATACGACCGCGGTCGACAATCAGACCGAGGTCACGATCCACATCCTTCAAGGCGAGCGGCCGATGGCGAACCAGAACAAGTCGTTGGGCCAATTCAACCTGAGCGGAATCCCTCCTGCCCCTGCCCGAGTGCCCCAGGTCGAGGTCACTTTCGACATCGACGCCAACGGAATCTTGAACGTCAGCGCGCAGGACAAGGCGACCGGCAACCAACAGAAGATCACCATCACTGGCTCGGGCAACTTGGGCAACGACGAGATCGACCGCATGGTCAAGGAGGCCGAAGCCAACGCGGATCTCGATTCGCGCCTTCGCGAGGTCGCCGAGCTTCGTAACGATGCTGATCGTCTGGTCTTCCAGGTCGAGAAGACCCTCAAGGACCTTGGCTCGAAGGTCGGCGAGGCCGAGAAGACGGACATCGAGGCCAAGGTGGCAGCGGTGAAGGAAGCTAAGGACCGGGACGACGTGGACGCCCTGAAGGAAGCCTTCCAGCAGTTGGAGCAGGTCTCGCACTCCCTGTCTGAGAAGCTCTACCAGGAAGCTGGCGGAACCTCTGAGGAGCCGGTCGGCGCAGGCGTCGGAGCAGGGAAGTCCGAGAACGGCGAAGAGGTCATCGACGCCGAGTTCAAGGAAGAGAAGTAAACCTTCTCTCGGAGATCCTGAGTCGAGCCCCACGGCAGACAGCCGTGGGGCTCGATCTATTCTTCTCCCCGCCCCTTCTTGATGTTGTCGACCCGGAAGACATCGACAATCCCCCGAGACTTCCTCAGGGCTCGGGGCGACTCGCCATAGCGCTCACGGACAAATCGGTTGAAGGCATGGATATTGGGGATGCCGCACGCCGCCGCCACCTGCTTGATCGGGGTGGTCGAGCGGGTAAGCAGCTTGTGAGCTTGGCGGGCGCGGCAGTCCTTGATGAACTGGAGCGGCGTCCGGCCGTGCTCGGCCATGAAGAGCCGCGTCAGTTGACTTTGGGAGATCTGGAGCTCGTGGCAGACGTCGCTCACGAGAAGGCGCCGGTCGATCTGCTCATTGATCAGCTTTTCGGCCTGCTCGACGTAGACGCTCCTCGAGACGACGTGCTCCGGTTGCGCGACGGCCCAAAGCAGGCTCCACGCGATCACGTGGGCGCTCGTGCGGGAAAACTGCAGCCGGTTCAGCGTCCTGCGGAATTCGAGGTCCCAGAAGTTGCCGGCCTCGCCGAGGCTCGTCTTCAGCGGAAGCGAAACGATGTCCCGGTCCGAGGCTTGGGGCATGAAGCCGATGAAGTCGTAGACAAAAGTGTCGCGCCCGGTCCGCTCGATCTCGCAACGAGAACCGGGTGGCACGATCAAGAGGTCGAACGGCTCGATCGTCATGGTGTGCCCGTTGAAAGTGAAGCTTCCGTGGTGATGGAGGAGCAGCGCCTGCCAAAGGTCGGAAGGTTGGTTCCACGCTAGGTTGGGCGCTTCGTCGCCGAAGGCGCCGCACGTGCGCACTTCGGGCATTGCGCCCAAGGAAGCGCGGTGAGACCGGACCATGGGAGCATTCTATCGCGGACGGGTTCGATCTGTGATGCCGGTTTTGAGCCAGTGACCGCCCCCGAATCTGATTCCGACCAAAATACTGATACAAAAAGCACCAAGCTTAGAAGACCATCGTGAACTAGAGAGAGGTCAAAACTTGGCAAATCTAGGCCAATGAGTGCACAAATCCGACTTTCACTGTGCAAGTCTGGGCGGCACTGCCCTCCGAGTACCCGCTGACAAGGGAGAATACTGTCATGAGGAGCTTCTTATCAAAGTTCATTGCTTCTGCTCTTTCCCTCGCGTCGCTCTCGGCGATCGCCCCTGCCGAATACATCATGCGCAACGACATGTTCGACTTCGATCAGAAACGGAGCGTGATCCCCAACGACGGGAAAATGCACTGCGTGCCGACGTCCTACATGGACCTCTTCATGTACATGTCCACTCACGGTTTGCCCTTGATGGACGGCGGCTACAACGCGAACTCCTATTCAGACATGAGCGGATTCGAGCTGACGCTTGGAATCCTCATGGGAACAAGTTCGACGGGCGGCACGAACCAGCCCACTGCTTACGACGTCGCCAACAGTTGGATGTTTGGGCACACGAGCAAACTCATCCTCCCCTACTTCTTCGGCGGAGGGTCAGACTGGAGTTGGAGAACCATCCGGAACTACTTGCGGCTGGGCTCGATCTGTAGGATCGGCTACGGCCGCTACTACCGGGCGAACAACGTATGGGTAAGGGACAGCGGTCACTCGGTCGCCCTCGCTGGGTTCCAAGACGACGGCGCTGGCAACCAGACCTTCTATGTCGCCGACCCTTCCAGTAGCGACTCGTTGAACTCGCAGAGCCCCTTTGTGATCAAGGACAAGTCCACGGACGACATCACGTTCACGACCCAGAACCACGGCGTCGTCACCCACGCTCGCTACACCCACGGTACCGGCGACAATGGCAACTGGCGCTATGTGATCGACAGCATGCATGCCATCTTGCCGCAATTCGCGGGGTGGCAGGCGACTACCCGGGCTTCCAGCCGGCTCCACCTTGAGATTCCATTCCAGATGAACGAGGCGACGCACCAGTGGCCGAGCACGTTGGACATCACGGTTCCCGACACGGTCGTTGACTGGTCTTTCGACATGAGAACCGGCGGTATCGTCTATCTGAACAGCACAGGGTTGATCTACGAGCTCGACCTCGACGGTGTCCGCACCCAGATTGCGAACATCCCGAACGCCAAGCAGATCGTCGTTGGCGGTGAAACCCAAGATCTTTTCGTCCTCATCGACAATTTGCTGATCGACCAGCTCCAGTTCGTGAACCGCAATGGCGGCCTCGGTGTCATCAAGAGCCTGGGTGGAAATGTCGCCTCGATCGACTACGACCCCGTCCATCAGGGCCCAGTCGTTGTCGCGAACAACCTCAATAAGATCAGCCTCTATAGCCACTCGCTGGGCACCAAGACCGATGTCCCCCTCACGCGTATCCTGCCCTGGAAGAAGGACTACAACTACATCCAGGCCGGTACCGGGATCGTGAAGGTCGATCACTCGAACGGCGATTACATCGTGGCCAAAACTGGCGACGACCACTGGGAACGGTTCCAATGGGTGAACGGCAACCTAGTCGGCAAGCCCGTCTATTACCGGGGGACGTCCGGTATCACCACCTTGTGTCCTGCCGAGAACGGCGTGATGTTCGTCCAAGACGGCAACAACCTGTTGACGCTCGGTCGCAGCGGTAGTCCGATCGCGACCGACTTCAGCGGCATGAACGTCCAGACCAGCGTAAGGATCCCTCGGTCCGAGTTCGCCGCCAACCGGGCGGAGTTCTCGACGATGGAATGGCAGGATGTCGAGCCGGACGGCGTCTGGCCGTAGTCGGTCCCTCGGCTTCGCTCGGGATGACAGTTGGAAGTAAGGGGGAAGGAGATCCCTCGGCTTCGCTCGGGATGACAATCCGCAAGGATTCAGGGGAACAGTTGTCATCCCGACCGCACCGAGCCTTCGGCGAGGGGAGCGGAGGGATCGTTCACTTGACCCCTGAAAAAAGTCACAGTGTCGCTCGACTCGCCCGGGATCACACTTCGCGGGGCCATCGAGTGCCTTGATCAGGCACTGCCCGCGCGCTCAGCTTCCGCCTTGCACTTCATCTCATAGAACCACTCGTTAGCCCAAATCGCCCTTGTGGACATGTTCACGCACAGCTCTTCCAAGTATTCAGGGTCGTAGAGTGCGTTCGGGACGAACTCGCGAAAAGCGAGCTTGCCGTCGTGCATGCACCATGAGCCGAGGGTGTGGCACCTCTTGTACTCCGTTTTCTCGTACGTGTTCAGGTCGAGCGCGAGGTGGCCGATCGCGACCGCGTTCAGGCGCATGGGAACGGTGAGCGTCACATGGAGCCCGTTTCCCAGTTTGGGGTGAGGGTCGTCGGTTCTAATCTGGAGCACCATGCCTTCGTCTCCGCCGCAGACCCAATCGAAAACAGCGGTCAAGTGGGTCTGCCTATCGCTTTCGAAACGCCTTGCCTCGCGCTCCATGATCCACCCGGCCTGCTCCCAAGCAGGGACGCCTTCCCAACTCGACGGTTGGTCGCCGCTGGGATGGAAGAAGCCGACCGCGTTCTGAAGCACGGGGTCCGGGATCGGCCTGATGCCAGCGTTGGGGTGGCCACTCGTGGCTTGGGTCGTGTTGAACTTGACTGAGAAGCGCTTGGCAAGTTCGTGAGCTTCAGCGATTTGAAGAGCCACGGCTGCGGCCATCGTTCGTCGGAGCCAGTGGGCCTGCTCGCTCGTTGCATAGACGCCGCAGAACAATCGGAAGGTGTCTGTTGCCTGGTCGTACACCGGCCCGCTGAAGGAGCAGGAGTCCATCTCGGTCTCCAGGGCCATCGCAACGTCGGCGATGTGCCCGCGCCCCTTGATGAACTCGGTCTCTGCGGTCACGCGGTAAACGCTGGTGGACTGGCGGAAAACACCGATGTCAGTGGTGACCTTCGTTGAAAGGTCGCCTGCCCAATAGATAAATCCATCGCCCGTGTCGAGAACATATGTCTCGTCCACCCTCAACAAGTCGTGGACGTCCGCCACGAACTCCTGTCCCAAGGTCGCCTTCTGTCGCCAGGACACTTTCTTAACCCTCTGACAATGGTACGACAGAATTACCGGTTTGGTGGCGGAATTATTAGAAGGGATGCTCGTGACCCAAAACGGATGAGGGCCCCGGCACCCAATCAACGACGGTGGGTGCGGAGCCCGGGGGTTGGTGTCGTACCGACTCTCAGCGGGCACTCGGCCCGTAGAGCATCGTGTTCCAAGTCTCCTGGCTCACGAAGAGCGGGCCGAGAGTGACGTCCGCCATCGCGTCGTCGAGCCACTTCTTGTAGAGGTATTTGTCGCCGTTTTTCGCCAAGATGTGCACATCGTTCTGGCTGTAGCCGTCCTTCGCGACCGTGCCATCTCCGTCACTGACGCTGTGCACGCCGATCAGCTTCCAGACGCCGTCTTGCTTCTCAAGGGTCGGTCCACCGGAATCGCCGTTCAAGAAGAAGGCGCTGCCGTTGTAGTATTTGCCTTCGAGTTCCTTGCCCTTGATCGGCATCAGGCCGAATTCCAGCTTGGATTCCAACGAGGCGAACTTGTAGGGGATGGGCTGCTGCACCTGCTTCGAGCCGTCGAACTCGACCTCCTGGAGGATCTTGTTGGGGCCCGTGTTCAAGACGCCGGTCGTCTTTGCCACGACGTATTCGGCACGATCGCCGGAGACGTCCACTTCGGCCGCGGGGCGGCCGTAGCCGCTGATCGCGACGACAGATCTCTTGTCTCCGCTCCAAGAGGCAATTGGGAACGCCTTGAGGTCGGTGGGCAAGTTGTCGAGGTTCATGATATGGAACCGGAGCATGGCGAGGTCGGCTTTCTCTGGACCCCGAGTGATGACCGGGTCTTTCAACATGCGAGGCTCCTTGGCTCGGGCGAACTTGGAGAGAGACACCTTGACCTTCGCGATGTCGCCGCCCTTCGGCTTGACTTCGTGGTCGCATGTCAAGACCCAAATGTACGCCTCCTGGTTGTTCGGCATCATTTGCACCTTGACGACAGTGCCGCTTCCGACCCGGGCGCCTTGCTGGGCCTCGAAGATGACGTACTGGACGATCGCCTGCTTGATGATCTCGTCGTCCTCCTTCTTCGCGGCGAGCATCATGTCCTTCTTAGGCGGCTTCAGGTCTTTGTGGTCAGGGTCGTCCAACCAGCGACAGACGCTCATGGCACCCTGCGCGCCGATGGTCACCAAGGCAAGTGCGGCGATTCTGCTGAGAGTGGTTGTCGGTTTCATGACAGCGACATGATCCGGTGGCAAGGACCGCATGATCCTCGTTTCACAGAAAATGGAACGCCACAGGTTCAAACTGTGTAGGTACCATCCGGACATGAGCAAGGTCAGGGTTCTCGTCGGAACGAAGAAAGGCGCCTTCGTGTGCACATCGGACGGTGGAAGGAAGAACTGGAATATCGAGGGCCCGTTCTTCGGTGGCTGGGAGATCTATCACGCCAAGGGCTCGCCGGTCGACCCCAACCGCATCTTCGTCTCTCAGACCAGCGGTTGGTTCGGGCAGATCATCCAGCGCTCGGACGACGGCGGCAAGACCTGGGCAACGCCCGGCAGCAAGCCCGAAGACCTTGTTTCCGAGGTGGGCTGGCCCCAGGGCGAGAGCAACAAGTTCGTTTACGACGGAGTGGCGGGCACTCACAAGTGGTACGACGGAACCGACCATCCGTGGGAGTTCAAGCGCGTGTGGCACCTTGAGCCGTCGCTCACAGACCCGAACGTGATCTTTGCTGGAGTCGAGGATGCGGCGATCTTCAAGTCAACTGATGGGGGGACCACGTGGCACGAGCTCTCTGGCCTCCGGCAGCACACGACTGGCAAGGACTGGCAGCCCGGTGCAGGCGGCATGTGCCTCCACACGATCCTGATCGACCCTAAGAACAACGACCGCATGTTCGTCGCCATTTCGGCGGCTGGCGCGTTCCGCACGGACGATGGCGGTCAGACATGGAAGCCGATCAACAAGGGTTTGAACTCCAACTTCATGCCAAACCCAGAGGCCGAGGTGGGCCACTGTGTGCACCGCATAGCCTTTCATCCCTCGAACCCTGACCGCTTGTTCATGCAAAAGCACTGGGACGTCATGAGGAGCGATAACGCGGGTGACCTGTGGCACGAGGTCAGCGGGGCACTGCCGAGCGATTTCGGCTTCCCGATCGACGTTCACGCTCACGAACCAGAAACGATCTATGTCGTCCCCATCAAGAGCGACTCGGAACACTTTCCGCCAGACGGCAAACTGCGCGTCTATCGAAGCAGGACAGGCGGCGACAATTGGGAAGCACTGACCAAGGGCCTGCCTCAAGCAAACTGCTACGTCAACGTCCTTCGGGAGGCGATGTCCGTGGACACCATGGACGAGTGCGGAATCTACTTTGGAACGACCGGCGGCCAGGTGTACTGCTCTCCCGATGGCGGCGACAACTGGACGGCCATTAACGAGCACTTCCCGTCCGTCCTCTCGGTCGAAGCGCAAGTCATCGAGTGATGGTGGAGTCTTCGCAACAGCTGGACAGTCTGTTCCGCGAGGCGGTCGCTTTAATGGACCAGGGCGACGTCAGGTCGCTCCAAGCCATGCTCTCCGAACACCCCAACCTCGCGACAGTCCGCTTGGAGGAGCCGGGCGAGTGGTTGACCGAGAAGGTTGGCCGTGCCATCGAGCCAGGAGGGTTCTTCGAGAGGCCCTACCTGCTCTGGTTTGTGGCCGAGGATCCGGTCCGCTGCGACACCATGGCGGAGAACGTCAGCGAAGTGGCTTCTGCGATCATAACCGCCGCACAGGGATCATCGACGCTCCAAGAGCAACTCGACCACGCGCTGAGGTTGGTCTCCTGGTCGTGGGTGGCCCGTAAGCAAGGGACGCAAATTGGCCTCCTCGACGTCTTGCTCAATGCGGGCGGGAATCCCCTTGGCAATCCCGAGAACGCGCTCGTCAACGGCAACGTAGACGCTGCCCGGCACTTGATCGAGAGGGGCGCGCCTCTCTCCCTCGCCAGCGCGCTTTGCCTGGACAGGACGGACGATGTCGAGCTCTTCGCCGCCAAGGAAACCCCTGAAGGGCTCCAGTTCGCACTCGTCCTTTCGGCGCTTAACGGAAACGCGGCCGGGGTCGCGAAGGCTCTCGATCTCGGCGCAAAGGCCGACCAGACAAGCAAGAATCTCTATCCTCACGGGACGCCGCTACACCACGCGGTCTGCTCGGGCTCCCTGGACACGGTCCGCGCTCTGGTCGATGCCGGGGCCGATCTCCGAGCGACGGACACCGCTTGGCAAGGCACACCGCGAGGATGGGCGGAGTATTACGTTTCGGAGAACCGCGAAGCAGGAAACATTGCGAAGTATCGCGCGATCGCCGAGTATCTGAAGGAGCACGGCGGATGATCAGAGTCGTCCTGCCCTACCACCTTCGGAACCTCGCCAACGTCGGACAGGAGGTCGTGCTTGAGGTTCAGGCACCAGTGACGATCGGCTCAGTTCTCGACGCCCTTGAGTCCAAGTACCCCGTGCTCAAAGGCACTGTCCGCGACCACGGGAGGCTCAAGCGGCGGCCCTTCCTCCGCTTCTTCGCATGCGGGGAGGACATTTCTCTCGATCCCTATGAGACGGCGCTCCCCGAAGTCATCGCCCGTGGGGAGCAGCCTTTCATGGTCATCGGCGCGATCGCCGGTGGCTAGTCCTCAAGCGGTCGCCGAAACAATAATGACGGGAACCTTGAGGTGGATCTCGCCGCCGGAACTCAGTGCCTTAAGGTTCGCGATAGCTTCGCCAACCGCTGCTTCTCGATCCTCGTTTGACAGGGATTCCACGGACTTGCGGAACGGTGTGGCGATCTCAAGCAAGTCGGAAAGCATCTCTTCAGGTTCGCCCTCATAGGGGCCTGGCACTGACTCACTGACCTCCTGGATGGAGTTGAAACCCACCGCCTCGAAGTGGCGCGCCAGCTTTCCGGGCTCGGCGAACCGCATCGGGCTTGGCCCATCTGGATCCGGCTTTTCGGCAATGCGGGCCATAAACGGCACGACAGCGGCCCCGAAGTAAGTGCCTGGCACCGGCGCACCCCAAACGGCGAGTGCGATCCTCCCGCCTGGCTTAAGGACACGTTTCATGCCTCGAATGGCCCGCTGGGCGTCCTCCATGAACATGATCCCCCAGCGACTGGTCACGAGGTCGAATGTGTGATCCTCGAAGGGAAGATCGTGACCGTCGGCTACCTCCGTCCTGATGTTGGCCAAGCCCTCATCCATGGCGTTGTGGCGCAATGCTGAAAGCATGTGCGGGTTCAGGTCCACCGCGACGACGCTGCCTCCGGGTGCAACGGCTTTGGCGATGGACAACGAAGGGTCGCCCGTTCCGGCGGCGATGTCGAGCGCACGCATGCCCGGCTGGGGGTCGGCCACCTTCAAAAGCGCGCTAGTCACGTTGGCCATTTGCTTCCTCATCTTGGGGAAGTGCTTCTGCCAGACGGCGGCAGTCTCGTCCGTCGCCCAGTCGGCTTGGACCTGCTCTCGGAATTTGCTGTTCGCTGCGTCGAGTGTGCTCATGTTCGCTCCGGTCTTATCCTTGAATACGGTGGCTGCCCCTCGCGTTCCACCCTGACCTCAATAATTCACCATGTCAGGTTCAACTTGACTAATCCAAGCTCGAATTCCGCCCTTAAGGTTTCGCACTCGCTTGAAGCCTGCTGAGCGGAGGAGCTCGCAAGCATCGGCGCTCCTCGCACCGACCAGGCAGTACACGACCGTTTCCGCTTCGGCGTCGAGCTCTCCGATCCGCGCCGGAAGCTCGCGGAGGGGCACTAAGAGCGAACCCTCAATGTGGTTGATCTCGTACTCGTGAGGCTCGCGGACATCAACTAAGACGACGCATTGGTCCCCAAGCTCTCGCCTCAACTCGATGGGCTCGATTTCGTCCTCGAACGGAAGATGACTGACTCCATGTCCGGGAACACCGCAGAACTGGTAGTAGTCAACGAGGCCAGTGATCGTGGGCGCGTCGCCGCAAAGAGGGCAGGTCGGATCGCGCTTGATCGCCACCTCCTGAAATCGCATGGCCAGGGCGTCGTACAGCAAGAGGCGTCCGATGAGCGGCTCGCCTATGGAGAGCAGAAGCTTGACCGCCTCCGTCGATTGGATCAACCCAATGACGCCAGGGAGCACGCCGAGCACGCCGCCCTCGGCGCAACTGGGAACCATGCCCGGTGGCGGAGGCTCCGGATAAAGGCACCGGTAGCAGGGCCCATCCTTGGCCCCGAAGACTGTCGCCTGGCCCTCGAACCGAAAGATCGAACCATAGACATAGGGGACGCCAAGAAGGACGCACGCATCATTCACGAGGTAGCGGGTAGGGAAGTTGTCGGTTCCATCGACGACCACGTCGTAACCCTTGAGCACCTCGAGCGCGTTCTCGCTCGAGAGGAGCGTCTCGTGCTTGACCACCCTTGTGCCGGGGTTGACCTCTAGGATTGAGGTTTCAGCAGAGTTCAGTTTGCTGTGACCGACATCGCTCATCCCGTGAATGACTTGGCGCTGAAGGTTCGAGAAGTCGACGACGTCATAGTCGACAATGCCGATCGTGCCGATGCCGGCTGCCGCCAGATAGAGGGCGGCAGGAGAACCAAGACCGCCCGCTCCGATGAGGAGGACTTTCGCGTCGCGCAGCTTGAGCTGGCCCTTCAGCCCCACTTCCGGCATGATGAGGTGCCGGCTGTAACGCAGTGTCTCTTCGCGGCTGAGCGCGTCCACCGTCCAATTGTGCTTCATCCCTCCGGGCAGCGGGCGGCCATACTGACCTCGAAGTGCCAAGTTGAGCAGTGTGGCGCGCATTCGCGATATCGATCCGTCGAACGAGGCGGAGATCATCCTCGTCGCCGAGCGGATGCGCGCGACCCTGATGGAGGTCGTCGGGGCAGAAGAGGGCGAGGCCATGTACTCCATGGACTGGCTCGTTGACAGAGTGAAGTTCCACTTAGACCCTGGCCGATGCACCGGGCGAGTCATCCTGGCCGAACTGGGGACGGAGATAGCCGGCCACTGCATCCTCCGCGTTGAAAAGGATGAGGACGGTGCCGAGTTCGGCTTGTTCTCGACGTTCTACGTCGCCCCCGAGCGCCGGAGGCGTCGCATCGCCGACCGCTTTGTCGACTTGGGAGAGGAGTGGTTCAAGTCCCTGGGTTTGGGTTGTGCGCGAACCTATACCGCTGAAACGAACGACCCCCTTCACCGCTTGATGGAGTCGCACGGCTATGTCATAGAACTCCGAAAGAACGAGATGGTCAGCTTCATGAAGCCGATCTAAGTCGACCCACTGGGACCTGGAACGATCAGGGCTGGCCACCTGTTGCTTGCAGGGAGGATCGGCGGAATCACATAAGAAAGCTTCTCACCAGTCCTTACCTCTCGAATAAGCGTGAGCGAGGGCCCCTGGCAAGTCTCCAGGGGCCCTCAATCTTGTTTCTTAGGGCATCCAAGGTCGGGCCTTGTTTGAATCACTTGGAAGCGGCCAAACTGCCTTGTTGTGGGATTGAACGAGAAGAGGAAGATCAAAGAGCTCCAGGACGAAGTTTTGCCGGAGCGCGTGAAGGAAATCGAGGAGATTTGCGGGGCAGCGATCCCTTACGAGGTCGATTGGAGCACCTTAGAGGACGATCTGGAGGGGCTGAACTTCCTGGACAACTTGTCGTGCCACCGGCTCAACATGGCGCTGAGGACGATTTGTTTCGACGACATGGGTAAGGAGGCCGTCCGCGACTCGCTCAAACTGGTCAAGTTGAGCAATGTGAAGAGCAAGGACGCTATGTCGATGAGCTTCGAGAACGGAGTCCTCGACATGAAGTGCGCTTATGCTCTTCGCACGGACGGCATGTTCAGCGACAACGAGATCCGCGAGTGTCTCATGGCGAAGCTCTAAGGGTCACTTCATAGGCCTCTGTCCTGGCTTGGCATAGCCGAGCCCCGTCTCCTTTGCCGCTCCGTAGAGTTCGGGCGAAATGTACCGCCCTCTCTCTGCCGCGGATTTCTCAACCTCGGTCGGCGCGCCGTGCGCCTGGACCCACTTGTCGTTCCTCGTCGCGGTGACGTGCCACGACACCGTGCCACCGGGCATGCCCCCAGCGATTCCAAAGGCGTTGTGGCGCACTTCGGCGGAGACATGGAGGTTGGGCATGGCATCGCCGACAGGGGTCAGCGCATAGTCCGGATCCTTATTGATGGCCTCAAAGTAATCAGGCAACCTAATGATCGCAGAACCGTTCGAATCTAACCTGACACGGCCCCGATAGGTGTTCTGAGGCTCGGGCGATTCGGTGCAATAGTGGTAGAGCACCTTTGCCTCGGGATAGAGCGGGTGGTCGATCTTGAACGCCTTGACGCCTGACGCTGAGAAGTCACCGAAGACGGCCACGGTGCCGCTGAAGACGCCTGCGGCCGAGGCACCAGTGGCGTAGAGGCCGACGCCGGACCCGCCGAGGGCGTTTCCATAGAGCGCGTATCCTGCTACTGCTGTGGCGGACGCCTGGACGCCATAGTCCACACCAAGGGTCATCACACCGATCGTTCCGGTCGCATTGTAGGAGTAAGTCGCCGGAGTTTGGAACAGAGCGGCGACGGGTGAGCTGCCGGTCGCTTCCCCGAACACGCCGTAGGACGAACTGGCGATGTGCCCGTTCGTGTTCGTCCCCGATCCGCTGACGGCCGCGCTAGTGGACGCGAGAAAGGCAGTGTACGGGGACACGGTGCTGTGCGCGAACACGCCGGCAAGGTTAGTGCCGATCGCCTCGACGCCGAACATGCCTTGGCCCTTTACTCCGTTCGGCCCTGAGCCCAACTCACCGAGGCTCGCGGGCGGCCCGGTGCCGGTCTGTCCGCGGACACCAACCCCGGCGATCCCTATGGAACCCCAACTGTTCGTAGCTGGATAGAGTCCATAGATTGCCGATCCAGATGGGTCGGTGTTGTGCCCAAAGACCCCGAACTTTCCACTCGGTAGCTCTGTTCGCTGCAGTTGGTTGCCGACGGTGCCGACCACGCCGATCCGGGAGGAGCTTTCTCCCCAAACCCCGACTGTGTTGACAGCCTGACCCAAGACCCCGACCATGCCTTTGAAGGTCGTCAGGTTGAGTCCGCTCTTCGGGGGCCAACCGGCCTGGCCTGACGCGTCTTCTTGCGTCAAGCCGAGGACGCCGACCGTCGTTTTCGTGGTCTCGACGCCGCCCACGCCAACGACGCCATGGCCATGCTGCTTGCCAACACCGAGGACGCCCGTGCCATAGGCCGTGACCGTCCCGACGACCCCGAAGTTGTCAGGGCTCGACAGAAGGCCGGCCGCAACGCCGTGCACTCCGCCTCTGAAGTTCTGGGAGTCGAAAGTGCCGTACTTGGCGGAAGCCCCGTGGACGCCGTCTTTCTCATCGGACCAGCCGGAGACTCCGTTAGCGGAGATGCTTTCTCCTGTCACCGCGCCGATTTCAGGATCTTGTGAGGGCTTCGCCCCAAGCAGGCCGTAGACACCGATGCCAGCCATGTTGTTGTTGAAGCCAAAGACTCCATAAGTCTTGCCCGAGCCAAATGTAGCGGAGCCGTAGACGCCGATGCCGCTTGTGCTGTCACTGCGTCCATAGATCCCATAGCTTGGGCCGATCGAACCGGTCGCGGCACCGAAAACGGCGCGGCCACCGGTCACCCCGGTTTCGCCGTAAACGCCGGACGTATCGTCGCCGAGGACACCGAAAGATCCTGTCAGAGTGTGGCGCCCGATCACGGCGGTGCCCGCGCCCAGGTTGTTGCAGGTCAGGATCGACGTCCCGAGTGGTGTGGTTCCTGTGAGTGTCAGCGGGATCGCCACACCTAAGGGAAGGACCGACGTACCGTCGCCGGTCAGGGTCGAATCATGGATGACGCTTGCAAGTCCGCCATTGTCATTTCCGGGTGCCCAAATCGAGCCGTTCCACTTGAGGGCTTGGCCGATGGTCGCGCCCGCTTGGCTGAGGGCGCCCGGCGTGAGATTGAGGAGTTGGGAACCA
Source organism: Armatimonadota bacterium (assembly GCA_018268375.1). Taxonomy (GTDB): domain Bacteria; phylum Armatimonadota; class Fimbriimonadia; order Fimbriimonadales; family Fimbriimonadaceae; genus JAEURO01. The sequence goes on along the minus strand of JAFDWS010000001.1, from coordinate 347,405 downwards.
TTGCCTTTGAAGGCGCCTGCGATTTGCGTTCCCGTGATGTTGGAGTGTCCGGTCTGTGCGATCCCTGGGGTCGCGTTCTGAAGGCGGACATAGGCGGGTGTCACCCCGACCTGAGAGACTGCCGGCCGCAACAGGATGGTTGCCCCCATGAGCCCTGTCGCACCCAGCACGATCGCTGTGCGAGGGGAGGTGTTCCTCATTTTGTTTCTCCCGAATTGTTAAGAGTTCCTCGCCCTCATTATAAGAGCGTTTTCAAGAAACCGGTCTTTCCTGATTTGAACCCGGTTGGGCTTCGACTGTCCCGCGGTCCATACTTGTGGGCGTGAGGGCAGTGAAGAGCGGAGCTTATTGGTCACTTTGGGCAGCCACAGTTCCAGTAACTGCGGTCTCGTTTGAGATGCCCCGTTGGACGGGCGTTCGATCTAGTACAGAGTGGCCGATCGGTGTCGCTATTCTGCTTGCCGGCGCTTGGCTGCTCGGGATTCGCCGGACCGAAGCTCTCTTGAGCATCCTTGTCGGCAGTGCAGGAGGAATCGGTACGGGCCTTCTTGTCTCGAAGCTCTGGCACGCCTCGGAACTTCACCGACCCGTTCCCTTGGCGAGCCTCGTTACCGGGCTGGTGTTCCCGGGCATTTTAGCGTGGATGCTGGTATGGACACAAAGGGTACGGGCCAGGTCGCTGCGATCGCAGGATGAGACGGACAAAAGGATCGAGGAGATCCGTGCCCTTCCACCCGACAAAGCCGTTGCGGCCTTGAAAAAGGAGATTGCCGATCTTCGGCCGGAGCTCGAACGCGCTGAGCGGCAGATGAGGCTGGTGCCCTGGTTGGTCGGGTCTTCCGGCGTGCTTGGTCTCGTCATGCTCTTGCTGGCGCCGCGAATGGGACCGCTTGCCGTGGTCTTGGACCTCGTCATCATGGTTTTGTGCGTGGTCTTCTTCGCGATCTATCGGAAGGGGACGCGTCAGGCCCAGGAAACTGGCGAAGGCTAGGCCGAGAATCGGCACCTCCAGCCGGGCTGATCCGTATGTAGGGAAATGGTCGCAATCCTTGCCGCATTCGCCCTTGCAGCCGCGACGAGCCACGGCCCAGAGAACGGAACGCTCTTCATTGTCGGAGGCGGGAGCGGGGGGAAGGTCATGCCCAAGTTTTTCGAACTTGCTGGAGGGAAGGACGCAAAAATCGTCGTCATCCCAACAGCGTCGGCTGACGGTACTTTCACGGCGGAAGGCATAAAATCCCAGCGTCCGTGGAGCAACGCCGCACGGGTGGACGTCCTCCACACCCGAGATCGAAACGTAGCGGACAGCGAAGACTTCGTCAAGCCCTTGCTCGACGCGACCGCCGTTTGGTTTGGCGGCGGTCGGCATTGGAGGCTGGCCGACTCTTATCTGGGAACGCGCACTGAGCAAGAGATCAAGAACGTGCTCAAACGGGGAGGGATCGTGGGCGGCAGTTCGGCCGGTGCGACGATCCAGGGCTCGTTCCTGATTCGTGGCGCCCCCGGCCCCGATGGCAAGTCTGATGGCGACAACCGGATCATGGAGTCTCCTGGCCATCTGGTCGGGCTTGGCTTGATCACCGATTGCGCGATCGACCAGCACGTCATCACCCGCCACCGTGAGAACGACCTCGAGGCGGTCATCGCAAACCACCCTGAGCTGCTCGGGATCGGGATCGACGAAGGGACCGCAATCATCGTCCGCAAGGACGTGTTCGAGGTCATCGGGCCGAGCAAGGTCTTCATCTACGACAATGAGGCCCACGGCGACTCTCGCCACTACACGCTTTCGGCCGGTGACAAGTTCGACCTGGCGAACCGGAAGAAGATCGACTAGGCAGCTACGGTGACGCGTACCACAATGCTCGGTCGACCTCGTGGCACCAAATCGCCACTGAGCCAGGGCCCGTTTGCCGCACGCGGTAGCGGGCTCGCACGGCTCCATCCGACTGTCGCACGAACCGCTGCACGTTGCCTTGTCCCTGCAACTCACGAGTCGCAAAAGAAGTGTTGACCGCATCGGACCGGTTCGCAGGATCCCAGTTCCCAGTGGTCCAGTCCCACAAGTCCAGGGTCTGACCATAGACGCCGCTATGGCTCATACGCGACGTCATAGCGAACGAGATGGAAGAGCAGGTCGTGAAGGAAGCTGATCCGTCGAGTTGCACCGTGACAGGAGCAGCCGTCTGGTTGGGAACGATGAACTTGCAGACTTGGAGCACATTGCCGTCAATGTCCCCCAGACTGGCGACGTCGCCCGAATTGAGACGGCCCAGGTTTACGGTGAACGAGGTCGGACGGACAAGGCTTTGTCCACGTAAGACAAACGACCATTCTTGGTTCAGGACGCCATTGAATGCGTCCATTGTCATCCAGACGTCGTTCACGGTGCCGTCCACGGCCACGTCGAAGTTCCAATTGGCCCGGGCCGTCCCCAACGCGACACGCGTCGTCAAAGCGCCGTTCTTCTGACCACCGATGCGGCTTTCGACGGTCCGGAAGGCGAGGAAATAATGGCCCGCCGGTAGCACGAGGTCGACCGGCCGCATGACGTTCTCGTAGACATTGGACATAAAGACTGTGTTGAACCACCCGGTATCGGTGTGGGCGAGCGGAAGGTTTGCTTGGGCCGTGACGAGCGTCCCGGGATGCCCAGCGTTGTAGGTGTAAACGTAGAGGTCGCCGCCCAAGATGACCGGCGTTCCGACCTGGACGCTGTAGTAGGTGAGAGACGTGACACGGGTCGGCGCGGTCAGGACGAAGTCGTCCGCCGCGATGCGGTAGGAACCTACGTCCTCGGCGCGGGTAGCGCTCCAGCCGTCGCCAGTCGACATGAGGTCGGAAGGCAGGTTCGAAACGTTGCTCCAAACAACGTCAGAAGCAGGGCAGAACGGCGCAATTGCGAGCGCAAGAAAAGTAAGAGCAAGCTTATTCACGGCTCCATTCTATAGGATGTAGCTCCCTACTGGCCCAAGGTGACCCTCGACCTCGCAACCGGATTCCGGCAGGGACGTAAACAATGGGGATTCTGAATGGAAGATGAGCACCTGCAGTCCGACAAGGACGTTGAGGCAATCCTGCTCCTTGCCAGCGAGAAAAAGGAGTCCGAGCAAGCGCTACGGCAAAGGCTCGAGGCTTCGGCGGCAGAACTGGGCTTGAGCCGTGACCAGCTCTCTGCAGCAGAGGAGGCGTACAAAGAGCGCCGAAAGGCCGACCTCGAGAGGGAAGAGAAGTCCGAGGCAGACAGTCGGCTCTATAGGGACTTCAAGACCCGCGAAATGGACACGTGGCGCAAGCACCTGTTCGCCTTCCTGATCGTGAACGTTTGCTTGATCGTGCTCAACCTGATGACTTCGCGTCAAATCTGGTTCGTCTACTCGTTGGTGCCATGGGGCCTGGGCGTCATCGGTAGCTATTTCGACATCAGGAGTGCGCGCGAACCAGCCCTTGACCGCCACTTTAAGAAGTGGCGGGCCCGTCAGGGCCGCTGAGACCTCCGCTTCTTCATCAAAGCACCGATACCGATCAGGCAGGCGAAGCCCGCCGTCGGTTCGGGAACCATGGCGATCGAGCCGAACAAGCCGTCCGCCTCGCCATTCGGTCCGGCGCTGAAATAGATTCTGTCTGCGGAGCCGCCGTTCCCACCGTTCCCAGGCGTCAGCGCCCAAAGGCCGTCAATAGACAGGGCCGAACCGCCTGGTGTCTGCAATTGGCCTTTGAAGGCGTGGGTCACGGCATCGAACGCGCTGACGCGGCCATCTCCGAAGTTGCCGACCAGGAGATCGCCGGCAAAGGCGCCAAAAGTCGTTGGAGCGATCGCCAGTCCCCACGGTGCATCAAGCGAGCCCCGGGTTCCGACCCGGCCGAGGAGGTTGCCTTGCAAGTCGAAAGCGTTGACGAAGCCAAGCCCCGCCCCGGTCACGACGTCAAAGGCCTGTGCGTCCTGTTGGCCGTAAGTGACGTACATCGTGTTGCCAAGCCGCTGGATGTTGAAAGGAGCGTAGCCCCCGGGAAGGTTGGGGTCGGTGAAACGACCCGTCAGGTCTGCCGCTCCGTTATCGCCTTTCATGACGTCAACGTTCCCGGACCGGAAGTTCGCCATATACAAGTAGTCGTGTCCACCGATCGTTGCCGTGGCAGCGCCCTTGTACACGTTGTCGGGTGAACCCGTCTTCAGGATCTCGGCCTGAGTACCGAGCGCGCCTCTCCAGCCAGAGACAGTGCCGTCCTCGTTGACGAACATGAAACGGTCGCTGTTAAAGCCCGAACCACCGTTGAAGGCTTGACCGGTGACGTTGCCGGCGCCCGGGATCGTCACGACGAGCGCGTTCTTACTGGTCAAGTCGTTTGAGGGAGCAACGTTGTAGAGCGTGGCCGTTCCCGTTCCGTTGTTCGCGACCCAAAACGGGCTTGTCGGCGAGTAGGCGATCCCCCACGGGTTCACAAGGTCCACATCCGTGATCTGGGCAAAGCCCGACCGGTTGGAGACCAAATCGGTCTCAAGGAACCCGTCAGCGAAGGACTGACCGGCAGCGACGAAGACGAAGGCAACGGCGGCCAGAGACCGCTTCCACTCCAGACGAGTCATAAGAACACACTCCAGGGAACAGACTCCCACTTCATTATCACGCCAGTTACGCCCGCAGGGACCCAACTTTCGTCAGAACTTATCGTTTGGGATGGCAGGTCAGAGGCGCGTCAACCCGGGACTGGAGGGATTGGCTGGATAAACAGGCATGACGGGCACCGGTCCGACCTGGTCGTATCCGATGACGTCCAAGAGTCGGAACTCGTAAGGACCCGGATTGATCCTGATACCACTGAAAATCGCATAGTCTTGGGTGAGGGAGGGGCTGTGGGCTACCCAGTCTCCCCAATCGCCACCCGACCGGTGATAGTGGTTGTACTCGATCAGCATTTTCACTCCATCGATCGAGAAGTAGGAATGGCTGTTGGTGTCACCGTTGAAGCTGCGGTTGCCATGCCCGTCATAGGCGAAGAGGTCGGTCATGAAGGCCAGCCAGTCCCCAGCCCCCGATGGCGTGCCGAGGACTTCGTCGATCTCATGGGCAGCCACCGAAAAGAGGTCGAACTTGCCAGGAACGGGCCGATAGTGGTCGAAGAAGCAGATGTCCGTGTTCAGACTGACAGCTCCGTCGTAGCCGCCGTCGCCACCGTAAGACATGAACCCCCCAGTGTCAAGGCCAAGGGCCCTGCCGTTCGCTGATGTGTAGGCGACAACGCCGTAAGTCTGCGTGAAGAGGTGCTTGACCGCTTCCATGTCGTCGGGCGTCTTTGCGTCGGCGTACAGGGCGTTGACCGCAACATTGGATCCGTTGTAGTAGTAGCCCCAGCTACTGGAACCCAGCCCGCCGCCCTTCTGGAAGTAAATCTTGACGGTGATGTTGTCAGAGAACCGGGCCTCGTACATCTTGAGAACGGAGTTGATGCAGGCCTTGATGGCGGGAGCCTGCGCATCGTTGTTGATCGACGGGTCGTAGACAGCCTGGAACTGCATGGCGGAGCCCTCGACTGCGGCGCAAGCGCAGAGCGCGATGAAAGTTGGCTTGAAGCAACGACAGGCGCCACTCACGACAAACATAAGAAAGGTCCCTCGGGGGAAGTTCAAGTATACGCCCGTTCATTCACGGATCGGGCCCGGCAACAGCACCTGGTCAGGATCAGCAGTGTCCCTCGTCGCTGCCTTGGGGTAACAACTTGCTATGGATCTGAAGCAGTCGTTAGCCGGGCAGTTCCGCGCGGGCCTCGCCATGTTGCGGGAATGCGTAGAGGGGTGCCCGGACGATCTCTGGGCTGCCACCGTGGACAAGCCGCCGCGAACCTATTGGCGTATTGCTTACCACGCGACCTTTTACACCCACTTCTACTTGTCGCAGACCCGCTCCGAGTTCACGCCATGGGGGAAGCACGTTGGGCATGCAGTCATGACCTTTGCAGAGGAAGGCGAGGAGCTGCCTCCTGAAGGCACGCTCTACACTCAGGCCGACGTCCTCGAATACATTGACTACGTGAGCGAGCGGATCAGCGGCCTGCTCGATGCCCTGGATCTTGAGTCCGCTGAGAGCGGCTTTCCGTGGTATCCGAAGTTCGCAAAGCTCGACCACGTCTTTCTGACCCTCCGACACTTAGGTGTCCACGTGGGCCAGCTTCAAGAACTGCTCTTCGCCCGCGGCATCGAGCCAGATTGGATTTCGCGACGGTAAGGGCCGGGGGTGGATCTTGCCGCCCCCGGCTTGATGGACGAACCCTTCAGCGCAGAGCGCCGTGGAGCCGCCAACTGGCTTGGCCGGTCGCGAGGTTGACCCGGCCCGAGAAGGTGAGCTGCCCGCCGGCGCCAGCGAAGTTGCCTGTGCCACTGACCACGTTGCACTTGATCAGAAGCTGGTAAAGCCCGGCGTCGTCCACCGGGACGAGGAGAACGTCATCGTCGGTGGTGATGACGTTGCCGCCTCCAAAGTCGATGGTGTGGGTGGTCTTTCCGACGAGAGTGTGGCCTTGACCCGGCGCAAGGCTCAAGATCGTCACGGTGGAGATCACGCTACGATCGTCTCTGCCCACCCGGACGGTGCCTGTGCTCTCGATCTGGTTTTGACTGATTGCGTGGCCTTCACCGGTTCCTTGAACGGGAACCGAGTTGTCGGCTCTGACGGCGGCGCTCAAGCAGATGCTTGCGACGGCCACTGCGAAGATTTGTGGGATGCGTTTCATGAGTTCTTAGTCCCCTCGAGCCCTTGCTCGAATGAGGAGAAGTTTCTCGGTCAATTGGGCAGGCTCATCCCTTCCTTTGGACAGGACTTAGGGGTTACTAAAGTCAGTGGACGCGCACCGCCCCTGACTTGTGGCGCGAGAAGCCGGCACGGCTCATGGCTGCCGAGCGTTTGCGCCAAGAAGTCTGTCCGCTGATCTCACAGGTCGCGACTATTTGCCTTGGATGCCGCCGAGCAGTTGCCCGCTGTAGCTGTCCACCCAGACTTCGTCTTTACCAAAGACGACGACGTGCGCGAGGTGGAAACTGATGGGCCCGTCCTCTAATTTGGGGGCACTGAAAAGTCGATTTGGCTTGACCCAAAATTCGCCCGGTGTTTCGGTCACTTCGCCAGCGTGGGCTGCTTTCGCCGTTTCGAGAACCTGGTCTAATTCGAGGTGCTTGCCCCGGAATCCTTGGGTGCCGTGTTGCTCCAGCCGGTGCCTATAGAAGAGGAGGTCGCCCATCTTGGCGTCCGCGGCAACGTAGATGTAATCTGGGCTTTCGCGGTACTCGTATCCATACGAGCGCAACTTGTAATACAGTTCGAAGTAGGGCCGCCCACCGTTGACGTTGTTCTTCCGCGCTTGTTCGGCGCTCACAGTCTCGGCGCTGGTCAGCTCCATTCCGGACAACTGTTGCGCATCGCTGCTGAGCATGCGCCAGTTCTGCTTGGCCGCAAAGTCCTCAAAGGCCTTCTGGAAGTCCTCGATCGAGCCGTACTTTGGTTGCTTCTGCCACGAGGCGCCACCTTGCCTCACCATCCGCATGTTGTCTACGAGGTAGACCGAACCGCCTGCGTCGAAAAGCACGACCCGAAAGTTGGGGAAAGTGAACTCAGTGGTGCCTTCAATCGGGCCAGCCTGCTTTTTCAGGCTCGTCCATTGGTCGCCCGGCTCCTCGCCGAAGACCGTGAGCCACCGCGATAAATAGTCGCTGACGTTGACCTTCGTGGTCTCGCCGAAGCCAATTGAGGTCGCGCTGCTGGCACCCTCCTGCGCAAAGGTCGCGGTTGCCGAGAGTGCCAGGGCCATCAGCGCAAGGAATTTCATGTCTCGGCACTCTACCTGGGGAGGCGCGGACATGTTGGCTCCCCCAAAAAGGAAAGCCCCCTCAGCCCGGAGGGGCGAGGGGGCCATGTCGGAGGTCAGCACTTATCAGTGGTGATGGTGGCCGTGGCCCTCGTCTTCTTCCTTGGCGACCTCGGCCACGGCGGCCTCGGTGGTCAGAAGAAGTGCGGAGATGGACGCAGCGTTTTGCAGGCAGGTACGAACGACCTTCGTGGGGTCGACGACGCCTGACTTCATCAGGTCTTCGTAGTTAAGCGTGGCCGCGTTGAAGCCGACCTTGCCACCGCGGACTCTCTCGACGACGACGGAGCCTTCTTCGCCAGCGTTCTCAGCGATGGTGCGGAGGGGAGCTTCGCAAGCGCGCCGCACGATGTTCACACCGATCGCTTCGTCGCCTTCGACCTTGAGCTTGCCGAGGCCCATGCTGGCGGTGAGCAGAGCGGAGCCGCCGCCTGGGACGATGCCCTCCTCGAGACCAGCGCGCGTCGCGGCGAGCGCGTCTTCGATGCGGGCCTTGCGCTCTTTCAGAGCGGTCTCGGTGGCAGCGCCGACCTTAACGACGGCAACGCCGCCGCTTAATTTGGCCTGTCGCTCTTGCAGCTTCTCTTTGTCGTAGTTGCTGTCCGTCGTTTCGATGGCGCGCTTGATCTGGTTAAGGCGGCCGGTGATGTCAGCCTTCTTGCCCTTGCCACCGATGATCGTGGTCGCGTCCTTGGTGATCACGACTTTGGCGCAGCTCCCCAGCATCTCAGGGCCAACGTTCTCAAGCTTCAGACCGAGGTCTTCGCTGATGAACTGGCCGCCCGTGAGGATCGCCATGTCTTCCAGCATCGCTTTGCGGCGGTCACCAAACCCGGGCGCCTTGACCGCGGCCACGGGCAGGTTGGCGCGCAACCGGTTGAGCACGAGCGTCGCGAGACACTCGTTCTCGATGTCCTCTGCCACGATCAGCAGGGGCCGACCCATCTTCAGTACCTTCTCCAGCATCGGAATGATGTCTTGGACCGCACTGATCTTCTTCTCGTAGAAGAGGATCATCGGCTCCTCGAACACCGTCTCCATGCGCTGCGGGTCGGTGATGAAGTAAGGGGACATGTAGCCCTTGTCGAACTGGAGGCCCTCGACGATGTCAAACGTGGTCTCGGCGGTTCGGCTTTCCTCGACCGTGACAACTCCGTCCTTCCCAACTGTGTCGATGATCTCCGCGACAAGCTCGCCGATACCGGTGTCCTTGGCGCTGATCGTTGCGACCTCGGCCATGCCCTTCTTGCCCTTGACCGGAGTGCTCGCCTTCTCGAGTTCCTTGACGACGGCTTCGACCGCGATCTCGATGCCCTTCTTGATGAGCATCGGATTGCTGCCAGCGGCGACGTTACGGGCGCCTTCCTTGTAGATGGACTGGGCGAGCACGGTGGCGGTGGTGGTCCCGTCGCCAGCGATGTCGTTCGTCTTGGTGCTGACCTCGCGGATGAGCGCAGCACCCATGTTCTCAAAGCGGTCCTCGACCTCGATCTCCTTGGCGATGGTGACGCCGTCGTTGATCACGGTCGGGCTGCCGAACTTCTTTTCCAGGACCACGTTGCGGCCCCTGGGGCCGAGCGTCACTTTAACCGCGTTGGCGAGTTTGTCGACGCCGCTCTCGATGGCCTTGCGGGCTTCGCCCGCGAATTTCAGTTCCTTAGCTGCCATTACTTCTTCGCTCCGACTTTCTCTTTCTTGGCAGGCGCCTTGGAGGAGCTGCCGGTGATGATGCCGAGAATATCGTCGCCGCGAAGGATGACGTAGTCGTTTCCGCTCACGGTGACTTCGGTGCCGCTGTATTTGCCGTAAAGGACCGTGTCGCCGACCTTGACGTCGACGGGAGCGAGCTTGCCACTGTCGAGCATTTTGCCCGGCCCGGTTGCGACGACCTTGCCGCGCAACGGTTTCTCTTTCGCGGAGTCGGGCAGGATGATGCCGCCGGCGGTCCTTTCCTCGGACTCGGCTGGCTCGACGACGATGCGGTCGTGGAGGGGTTGAAGCTTCATGGTGTGATCGTTCTCCTCAAAGAGAATGGAGATGGTTGGCAGTATACCGAGGAGAGTGCCAAACGGCGGGTCGAAAGTGGGGCTAAGAAAGAGGCCCAGGAAGAGGGTAGCCCGTCCTGGATTGTGTGTCGTGTTCTTGTACTATGAATTTTCCGGGAGGTGACTGATGTTCAGGAGTGTTCTGGTGCTGGCGATCGTCTGTGTCCTTGCGCCGGTCGGGTGGGCCCGCCTCAAGGTGATGGAGGTCGGGGATTCGATCACGATGGGCGCCGGCAACGTGGGCGGATATCGCGTTTATCTGGCCAACATGCTCGTGGCAAAAGGCATCGGGGCTGACTTTTCTGGCCAAGAGACTTCCAACAACCCGCCCGACATGGATCTTCACCACGAGGGACATCCGGGCTGGACGACGCTCGACCTGCTCAATGGGCTATCTGACTTTCCCGAGAAAGGCAACGTCGTGGACTGGATCCAGCGCGACCAGCCCGACGCCATGCTCCTGATGATCGGCACGAACGACGCCATGACGCCGCTTCAACTCATGTCGACCCAGTACGTCGACTTGATCGATGCGATCCACCAGGCCAAGCCTGGTATGCGCGTCTATTTTTCAAGCATCCCCAAGTCGGATCCGTCTCTCGGTCGGGGTGCCTGGGAGTACAGCGTCAATCAGATCATCAGCCTGATCTGCCTCATAAAGAGCGCCGCGGGTTACAAGATCACGTTCGTCGATAATTACACGGACAGCGACCCGTCGACCGATTTGAGCGACCTTGTCCACCCAAATGCTTTCGGCTACAGCAAGATCGCCAAGAAGTTCTCGATGGCCCTGTCTGGCGTGTCGAAATCGTCATCTGGACAGATCGGTTAAATGTCCGACTCCCCAAGGCCGCGAATACCTTGCCAAGCTGCCTTGGGCGCCATCGGCGTTCCCGCGAAGCGCTGGGCCACTCGGGCCGAGATCTTCCACATGCTCGAAAAGGGAAGGGCCTTGCTTGCCTCAGATCCAAGAGCTGGCGTTGCTGAGGCGGCAACAGCTGCGGGCATGAGCCACGAGCACTTCGTCCGAAATTTCCAAGAAGCGTACGGATCGACTCCTAGGGAGTTCGCGGCCCGGTCTCGCCTTGAAATGGCGCGGGGTTTGCTCGAGTCCAGCTCTTTTGAGATTTCGGCCGTGGCTTTTGCCTCCGGCTACGACGACGCCAGTTCCTTCGCCCGTGCCTTTAAGAGGCAGTTCGGCCGCACCCCGCGAGAGCACCGCAAACTCTCAAATTCTGCACAGTAAGGCGGCACTTGAGCGCGCACAATTGTTGGCATGGCTAAGAACACGATTTGCCACGTTGAGTGGGACGTCACCGATCTCGCTCGGGCGCAAGAGTTCTACGGAGCACTTTTCGACTGGACGTTCCGGCAGTTCGGAGACGATATGGTGGTCTTTGGAACCGGCGAGCAGCACTTGGGCGGATTCATGAAAGTCGACGCAGTCAAGGCAGGGAGTTCGCCGAGTATCTGGATCGAGGTCGAAGACCTGGAAGCGCAACTGGCAAAGGCCCAGGGCATCGGAGCACGCGTGATCAAGGGAAAGTCCGCCGTTCCGAACGTCGGTTGGTCGGGCCAAGTCTCCGATCCAGACGGAAACTCGATCGGCATGGTCCAGTTCGGAAGCTCGGACTCTTGAATCGTCTGCTGGGGTATGTTCCGTCTCAGCGGTTATGCCCCGGTGGACTCTGGCGTTCGGGTTTCTCCTGGCGTGCTTGACGGCAAAGGCGGTCGAAGTCCGTACATTGGGCTCCGACCTCTTTGTCAACGAAGTACGCATACACGCGTTCGTTGCGAGCGAGAAGGCGACGGCAGAGCAACGGTGTCAAGCGGCAGCGAGCGTGCTCAAAGGCTTGAAGCCGGGAGCCGTTTTATCGAAGTCTAAGGCGGGCACATCGTATCGTCTCTTGATGGACAAGGCACCGGTGATGACCGTGACAGCCCAGGACGCCAAGGCGGCTCGCACGAGTGCCGCATCGCTTGCAGACACGCTCGTCAAGCGGCTCAATGAGGCTGCAAACCTTCCGCCGTTGCAACTTTCGCAGAAACAACTGATCCTTCCGCCTGACAAGTCAGCCGCGGTCAAATTGGTCGGGTCGCTCGCGGGGCAGGCAAAGGTCACCGCCTCGGTGCCAGGGATCGTGCAGGTCCGCCGCTCCGTTGGCGAGATGACGGTGGTGCCTGCACAGGTCGGAGAGACGCAGATCAAGATCCAGGCCGAGGGGCAGCAGGTCACCCTCGCTGTGTCGGTACGGCCTTACGCTTTCGACCCGAGGACTGTTGTGACCACGCAGGTCGTCGGCGATCCGACCGCTGAGAATGTCGTCTCGGGTGCCGTAGCGACCGCCCTTCAGACCCATCCGGACCGAATGCCGAAGGCACAGGTCTGGGCCAAGGTGTTGAACTCGGGCCGCTTGATGATCGGACAGGCGAAAACTGTCAGGGCAAAAGTGCACGCCGTCGGTCAAAACCTCTATCCGTTTGATGGGGAGGTGTCGGTCAAGGTGCAGAACATCGGTGCAGGGACGAGCAACGAAGACCAACTGTGGTACAGCAACGAGCCCGAAGACTTGCTTACGACCGGGCGGCTCTACTGTGCGAAATTGGCCCCGGGAATGTCGGCGCGCCTGCTTTACCACCATCGAAACCAGGCGAGATGGCCAGTGGTCGTCCGCTATCTCGTCGCCAACCCGACCACTGAGCCAGCTGTGCTCACGGTGTCGCTTGGTGAAGGGAAGCCCGACCATAATCCAACACGGGCCGGGTACGTCGCTGGCGAGGAGTTCTTCGCAAAGTGGATGAGCCGCTCGGCCGAGGTAGTGATGGTGCCGCCGCAATCCGTCATACCGATTACGGTCCGGCGTCTGGGACGCGGTGAGACGTTCAGCGGCCTCGCGTCATTAGCCCTCAGGTCAGGCTCTGGGGAAGGGCTCTATGTCCTCGGTGACTGCGTCCTCCCGCAGACGTTGGGCCAAGAATGGGCGCGGCCGCAAGCGGTCACCGGAGCTTGGCACGCGTTCCCGCCCCAGAACTTCAACGCAGCCAGGATCGATTTCTCAGAGATTCACACCGAGGTGTATCCCGGGCCCCTCAAGGAAGAGCGCCTGGACTATGAGGTTGGCGGGCGGTTTGCGTACATGCGGATCGGGGACGACCCCTTGATCGACTTGTCAAAACAGCGGGCGCTCGAGGGCAACTTTGGCGTCACTTACGATATTCAGGGCACGTTGCGGAACCCGACGCCGGCGCCGGTCGAGGTCGAGCTCTTGTTCGAAGCAAGTGCTGGCTACGGGAGCGGTCTGTTCGTTCTGAACGGCGAGCTTGTCAAGCTGGGCTTGATTCCCCCCAAGAAGGAGATCGTCCTGGCGAGCATCAAACTTCCGGCCGGCGCTGAAAAGGCTTTGCGCATCCAAACGATTCCCCTGAGCGGGGCGAATTACCCTGTTACGTTGATCTTGAGACCTACTGGCATTGAACTGGCGACCAAGATTGAGCGTTAATTCATTGACGTGCGCCCTGACTTCTCCCTGATCAAGGAGCTTTTCGACCTGGCCGGGAGCGAGGGCCCGCCCGCTGAGCCTTCGCCCGTGCGGGGCAAGAAAGGCAAGAACTCGCATGAGAGCGGCGAGCTGGGGCGACAGGCGCTCACCGAGGGCGATTACGAGGCTGCGATCGAGCATTTCAAGGCTGCGGTCGAACAGAGCGACGAGAAGTCTCCCTGGCCCCTCATGGACCTTGGCCACGCCTACGCCACCATGGATCTGGTTCCCCAAGCGCTGCGGCAGTACGTCAAGGCAAAGCGCATCCAGATCAGCGGCGAGCTGATGATCAGCCTAGCCGCTCTCTACCGACAGTTCGGCCGCCATAGCGAGGCGATCGAACAGCTGAAGGAATCGGTCCGACTCGAGCCCGACAACGCTTACAACCACTATAAGTTGGCCGAAGCCCTACGTAAGGCGGGCTACAACTCGGCCGCATTGGACGCGGCCCAGGTGGCCGTTGCTTGCGCACCGGACCAGTCCTTCTACCACTACTGGCTCGGCGAGTTCTTCCTCGACACTCAGAAGTACAGCGAGGCGATTGACGCGCTACACGCTGCGATCGAGCTCGCACCAGGCGATGACCAGTTGTTCTATCTCGCAGCACTCGCTTTCTGGGGTGCCGGCAAACACCAGGAGGCCCTGCGCTCCGTGCGCCTCGCAAGCGATATCAACCCGGCCTCGATGCTCTACCACGGCTTGCTGGAGGTGATGTTGCGCGGCTGTGGGCTAAACGAAGAAGCCGCGCTCGAGACCAAGAAAGCGGCCAAGATGGATCCCTACGACCGGCAGACCCTGAAGAAGGCGACCCGGCACCTCGGCATTTCAGCGAGCTAGGCAGGCGCCGAGCGGATCAACCACAGTAAGAGGATCGCAAAGAAGACAAGGCGGCCTAGCCGCAAGTTCCGCACCAAGCCAGCACGCTTAGGGACGTCGGTCTTTGAGATCGCCAAAAGGGAGGCGAGAAGGTAGACGGCGGAGCCGACGAGGAACGGGATCGGCACGAGTTGAGCACTGAACGGGGGAACCAGGCAGAGCAAGGACATCGCGAGGCCGATCATGGCCACGACAAACCAACCGAGGGCCGCTCGTCCAAGCACAGTGGATTCTAGCGGATAGGTAACCTCCCTTTGAAAGATGGATCTGGCTCAATTGGCGACCGAGACGACAAAGCTCGGGGTCGAACTCAGCGCAGATCAGATCGCTGCCTTTCAAGCCTTTGGTGAAGCCCTTTACGAGCGCAACAAGGTCATGAACCTCACGCGCATACCGAAAGAGGAGTGCTGGTCGAAGCACTTTCTCGACTCCCTCTTGATCTGCCCGCTCCTCGGCGAAGCTTGGAGCATTGTCGACGTCGGCACCGGTCCGGGGTTTCCCGCGTGGCCGTTAGCCTGCGCCCGGCCTGATCTGCGGGTCACCGCACTTGATGGCTCGAACAAGGGCCTCGCCTTCCTCAAGGAACATCCGTTGCCGAACTTCGAGGTTGTCCAATGCCGGGCCGAAGAATGGGATCGGCGGGAAGTGTTCGACGCATCGACAGGGAGAGCGCTGGCACCCCTGGCGATCCAGTTGGAGGTCTGCGCCCCGTGGGTCAAGGTCGGAGGGCTAGTGTTGCCGTTCCGGACTCCCGGCGACCAAGTTTCTGCAGAGTCGTTTCCTGCAGAAGTGTTGGGGCTGGGATACGAGGATGGCGTTTATGCTCAGTTGCCCGAAGGTGCGGGCGAACGGTTCTTTCCCTTTTATCTCAAGTTCGAGAAGACTCCGAAGAGATATCCGCGCAAATGGAGCGAGATCAGGGCCAAGCCGCTGGGCTAATGGCCCGCCATTTGGATGAGCTTAAGGAGGTCTTTGGCGCGCTTGTCGGACGGATCGGCCTTCAAGGCCTCTTCAAGCAGCTTCTTGGCCTCGGCTGGCTTCTTCGCCTCGATCTTGATGCTCGCGACGTCGACCTTGATCGTTGGGTCGTCCGGCATGATGGAAAGCGCGGTGTCCGCCTCCTTCTCGGCTTGAACGAGGTCTGGCGGTTGTTGGTCGAAATAAGTCGAGGCCATTTCTGCATGGATGCGCGCGATCGCAGCCTTGTCGTCCTCTTTGAGTTCCTTGGGCACGAGGAGGAGGGCCTGCTGGAAAGACCGGATCGCGTCGCCGTCGCGGTCGAGGGCGCGAAGGGTCAGTCCTTTCAGCACGTACGGACCATAGTTGTCCGGCTTGTACGCGATCAGGCCGTCAATCGTCGTCAAAGCTTCCTTCAAGTCCTTGGTTTCGCGCTCTGAGATCGGTTGTCCGTCATGGACGGCGTTGAACGGCTCTCGTGTCAACTCCTGAACGTGCTTTAGGGCAGCGAGGTACTCGTCCGTGTCGCGATACACCTGCGGCCCTCCGGTGCCGTTCTGGCAGCCGAGACAGGCGATTGCGAGCAGGAGGACGGTGGATCGCATGGTCAGTTCGCGACGATGTTCACCAGTTTGCCAGGAATGACGATCACCTTGCGCACCGTCAGGCCCTCCAGGTGGGCTTGGACCTTGCCGGAAGCAAGGGCTTCCGTCTCCATGAGCTCCTTTGAGGCGTCAGCCGGCAGCGTGACTGTGTCCCGCAACTTTCCATTAACCTGGACGGCAACGGTCAACACGTCGTCTTTGGCGAGCTTAGGATCCGACAGGGGCCAGGACGCGTGGTATGTGAAGCCTTCCTTGCCGAGCGACGACCAGAGCTCGTCCGCCGAGTGCGGCGCACCGGGGGCCAGCAGCAGCACGAGTGTCTCGAGCGCCTCGCTCCAGGAAGGGCTGGAGGCGTCCGGGCCCTTGCGGCGCAAGTCGTTCAGCTCGTTGAGGAACTCCATGAGGGCCGACACATAGGTGTTGAACGCGAAGCGCTCGATATCGTCCGTCGCGCGCTGGATCGTCTTGTGGGTCGCCCGTCGAACCTCGTCCGCTGCATCAGGAATCTTTGAGCGCCAAGTCGGGTCGTAATTTGGGGCTAACTCGGAAACAAGTTTGAAGACGCGGCCCAAGAACCGCGCCGTACCGTTCATACCATCGTTCGTCCACTCGACGTCGGCATCAAATGGGGCGACGAAAAGCTCGAACAGCCGGAGCGCGTCGGCGCCGAACGCATCGACCGCCTCCTCTGGCGTGACCACGTTGCCTTTGGACTTGCTCATCCGCACCCACTTCCAGAAGACTTCGCCTTCCGGCAACGCGGCCGCTTCTTCACGGCTGATCAAGATGCCATCCTCGCCCACGTCCAGTGTCTCGCCTGGGTGGGGCTTGCGATAAGGCGTGTAGCCAAGCACCTGCCCCTGGTTGCGGAGCCTTTGGAAGGGTTCCTTGACCGGCACCAGACCCGCGTCGAACAGCACTTTCGTCCAGAACCTCGCGTAGAGCAAGTGCATGACGGCATGCTCTGCGCCGCCAACGTAGGTGTCGACCGGCATCCAGTGTTCGACCCTCTTGGGATCCCACGCCTTGTCGTCGTTATGCGGGTCGCAGAACCGCAGGAAGTACCACGAGGAGCAAGCAAACCCGCCCATCGTGTCCGTCTCCCGGCGGCCAAGGGTTCCCTCAGGCGTGGTGCAGTTGACGAAGTCTTGGATGCGTGAAAGAGGGGAAGAACCGTCGTCGCTCGGCTCGTAGCTCTCGACGTCTGGCAACTCGACCGGCAACTGGTTCTCGGGGATGAGCATCATCTCGCCGTCCTTGCCATAGCACACGGGAATGGGGCACCCCCAGTAGCGCTGGCGGCTGATCAACCAGTCGCGAAGCCGGTATTGGACCTTCCTTTGGCCAAGGCCACACGCTTCGATCCATTCGCCAAGGCTCTTGCTCGCCTCTTCGAACTTCATGCCGGTCTGCTCTCCCGCGTTGATCAGCGGTTTGTCCTTTGAGATGAACGCGGCTTTGAACAGCTTGGGATCTTGCAGGTATCGCTGTAATGCCTGGGAGGGCACGACTCCGTCCGTGCCAGTGGACTGCAAGTCCGCGCTCCGGTTTGCGGCCAACCAGTCTTCGTCTGGCTCTTGAATTGGGGCGACGGGGATCCCGAATTGCACCGCGAACTCGAAGTCGCGTTGGTCTCCGGCTGGCACCGCCATGATCGCACCGGTTCCGTATCCCATCAGGACGTAGTCCGCGATCCAAATCGGCACGCGCCGCCCGTTGGCGGGGTTGACGGCGTATGAGCCCGTGAAGACGCCGGTCTTCTCGCGGCCCTCCGCCGTACGTTCGGTCTCCGTCTCTCGCTTGACCTTTTCGCGATAGGCTTGAACCGCGTCGATCGTGGCCCTTTGGTCGCCGTTTCGCTGGTGCTCCGCGATGATTTGGTCGACCATCGGGTGCTCAGGCGCCAAGACGGCGAAGGTGACCCCGTAGATCGTGTCGATTCGGGTGGTGAAGACCTCGAACGTGAGGCCGTCCGGGTTCTTGACGACTTCGAAGTCGTCGAGGTCGAACGACCGTCCGGACTTTTCGATGTTGGCCCGCGCCATGGCCATATCGATCTTTTCCTTGGCGGAATCAAAGCCAGGGAGTTCTCCGAGATCGGACGAGTGCACCTCCATGCTGGCGGCGTCCAACTTGCCCTTGATCTCGTTGATCCGCGCTTCCGCATCGGGGTCGGCGAAGGTCTCGGCGGCGACTTCTCGCTTCAGGGCTTCGAGCTCAGACTCCCCCTCCCCAGACCCGGCACGATCATCCGAGTCCAGGGAGGGGGTTCCCGGATCGAAGACAACGCGCATGCGGAACTGGACTCCCTCGCTGCGGCCGATCCAGTTGCGCTGCATCGCCTTGATGCCTTCGGGCCAGTCAATGTCATCCAGATCGTCCAGAAGGCGCTGTGCGTAGTCGGTGATCTTGAAGTACCACTGGGGGATCGCCTTCTTCTCGACCGGCGTCCCGCAGCGCTCGCAGAGCCCACCGACCACCTCTTCGTTGGCGAGGGCGGTCTTGTCCTTGGGACACCAATTGACCTCGGCGTTCTTCCGATAAGCCAGCCCCTTCTTGTAGAGCAGCTCAAAGATCCACTGCGTCCAGCGGTAATAGCTCGGCTCGCAGGACTTGAAGCTGCGAGACCAGTCGTAGCTGATACCGACGAGGTCCATTTGGCGCTTGTAGGTGGCCGCGTACTGGTCGATCATCGGTGCCGGGTGGCTCTTGCGCTTGATCGCCTCGTTCTCGGCGGGCAAGCCGAACGCGTCAAAGCCCATGGGGTGCAGGACGTTGTAGCCCTGCATGAACTTCATGCGGCAAAGTACGTCGGTGGGAATGTAGTTTCGGCAGTGCCCGACACTGAGCCCGGCGCCCGAGGGATACGGGAAGAAGTCGAGGCCGTAGAACTTGGGCCGTCCTTCTTCTTCACGTGTGCGGAAAAGGTCGGCGTCTTCCCAACGCTTCCTCCACGCCTCCTCGAACTGCTTGGGCTCGTACCGGTCCAGCATCAGTTCGTTGTACCCGCGCGAACCTGAGCGGCCCGGGAAGTTAGGGTTTGATGCGCTGGGTGTTGCCTCTCTGCGTGAACGCTGAGCCCAGGGCTCGGAACTCACTCTCCAGGAATGGCTTCAACTTGTCTTTGATCTCATAAATGGACTTCCTCAGTCCGTCAGGCAATGAATCAAATGAAGTGGCCTTAGCTTTTGGGTCGAGCTCCACCTCAGTCAATGCCGCTGGGCTGCCCTGATCAGAGCCGGTGTCAATGACCAATTGGTACGTCCTTCTTGGAAGGGGTGTGAACTGTGTCATGCCACCGTAACGAGGAGCCGACACGCCGTAAGATGCTAACTCACTTGAGGCCAAACCAAGGCTGATCTCACCGAGACCAGTGAAGCTTCTAGTTAGCGGGCTCTCGCGCCTACAAAGAAATCCCTGATCCTCTATCAGGCGGATCCTCATATTTGCGACCTGAGGCAAGCCATGAATCGCGCAGTCGATCGACGTCGCCGGTCGCTCACCTTCTGAAAAGATGACTGAGAATCCATGTTCTGCACCGATACCGGGGCTCTTAATATCCTTGAGGAAAGTCGCGCCCCTCTTGACAGCCCATTTCAAGGCGCTCCGGCGCGCCTTGTCGGTCGTTAGAGGAAAGGCTCGGAAGTCGCGGCCAAGTCCAGCTGCCTTGTCGGGTCGCAACTGGTCCCAAAGGTCGATGACCTCCCAGGGCGCACTGTTCGCTTGTTCGTAGGTCTCCGCAGAAACGCACTTCAACATCTCAAGGAGTTGCGGACGATGGCCCCGGGCCGCTCGTCTGAGCTTCACAAGGTCGGCGATGGAAGCAAATCCTTTGGCGTCCGCGCTCCGCATTGTCTCGCTCAGGAGCTTTCGATCCATGCGATCGGCTCGGGACGCAGCCGGATTTGCCGTCCGCAGGATCGTCCAACCGTCATGGCGTTCAAGAATGTGGCCGTAGTCTCGGACGAGAGCCTTGACGTTGTTGGTGGCTTCTGCCGTGTTGCTTCGGCTTTGGTATCGACCTAGCACAGAGAAGGCATGATCCGAGACATAGGCCAGAGTATTGTCGCCGGTTTGACCGGAGATGCTGCGTACAACGTCAGAAGGAAAAAAAGCCAGGGGATCCTTCTCTCCTCGTACGAACAGGGTGCGTACACTCTCGGGAACTTCGGGTGGGGCAACGGTCTGTCCACTCGTAAAGTCCACGTTGACCGTGCCGATCTCCGGAACCTCTTGTGTAAAGGTGCCTGCTCCACCGGTGTTGCCAATTGTTGGGTTCCAACTGAGGATGTCTCTAAGCCACTTCGATTCCGCACTCAGTTCGGCCTTAGATTCGGGGACATCCAAATTTGTGGCCGGCCGTCTCGCAGCCCTAACTTGATAAGATGTAGTGGGTTGCATCAGCGAGTTCTTCAGGTCGAATGCCATCAAGATGCTAAAGTCTTCTCCGAAACGACGGACGAGGAGATGACAGGACTCAAGACTCCCTGGACCGAGAGCAGATCGCCGAACTCCCATATCCGTCATATCCCACTGGCTCACTTGTCCATCTCCCTTCGCGGCCGCCACATCTAGCTCTGCAGTCAGGTTCTGTAGCAGCTTGTGTAAGAAGGGATCGTTCGAACCTAGGCTCACGGTGAGCCAATCTTCGTCCTCAAGGTCTGCGAGCTTATCTGGTGATAGGGAAGTAAATAGCCTCACAGCCATCCTTCGGGAGGGTGAGCCTGGAACTCCGAAGAGGTGCTCGCGGCTGGCTCCAATCGAGTAGCTCGCCGAGCCGTCATAGGGTTGCGTCAACTCATTCTTGAGCCATTCAATTTCGTCGGCCACTCGTCGGTGCCATTCGGCTTTGGCAGCCTTACTGTAAGCAGCACTAAGGCGTGTGTCTACTTTAAGGGTCAGCACGCTGTTCTCCGTTTCCCATTTGCCTGCTAACGCCTTTGCCAGGTTTTCTTTCAAGTCACCAAGCGGTACATGCTTGACGAACAGCATCACTGGCTCGTTGGCCAGTTCCTTGTCGCACTTGAGTTCGATGCCGACCTGGCTGCTGACCGCTGCGAGGACATCTTCCAGTCTTGTCGCCGGAAGGTTTAGCGTGACCGCGGGGCTAGCTACCGATGCGACCGCAAAGAGCAGAGCTCCCATGAGCGTATCCTACCCATGGGAGCTTCTTGGTCAGATGAAAGTTCACGCTCGTGAGGGAATCATCGAGCTCTTACATTAATACTACGCTGGCGGCTTTCCACCACCGCCCTGGCCGCGGCGGCGGCCGCGCGCCTGCTCGTCGGTTTGCATCCGCTCGGCCATCTGCTGCGAGCGGTCTTTCATCATCTTGTAGGCCTCATTGTATTGATCCATGAAGGCCTGGGGCAGCCGGTCGAAGGCCACTGCCTTTGCCCCCGGATCGATGTTTGTGTCCTCAAGGGATCGGCTGAGGGTGATGTTCGGGGTCATGGAGAACAGGAACTGGTAGGTCGTCCGTTGACCGGGGACATAGCCGCTCCACACGATGTTGTCCCCACGGTTGCCTCTGCGCGGGCCGTTCGGCATCTCGCTGAAGGCTCGCTCAGAGGCCATGCCTTGCGCGGTCAGGATCCTTGACTGATTGGTGTTGTCCACGACGCCCTTGGCGATCGCTTGGCTGTTCGCCCGCATCGCCAAGATCGAGGAGCCGGACACTCCGTTGGGGAGCACTTCGGTCCGCTCGGTCATCATGTTGCCGCCGAACATCCCGCGGCCACCGCCGAACCCTCTGCCGCCTGGGCCACCGGGGCCGCCAGGACCTCCCGGGCCGCCGGGCGCACGCGTCACTTGCGGTATCGGGACGTCTTGAGTGACAACGAAGGCCTCCGCCTGGAAGGTCGCGCCAATGACAGGGAGATTGGAAAGGTAAGGCACTCCTCGGTTGTTTTGCGCCCGGTTCGTTTGCCCCTGGTTCGGAAGTTGGACTTGCGGGCCGTCGATAGAGTTGTAGACCATGTCCGCAAGCAGCGAAGTCCCGTTTGTGCCGATTGAATTCACTTGGTACGTCTTGCCGTTCGCCAGGTTCGACCTAGTGGTCGGCCCCATGTTTGCCCACATGATCAGCATGTCGCGGTTCGTTCCGTAGACTTGCGCCACGCTCTGCCCGGAGGCCGGGTCGAGGGCGCGGATCAAGGCCAGGTCGAGCCCGCCGCTCCCAAGCGCCGGAGACTTTGTCGTGTAGACAGCGATGTCGTCGAGCCGGGCGCTGCCCTTCTTGGCGACCATGTCGATCAAGAGTTTGAGGGCACCGCGGTCCACCCGGGAGAGCCTGGCCTCCAAGAAACGCTTCGGCGTCACTAGGGTCCAACCATCAGCCGGGTCGGTCACGAGGCCCCAGTCAGCTGTCAGAGAGTGCTGCAATTGGCTGACCGTCTTGTTGCCGTTGACGGCGGGCGCGGTCTCGGCCAGCAGAACATCGGGAAGAAGGGCGATGAGGTTCTGCCCGCTCACGCTGGCCTCCACCGCCGCTGCCGAGTAGAGGGAAAGGGGCTCGTTCGTGGCAGGGTCACGTAGCAGCTTCATCAGGTCTTCAGCCGGCTTGACCGCTGCTTCTCGGTCCGGAGCGCCAGTCAGAACGACGTCCGCGCCGAGCGACTGGGTGAAGTAAATCGCTTGTCCCATGCCTCGACCGCCTGCTCCAAGGACCTTAGCGGCAGACCTGGCCAGGGCAGAGAACTCATACGGCTTCTCTTTGGCATCGGCCTTAGCAGCATCAGCCGGAACGTCTGGGAGCTGCATCCCGAGCATCATATTGCCGTTACCGAGGATAGCGCCTTGCGAATTGGCGACGATGTACTGAAGGTTGAGGCTGTCGCTCTGTCCGAAGCGCGTGACGATCAAGAACGACTTGGCCGGGTTCACGTCCACGTTGTTCGCCTGCTGGTTTTGGGCTTGAGGCACCGGCGCTTGCGCACGGTCACCCCGGAACCGGTCACTGCGGTCCTGTGGGGGAGCCATCGACGCCTGTTCCTGCAAAAAGTTGCGCATGACGCCGTTTGCGGTGGCGCCCAAAGGCTTTTGCATCTGGGTCGGCGAGGAAGTGAAAACGACCCTTTGGCCCGGGCCGATCTTAGCGAGGTCCTCAGCCCTCAGGCCCATGAGGCACTGCACGATCGCCCTCCCTCCAGGCGTGCCTGACATTGCGGCCTCCATTTGGCGCATCCCGGCCATCATGCGGCCCTGGTTCTGGTTGTCGCGCCCCTGGCCGAGTTCCTGCCGCATCGCCTCCATGTCGCGGTTGAATTTCTCGTTGTCGAACTTCGGGTTCTTCTTAAACTCGTCGACGAGACTATCGATCTTGCCCTTTAAGAACGCGGTCCGCTCGGCAAGCGCGTCCGCCTTCTCCTTGCGCTCGACCTCTGGATCAAGATCAAGGCGCTGGCCGCCCGAAACGGACGTCCATTGCCCGCCCGTCGCTTTGGCTAGCTTGGCCAAGAGTTCGTCGGGACTGACGTCCTTCACTTTGACGACCACGACCTCGTTGGCCAGTTGGCGCGAGACGCTCAGGCCAAGACCGGTCGCTGTCGAGAGTTGCTGGACCGCTCGGTCCAAAGTTTGAGCCTGCAAGTCGATCGTCACCGAAGGGTGAACGGCCGCCATTGCCAAAGCAAGAAAGTTCAAAACCATACAAGAACCCCTGGCGTAGGTACCTCACTGGGGCTAAGCAAGGTTCCCCGCCTATTCGTATAGACGTTTGACGGGTACAAAAGTTTAGTGAGGCTAGTTGCTGAAGGCCCTGAGCGCCTCGACCGGTTTTTGGCGCGCAAGCTGCCCGACCATTCTCGAAGCAAGTTGCAAAGGCTGATCGGTGAGGGACTGGTCCAAGTGGGCGAAAAGACAGCCCACAAGGCGGGGTTAGAGCTGCGGGAGGGCGAAACCGTCACCGTCACCGAGCCCGTAGAGACAGCAGCTCACGAGTTGACCCCGGTCGATATCCCGCTTGAGGTCGCTTACGAGGACGATGATCTGCTCGTCGTGAACAAGCCGCGTGGCCTTGCGACCCACCCGGCTGCCAGCCTCAAGGAGCCCACCCTCGTCCACGCCTTGCTTGCGCGGTCGCACGGGCTTAGCCAGGGTGCGGCGTCTTATCGCCCAGGGATAGTCCATCGGCTTGACAAGGACACGACGGGCTTGATCTTGGTGGCCAAAACGGATATGGCGCATGCAGGACTTGCCAGCCAGATCGCTGAGAAGTCGGCGGTTCGCGTCTACGTTGCCCTTGTACATGGAGAACCTCTTGACGACGACTTCACAGTGGACGCTCCCATCGGTCGCCACGGCTCCAGCCCGACCCTCATGGCGGTGCGGAGGGCGGGGAAGGCCGCGGTGACCCACGTTCGCGTCCTGCAAAGGCTGGGAGACAGCACCCTGGTAATGTGCCGCCTCGAGTCGGGCCGAACCCACCAGATCCGGGTTCACCTGAGCGCCTGCAACCTGCCCGTCGTGGGGGATCCACTTTACGGCCATCCCGCTCATCGGCATGGCCCGCTCCAGCTACACGCTGTGCTTCTGAGGTTCGTGCATCCGCGGACCGGAAAACCGGTCTCGGTGTATGCTTCGCCACCAGCGGATTTCATGGCACACGACCACGTTGTCCGGGAGAAGGTGGAGAATTGGGCGCAGAACAAGCGACCGTGATGGAGCGGGTGCGGCGGTACGGCCTGCACGGAGTCTCACAACTTGACCTCTTGGCGATCATGTTGACGCGCGAAGAGCGCGACCTCGGGCGCAACGAGAACACGGTGGGCAACGCCTTTCGCAACGTTCCCCTCGTCCGGCTCAAGGATCTGAGCTATGAGGAACTTCACTCGGTCGGCGGCCTTGAGCAGTACGAGGCGACCCGGTTGCTCGCCGCCCTCGAACTTGGAAGGAAGATCGGTGTCGCCAGTCAAGGACAACGGGAGGCGCCGGTGACCCGGAGCCAGGAAGCTTATGAGTTGTTCCGCCACTTGGCAGACGAAGAGAAAGAGCACTTTTGCGCCGCGTTCCTCGACTCTAAAGCGCAGCCGATCGGCACAAAGGTCGTTCACATCGGAACGTTGAACGCCAGCGTCGTCGGGGCGAGGGAAGTGTTCCGTGAAGCGGTGCGGCACAACGCCGCGAGCGTGATCGTCGCTCACAACCACCCAAGCGGCGATCCCGAGCCAAGCCCTGAGGACATCAAGGTCACCGAGGCCCTCAAGAAGGCGGGCGACTTGCTCGACATACCCCTTCTCGACCATGTTATCATCGGCCACAACGGCCGCTACGTTTCCCTCTGCGACAGGGGCCACCTATGAGCGAAATCCAAACCTGGGAGCAAACCGTCGAGGCGATGAAAGCCTCCATCGATTCCATGCACAGCGTGCGGGAAGACGCCTTGCGGCAGTGCCGCTCGATCATTCAGACGGCGGCCAAGTGCATCCGCCACGTCCATCGTCGCCAGTTCGAAGAAGCCCAAAGGCTCTTGCAAGAGGCAATGGCCGTCTCCGAGTCCGCAAGTAAGGCTCTCGCGGCCCACCCTGAACTCTTTTATGCGGGCTATTTGCAAGACGCGCAGAAGGAGATGGTCGAGGCGGCGGCGGTCTTGACCTGGATCGCACCTCCGGACTCTTTGCGGGGTGCAGGAAACCTTGTGCCGAGCCCTGCGTCGCTCGGCGTCGGGCCGGTGGCCTATCTGAACGGGCTCGGCGAGGCAGCGTCGGAGTGCCGGCGGTACGTTCTCGACGAGTTAAGAAAGGGCAACCTCGGCGAGGGCGAGCGGTTGCTCGAGCAGATGGAGACGATCTACGACGATCTCATCACGTTCGACTATCCGGACGCGTTGACTGGGGGCTTGCGGCGCACTTGCGACGCGCTCAGGGCCGTCATCGAGCGCACGCGCAGTGACGTGACGATGACCCGGGTGCAGTACGACCTGCGTCAGGAACTCCAGCAGGCCCGCAACCGTGACGTGCTGATTTGACGGACCGGCTTGCGAAGTCTGGGTTTCAGGCTGCATGCTGGCCTCTGACTTCCAAGAAAACGGTCGTCCCGTAAGAAACTAGGATCTTGATCACGGGCGTGTGACGCGCCGCTTTCAGACGCCCCAGTCTCATTGACAGGCAACTTGCCATGGGGTAGCATCCTCGCACGCACGAAGCCGTGCATGGTGAACATCTGAATGCCGTCTCCTCTCAAGATTCTCGTTTGTGACGATGAGCGCCATATCGTCCGCCTGATCCAGGTCAACCTGGAGAAGCAGGGTTGGACGGTCGTGACCGCCTACGACGGCAAAGAGGGGCTGGAAAAGGTACGGGCCGAGAAGCCAGACCTTTGTGTGCTCGACGTCATGATGCCTTACATGGACGGTTTCGAGGTTCTGAAATCGCTCCGCAGGGAGCCCGAGACGGAGAGCCTGCCCGTGATCATGTTGACGGCAAAGGCGCAGGACAAGGACGTTTTCGAGGGGTACCACTACGGTGCCGACATGTATTTGACGAAGCCGTTCAACCCGGCCGAGCTCGTTGCCTTCGTCAAAAGGATCGCCATGGGGAACGGCGGCAAGAACGACGGGCCGCAACGATACGACCTGTGAAGTCCCTTCTGGCATTGGCACGCGTCTTGAAGCCAGGACACTAGAATGTTGGGACTTCTCCAGTTCAGCTCACTCCTTGCCGACTTTGATCGCGGCGAGTACCAAGTTCCTGAACTCATGGGCATCGGGCTGATCCCGACCGCCATCGCTCTTGTGCTCTTTGCTGTCGGAGTCAAGCTCCAGTTCGCTGGCAAGCCCAAGTGGATCAAGTGGCTGTCGACGATCGTTCTGGCGATCGGCGTGTTCGTCGGGCTGACTCCGTTCCAGGAGTTCTTCTTCGACCCCATCTATAAACAGCTCTATCCCGGCGGCAACAAGGTCGCTTTGATGCACGCCGCGGGCATCATCATTCCCGTTGTGGGACTGATAGCCATGTTCGTCTGGAACTATTTCCTCAATCGCAACAAGTTCGAGGAGCTTTGATGGCCCGCAGGGAGGTTCCCTGCTAAAATCACGGTGCGGAAGGCCATGGCGCAACCTGACACCAACACGTTCCCACCCGGCATCGGGATGACCACGACTCGGGCGCCCTTCATTGAGGACGCCAAGGCCCACGGGCGGCTCTACATCCAGCAGCCTTACGAGCTCTATTCAGAAGAAAACCACGAAGCTTGGCGGAGCCTTTACAACCGCATGCTTCCGCAATGGGAGAGGTACGCCAACCAGCACTTCATGAAGGGGATTTCGAACTTGTGCCTCGACCCCAACAAGGTGCCCAGGCTCGAAGACGTCAACCAGTTCCTGTGCGCGCTGACAGGCTTCCGCGCCAAAGCGGTCAGCGGCTATGTGCCAGCGTTCCAGTTCTTCGACTGCCTGCGCCAACGTGATTTCCCGACGACGATCACAATCCGCGACGGCTCGAAGCTGGACTATCTCCCCGAGCCCGACATCTTCCACGACATCGCTGGCCACGTGCCCATGCACACCGACCCCGCCTTCGCCGACACGCTCGTTCGCTTTGGCGACTGCGCCCATACGGCCGCTGAGATCGCCCGCTCCATTTCTGACAAGGAGGAGCGCATGCGCCGACTGGAGAGTGTCATCAAGGCGATGGCACGGTTTTTCTGGTTCACCATTGAGTTCGGCCTGATGCGGGACGAAGGCGGGAAGGGCCTCAAGGCATACGGTAGCGGCCTCTTGTCCAGCTATGGGGAGCTTGCCCACAGCATCGACTCGCCCGAGGTCCAACGCTATCCCGTCCAGCTGGAGTGGGTGATCAACCAGTACTTCGAGATCGACCACTACCAGCCTCTGCTGTTCATCGTGGACTCGTTCGACCACCTGTTCTCGCTCGTCGACCAACTCGAAAAGTGGATGAGAGAAGGGAAGTTGGACAACGTCTCGCCAGGAGAGCCAGGCGTCGGTGAGGAAGACTTGGCCAGTTTCTTGAACGCACCGACGGCCTGAAGGCGCATTCTAGGTTCCCCCGACCCTACAAGAAGACGCTCGACAGGGCTAAAATCCAACCATGCCGGTTGAGATCTTGATGCCAGAGTTGGGCGAGTCCGTGCACGAAGGAACGGTGAGCCGTTGGCTCAAGAACGTCGGAGACTTCGTCAAGGAGGACGAGCCCGTCGTCGAGATCATGACCGACAAGGTCAACACTGAACTCGGGGCACCAGCGTCCGGCGTGCTCGTCAAGATCATCGTGCCCGAAGGAGGCGAAGTCGAAGTCTTCCATGCCATGGGACTGATCGAGACCGACAAGTCTGCTGCGGCCGCGCAGGCATCAGAGACCCCGGCCAAGAAAGAAGAGCCACCGAAGGAAGCGGCCGCCGCTAAGGTGCCCGAGGTCAAAGCTCCAGAGCCCGAAGTCCCTGCTGCTCGAACAGGCGAGCGACGGTGGTATTCGCCCCTCGTCCGTTCCATGGCCAAGCAGCACGGCGTGACCGAATCTGAACTGGGTCAGATCGTGGGCAGTGGCGCGGGCGGTCGGGTGAACAAGAAGGACATCGAATCCTATTTGCAGCGCCGCGGAAGCGGTAGCGCGGTCACGGTGCCGATGCCGGAGTTGGGCAAGGCGCCCACTATGGCTTCCGGTGCAGAGTCAGAAACGATGGCCCTGACCGGGATGCGCAAGATGATCGCGGAAGCGATGGTCCGCTCCTCACAAGTGCCGGTCGTCAGCACCCTGACCGAGATCGACGTCACTCCACTTGTCAAGTTCCGCGAACTCAACAAAGACAGCTTTGCCCAGCAGTACGGTGTCAAGCTCACTTACACGCCGTTCTTCATCAAGGCGCTTACCGAGGCTCTGACCGAGTTTCCGTACCTCAATTCAAGCCTGGTCGACAACCAGATCACAGTGAACCACGCAGTGCACATGGGTGTGGCTGTCTCCCTGGGCGAGAAAGGCGAGGGCGGGCTCATCGTCCCGGTCATCCGCAATTGCCATGCGATGAGCATCGTGGACATCGCCAAGGCGCTCGAGTCAATCGCGGCAAGGGCGAGGGGCAACAAGCTTGAAGTCAAAGACGTGCAGGGTGCGACCTTCACCCTGACCAACCCGGGCTCCTACGGCGCGATCTTAGGGACTCCGATGATCAACGCGCCCCAGGCCGGCATCGCCGGTGCCTATGGAATAGTGAAGCGAGCGGTGATCGTCGAGGACATGATTGCTGTGCGTTCGATCATGAACCTGGTGCTCACCTACGACCATCGGCTGGTCGATGGTTTGATGGCCGGCAGATTCCTGCAGAGCGTGAAAGGGAAGCTGGAAGGAATGTCCTTCTTCAAGTGATCGGGAGCCTGTAGCTACCCGAGCACATAAAAAGGCCCCAGTGATGATTCACCGGGGCCTTTGATCGTCAGCCCGTCACTTCTTCGTGGCGGAGCCGACCTGGTTGGTTGTGCCGTTGGGATTGACCGACAGCTCGTTTGGGTTGGCCGAAGCCGTCGCGCCGCTCGGGTTTTCCTTGCTGGCGGCGGGCCCGGCGTCAGCTTTCTTGGTCTCGGCTGCCTGTTGGCAACCAGCCACCATGAAGGCTGCGAGCACTGCGAGGATCATCCAACGCATGGTCATTACTCCATGTCCCACAGGTACTTGGTCTTGTCCGTCACGCGGGTGGACCAAGCAGTGCTGCTCCGAGTCCAGTTCGTACCAGCGGCGAGCTGGGACAAGGACATCGGTCGAACGTGGGTGTCGGCGAAGCTGGCAATCGTCTTGCCGGCCTTGCGCTGGGCGTTGCCGCCGGAATAGGCGCCTTCGTCCTCAGTCTGGCTAGCATAGGCGGAGCAGCCGGTGCCGGGGTAGCCGCCCCAGCAGGTGATCGGCACGACGACCGAGTTCGGCTGGACGACCGGGTCGGTGGTGAACTGGTCGCTATAGAGACCAGGAGGGTTCACCAAGTTGCCGCCCCAGATGATGTTGCCATCGACGACCCACAGCCAGTCGCCGTTACCCTGGCGAGACTTCTTCATGATGAACATGACGGTGTCGCTGGGCTTGGCGAGGTTGGTCTGGGAGAGCGGGTTGGCGACGAACTTGCCACCAACGTAGCTGACCGGGCTGTGAACCGTGAAGGCGTAACCGTACTGAGTGCGGTAGCTCCATAGGACGTCGTCCGGAACACCAAGGCTGTTCGGCTCTTTCTGCGTGAGCGGGTCTTGCAGAATGGCGCCGTTCTTCATGTAGGGGCGGAGCAGGTAAGCCCACGGCTTGTAGTACATACCGTTCAACAACAGCGGGGAGTCCTGGTCGTTCTGGGAGTTCAGGACCGCAATGTCGTCGAAGTCAGTCTGGTAGATCATTTCTGCCGTCGTGACCTGCTTGTCGTTGCTCATGCTGGCCGCGCCCTTAGCGGCGACCTTGGCTTGCGCAAAGACGGGGAAGAGGATCGCCGCCAAAATCGCGATGATCGCGATGACGACGAGGAGCTCGATCAATGTAAATGCTCTTCGGAGTTTCATTCTTATAATTGCCTCCAATCTGCCTGGACGTATCTCCCGGCAAGAAAGATGCCAGCCAGCCATGAAGCTGACTTCGCACGATGATATAGGACTTCTGACACCACTACAAGTAGACACAAGTCTGTCTTTATAGACATAAGGGAACTATTAGAGGCACTTGATGCTCCGAACTAGATTCCCCGACTGTTGAACCTGGCCCAAACGTAGCCACAAGACGGCCAGGTGACAAAATTACTGGATTTGACCGGGGGTCAGATCAAAAAGGAACGGACAGGCGCGGTTTGTCGGCCCGCGCCTGTCTCGTTCGTCCGCGCAGTCTTACTTTTTCAGTGCCGATCCAGGCTGCGCAATTGTGCCGTTGGGGTTCAGGCTGAGTTCCTTCGCCCCGTTGTTGGAGGCCGAGACCCCAGTTTCTGTCTGGGTCGTCTTGCCGGCTCCAGGTGTGCCGCCCGTATCGGCCGCTTGCTGCTGGCATCCAGCCAAGGCAAGCGTCGCGAGGCTCAGAAGGACAATGACCTTCCTCATTCCATGTCCCAGATGTATTTGTTCTTGTCGGTCACGCGAGTCGACCAGGGCGCACTGTTCTTCGTCCAGTTCGTTCCTGCGGCCAACGCTGCGGGCGACATGGGTCGCACGTGGGAGTCTGCGAACGCGACGATGGAGTTCATCGTCTTTCGAAGGGCGACACCGCCCGTATAAGCGCCTTCCTCTTCTGACTGCGTCACGTAGGCCGCACAGAGGTTGCCGTTGTTGGCGCCGCCCCAGCACGTGTTGGGAACGACGACCGAGTTCGGGTTCACGTTCGGATCAGTCGTGAACTGGTCGCTGTAAAGGCCCGGAGGATTGACGAGGTTGCCGCCCCAGACGACGGTACCGTCCACCAGCCAGTACCAGTCTCCGCTGTTGCCGACGCCGCGCGTCTTCTTAAGGAGGAACTTCACAGTCTCGGCGGGCTTGGCCAGATTGGTCTCAGAGAGAGGGCTGGACGTGAACTTGCCGCCCACGTAGCTCACGGGCGAGTGCACGGTAAACGCATAACCGTACTGGGTTCGATAGAGCCAGAAGATCGCGTCAGGCAACTGCGGGATCGTGTTGGGCTCCTTGGCGGTGAGCGGGTCCTGCAGGATGTCGCCATTCTTCATGTACGGGTACAGAAGGTACGCCCAAGGTTTGTAGTAGTAGCGGCCGCCAAGGATCAGCGGAGCGTCTTGGTCGTTCTGCGAAAGCAGGACGGAGATGTCGTCGAAGTCAGTCGAGTACACGGCGGAAGCCGTGGCGATCTGCTTGTCGTTGCTGATGCTGGCCGCGCCTTTTGCTGCGACCTTCGCCTGGGCGAAGACCGGGAACAAGATGGCCGCGAGGATCGCGATGATCGCGATAACGACGAGAAGCTCGATGAGTGTAAAGGCTCTTCGGAGTCTCATGCTAATAATTGCCTCCAGGATAACGAACCTCTGCGTCCGCAGGGCGACGCCCTTGGGACACGTCAGTACAAGTCACATCATATAGGAGCCGGGAACCACGATCAAGTAGACGCTTGACGGTCTGATTGAATTTGAATCTGGCCCTGGCTTGAATCTGACATTGACGTCTCAATGTCAGCCTGTAGATGGTCGATCCACTCCAGCTCTGCTTGGACGTTGGCCTTGTCAAGATTGCCGGCCGACATCACCCATTCCCGTGCCTTCTCACAGAACACGAGAGCAGAAGGCAGCTCACCCTTCAGAAGCATGAGTGCGGCCCAGGCCCGATCTCGTTGTCCGACAGAGTCTGTTCTGTCTTGGTTTACGAGCTTCCATGCTGCTTCGGCACCTGGAAGGTCCCGTTTGAGGTATGCGCGAGCGAAAGCGACCTCCTCCCACACCATTGCGTGAGGGAAGTCTTCAGCGGCGATTGAGGCAGCTTCCTCAATGCGAGCCAGGGCCCTTTCAGGTTGCCCCGTATCGAGGCTGCGGTAGTAATCCAAGGTCAGCGCGTAGGTCTTTATGAGAACGTCGGACGAGTGCGATCCCCGGTCTATGAGAGCTTGGTCCCAGTCTCTGGCTCGATGACCCTGCGCCCACGATTGGTGGACTCTTGTCAGCGCGTTGGACGCTCCCCAGTCCTGTACACGACCGGCCGCAAGAAAAAGGCTAAGGTCGCTCGCTTTGTTTGTGCTCAACGAACCGAGCAGCAGGATCACGTTTACAATGGCCACCGCACCGCCAAACATGGGGATCCAAGCTTTCGGACCAATGTTGTTTGGTGTGAGGGCCAGCACCAGACCCGCGACGATTAAGAGCAGGGTTGCTAAGGGCCCACCCGCGATTTTGGCCTGCCATCCCCTCTTCGTGGTCGGCCTCGCTCCTTCGTGTGTTACACAGAACCCTCGCATCATGGCTGCCCCCTCCTTTCGCCAACTCAGGAATTGCTCCTTCGGCTCCCTGCTTATCCTGAAGGGGCCGACGTCGATATGTCCGAGCCGTCTTCCCACGCACCAGGCTACAGCGAGATGACCCAGCTCATGGAACAGGACGCTCAGGATCAACAGCAAGTAAAGAGCCGCGGTCATTACTGCGACGCCAAAGCAAACCATTAACCAACTGAACAGGGCTCGGCCGAAGTCATCCGTCACCATCAAGGTGAGCACGAGGACAATCGCCAACAGGATGGCGACGAAGATCCAAGGCGGATATCTCTTCATGGGAGGCCGCCTCTTTCAAGCGGTTCAGGCAGAGACCAACACGCGCAAGTCGTCATCGCCGACCTCCGACTTCGTGTCGGCGACCTCGAGAAAGCGCGCATAGAGCTCCTCGAACCGCTCTTCCGTGAAGTTGAAGCCCATTTCCGCCAGCCGGTGCTTCAGGCCGTGACGGCCAGACCGAGCGGTCAAGATGATCTCGCTCTTCTCCGCCCCGACGAGCTCGGGAGCGATGATCTCGTAAGTGGAACGGTCTTTGAGGACGCCATCTTGGTGGATCCCAGAACTGTGAGCGTAGGCGTTGGCGCCGACCACCGCCTTGTTCCGCTGCACCATCATCCCGGTGAGCCTCGAAACCATCTTGCTCACCGCCAGAAGTTGCTGGGAATCGATGCGGGTCTCAACCCGGAAGTAGTCGCTGCGAATCACGAACGCCATGACGACCTCCTCCAAGGCGGTGTTGCCGGCCCGCTCGCCGATACCGTTCACCGTCACCTCCACCTGCCGCGCGCCGCCTAAAACCCCGGCAAGGGTATTGGCGGTCGCCATTCCGAGGTCGTTGTGGCAATGGCAGCTGAGAATGGCCTTGTCGCTGTTCGGAACATTCTCTTTGATGCCCGCAATCAGGGCGCGATACTCCTCCGGGTAGGTGTAACCGGTGGTGTCAGGCACGTTGATGGTCGTCGCACCAGCGTTGATGACCGCCTCCACGACCGTGTAGACATAGTCCCTGTCCGCACGGCCGGAGTCCTCCATGAAGTATTCGATATTGTCCGTGTACTTCTTGGCGTGCCGGACGGCCGCGACTCCGACTTCGAGCGCCTGCTCGCGAGTCATCTTGAGCTTGTGTTGGAGGTGGTTGTCGCTGACTCCAAGGCCGGTGTGGATCCTGGGGTTCTCGGCGCCCTTCAAGGCGTCGCCCGCCACGTCAATGTCCTTCTCACGGGCCCTCGTCAAGCCGCAAATCTGCACTCCCTTGAGTTCGCGGGCAAGCGTTGAGACAGCCTCAAAATCGCCCGGCGAAGAGATCGGAAACCCCGCTTCGATGATGTCGACACCCATGTCCACCAAGGTTCGGCCGATCTCGAGCTTCTCGGGCATCGAAAGACGCACGCCTGGGCTTTGCTCCCCGTCGCGCAAAGTGGTATCGAAAACGTACACGCGGTCGGACATGGCTGTCCCCCTATTATACGGGCCAAGAGGTTCAAATGGTGGCCAAGTCTGCCTGGTATCCTGACCTCATGGCCGAAGTGGACATCAACTTGACCGCACGTGGCGAACAGGTCGCCCAACCCTGGATCTGGCGACTGTGCCGCGAGTTCGACTGCAAGGTGGTCGTCACGAAGGCGAACGTCGACTCGGACTTCGGTTGGATGCAAGTGCGGCTCGAGGGCGCCACAGAGGAGATTCAGCGGGCAACAGCGTGGCTGATGACGACCGGGATGCACGTCGACGCGGTCCAGCGCTCCGTCGGCACCGCCTGACATGGACGAAAGCCTGCTGAAGCCGTTCGTGCCCGAGGGCTTCGACGAGTTCTGGGCGTCCACCTTTGAGGAAGCGGAGGCAGCTCCCCTCGACTTCACTCGTTCTGGCACCACCGACTACCTCCGAACCGGTTTCAAGATCGAATCGTTCATCTTCCGCGGAGTGACGGGCGAAGCGCGCTACGGCTGGATCGCGTGCCCTTCCGAAGGCACCAAGAACCCAGGATTCCTTTGGGTGCCGCCTTATGGACGCTGGTCCATGCTGCCCAACGAGTACGGAACTCGAGAAGGGTTTGTGAGCCTGAGCGTGAACTTGTTCGGCGAGTCAGCCTTCCACCAGGAGGACTACGTTCCCTCGCGGGGCTACTTTGCTGAGGGCGCGGGCAGCGAGTCGACTTGGGTTTTTCGGCGCATGTTCCAAGACTCGGTGATCGCCATGCGCATTCTCGAGGCTCAGCCAGAGGTGGACGCCGGCCGCTTGGCAGCGATGGGGCTGAGCCAAGGCGGAGGCATCGCCATCTGGCTTGGGGCGTTTTGCCCTCGCGTGCGTTGCGTTTGCGCTGACTTCCCGTTCCTTTCCGCTATGCACTGGGTGTTGGCCCACCGCATTCACCGCTACCCCCTCAAGGAGCTCGTGGAGTTCGCTGACCACCAGCCGAGCGGCCGGGAGAAACTTCTAAAGGTGCTTGAGTTTTTCGATACGGTCAACGTTGCCACGCGATGCAAGGTGCCGACGCTGGTCAGTGCTGGGCTCAAGGATCCGGCCGTGAAGCCGGAACAAGTGAGAGCGGTGTTCGAGGCGCTCGCAGGCGAAAAGGAGCTCGCGGAAATCGACTACGGCCACGACTGGCACCCGAGCATGGTCGATCGCAACCGCGGCTGGATGCTCCGGCACTTGACGTAGTCCATGCGGATCTTGCAAGTCGGTTCGTCGATGCCGGACGACTGGGGTGGCATCGAGCGGTACGTCACATACCTCTCAGGAGCCTTGGGAGAGAGGGGCCACGAGGTGGTGGTGGTTGCTCCGGCGGGCTCGCCCCTTGCCCAGCACAACCAAGGAAGGGTGGTCTCGGGATCGGTGCGCTGGAAGCAAGACCCCGCGGCTCTGGCCTTCTATCTGCGACTGCTGCGAAACCAAAGTTTTGATGCCGTCAGCGTCCACTTTTCGCCTGACTATCTTGTTCCCGCCTGGGCGGCTCGATTGCGGCGGCAACGCGGCTTAGTGCTGACTCGCCACGTTGCCCTCCCGTTCCCGGCAAAGAGGGCGCGACAGTACAGCCGGCTCTATGACCGCTTCATCGGGGTTTCCGGTGCCGTGGTCGAGGCGCTCCGAACATCGGGACTCGCAGAGAAGTCTCTGAGCCGAGTGGAGACCGGTGTCCCGCCACTTGTGCCAACTTTGAGCCGCGACGAAGCGCGCACTGCCTTGGGAATCACAGACGAGTTTGCCGTAGGCTCGTTTTCGCGACTTGTGCCTGAGAAAGGCATCGACGTCCTTTTGAGGGCCTGTCGGGACACGGATCTGAGTGTTCACGTGTTCGGAGAGGGGCCGGACAAGGACAAGCTCCGCCAACAAGGAGGGAGGAACGCCTTCTTCCACGGCCAAGTGGCCGACGTGGCTGACGTCATGGTCGCCATGGACGCGATCGTCGTGCCTTCCGTTTGGCCCGAGGCTCTGGGTCTCACAACCCTCGAGAGCATGTCGCTCGGGATCCCGCTGGTCGCTTCGGAGGTTGGTGGAATACCTGAGGCGGTCAACAACGGGACGACTGGTCTGCTCGTCTCTCCCGGTGACTCCGACGCACTCAAGGCCGCACTCATGCGGCTCAAGGGCGATCGAGGCTTGTGCCAGAGCCTGGGATCGGCGGCAAAGGCGTATTTCCTGTCCGAAAGGACGCCAGCGCAAATGGCGGAGGCGACCGAGAAGGTTTACAGAGCGGCTGCCGGACTAGTATGAAGGCGGCGGGCCGCATCGATCGAGGCGACCTGCTCCAAGAGATCCTCGACCTGGCGGAGGGGCCACTGCGTCGTCGCGTCGCTCAGGGCCCGAGCAGGGTCAGGATGGGCCTCGAGGAAGAGCGCGTCGATTCCGACCGCCACCGCCGCTCGCGCCATGGCCGGGATCGTTTCTCGGGCGCCGCCCGTCGCCCCGCCAAGCGAGCCAGGTCGCTGCGCGGAGTGGGTGGCGTCGAAGCAGACAGGATGCCCGTAACTTCTCATCGTTTCCAAGCCGGGCATGTCGACGATCAAGGTGTTGTAGCCAAAAGTGGTTCCGCGCTCGGTCAGCATGATGCCGGTCGCGCTGTAGGCCTCGAGCTTCTCGACGATGTTCTTGGCGTCCCAAGGAGCGAGAAACTGCCCCTTTTTCACGTTGACGGGTCGCCCTGTCGCGGCGGCCGCCTCCAAGAGGTCGCTCTGCCGGGAAAGGAAGGCGGGAATTTGAAGGAGATCCACGGTCGCGGCCGCCTCGGCGGCTTGCTCAGGAAGGTGGATATCGGTCGTGGTCGGTAATGCGAACTTGGACTTGACCTCAGAGATGATCCTCAGTCCCTCTTCGATGCCTCTCCCCCTCTCTGTATTCACCGAGGAGCGGTTAGCCTTGTCGTAAGAAGCCTTGAAAACGTAGTTGAATTGGAATTTGCGGCAGGCCTCGACCATGCGGCCTGCCACTTCTTCACAGAGAGCCAGAGACTCCGCCATGCACGGGCCAGCGATGATCGTGAGTTTGTCTCCGCCGACTTCGATAGAGCCTAGCCGGAACGTGCTCAATCCGACGGACATCTAGCTTGCTGCCTTCTTGAGGAAGCCCACGAACTCTTCGACGGTCGGCGACAAGCCCTCGTACTTGTCAATGACCTTGCCCTCGGGCGTCACGAGGACGTAGGTCGGCAAGGCGATGTTGTGGGCGAGCTTGTCTTGGAGCACTTTGTTCTGCGCGTCCGACTCGGTCGGTCGGTCGGTGTAGAGCTGTACATAGATCATCTTGTCCATGGCAGCCTTGACCGGGGCCTCGGGGAAAACGTGCTTCTCCATGAGTCGGCAGTTGATGCAGGTCACGCCGGTGAAGTCGACGAAGATAGTCCGGCCTGTTTCCTTCGCCAAGGCCAGGGCCTCGTCGTACGATTTGGCCTCGAGCCGTCCTTCTGGGTTCTTGGTGATCTTGGGAGCGCTGTTCTGAGCGACCTTGTCCGAGGTCTTGGCGGGATAAGGATCGGGGGGCGGGAAGGATTCGACGACACCGAGCGGCACCGCCTTGACTCCCAGTACGGGCAGGCCAGCGATGGCGAGCCCGAGCACGGCACTCACGGATAGTGCGCCCGCGCCCAAGACTCTTCTGCCGATGCCGACCTTTTTCAAGGACTTCGGCACTCCGAGCAGGTACAGGGCAAGCCCGACAAAAATGGCCGACCACAGAGCCAAGAACACAGGCCGCGTGATCAAGCCCAGTTCAAACCCGAGGTCAGCGTTGGAAAGGAACTTGACGGCTGCGGCGAGCTCAATGAAGGCCAGCGCCGGCTTGACCGTGTTCAACCAGTCGCCCGCTCTCGGCATCTTGCTGATCGAAGACGGCGACAAAGCGAGGAGGAAGAACGGCCCGGCGAACGCGAGACCGTATGTCGTCATGCCAAGCGCGGGATAGAGAAGGTCGCCCTTGGCCGCCGACAGCAATAGGGAACCGGCGATTGGGGCCGTACAGGTGAAGCTGGTCAGCGAGAACGTCATGCCCATGAAGAACGGGCCGACGAGGCCGCCGCGAGTTCGTTGCTGGTCGGTCTTGCGGGCGAGGGCGGACGGAATCTGGAACTCAAAGAGCCCGAACAGGTTGAGCGCCAAGGCGATAAAGATCAGTCCGAGGACGAGGTTCACCCACGGGTTTGTGGTGAAGGTCGCGATTCCGGTCGCTCCAAACACAAGGGCGGCGCCGATGCCGAGGACGGTGAACGTTCCGACAATGCCCAAACTATAGGCGAGCGCTTCGGGCAGGGCACGCCCCGCCTCACGCTTGGAGAAGTAACTGACGGTGACAGGGATGATCGGGAACACACAGGGCGTCAACAGCGAGATGAGCCCTCCAATGAAACAGAAGCCTAGGTACGGGAGCAGGCCTTGACTGCGGGCTTGGTCGACATTGGCCTGTTGGCCCAAAGCCACGGCAGCGACGACGGTCGTCCCCACGAGGCCGAAGAGCCTGAGCCAAAGGTGTCTCGTTACTCGCTTCATCGGGGTGTTTGGCTCAGTTGCCGAGGTTCACGGTGACGGCAAGAGTCTTGGTGTCCGGCGGCAGGCACGTGCGGTCGTTGCAAGCCTGCGTCGTGACCATGAGCATGATCTTCTGTTTGCCCTTCAACTTCTTCGTGGGCTGGATCACGAGCGGCACGGAAACCTGGTTCTCATAAACCTGTGAGACCTCGCCGAAAGTTTTGAAGGGCTTGGTCTTCGGGAAGGTCGCCTTGGCGATCTTGAAATCTTGGCCTTTGACCTTGATGCTGGTCGCGACTCCCGTCTTTCCTGCCTGCGGGCCATAGATGTGATAACCGTCAGGGATCGAAATGTTCACGGTCACCGGCACCTTGCCGGCCTTGGCCTTTCCCACCGTAGCAGACGAGCTGACGCTCTGAACCGCGGCGAAGGCAAGAGTAGCGCTCAGAAGTGCAAGTGTCAGGAGGGTTCTTTTCATCGTGTGCTCACCGTTTTAGACGGGTCGGCACCCGTCCAGGTCTAGTTGTCTAACCCAGATTGAAGCACAAAAGTTTCGTGGCCGGGTTCAGTTGGGCCCCTTTTCTCTACTTGCCGAGTCCGAGCCATTGCCGGACCTTGCTGACGGTCGTCTGCCTGTTCATCTCGGCAATCGCTTTGGTGAGGGGCACCTCCTTGGGGCACACCTTCACGCAGTTTTGAGCGTTGCCACAGTTGGTGATTCCTTCCTCGCTGGTCAGGAAGTCGATCCGGTCGTGGGCCAACGTCTGGCCGACGGGATGGAGGTTGAACAGCAACGCCTGACCGATCGCCTGGGGACCCACGAACGAGGTCCGCTCACTGACTTGGGGGCAAGCCTCCAAGCAGCAGCCGCACGTCATGCACCGCGAAAGCTCGTAGCGCAACTTGCGGACGTCGTCGTCCTGGGGAGGGGCCATTCCACGGTCGTACGAGCCGTCGATGGGCACCCAGCCATGCACCTTGATCAAAGCCTCGAACATCCGGCTCCTGTCGACGATCAGGTCGCGGACGAGAGGGAACTTGCGCATGGGCTCAAGGGTCACTTCGTACCGGTCACCAACGATATCGCCGACTTCCTCGATCAGTGCCGTGCAAGCCTGGCGCACGCGGCCATTGATGTTCATTGAGCAAGAGCCACAGACCTCTTCGAGGCACGCGGCCTCCCAGGCTGGTGGCTCTACAGCCGCGCCCCCTGTGGTCACTGGGTTCTTGCGGACTTCCATGA
Organism: Armatimonadota bacterium; assembly: GCA_018268375.1. GTDB lineage: Bacteria > Armatimonadota > Fimbriimonadia > Fimbriimonadales > Fimbriimonadaceae > JAEURO01. The sequence goes on along the minus strand of JAFDWS010000001.1, from coordinate 307,431 downwards.
GCGCCGAGATGACGTTCATGTAGGGTGTGAACGGAATGTCGAAGGAGTCGTATCTCTCCTCGCCGCCACTGCGGCTCTGCCGTCGGACGATCAATCGAACTGTTGTTGGCATAGCCCTGTGTGTTGTTTCGGATAATACGCGATTGTCATAGAGCGGGCCCCGTTCGAATGTCCCGGTACACTCGTCCTCATTCTTTGATGACCACGCAGCAGGCACACAAGGAAGTACCGACGCAGACTCTCTTGGGCGTCCGCGTCTCGCTGCTGGACATGGACGGCACGGTCCAGGAAATTGACCGCATGGTGGCCGAAGGCGGAACCCACACGGTGGTGACGGCCGACGCTTCGGGATTCGCCATAGCCGCCGAGGATTCCGAGTTGCGTTCGGTTTACGAGTCGTGCGATCTGGCCACGCCGGACAGCCAAGGCGTCGTCTGGGCTTTGCGGCGAAAGGGGGCGGGAACGGTGCGGCGGGTGAGCGGTGTCGACTTGATGGACCGCATTTGCCGCTTGAGCTCTGAGCGCGGACATCGCTTGTACTTCCTCGGCGCCGCCCCAGGGGTGGCGGAGATGGCAGCCGAGAAGCAAAGGCTTCGCCATCCCGGCTGCAACATCGTTGGCACGCGGCATGGTTATTTTCCGGCAGACGACGACCTTGTGGTGGCCGCGGAAGTGGCGGCGAGCAAGCCGGACATCCTCTTCGTGGCGATGGGGATTCCGCGCCAAGAGAAGTTCATCACCAAGACCCGGGAAGTGATCGGTGCCAAGGTGGCGATGGGCGTTGGCGGTTCGTTCGACGTCTTCAGCGGCCGAACGAAAAGGGCACCAAAACTTGTCATTGCTTTGAAGCTGGAATGGCTATGGCGGCTCATCCTCAACCCGTCGAAGTTCGAGAAGGTCAAGATGTTGCCCCGCTTCGTCTCGCTCGTCCTGAGGGAGCCTCGTTGAAGATCTACACGAAGACCGGCGACGACGGCACGACGGGCCTGATCGGCGGCAGCAGGGCGACAAAGGCCGACCCCTTGATCGGTTGCGTCGGCAGCTTGGATGAGCTGAATGCCGCCTTGGGGTGGCTGAGGGTCGTGACAAAGGAATGGCCCCTCGACTTCTTTCTGGCCCGGATTCAAAACCTGCTCTTCGAGGTTGGTGCCGAGATTGCGTCGCCGGACGGCCACAAGCAAAGCCACAAGGCGAACCTTGGGACGATAACCGAGGACTTGGAGCGCTCGATCGACATGCAGTCGAAGATCCTGCCCGAGCTGAAACAGTTCATCCTGCCTGGCGGCTCGGAAATGGCGGCTCGCGTCCATTTGGTCAGAGCCTCGTGTCGAAGGGCGGAGAGGAAGGTTGTGTCCTTGTCGGAAGCGCGCCCCGTCAGGGCCGAAATCCTAGCGTTTCTGAACCGTCTTTCTGATTGGCTGTTCATTGCCGCGCGAACAGCAAACGCGGACTCAGGATATGCTGAGCCAGTCTGGACGAAAAGCGATTGACCTATGCTGACCCCCGTTTTCCTCCTCGCCCTACATCAAGACTCGCCGCCGACTGCAGGAACGGTCATATCCAAGATGATCGCCCGATATCACGACGCCAAGACCCTCTCCGGTGACTGCAACACGACCCTCAAGGTCGGCGCGCGGCAGATCAATATCGCAGCCAAGTTCCAGGTCGAGCGCCCGAAAAAGATCTACCTGCGCCAAATCGTTGACGGCGTCGCGATGCCGTACATCGTCACGAGCGACGGCAAGGAGTTCAGCTACAACAAGCCAATCGGCCTGGAAGACCATCGGGGCGACAAGCTCAGGCTCACTGAACCGGTTGGGGACAAAAGCTTGGGCGACATCTATCGCGATGTCTCGGAGAGCGTCGTCGAACGCTCGCCGATCCTAGATTTGGTCGTGAGCGACATGCGCGACCTCCAGTTGTTCCGGGACCAGCTCACATCGATGAAGCTCATGGGGGAGATCGATTTGAACGGCCAAAAGGTCTATAAGATCGTGGGGCGCTGGCGTTTGAACTCCAAGTCCGAGACGAACGCCGATTTCGGGATCTATATCACCGCCGACGGTGACTTGAAACGATACGCCTTGAGCCAGGAAGCGGAACTCGGCGATGGTCCGGTGAAAGAGAAGGTCACGGTGTCGCGGCTGTACGACGTCGACATCAAAGTCAACTCGGATCTCGACCAGAAGCTCTTCGCCGTCCTCAAATAGCCTAGCCCAAGCGGGAATTTGACCTGCTTGTGGTATGTTTTCATTGAAGGTGTCCGATCCCACAAAGAAGACCGTCTGCGGCTTGGAAGGGCTCTGCCTCGGATCAAAGTGCCGCGTGATTTGTGTCGACACTAACGGACAGACCTCGTGTCGGCTCATGGAAATGGGCCTGACCCCAGGAACCGAGTTCACGGTCACGAAGGTCGCGCCCTTGGGCGACCCTATTGAGATCGACGTTCGCGGTACCCGCATTTGCCTTCGCCGGAAGGAGACTGCAGAGATCACTGTAGAAAAGGTGAGCTGAGCGTGTCCCGGTCGGTCGCAGGCCGCCAGCGCACCGCGCTCGTCGCCCTGGTCGGCAATCCTAACTCGGGTAAGACAAGCCTCTTCAACGCACTGACCGGCTCGAACCAGAAGGTCGGCAACTATCCCGGCGTCACCGTCGAACGTGTTTCTGGCAGGATGCCGTTGGGGGAGGGCTTCGCCGAGGTCATAGACGTCCCAGGGCTCTACAGCATGCGGGCAGTCTCCCTCGACGAGGAAGTCGCCACGGAAGTGATCTCGGGCGTTGCCGAAGAAGGCGAGCCCGATGTTCTCGTCTGCGTGATCGATGCGTCCCATCTCGAGCGAAACCTCTTTTTCTTCAGCCAACTGGTTGGAGCCCAGATTCCCACCGTCGTGGCCTTGACGATGACGGACATCCTTAAATCGGAGGGGCACTTTGTCGACACCGAGCGGCTTGCGAGCGCGTTGGGCGTTGAAGTCGTGCCAGTGACCTCGCACAAGAACCTTGGTCTCGACAACCTTAAGCTCGCGATCGAGAGAACCCTGGCCGAGAACATCAAGCCCGAGGTCGACCTCGGATTTCCTAACGTGGTGCGCGAGCCGGTGTTCCGCCTGCACGAGCGATTAGCCCGGGCTGGGGTCGATGTCACGAAAAGCTCTGTCAGAGAAGCGCTCCTTGACGAGAACGCGCCCTTGAACCGCAGGATCAAGGACTTGCCCGAGTTCAAAACTGCGTTCGACGAGGAGCGGGCCAAGATTCTCGGCGAGACTGCCCAGGGCAAGACGATCGACGCTCAGTCTCGCTACGCTTGGGCGGGCCGGATCAAGGCCGAGGTGTCGCAAAACCCCAACCAACTGTCGCGCGGCACGTCTGACCGCATCGACGCCTTCCTGACCCATCGCGTGTTCGGGCCGCTTTTCTTCTTCCTCGTGATGTATCTGGTCTTCCAGAGCATCTATACGCTTGCGACTCCCCTTATGGATCTGATCGGTTCGGGCATCGATGCTGTCAAGGGCGGCATCGCGCCGTTGCTCGAGCGGTGGCCGCTTGTTCAGTCGCTCGTTGTGGACGGGGTCGTGACGGGCATCGGCACTGTCCTGACGTTTCTCCCGCAGATCCTCATCCTCTTCTTCTTCATCGCGTTGCTCGAGGGTTCTGGATATTTGGCGCGCGCGGCCTTCCTGATGGACCGCATGCTCGGCTGGTGCGGCCTGAACGGAAGGGCCTTCATCCCTTTGCTCTCATCGTTCGCCTGCGCCGTGCCGGGCATCATGGCCGCCAGAGTGATGCCCGATCAGAGGTCGCGATTGGCGACCGTGTTAGTCGCTCCGTTGATGAGTTGCTCTGCTCGATTGCCGGTCTACGTGCTGTTCATCGGTGCCTTCGTCGAGCCAAGGTTCGGCCCCGCCTGGGCGGGGTTTGCGCTGTTCCTGATGCACTTCGTCGGTTTGGTGTTCGCAGTCCCTACCGTCTGGTTGCTGAACAAGGGTGTCCTCAAGGGGCGGCGGCTTCCGTTCGTGCTTGAGTTGCCACGGTATCAGTGGCCCCGCGCTCGGGACGTGCTCGTCTCGCTCGTGTCTCGTGCGAAGGTCTTCCTGAACACTGCGGGGACGATCATCTTCTTCCTCTCCATCGTGATCTGGGGGCTTCTCTATTTCCCGCGGTCGGACCAGGCCGACCTCAGCTATCGCGCGCAATACACCCAGAGCCACCCGAGCGCGACCACCGACGAACTCTCGAAATATGTCGATGCGAGGCGCATTCAGGACTCCTATCTCGGGCGATTTGGTCGGACGATCGAACCGGTCTTCATCCCGGCGGGGTTCGACTGGAGGCTCACCACCGCGATCTTGGCGGCGTTCCCCGCACGAGAAGTCGTCGTCAGCGCGATGGGCATCATCTTCGACCTGGGTGGCGACATCGACGAGAAGTCGCCCGACCTGCGCAAGGCCCTCGCGAAGGCGACGTGGCCGGATGGTCGTCCTTTGGTGACGTTGCCCACCGCGATCAGCCTGATGGTCTTCTTCGCGCTGTGCGCCCAGTGCATGGCGACCCTCGCCACCATCAAGCGCGAGTCCGGCTCATGGAAATGGGCTGCCTATGCCTTCCTGTACATGACCGCGCTCGCCTACGGCTCGGCCGTCGTCATCTACCAGATCGGTTCGAGACTCACCTGATCAACGGTCTTGGAGCCGGAGGCTGTCAATGTTCACCGCTTCGTTCTCGGGCGTGCCCGTCGCAACCAAGCGGAAGTACACTGTGCCTTCGACATCGATGAATCGGCTGATGTCGGCAATTGAGACGGTGTCTGTGGACGCTTGGGCCAGGCAGGGCCCAGAACGGATCGTGATCCAACTCGCATATGGGTACGAGGCAGACCTCCAGTCATAGAGCTGGAGCTCTTCGCTGCCACCGCCGACGGCATAGGAGCGGCGGATCCGGAGTTCGGAGGGCGAGTTCAGCACGTTTCTGAAGGTTCCTTGCAGGATCACGTTGCCGTCCTGGTCTCTGTGCCCAACGACAAACTGACCGTCGTCCGTCAGGCCCTCTCGGAAGCCGCCGTCCACCCAGGCGCTCGGAGCCGAGGCTTCAATCAGTGGCCTACAGGTCCGCTTGACCGCTGGGTTAGGGACTTGGGCAATCAATGTGGCGCCGTCCCAGACTGACACGTCGCCCGGCTGCCGATAAACGAGTTTGAAATCGATCCAGTCCCTTGATCGCGCGATGATCTGGGCGGGGACGCCGTTTCGCTTGACAGCAAGGTTCTGCAGGGCCTGGAAACCTCGGCCGTAGATTCTTGCTGTGACGGAATTCGAGGGATCGATGCGGCTTTGTCCGGGACCCTGCCCCAGCGTCGAGATATAGCGGACAACAGCGGGTTTCGCCGGCGCGGGGTTGTTGAGGAGCGCCTGGAGGGCTGCCTGGGCGTTCACGAGGCCGTAGTTGGAGAACTCGCCATAGGGAGGCTGGTTCAGCAACGTAGCGGTGTCTTCGATCGCGGTTCGTACTTCGGTCGGCGTCGCGTTCAGCTTTGCCCCAATGAGGAGCGCGGCGACCCCGGCCACGTGGGGGCAAGCGCCGCTCGTTCCGCCAAATCCGGTGTATGTGCCATCGGCTGCTGTCGTCGTCAAGCCTTCGCCAGGTGCGGCGACGTCGACCCAGGAGCCGTAGTCGGAGAACCAGGAACGGTTGTTGTTGCCGTCAACGGCGGCGACGCTCAGCACGTTCTCGTACGCTCCAGGATAAAAAGGGATCACGCTGGACGAGTTGCCTGCAGCAGCGACGGGAAGGACGCCATGTGCGACCGCGTAATTCATCGCGTCTTTCTCTGATTGGCTGACGCGGTCAGAGAAGTAGCTCATGCTGAAGACCCGGGCGCCCATGTTCGCTCCGTAGATGTAAGCGGGTGCCAGGTAGGAGTCGAAGAGGTAGCCATCATTGTTCGTGGCCTTAAGGTTCATGATCCGGGCGCGAGGAGCGACACCAGTGACACCAATGTTGTTGTCCTGCACCGCCGCAACGATGCCGGCGCAAGCTGTGCCGTGGCCGTAGTCGTCCTCGGGGCTGTTGTCCCCGTTGGCAAAGTCCCAGCCATACCGGTCGTCGACATAACCGTTGTTGTCGTCGTCAATGTTGTTCCCGGGGATCTCTCCCGTGTTCTCCCACATATTGGCGGCGAGGTCCTCGTGAGTCCGGAGGACGCCAGTGTCGATGACCGCGACGATCACTTGGCTGCTGCCGAAGCTGGTGTCCCACGCCAGGTCCGCTTTGATTGTCCGCATGTGCCATTGCGCACCCCAAAGGGGATCATTTGGCGTATACGCAAGCCGGGCCGCGTGGTCGAACTCGACCAACTGGACGCCGGTCGACGCTTCGAGGGCGCGCTTGCTGGCCAAGAGCCGGCCACTTGGCACGGTGACCACTTGCCAGCCGATCTCGGGGATGCGGCGTTCGATGTGGGCGCCGATGCGGGACGCGGCTGCGAGTGTCGCTTGAACGGGAGCCTTCACCATAAGCCGCGTCGGATGGCACAACTCGCCGTCGATCATAACCGGCGCGTTGAGCGAGGCAAGACAAAGAGATGCGACCGCGGGGAACATGGGTACCTCCATGATATCCGCCGGACACGCGGGGTAGGCCTGGCAATTAGCTCAGGCTTGAATGCAAGGTATCGACAATTGGCGTTCTGTAAGGAACTCGCAACCTTCGGCGGTCACGACGACCATCTCTTCGATCCCCAGGTAACCGCGCCCTTCGATGGTGACGCCGAGTTCGAGCGTATAGACCTCGCCTTCAAGGACTGCTCCGAACGGCGTTTTTCCATAGCGCTCCCATTTCGGCGCCAGAACCGTCCCTCCGTCGTGCGCAGACCTGCCCACCTGGTGCCCAAGGGCGTGAAGGTACTCCGGATAGCCAGAGCCCACGATCGAAGCCCGGCCGGCCGCGTCCACTTCCCATCCCGCGACGCCTGGCCGGAGCACTGCGGCCCCAGCGTCGATCGCCTTGTTGACTGCATCGCAGGCGTCGACAACGTCTGGCGGCAGCCGGTCCCCTACATACCAGCAGCGCTGGACGTCTGAACAGTAGCTCTCTTTCGTCACGCCCAAGTCGACGTGGAAGACGTGGCCAGGCTGGAGCGTTACTGAGTCCGACGGAACCCCATGGCCGATCATGGAGTCTGGCCCCGAGTTCACGATAGGATCGCCCGCCTCGTCCCAAGCCCAGCCCAGTCCTCTCTCGGCCATAAGGGTGTGGACGTGGTTGAACACCGCGCGCTCGGAGACACCCTCCTTGGCGAATGACTCGATGTCGGTAAAGAGGCGGTCGCCTTCCGAGATGGCGGCTCGGATCAGTCGCAGTTCAGTGGCGGTCTTCTGTCCACGCAATTTGGACGCGAGAGACTCGGCCGAGACGAACTTGCCCTCGAACCGGGTGCCCGCAACGTATTGGTTCACCAGCAGCCACATTCCGTGGGTCAAACCATCCGCCTTGTCGTCGCTCAACGAATAGTTCAGTCCGATCGACCGTCCCTGTGGTACGCACCGCTCCAGCACTTCAAGCAGGCTTGGCTTGATGTCGCCGAGGTAGGGCACGACCTCGTCCCAATGACCTGAGGAGACCAGAGGGTCTGCATCGTAATTGCCGACAATCGCCACCTTGCTGCCGTCCGCCCCGAGACAAACGGCGCTTTGCCAAGTCAGGCCACCGTGAAGGAACAAGGGGAGGACGGGATCCGATCCGTGAGCCGTCTCGCGGACAAAGAGCAACCATGCGCCAAGGTCCGAATCTGCGACCAACTTTGACGCTTGAGCGAGCTTTTCGGCGTGAAGGTTCATGGGAATCTCAGGGAATGAGGTTTTGCTGGCCGCCAAGACTAGGCGGTTAGTCCGAAAACTACTCTAAACAAACCGGCAAAAGCACCTATAATTACCGCTATTATGAGCTTCTCGAAGTGGGTAGCGAGCTTAACGCTCCTTGCAGCCTCATTCGGTGCGGTGGCCGATTCGCTGCCTGGCGTCACTTTCGCTTCAAAACCAGGCCAGATGTACGCCCCGTTGCGCGCTCTCGCCGCAGCTTTTGGACTTGAGGTCACTTACGACGCCGAGAAACGCATGGTCGGCTTGGGCGAGGTCAGCCTCCCCGAGACGGAGTTCACGACGCTCTTCGACGGAACGAAACTCTTCGATGTCTCCAAGCTTGGGGAGATAGGAGCCGTAGTCACCAAGGACAAAGATGCCTTCAAGGTCGATTACATGGGCAAGGAGTACGTTTTTGCGGAAGGAACGAAGCGTGTGGAAGTGAGCATCGAAGAGCAGCTCCTGCGAGCTTGGCAGGGCGACATTCTCGTCATGGAGACCAACATCAGCAGTGGCCGGTCCGGCCATTCGACGCCCCGTGGCAACTTCGCGGCCCGGACAAAAGCCCGAATGCACTATTCCCGACTCTATGACAATGCTCCGATGCCTTGGAGCGTTCAAGTGAATGGGGACATCTTTATCCACGGTTACCGTAGCGTGCCGCGCTATCCAGCTTCCCATGGATGCATCCGCATGCCCCTTCACGGCAAGAACGCAGCCCGGTGGTTCTACGAGTGGGTTGATCTGGGGACCCCAGTCTCGATTCAGCACGACTTCAGTGCTAAGTCCGACAAGGGCCAGTCGGGCCAGTAGGCCTGCTTCATAATAGCCTTGTGCTAGCCCGTACCGCTGGATTCGTCTGTTTGCTCGCTTTTGCGGCGTGGGGTTGCACGCCTCCCTCAGGGACAGCCTCTTTGCAACAGGTGAACGATGAGATGCACCGGCAGGTGGAACCTGCCCAACCTGCCGCCAAGACTCTGGCAGATGTCGACAGACTTGGCTTAAAGACTCCGAGCGGAACCATTCTGGACGAGTCGCCGACAAGTTCGACCGTCACTGAACTCTCGTACAAACGCACGTATTACGTGAAGCTCTATGTGGACGGCGATGTCGCGAAAACGACGGGCTTCTTCATGGACTCTCTTAAGGATCCTCACTTCACCGGGGGGGCGGACGCGGCCAAGATCGACGGCAAGACGGACAAGGGCTTCGATGTCGAAGTGATGCTCGGCCCCGCGGCCGACCACAAGAAGACGGTCGCCCTCGCCTGGATCACCCAACAAAAGTAGGCGCGCTCACGCTCCAGTCCTGCGAACTTCGGTCCGCCCAGTTCCTCACATCGCCAGACCGGCGGGCCAATTCGATCAAACCTAAGTCCACGTCGGCGATCGCGATGCCGTCGGGCTCCCAAGTTTCGGCGAGAACGGCCGTCTCAGGAAACGGCTCGATACTCGGGGTTACGATGGCGGAAGAGCCGAATGTCGAGGGGACAGGCTCGGCCCCGAGGTCTCCGACCAAAGACGCGTGAACGACAAGGATCTGGTTCTCGATCGCTCTCGCATGGCAGCTCCATCGAACCCTTTGAAACCCGTACCGGGACTCGGTGAAGGCGGGGACGGCCTGAACGAGGACTCCCGATTCAGCGAGGCGGTGTCCGGACTCGGGAAACTCGCAGTCGTAGCACACGGTCACTCCGACTTGAGCGTCAAGGTGCCGGAGGCCGGTTCCGCCCACGACGCCCCACTCGTCGGCTTCGAACCTGGTCATCGTCACCTTCGGAACGTCGGCAGTGACGCGGCCGTCGGACCAGGCGACGATGGCCGTGTTCACGACTCCGCTCGGAGTCCGGACGAAATGTGAACCGCCAACCAGGGTGCAGTCGAACTTCCGAGCCATTTCGGCAAAGCGACCAACGTGGGGGGCGAGTTCGTCGGCCAAGAGACCCGGCATGTCGGTCGTGGCGGGCGTCGGATGCTCTCCGAGAATCTCCAGTGAGCAAAGCTCTGGCATGACCACGAGGTCAGCTCCTTCGCACCGTGCCAGCAGCCTTTCCATGTGATCGAAAAAGGCCTTCACCGACCCGTGGGCGTCCAATGACCAGTTCACGGCGGCGATCCTCATGGCCGCCACTCCAGGATCGCCGCTGAGTTCCCTGACTCCGGGTCTTCCATGTGGCCGATCGCTATGTCGACAAGACTTAAGCCGATTCGAACGAGTGGGGTCATTGTCCGGTCGGTGACAGTTCCGGACGCCACAGCCTGGCAGTACGCGAACTGATCCTGGCCGGGGTTGGATGACGACCAGGTCAGCCAATCCGGAATTCGACAGGCCGTCCCGAACCGGACAAGGCCCATGTCACAGACGAGGTCGAATCGTGCTTTGTAGAGCGCCCGGGCGACGCCTCGCCCACGCCAATCGGGGCGGACGCTGACGTCTGCGCCGTACAAGGTCGTGCCGAACTGAGAATGGCGGGAAAACCTGTGCCCGCCCACGGTCGTTTCCCAGTCCGCATGCTTGGTCCAGTTGTCCTCGTCAATGACGAGGCTGCTTGCGCTCCCGATGACCTCGCCGTCGGCGGTCGCCACGAACTGTCCCTCTGGAAACACCTGGAGGTGACTCTCCAGTTGGTCGCGCGTCCACAACAGGTCAGCGGGAAAGGGAGGCGGGAAGCAAACTCGCTGCAGATCTGCGACCTTGGGAACGGTTTCGTGCGTCAAAGGAGAAATAAGCACTCAAAGCATTGTGGCCCGGCAGTCCGGGCGGTAACGCGGAGAATTCCATGACTGACACGCTCCCCCAGGCAGAACAAGAACTTCGTGCGCACGACGCGCCGGTCCGATTGATCGCTCCCGGTCCGGACGGTCTTTTGTTGACAGGCGACACCGAGATGCGGGCTGTCATCTGGGCCCACGGCATCCCCGTCCACAAGTTCGAGATGAAGTCACTGAGCCCTCGCCTTCGTCCGATTGATCTATTGAGGGCCGCGGCCTTCACCGACGACGGGACCTCCGCGATCATCGCTCGCGGTGGTTACCTGGTTGCGATGTCGATCGAAGACCAAGCGGTCGTCTGGAGATATCGGCCGTTTGAGTACTTGCCGTTCTTGGTTTCGTCGCCGCATGACTTTCAGCGGTCCTCGACGGGCGCGATCGTGGCCTGCTTCGACAATGGCAGCCTCTGTTTCCTGAGCCCGAACGGCAAGCTCGTGTGGCGGACGCGCGATAACGATTCCCCGAACTGGGTCGCGATCGACGAGGCCAATACGCGGATCGTAGCGGCCGACTCTTACTCGGTGACCACGTGGGAGCTTCACACTGGCCGGAAGACGTCTTTGCACCGAACCGGCAGACACGCCTATGGATTCAGATATTCGACCGTGACCGGTGTCGTCGCCCTGCGAGAGACCGACATCATTTCGCTCTGGAGGCTCGAGGAGGAAGCCCCGTTCCTTGAGATTCCGCTCCACCCGGGCGCCCCGATCCTCGATTTGACGCCGGACGAAGGAACCCTGGTCTTTGGACAAGGCCACGAGGTCGTCTTCCACGATTTGATCTCAGGCAGGGTGCGGTCACAACCCGTTGGCAGTCAGCGCCTTGTCAGCCTCGCGGTCGATGACGACGGCCAATTGCTGACCGGCCATGCCGATGGTTGCGTCCGTATCTGGGCCGTCTCGCGCTGAAACAGTCCCTCTCGGCCAGTGGTTCCGTCATAAACTGGAAGAGAGGTCAAGATGACGGAAGCCGAGAAGTCCTCGCACGTCCTGCGGAAACTGGGTCTGGGAGCAGGGAAGTTCGTCCTTGAAGAGAGTGGTTCGCTTTCGGCGGAGCAGCTTGCGGCAAAGCTCATCGACTTCGATGCTGTGGACGAGAAGTTCCCGGTGAGCCCTTGGTCGTTCGCTGTCCAAGGCGACGGGAAGCTCTATACAGATCCCTATCAAATCGCGATGTGGTGGGGGCTTCGCCTCCTGATGACTCGTAGGCCCTTGCAAGAAAAACTGACCGTCTTCTGGCACGACCACTTTGCGGTCAGCGGCGAAAAGGTTTTCGAGGGCCCGACAATGCTGGGCTACAACGAGATCCTCCGACGGCATGGCGCCGGGAAGTTCCGCGACCTGCTGAAGGCTGTCAGCAAGCACGCGGCGCTCATCTCTTACCTCGATGCGGGGACCAGTACGAAGAGCCATCCGAACGAGAACTTCGCTAGGGAGGTGTTCGAACTGTTCACGTTAGGCATCGGTAACTACGACGAGAAGGATGTGCGCGAGGCGGCTAGGGCCTTCACCGGCTGGTCGCTTCACTTCAGCGGTATCGGGGACGAGACCCCGTACGAAAAGCTGGCTGAGCGGGCCGCCCGACAAGGAATGTCAATGTTCAACTTTTGCGTCGTTCCTGCCCACCACGACGACGGCTCTAAGAGCATTCTGGGCAAGTCCGGAGCTCTGGACGGAGACGCCGTGCTCGATATCTTGGCGGACCACCCTCAGACGGCCAAGAACATCTGCGCGAAGCTCTGGGAGTTCTTCGCCTACCCCAAGCCGGAGGCGGCTGTCCTCGATTCCTTGGTCGCTGCATGGAAGAAATCCGACGGAGAGATTCGGGCGGTCCTTCGTGCAATCGTGGCTAGGCCCGAGTTTTGGGGCGAGAAGTGCGTTCGGCAGGTTCCCAAGAGCCCGCTAGACTGGACGGTCGGCCTGTTCCGGTCCCTCGGTGTCGCCGACCTGCTGTTGACCATGGTCGGCGACACAAAAGACCCTTACAAGGCCGTCCGTGAGGATCTGCGTAAGGCTGGCGGTGGCGTGTTCTATCTGATGTCGCAACAAGGCATGTCCCTGCTGTTTCCCCCCAATGTTGGGGGATGGGAATGGGGCAATGCTTGGATCACGGCGAACAACACGATCACGCGGGTCAACCATTCGTTCGTGCTCTTCTTAGGCGAGGATGCAAACCGACCGATCGCCCAATACGTCGCGGGCAAGCTCAAGGCAGGCGGTGCCGACTCAGCTGCGAAGATCGTCGACTTCGTCGCCTCTCTGTTCGACGTTCCCCTCCTGGCCCAAGAACGCGATGTGATGATTGAGGCCTGCACCCGCGTAGGCGGGCCGGGATCGCTGGACGACAAAGACAGGGCTGCGGGACTGCTCGCCGAGCTCACAAAGCTCATGTTCGCAGTCCCGTCGTTCCAGTTGTGCTAGGGGTCAGTTGGCGAGGACGGCCACGCGGTCGAACCGCCCGTTGAACGGCGTGTTGCTCAAGGGCCCCGCCGCGAAGTAGGACACTTTGACCGTGACTTCGCCTGTGCTTTGGTTGACGAACCGGGACAGGGTCGCTGTCGCTTGGAAGAAGCTGACCTTGTCCGCCATTTGGGCCGAACCGAGGTTGATCGTCTCCATCTGACCGGTTTCGTAGTTCAACATTTCGACGCGTCGGCTCAAACCCGTCGAGTTTGTTCCGTCCTCAAGCGAGACACCCAGGAGGGCAGGATTGAGCACGCTGCTCGTCGTCCGGAACAGAACCTGAACGGGGGCTTCGGAACGATTGAGCGTCACGCCCTGCTGGACACGGAGGTACTGGTCGTCGCTCGCCTGCACTTCTGCGAGACCGCCACCGATGACGACACCGCGGAAGACCGTGAAGGACGTGGGTAAGTACGTGTTGACGACGATCACCTTGCCCGACATGCCGACGACCTGGCCGCCGCCCAGGTCGGAGCCATGGATCGCGCAGTAGTAAGGGAAGGTGCCGGTGTTCGTGAACGTGTGGCTGAACTGGCCGCCCGTGCCGAGAAATCCAGAGTCCCAGTTCTCTGAGAAACCGGCGGCTGAAGTGGTGCTGTGGAGACCGGCGTCGATGACCCACTTGATGGTGTCACCGACCTCGATGATGGGGTCGCTATGGGTGGGCGGAGCCTCGCCGAAATCGAAGTTGAAGACATGGACCGTGACGGTCTTAGCCGCCAGGGATGGCAATGCTGCGAGAATGAGCAAGCCAGCAAGGGCAGTGCGAATTTGCATAGAGGTCCTCTCTGGACGCACCCGCGTCCAACAAGCCGGAAGCGGCGAGGCACGAGATGAGTTCCCTTGCTTCGCCAAGAAACATATTATGTTCGCAGGGCCGCGGAGTGTAGTCAAGAAGTCGACACATCCGGACATGAACCAGGCGAATTACCTGGGGAGGGCGATGCTGGACCCTTGAAGGGCTCAGTGCCTGCTCTTCAGATAGACGTACGCGATGCCGCCCATCACAAGGAGCCCGAGAAGGACGGCGATGAGCACCTTCCAGACGCTGACCGGCGCCTCGCCACGGACTTCGCCGGTCTGACCGTTCACGAGGAACCGCCAAGACTTGCCTCGATAGCGGTACGCCCCCGACCAGATCGGAAGCAGGACATGCTTGAACGTGACGTCGAAGTAGACGGTGTTCTTGGAGGTGATCTGCTGCTCGTCGCCCCCGATGTCAGACCGGATAGCCTGGTCGATGGTCGAGATCATCATGTGCTTGGCGGTGTCCCAGCAAGTCGCTAGATCGAGGCTGTAGCGCATGGCCTGGAAACCGCTCAAATAAGCTGGCTCATAAGGGACGAGCCCTTCGAGCTTCCAACTCGACATCGCTTGCGCGTACATGCTCGGGAGGTGGTCGCTCCCTAGGACGAGGATGTCGTCAAATGGCACGTCCACGCTGCCAGAGGCTGGGTACCAGGCCGTGCGCTGCACCTCGCGCGTCTGTCGGTTTCCGTCAGAGTCCGTGTAACTCTCGGTCTCGTAGTAGTGCTCGCCCCTCATGCCCGTGTACTCGGTCGAGGTCTGGCTGTCGTACGTCCAGTAAGGGATGTAGATTCCTGCGATCCCGTGGTGGGCGAGCGCCAGTTTCTTGAGGTCGTTCGGTGCCCAAAAGCGGCTTGAGACCCAGCCTTGGTACTTCGAGCGCGCCACCCGCTGATCGATCTGAAAGGGAAGGAGGCCGTTGGGGACGATGCGGTCCTCGGGTGCGGCGGGAATGACGACGTCGCTGCCGCAGAAGGGGCACCTCGCCGCTTCCTGCGTAGCAGGAACCGTGAACTCAGCGGCGCACTGGGTGCAGTGCAGGACCTGATCCTTTTCGAGCGCGGTGTCAAGGTGCGCCTTGTCGAGGTATTGCTGAATGTCGAGTTCATCAACCGTGGTCGTCGGTGCGACAATGGGCGTCTCGTGCCCGCAATAAGGGCATTTCAGCACGGTGGTGCCGGGTGAGTACTCGAGCTTTGCTCCGCATTGGGAGCAGGGGTAGGTAAGAACCTGTGACATCGGCGTGGCCTGGCGGAACTGGAGGGGTCAACGAATGAACTTAGGACGAACCGCTTGCTCCCAAAGGAACTTGCACTTTCCTAATCTCGCCGACCGCTGCTGTCGTCCCCTGTCCGCTCCTTAGGCTCCTGGCACCGGCGGTGGCACATGGGCGAAGAGCCCAGCCACGTCGGCGACGTCGCCTGCCTTCGACCACTCGGCCATACCGGTCGCCCAGACGAGAGTGTCCTTGGTGAGCTGACCGCTCGTCACCATCCCCTGAAGGACAGACATTTCATAAGGGCCTTGTTGCTGGCCATTGATGACCACGTGGAAGGCCTTTGCCTGTGGTACCGGAGGAGGCGCCGCCGCACCCTGCTGGGGCTGCTGCTGTTGTTGCTGCATGCCTTGCACCATCTGCCCCATGATCTGGCCGGCTGCGATCTGAGATCCGATGCCGCCCATGCCGCCAGGGTTCTCGGCACCCTTCACCATCGCCTCGCCCGCTTGCATCTGCAGGTACTCGTTCATCACGCCGCCCATGGCGCCGATCTTCGAACGGGTGTCGATTGCTTGCTCCACCTCTGGCGGGACAGAGACGTTCTCGATCAGCAGATTGATGAGCTCAAGGCCGTGCTCGCCGAACTTGGGCTGGATGCGCTCGGTGAGGAACCCGCCCATGTCGTCGTACTTACTGTAAAGATCGAGGACAGGGATCTTCGTTTCCGCAAGGGCCTCGGCGAAGTCACTGACGATGAAGTTACGAAGCTGGTTGTTGATGTCGTCGACGGTGAACTCCCAGTTCGTGCCGACGACCTCCTTCAGGAACATCGCCGCGTCCTTGACGCGGAACGTGTACGTTCCAAACGCGCGGACGCGCACCATCCCGAAGTCTGCGTCCCGCATCATGATCGGGTTCATCGTCCCCCACTTCTGGTCTGTAAAGCGCTTCGTGTTGACGAAGTAGACCTCGGCCTTGAAGGGCGAGTTGAAACCGTATTTCCAACCCTTGAGGGTGGAGAGGATCGGGACGTTCTCGGTCTCGAGCGTGTACATTCCCGGCTGGAAGACGTCGGCGATGCGACCCTCGTCGACGAACACGGCGACCTGGCTCTCGCGGACGGTCAACTTCGCGCCGTACTTGATCTCGTTGCCCATCCGCTCGAACCTGTACACCATCGTGTCCGTGGTGTCGTCGGTCCATTCGATAATGTCGATGAACTCGCCTTTTATCTTGTCGAAAATGCCCATGGCTTTCGCTTGAGTATACGCCTCTTCCTTTGCGGGGTTTCGAAAGATGGGACGGTGTCGGTGCTATGATCGGCACAGGGTTAATCCATGGACAAACTCAGGTCTGTCGGATGCGTCATTTTTGTGCTTCTGGCAATCGGGGCCTTCTTCTTCGTGAAGGATTTCAAGCAGAAGGCGGACGCCAAGGCGGAGAAGGAAGCTGCCGCTTATTTTCTCTCACTTATTCGTGAGGACACATCGACCGACTTGAACGCAGGAAGTGGCAAGGCGCCTCTCCATCCCTGGATCCTCGCGTCGAACCCGACGCAGTTGGAGCTTGAAGACAAGGTCAAGTTGCCGCGTTCGATGGACGGCGATTGGTTCAAGTTCGACATTCATTATGATCCGAATGGCGGAGACAACCCGCCGCCCCTGAGCGTTCGCGTGAAGTTCGACCAACAAGGGCTTTCGGCCATGAGCGGCTTTCATGGGACGGTTGGGCGCAACCAACTTGACTGGGTGCCGCCGAACAACTAGTCCGCCATCGCCAGACGGATCAATTCGCGAGATGGCTTGAACTCCACGTCTTCTTGGATCGTGGTCAGGACTTCGATCTCGACCCCGCTACGGCCCGCGATCAGCGCGCCCACGACGTCTTCGACGAGTTGCTCTGGGGTCGAGGCACCGCTGGTGACACCGATCAAAGAGTAGCGCTCGGCCCAGGTGGGATCGACCTCGGCAGGAGTCATCAGCAGGACGGCATCTGAGCCCTGTGCCTCTGCCACCTCTCGCAAACGGTTCGAGTTCGAAGAAGTCTTCGAACCGACGACGAGGACCAGTTCGCACTTTGACGCCAGTTCTTTGACCGCGGCCTGACGGTTTGTCGTGGCGTAACAGATGTCCTCTTTGTTCGGCGTTTCGAGGTGCGGATACTTGTCCTTAAGCGCCTTCATCGTGGCGTTGACCTCGTCCACGCTCAAGGTCGTCTGGGTGACGACCGCGAGTTTGTCGTAGTGGGGAAGTTCGAGCGCGGCAACGTCTGAGGGGGTCTCCACCAAGACCATCCTGTCCGGTGCCTCGCCCATCGTTCCCTCCGCCTCAACATGGCCCTTATGGCCGATGTAGACCATGAAGTAACCCTTTTCCGCGAACCGGCGGGCCTCGTTGTGGACCTTCGTGACGAGCGGACAGGTGGCGTCGATGATGGTCAGGTCGCGCTCGCTAGACGTACGCCGAACCTCGGGCGAAACTCCGTGCGCCGAGAAGACGACGACCGAGCCCTTGGGGATCTCGTTGACGTCCTCGACGAAAACGACGCCACGCTCTTCGAACGACCGCACCACCCATTCGTTGTGAACAATGGCATGGCGCACATAGAGGGGCGCACCGTGGATGCGCAGAGCAAGATCGACGACCTCAATGGCGTAGGCTACGCCCGCACAAAAACCGCGAGGGGAGGCCAGGAAGATCTTTTCAAGCGGCATTAGTGCTAGGGTACGCCAAACTATCGTTCGATACCCTGGGCCCGGTATACGATCGCGCCTGCGTACTTCACGACCGAGGGCATTGGCGGGGAGAGTTTCTTGACTGTCACAAGTACGAATTTCACGTGTGGCAGGGCCAGAATTTCGTCGCCAATCCGGCCGGCAATGCGTTCGACCGTTCTGTATCTACTTTCTTCGTTCACTTGTCGGACGATCGCCGCAACCTGCGCGTAGTCAACGGTGTCCTCGACTCGGTCGGTCTCGTCGGCCGTGCCCCTAGAGGACACTTTGATCTCCGCCAGGAAGCGGTTGCCTAACTCCTGCTCCTCATCGGTAGCGCCATGGTGTCCAAAGAACTCCAAGTCCTGGATGACGACGGTGGTCATAGGTTCATTATGAAGGGGAGGTGCCGGTGCCGAAGTCTGGTCCGGCAGTATGCCCCTGTGATATACTGCAGGGACAACTAGGCGAACCTAACTAGTCGGGGCGTGCCAGTGGCCGCCTCGCTTTTGTTAGGTCTGCCCCTAGGAGGCGCCATGGACATCCTGAACGAACTCAAGCAAATCTCGACGGAACGAGAGATTCCTTTAGAAGAACTGAAGGTGGAATTCGAGCAGGCACTGGCGATCGCCTACAAGAAGTTCAAGGGCAGCACCGGAGACGCCATTGTCAGACTCGACAACTCGAAGAAGAGCGGCATGGTGGTCGAGAAGGAGGTCGTGGGCGAGGTTCTGGACTTTGCCACGCAAATCGGCCTCGACGCGGCTAAGCGCAACAATCCCGACGCCCAGATCGGCGACTTCGTCGCGATCGAGATCGACCCTAACATGTTCGGCCGTATCGCGGCCCAGACGTTTAAGCAAGTCCTCGCTCAAAAGTTGCGCGAGGTGGAGCTGCGCCGAGTACACGAGCAGTTCAGCGACCTGATCGGCGAAGTGGTGAGCGGCCTGGTCGCCCGCCGCGAAGAATCGAACGTGATGATCCAGGTCAATCGGCACGAGGTGGAACTGCCGAAACGCGAGCAGGTGCCAACTGACGACTACCGCCCGAACGAGCGGATCAAAGTCTTCGTGCTCAAGATCGAGGAGTCCTACCGAGGTTTCAAGATCATCGTGAGCCGCTCGCACCCGAACCTGCTGCGCAAGCTCGTCGAGCTTGAAGTGCCAGAAGTCGCAGAAGGCTTGGTGGAGATCAAGAGCGTGGCCCGGGAGCCTGGTCAGCGCTCGAAGCTCGCTGTCCAGAGTCATGACGAGCGCGTGGACGCCGTCGGCGCGTGCGTTGGTCAGCGCGGCAGTCGCATTCAGGCGATCATGGACGAGCTCAGGCCGGAGAAAGTCGATGTTGTCCCCTTCAGCGACGACCCCAAGACTTTCATCGTGAACGCATTGAGTCCGGCCAAGGTCAACACGATCCGCATGGACATGGACAACAAGAGCGCCTACGTGATCGTCCCCGACACGCAACTGTCGCTGGCGATCGGCCGCGGCGGCCAGAACGTCCGGCTTGCCGCTCGGTTGACCGATTGGAAGATCGACATCCGCAGCGAGCAACAGGCGGCGGAAGAGGCTCGCGAGGCCAAGGCCAACCCAGCACCCAAGCCAGAGGGCGACCCTGTCCAAGCCACCAGCGAGTAAGCACGTACCCGTCCGCTCCTGCGTCGTCTGTCGCCAGCGGTTTCCTCAGGCAAGTCTGAAGAGGGTCCGCCCCGAAGGACAGGGCAGGAGCGCCTATCTGTGCTCAGAATGCGCTAATTTCCCCAAAGCGGATGCTGCCGTCCAGCGTTCTCTCAAGAAGCGGTGAAGCCCCTTGCCCCTCCGGCCTACGGCCACCCCCGTTGGCGGCACAAGGCATCTGGAAACAGGGGGGATATCCCCGCTCAGCAAGATTGACGGGTTGATTGCCGCCTCGCGTGGCTTGGCACGAGAAGTGCGGGCTTCACTTTTCGTTCGTTCCTACGAAAGAGAAGGCGACCAGTGACCGTGAAACCAAACTCCAGGAACATATGGTTCACACGGCGGACAGAGAACAAGCCCGTCTCTCAAGTCCGTTCAAAGCCACGAATCGCCTTTGATGCAACATGGACCTCGACCGCAGTTGACCGAATTCTGCCTGAGACTTCCAAGGGCCACCAAATTGACCTAAGGGTCTGAACGGTTACTTGACTGCAGTCATTCCACTGGGCCGCTAGCGTTTTTGCTGCGGTCCCTTTTTTGTGCCAGTCTCGGGCTGTTGGAAGGTCGATTCGGATTGGCTGAGGGCCGCAAGCAGGGGTGCGGCGAGTTCAATGAACAATTCACGGGCTATGTGACCTGCACCCATTTGAGACACTCCGCCTCGATAAATCCCTTTACTTGGTGATGATGATTGCCAGTCGATGGAGTGGGAAGGATTTGCCTGGCCCCCAACATTGCTTAGATCGATCTGAAACGACCCTTGGACGAGGCTCCAGCCGTTGTCCACTGGCCAAATCCATGCGACCTCCCCATTGAGGCTGAGGCGCTGTGCTCCTGACACTGGCGGCAGCCGCGTCACGGTAAAGGCGCTTCGTAGACGACGATCGGAAGCTCCGCTTCCACGACGACGTCCTCGTGGTCGGGGACGACACGGACGATGTAGCCGCGGTGTCCGGGTGAGACGCACTTGACGGTGCCTGTGAACGTGTGCTCTTGGCCGTTCGAGCTCTCCAACTCGAGGTTGGTCAGATCCAGGTTGCTCAGTTCGCGGCTTTGTGCCACCTGGCCCGAGAGAACCTGGACTTTCACGTCGCTGGGGGCGAGCTCTCCCAGTTTGATCACGGCCTTGACCTCAAATGTGGAGCCGATCAGGCTCGTCGTAGCCGCCGTGTCCTTGACGCTGGCGACAGCAACGTTCGACCACGCCTTTCGGATACGGTCTCGCCAAGCCAGTGCGTCCCGTGCGACCCCAAGGCCGTTGCAGGTCAAATGCTGGTAGGCAGCCGCAGCGGGCATGTAGAAACGGGTGGTGTACTCCCGGACCATGCGGAGGGTCGAGAAGAGCGGGGCTAGTTCCTTCATGCTCCGCCGCATCATCTCCACCCAGCCTTGAGGGACGTTGCCTTCGGTGCGGTAGTAGAACATCGGAGCGATCTCGTTCTCGATCGCGTGATAGAGGGCCCGACTGTCGATCCAGTCCTGATAGCCCTCGTCGCCAAACTCGCTGCCGTCACCGATGGCCCAGCCAACTCCCCTGCGGTGGCCCTCGGCCCACCACCCATCGAGGATGGAGCAGTTCAGTCCACCGTTCGGCACGACCTTCATACCGCTCGTGCCGCTGGCCTCCATCGGCCTGCGCGGATTATTGAGCCAAACGTCGACGCCTTGGATCATGCGTCGGGCGACGGACATGTCGTAATCCTCCAAAAAGACCATTCGGGACCGCGCGCCTTCTGACCGGATGAAGTTGACGATGTCCTGGATCAGCTTCTTACCGCCGTCGTCCTTAGGGTGGGACTTACCGGCAAAAACGAGCTGGATCGGCCTGTCCGGGTGGAACAGGAGGTTCTTGAGCCGCTCCTTGTCTTGGAAGAGAAGCGTGGCCCGCTTGTACGTGGCGAACCTGCGGGCAAAGCCGATGGTCAGCACCCTGGGGTCGAGCACGTCGTTCACGCCTGCCATGTCGACCGGTCCCGAGCTCGACCGCTTGTGCTGGGAGCGCAACCGCCTCCGGCAGTACCGGACAAAATCGCCGCGCTCGTTCTCTCTGACGTCCCAAACGGCCGAGTCCGGTGCCTGATCGAGCGACTCCCAGACCTCGCTCGCGGAGGGATCGTCGCGCCAATTCGGGGGAGCGTACTGGTCGAGCAACTCGGTCATGCGTCGGCTCATCCATGTGAGGGTGTGAATCCCGTTCGTGACCGCATCGATCGGAACCTCCTCGAGTGGGTAATCCGGCCATCGCTCGCTGAAGATCCCGCGGCTGACCTGGGCGTGAAGCTTGGAGACCCCGTTGACGTGGTTAGAGTTCTCCATGGCGAGGATCGCCATATTAAAGCGCTCAGTCGCGTCGGCCTCATCGAATCGGCCAAGCCCGTGGAACTTCTCCTTGCTCATCCCGAGCGCCCCGACCGTCTTGTTGAGGTACCGGTCAATCAACTCGATGGGGAAGAGGTCGAACCCCGCCGGGACAGGAGTGTGGGTGGTGAAGACGTTGCCTGCCACACAACATTGGCGGGCAGTGCGAAAGTCGCAGCCGTTCTCGACCATGAACTGCTTGATTCGCTCGAGGGAAAGAAACGCGGCGTGGCCCTCGTTCAAGTGGCACACCGTCGGGCTCATTCCCATTGCTTTGAGGGCCCTGAAGCCACCCATACCCAGGATGATCTCCTGTCGGATGCGCATGTCCTCATCGCCGCCGTAGAGGGTGTCGGTGATGCTCTGCTCGTCGGGCGAGTTTTCAAGGATGTTCGAGTCCAGGAGGTACAGCTCCACCCGACCCACTTGTGCTTTCCAAACTTGGATCAAGACCTCGCTGTCAGGAAACTCGACCCTGATCCGGAGCGGCTTCTCGTCCTCGCCTCGAACGAGCTGCAAGGGCAGCCGGTAAAAGTCGTACTGCGGATATCGCTCCTGTTGCCAGCCGTCGGGGCTCAGAGACTGCCGGAAGTAACCCCTGGAATAGAGGAGTCCGACGCCGACCAAAGGGATGCCAAGATCGCTTGCGGCCTTCAGGTGATCGCCCGCCAAGACGCCGAGGCCCCCGGAATAGATGGGAAGCGCCTCACTGAGGCCGAACTCGGCCGAGAAGTAGGCAATCAGGGTGTCTTCCCGCTTCTTCGGGAATTTGCGGTCGAACCAGGTTTTGTCGCTGAGGTACCGATCGAGCTCTTTGGCGCAATGGTGCAGCTTGGCGAGGAACACGTCGTCGCGGGCCAGTCGATCAATGTCGTCTTGACCGAGGCGGTTGATCAACTCGACGGGGTTGTGCTCGACCTCCTCCCAAAGCTCGCGGCCGATGTCTCGGAACATTGACCGCGTCTCATGGTTCCACGTCCACCAAAAGTTGTACGTGAGCTTCCGAATCGGCTGAAGCTTTTCAGGAAGGTGCTTCACCACCTCGAAGGAGTGGGCGTACTTCAGGCTGCGCATGCGACCTTGGGATTATCGGTCATTTGCCCGCTTTATTGCTGGGAGGCGCCTGCATCGGGCTGACAGTGACCGCCGAGTTGGTGATGGTGAAGTCGACCTTTCTTCCCAGCACGGAGAAGTTCTGCAACTTGACGCTCGGCCACGCCTTCGGCAGTTTCGGAGTGATCGAGAGCCAGTAGCCGTTCTTGATCGGGGTCTTCCACTTTGCTCCTGCAGGGGGTTCGCGCTTGTCGATCCGGAAGCCCACGAAGCCGTACAGGAAGGCGTCGAGACAGCCGGCGACTCCGGTCAAGAACGTCGCGTTCTTCCCGTTCGGAGCCTCGCTGAACTGCATGAGGGGCCGCTTGGTGTAGAGCTGCCAACTTGTGCGCCACTCCTGGTAGGCGACTTCGACGTCCCCGAACCGCGCCCGGACCAGGGCTTCCACGGACTTGCTCATAGCGGGGCCGTTCTTAGCGGTCTTGCCTGCAAAGCGCTTCAGCATGGCACCTGCCTCGGCTTCGCAATCCGGGTCTTGGAGCGGCCAGATCGCGAGAAGAGCCGCGGCCTGTTTGTAAGCACGAAGGCCGTCGTTGTCGTAGGTCAGGAAGGTCGTGGAGTCCCTTGGCCGTTTGAATCTACGGTTCTTCCAGTCGGAAGGATAGGCGGCCTTAAGTGCTTGCTCGGTAGCAATGTTCGTGTAAAGGTCGTTGTCGCCCGTGTGAAACTCGTCCGGCGACATCGTGTCGAGGATCCCCCACTCGCCGCTCTCAAGCCGGCTGGAGCGACGCCAGAGCCAGTTGGCGCAGCCCCTGACGAGCTTTCCGGACGCCACTGGATCAATCAATCCAAGTGCAGATGCATGTTCCGCCATGAGGGCGACGTCTGCGGTGATGTGGTGTTGCTTCGCTGACGCCTCAGGGGCGTTCTCTTTGCCCGTGGGTCCCGCCTCCCAAGGGTACTTGTAGATTCGCTCACCTGGAGCCGGGTGGTAGAGGACTCCCTTCTCAGCGATCCAGTCCAGAGCCTGTGTGAAAGCTGCCGGCGCGGTCGCGAGGCGGAACAAAGGGATAGCAGCCGCCCGCTTTGGCTCACACAGGGCAAGGACGGGGAACATCCAGGTGTCCGCGTCCCAGAATTGGCGGCCACCGTACTTGGGATTGGTCACTCCGAATGGCCCCGTCGGTCCGCTTGGATTGACGCCGCACCGGAGAAAGTAGAGCGCTGAGGCGACGAACCTTTGGTCGTCCGCGGGGCCGTCGATAATGACTCTTGGCGCGTCTCGCCCGGATGCCCACTCCTTCGCTGCTTGAGCGGTTTCTTCGAATGAGGGTAAGCGTGACTCGGCCCCGAAAGCGACCTTTCTGGTCACTCGGACCACACCGCTCTGGCCGATCACAGCCTTGACGCTGGGTCCGTCCATCTGGGCTTGGTCGTCGCCGTCGACGGCCACCACTGCCTTGACCGCTGGGCCAGAGTCCACCTCGCCCTGGGAGGATAGAGAGCGAGGAACCTTCTCCACGTCGAGCTCAGCACGCTGTCCCGGTTGGCCCTTGATCGTCCAGCGTTCGACAGCGCTGGGTGAGGAAGGCGACAAGACAAACTCGTAGTACACATCGTGTCCTCCGTGCCTTGCGCGCACCGAGTAAACACCTGTTTCGAGGTCAAGAGAGGCGACTTCGTCCCTGAACGGCTGCGAAGAGGTCGGCAAGCCGAACGGGTTCCCAAACTGAACGAGCGACTCGGTTCCGGTGCGGGTGAAGCGGTTCGCTAGGAACAAGGTGAAGTTGTCCGATCCGGCGTCCTCTGCCCGCTGGTCAAGCTGAAATCCGACTCCAAGCAGACCATTGGTGAGGCAAACGTAGCCATTTGGGCTGTACGGGGGGTCGTCAAGGGCCTTGAATTCCTCAGCCCGCGCAGAGAGAACGCTTGAGGATAAGGGCCCCTCGTTGCGGACAGCGGCCAGCCGAGTTTTGTTTGAGCAGCCAGCAAGGACGCACAGCGCAGCCAAGGCCATCGCCTGGGCTTTCAGGAGGAATACACCATCCTCGTCACGTACTGGGATCCCATCGCGTCCATTCTGCTTTCGATCAGCTCGAAGCCGTCATGGTGGAACGAAAGATTTTCCAGCTTGGCCATGTTGAGCATGCGGTTGACCACGGAGTGCTCGATCATGGACCGCTGGCGACCCAAGGTGACATGGGGCAAAAACGGCTTGTCGTCGAACTCGGTTCCATTTGCGCGCAAGGCTTCACGCACACCCAGCGCGAGTTGGGCGGCCCCGGCGTCCTCGCCCTCGAGAGCGATGACCTTGGGGTGACGCGAATCAGGAAGGGCGATGAGCGAGCTTGGCGAGAATTCACCGCCAACGACGGGGACGTTCCGCAGTACACCGATGATGCCGTCGACATAAGAGTCGTGGACCTCCCCCACAAAGCAAACCGTCATGTGCAAGTTCTGTCCCGACACCCATCGATAAGCTGATCCGAGGGAAGGATTGAGCCTTGCCTGGATTTTTGCCAACTCCTGGGCGCACGGGCTGGGAACCCTGATGCCGACGAACAGACGCATGATGGTCATTGTGCATCCGCGCGCCCCAAATCGTAAATAATCAATGGCGATGATCGGAACGATGGTGGAGTTTTCCGGCAACGGCAAGCCTTACTCGGGTTACTTGGCACCAAGTGTGAGCGGCGCTGGCCCCGGGGTCATCGTGATCCAAGAATGGTGGGGCCTGGTCGGGCACATCAAAGACGTCGTCGACCGATTTGCCCAAGCTGGATTCACCGCCTTGGCCCCTGACTTCTACCACGGCGCTACGACGACCGAGCCTGACGTGGCCGGTTCCCTGATGATGGCTCTCGATATCGCCAACGCTGCGAAGGTGATCCACGGCGCGGTTGACGCCCTGCTTTCCAGTCCCGCCACCGAAGGGGACAAGATCGGCGTCGTTGGGTTCTGCATGGGTGGACAGTTGAGCATGTACGCGGCCTGCATTGATGACCGGATCGGCGCTTGCGTGAACTTTTACGGAATTCATCCGAACGTGAAGCCGGACTTCACCCGGCTTATGGCTCCCATGTTGGGCTTTTTCGCCGAGTCCGACGATTATGCTTCTGCCGAGGTCGTCAGCGGATTGGATCAAGAGCTGTCCCGCCACGGCAAGCCACATGAGTTCATGACTTTTCCTGGGACGAGCCACGCCTTCTTTAACAGCGACCGGCCCGCCGTCTTTGACGCCGACGCGTCCGAGCACTGCTGGCAGAAGATGACCTCCTTCTTCCGGGGCAGCTTGGCTGAGTCGGGCTAGAATCTTGTGTGGCTCATAAGACATGGCGGTTTGACGAAGAGTCGGCCAGCTTCGCCTATGACTTGATGAGCAGCCTTGTCGTCCCTCGCCCGATCGCGTTCGTGAGTACAGTGGGCAGCGACGGAACACCCAACCTCGCGCCCTTCAGCTTCTTTATGGTTGGCGGGCCAAACCCTCCGAGCCTCGTCTTTTGCCCGGTACTGAACAAGCGTGGTGAGAAGAAGACGACGCTCATCAACGTGGAGCAAACCGGCGAGTTTGTCGTGAACCTCGTGACGAGGCGCTTGGCGGGGGGCATGAACGAAACGAGCGGCGATTATCTTGATTCTGTCTCCAAGTGGGGCTTGAGCGGATTCACTTCCGAGACGAGCCTGCTCGTCGCACCAGACCGGGTCGCTGAGAGCCCCGTTCAGTTCGAGTGCCGAGTCCACCAGATCGTGAACTTTGGAGACAGCAGCTATGTGATCGGTGAAGTCCTTGCCGCCCACTTGGAGGAGTCAGTCCTGGACGCTGGCACTGGCAAAGTCACGGGGTTTCGTCCGATAGCTCGCCTGGGTGGGGCAGAATACATCGACCTTGACGGTGGAAAAGTCTTCGAAATGGCTCGTCCAAAGCCTATGACCAACCCGTCCGTTGATCTGTAAAGGCGCAGCATGAAGCTGAAGCGCGTCAAGATCCTCGGCTTTAAGACCTTTGCGGACAAGACCGAGTTCGAGCTCGACGGTGACATTGTCGCCGTCGTCGGCCCGAACGGATGTGGCAAGTCCAACATTGTCGACGCCGTCCTCTGGGGTTTGGGGGAGACGAACGCCCGGGCGTTGCGGGCCCAATCTGGCAAGGAAGTCATTTTCGCGGGTTCCGTCCACAGGAAGCCGCAGGGAATGGCCGAGGTCGTGCTGACCTTTGAGAACGAAGACGGGGCGTTACCGATCGACAGTCCCGAGGTGAGCGTCACTCGGCGCGTCGACCGGAGCGGTCAGGGCGAGTACGAGATCAACCGCCGCAATTGCCGGCTCAAGGACGTCGCTGACCTTCTCTCCGATTCCGGTCTTGGCCGGGCAGGTTACGCGATCGTCGGGCAGAGCGAGATCGACCAGGCGTTGGCGGCTTCTGCCCAGCAACGCAGGGCCTGGATCGACGAAGCGGCGGGCGTACAGCGCTATCGGGCGCGCCGGCAGGAGTCGATTCGCCGCCTCGACGCCGCCCAGCTTCACCTTCAGCGGGTTCACGACGTGCTTCGAGAGCTAGACGCCCAGCGAGAGCCACTCGCTGCAGAGGCCGAAGTCGCAATGCGCTACAAGAGCGCATTGAAGAGCCTTCGGCAGGTCGAATGTGGGCTGCTCGTTAAAGAAGTCGGCAGCCTGGTCGATGAGCTCAGAGCGGTCGACCAGGTGATCCAGGAGGCGATGGAGTGGGCGAATAAGGAGGCCGCTCTGGCTGACCAACAAGAGGCGGACGCGCGGAAGAAGAGCGCCGAGGCCGTGAAGATCGAAGCCGAGGTCGAAGCGATCCGTAACGACCATACGCGAGCGAGGACGCTTGCCGACCAAGCCAGCTCCGCACTCCAAGTCGCCAGCACCCGGCTCGAGAGCCTGGCGGAGCTGCAATCCAACTTGGAAGCCGAGGCTGCGGCAGCGCTTACGCGCTACGAGCACGCCGAAGCAGATTTAGAGGTCGCGAGGGCCCAGCAAGCAGAAGAAGCTGCAGCGTATGAGCGCCTGCAAACCGAGTTGGCAGGGTCGGGAGACGACGTCAAGCTCCTTGCCGCTGAACTTGAGGAAGCCGAGCAGGCACTGAACGCGGCCAGGGTGGCTGTAGCCGAGATCCATCGAAACGAGCTCGAGCGCGTCCACCGTGAGCAGCGGGTCTCCGACATCAAGAAGGAGATCAAGGGCATCGACGACACCACGCCAGACTTGGTGGCCGGCATCACTGAAGCGCAGGACAGTCTGAAAGCCCTTGAGAGCCGGGCCGAAGAACTCAGGGTGGAAGCAGCGTCGCTTGAAGGGGTCTTGCACGAGCTGCGCAAAAAGGACGAAGCGGAAGGGCAGGAGACCCGAAGGATCCTGACCGATCTCGCCAGCCTCGATGGCAAACGGCGTGGGATCGAAGCAACGATCGATGCCCACGAAGGTTTGTCGCAGGGGTCGCGCGCTGTTCTTGACCTCCGCAAGAAGGGGCAACTTCAGGGTGACTTCGTTCCTGTCGGTGACTGCATCCAGGTCGAGCCTGACCTAGCTCTTGCGATGGACACGGCACTGGGTGCCTCGGCCAACGACTTGATCGTCCCCGACGAAAGCTATGCCAAGGCGGCCATAGCGCTCCTGAAGGAAAACAGTCTTGGACGGGCCACCTTCCAGCCCGTGACCCTCATGAGGCCTCACCACGTTCCCGAGGACCTCAGAAAGGTCTGCAAGCAAGGGGGCGTCATTGGCTTGGCCAGCGAGTTGGTGAAGTGCCCGGACAGAGTCCGGCCCGTCATCGACAGCCTTCTTGGGCGGGTCTTGGTCGTTGAAACGATCGACGACGCCTTGAGACTGGCGAAATCCTCGGGATGGAACCGGTGCGTCACGTTGGATGGTGAACTTCTGCACTCTTCGGGTGCCGTGACCGGTGGCCGGACCATGCGTCAGACGGCAGGGCTTGTACAACGCCAGGCCGAACTCGCAGAGTGCAAGAAGGCGATGAAAGCGCTTCAGGCGGCGCACGCCAAGGCGGAATCCGCTTCTGCGGCAAGGGCCAGTGCCCGGGACGAAGCCCAAGCGAAAGTTGGAGCTTGCAGGGAAGCCATCAAACCGTTGAGCCAAGAAATCGAGGAGGGCAGGAGCTGGCTGAACAGCTTGCGCCACGAACTCAACTCGGCAGAGCGGTCCAAGTCGAAGCTCGAGTCCGAGCTTGAATCGCTTACTGCAACGGTGGACGGGCCAGTGGAAGCGATCGACGTCGCGGCTATAGAAGCGAGACGGGACGATGTCTGGAAGCGTCTTTCCGCGAAGTCGGGCGATGCAGAGACGGCAAAGGAGCGCCTGGAAGAGGCGCGGCTCCGCGAAGAGACGTCCAAACGCCGAGTCAGAGACTGCGAGCGCCGACTTGAAATCTTGCTCGATGCGGAGAAGCAGCGCGAACATCGGGCAGGAAACCTGGAGCCTGAGCGCGAAAAGCACATCGCCGCCATCCAGGAGCAGACGGCGGAACGCGACCGTCATGCTGAGCAGGCTTCAGTCCTGGAATTGAAGCTCGAAGAGTTGAACCACCAGAGGAAGGCTTCGTCGGAGCAAGCTCGTGCGAGCATCGAGGAGGCTCAGCGGGCCCGGAGGGCAGTTGCGGACGCTGAAGCGAGGGCTCATCAGAGCGAACTCAAACGCGCGCGGCTGGACGGTAAGCGCGCGGTCTCTCTTGAACGACTCCTTGAGGAGTACGGGGTCAACGAGGCGCAAGCGATCGCCGACGCGCCGACGACAGTGGTTCCGCCGGACGCGGCTTCGGTCGCCGGACGGTTGCGTCGCGAGCTCAAGGAGATGGGAGAGGTCAACCTTGGAGCGGTGGAGGCATTTGAGCGACTGACCGAGCGCTATGACGAGTTGAACGGCCAGTCCCTCGACATCGAGGGAGGCATCTCGGAGATCTTGAGCAGCGTCAAGGCGCTTGATGCCCTGACGAAAGAGCGCTTCTCAGAGACCTTTGAAAAGGTGAAAATCGCTTTTGGCGAGACCTTTAAGCGGGTGTTCGGCGGCGGTGAAGGGATTCTCGAGCTTGTTGGAGGCGAGGACGAGCTCGATGCGGGCGTGGAGATCCGGGTGACCATCCCTGGCAAGAAGTGCCAGCGCCTGGAACTGCTCAGTGGCGGAGAGAGAGCACTCAGTGCGATCGCGTTTTTGTTCTCCCTTCTGAAGGTCAAGCCGAGCCCGCTCGTGATCTTGGACGAAGTCGACGCGCCGCTTGACGGTCGCAACGTTGAGCGGTTCATTGGCTTGATGCGCGACTTCTCGAATGAGACGCAGTTCATTCTCGTCACTCACAACCCGATGACGATTGAGAGCGCGGACGTCTGGTTCGGCGTGACCATGCAGGAGCCCGGGGTCAGCACGTTGGTTCCGTTCAAAGTGCCGGACAAGACCGCGGTCAAAGCGGTTGTCCCGGACGTTTACTTGAAGGGCTGACGGCTTATTCCTGGGGTTCTTCTGGAGCTGCGCTGGATTCCGCCCCTGTCGGGGCCTCATCGGAGGCCGCTGGCGCGGCTTCTGGCTCGGCCGTGCGGAGGTGGGTCACCGAGAACAGCGTCGTATCTGGCGAACTCGCCAGTTCGACGCCGTTCGGAAGTTGCAGGGCACCGGCATGGATGCTACCGCCAGGTTCGAGGTGGGAGACGTCGACGTCGAGGTGCCCGGGCAGGTCGGAGTGCTTGCCCTTCAATTTGATCGTGCTGTGACCAGCGACAAGAACGCCGGTTCCCTTGGCGACTTCGGGAGGAGTGCCCACGGCATTGACGTGGACGTCGGCCGTCATGACCTCGTTCTTACTGATCTCGTTGAGGGTGACGTTGAGGATCTGGGGCGTGTGCGGGATGCGGTCGACTTGCTTGAGAAAGACAGTCCGCCTTTTGGACTCACCCTCGACCTGAATTTCGATGATCCCAATGCCCTGGGCGTGGGAGATCGCGTCGCGGAGGGACTTCGTGTCCGCCTGCATCTTGCGGGTCGGTTTGCCCTTTTCGACGAGGCCGATCGGAGTGAGTCCGTCGCGTCTGAGTTGGTGGGGCTTAGCGTTGCCGCGTTCTTGCACGTTGAGAGCGTCCATAAATTCCTCTACGATTCTAAGACGTGTGTCCGTTGAAAAAGCCGCTCACCGAAGGGTCAGCACGTGCCCGCCCCACAGGTAGAGGTAGGCGCCGGCTGCGACCCATGTTCCCAATTCTGCGGTGATAGGACGTCGCTTTCGTGCCCATTCAATCAAGGCCAGAGGCAGGATCAAGAAGGCGAGCTTTGCGAAGGAAAAGGCGAAGGAGCCATGGCGGGCGAGCTCGGCGAAGAAGGCGTTGCCCTCCCCTTGGCCCGAATTGAGCCAGAAAAGGGTCGAGACGAGATCGCACATCGCCACCGTCACGAGGACGACGGTGCTCAAGCGGACGGGAGACTGTGCCATCGACTGTTGCAGCGCCATGAATACTTGAGCGTCAGGAGCGCCCGAAAAGTTTCAGGTGTCCCGGGATTTCCTGGCCCGGAGGCAGAGAAGGCTCCTCCTGGTACAATCCAGCCTCTGTGCGCTCGTAGCTCAGTGGATAGAGCACCAGCTTGCGGAGCTGGGGGTCGGAGGTTCGAATCCTCTCGAGCGCGCCACTTCCTTACACGGTTTAGACATAATGGGCCATGTTGAGCCTGGCCGTGTCCCTGGCCGTCGCCTTCCTTCATCCGGCGCCACTCCAGGATCCGCCCACTTTTGGCAAGCAGACTTACAACATCCAACCTGAGAACTGGATCGAGTACACGACTGTGCTCGAACCTCAAGAGGAGAGGGTCATTGCAACGGCCTATTGTGCTAGTCCTTGCCGCGGAAAGAAGCACG
The DNA here is from genome assembly GCA_018268375.1 of Armatimonadota bacterium. GTDB lineage: Bacteria > Armatimonadota > Fimbriimonadia > Fimbriimonadales > Fimbriimonadaceae > JAEURO01. Next base: position 275,650 of record JAFDWS010000001.1, on the reverse strand, counting down.
CCCTCCACGAAGCGTGCGACAAGAGTTGCGATGGGCCGTGCACGGCGATCCACAAATTCAAGATCGGGGTTTCGTCGGCGTGGATTCCAGGCAAGGAAATCGCGAACGACGGCCAAAAGATGGGCTTGCCCAACGTGACTTTTCCCATCATTCAGCGGATACACGAAGTGCTGAAGAATGAATTCAAGGGAAAGGAGAAGTCTTACGACCTGAAGCATTGGTGCACCGACCCTTGCTCGGTCAGCTACCGGTATCAGAACGGGAAGACGTATCTCGTGAAGATCAAGTACCAGTTCTTCCGCAACGATCCCGGCCCGAATGGAACAAAGATCCTTGTCAAGGGCCCCGCAGGGACTTGCGACTATGGATCGATCACCGTCCCTGTGGGCGATCTGTCGGAGCCCAAGACCGACGTGAAGTGCCTTTGCTCCGTGGTTCAGACGGAGAAGGAGGGTGCGGGAGTCTGGATCGAGCAAGGCGGGAAGGAGACCTTCGCCACGAGCAAGACCATTGACGACATGGGCATCAAGGTCGAGTGTACGAGCATGGACTCGTGCTCGGTCAGTTGCACGAACACCTCGGCTCAGGATTGCACGGTCACGATCGGTGCGGGAACGTGTTTCGAGTGCGAAGACGGGTCAGCGCAGAACGAGGCGATCTGCGAGACGGTTACGTTCAAATGCCCGGGGCTGGCTTCGGCGTCGGTTCCTGTCCGCGTCTCCTTGAACACCCCCGACCCCGTTTCGGCTCTCACCACGTCAGTGACCGCCCGGGCGGCTTGCCTCAACATGCGCAAGCACGAGCCGAAGGCTGGCCTGGCTTATCGGATCGCCTTGCCCAGCGATCCGGGGATCGTTCCGCTGGCGAAGATGGTGGAGCAGGAGCACTTTAAGGGCCCGTGGGACCAGGTCAGGTTTTGGATACTGACGGACCGAGCCTCGAAGGAGGAAATGGGCCGGATCCTTTTGCCGCGCCCGACCTACGGAATGATGCTGAGAGGACTGTACGAAGTCCACACGGCGACGATGACAGACCTCGGTGCCGCCGAGTTCAAGAATTGCTTCGAGCCCAGTGCGGCCATCGGCGCTTCTGCCTCGACCGAGGCAACCGACTGGTTCGTCGATGAGTGGGCAAGCAAAGACCCCAAGGTTCTGGCCGGCTGGCTGACTAAGAACACGGCCGAGTTGACGAAGGAGTGCTTTAGTGACGATTCGGGCTCAGACGAGGCCGCCCATGCAGCCGACCTGTTCAACGCCCTGTGCCGGAGCGGCAACGCGGACCTCATCGAGGCCGCGGCCACTTGTTTGCTCAAGGCGGTGCCGGACGGCAAGCGGAAGCTCTTGGCTGACGCTAACGGGTTGACCGGCCTAATGAATCTTCTTTCTAGTACTGACGGCAAGGCCGCTTCGCGCGCTCTCGACGTCGGCGAGCTCTACCGCGACAAATCCATTTTGCCTGCGCTCCTCAATGTCAACGACACTCACTTGGAGACCATCAAAGAGCGGGCGGACAAGCTCTACAAGGAGATTTCGCTGGCAGAGAAGACCCTTCGCGTCCCTAACCGGCGCTAGACCATATGCCATAACCTTGCATTAATGGCCAAGTTCGACGCGGACCGAGCGGGTGCGATCGCCAGTTTCGTCTGCGCGGTGCACTGTGCGGCGGTCGGGTTGCTTGTCACCGTGCTCCCGCTGATAGGGCTCGCCTTTCTTCATGAGCCGTGGGTGGAGGTCAGTTTTTATGCCATGGCTGTGGTCTTCGGGGTTTGGGCGGCCGTCCGGGGGTGGCGGTTGCATCGCAGCTTCTGGCCAGGCGTCCTCTTTGCGACCGGGCTATCGCTCGTGGGGTTTGGGCACTGGATGGCGGGAAGGCACGCAGAACTCTCTCCGCTTGAGACGCTTGGCCACTTGCTGTCAGCCGGAGGTGGTTTGACCCTTGTGGCCTTCCACGTCTTGAACGCCCGGATGACAAAAACGCACGCATGCTCGTGTCACGCGTGCGTGGAAAGCCGGCACGAAGAAGCCGGTGCTTAGCCGAGGGCCATCGGCATGACGACGCAGAAGCGGTCTTCGCCACCGTCAGACGGCCGGAAGACAGCCGGTCGGGACGGTTCAGTCATTTCTGCCACGATCCCGTCGGTCGGTAGGGATTGCAGCGCATCCATAACGTAGCGTCCGTTGAATGCGATTTCGACCTCGCCGTTCTTGCTAATGATAGCGACCTCTTCTTTGGCCTCTCCACGGTCTTCGCTCCGGGCTGAGATCACGACACGGTCGCCCTGGCCACTGAAGCGGACTCGGTTGGCGTTGTCACGGGCTAGGATCATGGCCCGCTTCACGTTCTCGTAGAGTTCGGTACGGTCGATCGTCCACATCCTCGTGAACTCCTGCGGCACGACCCGCTCCCAGTTCGGATAGGTTCCGGTGAGCAGTTGCGCCACCATCTTCGCCGAACCGACATCGACCATCAACCGCGTCGAGTCGAAGCAAACCGTGATGCCTTCGTCCTCAGCGACAGGAAGTTGCTTGATCGTCCTGAGCGCTTTCTCAGGGACGATGGCTGTCAGGGGCGAACCGATGCCCTCGCGGTGCATTCGGTTGACAGCGAGCCGATGGGTGTCGGTGGCCACCATGGTCAACACTTGACCGTCGTAGCTGAAGAGGACGCCCGTCAAATAGGCTCGGCTCATGTCGTCGGAGACGGCGAACGCCACGGAATCCACGGCGGCCCTAAAGTCTCCCATGGGCATCGTGAGCTGCGACTCCTGCGCCACCTCGGCAATGGGGGGGAACTCTTCGGCCGGAAGGGCCAGGAGTTTCCACTCGGACTGGTTGGCGCGCAGATAGACGACAGTGCCCTCGAGCTCGAGATCCACCATTCCATCGGAAAGTGCGTTGACGATCTCGGAGAGAAGCCTCTGCTGCACGCAGACCGCGCCAGGTGTCTCGATATTGGCGGCAGCGGTGGCATACGCCCACATTTCGCCGTCACACCCAGTCAAGTTAAGGGTGGCGCCGGCCGCCTCGAGTTTGATGGACTGGAGCACCGGGTGCGAAGAGCGTTGGCTGCTCGCTGAGGCTGCGATCGAGAGGGCGTTGGCGAGGTCTTTCCGAGTGAGAGTGGCTTTCATGGCACGCGTGGCTAGGATTGGATGAGCAGATGATACTGCCAGTGGGAGGACTCTGGCGACTTGCGGCGGACCTCCGTGCCCTGTATCTGCATTTTGAGCAGTATCCGATAGTCGGACTCTTCAGTCAAGTCAGGCGAGGGCAAGGATTGGAGCGCTTCGACCGTCTTGCGCAAAGTGAACATGTCCTGGGCGAGCGCGCCGTTCTTGAGCGCCTCCGCTTCCATCTCGTCGGAGAGCTCTTCCGTAAGCTCGCCTCCGGCATAAAGGTCAACCAGTTTGTTATAGAACTCGTTCATGTCAGTTTCTCTATTGATCCACCCAGGCGGTCTCTCAGGGCCCTCCGGCCCCGGTACAACCGCGATTTCAACGCTGGGACACTGATTTGAAGGATCTCTGCCGCTTCCTTGGCCGAGACGTCCTCCAAGTCGCACAACACCAACGGGTCACGATATTCGATCGGCAACTCACTGAGCGCCTGCTGAACCGTCACTCGCAACGTCGCGCGGTCTTCCGTTCCAGTATAGTGCGCATCGGTCGGCAGTTCCAACAGTCGGTGCTGCCGCATCTTGTCGATGCACAGGTTCCTGGCGATACGGAACAACCATGTCCGAAAGGCGCCGTCGGCACGAAGTTCCGCAGACCTGCGCAAGACCCTGAGAAAGGTCTCGGCTGTCGCGTCTTCGGCGTCGCTCCGGTTGCCAAGCATCCGAAAGGTGTACCGGAAGATCTTTTCGCCGTAAAGCTCATAGAGCCCTCCAAGGGCGGTTGGATCACCCTTGGCCAATGCGTTGAGCCAACGCCTTTCGGCGAGAGAGTCTTCGTGCTGACTGCCCGACATAAGAGGACGTGCGCAGGTTCCAAAAAGGAGCGCGACGGGCCAGTATAACCCGTCGCACAGACGAAATGCCCGCAGAAAACCCGGGTCAGTCCTTGGCCGGAATTTCGATGAACGCGATGTTTTGGTGGACGTTCGGATTCGGGTCTTCGATGCCGCTGATCATGACCACATAGAGCGAACCGGGCTTTAGTGTGACGTCGGGGTTCTCGGCGAAGACGCCATCTGCGTTGGTGTCCTTCGCGATGAAGTGGTTGTCCGAGAGCGGGTCGTTAGGGTTGGACTTGTAACGGCCAGAGTCGACTTCCAGCGTGACCCACTTCGAGTAGACGATGTTGTCGGACTGGAACTGCGGGTTGTCGCCGAAGGTCTGGAAGGTCAGATCGGGGGTGTTGAAGTTTTTCTGACGGTTGAACGCGTGGAGGATGAAGAGCCGCGCCCGGTTACCGACCGGCTTCGTTCGATCCGGGTTGAAGAAGCTGGTCTGGAGGCGCTTCAAGAGGCGCAAACCTTCGTTGTCGTCTGTGGGGTTTTTCTCGCCGACCGCTGCGCAAATGGTCGTCGTGTCCTTCTCAAAGAGCTTGCCTTGGATGTCGTATTGAACGCTGCGGTCAGGCTCTTCAAGGGAACAGTCCCACGCCCCCTCTTCGGCTGACCGGAAGGTCAGGGTGAAGGGAAGGCTCAAATGACGGTACGCGAGGTTGCCACCGTACTGAGTGTCGTTGAAGAAGTACGCGAGGTTGCCTGGATCGCTGCAGGCGTTGGCCACGATCATGACCGGGTCTTTCTGGCCAGTGCCCCCGCCCGATCCACCGCATCCTCCCGCAAGGACGAAGCTTCCAAGAATGCTAGAGAGGAGTGCAGCACGTTTCCAAGTCATGTTCGCTCGTAAAGATACCAAAGTTAGTCCACCGCCCGGTCGAGGTCAGGGGTCGGTCGCGCCGGTGACCGGCGTAACGGCCAGAGAGGAGTAACACAAACCACAGCCAAAGAGTTCGGTCTCCTGATAGTCACGCACGGACCAACCGCACAATGGACAGACTCCCTGTCGCTCCGGTTCGGTTCGCAAGGCGGCGAAAAAGCGTCCAAATCCAGGGAGCGCACGCTCCACGGCTTCCTCTAACGGGGGTTCAGTCGAACGCAACGCCGGTCTTCGTGTGCTCGTGGAAGAGGCCGATCAGCTTCTGGGTGACGGGCCCAGGCTTGCCGTCTCCAATGTGGCGGCCATCGAGACTCACCATGGCGATGACTTCAGCGGCGGTCCCGGTAAGAAACGCCTCGTCCGCCTCAATGAGGTCGTACCGCGTCATGTTGCATTCGACGACCTCATATCCTGCGCCACGGGCAAGCTGAGTGACGGTGTCGCGCGTGATTCCGCGTAGGATTCCGCTCGAGGGCTGCGGGGTGGAGATGACGCCGTCCTTCAGCGTGAACACATTGTCACCGGTGCACTCGGCCACGTAGCCCTGATTGTTCAGCAACAGTCCCTCGCCAGCCCCCTGCTTGTTCGCTTCCATCTTCGCAAGGATGTTGCTCGCATAGCGCCCGATGCACTTCACGCGCGGATCCAGACTGTCGGCCGGCGCCACACGGAACGACGTGGTCACAACGTCCAAGCCTTTTGCGTAAGCCTCCGGCGGATAGAGGTTGAGCGTAGAGACCATGACCATCACATTGGGCTCACTCTTGACGGCGCGGGGGTCGAGGCCAAGGCCCGAACCGCGAGTGACGTTCAACCGAATGTAACCGTTGTCCTCGTTGGCTTTGCGGCATACGTCGAGGACGATGGCCCGGAGTTTCGGCTGGTCGATGACCATCTCGAACCCCATGTAGTTACAGCCATGGTAAAGGCGGTCAAGGTGTTCGTCGAGTTTGAAGACCCGCCTACCGTAGATGCGGATGCCTTCGAACAAGCCGTCGCCGTACAAATGGGCGTGGTCGGCGGCGGACGTCGTGGCTTCCTCGAGGGGCGACAAACAGCCGTTGAGCCAAACGAGCCTGGGCATGCCGGGAAGTGTACCGAAGTGACGGTAAACTCCCGGACTGGGCCCAAAGGATCGTTTTCCACATGGGTGCCGTCTGTTTTCTTAGATTGTCGGGAGCAAGAATTTGAAAAGTAAAAAAGGCGGCAAGGCCGCCAAAGTTGTTTTGTTCACGGTGCTGACCGTGATCGTTGCTGCGGCCGGTACGGTTTCTGCGTTGGCGGCGCGTTATGAGGCGCGTTTCGCGCCCGGCACTATGATTGGCAACGTCGATCTCGGCGGAGCGACAAAGCAAGAGGCGGAGCAAGAGCTTCAAGCTTGGTGGAGCGAGGTCGCCCAGCGCCCGATCAACCTCACAGCACCGTCTCTCGAGCGGGCGCCGGAAGGCTTGACCTCGGATTCGCTCGGCCTGCGCCTTGACCTCAATGCGACGCTGAAGCAGGTGCGTCAAGAGGACTTCTGGAGCAAATCCGCGCGCGAGATCACCGGCAAAGCGGCGCCAGCTCCGAAAGCCGAGCCAGTCGTGTTCGTCGGTGGTGAGGCGGCCAAAGAACTCTCCGGGTTCGTGGCTCAGCACCAGAAGGACTTTGCCCCCGCGAGAGTGGACTTGGTCGACGGCCAGATCGTCCGCACCCCGGAACAAACGGGTGTAGACCTTGACGAGAAAGCTTTGACAAACGCGCTGACGAAAGCGGTTCTGACCGGACAAGAACAGGAGCTACCTTTGGTCAAGGCAAATGCAAAAGTGCCCGACAGCGAGCTCGAGAAGATCAAGGAGGTCGTGAGTTCGTTCACGTCGCACTTCAGCGAAGGGAACGCCAACCGGGCTTCAAACATCAAGAACGCGGCGAAACGGCTGTCAGGGACGATCCTCATGCCTGGCGAGACCTTCAGCTTCAACAAGACACTGGGCCGGAGGACTGCAGAGAACGGGTTCAAGCTCGCCGGTGTTTACAACAACGGAAAACACGACTTCGACATTGGCGGCGGCATCTGCCAGGTCAGCGGCACACTCTACAACGCCGTCTTGCTCGCGAACCTGAAAATCGCCAACCGCAGCAATCACACGTTCCCCGTGCCTTACTTGCCAGTGGGCCGCGACGCGACGGTCAGCTACCCAGCGCCGGACTTCGCGTTCAAGAACGATACGGACACCCCGGTCGCCATTTCTGCCAAGGCAGCCGGAGGCAGCATTACTTTCACGATCCTCGGATTGAAGGAGGCTGGTGTGACCGTAAAGATCACGACCGCGGGCCACACCTCTTGGGGCCGCGGGATCAAGGTGGTCAACGACCCGTCGCTTCCTCCTGGCAGGCGCGTTGTCGAAGAACCGGGTGGTTCTGGACACAGGATCATGACTTATCGTTCCGTGTACAAGGACGGGGTCGAGGTCAAGCGCGAAAGCCTCGGTGAAAGCGTTTACCCAGGCGGTGTTCGAGTGGTTCGCCAGAACACGGCGGCGCCAAAATCCGCAACGAAGCCAGTGGAAGTGCCCGGCAAGCCGATCGACAATGAAAGCCCGGACACGGTGCCGCCCTTGTCGAACTCCGGCGGAGGCTAGCCCTTCTCCCGGACTTGGATCAACAGCAACTGGTTCCCCTCGTAGACGACCTTGCCGAGCCCCCTCAGGTTGGCAAGAGGCATCCGTTGGTCACCGAAGAGTATGTCGGGCGTGGTCTCTGTGTTCGGGGCGATGACGAAGGTGGGCTTGATGGTCGCGAGGATCGCGTCCCGTTCTTCCGGTGAAGTAGTGGCCAAGAAGAGCTTCGTCGTCAAGCCCCGCCTCCTTCCGTATTCAGGCGTCTCACTCCAGTGGCCCGCGTAGGAATAGGCGCCCGCCATTCCGCTGAACACAGGATTGAGGTCGGAAACGAGCGGAGTCCGAAAGTCCGCCGGGCCAACCGGATTCCATACGCCCGGCATCGCGACGACGACTTTGCGGGCAGGGTGGTCGTTCAAGAGTTGAATGATCTTCCCGACGTCTCGGGGGTACGTGACCGAATGCACCGCTGTGCTTCCCACGTCGTTGCGGACAAACCAAATTTCACGTTGGAACCAGAGGATCGACGAAGCGCAGGCGATGAACAACGTGAGCGTGGCCACGAGGTTCCGAGTGCTCCTTTCCAGCGGCTTGAGCAAGGCAAGCAGGCCGATCCCAGCCAGGATCGACCACGGGACGATGATCCCCATTGCAAGCTTGCGTTGGAACAGGACAGGGAAGTAAGGAGCGAGGAGACCGACCAACGCCCATGACCAAGCGAGGTTCCAAGCTTGGTCTTTTGACGAAAGGAGCACGAGAAAGGCAGCCCCAACAGCAAATGTGACGCTCCAGCCGACTCCGTCGAAGAAGAAGCCGTTGCCAGTCTGGGGAATGGTCGCAGCAACGAGCGCGAGCAGAAACAAAGCTGTGCCGATCGTCGCCCAAAGCCGGTTCCTCGATTCGGACTTCCAAATGGCCGCCACGGAAAGGACAACGGCGGGGAGGATGCCGAGCAGCAACTGCCGGAATGTGGGCGAGTACGTCAAGGTCGCGGCCCTTGCCTGGAACACGGAGTCGCTGTTGAGGACGTGAAGGAACCAGAGCGCACCAGGAATCGCTCCAGCCACGATGCACAGTACACGGGCCACCCAGGAAAGGGAAGCCTGTCGCTGGGCGACCTGAGTAACGAGGAACCCCACAAGAACAAGTCCAATGAGGAGCGTGTCGTAACTGTGGATGTTCATGAGGAGCCCAAAGGCGAGGGCTCCCCATCCCACGGGCTTCCAGGAGTCCTTGGCCTCCACGACACAGGAAAACACCCAGAGAATGAGGCACAGACTGACCATGAACAGCCCGTTCGTCAACATGGAAGGAAAGACAAAGGCTTCTGGTTGCCAGACATCGATGGGCAGCTTGCCGCCGTAGACAGGCTTGAGCAGGTCGGGCCCGTTGACGATGTCCTGACCGAACCGCTCCCAGACAAGGAACCCGATGCCGCCTCCGAAGCAGCCCAGCATCAAGATGTATTTGGCGGCGAAGACGGGGATCTGCAGCTTGATCAGGAGTCGCGTGAACACCAGCACAAAAAGGCACGTGAAACCCAGCCGGGCTGCGAACATCGTCACGGGGATCGTCAGGATCTTCGCGATCAAGCCGAGAAGGAAGAAGTACAGGTGGACGGTCAGCCCCGCCTGAGGCTCGACGGCAAAACGGTTGTCGAAGAAGAAGTGCCCGTCCATCGCCTGGCGCATCCAGGCGGCGTAGACCATGTGGTCGTCAAGGTTGGTCTGGATGCCGAAATAGAGGCTGCCCTGGGGCGTGATCAGCCAGCCAATGAGCGAAGGAAGCGCAGCCAGGATGACGGCGGCCAGCGCCAGCTTCTTCGAGAAGCGCGTGATCTCGTCGACGCGCTGGTTTTCCTGGTCGGTGGCGTCCAGTTCCAAGGTGCGGGCGCGATTTTACTTCGGGATTGGTCGGCCCATGCTGCGGTAGATGTCCTCGATCATCTTGCTGTTCTCCTTGGCCTCCTTGTTGTTCGGGTCGACCTTGAGGGCCTCTCGGTAGAGCAAAAGAGACTTCTTGTACTTCTCTTTTGGGGGCAAGAGGGGGGTGTTCATGCAGCCGGTGGCGAAGGCGACGGTGGCAGAGACGTACTTTTTCTTGAGGGAAGCATCTTTGGGCTTTTTCGTGAAGGCGGCCTTCGTGGTCTTATAGGAAGACTCGAGCTTGGCCATCTTGGCTTTCTCTTTGTCCATGTTTGACTGGGCGGACGCTGGCGCGGCGGCGAAGGAGAGCGTCAAGCAGAGCAGTCCGAGAAGTACGGCGGGCCTCATGCAACGATTCTACAGTAGGTCTTGCGGCGCACAGGGCCCAGTCGGCGCGTTCTTCCATGGCCGATCATTCGTTTGTAGGTTAGAGCCATGAGCATCACCATGTTGGCGTTGTCCGTGATCGCGGCGCCGGAGCAGAGCATCAGCAGCTATGTCCAGTCAAAGTTCCAGGACGTCGCGTTCACCGCGAAGGTCGGAAGTGCCAACCAGAAGGAGCTCGCGAAGATCAACCAGGACTTCGCGAAGTCTTACCGGTTCAAATCCTCGAACGTATGGCTCAAGGAGCCTATGAAGCTGCGGATGGAGTCCCGTGTCGAGGACACGGACATCTTCTTCATCGTGAACGGCGGCCACAAACTGGTTCGAGTCCCGAGGGCCAACATTAACCAGCGCGACGACGTCAGCAAGGCCCCGGGCAAGCGGCAGACGCCCCTCGACTTCGGCCTGTTGACGCCATCGCTCTTCAACAGCTTCTTTACCGCCAAGTACGTCCGCACCGAGTCGCACGGCGACCTGTCGGGCGACCTTGTTTTCGATCTCACTTACATCACTTCGCTGGACGACTCGAGCCGGCACCGAGTCTGGGTGGATCCCAAGATGAAGTTCACGACGAAACGGGAGTGGTACAGCCAAGCGGGTTTCCTGATGGCCACGTTCCTCTATGAGAACCCGAAAGAGTCTGACGGTGTCTGGATGCCCACGAAGGCGACAGTCAAGAACGCGGACGGGAAAGTAGGCGGAACAACCGCCTACCTGAACATCCGCGTCAACCAGGGTATCGCCGATTCGATGTTTAAGGTCGACTGAAACCTGGCCGTGTCCTGATCGTCTCGGCAAGATAGATGTCGCCGTTATTGCTCGCATTCGTGCTTGCCCAAGATCCGGTCTCGCCCCCAGCACCGGCTCCAAGGCTCGACCTTGATCATTGGATGAACACCCCCAACGGTCGTTCGGTCGATCCCCAGTCTTATAAGGGCAAGGTGGTCTTGCTGCATATCCACCCGAGCTTTTGCTGCGGCTATGAGTTCACCCAGAAGATGGCGGAGAAGGTTCTGGAGAAGCACGGTCATGACGGTCTCATTGTCATCGGCATCAACTCCGGAAAGTACGAGCAGGAGCAACTCGACCAACTCGCCCAAGTCACGAGGACGAGCCCGATCCGATGGCCGCTCGGCTACGACTCATCAGGGAGAGTGATGGAGGCGCTGTATCCGGGCGAGGAGCTGCGGTACTCCTTCTCCTTCATCGACAGGAGGGGCCTGTTGCGAAAGTTCAAGCTGCGGCAGCTCGACGATGTCTATGGGCTTGCCGACCGGCTCGTGGCCGAACGCCCCTAGCCGGTAGACTCGACTCCTGCATGGCCGATCTCAGTCCGCGAAAAGAGCAGATTCTCCGGGCGGTCATCGTCGAATACGTGTTGGCTGCAGAGCCAGTGCCCAGCGAGACGATCGTCCAGGGTTACGATTTGGGCGTAAGGAGCGCCACCGTCCGCAACGAGCTCGCTGAGATCACGGACCTCGGGCTCCTTGAACAACCCCACACGAGCGCCGGCCGCGTCCCAAGCGACCAGGGCTACCGGTACTTCGTGGACAAACTCGTCGTCTTGCGGCCGCCCGCCCCAGTAGAGAAGAGGGCGGTCGAAGACTCCGCGAGTGAGGAAGACACTCTTAGCCAACTCCTCCAAGAGACCACCAAAACCCTGAGTCGCCTTACCCACTTGCTTTCGGCCGCCACGTTGCTGCGGAACATCGAGGTCAAAGTCCGGTCAGCGCTCGTCACTGCTGTCGGCCCGGGAAAGGCGCTCCTCGTCCTGATTCTCGAGAACGGGCATGTCGAAAACCGGTTCTTGGACTGTCCTGTAGGTTTGACGATGGCCCAACTCGCTGAGGCCAACGGGGCGCTCGGCAAGCTTACTGATGGCCAGACCATTGGGAAGCTGGCAAAGCTGAAAGTCCCCGCTACGAACGAGTCCCTCGTCGGCAAGGTGCTCCGCAGCGCGGTCCAAGCCGTCCGTGCCGCCGCAAAAGACATGACGAGGGGGCGACTCATCACTGAAGGCGAGGAGTACATCCTCGCTCAGCCCGAGTTCCAACGAAGCCGAGAGGACATGCGGGCTCTACTTGCAAGCATCGAAGACGAGGAGACCTTGCAGGCCGCATTGATTGGGGAAGGCGTGACCATCGGCAAAGAGAACCGGTTGGAGAGCCTTCAGGGGCTGACCATTATCCGGAAGGCGATTTTTGCCGGAGAGAGCGAGGCGGGGACACTTGCCATCGTCGGTCCGAAGCGCCTCCAGTACGAGAAGGCCCTGTCTTTGCTCGATTTCACGGCAGAGGCCGTCAGCGACGCGCTGACGAAGCTAGCACGATAGTCCGCTCTGCGGAGGCGCGGGCGAGCCCGCGCCCCCAAACAGACCCTGAAGGATCAGGGTCGGCTTTCGTCTATCGACGCCGATCGTCGCAACGGTCGCGATCCTTGTACCAACCAAGGTGGCGGCCATTGTCGTGACGGTTGCGGAATCGCCGATCGTCACGGTCGCGGTCGTCCCATCGGTCGTCCCTGCGATCATCGTCGCGCCATCGGCTGTCATAACGGTCAGACCGGTCGTAACGGCCCTGACCATCGTAATGGTCGTATCGACCAATGCCATCGATGACAATGGACGTGTAGGTGCCACGCGGGTCCGAGGTGTATCGGGCGCGGTGGCTGTCTCGGTGTCGGCCGCAGTCGTCGGCGGACGCAATGACTGGCGTCAAGAGGGCCATCGCGACTGCGGTAACGCAAGCAAGGTTGTGTTTCATCTGTGGATGTTCCTTGAGAGCATCCTCCCAAGTCATCCCGCTCGAGAACGGATGCTCTAACTGCTTATGACGTCCAAGATCGCAAACGGTTAGGGCCGTTTCGGATCGGAGGTTTGGCTCAGCGAACCGGGCTCGCATAGCTGAAGGTGTCCATTGCTTCGTAGACGATTGAGCATGGCCCGCTTGTCGCGGGCGCTTCCCGGCCCGCTCCCGCAGGCACGCGACAGACAGGTTCGAAGGAATCAGGCACTAGGCGCAAGCCAAGGCCCCAGCAAAGGCATTTGGCGCATGCTGAAGCGGAAGGGACGGGCCATAAGCTTGCCCCACCCTCCCCCTTCACTTGGCCGGCGCCCGCCTCCCCAATTTTACTGATCGATCGTATCCCGTCCAATGCCATTGGCCCGCAGACTGAAAAGAACTTGCTGAACCAGCACGCTTGATCCCTCGACGGCGATCTCGCTGAGTTCTTTCGGATTGCCGACCAGATTAGGATAGGAGCCAAGCTTAGAGAGGAAGGCGGGAGGGAGTCCAAACGGGACGATAGCGATTTCTTGTGCCGCCAAACAGGTGGCAAGTATTGCGCCCCTCTTTCGTCTCTTCACCGGGTCTCGCGATAACGAAGACAGAGGCAATGCACTTACATTGAGATCGACTAGCGCCTTCAGATAGGCCATTACCGTTCTTTCCGTGTAGAGAATCGCCAAAATAGCTGCAACTCCGCAAATCCGGGCCAAATCGCGCCGCCAAGGTGGCCACGCATATCGTAGGGAGTGCCAGGCAATATGAATGCGGACGCACTCTTCGGCAAACACTGCCACGGGCCAAATCCCCCGAAGGTCCTCACTGACTTCAACAGTGAACGCCCCGCGGTTGTACCAAGGGCGACGTGGGCGCTTGCTGCTCTCAAATGAGTATTGAAAGCTCTTGCCCACCACCGGAAACATGAGGTCACAAACCAGGGCTGACGGCCCCTCGGCATCCTTCGGGCTGCGGTGCTGAATTGCTCGTTCCATCTACATTCCCAAGACCATGGCGGTCGCGATCTCGAGTCTCGACACGAGCGAACGAGAGATGTGCGCAGTGCCCATATCCGTTTGGTAGCTCGACGAAGCCCCCATACATGCCAGGATACGCTATGGTGCTGCATCCGGCCCTACCGACCAGAAGTTCTAGTAAATTGCGTTGAGAGGGCAATAGAATGACGCGAACATCCTTCCGGCCCCGACCCTGATCCCTCAGGATCCGAATGGTCGCCTGCCAAAGTGACGACGTCGTTTGCTGAGGTCAACTGCTGGCAAATGGTCACCGCCTCGATTTGCGGCATCTCACCGAACAGCAGACTCTCAGCAGTAGCCAGAATGCTCATCAAAGGCCGTGACACTAGCAATCGCGCTCGTGTGGCAACGAGGATCTAGCTGGTTGGCTGCATCCAACGTTCAGCGAACCGGGCTCACATAGCTGAAGGTGTCCATTGCTTCGTAGACCCCTGGCGACTTCCTGCCTTTGAACGTGACGGTGGCCCGGCGCCCGTCGATCGTTACGACGAGGTAACCGTAGGTGTTCTCGATCGCCTTCCTCCGCTCCAGCACCCAGCCCTGGTTCTTGCCCGCGTAAATCCCGCTCTTGTAGAACGGTGCGCCAGACGTGCCAGCGACGATCTGGTGCATTTCCGGTCCCTTGTCGGGTCCGTCCCGCCTGATGACCATGTGGTCGTACAAGTGGTCGTGCCCGGCGAAGAAGACCCTTGAGCCAGCGTTGATCAGAGCGTTCCAAAAGATGTCTCTGGCTTCTGGATGAGCGTCCATCGTGTCCTTGTGGGCACCGTCCATGAAAGCGGGCTCGTGCCCCATGCAGAAGACGAACTTCTTCGGATACCGCTTGAGCACGCCGTCGAGCCAATCCTGATGAACCATCTCCTGTCCTGTCGTGTACTGGTCGAGACCGATGGCCAAGACGTCTCCTTTGCCGTAGAACCACGACAGGTCGCTCTCAGAGTCCGGCCCGTTCTGAGGCATCTGGTAGGGCCCTGAGAAAACCTTGCGCCAGACGTTCGCAGAGTCAGCCGCACCCGCCTCGTGGTTGCCCCTACAAGCGAGAACGGGGATGTTCCGAGAATAGAGGGGCTCCATGAGGCCACGCCAAGTCGTGAGCATGGTCTCGAACTCCTCTGGGGTTTTGGTGTAGCCCAGGCAGAGGTCTCCCGTCCACATCAGGAACTTTGCTTTCTCCTTCACGACCGCTTTGCCGATCTCGGCGGTGATCAATGTGTTGATCCCGTCTTTGTCCTCTGCCCGCTTGGTGCGACTGTCGGCGCGCCCGTCTCCTGCGACGACAAAACACCACTTCGGATCGCGGGCCATCGAGGTCGCAGCGAGGGACAAGCAGAGAAGCGACGTCACGAAGTTGCGCATGTCCCGATTATGCGTCAAGCCAACGAAGCCTTAAATGTCAGATAATGGGGCCATGGCCCATCGGCCTGGCGAGAGGATCTTCGGCATCGAGACAGAGTTCGGCACATACGTCGAGCCCGAGGCAGGCACGCCGGAAGAGGTCGTCGAGCTCGTCAAGGACCACGTCTTTTACGACCTCAAGCTGGGGGTCATCGACCTCCATGCGAGAGACGAAGTCTTCGAGCCCGCCGAAAGTGGCGGCTTCTTGCTGAACGGTGGCCGCTTGTACATCGACGCCGTCGGGTCGCACCTGGAATATGCGACCGCCGAGTGCCGAGGGTTGAAGGACATCGTGGCGAACGACCGAGCGGGGCAGAACCTGATCGTGCGAGCCCTGCGAAACCTTGGTCTTCAAGACGAGGTCTCGGTCTACAACAACAGCGTCGACCACTTCGGTGGGCACACGTTTGGGTGTCACGAGAACTACCTCGTCCAGATGAGCGAGGACTTCTTTAGCCACAAAGCCCAACTGCTCTACGCGTTCCTCGTCACTCGGCAAATTTTTGCGGGTGTCGGTCGCGTGGGAGGACACATCCTGGCGGTTGGTGGGCGACCGGACTTCCAAGAAGTCGCTCAGAACCCGATCGACTACATCTGGGTCTCCCACGTCTACCACGTCTTGGAGGACGACACAGTCCCCTTCCAGCTGAGCCAGCGCGCCGACCACATCATCAAGGTGATCGCGAGCCGGGTGCGGTTCAACCGCGCCATCATCAATCCCAAATGGGAGCACTTCTACGCACACGACGGGATGCACCGCCTGCACATCTTGTTCGGCGAATCGAACCAGTGCCAATACGCGTACGCCCTGAAGGTCGGGACGACGGCCCTCGCGATCCGGCTTGTAGAGGAAGGACTTGTGCCGCCCTCACTGCAGCTCGAGAACCCGTTGGTGGCGCTCCGAGAGGTCAGTCGCGACCAATCGTACAAATGGCCCGTGGTGATGGCCGACGGCAGTGCTTCGAGCGCCATCGAGGTTCAGCGGCAGTACCTTCGCCTCGCTCAGCAGTTCGATGGCTTTGACGAAGACACCGACTGGACGCTAAGAGAGTGGGAGAGGATCCTGGATGACCTCGAGCGCGACCCCTTGCAGTTGTCCGAAAGGATCGACTGGGTGAACAAGCTGAAAATGGTCGAGGAGTATCGGGCCGACGCCGGCCTGGACTGGAACGCGGACTCCCTCCACACGATCGACCTGGAGTATCACAACATCGATCCTGAAAAATCCCTGTTCCACGCTACTAAGACCGAATCCTTCGTCGACCCGATCTCATTGATCGACGCGGAGACGGATCCACCCCAAGACACGAGGGCGAAGGGAAGGTCGCAATGGGTCAAGAAGATTCTCGACAAGATGGGGCCGAAAGCGTACGTCTTCGATTGGAGCGGAGTCGCCATCGACCGCAACGCTTATGTGGAGATGCCCGACCCGTTTGAGACGTACGCCTGAACCTTACGCTTTGCGGTGATAGGTCGTCGTGAACAGGAGTTGCCAGTTCTCGCCCTGCTTGAGCTCGAGCTTGTAGACGAGGGTGTCGGCGGTTGAACCGTCGTAGGTCGCGCGCAGGACCATGCTCGGCCCGGCGCCGGTCTCCGTGGGTTTGCTCGTCAAGACCAGTTTCGCGTCCTCGAGCTTGCCTTCAAGCTCCATCGCCCCGTTCGAGCTGTCGTTGAACCACCAGGCCCGGAAAACTCCCGCCTTGGGGTCGTATGTCACGAAATGTCGCGTGTCCGATGGCGGGCGACCGGTGAGGGTGGTCGAGAGCCGCTCTTCAAGGTAGCGCCCGCCGATCGCTTCCGAGATCGTGTTCGTCGCATCGCCGACCATGGGGTCGCCGCCCGTATTGAACTCTTGCTTGCCGACCCATTGCCCCTTCATAAACCCAAGGCCCTTGAGGGTGTCGGCGGGCTTCAGGTCGTGGCCCTGGGCCATGGTGAGCATGGGCGCGAGTGCAAAAGTCAGCGAGAGAGCGGCTTTCATGGCTGGACCTTACCCGAGCCGTTACTGAAAGAGGGCCACGGGTAACCTCAGTCCTTCCATGCGGATCTTGGTGACCAACGACGACGGTGTCCGAGCCGAAGGGATCAGGCACCTCGCCATGGTCGCCGTTCAGTTTGGGGAAGTCAAAGTCTTCGCTCCCGACCGCGAGCGCAGTGCTTGTGGGCATGCCATGACGATGCGCGACCCGCTGAGAGTCAAGCGGTGCGACATCGATGAGATCGAGGCCTACGAGGTCAACGGTCTGCCCGTCGACTGCGTCAACGTCGGACTCACAGTAGGCTGGCCGGACGGGTGCGACCTCGTCTTGAGCGGCATCAACAACGGCCCGAACTTGGGCTTCGACGTCACGTACAGCGGAACCGTCGGTGGGGCGATGGAAGGAGCGATCAATGGTATTCGCTCGATCGCGATGAGCATGTGTGTCTTTGCTGACGGCGCCCCCTTCCACTATGAGACAGGAGCCCAGTGGCTGCGCGAGAACTGGGAGTTGTTGACGACCCTGGAAACTCACGAGTTGAGCTTGCTCAACGTCAACGTGCCGGCGATTGCGTTTCCGGAAGTCCAGGGGCACAAGTTCGTCGGCATGGGCCGCCGCATCTATCAAGACCGCGTCGAGCACCGCGAAGACCCTTGGGGCCGCTCGTACTATTGGCAAGGCGGCGTGGTCGTCATGCGCCCGGAATCGGTCGACACGGACGTCTGGGCGGTCACAAACGGGTTTGTCTCTGTCACGCCCGTCAGCCTGGATTGGACCGACCGTGCGCTCCTGGCGCAATACCAGTCCTCGATGGCCGTAGGGAAGGGCTGAGTCAGATTCGTTTGAGCCAGGTCAGGACGGGTGATTCACGGCACGTCTCCAAGAACTCGTCGAGCGACGCGTCTCCATGGATCCAGCGGAGGATCTGGTGGGGCACGAGTTGAAGTTGGTCAACCGACAGCTCGCTCGGCCAGTTGAGGCTTGTCACCAGCGGCAAACGTGACGGCGCGACCCCTCGGACCAGGTTGAGCATGGGTAGCTCGCCCCACCGGTCTTCGAGGTAGTCAATAGCCGACTGCAGAAGCTCTTCTCGCGAAGCCTCGGTCTCCGTCGGCATGGAGAGGTAAGTCTGGGTCTGCTCACTCAGGCGTTCGGGCGGCGTCGGCTTGTTAGGGTCGCCGCGAACCTGGTCGACAAGTTTGCCCGGTTCCTCGGGCGAGTAGAGCACGGGCGGGACTCGACCATGCATCCGTCTCACACAGTCTTCGTGGTAGGTCACGATGATCTCCGTCGCGCCGTCCATCGTCTCCTCTACCGACGGGCTGGACTTGACGACGTGCTCCGTCCCGGCGACGTCCAATGCCTCCCGGAGCAGGCGGTCGACGAGATCGAGGCGCTCCTCGTTGGCATCGAACAACCGGATCTCGACGAGGTCGTCGGGAGCCCAAACCGCCATGCTTCCCATGACGGGGGCCGCGCAACGCATGTTTCCTGCGCCCGCGACAGCGACCACTCGATCCTGCATGGCTCAGAAGTTTATCCGCAGGTATCCTGACCCGCAGGCCATGGACCGATTTGAGGACGAACGTTCAGAGCTGACGGGAAGTCTCATATCGCTCGAATTTGGCAATGGCGGCCGTGTTACGCAGCTTTGGGCGAGCGATCCGGCATTGCCTGAGGAGGGGGAGGAGTTCCAATTCATTCTCCCACCGGTCCAGTTCAACGAAGAGAACTCTGACGACTATCTGCCGGGAACGATCCTGATCGGCGCGCGCACGGGGCCCGAAGAGAACTGGGTTCTTTCACGCAACAGTGGCGCTCAACACCTGTTCCCGCTCGACGAGGAGCAACTCGATTCAAACATTGTCGCGTTCGACTACGACTTTCCGTTGCTCGAGGACATTCAAGCAAAGGGCCGCTGGTACGAGCAACCCGGCAACTATCCGCAAATCGTCTGGGAGCTTGAGATTCGCAACCGGGGCCGGATCAGCATCGAAATCGGCGAACTTGGGTTTCCTCTCGCGTTCAACAACTTTTATGACGGGTTCGGCTGGTCGGACGATCAGCTCAGGAAGCTCTGGGCGAGCCGGCTCTACGTCCACAAGTTCATCGGGGGTGCCGCGAGCTGGGTGTTCGCGCAACGGATGACGGCGGAGTCGCCCGGGCTCCTCGTCTTTCCTGGCGACGGGACTTCGTGGGAGCTGTTTGCCCACGCTCCATCGAGCATCAACACTCCTTTCCAATGGGAAGGCATACCCATTGTCTACGCGCACAGCAAAGCGACCGTCGAGCGGGAGCAGTGGCCGACCTGGCACAACGACCACACGTCGCTGATCTTGGAACCTGGCGATAACCGCGTCTTTCAAATGCGGTTCGTGCCTGCCGAGAGCGACAAGCAGGAGGGCTTGTTCCAAACGCTCGTGGCGTGTGGGAAGCCCGCCGTTCGGTTGTTGCCGAGTGCCGTCGCCCCGACCGACGTCGGGATCGCGATGGAGGTCAGTGGATGTTCTCCCAAGCAGTTTTGGCTCAGCCGCGATGCCGAACTGACGACCGACTTCGACGAAGAAGGCGCCTTTTGCTTCATCAAGCCCAGCGAGACGGGCAACTTGGTCGCGACCTTCCTCGACAACCATGACACCCCTTGCCATGTCCACCTGATGTTCACCGAACCGGTGGGAACGCTGATCAAGAAGCGGGCGAGCTATATCGCCAAAAACCAAGTCGTGGCTGAGGAAGGAAGCACCCTGGACGATGCTATCGCCTTGACCAACATCGTTGAGAACAAGCCGGTGGCGAGCATGGACGAGTACAGCGAGTCCTCTGGAATCGAGTGCAGCCTGGCCGACGCGCTCTTTCTAGCCGAGAAGAACTGCCTTTATCCCGCCCGTGATGAGATTGCCGTCCTCGACCGGTACATCGACGGCTTTCTCCTCGACGACGTGCAGAATCCTTCGAGCTTCGCGGTGGGAAGCGTACTTGAGGACGGCACAGGTGCGGCGACGTACTTTGGAAGGCCGCTCGGATATCCGCACGTCTTCAACCTCTATCACTCGATGTACCGGCTCGCTTCGACCTATGGGGAGACGTCAAGGAAGCCTTCTGAATACCTCTCGATGGCGAGCCGCACGGCCATTGCGATGTTCCAGCAGGGCTGGCGGCTCTATGTGAGGACAGTCGGTGTCCTCGGATACGCCCGGATTTACGACCTGCTCAACGACCTGAGGGCAGAAGGAATGGACGCCGACGCTGACCAAGTTGAGAGGTGCATCGAGTTCAAGGCGACGGAGTTGATGAAGCTGTCGCACCCTTATGCTGGGGAGTCGGTGATGGACACCAGCGGATTCGAAGAGGTCTTTGCTGCCGCCAGGCACCGTGCCGACGACGAGCATCTTGAACGCACGGTCCGTTGCGCCTTCGCCACCCGCTCGTTGGCACCGAGTTGGTGGTGGTATGGGAGTGATAAGCGCAGTTGGGACGGAGCTGACTCGACACCGCTGCGTGCCTTGGTCGATCGTGGGGAGGCGTGCCTCGCTCATACGACGATTCCGAACTCATTGATCTTCTTTGGCCTTATGGACCGTGACTATCTCGCACTGCCGGAGTCATATATGAGAATGGCGTTCGGCGGCATGATGGGACCCTGGGCGCTTGTGAGAAAGGACGGGGCGGCGAGCATGTGCTATTGCCCAGACTTGGCGAGCAAGCAGGCCGGCTACAACATCTATACCGGCGCCAGCGGCGTCGGCTATTACCACTACCTCCGCGGAGTAGGATCGTACGTGTTGCCGAACCGGACAGCCGGCACCTACACGTTCGGTTGCCACGTCGAGTCGAAGGACGACACGATCGTTGTGCGCCCCTGGGACGGGGTAGGCCGCCGGATTGTCTTACGCCAAGTCGGCTTTGAGTTCGAAACGAGCTTTGGCAGAGTGATCGAACTTAGGCTGGATCCCCGCCGACGTTGGTTTGAGGCCGAGATTGAGAACCCGAGCGACAAGGACGTGACGGCAACTGTGCGGGTTACAGGACTCTGGGGCGCCCAGGCGGAGATCGATGGCGGACCGGTGGCAGCCGAGCAAGGGGTCCTGCGGCACTTGGTCGCTCTGCCAGCAGATAGTACGGCGACCGTGAAAGGTAAGGTGGCTCCGTGATGATCGAGCAGTGGGTTCAGCAGGCGGTGGGCATCTACGCCGTGCTGGGAAGCGCCTTCTTCCTCGTCCTCATCGTGGCGGCGGGGTACTTACTGGTCCTCTTGCGCGACATCGCCACGCAGGTGAAGAACTTGACTGGCAAAGTCGAGGCCCTCACGGACAAGGTCACGACGGTCGCTGAGCAAGTCAAGTCTGTGACGGCAGAGGTTGGAGCGAGAACGACGGGAATCGTGCGTATGGTAGACGATTCGGCGCAAGGAGCGATTCGCGTGCTCGAGATGTTGGCGCCTGTCTTTGTCGTTTATGGAGCGTTCGTAAAAGTCCGCTCGTTCGCGCGGCGGCGGAAGAGATAAATGAAAAGGCGCACGATGGTCTGAGGACCACCGTGCGCATGATGAAGAGAGGTTACTTGCGTCGTCGCCGAGCGGCAAGGGCTGCCAAGCCAGCGCCGAAAGCGACCATCGAGACGGGCTCAGGAACGACGTTGTAAGTGAAGTCGTCCATGATGAAGAACCCGTAGGATCCTTGCACTTGGATTTTGTCCACCTGGCCGTTGTAGCCAGAATTCAGGAACACACCATTTCCGCTGCCGTCCAAGTGGGCCTGGCCGCTCGTGGCGACCAAGTTGCCTCCCAGATACATATCGAAATAGATCGGAAGGAAGCCGTTCCTGTCGCCGTTGCCATTGAAGAAGGCACCGTTGAACACCACAGCCTGGCCCATGTTGATGATGCCGTTGTTGGTGTTGTAGACGCGGCACGTGCCCGAAGACGGGTTGTACGGCGGCTGCGAGAAATTGTAGTAAGTCCAGTTGGTCATGTTCGCAATGCCCATATAGTTGGCTGGCACTGCGAGGTTGTCGCCCAGAAGGTCGTCAAAGTTGACGACCACCGCCATGGAAGGAGCCGCGAGGACGCCCAACATGGCGACGAGAGCAATTTTTTTCATATCCATTCTCCTCGTACAAGTAGAACCGACCAGCGGAAGTGCCGCTCGTCTCGGCTCAGTGTATCACGAAATTCTAAAATACGACGGAATATTTACCGGATTTCTCTAAACTTCGAGGGCTGACGACAGGCCCAACTGAGCCAACCGGGCTCCGGTATATTAACGGTGCGGGGTGGAGCAGTCCGGTAGCNNGGTAGCTCGTCGGGCTCATAACCCGGAGGTCGGTGGTTCAAATCCACCCCCCGCACCCAAGGACTCGCTTCACACGAACCTCGCAGACTTCTTGAGAAGCGGCCCGAGTTCTGCGACGTCACAGTTCCCTCCACTGACGACTACGCCGATCCTCTTACCCTGGAACGAACCGTGGTTCTTGGCACCGGCCAACCCGAGGGCACCCGTGGGTTCGACGAGAAGCTTCATCCTTTCCCAGAAGAAGCGTGTCGCTGACAAGAGCTCCTCATCCGTGACTCGCTCAAAGGCGTCGACATGCTCCATCACAATCTGGAAAGTCAGGTCGCCTAATGAAGGTGTCCTTGCGCCATCCGCGATTGTCTCGGGGTTCTCGATTCGTTGCAGCGTCCTCGTCTCGAAACTGCGGGCCGCGTCGTCGGCAGCCGCAGGCTCGCACCCGACGACACGGCAATCAGGCGAAAGATGATCGGCGGCAAGGGCGCTGCCGCTGAGGAGACCACCTCCGCCACAAGGCACGAAGAGGAGGTCGAGTGGTCCGACTTCTTGGATCAGCTCTCTGACGACCGTGCCTTGTCCCGCGACGATGTCGGGGTGGTCATACGGTGGGACGATCGTGAGCCCCTTTTCCTCCGCTAGCGACTTGCCGAGTGCCTCTCGAGATGTCTCGTCCCGGTCGTAGAGGACAATCTGCCCTCCATACGATTCGGTGGCCAGACGTTTCACAAACGGTGCGTCGCGTGGCATGACGATCGTGACCTCGACCCCCAGCAGTCGGCCGGCAAGAGCGAGAGCTTGAGCGTGGTTCCCGCTTGAAAAGGTCAGGACGCCGTGCGACCTCTGCTCGGGCGTAAGGCGCGAGAGCGCGTTGTAAGCACCGCGAAACTTGAATGCTCCTGCCCGCTGGAAGCACTCGCACTTGACGAAGACGGTCGCCCCCCAGGCCAGGTCGAGGGTGCGGCTGGTGTGGATGGGCGTCCTGTTGGTGATTCCCTCGAGGCGGGCAGCGGCGTCTTCAATGTCGCGAAAGGTGACGGGCACGAGCGTATTGTGCTCCGGGCGATAAACTCCCCGCAGGATGGTGGTGGTCGCGTGCCTACTGGGTGTCGCCCTTGGCGTTTTTGCCTTTCCTGGCTTCAGGCCGTTCCAGCGCTTCCTTTTCGGATTCTTCTATTTCCTGGCGTTCATCACTTTGTCGGCCCTCCAGAACGAGGTGTCCAATCAAACAGGATGGAACATCCTCGTTGGGTGCCAGGTTGCCATCGTCGTAGCCAGCGTGGTGGCTCTGCTCCCGCTCATGGCATCAAGCCTCGAATTGCCAGCGAAGCCCCGTTGGTTCGTCACATGCGGCACGGTCTGTATTGGCCTGTCCGTTGCCTATTTCTCAGGCCCTCAAGGGGGAGCCGGGAAGTTCATGTGGTTTCTCCAGCATGTGATTGGGCTCGGGCTGAACGCCGCCACAGATGTGAATTTCGTCGTCCGTAAAGCCATCCATCTGGGTACATACGGCCTGCTGGCCTTGAGCGCCAGCAGAGCGGTCGCGGGGCAAGGCGGCTCCGCGTCTCGGTCGCTCATGGGCGGTTATCTCTGGAGCGTGCTGCACGCCGTTTACGACGAGACCACACAAGCCGGGGTCGTGACCCGCTCGGGCTCTCCCTGGGACGTTCTTTTGGACATCGTCGGCATGACACTGTTCCTCTGGCCGCTGATTGTGCGGATAAGACGCGAGGGGGCTGAGTGAAGAGACTGGTGTTCATCGCCCAGGGCCTGTGCGGCGGAACGGATGGAGACTCGGGGTTGCGGATGGCTCCAAAGCCCTTCAAGGACTGGGCGGCCGAAGGGACAGTCGTAGGTATCGCGCCGGTTCAGGGCAGATTGCCCGAACTTCTCGCCTTGGGGGTCGATCCCGACAGCATTGACATCCCAGAGGGGCCTATCATGGTCGCCGCCCTCGGCCACGATCCGCCCGAGCGCAGCGTCCACTTTTGCCTGACGCTCGGGAGCGTTTCGGAATCCGGCGTTTTGGAGCAGCCGAGCGACACCTCCGGAGCCGACGTCGCCGAGGCTCTGCGCTTTGGAGAGACCCTCTCCACCAAGTCCCTCCGTGTGCTCCAAGGGCGGGGCCGCGACCACGCGTTGGTTTGGCTGGAAGGGAGCGTTGAACTCGGAACGACGCCATGGTACAAGGCGGTGGGCCGGCCCTACAGACCGGCAATGCCGGAGGGAGACGGGGAAGGCGCGCTTCGACGGTTGATCGACGACAGCGTAAACCTGCTGGCGGAGCAAGACTTCAACAAGAGGCGGCGGGACGAAGGCCAGTCGCCGTTGAACGTCCTGTGGCCCTGGGGGCAAGGGTTTCGCCCCCAAACGCCTCACCTTGCTCTCAAGCGGGGCCGAGCAGTGCTGATCCTCAGCGGTTCGCTCCGGATGAAGGGGCTCGCCAAGCTGTTTGGCTATTCCTCGCTCGATGAGGGCTTTTCGAAGCCTCTTTGGCCCGACTACGACTCTGTGCCACCACTGACCGGTCGCTATGACGACATTGTTGTACTTTCCGACAACTTTGCGGTGGCGCGGGAACATGGTCGAATCGAGGACATGGAGCGAATGCTGGTCGAAGCATTCTCGCAACTCCTCGAGCCCTTTACTCAACGAAGACCTGCGCGCGTCTCGCTCTTAGCGACGTCCGCGGTTGGGCCCGGGCTCGCGCTCCTTTGGGATTCAGAGAGGCCTCGGTCTGAGGCAATGCCTTTCGATGAGAGGGCCCTTGAGGACCGCCGCTTGGGTGTTCGGCCCGCCTGGGAGCTGGTGAAGGAGTTGGTCGAAGCATAATCAAGGGCATGCGAGGAGTCCTCGTCGTAGTGTTTGCAGCCTTTGCAGGCTTTGCCTTCGGGCAATTGACGGAGGCAGAACAACAAGGCATCGAGGACTCCTTGATGGTCGGCGGTTTTCAGCTCAAGGATCTGAAGTTTGAGCGCAAGCCTTTCAAGGATCCATGGCGGCAGGCTTACGTCGACTTCACCATCGACGATCCGTTGTCGGCGGCCAGTGACCTCCTTCGCTGGCATTCCCTGGCTCAGACGAGCGGGGCCAGCGCTCTGTTAGCCGCTTCGATCAAGCGGGGATTTTCAGACCAAGTACGAAACGTGCCGCCACCTGCCCCTGTGTCGGTCGCGTCTGGCCAGATTCCGGCTCCAGTTGCCGCGATCGTGGGTCGGCTTGTCGGGGCGATGGTCGTCTCGGACTCCGAGATTCGGGCTGCCCTCGCCAAATTGGACGCGAAGGAACAGCGCGAGCTGATCGAGGGTCTGCCGGTCTGGGCCGTCGAAGAGCCGAAGGTCAAGTTTTCATTCGTAAAAGGAGAAACCGCGCGGCAAGCCCGACTGCTCGAACTGCTGGCCAAAGTCGACCTGGCGAGAATCCGGGCGGCCTCGGTCGTGTTGACGGCAGCAGTCGAAAAGGCAGTGACGGAGCTCAAGGCAGCGAAAGCCGAGATGAGCGGGAAAGTGCGCCTGCAGGTGGCAGGTTTGCCCGTAGTCGTGGCGGGAACAGGCAACGACGTGCACGACGAGACCGATGCCCGGCTGACGGTGGATCTTGGCGGCGACGACACCTACAAGGGCCGCCATGGTGCAGGGGTGGGCTACTCCTCGGTGCTGATCGATCTTGGAGGTGACGATCATTACGAGGTCAAGGACCTGAGCGTCGGGGCGGCCGAGCTTGGCATTGGCATCGCTTTCGACTGTGGCGGACGCGACACGTTCCGCGGCCAATCGCTGTGCTTTGGCGCTGGCCTCGCGGGGGTCGGCGTCTTCGAGAAAGTGGGCGGAGACGACGACTATTCCGCGACGGCACTCGCCGAAGGGTTCGGCCAGTTCGGCATTGGTCTTTGCCTCGACACAGGAGGGAACGACCGGTATGGAGTCAAGCTCTTCGGGCAAGGTGCTGCCAGGACGCAAGGTGTCGGATGGCTTGTCGATAGGGCAGGCAACGACGAGTACAGGGCCGGGGGGCTTTCGATGAACGAGCCTCTGTTCACAGGAGTGTCGTACTCGTTTGCCCAGGGGTACGGGTCTGGCTACCGCGATGACACTGGCGGCCTGAGCGGCGGGATCGGATTGTTGACCGACATCGCTGGAGACGATTTCTACTTAGGCGACACTTACATGCAGGCGGCGAGCTACTGGTTCGCTACCGGCTCTCTGTGCGACTTTGCAGGAAACGACACTTATTCGGGCTACCACTACTGCCAGGCGAGCGCGATGCACTGCTGCTCGGCCTATCTCTTCGACCTTGCCGGGAACGACGCCTATGTGACGAAGTTCGGCGCGAGTCTCGCAATCGGTCACGACTATGGGGTGGCGTTCCTCCTCGACCGTTTGGGGGACGACATCTACGCGGCACGCGACAGCACACCAGGTGTGGGCAACGCGAACGGCCTGGGAATCTTTGTGGACGGTGATGGCATCGATCGCTACGACGGTCCGCCAGGTCAGGGCAACGGAGCCCGAGGTACGGGTTCGTTGGGCGTGTTCGTCGATCTGAACGGCCCCGACAAGTACCGGAGCGGCCTCGCCGATGGAGAGGCGTCATCCAGCTCGAACTGGGGCACGGCGTACGACGCCGAAAGCAAGGCGGCCGCTTCGCAAGCGGCTCAGCCACACGTGTCGCCCAAGCCCGGTACTGCCAAGCTCCTGCCCGACGCTGAAATGGAGGCTCTCTACAAGAAGGCGACGCAATGGGGAGTGGGAAGCGCCCAACAGGAGGTTCTCGAAGGCACCGACCAGCTGGTTGCCATTGGTGTGCCTGCTCTCGAATGGATGCTGAACAAGCATTTGGCAACAGCCGACCGGCTTCAGCAACGCGCTTTCGTCGCTGTTGTACAGGCGTTGGGGCCCGATGGTGCCATCGCTCTCGGACCGAAAGCATTGAAGGGCACAAAGGAAGAGAAGCGAGTGCTTCTGGGGATCGCACTCGACGCCGGTGTCAAGGATTTCGGAGCCGTCCTAGCACCTATGCTCGAAGATCCGGATCTTCGCCTTGCAGCTGCGAAGGCGGCCGGGCCCCTCAAGGCGCTCGCCTGTCTCAACGGCTTGCAACAGCTTTGCTTGGATCAAGACCGCCTGCTGGTCCGGGCCGCCATGGTGAGCCTTGCCGAACTTGGAGACGTCGGCGCAGCGGCTACTGCCCAAGCCCTCCTCACATCCTCAGACCTTCCCACAAAGCGCGCTGCGCTGCAACTGCTCGGCATGTTTCCCGGGCAAGCCAAGATCGCCGCTGAGCCGCTTATCAACGATTTGGACGACGGCAAGGCGGTCACCGGCCTCGCACTCTTGGGCAAGGTCGCCACTCCAGACGCTTTGAAGACGATCGGCGGATTCTTGAGCGACCCACGGCCCATCGTCAGAATCGAGGCGATGAGACAATTGAGCGGCCGTTGCCCGGCCGAGTTCTTGGCTGGGTTTAAGGCACTTTCTACCGACGCCGTTCCAGTCGTCCGGGCTGCCGCAAAGGGGTTCAAGCCTTGAAGACCCACCATGATGTAGCGAGCAGGGCAGCTCACCCGTAAGAAGCGTAAAGCCATGAAGTGGTTGAAAGCGATCGTTTGCCTTGCATTGTTGGGCGGCTTCGTCTACGGCGCAAAGGTGTTCCTGAAGCGGGACTTGCCGAATCCTTTTGTCAAGCCAAACCCGATGGCGACCCTTACGAAGGGCACTGAGGTGCCCATGCTCCTTCTCACCTCCCTTGACTCGGGCACGGCGAAGGTGGGCTCTGAGATCAAGCTGGTGGTGTCGGAGGACGTGTTGTCATCGGATGGCAGGATCGCCTTGCCACAGGGCTCGATCGCGACCGGAGAGGTGGTGCGGTCTCGGGGCGGAACATTGGGTGGCGCGGTCGTCAACCAACCGGCGCGTCTCGAGGTCGTCTTCAAGAGCGTGAAGGCTCCCGATGGCACAACCGTGCCGTTGTCCACCAAAGACGAGAGGGAAACTTACGAGTTCACGACTGCGAACACGAGCAAAAAGGGTTCAGGGAACATTGTGGATGCCGCCGCTGACCCTGAGGCGCGCGACATGGTCGTCAATGCGGCCAAGAAGATCGTGGCCGGCGAGTCGGGGCCAACGGACGAGGCGAGCGAAAAGAAGTGGAAGGAGCTTGCAGATCGATACGGGCTCCAGGAGACACAAAAGTTCTTTAAAGGCGAGGCGCAGGGCGACCGGGCGACCGACCTTGGTGGGGCGCTCAGCGCGGTTCAGAAGGGCGATCTAAGGGGTCTGACCGGCACGGACGTCCTGCTGGTGGCCAAGGCGGCAGGCGAGATCGTCGACCTTGGGTCCGGTGTGGACAAGAGCTTGCGGGGCGTGTTCAAGGGAAGCAACATCCACGCGCCGGTTGGAACCAAGGTGACGGGAAAGATCGGAAAGGAAACCAAGGTTCGGATCAAAGATCCGGCTTAGCCCTTTCCGACCATCGTTTGTCAGTGCTTGATCTTGGCGGCTTCGGCCCGCAGAACCTTTTCGATCGTCGCTCGCTCGGCTGCAGTCACGTTCTTCGCGGAGTTCTTCAGCATCGACATGAACCAACCGATCTCTTCAGGCGCGGCCGGATAGCCTGTGTTGCCGCCCTTGTCGTTCGCAACTTTAGGATCTGCCGGGCGGTTCGAGTTGACAAGCATCTTGCCGTTCCCATCGAACAAGGCGATAAAGGGGATGCCACCGTTTTCGCCGCCGGTCTTTTTCAGCCACTCGTCGCCTCCCGGGTTCTCTTCAGACTTCTTCTCAGGGGACTCTAGGACGGTCAGCCAAACCATCACGAAGCGGTCGTCCCAAATCTTCTTGATCTGAGGGATTTTCAGGAAGTCTTCGAACTTGTGGCACCAACCGCACCACGAAGCGTGGAACGAGAGCATCACCGTCTTCTTCTCGGCCTTTGCCTTGGCGAAAGCCGATGCCATGACGGCGTTCGCAGGAGTCGCTTCGTCATGGGCCAGCGCGCTGCCCGCGATCAAGGCGAACAAGGCGATGACTGAAAGTTTGAAAGCCTTCATAAACCCAGTATACGATGGCTGGCGCGCGAGGAGTTCTTGCAATTCGTCCTGCGCGCGGTGACAACGATCCGGTAACCTGCCTCCCTAGATTGACCGCCCACCTCGCCCTGAGTGACGGAACTGTCTTGGAAGGGAGGCGCCTAGGCGCCGAAGGCACGTCCGTTGCCGAGGTGGTCTTCAACACGGGAATGACCGGGTACCAAGAGGTGCTCAGTGACCCTAGCTATGCGGGACAGGCCGTCGTCTTCACGTATCCGCTTATCGGCAACTACGGCATCAACGACGACGACTTCGAATCTGACCGGCTGCAGCCGCAAGCCGTCATTGTCCGTGAAGCTTGCTCGGCGCCAAGCAACTGGCGCAGCAAGCGTTCTTTAGACGACTTTCTTGCCGAACGGGGCATGGTCGGGATCCAAGGCATCGACACCAGGACGCTGACGAAGCACATCCGAGAGGCCGGTGTCGTGATGGGTGCGGTGTCGACCGAGGGCGCCGACGCAGCCCGTGAATCCCTGCTCGCGACTCCGAGCTATGACGAGTCTGACTTTGTCTATCGGGTGACGACGCGGGCACCCTACGCTTGGGGATACGAGGGTCGTGAGCCGGTGGACGAACCCTCCTCGGCCATGCGGTTGAAGATGGTCGTGATCGATTGCGGCCTGAAATTCAATATCCTTCGCCGCTTTGCAGCTCTCGGAGTCCGCTCGGTCGTCCTGCCTGCCACTGCGTCCGCCGACGAAGTTCTGGGCTGGGAGCCCGATGGCGTGCTCTTTTCGCCGGGCCCTGGCGATCCGGCCCGTCTTTCGCCGGTCGTCGAAACGGCGAAAAGCCTGCTCGGCAGGCTACCGGTCTTCGGTATCTGCCTCGGAAACCAAGTTCTCTGCCAGGCCGTCGGCGGCAAGACCTTCAAGCTCAAGTTTGGCCACCGTGGCGCTAACCATCCCGTCAAAGACCTTGAGGACGGGAGCGTCACTATCACGAGCCAAAACCATGGCTATGCCGTCGATCCGGACTCGTTGGAAGGAACGGGCGCAGTGGTGACCCAAGTGAACTTGAACGACGGTACCGTGGAAGGTATCAGAATCCGAGAAGCAGACGCCGCCAGTATCCAGTACCACCCTGAGGCGGCCCCAGGGCCATGGGATTCGCGGAAGTATTTCAACCAGTTCGTGGCGCAGATGGCAAAGGCAAAGGAGTGACAGCTAGCGCTGCGCCATGTGGCTTATGTCGAGCGTAACGATCCCCAAGATCAGGGCAATGACCAGGAATGCACCGATCGTACTGATCGCGGTTTGGAACTGAAGGCTCAACCTGCGGCCACCCCGGAGCATTTCTGCAAACGCGACCGTCATTTGGCCACCGTCGAAAGGCACGATTGGGAGCAGGTTCATGACGCCCAAAGAGATGCTCAGGAGTCCCCCCAGCGTCAAAACAACGTCGAAACCGAGCTTGCTCGCTTCAGTGACTTCTTTGGCAATCGAGGCTGGTCCCCCGATGTTTTGGGCGAGCGTGGCCGGCTTCGCAACCGAGTGGGCCAAGTTACTGACCAAGTCCACCGGTGTTCTTGCCGCATCGACGAAGGCTTCTCCTAGAGAGAGAGGAGCATAGGTAAGGGAGGGGCCGATGCCAAGCTTGGCCTGCACCGCCAACTCTTCGACGATCTCCATCTTTTCGTTGCGGAGCGGCTGGGGCTCCGGGTCGATCCGGGGCGTCGCCTTAAAATTGAACTGTCGTCCGTCGCGCTCAACCCCTATGAAAACCGGAACGGGCTCGTACT
Organism: Armatimonadota bacterium; assembly: GCA_018268375.1. GTDB lineage: Bacteria > Armatimonadota > Fimbriimonadia > Fimbriimonadales > Fimbriimonadaceae > JAEURO01. Next base: position 244,553 of record JAFDWS010000001.1, on the reverse strand, counting down.
TGTCGCCAAGCTTCCTGTAGCTGTACCGGACATCCTTGACCACGTCATAAAAACTCGCGACAGGTTTGCCGTTGATGGTGACGATGCGGTCCCCGACTTTGAGGCCGGACTTTGCACCTGGCCCGGACTCATCGACCGCACCGATCTTCGCGCTTTGGTCAGGGATCGGTTTGCCCGTGACGGTTTTGAGCCCGGTGAGGATCAAGACCCCAAACAAGATGCTGAACAGTGGGCCCGCGAAAAGGACGATAAATCGCGCCAGCGGCGGCTTGCTATAAAACCCGCCCGTGATCTGAGTTTCGCTCCCGTCTTCCTTCGGGTGCATCCCATGGATGGCTGCGAACCCCCCGAGGGGCCAGCAAAGAAGGGAGAACTCCGTACCGTGCTTGTCAGTGCGCGAGGCAAGGGGACGGAACCGGACCGGCAGGAGAGCGCGGCCCGTGTTCGGGTCTATTCTTTTCGCCTCTGGCACGACCTTTCCTTGGGGAAGAAGGACTTGCCCCAGGCCGTTCGGCGACTCCTCGCCCTTGTGGAAGACCGGATGGTAGTAAACGATGAGAGTGGCGACAAATGAGGCAAGTGCGATCAAGCCCACGAGTTGCACCAACGGCAGGCCGTGCCCTTTCGTCCCCAGGAAGCTGAGGAGGACTGCGAGCCCCCACACCTTCGCAAGAGTCCCGATCGAACTCGCTACTGGCAAATGATAGAGGGCGCCTAGCCGCGTCACGACCCACACTGGCAACGCCAGGCCGAGGGACACCAATGCGGCGTAGACCCCGGGGTCGAACTTCATTTCAGCCGAAACAATCAGTGCCGTCGCGGAAAGGACTCCGACGAACCAAGGAATCTTCGCGGAAACGAGCGGCTTGAGGAGAGTTCCGTCAAGGTTCGTTTTACGGACGCCGCCCATCATCACCGCGAAGGCGTCCACCTTCATTCCAAAGGCTCTCGCTGCCCAAAAATGCCCGAGCTCGTGGACGGCGACCAGAATCGGGATAAGGACGGCGAAACTGATCAGGCCGCGCAGGGCGTCAAGGAGCGAACTGGCACTGGACATTAAGCTGTTCCTATTCTAACTTCAGGATTTCTGAAACGGTTTCGCGGGCCCACCCATCGACCGCCAGAAGGTTGTCGAGGGTCGGGTCGGTGGGTTTGTGCCTGCTCAAGGTCTCCTCGACGACGTCCGCGATCTGTAGGAAGCCGCAGCGTCCTTTGAGAAAGGCGTTCGCCGCTACTTCGTTGGCTGCGTTCATCGCGCAAGGTGCCGTGCCGCCACTCTTGGCCGACTGCCTCGCAATCTGGGGACACCGGAACGTCTCGTAGTCGGGCGCCTCAAAGGTGAGTGAAGCGGTATCGAGCGGCGACCAGGGCCGAAGCTGGTTTGGAGCCCTCTCGGGGTAGAGGAGCGCGTACTGGATGGGAATCCGCATGTCCGGCCACCCAAGTTGGCCGAGAACGCTGGTGTCCTTGAACTGCACGAAGGAGTGAACGATGCTTTGAGGGTGGACGACGACTTCGACCTGGTCGATGTCCAAGCCGAAAAGCCAATGGGCTTCGATGACCTCAAGGCCCTTGTTCATGAGGGTGGCAGAGTCCACAGTGATCTTGCCTCCCATTTGCCATGTCGGATGATTGAGGGCCTGCGCGGAGGTGACTTCGGTCAGATCGGCACGCTTCTTTCCGCGAAACGGACCCCCGCTCGCAGTGAGCATGAGCTTTTCCACCTGATCGGCTCGATAACCCTGTAAGCACTGGAAGATGGCCGAATGCTCGGAGTCGATCGGCGTCATGGTGACTCCTTTCCGTTGCACAAGGGGCATAACGACGCCGCCTGCAGCAACCAGAACCTCCTTGCTCGCGAGGGCGATGTCCTTGCCCGCCTCGATTGCGGCGATGGTCGGTTTGAGACCGATCACGCCCGCGACAGCAACGACGACGATGTCCACCTCCGCTGCCACCGCCACGTCGACCACGGCTTCGATGCCGCCGGGAACTCCCGCCGATCGGGCGGTCTGCTCGTCCATGAGGGCTGTGTGACGGCATGAGAACCCCTCGGCTTGCTCCGCAAGCAAAGCCGCGTTGCTGTGGGCGGCCAGTCCGACGACCTCGAGCTTGTCAGGATGTTGCCGAACGATGTCCAGGGTCTGCGTACCGATGCTTCCGGTGGAACCAAGGACAGCTAGGCGCTTCACGTCGACTTTTGTACCAGAGACAACGTGATCGTCGCCGATGACTCTGAGGCTCAAGCTAACCTTGCCGATCATCTCTAAGGAAGATGTCTGACACTTTGGGTGGCGCCGTACTTGGTTCGGCGGAGTTCGATGCTTTGCTCGGAAAGTTCAGGTCGGCGGAGACCTTGCCCGACCTGCCAGCCTCGGCGCTGCAACTGTGTGACGCCATCGACAAGGGCGACGCCAGTACAGCCGACCTCGAGAAGATCATCTTGAGCGACCCCGCGGTCACTGCCGGCATCCTCAAGGCTGCGAACAGCGCTCTTTACGGCGGCCGGACAAACCAAGCTTCGACCGTGAAGGGCGCAGTCATGCTTCTTGGCCAAAGGACTGTCCGCAGCATCGCGGTGTCGGTCTGGGTGCAGTCGCTCGTGCACCAGTCAAAGGGTTCCCCCAGGTTCAATGCAGGCAAATTCGCCTCACACTCGATGTTCGTCGGATTCATGAGCCGTTATTTGCTTTCCGCGGCTCAGGCGAACCGGGGCGTCCGCTCTGGCTGGAGCCCAGAGGAGCTCTTCGCCGCCGGCGTGCTGCACGACCTTGGACTCGGACTCTTAGCCTCGATCGACGCTCGGCTGTACGACCGCGTGACCGCCCACGCTTCGGCCAACGGCAAGACCTTTTCGGAAGCCTTCCACGATGTCACGGAGCGCACGATCGACACCCTTGGTGTCGCCGCAGCCCAAGCGTGGATGCTGCCGGACCTTTTCGTCGAGGTGCTGCTGAACTATAACGATCCCCTGAACGCCGATCGTGAAGTCGACGCCCTCTGCTGCGTTTGTTATGCCGAGCACTTGGCGATGACGACGGGGCACTCCCTCTTCGACTGGCGTGTTGAGCCGACCATCGATCCGACGATCGTGGAGCGCGTCGGACTGCCGGCAGAGGAGCTGCCGGAAGTTCTTCAGCTCGTGGCCGACCACGCAAAAGAGTTCACCAAGGCTGCCTAGCACGCCACTGTGCCGTCCGGCATAATGGCTATCCATGAGTGCCGCTGGTGCCGTCCAAACCAGGTTCACTTTGAGTGAGCAACAGGCACGTCTCCTGGCCGCACAGTTCGGCACCCCTCTCTACGTCGTCAGCGAACCCCATCTGCGGTCTCGTATCCGAGCCTTCAAGGAGTCATGGCCGGGCGACGTCAGCTATGCCTCGAAGGCCAACTCGACGCTGGCGGTCATCAAGATCGCTCATGCCGAGGGATGCACAATCGATGTCGCCAGCGAAGGCGAGCTCCGGGCCGCCCTTCTCGCTGGAGTACCCGCTTCGGAATGCCGGCTCCATGGCAGCAACAAGTCGCTGGCAGAGTTAGCCTTTGCGATCGACTCAGGCATCGGGAAGATCATCGTCGATTGCCTCGAGGAGGTCGATCGAATTGCGAGCCTGGGCACGTCGACGCCGCTTGTCCTGAGGGTCGCTCCTGGTGTCGATCCTAAGACTCACGCAAAGATCTCAACGGGACAGGTCGACACGAAATTCGGGTTCCCGATGAGCAAGGCCCTTGCCGCCGTTGAGGCCTGTATGGGAAAGGGACTGAACCTGACCGGCTTCCATTGCCACGTCGGTTCCCAGCTTCTCGATCCGGAGGCACAGATCCTCGGGGCAGAGGCCATCGCGGGGCTTGCGATCGACGCCCTTCACGCGCACGGCTTGCGGACGAGCTACCTCAACGTAGGTGGCGGGCTCGGCGTTCGGTACACGGGCGAGGAGTCACCGATGGAAGTGCACGAGTACTGCGGCGCTGTCCTCGACGTGGTGCGCCAGAAGCTCGACGGGCGCCTTGACCCCGTTCTCGGTATGGAGCCGGGCCGCGCCATCATCGCCGAATCGGGCGTGACTCTCTACGAGGTGGGCGTTGTCAAGGAAGCAGCCTCTGGTCGGGTCTATGTGTCGATAGACGGTGGCATGAGTGACAACCCTCGCCCAGCCCTCTACGGATCGGAATACGAGCTTGCTTGGCACCCCAGCGGCACCGAGACTCGAACTGTCACGGTATCGGGGAAGCACTGCGAGACGGACACCATGTTCAAGGACGTGGTTGCCCCAGTCGGAGTCAAACCAGGAGACCTTTTGGAAGTGCTCTCGACGGGCGCTTACAACTCGAGCATGGCTAGCAACTACAACCGGTTGCCCAGGCCCGCCACCGTCCTTCTCAGGAGTTCAGGCAACCCCGAGGTGGTGCAGGAGAGAGAAACGTGGGACGATTTGTTCCGTAGAGAAGTGGTACCGCAAGGACTCTGAATGCAGATCCCTCCCATCCCCGTCTTGGCCGCTACCCTGCTCGTGATCTTCCTTGCCATCGGCATCCATGAGTATTGCCACGCCAAGTTCGCCGACATGGCGGGCGATCCGACCCCGCGCTATTTCGGCCGGGTCACCCTGAACCTCTTCAACCACTTTGACCCTCTCGGGACGATCATGATCATCCTGACGACGCTGACCGGGTTTGGAATCGGATGGGGAAGGCCCGTACCGATGGATCCGAGCAAGATGCGGAACCCTCGGTGGGACCACTTCATTGCTGTCCTTGCGGGGCCTTTCTCGAACCTGTTCCAAGCGGCGGTCTACGCTGGGGTCTTGCGTGTGGCATTGACCGCCAACCCGGCGATGCTCCAGGGAGACTTCTTTTCGGCACTGGTTGTCCGAGGGGTTCAGATCAACCTCGCCCTGTGCTTTTTTAACCTGCTGCCGCTCGGTCCACTCGACGGTATGTGGATCTTCGGTTCCTTCCTGGATGAAAAAAGCCGGACCAAGTGGACCAACTGGAACCGCCAATTCGGCTGGACGATCTTGATCGCGGTCATTCTTGTGGGACAGCTGATGCCCGGCCCAGGCATACTCTGGCTCCTCATCGGCCCCCCCATAAAGGCCCTGTTCCACCTGTTGACGGGAGTACCCTATTCGGCTCTATGAGCGAGCGGCGGATTCTGAGTGGGATGCGGGCTACGAACCCGCGGTTGCATCTGGGCAACTACGAAGGCGCGCTGCGCAACTGGATCCGGCTGCAATCGGATTACAGGGTCTTCTGCATGGTCGCGGACTATCACGCCCTGACCACGATGGGAGACGTGCCCCCTGACCTCGCCTACAACAGCCGCGAGGTCGCTAAGGACTATATCGCGGCCGGGATCGATCCTGACAAGTCGCCGATTTTCATCCAGTCCCAAGTTCCTGAGCACGCTGAGCTGCATTTGATCTTCAGCATGGTCACCGGTCTCGGCAAGCTCGAGCGCGTGCCGACCTACAAGGAGAAGAGGGAAGACCTCGCAGAGGGCAGGCAAGTCTCCTACGGGCTGCTCGGCTATCCCGTCCTGCAAGCCGCCGACATCCTCCTTTACCGGCCGTACGGGGTTCCGGTCGGCAAAGACCAGGCACCCCACCTGGAGCTTTCGCGCGAGGTTGGGAGGTCCTTTAACGCTGCATTTGGAGCCGAAGTCTTCCCGGAGTTCAAAGACATTATCGACGACGATGATTTGAGGTCGAAGTTGCCCGGCCTGGACGTGGACGAAAACGGCCAGCTTCGCAAAATGAGCAAGTCGTACGACAACTGTATCTATCTCACCGACGACGCCGATGCTGTGGCGCAGAAAGTGAAGAGCGCTTTCACGACGCCGAGCAAGATGCGGAAGACCGACCCCGGCATTCCTGAAGGATGCGCCGTTTGTCAGTATTTGAAGTTGTACTCCCCCGATTGGCAGACCCAATGGGAGGAAGACCGTCGCGGCGAGCGAGGGTGCATGCAGAACAAGAACGACCTCATCGAGAGGCTGAACGAGTTCTTAGTGCCGTTCCGTGAGCGGAGGAAAGACCTCGACGATGCGAGCATTGACGCGATTTTGAAGCGGGGTCGGGAAGAGGCCCGCGACGTCGCCTCGGAGACGATGGCGGAGGTTCGCCGAGCGATGCGCCTGATCTGAGCAGGCTCATGGGCCGCTCAGATCAAACCGATAAACTCTATGGAGATGAGCGGGACGGCAAGGCTACAAGGCGTCAAGGCGGTGTACTTTGACCTTGACGACACCCTTTGTGGCTACTGGGATGCCGCGAAAGCCGGGCTCCGCGCGGCGTTCGACGTGCAACCCGTTCCCGGCAAAACCACCGATGAGATGATCGAAGCTTGGGCGAAGGAGTTCCGCCGCTTCGCCCATGAGCTGAAAACCAGCCACTGGTACGAGATTTATCTGACACAAGGGGCCATCACCCGGGTTCAACTGATCAACGAGACCCTCGCCGCCATTGGCATGCAAGACCCCGAACTTGCGTGGCGGATCGGAGACGCTTATGGGGTCGAGCGGGACAAGCGCCTCAAGCTCTTCCCGGAGTCGAAGGAGGTCTTGAGTGCCCTTCATCAGCACTTTCCTCTTGGGCTGATCACGAACGGCCCCGCCGATGTCCAGCGCCAGGAAATCGAGACCCTCGGTATCGGCGACTACTTCGACCACGTCTTCATCGAAGGCGAAATGGGGATCGGCAAGCCCCACGCTTCCGTCATGCGTCGCGCTGAGAACGCGGTCGGTTGCAAGGGGAAGGAGATCCTTTTTGTGGGCAACAGCTATGCTCACGACATGCTTCCAGCCATTGAAGTGGGCTGGCAGAGCGCCTGGGTGAGGCGATCGAGCGACGTGCCACCGAGTTCCCGCACTGGCAAACCGGAAGACAAGCCAGAGGACGGGCCCTCTCCCGATCTCGAGATGAACGACCTGAGGGTGTTGATTGAAGCCCTCGTGCCGGCTCAGGTGTGACTGGCTTGGTCGAGGATGCCGTCTGCCACGTAGATCGGGGCCTCGAACCTCACGGCTAGGGCGATGGCGTCTGACGGGCGGCTGTCGATCTCGCTCTCCTCTTCGTCCTTCACCACGTAAATCTTCGCGTAGTAGGTGGTGCCCCAGAGATCGTCGATCACGATCCTGTCGACCGTGTAGCCCATCCTTTCGATCAGGGTGCGCATGAGGTCGTGAGTCATGGGGCGGTCGGGATATTGCCCGTCAAGGGCCAATGTGATGCTGGTGGCCTCAAACGGGCCGATGACGATCGGTAACTTGCGCTCACCGTCGGTCAGCAACACGAACTGCTGAGATTGGTTCGGGGTCTGGGTCATGTAGACCGCTTCGACTTGAACCTCGACGGGCGGGCCGTAGTCGCCCGGATGGTCTTCAATCGGAGAAGACTCGTCGTACGGGAAGAACGATGGTGGCGACTCGTATTCGCCAGAACCCTCGGGAAAGTCCTCAGGCATCATGTCAAAGATACCTTTCCAGACGCCGACTCCGCGTGCGTCGAAGCAGCCTGCAAATACTCGCCTACCGTCTTGCACTGGGCGAGGGAAGGATCTTCGAAGACGGCGAGGGCCCTTGCGAGCGCAGCGGCCGTGTCGATGCTTGTGACGCAGGCCACCCCAGTCTCAATGCACGCACGTCGGATTCTGGAGGCGTCCGCCGTTGCCATATGAGCGGGGCCGGGCGTGTTGACCATGAGGCTCACTTCACCCATAAAGAGACGCTCAAGGATGTTGGGCGACCCCTCTTGGATCTTATTGAGCCGCTCAGTACGGACGCCGCTCGCTGACAGAATGTCATGGGTTCCGCCTGTCGCAGCGACCGCATAGCCTCGTCCTACCAAGTTCCTGGCGATTTCGACCGCCATCGCCTTGTCCTGGTCGGCAACGGTGATGATCACTTGCCCTCGCGGCTTGAACGTGACCCCGCTGGCCACAAGCGCCTTATAGAGGGCCGCCTCATAGTTCGCGTCGATGCCGAGGACTTCGCCTGTCGACTTCATTTCGGGCCCGAGGGAGGGCTCGACCCGCCCCAGCTTTTGGAAGCTGAAGACCGGCGCCTTCACCGCGAACAATCGGGATTGCTCCAGTCCTCCGTGCAAGAAGTCCTCGCGGTTGGCGATTCGGCCCTTCAGGCTCGGTTGGCAGGGCACGTCGGAGAATCGGCGCCAGTGAGATTCGGATGTCGAGTCGACCTGGGCACACCATAACCCGCTTGTATAGCCGAGGGACTCCAGAGTCTCTCCCATCATCGTGCGGCTCGCCAACTGCACCATGGGAATGCCGGTCACCTTGCTAAGGTAGGGAACAGTCCGGCTCGCCCGGGGGTTCACCTCGATGACGAACACCTCGCCGTCCTGAACGACGAACTGGATGTTCATCAAGCCCTTGACCCCGAGGCGCTTGGCGATCTGGCACGCGATCTCGACCATGCGCCATTGCGTCTCCTTGTCGAGGGCGACGGGGGGATAGACCGCCATCGAGTCGCCGCTGTGGACGCCCGCCCGCTCAATGTGCTGCATGATGCCGGGGACGAGCGTGTCCTGCCCGTCCGAGATCACATCGACCTCGGCCTCGATGCCGAAGAAGTACTTGTCGACCAACACCGGCTGGCCGGGGTTTGCCTCCTCCGCCTCACCATAGAAGCGCTCAAGGTGCGCTTCTTCGAATACGATGTCCATGGCGCGGCCGCCCAAAACGAAGCTGGGTCGCACGAGCACCGGGTACTTGATCTCTCTCGCGACTTCCAGCGCCTCCTTCAGCGAGCGCACCGCTCGTCCGGGAGGCTTGGGGATGTCCAATTCCACCAAAAGTCGGTCGAATTGGTCGCGGTCTTCTGCAGCGGCAATGGCGCTGGGAGGCGTGCCCAAGACCTTGACGCCAGCCGCTTCCAAACCCTGCGCCAAATTGATTGCGGTTTGGCCGCCGAATTGGACGACAACACCCTCGACCTTCTCGTGCTCAACGACGGCGAGAACGTCCTTGAGGGTCACGGGTTCGAAGTAAAGGCCGTCGCCGGTGTCGAAGTCGGTGCTGACCGTCTCCGGGTTGTTGTTGATGATGATGGCCCGGTAGCCGCTCTCCTGAAGCGCCCACACACTGTGAACGCACGAGTAGTCGAACTCGATGCCCTGTCCGATGCGAATGGGGCCGGAGCCCAGGACGAGGACGGTCGGCTTCATGGAGTGTCTTTATTATGGCCGGAGGTCTAGGTGCCTAACGGGAGGCAGCGTGGGCGTCGAAGGTTTCGTGCCGTAGAATGGTCGTGTGGCGACGTTTAGGGAAGTGCAGGACGCGAGAGACGTTGCGACTGTTCTCACCGGTGTCGGAGGACTGCTGCTCCTGGCAAGCGCAATGATGGGCCTCTTTGGCGTCCTGAACGGCTTCGGTTTTTGGGTGAGTTGGATGTCGTTCTGGCTCGGTCCGATCCTGGCTCTGGCCGGAATCCTCCTGCTCGTCCCTGGACTCTTAATCCAAAGGGTCAAAAGGGGATTGGAGAGCGAACTGCACTGAGCAATCCTAAGCCTTTCCGTTCGGCGGGGCCGAAACACGCCAAAGCGCGACCAAGGTCGCGCACCCCCGGAGGACTCCCGGTAGACTCTGGAGCCAAGAGGATCTTGAATTGAACGTCCCGTCCGACCTTAAGTACACCAAGTCGCACGAATGGGTCCGCGTCGATGGTGACACCGCCACGATCGGCATCACTGACCACGCTCAAAGCGAATTGGGCGACATCGTCTTCGTCGAGCTGCCAACAGCGGGGCGCGCGCTCAGCGCTGAGGAGAGCTTCGGCACCGTTGAGAGCGTGAAGACGGTCTCCGACCTTTATGCCCCGATAGGCGGAGAGGTTGTGGCGACCAACGAGAGCCTGGGTGCCCAGAGCGAACTGGTCAACTCCGACCCTTATGGATCGGGCTGGCTCATAAAGGTGAAAATGTCCGACCCCGGCCAACTCGGTGGCCTCATGGATCCGGCGACGTACCAAGCTTCGCTCGACTGATGCCTTACATCCCTCATACCGAAGAAGACAGGCGGCAGATGCTTGAGACGATCGGCGTCCAAGCGGTCGAAGACCTCTTTCGAGAAATCCCGCCCAGCCTTCGCCTGAAGCGTCCCCTGAACGTTCCGAAGGGGCTCGACGAGCACCGCCTTTATGGGCACCTTCGCGACCTGAGCGAGAAGAACGTCGACCTCAGCCGGGTCACCTGCTTCTTGGGTGCAGGCATCTACGATCGGTACATTCCTTCCTCAGTTGGTGCCGTGATCTCCCGCGGCGAATTCCTGACCGCCTACACCCCGTATCAACCGGAGGTCAGCCAAGGGCTGCTGCAAACGATCTATGAGTTCCAGTCGATGGTTGCGGAGCTGTACGGGATGGACGTTTCCAACGCCTCCATGTACGATGGTGCGACTGCGATCGCCGAAGCGGCCATTATGGCCACCTACGTGACGAAGCGCAGGGTCGTGGCGGTCAGCGAGGCGATCCATCCGCACTATCGTCAGGTCCTTGACACGTATTGCTGGTCGATGGGGATCGAGGTTCGAGGCTTGCCCGCCGCATCGGGAGCGACAGAGGACCTCGACTCGCTCGGGCAGGATGTGGCCGCGGTCGTCGTTCAGTACCCGAACTTCTTTGGGACGATCGAAGACTTGGGCGCGGTGAAGGACGCTGCCCGTCGGGTCGGGGCGATGTTCCTGGTGAGTGCGGATCCGATTGCGTGCGGTGTGCTGCCGCCTCCAGGCGAATTTGACGCCGACATCGTGACAGGCGAAGGGCAGCCTCTTGGCATTCCCATGGGCTTTGGCGGGCCCCTTCTTGGGCTGTTCACCTGCAAGCGGGAGTTCGTTCGCCAGATTCCGGGCAGGATCGTGGGCCGGACGACCGACCATGAGGGCCGGCCAGGCTACACGATGACTCTGCGGACTCGGGAGCAAGATATCCGTCGAGAGAAAGCGACGAGCAACATTTGTACGAACGAAGCACTCATGGGGGTCGCGGCGACGGTCTACATGTGTGCGGTCGGCAAGAACGGCCTTCGCTCCGTAGCTGAGTCGACCGTCCGAAACACCCAATATGCCCTCCAAAAGTTGACAGAGGCGGGGGGCAAGCAGCGGTTCAAGGGCAAAGTCTTCGGCGAGTTCGTCCTCGATCTACCCAGGTCGGCGACAGCAGTACGCGACGCGCTCCTCGCGAAGGGAATCCTTGCCGGTCTGCCGTTGGGACCTTACTATCCTGGAATGGAGAACTCGTTGCTGGTCGCCGTCACCGAGATTCGGACCAAATCAGAGATCGACCAGTTCGCGGCTGAACTAAAATCGGCCTTGGCACAGTAAAGACCAACACGACCAGAATAGTGGCGCCCCGATCAGAAGACCGGGGCGCCTCTTCGGTTGTGAGACTTACTTGCCGAAGCGGTAGGTCGTGTACTGGCCGTCCATGCGGGTGTCTTGTCCCGACGTGAAGCGGTCCATACAGGCATCGTCCGTGTAGTCCATGAAGTTCGTGATGGGATCGAGGCCGGCAATAGACGCACAGCTGTCGCGTCCGGTTGGGCAACCAAACGCCGCTGACCTTTCAGCGGGCGTATCGGCCACGCCATCGCCACGGGAGGCCTGCTTCTGGCAACCGCCCTGGAACGTATGGTAGAGACCCATCCAGTGACCGATCTCGTGGGTAGCCGTGTCTCCGAGGTTATATGGTGCTGCCGTGCCGCCCGGGACGCTGGAGTAGAGGATGACTACCCCGTCCGTCTTGGGATGCGCACTGTAATCGGACGGGAAGGTTGACCAGCCGAGGAGGCCCTGGCCGATATTGGCCGAATAGATGTTCAAGTCGTCGGCAGTACCTCGGCGCAGGGCGTTCTTCATCTGCGTTTCGGCGGTGGAGCCGGGGGTGACGGTATACCAAGAGGCGTTCGTCGTCCGGTCCGTAGCGACCAACTGGAACTGCCAGCCCCACGGTGCATAAGCAGCATTCAGGACGTTGATCTGAGACTGAATCTGGCTGTCGGGAATATCACCGTTAGAGATCCCTGTGCCGTTGCGGATCACGTGCCAGTAAACCGGAATCGTTCCGCCCGTCACAGCAATGCCGAACTGCGTCTTAGCCGCGACCTCCAAATCGATCTTTTCTTGCTGGGCCGGGGTTGGCTCGATTGTGGCGCAACGGGGTGGGCCGTCTTCGACCGCGATCCGGGCCATGCCTCCACCATCGGTCACGGTCGAGCTGCCTCCACAGCTAGCGACGAACACTGCCGTTGCTGCCGCACCAGCGGCGAAAATCCAGTCCCTTCTCTTCAGCGTCATTATCTCTCTGTCTCCTATGTTATGAAGCCCTGGCGACCAGGGTTCCAAACATCATACAGCAGACGACACCAAATGCAAAGAAGATTCTTAAGTTAGCTTCGGAGAGGGGCTGGGCAGGGGAGGTGCGCGTAGGTAGACTCGGTTCACAATGCGCATGAAGGCGGTGCCCGCGCCACAGTCGGTCTTCGAAAAGTCCTCGCCTGGCCGTATCGGTTGCAATTTGCCCAAGGCGGACACACCACAAGTCGACCTCGCATCTGCCGTTGGCCGCGTGCGGGCCGCGGTCGAGTGGCCCGAAATCAGCGAGCTCGACCTCATCCGGCACTTCACAAATCTCAGCCACGTCAACTACGGGATCGAGACCGGCTTTTATCCCCTTGGGTCCTGTACCATGAAATACAACCCCAAGATCAACGAGAAGGCCGCCTCGTTGCCCGGGTTCACCGCACTGCACCCGATGCAGCCCGTGCCTACCGTGCAAGGCATGTTAGAAGTGATTTGGGAGGTTCAGTCCTTCCTCAAAGAGATCACTGGCTTCGAGGAGATCACGATGCAGCCCGTCGCGGGCGCTCATGGCGAGCTCACGTGCCTGATGTTGATCAAGGCTTACCACGACAGCAAAGGAGAAGGCGAAACCCGCAAGGTCGTGCTCGTGCCGGACTCAGCCCACGGTACGAACCCTGCGAGCGCGGCCCGGTGCGGCTACGAAGTCAAATCGGTTCCGACCGACGCGAACGGCAACACAGACATCGCGGCTCTGCAAAGCATGCTTGACGGGAGCGTTGCCGCCTTTATGGTGACAAATCCCTCGACTCTCGGACTGTTCGAGGTCAATATCCACGAAATCTGCGAGATGGTTCATGCCGCAGGTGGTCAGGTTTTCTGCGACGGGGCCAACATGAACGCGATGGTCGGGACGACCCGGCCAGGCGACCACGGTTTTGACTGCATGCATTTAAACCTCCACAAGACGTTCAGTACTCCCCACGGTGGAGGCGGGCCCGGCTGCGGGGCGATCGGCCTGAAGAGGCATCTCGAGCCTTTCATGCCGAGTCCCGTTCTGGTGAGGGCGGACAGTGGCTTCGGCCTCGACGCGACCCGCCCCTTAAGCATCGGCCGGGTGAGCAGTTTCCATGGCCAAGCCCTCATGGCTGTGCGCGCCCTGACCTATCTGAGCGCTTATGGCCAAGAAGGGTTGCCCGAGATCAGCAAGAGCGCGGTGATCAACGCTAACTATGTCAAGGCACGGTTGAAAGACGCGCTTCCCGCTGCCTACGACCGGCCGTGCATGCACGAGTGCGTTCTCACCGCCAGCCCGTACAAGAAGAACGGGATCCGGGCTCTGGATATCAGTAAACGCCTCATTGACTACGGTTTCCACCCGCCCACGAACTATTTCCCGTTGATCGTTCCCGAGGCCCTCATGATCGAGCCGACGGAGACGGAGTCAAAGGAGACGCTCGACGCGTTTTGCGACGCCTTGATCGAGATTTGTAAGGAGGCAGAGACCGATCCTGACCTCCTCCACAACGCGCCGCAGACCCAAATTGTAGGGAGGCTCGACGAGGCGGCGGCGGTCAAGAACCTTGACGTGAACTGGCACGCAACGCACCGCGACAAAGTGGGGGCTTTATGAAAGAGACACGAGAGGACGTTATCGTCCTGACCCGGGCTCGGTTTGCGACGCTGGACCTCGACCGCCTCTCCGCCTTGCGGTCCCGGGTGTTCGGGGTCTTGTCGAACATCCCCGGCTTCATTTCGACATCCGTCTGGGAGCGCCATGACGATCCCTTCGCGATCATGACGCTGGGCCATTTCGAGAGTGAGGCAGACTCGTCGAAGGCGTGGGACATGCTGATGCGGTCACCGGTCATGGAGGTTCTGACAGACCTGATGAGCGACGCGCCGAACACACTGCGCTTCAAGATTCGCGCTACGGGTGGCAAGAGCCTTGAGTCGATGGGAATTGGGCAGTTTTGTTCACTCAGCACCCGAATCGCTGACCCCGGCTATGCACCCGACATGCTGTTCGAGTTGGAGACAATTTTCAAGGAACTTGCGGTCATCCCGGGCTTCAGCGGCTATGTGACGGGCCAACTCACTGAGGTTGAAGAAGAAGTAATCGGCATGGCCTTTTGGGACTCCAAGCAAGCCTATGACACGTCGATTCCGAAGAAGAGCATGTACCGGATCGATTTGTACAACCGCGTTTTGTGATCGAGGTCTCGGTTGAAGGACGGCTCGGTGGCAGAGCCAACATGTCTCGGGACGAAGCACTGTTCGAACGGGCCGAGAAGGGCACCGCCTGCGCGCGGATTTACGGCTGGGATGGCCCATGGGTCAGCCTCGGTCGCTTCCAGAGCCCGGAGAGAGCTCTTGCGGCTGAGTGCACGGTGCCCTGGGTGGTCAGGCCGACCGGGGGCAAGGCCGTCCTTCACGGGCACGACGTTACTTTGGGGCTAGCGGTTCCGCTCGAGGATCTAGGAGTGAGGGACTCTCGGTCCCTGGGGCCGGTCTACCGTGCAGTGGTCTCCCGGATTGTCCAAGCGATGCAAGAGTGCGGTGTTCCCGCTGCCCTCGGCGAAGACACGTCCTTCGTCGCCAGCCGCGGTCACACATCGGACTGCTTCGCCCATGTCGCACCCAACGACGTCGTCGACAAGAGGACGGGCCAGAAGGTCTGTGGCTGCGCCCTTCGGCTCGGTTCAAAGGCTGTCCTTGTTCAAGCTAGCATTCCAGCCGCGCGACCTTTGGTGGATCCAGCGATGGTGTTCCGCCGACCGGCGCCCGCCGCGTGGGTGGATATGGAGCCGGGAATGTTCGCAGAAGCCCTACGGCAAGGATTCTTGGACCGTCCTAGTCGATTGCCGGATTCCGTACAATAGGCGGCATCGTGAGTCGAACTACCCCTGGCGCCCTCCTCCTGGCCTTGTCCGTGTTGTTTTGTGGGATCGGATGCCAGCCGACCTCGAACATTGGTGCGGCACCCTCCTCTGAGGTCACGAAGGGAACCGGCAGCACGCCGGTCGCGCCGACACCTGGCTCCGAGCCTGCTGCATCGACTGCGACACCGGGCACGAGTCCGACGACCCCATCACCAGCGGCAGGTTCGGAGACGAAACCGCTGACAGCTCCCGCGCCGACAGGCGAGACGACCAAGGCCGGTGGCGGCCCTGGAGCAGGCGATGCCGTCAGCCTGAGGTTCGCCATGGCCAAGGGCAGCGAGTACAAGTTTCTCAATTCCACTTCGGCTTCCCAGGAGGCAGGCGGCGGCTCGAAGCCAGCAACACCGCCCAAACCCTTGGAGACAGTTTCGAACACGGTCGTGAAGGTGACTGACGTCAGCGGTGGCAAAGCCAAGGTTGAAATGACCGTCTCAAAGATGCAGATTTCAGGCGGCGCCGCCGACGCGAAGACCAAAGAGGCGCTGAACAAAGCTTCGAAGGACAGCGAAGGGGTCAAGGTCGCCGCTTCGTTTGACCAGTTCGGAAAGCCGTCAGACATCAGCTACATCAAAGGGACAAGGGAGCAGGCGATGCTCGCCGGGATCGATTCGAACACTGGCTTTTTCGGCATCAGCTATCCGGAGAACGCGGTCAAGGTCGGCGACTCGTGGTCGCACACATACGACTTTAAGGATCTGATTGGCGCGATGGGTTCGATGCCAGGAGCCAACTGGAAGGACTCGAGCGTGAAGACCGAGTTCACCCTTAAGTCGGTCGACACTGCCGCTGGTATCGCAGTCTTGACCATCACTTCGGCAGGATCCCCGTCGGTAACGATCAAGATGCCTTCGGGAGGCGCGACAAAGACAAGCAAGCCCGAGGCACCCAAGGAAGTCTCGCTTAATTTCAGCGTTGCCGGCTCCGGTACCGCTACGATTGAGCTCAAGACAGGTGTGCCCAAGCTCGTCGAGTACGCCATGACGACTGAGTTCAAGACTCCTATGGGTGCGGGCAAGCAGAGCGTCAAGGCCTCCCTCAAACGGTCGAACTGACCGGCGACTTCCGTATAATGCTCCCACCCATGAAGCGGACATTTCCAGGATTCCTGGTCATCGGCATGATCGCTGCGGTCGGTTGCGCCCCCAAGTCAGAGATCGGTGCTGCGCCTCCAACGTCGAACACGCCTGCGGGTACTGCGCCGATGGCGGCGGGGGCCACCGGTGATAAAGGTGAGGCAGGGACGACGCCTTCGGCACCGTCTGCGGGGTCTACTTCCACTGGGCAGCCGACGGCGAACCCTGGAACTCCGGGCACATCAAGTGGTGAAGCTGTTCCGTTGCGCTTTGCTTTCGACAAGGGGAGCGAGTACAAGTTCGAGCAAACCCTTGAGACAAGCCAAGAAATGACCGCTGGCGGCAAGGCGGGAGGCCCACCCCCGATGTCGGTCACATCCGTGATCACGGTCAAGGCGCTCGACACGGGAACGATCGAGTACAAGGTGTCTGGGGTCAAGATCAGTGGTCCCACGCAACTTGCGCAGCAGGCGAAGGCGCTGGAGGGACTGACCTTAACTGCCCAGGTCGACGCAAGTGGCAACACGTCCAACGTGAAGTACAGCAAGGGCACGCGTGACCAGGCCGTCATGCTGGGGATCGACACGAACGACGGTTTCTTCGGGGTCAAATACCCGTCGAACGCCGTAAAGGTGGGCAATTCCTGGTCCCACACGTTCGACTTCAAGGATGTGGTTCCGATGCCCCAGATGCCGGGGAGCACCTGGAAGGACGCGACTGTGGCGTCTCAGTTTGCACTCAAGTCGGTGGATGCGGCAGTTGGGACGGCTTTGGTCGACATGAAGGTCGATGCTACGCCCAGCCTGAAGTTCAAGGTGCCGGAAGCGCCGTCGGGGAAGACGGGGTCACCGATGGCGGGGAAGGAAGTGACGTTGAACTTCACGATCAAGACGTCGGGAACGATGACGGTCGAGCTGAAGAATGGCATCCCGAAGACGATGGAGTATTCGCAGCAGGTCGATTCGAAGGACAGCCTGAGTGGGAATTCAGGCAAGCAGACAGCAAAGGTCACCGTAAGGCGACTCTGAAACCGAGACCGGCCAACAGAAAGCGGCCACCGGAATCTCCAGTCGCCGCCTTTGCGTTTATCGTTGAGCCTTAGTTGGGGCTCGGCGTGATCGTGAAGCCTTGCGCGGCCAGTTCCTGACCGATGTGTCGCAGCTTCTTCATCGCGCGCAATTCGATCTGCCTCACGCGCTCGCGTGTAACGTTCAGGGCGGTGCCGACCTCTTCCAGAGTGCGGGCACGGCCGTCATCTAAGCCAAACCGCAGGCGGACCACGTCGCGCTCTCGGGACGTCAACCGACCCAAGATGCCGTCGATCTCTTCGCGCCGGATAAGGGACCAGGTCACGTCAGAAGGCGTCGGCATGTTCGTCGAAGGGACGAAATCGCCAATGGACGAGTTGTCCTTCTCACCGACCGGCGTCTCAAGGGAGAGCGGTTCGATCGCAACCCGAAGCATCTCTTGCACGCGGTCGGGCGACATTCCGACCTTCTCGGCGACTTCGTCCGGGGTCGGTTCGCGATGAAGCTCTTGCTGCAGCGCGTTCGCCGTCTTCATGACCTTGTTGATCAGCTCGGCGACGTATACCGGGATGCGGATCGTCCGGCCCTGGTTGATGATCGCGCGGGCAATGGCCCGGCGGATCCACCATGTCGCATACGTGGAGAACCGGAAGCCCTTGCGCCAGTCGAACTTCTCGACCGCGCGGATCAGGCCCAGGTTTCCTTCCTGGATCAAGTCGGCGAGCGGGATACCACGCGCGTTGTACTTCTTGGCGATCGAGACGACCAACCGCAGGTTGCTCTCGATCAGTTGCTGCTTGGCAGACACGCCGTCCTTGAAGACCTGGAGCTTCTCGAAGTCCGTGAAAGGGTGCTCTCGAGGAAGGTTCAGGAGCTCCGCGACCTTGCTCCACTTCTCGCCCTCGGCCAAGTCTCTGGCTTGCACCTTCTTGGCGAGGTGCTCCTCTTGGGCAGGGGTGAGCAGGTGGGCGCGGCGAGTTTGCCGCATCCACATCTCAAGCTCTTCTGAATCGTCGGCAACGGCCTGTTGTTCGAGCTCCTCTTCCTCCTCCAACTCTTCGAGTTCGAGAAGTTCTTCGGCGCCCGGCTCGTTGTCGTCCAGGAGCATATGCTTGTTCGCGTCCACAAAGCTGTGTCGGCTATGTGTCCGTACGGTAATGGCTTTTCCGCGTCTCACTTGTGTTGGTAGTCCGGTTTCGACAGGCATGCTTCGCAAATCTTCCTTTTGGCCCTCGGCACCTCTCCTCATAGGTTCAACACCAAATGAGAGGTGAATACTCCCGCGATAAGCCCCCGGGCGTGTTCTAGGATATAGCAACTTTCCTGGAATGAGTGCCGGGGCCAGCGATTATGACTTATTTTCTTGCCGGTGCCCTTGCAAAGGTCTGTCATGAGCCGTGCCAATCCTTCGGACGTGCGTTAGGCTCATTCAGTTGCAACGACTGAGTTCAATTGCCCAATGACCTCAGCCTTTCGACAGAACTTGCCAAAACCTTGCCCAATTGATAGGCTGAATCGGGCGTGTTCCACCTCGAAAAGCTGATCCTGATTGTCCCTCTGATCCAAGCCGCATCCATGCCGAGGGCTGTCAAGACATGGCTGGGCTCGGTCGAACGGGAGCTACAGGCGGCGCCTGAACTGATCGCGAACCCCTGATTGTCGGCTTCGACAACGAGAGATTCGCCTTCGACGTTGAGCATTGAGACGCTGAGGATGTACGGCGAGTTCGAGGTGTGGGCATTTGGGCTGCAACCCGGGACATCTGACAGGGCCTCCAACACCGTTTCCCTGAGGCTTTGGACATAGGACCAGTCTTTGTCCATCCGATCGCCAGCCATCTCGCAGGCCGCGCCGAACCCCACGATGCCTGGCACATTCAAGGTCCCCGCGCGCATCCCTTGCTCTTGTTCTCCGCCGTAGAGAAGGGGCTCGGTGTCCCTCGCGTCACGAATAAAGAGGGCACCGACTCCTTTAGGGCCGTACAGCTTGTGGGCGGACATCGAGGCCGAATCGACCCCGGCGAGGTCGACTGGCAGCTTGCCGAGCGCTTGAGTCACATCTCGGTGAACGCCAGTTGACGGCTTTGGAACGTCCAGGATTGCTCCCGTCTCGTTGTTGACGAGCATGACCGCAACGGGACAGTTCGAAGAACGAAGCAGGTAGAAGTCGTTCTCCAGTACCTTGCTATCGAACCTCCGGCCCAATTCAAACAGAGATCTGTGCTCGAACGGACTCACGGCAAAGGTAGGGTTGGACTGGAAGATCCAGTTGTTGGCCTCGGTAGCTCCGCTCGTGAAGAACACTTCTTCAGGCTCGCACCCGAGGAGGGAAGCCACCCTTTGCCTTGAAAGTTCTACAGCGGCGGATGCCCTCCGCCCCCAAGCATGAAGCGAGTTGGCGTTCCCGAACTCGTCCGTCAGGTAGGGCCGCATCTCCTCGAGAACGGAGGGGTCGAGGGGGGTGGTTGCCGCGTTGTCGAAGTAGTTCTCGCGCATGTTTCAGCCGGTTACGATCGCTTCGGCCTCGACCTCGACCAGCCACTCTGGATCGAGCAACCCGCCCGCCACGACCATGGTGCTCGCGGGCCGAGCCTCCCCGAAGAACTTGCCGTGGACGCGACCGACCTCCTCCCAATCTTCGGCCCGGGTCAAGTAGGTACGGGTGCGAACAACGTCTGCTGGTGTGGCTCCGAGCTCAGCAAGAGCGGCAACGATGATCTCCCAGCAGCGCTGTGCCTGGGCGGCGGGATCGCCGACCCCTGCCGTCTTGCCGTCAGGTCCGATCGGCGCCGTTCCGGACACAAAGACTCGGTCGCCTTCTCTCACGGCCCGGCTGAACCCGATGACGGGTTCGTAGGGACTGCCAGAACTCACGCGTTGCCTCATCTTGGAGAGCTTATCCAAAGGAGGCGTCAGGGGCGGGCCGAGTGGCTAGGCGACGCCTGCTGCGACGCCCAGGGCGTCCTTGACAAGCTGCGGTACTTGGCTGGTCTTATCGGCCACTTTGGCTCCCGCGGCAAGCAGCGCCTCCACCTTCGACTCAGCTGTGCCGAGGCCCCCGCTCACGATCGCGCCGGCGTGGCCCATGCGCTTGCCGGGCGGAGCCGTCCTGCCCGAGATGAACGCAACCACGGGTTTCGACATCGTCGTGATGAACTCGGCACCCTTCTCCTCGTCGGTTCCGCCGATCTCGCCGATCATCACAACCGCCTTGGTGGCAGGATCCGCTTCGAACATCTCCAACACTTCGATGAAGCGTGTGCCGGGCACCGGGTCGCCGCCGATCCCAACGCAGGTGGTCTGGCCTAGCCCAGCCCGCGTTAGTTCCCAAACGACTTCGTACGTAAGCGTGCCAGACCTTGACACCATGCCGACCGGACCCTCCGCAAAGATGTGTCCAGGCATGATGCCCATCTTGCACTCGCCCGGTGTGATGATGCCTGCGCAGTTTCCGCCGAGAAGCCGGGTGGTGCCGCCTTCTCTCAGTCGGTTGACCAGCATCGTCGAGTCTTGGATCGGGAGTCCCTCGGTGATCAGTGTCACAAACGGGACGCCTGTGTGCGCAGCTTCGAGGACAGAGTCGGCTGCAAATGGCGCAGGAACGAACACTAAGACTGCGTTGGCGCCCGTCTTGTCCACTGCCTCCCGCATGGTGTCGAAGACAGGGAGCCCGAGGTGCTCCGTCCCGCCCTTACCTGGGGTGACACCGCCGACCACCTTCGTCCCGTATTCGATCATTTGCTGGGTGTGGAAGGTGCCTTCCCGCCCTGTCATGCCTGCAACGAGGACTTTGGTGTTCTTGTCGACCAGGATCGCCATGTCGAGGGGAGGATACCGGGCGAATGAGGGCGGAAGTCAGGGAGGCAGGGACTGAGGCGCCACCTAACAACGTATGGATGGCACCCCTTCCCGTAACGAATCTTCGCCTCCATTCCCATTTGAGGGAACGTCGGGCCTTTCAGCCAACGTCTGTACTGTGTCGAACCGCTACACTTGCAGTCCCGCACGATGAACAAAGGAGCGCCGAACGTCCGCTATGCGGAGATGGACAGGGAGTCGAGGAGCACGAAGGTCCACTTCGTGATCGACCTGGACGGTGGCTCAAGGTGCGACGTGTCGACCGGTGTGAGCATGTTCGACGAGATGCTCCACGAGATTGCCCGCTCAGCGCGGATCGACCTGGGCGTGTCGGTCGAGACGGACATCAACGCAGACGACCACTCGATCCTTGAGGACGTTGGCCAGGTCTTTGGCAGATCGCTGCGGCGGATCCTGGAGGACTCGGACCATGTCGTGGGAGCGGGCAGCGCGATCGTGCCCTCTGGAGACGCCCTCCTGCTCTGTGCGATCGACACGGCCGGACACGCGTGTCTGGGCTGGGACGTTCCGTTCCGCCGTGACTATCTCGGTGATATGGCGACGGAGAACGTAAAGACGTTCTTCGATTCGCTCGCCTTCGGGGCCCACGCTTCCTTGCATTTCCGAAAGCTCAGTGGCGAGAACGATCGACATCTTTGTGAGGCGGTCTTCCGGAGCTTTGGGAACACGCTGTTCGCTGCCACGAGGGTGGCCGACCGGCGAAACGGCGGAGGAAAGAAGTGAGCGCAACTCTTCGCCGAAGACCGCGTAAGGTCTAAACTGTCAGAGAAAGAACATGCCTCCAGGTGACGTCGCTCCTGCCCTCGTCGCGGGTCTTGTTTTCATGATCCCGATCATCGCCATTCTCACTGCGCACCAGCGGAAAATGGCGGAGCTCATCCATGGCCGGCGGCAGGACAACCAGAACGCCGTCGGTGGCCACGATCGTATGTCGGACCTGGAGAGGGAGATCATCGAACTGAAGGATCTTGTTCGCCGGCAAACGATCGCCCTCGATGATCTGCGCGCCCAAAACCACCCTGCACCGCCTCCAACCGAGGACATCTCGACGCGATTAGGCACTCAGTAACAGGGACTAAGGTCCCGATCAGGGTGGGGAATGGCTGTATTGCGGGGCAAAGTCCCGCTTTCGCTTGTCCAGGGCCCTTGGGAAAAGCTAGAATTTCTGTTCCCCCGGTGGACTTATGCGAGTCATTCAGCCCTCCTCGAAGCGTATCGGTCGATCGCTCGAGGTGCCGAATCTTATTGAGCTTCAACTGAACAGTTACAAGTGGTTCCTTGAGGAAGGCCTGCCCGAACTGTTCTCTACCTTCAGCCCGATCTGGGATTTTACTCAATCGAATTATATCGAGTTCGCTGATTTTGTACTTGGCGAACCGAAGTACAGCATCAACGATTGCCGAGACCGCGATCTGACTTTCGAAGCGCCGATCAAGGCGACGGTCAGACTCGGCGGCAAGGATCGCGAAGTGATCGAGTCAGAGGTCTATCTGGGCGACCTGCCTTTGATGACCGACGCTGGAACCTTCGTGATCAATGGCCGTGAGCGGGTCATCGTCTCACAGCTTTCCCGTAGCCCCGGCCTCTACTTTGAGGAAGACGTCGACACGTCGATGCAGATGATTGTCCGTGCCCGCGTGATTCCGAGCGAAGGGCCGTGGCTCGAGATCGAGAACGACTCTAACGGCGTTGTCAACACCCAGATTTCCCAGACCAAAAAGCTGCCGATCACGCAGTTGATGAAGGCTCTTCACGGTTTCGACAAAGGTCGTGACCGGCAGATCCGCAAAATGGCGGACTCCCTTCACAAAAAGCTTTCCGAGCCGTTGGCCGATCCCGACACTGGCGAAGTGATCTTGGAGAAGGGCACGATGGTGTCCCAACAAGTCTTTGACGGCCTGACAGCCGCCCAAAGGGAGCTCGAGACTCTCACGGAGACGCCGCTCGGGACGACGGAGGAGATGTATTGGGCGTTCGGCACCGAGCAGGTGCTGGAAAGCCCGAGCGCCGACGACCTCGTCGGCAAGCGCTCTCTCACCGAGATCAAAGACGGCAATAAAGTGGTCGTCGGTGCCATGCAACGGATGGACCAGGACACTGCGACCAAGGTCGCGTCGCTCGCTTTGCCGAGCCTTCACGTCCTGGCTCTGGAAGACTTGGTCGAAGCGACCCTCGCTGCCGACAAGACCGCGAACACCCGCGAAGCGATCCTCGATATCTACCGAAGGATGCGCCCGGGCGAGGCGGCCAACGAGGACGCGGCCAAGCAGCTCGTCTTCAGCCTGTTCTTCGATATGCGCCGCTACGACCTTGGCAAGGTCGGCCGACGCTTCCTGAACCAGCGGCTCGGCTTGAACGTGCCGCTCAATATCCGCAACCTAACGAGCGAAGACTTGTGGGGCACGATCATGGCGATGGGGCCGTACCTCCGCAAAGAGGTCGAGCACGACGACATTGACGACCTCAAGAACAAGCGCGTCCGCTCAGTCGGTGAGCTCCTGGCCAGCCAGCTTCGCCTTGGCTTCGTCCGCATGGAGAAGGTGGCTCGCGAACGCATGACGAGCGCCGACCAGGACAACTTGTTGCCGAGCATCATCCTCAGCGTCAAGCCGGTCAGCGCGAGCATCAAGAGCTTCTTCAGCAGCAACCAGCTCAGCACGTTCATGGACCAGACAAACCCGCTGAGCGAGCTGACCAACAAGCGCAGGCTCTCGAGTCTTGGCCCTGGTGGTCTGCAGCGGACGAGCGCGAAGCTCGAAGTCCGCGATGTCCACCGGTCGCACTACGGACGCATCTGTCCGATCGAGACCCCTGAGGGCCCGAACATCGGCTTGATCAGCCAGCTCACGACCCACGCCCGGGTCGACGAGTTTGGCTTCATCATGACGCCCTATCGGCGCGTCGTGGACGGCGTGGTCATGGAGGAGATCGTCTACCTCACGGCCAACGACGACTACAACATGCGGATCGCGCCGGCTGACACGGATTTGGACGACAAAGGTCTGATTGTCAACGACATCGTGACAGTCCGCTGTCCGGGTGGCGACAAGCAGTTCGGCGGTGCGCAGTACCCGTCAGTCCCCAAAGCGCGCGTCGACCTGATGGACGTGAGCCCGGTTCAGATCATTTCGGTCGCGACCTCGCTGATACCGTTCTTGGAGAACGACGACGCGAACCGCGCCCTCATGGGTGCGAACATGCAGCGCCAAGCCGTTCCCTGTTTGCGCAGTAACGCGCCGATCGTCGGCACCGGACATGAGGCACGGGCCGCCATCGACTCGGGCGCATCGGTGCGAGCACGGCGGGACGGGACGGTCAGCTACGTGACGAGCAAGGAGATTCGTATCACCGCCGACGACGGCGGCGAGGACACGTACGGCTTGCTCCACATGTTCCAGTCGAACAAGACGACCTGCTTCACCCATCGCCCGGTGGTCGCCCCTGGCGAGCGAGTGCTCAAGGGAGACCCGCTTGCTGACGGCGCCACGTGTGACGATGGTCGCCTAGCGCTGGGCCAGAACGTCATGGTCGCCTTCATGCCGTGGCAAGGCTACAACTATGAGGACGCGATCATCCTCAGCGAACGATTGGTGAAGGACGACGTCTACACCTCGATCCACATCGAGCGACACGAGACGGAAGCTGTCGACACCAAACTGGGCCCCGAGGAGATCACGCGGGACATTCCGAACGTCGGCGAGGACGCCTTGAAGGACCTCGACGAGAACGGCATCATCCGCATCGGTGCGGAGGTCCGGCCGGAAGACATTCTGGTCGGTAAGGTCGCTCCCAAGGGACAGACCGAGATGACCGCGGAAGAGCGGTTGATCATTGCGATCTTCGGCAAGAAGGCCGAAGAGACCCGCGATGTCTCGCTGCGGCTGCCGCACGGCGAAAAGGGCATCGTTGTCGACGTGAAGGTATTCAGCCGGTACAAGTACAACTGTACGGGTTGCGGCCACATGTACAAGGAGTCGAAGAAGCGCGAGCGCTTGGTCTGCGACCGGTGCGACAGCGCCCTTCTTCAGATCGCGGGTGACGAGCTTCCTGCCGGTACGAACATGAGCGTTCAGGTCCACGTGGCCCAAAAGCGCAAGATCATGGTCGGCGACAAGATGGCTGGCCGCCACGGCAACAAGGGTGTCATCAGCCGCATCGCTGCGGTCGAGGACATGCCGATGCTCGCGGACGGCACGCCGGTGGACATCGTCCTGAACCCGCTTGGTGTTCCGAGCCGCATGAACATCGGTCAGATCCTGGAGACCCACCTCGGCTTCGTCGGCAAGAACATGGGCGTTCGTTACGAGTGCCCGGCGTTCGAAGGCGCAACGGAAGAAGAGATTCTGGAAGAGGTCGAGCGGCTGGCGGAGCATCTGCGCTCCGAAATGCTGCAAGGCTATGTGAACGCGGAACTGGGTCTTGGCATCAAGTTCAAACCCGGTGCGAACCTTGAGACCATGGTCGCTGCGATCGAAGAAAAGCTTCGGACGCTGGACCAAGCCAACATCGAGCGCATCAGCCGGGTCGTCGCTGCTCCTTCCACGAGGAAGGCGAACGACCTGGTCAACGTCGAGTGGGAGACCTGGGAGCCCGAGGAGGAGATCGAGTCGGGTCCGGCGTACAAAGCTGACGACAAGGTCTACGCGGGGATCATCGCGAACATCAAGACGAACGTCTTCAAGCGCGCTGGCCTCGATCCTCACTCCTGCAAGTCGGTCTTGCGCGACGGCGTTACCGGTGATCAACTGCCGAACCCGATGACGGTCGGCATCATCTACATGCTGAAGCTTGAGCACTTGGCCGACGAGAAGATCCACGC
>JAFDWS010000001.1:217738-218313 GCA_018268375.1 Armatimonadota bacterium | reverse complement strand
CAAGATCTTGGTCAACGAACTCCGCTCGCTGGGCCTGAAGGTGACGGTGGAAGACCACCAGAACCGCGAGCTCACCTTGAAGGACCTCGACGAGCTAACTGGAGGCGACGACGTACGCCTCGCCCGCTCCGTCGGGTTCTTCAGCTAGACCAGGACCGTCCCCACGATCCGGCCGGGCACCGCAGGGTATCCGGCCGGATTCTTCTTTGTCGGGAGCCTCAGCCCGAAGGGGACTTCACTCCTGTGCGACCTCGCGCAAAGGTATCCTGGGTTCCTCGCGGGGCAACGGCGCCAAACGAGACAAAACCACTATGTCCGCCGTCATCGAGACCACCTACCGCGACGCCATCCACATTGCCATTGATGAGGAGATGGAGCGCAACCCCGACGTGTTCCTCATCGGAGAAGACATCGGCCGCTACGAGGGCACTTTCAAGGTGACGAAGGGTTTCTGGCCCAAGTACGGTGAGCGACGGGTCGTCGACACTCCGATTGTCGAACCTGGATTCACCGGCATCGCCATTGGTGCGGCCATGGTCGGGCTCCGACCCATTGTCGAGATGATGACGATGTCC
>JAFDWS010000001.1:208944-217695 GCA_018268375.1 Armatimonadota bacterium | reverse complement strand
CCACTACATGACGGGTGGGCAGGCCAAGGTGCCATTGGTCGTCCGTGGCCCGGGCGGCGCCGCCAAGCAGCTCTCAGCCCAGCACTCGCACTCGCTGGAGGGCTGGTACGCGCACGTCCCCGGTCTCAAGGTCGTGGCCCCCTCAACCGTGGGGGACGCATACGGAATGCTGAAGACGGCCATCTGGGACGATAACCCGGTCATCTTCACCGAGAACCCCGGGTTGTACACGCTCAAGGGAGCCATTCCCGACAACAAAGACTTTAGCGTGCCATTTGGCAAGGCGCAGGTGCTTAAAGAGGGCAAGGACGTCTCCCTTGTTGGTTACAGCCGCATGACCCAAGTCAATCTGGCTGCGGCCGAGAAACTGGCCGCCGACGGCATTGACTGCGAGGTCGTGGACGTACGCTCTTTGCTTCCGCTCGATACCGAGACAATTTTCGCGAGCGTGCGGAAGACGCACCGAGCGTTGGTCGCCTATGAAGACTGGCGTTCGGGCGGATTCGGAGCGGAGATCGCAGCGCGGATCGGCGAAGAGTGTTTCGACGATTTGGACGCGCCGGTCGGAAGGGTCGGAGGCTTGAACGTCCCGATGCCTTATGCGCGAGTTTTGGAACTGGAATGCATTCCTGACCTGGACAACGTCGTCGAGGCCGTTCGCAAACTCAGCTAGGCGTTCCTTACCCTTGGTGTTGAGCAGGTTTCCGAACCTGGTTATTCCCACCACGGATGAGTGGACTTCTCAAGGTCGCGGGGCACAAGGACGACCATAGCCCGGGTACCCACAAATGTCCGGGTGCCATTGACATAACACGTGTTCTTGAAACCTTCGACCTCCGCAAAGTCGTACGAAATCTCGAGCACGAAATCCCGTCGCCACGTCAGGATCATCGGAAACGTTGAACCGGCGGTTCGCACATAAGAGAATCTGCCGATCGGCTCTGCCGCCTGCCATCGTGTAGATTTTCCACCGATTCGGATCTCGTAGTCCAGGCTGCCGTTTCCGCCTCCGGCATAGTTTTGGACCAAATAGGCGCGGCAGGTTCCCGAACTATTCGGGACAGTGTCCAGGAGCGTCTCCGTGCTCTTCAAGACCGTCGCCCTAAGAAAGATGAGCGAGCATGCGGCGAGGCCAACTACTGAGATGACCGCGACACCTGCCCAAACAACGAACTTTCTAGCCAAGGTTCAGACCCGGAGTGGTGCGAGGTGCCGAGCCATCCGGCACCATCAACGTGACGCCCAAGCCATTGGCGTTCCCTTGGCGCGGAACTGCCGCATCCCGTTGATCGCGAAGGAGATTTCTTTGACTGTCGGCTGGAGCCGGACGCGCACCGAGTCCTTGTCCGAAACTGGCAAGTCAAGAGGGAAGTCCTCGAGCGGAATATCAACTTTGCGGCTGAGATTGTCGCCGCCCTCGGCCATTGGGTAGCCGAAGATCGCGTTCTCCGAATCAGGCATGAAATTCCCGACCAGCGAGCATGCCAACGGGAAGGTGACCGGGCCTGACTGCCGCAGATCGAGGATGTCCATTTGGACGTCCGCCATGAACGTGATGCTGATCCGGTAATAGCCGTCCGTCGTCATCGTGATAGGGCCCGTTCGCACCCCTTGCCTCTGCCGGATCCTGATGCTGGCCAGTTCCATAGAGCCGATGGAGAAGGGAGGCGGGGTGGCCTCAAACTTCAATTCTGGCGATGCGAGGCGGAATGGAGCCGCATTCAGAGTGCAGGTGCCGTCCATGACGAGCGGCGAATCAGTAATGCGCTCAACGACATAGTTCGACAGGGACGCGGTCTTATTGTCGAGGTCGACGGCGAGGTCGAACGTCCCCGAGGTCCGCACAGGCAGTCGCGAGCGAAAACACAGGGTTGAGTTCGCCTGGATCGCGGTGTTCAGAGTCGGGCCAATGTCTCCCTGAAGGCCAGTCGCCGTGCGGCTACCGTTAGGGTTGTTCGTTGGGTCGAAGTCTCCGAAAAGCTTGCCTTCGGTCGCCAGGCGGATTTCTACGGCACCCCGTGTGAAGGTCGTCTCGGGATCGATCGAAAAATGGTAGCGCTGAGCCTGGGCAAACGAAGAGACGCCGATTGCGACTGCAAAAAGGATGTTTCTGGCCAGCAAGACGAACACCTCCGACACCACCAATTATGCACCGGCTCGGTGCCGTAACAAACAGCGTCGGATTCGTGCCGGCAGGTATACCGGCATGGTGTCGAGCACCTTGACCCGGACATGGCGCCAATGCTCCGGACTGTTCAAGGTCTGCATTCAAGACGGCCTCGCCTACAAGGCGGCAGGCGTCATTTGGGTTCTGACCGACGTGGCCAACGCCATCACCATGCCCGTCGTCTGGCTCGCCGCGAGCAAAGGTGGGGCCATTCAAGGCTACACCAGCGGCCAGTTCGTCGCCTATTACCTTTGCACCCTCATGATCTCGAGCTTCATCGTGTGCCACTTCATGTGGGACATCAGCATGGAGATCCGGGAGGGTGTTTTCTCCTCTCACATTATCCGACCCGTGCCTTATATGCTCTACATTGTCGTTCGCAATTTTGCGTGGCGGCTCGTGCGGAGCGGCATCTTCTTCCCCTGGTTCTTGGTCTTCCTTGTCAGCTATACAGGAGCGACCGGCCCGGTGCAACTTCATTTGGGCTGGGAGTTCTGGACATCGGTGCTGCTTGGCCACTTTGTAAGCGTGACCCTCGTGACCGCCATGGCGATGATCGCCCTCTTCACGGAAGAGGCGCAGACCATCTTCGAGCTCTACTACTTTCCCATGCTGTTCTTGAGCGGGCAACTGTTTCCGCTCGCCCTGTTGCCTCAATGGGCTTCCAAGGCGGCGAAGTTCCTTCCGTTCTATTACACGACGGGAGCTCCCACCGAGATTTTGGTCGGCAAAGCGGATGCGGCGCAGATTCCCTGGATCCTGACCATGCAAGTCGCTTGGATTGGCCTCTCGCTCGTGCTTTTCAAGGCGTTGTGGACGCGGGGCATGAGGCGCTATGCCGGAGTCGGCATGTGAGCCGTGACTCTGCTCGGGTTATAACCGTCATACTTACGACGGCCCTTCTCGCGAGGGTCGTCTTCAGGAGAAAAACACCATTGGACCGCGTTCTCGCTTGCCTCGTCGTTGTCGCCCTTCACTCCGTCACGTTTGCCCAGTGGGAGGACGTTAAGAAGCTGGGTAGCGGTGGCGAGACATACGTCTCGACGGACGGAAAGGGAACCGTGTACGTGTCCTCGCACATCCCGGTGCAGGCGATCGTCAGCCGCGATTGGGGGGCGACCTTTGGAGAGCCCAAAGTGTTCGACAATTCTCTCGGAGACATGGTGGTCTACGCCCGGCCGAACGGAAAGGCGGTCGTCACCTACATGTATCCCATGAGTACGGCGGGCATGGCGACCTGGAAGGTCAGCGACTACGGCAAGAACTGGGAGCAAGGGAAGGGAATACCGGGCAGACCGCTGGATCGAGAGTGGCCAGCCACCGACGAGAAGACGGGAGCGGTGTATCTAGTTTATTCGGACGGCTATATCGGCGGTCCGAAGTCGAAGGGCGTCTTCGTATCGAAGTCGACCGACGACGGCCTGTCCTGGTCAGAGATGGGCAGGGTCGACAAGGAGGCACCGGGCGACTATCCCGTCGATCCGCATATGGTTTCGACAAAGGGAGGAAAGCTCTACGCTCTCTGGACGACAAGCAAGGACTACGACAAGGTGGACGCGTACAAGGTGGCGTACTCCACCGACGGTGGCAAGAGCTGGCAGGGCCACACCACCTTGGGGACTGTCGACAAGATTGAGGGTGCCGACGTCCAGGAGCGTTGGATGCTTGGTGGACTGGCGTGCTACGGTGAGGACGAAGTCTGTGGCTTCTTCATGAACTACAAGCAGGTCGTTTCGCAGGGCAGGATCATGCCTTGCCTGCTGGTCTTCACGCGCCGGAGCCATGACGGTGGCAAGACTTGGGGCCCTGCCTCGCCGGTCGTTTCCCCCGAGGAGTTGAAGAGAGCGGCGCTTGCGTACAACAAGAAGCGGGTTGCGGAGGAGAACTACCCGAGTTACATGCAGTGCCTTTCATGGGCTGCCTTTGATGCGAAAGGTCGCTTGCACATGGTTTGGCAGGACGACCGTGACGGGCAAGGAACCTTGGACGGCAAGGCGTTCGACCGTTGGCACGTTCGGACGGCGACGGCGAAATCGAACTCCGAGGAGTTTGGCGACTCGGAGCAGGTGTCCAAGACGGTGACCTGTCTGCGCCCGCCCCTGGACTTCATTTGTTGCTGTGCAGACGACAAGTACCTTTACGTCACCTGGACGGAGACCCCGCAAAGCTCGCAGGGTTGGAACTTCACCGGTGAATTCTGGTTTGGCCGAAAGAAGCTGGAGTGACGGCAAATCTACGCGCCTTTGGCTCACGCACCGATAGGTAACGGAACCTTGTGGGTCCTGGCGTGCGTCAGGATGAAACAGCGGCCCTCTCGAACCGTCTGACTGAGTAAGATGGTAGCGAGGAACGCACTGAGGTTGGATCTGAAAGTGCCGTTGAAAAGCGCGTCGATGGAGGCGAGGTTTGAGCGCGACAGCGACGAAGCATTGGTTGCCGAGGCACGAGAAGGCGACTTTTCAGCTTTTGAGCGCCTCTTTGAGCGCCATCGGAACCTCGTTTACCGGTTCGTCTACCAGATGTCCAACCGACGGGACGACGCTGAAGATTTGACCCAAGAAGTCTTCGTCCGGGCCTACCAGAACCTTCACAGGTACCGCGACGAGGCCAAGTTCACGACTTGGCTGCTTCGCATCGCGACGAACTTGGCGACCGACCGGGCGAGGATGAGCCAACGCCGGCAAGCGCTTGAGACCCAAGAGTCAGGCTCACAAGGCGCTTTGGCTTGGATGACGGTAGGGAACGTGGACGATCCCGTCGAAAACCTGGAATCAGACAGAAGGGTGGCGGCGTTGCGCAAGGCCCTGGCAGCGTTGCCTGAACACCATCGCAACGTGATCGTGTTGCGCGACATTGAAGAAATGGATTACAAGGACATGGCCGAGCTTCTCGGGTGCACCGTAGGAGGCGCAAAGCTGAGGGTGCTGCGGGCTAGAAGGGCCCTGAGAGACCGGGTGTTGAGTCTCATGGAAACGGAGGCGTCAGCTTGAAAGACCTCGACAAATTGATTGAAATCGCGTTCGACGGCGATGAAAGCGCCCAGGCCGCACTGATGGCCGCTTCTTCTTACGATCAGCGTGAGGAACTCCAGTCTCTTGTGGACTTGAAGCAAGGCTTGAGGAAACTTCGAGAAGTTCCGGAATGTCAGCTCACGACAGAGAGGTTGAGATCGGCCGTCCTCCGAAGTGCTGCCCCCCGCAGGCCCCAGAGGTTCCCACTCTGGTACGCGCCCCTGGCCGCAGCCGCCGCTTTTGGAGCCTTCCTGCTCTTGAAGGGCAATCCCCAGCAGGATCGCCCCATCTCATTGAACACGGTCGCTTCCAGACAGCCACAGGCAAAGCAACCGGTGGCGCCATCGGTCGATCGAAGCGAAGACTCTGTGGCCGCTACCGAGCCCGCGAACCCGATCGTTGTGCCTGAGGACCAGACTTCTAACTCCCCTGTTGCCTTTCGGTCGAAGTCAGAGCGTGTGCCCCGGCACCGCTCCGTGAGCGACGCAGAAGAGATCAAGAACGCTGTGAAGGTCGCCAACGAGTTCGGTATCCGCGCTGAGAAAACGGAAGCTCTCGTGACTGGTGGATCCGGCGGTGCTTCGACCAAGGAAGCAAGCATGCCGGCAGCACCTGCGGGGTCAGGATTGCGTGAAGCCTCGCTTGCGGGGGCGCCCGCCATGGTTGTCGTGACTGACACGAAGAGCCCGGAGACCGGCGCTGCGAGCGCCAAGGAGGTATCAGTTCCTCGAGATGTTGTCTTTGGCGGTTAAAGCCGGTCTTGCCCTGCTTGCGATGGGGCAGCAGCAAGCTGCCGTGGTCGATCCTGCCTGGGTGAGAGTGCGCTCGAGCGTCGTTCGTATCGACGCGGTCGGGCAAAACCCGGGCCTTGGCGTCCTCATTGATAGCCGTGGGTACTTCCTGACCCACAAGGACAGCACCAATATCCGGCCACTCATGGGTCGGTACGGCGACAACCAGGCGGTTCTCTTGACCGTTGTGGCAGTTGATGATCAGACCCAGCTTGCTTTGCTTCGCGCCGAAAACTGGGTTTCTACTGGTCAAGGCGGCGTCCAGGTGGCGGCGAAGACCGCCCCGGGAGCGCCACTCCTCGCAGTGACGGCCGTCGGGCCGGTCAAAGGCGAGTTCGTTTCGGACGAGAAGGTTGGCCAGATGCGGCCGTCGCTGCGCTATGCACCTCTCTCCGAAATTCGGCTTGAATCCAACGTTGTTCCGATCGGCGGAGCACTCGTTTTCGATGCCCAAGGTGCACTGGTCGGCGTGCTCGGAGCGACCTTGAGCTCGAACAACCAAACTTCTTCGCCGGGTAAAGCCGTCGCGGCCCAAAAGTCGACCCTGGCGAGTGCCGACTCGGTCGAGCTGACAGGAAAGCGCTCCCAGTACGGCCCCCAGGGCATGACGGTGGCCTATTCACTTGGTCCGGCCGTGCTCGATCGGGTGGTCAAAGGGTTCTTGAGCCCTGAACACAAGGTCAAGCATCCCAGCGTCGGCTTGTTCTTCAAGGCAAGTGCCGAGCCGGGTGCTCTGATTGAGGAAGTGTTGGCTGGTGGCGCTGCCAGTCTCGCGGGAATTCAGCCCGGCGACATCGTCAAAGAAGCCGACGGACAGGTCATTCACAACCCCGTGGAGTTCGCGATCGCCTTGTTCAACCACAACGTTGGGGACAAGATCGTTTTGAAGATCAAGAGGCAGGGCGAAGAGTCTGAAGTCTCGGTGATCGTCGGCACGCAAGACTAGCTTGGCCGAACAGCCTGAAGGATCCATCGGAAGGTGGTGGTGCCATTGAAGGTGCTCTCTTCGGTCGTAAAAGCGACTTCGACCGGCCCTTGAGGCGGATTCTCGGCCAGTTCCTCTCCAAATCCAAAAGCCATGGCAAACCGCTTGCCGTCGGTGGTCATCAAGTCGACCTTGGCGTGCTCGGGGTTGGACGTGGGGGTCACACCCGTCACTGTCACGTCCTTGCAAGCAAAGACCGGCTCGGGGTTGGCGGTGCCGAAGGGCTCGAGCAAGGACAGCGACTTGGCGTTCATCGCGCTCAACTCGCTGGCTTCAACGTCGACGTCGATCGCTACTCGCTGGACAAAGGCGTCTGGGGCCAGCGTAGAGCGGGCGTAGGTTTCTAGTGCCGCTTCCAGCTCGGGAAGGTCTTGTTCCCGGGTCGAGAACCCCGCAGCCATCTGGTGCCCGCCCCCGCTGAGCAGAAGGTGGCGGTGGCTGCGGATCGCTTCGCCGAGGTCGAACCCGGGGATCGAGCGGGCAGATCCCTTGGCGACCCCATCCTGAAGCGTGACGGCAAAGGTGGGACGCCGATAGCGCTCCACCAGTCTGCCTGCTATGAGCCCAATGACCCCTGGGTGCCAGGATTCGTCGGCGACGAGCATCGTGTAGTTCTCGTGAAGGCCTTTGCTCAGGACCTGCTCGGAAGCCATCTCGACGCACCGAGCCTGCTCGGCCCTACGCTCTTCGTTCACGATGTCCAGGTCTCGCGCGATCTTGGCCGCCTCCGCGATGCTGTCGGTGAGGAGCAGGTCGAGAGCTACTGCACTGTCTGAAAGCCTTCCTACAGCGTTGATGCGCGGCCCAAGCTGGAAGCCGATGTTCCGCGCCGTGAGCTTGTCCCTGCCTGTCAGATTGCTGACGTTGAGAAGGGCGCGCACGCCAACCTTATTGCTCTCACAAAGCTGTTCGAGCCCGAACTTCGTGATGATCCGGTTCTCGTCAAGGAGCGGCATGACGTCCGCTACCGTCCCCAGGACGGCGAGGTCGAGAAAGGCGCGGTAGAACTGGTCCGGCCGGTGGCCGAGTTCTGCCGTCAGCCCCGCACAAAGCTTGAAGACAACGCCCACGCCTGAGAGCTCGGGCCAGGGGTATTGGGAATCAGTCCGGTGGGGATTGACGACGGCGGCGGCCTCGGGCAAGGTGTCGCCAACGAGGTGATGGTCCGTCACCACGACCGTCATTCCCGCCTCGTTAGCGGCCTTCACCTGTTCGTGGGCGCTCACACCACAGTCACAGGTGAGAAACAGCTTGGCCCCCTGATCCTGAGCCCATTTCACGGCATCCAGGTGGATGCCATAGCCCTCTTTGGTTCGGTGCGGGACGTGCGGAACGACCTGGCAGCCAATTCGCTTCAGAAAGCGGGTGAAGAGGGCTGTGCTGGTGACGCCGTCGACATCGTAGTCCCCGTGGACATAGATGGTCTCGCTTCGCTCTTTGGCCCCGAGAATGGCTCGGACAGCTGGCTCGTAGTCGGGTAGGAGTTGTGGGTCGTACAGGTCGTCCAGGCTCGGTTTGAGGAACTTGTCGGCGGCGGCGGGATCGTCCAGGCCCCGCGCGCAAAGGACAGCAGCGAGAACGCGCGGTAGCGCGAGTTCTCGTTCCAAACGGGCGACCGCCGTTGGTGAGGCAGGGAACACAGACCAGACGGACTGTTCTTCCATCAGGGTCGGCATTATGAAATGATAGACGAATGTCGAGGCATCAAGGCCTCGTCACATCTTTTCGACCTGGGGAAAGTCAAGCTCGACAGGGGTGTCACGGCCAAAGATCGAGATCATGACCTTGAGCTTCTCC
>JAFDWS010000001.1:204927-208918 GCA_018268375.1 Armatimonadota bacterium | reverse complement strand
AACGGCCCTTCGATGACGCGGATGACATCTCCCTTGACGAAGGCGACACGGGGTGCCTCCTTCGAGTTCTCAAGGTTGTTGAGGATTCGGTCGACCTCGTATTGCTCCAGAGGGATGGGGCGGTTTCCGCTCGAAACGAAGCCAGTGACACCGGACGTGTTCTTCACCAGCTTGAACGTGTCGTCCGTCATGTTCATGAGGACCAAGATGTAGCCCGGGAAGACCTTGCGGTCGACCAAACGGCGCTTGCCAGCGCGTGTGGTCAGCTCTTGCTCAGTCGGGATCAGGATCTCGAACACGTCGTAACCCCAGAGGTGCTCGACCTCTGCACGGCGCTGGAGGAGTTCACGGACCTTGTTCTCGTGACCCGCGATGGTGTGGACGGCGTACCAACTCCGTGCCACGCTTACTTGCCTCCGATCTGCAGCAGCTTGAGGCCCATTTCAAGGACCCAGGATGCGGCGGTCAGGATCAGCGCGAGCATGCCACAGACACCAAGGACGACGCCCGTGAGGCGGATTGCCTCTTGGCGGGTGGGCCAGGTGACGTGCTTCATCTCTCGGGTGACATCGCGATAGAACCCGGAAATACCGCGTCCTTTGATGTCGGGCAAGGGCGTCCTTTCACCGCTCATTTTGTTGCTCCAAACTGTTCCGGCCGCTCTTGCCTTGCGGCGCGAGGGGGATGTGGCTATGTTAGCACACCCCTGGAGAGACCTCAGGCCCTATTTCTCTGCCTGGCGCTCCATAGGATCAAGGGCTACTTCAACGACTTCGGCGGGAACCGTCGAGGAATCGCTCTTGGTGACGAGTGCCTTTGGCAGCAGAGGGATGAACAGGAGGACCACGGCCGTTGAGCCTGCGTTCAGCGCGACGAGCCTTTCAAAGGGCCAATGTTGCTTCTCGGCAAGGTAGGAGCCAAGGATGTCTGTGCCGAATAGGGCAAGGTTGCGGACGCTCATGAGGAGGGAGAAGCCGAAGCCCTCGCACCCTTTCGGTGTCGCCCTCAAGGCGAGGTCCATCACCGCGAGTTCAGCCAGGGTGAAAAAGAAGGTGTTCTGGCTCTCGATCGCGAGCGCAGCGCCATAGGAAGAGTAAAAATAGAAGAAGATCGCGCCGACGGCGGCTCCGGCCACACCGATGTAGAGAAGCGGCCTGAGCGTCAGCTTTTTGCATAGCAGCCCATAGGCGGCGGCGGCAAGGATTCCACAAGCACCGGCCGGGGTACCCAGGTTACCGATCATTTGGTCGGTGAAGTGCAACAGGTTCTTCTGCTTGAAATAGAGCGGGGTGCTGAAGCCCGGGGCCACATAGAGGAGGAACATGAAAGCGGCCGCCCCCCACAGTGTCTTTGAGGTGAAGATCGTCCTCATCTGCTGGCTGGCCACAGCCAGTTTGTCCGTGTCGGCCTGAGCCTCTGGCTCTTTTCTCAAGTAATACCAAGCGAAGGGAATGAGGAGCGCGACAAGGATGGACGCGCTGCCTGTGGCGATGGCAAACGCTCCCGAAGCAAGGAAGCCGCCGAGGGGCCCATTAATGAGCGTGCAGACGTTCTGGATGAATTGCCTTGTGGCTGCGAGACGGCCTGTGGCACCGTATGTTTGCCCGGCTTCGACCATGTACGCGCCCATCACTGTGCTGGCGATGACCATGAACGTGTTCACGACGATGCCAATCAGAAGGATCGTGTTGTAGGAGTGAGGCACGAACCCCATGGCAAGCCAAGACAAAGCGGCAAGCAGGCAACTCAGGACGATGTACGTCCTGCGCCGGGAGCCAAAGAGCGGGAAGGCGTCGGTCAGGATGCCGGCAAAGGGCTTGAAGTACCAGGGAAGCCCAACCGCGAAGAAGAACCCCGACATGGCCGTCTCCTTGACGCCCAATTCAGTGAGAAGGAGGTTTCTGAGCGGAAGGTTGCCGAGTACCGCTGGCTGCGGAAGGGTCGTCGCGAAGAAGCCCGCGACAATGAGGATGAAGACGGCTAGCGGGATTTGAGGCTTGCTAGTTGCGCCAGGCAAGGTTCCGGATTGCGCCATGAGTGAACGTCCGAGCGATTCACTATACTGAAGCGAGGGCCTGGAATGTCACCCTGATCGCAATCGACGGCTCGACAACGGGTGTTGAGACGTCAGCGGGAGATCTTGACGATTTCGTACTTGATCTTACCGGCGGGGGCCTCGAACTCGGCGACGTCGCCCACTTTGAGTCCCAGCAGGGACTGTCCCATAGGCGACTCGTCGCTGATCAAGTCCTTGTCGGGATCAGCCTCGACGCTGGCGACCAGCCTGACCTCAAAGTCGAACCCACGGTCCCTGTCTTCGACCTTGACCCGGGAGCCAAGCCCCACGTAGTCGGTGGGAATCTGCTTGGTGTTCAAGATTTCTGAACTCGCGAGCACGGCCTTGAGGCTGTTGATCCTCTCTTCCACGATCGCTTGCTCCATCTTGACCTCGTCAAGCTCGTTGTTGTCCTCGCTATATTCACCGTGGTCCTTGCTCTCACGGATTCGCTCGGCGATCTCTGCCCTCTTGTTTGTGGTGAGGTGCGTGAGTTCGTCTTGCAGGCGCTTGTGGCCTTCTGCGGTGAGGAGCAGCGGCTGTGAGGCTTCGATTTCAAGTTCTTCCATAAGGCGATGCAGCTAGGGCGTGCGATTCTAGCACTTGGCCCAGATTTCCGTCCGGGTCTAATTTGATATCAGACGGTTGAATCAGGCCCAAACGTTCCCAGTTCCCTATTAAAACGTCCGAGATCTCCTGACGGTTTTGCACCGGGACTCTCGGCGTGTCCCTTTCTACGGGTAAGTTTTCCTCGTGCTCCGCGCTTTGCTCACCGTTGGAATAGCGGTGTTTCCCCTCTTGGCCACTCCCCAGGGAAAGGCCGACAACGACCCTGAGAAGACCGCACCTCAGATTATCGTGAATGTGCGGAAGCACCCGATCGGAGCGGACATGGTGAGCGTGACGGTGGCTTCCAAGGCCTACCCGATGGATCTCCTGAAGACCCAGTGTGAGGCCTTGGGGACTTCGCTCGGCTCAGACGCGAGGGGCTTGGCCGTCACATTCAGCGGAGAAGACGAACGGTTTCGGTTCGTCCGCGCCAGTTTTGCGACGGACCACATCATCGACCGGGAGAAGGGCCAGGTCCGTCTCCAGAACATCGTCAGGTCCTTTCTTGGCGCGCCTGCGCCCCACACCTTGACTTCGTTCATGGTCACATTGGAGGGCGAAGAGCCGGTCGAGAAGCAAACGATCCAGGACTACGCTTCGGACAAGGTGATTGTAAAAGCCCACTTCAGCAAGGATCCGAAGGGGATCGAGTATCGGATTCTGGCCCTCACCCAGGTGCCCAACGACCTGGTCATCCCCGACAAGTACGTACCGCCGACCCCCGTCCAGAAGGCTGTTCCAAAGCAAGAACAACGACCGCCGGCCACGCTGACGCTCGGGTTGGTCGCCCTTGCAGGAATCGCGGGAGCGGCGTTGGTA
This sequence comes from Armatimonadota bacterium, assembly GCA_018268375.1. GTDB lineage: Bacteria > Armatimonadota > Fimbriimonadia > Fimbriimonadales > Fimbriimonadaceae > JAEURO01. Next base: position 205,434 of record JAFDWS010000001.1, on the reverse strand, counting down.
TACTTCGGGCTCGCCGGCCGGGCCGCCTCAGCCTCGCGCCGCGCTACCCAAGGACGTGACTGACCGATGCGAGACGCGGCTTCTATTCAAATCAGGGACTTGATCCAGGCGGGCTATGATGTCACCGCTTCAGACGTAATGATCAAAGTCGGCCACAAGCCGATGATGAAGCAGTTCAGCTCCATCAAAGACTTGCCGGGCGAATGGCCCGTTCTGAAAGAAGAGGACATTATCCGGCTCCTTTATTCGGTCATGACCGAGCGCATGAAGGCGCGGTTCGAAGACACGAACGAAATGGACTTGGCGTTCGAGCTCGAAGGCAAGGCGCGTATCCGAACGAACGTGTACCGCCAGCGCGGTGGCCCTGCCGCCGTCATGAGGATCATTCCCGCCCGCATCCGTAACCTTGAAGAGCTCGGCCTGCCGACCGTCTTGGCGGAGCAGACCAAGCACCGACAGGGCTTGATCCTTTGTACGGGGCCGACCGGTTCTGGCAAGACGACGACG
>JAFDWS010000001.1:0-204903 GCA_018268375.1 Armatimonadota bacterium | reverse complement strand
GGACCCGCTCGAAATCGTCCACGAGGACAAGACCGCGTACTTTAGCCAGCGCGAGATCGGAATTGACACGGAAGACTTCATGCCGGCTCTTCGCGCTGTCGTCCGAGAAGCTCCCGACGTCATTCTCGTTGGTGAGATGCGCGACATCGTCACCATGCACACCGCGCTCCAAGCCGGTGAGACGGGCCACTTGGTCTTTTCGACGGTTCACACGGCGTCTGCGTACGAAACGCTCGACCGTATCATCAACATGTTCCCGCCGCACGAGAAAGTCCACCTTTGTCAGCGGTTGGCGAACTCGCTCCGGGCCATCATCGCTCAAAAGCTCGTTCCCCGAGCGGATGGCCAGGGCCGCGTCGTCGTGCCGGAGATCCTGATCTGCACCCCGACCGTCTCGAAGGCGATCGAAGACGGCCACTTCGGCGACATCTACCACCTGATGAATGAGGGCGGCTTCTGGGGCATGCAGACGATGAACCAGGGCCTCGCCCGCTATGTCAAGGCAGGGATCATCTCCGAAGAGGTCGCGATCAACTACGCTGGCATCGTGTCCGAGCTGAAGCAGATGCTCCGCCGCTAAGAAATCGCAGCAAACAAAAAGGGCGCCAGAGTGAGAATTCCGGCGCCTCGTTCTTTTTGTCAGTTCATGGCTTGACGAACCATACGGCTTGGTCAAGGTCGTTGCACCAAGCCGAGGAGGCTCCTGGCCCAGCTTGCTTGACACGATATCGCGCCTTGACGCGGCCGGAGCCGCTGACAAATCGGGAAACCGGAGCGTTCGCATTCACTGCAACCGCCTTGAAGTTTGTACCGATTGGGTCGGTTCGCACTGCCGTTGTACTGAAGAGGTTGGTGCTCCAGTCGTAGAGGTCGACAGTCATCTGAAAAGCGCCGGAGACGGTTTGCCTCGAGTACGTCCTGAATTGCATCGTTGCAGGGTTGCCGAAGGGGCATGCGCCCTCCACTTCCACAGTGACCGGGGCGACCTGCTGGTTGACGACGATGAACTTGCAGACTCTCATGACCTGCCCGTCAATGTCCGAAATCTGGCCAAGGCCGCCTGATGTGGTCTGACCGATTCGAACGGTCACAGTGTCGGGGCTCAATTGAATGGCCGCGGCACCGTGAGACACCCATTCGATCACGTTTCCCAATAGTCGAAAACCGAGGGGATCGGCTAAGTGGGCCTCCCCAACGGTCTGTGAGAACTGGGCGACACGTCCGAGTCCCGCATTCCACCCGGTCAGTCCGCAGAAGTTCCCGCTGTTCAGAGTGGAATAGAACACAAGGCCACCGGGTTTCACGTCCGGAACGTTTGTCTCGCTGCCTGCCACGTTGTCACCGGGAATCTCGAAGTCAAGGGGCATGCCCGAGTTGATGATCGTGTCAGCCGTCACCTGGACAAGGTGGTGGAAGGCGTCTCCGTTATACGACGCGGTCGCTACGCTAGGAAGAATGGTGTTCAGGACCTGAAATTTAGCTTGTGCAGAGATGTCCCATAGCACCCATTCGGTCGTAACCAGGCCGCCGCCCTGCTGGACAAATGTAACGAGCCGGTTTTGGCCCGCAACGGGCATGTCCGGAGAGTTCCAGTTGTAGTTCACCTGTAGGAGGATCGAGTCGAAACCCGTCAGATTCTCGTTGCCGTCAAAGTTTGAGAACTGGTCACCGATGAAGGAGGAATGTCCCGCCGCAGCCAACGCGGCGACGACCGCGGTGTCCTGTTGCTGTGATCCACTGGACATGACGTAGACGTTTGCAGCGTGTGCTTCCCCGACGGCCAAGGCAGAGAGCCCGGCAAGCGCAAGGCGAGAGAAATTGTTCATAAGCCCTGGTGGATTATTAATCGATTCTTGAAGACAACACTCGGCCCGAGTCGAACTCACGTAGTTTTACGGTGCTGCAACGCGGTGGCTCACGGGGCCGACGAGCTTCATTCGATTGGACTCAAGGTCGCGAGGACCAGCTCGAACACGAGTGAAGCGATTTCGCTGGCGGCGGCGCGTAGGATAGAATCACGCGTACGTCCGCCATGTCCAAGCTCAACGAACTCCTGCACAAGGTCGTCGAAGTCGACGCGAGCGATCTGCACCTGAAGGCGGACAATCCGCCGATCATGCGGATCAACGGGGACTTGCAGCGCCTCGACGAACCGTCGATCCCGACCGAGAAGCACCAGGAGATGCTGTTGGCCATTCTCAACGAGGAGCGCAAAGACCGCCTCTTCAACTTCAAGGAGTGCGACCTTTCCTACGCGATCCCCGGTCTGGCCCGGTTCCGCGTGAACATGTACTGGCAGCGCGGAAAGGTTGGCGCCGTCTTCAGGCTCATCCCCTACAGGATTCGAACGATCGACGACTTGCGCCTTCCTCAAGTCTGCAAGAAGATCGCGCTCTTGCCGCGCGGCCTCGTCTTGGTGACCGGGCCCACCGGTTCGGGCAAGTCCACGAGCCTGGCCGCCGTCATCAACCACATCAACGAGAGCGAGCGCAGGCACATCATGACGATCGAAGATCCGATCGAGTACGTGCACCAAGACAAGACCGCCGTCATCAATCAGCGTGAACTTGGAACGGACACCCACTCCTTTGCGGACGCGTTGCGGCACGTCATGCGGCAGAACCCGGACGTCATCCTCGTCGGCGAAATGCGCGACCTGGAAACGATCCAGCTCGCGATCACGGCCGCCGAAACCGGTCACTTGGTCTTTTCGACGCTCCATACGGTGGATGCGGCTCAGACCATCGACCGCATCGTCGACGTCTTCGATCCTGAGCAGCAGGCACAAATCCGGACACAACTCAGCGTCACGCTCCAGGCGGTCATCTCGCAGTCCCTGCTCCCGCTCCAGGACGGTACGGGACGAGTAGCTGCCTTTGAGGTGATGACGGCTACGCCCTCGATCAGGACAATGATCAGGGAAGGGAAGACTCACTCCCTTTATCACGACATCCAAACCGGTGCAGAACTGGGCATGCAGACCCTGGACGGGTGTTTGCTGGGATTGGTCAAGGACGGACTGGTCGATTACGAGCACGCGCTGGCGAAGAGCTCGAGCGCGTCGGAATTTGCGAGAAGGGCCGCCAACATGGGCCTGACTGCTGGAGGAGACACCCATGTTACAGGTTGAGCAACTACTGCGGAGATGCGTCGAAATGCAGGGTTCGGACCTGCACGTCAAGTCGGACACGGGCAAGGTGTATGTCCGCGTCCACGGCGACCTCTTGCCAATGGACGACGTCCCCCAGTTTTCCGACCAAGAGTTCCAGGAAGCCATGGGCCGGCTGCTTCGAAAGGAGCAGATGGATCGGTTCGAGAAGGACATGGAACTCGACTTCGCACTCGAGATCAAGGGCCTCTCGCGCTTCCGCGGCAACATGTACATCCAGCGGGAGCATGCTCAGGCTGCCTTTCGTGTCATCCCTTACACGATCCAGAGCATGGAAGACCTGAGCTTGCCAAAGGTCTGCTATGAGTTCATTGAGCGACCTCGTGGCCTGGTCCTCGTAACGGGTCCGGCAGGTTCGGGAAAGTCAACATCGCTGGCCGCTATGATCGACCGGATCAACAAGACTCAGAAGTGCCACATCATTACCGTTGAAGACCCGGTCGAGTTCGTGCATGACGACCACGTCGCCCTCATTAACCAACGTGAGCTCGATGTCGACACGCGCTCCTTCTCGAACGCTTTGAAGTACGTCCTCCGGCAGGACCCGGACGTGATCCTTGTCGGCGAGATGCGCGATCTGGAGACCATCCACCTTGCGATCACCGCTGCAGAAACCGGCCACCTTGTGTTCGCGACCCTGCACACCGTGGATGCGGTGCAGACCGTCGACCGTATCGTCGACGTTTTTCCGATGCATCAGCAGCAGCAAATCCGCATGCAGTTGTCCGTCAACTTGCTCGGCGTCATCTCGCAGTCGCTCGTCAAGCGCAAGGACAATCGGGGGCGCATAGCGGCGTTCGAGGTTTTGAACGCGACCCACGCCATCCGGAACCAGATTCGCGAGAACAAGTCCTACCAGATCGGATCCATCATTCAAACGGGTTCGAAGCAAGGGATGCAGACGTTGGACCAGTCGCTGGCCCGGCTGACCGTTCAAGGCTTGGTGGCGCAGCAAGACGCGATCGCGAAAGCGAAGGATCCCGGCGAGTACCTCCGGCTCCTTCAGGGTGGCGGTGGCCCGGCGGCGGCGGTGGGCGGCATCGTCAACACGACGCCTATCATTGAGCCCGACGAGGCACCACCGGTGACCAGGCCCGAAGGGCAGGCAACGGCTCCTCCGACTTCAGGTGTCCGTGGCCAGCCGAACAGGCCCGGTTACAACAGGGATGGTTGACGAAGCAAGAAGCGTTAAGAGCCGTCGTACAATGAGCGTGCCTATGTGGCAACGTACGCTCGTTTTCGGTGTAGCCGTCGTGCTAGCAAGTCGCTGCGTGGCTCAGTACGTGCCCCACGTGCTCTGGCGCTCGGATGCATCTGCCTCCCATCGGTTCCGCAGTGTGCTCACTCCTGATGGATCGCACCTAGTCGCGACGCCCAGCCTGAGCAACCCTTTATGGGAAGTTGCGTTGGCGGACGGCGGGGCCGTCTCGACCAGCATGACAGGGGGGACGAACTGCTCAGCTTGTTTCAGTCCTGACTATTCGCGCTTAGCGGTGAGCGACACGTTTTTCGCGCCGGGAGTGGTCCGCATCTGGTCCTGGCCCGACCAGGTCCTGATTCAGGAGATTCCGGTTCCGGCGCAAGTCTGGGACATGGCATGGCTCGATGACACCGACCTTCTAGTCGTTGGAGACTCGTCTGGCCTCTACGACACGACGTCGGGTGTTCAAACACAAGCCCTCGTTCCGGCCACGGCATTGGCGCTTAGTCCGGATCGACAGCTTGTCGCGTTGTTGAACGGGCCCACGGTCACCCTCTGTAGGACAAGCGATTTCGGGATAGAGCGGACGATAACCTTGCGAGACTCCAACGACGCCGTTGCTTTCTCCCCTGACGGCAGTCAGATCGCCCTCCTGAACATATCTCAGCGGTTCCTGTTCTTGGGCATCGGGATTGTGGACTCTCAGACCGGCGCCCTGGTTTCTTCTTGGATCACACGCTCGGATGGTGCCTCGTCGGTACCTGGGCAAATCTGCTACTCCGCGGACGGCCGTTATCTTTTCGCGGTCGATTCGCGGGCCACTGCGCCGTATGCTGGGATCTACCGTGTCAGTGACGCGCAGACGATAGCGCAGTTCTCCTATCCTGTCGCGAACAAGACGTTCGGGTGTCTTGTGACGCCGGACGGCCGCGGGATCGTGACCACTGACGTAAAGGGTGTGCAGCTCCTGGAGAATCCAGCCATGCCTGACGAGACGCTGCCTTTGTCTTTCAACGTGGCCCTGGGGGTCAAGCTCGGTGGCAACCTTCGCAGCGTCCTCGCCGTAGACCTTGATCCTTTACGTGTGGCAAAGCAAATCGTCCTGGACCGATACGGCGACAGGGTCAAAGTGGACATGTCCAGCATCGCCCCAGGAACGGGAGTTCCTTCTGACCTGCGCTGCAAAGTGCGAGCCAGGCTGACGATCGACGGGTTGTTCGGGCTCTACATTTCGCTGTTCAACTTTCAGACACAGCAGTTCGAGACCATTTTAGCAAACGCAACGATCACGTCTGGCTTCTCTGACTTTGCGGCGGTTCCGACCGGTGACCTCAGCCGGTTCTTGGGGCCCGGAAGGGAAGTGAAGGCAAGGGTGAGCTACAGATCGGTCGGCCCCTCCCAGTCGGTGAACAGCGCACTCGATATCGACCGTGCCGTCTGGAGGGTGGACTGACACTGGTCCCCTCCGTTCCTTGCGGGCCCTCTGCGAGGCATGCCATAATTCGATTCCCAAGCGCGGGGGTGTAGCTCAGTGGTTAGAGCGCCGGCCTGTCACGCCGGAGGTCGCGGGTTCAAGTCCCGTCATCCTCGCCATAGAGTGCCGCGGTAGCTCAGTTGGTAGAGCATAGCACTGAAAATGCTAGGGTCGCCGGTTCAAGTCCGGCCTGCGGCACCACTCTCCCCGAAATCTGAAAGAGGAGACACTGGTTCTTGGGTGCGTGAGCTCAGGTGAAGCATGAGTAGAACCAGCGCTATAAACAGGGCCTCCTTCACTTTCAGCACTTTCAAGATGCTTGGAAAGCGGGAGGGAAAGGCGCTCGCGTTCAAACGCGGCAACGGGAACACGCCGCTCTGCTACCGTTCACGAGAGTCATCTTGATTGGCTATAATCCGCCACCCAATGACGCTATTAATTCGGGTAAGCACTAATCCTCTGCTGGCCGCTTGTCTGATGGCTGGACTGTTGGCGGGCTGTCAGTTCGGCGGTGCAGGTGCAGAGGCCCGAGGCGAACCTAAGCCAAGCGGGAGTTCTGAACTGAGCAGTCCGATGTCCAACGAGGAAAGGGCAAGCATCATGGCTCAGGACGGGCAGGCGGTCCAACTTTCTGGTGAAGGAGACAGGGCGCTGATGGACGGCAACCTGGCGCTCGCGGAGGAGAAATACTCTGCTGCGCTAGCGAGCATTGGTAGTTCCGAAGAGGACAAGAATCCAATGTTCACGGTTCGTTTGGCGAGGGTCTACCTGCTCACGAACCGTGAGGGGAAGGCAATACCAATTTTTGAAAGAGCTCGGACTCAGGGATTCATATATGGGGATCTGGATCTAGGCGCTGCCTCATTGAGACTGGGAACTGGGAGAGAGCCAGATCGATTGCGGAGTCGAGCCTGGAAGTCGAAGCTGCCCGGCGTGAAGAAGTTCTGGACTGGCCCACCACGACAACAAACGACGGGGTCAAAGCCACGATCTTCCTGGCAAGAGCCAGGAGGACATCGGGAGATGCAGGAATTCCCGATACCAGGGTGGCCGACAGCACGGTAGCTTACAAGGCAGCTCCATCGAGCGCCTCAGTGTGCTTTGCATACGGTGAAGCAATGCTTTCGAAGAGCGATATGAGGACTGCATTAGACGCCTTCCGGGCGGGCCAACAAGTAGCCCACACAAAGCTAATGCAAGAGGTGCTCGGATCCAAAGTTCAAGAGGTCTCTGGATTCGTAGACGCAATCAAACGGTGACCTAAATCGCCATGCACCGTGCCGGATCAGCCCAAGGAAACGAGGCAGTTCCTGAAGCGTTTGCTACATAGTAATGGACGTGTCGGAAATGACTGACGGGGTTCCGAGGCGGAAGAGGCTGCCCATGACCGCGCTAAGCTTCGCGGTTTGCCTTATCCTTGTGGCTGTGACCGCGGGGTTTATTCAGGACGGGCAACAGTACAACCCAGACGAGAGCAGGGCGAAGCTCCTTTCGATCGGACGTGCGCTTCAACTTTACAGGCAGGAGTACGGCTATCTGGAGAACGTTGCCGAGCGGAAGACCTACAGTGACGCCGGCCTGCCTCCCTATATGGCCGTCTTGATCCAGCCAGGGCACCGCTGGTCCACGCCAAACGGGATCAAGGATTTCCAAATCTCTTTTCCCGACACCCCTGACCGTGCCCCCAACACATCCCATTTCTTCATCACCTACTGGCCAAAGGAACTGGACGAAGGAATGAACGGCTCGATGGAAAAATACTACGCTTTGCGAGGTGAGAAACTCATCGTTCTTGGCGACAGCAACGGAACCCCTACGGGAATGAAGGCCTCTGGCGTCGCAAAGGTAATGGCCCTTAGGCTGGATGGAACTGTGGACGTCGTTGAATGTGAGAACAACTCTTTTGACTTACTCAAGAAGTGAAGTCAAACTCAAGAACCTGCTGACGCATGGATTGGGTCGCGCTTGACCTTACCAAGCTAGGGTCGCCGGTTCAAGTCCGGCCTGCGGCACCACTCTCTTGAATCGTTCCGATCTGTACAGATCATCGTCCATGAATCTGTACATTCCTGGCAACATTCACGTTCGATCTTGGCCAGTTCACGTGGCACATCCCACTCGGAGCGACGGAGACCGTGTGGTGCTTCGTCGTCCGTGACAGTGTTTCCGGGCAGTCTACGGAACGCTGAGCCTCCGGGCTCTTCGTCGTCTCTTCGGCTTTGGCGCCTTTGCCGGCCGGGAGGCACCCGTCTCGATCGCCCAAGCAGGATGAGATGGCAGAAAGACCCCCGACCTTCAGGAGAATCCTATTAATTTCACCCTTGGCCACGGCATGTTTGGCCGCGGCGTCATGGGCCCAAGCGGGCACGACCCCACTCACGGTCTCACAGAAGACCGACTCCTTCGTCCAACGGTTGATCCAGGACAAGATCCGCGAAGAAGTGTCCGTCATTGTCAAGACGGGAGGCCGCCTTGGAGCGAGCCAAGCGGCAACGATCGAGTCCCTCGGTGGGCGGGTCGTGCAGAAGCTGGGACTGATCGGATCCGTGGTCGTGCAGCTTCCAGGTGACCGGCTGGCAAAGTTGGCGACGCTCCGGTTCGTAGAACGCGTGTCGCTGGACGCCAAGATGGTCAAGAAGGACGAATTCACCTTCGAGAACAGCATGGCCGCCGCTGCGTTTGCCGCGTCGGGTTTGACTGGCAGGGGCGTCACCGTCGCCGTCTTGGACAGCGGCATCGACGACAACGACGACCTCGACAACCCTTTGACGGGCAAGTCCCGCATCCTGAATGCGGTGAGCTTTGCGCCCAAGAGCGTCGGGACCGACGATCGGTGCGGGCACGGCACGCATGTCGCGGGCATCATCGCCGGAAACGGATTCAAATCAAGCGGTAACGGATACTTCCGCACGTTCTACGGTCTCGCCCGCAAAGCGAACTTGCTCAACGTCCGCGTCCTCGATGCCGCGGGCTCGACCAATGTCAGCAACGTTGTTTCCGCCATTCAATGGGTGGTCTCGAACAAGTCCCTCTACGGTGTGCGGGTCATCAACCTCTCGCTTGGACACGAAGTGGGCGAGAGTTACAAGACCGACCCTCTTTGCCAAGCGCTTGAGAAGGCTTGGAAGGCGGGCATTGTCGTCGTTTGCGCTGCAGGGAACGAAGGGCGCACGTCGGCCCTCGCGTTGGGCAGCAGCGGAGACAACGAGGGCTACGGAACCGCCTACGGGTCGGTTGCCAGCCCCGGTAACGACCCCTACGTCATTACGGTCGGCGCGATGAAGGCGCTCGACGACAGCCGTTCTCACGACACGATCGCGACCTATTCCAGCCGCGGCCCGGCGAGGCTCGACTATGTTTTGAAGCCTGACATCATCGCCCCCGGCAACCAGGTCATTTCGCTTCGCAAGCCGCTCAGCTTCCTCGAACTCACCGGGCCGAACAACGTCGTTCCCACGAGTTCGTACTGTTCGAGGCCCTCTTTGCTGAGCAGCTCCAATTACTTCAAGATGTCCGGAACATCCATGGCGACCCCCGTTGTTGCGGGCGCCGTGGCGATGATGCTTGAGGCGGATCCCTCGTTGACACCCGACACCGTCAAGGCGCGCTTGATGGTCAGTGCTGACAAGTGGGCCGCTGCCTCCGGCGATGCCGACCCTTGCACCTACGGTGCCGGCTACCTCAATGTTGCGGCCGCCGTCAACAACCGAATGGTGCTTCGCACTCCTGCCCTGAGCCCCAGCCTGACTTTGGACAGCAACGGCAATCTGGTCGTCGACGGCGACCCTGCCAGCGGAGTCCAGTCCCTTTGGGGCGGAGCGACGGAGTTGCGTGCCGTTTGGGGCAGCCGTGCCGTCTGGGGTACGAACAAACTGAACGGCAACCGAGCCTTGTGGGGCAGCAGTGTCTGGTCTAACAGGGCGATGTGGGGCACCAGCACCTTCAGCCTCGGCGACGCCCTTGGTGGCGCTGTTGGCATCGTGCTGATCCTACTCGGCGAGTAGCCGAAATTGGCCGGGGCACTGGCCCGCGCTTTAGGGCTCGGTCGGTGCTTCGGTCCTCTTCTTTGCGACTAACTTCTCGAGGGAAGCAAGCAGAGCGCTCCTCTCTTCTTGGCTCATCGCTGAAAGCAAACGAGCTGCTTGGGAGGCACGAGCGGCCTTACGTTCCTCCATCAACCGCCGCCCTGTCGGCGACAACTGAACGCTTTTGCGACGGCGGTCCTCGGACTGGCAGACGGTGGTGACGAGCCCAGCGTCCGACAATCGATGAAGCACCTGGGCGATGGCAGATGCCGAGATCCCCAACTCGTCGGCGAGCTCGGTCGGTGCTTGGACACCGCGCCACACAAGCCGGAGGACCCGCATCTGGCCCAAGGGAAGGTCGGAGAAAGGGTCGTCGGCGGTCGCCGGGAAGAGGGCGCGGATTGCTTCCGGCAGCAACTCCTCAAGCCTCTCCGCATCCCTGAGTGGGCCGGTTTTCACTCTGGCACGCTCCCGCTCGCGCGTCTTGTAAGCCTGAGGGAAAGGTCGTCGAAAAGTGAGTAGACGACCGGAACCACGAGCAAAGTCAAAAGGGTCGACGTGATCAGACCGCCAATGACTGCCGTCGCCAGCGGGGCTTGCGTTTCCGATCCCCTGCCCAGCGCCAGGGCAAGAGGAACCATGCCAAACACGGCGGCACAGGTCGTCATGAGAATCGGTCGCAAGCGTGTCGGCCCAGCGGTGAGGATGGCCTCCTCACGTTCCAGGCCGCGTTTGCGGAGACGGTCTGTGTAGTCAACGAGCAGGATGCCGTTCTTGACCACGATGCCCACCAGCATGAGGAGGCCGATGAACGCGGTCAACCCAAAAGCCCGCCCACTAAGGAAAAGCGCAAGCGCGACTCCAAACGCACAGAGTGGGACGGAAGTGAGCACGACCAGGGGCGTGATGAAGGACTCGAACTGCGATGCGAGGAGCATGTAGATGAGGGCGACCGCGAGCCCGACCGCCATCCCCATTCCGGAGAACTCTTGGGCGCGTTGCTTTTGATTGCGGCCGAAGTCCCAGCGCATGCCGTCTGGCAGTTTGAGCTGCTGCATCGTCTTGGCAATATCGGTTTGCACTTCGCTTTCAGAGCGGCCAGCGACGCGCCCGGTGACGGCGATGTACCGCTGCCGGTCAATACGTGTGATCTCGTTGGGCCCCATAGCAACAGTCGGTGTGGCGATGTCGCCAACCCGGATGACCGGCTGGTTCTGGCCTGCGTCAGTCTTGAGACTCGCCTTCACAGGGAGGTTCTTGAGTTGCTCGATGGTTTTGCGCTGACCCTCGGGCACTTGAACGTTGATCGGAAATTGAAAACCGTTCTCTTGGTAGTAGCTCGAAAGCTCGCCGGTGGTGGCGGCATCGAGCACGTTGGCAATGTCGGAAAAACTGATGCCGAGCTGCTGGGCTTTTTCGCGATCGACTCGCCACTGAATTTCCGGTGACGCGTCCTGAACGCCCACATCGACGCTCTCGAGACCCGGGATGTTGCGGAGCGCTTCCATCACCTGCTTTGACGCGGACGCTATGTCAGTGAGGCTACGCCCAAAGACGTCCACCTCCATGTTGGTGTTGCCGCCAGAGATGATGTTGGTGACGAGGTCATAGGGGGTGACCTGGATACGCGCCCCGCTGACGGCCGAGAGCTTGCGTTGCACTGACTTGATGACGTCCTGCGTCTTCCGCTTGCGGTCGGCCTTGAGCCGAACCGTGGCTGAACCTTGATTGGCGAGGGCGCTCGTCGTCGTCCCCCTCAGGCTCAGTGTCGTGCCCGAAGCCGAAAAGACGGTTTGTACGTCGGGTTCTTTAAGAAGAATGGCTTCGACCTCCTTCACCTTCTGGTCTGTGATCTTAAGGGCCGTACCGACCGGCATTCGCACATTGACGGTGAAATCGCCGCTGTCCGTCTGAGGAAGCATTTCGGAACCGATCATCGGCCAGATCAGGACGCTCAGGAGGACTGAGCCTCCCGCTAGGGCAAGGACGAGAGCGCGGTGGTGTAATGCCCAGGAGAGCACGCCCCGATAGTTGCGGTCGAATGCGTTGAAGCGCTCACCGAACCAGTCGAAGACCTTCGTAAGAGGGCCTGCTTTGAGTCCGTACTGGGCTCTGAGCTCGGGATGCGCTTCTGTAACGACCTCTTCTGTGCGGATCAGGCGAGACGCGATCATTGGGACGACGGTCGTCGCGTCCAGAAGGGAGACCGCGATCGAAAAGATCACGACCAAGGCGAACTGCGAAAACGTTTGCCCCGATTGACCCTGGATCATAAACAGAGGAAAGAAGACGATCATGATCGTCAAAGTCGAGGCGACGACAGCAGAAATAATCTCGTTCGCCCCGGTGATTGCAGCATCCTTCGGCTCGAGCTTGTCGCGCTCGATGTGCCGGAAGATGTTCTCGAGGACGACGACCGCATCGTCGACGATCAACCCGGTTGCGAGGGCCAAACCAGACAGGCTGATCGTGTTGAGCGTGAAGCCTCCGAAGTAAAGCAACGCGAAGGTGGACACGATGCTGATCGGGATGCTGAGGCCGACTACGACCGTACTGCGCACGTTGCGCAAGAAGAGCATCAAAATGGCCACGGCCAACGCGCCACCGATCAGGGCAGAGACCTTAAGGTCTTCGATCGAGTTCTCAATGAAGCCCGCCTGATCGTAGGCAACGTTGAACTTCAGCTCGGGATAGAGCTTTTGAGCTTGAGCAACCTTCTGGTCGACGCTTTGGGCCGTGCTGACTGTGTTGGCACCGCTTTGTTTGGTCAGGATGATCCCCACCGCTGGATTGCCATTCAGACGGGTGAACAGTCGAGACTCGGGATGAGAATCCCGGACGACCGCAACGTCGGCGAGCTTCACGGTCTGGCCGTTTTCGGACTTAAGGGGGATGAGGAGGGCTTCCTCAGGCTTGGAGAAGTTGCCAAGGCTCCTGATCACGAACTCGGTGTCGCCTTGGCGCGCGATGCCGCCAGGGACGTTGATGTTCTCCTCTCGCAACCTGGTTGCGACGTCGTCAAGCGAAAGGCCGTAGGCCTTGAGCCGGTCCGGGTCGGCATCAACAATAATAGCGCGCTGGTCTCCACCGGTCACGGTCGCCGCCGCAACGCCGTCTGCCGACTCCAGGATGGGCGAGACTTCGGTGTCAAGCAGGGTGCGAAGCTTGACGGGATCGTCGATCCCGGAAACGCCGTAGATGCGAATCGGCAGAGTCGACGGATCGAACTTGAAGACGATCGGATCGGTCAGCGCTGGATCGTTGGGGAACGCGCGCTTCGCTCGCTGCACCACCTGAAGGACATCGACGGCGGCTTGGCCGACGTCGGTGCCCCAATTGAACTGGATCCGGACACTGCTGTTGCCCTGCGTCGTGCTCGAACTGACCTGATAGACGTTCTGCACGCTTGAGACCGCTTGCTCCAGTGGCCTCGTGATGCTTGACTCCATCTCTTGGGGAGCGGTGTTGCCCCACGACGTGCTGACAACGACCGTCGGAATCGAAACTTTAGGCAGAAGGTCGATGGGCAGCCGGAGCAAACAGATAACGCCCAACAAAACAAGTGCGGCGATCCGCATGGTGACGGCGACTGGCCGCGCAACAGAAAACTGGGCAAGCGTCAACGCTGACCGCCTGGTTTCCCGACCTGCGCCTTCTGGCCGTCTCTCAACGGCTGGTAGGTCAGGGTCACGACTTGCTCGCCTGGCTTGACGCCTTCCAGGACTTCGTAGAACCTGTCGTCCTCTGCGCCGGTCTTCACTGTCCTTTGCTCGACGGTTCCGTCCTGTTTCAAAACGAACAGCGTCGAATTCTTGACCGCTTCGCGGGGGACTGCGACCTTTGCTTCGGTCGACGAAGTCGCGATGCGGACCTTTGCGAACATGCCGGGGCGATATTTCTGGCCGGGGTTTTCCAGCTTGACGCGGAAGGTGAACATGTGGGTCTGTGGATCGGCTGCAGGGTTGACTTTATCGACCCGTGCATCGACTGTTTGCCCGGGAAAGGCGTCGAAAGCGATGGTGACGGTCTGGCCCGGACGAATGTTCGGTGAGGCATCGACAGGCGCTGAAGCGGTCACGTAGAGCCACTTGAGGTATTGGATGGTGACTACCGGCTGGCCAGGCACAGCGAGATCGCCCGCGTCCGCCGATCGCTGCGTGACTATGCCTTCGATCGTCGAGCGCAGCACAAGATCCGAAAGCTGGCTCTGGACTCCCCGGACTTGGGCTTGAGCTGCACCCACGTCAGCGCGCAGCGCCTTGACGTTCTCTCGATAGGCTTGCTTTTGCGCCGAGTTGGCGCCGGCAGAGCGCAAGGCGGCCCGGCTCTGAGAGAGCTTCGCCTGGGCGCTTGCGAGGCCCGCCTCCAAGACGCGCTTGTTGACCAGCGCCGTTTGTCTCGCCGCGTCGAGTTGTGCGTTCGCGGAAACGACTGCCGATTTCGCGGCAGCATGGGATTGTTCGGCCGCCTTAACATTGTTCTCCTGTACAGTGACGTCGGTCTTCGCCTTTTGCAGGTCTTGTAGGGGCACGTAGCCAAGCCCATATAGCGACTCCTGTCGCTCGGCGATCACCCGATAGTTAGCCAGGCTCGCATTGGCGCTGTCAACGCCGGCCTTGGCTGAATCCACGGCCGACTCCGCGCTCCGAAGCTTTGCCTCGGCATCGACCACTTGGTTTTGGTCGGCCCGTTCCCGAGCCTTCATCGTCGCCTTTGCTTGGTCGAAGTCTGCCTGGCTGGTCGTGACTTGGGCGCGCTGCTGCTGGATCGCCGCCTCGATTCCCACGTCGTTGCTCGTCTGTGCGACCGCCGATTGGGCAAGCCTCGATTTAGCGCTGGAAAGGGCGGACTGCTGCTGTAACAACTGAGCGTCGACTTGCGATGGATCGATCGTAACGAGGGCCTCCCCCGGTATGACCGGGTCACCCTCGCGGACGTTAATGCTGGTGACTTTCCCCTGCTGTTTAGGCGAGAGCTTCACGACAAATGGGGATTCGACCGCACCAACGAGATCCAAGTTCTGCGCAATCACCTGGCGTCCCGCCACCGCCACCGCGACCATGGCCGGCGCACCCTTTCGCGTTTGCTGCTGCTTCGCGAGGCTCGCCGAGTCGGAGGCTTTGGCACTCAGCCTCCAAGCGAAGCCAGCCGTCACCGCGATGCCTACTACCGCCCAAGGGGCCCAAGCTTTCATCCAGCACGTTCCATTAGTTAAGTTAACTAAACTACTTTGGCGCTGCGGAAAGAGTTCCGAAGCAATTTAGTCGGAAACGAGCCGGACGAGGGGCCCCTCGTCTTCATCTATAGACGAGAACCGACCGACGTCGGGATTGGCGAAGATGTTGTCGTTCAAGTCGTCGTTGGCCGTCGAGACTTCACCGATGATCACTTCGTCGGTGGCCGGCTGGAACTCGTGGAAAGTCCCTGGCCACAAGGTGATACGCTCGCCCGGCTCGAGCACAACGACCGTCTTGCTCGGCACCTCAAGCAGTGCGCCGTTGACCTTCACTTTGCATGATCCTTCTGCGGAGAGCCCGTTTGACGAGAAGACGGTCACCAGCAACCCGCCCCACCGGCATATGATGTCCTCTTTCTTGTTGAGGTGCGTGTGGGCGGGCGTCATCATGCCCCGCTGGGCGTACATCAACTTTTCGCAGTACTCAGGCTCCTCGGCCAGGTTGACGAGGACGAGCCCGTGTCGCCGCCAATCCCCGAGTCCAAAATCCGTCACGTCCCAACGAGGATCCTTCGGCAGAGCCCAACCGTGCTGCTCGAAGCATTTTCTTGCGCTCTTGACAAGATTGTTGATCTCGCTCCGCTTCATAGGGGTACCGCCTTGTGGCTGCGTTGGGACTCAAGAGCCGCTGTCCAAACGCGATGGGCGTCGAGGGCTTCGTCGACGGTCGCGCAGCCAAACCGGCCCTCCAGGTGTCCGTTCCGTTCCGCGACAAAGGCCGCCAACATTTGTAGGAGCGCATCCGGGAATCCGAATTCGAAAATGCCGCCCGTAGCGACCGGGATCACGGACTTATGGCCAATGTCTTCGCGTGACCATTGCGCGCTGCCGCCTCGAGAAGTCCACAGGGTTTTTGGCTCCTTGGTCGAGAACTTAGCCCCACCACGAGTGCCCTTGACCTCGATCGACCAAGTGTTCGTTTCGCCAGGTGCCAGGCGCTTCGTTTCGAGCCGCATGATCCCACCACCCTCCAAATTGGCGTGGACGGTCGCGTTGTCCCACGTGTCGCAAGGCGCTCTTCCACCAGCGCCGTCCGGACGCTCCCTCACAACGTTTTGAAGCTGAGCGAACACGTTAGTGGGCCGATAACCCATACGCAATGGTACATGGAGGACATGGAGCCCAAGGTCGTTCATCACCCCGGCCTCTCCACAATGAACAGATTGCCGCTTCCAATTGATAGGCTTGGTCAAATCTAGGTCTGAACTGTGGAGAAAGGCGGAATTGACCTCGAGGAGATCGCCGATCTCCTCACTGCTTACAAACTCGTAGACACCCTGGGCGGCGGGGAAGAAAGGGAACTCTGAACTACAGCGGACGAAGCGCTCACCGATGGCCGATTGGATTCTCAGGGCGGCCCGGAGGTCGATCCCGAACGGTTTCTCAGCCAACAGGTCCTTGCCAGCGGCCAAGGTGTCCACATAGACCTGCTCGTGGAGATCGTGGGGAACCGCGACATAGACGGCGTCGACATCGTCGCGAGCGAGGAGCTCTCGATACTCGGTTGTCAGAAGATCGACGCTGGGAACCTGCCGGAACCATTCGAGCACTCTCGGAGCAATGTCGGCCACGGCGACAAGTTCGACCTGGCTCGGGAAGTTTGTGAGCATGAACCAGCGGGCCATTGCGCTAGCCAGCTCACGGCCCATCAGGCCCCCGCCGATGATTCCAAAGCGGACCTTCATGGGCTCAGATGGGAGGCTGCTTGTTGTGCCGTTGCTCCGTCATGGACGATTGACATGAGGGCCCTCGTCATGCCGGACGGGTTGGGGTGCTGGACGATATTGCGTCCGTAAACAATGCCCGCCACCTTCTGGCCGATCAATGCTTGCGTGCGCTCCAGAATTTCGAGGTCGGGCGCGCGGCCGCCGCCGCGGACCAGGACAGGGACGCGAGCGGTCTGAACGACACGGTGGTAGTCCCGCGGGTCATCGGTCGGATCTGCTTTGATGATGTCCGCACCAAGCTCAACGGCTTGGCGGACCAAGGGGACGATCTTCTCGGGGTCACCGTCCACCATGTAGCCTCCAGCAACGCTGTTCGGCTTGAAGACGAGGGGCTCGACCATGAGCGGCATGCCCCAAGTGTCGCACTCTGGCTTGACGGCGAGAATGTTCTGGATGCATTGGTCGGTGAGTTCTGGTTCGTTCGGGAGTTGGAACAAGTTGACAACGATGCAAACGGCATCGAGCCTTAAAGCCTGGCCGACCGGATCCTCGATCATCCGGCTGAAAAGCGTCCGCGGAAGCTCCTTGCCGTAGACGTTCGCAACGTCCGTTCTAAGGACGAGAGACGGCTTCTGCCGTCCCGGGACATCTTGGAGCAATCGCGCCTGGCCCACTGTGAGCTGTATGGCGTCTGGACCTGCCTTGACCAAGGTGTCGACGGCGCTAGCAAGATCCTCTATGCCTTGGAGGAACGACGCTTCATTGAAGAACCCGTGGTCGACGGCGACATCGAGGCAGCGGCCTGATGCCGGGTTGAATAGCCGATTGAGCCGGTAGCTCTTCATAGGGGTCTCGAAATTACCTCGTCGCGGCGCGAAGTAGCCGAGTGGACCGTCTTTAGCCACAGAGATGAAGACCCGCTTGCTGCTGACCATCCTCCTCATCGCCGCGTCCCTTGCGGCCCTGGGACAAACGCGCAAGGTCCAGGCTTTGGACAAGCTGAAAGTCACCTGCACAGAGGAATCCTTGATCAGCAAGGATTACAAGGTGACAAAGGACGGTTTGATCCTTGTAGACTTTCTAGGTGCCGTCGATGTCGCCGGTCTGACGGAGGCTGAGGTCGCCGACAAGTTGAGCAAAAAGTTGGTCGAGGATCGAATTCTGAAAAAGGCGACGATGTCCGTGGCCATCGTAGGCGATGCGCCCGCAAAGCCCGATACGAACCCGGGCACGTCACCGGAGACAAAGCCCGTCACGGATCCGGGGGCGAAGACCGAGACACCTGAGAACCCTCCTGCACAGCCGACGGCGCATCCGGTCAAAGTCTCTGGCGCCGTCAAGACTCCGGGCGACGTTACGTTTCAGACTGGACTGAAACTCAGCGAAGTCGTCAAGAAGGCGGTTCCGCTTGAGGACGTCGACTTGACCAAAGTGGCGGTCAAGTCTGCTGACGGGTCGATTCAATCGATTGACCTGACACAACCCTCAGCCGACCTCCTGTTGAAACCCGGAGACGAGGTGCTCTTGGTCTTGGTGCCTGGCGAGGTGACGGTCATGGGCGGGGTCGTCCGTCCCGGTGCGGTCAAGATGGCCGAGGGCATGACCGCAAAGAAGGCGATCGAGGCTGTCGGCGGATTCACGGCGCTGGCGGTCAAAAAGAAAGTCGGCGTCGAGAGGCCAGGCCAAGCTATCCAATATTTGGACTTCACCCAACCAAACGCCGACATGCTCCTGACTGCGAAGGACAAGATCGTTGTAGGCGTTGTTGAGACCCGGGCTTACATCCAGGTCGACGGGGCTGTCCGAAATCCCGGCTACGTCGTGCTTGGCCCAGAGACAAAGCTGAGTGACGCGATCCAAGCTGCTGGCGGGCTCGATCCGCGAGCGAGGGCTGATCGGATCATGATCACCTCGGCAGACACTCCCAAGCCCCGTGTCGTGAACTTCAAAGAGATCGAACAGGGTTACGCTGGCGACATCGCCTTGAAGATCGGAGACAAGGTCTCCGTGCCGGGCGCAAAGCGCGACAAGAACGTGGGAACCAAGGTCGCGATTGGCGTGGCAGCCTTCTGGTTCTTGTTCGGCCGATGAAATGGGACAGGAGCAAAGGTCGGCCCGAACCGATCCGAGCCCTGAACAGAATTCGAGAGATCGAGAACGGAGAAGCGCTCCTCAACATCCGTGAGGTTGCACCGGAACTGCGGATACTTCGGCCCGGCGCCCTGCCGTGGGCGCGCAAGACGGTCATTGACATGGCGAGGAACGCCGCTTCGCGCTTGCCAACCGGGGTATTCATCGGAATTGTGGAAGCCTTGCGACCTTGGATCAGGCAGAAGATGATCTACGACATGATGTGGCGGCACCTCGCAGAAGCACGCCCGGGGCTGAGCCATGCCGTCATGCGTCGTATTGTGTGTCGGTGGGTCGCTCCTGTCGACCAAAAGGCACCGCCGGGGCATTGCACCGGGGCCGCCCTTGACGTCTATCTCGTCGATAAGGACAACGAGTTCCTCGACGTCACGTCTCCCTTTAGCCGCTTCGATGCGAGCCCGACTTATGTCTACGGCCTGACCGAGGCCGCCCAGGCGAACAGGAACATGCTCGTCGAGTGCATGACCGCGGCCGGTTTTTCGAACTGCCGAGACGAGTTCTGGCACTATTCCTACGGTGACGCGGGATGGGCCGTCCGCACGGGGCGCACTGAGTGCATTTACGGCCTTGCCACACTCGATCCCGCCGTTTGGGCCGAGTCTCAAAAGGTCTGGGAGAAGGCCCTCGAAGAGCGTCCTAACCCTTTCCTGGTTTCGGGACCTTGACCGGTTGGACTTCCTTCAACCAAGCGCTTGGAATTCGCGGGCCCTCTGGTCGGAAACCGGTGGGGGCCAAAAGCACGACGTCGAGGGCGACGTTAGCGTGTGCTCCAGCGGGGCACTCGAAGCGAAAACTCGTCAAGCTCCGCGGAAGTTCAATCTCGCCAAACTTGTACCAAGCGAATCCGTCGCCGTAGAAGCTGGTGGGCTTCTCAGGTGGCCCAAGCATTCTGTCCCCAGCGAAAACGCGAACTTGGGAACGAAGTTCGTCGGGGATTTGGGCAGCGACCCAGATCCCGTACACGCCTGACTTTCTCGGCGTCAGGGGGTATTCGGCCGAGAGTCGGCCTCCAGATGGCGCAAAGCGGGTCGACGTCATGAGGACATTGTCACTCGAGGATCCTGAAACTGGACCTGCCTCACCAAAATTGTGCTTCGTGGAACGAGAGGCTGCGATCCAGACGTAGGGCGCCGCCTTTGGCAACATGCGGTTCAGTTGTGTCCGCAAGGTCATGAAGCTGCTGCCTGGGGTCCGGTCGAAACCCTTAACCGCCTCTGCAAAAATGTACTGTTCGTTCCCGTTTGGGTTGACCTGGTTCTCGAACTGGTCGAACAGGATGGTCAATGACGCCGTCACGTCGGCCATCGATGGCATTGGCACGGGCACTTGCTCGGAACCTCGGATCAAAATGGGGCTGGTCGGAACCTCCAACTCTATGTCCTTCTTCTTGATCTTGAAGTCCACGGGCTGACCGTCGGCGGTCGTGATCGAAACCGCTTTGGGGTCGTCAACCCGGATCGTCGTCTTGACCGGTTGTTCAGTGGCCCAAAGCGCATGTACGGTGCCGCTGGCGTCCTCAAGCCGATATCCTTCGAACCCCGCGCCAAGGATGAGCCGGGTGCCGGGAGTTGGTGAAGGCAACCACCAGAGTCCTCCCGCCAGGCGCATGGGCACCGCCGGGTCGCGCGCAGCTTCGGGATAGAACAGAGGATGCACGGTCCATTCGCTCGCCGAAGTGTCGCTTGCCCTAGCACTGGCCATTTGAGCGATCTTGGCCGCGGAAGTGGCGTCGTAGTCGGAGAAGAAGAAACCTCGCACTCCCATCCCTTCAAGTTCGGCGACCGCATCCTCGGAGCTTGCGCCACCCTTCGTCGAGAGGTTCTTCGCGATGACCATGCCGGGCTTCTTACGCCTGATGATCGCTGACACGGGGCGTGCAGCGCGGTCAATCAACTCAGCTACGGAAAGTCCCGCCCCAGTCGAGAATGCGACGCCGTCGATCGGAACGTCGGTCTGGGAATAAGGGCCGTTCCAGCCAGTCCAAGTAAAGAGTACGGGAGCGGACGACTGCGCCTGCAGGTTCGAGACGAAGTTTTGGACTCGTTTCTGGGCGACGTTACGAAGGACTGTTCGAATATCTCGCCAGGCAAGGGAAGTCTTGCGGTCAACGCCATAAAGGTGGTCAGTTTCAGAGTCCCACAAACTCTCCACTCCACGTGTTTCCGACCAAAGGGGCACGAGCCGGGCCAAGTGCCCGAACTCGGTGATGTCGTTGGCTGAGAGAGCCCAAGCCTTCAACGAAGTCGAAACGCTCGCGTACTTTTGCTCCAGGTACGCCGCCAATTCAGCTTGAAAGAGGCGCGAACAAGGGACGTAGTCGGTGTCCGCGCCGGGGAATTGGATACCTCGCCCGAGCGGGCCCACGAAGCCGCGGAAGCCTGCACCGGGTTTGTGGGCTGTCACCGACCCGAGGAGACGGTCGCGGTAACTGTCCAGACCTTCGAAAAAGTCAGGCGCTTCAAGGGTGCGGACGACCGGATAGACAAGGAGAACATGAGGGACTTCGACCAATGGGTCGACATCAAGGTGGAGACGGCCGTCAACGACCGGCACTCTTTTGGACCAACGGACCGATCCGTCGCGGACAACAGCAAGTACGACGAGGGCCTCGCTCGCTTCCGGCATCGGAACGTCGATGGTCGTCTTTCGTGTTACGTCCGGGATCCTGTATCCGGCGGGATCGACCATGACGGCTTCCCGGGTCGGCGGCATATTGGACAGTTCGACCATGTAGCGCGCGCCAGCCGCCTCCAGAGCCGCAAACGACTCGCTCCAGCCAGTTCCGTCGGCAGGGAGATCGACAAGGAAGTCTCGGACTCCGGTCTTGAGCGCGGCGTCTATGGCGCCAGCGTCGCCGTTGACTTCGATGCCGACTGGCATGTAAGGCTTGCCTTCCCACAAGAGGGTGTTGTTGGTGTTCACCTGCCACACAGGGCGAGAAAGCAAGGCGGCGCAAAGCAGTGCCACCGTCATGGGTTCGAGCCTACCTGAAGGGGTATTGTCATGCTGTGATCCCAACCACCGTCGACCTAGAGCAGACTTGCGTGAACGTGATCCGGGGGTTGGCGATGGACGCGGTTCAAAAGGCCAACTCCGGGCATCCTGGCATGCCGATGGGCGCCGCCGCGATGGCCCATGCGCTCTGGACGAGACACTTAAAGCACAATCCGGCCGACCCCAAGTGGTTCGACCGTGACCGTTTTGTGCTGTCCGCGGGCCATGGTTCCATGTTGCTGTACGCCCTGCTGTTTTTGACGGGCTATGAATTGACGTTGGAGGATTTGAAACAGTTCAGGCAGTGGGGGAGCGCTACTCCAGGACATCCGGAGAACCACCTGACCCCGGGAGTCGAAATGGCGACCGGGCCGCTCGGCCAAGGGATTTCGACAGCGGTCGGTATGGCGCTGTCAGAGCGGTTCCTAGCGGCGGCTTACAACCGTCCTGGGCACGACGTGATCGACCACCGCACTTACGTGATCGCATCGGACGGTGACCTCATGGAGGGCGTTTCGAACGAGGCCTGCTCTTTCGCCGGTCACCAACGTCTGGGAAAACTCATCGTCCTCTACGACGATAACAAGATCACGATCGATGGAAGCACCGACCTATCCTTCACAGAAGACGTCGAGGGGCGGTACCGGGCACTCGGCTGGGGGGTTTGGCGGTGCGACGGCATGGACGTCGATGCTGTCGACGGATGCCTTCAAGCTGCCCGCACGGATACCGATCGGCCCTCTCTCATCATTTGCAGGACCACGATCGGCTTCGGTTCGCCCCACAAGGCGGGGAAGTCCTCTTCGCATGGAGCAGCGCTCGGCGTCGAAGAAGTCTTTTTGAGCAAGGAAGCGTTGGGAATTCCCGAAGAAGACTTTTGGGTCGATCCGGACGCGTTACGGTTCTACAGAACTGCATTGGAAAAGGGGAAGGCGGCGCAGAGTGCTTGGTCTGACTCGCTCGACCAATACGCCGGGGCCTTTCCGACGCAGGCCGAAGAGCTCCGCCGCTTGATGAACGGCGACTTTGGCCGCGATTGGGTCTCGCAGTTGCCTTCCTTTGAAGAAGCCGGTGCGACCCGCGACCAGAGCAATGCGGTCATCAATGCCATTGCCGAGAAGCTGCCGACTCTCGTAGGGGGTTGCGCCGACCTTGCGGAGAGCGTCAAGACGCACATCAAATCGTCGACCACGTGTGATCCCTCCAACCCTGCAGGACGCAACGTGAACTACGGAGTGCGGGAGCACGCCATGGCAGCGATCGTGAACGGGATGACCCTGCACGGCGGCACCCGTGCCTACGGTGGCACATTCCTCATCTTCAGTGACTACTGCCGCCCGTCGCTGAGGCTCTCCGCTCTGATGCAGTGCCCGAGCATCATGGCCTTTTCGCACGATTCGATCGGCCTCGGGGAAGACGGGCCGACCCACCAGCCCGTGGAGCACCTCATGTCGCTGCGGGCGATCCCAAACTTCAATGTCTTCAGGCCGGCGGACGGCAACGAGACCGCGGTTGCCTGGAAGATCGCCCTTGAGTCGGCCTCAACGCCTACCGCCATCGTTTTGTCCCGCCAGAAGTTGCCCATCCTCTCAGGGGGCATGGTGACGAAGCACCCTGCGGAAAGAGGCGCCTATGTCGTCCGCGAAGCAAGCGGTGGACAGCCCTCGATGATTCTCGTGGCAAGCGGCTCCGAGCTGGAACTTGCGGTCAAAGGGGGCGAAGAGCTCGAAAAACAGGGAATCGCAACTCGCGTGGTTTCAATGCCTTCGTGGTTCCTCTTCGAGCAACAGGCCGAGACTTACCGAGCATCGACGTTGCCTAAGGCCATCCCGACTGTATCGATCGAAGCAGGCACGACGCTCGGTTGGGACCGTTACGCACAAGCCCATGTGGGCTTGGATCACTTCGGGGCCTCGGCACCGGCCAACGTGCTTTTCAAGGAATTCGGTTTCACGGTCGAGAACGTTGTCGCGACCGCCTTAGCGTTGCTCGGAAAAGAGTAAGCGGTCTTACTTCTTCGGTGCCTTGCGCTTTCCGCCAGGCCCGAGTTCGACGGCGACGGCGCCCTCGTCAAAGACCGGTTTGAATTTGACGCGCCGCCTCAGCTCACCGCCGGAGAGAGTGGCCCAGTTAACGCGCTCAAGCGTCCACTGCCAGCCGATGTCCGTCGGGGAGAAGAGGTACTCCACGCCTTCTCCCAGCACGTCAGAAACGAAAGTCTTCAGGTCTTCTCGGTCGCCGAGCACCTTGTCCGCGGCCATCTGAGAAGGCTTGAGATGAACCTGGAGGGTGACGATCTCTTCTGCCTCCGGCGCTGCTGCCTTCTTCGGCTTTTCGGGGGCGCCCTCTTGAACTTGCGCGACCTCGACGAACAAAGACTTTGTCAGGCCGGAGTAGTCGTCAGAAGTCCATTCGTAATCCATGCCGTCATGGCTTGCCTTCGCGAACTTTCCAGCCTCAATCAACGCGGTTGCGACGAGCGCGGCATCGGTGGGTTTGAGGTCTTTATACGCCTTTCGGACAGCGTCGAACGTCAGTTCGGGTTTGGTAAGATTAACAGTGAGCAAGTTCGGGGATCCTCGGTGATTGGGCCAGGACGGCCCGGTGGTTATCGTGCCATTGTACCGGACTCAAAGAGAAGGTCATGAGACAAACGATTTGGACAGGCCTGGCCTATGCTGGCCTTTTGATCTTGACAGGGTGCAACGGAGGGTCGAGCGGGCCGACGGGCGGGAGTACCGGCACTGGCGGTGACACGGGCATCACGACAGGCTCCACAACGAGCACTACGACGGGGACCGGGGGAACGTCGAGCACGACGACAGGTACGGGTGGCAGCACCGGCACTACGAGCGGAGCGCCGATCCAGGGCAAGGTCAAGGTCGGGATCGTCTTCGATACGGGCGGCCTTGGTGACAAGTCGTTCAACGATAGTGCCTGGCGCGGGTGCCAAAAGGCTGAGAAAGAGCTGGGAGCCGAGATTCTGAAGGTTGAGAGCACGAAAGAGAGCGACTACGCCAACAACCTCCAAAGCATGGCTGACAAGGGCGCCATCATCGTGATCGGCGTCGGAATCAGCATGCGGACGGCGATCGAGCAGGTTGCTCCGAACAACCCAACGGTCAAATTCGTCAGCATCGACGGTGAGCCCCTCGCAATGGACAACGTCCGCACGATCCAGTTCACCGAACAAGAGGGAAGTTTCCTCGTCGGCTACCTGGCCGGTCTCGTCTCCAAGACGCACAAGCTAGGGTTCGTCGGCGGCATGGAACTGCCCTTGATTAAGAAGTTCCAGTATGGCTACGCTGCGGGCGCCAAGCAAGCCAATAAGGCGACGGAGATCCTTCCGGCGAAGTACACGGGCGACTGGGTGAATCAAGACAAGGCCAAAGTTGCCGCCGACCTTCTGTTCGGCTCGGGGGCCGATATCGTCTACCACGCGGCAGGCAGGGCCGGGCTCGGTGTCATCGCTTCAGCGAAGGACAAGAAGAAGTTCGCGATCGGCGTCGACAGCGACCAAGACGATCTTGAACCAGGTCGTGTCCTGACCTCCATGATCAAGCATGTGGACGAGGGCGTCTTCATGACCATCCGCGACCTCAAGGACGGCAAGTTCACTGCCGGGGCCGTCGTCTACGACCTGAAGGCCGGCGGCGTCGGTACTTCAGAGTTCAAGTACACGAAGGGCATCATCGGCGACGAAAACCTGAAGAAACTGGACGCGATCAAGGCGAAGGTGATCTCCGGTGAGATCAAGGTTCCTGTCGATGAGGCGACCTATAACTCGTTCATCGCGGGCTTGAAGTAGCGCACGAAGGCGGGCTCGACAGTAGTCTGGCCCGCCTTCTCAAGTCCGTGTGGTGGGCTCTTAGAAAAGCCCCTGCATCTTGCCCGTGCTGTCACCGAGCTTGTCCAAATCGACGCCGACGAGGTCAAGGGCGGAGAGCAGGAGGTTGTTCATGGGCGTCTGCGCGTTAGCCACCAGGTGCCGGCCCGCCTTCAGCTTTCCACCTGCCTTGCCTGCCACGAGGATCGGAAGCTCGTCGTGGTTGTGCCGATTGCCATCGCTGATGCCACCGCCGTAAACGAGGAGCGTATTGTCCAGCAACGATCCCCCCGCTTCCTTTGTGGCCTTCATTTTCTCGAGGATATAGGCGAGCTGCTGTACGTGGTAAGTATCGATTTGCTTCTTCTTCTCGAGCTTGGCGGCCTCGTTGCCATGGTGGCTGATGTCGTGGTGGCCGTCGGTGATGCCGATCTCGCGGTAGGGCCGGTTATGGCCCTCGTTGGCGAACATGAACGTGCAGACGCGCGTCAAGTCGGCTTGGAAAGCGAGGATCATCATGTCGCCCAGGAGCCGAATGTGCTCCCCACGGTCACTCGGAGTCGAGGACGGCTTCGCATGGCTCGCCGCAATCTCTTTGGCGTTCTCCGATTCGTACTTGGTCAAGCGAGTTTCAATCTCCTTGACCGCCTGTAAGTATTCATCGAGTTTCATTTGGTCTCGGCGGCCGAGTTGAGACCTCAGCGCGTCGGCGTCTTCAGAAACGAAATCGAGGATGCTCCTTCGTGAGATGCGACGGACGTTGGTCTCTTCCTGCCCGCCGCTACCGAAGAGCCTCTCGAAGACCGCGCGCGGGCTCACATCCTTGGCGTTGGGAGTCGACGGGCCCCGCCAACTGATCGTCGAGGAGTAAGCGCAGGAATAGCCCGAGTCGCAGTCTCCAGCGAGAGCTCCGCGCTCACAGCCGATTTCAAGGCTCGCGAACTTCGTGGAGCCGCCTATGTGCTGGGCAGCCACTTGGTCGGCGGAGATGCCGCCCGTGATGTCGGAGCCTGAGGTCTTCTTGGGATGGACGCCGGTCAGCCATGCCGCACAGGAGCGGGCATGGTCGCCGGGCCCGTCCCCCAAAGCGAAAGCGTTCATTTGAGCGAGGCCGGTCACCACGTTCAGGCTGTCCTTTACGTTGGCCAAGGGCTGCAAGATCGGCGACAACTCCAGGGCGCCACTAGTTGCTGGTGTCCAGTTGGCCATGTCGATGCCGTTCGGGACAAAGCAAAACGCGAGTCGCACCGGAGGCTGGGTCCCAGAGGCGAGGGCTCGCAAAGGGGCCATTGCTTCCAAATAGGGAAGGGCGAGGCTGACGCCTACGCCGCGCAAGAAGGTTCTTCGGTCAATGTGTCCCATGCGGTCGTCCGTTCATTGTACGATCAGTTCTCCAGAGTCGTTCGTTTCAAGAAGGGGTCGCTGTGTACGACAGCCTGAATGAGGGCGTGGAACTTGAACCCTTGCTTCTCGGTCGTGGCGACGATCTTGTCGATGTGGCAACTGTCCTGCGGTCTCATCGAACGCCCGGTCGCGTAGGTCAGCAGTTTCTCGGCTAAACATCGGACAAAGTCTCGCTTACTTGCAAGCAGTGCCTTCTTCAATCCGGCGGCTCCCTTGACCTTCACGCCGGTCGGCAGTTCGGCCTCGGCGTCAATGGGGAAGTCCCCGTCTTTCTCCCGCCAGCGACCGACGGGGTCAAAGTTCTCAAGGGAAAACCCCATCGCGTCCATCGTTGTGTGACAAGTCGCACATTCGGGCTTCTTTCGATGGACGGCCAGCCTCTCCTTCATGGTCATGGTCGGCTTGATCGCCTGGTCTTCAGGCAATGAACCAGCCCCCGGCGGCGGTGGCGGAGGTGGTGTGCCAAGGATCTGCTCAAGGATCCACTTGCCTCGTTTGACTGGCGAAGTCCGATTGGGATTACTGGTGACCGTGAGCACTCCCGCCATCGCGACGAGGCCGCCACGGTTTTTGTCCTGCAGTTCGACCCTTCTGAAGTGGTCGCCAGCCACACCGGGAATGCCGTAGACCTTTGCCAAGCGTTCGTTCACGAACGTCGTCTTGGAGTCAAGGAACTCAAGGATGCTCTGATCGTTGTTCAGGACGTCCATGAACTTGCTCTGAACCTCCATCAACATGTCCGCCCGAAGGTCGTCGTTGAACTCTGGGAACAGCATCGGTGCGGGAGAGGCGGTCTCGAGCTTGCGTAAAGTCAACCATTGACTAGCAAAATCGGTGGCCAAGTTCCGAGCCCTCGAGCTCTGGAGCATGCGTTCGACCTGGTCTCCCAGCACCTTGGGATCGAGAAGGTGACCGGTGGCCGCATCTTTGAGCAAGGCGTCGTCCGGCATCGTCCCCCACAGGAAATAACTGAGACGGGATGCTGCCTCGTAGGCGCCAAGAGGCTCGTTCACTTTCGCCGTCGTGGGCTGTGGCTCTGCAAGAAAGAGGAACTTGGGCGAGCACAGCACCGCGACAACGCACTCCTGGACCGCTTCCTCGTACGTGTTTCCTCGCTTAGTGGACTCAAGATAGAGTGCCATCAGACGGTCCGACTCTGCAGTGGTGACCGGTCTCCGCCACGCCCGACTCGCGAAAGCTGAGACCACCTGGCGGGGCGTGTCGAGATCTGTTGCAGATTTTGGAAGGGCAGTAATGGGCCCGTTTGGCAACTTGGGGCCGGAATCGTGGCGTTCGAACGCAACGCTGCGAACAATCAAATTCCTGTCGCGTCGCTTCAGATCCGGGTTTTGCGGCTCGTAATAGTCGTTAATAAAGGCGACGGAGAGTTGGCGGATGCTAGCATGGTCGATCTCAAACGGAATTTGATACTGAACAGGCTTCTCCACCGGCGCTTTGACTTCGACCGTGTCGAGCACCACTCCGCCGAGGCTGACCCTCATCAGCGGATTGGCGTCG
The DNA here is from genome assembly GCA_018268375.1 of Armatimonadota bacterium. GTDB lineage: Bacteria > Armatimonadota > Fimbriimonadia > Fimbriimonadales > Fimbriimonadaceae > JAEURO01. The sequence goes on along the minus strand of JAFDWS010000001.1, from coordinate 176,238 downwards.
CCGGCGAATGTGCCGAAGGCCTCGATTTTCAACACGTAGGGGCCGGCTTTGTCGAATGTCACTTCAGTCTTGAAGTCCCCATTGGAAAACATGTTTGCCTGGCTGTCGTCGAGCGTTACGCCGCCTGTGGGCTTGCACCGGTCGAGTTCAACTTGAACTTTCCAAGGCTTAGGAACCTGGATCGCTTTGGTCGCCACCGATTCCGCTGCGGTGATGAGTTTCTCGAGATAGAGGGGCGAAAGGGAGAGGACTTCGCCGATGTCGTCGAAGCCCGCCCCGACATCGTCGGACGGGAAGTCTTTGGTGTCAACATCTACGCCGAGCAGGTCTTTGACGGTGTTCTGGTACTGCGTCCGATTGAGCCGCCTGAGGGTCACCTTGCCCGAATCGGCCAGGTTGCAATCGGTGGCAAGGGCACGCCCCACCCAATCCACGATAAGGCTGCGCTCGGCGTCACTGGGGCCACCGCCACCGGGGGGCATTGACTTCGATTTGACGTTGAACGCCAGACGCTCCCAACGAGCTGGGTCGGCGACAACTGCCTTCAGGTCGTAAGCCTTGTCGAGCGCCAAGCCACCGGCAGGCGCCTTGCCCGAGTGGCACTTCGCACAGTGCTTCTGCAATATCGGGAAGACTTTAGCCTTGAATTCCGCGTCCAGCGGATCGGTACTGGCCCGGGGAGTGGCGACTGCCCAGCCGAAGAGCAGGCCTGAAGACACCATCAGGAGGATCGTGCCTGTACGCATGGGCCAGGTTCAGTGTAGCCCTTATTCCTCGGCGCAAGAACAGGAAGGTCCGCAAGGTTCGGAATTTTGCGGTGCTTCGGGCGTACTGGCTTTGTCGTCGGTCTTGGCTGTAGGCGGCGCGCCCTTATAGTCGTTGATGTGGAAGCCTGAGCCCTTGAACATGACCGCTGTCGGCTGGATCAGGCGCTTGACGGTCCCGGTCGCGCCACAAGAACAATCCTTGATAGGATCTTCCGTGATCCTCTGTTCGACCTCGAACGTTGTCTCACACTTCGAGCATTCGTAAACGTAGGTGGGCATCTTTTGGCAACCTCAACATGGCCGTTGGTCGTAGGCCCGTAAGTCAATCTTCGGAAGGGCATTGTGGCAGAATGGGGCGCACCCTGGCCGGACCGGGCGTTTGCGTTTATTAATGGTTCCTCAAACTTTTGCGCTGGGCGACGTCCCCGTCATCCTCCTGCTAGTCCTCTTGGAAGCATTGCTTTCGGCCGACAACGCGCTCGTCCTCGCGATCATGGTCCGGCCGCTTCCCAATGCGCAGCAGAAGAGCGCGCTCAGCCTGGGGCTCACGATGTCGTTCGTCTTCCGGTTTGGGGCGATCCTCCTTGCGACGCAGATCATGCGGCTCTGGTGGCTCCAGACCCTCGGCGGCGTGTACCTGCTGTATTTGCTGCTCAAACACTTCCTCAAGGGGAGCGGGGGACAAGTGGAAAAGCAGCCGAAGGCGACTTCCTACCGCTCAGTGGTCATGGCCCTTGCGGTGACAGACGTCGCGTTCGCGGTCGATAGCGTCCTTGCGGCTGTCGCAACCGTTCGGGGCGCGGACAAGGTCTGGGTCGTCATTTCAGGTGCGTTGCTCGGAGTCGTTGCTCTCAGGTTCGCAGCGAGCGCCTTTATCAAGTTGCTCGACAAGTATCCCGCGCTCGACCACATGGCTTACGTCCTTGTCGGGTGGGCGGGAGTGAAACTGATTGTGGAATCGGGACACACGTTCGAAGAAGGCAACCCCGGAGTGCTCCCCTTCCATTGGCCGCACATGCCGCCGGTCCTCTTTTGGGGCGGCATGGTCGCTATCGTCATTGGTGGCGTCATTGTGGCCGTGCGGTCGCGAAAGACCGAGTAGACCGGTCACCTGTGCCGGACGGCCGAGGCAGGCGGTAACCTGCCGACCGTGAAGAAGCTGAAGATCGGCTTGATCGGCGCAGGCGGCATCGCACGTGGCTGCCACATTCCTGGTTATCTCTCCGTGCCCGACGACTGCGAGATCACCTGGGTCTGCGACGTTGCGCCGTCTGCTGTGGATCAGGCAGCGGCGTTGGTTCCCGGCGCACGGACGACGACGAACTACCAGGACATCCTGAACGACCCCGAAGTGGACGCCGTTTCCGTTACCACGCCGAACAAAGCTCACAAGCAGCCGACGATCGATGCCCTTCACGCTGGCAAGCACGTCCTCTGCGAGAAGCCGCTCGCGATGAACGCGGCGGAAGCGAAGGAGATGTGCCGCGCGGCGCGGGACAGCGGAAAGATTCTGCAAGTTGCCTTACAGATGAGGTTTGGTGCGCCAGGGCGGTTCATGCGGCAGTACATCGACGCCGGCCACATGGGCGACATCTACTACGCCCGGGCACAAGCCCTGCGCCGTCGCGGGGTGCCTCACTGGGGCGTCTTCATTGACAAGGAGCAACAGGGCGGTGGCCCGCTGATCGACATCGGTGTCCACATTCTTGACCTGACTCTCTTCCTGATGGGCTATCCGAAACCTGTGGCTGCAAGCGGTCGCACCTGGGACTACCTCGGCAAAAACCCCGACATCGTCAATCCCTGGGGCGACTATGACCGGTCGAAATTCACCGTCGAGGACATGGCTGTCGGGTTCATACGGTTTGAGAACGGCGCGGCCGTCACGCTCGAAAGTTCCTTCATGTCGAACATCAAGGAGGACTGGCTCCGCACCGACCTCTTCGGCACCAAGGCGGGAGCACTCGTCAAAGCCGGTGGCGACGACCCCATCGAAATCTACACGGAACAAGACAAGATGCTCTTCGATGTGACACCGAGGAACGTGCCTCACGTCGCCTCGTCGCACACTGCTGAAGTACAAGCGTTCGTGAAGGCGGTTCAAACTGGGGCTCCCTCTCCTGTCCCTGGTGAGCAGGGCCTCATTCTCAACGCCATCTTCGATTCTCTCTATAAGAGCAGTGAGACAGGCCGTGAAGAGCCGGTCGACGTTGAGTTCTGATGCGTGGCCTCTTGCTCGTCGTCGCATGTGCCTGCACATTGGGCTGCCGGCCCAAACTCATGCAGGGCGCGGACACGGTCGAGCTTCCGAACACGCCCCACGTGACGGAGCGCGTCCTCACTTTCACTGGCGGCGGCGGAATCAAACTAACGGGCACCTACATGGCGCCCGAGGGCTCACTGGCCCGGAACTACCCGGCCGTCCTCCTCTTGCCGGGAAGTGGCCCGACTGACCGTGACGGGAACCAGCCCGCCTTCAAGACTGACACGTTGCGGCAACTAGCGGAGGGGCTGGCCGGGGCTGGCGTCGCCTCCTTTAGGTTCGACAAACGGGCATGCGCAACGGTCTCGTCGCAGTGGCCGAAGGATCCCAAGGCAATCCCTGCCTTCTTTTCTCTGACAAACCACGTCTCGGACGTTCTGGCGGCATGGAAAACGATGGCGACGTACGGCCTCACGGACATTCGCAACTGTGCGATCCTCGGTCACAGCGAAGGGGGCATTCTCGCCCTGTCCGTGGCCAAGAGCCTCAAACCTAAGGCGCTAATCTTGATCGGTACGCCGGGCCGACCGTTCGACAAGCTGATCCATGACCAGCTGGCTTATCAGTCCGCAGATGCTCCACCCGCCATGCGGGCAAAGTTCCTTTCCGAAAGCGACCGAATCTATAAGGCCATAAGGGAGACTGGCAAGGTGCCTGCAGACGTTCCCGCTCCGCTTCAGGCTCTCTACAACCCAAGCGTCGGCGTCTATCTGAAGCAGATGGCCTGGGTGTCCCCGACACGGTTCTTGGCCGACTATCCGGGCCCGGTATTGATCGTCAACGGGGCCATGGACGTCCAGGTTTCGCCGACCTTAGACGCCCAGGTCTTGGCAACTGTCGCTCGGCAAAGAAAGGATCGGCATGTCGCGCTTTCGGTCGTGCCGCTGGCCAGCCACAACCTTAAGCCGGTTCAGTCAGGGAAGGATCCTGGGTTGGAAGGCGAGGTCGTCCCTGACGCGATCGATGCCATCCAGAGCTTTGTGATCAAACATCTCGGCGGCCGCCTGCCCAACCGAGGCGCCGAGGTCGGCAACTAAAGCGGGCAACGAGTCCGCAGGACGGCCTCTGCAAGCTCGTCCACGTGGCCGCTGAACGGCGCGGGAACGTTGACTGGCTCTCCCGTCACCGTTTGGTATGCGTTGGCTGCTTGGACGTTGGCCCAGTTTGCGAAGCGCTCGTACGCGCACAACTGGATTCCACCGAGCCTTTGGGCCCGCAGGCGTGCAGATTGCTCTGCGTAGGAGAGGAGCGTCAAGTCGCTCAGAGCGCCCACAACTACCTGGTGCTTATCGAACTTGGCGTAGGCTTGGACGGCGAGGCCGTTGATGAAAGAGTCGCCGCTGCCGCCCAGGGAGGCACGCCCTTCGTCTGCACGCCGCTTAAGTCGGTCGGCTAGGAACACGCGGTTGATTTCGTTAGTGCCCTCATAGATGCGGCTGACTCGGGCGTCTCGGTAGATGCGGGCGAGAGGGAACTCTTCCGTAAATCCATAGCCTCCGTAGACTTGCAGGGCATCGTCAACGATCCGAGCCTCAGCTTCCGTGGCGAGGACCTTCACCGCGCTGCACTCCACGGCGAACTCTTCTGCGGCCTGGCGGTTTCCGTCTATGGTCCCCCCAGTTGCGTCGAATGCAGCGTCGATGTTGTGCCCAGTCCGGTAGAGGGCAGACTCGGCCGCGAAGTAAAAGGCGGCCATATCCGCAAACTTCTGCCTGATCAGACCAAAGTCCGAAATGCTGCTGCCGAACTGTTTTCTGTCTTTCGCGTACTGGCTGCTCTCGTAGATCGCCTGGCGAGCCGGTCCGAGGGACATGGCCGCCAATTTGAAGCGGCCCAGGTTCAAGGCGTTGAAGGCGACGTGGTGTCCCTTGCCCGGCAAGTAAAGGAGGTTCTCCAGCGGTACCTCGGCGTTCTCGAGCAAGACCCGAGCAGTTGAAGAGCCCTTCAGGCCCAACTTGTGCTCCTCACGGTCAATGCTCACTCCAGGATGGCCCCGCTCGACGAGGAAGGCAGCAATGTCGGTGCCGTTGATCTTGGCCATGACCAGGAAGAACTCGGCCCATTTGGCATTGCTGATCCACATCTTTGTGCCGTTCAGCACCCAGCGACCATTACGCTCGTCGGCCCGTGTCGAAAGGGAAAGGGCGTCGCTTCCAGAGTTCGGCTCGCTCAAGCAATAAGCTCCGATCCATTCGCCGCTCGCCAGCCTAGGGATGTAGCGCTGCTTTTGCTCGTCGGTACCAAACAAGGCGAGGCCCAGTTGTGCGATGCCGCTCGTCACACCGAGGGTCACGCTGAAAGACCCGTCAAGCGAGAGGTACTCAAGGATGCGCGCCGCGAGGTTCTTGCCCATGCCGAGGCCGCCGAACTGGTCGGGTGAATCGACTCCGCAAAAGCCCAAATCGCCAGCCTTGCGGACAAGCTGCGGCATGAGGCCGTCCTCCTGTTTCTCTAGCCGCTCGGCCACAGGGAGGACTTCCTTGCGGCTGAACTGCTCCGCTTGCTCGATCATGAGTCGCTCGTCGCCGGGAAAATCCTCTGGGGCGAAGGCGCGATCAGGCGTGCGGCTGAAGAAAGAGCATCCAGTTTCGTTCATTGTGGTCGGCGTCGCTGCCAAGTCGAGTCTCCTTTGACTGTCGCGGGACGGGACGATTATACAGGGGACGTCGGCCGCGAGCCTGGTTCGGTGCCGGTAGAATGGTCGCGCCTGGGCCTGTAGCTCAGTGGTGAGAGCAGGTGGCTCATAACCGCTTGGTCGTGGGTTCGATCCCCACCGGGCCCACCATTCTTAATCCTTCCCCTCGTCCCAGTGGAACAGATGGAGAACCCTGTGCGCGAAGGGCGCGAGCGTCACGCCCGCCACACCGATAAAGACGACTCCAGAAAAGACCGCATAAACTGATGCGAAGAGCTTGGCGGCGTCACTGTGAAGCTCGTTGACGGGTCCCATGCCGCCAAGGATCATCGAGGCGTTCAACACTGCGTCGATCCAGGGCAGACCGCCGAGGAGCCTGTATCCCAGGACTCCGATCGAAAGGGCGCCAAGCAGAACGGCGAGAGCGGCCAGGGCGTGGCGCACAACTCGGCCACGAAACTCGACCTGAGTGAGGGGCGGTTTGCTCCGATGTTCGTACATACGATCTTGCAGCCCATTCTGGCAAACAAGGGGCTGGAAGATTGCTGAGACTGTCCTTATCGGGTGACTCGCCAGCGAGAAATGGGGAACCAGATGAACTCGGAACGACCGATAATGTCGTCGCGCGGCACCAGGCCCCAGCCACGACCATCAAAGGATCCGTTCCTGTTGTCGCCCATGAAGAGGTAGCTGCCCGGCGGGATCGCCGCAGGCGGAGCGTTCTTCCATTCCCGCGCCTGGGCAGGACTAGTCGGCACGAACTCCTTGGCGCAATACGTCGCCATCTCGTCCTCGTAAGAATTTCCGAGGGGCATCATGTTCACGCAGTCGTCGGTGTACTGGACAGGAACGTAGCGGTCGCCGTCCTTGATGATCTTGAAGTTGGCCTGCCGGATCGAGCCCCAGTCCGCCTCGGGCATGACTGCACCTCCTGGGTTCCCAGGGAACGTGTAGTCGACAAAAGGTTCGGGGATGTACTTGCCGTCGACAGTGAGGCGCTTGTCCTTCCACTCGACGACCTCGCCGGGAAGTCCGATCAGGCGCTTAATGAAGTCGGAGTCTTCTTGATCGGGGTTCAGCGCGCGCTTCGGCGGTTTGAAAACCACGATCTCAAGCCGCTGTGGATTCCGAGTGCGGTAGATGAATTTGTTCGCAACCACATAGTCGTTGAGCAACAGCGTGTCGATCATTGACCCAGTCGGAATGTAGAAGGTCTGGATCCCAAAGGGCCGGACGAGCATGAACACGACGACGCCGGCATAGACAACGGCGTCGCAGACTTCGTTCACGAGCTTGGCGATCCCATAGACGCCGTAGCGCTGATGGGCTGGCGTGTTCTTAAGGTAAGGATGGAGGACGGCCCTGATGATGGTCAGAGCGACCGCGACCATGACGACCTTGCTCAGGGGGGCACGGGCGATTCGATCCACCCACTCAACGAAACTACTTACGGCGAGAAGGTTGACGAGCCCGAACACTTCTTACCGCTTTTCCTCGATCCTGGCAGCCTTGCCGACCTTCTCACGCAGGTAATAAAGCTTGGCCCTGCGGACTCGGCCCCGGCGAATCACTTCGAACTTCGCAACGTTGGGGCTGTGGACGGGGAAGGTGCGCTCGACGCCGATGCCGCTGCTCATTTTGCGGACAGTCACGTTCTTGGCGATGCCACCGTTTCGAACGGCGATCACGAAGCCTTCGAACACCTGGATGCGCTCTTTGCCGGCTTCGCGGACCTTGACGTGGGCCCTTACGGTGTCGCCCGGCCGCATGTCGGGAACGTCTTCTTTGTGGTAGGGCTTGGCCACACTGTCAAGGATTGCCTGCTTGTTCATGGTGTCGCGAACCTCGGCTGGTCGTGCAGGCTCGGATTATAACAGATCGAGGTCGCCCGGTTTTAGGTCTGCTTGTGCGAACAGATCGGGTCGGGTGTCCCGCGTCCGACGCAGGCTCTCGCGACGCCTCCAAGACGCAATGTTGCCGTGGTGGCCGCTTTTGAGCACAGCAGGCACCTCTTCATCCATGAACGACTCCGGGCGGGTGTAGAGCGGGTGGCCCAAAAGGCCGTGCTGGTGTGAGTCGTCCTCGTGGCTGGCAGGATCCCCGATGGCGCCCGGGATTAGCCTGACGATGGCGTCGGCCACCATCAGGGCCGGGAACTCCCCTCCCGTCACAACGAAGTCCCCGACTGAATAGGCGTGGCTACAAAGACAGGTTCGCACGCGCTCGTCCAATCCTTCGTAGTGACCGCAGACCAGGGCGACCCTGTCACTGGCCGAGAGGGCCGCAGCGTCGGCCTGGCCAAACAGCGGGGCTGCTGGGTCCATCAAGACGACCGGCATCGAGCCCCTGTCCGCACGGATTGAGTCGAGCGCGGCGGCAATCGGAGGCGCCATCATGACCATGCCCGGCCCACCGCCATAGGGTTCGCTGTCCACGGTGCGATGCTTGTCGGTGGCGAAATCGCGCGGGTTGACCGCGTGGAACTCCGCGATGGCAGCTTGGCGTGCCCTCGCCATGATGCTGTGGCTCAGAGCGTCGAGCACCATCGCGGGGAACAGCGTGACGAAGTCGATCCGCAAGTCAAGGAGGGTACCTGCCAGATCGCTCAGAGCGGCAGGGTCGCCGGGTGGCTCATCAAATAGGTCTGGAGGGAGAACCCAGGCTCCTTGCTTGGCCGAGACCGCTCGTAGCTCCCGTCTGCTTTGAGGCGCCAGGAATTCGTATCGTCGCGGAAGTGAGGCTCCAAGACGTCGTCGCGCAAATATTTGATGTGTTCGGCGTCCGTCACCGGTACGAGCACCTCAATCCGCCGGTCGAGGTTGCGGCGCATCATGTCCGCGCTTCCGATCCAGACGTCCGGCTTGTCTCCGTTCTCAAAGTAATAGATCCTTGAGTGCTCCAAGAACCGGCCAACGATGCTGACGACTTGAATATTGTCACTGAGGCCCACGGCACCCGGCCGGAGACAACAGATGCCGCGCACGGCGAGCCTGATCTGTACTCCCACTTGGCTGGCCTCGTAAAGAGCGTCGATCACTTCAGGATCAACGAGTGAATTGAGCTTGAAGTCGATCCGTCCGGTGCCTGAGCTTCGGCAAATCTCGGTCTCGCGCTCGATCCGGTCAATGATCTCCTCGCGCAAATTGTGGGGCGCAACGAGGAGTTTGCGGTAAGCGCTTTGCTTTGAGTAGCCCGTCAGAAAGTTGAAGAGCTCTGTGACGTCCTGGCAGATCTCTGGGTCGGCGGTGAACAGCCCGAGGTCGGTGTAGGTTTTGGCCGTCTCTGGGTTGTAGTTGCCGGTTCCGATGTGAGCGTAGGTCTGTACGCCGTGCGGTTCTTGGCGCACGATCAAGCACAGCTTGCAGTGAACCTTGGTCTCCCTGAAACCCGACGTGACATGCACTCCCGCTCTCTCCAGTGCGCGCGACCAAACAAGGTTGTTGCTCTCGTCGAAACGAGCTTTGAGTTCAACCATCGCCGCTACTTGCTTGCCTGCTTCGGCGGCTGAAAGGAGGCTCTGGACGATCGGCGACTTCGCACCGACGCGGTAGAGCGTCGCCTTAACGCCAATGACATGCGGGTCCTCCGCGGCGGCATCAACAAAGTTCTCGACGGAGCGAAAGCTGTCGTAAGGGTGGTGCACCAGGAGGTCGCGCCCCTTGATCAATTCAAAGACCGAGCCCTCCTCGGCCAAGGACGGAGCGAAATAGGGCACGTGGGACGAGAACTTCAGGTCAGGACGGTCGAGCCGGTGCAATTCCCAAAGGAAGTCGTAGCCGAGCCGCCCGTCGACGACCATTGTGTCGGGCTCGTCAAGGGCGAGGTGTGAGCGGAGGCGGTCCGACCAGCCTGGATCAAGGCAGGATTGGACTTCAAGCAGCACTGGATCGCCAAAGCGGCGCAGGCGAAGGGTTTGCTCTACGGCGGAGATGAGGTCGGCCGCCTCGATCTCCTTAATCTCAACGTCGGCGTCGCGGATCACGCGAAACAGGGCCGTACCAGTAACCACCACGCCTGGAAATAGCCTCGACAGGTGTCGCGCGACAAGGTCCTCGAGGAAGACGAACGTCGACTTTTCGCCGGGTACGGGCAGAAGCCTGGGCAGATTGGGTGGCACCTTGACGCGGGCAAGGCGGGTTTCTTGCTCATCGACGAGTACCACCGCCAGGTTTAGGCTCCGGTTCGAAATGAAAGGAAACTTCTCAGTTGGATCCAGGATCAGGGGGGTGCAGAGAGGAAACACGGCCTGCTGGAAGAACTCCGAGAAGTGGGGATGGTCGAGAGCGCTGTCGTTCGCTTCGAGCACCTTGATTCCCCGTGCGGCCAATTCAGGCTTGAGTCGCGACTCCCATGCTCGCGCCGCCCTCGCGCGGAGCGGAACCGCGACCTTCGCGATCTCGGCCAGCTGTGCGGTAGGGGTCAGGCCGTCAGGCGTCAATTCATGCACGCCGCCCTCTTCTTGCTCGATCAGGCCGCTCACCCTCACCATGAAGAACTCGTCCAAGTTCGATTCGAAAATCGCGAGGAACTTGAGCCGCTCAAGCAACGGGTTGTGTTCGTTCTCCGCTTCTTCCAAAACCCGTGAATTGAACTGAAGCCAACTCAGCTCGCGATTAATGTAGTTTCGGGCGGAAGATCCGCTCCCGATCTCGCCTACAGCTGACATGGAGCGATCTTTCCTTGTGACATTTCCATCACAGCCCCTTCGCGGACGCCGAACTCGCTTACGGTCATTTCCTCAAGCCCCAGCCTCTCCAACAGCATCGAGAAGAGGAGCGATCCCGGGTAAAGAGTCGTCGCACGCTTAGGCTTGACGGCGTACCGCGCGGAGATTGTCGGAATGTTAAGACGGCGCACCGCCCAGGCCAAGAACTCGAGCTCGTGGCGGTGCAGGACGGGGTCGCCATCGGGATGCAGCGAGCGCCACAACCCTCGGGCCACTCCGCCGCACGCCACAAGTTTCGCGGGCCCCGGGCTCGAAGGCAACCGAACGAAAGCTCTGTCCAACAGCGCGACCGCTCGGTCCGCTTGCCGCGCTGAGACAGGCTGTCTGATGCCGGCCCGGTCAAGCAAAACCCCCGTTCCGATAGGGAGTGAAACGTCCTGAACAATGTCGGCGTTGCGGCAGAGGGCCAATTGCATGCTGCCGCCGCCAAGTTCGGCGAGCACGAAGTCGCCAGAGACTTGGGTGTCGAGGAGCGCTCCCTTGAGCCCGAGGGCAGCCTCCCGTTCGGGGCTCACCAGGTCGATGGTGATCCCGATTCCGTCTTGAATGCGTTTGATGACGGCTTCGTGATTCGACGCACGGCGCATGGCCTCGGTCGCGAACACGTAAATCCCCTCGGCCTTGAAGGAGGCACCTAGGTTCACGAACGACTGGAGAGTATCGACCAATTTAGTCACGAGATCGGGCGGGATCTTGCCTTCGTGACTGACCACTTGGCCCAAACTGAGCCACTCACTTTGGTTCGCCAGGCGGGTCAACCCGGTGGCGTTCATGGACGCGACGAGCAGGTGCGCCGTATTGCTGCCAATATCGGCCGTCGCGAACACGTGAGGCATCGGCGGGGAGTTTACTGGGAGGGCCCGATCGGCGTGTGCCATGCTGAGGCATGAGTCCAGACCTTGTCCAGGAAGCCGTGGTGTTCGCGGCGGAGCGGCACCAGGGCCAGTGGCGCGACGGAGACTCACCAGTCCCTTACCTGTGTCACCCACTCGAAGTCCTCACCACGCTTCGGTACGAGGGTGGCGTCACCGACCCCGTGCTCATGGCGGCTGCGGTGCTGCACGATGTCATGGAAGAGACCGAGACGTCGGCGTCTGAGTTAAAGGAGCACTTTGGAGCAAAGGTGGCCAAGCTCGTTCAGGAACTGACAAGGCACGAGCCGACGAGCGAAGAGACAAAGGGCATGAACAAGGACGAGATTTGGAGTCTGCGCGCGGGGATGCTCTTGGACGAAATTAGGTCGATGGGCAAGGACGCCATGACTGTGAAGCTTTGCGACCGATTGTCAAACCTGCGCGAATCGCGGCACGCCAAGAAGGGGAAGAAGCTTGACCGCTATGTCGCCCAGAGCGAAGAGATCCTCAAGATCGTTCCACGTACGACCAATCCGGCGCTCTGGGACGCCCTCCAGGCCCTGGTGGCTTCGATGAAGGTGAAGCGAGAAAAGTGAGCTGGGAAGAGCTGAAAGGCACAACGATCGCCGTGGTCGGCTTCGGGAACCAAGGTCATGCGCACGCCCTCAATTTGCGTGACTCCGGTTTGGAGGTTGTCGTCGGCACACGACCAGGAAAGGGACGGGATGCCGCAACGCGCGCCGGCTTCTCAGCACTCGATGTCGCCACCGCGGCCGACGGCGCCGACGTGGTCGCTTTGCTTGTGCCTGACGAGGCAATGTCCGAGGTCTTCGAGACGGTCAAGCTCCATCTCAGTCCATCGGCAGCCCTCGTCTTCGCCCACGGATTTGCGGTCACCTACGGCCTTGTCGATCCGGAAGGGCACTGGCCGAAAGTGCTCGTTTCTCCATCTGGGCCGGGGACAGCGGTCAGGGAAAAGTACATTTCGGGGGAAGGCGTTCCTGCCTTCATCGCGGCCTCGAGCGAGGCCGGAATGACGCTGGCTCGGGCCTATGCTGCGGCGATCGGTTGCGCGAGGGCGGGATTGATCGAGACGACCTTCCGAGAGGAGACCGAGTGCGACCTATTCGGCGAGCAGGTCGTGCTTTGTGGCGGCATGCCTGAACTCGCCGTCGCCGCTTTCGAGACCTTGGTTGGCGCCGGTTATAAACCCGAGGTGGCGTACACGGAATGCGTGAAGCAGATCGTTCTCTTGGCGGACTTGATCGCGCGGTACGGAATCGCCGGCATGAAGGAGCGCATAAGCGACACGGCCGAATGGGGCTCCTACCAGGTCGGTCCAGAGATCATCGGAAAGGAGAGCAGGGAAGAGATGGAACGGGCGCTCGCATCGATCCGCACGGGTGACTTCGCCCGCGGTTGGATCGCAGAGGCAAAGTCGGGCAAGAGATCCCTCGCGGAAAAGCGGCAGGTCGCAGCGAAGCGGGCGGTTGAAACGGCTTTCCGAGCTCTCAACGAGACGAGCAAACACGACTCATCATGAGCGCCATACGCTCCAAAGACTCGCCGCCCGAGTAGTTCGGCAACGAGCCCTTGAGCTCGGCTTCCGCGCGGACCAAGATTTCGACGCACTGCGTCAACTTGCCAAGGCTCAAGCGTTTCGCGGCCCCGACGATCCTGTTCTTGCGCCAGTCGGGCTCTGACGAAAGGCGCTTCTGCGGCATCCAGGCATCCAGTTCAGACGGAGCTGGCCGAGCCGGATCCACACCGCAATCCATCAGGAACCGAGCCTGCCATATTTGGCGGAGATTGCCCGTGATGACAGGTAGGACTTGCCCCATCGCCTTGTCTTCGATCTTTCCCGTTTGACCAAAAAGGGTGCGGGTCTGGATGACGGCCTGGCCAGAGTTCCCGGCGACGATGGCGTCCAACAGCTTGAAGACGTTGTATTCCTGGTCGGGAGTGGCGGCAGCGCGAACGTCTGCCTCTTGGATTTCGGCAGCCTCCCCGACATAGAGGGCGAGTTTTTCAGTCTCCTGCACGGCGTTGGACGGCTTGCCACCGACCATTTCCGCGAGTGCATTGACGGCTGGTGTCGAAATCTTTTTGCCTTGCGCCTTTGCCGTTGAGCGGATCAGGTCGGCAGTCTTCGACGCATCGATGTTGAAGTTGAGCACCTTTCCGCCCGCGAGGCCGACGAGCTTGCCCCAAGCGTCGCTTTGACGCTTAAGCTTGTTCTGCCGGTCTTCATCGCCGGCATCCTCGTCGTGCACCAAGATGAGGCGGGCGGACTCTGGCAGGCCACCAAGGACGGCAGCGCCCGGGTGCTTCTTGTCCAGAGGAGCGTCCCAGCGCTTCCCAAGGTCGAGTCGCCCGATGCTGCGAACGACCGAAACCCTGAAATTGGAAAGGAACGGCACGGTCGACACAGACCCGATCCAATCGTCGAAAGAACGAGACTCCGCACTGAAGGTTTCGGTGTCGAGGTCGTCCGCTTCCAGCGACCGTAAGAGCTCCTGCAGGGCTTGCTGGCGCATGACCGCATCTTCGCCGCCAATGAATACGACCCTAGCCGCGGATGCTGTTTGAATTTCGGTTGCCATTACCGGCGGCTCCTCTCGACTTTCAGTTTCTTGAGGGTTTTCAACACGTTCCGAACGTCCGCTGCCTCCTCGTCTGACAAGTGGGTAGGGCCAAAGCAGGCCGCCTCTAGGACGGGGACGAGCTTGAGGGCGAGCCCTTCTCCATCGGGCCCAAGCAAGTGGGCAGTCTCCTTGGCGTATTCGGCGGTCGTTTGGCTGAAGCGTCGCGTCACCGCTGTCTTTGACCTGACGATCCTATCAAATTCGCGCGCCAGGGAGGGGCCGAGGGTCCACGCGGTCCCCGTGTTCTCAGCCCTCAATGCTAGGACTCGCCGCAGGAGACGCTGGCCAAAGGCTAGGCCAAAAAGGACGATGGCGCCCGCACCCGCGATCAGCCAAGGGTTGGAGTAGAGCGGCTTCTCTTGTGCCGTCGCTCCGGTGTCGTCCAAAGACACAGCGCCGTCCGTCGGGTCGAAGACAACCCAGCCCTTGTTTTCGAAATAAATCTCGGCCCAAGCGTGAGCGTCTCGGTTGCGCACGGTGTAGAAGCCATCTTCGTCCGGCTTGGGCTGCTGGATGATAAAGCCCGTCACGTACCTGCTGGGCAGTCCGACAGCTCGTGCGCACGCTGCCATGGAGGATGCGAAGAGGTCGCAGTAACCCTGCTTAGTGTCGAACAGGAACTGGCCTACGGCGTCGCCGTTGAGCATGAGAGCGGGCGGTTTAAGGGTGTAACCCGCCGCGTTCTCGATCGCTTTCTTGAGCCTGTCGGCCCTCTCAATGTCGGTGGTGGCCCCTTCGACCGCGTGAGCAGCGAACTCCCGTACCCGCGAGGAAAGCCGGCTGCTGTCGAGATAAGTATGCTCGATGGCGCGAGCCGCGGAGGGGAGCTGGGCTGGGCCGTAGCTGGTGTTCTTGCTCGGTTGCAGATAAGCAATCTTGATCGTCGAACCGCGGAGAAGTCCGCTCCGCTTGTAAGCCGTCCCGGTGACGGTGAACATGATGTCGGCGAGACCGGGATAGTAGACCTTGACCACGGGACCGGGAGCGAAAAGTGGGGTCGAGCTCAAGGGGCCGGCGAGTTCCAAGACGTTGGTGACCGGATCCTTGATCGGTTCCAAGGGAACACCATTGGGCCATCCGACGATCTCGTCGCTCGGTCCGTGATCTCTCCGGTCCGCTCCCAGGACCCGTGGTTGGACGTTCGTCAATTCAGCGATTTCGGAGGAGCGCAATCGCGACCATCCGTCGCCGCCGAAAACCGGATAAATCGCACCGCGAAGGTAATCAGGGCGGTTCATCTTGACCCGAAAAGCAGGAGTCGGGTCCAGGGTGACGGCGCCCCGCCCTACTAAGACATCGTTGAGCGTCTGGTAGCCCGGGTTCTGGCTAGCCGTGGGCTGGGGCGCTTGCGGCAAAGTAACGTGCACGGCACCAGAAACGTTCTGCAGGGAGAATCGCAGGACGGGGGCGCCGAGCAGGCTCACGAGGACGATCACTCCGGCAGAAGCGAACGCCCATTCTGGCCCCGCCATCCATCGCCAAGCGTCGCGTTCGAGAAGCTCCGGCTCTTCGATCCCCGAAACCATGGCGCGTCTTTGCATGCTTCGCTTATGGATGCGAGCGTAGAGCAAGCTCGAACACACCAGAAAGAGGAAGAAGAGCAACGTTGCCGGTGGATAGGTGTCGAACGTGCCGACAAGGGCAAAGACGGTCAGGCAAGGAAGGTTGAGGAACAGGAGCGTCTGGTCACGCCAAGAAACCAGCCCGCAAAGGAGGATCATCCAGGACAGCCATGTGCCCGCAAAGAGGATGAACGGGAACCCCTCGTCCGGCAGCATCGTGTTCAAGGGTCGGGCGAACACCGTCACGATGAGCGCCAGGCCCGCCCACATGTAGGAGTCGTACTCAGCGATCTTCGTTCCCGCGACCTTTCTCGAGATACCGTAACCAATGAGGACAGAAACGATCGCTCCGATGGAAAGGAACGCGGCCAGGTTGTGGCGTCCAAGGCTCTCCCCGAGTGCAAGAAGAGCGGTCGAACTGGAAATGATGACCAGTAGGTGGTCGAAGAACGTCGCTCCGTGCTGGGCTTTCACGAAGCAGCCTCCACGTGGGGCATGAGCTGGACGGTCGCCCCGGCGGCTTCAAGTTCGGCGACGAAGGCGGGCTCTGTCGCGCTCTTTGCCCGCGTCATTGGGTCATAGGTTTTGGCGTCGTAAACGAGACACACGAAATGAGCAGGAGCAAGAGAAAGGATCGTTGCAGGAAGATTCGGGTCTTGCACGGAAAGCATGAGGACGTAGGTGGCCCCTTCTCGGTACCTGATGCTCCGAAGGGAATCACTGATGGCTGACGGCTTGTCGGCTTGAACGTCGGTCAGTACGTCACGCACTTTCCTGATCCTCACCTCGGTGTGGGCCTGCGCGGCAGACTCTTCCTCCAGACCTGGGAACCAGACAGAGGCGCCCTTCTCAAGGTAGCGTTCAGCCAGGTAAAGGGCGTGCCCGCACATGGCTTCAAAAGTGGAGGCTCCGGGTGGCCCAATGTCGGACGCTCTTGTTTGTTGGAACACGAACGCAAGGTTCAGCCCGGAACCGGTGTCGAACTCCTTGACCATAAGCCGCCCCAAGCGCGCGCTTGAACGCCAGTGGATGTGGCGCTGCTCATCGCCATAGCCGAACTCTCGGATGCCACGAGGATCAATTCCCGACCCGCGGACGAGTCCCGAATCAAGGTCGGCCAGCCCCCAGCCGGCGGCGGGACGGATGTCCACAGAGACGGGCAGCGGGACAGGACAAACGGTGAGCTGGACCGGCTCGGCCGAATAGGCCTTCTCAAGGGTGACGAGTCCGAGGGCATCGGTTCCCTTGACCACGAGGTTCCGCCAACTGAACCGACCTCGTCGCATGGGGCGGAAGCTGAACCGGGTCATGATCGGCTGCTCGAACGAAGGTGCAACCGGTAATGCCGGTCTGCGTTCGACCACCGCCAGGCCGGCCGGGAGAACGTCTTCAACACTGACCAATGGCCGTTTGAGCCGCCGCTCGCTCCAAACGATCGTCTCGACAGTGACAGGCTCGCCGATGCTCACTGTCGGAGGTGCAAACCGCTCGAAACGCAGGCCCCGCACCGCGAGCCACGCCTGGAGCCTTGACGCCCCCAGAGTCGCGAAGACAGCCACGGTCATGTAGAACAAGGGAGGGGAGTTCACTAAGACCGCCATAACGATCAAGAACATCCCCGCGACGGAAAGCGCAATGGTGACGAGACGCGTCAACAGATCATCCTACTGCGACAGGGACAGCGACTGTCTCCAACAATTGACCAACAATGTCGTCCCCGTTCGTTCCCCGAGCCCTGACTTCGCCCCTGACGATCAAGCGGTGGCCCAAGACGAAGGGGGCACAGTCTTTGACGTCGTCCGGCTTGACAAAGTCGCGCCCCGCCATGGCCGCTCTCGCTTGGGAGGCGTGCATCAAATAGAGCGAACCGCGGGGCGAACTCCCTAGGTGCAATTGGCTCGAGCCTCGAGTGGAGCGCACGATATCGACCACGTACTCCCGGATACTGTCATGGACGAAGACCTCGCGAACCACTCGCTGGGCAACCAGGAGCTCTTCGACCGTCCGTACTTGGCGCACGTGCTCGACCGGGTTCTCGATCTGTTGCCGACTCAAGACCTCTGCCTCGTACTCGCGGCCGGGATAGCCCAGCGAGACCCTTGCGAAAAAGCGGTCCATTTGGGCTTCGGGCAACGGATACGTGCCGGTCATTTCGATGTTGTTCTGCGTCGCCATGACGAAGAAGGGCCTCGGCAAGGGGCGTGTGATTCCGTCTGAGGTCACCTGGTGCTCTTCCATCGCCTCCAAAAGGGCCGACTGCGTCTTGGGAGTTGCAC
Organism: Armatimonadota bacterium; assembly: GCA_018268375.1. GTDB lineage: Bacteria > Armatimonadota > Fimbriimonadia > Fimbriimonadales > Fimbriimonadaceae > JAEURO01. Next base: position 158,510 of record JAFDWS010000001.1, on the reverse strand, counting down.
GGTTGACTTCGTCGACCAGGACGACGTTGGCGAAGAGCGGGCCCGGCCTGAACTCGAAGTCGCCGGAGTTCTGGTTGTAAATGCTGGAGCCGGTGATGTCGCTCGGCAGGAGGTCGGGCGTGAACTGGACGCGCCTGAACTCCCCTCCGATAGAGCGCGCGAGGGCCTTGGCAAGGGTTGTCTTACCGACCCCGGGGACGTCCTCGATGAGGAGATGTCCTTCGCAAAGGAGGGTAAGGACGCTCGTCTCGACCGTCTCTTGTTTGCCGACGATGGCGTCTTCAACGGCGTGAACGAGATCGGTGGCGAGCTGGGCAACTTCGGCGACTGTCAATTGTTTAGACTCTCCTACTCACTTTACACAATGACAAACTCGGGGTGCCGGTTCGTTCCTGCTGGGCCTCAGAACCAACAAACGGCATAATTTGGCTTCATGGCGGAGTCGTGTGTCATTGGAGTTGACTTGGGGGGGACGAATGTCCGTGCGGCTGCCTATGCGGCCGATGGCCGCGTCGTTGGAAAGAGGGCCGAAGCGGAGTCGAGAGCGCAGTCCGGGACTGCGGCGATCGTTGACGCGGTCGTCTCGACTGTCCAAGCTGTACAAGCTTCGCTGGACAACCCAGCGGCCGCGGTCGGCATCGCCGTCCCAGGCCACATCGACGACGCTTCTGGACTGGTGCGATGGGCGCCCAACTTTGGAGAGACACGGGAAGGCGTGTTCGAGTACTGGGTCGATGTTCCGCTCAAGGCTGCGATGCAAGAACGGTTGCGCCTTCCTGTCGTCATGGGAAACGATGCGAACTGCGCGGCCTTGGGCGAGTACGCATTCGGTAGCGGGGAAGGCAAGGCGACCTGCTTGGTCTTGCTGACGATCGGCACCGGTATCGGCGGCGGCGTCGTGCTTTCGCCTGCTGCGGTCGACGGCTATGCCCGGGGGCCGTTGCTCCTTCTCGGAGGAAACAAGGGCGGTGCTGAACTTGGGCACACCACGGTCGCCCACGGCGGGCTCGACTGCAACGCAGGCACTTACGGTGCCCTGGAAGCCTATTGCCAGCGGGACTCGATCGTACGGCGTGCACAGCACAAACTCAAGCGTGGCCGCGAATCGCGGGTCACAGAACTCGCTGGAGGTGACATTGCCCAGGTCACGCCAAAGCACCTGGCCGACGCTGCAGAAGCAGGCGACGAGTTGGCGATCGAGGTCTGGCGGGAGGTCGGCACGTATCTGGGTTCGAGCATCGGCTCGTTCATCAACATCTTCGCTCCGGAAGTAGTCGCTGTCGGCGGGCAGATCAGCAAAGCAGGTCGCTGGCTGTTAGAGCCCGCGATCGCGGAAGCCCGGAACGTCGCGATCCCGTCGCTCTTTGCCGACACCCGGATCTTGCAAGCCGTCCAGACCGACGACGCCGGCATCCTGGGTGCTGCCGCCCTCGCCCGCCAATCTGTCCAGACCTCGATGGTTTGACAGGTATCCTCGCCCAAAGCGGTAGACAACGACGTCCTACCTTTTCAGGGTTCAAGATGACTGAAGTGATCATGCCCAAGATGGGCGACGGAATGGAAGAAGGGACGCTCGTCGAGTGGCTGAAGAAAGAGGGCCAGGACGTCAAGTCAGGCGAGACGATCGCCAATATCCAGACCGATAAAGCGACCCTGGAAATGGAAGCACCTGCCGCCGGCGTGCTTTCAGGAATCCTTCTTCAGGAAGGGCAGACTGTGCCAGTGGGGACCCCTATCGCTGCAATCCTAAAGTCCGGCGAGAAGCTCCCGGAAGGCTGGGGCAGTGGAAAGACCACACGCGAGGCCGTTGCTGTCGCCCCCGTTGAGGAGGCAAGGGCCGAGGCGGCTCCTTCCGAAGAGCAACGGAGTCCGGCTGTGGCCGTCGCCAGCGTCAACGGTGGCCGCGTGAAGGCAAGTCCGTTGGCGAAGAAGGTCGCTGCTGAGACTGGTGTCGATTTGGCGTCCTTGACCGGTTCCGGCCCTGGCGGCCGTATCGTAGAGAAGGACGTCCGAGCAGCGGTCGGTAGCGCACCATCGCCGAAGAAGGCCGCCGTCGCCGCCACAATGACTTTAGCCGCAGACCGCAAAGTGGCCCTCTCGAACCTTCGAAAGATCACAGCCCAGCGCACCCAGCAGAGCAAGCAGGAAGCGCCCCATTTCTATGTCACGGTGGACGTCGACGTCGAGAAAATCATGGCTCTCCGCGACTTCTTCAAGGAGGAGGAGAGCGGATCCGTCAGCGTCAACGATTTCGTCATTCTAGCTACCGCAAGGGCGCTCGAAGAGATGCCCGAAGCGAATGCGAGCTTCGGGGGAGACCACATCCTCATTCACGGCGGCATCCACGTCGGCATGGCCGTGGCGGTCGATGAAGGTCTGACGGTGGCGGTGATGAGGAACGCCAACGCGATGACGCTCCGCCAAGTGGCGGCAGCCTCTCGCGATCTTGCTGGTCGAGCCCGGGAGAACAAGCTCACCCTCGACGAACTCACCGGCTCGACGATCTCGATCAGCAACATGGGCATGCTCGGGGTCGACAATTTCGCTGCGATCATCAACGGACCGAACGCGGCCATTCTTGCCGTCAGCACGGCGAAGCGGGTCCCCGTGGTCATGAACGACGAAGACGAGATCGAGGTGAGGTGGCGAATGAACGTCACGGGGTCCTTCGACCACCGAGTCGTTGACGGAGCAGGCGGCGCCAAGTTCATGAACATCGTTCGTCGCTTGCTGGAGAGCCCGACGCACCTTCTCAGCTAGAAGGAGCAGTGAGTCCCAATGGAATGCAACCCTCGCACAATCCTGCCGTATAATTAGATCAGTGTCTAATTAGATGAGCGACAAAGTCTTGAAAGCACTCGCGGATCCGACCCGCCGCCGAATCCTCAAGCTCCTCAACGAAGGGGACTTGACGGCTGGTCAGATCGCTGACCAGTTCGAAGTGACGGCACCGACGGTGTCACACCACTTCAACGTCCTCAAGGACGCGGAGCTGGTGAGCGCCACCAGAAACGGTACGCAAATCACGTACAGTCTGAACACGACGGCTTTCCAAGACTTGCTGACGCTCCTAATGGACGTCTTTGGCCCCGAACGCAAGGGCCAGGAAGAGACATGAGATACCGCGCCCTCTTTATCGGTGGCCTTGTCCTGATCGCCGTCACGGTTGCCTACACGTTGTCCATGTACAACAGGCTGCCCGAGACGATTGCGACCCACTGGAACATCCACGGTCAACCTGATCAGTTCAGCCCAAGAAACTGGGCTGTGCTGTTCGGTCCTATCGCGCAGATCGCGCTGTGGCTCGTGTTCCTCGCACTGCCGTCCCTGTCGCCGCCAAAGGCGGACTTGTCGCGCTTTTCGGACACTTACGCCTATGTCTGCCTTCTCGTGATCGGGTTCATGGGCGTTGTCCAGTTCCTGATGCTCGAGGCCGCCGTGCGCCCGATCGACATGTCGAAGTGGGTGGTCGTCTGCGTGCTTGGCCTCTTTGGGCTCATGGGCAACGTGATGACACGGGCAAAGAGGAACTATTGGATGGGCTTCCGGACGCCTTGGACGCTCGAGTCGGAGGAGGTTTGGAACCGTACTCACCGGCTTGGCGGCAGGCTGATGTTCGTGGGCGGCTTTGGGGGCATGTTGCTCGTGCTCGCCGGGCTCGACCCAATGATGGTCACCGTCAGCGCGGTGCTATTGACTTTGTGGCCGGTGGTGTACTCCTACCTGCTGTTCAGGCGCCTTCGGGGAAGCAGTCTATGACGGCTTGAAAGCTGGGCCCTTCAGCTCTGTCCAAAGTTTCTTCTGACTCTCGGTGAGAGTCTTGTCGACCGTCCCTTCAAACGCCTTCTTGAGCTTGAGGATGTCAGGCTTGATCTTGTCGTCAGCTGCTTGGATCTCCTGCTTCATCGCTGACTGCAGCTTCGCCTTCTCTTCATCGGTCTTGGGATCCATGGCCGAGTACTTCTTGACGATGGGTTCTTTGACCTCGCGCTCCAACTCTGCCAAAGCCTTTCCGGTCTCGTTCCAACCAGCTGCAAGCGCTTTCTTTTGGGCTTCAGTGAGTCCGAGCTTGTTGCCCACAGCCACGGTGAGCAGGGCGGGCACGCCCTTCATCTGGAGAGTGATCTGGCCAAGCCGGATGACCTGGCCCTTGGTGAGCTCACTCAGCGCTCCCGCTTGCATGTCTGCCTGAGCTGTCGCCAATCGCTTGGTGAAGTCTTCGGCTGAGATCTCCCCCTTTTGCTTTTGTTGGAGCAGGGTCTGGGTTTCGGCGTTGTACTTATCGGCGTGCTTGTTGAGGTTCCCGCGCTGCGCTTCGGTAATGACAAGCTCTTGCTGAACGGCTTTGCTTTGGAGCGGGGCAATGCTCGCGACCTCCTGATAGAACTTCAGGTCGTCGGCTTGGGGCCCAAGGGTCAATCCCAGGGTTGTGAAGATTAAGGCAAGAAAGTGGGCCACGTTTTTCTAACGGGTGAGAGCGGCCACCGGTTCCTGTGTCTCGGTTCTGACGAACGGGCTCTGATCGTGGCGGACGACCTCGACGAGGCAGTCCGTCAAGCTGCGCCGAGCCTGAGCAAGGAATTCCTCGCAGGGATCGACGCGGTGCAGCAGCAGTTCGGCCGCACTGTTGGCCTCGGCGTTCACCTGGCAAACGACTTCGAACTCGCCGGGAAAGTTCTCGATGAGGACCTTGAGGGCGAGTAGTTGCTGCATGGTCGCCCGCGCGATGCGGACAAACACTGTCCCTTTCACGGACTCGTCAAAAGGGGCCGAGTCGGTCGGCGCAGGGAGGAAGGCCATCTCGTCGACCAAAACTTCGATCTGTTTCTCGCCGCCTGAACCCGGCCTTTCGCGATGGCTGACGGTGCCCTTGAGCCTAACGACGGTGTCTTTCTGGGCCAGCCCCTTGAATTTGGCGTAAGTGGCGGGGAAGAGGGTGCAGGAAACCTGCCCACTCAAGTCTTCCAGCACGATCGTCGCCATCCGTTCGCCGCGCAACCGGGTGACGATCTCGCGGACGTTCGCCACGAGGCCCGCCAACCGAACCACGGTTTGCTCATCTAACTCGGCAACCGCGACACAGCGGTGGGACCCGTTTTGGGAGAGCACCCGCTCATAGCCCCGCAGAGGATGGTCGGAAAGGTAGATACCCATTACTTCCTTCTCCATCGTCAGGATCGCGGATTTCTCGAGGGGCTCAGTGTCCGGAAGAGTCGGGTAGTCGAGTTTGCCGGAGCCGCTGTCTTCACCAAAGAGAGTGTCCTGTCCAGCGAGACGCTCACGAAGGCTGATGTCGCCAAACGCGATGGCGCCGTCCAAATTTTCGAGGACGGTCGCTCGGTTCGGGTGGATCGTGTCGAACGCTCCCGACTTGACGAGGGCGTCCAGGGCGGTCCGATTGAGGCCAAACGGTCGGATGCGTTCTGAGAACTCGTAGAGGTGCCCAAAGAGCTTCGTCTCTCGCTCTTCAATGATCCTTCGGACAAGACCCTCGCCAACGCCCTTGATTGCGGCTAAGCCGAACCGGATGGCCTTGGCCCCGTCGGCCCCGACCTCGATCGTGAAGTCGAGGTCCGAGCGGTTGACGTCTGGTGGCAGGACAGCAATGCGCTGCCGGCGGCACTCCTCGATGAAACTGGTGACCCTGTCCTCTTTGTCGCGATAGACCGCCAACAGGCCGGCCATGTACTCGACCGGGAAGTTAGCTTTGAGGTACGCAGTCTGGTAGGCCAGGATGGCGTAGCAAACCGCGTGGGCTTTGTTGAAGGCATAGCCCGCGAAGGGAAGAAGCAAGTTCCAAACCTTCTCTGCCACGTCGCGCTTGACGTCGTTCTCTCGGCAACCCTCCATGAACTCGTTCTGCATCGAGTCCATGACCGCCTTGTCCTTCTTGCCCATCGCCTTGCGCAAGATGTCCGCCTTGCCAAGGCTGAAACCGGCGAGTGCCTGCACAAGCTTCAGGACCTGATCTTGATAGACGATGACGCCGTACGTCTCCTCGAGGATGGGGCGCATCCGCTCGTCAAGGTATTCGATCCCCTTGCGGCCAAACTTGTTGTCAATGTAGCGAGGGATGTGCTCCATCGGGCCCGGCCGATAAAGCGCGACCATGGCGGCGAGCTCGCGCACATTCACGGGCTTCAGCTCCATGATGTTGCGCTTCATGCCGCCCGACTCCAGCTGGAAGACGCCGACCGTCTCGCCCCTTGCCAACATCGCGTAGGTGGCTGAATCGTCGGGTGGAAGGTCTTGGACCGATTCGCCGTTCCAATCAAGTCCTTCCAAGTCGCCCGTCTTCTCGATGTTCTCAAGCGTTCGGGCGAGTACCGTGAGGTTGCTCAGCCCGAGAAAGTCCATCTTGAGCAGGCCGATCTTCTCCAAGATGCCCATCTCATACGCCGTCACCGGGAGGCCGTCGACGGAGCGGTACAGAGGCACTGTTTCAGAAAGAGGCTCGTGAGAGATCACGACACCAGCAGCGTGGACGCCAGCGTGCCGGGCGAGGCCCTCGATCATTTCAGCTGACTCCACGAGCTTACGGACTTTCGCGTCGCTGCCGATCAAGTGGCGGAAGTCGTGGACTTCCTCCATGGCTTTGCGGATGGTCCAGCCCGGCCCAGTCGGAATGAGCTTGGTGACCCTGTCCGTTTCTTGTGGAGGGTAACCCATCACACGGCCGGCGTCCTTGATGGCTGCCTTTGCACCGAGCGTCCCAAAGGTGACGATCTGAGCGACCCTGTCCTTGCCGTATCGCTCCGTCACCCAGCGGATGACTTCGTCCCGGCGGGCGTCCTCAAAGTCCATGTCGATGTCTGGCATGGACACGCGTTCGGGGTTGAGGAAACGCTCGAAGGTCAAGTCGTACTCCATCGGATCGACGTCGGTAATGCCGAGCGTGTAGCTGACCAATGAGCCTGCGGCCGAACCCCGCACCCCGAATTGGATGCCCGAGTTCCGAGTGAAGTCGGCGAACTCACGAACAAGAAGGAAATAGGACTCGAAACCGGTGCTCTCGATGACGTCGAGCTCATAGTTCAAGCGGCTCCATGCTTCATCGGAAGGTTGCCGCTGTCGGTCGGAGAGCCCCTTTTCAGCCAGCTCTCGAAGGTAAGACATCGGCTTGTGCCCGCTCGGCATCTCAGGCTCGGGCATCATGTTCCGGGTCTTGTTGAGTTCAAGTTCGCACATTTTGGCGAACATCAGGGTGTTCTCAATGGCCTCGGGGTGTTCCAGCCAGATGGACTGCATTTCCTGGGGAGTCTTGATGTACTCCTGGCCGGTGAACTTGATGCGGTTCTCGTCCTCCCGCAGCTTGCTGAGGCCGATGCAGAGCAAAACGTCATGGGGTTCAGCGTCGCTCTGGCAAAGGAAATGGGCGTCGTTCGTCGCGACGAGGGGAAGGTTCAGGTCCTTAGCGATGCGCAACAGGCCCTCGTTCATGACCCTCTGCTCCGGAATTCCATGGTCTTGGAGTTCGACGAAGAAGCAACCTTCGTCGAAAATCTCCTTGTACATCCCAGCACGGTGCTGCGCTTCATCGTAGCGGCCCGCGAGAAGGAGTTGGTTGACCTCAGACCCGATGCAGGTTGTGGAGCCGATCAAGCCCTTGCTATGAGATCGGAGTAGCTCATGGTCAATCCGTGGGCGGTAGTAGAAGCCTTCGAGTGCCGCGACCGTATGGAGGCGGCAAAGATTGCGGTATCCCTCCTCGTTCCGGGCGAGAAGGAGCAGGTGGTAAGAGTCCTTGTCCTCCCGAGCGCCACGGCTCGCGATCCCGCTTGGGGCCACATAGGCCTCCATTCCGAGGATCGGCTTGACGCCCTGCTTCACGCACTCGAAATAGAACTCCATGCATCCAAACATGACGCCGTGGTCCGAAATCGCGACCGCGGGCATGCCGAGTTCCTTGACCCTTTTGACCACGTCCGGGATCCGGTTCGCACCGTCGAGGAGCGAGTATTCCGTGTGGTTGTGGAGGTGGACGAAGGACATGGCCAAGAAGGAAGGGCGCAATTGATTCTGACGAGTTTCCGGCCCAAAAGGAGGCCCTCCAGGAAAAAAGAACCGGCCCACTTGCGCGGCCGGTTGGAGAGAAGAACTTGGCTCTTGTCCTGGCCTCGCCTAACCACCTCTAACTGGGGGTCTTGGACTGGAGGCCTGTCGCGTTCTACTGAGAGGTTTTCCCGGCAGTTCCTAAAGATTCGGCTCGGTCGGTTTCGACCCAGGCCCTGAGCACTTCCGCCACGCTCCACGCCTGCCAAGGACATCCTCCCGGGTTCTGAGGAGGGTCACCGTCGGCGACCTCGGCGATTCCGCCTATCCCATACCATTCGAGCCAGTCGCGCACTCCGGAAAGGGCTTGCCGCGCCCCGTCGACATCCCCCTTCACGCGGAGGAGCGCACAGACGTAGGGGCCAAGCAGCCACGGCCAGGCGGTGCCCTGATGGTAGGCAGCGTCCCGCTCGGCCATCGGGCCCTCGTACCTGCCGCGGTAGCCAGATTGGTTGGCGGCCAAGGTTCGAAGACCGAAGCCGGTGAGCAGTTCGCTACGGATCTTGTCGAGCGCTTTTGCCGCCTTCTCGCTGCGAGCAGGGGCGAAAGGAAGGCTTATCGCGATGAGTTGGTTCGGCCTCAAGCTACCGTCGTCTGGCTCGACCGTGTCGAGGTAGTGCCCAAGGGTCTCTTTCCAGAACTTGGCCTCGAAGTGGGCCTCTGCTAACGCCGCAGAGGCGGTAAATCGGGTCGATTCCTCGCCGATCTCTCCTGCGAGCCATTCCATGACCCGTAAGGCGTTTATCCACAGGCCGTTGACCTCGACCGGCTTCCCGTGGCGCGGGGTGACGACCCAGTCGCCTACCTTCGCGTCCATCCAAGTGAGCTGGACGCCTGGCGCTCCCTGGCGGAGGAGTCCGTCTTCTGGATCGACGCCGATGCCGTACATCGTCCCCTTGGTGTGCCATTCAAACACCGATTGCAACCAGCCGAACGCCTCGCGTGCGAAGTCGCTGTCCCATTCCTTCTGGAGCAGCAAGTAGATGGCGTTCACAAACCATAGTGTCGCGTCGGCACTGTTGTATTCTGGCCGGCCCCCCTGGTCGCCGAAGCGGTTCGGGATGAGACCCTTCTCCATGGCTCCAGCGAAGTTCCGCAGCACGTCCTGGGCGAATTGGCACCGACCAGTCTCGAGGCAGAGCCCGGGCAATGAGATCATCGTGTCCCTACCCCAGTCGGTGAACCACGGATAGCCAGCGATCACTGTCGAGCGCTCCTCGGTCGTCACCAGGTAGGTCTTGGCCGCCTTACAAAGCATGTCCAGGGGTGTCCCCTGTGGCTCGTCCGCTTCATCGGGGAGATGGACCGCCCTTGACGCTTCCGAATCGGATGCGACCAGCAAGGCTTGTTCGCCTGTGCCCAGCATGTACCGCAACTCGCAAGGGCAATAGAGGTCGTCCAAGGAGTCGAGCCCTCGCTCAGACTCGCGTGGATGATCGAACCGGTAGTACCAGCCGGTAGTCGGCGTCCTGTCCGCCCCTGGATGATGAAGCGCTAACTTGACGTCGCCGTGGGTCAAGATCGTGCTTTCTTCGGGAAAGACCAGGAACTGCGGATAGAAGTCGGTGACCCGGAAGTTGTCGTGATAGAACTTGTGGCAAACGAGGGGCCGCAGGGTCAAAAGAGCGGGGGCCTCGCCCAGATTTCGATAGCTCAGCGTACAGGCGTTCTCGCCTGGATTCATGATCAGTCGTTTCGATATGACCGAGCCGTCCACCCGGAAACGCCATTCTACGTAATCGCCAGCGACGAAGCTTTCCATCGCGCTGTACCCCTGAGGATGGACCGTGCCCACATATTGGTTGGTCGAGAGGCCGGTCGTGTGGCCGTTGATCGTGACGTACGCCTCTACGGTGGCAAGCAGCACCATTCGGTCGGTGGGCGGCCTGACCGCTGCGACAAGATGGCCGTGGTACCTCCTCGTGTTCGAACCGGCGACAGTGCCCATGGCAAAGCCGCCGAGGCCGTTGGTCAAGATCCATTCCAGCCGAGAAGACACGGAATAGTCGCGGCAAACAGCAGAGTCGTACCGGTAATGCATCCTGGAGTTCGGGGGTCTCTTGCCAGCATCTTAGCCTGGAATTTGCCCCCGAGACTGGGGAACCCATAGGCTTACCGGCTCGCGACGTCCCAAGTCGTGGAACCAACGCTCTGACGGGGGAGCTACGCGGCCTCGTCCGTACCCTTGGAGGAGTCAAGACGCATGTTATTGTCCGAAGCAAAACAGTTCGTTGGCCACTTTGTAAACCTCGTTTATTGCGACCGCGCTGGCAAAAAGGTGGAAAAGGTCGCCGAGGTCTTTGACATTGGCTTTGTCCCCCTTTACGGCCCCTGCATGATCACCGACGTGGGCGAGTTCCGGTTGGACCGCATTGAAGGCTGCGCACTCTCGGCGGACGCAAAGGCCGCCTAACGCTTTTGTGACCGGCGCGTCAAGCGGTCGCGTAGGTTGTCGATCCGGAAACGCACTCCGATCCGGGTCTCGCTCGGGTACTGACGGTACACGATAAAGGGCTCGAACTCCCGCGCAACGAGCGAGATCTCATACTCCCGGTCGTACCAAAGCTTGCTGTCAAGGTCGTACTTGGCCAGGTAATGGAACGTATAGGGACCAACGTTGAGATCCAACCTGGCGTGCAGGGCAGTTGAGGACGACAGCGGGTCAAAGATGAAATCCGGGTTCCCGACGTGGAAGCCTTTGACGAACGCCGCACCGAGCAGGATGTTCGAGCCGGGTGCGTAGAGAAGACCGGTTTCGAAGCGCGCCCAACCGAAGCTCCCTTTGTTGCTCTGACTGCCCATCAAGTCCAGCCTTGCGTGCCCCGAGAGCTGTGGATTAAGGGTCAGAGGCGGAGCGAGAACAGTACCGTTGAATAGCCCGCGGGTCACAAACGGCTGTTCGTTGTTCTCGCGAACGTTCTGAAACCGGACTGCTCCGTAGGTTCCCAGGCCCCGCCACTTTCCGCCCAGCTCGTACGTCAGGTCGAAGCTCTTGCTGACGTTGTCCGAATCGACTGGACGGGCAGAAGTCGACTGGTTCCAAAACGTTCCTGCAGCCCAGGTATTGCGCTCTGCTCCCACCTCGTCGTGTTCCTCGGCCGGCTTTCGGACCGATATGTTGTCGAACCAACCGTCGGAGACGCGCTCCCCCAGGTCGCTTCTAGGAGCGATAAGGCTCGCTGACTCCGGACTCAGTGGACTGTATCCATATTGAAGGCCGATCGCGGGCTCCCGTTTAGGAAATGATTCGATCAACGAGTTCAGGACGGCGTGGTCGCCAACCGCAAAGCCGCTCTCCCAAGTGATACCGACTCCGACGCCCTTGCGGTTCGTGATGGAAGGCAGCCCGAGCCCACGGACGCGTTTCCTCAAGGTGAAGCTCAGCCGTGGCAGGGGGCCGATCTTCTTGCCGAGCACCTTCAAATAGGCGTTTCTGGCGACGCCGAAGCGACCGGGATTGACGGTAACGCTGTCAGCGACGAAAGTGACCGCCGAGCCTCCAGTCCGGGACAGTGAGCCTTCGGCATCGCGGAGCTCCCAGCGCTCCGGGAAGATCTCGATCTCGTGAGCCACAAGATGAAAGTTGTCAGCTTGGAGGACGACGCTCTGAGCCTTGCCGGTCTTGTCTTCCCAGTTGAAGTGGAGGGACTGGCAATGGATCGTCCCTTCCGGATCGACGACGACCACGCCTTCGTTAGCCTCGCCTTCCTTGGTCTTGGTGTTCACCCGAAGGCTAGCGCATTCGATCTTCGTTTGGTCGTAGGTGGCGGTCACCCCGCCCTTAAATATGGTTTCGCCCGTTTCGGCATCAAATTCGCTGTCAGAAAAGGTGACCTGCAAGACTCCGCCGATCGTCTTCTGTTGGCGGGCTTGCTGTTGGACGGGGAAGGGCGTGCGGAGGGCCACTGGCGGGTCGAAGTGGCCTGGAAGCATTGATTCGAGTGTACTCAACGAACTCTGGTATCCAAAGAGGCCGTCTATAAAGGATAATAGAGACTGAAATGGCAGAAGTACCCGTCTTGAGCCCGACCGACGCGCTGATTCTCAGCGAGGAGGCATATTGGGTCGCGCGTTGCCGAAAGGGCGACGAAAGCGCGATGGCGGCTCTTGTCTCCAAGCACCGCAAGCGTCTGATCCGGGTCGCCTGCAACATCTTGAGGGACAGCCATGAGGCGGAGGACGTCGCCCAAGAGGCGTTCGTCCGCTCCTTCCGCGAAATTGGACGGTTGAGGAACGATCAAGCCTTCGCCAGCTACATCTACAAGATTTGTGTCCGGCTTTGCATGGACAAGCTCCGCTGCAAGAGGGCCGATCCCGGCATCGTGGACAAGCCACAGGCCTCCGAAGCGCCGGGCATCGAGACGAAGATGGTGGTGGAGAGCATTCTCAGCACCCTTTCACCTGAACTGAAAGCCACCCTTGTGCTTCGCGAAATGGAGCAGTTGTCCTACGAAGAGGTCGCGGAAGTCCTGCATGTTCCCGTGGGCACCGTGCGCAGCCGCCTTCACACCGCTCGGGAGAAATTCAGAGCCGCGTGGTCGGAGGCTATGAGGGAGCACCAATGAGGGCGCCAGACTTCTGGATGCCGCCAACGTCCGACGAAGAGATCGGGCTCTTGGTGCAAGACGCCGTTATGGAGCACGATCCCGGCGAGGCTTTTGATCAGTCTGTCGTTCGGGAAGCGATCCTTGAATACCACTCCCGCACCCTCAGGTTCTGGATGCCGGCCATTCTGGGAGCCATGGTCGGAGGGGTCGCCCTGCTTGCAGCCCTGGAACTGCTGCTCCTGAGCCCTGCCCGCGTCAAGCCGAACGTCAGGGGACAGGAAGCCAAGGTCGAGCGGCAAGTGCCGACGATTCCGGATTTCACGGATCCTGGAGCTGGGCTCTCTAGGAAATGAACCGTTCGACGCGGGCTCTGTTTGGAGCCATCGTCGGTGCCTTGATCGTCCTCTTTGCCCATCCCAGTTCACGCCCTTACCTCATCGCAGGCTGGCCCTGGAGACCGCCCGGCAACGTTGATCGGGTGATCGAGAACGGCGAGGCTCGTAAGTCCACTCTCCCTTCGCCACTTTCGGCAGGAGACGCCGCCGTTTGGCTTCAAACGGCCGCCGAAATTGACCTTGCCGGCAAGTTGACGCTCGACCAGGCTCTCCTCTCCGCCGAGCTTGCCCGTCAAGGATCCAGCAACGAGCCGGACAACGCATTTTGGCTCCAGATGGAGTCCGTCTATCTCTTCGGTGCGCTCCGGGGCACTTCTCCAGCGCGCACGCCGTCGATGAAGGCGTGGATGGAAGCATCGAGGCGCACGACTTGGAACGATCACCAATCGGAGCGCCTGAATATGGACGTACGGCAGATGGATGGCGCCGATTACGCGCCGTTCTCCTGGCACCGGTCTTTGGCGATGGTCCAGAGATCCGATGCGACTGCACGGCGGATCCTGATCCACAGTCGCGCGCTCCTTTCGCCCAACCCGTCCTCCCTCGACCTCCGTGTAGCCAGCGTCCGCAACGGATCGTTGCTCAGGGATGGGAGCAAATCGCTTGGCCAAGCCCTTGCAGGAGCGCGCCTCGTCGATTTGTCTGCATTTGGCGATGCGAAGGGCCCCCTGTCCCTGGCGACGCCTCGAGCCGGTCAGGAGGCGAGGGGGCAACTGCTCAAGGACCTCGCCGACAATCCTGAGGAGCGCCGGGCTATCGCCGTCGCTCTTGCCGAAAACGACGCTTGGTACGCCTTTCAGCCGACGGCAGAGTTCGTTCAGATGCGGGTCGACCGTGCGCGCCAAGGCCTGGCAGCGTGCGTCATTCCGGGTGTCTTGCTAGCGATCGGGATCATGGGTGCGCTCGTTGTCGCTTTGGGCATGGCGCTTGAAAAGTCGGGCCTGCCCACAAGGGAGGCGAAGCCCGTGTTCTTCTATGTCATGGCTTTGGTCGCGGGCTTGGCCACGTACGCAGGGAGCCGGATGGTGTTCCCAACCCTTTGGATCTTCATCGCGACCCTCTCATTTGCTGTGAGCCAGGAGCGCCGGAGGACGGGAACAGTGTCCGACCTTGGCTACGTGTTCAAAGGAATCCAACTTGTGCTTGCGGTCACTATCGGTATTTCGTCCGCCCTCTATTTGAGCGGGATCTCGTCACAAGCGCAATGGTTGGCAGAAGCCGCTGCGTTGCCGTCGGCCAATGATCCTCTGGCCCAGGTGCCACTGCACTTTTCGTTGCTTGGCTTGAGCGTGGTGGTCGCGACCGCCCCTGCGTGGGGACTGCTGTACCGGTTCTCACCGCTTGCTGTCCTCCCTGTGGCTTTCAAACAGTTTGGGGGGTTCGTCGCCACAGGTGCGCTTTCCCTCGCCGTGCTTGCGACGCCTCTCTGCCTCTCCTATGACCGAAGACTCTCGGAGGAAACCACGCAGATGCTTGTTAACGAACCTAACCACTACTTGAGCCAGGCCCATTGACGAGCGCCTGCGGACACGCTCTCCAAAGGTAAGATCGCTCCTGCCTGTATGAATGTGATCATCCTGGGCTGTGGCCGGAGCGGGGCGACCATTGCCGTGCAATTGTCTTCGCGAGGGCACAACGTGACCTTGGTTGAGAGAAACCCAGAGTCTCTACGCCGGCTTGGCCGCACCTACCCTTGTCGTATCGTGATCGGGGACGGCCTGGATGAGGACATCTTGAAGAAAGCGGGCATCGAATCTGCCGACGCGTTCCTGGCCATGACTCGCGGCGACAACACGAACCTCATGGCGGCGCAGATCGTGCAACGCAAGTACAAGGTTGCCCGAATCGCCGTCAAAGTGGCCGACCCGATGCGGGCAGACGCCTATCGGAACCTCGGTCTTTTCTGCATCAACGCAAGTGCTCTCATCGCTGGCATGTGTCGCGACTGGCTGCAAGGTGTCGACTACGACACCATAGACACCTACAATGTTCTGGCCCCAGAACTGCAGGAGGCCTGAAGGTGTATCTGGTTTTAGTAGGCGGCGGGCACGTCGGGCTGCAACTAGCGAAGCGGCTTGTGGCGAGGGGGCATGAGCTCCTTGTGCTCGAGAAGGACAGCCGCCAGGCACAACGCCTTTCCAACATCTTGGGCGAAGAGTACGTGATGCACGGCGACGGCTGCGAGCTCCACACTCAGAAGTCGGCTGGCTTCAACCGAGCCGATGTCGTCGTTGCTGTGACCGGCGAGGACGAGGACAATCTTGTCGTCTGCCAACTCGCGAAGGAAGTTTGGAACGTCGAACGCGTTCTTTCCCGTGTCAACGATCCCGATCACGAAGAGATCTTCCGGGAGATCGGCATTGACCACACCGTGAGCGCCACCGGAATCATTTTCACCTTGCTAGAACAGCAGTTGCAGGGCGATGAGATCGTTCCCGTCGGTGCCCTTCATAAGGGTGAGGTGGAGGTCGTCGAGAGTGTCTTGACCCACCGCTCTCCTCTGGTTGGCCGAAGGGCGTCAGAGGTCAACCTGCCACCCGGAACAAGCATTGTTTACCTGGTGCGGGACGGAGTCGGAACAGCTGTGACGGGCGAGACCGAGTTCAGAGCCGGGGACGTCGTGGTGACGCTGGTTCCCACAACCCGGGCAGAAGACCTTCGCACAGCCTTGACCACCCCACATTGATCCGGTACTCCCGCCACTGTCTGGCCCTCTTTAAGCTCTACGTTGCCGACGTTTTCGCCTATAAGTCGGCCGCTCTTATCTGGATCCTAGGCGACCTTCAAGTCACGCTCATCATGCCCATCGTCTGGAGGGCGGCGGGCGGCGTCGCCGGGCTCGCTCTCGATCACATCGCGACGTACTACGTGATCGTGATGACGATCAGCCAGTTTGCAACCTCCCACATCATGTGGGACATCGCGTGGGACATCAGGGAGGGTTCGGTCGTCGTCCAGCTCGTGCGACCGATCTCGTTCTTTACGGTCTGCCTCGTCCGTAATTTCGCCTGGAGAGTGGGGAAGTTGGTCCTGTTCCTCCCGTTTCTTGGGCTCCTGCTACCCTTGTACGGACTGCCCAACCTCACTGACCTCCACCCGACGTGGCAGTTCTGGACGAGCCTTCTCCTCGGCACGGGGCTCTCGTTCTTGGCTGCGTATGCCCTGGCGTTGCTTGCCTTGTGGACGACTGAGACTGTCTCTATTTTCCAGGTGTACTACTTTCCCGAGTTGTTACTTTCGGGTCGCGTGCTCCCGCTGTCGGCCTTGCCGAAATGGGCTCAAACCGCGTCTGACTTCCTACCATTCAAGTACACCGTCGGCTTTCCCGCCCGAGTGCTCATGGGGACGGCAGGACAGTCGGAGTTTCTTTGGGGAGTGGTGGCACAGACGGCTTGGGGAGTGGCCTTCTTCGCCCTTGGGAGATTGATGCTGAAACGGGGCCTCAGGCAATACGCTGGCTTCGGGCTCTGAGCCGCCATCCCCCAACGTGCCAAAATTCCCCACATGAAGTCTAGCGGCCTTCTTGTTGTGCTCTCCCTCGCGTTGGTGGTCAGCTGCAACGGTGCGAAGACCAGCGCAAACGCTCCGCTCGCCTCCGTGAAGCCCGTTTTGCTTCGGCTGAAGGAAAAGCCCGGCACAAATTACAAGTACACGTACACGGTGGCCACCTTCGCTGACCCTACCCACATCAAGAAGGGCTCGAAGATGTTGGGTGCGGTCAAAACGTATTCCCGGGCCGACCTCACCGGAGAGGTGGACGTTACCGTCAAGGACTTGAAGGACGGGAAGTACACGTACGCGACGGTCAATAAGGTTTTGACCTCGGCAGGGAAGGGCGACTGGAAGCAGCAAGCCGAGGAAGTCCTCAAGAACCCGCCGGAGAAAGCAGAGTGGCAGTGGGACGACCGCCTCCACTACGTCAAGAAGGACACCGTCCTCGACCCCATGACGAACACGCTGAATGGGATGTTCCCTGACAAGGAAGTGCAGTCCGGGAGCACCTGGGAATACTTCCCGTTCGAGGGTGGGAAGTTGCCGGTCAAAGCCAAGCTGGAAGGCGAAGACACCGTTGCTGGGATGAAGGCCTTGAAGATCACGCTTGAAGTGCCCGCTACCAACGAAGGGGACATCAACACGATGAGCGTCTGGATCGACCCGAGTAACGGTCGGTATCTCCAAATCCACCTGAAATCAGCATCGAACCAAGACGGCTTCAACATCGAAAATGACTTCATGCAGACGATCAAGAAATGAGAGTCCTGGTCATTGGTGGCAACCGGTTCATGGGCAAGGTGCTGGTCGAGGACCTTGTGAGAGACGGCCATGGCGTAACGACCTTGTGCCGGTCTGGCAAGGCCCCTGAGGGTGCGTCGGCCCTCCAAGGCGACCGGAGAGAGAGAGGGACTGTCACGAAAGCCATCGCAGACGTTGCGCCGGACCTTGTGATCGACATGGTCTGCATGACTGAGGCCGACGCCGCAGAACTGACAGACTCGGCGTCTTGCCCCTTCCTTGTGGCCAGTAGCTGCGACGTCTACAGAAACTTCGGGTTGGCCCAGGAGATCGAAACGGGCGAGCCCGACGTGACGCCGCTCACCGAGGAGTCGCCGCTACGGACGGTTCGATACCCCTATCGTGGAACCCCCCGATCCGTGGAACTTCCTTGGTTAAACGACTATGACAAGATCCTTGTAGAAGCCCTGGTACAGGAGGCGGGAGGGGTCGTCGTCCGCCTACCGATGGTGTTCGGCCCTGACGACTATCAGCACCGTCTGTTCGAATATGCCCGCAGAATGCGGGACGGGCGTCCAGCGGTCCTCCTTTCGACCGCTCAGGCTGGCTGGAAGGGTTGTCGCGGCTTTGTGACCGATATGGCCCACGGCCTGAAGCTGGCCGCGCTTGGAGGCGGTGCCAAGGGTCAGGTCTACAACCTGGCTTATGAGGGGGGATTGGAGGAGCAGCAGTGGGTCACGGCGATCGGCAGAGCCATGGGATGGCAGGGTCGGGTCGTCACGTTGCCGTCCTCCGAAATGCCTGAACACCTCAAGGAGGAGTCCGACCTATCGGTCGATGTCTCGGTCAGTGCAGCCAAGGCCAGGAGCGAGTTTGGCTACGCCGAAACGATCAGCTTCGAAGAAGCGCTCGCACGCACAGTTGCGTGGGAACTTGCGAACCCTCCGGCAAAGAGCAACGAACCGGACTACGCCGCCGAGGACAGAGCGCTGGCTGGTGTAGCTTGAGCCGGTTGCAACATGCGATCGATTCGGCAAAAGCCCGTGGTGAGAGGGCGCTTATCGCCTTTGTCACCGGCGGCGACCCGTCCGTCTCACAGCTTCGTCCAATTCTGGAGGCCCTTGCTGACGGCGGCGCGGACGTGATCGAGGTCGGTTTGCCATTCAGTGACCCGATCGCCGACGGACCGACAATCCAGGCGTCCTCCCAGCGCGCGATCGACTCCGGTGTGACCGTTGGAGAGATTCTTGATGCCCTGTCAGGTTTCGACAGGGTTGCGGTGGTGCTCATGGGCTATATGAACACGCTGCGGCGCCCAGGGCTGGCTTCCTTCGCGACGAGGGCAAAGGAAGCGGGGGTAGCGGGGGTCATTGTCTGCGACCTGGCGCCCGACGCCGAGGCGGGGGAGTGGATGGGTGCAGCACGAGCCCAAGGCCTCGACACGGTCTTCCTGACGGCACCGAACTCTACCGATGAGCGGCTGCGGCTGGTCTGTGAGAGCTCGTCCGGCTTTGTATACGCGGTTTCCAGGACGGGCGTCACCGGTGCCCGTCATCAGCCTTGGGCGGAGGCAAGAGATCTTGTCGCACGGGCGCGGAAGCACACCAGCCTTCCGGTCTGCGTCGGATTTGGCGTTGGTTCGGCAGAGGATGTCCGTGAGGTCAGCGAATTTGCCGACGGGGTGATCGTCGGTTCAAAGATCGTCGATCGGCTCGCGGCGGACTGGAACGAGGGGCGTGGGCGGGACGAGTTCACCTCCTTCGTGCGTAGGCTCAAAGCGGCAACGAGTTTAGGCCATGTCGGTTGATGGCCCTGCCCACGCTCCCCATGGCGGCGCGTTCTTTGAAGCGATCGGCACAACTTTCGAGGATCTAGGGCGCTCGGAGGAAGTCGTCAATGCCGATGTGCTCGACGCTTGGTACGATCCCGCACCGGTCGTCCTAGAGGCCTTGCGGGGCCACCTCGAATGGCTTGTCAAGACCAGCCCGCCTACCCTCGGCGAAGGACTCATCGAGGTGATCGCAAGCGAACGTAGCGTGGCACCCAGAAGCCTCACAGTAGGCAGCGGAACGTCAGCCCTGATGTACTTGGCGCTTCCAAGCCTTGTCAGGCCAGGGGCCAGGATCCTGCTGTTTGATCCGTCCTATGGCGAATACCGACATATGTTCGAGTCTGTTCTTGGCTGTGAGCTGTCATCTCACGAGCTGGGCCTGACAGACGGATTTCCATTTGATCCCCACCTGTTGGCCGCTCAGGCTGAGACGGCGGACCTTGTGGTCGTCGTCGCTCCAAACAGTCCAACGGGCAATGACATGAGCCAGGCGGTCGAGGTCGTCTTGGCCAACGCAAGACCCTCCTGCAAAGTGTGGATCGACGAAACTTATGTGGACTTCACTGGGCTCCCATCATTCGAGGAGCGTGTCACGCAAGATCCCAGGATCATCGTTTCGAAATCGATGTCTAAGTACTACGCTCTCAGTGGGCTTCGGATCGGTTACCTTGTCTCGGATCCAGAGCTGGCAGCGAAGTTAGCTCCGTTCAGTCCACCTTGGAGCGTCGGACTATTGGCTCAAGTTGCCGCAGTCAAGGCTCTGCAAGACGGCCGCACCTATTACGAGTCCAGGGCCTTGGAAACGCACGCCTTGCGGAACGATCTTCGCAGTGCGCTCCAGCAGGTGACCGGTATTGGGCACGTGCACGACGGGATCGCGAACTTCCTGCTCTTCAGGCTCAGCGACACGAGCGCATCAAGGGTCGTCGCCGAATGCGTTCAGCAGGGCGTCTTCCTGCGGGACTGCAGCTCGATCAGCCGCCGGTTCGAAGACCGTTACATCCGAACGGCCGTCAAGGAAAAGCGCGACAACGAACGAATCGTTGCCGCGCTTTCTAGCGTGCTGAGCGGCCCTTAGCGGGCGTAGAACTCGACGACGCTCTGCTCGTTGAAGAACTTCGGAAAGTCCTCGCGCTCGGGCAGGGTGACGATCTTCGCGGTCATTCCCGCGACATCGGGCTCGATGTAGACCGGAACCGGGGCGCCCTCATAGTGGTTGCGCTTGGCGATGCCCTTGCTCGACTCGCGGTCACGGACGCTGATCACGTCTCCGACCTTGCAGATGTAGCTCGGAATGTCGACAAGTTTGCCATTCACAAAGACGTGCTGGTGGCTGACGAACTGGCGGGCTTGCTCGATGGTTTTGGCGTAGCCAAGTCGGTAGACCTGCGTTTGCAATCGCAGCTCAAGCAGCCTCAAGAAGTTCAGACCCGTGTTGCCGTGCATATTGCTGGCTTTCTCAAACGTGCGGCGGAACTGCTTTTCGAGCATGCCGTAGTAGCGGCGGATGACCTGCTTGGCCAAAAGCTGCTCGCCATATTCCGACATGCGCCGCTCGCGCATGTTCGGGCCGTGCTGCCCGGGCGGGTAGGGCCGCTTGCTGGAGGGGCACTTGGTTTGGCCCCAGATGTTAAAGCCGACTTTGCGGCAAATGTCTGACCTTCTTCCTCGATACGTCGCCATGCTTCGTTCCTGTTTGAGCACGGCCAGGGAAAGCGACTGTCCCAGTCGCGGTTGGGAACTCGGTTCCCAATCCTGGCGCCATGCTCGTCGAGCCTTTCCGTTTGGTTTCGCACCGGACAAACTGCCCGGGCGGGCGCGAGCCACTATTGTAGCACGCGCGCCCAGGAAGGCAGGGACGCCGGTCAGGAGGTCTAAGCGTCCTGGGAGGAACCAAGGCGCGCCTTGCGTCGCATCCACCAGGCGATGCCGGCGATCGGAGCCCAGATCGGGGCCAGGAAGAGCGTGTAGATCAAGCCGACCCCCACGATGCGTCCGAAGAACCCGAGCGCTCCGCCGGCGCCTTCGGTCGTCTGGTTGAACCAATCGTCCGCCTTAGACTCGTCCAGTTGGCCCGCCTGCTGGAACTCGACGGTCACGCGGCTCAGGGAAGCCAGGTCCTTCATCTGCTTGTTCTGTTCCTTGAGGCTCTCCATCTCTTGGCGCACCGAGGACAACCGGCTTCGGATCTCGAGACGGACCTCGCTGTTTCTGGTCCTTTGGAGCTCCTCGACTAGGTTCCGCTCCTCGTCAGCGAGGGCACGGACGCGCCCGTCAAGGTCGGCAACATTGGCCGTGACGTCCTCGCCGCTCACATGTTCCTTGTAGACCTTGCCGAGGTGGCGGAGGTCGTCAAGGATCGTCGTGAAGTTCTTCTCGGGGATTTTGAACTCCATGGTCGCCGTCGAGGTGCTCTCCGCCTCGCTGTAGTTCGTGTTGCCGACGTAACCGCCCATGGCGTCGATCTTGTCTTCAGCATCGGCGACAGCCTTCCGAACTTCCTTCACTTTAATGCCCATATCGGCGGTGCGGATCACCTTCCGGGGGGAGGCAAAGCCTTGTGGCTGCGGCAGGGTGGTGTCGCTCTTGGTGCGCGACGTGTAGTAGCCCATGGCTTTGGCCTTGCCTTCCGATTCGCTGAGACCCTTGCCACCGCCACCGATCGCCTGGCCGGCTATTTGAGGCGATCGCTCCAGATCGCCTGTGGGGGCTTCGGAAGGGGCCGGCTTGGCGAGGCTGCCGGTACTCAATCCCTCGACCAAGTCCGCCTTTTTCGCGTCGGAAAGAGCCTGCGACATCTTCGCGGCAGCCTTCGACTGGGCAAACACGGGGAAGAGGACGCTTCCCACCAGCCCAATCAGGAACAACGCACAAACGCCGCCCAACGCATAGCTGGGCGCCTTCCACCCAGCAAAGAAGGACCTGCGCCTCGGCATATTGCCGATGACTTTCTCGGCTCCGGCGGCTTGTGGCTCGCGGGCCATGGACTTAATCTCACTACTCAGTAGTTTCATGAACTCGTACTCCTTGCGAAGTGCATGGTCACGATCTATGGCGGCCTGGATTTCAGCCGCTCGCTCAGGGGCGAGTTCGCCGTCGATGAACGCCTTGAGGTCTTCCAAGATGGGATCGGGATTATGAGTCACAGAGGTGCCTCCTCAAGTGCGAAAACGCGTGGAACAGACGGCTCTTGACCGTCCCCTCCGGGACAGAAAGGATCTCTGCGATCTCCGCATAGCGAAGCCCTTCGACTTCGTGCAGCAGGACGACCTCACGGTGCTCTTCGCTCAGCTTCTGCATGGCGCACCGAAGGGCTTCCCGGTCGATCGCGGAGTCTTCCGCAGCAACGTAGCTGCCTTCTATCCAAGGTTCCAGCGGCAACGGGGCCGAGCGTTTCTTGCGGGCCAGGTTCCGGCACTGGTTGTGGGCAATGCCCAGCAGCCAAGTCTCGAAACTGGACTTCGCTTCAAAGCGCTTCAAGCTCCGTTGCATCGTCACGAACGTCTCCTGAGCGGCGTCTTGGGCCAGGTCGTCCCCGAGCCGGCGGGCACAAAAACTGAACACCCTGGCGTAGTGCTCTCGCACCAGCGATTCCAGGGCATCGCGGTCTCCACGCTTTGCCTGCTCGATCCGACCGTCCATCTGCGGTTCGCTCGTGACTTGAGTGTCAAGACGGGCGCGCTGCGTTCAAAGGATTTTTGTGGACCCATTCGGCGGCGGGAGGAACTCCAAAGCTTCAAGACCGAGTTCGCGCCGGACTTTCGTGTCCCGCCACTGCCCTCGGGCAAGTGCAGCGGACCTCCAGAGAAGCAGCAGGGCGACGCCGATCTCCATCGCGTTTGCGGCGGCAAGCAAGTCGTTGGTGTGGAAGTCGAACCGGGCCGTGGCCAAGAGGGCCAGATTGATGAGATTGAGGACGATGCCAGCGACAAGCCCTTCATTTCGCACCGCGGCACCCCTGGCCAGCGAGGGATGCAAGGCGAGTGGGGGAAGGCGTGACTCCAAAGAACCAGCCGGCCGGTCCCGAAGCCACAGGGTAAGGGCCTTGTCAAAGAGGGTGGCCCTCTTACGGGTCGCGCTGTCCTCAAGCGGGTCGATAACTGACAACTTCACCGTCAGCTTCCTTTTTGTGCCGAGGACTGAAAGCCAACGGGGCGGCCTACCAGCGTCAATATCTGGGCGCTTCCGCCGTGGCCATGATCGAAGGGAAGCAATGTCGTCGGCGTTGAGGCGGAACACGGTCTGCAGGCCCTTATAGAAGAGCGTGCCTTCCTCGAGCCAAAGATAGCCTTCATCGCACCCGGTGACGACACCATTTTGGATGACCGCAATCTCGGCCGCGACCGCCGACGGTTGGTCGATCCTTGCCTGCAGCTTCTTGAGACCGAGGCCGAGTTCGACCCGGTTGGAAAGTCGGTCGTACAGGAACCCCAGGGCCAGTTGCGACGAGGCGATCATCAAGAGCACGAGTCCGTGCTGGGTCAGGGCGATCTCCGGAATCCCGTACCTCCGGGCGATCATGAAGTAGTAGACCAAGCCGAAGAACAAGAAGCTCCACGCGATCAAGCGAAGCCAGATGGTCTCCCAAGGAGATTGGATGCCATGCATCTCGATCTCAAGGGGCACCTTCCATTCTGCCGTCGGTTTGACGGTCTGGGAACCCATCTCCTGCTCAAGTCCGGAAATCGGAGGCACGGTTCAGTCTACATGGGAGAAAGAGCAGCGCTGAGCAAGGCGGCGCAGCCGGGGTGGCCCGACTCCTCTGCCATGTCCGATGCCGTCTTTCCAGCGTCGGTCGTTGCGGCGGGGTCGGCGCCAGCTGCGAGCAAGCTCGCAACCATGGGCTCGTTACCGTTTTGCGCGGCCCCCATTAGAGCCGTGAATCCGCCTTCTTGCCGGAGGTTCGGGTCAGCCCCTGCGGCGAGCAAGAGGTCCAAGGATTCGTTTTGCCGGCCGAACACCGCAGCGTGGATGGGGGCGACTCCGCCAAGCGCCGTTCCTCTCACGTTAACGTCAGCACCGTTGCCAATGAGGTTGCTCACAGTGTCAGGGCCCGCGAAGGCGGACGCGAGGGAGAGCGGTGTAAAACCGTCAGGGGACAGTTCGTTAGGGTTGTTCGTCTTGGCGAGGCGGTCGACCGTCGGCAAGTGCCCCAAGCAGCAAGCCGAAGGAAGGTCCAGTTCGGCTCCCTGAGCCACAAGAAAAGCGGCGGCAGGGCGCTGAAAGTTGTAGACCGCCACTTGCACGCCCGTTGCCCCTGACTCGTCTCTTGCGTTGACGATGCTCGGATTGACCGACAAGAGACGGGACACTGTGCCCGTGTCTCCTTGTTTGACTGCTTCAAAGAACTCGTTCATTCTGATTTCCAACCCCAAGTCACGAACTCTTGCTTGAAAGTGCCGTCGGGAAAGAGATCCACGACGACATAGCCAGGTTCGAAGTCGCGGTTCTTACCGAGCCACCAGGCCCCACAAACCGCGCCGTTACAAAGATAACTGACGCCGTTGTAGTCGTATCTGTCAACAAGATGGATGTGACCACTGATCGAAAGCTTGACGTTTGGGTGATCGTCGAAGAGCTTCTTCACCTCATGGAAGTCTCCGACGATCTCATTCGACGAGGCTTTCCATATTGATGCCGTCGCATCGAAGTCATAGATCACAGCGCACGGAGCGAAGAGTGGTATGTGCGACACAACCATGACGGGTTGGTGAGCAGGCGTCCGGGCGATCTCTTGCTTGAACCAGTCGAACTGCTCGGCATCAAGGCCACCGTCGTAGCTGTCGCCTTTCGGTTGCACCGTGTCCAACACGATCCATTTCCAGCCCCCTCTTTCCATCGCGTAGTACGTCCTCGGGATTTCGGCGACATCGAGGAACCACTGCTTGCCCCAGCGTGCTTCCTGGCCGGACGTGTGGCTCTTGGCCTTGTTCCAACCCCAGACGTCGTGGTTTCCAATGCAATAGGCGCAGGGCACGCTGCAGTTCTCCTTCAATGTTCGCCTGAAAAGATCCCACTGAGTGCGCGTCCGGTCCTCGTTCGCCGCCGAGCCATCCATGATAAGGTCTCCGCCGAGCATAACGAACTCAGGCTTCTTGGCCATCGCATGCTGGAGGGCGCGAGCCATTCCTTGGCCTGCGTGAAGCTCAGGCTGGACATGAAAATCCGTCATGTGGACGAAGCGGAACGGCTTGACGGTGGTGGCTTCCGATCCCCGTGAGAGGAGCGTCGCGGCCCCCAACGTAGCACTACCCGCCAGAAGTTCTCTACGCGTGATGGCCATCGCAGCAGGTTACCGTTGCCACATAATGGGCGGTGCGCGCCAATTTCCTCGTCTTGGCGAATTTTGCATCCCAGTTAACAAACGGGTCTCCTGTGCTGGTCGGTGTTTTCCGTGGCATTGCAGTGGCTTCGGTGCCGGCCCAACTCCAGCCCTTTTACATTGCGACCGAGATCGAGGCAGACCCCCAAGAAGCGGGGGAGCACCGGTTCGACATCCAGATGATCGACGAGGACGGGGTCGTCCTTTACACCAACCAGATCGAGGCCGAGTTCCGCCAGCGGCCGGACTACTTGCCCAACTACATGTATTTCTGTGGCCAGGTGTTCGTGCAACGAACCATTGAAAGGGCAGGCATTTATCGGTTCGACCTTAGGTGGCGCGACGAGACCCTCGCCGAGGCCCGGCTTGAAATTGAACTAGCGGCTCAAGCTTAGAGCTCGGCAAGGCCGGACCGAACGGCCAGCAGCGCTGCCTGTGTACGGTCGGCAGCACCGGTTTTGCTGAGAATGGAGCTCACATAGCCTTTCACGGTGCCCTCGGTCAAGGAAAGGCTGTTGCCGATTTCTTTGTTGCTCATCCCCTTGGCGATCAGGGTCAAGACGTCTCGTTCACGCGAGGTCAACTCGTCCAATGGAGACTTGCGTGGATTCAAACTGGCAGCGAGCTGATCCTGTGCCTCGCTGTGGAGGACGGTGCGACCGTCCATCGCGTTCCGCACCGCGTGCTCAATGTCCTCGCGCGACACGTCCTTGAGCAGGTAGCCCGAAGCCCCATTCTGGATCGCCGATTTGACGGCTTCAGCATCGAGTCGGTTCGTCAGCATAACGACTTTCACGTTTGGGTGCGACTCACGAATCTTTTGCGTAGCCTCAAGGCCATTCATATTGGGGAGTTGCCAGTCCATGAGGACGAGGTCGACCTCGACGGCTTTGAGCTTGCCTAGGGCCTCCAGGCCGTCGCCAGCTTCGGCAACGATCCTCATCTCCGTGCTCTTGGACAAGAGCGCCCGCAAGCCCTCCCTGACCACCGGGTGGTCGTCCACGATCATGATGCGGAAGCCTTCCATAAGTCAGACCGGAACCTTGACCCGGATTGTGACTCCATGACCAGGGTCGGAAGCAACCTCTAATGTTCCACCCAAGGCAAGTGCCCGCTCCCGCATACCGATGATGCCGAGGGTCATTCCGCTCTTCGGAAGCTCGGACACAGGCAACCCGCGTCCATCGTCGCTGACTTCAAGGTTGATGCTGCCTTCTGCTTGCGCCAGGCGAACGGTCACGTGGTTCGCTCGAGCGTGCTTGTGAACGTTGGAAAGGGCCTCTTGAGCAATGCGGTAAAGGGTGTGTTCGACTTCCGGCCTTGCCGTGGCCTGACGTTCGTCTTGAATTGCCAGGACTGGCACGAGGCCAATTTCGCGAGCGTGCTTACCAAGCAGGTCGGCCATAGCCTCTCGCGGTTTCGTCGTTGCCGAAGAAGCCGATTCGACCGGGCGGAGTTCAGCAAGAAGGGCCCGCATTTCCCGAAGGCCAGTCTTGGACAAGTCAGCCATGTTTTGAACCTTGTCTGAAAGCTCGCCCGGAACTTCATCCAGCAAAGACTGGGAAAACAATTGGATGGCGAAGAGGGTCTGGGTGACAGAGTCGTGAAGGTCTCGGGCGAGGCGTTTCCGGTCCTCAACGAGAGCAAGTGCCGCCCGTTCGTCGGCCAGCCTTTCTTGCTCCATTCGGGTGTCGATCGCGGCCGCCAAATGTGCGCTCGAAACAAGGAACGGCTGAATCTCGTCGTTGGTCCAGCCATGGGGGTAGGGAAGAGAGAGAGTGACGAGCCCGATGCGTCTTCCCCGACTGAGCAACGGAATGAGCGCGAGCGCTGGCGAGCCTTCCTTTTCCTGGATGAGGCGGAGTCCCTTTGGGGCCGTCTTGTCCTTCTGAATGTTGTCGAACAGGACGACACGGCCCTCGTCGAGGATCGGGTCAAGATTGTCCCTTGTGTGAGGAATGGAGCCTGCATGGAGCGCGATGCCGCCTTCGGGGCTCCAACTGCAAAGGCTGACGTTCTTGACTGGCTCGCCATCAGGGCCGAACTCGTAGGTCACGACGTGTGACCGGTAACGCCTGCCCTTGGCGATGTGGGACAGATAGGCTTGAACCACGTCCTCGAGGCCGCGGGCTCGGCTGAGCGCTGTGGTCGTTTCGTAGAGCAAGTGGGTCTGGTCCAGGTTGGCGGACGTCTCGTCGAAGAGGCGGGCATTCTCGATCGCGGCGGCGCACGCCCGCGCATACTGGGTCAAGATCCTTGCGTCGACCTCTGAGAACTGCCGCGGTGGGTTCGCGCCAATCCCGAAGAAGCCCACCATCTTCTTTCGGCGAAGGATCGGCACCCCGAGGACGGCGTTTTCGGCCAACTCGGGCCGCTCTTGAGGGTCGATTTCGCCGTAGCGGTTGCAGACGAAAGTCTTTCCGCCCTGCAAGACACGCCCAGCGATGCCCTCACCCGGCAGCCACGCAGAACCGATCTCGCTTTCTGGCAAGTTGTGAACGGCCTCCATCACGATGCGCCGCGGATTCTGGGCGACCAGGCCGACGCCACCGTCGTCCGCGCCAAGCAAGTGGCACGCGCTTTGAAGGATTTTGGACAGCAAGGGACGTAGCTCGATCTCTTCGAGGGCGCTCTCGATGCCTTGCCGCAGGATGCGCTCCTGCTGCAGCGGCGTCAGTTGCGGACGTCCGCGGGACTGCCCGGCCCTCTGCCTCATTCAGCTAGTGTGACTGATCCAGAGGGCGGCACGTCATTTGTCGACCGAAACGGAGACCTTGCCTTGAAGGGCCGCTTGCGCAGCGGAGAGCCTAGCGATCGGGACCCTGAATGGCGAACACGACACGTAGTCCAACCCGATTTCGTGGCAGAAGAAGATCGACTCTGGGTCGCCCCCGTGTTCACCACAGATGCCGCATTTCAGGCCCTGGCGAGCTTTGCGACCTTCCTCGACCGCCAAGCGCATCAGCCTGCCGACGCCGGCGCGGTCAATGGACTCGAACGGGTTCGTCGGCAAGATCTTCTGCTCGACGTAGCGGGCGAGGAACTTGCCCTCCGCATCGTCGCGCGAGAATCCGAACGTCATTTGGGTGAGGTCGTTCGTGCCGAACGAGAAGAACTGCGCTAGTTCGGCGATCTCGCCTGCGGTGAGCGCAGCCCGGGGAATTTCGATCATCGTGCCGAAGAGGTAAGGCACATTGGTCCCGGTCTCTGTCATGACTTCCTTAGCCACGCGCTCCAACTGCTCCTGCACCACCTTCAGCTCGTTGACGTGCCCAACAAGCGGGATCATGATTTCGGGCATCACACTGACCCCGTGGCTTACGAGCTTGCACGCCGCTTGCATGATGGCCCGAGTCTGCATCTCAACGATCCCAGGGAAGATGACTGAGAGGCGAACGCCACGGAGACCCATCATCGGGTTTGCCTCGCGCATCGATTCGACCGCGCGCAAGAGAGCCTCTTTCTCTTCAAGCAGGGCCTTGATGCCGGTCCCGCCCGTCATGGTCGAGGCGATTCGGAGCTCCGTGACCTCGGCGAGAAGCTGATCGAACGAGGGTAGGAACTCATGCAGTGGCGGGTCGATCAGTCGGATCGTCACCGGCTTGCCCGCCATTTCAGTGAAAATGGCCTCAAAGTCCGACTGCTGAACACCGAGGAGCTTAGCCAGGGCCGCATCGCGCTGGGTGTCGTTCTTGGCTAGGATCATGTCGCGGACGATCGGAAGGCGGTCTGGCTCAAAAAACATGTGCTCCGTGCGGCACAAGCCGATCCCTTCGGCCCCGTATTCGATGGCTTGGGCGGCGTCACGCGGGTTGTCCGCGTTCGTCCGGACCTTCAGGGTACGGAACTCGTCGCACCAGCCCATCAGTTGGCCGAAATCGCCCGTCACCTCCGGTGGAATGAGTGCAAGCTCGACGTTGAAAACTTCGCCGGTGGATCCGTCGACGGTGATGAAGTCTCCCTCACGGATCGTGACACCGTTCGCATGGAAGCAACGGTCGTGCTCGTCCACCTCGATCTCTTCACAACCAGAGACACAAGGAATGCCGAACCCGCGGGCCACCACGGCCGCATGGCTCGTCTTTCCGCCACGGGCAGTCAAGATTCCTTGGGCCGCCAGCATGCCATGCACGTCGTCGGGGTTGGTCTCGTCGCGGACGAGGATGACGCGCTTGCCCGCGTGTCCGAGCCTCTCGGCTGTGTCGGCGTCGAAGACGGCTTTGCCGACGGCGGCGCCGGGCGAGGCGGCCAGGCCCTTGGCGATCGGTTGGATTCCCCGGTCGCTCACGTAGACGTCGTCAATCCGAGGATGGAGCAACTGGTCCAAGTGCGAGGCGGTGACGCGCTGGACGGCCACTTCCTTGGCGATGAGGCCCTCCTTGACCATTTCGGTCGCGATCCGCACGGACGCTGGGCCGGTTCGCTTGCCAACACGGCACTGGAGCATAAAGAGACGGCCCCGCTCGATCGTGAATTCGAGGTCCATCATGTCCTTGTAGTGGTCCTCTAGCCTGTCGCACACCGCGACGAACTCGTTGTAGACGGCCTCGTTCTGCTCTCTGAGCCGACTGATCGGCACGGGTGTCCGGATGCCGGCCACGACATCTTCGCCCTGGGCATTCATCAGGTACTCGCCGTATAGCAGCCTTTCCCCAGTACTGGGATCGCGAGTGAAAGCGACGCCCGTCCCGCAGTCTTCACCAAGGTTCCCAAAGACCATGGCTTGGACGTTGACGGCTGTGCCGATGTTGTCGGGAATTTTCTCGGTGCGGCGATAGACGATCGCGCGGTCGTTCTGCCAGCTTCGGAAGACGGCTTCGACCGCAAGTTCGAGTTGTTGCCATGGATCGCTGGGGAAGCCCGAGCCGGTCTCCTTTAAGACCAGGCCAAGGAACTCGCCACAAAGGTCTTTCAGATCGTTGGCGCTCAGTTCTGTGTCCAACTTGACGCCCTTGTCGGCCTTCTTCGCCTCGAGGATCTTTTCGAACTTGGCCTTGGGGACGTCGAGCACGACGTCGCTGAACATCATGATGAAGCGGCGGTTGGCGTCGTAAGCGAAGCGCTCGCTACCGCTTTTCTTGATCAAACCGGCGAGGGTCTTGTCATTGAGCCCGAGGTTGAGGATGGTGTCCATCATTCCGGGCATGGAGAACCGCGCGCCCGACCGAACTGAGACGAGGAGAGGGTCGGCGGCGTCACCAAAACCCTTGCCGAGGTCCTTTTCCAAGGTCTGGACTGCTGCTCGAACCTCGTCCATGAGCCCAGCCGGCATCTTCTGGCCCTGGGCGTAGTAGTCGTTACAGACTTCGGTCGTGATCGTGAATCCGGGTGGCACCGGGAGTCCGATGTTGGACATTTCGGCAAGGTTCGCACCCTTGCCACCGAGGAGGTCGCGCATGGTGGCATTGCCCTCGGGAAATAGATAAACGCGCTTTTGGCCCATAGTGCCTTCCTTTGGAGGCAGCCCCAAACCTTCGACAACGCTGGCGCAAGAAGGGCTTGTTACGGGAAGCTTACCGGCAGGCCAGCGACCGAGTTAGGCCACTTTCTCGGCGGGCGCGGCCATCATTTCGAGGAACGCGGCAACGATGTCGGGATCGAACTGAGTCCCGGCTCCAGCCTTGAGCGTTTCAAGCGCCTGATCCTCAGGCCAGGCCGGTTTGTACGGGCGTTCTGAGCGCAAGGCGTCGTACACGTCGACGATCGAAAAGAGTCTGGCCGAGTAGGGGATGCTTTCACCGGCTAGTCCGTCGGGGTAGCCGCTGCCGTCCCATCGCTCATGGTGGTAGCAGGCGATGTCTGCGACCTCTTTCATCCCCTCGACTCCAGCGAACAGGTCTCGGGCGTGCTCCGGGTGGAGACGCATACGGGCGCGCTCTTCAGGGTCGAGTCCGCCTCGCTTGCCCAGGATCGTGTCAGGAATACCCAGCTTCCCAACGTCATGGAGCAGGGCGCCATAACGGAGTTCCTCGACTTGTTTCGGAGGTAGTTTCAAGTAACGTGCAAGGTCGACGGTGAGAGCTGCAACGCGGGTGCAGTGGCCCTCGATTTGGATGTCCCTGAGCGCCAAGGCGCGGATCCAACCGTTCGTCAGCACCTTGTGCGCCTCAAATCCGTCCCCTTCGGATGACTCGTCGATCCTGCGGCACAAACTCTCGATCAAGGCGACGAGCTCTTCCGCGCTCGCCGGCTTGGTCACCACTGCGTCAGCGCCAGCACTCAGCACTCGGGCCCGCGTTCGGCTGCGGCGGTCTTCTGTCAAGGCGATGATCCGCGTGCTCCCGAAGCCCTCGATCGAGTCGAGCCACTTTTGCCAAGGGACTCCGGTCGTGCCCTGGAGCGACTCCTCGATAATGGCCACATCGGGGACGGCGCGCTGGATGACCTGGGTCGCGGAAGGGAAGTCGGCGGCTTCGAAGACCTCAAAGTCCCCGCCGCGCAACGCGGTCAGGGCCTCTCTTCGAGATGCCGTATCATGGTCGGCGACCAAAAGCCGCCACCCAGCGCTCCCTCCATTGGCACGCATTCTTATGTTATCGGGCGGCCATCCTGGGATTGTCAGGAGGATTTCGATGATCCCGGCACCTTTGCGAGCACCATAACAAAGGCCCCCCTGGGCCGTGCCTAGACTCCGGGGACAGGTTCGGGTCACAATAGCGCTTCGCGCTTAAGGAGCAACGAGCCATGAAGTCCGAGATCCATCCCGTCAACCATCCCGTCCTGTTCGTAGACGGTGAGCATGAATGGCAGGGCATCTCCACGATGAAGACTGCGGAAACCCGGGTCATCGATGGTATCGAGCACTACGTTGTCCATGTCGAGATCAGCGCATTCACCCACCCCTTCTACACCGGGCAGAAGAAGATCGTGGACACTGCCGGCCGCGTTGAGAAGTTTATGCGGCGGTATGCGAACCAAGAAGGCAAGAAATAAGGCGTTAGCCTCTTCTCGCAGAATCTCGACCTGAAACACCCGCGCTCCGCGTCCTAAAATGTAGTTATGGCGCGCGACGAGGCGTACCGAGACCGTTCCGTACTGATCCACGGCAAGTTCAAGAGCGAGAAGTGGGACTTCCAGGATCACATGATCCCCCCGATCACAACCGCGGTGAGCTTCCGGCTCCGGAGCGCGGAACGGGGCGCAGAGGGTTTCCGTCGGTTTGCTAACCCCGAAGTCGACCGCTCCACCGCCCATCCGATCTATATCTACGACCGGCTCGACGAGCCGTGTACGGGGCTGCTTGAGGAAACGCTGGCCTTCGCCGAAAAGGGCGAGTGCGCCGTCTGCTTTGGGACGGGAATGGCGGCTGTGAGCGCGGCCATCGGGATCCAGGCACAAGCGGGCGACCATGTCGTCTTCCATCCCGCCATCTATGGCTGCACCTATAGCCACATCACGCGTTGGTTGGGAAGGTTCGGTATTCAATCTACTGCCGCAGACCTTACTTGCACGGACAGCCTCATCGCTGCCCTCCGGCCCGAGACCAAGGTCGTGTACTTCGAATCGCCCTGCAACCCCACGATGGATCTCATCGACTTGGAGGCGATGTCGGCGGCAGTGGCTCATGCCAACCAAAAGCGATCCCCTGAGAACCAGGTCGCGACCGTCATTGACAACACGTTTGCTTCTCCGTTCGCCCAACGGCCTCTGACCTTGGGCATTGACTTCAGCGTTCATTCGCTGACAAAGCACATTGGAGGCTTTGGAGCCACCATGGGAGGCGTCGTGGTCGGGCCAAGTTCCAAGGAGACCGACCTTCTCGTGTACCGCAAGGACTTTGGGGGCTCGATCTCGCCCGATGCGGCCTGGCACATCCTGGTGTACGGAGTCCCAACCCTCGCTTTGAGGCTGGCCCAGCAGCAGGAGACCGCAATGAAGGTGGCCGAGTTCCTTGAGCTCCACAAGAAGATTTCCAAGGTGCGCTATCCTGGCTTGGACTCCTTCCCCCAAAAGCAGCTTGCCTTGAAGCAAATGAGGGATATCGACGGCAACTTCGCGCCCGGTGCGATGCTCTTCTTTGAGATGGCAGGTTCACCCGAGGAGTCTTATGCGGCGGCGATGAAAGTCTGTGATCACTTGGCTGCTCATGCCTTGAGCGTGACCCTCGCTGTCTCGCTCGGTCAGATACGGACCTTAGTCGAACACCCGGCTTCCATGACGCACTCGGCCATCCCGCCAGAAGCGCAGGCTGAAGCTGGTATCTCTCCCGGAGGCATTCGCTTGAGCGTCGGCTTGGAAGACGGTAGGGACATCTTGCGCGACCTCGAAGCGGCGCTGGACTGCGCTTAACTCGCGCTGCGTTTGTCCCGGAGCAGGAGAAGGCCAACGAGGGCAAGAAGGGCCATCGCGCCGCCGACAAGGAAGGGCGACTTGTGGTCCACTCTGTCCCAAAGGATGCCTGCAGTCACGCTAGCGACAAGCCCCGCGAATCCAGTGCCCATTGCGTAAGCGCCCATGGCCGTACCTCGGTTCGATTCGTCGCTCGCGTCCCTTACCCAGGCCTTCGTCGTGCCGTCGCAGGCCCCGTTGTAGAGCCCGTAGAGCGCCATGAGGGGCCACACACCCCATGCCGGTGTGAAGGCGAAGGCAAAGTAGGTAAGAGCGTAGACGACCCAACCGATCCCTACGATCGTCTTTCTGCCAACGCGGTCGCTCCAGTTACCCAGCGGGTACGCGCAGGTGCAATAGACGACGTTGAACAGGGTGTAGCTCAAAACGACCAGGTTGTCGGGCATCCCCAAGTCACGGGCCCGCAAGAGCAGGAAAGTGTCCGAACTGTTCGCCAAGCCGAACAAGAGCGACACGAAGAGCACCCGCTTGAATTTCTGATTGAGCGGGGCGGACACAAACGACTGTTGCTCGGTGGCTGTACGGGGCTTTCTTGACTCCTTGAGAAAGAAGGTGAGCCACACGGCGACGATGCCTGGGACGGCCGTCACGGCGAAGATGAGACGATATTGGCCGGGCAGGAAATAGAGGAGCGCTACCCCGCACAGGCTTCCGAGCACGGCACCCGCCGCGTCCATTGCCCGGTGGTAACCGAATGCGCGCCCAGCGTCCGCATGCTCGACCGCGTCAGCGAGCAAGGCGTCCCGGGCCGTGTTGCGCAGGCCCTTGCCAAACCGGTCGGACACCCGCGCCAGTGACACAAGAGGCCAACCCGCGGCAAGCGCGGTGATCGGTTTGCTGATCGCAGTCAAGCCGTAACCCGCTTGAACGAAGGGCAGTCGGCGCCCGAGCTTATCGCTCAGCTTGCCGCTCCAACCCCTCACGAAGTTCAACATCACGTTCGCGATCCCTTCGGTCAATCCGAGGACACTGGCCGGGGCCTTCAGCGCGCCGACGAGGAAGAGGGGGATGATGGGGTAGACCATCTCGGAGGCCACGTCAGCCCAAAAGCTGATCCAAGCCATGGTTCGGACCGGTTGTGGTAGCGGGGAACGCTCAGAGCGCAAGAGAGCGTCTGGTATACCACGCGGGCTGCTGGTAAGGAGATGAGAATTCGATGGTGGGCATGGCCGGTTCTTTGGCTGGCTCTCGGCTGCAGCGGAGCGACCTCGTTTCTCGTCAGAAACGATACGGACCGCCAACAGGATTTAGAGGTCAAGGTTCCGCTGGAGAGAGACGCCTCGACCGTACGGCTCAAACTGGATCCCTTCGCCACCAGCAAGCAACCGATAGATGGTGGACACGGCTTCCTCCCGCCCGCGACTGTCAGGTTCGGGCCAGGCGATCCCCGATCGGGACGGATTGTCACCGTGGAACGGCCAACGGACCGGATGAAGGCGGGCAGTTCCTCCGCTCACACGTTCATTATCGTCGTGACCGACAAGGACGTCCATTACGAAAACCCTCCCCTCTGGAACCAGGTGTTGGAGGATCCGGTCGTCGATGCTGGCCTCACCTTTGCGATCTACTGCGGCTTGCCTGCCGTCTTGATCGGACTACTTGTCGTTTGGCTCAGAAAGAGGAATGTTGCCCCGGACTAGGCGCGGGCAGCCCGGAGCCTGTCGATGGTCACAGCGGTCACGATGATCATTCCGGTAGCGATTTCTTGAACCCAGTTCGGCATTCCGATTTGGTTTGCGCCCGACTTGATGGTCGTCATGATGAGGGCGCCGATCAGGGAGCCGGCAATCGAACCCTGCCCACCGGTTAGCGAAGCGCCACCGATGACGACCGCCGCGATGACGTCAAGTTCAAGCCCGACTGCCACCGTGGGATCGCCCACCGTCAGCCTAGAGAACTGCATGAGACCGGCAAGACCAGTGAACAAGCCACCGAGGACGAAGACCAGCACGAGGTCGCGCCGAACGGGGAGCCCGGCGAGGTAGGACGCGTCTTCGTTCGACCCAGCCGCAACTACATTACGCCCAAAGACAGACGATCGCAAGAACCAAGCAGCGAGCACGGCCACAACAAGCAAGAGCCAAACGCCGGGAGGGAAGAGCTGCCATCGCTGGTCAGGCGCGAGCTTGGCGAGGACGTTCTGCAACCAAGCCGGACATTTGTCAACGTCGATCTTTTGCTCGTTTCCGAGGCCTTTGGCGGCACCACGGATGACAAGGAGTGAACCAAGGGTTGCGATAAAAGGGCTCACGCGGAAGCCGGTGACCATCAGGCCGTTAGCTAGTCCGCACAGGCATCCGGTCAGGACGCCGGCGAGAGCGGCGGTCAAGCCATCGGTGTGCTTGACCTGCAGCATCCAGGCGATCACGACGGTCACAAAGGCGACGGTCGAGCCGACCGAGAGGTCGATCGCCCCCCGAATGATGATGTAGGTCATCCCGATGGCGGCGAAGCCAACGATCGCCGTCTGCCTCGCAATCGTCTCAATGTTCGCCTGGGTCGGAAAGCTCAAGGGAACGAGGAACGCGAACACGCCAAAGATGACCGCCCAGGCAAAGAGAAGGATCAGGAGAGTGGCGTGCTTTTTCATGAAACCGGCGGCCGACCCTTTTGGTCCGGGTCACGGAATTGTAACCCAGGATGCTTGGACGCGGCTTGGTGCGGCTGGGGGGTGAAAGAAAAGCCACCGGGCCCAGAGGCCCCGGTGGCTAGATCAGGAGAATCAACGGATCAAAGCTTCGGAGGATTGAGGACCTTTTTGACCGCATCCTCTTCCATGTTCGCCTTTGTCGCCAAGGTCGCACCGGTGTCGATCCGGCTCTCGACCTTCTCGCCCTTGATCGCCTTCACGATCGACTCAATGCTGAACTTGCCAATGTTGAACGGGTTCTGCACGACTAGGCCGTTGATCTCACCGGAGGTGAGGGCCTCCACCAGTTTTGGCGAAGCGTCGAAGCCGTAGAATTTGACCTTGCCCGCAAGCTTGGCGTCTTGCAGGGCGCGCAGCATCCCGAAGGTCGAAGACTCGTTCGGGCAGAAAATGCCCGCGACGCTCAGGCCGTCGCCCGCCTTGAACCTTGTCAACAGGTTTTCGGCAGTCTTTTGCGCACTTTCGACGGTCGCTCCGGCGTACTGGTCGGAACTCACGACGTCAAGGCCGGCCGCCTTGGCTGCCTCCAAGAAACCTTCTTCCCGCTGCATCGTGCTCGCAGACCCTTCTTGGTAGCGCATCATGATGACCTTGCCGCCTTTACCGAGGTCCTTGCCCATGGCCTCGCCCGCCATGCCGCCGCCTTTCTTGTTGTCGGTGGCGACCAGGCTGACCGTACCGGTCGCATCCGCGAGGCCGGAATCGAAGACGACGACCGGGATTTTCGCGTTCATCGCTTCCTCGACTGGCTTTCGGAGGGCTTTGTCGTCGAGCGGTGCCACGCAGATGCCCTTCACGCCCTTGGTCGTCATGTCCTCCACGACCTGAATCTGGGCATCACGGTCGTCCTCTTTCAGCGGGCCCTTCCAAATGAGGTCCACGTTGAGTTCCTTTGCCGCTTCGTCAGCACCAGCGTGCACCGACTTCCAGAACTCATGGGTGGTGCCCTTCGGGATCATCGCGATCTGAATCTTGCCGCTTGACGAGGCTGAGCCGCTCCCCCCGCTCGACGCATCCGTCTTGGCGTTGTTATCGGTCGGGGCCGAGGGGTTGCACCCGACGGCAATGATGGCGAGGCTTGCGAGCGCACATGGCCACAGCTTCATGGCCGCGGTTTTACCCCGAGGACAGCGATTTAGAGTTCGAAGTCTTTATCGACCGGTGGGAGCGGCCGCTGGATCATTCTCGCCGGCATGCTCTTCGCCTTGGAGGAAGCGTCCGTGATCGCCATGAGCCAGGCCGCTGCAGAGAAGAACATCGGTACGAACACGACAGGGTTGAACGGCACTGCCTTGCGGCCGAACAATGCAGGCATTCCGCTCAGGCCGTTCGGAATTGCGAGCATCGCGATGACTCCAATGAGCCAGAGACCGAGATAGAACGCACCCTTCTTGGACTGCCCAGCCACGAGTTGCCCCAGGCCCGGCAGCAAGAACGAGAGAATCACGGCGGCACGCCCGCTGGCAAACGAGTCGTCGTCTGGAGCGGTTGCGAACTTCGGGTCAATCGCCAACTGGATCGCCAAGACCGCTTCGCCGAACTTGCGTTCGGCCGAAGCGTTTTTCGGGTCGAGCTTCACTGCCATTTGCCAAGCTTCCTTGGCCTTTCGAAGCTGGCGCCTGTCTCGGTACGAATCGCCGATCGCCTCCTGGACCATGCTGGAGCCTGGAGCCTTTGCCGCCGCTTGCTCCAGAAGCTTGTCGAAGGCAGCATTGTCGCCTCGGATCTTGGCCAAATTGGCCTGCCGAATAAGGTTCTCGGCAGCTTCCAAGTCTTCGGGGGAGGGTGGGGGCGGAAGCTCTGCCTCCGATGGTGGGTCAGCGCCAGGTTCTATTCCACGATCGTCGGATTGGGTGGCGTCATCTTCCATAGCGTCTCCAAGTCGTAGAACTGCCTCTTCTCTTCTAGCATGACATGGAAGACGACGTCGCCGTAATCGTAGTAAATCCAGCCACCAGCGTTCGCGCCGGCGTTGTTGCGGATGGGTTTGACCCCCACGTCGCGCAACCGGTCGGACACCTTGTCGCCGATCGCATTGATGTGGGTGTCGCTAGTCCCCGAGCACACCACCAGGTATTCCATCATGGCGGTCTTTGAACTGACGTCAATGACCTCTATGCGCTCTGCCTTCATGTCGTCCGCATATTCGCGGATCAGCTCGGCTTTTTCGGCTGCGGAGACGTTCTTCTTACTGTTTGTAGAGGCCAACTTTCCTAATGTACTCCCAGACTGCGGGTTTGAGCCAGGCCTCTACGGAGAGCCCCCTGGCAATGTCGTTACGGATCAAGGTCGACGAAACCGGATCGGGCTTCATGACGATCACGTCGATCCTTCTTGAATAAGGCAGGAGGTCCGTCGCGAGCATCTTTTCCGGCGAGAGATGGTCGCGAGCGACGACGCCAAAACGGCAATGGTCGAGCAACTTCTGCGGCTCTTTCCACTCGGAGAGGTCTCGGAGGGCATCGGCACCGACCAAGAACCAATACTCCGCTGGCCGGACCATGGTGAACTCAACAAGAGTATCGATCGCGTAGCTCGGTCCGGCTCGGGAAGTCTCGACATCCGATACCGACAGGCCGGTTTCGTCCTGCAAGGCAAGCCGCACCATCTCAAGTCGGTCCTTGGCCGACGCTACTGGGCCCCGCTTCAAGGGGTTCTTGCGGACCGGAACGAAAATGACTTCGTCCAGCTTCAGTTGCTCGGCGGCCGCATGTGCCAACGCAACATGCCCGTTGTGCGGCGGGTCGAAGCTGCCGCCTAGGATTCCAATCCTCATCCACCCTCCACGAACGAAAATTCCCAATCGCCGATGCGGACAGTGTCACCATCCTCGGCCCCAAGGTCGCGGAGGCTGTCGATGACGCCCATGCGCTGCAACCGACGGTGCAAATAACGCAAGGACTCCGAATTGGAAAGGTTCGTCATTTCGACCATGCGCTCGACACGGCGGCCCTTGACGACGTATGC
This sequence comes from Armatimonadota bacterium, assembly GCA_018268375.1. Taxonomy (GTDB): domain Bacteria; phylum Armatimonadota; class Fimbriimonadia; order Fimbriimonadales; family Fimbriimonadaceae; genus JAEURO01. The sequence goes on along the minus strand of JAFDWS010000001.1, from coordinate 119,164 downwards.
GCCCTCCTCGATTGCCGCCTCCCAAGGCTCATCGGCTGCTTCCAGGGGTGCAGGGCGGACAACGATGGGGGAAGGCTTTGCTTCCTCTCTCTCAAGCAGCTCGACCACTTTGAACAGGAGTGGATCAATGCCCTTACGCATGGCGCTTGAAATGGCGAAAACAGGATGCCCGAAGGCCTCGAAGCGGGCGACGATCGACTCGATGCCAACACCAGGGGAAAGGTCGATCTTGTTGAGCGCGATCACACGGGGCCGCTCCGCTAGCTCCTCTGAGTACAGCTTCAGTTCACTTTCAACAGTGGTGAAGTTGGCTACGGGGTCGCTCTCGTCAAGAGGGAAGACATCGACCACGTGGATCAGCACTTTGGTCCGCTCGACGTGGCGGAGGAACTGGTGCCCCAGTCCGACTCCGCTGCTCGCTCCCTCGATGAGTCCAGGCATGTCAGCCATGCTAAAGCTTTTGTCACCGATTTGGACGACGCCGAGGTTGGGGACGATCGTCGTGAACGGGTAGTCGGCGATCTTGGGCTTTGCGGCCGAGCAGACGCTGATCAAGGTGCTCTTGCCGGCGTTCGGCAGCCCGACAATGCCGACGTCGGCAAGAAGCTTGAGCTCGAGCCGCACGTCGGCCGTTTCTGCCGGTTCGCCGTTTTCAGCAATAGTCGGCGCCTGCCTGACGCTGCTCGTGAAGTGCAGATTGCCCCTTCCTCCTCTGCCTCCCTTGGCGACAACGAAACGGTGACCGTCTTGCGCCAGGTCTGCAATCGTCTCATCGTCTCGGACGACCATTGTGCCGACGGGCACGTGGACCACAAGGTCGTCGCCGTCACGGCCTCGCTTGTTTCCGTGGGCGTCGGTGCCGTTTCCCGCTTTGTAGTGGTCGTTCAGCCTGAAATCAAGCAGAGTGCGCTTGCCCCGGTCAGCCAAGAGGACAATGTTCCCGCCCTTGCCTCCATCCGCGCCGTTTGGGCCGCCTCGAGGTACGTGTTTCTCCCGGTGAAAGCTAGCCGAACCCTTGCCGCCCTTTCCGGACTCGAAGGAGACCCGCGCTGAGTCGATGAAGCTGCTCAACGCACTTCCTCGGCTTCGTCCAGGTCAAGAAGGCCAGGGATCACATGGATTGTGATCGTTCTCGCCTCAAGGTCGATTTCTTTGACGAATTCGGGCACTGCAGGCACGAGCGAGTCGCCAATGCGGAACAAATCTTGGGCGGGGCCATGGACGATCTCCTCCAATCGGCCAACAACGCGGCCATCAGTCGTCCGAACCTCCATTCCGACAAGGTCTCTCTCAAGGTACTGGTCTTCGTCCATCTCTGGGCGGTCAGACTCGAGAACCGTGAGATACTCGCCGCGGAGTCCCTCCGCCGTGGTCATGTCCTCAATGCCATCTAGTTGAATACGTACTTGGCTCTTGTGCCAGGAAGAGCGCTTGATCCGTCGCTTTTCACCCTTCAAATACAAGAATTCCCCCGCGTCGAACCTTTCAGGGAAGTCTGTGAGCGGGTAGACCTTGAGCCCGCCCTTCACACCATGTGTGCCGACCACTTGACCGACTTGGATCTGCGGCCCTTCGGCGCTCATGGGCTCAGTCGGTCAGGATCTTGACGGCTGTCCTCTGATGGGCCTTGGCTGCCGTGGCAGAGACGAGCTGCCGGATGCACGTGATGACCCGGCCGTCCTTGCCGATCACGCGGCCGACGTCGTTCGGCGCCACTTTCACCGTCAAAACCTTGGTGCCTCGATCCATCTTCTCGTCCACCGTCACCGCATCGGGCTCGAAAACCGTGTACTTGACCAGGTTTTCAACGAAGAGCTGTAAGTTCATCAGGCTTCCTCGGTGGCCTCGGCGACAGGCTCTTCTGCGGGGGCAGCTTCAGCGACCGGCTCGGCGGGCGCCTCTGCAGGCGCTTCTTCCACGACGGGCGCTGTTTCTTCCACGGCGGGAGCCTCGGCGACAGCCTCGGCTGGCGGGGCTTCAGCCACGACTTCTGCGACCGGTGCCGGTGCGGGCGCCTCTGCGACGGGCTGCTCCACGACCGACTTGCGGCTCATCATCGAAGTGCGCTTGTCCAAATACTTGAAGGATTTCTTAGCGGCCGGCCTGGCTTCCAGAAACTTGTCAAGGACGCCCTCTCGCTTCAGGAGATAAGCCACCGTCTCGGTAGGCTGGGCGCCGTTCATGAGCCACTCAAGCGACTTATCGTTGTCCAGTTTCACCGTGGAGGGCTTTGTCAAGGGATTGTAGGTGCCCAACACCTCGATGAAACTGCCGCCGCGGCCCGCCGTGCTCTTGGCAACCACGATCCTATAGAACGGCCTGTGCTTGTTGCCGATCCTTCGCAGACGAATCTTCACCATAGTTCTTTCTCTTTAGCCGCCCCCGGTCGGTTGCTTGCAGGCTGGGGTCGTCACCTGCGGCGGTACTTGTTCATGCGCTTGCCCATCTTGGACATTTGCTTCATGCCTTTCCGCATCTGGTAGAGCTGATCGATAAGACGGTTCACGTCCTCCTGGCTCGAACCAGACCCTCGGGCGATCCGACGCCTTCGGGAGCCGTTGATTATATCCGGATTCGCGCGCTCCTTGGGAGTCATGCTGAGTACGATGGCCTGAACCCGATCGATCTGGCGCTCGTCAATCGCGTCCAAAGCCCCCTCGGGCACCATGGAGGACATGCCTGGCATCAGCTTCATCACGTTCTTGATAGGCCCCATTTTCCGAACCATCCGAAGCTGCTGGAGGAAGTCGTTGAAGTCGAGCTTGCCCGTTCGCATCTTGGTCTGGAAGTCGAGCATCGTCTCTTCCTCGCCCTGGAAAGCCTCCTCAGCCTTCTCGATGATGCCCATGACGTCCCCCATCCCGAGGATCCGCTCCGCCATTCGCTTGGGATAGAAGGGTTCGAGCGCATCCGTCTGCTCGCCCACGCCGGTGAACCTGACTGGCACTCCGGTGGCGGCTTTTACGCTCAAGACCGCCCCACCTCGGGTGTCGCCGTCGAGCTTGGTAAAGATGACGCCCGTCAGCTTGAGCCGCTCATTGAACGCTTGTGCCACATTGACCGCTTCTTGGCCGGTAGTCGAATCGAGGATCAAGAGCGTCTCTGATGGTCGGGTCGCGTCCGAGACTCGCTTGAGTTCGGCCATTAACGCGTCGTCGATCGTCGTCCGGCCTGCGGTGTCCAAGATCACGACATCGAGAAAATAGTGCCGGGCGTGGTCGAGGGCTTTGCGCGCGACCGTGACAGGGTCGGACTGCACGTTTGGCTCTGCGCCCCCATCGAGGATTCCGCCAGGGCCAAAGACGGGGACGCCGACTTGCTGCCCGAGCACTTGGAGCTGCTTGACGGCAGCCGGGCGCTGAAGGTCGCAAGCCACAAGGAGGACTTTCTTGCCCTGCTTGCCGAACCACTTGGCCAGCTTGGCGCTCGTGGTCGTCTTGCCCGAACCCTGGATTCCCGCCATCAAGATGACAGTGGGAGGGGCAGGGCTCCAAAGAACGGGTGTTTCCTCCCCTCCCAGAAGCGTGACCAGTTCGTCACGGACGATCTTGAGCAGAGTTTGGTCCGCCGTGAGGCTGCCGTACACTTCCTCACCGACCGCCTGGTCCTTGATCGTCGCCACAAAAGCCTTTGCGACCAGGAAGTTGACGTCGGCTTCAAGGAGCGCGACGCGCACCTCCCGAAGCATCGTGTTGACGTCGTCTTCGTTGAGCCTCCCTTTCTTGCGCAGTCCGGCAAAGACACCGGAGAGCCGCCTGGTCAAATTGTCAAGCACAGGCGCCCAGTGTACTGGCGCGTACGACAACGTACTGGGAACCCGCTGGCATGCTAGTGCGTGCCATAGAGGCGGTCGCCATAGTCTCCGAGGCCCGGGAGGATGTACTTCTTGTCGTTCAGCTGGCGGTCGACCACCGCCGTGTAAACATCGACGTCAGGGTGGGCATTGGCAAGGGCTTCCACGCCTTCAGGAGCCGAGATAACGCTCGCCATCACCAGTTTGGTGGCGCCGTGGGCTCTGAGCAAGCTGCAGGCTTGAGCAGCTGAGCCACCGGTAGCCAGCATGGGGTCGACAAGGAGGACGTATCTGTCCTTAAGGTCGGGCAGCTTGCAGTAGTAGCTGTGGGCGACGGCCGTGGTGTGCGACCGCTCAAGCCCGATATATCCGACCGCAACATCCGGGAACAGTTGCAGCGCAGGTTCGAGCATCGAGAGCCCTGCGCGCAAAACGGGGACGACGGCGAGCCCTTGCGCAAGACAGCTTCCACTGGTCTCTTCTAGAGGCGTTGTGACCTTGCGGTCCTGTGTGGCGATGTGCTCCGTTGCCTCAAGGATTAAGACAGTCGACAGGGTCCAAGCCAACTGGCGGAACCGGGCAGGCTCCGTCGCAACGTCCCTCAGTTCGGTGAGCAAATGACGGGCCAGCGGATGGCGGCTGACGTGGACGGCCATAGCCCGATGGTACACGCTCGGAAGGCCGTGACGCCGCAGGGTATCTTGCAGTACTCCATGGCGCCATCGTCTTCCTTCGCTGGACTGATCCTTGCTGCGGGTAAGGGGACGCGGATGAAAAGCGACTTGCCGAAGGGCCTCCACGAGGTGGCTGGCGTCCCCATGGTCCAGTTGGTTTGCCAAGCGGTGAAAGGCGCAGGGGTGGAACGGCCGATCGTCGTGGTCGGGTACCGAGGAGACCTTGTCCGCGAGACGCTGGGATCCTGCAACGACTACGCCGAGCAGGTCGAGCAGTTAGGCACAGGCCACGCCGCGCTCATGGCGGCGGATCTCTTGAAAGGGCACGAGGGGCCTGTGCTCGTGACGCCAGGGGATACTCCTTTGCTCAGTTCGACGACCCTCCGGGCACTGTTCGAGACCTACGAACGCGAAGGAGCCAAGGCGACGATGGCGACGTTCGTGACCGTAGAGCCCAAAGGTTATGGGAGGATCGTCCGCGACGAAGAAGGGTACGTCGCCGCGATCGTGGAGGAGAAGGACGCAACCAGCGAGCAGCGGCAGATCCTCGAGGTGAACCCCGCGGTTTACGTCTTCGACTGCCAGACTTTGCTTGAGATCCTCCCGACCCTGGGCAATACGAACGCGCAGGGCGAGTACTACCTGACGGACGCGATCGCCGAAGTCCGAAGGCGAGGAGGCAAGGTCGTAGCGACCGTGTTCGACGATCCAGACGAGTTCATGGGCGTCAACGACCGATGGCAATTAGCAGAGGCGGCGCGGATCATGCGCATGCGGATTGTTCGTGAGCACGCTATGAATGGCGTCACAATCGTCGATCCGACGAGCACGTACATCGGCTTCGACGTTGAGATCGAGGCCGACGCGACGATCCAACCGATGACGGTCATCGAGGGCAACACGCGGATTGCCCGAGGCGCATCCATCGGGCCGAACACTTGGATCAAGGACAGCAAGGTCGGGCAAGGTTGCAGCGTCTTCATGAGCCACGTGGATCAGGCGGAGATGGAAGAGGGCAGCCGCTGCGGACCCTTCAGTAACTTACGTCCGGGCACGAAGCTTGGCCGTAAGGTGAAAGTGGGGAACTTCGTCGAGATCAAGAACTCGCAGATCGGAGAAGGAACCGCCGCAAGCCATCTCGCTTACATCGGAGACTCGACGGTCGGTCACGACACCAACATCGGGGCAGGCGTGATCACTTGCAACTACGATGGGTTTGACAAGCACAGGACGCAGATTGGCGACCATAGCTTCGTCGGTTCGAACAGTACGATCATCGCACCGCGTACAATCGGCAGCGGCGCAATGGTCGCGGCAGGAAGCGTGGTCAATCAGGACGTTCCTGAAGACGCGCTCGCAATTGGGAGGGCACGGCAGGAGAACAAGGAAGGATGGGCAGCAGCTTGGAGGAAACGGCATTGATCTCGCAGGTGCCGACAACGGAGTTTGGGAAGGCCGGAGGAGAACTGCAGCATATGAAGCTCTTTGCTGGAAACGCCCACGCCGACCTCGGGCAGAGAATCGCTGACTACCTCGGTATCGACATGGGTCGCCTCACATCCACGCGGTTCAGCGATGGAGAAATCCGAATCCAGGTTGAAGAGAGCGCGCGCGGGAACGATGTCTTCATCCTTCAGCCCACCTGCGCCCCAGTGAACGACACGTTGATGGAGCTGCTGATCATGCTCGACGCTTTCCGCCGGGCAAGCGCGAACCGCATCACGGTCGTCATGCCTTACTACGGCTACGCGAGGCAGGACAAGAAACTCAAGCCCCGCGAGCCCGTTACGGCACGCCTCGTCGCAGACCTCATCGAGGAGGCCGGTGCGCACCGCGTCGTCTGCGTGGACCTGCACGCCGAGCAAATTCAAGGCTTCTTCGACATACCAGTCGATCACCTATATGCCGGGCCGATCATTGGGCGGTACTTCATCGAGCAAGGCTACGATGAAGCGGAGGACATCGTCGTCGTGAGCCCTGATGTAGCGGGCGTCACACGCGCCAGGGCGTTGGCCGAAATGCTCCACTGCTCATTGGCGATCATCGCGAAGAGGCGCCCAGAGCCTAACAAGGTCGACATTGTCGAGATCATCGGCGAGGTCGGAGGCAAGCGCTGCGTGATGATCGACGACATGATCGACACCGGTGGATCCATCATCCAAGGCGCCGAAGCGCTTCTCAAGCGTGGAGCGACCGATGTCATGGCGGCCTGCACCCATGCGATCTTCAGCGGCAACGCGCCTCAAAAGCTTGAAGACTCCATCGTCTCTCGCGTGGTCGCGCTGGACACCGTTCCCATCCCGAGCGTCAAGCAGTTTCCTAAGTTGACGGTCCTGCCTTCGGCGCCGCTTCTGGGAGAGGCTATTCGTCGCATTCATAAGAACGAGTCGATCAGCGGCCTCTTCAATGGCTGGCGATAGATGGGAACTCATTTTTCGGCTGCCACGTCAGAATAGGGCAACATGCTGACTGCTCTCCTTGCCGCCTTGACTCTGAGAGCTCCCGACGACGTTGAACTGTACCGACAGTTCACGGCCGGACAAACCTACACATACGACGTTAAGTCCCACTTGCTTTCGGAGTTCAAGTCCGCAGGAATGGGCTACTTCCTGCCCGCCGACTTCGACATCAACTACAAGTTCACGATGAAGGTCGAAGAGGCAAGGCAGAACGGCTTTGCCACCGTGCTCTACGAAAGACCGACGATGGACATGATCGAGGGCGAGACAGCGGAAAAACCACCGAAGACCACGGTGGAGAAGACAGGGATGAGGCTCAGGCTGACCCTGTCTCCTGTGAACGAGTTGACCGACGTCAAAGACCTCTCAGAGAAGAAGGATAAAAAGGACAAAGACGGGGGCCTCTTCTTGTACGGGTCAGGCCGGGAGACACCTCAAGACAACCTTGTCGCTCGCATGGTGGGAGAGCTCCAACGGATGGCGATGTTCATTGGCAACCTCGATTCAGCGCTGGACTTCTCTCCAAAGCTGCCGTTGGACGCGGTCAAGCCCGGTGACACTTGGAAGAAGACGGTGAGCTACCAACCCCGCGAGCTCAAAGGAACGAACCGCCAGGCGATGCAGCGATTGGACTACACGTTCGTCTACGACGGTTTGAAGGACGTCGACGGTAAGAAAGTGCACCAAGTGACAGGCAACCTTGAGTTGGACACCGACGCAGCAAAGTTTATGAACCAGATCATGGAGACGAAGCCCGAGGAAAGCGGACTGAAGGAGCTGCGCCTGAAGATGAAAACCAAGCTGACGTTTCTGCTCGATGAGGCCACGAAGGCGACCCGCAGCATCGTTGGAGAGTCCGAGGGAGGATTCAGCATCGAGGCCACTGGATATGACGAGGGCCCGATCTACGAGGAGAAGCTCAAAGGGAAGACCACGATGAAGCTCGTGTCCCTGAAGTAGCGGCGACTTTATGAACGCCTTGAAGGAGAAGCTCAAGAACCCCGCTGTGGTCGGGGCATTGATCTTCCTCCTGGCCCTCTTGATCCGACTACCGGGCCTTCATTGGGGCTTGCCCGACAGCCAGCGTCATTGGAGCCTGCACCCCGACGAGCCCGTCATCTGGGCTTATAGCCAGCAGATCAAACCGGCCGAGGGCAAATTCACGCCCGGCTTCTACAACTACGGCACGCTCTACCTGACCCTCCTCCGCGTATCGACCGATGTCGTGAACGGCTATGGCGGCGCACCTCAGGCGAAGGACGGCAGCGACGTCCCTGATGCGATGGCCCGCTACCACTTGGCCGGACGCATCATCAGTCTAATCTCGGGTGCAGCTCTGGCCTGGACGGTCTTGGCGATCCTATGGCGTCGAACACACTGGGTCGGAGCACTGGCCGGTGCTCTCGCAGTGGCAGCCGCGCCTGCGCTGGTCATCCATTCCGATTTCCAAACGGTGGACATGCTCGCGACGTTTCTCCTCGTTGCGGGCGCGCTTTGGGCCCTCCGCCTCGTTCCAGAGGGAGACGATCCTCCTCCTCCAAAGGCCGCCCTCTGGTCGGGAGTTCTCATTGGACTCAGCGCAGGGACCAAGTACACCGGCGTCCTTGGTCTTCTCGTCCTAGCCGTTGCCTGCGCTTGGACAAGGCGTTGGAAGGATCTCGCGGTCGGAAGCGTGGCTTGCCTTGTGACGTTCTTGGTGACGACGCCCGGCATGTTCCTTGACGGCGAGAAGTTCTGGAAGGACTTCGGCTATGAGATGGCCCACTCTCAGCAGGGCCATGGACTGGTGTTCGCGGGCACTTCCATAGGGTTTGTCTACCATCTCGCCTCACTCGCATTGGGCTTCGGAACAATCTCGCTCCTGCTCGGGCTCGTGGGGCTCGGTGCGGGCGCAATCAAGAAGCAACCGTGGCTGATCGCCGTCGGTGTCTTCTTCCTCGCGTACTTCCTCCTGATCGGCCGAGCCGAAGTCAAATTCATCCGCTACACCTTCCCGCTGGTACCGGTCTTGGCGCTTGGACTCGGGTGGCTTGTTGGCGAGCAACACAAGAAAGGAACAATCGGTTCGCGCGGCGTCGTGACTGTCGCGATCCTTGGTCTCGGGGGCCTTTTAGGAGGAGGGCTCGCCAGTTCGCTCCAGGCAGCGCAAGACATGAGCCGGCCAGATCCCCGCAGAGAGTGCTTGGCCGTCTTCGACACCCAGAAGGGGTTTGGGCCGGGAACTGTGGGCCTTGTATCCGATCCTTGGTTCTATACGCCCGAGCTCTATGCCGACGTGGGACAGCCCCGCTGGGTGCCGTTCCCACAGCGGGACGCTGAAATGCGTGCCGCCCACCCGATCCCCAACACGGTACTTCGGTACGTTCCGGAAAACCCGGACGAGCGGAAGGATTGGGACACTCGTCTGTTGGACGAGAAACCACGGTTCGTGGCTTTCTCGAGCTTCGAAACCGAAGGGTTAGAGCGCTTGACCAGATCCTCCAGTGTTCCGGACGAGTATCGAGACCAGGTTGACCGGTACCGGGAGTTCGCGAAGCGGCTCCAAGCTGAATACGACCCGGTGTTCGACCAGTCTCGGTTATCAAACCCATGGCTACAGGTCCATGACCTCATGTACATTCGGCCTAACATATGGGTCTGGATAAGGAAGGACGCTTCTCGGAATCCGTCGACTGGTTCCTCGACCACCTCAGGGTCGAACGGGGCGCCAGCGAACACACCGTAGCGGCCTACGCCAACGACCTCTTAGCGGCGAGTTCGTTTTTCGCTCGGCAAGGCAAGTCAGGGTGGGAGGAGGTCGACGGTCCGCTCCTGGTGCTCTATCAATCTTCGCTCGGTCCACCTTTGAAAGCAGCGACTCTGAGACGGCGCATGTCGAGCCTCAGGTCGTTGCTCAAGTTCTTGAAGAAGCGCGGCGGCGGCCCACCGATCGAATTGCCGAGCGTGAGCGGGGCCAGGCTGCCAAAGCGCGTTCCGAAGGCCCTGCAAATGGGCCAACTTGAGGCTTTGCTCAACGCGCCGAAGGTCGAAGAGCCGACTGGACAAAGGGACAGGGCGCTGATGGAACTCATCTTTGGCGCAGGCCTCCGGGTCAGCGAGGCCTGCTCACTGCGGTTGGCGGAGATGGATCTGACGACCGCCGCCCTTCGGGTGACGGGAAAGCGGGGCAAGACGAGGCTGGTTCCGCTACCAGCCCTGACGGTCCCATGGATCGAGGCTTACCTGGCGACGGGAAGACTGGCGTTGGTCAAGAAGCCGACAGACCTCGTGTTCATCAATGAGCATGGGCAGCCCATGAGCCGTTCCTTGGCTTACCGGATCTTCGAGAAGCATGCGAAGGCGGCTGGAATAGCCGTGCACGTGGGGCCCCACGTCCTCCGGCACACATATGCCGTCCAGCTCCTGAAGGGCGGTGCCGACCTTCGGGCGGTTCAGGAATTGCTGGGCCATGCGAGCATCAGCACAACTCAGGTCTACACTCAGCTCGACTTAGAAGAGGTCCAGCGCAAATACAAGGCTGCTCACCCGCGGAAGTAGTCAGAGCTTTGTCCGGATGCGCAGGGCGCCCAGTTTTGAGCCCCCCTCGTTCTCGATCGACACCGTCGCCTCCACTGACTGATCGACCGGGCGGATCGTAGCGGGGCGTTTCGCTTCCGCCATCTCCTTGATCGTCTGGTTGACAAGGCCCGTGTCGGTGGTCGCCAGAACGACTCCATTGCCGTCGCTGATGACAACCTGCTCGTAGCGGCCGGCGTTTTGAATGCTCTGCGCAATCGCCTGAAGACGAGCGACCCGGTTCTCCTTTGTCGGGGAGACGGCTTCAAGAATGGGGATCGCCAAGGTCGCAGAGAGGCCGTCCACGCCCTTACCGAACGAATCGCGTTTGGCGGCTTCCATTCGGATACCTTGCGCCCACATCAAGAGGGCGAAGGACAAGATTCCGGCAAGGACGACCGCGGCGAGGACAACTGTAGGGTTGTGGATCGCAGGCGGCTTCTTCACCGCATCGATCTGCGTCGTGGTTGACTGTTCCTCGGCCAGTTCTTCGGACATCGGCCCAGTTTAGACGAACTGCTGGCTCAGGGCAAGGGTGAATTCGCCTGACACTCCAGTTCGATTGAGTCCGATTCGCCGCGGGCTAAGCGAAGCGACCCGGCGATTCCGATCATCGCAGCATTGTCGGTGCAAAGGGCCACAGGAGGCGAGAAGAAAGCCGCTCCTGTCTTGCGGCACTCGTCCCGGAGGCGTTCGCGCAGAGCCCGGTTTGCTGCGACCCCACCAACAAGGGTGAGCGCCTTTGCCGCGGAGGCTTCGAGGGCATGGATCGCCTTCGACGCCAGGGCGTCCACAATAGCGGCCTGCAGGCTTGCGGCGGCATCGGCCCGGTCAATGTTCCCGCCCTCCCGCTCGACGAGCCGGAGCACGGCCGTTTTAAGGCCACTGAAACTGAAGTTGTAGGGGTCCTTGGCAAGGGCACGGGGCAGGGAATAGCGGCTTGGGTCGCCCTTCAGTGCTAAGTCTTGGATCGCCTTGCCGCCCGGATACCCGAGCCCGAGCAGCCTTGCCCCTTTGTCGAACGCCTCACCGGCAGCGTCGTCGATTGTCTGTCCCAAAAGTCGATACCGGCAAGGGTCCTCAACCCAAACCAGCTCGGTGTGTCCGCCGGACACGAGCAGGCAGACATGGGGGTAGGGCGGCTCACTGTCCGCCAAGACGCTTAAGATGTGTCCTTCAAGGTGGTGGACTCCAACGAGGGGAACGTCCCAAGAAAGAGCAAGCGCCTTCGCTGCACTTACGCCGACGCTCAGGGCGCCGACCAGTCCTGGGCGGTTCGTGACGGCAATGGCCTCAGGGCGGATGCTTCCGATCGCCTCGCTGATGACGGGCAGGATGGACTCAACGTGGGCCCTCGCCGCCGCCTCTGGGACGATTCCGCCCCATCTCTGATGCATTTCGACCTGGCTCGCGACCACATTGGACTTGACTTGAGTTCCATCGATAAGCGCGGCGCACGTCTCGTCGCAACTGGTCTCGATGCCAAGGACTGTCACTTCTTCTCCAACTGGTGCAGCCACATGACGACTGCGTCCTCTTTGTTGTCCGGGTAGTAGCCCTTTCGCAAGCCAGCGCGAACGTATCCCATCGATTCGTAGAGGTGGATAGCGGCCTCGTTGCCAGCTCGCACCTCCAAAGTGGAGCAAACGGCCCCGCGCTCGGCGGACCTTGCGAGCACCTCGTCCATCAGCTCTCTGCCAAGGCCTTGACCGCGGAGCTCCGGCTGTACTGCGATCGTCGTGACGTGGGCTTCATCGGCCAGGATCCAGACCCCGGCATAGCCGACGACGTCCGTTCCTTTCAGCGCAACGACGAAGACCGAGTGGGCATGCGAGAGTTCGTTTTGGAAGGACCGCTCGTGCCACGGCGAGCCGTGAGAGACCTTTTCGATTTCAAGAATCTGCGCGATGTGGCCCGATGCCAAGGGTTCGAACCGGACGCCCTTCATCCGCCAAGATACGCTTCTTTGACCTTAGGGTCGCTCAGGAGTTCTTTGCCGGGACCCTCCAGAACGATATGCCCGGTCTCAAGGACGTAAGCCCTGTTGGCGATCTCCAGAGCTCGGTGTGCGTTCTGTTCGACCAAAAGGATGGTCGTACCGTCGCGGTTCAGTTCGCCGATGATGTTGAAGATTTCTGTCACCAGGTTCGGAGCCAAGCCCATGCTCGGCTCGTCAAGCAGGAGCAATCTCGGGCGGGACATCAATGCCCGGCAAATCGCGAGCATCTGCTGCTCGCCACCCGACATCGTTCCCGCACTCTGCTTGAGGCGCTCTCGAACCCTCGGGAACTTGTCCATGACCTTCTCCATGTCAGTCGCGATTTCATTGTCTGTGCGGGTAAAGGCGCCAAGTTGAAGGTTTTCCTGGACAGACATGTTGGTGAAGATCCGCCGACCCTCTGGTGACTGGCTGATGCCCATTCTCACGATCTTGTCCGGGCTAACAGATTGGATGTCGTCCCCCTCAAAACTGATCTTGCCCGACCGGCAACGCACAAGGCCGCTGATCGTTCGCAAGAGCGTGCTCTTGCCGGCACCGTTCGATCCGATGATCGCGACGACTTCGCCTTCCTTGACGTTCAGGCTGACATTGTTGAGGGCTTGAATCGCGCCGTAATAAACGTCAAGGCCTTCGATCTCCAACATGGAAGGCCATTTTAGCCCCAGGAGACCCATTGCCTAGAGTCGCAACCGGGGGCCCGCTCCGTCGGTATAACGTCGGTGGTGGTAGGAGTGACGAATTGACAAGGACGTTCTTGCCTTTCTTAGCATTGGTCTCGATTCTCAGTTCCGGTTGCATGGGCGGCGCGGGTGCCAAGAAGGACGCCAAAGCTGTCCAGAAGGTGGAGCGGGGCAATGTCCTTGTCCAGGTCGTTGAAACGGGTTCGCTCGAAGCGGACAAAACGGTCGAGGTCAAAAGCCGGGTATCGGGTCGAGTCAAGCACCTTTACGTCGACGAAGGCGAAATGGTCACCAAGGGCCAGTTGATCGCCGAGATCGATCCCCAAGAGACACTCCTTCAGGTTCAGCAGAACGAAGCCCAAGTGAAAGGAGCTCAGGCTGGAGCGGAGCGGCAGGCCATCGAAATCGCCCAGCGCCGTGTCACCGCAGCCAACAACCTCGACAAGGCGCGCTCCAACCTGCGCCAAGTGCAGATGGAGCTGAAAGTCCAGCCTAATTTGACCTCGAGCTCACTCGTGTCCTCAAAGTCGGCTCTCGACGGAGCCAAGCAGGCTTACGACCAACTCGTCGCCGTCACCCAGCCGAATTCTAGGACAGCGACCGAAGTGGCTCTGAAGGACGCGCAGAACGCCTATGGGAATGCCAACAACGAACTCAAGCGTCAGGAGAGCCTGCTCGGCCAGGGATATGTCTCTCGGCGCGACGTAGAGAACGCCACCCTCCAGCTTCAACTTGCAGAGACGAAGCTCCGTAATGCCCAGGAAGCGTGGAACAGGACGGCGGAAAGCCAGAGGCTCGAAAGGCAACAAGCGGAAGAGCGGATCAAGCAGGCCCAAGCTGAATACGACCGAGCCCGGGCCAACACCATCCAAGACGGAGTCAAAAAGGAGCAGTACCTCCGTGCCGTTCGTGAAGTGAGCGACGCCGAAGCGCAGCTGCGCGACGTCTCGTCGCTTCGCGCTGGCCTGAGGCAGCAGAACGCCCAGATCGAACAGCTCCAGAGCGTGCTGCGGGACGGGCAGCGCCAATTGGGAGAGACCAAAATCCTTGCCCCCCTCACCGGTATGGTCACGAAGCGAGCCGTTCAAGAAGGGGAACTGGTCGCTAGCTTGAACTCCTTTAGTGCGGGTTCCACGATCGTCAAAGTCGAAGATCGGTCGAAGATGGTGGTCAAGCTCTCGATCAACGAGATCGACGTCGCAAAGCTTGGCATCGGGACGAGGGCCGAAGTCACGGTAGACGCGCTCCCAGACCAGAAGTTCGATGGAAAGGTGAGCAAGATCGCTCCCGCCAGCACTGCAAGCTCGACTCCCGGCTCGACTGGGCAGGGGACCGACACCGTGGTCAAGTACGAGGTCGAGGTCGTTCTCGACCAATCCATCGAGAGCTTGAAGTCAGGAATGTCCGCAAAGTGCACGATGAAAGTGGTCGACCGAAAGGATGTCTTGCGGTTGCCCGTGGACTATGTGGGCAAGGACGACCAGGGCGACTACATCATGCTGGCGCCGCAAAACAAGAAGGATCCGAAGGCCAAGGGAACTCGTGTCTCGGTGAAGCTTGGTGCCCAGTCTTCGTCCTTTGTAGAGATCCTTACTGGCGCGACCGAGGGCCAAGAAGTCGTCAAACCCGACTACAAGGGCCCCGAGCGCAAGGGCATGATGAGTTTCGGCCCGGACGAGTAAAGCCGCATGGGAGTTTTCGAGTCGTTCCGCGTCGCCTGGGACATGCTGCGGCTGCACAAGCTGCGAGCCTTTCTCACCATGCTGGGCGTGATCATCGGCGTCATGAGCGTTTCGCTCATCGCCGAGGTCTCGGGGGGCTTCAACCACTTTTTGACCGACGAGATCAAGAAACTGGGCAGCGACACGATCATCGTCTTCTTCGACCCAGGACGGAACCAGGGAAGAGGACTCGGCAAAGTCGACAAGCTCACCAACGACGATATCGACTACATTCGCAACAGGGCCAGCTCGATTGATTTGGTCTCTGGGATCTACCAAGGGCCCGTCGACACCATCCGGCACGGAGACCGCACTCTTAAGAACCCGCGTATTTTCGCTACGGACGAGAACCAAGCCCAACTTAGCCGGGTCGGCATAACAAAGGGTCGGCACATGAACCATCAAGACCTGGCCGATCTCGCTAACGTTTGCGTGATCGGGGACGAGACGGCTCAGAGGCTCTTTGGCGACAAGGAAGCGCTCGGCCAGACAGTCACGATGCGGGGGCTCACGTTGGAGGTCATAGGCGTCATGGAGCGGATCGACATCATGGGCCAAACAAACGGGCGTGATGTGTGGTTGCCTTTGACCACCGCTCAGAAGAAGTGGCTCGGCGGCGATGCCGTCAGCTACATCACGGCGAGGCCGAAGGAGGGATTCACTGTCCAGCAGGCCATGGACGACGTGTGGCAGATCATGATGCGCAAGTCCAACAACCGGCCCATCTATAGGGTCGACTCGCGCGAGAGCATCATCACGGTCTTCGGAGTCATGGTCGGAGTCGCTGGTGGGATGTTGTCGGGTGTCGCGGCCCTCTCGCTCCTTGTGGGCGGCATCGGCATCATGAACATCATGCTCGTCAGCGTCACTGAGCGGACCCGTGAAATCGGGCTGCGCAAGGCCGTCGGCGCGACGAAGAGTGCCGTACTGACGCAGTTCCTCGTCGAATCCATGCTCCTTTCGCTGGTTGGTGGGCTGATGGGAATGGCCTTGGCCTGGCTCCTCGGTCAGGGGATCACCCTGGTCACGGTTCAGCTCAAGCAACCCACGAAGGCTGGGTTCCAGATGCCTTTCGATCCCATCACCGCAACTGTAGCGACGGCGGTGTCGCTCCTGATCGGCGTCGTCTTCGGTATCTATCCGGCCGCGAAAGCCTCCTCGCTGAGTCCCATCGAAGCACTCAGGATGGAGTGACGGTCAAGGCTTGAGCTTCGCGACGAGCCAGTCGAGGGAATTGCCCAGTGCCTTCTTCACCTCTGCGTCGACTTGTTCGTCCTTGTCGCCAAAAGCGTGCTTCATGCCCTCGACCACGATCCGCACATGCTCGACATGAACGGCCTTAAGGGCGTCGTCCAGCCGTTCCGACTGCTTGAGCGGCACCAAGGGGTCAGCCGAACCATGGACGGTGTAAACGGGGGCCGAGCGGTCGGTCACATAGGTGACTGGGCTGAACTTGACCGCCTCGTCATGGGCTTCTTCGTACTTCTTGCCGAGCACTTGGACGCTGATGAGGTTCGCCAGGTTGGGAGAGAAGTCTTCTGTGAGGTCCACCGGCCCAAAGAGGTTGACGACGGCTCGAACGCGGGTGCTGTCTGGGCCTGCGCCCGCGGCTCCGTCCTGAAATCCGAGCAGCATCGCGAGATGGGCGCCTGCACTCGCACCGATCGCACCGATCCTGTGGGGGTCGAGGTCGTATTCAGCCGCGTGCGAGCGGACGAAACGGACGGCATCCTGGCAATCGTCCAGCATGGCCGGCCACTTAAACTTGGGAGCTAATCGGTAATCAACGTTGGCTACCGCAACGCCTTTGTCAGCCAGCGAGGCAGCGAGGACAGACATCTCCTCTTTCTTGCCGCCGATCCAGGCTCCGCCGTGGATCATGATGGCCACCGGCACAGGCTTGGCAATCGGGTGTTCTGGCAAGTAGAGATCCATCTTGACCTGCGTGCCGTCCACTTCACGGTAGACGAGGTCGGTCTTGACGTCTGAGCCCGCCAGGAGGGAAGCCAGTAACGCGATCGAGAGCATCACATTCGATTGTAACGAAGTTGGGGCGTCAGCAGTTGCCTCAAAGGTCGCTCTTTACTCTCGTCGAAAACTTGGGCACCGGCAAGAGAGGCTCGTCAGCCCGGATCGGTGTGCTCGTGTTGGCGAACAGGGCTTGGACACGGCGTTCGACGTCGGTCGCATACTCCTGCATTTGGCCCTCAAGGTCTCGCCTCAAGTCGTCCATATCGTCAAGGAGCTTCAAGATGATCTCGACGCCCGCGAGATTGACCCCCATCTGCTGGGTCAAGCGTTGGATGCGGCGTACCCGGGCGATATCTTCGTCGCTGTACAACCTGTTCTTTGCCCCTACCCGGCTCGGAATGACGAGCCCGAGGCGCTCGTACTGGCGCAAAGTCTGGGGGTGGACGCCGCAGAGTTCCGCGGCCACTCCGATCATGTAGACAGGTTGGTTGGTTCTTCTCACGCCTTCACCTCGAGTTCTGCGAACTCCTTGAGCAACTCCCTTTGACGGTCAGACAGATCCTTGGGCACCGTGATCTTCACTTTCGCGAGCAAGTCCCCACGCCCGCCCGAAAGTTTGGCCACGCCTTGGCCCTTCAACCTGAAGGTCTGGCCCGACTGCGTCCCCGGTGGCACTGTCATCTTGCCCGAGCTGCGGGGAGTCGGAACAGCGATCGAGCCCCCGAGCGCCGCGATAGTGAAGGGAACCTCGACCTCGACCTCGGTGTCCTCGCCACGACGGCGAAACTTTGAGTGCGAGCTGACCCGCACGGTCACAAAGAGGTCACCGGCGCGCCCGTTGCTACCCTTGGCGCCGCCCCCGGGCACTCGCAGCTTCTTGCCGTCCTCGAATCCAGCGGGAATGCTCACCGAAATCTTCCGTGTGTTGGGTACGAGGCCGGTGCCTCTGCAAGTCGGGCAAGTCGCGTTTCGGCCGCTAGTCGACTTGACTTGGCCCGAACCCGAGCACGTGGAGCAAGCATCCTCGACCTGAAACGAGACGGAGCGCTTCGTTCCATTGTCGATCTCTTCTAGGCTGACTTCAACGCTCTTCTCGACGTCCCGTGGAGGCACTTGCCGAGCGCGGTGGAAAGCATCGCCGCCCATTCCGAACAGGTTGCCGAAAATGCTTCCAAAGTCAAGGTCTGAGCCCTCGACATGAAAGCCCTCGCCTCCATGGAACCCACCCTGCATGTTCTCCCAGTCAGAGCCGAACTGGTCGTACTTGGACCTCTTTTCAGCATCGCCGAGCACGGCGTACGCCTCTCCCACTTCTTTGAACTTTGCCTCCGCCTCGGGGTTGTTCGGATTCACGTCGGGGTGATACTTTCGCGCAAGCTTGCGGTAAGCCGTCTTGATCGTCTTTTCATCCGCGCTCTTCGACACCCCTAAGACTGCGTAGTAATCCTTGCTCATAGTGCAATTGCGCTCAATGAGATGAGTCCAATATACTCAAGTAACGATCCGCGACAAACATTAGTTTCAGGCGGATGGAGAAGCCGTAGGACTGTGCCGAGAATTGAAAGGTGCAGCTGGAGAGCCTAGAAATCCGCATGGCCCGGAGCGAAAACCTGCCCGCGTTGCCCCAGGCCGCGAGCAACGTCCTGCGCTTGGCGGACGATGTGGACGTCAGTCCGCGCGAGATCGAGCGTGCCATTGAGCTCGACCCGGCTATCACCGCAAAGCTTCTCAAGGTCGCGAACTCGGCGTACTACGGGAACATGCAGGTGTCCACGCTTGGCCGCGCGATTGGCTTTCTCGGTTTGACGACCGTCCGCTCGGTCGTGGTGAGCATCGCCATGCAGCAGATGATCTCCGGCAAGAGCCTCTGCCCCGAGTTCAACAAGGTCGACTTTTGGAAGCATTCCCTGGCCGTTGCGACGACCTCGCGGATCATTGGCAAGATGAAAATGGCGGGGAAAGCGGAAGAGCTCTTCTGCGCCGGAATGATGCACGAGATCGGATTCCTTGCCCTTGAGAAGTTTGCCCCCGACGAATTGAGGAACGCGATCAAACGCTCAAAGGAGTCCCGCTTGCCGATCGAGGACGCAGTCGAGCAGGTCTTCAGCTTCTCGATCGCCGACGTGGGCAGCCTCCTTGTGGCGACTTGGAACATTTCTCCGGTGATCCAGGACGCGATCCGCTTTGTCCACACCCCTCACATGTCGGAGGACCACTCGGCGACGACGGACGTGGTCGCCCTCTCCGACGCCATCGCGAACAAGATCGGGTTTGTGCACAACGGGACCGAAATCCCTGAAACGATCGATCCGCAGTTGGTCAAGGTGGTCGGGATCCCTGAAGAGCAGATCGAGATCATCTGTCAGGTCGTGGCCCAAGAGATCGCTCGGACACAAGAGACCTTCCAGATCGCGGCCTAGAGGAGCCTTCCGGACAAACGCCCGAAAGGCCCCACAAGAGGTCAGTCCTCTTCTTCCTTCTTGTGCTTCTCGTACTCTTTGATGAGTGCCATCTGCTCGTTCATCGGCATTTCGTCGTAGTGAGACATCACGGCTTTGAAGATGCCTCGGCCCTTAGTGATCGAGCGGAGGTCGAGAGCGTAGCGCATCATCGTCGCCATTGGCACCTGGGCGTTGACACGGGTCTTGCCGGGAGAGACCGGCTCCATGCCCTGAAGCTGGCCACGACGTGTGTTCAGGTCGCCCACGACGTCGCCGACAGCTTCGTCGGGCACGTCGACGTTGACCTGCATCACCGGCTCAAGGATCGTCGGCTGGGCTTTCTCGGCAGCCGCCTTAAAGCCGATGCGCGCGGCCGTCTTGAAGGCCTGCTCGCTCGAGTCCACGTCGTGATAGGAGCCGTCGTAAACGACACACTTCAAATCCACGACCGGATAGCCGGCCAGGAAGCCGGACACCATGGTCTCGCGGACGCCTTTCTCGATCGCCGGAATGTAGTTCTTCGGGATCGAGCCTCCTACCACCTCGTTGCCGAACTCAAAGCCTTCGCCCCGCGACTTCGGCTCGAGCCGGAGCCAACAATCGCCGTACTGGCCCTTGCCGCCCGTCTGCCGCTTGAACTTGCCTTGCGCCTGGCTCTTGGCCTTGACCGTTTCCTGGTAAGGCACCTTAGCGTCGCCGGTGGTCACGTTGACGCCGAACCTGGTCTTCAGCTTGTCGATCGCGGTGTCGATGTGAATGTCGCCCATCCCTTCAAGCAACTCCTGGTGCATGACCGTGTCGCGCGAATACCGCAACGTCGGATCTTCCTCCAATAGCCGCTCAAGGGTTGTGCCGAGTTTGTCCTCGTCGGCTTTGGTCACCGGGTGAATCGACACACGATAGATCGGGTCTGGAAATTCCACTTTCGACAAGGCGATCTTCTCTTTCTGGGTGCTCAAGGTGTCGCCCGTGTGGGTGTCCTGAAGCTTTGCGATCGCGCAGATGTCGCCCGCCCAAACCACCTGGGCTGGCTCCTGGTTCTTGCCATGAGGAAAGAACAGGTTGTGCACGCGCTCATCTTTCTCGTGGCTGACGTTCCAGACGTGGTCGTCGGCCTTGAGCATCCCACTGAAGACGCGAACGTAGTTGATCTTGCCCACGTAGGGGTCGGCGGTCGTCTTGAAGACGAATCCGACGAGCGGACCATTGGGATCCTCTTCGAGCTTCTTGCCGTCCGCCGTAGTGAACGGGTGGTAGACCGGTGACGGGAGCTCGCCCACAATGCGGTCGAGCAACGTGGCGACGCCGATGCCGCTCGCTGCCGAACCGAGCAGGACGGGAATGACCTTGCCGTTCAACGTGCCTTCCATGAGGCCGTGCTCGACTTCTTCTTCGGTCAGTTCCTCGCCACCGAGGTACTTCTCCATCAAACTGTCGTCGCCTTCAGCGGCGGCATCCATCATCTTTTCGCGGAGGCGCTGCGCGTCATCGTTGTGCCCTGCGGGAACGTCTTCGATGACCTCTCCTCGGTCCTTGCCCTTGTAGACCTTCATGGCGACCAAGTCCAGGACGCCACTAAAGGCGGCCTGGTGGCCAATCGGGATCTGGCACTCGACGATCTTGTTGCCGTACCGGTTGTGGAGGGTCTCCATGAGACCTTGGTAGTCGGCGTTGTCCCTCTCCAACTTGTTGACAAAAATGCACCGGGACAAGCCGTGACGCTCACAGATGTCCCACGCGAGGTCGAAGCCGACATCGAGGTCACGTTTTGCCTCGCAAACAATGATCATGGCGTCGACCACGCGCGCCACGGCATGGAGGTCGCCGATAAAGTCCGGGAAGCCCGGGACGTCGATCAAATTGATCTTGTGGTCGTGCCACTCGAGCGGGAGCACGGACGCACTGATGGAAATCTTCCTTTTGACCTCGAGCAGGTCAAAGTCGGACTGCGTGTTTCCGCCTTCGACTGAGCCCACGCGATCGGCGGCACCGGCGGTGTAGAGCATGTGCTCGACCAACATGGTCTTGCCGGAACCACCGTGGCCTACAATGGCAACGTTACGAATTTTGTCGGGTGTGTACTGTTTCAATGGGGGCGTCCTCCCGAAGTAAAAACCGTTTCTTAACCGGTGGATGGAGCATAGCACGGCTGAGACGCCAACTACCGGTAGGCTAGCGGCGAGGCATGGAAGAAGGGCTCATCGTTCGGAGGTTCAGTGGTTCTGACTCGTACGAGCAGCTCACAGGTTTGCTGCACCGTGCCTATGCCCGATTGGGGGAACGAGGGTGGAACGCCACGGCGTCGTATCAGTCGGTCGAAGTCACCCGAGAACGGGCGGAAGAAGGGGCCTGCTTCGTCGCAGAGATCGAGGGAACGGTCGTGGGAACGGCGACGGTGGTCACTGCCGGCAGCCATCCCGGCCCAGATCTCTACGCCCAACCCCACGTCGCCATGCTGGGGCAGTTCGGAATCGAGCCCTCTCATCGCGGCCAGGGTGTTGGGCGCGCCCTCATGAAGGCTTGCGAGGACGAGGCAATGCGCCAAGGAAGGTCCCATATCGCTTGTGACACAGTTGCAGCCAACGAAGAACTGGTAGCGTACTATCGAGCAAACGGGTTCCAGCCGGTCGGCCACCATCAATGGCCGGGTAAGACGTACCTCTCGGTCGTCCTCCTTAAACCGCTGGATGGATCCGGAGAGTGAGCTTATGTCGGAAAACATCGTCGCCATACTTGGCGTCCTGACTGGGTTTGGGCTGGTCGTCGTCCTTCCCATCGTCGCGGTCTTTGCGAACCATCAGCGGAGGATGGCCGAGATCGCGCGAGGCAACACCCAACCCGACGCCCGCTCCATGCGGGAGATCGAGCTGCTCCAGGCGCAGATCAACGACCTGCGGACCCAGCTCCACGAGCACATCGTCCGTACAGACCAGCCGGTGACGCCCCCTCAGGTTCCTCCCCAAACGATCGAACAAAGACTGAACGGCTGACGAGCGAGGTAGAACCGCGGTGGGCACCGACCCGACCAGGACACCCACATGGCAGCCAAGCACTCCTTGATCCTTCTGTCTCTTCTCGCCGCACCCCTCACGGCCCACGCGCAGGACTACTCCGCCGACACCAAGACCGTCGACTCGACGATCAAGTCGCTCTACGAAGTCATCAGTGGCGGCAAGGACGTCGAGCGGGACTGGGCCAGGTTCCGGAACCTGTTCGCACCAGGGGCGAGGATGGTGCCGACCGTCAAGCGAGGCGACAAGTTCGTCACGATCGTGTTGACCCCGGACGACTACGTGACCAAGGCTGGCCCGAGCCTTTTGAAGGAAGGCTTCTTCGAGAAAGAGGTCTCCCGCAAGGTCGAAGAGTACGGTCCTATCGCTCAGGTTTTCACCACCTATGAGTCTCGCCTCGGATCTGTGGACGCCAAGCCCTTCGCAAAAGGAATCAACAGCGTCCAGCTCACGTTCGACGGGGCGCGGTGGTGGGTCCAGAACATCACTTGGGCGGACGAAGGCACGGCGGGGCCACTGCCTGAAAGGTACTTGAAAGGCGGCTAGCGTCGCCTCACCCAGGCCGCGCAACTCCGGCTCCCGGTCGTTGATAGGCGGTCAGGCGGACTTGCAATACAATGTAAGGCATGGGATGCCTTCGGTGGGCTGGGCTTGCACTCCTTGTCTCGTCGGTCACGGCGCAAGCGCAGGATCCTTACAGTTACAAGGTTTTTAGAGTAACTGGCCCACCTGGTTCCAGCCAGGTCGTTGGGTACGGCCTGACACCTAACGGAAACGTCGTTGGGTGGGCGAGTTCTCCATCGGGCTACCAGGCATTTTATGGCAAGCCGACCCCTGGCTACCAGTGGCTAGCCACAGCCCCTGGTTACAGCGCCTTTTATGCGGCAGCCGGCAACGCAACAGGGCTGATCGTGGGTCTGGCCGTTGCGAACCAGGGCCAAAACCTGCCGGTCTACTGGGGCACCT
The DNA here is from genome assembly GCA_018268375.1 of Armatimonadota bacterium. GTDB lineage: Bacteria > Armatimonadota > Fimbriimonadia > Fimbriimonadales > Fimbriimonadaceae > JAEURO01. Next base: position 95,891 of record JAFDWS010000001.1, on the reverse strand, counting down.
CGAACGATGTCAATTTCCTGACGTTGCCGCAGGGCAGGGAAGGCTACGCCGCCAGCGTGAACATTCATGGCGACATGGTCATGGACACTAACTTTTCCACCGAACAATCCATGCTTCCTTTCGTTTGGATCAACGGCGTCTACTCTGCTCGCAATCCCCTGCCCGGAATGGTCTTTGCCCAGCCCAGCGCCATTCTTGACGATCGGACCGTGATTGGCAATTCGGGCAAGAGGAACTCCTCCAACGACGTTGAGAGTCACGCCACCTACTGGAACGTCGCGGGTGACGCGATAGCCCTCCAGAGCCTCGGAGGATATCGGGACTCGTCGGCTTTCTCGGCACGGTCTTCGGCCGCTATCGTCGGTAACGCCCATCTGCAGAACAGCGGCGTATCAAAGCCGGTGATCTGGGAGAACTTTCAGATTCGCGCACTACCCGATCTTGGTACGGGCGGGGATGCCACCGGCATCAACGCGAACGGCGACGTCGTCGGCACACTGAATAGCAAAGCCATCGTCTGGCGACACGCGCAAACAGCCGTCGTACTGAACACCCTGGCCGATCCCTCAACCCCGGGATGGAACGTCAAATACGGCAATCAAATCGCTGACACCGGCGAGATCCTGGCCATGGGTTCATACAACGGACAGAACGACGAGTTCGTCATCCTCGTGCCGGTCTTCAGCACCACCGTTTCCGTTGAGGCCGCGACAGTCAATCTCGGTTGGCTTCAGCAAGGCGACGTCTTTAGCCTCAACATGGCGGATGGAGACACTTTCCGGGTCTGCAAGTTCGTTGTCCCGAACCAATTGACCCCACCGGTGATGGTCACGGTCGCCGGTCACACTCCCTTTTCGAGCTTATCGTCCCTGCGGTTCGTCGTTCTGTGCAAGGCCGTCTCGGCAGGCTCCTATCAGCACAAGCTGGAGCTGTTCAACTTTCCGAACAACGCGTTCGATCTGGTCGATGTGAGGACGGACACGCTGAGTACCGACTGGTCTCAGTTAGCCCTGCAGGCAACGGGCAATGTCTCGCGGTACCGCAGGGCGGATGGCTTGATTCGGGGCCGCTACTCGGTTCGATCCTTGGGGCCCGGCGTGCTCGCCAATTGGTGCGTCGATCACGACCTCGCGGAGTTCCAGGTCGCGCCATAGGGGCCACGCCCTCAGTCCCTATCCGAGAACGCAGCCATTCAGGTCGGCTCTCCTTCGGCGTCTTACTGACTAGAGCCCCCAAATGACCCTTCCCAGCCCTTGTCCAACATCAGGTGTCATCCCGAGCGAAGTCGAGGGACCCGTTCACTTCAAGAACACGCTTCTTGGTGCGGAGGGTCAGAGTGGGGCAGGAGCCAATCATGAAGACAATCAAGCTCTTGCCGTGGATGGTCGTCTTGGCGGCAGGTGCCGCACAGGCCCAGTCCGATGCGCGCTTCATCCGTGAGGCGGCGATCGGAAACATGACCGAGATCCAGTTAGGGCGCCTTGCCCGCGACCGCGGCGTGAGCGAGTTCACCCGCAAGTACGGGGAGATGATGGTCGCCGACCACCAGATGGCCCTGAACGAACTCGAGTTGATCGCCGAGAAGCGGGGAGTGACCCTGCCGACCGACATTGACGCGCCCCACAAGGCGATGGTCCGCAAGATGACGATGTTGAACGGCGCCCGGTTCGATTCGGAGTACCGCCAGATGATGATCGCCGACCACAAGGAAGACCTTGCGCTCTTCCGCAACCACGCCCGCTATGGGTCGGTGGAGCATCTACGCGAATACGCGATGATGTACGCGCCCGTCATCGAGAAGCACCTCTTCTACGCGACGGAAGGGAAGATGTAGGGACTCACTCCTGCTCTTCTTCTTCCGATTCGCCCGCGGCAATCGCTTCGTCTGGGGTGAGCTTGAGGGACGGCACCGCCACGGCTGGCTCAGGCTTCGCCACATAAGCACCGACCACAGCCTTGTCCCGGACACCAAGCCTGGCTGCCCGCTCGTGGGCGCCTTCGGTGACCGGCCACAGTGTCTTCTCGGCCCAATGGCTAGCGAGGAACTCGCCCCACACCCGGTCGTAGCAGGCGATCGTCTGCTCCGCGATTTGCTTCCAGTTAAATTCCGTTCCGAGACGCTGGTTCGCCGCATGCTTGAGCCGCTCGGCCCGTTCGGGATCGCGCAGGACGCGCAGGATGCCCCAGGCCAACGAGCCGGGGTCGCCAGCAAACGTCGTCGTGCCGGTCACGTCGTGCATCACGACCTCACGCAGCCCTCCGGCGTCCGAGGACACAACCGCGCAATCGGCGGCCATGCCTTCCAGCGCGACAATGCCAAACGGCTCGTAGAGGGAAGGGAATACAGCGACATCCGCCGCCCGATAGAGTTCTTGGAGTGGACGGCCCTTGACGAACCCGGTGAAAAGGACACGGTCGCTCAACCCAAACCAGCGGACGAACCGCTCGAGGTTTTCCCGGTTTCCACCGCCAACAATGACGAACTTCGTTTTCGGCTCTTCGGCGAGAACGGCGCTCGCCGCATTGAGAAGAACGTGGATGCCTTTTTCCCGTACGAACCGGCCCACATAGAGGACGGTCTTCTCGTCTGGTCGGCCCAAGCGGGCCCGCCAGGACGAGATCTCTTCGGCCGTCGCAGGGAACTGGAACTTGGCCGCATCGACCCCGTTGTAGATCACATCGACCTTGTCTGGGGGACAGTTGAACTGCCGACCGACCTCTCCCCGCATGAACTCCGAGCACACGATCACGCGCCAGGCTTCGTAGGTCAGCCAGTACTCCTGCTCATGGATGTAACGGCTGATGTCGGTGTGAACGCCGTTGTTGCGCCCCCATTCCGTCGCGTGGACCGTTGCCACCATCGGAAGTTGGTACTCGTACTTCAAGTCGCGAGCCGAGTCCAACGAGAGCCAGTCGTGGGCATGGAAGATCGTGGGTTGCCCACCTGGGCGCCAGTCTTCCAAGAGGCGCCGGACACGCAAGTCGGTGGCCTGGTTGAGGAGCTGGATCTCGTGAACGAAGTTGTGGGGCGTTGATGCGAGGTCGACACGGTGGACGTTGACCCCACTCTCCTCGACTTCATCGGCGGGCGCGTTCGGCGTCCCTTTGGTCACGACATGGACTTCGACGCCGGCTCTGACCAGTTCGCGCGAGAGCTCATAGACGTGCGGACTGATCCCCCCCACGATGCGTGGCGGGTATTCCCACGAGAGCATGATCACGCGCATTGGGGCCATTTTGGGCCAATCAGAGCCCCGTTTGACGCTTGCGTCCTAGTCAAACGAGCCGCAGCCGCGCTTGACCCGTCAGAATCGCCAGTATGCGAACGCCGCTCCTTGCCCTCGCGTTGGTCGCCGTGCCCGTCCTGGCCCAAACACCCATGGACAAGACGATGGTGGTGGTGAACGGCCAGTCCATTGACGCCAAAACCTACTACAAGCGCATGGAGGTGTTCCCGAACGTCGGTCAGCTCGTGAACGGAAAGTTCGTCCAGGCGACGCCTGGCTACCTCGCTTTGAGCAAGCTCATCAACGAGACCTTGATGCTTCAATTGGCGAAAGAGAAGGGCGTTTTCCCGACGGACACCGAGGTGGACAACCGGATCAAGGAGCTCACGGCGGACAACAAGGACCTTCTCGCCAGCCTGCAGAAGATTGGATTCAGCGTCGACGACTTGAAGTACGACACTCGTCTTCAACTCGCCGAATTCAAGCTACAGACGATGGGCATCAACATCACCGACCAGGAGGTGGAGAAGTTTTACAACGAGAACAAGGGCAGCTACACGTTGCCGAAGCGGTTCAAGCTGCGGGTCATCGCGGTCGACAATGACGCCAAGAAACAAGCAGTGGACTCGGCCCTGAGCGGAGGCAAGTCGTTCGGGGACGTTGCCCGCGACCTGAGCATCGACCTCAGCAAGGCTAACGACGGCCAGATGGGAGAGATCGCCGAAGATTCTCTCGCGACACCCACCAAGGCCGCCATCGTGTCCACCAAGAAGGGCTCGACGACCCAATGGCTGACCAACGGCGACGTCAGCGTGAAGTTCCTCGTCGAGGATGTTCTGGAGAAGCAACTGGTCCCGCTCGACGCTGACCTGAAGGGCGACATTCGGCGTAACCTGATGCTCGACCGCGGCCGGGTCAAGAACGACCTGCCCAAGATGATGGAGGACATGCGCAAGAAGTCCAAGATCGAACTGCAGGGCACCATCTTCGACGCCCAGCTCAAGTCCGCTTTCGGTAAGTGACCCGGTGGTGGAGGAACTCAGGCGTCTCGGTCTACAGGGACCCTTTCAGGTTCACCTGGCGCCGACCGTCCTGGTTCCGGACGAGCGCGCCCACCAGGTCTTCAGGGGATTTGGGAAGGGTTTGGGATCGGTCGTGCACGGCCTTGGCTCCCGATATCCGTTTATGACGCCTGCCACCGTCCTCCGAGGAAACGGACGGGCAGACCGCATGCTCAGTGAGTTAGCGGAGCTCGAGTGGGCGGAGGAGGACGTGCTCGTGATTCCGGCAATGCGGAGCGACCACAGCGGCGGTCTTTACGGCCTTGTCTGGGTGGTCGACCGCTTGCTCGGCCCTGGAGGCTGCCCATGGGACCAGGAGCAGACCCACGCGTCGCTCAAGCGCCACCTGATTGAAGAAGCCTACGAACTGATCGACGCCATCGATGCTGGTTCCGACACGAAGATGCGCGAGGAGCTTGGTGACGTCCTGCTCCAACCTGTGATGCATGCCCAGATGGAGTCGCTTGCCGGCAACTGGTCGATCGACGAGGTCGCGCGGATCGTCACCGACAAGCTGGTCCGGCGCCATCCCCACGTGTTCGGCGACCTCGAAGTCAGCGATGCTGAAGAAGTGTTGAGGAACTGGGACGCGATCAAAGCGAACGAAGGAGGTGAGCCCAAGTCCGTCCTCGAAGGCGTCCCACGCTCTCTGCCGGCTCTGCTCAGGGCCTTTGAAGTGAGCAAACGCGCCGCACGCAACGGATTTGAGTGGCCCGATCTCGAAGGCGTCTGGGAGAAGCTCGAGGAAGAGAAAGCTGAACTCAAGGAGGCGGTAGCCACAGGATCCGGAATTTCGGACGAGATCGGAGACCTGCTCTTCACGGTTGTCAACCTTGCGAGGTGGCTCAAGATCGAACCCGAGGACGCGTTGCGGGCCATGGTCGACCGCTTTACCGCGCGCTTCCAAACGATGGAGCGTCTCTCGGAAGGGCCGTTAGGCGAATTGACGCCAGACCAGTGGGAAGAACTCTGGCAGCAAGCGAAGGCGGTCAGCTAGCGGCTTCGGTCGACCGCAAGACGCTCAGCGCCTGCCTGATGTTCCAGTTGTGGGCTGAGAGGATCCGCTCCGCTTCGCCTTCGTTGACGGTCGTCAGGTCGCACAAGATCCGGACGCACCTTTCACGGAGCTTTTGATTGGTCGCCTTGACGTCGACCATTAAGTTCTCGATCACTTTGCCGCTGAGGACCATCGCAGTGGTCGAAATAGCGTTCAGAACGCGTTTCTGAGCCGTCGCTGCTTTTAGCCGGGTCGAGCCTGTGAGGACTTCGGGGCCGGTGTCGAGAAGGATGCCGAGCTCCACCACACTGAGGAGCGGGACGTTCTTGTTGTTGGCGATGCCGCAAGTCCAAACGCCCTTTTGGCGGGCGTGGCGGGCGGCAGCGACGACGAACGCGGTGCGTCCCGAGGCCGCAAGTGCGATCACGATGTCTTGCCGCGTCAGGGCCAGTTCGTTCATGGCCTGGATGGCGGCGTGCTCGTCGTCCTCAGCGTCCTCGACAGCCTGCTGGTTTGCAGCCTCACCGCCGGCCACAACCGCGACAAACCGGGTCGGCGCAAGGCCGAAGGTGGGAACCATCTCTGCCGCATCCATCGTGGCGATACGCCCGCTCGTGCCGGCACCGACGTAAATCACGCGCCCGCCCGACTGGTAGGCCTCCGCGGCGTGCTCGGCGGCTTGGGCAATCTGTGCCTCGGCGGCCTGGACGGCACGATTGACCGCCTGCTCCTCCTCATTCATGAGCCGCACGATCTCTCGTGCGGTCATCTTGTCCATTCCAATCGAACGGGGGTTTCTGGATTCAGTTCCCATCAAAAAGCCGCTTGGCCAACAGTGCCGCGCCCATCACGGGCGGGTCGGCAAGACGTTCAACATGATACTGACGGCGCTTCCATGTCTTTGGGTCGTTTGAGACCTTGTGACTGGCCATGAGCCTCTTGAACTGTTCCATAAAAACCGGATGGGCGTCCCACAGTCCCCCGGCGAGAACGAGACGGACAGGGGGCTTTTCGGTCACAAGGGCCTGGACATGGTTTCTCACGATCCAACACAGACCGGTCAAAGCCTGGAGGACGGCAAAGTCTGCGTACTGGTATTTCGCCACAAGGTCTGCGCCGACTATCGGTGCCAGCGAAGCTAGCTTCGTGGCGACGCCCTCGGCGCGGCCGATGCTGTAAGGGAGTTCTTCTGGATCGCGCGTGCCAAAGCGCTCGAAGAGCGCATGCTGCAGTTCAGGGCTTGCCTTCTCGACGCCCCCACCTAGTGGGACGCTGATCCACCGAACCGCGTTTCGGCCCACATCGAACGCGGAGCCCAGGTCGCCGAGGATGTGGCCGCCACCCCCAGACTTCACGGGGATCCCGTCCTTCCAGGAGCAAACTACTGACCCCGTGCCAGAGACGACCACCGCGTCCGTGTCCGCCGGCGCAGCGGCCAAGGCCGCAACGTAGTCTGGGTAAATCGTCTTGGCCGTTTTGGGCAGCAGCTCGCCCAGCAGAGCTCCGCCCCTTTTGCTCGCGGCGTCGCCGAGCAGCCCTGCAAAGCAACCACAGGCGGCATCGACAGCAGGTGCTCCCCGCAAGGCTTGGCGGAGGCTCGCTTTGATCGTGTCGGCCTCTGTGGAGGCCAAATTTGCCGGCCCACCCATCCCTTGAAAGACAACGAGCCCCGCATCGTCGACGATCATCGAGCGGGTCGATGTGCCGCCACAATCGAGTCCGAGGAAGAGGGGCATGCGGTGAGGAGTTTAACCCGCGAGGTACCCTTTTGCCCTCCATGAAGCGTTATCGAGGCGAAGCATTGCGGCCCAATCCTCGCCTTGCGCTTGTCACCAACGACAACCTTGGCAACTTCGTCATCACGACTCCTTTGATGCAGATGCTCAGGGCCCGCCACGGTGGAACCCTGGACTACTATGGCGGTACGCGGGTCATGGAGCTTGCCGAGCCAAGCGACCTGGTGGACAGGGCGTTCCCCCTGCATGGGTGCGATCCTCGAGAAGCCGCTCGCGAGTTGGCAGCCGCCGAATACGACCTCGTCGTGAACGTGGAGTGGACGACGTGGGCGAAGACCGCCACCGCGCTCCTGTCTGGCCCCGGCACCTTTGTCTGTGGCCCCTGTCTTGGCGAAGAAGGCAGGTCTGACATGCCGTTCCCTGACGACGAAACGGGCAACCTCTGGAACGATCAAGAGTGGTTGGCCGAGGACATAACAGGGAAGTACCGATCCCTCGATTCGGGCTGGATCGCTGAAATCTTTTGCCGGCTCGCTTACCTGGAGGGCCCGGTACCCGGCTATAAGCTGCCGACGGTAGCCCCGACGGACTCCGTACCGGACGTCTGGGTTTCAGCCTCGGCCAGCCTTCCGGAAAAGCTCTGGCCGCTCGAAAATTGGCTCGTCATCATCGCCGCCCTCAAATCTGAGGGGTTGAGGGTGGGTTTGCTTGGAGCGAAACCATCGAACCAGACCAAGTACTGGAAGGGCGGATCCGATGAGGACAAACTCGTCGAGGCAGGGGTCGAGGACCACCGTGGTGCCTTCAGCCTGCCCGGAGTTGTCGGCGCGATCTCAGCGGCCAAGCTTGTCGTGACCCTCGACAACGGCATTCTCCACCTCGCTTCGGCGACGCCCACCCGCCTCGTCGGGCTGTTCAGGGAGGGCATCCACCGCCTCTGGGCGCCACCGAACCCAAACCTGAGGGTGATCCACCCGGGGCCAGAGGAGGCGGTCTCCTCCATATCGACGACTGCCGTCATGGCCGCCATTCACGCATCGAGAAGTTAAAGGTGGTTTTTGTCTTTATGACCTGTGGGCCTGTGCAACGTGTACCGATTCGTTACCGTAGGGTAAAGATACTCATCAGGAACCGGTAGACGAAATGGATTTGAAGGACCTCCACGACATCCCGACGAACTGCCCGGTCACGGGTGGCCCGCTCTACGTGAGCGAATTGACCTCGGCGGAGGGTGGGATCACGATTCACGGTAAGTTCAAACTCCCGGCGACGGCCCGGCTGAGCAAGGAGCAACGAGACTTTCTCGAGGTTTTCCTGCGGTCGCGCGGCGTGATCAGCACGGTCGAGAAGGAGTTGAACCTGAGCTATCCGACCGTCAGGGCACGCCTCGACGCGCTGCTCGAGGCCATGGATCTCACACCGTACAAGGAGTCGACGAGGTCGAAGCCAGCCACGAGCGAGGCGAGAAGGAAGATCATTGACGAACTCGAGCAGGGCGTCATCACCCCCGAAGAAGCCAAAGCCAGATTGAAAGGAGCCTGAAGAGAAATGAAGGAAGAGGTCAAACGAATCATGAAGCTTGTCCAGGAGGGCAAGCTGTCGCCGGACGACGCCGCCGAACTCATCGAAGCGTTCAACGACGCCCCTGTGGAAACCCCCGAAGAAGAGAAGGTGGGGGCAGGCGTGGGAGGCGAGCAACAAACGGCTACGGCGAAGGGCGAAGACCCGATCAGTAAGTTCATCGGATCGATCGAGAAGATCGGCAAGGACGTCGCCAAGAACGTGAACTGGGACGACATCGCCAAGCAGGTCCGACAGGGCGTGCACAAAGGCGTGGACGCCATCAAGCAGGCCGCCGACGACGCTAAGAAAGGGGGCGGCTTCTCCGTCTTCTTTGGAAGCGCCCAGACCAAGCATGTCGAACTGCCGCTAGACGTTCCCACCGGTAAAGTGCTGCGCCTCGAGCTTAAATCGGGAGACGTCGTCATCAACGGAGGGGCCGAGACCGGGCTGTTCGTCGTTGATGCGACATTCCGCTCATACGACGAGAACGAAGCCAAACGGCTTGCCGACATCTATACGCCGATGCTGGAGGAAAGCGACCATCAGGTGGTCTTCCGTCAACCTGAGGGCGCCAACATCGACACAGATCTGACCATCAACGTCCCTAGCGGCGTGCCCGTTGAGATCAAGGTCGCCTCGGGCGACGTCACCGTAAAGGGAACGTCGGCATCGGTCAAGATCGACGGGAGTTCCGGAGACGTCGAGATCCACGAAGCAAAGGGGTCAGTGACGGTCGCCCAGCGATCGGGCAATGTCAAAGTTGAGAACGCCGACACCAGCATCCTCAATGTCGAAACAAAGTCCGGTGACATCAGCTTGCGGGACGTGTCCGGTGTCTTAGAGATCAAGACCTCGAGCGGCGACGTCAAGGTTATGGAGTCTGCTCCGAAGACTCTCTCGATCGAGGCCGCCTCGGGTGACGTGGCTATCGAACTCGCAGAAGGAATCAAGGGGTCAGTCAACGTGACAGCGGTCTCAGGAGACGTGAAGATGACGTTGGCGGACGGCAATGATTGCCGCGTCAGCCTCTCGACTCTGCGCGGTACCGTCTCTTGCAATTTGGAACTGAAGGACGAAGCCCGTGAGGGCCAGAAGGTGACGGGCAGACTGGGCAAGGGCAACGGGACCCTTGACGTCAGCGTGGTCACCGGAAGTGTGAGTTTAGGCCCATACAGCAGCGTCGAAAGTTAGACAAATCGGCCGTTCTTGTCGATAACCCTGAAAATTAAGACCAAGAATACGTATTATTGAGTCTTACATTGGAGCGGGGCACATGCCCCCGCCGTGTTTTCACAGCAGTCTTCAGGAACCTATGATGAACAATCGTCTGATTTTGTCAGAGCTACGCCTTCTCGTTGACCATTACACCACCTCGGACACACCAAGCCCAGAATTCATGCGCCTGCACGTGGCTTCCCTCTCCGAAGCGATAGAAAACTGGGCTCGATCCCTCGACAGTACAAGAGATTCAGAGTCCTCCGAGGAAGCAGACAAAAAGCTCTGCGGCTAAATGGCGCGAGTGCCAAAATGAGCCCATGGGCTATTGGCTGATGAAGAGCGAGCCGGACTGTTATTCCATCGACGACCTAGCGGCGAAGGGCGGTCCGGACGTTTGGGAGGGCTGTCGCAACTGGACAGTCCGCAACTTCTTTAAGGACAAGATGCAACCGGGCGACCTCGCTTTTTTCTACAACTCAAGTTGTCCAGTGCCCGGCGTAGCCGGCATCATGGAAGTTGTCGGCGACGCCTACCCTGATCCGACGCAGTTCGACCCTAAGAGCCAATACTTCGATCCCAAGAGCCGCCCGGAGGCCCCCAGGTGGGTGACAAGAGACGTCACGTTCTTGGAGAAGTTCGAAGACGTCGTTCCTCTCTCCGTCCTTCGAGTGACCCCGGGCCTTGAAAACGCGCTCGTCAATCGGCGCGGTCAGCGCCTGAGCGTCATGCCCGTAACTGCGGACGAGTGGAAAGTGATCCTGAGCTTAGCGAAGCGTCGTTAACGGTCCATAAGGGCCGCAATTCCTGGGAGTTCGATGCCCTCAAGGAACTCGAGGGAGGCACCGCCGCCCGTGCTGACGTGCGTGACCTTCTCGGCAAAGCCAAACTTGTCGATCGCCGCCGCGCTATCGCCACCGCCGACGATCGTGATTCCCGGACAATCGGCCATCGCTTCTGCAAGAGCTCGCGTCCCTGCCGCAAAGGACTCCATCTCAAAGACTCCCATCGGCCCGTTCCACACGTCGGTACCGGCTGTCCGGACGACCTCCCGATAGACGGCTGAGGTTTCAGGGCCGATATCAAGCCCCATGTGATCGGAGGGAATGTCTGAGACGTCCACGATCGAGACGGGGCCGGTTTCGGAGAAGTCGGGTGCGACCACGACATCGGTCGGCACCAAGAGCTTGTCAGGGTTTTCGGCGAGGACTTTCCGACAGAAGTCAAGGCTGCCCTCGTCCAAAAGGGACTTGCCGATCTCGTGCCCTTGGGACTTCAGGAACGTGAAGGCCATTCCACCACCGATCAAGAGCTTGTCGACCTTGGGCAGCAGGTGCTCGATGACTTTGATCTTGTCAGCCACTTTCGCGCCTCCAAGGATCGCGACGAAGGGCCGCTTTGGGTTGTCGACGGCAGCACCAAGATACTGGATCTCTTTTTCGATCAGGAAGCCTGCCACTGCTGGTAGCAGGTGAGCGACCCCTTCCGTTGATGCGTGAGCGCGGTGGGCGGTTCCAAAGGCATCGTTGACAAAAATGTCCTTGCCTTTGGCGAGTTCGGCGGCAAATTCGGGATCATTCTGCTCTTCCTCGGGATGAAACCGTACGTTCTCGAGCAGAATGATTTCACCGGAGCGCATGAGCTCCACCTCGCGTTCGACGACAGGGCCCACACAATCGGGCAGCAAAGGGACGTCCTTGAAGAGCAGCTCGCTCAGCCGGACGGCCACGGGCTCCAAAGAGAACTGGGGGTCGTGGCCGCCCTTAGGGCGCCCCAAGTGGCTACAAAGGACGACACATGCTCCGTTCTCTTTTAGGAACCGGATCGTTTGGAGGGCCTCCGTGATTCGGCGGTCGTCGGTGATCTGGCCGTCCTGCAGGGGAACGTTGAAATCGCACCTCACGAGGACGCGCTCGCCATAGACGTCAATGTCGCGAACTGTCTTCTTGTTGAGGGCCATGGCCGCGCATTCTACCGATTGGCCAACTCTCAGAAGGGCAGAAATACAAAGAAGAAAGGCCGTGCCAAATGGCACAGCCTTTCAGTTCTTTATGGTCGTGTCGAACGCTTACTTGCGTCGGCGTCGGGCCAGAGCAACGAGACCGGCGCCAAGCGCGATCATCGTCGCAGGCTCGGGCACCACGCGAGCGTGGAACGTGTCGACCGAGGTGTTGCCCTCGACCTGACTGCCACCGAATTCCGTAGAGTCGAACAGGACGTGCTTGATGCCGACGGTGCTGTCACCGGAGACGATGTCCTCGTGACCGAAGCCAAAATCGCCACCTGAGTAGACGAACGTGGAGATCTGGGCACCGTTCACGTCGAACATGGTGATCCGGGTCTGAACGAAGCACTCGACGCCGAAGTCGAGATGGCGCAGCGTGGAAGCGAACGCATCGTTAAAGATGATGTCAGCGGTCGGGCCACCGTTGCCGTTGACGCCGTCGCTCATCCACAGGCCGATCGGGTTGTTACCACGGTCGTCCTCGTTGCCGCCGTTGCCGGCGACCACGTAGTAGTTCTGCAGATTGGAGTTTTGAGCGAGCCAGCGCGTGCGCCACGTGCCGAGCGGATCCGGGAACGTTTCGCTGAGCTGAGCAAAGACAGGTGCCGAAGCGGCCACGACAGCCAGCCCGACGGCGATCCTCATGAATGAATTCATAGTCGTACCTCTCGATAACAGCCCAGCACAATCCGGGCCATTAGTCGCAGTATATCGGTTCGCAACTTGAACTGCCCCCGCAAAATTGCTGAATTCCTTAGCAACGGCACAGGAAACCGGCATAAGGACCTACTGCACGAAACTCCAAAAGCGTGCAATCGTGTAAACATGTTGTATGGCCGCCTCCAGCAGCTTGAGAGGTTCAACGAAGGAGACGATCCTTGATGCGGTCGACGTCTTGATGGCTCGATACGGCTTCCGGAAAATGTCCATGGAGGACGTGGCCCGAGAGGCCGGTGTCAGCAAACGGACGATCTACATGTACTTCCGGAGCAAGGAAGACGTCGGATTGAGTTCGATCGGCAGGGTTGTCGAGAACGTTGAAAGGGAGCTGGAGCAAATCTCCTCAAGCAGCAAACCAGCAGAGGAGCGACTTCGAGACTGCTTGACGCGACGGGTCATGGGCAGAGTGGAGCAAGTCGAGGCGTACGCCCACAGCTTAGACGAGCTTTTTGAACTCGTCCGGCCCGCCTACATGGCCCGTCGGGCCCAGTACTTTGACCGCGAGCGCAACCTCATCGCCAGCGTTCTGCGCGATGGTGGAGTGGATCCGGCCAAGGCCACCCAGGTCGCCGGGAGCCTGCTTCTCGCGACCAACGCTTTTCTTCCTTACAGCCTCACCGTGAAGGAGCTCGGGTCACCGGCCCTCATATCGCAGAGGCTGGCCTCAATGATCGATGTACTGATCGACGGTGCCTTCGCAACAGGGAACAAACCATGAACACACTGACACTTGCATTTAGCCTTGCGTTGGCAGGGCTGACTCTTCACCCTTCGGCTCCGGCCGTTCAAGAAAGGGTCGTGGCCAACGAGGCTCCGTTTGTGCTGGATAGCGGGGCGAAGTCGACGACTCTCGACTCGCTGGTCACCAACATGAACGAAACCTATGTCGACCCTGACACCGCGAAGAAGATCGAGGCTGCTTTGCGGGCCTGGCAGGCAACTCCCGAGTACGGCTCCTTGACTGACCCCGCCGATTTTGCGAAGCGGGTGAACGAGATTCTGAGAGCGCAGGTCACAGACGCCCACCTCCGGTTCCGGTACTCACCAGCGAAGTTGCCCGTCCGCGAAAGGGCGGGAGAGCCATCAAAGGCCGAGATCGCCCGGTACGAGCGGGAAACGAAGTTTGTGAACTCGGGCTTCGAGAAGGTTGAGCGCCTCCAAGGAAACGTTGGTTATATCCGTTTCAACGGGTTCTGGACACCAGAGGAGATGGCGCGGCCCCTTTCAGCCGCCGTCAAGTTCCTGGCGAACTGCGACGCCATGATCGTTGACCTTCGTGGGAATGGCGGCGGCGACCCTCGGGGCGTCCAACTCTTCTGTAGCTATTTCTTTTCCGAAAAGCCTGTCCACCTCAACAACATCTACTTCCGGAACGGTCAAAAGGTCGAAAAGCAAGAGTTCTGGACGCTGAAGAAGCTCGACGGACCTCGCTTCACTGACGTTCCACTCTTCGTGCTCACCTCGAAGAGGACAGGATCGGGCGCTGAGGAATGTGCCTACGACTTCCAATGCCTGCACAGAGGGCCGATCGTCGGCGAGTCCACATGGGGCGGAGCTAACCCCGGTAGCACCGTGCGGCTCAGCGACCATTTCTCCTGTTTCATCCCGGTCGGGCGTGCGGAGAACCCCTACACGAAGACGAACTGGGAGGGTGCCGGCGTACAGCCAGACGTCAAGACGGAAGCGGGCAAAGCTCTCCAAGAGGCGCACGTCCTCGCGCTCAAGCGACTCATCTCGGACGCCAAGGACGAAGAGCGCAAGGTCGACCTGCAACGCATCCTCGAAGACGTTTCAAAAGGAGTCTGACCTCCAGAGACCGCGCCCCTGGTCGTGACACGGCCAAGGGGCGCCTATTTGGCGTCAACGGGTACCCAACCTCGCGCCGACTGGAGCAACCCGTCAATGAGGGTCTGAATCTCCCAGAGACTCTCCGGTCCGCTCGCCCCGTACTCCTCGACCGTTTTGGAACGACGGTTCGTCGCAACGTGCACGATGTACGTCGGCATGTCGGTTGCGTGGACTTCATAGCGTCGCTTCATCGACCAGAACTTGGCCCGATCAAGGATTTTCACGAGCTTCTGAAGGTGATAGCTGGACATCGTCGCTTTGTACGTCCCGATCCGCTCGACAAAGCGCGTTCCCGTGTATGTGACTGACCCGTCCGAACGGATCGTCACTTTGTAAACCGGACACGCCCCGAAGCAAGGTGTCCGCTCGAGCGAAAGCTCCCTAAGGGTCTCCTTCGCTTTGTGCTGGGGAGCGCCGTGGGCACCAACGGTCAGCATGGCCAGGGTGGCGACGATGGCGAACTTCATAGAGTCTAAGACGACTTGAAAGCCGGCACCGCCACCTGGGGCCTAGCTCGTGGCTTCGAGCACCCGTTCAGCAAGATTGCTCGCCCCAAGTTGACGAAGCGCGTCTGCGCCCGAGACCCAGTCGGGAGCGCGGCTCGGCAAATCGACTGTCACGTCGGGCCGCATGGTCACCACTTCGTAGAACATTCGCAACTTCTCGGCTTCGGGGTGCGTGCCCCAATGCTTGAGCACACCTTCCAAATTGCCGTGCTCTTTGATCAAGGCCGCCGCACCGACCGGCCCGATGCCTTTCGCGCCGGGGATCTTGTCGGAGCTGTCTCCGCTGATCGCCTTGAAGTCCCGGACTTGGTCGGGCCGCACTCCCATCCGCTCCATGACGGCTTCGGGCGTGATCCGTGCGGGCTCTGGTGTGCCCTTCTGAGGCGAGATCACGGTAACGGAGTCCGAAACCAATTGGTAAGAGTCACGGTCGGTGGTCATGAGGAGGCACGTGCCGCCTGCCGCCACCTCCTGGTGCGCGGCGGAAGCCATGAGGTCGTCCGCCTCGTACCCGGCGTGCTTTGCCACACCGAACTTGAAGGCACGGCAGAGGTCGGGCAACTGGCCGAGCTGGGCTACGATCTCCGGGTCAAAGTCACGCCCCGACTGGTACGCCGGCCAAAGCTTGTTGCGATAGGTTTCGACGCCGAGCGTGTCCCAGGCGACAAAGATGCCCCTTGGCCGCTCGCGGTTGAAGGCGAAGACCATTGTGTTGACGAAGCCGACGATCGCATTGATAGGCTCCCCGTTCTTCCCAGTGACCGTCTTTGGTGTGGAGTGATAGGCGCGGTGGGCAAAATTGTCGCCGTCGACGACGAGCAAGGGACGTCGTTCGCTCATGCGTCAAAGGGCCATGTCGGCAAGGTGTGCTTGAGGGGCTTGTCGGAACGGTAACCCATTTCATACTCAGCCTGCATGACGGTGTGGATTTCGTGGGTCCCTTCGTATATGATCGCCCCTCTTGAGTTTCTGAAGTAGCGTTCCACCGGGAACTCGTCGCAAAAACCGTAGGCGCCGTGGACTTCCACCGCCTTGTTGGCCGCGTCGAACGCGGCCGCACAGTTCACCCACTTGGCCATGCTGCACTCGCGGGTGTGGCGCTGTCCGGTGTTCTTCATCCAGCCAACCTTGTAGTAGAGAAGCCGACCGATCTCGCGCCCTTGAACCATGCTCGCGATCATCTGTTGCACAAGTTGCTTTCGGCCAATCGGTTCTCCACCGACCGTGCGTTCGTTCGCGTACTTAGTACAGGCGTCTAAGCACGCGGTAATGATCCCGACGGCTCCCGCTGCGACGGTGTAGCGCCCGTGATCGAGGGCGCTCATTGCGACCTTGAATCCATCGCCCTCGCCTCCGAGCATTCGATCCGCTTCGACCCGCATGTTGTCGAAGAAGATCTCGCCCGTGTTTCCAGCCCTAACACCAAGCTTTCCGTGGATCGGTCGGCTGGAAAAGCCTGGGGTCGTGCGATCGACGATGAATGCGGCGAACCTTGGCTTGGCGGGATCGCCCTCCGCCAGCTTCGTGATCACAAGGAACTGATCGGCATAGTCGCTCAGGCTGATCCAAGCTTTCTGGCCGTTCAATACATAGGAGTCGCCGTCCTTCTTGGCGGTGGTCTTCAGGTTCGCTGCATCAGAGCCCGCGTTCGGCTCCGTCAGTCCAAACGCACCGATCCGCTTGCCCGTCGCCAGGTCGGGAAGCCATCGGCCCTTCTGCTCCTCGGTGCCCCATTGCATGAGGGTCATGCTGTGGAGGCCGTTATGGACGCTCAGCGCGACCCGTGCCGAAGTGTCCGCCCGCTCAAGCTCTTCGCAGACGATTCCAAGGGAGACATAGTCGGCGCCCAGCCCGCTGTACGACTCAGGAACAGAGACGCCAAGGAACCCGGCAGCACCCATTTGTTCGAGCATCGTTCGATCGCTCTTGGCCTCCCGGTCTCGGTCCCTCAGGCCCGGGACGATCTCGTTCTGTCCAAACTTGTAAGCAGCTTCACGGATCTGTTCGTTTTCGGGTGTCGGGGCGAAGTCCATACGGGTCCCGTAGGTTACTCTTCCGCGCTCGGGGGGTAGCAGGCCGACCGTTAGGAAAGTCACTGAAACTCTCCGCCAAGAATCCCGGTAAAGTCCTCTTGAACTTATGAGGCACTGGTTCGGAACATTTGCCTTGACGCTCACGCTGGCGTCATTTTCTTATTCCCAGGATCCTGCGCAGATATTAGGCGCCCTCGAGCCGCGCGAACTCGGGCCCACAACGATGGGTGGTCGGGTCAGCGACATCGCTGTCTATGAAAAGGATCCTCGCATCTTCTACATCGGAACGGCCAGTGGCGGCGTTTGGAAGACCGAGAACGGCGGCACGGCCTTAGAACCTATTTTCGACAAGCAGCCCGTCCTCAGCATTGGCGCAATCGCCGTGAACCAAAAGAACCCGGACGAAGTCTGGGTGGGAACCGGCGAGCCCAGCAGCCGCAACTCAACCTGCTACGGTGACGGCCTCTATCACACAATGGACGGCGGGAAGACCTGGGAGTACGTCGGGTTCAAGGAGAGTCGCCAGTGCTCCCGGATTGTCATCAACCCGGAAGATCCGAAGACGGTGTTCGTCGCCCTGCTCGGCAATCTGTGGGGCCCGAATCCTGAACGCGGCCTGTACAAGACGACCGACGGTGGCAAGACCTGGAAGAAGGTCATCGAAGGCGGGCCGAAGGTCGGCGTTATCGACGTGACTTTCAACCCAAAGAACCCCAAGGTGATGCTGGCGGCGACATGGGAGCGCCTACGCGTGCCTTACAACTTCTACAGCCGTAGCGAGGCGAACGCGATTTGGCGCAGCACGGACGGGGGAGAGAAGTGGACAAAGGTCTCCAAGGGACTCCCGACAGGCCAGGTTGGGCGCATTGGGCTCAGCATCATGCGTTCCAACCCGAAGATTTGCATCGCCACTGTCGATGCAGAAAAGGACGGCGGTGTGTACCGGAGCGAAGACGAGGGGGTCAGCTGGACCAAGATGAGCGCCACTGATCCACGGCCTTTCTACTTCAGTCTTCCGCGTCAAGACCCGAACGACGAGAACCGCCTTTACCTGGGTGCGACCGGCCTGATGGTCAGCGATGACAAGGGCAAGACGGTCAAGGAAATGCCGATCCAGGTCCATCCTGACTTTCACGCCCTCTGGATCAACCCTTCGGACAGCAACCACATCCTCGTCGGTAACGACGGCGGCTGCGCCCAGAGCCGGGACCGCGGCAAAACGTGGCAGTTCCTCGGCACCATGCGGATCGGCCAGTTCTACGACGTGAGCGTCAATAACCGAAAACCCTATTGGATCTTCGGTGGAGCTCAAGACAATGGATCGTGGGGAGGACCGACTCAGACTCGCAACGGCGGCGTCAGCTATTACCACTGGTTCAGCATCGGTGGCGGAGACGGCTTCTACGTTGAGGCCGACCCGGAAGACCCCAATATCGTCTACAGCGAAAGCCAAGGAGGCGCGGTCGCCCGACTCGACCTTGAGACGGGTGCGACGACGGGTATCCGGCCTAACCCGAGCCGGCTCGGTGAGCCCTCAGGCACCCGATACCGCTTCAATTGGGACACGCCGATCATGGTCTCGCCTCACAACCATGCGACGGTCTACATTGGCGGAAACAAGCTCTTCAAGAGCGTAGACAGAGGAGATCATTGGAAGGCCGTCTCGCCCGATTTGAGCACGAACGATCCTGAGAAGCAGAAGCCTGTCCTGGGCGATCAGATCCAATCCGGTGCCGAGGTCCACTGCACGATCATCTCCATCAGTGAGTCGCCGATCAAGGAAGGACTCCTTTGGGTCGGAACTGACGACGGACTGGTCCAGGTTTCGCAGGACGGCGGAACCACATGGAAGGAGGTGGGGGCAAACGCACCCGGTGTGCCAAAGGGAACGTGGGTCAGCCGGGTCTGCGCCAGCCGCTACAAAGAGGGAAGGTGCTATGTAGCCTTCGACGGTCACCGGACGAACGACTATGCTCCGTACGTCTTTGTCACCGAGGACTTCGGCACAACCTGGACCAGGATCAATGGCATTCCGGATGGAAATTCCTGCTACGCGCTGACCGAAGGCCTCAAGAACGAGGATCTCTTGTTCGTCGGCACTGAGCTTGGCCTCTATGCCTCGCTCGATCGAGGGGCGACGTGGACGAAGTACACAACAAGCACATTCCCCAACGTTCGGGTCGACGACATGGTGATCCATCCGAGGGAGTTCGAACTTGCGATCGCGACACACGGCCGTTCCTTCTGGACAGTGCCCGTTGGTCCCCTCGAGGAACTCACCAAGGCTAATCGAGACAAGGACGTGTTCCTTTGCGATCCGCAAGACGTCACCATCCTCGGTCGACTGTCGGGAGGCGGCTACACGAACTTTGGCGAGTTCGTGGCACAGAACACTCAACCAGGCACGAAGGTCTACTACTGGCTTAAGGCGGAGACGAAAGACAAGGTGGTCGTCTCCATCCAGGGCCCAGGAGGCAACGAACTTGCTCGCCTGGACGGGAAGGGCGCAGCGGGGCTGAACTCAGTCAGTTGGAGGCCAAGAGGGCGCCAAGCTATTGGGAAGACCGGCGATGTCTCGGCCGTGTTGAAGATCGGTGACAAAGAAGTCGCACGGACCGGAATCCACGTGGAGAGCCTCGTTGGCAGCGGAAATCCGGGAAGCGGGGAAGAGAGCGAGCAAGTCACTGACCCCGACCGCGAGATCGATCCCAAGAGCGGGCATTAACCTGCGGTTAAGCCCCGGGGGCCTGTGATAAAGTCGGGTCATGGCGAGACAGTCCGTGACCCGACGCGACCTTCTGACTTACGGCGCCGCGGGGGCGGGAGCGCTCCTCGCCGGCTTGCCCAATCCCGCCCGTGCTGCTGAATCGTGGGGAAGGGTCAAGAGGGCGAAGAACATCATCTTTTGTGTGGCGGACGGCATGTCGGCGGCTGTCCCCACCATGCTCGACCACTACCTCCAGGCGACGGCCGGCCGAACAAGCCTTTGGACTTCTCTGATGAACGAGGAGTACGCCGTCAACGGACTGCAAGACACTCGTTCATTGACCGGCATGGTCACGGACTCCTCTGCGGCCAGCAGCGCATGGGGCAGTGGCGTCCACATTTGGAACGGCGCTGTGAACTGGCTCCCTGGCGGTAAAGAGGGAGTCGCCCTGCGGCCCTTGCTCGACATCATGAAGTCCGAGGGAAAGATGCGGACTGGCCTCGTCACGACGGCCACCGTCACCCACGCCACCCCCGCCGGCTTCGCGATCTGCCACAACAATCGAGACGAGGAATGGGTCATCGCAGACCGGTACCTGGCGGCGAACATCGACGTCCTGATGGGCGGAGGTGAAAAGTTTTTTGCATCAAGCGGCCGAAAGGACAAAGTTGACCTCAAGGGGAAGTTCGCAGGCAAGGGATTCACCCTGGCTGACGACAGGGACGCCATGCTGAGTGCCCATGGCAAGCTCCTTGGCCTCTTTGCCTCGGGCCACGTCCCCTACACGATCGACCGAGACCACGACGAAAAGCTCCAAAAGACCGTTCCAACCTTGGCGGAGATGGCGACGAAGGCCATACAGCTTTTGGACGGTGCAGATGGCTTCATCTTGCAGGTGGAGGGAGCGCGCGTCGACCACGGCGGGCACGGGAACGACTTCGCCGCGCAACTTTTCGACCAAATGGCGTTTGATGAGGCTTTGAAGGCGATCGTCGAATGGGCCTTGGTCGACGGAGAAACCCTGGTGGTGATCACCAGCGACCACGGGAACGGCAATCCCGGCCTTGGCGGCGCTGGAGACGAGTATTACGACTCTACGGCGGGCCTCTTGAAGTACCAAGGGTTCAAGTGCAGTTTCGGACCTGTCATGACCGCGATCAAAGCTGAACCGACCGTCGCGACGATCCAAGGCACCGTCGAGGACAAGTTCGGCGTCCAGCTGACCTCGCAGGAAGCGTCCCTTGTCGCCTCAGGACTCAAGAAGCGCTCGGAGATCAATGTGATCGACGTCTTTAGTCAGGATTTTTCCGCTCTAGCGATGGTGCTGAGCAACCACACCCATGTCGGCTACATGACCAACGCTCATACAAGCGACCACGTCCTGGTCACCGCAATCGGTCCTGGTTGCGAGGAGTTCCACGGCCTGACCAGCAACGTCTCCTACTTCCAAAAGTTCCTCAGTCACAGGGAGCTGAAGCACCAGAATCCCAGCGTCGACTATGAGACCGCCAAAGCGCACTACGTGAAGGCAGGAACCGTAAGGGCAGAAGACCACTGGCTCTGAGGCTCCAGTCTGACATTCTCATAATAATGATTATCAGAAAGGCAACCTAGCCTTGCCTGCCGTGTGCGCTCACGGTCAATGAGAGGAAAAAGGAGTCAGACCGCTTCAGCGGCGAGACCACGCTCGAGGCGCGCGGCGGCGGCGTCGGCCGCGTCGATCAGGTCTTCGAAAGACCACGTGCGTGTTTCCGAGCGGCGGCGCGTGTT
Source organism: Armatimonadota bacterium (assembly GCA_018268375.1). Lineage (GTDB taxonomy): Bacteria > Armatimonadota > Fimbriimonadia > Fimbriimonadales > Fimbriimonadaceae > JAEURO01. The sequence goes on along the minus strand of JAFDWS010000001.1, from coordinate 74,503 downwards.
GACAAGGAGGAACGCTGCTGCGGCAAGGCCCACGAAGGCCGCGACCCCGACGAGACCCCAGCCCGGGCCCTTGCTTGCTTCCGAACAGCTCTGTTGACGATCTTCTTGCATCACCTTGTCACTTCCAAGAGACGGTAATTTTCGTTTCGGGGTTTCCTTTGTAAATCTATAGGGGTTTGTGAGGTTTTGAATCAGGACGTTCGTCCATGCACCATTTCGCAGAGCCTCCAGTAGCCCGCATTCCTACCGATGATCCAACTAGCCCGCTATGGCCCTGTTGCAAAAGATTCTGCGTCACACAGACCTCCTGATCGGTGCCGCGATGCTCGTGATCGTGAGCATGCTGATCTTGCCTTTGCCGCACTGGGCGCTCGACCTCGGGCTCGTCCTGGCAATTGCGACCTCGGTCGTCGTGCTGTTGACCGCCGTCAACGTCAAAGATCCCCTGCAGTTCAGCGTTTTCCCCTCGCTCTTGCTTATAACGACGCTGTTCCGTCTAGCCCTGAGCATCGCCGCGACGAAACTGATTCTTGGCACTGGTGAAGCGGGCAACGTCATCCAGACCTTCGGCCAATTCGTGCTCGGTGGTGATTTCGTGGTCGGCTTTGTGGCCTTCCTCATCTTGATGATCGTCCAGTTCATCGTCATCACGAACGGCGCGACCCGCGTGTCGGAGGTCGTCGCCCGCTTCACTCTCGACGCTATGCCCGGAAAGCAGATGGCGATCGACGCTGACCTTGGAGCGGGCCTGATTGACGAGGACGAGGCAAGGAAGCGCCGTAAAGCCGTCAAGCAAGAAGCAGACTTCTATGGCGCGATGGACGGTGCGAGCAAGTTCGTCAAGGGCGACGCTATCGCGGCGATCCTGATCATCCTGGTCAACATCATCGGCGGCTTCGCGGTCGGATTCCTTCGAGGCGGCGGCGACGTCCAACAGATTCTCAGCACCTACGCAATGTTGAGCGTGGGTGAAGGACTGGTCTCGCAAATTCCGGCCCTCCTAATCTCCACCGCGAGCGGCCTCCTCGTCACGCGTGCGGGCCAAGAGGCAGGCATGGGCGGGACCCTCTTCGGCCAAATGCTCGGCCAACCTAAGGTTCTTGCCTCGACTGGTATCGCCCTTGCTGTGTTCGGATTCATTCCGGGCTTCCCCACTGTCATCTTTCTTCTCGTCGGCGGCGCCCTGTTCGGAATCGCCAAGTTTGCCGATAAATTCCCTGCCCTTTCAACCTCACTGCAGGGCGAACCGACGAAGAAGGCTGAGCAGCAGGCTCACCATGCTCCGCCGCAAACGGGACCCGAAGCTGCGCTGGCCCTGGTCGGCGTGGACACCTTGGAGATCGAAGTCGGCTACGGCCTGACTCGGCTTGCCGACGTCCGGTCAGGAGGCGACCTTCCCGAGCGCGTGACGGCCACCCGGCGTCAAATCGCACTTGAACTCGGCTTTGTGATGCCGAGCGTTCGCATCCGCGATAATGCAGCCCTTCCGCCTCACGAGTACGTGATCAAGGTCCGTGGCGAGGAAGTAGGGCGTGCGACCGCCTACCCTGACGAAGTCCTCGCGATCAGCAGCGGCGAAGTCCTCGCACCAGTCATGGGCACACCGACCAAGGAGCCCGTGTTCGACCTTCCTGCGGTTTGGATCGACCCGGGCCTCAGAGCTTCTGCAGAAGCGAACGGGTACACGGTCGTCGAACCGAGCGCGATGATCGCCACACATTTGAGCGAAACGGTCAAGACTTGCGCTGCCGAATTGCTGTCCCGCCAGGACGTGAACACCCTTGTCGAGAACGCACGGGCGCACAACGAGACTGTCGTCGCAGAGCTCATTCCAAACGTCGTCCAGGTCGGAGACGTGCAAAAGGTTTTGCAGCACCTTCTTCGCGAGCGCATCCCCATTCGCGACATGGTGACGATCCTCGAGACGATGGCCGATTACGGTTCGCGCGTCAAAGACAACGAGCAGCTCGGTGAATTGGTGCGGGCCGCGATCTCACGGACGATCACCCGCCAGTACCTCGACGAAACCCATCGCTTGTCCTGCTTGACGATCGACCCTGCTCTTGAGCGAACCTTGCTCGATGCTGTCCAGCATACGGCGGGGGGCGTCGTGCTCGCCCTTGAGCCAGCCGTCCAGCAGAAACTCTTGGATGAACTCAAAGCCGGCCAAGAAGCGGCCACCGCCGAAGGACGGCACGCGATCGTCTTGTGCTCCACTTCCCTACGACTCCCGCTCCGAAAACTCATTGAGCGCTATATGCCGCATCTCGCGGTGGTAGCGTACAACGAAGTCTCAACGCAGGCTGAGGTCGAGTTTGTCGGCCAAGTGGCGTTTGCGGCTTGAACACCCCTACCCCGCTCCTGCCCTCCCTGCCATAATCCAGTCTGTGCAAAGCGAGGATCACCTTCGCGATTCCATGTGTGCCACTAGCCGCAGACTCGCGTCTCTCGGTTTGATCGGTGCCTGTGAAGGCAACCTTGCCGTCAGGCTTGGCACTGACCGGCTCCTATGCACGCCGAGCGGTCGCCGAAAGGCTGAACTGACACCGGAAGACCTCGTGGTGATCGATCTCCAGGGCCAAAGTCTCGACGGTCGGGGCCCGAGCTCCGAGATCAGGATCCATCTCGCAAGCTACCGACACCGCGAGGATTGTTGTGCCACGATTCACGCCCATCCCACAGTCGCGACTGCACTGACTCTCGTTGGCGAGACCATTCCTGACGACCTGCTCCCAGAGGCTGCCTGTGTGCTGGGTCGAGTGGCCTCTGTCCCGTTCGGATTCCCTGGGACTGAGGAACTGGCAGACTCGCTTGTTCCCTTCCTAGCGGACCATAAGACTTTCCTGCTCAGCCATCACGGCGCCTTAGTCCTCGGCCGCAACCTTGATGACGCATGCGACCGTATGGAGACTCTTGAGAGGGTTTCCAAAGTCGTCATGTATGCGATCGCGATGGGCAGATGCGAACCGATGCCGCGGAGAGCATTTGACGTCCTATCCCAAACGGCTCTCAACGGGGGCCTCTCTTGAAGCTCATTGCGGCGGCCCTTGTCGCCGCGTTGGCCGGCCCGAGCCTTGCCCAGACGCCTGACGTGGCGCCCTTCCTCGAGCTTCACCCATCTTGGCAAGTCCGGAACAAGAAGTCGCTGTTCAATTGGTACGATCCTTCGGGCCGCTACTCCTTGGTCGGTCTGCGGATGTTGCTTGAGACCGGATATCGCGTGTATGTAGCGCAGAGGTTCCAGCGGGTCGACAATTCGGGCGACCCGGACACACTCGACGAGTACTACATTGAGAGCCGCGGCCATTGGCGCATTGGCAAGCAGTACTTGCCCTTCGGCCGTCGCGAGATCATTCGGAGTTCTGTTCTTGGTGCGAGGCTCGACACGAACCTCTTGCTGGACGAAGCTCCGATCTCCATTGCGGCGTGCGACGGCGGTTCTGGTCGCACAAGAGGGGTTTTCGGTCGGATCAATGGTGCGATCGGTCTCAGTTTTGCCGTCGGCAACCACATCGGTATCCAGGCGACGGACATGACCAGGTTCCGGGATCTCGAGACGGCGCCAGGCATCGGCCGTGGGCACCGCTTGGCGCTCGGCGCAGACACCGCCATGCCCCTTGGATCTGCCCAACTGACCGCAGAATGGGTGTCGTTCAGGCGAGGGGAGACCAATCTGGACATTGACCGGGACGTCAGCGAACTGCGTCTCCGTCTTCCCACCCATGGCCCTGGCGACAGGGCGTCGGTTTCCTGGTCCCGCGATTGGACTGAGCGGCAAGACCATATGCTCTTCGAGATCCAGTTCGCGAGCAACGAGCGCGTGAGCTTTCTGCCGATGGTTCGTTTCGAGGGCTTCGGATTCAAGGACTTTGCGCTGACGGCGGTGATGCGGCTTTGACGGGCGGCTTCATCCTGATGCCGGTTTTAGCCTTGGGTGCCTTGATCGTCTTCGTTTTGGTCGCTGTCCTTGTCGCTTGGGCCAGGCGATCACCTCGAACCTCGACAGAGACCCTTGGCGCCGAAGCTCGTTGGCTGCTCCGTCCCTTGAGGGAATTGCGACAGCAGCTCGTCACAATTGCGGAGAAAGGTCGGGGGACCACTGCCGCCGCCATCGCCCAGGAAGCAGTCGGTGAGGCGGACCACATTCTTGAATCGGCCGAGGTACTCGTCAAAACCCGTGAGCAGCTGAAACAGGGATTGAAGGGCCAAGGCGAAGCAGAGACCAGCCTTGGGAGACTCCAACGCGACCGCGAGGCAGCGCAGACAGACGCTGAAAGGACTTCGCTCGATCAAGCCATCGAAGCGCGACATTCCGAAATCTCCGCCTATGCAACGGCCAAGGGCCGCATCGCTGAAATCGACGGCCGCCTGCGACAGGCAGAGGCCACGTTGTCGGAGCTAAAGGCTCGGCTCGCCACAGGCATGGTGTCAAGATCTGACGCAAGCGAACAAGAGTTCACGGACATGGTTGCAAGACTCAAATCCTTAGGTCAGTCTTTTGACGAAGCAGAAGAAACGCTGGGAGTGGGCCAGTCTTGAGCGAAGTGCGGCGTGCATACGACTTGCTCCGGGGATATGTCAACCGCGAGTGGGACAGGATTCGCGACATCGACCTCGACAAAGCGTGGCAAGAGTTGCACGAGGCCGTTCCTTCCAAGTCCAAGCAAGAGGCCGGCCCCGCTACCGAGCAGGAACCTACGCCAGCAGACGTCGATCCGAAAGTGTTGGCAAGGAGCGTCCTGGGGGTTCACGAAGACGCGACGTTCGAAGACATCAAGAGAGCATTCGACCGACTCAACAAGCGGAGCGACCCTTCCAACTTCCCCGAAGGCTCAGATGAGGCGAGCAACGCCGCAAAGATTCAGGCGAGGATCAATTGGGCTTTCCGCACGCTCATCGAAGACACCGACGAGACCGAAAAGCGCTTCAAGTCCCTTGAAATCGACTAAGGGGCGGACCGCTCCCAAGCTTCTCGGAAGTTCGTCCAATCCCCGAGGTACAAGACCTCTTCTTCGAGAGCGACACCAAATCGCTCAAAGACCCGCTTGCGCACCAGACCCGCAAGTTGCTTGACCTCGGTGGCGCTCGCCGATCCGACATTGAGAATGAAGTTGGCGTGTTTGCGGGCGATCATCGCCCCACCATGCCGCGTTCCTCGTAGCCCGGCGTGTTCGATCAAGTATCCGGCTGGAACAACGCCAGCAACTTTCATCTTCCCTGGCAAATTGACGATCTGTTGCGCCAACTCATGGTCGTTCACATTCTTGAAAAAACTTCCCGCGCTCGCCGGCGGCGGTTGCTTACTGATCCTCTGTCTCTGGTATTCGCGGGCTTCGTCGTAGATCGCCTTCGTACTTCCGCGCGGTAGTTCAAATCGAACACGGAGCAAGACGCATTGCGGTGGGTTCAAGCGCCGCAGAACAGAGTCCCGGTACGAGAACTGCATGAAGGCAGGCTCGACCCACTGGCGCTTACCGTCGAACACAATTTCGATTTCCTTCAAGAACTCCGAGACATTGCTCCGGTAGGCACCCGCGTTGCTGACCAGCGCGCCGCCCAGCGTTCCGGGGATGCCCACCGCGAATTCAAGGCCCGCAAGACCAGCCTGCGCCGACTTCAAAAAGAGATCCTGAAAGCCACAGCCAGCGTCGGCCAGCACTTCCCTACCCGCTACATGTATTTCTGAAGCCCGGTTGAGGACGACGAGGCCGGTGACACCGTCGTCGGACGGCAACACGTTGCTCCCCCAACCGAGAATCGTCGCGTGCCAGTCGTGAACCTGTGCGTACTCTGCCATCTCAGCCAGTTCGTCAGCCGTCCTTGCAACGAAGAACGTCTCCGCCGCACCTCCCGCCTTGAGCGTCGTAAAGGGTCGCAAGCACTTCTTGCGTTCGATCCGAGAGAGGTCGAAGGGGACAACGCTCATGGAACCGTCTCCCTGTACGGTTTCTTAGGCTGAGAGATGCTCGGCTCCGCCACATACTGGGGTGCGACCTGGAGAGGATCGACCTGAGCAAGTCGAGGCAGGAGCCGATCGAACCTTGCGGCCTCGGGGTACGAGGTATGGCTCGTTTCACGCCCATAACCCGTCTCACCGGGAAACTCAGCCGACTTGACAATGTGCGGCCAACCTCCAGGCTCGCGGACGTACCACTCGCCTTTGCGACTTGCGATCGCGACCGTCTGCTCGGCATCGATGAGGTCGAACGAGGTCGCCGTGAAGACACCCAAACTTCGGGACCAGGCCAGTGTCTTTGCAAACGTGACGCCCACGCGAGTGCCGGTGAACCCGCCCGGACCCAGGTCGACAGCCAAAGCCAGAACCCCATCCAAGCCCACAGCGTTGTCCGAGAGGAGCAAATTGATCAGCTTTCCAAGCGTAGCGCTCGCGGCTCCGTTAGACACCAATTGATGAGCACCAATCAGTCTATGGCTTGCATCGAAGAGCGCAACGCTGACGAGAGGACTCGACGTGCTGAAGGCCAGAGTCATTCGCGCTCTGCGTAAAGCAATTGCCAGAGTTCTGTTAGCACAAGCTTGTCCTTTTGAAACGCCTTCGGGTCATCACACTCGTAGGAGACCGACCAAAAAACCCCTTCGCAGTAACCGACCACATTGCCGGCGACCAAGGCGCCAGACTTCCCTGCTCCCTCACGGAACACTCTCCCCACGATGGCTCCTGACTTGGCAAGGAGTGGCTTTGGATCTTCGCGGACGCGAATAGAAGTGAACCTGTCGAGCGAGCCCTTTGCATCGTTCAGGAGCCGGCTTCCGGCATCCTCGGGCAGGCCAACTGTCGCACTGAACGTGAGTGTGCCCGCCATGCCCTTGTGGGCCAGCTTCCCGTCCACAAGCGACCAGTCCTTAGGGAGATAAACCTTGAACTTGGTGTCCGCCTGAGCGTAGTCAAGGGTGATCGCTCCCCTCTCGATCTTGGCCGGCTTGCTCTCCGCTTTCCAAATCGAAGTCGTTTTCGGCTTTTCCGGCTTGACCGAGGGCTTGTTCGGATCCTCGGCCGCGGGCAGGTCCCCAGAAATCGTCCGCAAACTAAGAAGTGCGTCCTTCCATGCCTCCGTCGCCTCTTCTGTGTCGGAACTCGGAGACGTCAAACGATAGTGCATCTTTTCTTCGAACGACGTGTAGAGCAGGCCGACCTGGGCAATGGTCGCGACGTCGCCATCGTTGTAGCTCACTTGGGTCAGGAGCATCGGTACGCCGAGATACTCCTCTTTCCACTGGCGGTCCACCGTCCTTTTCATCGACCGGTTGATCTCTGCCTGGATGAGCTGCCATTCGTCGGCTTGGCCCTTGAACTTGGCATTGAAAACCTGCACGGAGGCCGTTTTGCCGTCCTTCAATGGAATCTCGAACAGGCCGTACGTGCGCTCTTTCCGCATCTTCCACTGCTTTGGATACTCGAACTGGAGCCCAAGTTTGGGGTCACGGAACACGGACTTGTCCTGTGTCTGCTGGAGAGTGGCGTGGAGCACGAGTGCGGTCAACAGCATGATCTTTCTGGTACCTACTGACGTTTGAGGGCGACACAGAGCGTCACCACTCCCGTCTTCCGTACGGTACCCAAGCCAGTCGAATGGTACGATGGGCCGGTGGATTTGGGCCGCCATATGCAAGCGGAGATCATGGCTCAGCCACAGATTCTTCGCGACAACGCCGAACGGTACTTCGAAGAAGCGGCTGAGTTCATCGGCGGCCGGGCCTTCGACATGGTCTTGATGACGGCGCGAGGTTCGTCCGACAACGCTGCACTCTACGCCCGCTACCTTTTCGAGGTCGGACTGGGCGTCCCCGTCTCCCTCGCAGCACCATCCGTTCTCACAAAGTACGGCGTATCCGTCAAGTACAAAAACTGTCTCGCGATCGGGGTGAGTCAAAGCGGCGCCGCTCCGGATGTCTCGGAAATCCTCGCGTCCCTGCGCGCCCAGGGCCATACCACCCTTGCGATCACGAACACAGAAGGCTCACGGGTCACGAAGGCCGCAGAGCACACGCTCTTGCTGAGGGCGGGCCAGGAGCTCTCGGTAGCGGCAACCAAGACCTACACATCCTCGCTCCTTGCCCTGTACCAATGCGCGCGCGCTCTCGAGGCGCCCTTGCCCAATCCGATCGGTCTTCTCCCCGAGGCGGCTTGGGTGAGCGAGTGCAGAGGCGCCGCGGAGCAGTCGGTTGGCGCTTTGCTTCGATCCAGCCGCTGGTTTGCTTTGGCCCGGGGATTCAGTTTCTGTTCGGCCCAAGAGACCGCTCTTAAGCTGATGGAGTGTGCCTTGATCCCTTGCAAGAGCTATTCAGCGGCAGACTTTCAGCACGGACCCATTGCCTTGGCCTCCCACGGCGCCGTCGTCGTCAGCTATGGGGAGCCTCCCGATGGTCTTGGCACGACCGGTTGTCTCCTCGAGCAAGCGCCCGTTGTCCAAGCGCCGCCGGAGATAGCCCCGCTCCATGAGATCCTTTACGGGCAATGGCTGGCACTCTTGGCCGCCCGGGCACGGGGCATCGACCCCGACGCGCCGCTCAACTTACACAAGGTGACGGAAACCCGCTAGCCAAAGAGAGGGCCATACGCGGCGCAAGCCCGATAGTCTGCACCTTGAATGTCCATGCCCCCAAAGCGCTGCCACGCGCTCGGTCTGAACGCCTCGCCGACGTTGTGCATATCGATCGGGATTCTCAGCATTGCGGCCAGCGCGATGAGGTCGCCTCCGATATGCCCTGGCGAGATTGCACCGTGGTTCGCCCCCCAGTGAGACATGACCTCGTAGACCGAACTGAATGGAGCCGCTCCCGTCAGTTTAGGGACAAACCAGGTCGTCGGCCAACTCGGGTTTGTCCGTTCGTCGAGGACGGTATGCACGTGCTCCGGCAGAGGGACCGTCCAGCCTTCGGCGATCTGTAGCACGGGGCCGAGCCGGTCCACCAAGTTGACGCGACACATCGTGACAGGATGCCCCCCTGTCGTCGTGAAATCTGTCGACCATCCACCTCCTGGGAAGTACTCAGTCATTGATGGGCACCACTGCGTAGCCTCGAGGCACAATCGCGCTTCGGTGCCCGTCATCTCCCACCAAGGCCTGACGGGCCCGTGCACACAGCTCCAGTCGAGGGCTGACGGACCGGAGTTGATCAGGTGGACAAAGCCGTGCTCTGCTCTTCCCTCTGGCTGCCAACCAGTCACCCGCTGGACTGCGTCGGGTGACCAGTACGTCCTGACGTCCGAGAATAGTTGAGCGCTTCCGGTCAGCAAGTGGCCGAACAACATCGAGACCGCGTTCAGTGAGTCGTTCTCAGTCGCGAAAACGTAGGGTTGGCGCACTCCCGACCAGTCGAAGCTTGAACAAAGCACGGCTTCCATGTAGTCCCCGTTGGGCATGAAATCCGTCCACTGTCGCTGACCTTGGAAGCCGCTCGCCAACGCGTTGTGGCCTTGAGCCGCCTCATGATGTCCGGCATCCGCAAGCCGCGGGTTACCAACCATAAGGTCGCGAGCGATCAAGGCCATCTTCACCGACGTCTCCCACTCCTGGTCAAGGTGCGCCCGGCTTCTTCGCATGTCCGGCGCGTTCCAGTCCCGTCCCTCCGCGCAGTTCTCCTTTGTCCAGAGGAGGGCTGTCTCGTACTCGTCTTGGTCGTAGACCTCGTGCTCGATCCGCCGTTCGAACTCGCTCATATCGATCGACTCGACCCTCATGCCGAGGTATTTCTCGAAGAAGGATTGGTCAACGATCGACCCCGCGATCCCCATCGACACGCCTCCCATGGCTAAATAGGAAGTGCCGGGCATGGTCGCAGCAGCGACGCCCGCCCGCACGAACCGGAGGATGCGTTCCTTCACGTATGGAGGGACTGAGCTGTCCCCCGAGTCCTGGACATCTTGGCCGTAGATCGAAAAACAGGGCCTGCCCTTTTGGTTGTGGCCCGCGAGTGCGGCAGCAAGGTAGACGGCGCCCGGCCTTTCGGTCCCGTTGAAACCCCAGATCGCTTTCGGCCGGGTCGGATGGAGATCAGTGGTCTCGCTTCCATAGCACCAGCACGGCGTTACGGTGAGGCTGAGGCCGACACCTTCCCTCAGGAACTTTTCTTCGCAACTGGCAGCCTCACTGGCGCCGCCGATGCACCTGTCTGCAATGACGCACTCCACCGCATCGCCGCAAGAATGGCGCAGTTCCTTGGTGACGAGGTCGGCTGCCACTTGCGCCATGGCCATGACCGGCCCTTCTAGCGACTCCCGCACCCCACCGTAACGGCCGTCGATGACCGGTCGGATTCCTAGTTTGGGCAAGGACGTGCGGAGCCGGTTCCGAGAACTCATCGAACGCTCATACTACCGCCGCCTGAGCCTGGCGTGCCCCTCACAGGCTGACTCAGCCTTTCTTTGGCGCGCCCGGTTTGATCTTCCCTTCCTTGTCCATCCTGAGAGAGTCCAGGAAGCGGTACGCGGCGAGGCGCTCGGTGTTGTTCGACATACCGCGAGCCTCTAGCAGCCACTGCTCGCTCCCGCTGCCGACGACCATGACTCGACGCACACTGTGGGCACCGTCCGGATCGGCGAACGTGACCAGCGCAGATACGAGGGGAAAGTCCGACTCCAGCTTTTCGATCCGGTCGTCCTCGGCAAAGTCGGGAGCCTTCGACTTGATGCCCCTGATGCGCCGCTCGAACGTGTCAGCTGGGGTCAGGGTCACTCCGTCTTTTGCGGTCAAATGCAAGAGCGAAAGCTCCGCGCCCTCTACGTTGAACCCGACACCCTCGCATTTGGCGACAACCTCCGCAAGGGGCCCCTGCAGTTCGACAAGCTCCTCGACAGGCTTGCCCTTCGCTTCGAACGAGACACGAAGGGTCTCGCTGTACCAGCGTTGCCAAGGCTCGTCCGCCTCTTGAGCCGTGCCAGTAGACCATGCTGCCAACGTCAGAGCAACTGGTAGAATCCCATTCAGAACTGTCCTCGGCTTCATGTCGCAATTATTGGACGGTCTGGCAGCAAGAACCGTGTCCAACGAGCCCTTCTTGACGAAAAGTCTCTTCTTGGCCGGAATTCACTGCGTCAAGCGTTTCTACTTAGAAGCCCAGTCTCCTGAACTCAAGGCCGTGAGGACTGCTGGCGAGACCGCGCGAATGCGGACCGGGCTCGAACTCGGTGCCCTTGCCCGAGAACTCTTCCCCACCGGCGTCCTCGTCGAGTCTCGCGGGATGCCACCACCCGAGGCGGCAGAGGCGACCCAGCGAGCCATCCAAGAAGGCGCCCACACCTTGTTCGAAGCGACCTTTGCCGCCGGGCCGTTCGTGGCCAGGTGCGACGTCCTGGAAAAGACGCCCCTCGGATGGAGGATCATCGAAGTCAAAAGCGCGACGAAAGTGAAGGACGACCACGTCACCGACCTCGCCTTTCAATGGATGGTCCTCGAGCGCGCCGGGCTCGACGTGAGCGAAGCGGCGGTGTGCCGGGTGGATTCGTCGCAATCGCGCTCAGAAAGACAGCTTGACCTTCACGAGTTCTTTGCGATCGAAGACGTCACACAGAGCGTGCGCGAGTCATTGATCAGCGTCGCGACCAATGCAGAGAAGCTTGTTGCGATTGCTGCCCTGCCTGACGCCCCCGAAGTCGCCATCAACCTCCACTGTTCGACCCCCAACAAGTGTCCATTCTACGACCACTGCCACCAAGGCGTCGATATCGGCCACGTCGTCTATATGCCCGGAATCCGCCGCGATGCCGTCGTCCGTTTCTATAACGAAGGGATCGACAATGTCCGCAACCTGGGACCGGAATTTAAGCTATCAGCGGAACAAGCCCGAGCGGCGGAGGCTGTGGCGTTCAATCAGCCCCGCTGGGACGAGGCGCTTCTAGACCGGCTCGAGGCCATCCAGTTCCCAGCTGCCTTCGTCGACTTCGAGGCCACCAACCCTGCGCTCCCGGTCTATCCCGGAATGCGGCCCTATGAGAGCTTCCCCTTCCAGTGGTCTGTCCATAGGCTAGACAGTCCGTTCGGCCCCGCCTATCATTCCGAGTTCCTTCACCGCGAGGCGAGCGATCCCCGGGAGACGTTCTCTGGAACTCTCCTCGATGCCGTCCGCGGCGCGGCCAGCGTCGTCTTCTATTCAAGCTACGAACTCTCCACCGTCAAGATGCTCGCCGACAAGGGCTCGCCCAACGCGCTGGAACTTCACGCCATCTTCCGCGACCGCGGCGTCGACCTCCTCAAGGTCATCCGCGAGTGCGTCTACTTCCCGGCGTTCCACGGCTCTTTCTCGATTAAAAAGGTCTTGCCGGCCGTTGTTCCGGACCTCAGCTACGAGCGCCTAGAGATTCGTGATGGCGACTCAGCGGCGGTCGAATACCTGCGTATGGTGTTCGAGACCGGCACGGCTGATCAAGCAGACAGGATCGCCGATGCCCTGCTCGCTTATTGCAAGCAAGACACCTATGCGATGGTGCGCCTCTATCAAGAGCTCTTGCGGCTAACCCGCTACGAACCCGCGGACATCGTCTCTTAGTGTTCGAAGCGACGGCACATGAACGTACATCATGTGCCCGGCTTCGTACTCGCGCGTCGTGATGTTCCCCCGTAGTTCGGGGTCGATCCCCATGTGGGCAATCGTGTACTCCGTCGCATAGAACGGCGTAGCGAGGTCGTAGTATCCGCTCGCCACGAAGATCTTCATGTAAGGGTTCTTGGCCATCGCCGCCCGAAGCGCCTCGCTCGTGTCGGGATGCCCGTCTCCAGCCGAGCCCCAGTCCCAAGGCTTCTTCACACCCTTGAAAATTTCGTACGCAAGGTCGGTTTCGTAGCCCAATTGCTGCCTTACGTATTGGTTGAACGTTGCCGTGTAGGGTGGCATCAGCATCGACATACTCGGATCGTGTCCAGGGACTTCGCTGTACCCCTTCGACCAGTCGTCGATTCCCTTGATCCTGCTGTCGAGCCGACCGACCGTCCTCCGCTCGTTCCTGAGCAGTTCTTTGCAGAAGGCCTGAATATTGATCCGCATGTCGCAAAGCTCGAGGAACTTGTGCGACAGGCCCGTGAGCCGCGCAAGCTCGTCCAGCGTCTGTTGCTTGCCTTCGTGGTCGAGCCGGTCTCCCGCGGCAAGGGCCGTGGCATAGGCTCCGCCCGCGAACTCCCGAGCACGCTGCAACGTTGTGGCGAGGTTTTCCCTGAGGTCTCCAACGAGCTTGCCGTGGTAGAAGGCAGCCGCCGTGTACGTCGGCAGGAAGAGCACATAAGGAAGGTCGTTCCCTTTGTTGAACCGGGCAGTCTGGAAGTTAAGGATCGACGAGACGAGGACAATGCCACTAAATCCGATTCCACGCTCGACAAGATGGCCGGCCAAGCCTGCGGCGCGCGTGGTGCCATAGCTCTCTCCGACGAGGTAGAGCGGACTGTCCCACCTGCCGTTTCTCGTCAAATAAAGCCGAATGAATTCGCCGACGCTCTCGATGTCGCCCTTCACGCCCCAGTACTTCTCTGCCTCGGCCTCGCTTCTCGCACGGCTGAAACCGGTTCCGATCGGGTCGATGAAGACAAGGTCAGTGAACTCAAGCCAGTTGGCTTCGTTGTCTACGAGGCGGTAAGGAGGTTCAGGGAGGCTGCCGTCGTCTTGCATCTGCACGCGCTTCGGACCCAGGGCACCGAGGTGCAACCATACAGAGGGTGACCCGGGGCCCCCGTTGAAGGAAAACATGAGCGGCCTCTCTCCCTTTGCGCCGTCGAGCGTGTACGCCATGTAAAACATTTGGGCGACGATTTCGTCGTCCTCGTTCTTCAAGGGCATGCGTCCGGTTGTGACCGTGTACTTCAAGCCCCCAGAGTCGTGCGAAGTGACGACCGGCGTCTCTTCGGTCATTTCCTTTGGCTTCTTCTCGACCTCGGTCTTGGCCTCTTCACTCATGGGTGCTGATTCTACTGCCGCAGTCGCTTGGATTTCGCCAAGATTAGCCATCCATACCGTATCAACCATGGGCCCGCCTTGGTCTAGAATCCCCCTCGGTGTCGAAGGCGGTCTTTGTCCTGGCGATCTTGACCAGCGCGTTTTTGCTTTTCCTTGTCCAGCCCATGTTCGCCCGGATGGCGCTCCCTTACTTGGGCGGCTCCCCTGCGGTTTGGAACACCGCCCTCGTCTTCTACCAAGGCACCCTCTTGCTCGGCTATTGGTACTCGCATAAGATTGCCTCTCGAACAATTGGAACGAAGTGGGTCTGGGCGCACGTGGCCCTACTCTTGCTCGTCCTGGCCTCCCTGCCCATCCAGATCCGACTGATGTCCGAGCCGCCCACAACAGGGTCGCCGGTCTTTTGGCTCCTCGGAATCCTTGCACTTGGCGTGGGGCTGCCCTTCTTCGCAGTCTCGACCACGAGCCCCTTGCTTCAAAGGTGGTTCAGCGCGACCGGTCATCCCCAAGCGTCGAACCCATACTTTCTCTATGCGGCCAGCAACATCGGCAGCTTGCTCGCACTCATCGGTTATCCCACGGTTGTCGAGCGGTTCCTGACCCTGCGCCAGCAAGGCACCGTCTGGACGGCCGGATATATCGCGACCGTCGTTCTCGTGGCGGCATGTGCGTTCAACGCACAAAGAGGGACGCGGCCCGAGCCATCAACTGACAGCCCAGACGCAGAGGTCGTCAGTGCCGGGCGCATCGGACGCTGGGTGCTCCTAGCCTTCGTCCCTTCGGCGCTGCTGATGGGCGTCACAACTTACATCACGACCGAAATCGCCGCCGTGCCTTTGTTGTGGGTGGGGCCCCTCGCCATCTACCTCCTCACGTTCATCATCGCCTTCTCAGGTAAAGGCCCATCGATCCACCGTTGGGTGATTGTCGTTTTTCCCGCAGTCCTGGTCTGGGCAATCGTCGCGACCATCGGGCAGTGGCGCGACCCAAAGTGGCTCCCCTCACTTGCCGGAGTCCTTGGGCTGTTCGTTTGCTCACTCTTCTGCCACGGCGAACTTGCCAAGGACAAGCCATCGCCCGCCAAGCTCACGGACTACTTCCTTTGGATCTCGGTCGGTGGCGTCCTGGGCGGCCTCTTCTGCGGTCTGGTCGCACCCTTGGTCTTCAAGCAGGTCCTCGAGTACCCGATAGCCCTCGTCCTTTGCGCCTTCCTCATCCGCAAGAGTGACCATGAGGCGGTTCCCGCAGTCCGCTGGTTGTGGCTTGGTGTCACAACTGTTGCGGGCATTGGACTGATGCTGCTGACCCAGTCGCAAGGAGCACCGGAATCTGTCCAAAAAACCGCCTGGTATCTCTATCCCCTCGCCCTGTTCGCCGTTGCTTCCTTGGTTCCCAAGTCAAAGCCACGGGTCGTCGACAGCATTTTCGTCGTGGCCGCGCTCGCTGCCGGCATTCTCGGTCTCGTTTGGCTCAAGTCCGCCAATCACTGGCAAGAGCATCTCGCCTGGCAGGCGATGTGGCTCGCTGGTATGGCTGCTCTCCTGTCCTACGGCCGCCCGTCTATGTTTGCGACGGCCACTGCTGGGCTCGGTTTCCTTCCCCTCTTCTTCGGGCCCGTCGCCACCAGTCGCACCTACCAATCGCGCAGCTTCTTCGGAACTCTGATCGTCCGCGACAACGGCACGACCCGCACCTTGGGTCACGGCACGACGCTGCACGGCCAGCAGTTCACTAACCCCGCGTTCCGAGGCCTGGCTATCTCGTACTACGATCCGAGCGGGCCTGTGGGCGATGTCTTTCTCAAGCGACGCCTGCCGACCAACGCCAAGGTCGGGCTCACTGGGTTGGGCATAGGAACCATCCTGTCCTATGGCAAGCCCGCCCAAGAGTGGACGATCTTTGAGATCGACCCTGACGTCGTCAAAGTCGCCAGCGATCCGAAGTACTTCACGTATCTCAGCAACGCCACGTGTAAATGGAAGGTCGAACTGGGTGACGCGCGTCTCAACCTGTCTCGCTCAAAGGAGATGTTCGACCTCCTCATCATGGACGCCTACAGTTCTGACTCTGTCCCTGTCCACCTGATTACGAAGGAAGCTTTCGAGGTCTACCTTTCACGCCTCAAGCCCGGTGGCATGCTCGTTGTCCACATTTCGAACCGGTACATGACCCTACAGCCGGTCGTAGCATCGATCGCCCGCGACTTGGGGCTTTACGAAGAGCGGCGGTTTGACGAGGACGACAATCAGAGCCTCCACCCCGGCAAGACACCGAGCGATTGGACTGTCTCCGTTCGTAGGAAGGAAGACCTCGGCGGCATGCTCGGTGCCCCGGGCTGGGGCGTGGACGAAGTCCCGCCGGGCTTTCAGACCTGGACAGACGACCGCACGAGCGTCCTCGCTGTCATCAAGTGGGCCCGCTGGAAGAACCCGGTCCAGGAGCGCTAAGCTCCTCTCCTCCGTTTGTGCTCGTCCTTCGGCTTGTGGTCGTCCTTCGGCTTGTGGTCGTCCTTCAGCGGGGCTTGTGCTGGCTCCTCCGGCGGATTGGTGCCAGTCTCTTCCCGGCTCACCGTCGGAGGACGGTTACTCAGCAGTTGCACCATGTCGACAATGGTGGGATAAGTCACTGACTGGCCGAGGATCAAACTGAACTGTGCGGTCGCCGCTCGGCCGCCGGTTCGGGAAAACCAGCCGATGATCGGCACTTCGCTGAGGAACGGGATGTCCTTGAGGATCGGGATGCCGCCCCACTTTTGCTCTGGAACGCCGAGCTTCGAGTTCGACTCGAATCGGGAGATCTCTCGCAGTTCGAGGTTGCTCAGTTGTACTTCCGTGTTGATCACGTGCCGTTCGACTCGGGGAAGCGCAGGGTTCGTGCTGCCGATGGCGTCGTTCACGATCGTGTTCGAATAGTAGTTGAAGTCAAAGCGCACTGCCTGACCGGAGGCTTCGAAGATTGGGCGAACTTCGAAAATGCCACCCGTGCCGATTCCGTAGAGCTCCGGCGTTGGCTGCTGCTCAGGTTTCAATCCGCCGACGAAACCAAGCAATGTCTGTCCCTGGGCGGAGCCGAGCAGGCCGATGGCTTGCTGCGTGGCCGCAAGGACGTCTTGCTTGTGCCCAAGGTCCACCGCTGCACTGGCTCCCACGTCGACACGGGCCCCTCGCCGGTTCGTGGCGAGGATGTAGGTTCGATTCAGGATCCCCACGTTCATGTGGGCGTCGTCGAAGATCTGACGGATCCCGTAGACCTCATCTCGTACCACCAGTTCATCGAGATCGTCCTCAATGGCCTGAACGTAGGTCTTCAGCAACTCGTCTGCGGCGGACACTCGACTGTGTGTTTCTTCGGGCGCAAAGCTTAAGCGCGCGGTCTTGATGGCGTCAATGAAGCTTCGAACCTGAGTCAATTGTTCAAGGTAGCGGTCATCGACACACTGCGAGAGCAAGAGGCTCGAAACGTCGTTCACCTTGATCGAGGGTTCCCTTGAGTCGGGATAGTAATGAAACGCCCGATAGAACAGTTGGACAAAGCCATCGACGTCAGCAACGAACCCAAGCAGCACGTTCCTTGATCGAGGAGGCGTGTCGCCGACGCAGGGGGCGTCTTCGTGCGCGACAGTGACGACGTAGTCTGACCGGGCATCCAGCCAGCTCCAGAGCTTTGGAATGGCTGCGCGCTGGATAGCTTCGACAATCTCCCGTTGCCCCGGGCGATAGTTTAAGTCGGCTAAGTCGTTGCAGGCGTACTTCTTTGAAGAGCAGTTGCACTGTGCTTCTGGAAGGCCGAGCGCGGACCGGAGATTTGGCATGAACTGGCCGCCTTTGTCCTTTTGCGCTTCTGCAAACTCTTTGGATCCTTGAACCTTCGTACAGAAGGAGTCCCAAATCCTTTCTTGAGATTCTCTGTTGGCCAGAGTTAAGAGCATGACTGACTCGCCTAGAGTGGTGTTCCGACTGGGATCTGGAAGAGCCCGAAGGTACATCTGCAGGGCGAGTAACCTCCTGATCTGTTCCGCGAGCCAAAGTTGAGCGTCTCGCCCGCCTGCCACGCTCGCGATTTCCGCTTGCGGTGTGTTTCTCAGCAGTTTCAGCATGCACTCAGCTTTGGTCAAATCCTTCTGCAGCTTTTCTTGATTGAAGCCGAGCGCGTCCGTAACTGCTGGGGCAAAGAACCTTGCTCTTGCAAGCCGCGGGTAAACGTCGATCCAGATGTCGGCCGCCATCGCCAGCATTCCTTCTGAACCTCGGCTCTCCCAAGCGATGTTCGTAATTTCGCTATAGTCGGACGTTGCTAGAGTGCCGACCCTGGTCACCTCTTCGTTCACAGCCTGCGCAAGCGCCTGATTGACTGCGGTGGTAGCGTGTCGAATTGAGCTGAGCTTCTCCTCGACCAGCCTCATCGCCTTGCTCAAGTCCCGCTTGTGACGGGCATCCTGCACGACATCGACTTGCAGCGTCCACAATCCAAGCCTCGCCTGGGGAGTTGGCTTGTCCAACTCCTCAAGTGCCCCACAGACCACGTCCACGTCTTTCGGATTGCCGCGCAAAACGAGCACGCCCTTGTCCGGCAACCCATAGACATCGACCCGCTTCAGAGGATCGCCAGCCAGAGGATTGCCGAAGACGACAAAAATCGGTTGGTTCGCCTCGATGTCGGCAAAGGCAGTGCTGGCGTTGAACGCGGATGAGTACATGTTCCTTCGAATCGTGCTCACCGCCGCTTGCTTGGTCTCAAGGTCAGCCTTGGCCGTCGTCAGGCTTGTTCTTATGTCCGAGACCGAAGTCCCCGCCTCCGTGGCCGCCGTCGTTGCTGCCTGAGAATCGGTACGCATGTACTCCTGCTTCTTGGCATGGACGGCTTTCTGGTAATTGAGTTCGTCCAGCTCCTTGGTCGCCTGCTCGAGCTTCTTCTTCCGAGCCTTGTCCTCCTCCGGGTCTGTGGCCGGCGTCTCGAGCGCCGTCTTCTCGGCCGTCTTCCGCCGGATCAACTCGTCCAAGCGCATGGACTCCAATTCGGACTCTCTGAGCTGGTCCTTGTACCGCTCGACTTGAGCATCGGCAGCCTTGGAGTCGGCTTGCGCCTTTGCCAGTTGCCCGGTCAACGTGATCACCTCGGCTTGGGCGTCGGCGAGTTCTGCCCGTGCATCCGCCAATTGGTAGGCAGCTTCCCCGATGTTCCGATCCTGGGTCGGCAGGTCCGCAGGGCTTTTGAAAGAGACCGGCTTGACGCCTGGCGCAAGGACCGCCATGATCCGCTGCACGTCCCGGAAGTAGTAGAGCTCGACTCGTCTGGCGACAAAGTCCTTCACGTTGCCCTTCAAAACGTCATCGAGCACCAGCAGCAAGTCTCTCAGTGCTCCGTTCTTCTCAAGCAACTGGCCTGCAAGGCCCTTGAGAGAGCTGTCCTCTAGCTGTCCTTTAACGGCCTCCCAACCGACAAGGACGTTGTCGACGGCTCCCGCCAAGTTCGTCAAGGTGCTCCTCATCGTCACGGCTGTCACGCGGAACTTACGGGGATCCTTCTCATAGTCCGGCAACTTGCTTTGCAAGCCCTGCACGTTTTCGTTCAAAGCCCCTGCCACTTTCTTGAGCCAGGGCCCCAGGTTGGCAACGACAGGGGTTGTCGTTCCTTGGAGGCTAGAACGGGCGTCGTCGGCCGCCTTCTTTCCTTTCGCCAAAGCATCAAGGGGAGTGTCTTGCAACCCGGATCCAATGCACTTGATCGCCTTCTCCGCTTCCCCTGCGAAACTGGGCACCGTTGAGGAGTAAGCGGCGTCGAAAGCCAGGGCGGTGGCAAGGTTGGGCAGGCCCAGTGGCAGTGCGTCAAGGATGCTTGTCAGCTCGGCATCGCCCTTTACTGAGCCAATGTCTTTGCACAGCGCTTTGCAACTATCCGCACGCGTGGCCCATGAAGTCAAGGCTCCCGCAAGGGCGCTCGCAGTGTCGCTCGCGATCCCCGTCGCCTTCAAGTTTGTATCCAGGCTAGCGGCAAGTTCGGTCAACTTAGCCTTTGCTGCCTTCACCTTCTCCCCGTCAGGCATGGCATCGACCTTCCCTTTGGCTGTTGCGACCAAAGCCTTATCGGCATTGATTGCATCGTAAGCTTCTCTCCATGCCTGCAAGTCAGGGCCGACCTTTGTCTTCAGCTTGTCAATGAAGTCTTTGTACGACTTAGCTAGGTTCGGATTCTCCGGAGGGGTCTCCTTCAGCGCTTTGATGAGACCTTGGTCGGCTACAAGCGCAGGACTCTTGCTTTGGTAGTTCGTGACATGGTCGGCAACGTTCGCGACAGGCTTCATGGCGTCATCGACGTCGTCAAACGGCCTTTGCAACGCTGTGGCACCGACCGTCACTGCGATCACGCAAGCGACTAAGACCGATACGGATTGGGGCGCCCTCTTTTCCACCATTGTACAAATACCTTGCACGGTGCATATTACTAAGCCTTTTAATCATTGTCAAGGCTTGTAGATTGAAGAGTCCGATGAACACGCGATCGGGATGTGGAAAACTGGAGTACCGATATGAAGTTGGCTTCACCGAACACGAGTTACCACTCCAAAGCCCAGGGAGGAGGCGGAACGTTCGAGAATCTGTTCTCGCGCAAATCGGCCACGAGTTTCGGCTTGCCTTTTGGACAGTCCTCCCATGCCCAAAGGCAACCTTCGTCACCGAAAACGACACGGCCCCTGTGATCGACCTCAAGAAACTGCGGTCGAGCGCTTTTGTCGCGCCACTCACGGACAATGTCCCCCTCCGTGTCAACTATGCGCCAAGAACTTTCGAAGACCGGCCACATGTTCCTCTTCGTCACAACTTTTACGTAATGCACGGCACCTCCCGAAAATGACTTTTCCAAGGCTCCTGGCTTCAGCATCTCAAGCTTGGGAATAATGGATCTGACCAAGAGTCGCCCGATCGCTTCTCGCCTATCTCGAGCGTCCCCAGATGCAATGGCATAGAGCTCCTTGGCGGCTTCTAGCAGAGACATACCAGGCGCCGACACCTGAGCTTGAAACCGGGAATACGGCAGCCATCCCTTCCGTTCCAACCGTTGTCCGATCGGATCCGGTACGCCGAAAAAGCCATCAGGTTTGACCCTTATTCGGCCTGCGGGCCTGACCTCTTTCCATTCGCGAGAAAAGCCGTAGAAGCGCAAGGTCTCGTCGTCGTCCCACCAGCCCCCTCCTCCGGCGTAGCTTCCTCCAAACCAAACCGCGAGCGCCGTGAAGTACGGGGGCCGGCTGATCGTCGTCCAGTTGGTGACGGCCCAACGGTCGCTCAAGCCATGGTTCCGCTCAACCTTTCGGGCGTGCCGGTCGCTGTAGTCAGCTAACAGGGACACGAGATACCGTCCGTTCGGTGAGACGTCGCACCAGTCAGTGTGGACTCTGGACGTGACCCACTGGCCGGGCGTCACCTCGTCGGTGTCGAGATTCCACAGGAGCATTTGTACGGTCCGCGAGGGCCCCCTTCGGAACACGACTGCAACGTTCGCCCCTTGTGCGAGGATCGCGTCAATACGAGGAGGAACGATTTTGATCAGATAAGCCTCGCTGCGACCCTACCATGTCTTGAGTGGCAGGCTTCAAGCTGGGCGCAAGGTGGTGGGCGGTGCAGGACTCGAACCCGCGACATCCTCGGTGTAAACGAGGCGCTCTACCAACTGAGCTAACCGCCCGAATTAGTTCGTTTGAACCTGGCCGACGGTCTGTTCCCGCCTCTCTCCCGACCCAATAATACCGCCGTTTGCAGCCAATTGTCGGCCATGGTTACCTAGTCCTACCCTAGTCTTTGCCTAGTTCTTCCCTAGTCCACCTGCCAACTTGGAAGGATCGATTGGAACCAAGATCAAGCATGTCACGACCTGGCCACAAGAAATACATCCCCGGTCAATCGATCCCCTCAACTGCTGAGAAGGTCTATGAACCGATGACCCCTGAGAAATGGGCACGGCTCCGCCAGCTGATCCAAGAGTTCAAGATCCCTGATTGGTGGCACGAGATTGGTGCGACAGAGGAACAGAAGGTTGAGGAGCCCGACGAGAAGGCAGAACGGATCTACGGTTGGGACGATTGATTCTTCCGGCAACAACACCTATTCTGGGAAGAACCGTGTCACAATATTCCGATCTGAAGGGTCGTGCGAGCGGGACTCGGGTACCAACTCAAGGCAGCGGTTTGGTATCAATCCTGGGCCGGGGCACGCTGAATCCGGAGTGCGTGTGGCGAGGGGGCCAATGCCAAGTATTTTCAAGATCATTAGCAAGTCAGGCGTCGATGTCTCACCTCGGCATCGGAGCGACATTGATGTTGACGACTATTCTGCCTACGACCACACGACTGAGTCTCACTCTGACAACGTCTTCGAACGTCCACGTCCAGACGATCCGATTCAGAATCTGCGCCCAGCTACTAATGAACCAACCCAGTCGATACTAAAGTACTTCATCGATGGATCTCGTCGAGTTCAAAAGGTAGCTGACATCGTTTTCGGCGGTCGGTTCTTCCCGATGGTGGCCGGGCAAGTAGGAGTTGCCGTCACTGGCCGCACTGAAGACAGTCCGTATGTAAAGCCGCTGCGTGACTACTGTAAGGTGCAGAACGTCATTTCTCTTCCTGACAAGCTCGGGCAGGAAATCGAGGAGATACAAAGGAAACTGGACGATGAGTTTCCGATTCGGTTCAAGGTCTTGACCTACGACACCTCCAATCAAGAAAGGAACCCCAATGACCTGGCCGTCATCGCCATCATGTCTCAGATGCTGGATATGGAGATAGAGGCGGTAACTGCACTGGCATCTAGTGGACTCCTCGGGCCCAACAGTTGGCTCGTCAGAGACGGGCCGCTTCAGTTCCGGAAGAAACTCCCCAAGATCAGTGCTTTCCAGCACGTGATCGGAATTTCAAAGTCGTTCAGCACGAATGCCCCGGTGAAGAAAGGCGGGAACCCGATGGATGTCGGGAGCCTGGTGACCAAGCTAGACATCTTTGACCGCACGAAGTGCTACTGCTTAGAAATGTCTGATAAGAGCGTAGCTTTTTGGTATTTGCGTCTGCATCCCAAAAACCGTGTTCCAAATCCAGCTCTTGACGGGGTTATCAAGATCGAAAAAATTGCCCAACCGTGGGAGGTCGATGAGGATGGCGTTGAAGCTGATCTGATCAACACAATCTCAAGGCATGTATTCAACGAACGAAATGTCACTGCTTACGGTAGCGACACTCGGTGGGCGAACCATATCTACCCCGTCTACCTGACAGAAAAGTTCTTGAAGGCATCCCTAGACTCTCAACTAAAATTCAACGGCTACTTCCGGGAGACAGCATGACCGATTCAATTGGCAAAGTAACAGCAACTGAAAGAGCACCGACGACTACCACCGAACTTGCATTCTGGGTCAAGGACGGAATTCAAATTCGACCTTTCGACATCATCCGTGTAAAGCACCTGTCGAACAGGGACGACAGGTCGGCAAGCTACTCTTACGCAATCATTAACGAACTCCATTTCATCACGGACAGTTCAGGGCATCTTGCCAACTTCGTCAGCTCGGATTTTGGCGATGTTTCAGCGGTGCCGCTGAATGAGAGGCTTGGCACAACGCTCGCATTTGCTGACGTCCTTTACAACGATCAAGATGTGGAAATGCCAGTTCGAGACGGAGCCACGGTTGAGTGGGCAGACGAAGAGGGCATACTTCGGGCCTTGGGCATATCGAACCTCCGAAAGCCCGTCCCCGCTGGCTTTATTCGAATGTCCAACGGCACGGAGATAGCAGTTCATGTGGATGCCGACTATCTGATCGGCCCTGAGGGTGCCCACTTGAACATCGCCGGGATCTCCGGTCTAGCGACGAAGACCTCGTATGCCATGTTCCTCATGAACAGCCTCCAACAACTACAGGAGGAATTCAAGCAGAAGTACAGCATGATCGTCTTCAATGTCAAAGGTAGAGACTTGCTACACCTTGACGAACCACTGATTTCTGAAGATCTGGAAAGTACGAAGTTGGATCTCGACCAGGTTCGTGAGGACTGGAAGCGTTGCAACCTTCGGGCCAAGCCGTTCGAGAACGTCCAGTACTTGTACCCCTATGATAAGGACAGGCCGAATTTCACAACCTCACATGCGGATGGCGACTCTCTCCAACGGCAGATCGACGCCAAACTTGCTCGCAACTATCACTACCCCGTCGAACGGGGTAAGCGAAAGCTCGGGCTTCTGTTTTCGGACATCGAGGACGCCAACTCCACTCTAGCTTCCTGCATCGACGCCATAACCGGTATGAACGCTGCTACTTGGAAGGCACTAAGGACTGAAGTGGCTGGTCACACTCAGAGGGGTTCGGGAGCCAATTCCAACATCCAGGTTGGGAGTTGGAGACGTGTAGCAAGACTGATCGAGACGAGAACGAAAGACGGGATTTT
The DNA here is from genome assembly GCA_018268375.1 of Armatimonadota bacterium. GTDB lineage: Bacteria > Armatimonadota > Fimbriimonadia > Fimbriimonadales > Fimbriimonadaceae > JAEURO01. The sequence continues at coordinate 50,169 of JAFDWS010000001.1, read as the reverse complement.
CGCTGATGCTCACGCTGAGGAGCGGCGACTGACCACCATAGAAAAGGCAGTCTCAGAGATCACACCCGGCCAGGTGCTGGTTATTGACATCGAGCCCCTGCCACCATATCTTCAAGCCCTGGTGGTCGGTGACGTAATCCAGACAATCCTTGCCCTGAAGCTGGGAGACGATGAGTATGGTTTCGAAGAAGAAGTGCCAGACATCGGAAAAGTAATCATCTTCGCTGACGAGCTGAACAAATACGCTCCTAGAAACGAATCGCACGGCATCCTGACTTCAAAACTTCGGGAAATCTCCGCAAGGGGCCGTTCGTTGGGAATGATCCTATTTGGAGCCGAGCAGTTCCGTAGCGGTGTCGATGACCAGATCCTGGGCAACTGCGGCACGAACGTTTATGGACGCACCAGTCCTGTGGAGGTGGCTAAGGGCGGCGACTACAAGTTCATGTCGAAGTCCAATCAGTCCACGATTACCGGTCTACCAAAGGGCAGCCTGATGCTGCAACATGCGGTGTACCGGGCACCCCTTCTCAAGGTCAGCTTCCCCTTTCCCTTCTACCACCAGCCGAAGGACTAAGTATGCCGGAGCTAGAAGCCAAGCCTATCTTCGGTGCCAGCGTACTTGAGACGCTGACCACCGGGATGTACACAGACCCGCTGGACGCAATACGAGAGCTGATTCAGAACAGCTACGACTCCATCTGTGAAGCGAATCGCCAGGGTCAGTTGAAGGCGGGTCAACCACAAATCACGGTTACGATTTGTGAGGACGACCGAGAACTCCGGGTTCACGACAACGGCGTTGGGGTCAAGGCTGAGATTGCAGGCAGTACGTTATCCAATGTGGGCCAGTCTTCGAAGCGGATAGGGGTGGACGTAGGCTTTCGTGGAATTGGGCGGCTACATAGCGTTGCCTACTGCGACTCCCTTACCTTCAAGACTTCAGCCTTGGGCGAGGACGTAGCTACCGTCGTGACCATCAATGCAGCGGGGCTCCGAGAACTGATGCGTCCGGGTAATGCGAGTGATGACACGGCTGAAGAGATTTTGTATGCTTGCACTGACATCGAACGAGTAGCAGAAGATCCATCCAGCCACTTCTTCGAAGCAACGTTAAAGGGAGTGGCTGCTTCCGTTCCTAGGCTCCTTGACTTCAAAGAAGTTCATTCTTACCTTGCCCAAGTCGCACCGGTTGACTTCGACACCGCCTTCTTCTTCGCTCAGAAGGTACGGGAGTTTGCCCAGAAAAACAAGTTGGATCTGGTGCATGTTCCAATTCTGCTTCACGCTGGGAACAACGAACGGGCCGTCTTCAAGCCTTACAAAATGACATACCGGCCACTACGGGAGTTGAAGGATGACTCTAAGGACTCCGAGCGAATTGAGGTCTCGGACATCGCCTTCTACCCGGAGGCACCTAATTCTAATTCTCCTTACTGGATCTGGTATTCGGAAGGCAACCTGCTCGGGCAGATAGGAGACAAGGGAGCGGCTGGGTTCCGCCTGCGGAAACAAAACATGAGCGTTGGCGGTACGAGCCGTGTCGATGAGTTACTCCAAGAGACTCGGTTCTCAAGATACTTCATTGGGGAGATTCATGTTCGTTCAGCTGAGTGCATTCCCAATGCCAGACGAGACGGCTTTGAGGACACTACCGCTTGGGTTGCCATCAAGGAGGAGATCGCCCAGTTTCTGAAGGAGAGAGAGAAGGAGGTTAGAACAAGCTCTAAGCTCCGATCAGACAAGGTGGGCAAGTCAATCCGAGCGGCAATTCAAGCAGCAGAAAAGGCAACTTCTGAGGCTACGGCGGGCATCACCTCAAAACAGGAGCGGGAGAAGCTTCTTCAATCGATCGAGGATCATCGAAGCAAGTTGGAAGAGATCAGCCCTGTCAAGGTGCCTGAAGAACTCAAAGAGGAATTGACAAGGGCTCATGAAGGCTTAGAACGGGCACAAGAGACAGTCGAATCCGCCGAATTTGTTCTACAGAAGGCCAAAGGGCAGCTCGATCGCAAACAAAAGAAACTCCTTCAGGACATCTTGGAGATTCTTGAATCGTGCCTAGACGAAGCGACATTTAGGGAGGCTAGGACGGCAATCATGGCCAAGTTTGAACCTAAGGACGACTCTTGAGAAACATCCTTCTGGTCGAGCCAGATTATCGGTCGAAATTCCCGCCTCTCGGCCTCATGAGGCTTGCAACGTACCATCGTGAACGAGGAGATGCCGTTACCTTTACCCGTGGGAAGAATCCGGCCCATCGAGCACTCCCCTGGCATCGAATCTACGTCGCTTCCCTTTTCACTTGGGAACTGCCCCGCACGATTGACACGGTTAATTACTATCGGTCATCAGTCGTGAATGCAGAAGACCTGATCGTTGGGGGCGTGGCTGCCAGTCTGTTTCCAGAGTACGTCTTGGAACGATCCGATTGTAAGTTGCTGACTGGGCTCTTGGATCAGGGTGGTGAACTAGACCCCGGTAGTCCACCCCTCTCGTCTGTGCTACCGGACTATTCCCTACTGGATTCCATTGACTATTCCTACTCGCCAACAGATGCCTACTTCGTCAAGATCACCGTCGGATGCGTTCGCAAATGCAAGTTCTGCGCAGTTCCAATCCTTGAGCCGAAGTTTGGTTTCAGCAATGCGCTCAAATCTCAGCTGAGAAGGGTGGAAAGTAAGTTCGGCTCCAAGCAGCATCTCATCGTGATGGACAACAACATCCTTGGTGTGGATGAGTTCCCAACGATCATAGGCGAGATCGCTGACGCTGGCTTTGAAATGGGGGCTCGAAGGAACAAGCGGAAAAGATCGGTTGACTTCAATCAGGGATTGGACTGCCGCTTAATCACCAGGGAAAAAGCTGAGTTGCTCTCCAAGATTTGCATCGATCCAGTAAGACTGGCGTTTGATCATGATGGGATTGAAAAGCCCTACCGGGCGGCAATTGGGTTGCTCTCCGAATACGGACTCAAGGAATTTACTAACTACCTTCTCTTTAACTTCATCGATCAGCCGGAAAGTCTGTACAAACGGATGCTGGTGAACATGGATCTTGCCGACCAGTACGGCGTGGCCGTGACTGCATTTCCGATGCGGTTCGTCCCAATGAATGATGTCAATAAGCGGCATGTCAGTAAGGGCTGGCATTGGAGGCACCTACGGGGAATGCAGTGCGTCTTGTTGGCGACTCGTGGCGTGGTCTCTCCAAGCCCGAAGTTCTTCTTCCATGCCTTCGGCGACACGCCAGATCGATTCAAAGAGATTCTATCCATGCCCGATCGGTACATTGTTTGGCGTAAGGCCTATGAGACACAGGGTGCCCAAGACTGGCGAAAATCCTTCAGGAAGCTGAACGAGTCTGACCGAGCCGATTTCCTCGTTCTACTTGAGAAGCTCAACAAGAGTCGGCAGCGCAAGCAAGAGGTTGAAGGTCTACGAAAGTTTCGTGGTCTGGTGGAGCACTATTATCCGGGTGGCAACACACCTGACAATAAACCACCTGAGGTGGATCTGGGCATTCAAGGGCTGGCTACGGGATATGACTACGCTCTTCGTTCCCGCAGGTCGGTCGAACCCCTTCCTGACTAGCCAGGTTAGTGCTGCCCTTCTACTCTCTCGATTCGATCACTGAGTCCGTTGACCGCTGATCTGAGTTCATTGATCGCATCCTTAAATTCACCTAGCAACTGAGTGAGGACTGCCCGGTCAGCGTTCCATGCTTTGATCACCTGGTGCAACAGGAACCCTGCCATGGCTGCCCAAGGGCTGTTGGCACCAATCTGATGAAGAAGTTCAGTCATGGCTACTGGCTGTCGAAGAATCCGCTGAGAGTCGCCCAGACCTTCTGGCCGGTCGTCAAGCATTGAACGGTGATCGGGCCACCAACGATGCCACGCAATGGGATCTCGAAGTTCATCGAGATGCCTGGACAGCTGGTCGTCAACTCGCCCTGCCAGAGAACAGTTCCGGAGCAAGCCGCCTGAACAACGGTTGACCCGCTGCCACTGGTGTTCCAAACGTTGATCGATGCAAGGTAGGCACGGCTGCTAATCCCCGGTGTCGCATAGGTGACCGGGGTGGTGTTGATGATCCCACCACTTGTCGGATTAGTGGCACTCCAGTAGTTCGATGTTTGTACGTCGGCAAGAATCATTGGTGCTGAAGTAGAGGTCGGCCCATCGTCCGTCCTCTGACTCCACTCACAATCAGCCAGTGAAGCTGACTTACAAGGACATGGGCATGGACAAGTCTGTTGAGGTCACTACTGTCCGTGCTGGTGCTACGTTCGCCGTCGGCCTGGAAAAGAAGCACGGATTCGAGGGCTTTCGGATGTTCGATGACCAGGGCAACCCCGTTGATCACCTGGAGTGGATGCAAGCACTGGAATCTGCCCGCAGACTGTATCGCTAGTACGGCGATTTGTACGCTGACCCGAGCGGTGACTTAGTTCCACCATAGGCTGGCTTCCTCCCTTCCTTCGGCTTGCCCTGGTCATCGATGTACTGCTTGCCCGCATCGGTTCCATATGGGCCGAAGATCAATGCTCGGGCTGGATCAAGTGGATCGGTGGTCTGGAACTTCACCCTTCCCTCGCTGCCGTCTTTGGTCTTCGATTTCATCTCACCGGTGTCAGCAACCTCCATTCCTCGAATGGTCTTCCTCAGCTGTGATCCGCCGTATGGCATCCCCAATTCTGTGAAGATGTTGAACAGCCATTCTCCGAAGTCGTTGCCACTCATCGACTGACGGATGGTTGATGTGATGGCCGTTCCTTCATTGGCGAATGCTCCAGCTGATGTCCTGCCGAGAATGTCTTTCCTGGACATCCCTGTTCCCAGAACATTGGTCTCGGGCAGTAATCCGGCGACCTGTGACCCTCCCGGAACAATGGACAACGCTTCACCGGCCATTCGACCGAACCTTCGTGCAAAGGTGCGCCACGGATCATCCTTGTCGTCCATCTGCGTCATATCAACGGCCATCTGAATTGGGTCGGGCAACGGTCGATCATTGAACATCGTCTGGTAGATGTTGTTAGCCAGGTACAGGCTGACCAATAGTGCCGCCTGTCTTTGCATCCCTTGAACGGTTCCAACGTTCCTTCCCCGATTCTCGTCGTACATCAGGTCATGCCCGTAAAGCTGAAGGAAATTGTTGACTTCAAGCTGGAACTGGAATCCAATTCGGCCCCACCAGGTGTAAAAAGCTGGTGGCTTTTCACCGATGGAGCGACCGCTGAGTATCCGTTCGGTCATCTTGTCCGCTTGTCTAATGGCACGGTCTTCGATGGCTGTCATCTCCGCTGATCCATCGGCACGGCCCTTCAAATCCTTGATCCGTCCGGCCATCGGCTCTAAGGCCTTCAAATAGTTGGCATACCAAACGACCCGTGCTGAACTTCGCTCGATCACTTCCATCGGTATGACCGCCAGTTGCTCCCCTCCCTTCAACAGACCTCGCCCGATCTCACCACCTTTCAGCTGAACCATTGGGCTGATCAAACTGGGCGTTTCACCGATGGCGTGCGGATACCTGCGTGTCATGAAGTCCGACCTCTCGATCAGGTCAGCTGTGCGGCCCGTCAGTGCCATCAGATTCATCATCGATCCTCGGGCGATATGTGAGACACCGGTGAATGGAACGGCCAGAGGAACTGCTGATGTCTGCATCAGGGCTGATCGAATGTTGCCTACGATCTTGTTCCCTGCTGTTCTGGTGGTCACCCAGTCCAGTGCTGCCATCAATGCGTTGTCCGTTTGCGTCCTCAACGTGGTCGGCTGATCACCGGTCTTGCGGACGGTCAGGACATCCGCCATGCTATCCAGGTAGTTAGCCAGCGTCTGGATGTCACCCTCCATCGTCTGATCCCGGAGTGCCTTCGCAAGCACTCGGCGTCGAATCGCTGGTTCCGTCAGATGTAGCTGAGACAGACTGACCTTCAGATACTCCTCAAAGTTGACAACAGCGTCGTACTGCGTTCGATCCGTCAACCTTCGCTTTAGGAATCGATTGGATGGAGCGTTCTTCCGATAGTCACCCACTGATCCCCCGGACATGTCTCCGGCGAACAAGTGATCCCAGGCACTGGCTTCTTCTGATATGTGAGTGAAGTAGTCCTGCCGGTACAAAGGCTCCGGTGTTCCGAAGGTGTCACTGAGGTTCTTCAGCCGCTCGAACAGATGGTCGTACTGACCCTTGAACCACTGTGCTGACTTTTCGATTGCCTGCCAGTCCTGCGGTCTTGCCGCCTTCAGCTGCTGGAGATTGTAGGCGTCTTTGTTTGCCTGCCACTCAGCATCAGTGATGCCTTGGGGCCGTAGCTTCTTCTCGGCGAACAGCATGATCAGCTGCCGTGCCTTCGGGTCTCCGATGAGTGGCCCCAGTTGTTCCTTGATCCGCTGCTTATAGCTGACAAGTTCCTTCGTCAGTGCGGTGACCGCTTGTTCTCGGTGTCCTACCGTCCACTGCTGGAGCCATTCATTGCGGTGACTGACATGCTCAATGTACCGGCTCTCGTCCCACATGTTTGGGAGCAATCGCCGGGGATTGATGGGTGCCCCCTTGGGAACATCTCGATCACTGAAGACGTGTTCGACCTGGTGGTATAGGTCGGTTAGCATGTCCTGTGGAACGGTGACCTGACGGCCCCCCACGACGGCCACCCTTCGACCGGTGTCAAACCTTCGATCCATCCGGCCCTTCCGATATTCGAAGACTGGTCGTGTCAGCAGCGGCTCATCAGCCATCTTCCTGGCTGCGGTGATCGCATAGTTGTGCCTGGTTCTTGCGATGCCGGGCAACTCCTTGGCCATCTGCTCAGAGGTTCGTCCGAACTGTTGACCCGTTGAATCCCAGATCTCATTGATCTTGTTAGCTGACAGATTCTCGTCAACAACTTTCATCGTTGAACGCACTTGATCTGCCGATAGACCGAGGTGCTTCAAGAATTCGGCAGTAACAGCTTTGTCACCGTTGAGGGTCTGAAGGATCAGCGTTCCCAGCTTGCCCATCTCCTCCCGAACCAACGGGCTGAACTGACGATCTGTCAGCGGATGGATGGATGGGATGAGCCGGAGTTCATCGATGGCAGTGCCACCGGTCTTCCAATACTGTTGTGCTGCTGAAGCTCTGGATGGATCATTGGCCGCCTGATCGAAGGTCGAGTCACCTAGGTCAGACACCTGGTGTCCCCAGGCTTCAACGTAGTCCCTGACTTCCGGCAACTTCTGACCAATCGCATCCTCGATGTGTTTGATTCCGTCCCCGTATCCCTGTTTCTGGATCTCCGAAGCATCAAGTAGATCAGCTGCTAAGTTCCATCCGTACTCAGGCTTCAGCGGCTGGTAGTCGTACATGCGGCCAACAGATGCTCCGATGGCTGTTCTCGCCCGTGTCATCGCCTGCTGATGTCGAACCTTCGGAATTCCTGGAAATTCATTGGTCAGCATGTCACTGACCTGAGCCTTGGTACTGCTGTCCCAGATCTCATTGATCCTCGGAATGGCCCGGATCTCTGCGACAACTTTCATCACTGCTGCCGACTGGTTGCCGTTCAGCTTGAATGCTTCCTCGATCTTCTTCCGCTGGACATCTTCAGGCATCCCCTTGAACTCCTCAGCTGAGTAGACAGCCATGTCCTCCAGTGCTGCCTGGAACTGCTGCCGATCCATTGATTCACCGGATCGGCCACGGCCCTGGAACAACTGGTCGTCCTTGATCGCCTGAGCATCGTCGATCACTTGTCCGGCTGATCGATTCTCAACCTCTCGACCACCGCCAAGAACATCCTTGATCTGATCAACGAAGTCCTGGTTGTAAGCCGGTGAACTCGGATCAATTCTTGGATCACTGGAGTCAACACCGAGCAACCCCTGTTGTTCCCTGATCGCTTCTGCCGACCGCTCCCCTCCCAGCATTCGGTCGAAGATCTTGGTGACCGCTGGTGACACATCAATGTCAATCGCAGATCCGACGATCTTCTGATAAACACCGATCAGCCACCCCTTGATCTGTTCGAAGATCGGGATCAGTGCGTCGGTCGGTGCTTTACCTGTTGCGAAGTATCTCTCCCATCCTCGGGCGAACTTCTCCTCAGCTGCGGTGTTCCATCTTCCATCCTTCACTCCAGCCCAATCTTCAACGATCCCTCGATCACTGGCATCAAAGATTCCGTCTCGATATAACTCCCTTCGAGCAAGGTGCCCAAGCTCGTGTAACGCTGAACTGAAGTCCGGATTCTTCAGGGCTCTGATGACCGCTTGACCTGAGTCAAGGAATTCGATGGATGCCTTCGCAGACTTACCTCGCTGGAACAACTGGGGCTGTCCTTCAGGTGCTGGCTTTGGTCGGCGTAGCTCCCTCAGTGCTTGCTTCTGCGCTGCTATCCCTTGGTCATAACTATCAACGGTCACCCCGTCTCCAGGCTGATACTTTGGAGCACTGGGATCGTGGATCATGAACACGACATCTGGCTTTCCGCCGTTCCAATCGCCGAACTTCCCATAGTCCCATCCTTCCGGCGCATAGTCGGGGTCGAACGGTAGTCGTGCTACCACCTTGAAACCAGACTCACTGTACAGGTGAGGAAGGATGGTGTCGAAGGCATCCAACCGATTACCACCGTGGCGGACTGCATCCCAGACAGCTGCCTGAGCAAGTCCACGATAAGGGGCGTCAGGATGCTTGAAGACACTGATGATGTCTCCATCTGGCGTAACAGCGTAGCCAGCCTTTCCGTTTGCACTGAGGAACGTCTTGAAGCCCTCGTATTCTCGGGGCTCATAGACGGTCACCGATGCACCGTGGGGATTCGCTTGTTTAGCCTCGATCAGTCGATCCCTGAAGTCCCCCGGTTCTGCTCGACCGAAGGCTAGTTCGCCCTTGGCTAGGACGCTTCCTTTATTTGGCGCACTAACTCTAGGACTGACATCTCCGGTTTGTCCTTCAAGACTCTCCAGAAGACCTGCTGATCTGAGGGAAGCAGGCTCTGGACGGCCTCCATCTCCTCCTGTGTGAGGAGCAAACGTGGCTCCTGATTCATGTTCTTCATTGTATCTCCGTTCAAAGTGAGGGTGGATCTCGTACTCGCCGTAAGGGCTTGGATAATGGGACTCTCTGAGATCGATGAGTTCGCTCAAGTACGGTCCGGTCTTCCGGTTCGAGATGCCCAGGATCGAGTCGTACCCACTGTTCCGGGCACGGTTGATGATGACGTTCTCCAAGGATGCGTGGATGGCCCTGTTGTTGTTCTGACCTTGGCGGACGATCTCATGTGCTACCGAGGGGTCGCCACCGTTGCGCTGCAAGAAGTCCCTGATCTGTTCCACTGTGGGCCTCAACCCGACCGTCTTGAAGTACTGCTCCCTTAGTTCCTTGTAGCTTGAGGGGCCGACCTGATCCGCTGCCTGCTCGAACAGGGACTGTTGAAGCTGGTCATAAGCATTGGCGGGCACCTTACCACCGGTCGCCCCTTTGACGACCAGCGGTCTCTTGACCATCGTCTCGCCCTCGATCCGTTCACTTCCACCGTGCCAGGCCATCGACCTCCGGTAGAACCTTGTGTTGGGATCTCTTGGGTCAGGCAGATAAAAGACTCCAGTTCGCAGACTTTGCTCGTAGGCTTGATCTGGATGCTGATACCTGACCGGATTCATGATCAGGCCTTCAGCAGTGATCTCTGCTCCACCGGTGTTCTTAACCGCCTGGACAAATCGTTCGTCGGTCGGTAATGAAACCGGGATGTCAATCTGGCGTGCGACCTCAACGGGGATCTGGTGAAGTGTTTGACCGCCGGACTTGCCGCCGTCCTTCCCACCAACCCCGTAGATCCGATCCTTGTACCACTGCTCAACCGAGCCCCCGGTTTTGCCAGCCCAAGTCTCAGCCATTGCGTCGGCAATCTTTCGTGTCGCCAACGCTTGATCGGCTGGATAGTTGAACTTCGTCTGCAATGCCTGCTGAAAGTCGTCGCCCGAATAGACACGTTGAATGCCTGGCTGCTCCGCTTCAACCTTGATACCAAGCCGCTGAAGCCTGGTCTTCGCTTCTGCTGCTCTGCCTGACTCATTGATCGTCTGGGCCGGTGGTTCAGTGTGAGGCTGAAGATCCATCGGTGTTTGCTCGACCGACTGTGGTTTCAACCACTCAGGCATTTCAGGGCGTGTCCGACTCTCGATTGGATCAGTGATATGGTCAAGTCCAGTCTTAACATCAGCCAACGTATCAGCCGGTGCATTGGCGACCGCCTGACGGATGGCCTGCTGTCGCTCAATCAACCCCTGCCCTGGATCGTTTAGAACTTTCCTGAAGTCCTTTGGTGGGCTCGATCCTTCTTCAAGCCAACGTAGATCAGGTGAAGCCTTGATTGACTGCCGGAGCAAATCAATGATCGGGCCTGCTTGACTTGCTGGAATGCCGAGTTCCTGCCCCAGCTTCATCGACTGGTATCGATCCTTCAGCCCCTCGATACCGTGTTTGGCACCATAGATCAGCAGGGCTCCAGTGATCGCACGAATGACCCGCTCCTCCGGATAGATGCCTGGCTCGAACGGATTCGCACCCTTGATCAGACCGCTGACGAAGTTCTCGGCTGCCTTCGGCAATCCCTCTTTTCCGGCATCGATTCCAACATCGATCGCATCCGCTCCGATGGTTGCTTGACCTAAGACAGGAACCATGTACTGGAGCAATCTGGCCCCTTGATCAGCGGCCTTTGTCACTCGGTTAGATCCGGCCAATCCTTCCATCTGTTGAAGGTTTTCTGGGCTGGCAATCGGCAGATGCTCAACTGGTAACCCAGCTTGATGGGCGGCGAACGTACCTGCGTCGATGGCCATCGCCCAACTCTTTCTCAGCACCTGTGGCACTGAGTGGATGTTCTGGGTAGCCACCTCCAGGGATGTCTGGGATGGGTCGGCTGAGAAGGGAGTAGCCTGGTTGATCAAGCGGCTCAATCCTTCCCCGATAGGGACGCTCTGAACCTTGAAGCCATGGTCATCGAAGCCTTTGACATCGAACCCGTACACCCGTTCAGGTGAGAACGGATCTTCAACCACTCCTTGCATCGACCGCAGACGCTGCTGTTCGGTCGGTGACATCGGCAGGTCTGTCAGCCCGGATTCTTGGGCACGCTTGACACCGGCCTCCAACCCGTATTTACTGGTCAGAAGTTGAAGGGCTGCTGACCGGGCCTTCTGCCACTCACCATCCTCGATCAGCCCCTTGATCTCCTGCCGTCCCTTGTAATCGATTGACCCGAAACCAGGCTTTCCAAGAACCGCCAGATCGATGATTCCCATCAACTGCTTTGTCCCCGTCGATCCGGCCAATTCATCTGCTTGGTCGATGGTCGTGGTGTTCCAGGTTCCAGGTTGGATCTGCCGGTTTCGGATCGTGGACTCGGATTTCCCCAGTGCTGTGCGGTATGCGTTCTGTACAACTTCAGGCGGCAAATGTGAAAACTCGACCGGTTGCCCCTGAAGATCTGTATAGCTTTGAAGCTCCTTCTTTAATGCTGACCTGATCGGGTCGTCAACCGCTCCATCCGTCCGTCTGCCATGGACGTTGAAGTCATAGCTGGCTAACGTTGATTCAAGGGTTGATAGGTTGGCTGGCGTCGTCAGGAAGCCACCAGGATCATAGTAGCCAGGTGGGTGGTCACCGATGTATCCGTGGGCACTTTTGAAGGGATCACTGGCCGCCCAATCGTTGAATGACTTGTAGCCACCCGGTGACGCACTGGCTCGACCGGTCACTCCCTGCGGTGACGCACCGGTGGTCGCCCCTGAATTCTTGTCTACCCAGTCATTGAACGACCGATAGCTGTCCTGTGGCTCTGGCACTACTTGTCACCCAGTGCCTTCGGCCTCCTTATTCCGAGCAATTGCATCCGCTTTCCAGAACTGTATTTCTGAAGGTCAACTGTGATCACCCCGTCCTTCGCTGAACTGGCGTGCCTCATCAACGGTCTGCCCTGATCGTCGTATCCAATGAAGATGCCGACGTGGTGGACGTTGACCGTTCGATCACTCTGGTTGTCATGGAAGAACACGAGGTCACCAGGTCGTAGATCCGAGGGGCTAACCGCTGTGCTGGCGTCGTACTGCTCCTGCGCTGTTCGAGGGATCTTCACCCCTTGATCCTTGTAAACGCACTGAGTGAAACTGCTGCAATCAAAGGAACCTCCGGCTCCACTGGCTCCCCAACGATAATCGGAGTGCCCCTCATACTTCGCTCCCAGGTCACTTCCGTCCAACGTCGGCCTACCGATCTCGTCCCACGTTCCCTGCAATCTCTTGATCTGCTGATCAGCTTCTTCAGATGCGGTCTTCGTTTTGGCGAGACTACTGTTCAGTTCTTGATAAGCCGGGCTGCCCGCCTTTAATTCCTCGATCTTCTGCTCGACGGCCTTCGCTCGATCCCAACCAAAGTTCAGCCCCTTTCCAGGAACCAGTTTCTCCGCTTGGTCTCTCAACCCGCCCTTGCCTTCAACCAACCCTTCCATCTGGAGTTGCATCCGGTTGATGTCGTCGGTCAGTTTCTGCCTGCTCTCACTCCACTGCCGGAGTCCCGACTGAATTCGGTCAGCATTGACACCACCGGACAAGTAGTTGCGCAACCGCTGATCTCGATCACTAGATTGACTACCGAGGTTGGTGATCTCAGCATCTAGCTTCTGGAGTTCCTTGCGGTTCTTCTCGTCGAGGTACCGGTTGTTGATGCCCAGCTGCTGATTCTCAAGGAAGGTGTGCTGGTTCTGAATCTGCCTGCCCTGAAGCTGCAACGGGTAATCACGGCTCTTGAACTGGTACTCAATGTCCTTCAAGCTGTTGTCCAGCATCATCTGCTGGTTCTGCGGTGTCTCACCGATGAATGCGTCGAACTTCGTTCCGGTCAACGCCTCAACGAACAACGCTGCCTTGGCACGCATGATCGGTGGTGCCGATGGATCAAGTGATGCTTTCAACGCTTCATGGGCCAGCTGAGTCGTCTGCTGGATCGATAGCTTGCTGATCTCGTTCTTCATGTCAGCAACCTTCTCGTTCCAGCGGTTGACTGATTCGGCATTGAACTTTCTTGCCTCGAAGTCTCGGGTGATCGACGATTCCATCGCCCGTGCCGACGCCTCGTAGTGCGTCAGTTCCCGCTGTGCCATCACTTGTGCCTGTTCATGGGTCAACCCATAGACTTGCTGCCAACGGGCCATCTTCCCCTGATACTGATTCTGTAGATCCTGGTACCTGCGCTCCTGATCCTGCAAGCCCCAGGCAAGTGGCGTGCTGAGGATGTCGAAGGCGTGATCTGGTGAAAAGATCGCCCCAAGTCCTGCACCGAGCATCTGCCAGTTATTGGGCTGATGAAGCTCAGGACGTGCCGGCGGAACTGGCATCTGACCGGCCATCGTTCGAAGCTGGTCATACCGCTGGTTCATTGCTGTGTCGTCAAATTGAGGAACTGACAACAGTTGACTTAGACCGGTTGAAAGCTGCTGAAGCTGGGCGTTTTGATCACGTCGATCCTTTTCCTCCCGCTCCATCTGCTCAGCTGTCTTGCCGATGTTCTCCTTGTTGAAGTAGTAATCAATGTTCCGGTCTCGAACAACCGTTCCAGCCAACTGATCCTTGATGTACAGGTGGGTTGGATCGAGGTCGTTGTAGACCGACGGACTGTCGGATCGGACACTCTGGTTGTTCACCGGGTCGTAGACCGTCCCTGCCGGTGGATAAGCTGGTCGGGTGCCATAGGTGCCCGGAGCAACCTGGGTTTCCCCGGTCGGGACATCGGTTCCCGCCTTTCGGCCACCAAAGGCCGTTGGGTTCTGCTGATCAGTGAAGCCGTCAAACAATGGCATTAGGCGTTGTTCGGATCACCGGTGATCGTAGTATCGGGATACCAACCAAGGTATGGCTGTGGCTGCTGCTGCACTGGCTTCTGACCCAGCTGACTAAGGTAGGGCATCAATGCGCTGAAGAATCCAGCAGGGTTCTGTACTCGGTTGTTGTAGTACTGAGCCAGCCCCAGACCGTTCTGTGCCTGGAACATTCCTTGCTGCCCCAATCCTTGAGCGACGGTCGCCGGAAGATCCGGACGTGTCTGGTTGTAGGCGTTTAGCATGTTGAAGATCGACTGTTGGCGGATGCCTGTGGTCAGTCGGCCCAGATCATTGCGGTACTTCTCCTTCACGGCATCCAGACGGACACCTTGTTCAGATCCAGGCAAACCACCGTAGGCGACCCTTAGTGCCCCGGCGAGATTGCCCATGTCCCTGCTCTCGTACTCTCCGATGTCACGCTTGGCTTGCTCGACCTGCCATTCAGGGCTGAACTGTCCTGCCTGCTCTGCTTGAGCCACCTTGTTCCAAAGTGTCTGATGGATCGAGTTCAGTAGATCGAACTGCTGCTTCTGCAAGGCGAACGCACGGTCTTGCGCCGACATCGAAGCGTCCATTGCCTCTGATGCGGCTCTCCTGTTCTTCTCGTTTTCAATCAGCCCAGCAACTAGCCCCAGGCCACCAACGATTGGTGCGGCGTGTGGCACTACTGGTCACCTGCAATCTCCTTAGTCATAACAATCATCTGCGGTTTGAACCCTGCTCGTATCAGCCATCTGGTCTTCGTCGGACTGTCGAGTTCCTCAGAAGCAACGATGAGGATCGATGCTCCGGCTTCGACGGCCAACCTGTGTGCCTCGCCCATCAACCTCAATGGTGCCAAAGGATCTGGCCCGCTGTTCGTCAGCTGGTAGACCATTGACTCGGGTCGGCTGATCCTGACCATCACCGAAGCTCCACTGTCCTCGATCCGCCATTCCTGGTAATCGATGGCTCCAGAAGCCGTGAGAGTGCGATTCACGCTGAAGTAGAGGCTAGTACTTGTCGAATTGCAGTCTAAGATTGGAGTACTGACTGGCACCTTCCAGATCCGGGAACAGCGACATATGGTTAATGTTCATCTGGTTCAGTGCCTTTAATGCAATCTCCCGCTCTCGGTCGGGAATGAGGAATTTCATGATCCCGTTTTTTCGGGACAACTTCCCGTTGTAGACACCCATGATGTGTTCTTCGATACTGCCGGGTTTTTCGACTTTCGTCAATACTCCCCTCTGGGACAGGAGACGAGAGTTGAAACTGGACTCTGGATCGATGACCTTCACCAATCCAGCCTTGACCAGTCGATTCGGATAAAAGCCCCAAACTGCTCGAAGTTCCGTCTCACTCGGTTCAGGACTGTGGAACGCAAAGTAGGCGGCGACGAACGGGGATTTTGTCCAATCAAGCAAAGGCGTGGCCAAACCATAGTGTTGTCCCAGTACCCAGACCTCATCGTCGTCGGACTTGTCAACATGACCTTCCTCACGGCCCCTGATTGCTTGCCTGAATCCTTCCAGGTGCTCCTTCAAACGCTTTTCCCGGACAGCTTCTGATATGCCGTATTTGTTGCACTCTCTCTCGAACGAGGTCTCCAGTGGCCACTCCGCTTCCCTTTGACCCCGGTAGATGTAGCGGTGGTACTGGGTCATCCGCTTCTGAATGTAGAAAGAGAACGAGGCCCAGTCATCGAAGGAGAACACGTGGTAGCCGTCAGCCACGGTGTGCAGAAGCGGATCTTTGACTCGGGTCGCCTTGATGACCCGAACTTGTCCGTACTTAATAGTCGGAGGGTTTTCCAGAAGCCCATTATGAACCGGAGCTAACTAGCTCTCCGCTTTCCTTCCGGCCCGTGAAACTCAAGAACAGCCTTCGTCAGTGCTTCAGCTGACTCGGGAACCTTGATCTTGATCTGGAAGGTGTAGCCCCTGGTCATCGGTGAGAACCGGAGTTGGTTCTTGCCGACAGCGTAGGAACAGCTGTCAGTCTGTCGGTCGGAATCAACGATGAACGTGGGTTGATCAGTGCTGTCATCCCGGATCACCCGGACACCAAAAAGCCTCATCGCCCGGTCAAAGTCGAACCGCTTGGACTGCCAGTAAATCTTGTCTGAGAAAACTGCTGACCCGCCGTCTCGGTTGGTGCCGGTGATCGGCTCGAAGTGTTGACTGCTGTCGTACTCCAGTTCATCGATCACCCCGTTGATCCGGATCGCTCTGATCCCCCAGTCCTGGCTGAAGTTCAGCTTGACCCAGTGGAAAGTTGAAGCGATGTCGAAGTCGCTCGATCCGATGTTGTATTCGTACAATTCCCATTGTCTCTGACCATCGACCAAGCTGGGCCTCCGGTAAACCATTGCTCGGCTGGCATAGACGATCCAAAGGGCGTCAGATCGGTGATCAACACCCATCATCACGACTTCAGGATTGGTCAGCACTGAATTGGTCAGGAAGGACTTCATCAGGCCCCGGACGTTCCGTGTCACTTCGTAGTAAAGGAATCCGGTGTTGCCGTTGAAGCTGTCATCAACGGTCACGAAGTAAACCGACTGGCCGTCAGCACTGACGTATGCCACTCCTTCCCTTCCCTGATCATCCCGCCATTTACAGGACGCCTCGAATCCGATGCATCCATACGATCCTGCGATTCGTTGCGGCCGAGTGAGGTTCGACGGTCGATCACCTACCTGTGCGTAGCACGCCTGTTGGCCGAGGACGATGATGGCGTTGCCGACTTGATAGAAGGCGACCGGCTCATCCTGCAATGTGTCAGAGAGGGTGAAGGTCGCCCCTCGACTTTCATCTGATTCCAGGTCGAGGTCACTCGCCTGTCTCAGTGGATCTCCGATCCGTGAATGCCGGATGTTCGATGCTCCACCACGGTAGCCCCAGACAATCCAGGCTCCCTTGATAACTGCGGCGCAAACAATGTTGTCGTGCTGATAAGGAGTGATCTGGTACTCGTCGAGTGTTTGGATGGACTGACTGGTTTCGCTGAACAGATAGGTGAGGCTTGAAACCGGATGACTGGCGACTCTTCGCCATTTAGTCTGATCCTGGACGTACAACCTGGTTGCAGTCGGCGTTGGACTGTTCCAAGGACTGACCTGAACGGTGACCCTTGGAATGGTGCCGAGATACCTCGATCCAACTCCCTGAAGACTGATCAGTGATCCCTGGAGCAATGTTTGGTCTAATGTCCCGGCTCCCCCGATCCCGCTCTCATAGCCACCTAGTTCGTCGTAGTAGCTGTATCCGAGGGTGACCGGATACTTCCAATTTGTGATCCCTCCGATCTGAACCTTGCCCATGTCCAGCCGGTTGTCAACAGCGGATGCGGAACTAGCGGTGACCTGGTACTCGACCTTCAGGTATCTGGTGTTGTCCCAGTCGCCACGGGTCTTGTCCGTGAAGAACGAGTAGACACCTAGATCGCCGTGCGTCGTCTCTCCGGCGTTCGTGGCTAGATCGACGGTTATTGGACTTCCGTCGTTGTTCGTCAGCGTGACCTTGATCGACTGAGCGTTGATCTTGAACGAAGAAGACCGTGGGTTCAGGGTGAAGAACAGACAGTCGTTGTAAGTCCAGTCCTGGATGCCTGCGGTCAAGCCGTTCAGGTCAACAGTGAAACTCGCCAAGCCACTGGCTGAGGTGACATGGGCGATTGAAAGGGTATCCGTGGTCACCCCTGAATTCGCCGATGTAGCGTTGCCGGTGTAAGTGACTTCCGTCGAAACATCGAGTCCCGCCCAAGTCAACTCTCGGTATCTAAGGAGACCACTGGCGTCCTTGGCGTAGACGACTGAGATCCGGTCTGTCCGCCCATTGGTAGGTGCAATTGGAACCTTGATTGCCCGCCAGCTATCAACCTGCCCGAGCGTGTATTGGGCCAGTGGATAAGTGGTGTCGTTGTAGTTCCAAAGGAACGCCCGGTCTTGCCACGTCAATCCTCGCCAATAGCTGTTGTAAAGGCTGAGCGACGATCCGCTGGCTGTTATCTCAGTACGGGCGCAACCACTGGCTGAAACTGAGAACGGTCGGACGGTTCCGAACCGCTGCTCAATTGAGATGTACTCGCTGACAGGAATGAGCCCGCTGGCCGTGTAACCGGCGTAATAGTTGAAGTGCTTGACAGCTGTTGATCCTGAGACCGCTGACGTTAAACTTCGGTAGCCGCACCGAACGTTCAACTCGCCGTCCTCGATCCGTAGGTTGCGGATGTCTCCGGCGTACTTGGGATCAATGGCTACGTTGGAAAGACTGCTGACGACTCCTAGGAACGGTGAGAGTTCAACGTATTGGGTCACTACCGGCCTCGGTAGCCCTGCCTCCAGTAGCCACCTCTCGTTGTTCCGAACGGACTCAGGGCGTTGCGGTTAGACCGCCGGATCTCTTCAACGGTGTCAGTCCATAGGATGTTGTAGTCAGCCATTCTCCGCCATGCCACTTGGTCTGAAGCAATGGGTGTTCCCGCTAAGACGGCTGCTAAGAAGGCCAACGCCTCATGCAACGTGTCATCAAGGTCAGGTGTCGAATCGAGATAGTTGACATCGAAGCCTCCCGGCAAATAAGTTCCATCAGCTTTTATGGCACCAGGGATGTAGGTGCCTGACAGCCAGGTGCTGCCACCGCTGACCACTGCGGGCGTTGGTGCGGGCCAACAGATTAACTGCCGGTTTCCTGGCCAGCATCCAAGAATCGGTGACCCTGTGCCACTGTTCCTCCAATACGGGTGCTGTGCCTCAAGCTCCTGGAGTGACCAAAGATTTGATTGGGTGGCAGATGAACTTGCCAGTGGTCGCCCGTTGACGATCAGTGATCGAGGGATGAGGATTCGACGGCTGAAGACCGTTGTATCTTGAAGGTCGTATACCGATACACCTGACGCCAGGGTGACAGCAACTGACGGCTCGAACATCGCCAGCTTCGTGCCAAAGATCTTCAGCGCATGATTGAGTTGATCGACCGACTCTTCATCTGACGGAATCCCCCGGTAGTTGCCGAGCCGCTGCTCAAAGTCGTTCTTCAGATCAATGATCTGCCGGAGGGTCATTACTGGACACCTCGGGCATAACTGGATTGCCCGAACATTCGGTCGTTACGCTCACGGGTGTCACGGATGAACTGAGCCCAGGCTGCGTTGTATGCCTGGATTCGAGCCAACCCTTCTTCCTCGGTGACGTACGGCGTTGCTGCGTAGACCGATGCCAGGAAAGCAACGGACTCGTGAAGCTCGACCGGTAGATCCGGAACATCAGCTGCGTTGACTAGATCGGGTGGAATGTAGAAGCCAGCAACGTAGGCTTGGAAGGCAGAACTCGGCCTCGGGTAAAGCCATAGTTCATTGGACAGTTGAAAGGCTGCGACTGGCGTTCCTGAGACAGTTGTCGCCCAACTCGGATACTTCTTCTGGATCTCAGGGAACGAGAACAGACCCGGTTGTCTTGCCCAGTTCTTCAGGGCTGATCCAGCAATGGTCACCGAGATGACCTCGGTCATCCTCAGTTGAAAGGCTGAGCCCTGGTAGTTGTAGGATTGGACGTTGGGGACAACAGTGAAACTGACCAACGGCTTGAACTGCCGAATCATCCGACCGATGGCTCGGACGGCATAGTTGATCTGCGGAACCACTGATCCGGAGGGTGGTGGTGTCAATGATCCGCTGGCGGCATAGTTGTCCAGGTCGGCCACCAGGAAACTCGCCTGCAAGCCAATCAGGTCTGAAAGAGTCATCTGGCAAAAGTAGAGGGCCCCATTGCTGGGGCCCTTCGTGAGTTTTCACCTGATGGCTGTTAGGTGATGACTGATTGGTCAGACACCACCAACGCCTTACGTGATGATGTCGTAGATCTTTCCGTTGTGTCCGGGGATCTTGCAGAACAGACCTGCGTAGCACGATGCTCTGAACAGCGAGCCGTGAACGGTGCCTGGGTTGTCCATGATGCCGTTGACGTTGAACCCGCCTTCGTTGACCACAACCGACCAAGTGTCTGGGGTGAATACACCCAAGGTCTGCGACGGTGCCTGCTCGTCCAATAGGAAGGCAATGCCTGCATAGGAGAAGTACGGTGCCGAGTATAGGAACCGGTCACCACCGTTCTCGTACTGGACAAGGTTGTGACCTCCAGCCGTTCGAACCAGGTTGTAAACGATCTTCATGACAGCGGCGTTGCAGACCGCAAAGGTCGGCAGGCCACCGTTGGCCATCACGTTGATCCGCAGACTATCGATGTCCGCCAATGTCAGGGCTGCGCCGGAGACGCTGGCCGTCACTCCTCGGTAGTCGGCGTTCGTCGAATCGCTTCGATCAACGTTGCCGTACACGTTGCCACTGGCAATCGCATAGTTCCATCCACCGATGGCTGAATCGGACTGGTTGTTGTTGCTGGAGAACCCAGCTGCCAACGTGTAGATCCAGTTTCGCCGGATCTTCTCGAACATCTGATCGACGTAAGGTGCGCCCTTCAGATTCGGCCCCTGCAATCGCTGCAAGCGGCTGTTCGGGATGTGCTCGTTGATCGGGATCAACGTCAGTCCGAACTCGTTGGCACCGTGCTGGTTAGGCATGGATGCCGTCAGTGCGGCTAACTCAGAGGAACCCTGAACGGTTGATGCATAGGTGGCCCTTGCAGGCTCCAGCATGAACTCGTACTTGTTGCCGGAAATGGTCTGGATTCGCTCCATCCCAGCCCAGCTGGAATCTCCCCTTTTGAAGATGTCGGCCTCTGCTCCAAGGACACCGGAGACGAAGCCGTAACGACGGGCGGCGATTGGTAGTGCCGTCCGAGTGACGTATTCGTTGAACGCCATTGCGAGGGCGTCGTTGTTGATTGTTGAGTTGTCGTATCGTGCCAATTACCTCCCCGCCGAACTCAGCTGTGGACAGCCGGATCGACGCTGGTTGACCGAAGGATTTGAAGCTAACTGAGGAAGTCACTGAAGCGTGCGTATCGTGGATCGACACGAGGCTTCTCCTTCTTCTGGATGGGTTCAGCCATGTCCTGCGGACGATAGGCTGACCGGTTGACCAGTTGACTGTGGTGCTTCTTCAGGTCGTCGTAGAACTCCAGTCGAACCGCCGCTTCTGGCTGCAATCCTGGGTTGTTCTTCACGGCCTGACGGAAGGCTTCCTTGGTCAACTTCCACCCTGCTTCTTTTGCTGCAATCTTGCGGGCCGTAACCTCGAAGTGCCGTTGAACAGCTGCTTCAACGGCCTGACCCTGGGATCTCGCTTGTCTCTCAGACTGAAGGTCTTTCAAGCCATAGGTGGACTCGATGTGTTTGATCGCATCCTCCCTTGCTGCTTCGTAGACCGCACGGTCTGTCTCGTACTCGAACTTCCGATCTGTAGCGGTGGCCGTTGTCTCCCCTTGAGTTGGCGACCCGATCAAATCTTCACTGGTGACCCCGTGGAACTTCGCAAGCTGCTCGATCATGTGCTTCAGGGCTGGCCCGACGTGATCTTTGTCTTTGAAGGCTGCGTCGTATGTCTCGAACACTTGGTAGCGTTCTGACTTCTCGTCGAGTTCTGCCTGCTTTTGCTTGTTGCGTTCGACCAACTTGTCAAGTCCTCGGTGCCTGTCTTGCAAGCGTTTGAGAACCTGCGGGTCTTTGATCTGTTGTTCAAGTTCTGTGTCTGGCTCTAACGTCAGCTGGTCGTCCGAGTCTTCGGTCGTTTCCTCGTCCTCGCTCTCGTTATCGCCGTTGGCTGGTGACTCCGGGTCACCTGACATCTCAACGTTGTCGTCCTTGGTAGAACGGTCGTCTCCCGTCTTCTCTCCGTCCGGGTGGATCGGATCTTCTTTCCAAAAGTCACTGAACTGTAGGTTGGTGACCTTGGTTTCACTGGTACTGTTCTCCACTGTTGTTTAGGCGGCTTGGTAGCCGGACTGTTGTTGAAGTAGAGGGTTGGTTGTTGAACCTGGAAGCGGTGCCTGCATCTGCTCTTGACCCGGCATTTGACCAACGGTCTGTCCCTGTTGCGTCTGCTGGATCGCTGCATCGATGTCCTTGACACCTGCTGCTTCAAGAAGTTGCCGGACGAACCACTCGGGGTCAATCGACTGCCCGACCAATGGCAACAGTTGCATCAGCGTCTGCTGAGCCTCCATCCGTTTCAGCCGGTCGTCTTCAGCTGTCACCACGTCGCTAGACAGAACAATCCTGGCTTCTTGCTCCAGGTACTTGTGCAGCTGCGAGATCGGTTCTGATGGATCATTGAGTTTGAGTGACCGCCCGTCAATCTTCACCGTGACCGGGGCTCGATCCCACTGCTTGGCAATCTCGTAGACCACTCGCATCAGCGTCTCCAGGTACTCCAGGGTGTTCTTCGTGGTAAGGCTGGTGTTGAGGTTCAGTGCGTTCTGAAGCGTGGCAATCTCAGTTGCAGTCCGCTTACTGTTCAGCAACGCTCCACGGTCAAGTTCGCTGAAGTTGCTAGTGCTGTTGAACTCCTTGGTGACTTCCGCCAAGTACTCCAGAACTCCCTGTGGAACAGCTCGACCCGGCACTCTGAGGATCGGCGGTGTATCGAGGGCTTTATCGGTTTCGATGATCGCATCAGGATCACCTGACCGCCATTGCTCCAACCCTTCCTCAGACAAACTGTTGGTGTCAACGATGTCGATGCCTTGACCTGACTGGAAGTTCTTCCGCAGGTAGTGCATCACGTCGTTGATCGCATCCTGCGACGGACGCTGCATCGCAATCCGACCGATGGGTCGCTTGCAGTGGTCAGGAAGGAAGTTGATGTACCAGGAGCACGGGAGGATGCCAAAGGGATTAGGCTCGACCTTGATCGGGTCACCTGAAATGTCACCGATGAACGTCGCCTTCGTAGGCTTGCATCGCCCGATTCCAACATCGAAGTACTCCCAGATCCTGACTACTTGGTAGCCAGTGCCAGTCCCGTAGTTTCCAAGGGTCTGAATAAAGGGCTTGACCCGCTGTTCCCCGTAGATCGCCGATGCTTCCTCGGGCGACATGAGAGTCGCAAAGGCCACATACTTGCTTCGATAAGGGTTCTTCTCGTGGCAGTCCCAGAGTGTTTGAAGAATCGGGGAGTGACGGACGGTCACCTTCTGCAATCCGGATCTTCGATCAGTCGTCAATCCGACACGGATACAACCGACACCTAGAACGTCGCCTTCATGCCAGGTGTCAGCCACCTCTCTCGACCAATGGCCGGTGCTATCAAGATCGCCTCGGTACCTTGATCTCCAGAACTCCTGGCGGACTTGCGTGAGGATCGGATCGAGGCCTTCAAAGTCACTGGGACACGGCTCACTACTGATGTATCTGCTGACAGCCATGTAGCTGGTCGTCAGGATCTTTCTGGTGCTGCCACTCTCAACCCACTGGGCTCGGATGTCCGGGTAGATCGGTACTCGACCGGCGACCGTTTGAATGTCTGATCCAAGTTCGGAACCGTAGGCGTAGCAGAGTTCTTCGTAGAGCCCTTGGTAGTACAAGGGATCGAAGGACTGTTGGAGCCGAAGGCTGATGTCTCGACCGTTGCTGAGCAATTACTGGCTCAGGAGGCAATCCATCCCTCCTGTCAATGGAAAGCTGTGGCTCTCCACGGTCATCGATGCAACGGTCGATTCTAGGTCTGCCATTCGTTGCTCAAGATCGTCGATCAAGCCGTCGATCTGGATCAATCGCTCTGAAAGCTCGGGAGTCTCAGCCGACTGTGCAACCGAAGCTCGCTGCCTGACCAACTGACCACGTTCGACCTGCGCCTGATGGAGGTCAGTCCTCGCCACCTCACTTCTCATGTAGTTGCGCCGGATCTGTACGGTCACCGTCGATCCATCAACTGTCGAGTGGTACAGGTGGCCGTCCATCGCTCCCTCGGCTGCCGTGATCTGGACGCCACGGTTCCTAGCCCTTGCTTCAAGGACTAACCGGAGGGTTGTTTCGTCGATCACCTGACCGTTGACTGAAACCTCTGTTTCGTTACGCTGCTTTGTGGGCATGTGCTGAAATAGAGAGCCGATCCCAATTAGGCTGCTCGGCGTCTGCGCTGCTTCTTAGCCAGCTGATCGTAGTACTCATCGGTTCCCGGCGTGTAGACCCGTGGCTTCCACGGCTCTCCTCCCCTGGTTCTCAATGCGACCTCGAAGCCCAATGAACAGCTGTCGATCTGGTCATCGGTGTCAGTGTCGGAGTTTGTGAACCGGCAGAACTCAGCGATGAAGTCCGTGTTCCACGGTGCTGTCTTCAAGAACACCTTTCCCTCGTACAAACGGCTGATGAAGCCGCTGGCCCTCGACAACTTGTCACCAGACCGACCGTGGATCTTCACGGGGATTAAGTGGACGGATCGAGGCTTCCCTGGTTCAGCCTTCAACTCCGGCAACAGGATGTCCTGCGTCTTCGTGGGATCGAGGTCACGGCAGGCGATAAACCGGTCGTTGCGGATCAAGTCCTGAACGAGGTTCAAGGAAACAACGGTCTTCTCTACGCAAACAATGGTGCCCGGTGGATCTTTGGCTGCGGTGTCGAGGATCAACTGTCTGACACTCGGTGTCTCCAGGCGAACCCTGATCACGTCAAGGATGTAGTAGGTTTCATCAGATCCTTTGCCGATCAGCGTGCCAACCGTCCAGTTACCGTCCTTGGTCAGGCTGATGTCCCAACTGCGGAAGACTCGGCTGAACTCCGGTGGGTTGCTGGTGAACTGGAACCACTCCGCACTGACGTACTGGCCGTCAGCGGCAACCATCCATTCTCCCTGAAGCAACTGGCGTTGCCTGGTTTGGCTGGCCGCACCAACGGACTGTCGGATCTCATCTGCTGATTGACTGGGGTTATCAGATAGATCGAAGTTGATTTCGCAGTGATCCGGGCGTTTCGTCTCGGGGTTGATGAAGCGGTCGAACACCCATGCTTCAAAGGGGCCGCCAGGATTGGTTGTCCCGATGACCTGCAATGGCACTGGGTTGTCCAGTGACTTCGTGTTCCTCGTGCAAATCTCACCGAACTGCTGCTCAGTGAAACTGGTCAACTCGTCGAAGATGATCGTTGTCCAGCGGCCACCCAGATACTTGTAGTAGGCGTCGGCTGAATCACAGTGACCGAACTCCAGGGATGCACCGGACGGCCAGGTGAAACGGTGGGCTCGGCTGTCATAGACAACATCCGTTCCCTTGAACCACTTCTTAGCCATGTCCAGCGGCCCGTCGTTCTGCTCAAGCTCTGGAAACGTCCGTCGAAGGAACAACGCTGAATACTGGGGAACGTGGACATTGCTGACCACCTTCATCAGTGCTGCCACGGACTTTGAAGATCTGGTGGTGCCGTGAGCCAGGATGAATCGACCAGGGTGATCGATCAACAGTTGCTGCTTGGGATACGGATCGAAGGGACAGTAGGGTGACCACTGGCTGGCCACCTGTAGTTTCAACCCCCTTCTTTCGAACTCCAGGAACAGCCGTCGTTGTTCTGGAGTCAACCGGTTATCCAGCACCGAGCAACATGAGCGTGGATACACGAACGGGAGTCACTGAAGGACTCGAAGAAAACGGAAGGCTGGTCAATGCAGTGACCCAAGCTGCGGACGTTGGGAAGGAATTGCTGATCGTTGATGAACCGGCTGGGATTTGGTGCAAGTACGCAAGCGAGTACTGGAGATTGCTGATCGGGTGAACAACGGTGACGACCGTTGTATAGGCTTCATCGACACCACTGGGCATCGCTGATGCTGCTCGGGCGTATGTAGCTGCAATCAACGTTGAAGCGGCTGATGTGACGGTTGTTCCGGCGATGGTCGTCGATGTTGCTGAGGCACCACCTGATGAGTCGAGGGTTGTCGTGACTCCTTGCAACTCCATCAGACCGATGATTGATGCCGTTGTAGAACTGAAGTTGACCGTCACGGAATCACCGGAGGCCAGGGCCGTCGCTCCATCGCTGACGTAGTGATGAACCTTTCCTGCACCGATGTTCAGGAACAGTCCGAGGAAGTTGTAGGTGTTGCCCCGGGAATCAACGATGCTGCTGACCGTCCGATTGCTGGTGTAGTTAGCGATGCTGAGCAGCAGTGGGTTACCGGCACTGTGATCCTTGGTCACATACACCAGGGCTGAACTTTGGTTGGTGGCACCGAAACCCCAGCCAAGGAACTGCTTATAACCGGCCATTATCCGGCACCTAGGAGCATCAGTGTTGACACCCTCTGCGAAGTGCTCGAAGGCAGACTAGGGACGGTCAGGAAGAGATTGGTGCATCTGACGATCACGCCCGCTGATGCCTCTGGAAGGATCTTCAACTGACTGTAGTCGGTGATGCCTGACGCTTGGACGGTTGACAGGTTGTACGTCAGATCGATGTAGTTCTGGCTGTTCACCGAATCAAGCGAGCCCGAGGCAACAAAGGTGTTGCCGCACCACATCGTGTACTTCCAGGTCACGTCAACATCGTCTTCCTGGCGGACTCGCATCGTCACTGAATGACCGGTATCGACCCCAGGATCTGAGACCGTTGATAACAGGACTCCTTTTGGCGTCGGAATCGGCGGTGAAGCACTGGCATCCCTCCAGATGTAAGTGCTGTCTTCATCTGGCGTCGGATCATCGATGAGGTTCCAATACGTTCCGCCTGAACTTGGTGTCCAGATCGACATGTCCACGTCCTGAATCGGGCGGGCGATTTGAGCCATTAGCTGACCTCACCTGTCCTGCTGATCTCCTTGACCATTTGCTGCAACCGTCCTCTGATCTCATCGTCTGACAGCTTGGAAACATCGATCTCAACGGTGTCCCTGATGCCACGTCGGGTCTTCTCGTACCAAATGATTGCGCCGAGGTTTCCCTTCAAGCACAACTGAAACAAGGCGTTCGATACTTCACTGGCTGCCTCAGCCTTGCCTTGTTGAATCCACTCAGTTAGCTCAGGCTTCTCTCTGAGACGCAAGTAGAACGTCTCCTCAGACATGCCAAGGACTCCGGCCATCTCTTTCTGAGTCAGCCCGAGTCCTGCCAGTTCTTTCAATCGTGCTGGATCAATCTCCTTCTTGCGATTCCCCGCCATCTCCAGATAAAGTAGAGGCCGTCCCCAAAATTTTGAAATATCGGCCCGTAATTCAGGTACTTATAAATATGAGTGCGATCTTACAGCTTATCGGCCCCAACACTGCGGGGATATTCGTAATAACTACCTTTGTCGGGTACACAGCAATTGTCGGTGATTTCCTTATCAGGTATCAGCCAGACTACTTTTGCGACCAGTGCATTTCTGACAACTACTACTGGAACAATAGGCCCCGTGTACAGAAGGCGTGCCTGAAGTTAGAAGCTTCCGGGCACTTTCGCAGGATTCGTTTCAAGTGTTGCCAGTGTGGGCAGACCAGGAAGGTCACGAGGCTACTGTGACCTCCTCTCGGGGTGGAACTGGCATCTAAGCTGCCACCTTCACCCATCCTTCCTTCTTGCTGCGAAGCTCGTATGGGATCGGCGGAACTGTCATCGCTTGCTCCAACGTCCACCCTCGTCTCTTCACACGGTCGTACAACGTCGTGCTACCTACGAGGCACCTCGGGTCAGCCGACCATTGCTTCAGGGACTTCAGTTCGTCCCAACAAAGGTGCAAGGAAACCCGGTGGTTTCGTTGGCTGTGCGGGATCGGCGGCTCACTGATCGCCTGCTCAGCTTTCCACCCGTCCTTCAGCCGGGACAGGAGAGTCTCCCTGGTGACTGAGCAACGGGGATCTTCGAGCCAGGCTGCAAGGATCTTGCGTTCTCCAAAAGCCTCGATCCATCGGTTCCTCCGAGTGTTTCTGCATTGCGTCTGTTGGTCTGTCCACCGGCAGTTCCATTCGGTGTACCAGTCGTCGTTCTTCTTCCGATCCAGGGTCAATCCTGGCTTGAACCCGGATCGAATCGCCCACTCGTAGAAGGGCTGGAAGTCTCGCCACTTGTTGCAGAAACCAATGCCTCGGCCACCATAGTTGGGATAACTGGGATGATTCGAATTCGTGCATCGCTGCTTCATGGACTGCCAGATCGTGTACACCTGGGCACGGACTGACTCCTTGGAGGGACTGGCGTCTTTCCTCCGGCCCTGCTTGATCTGAGGCTCGGCCCGATACTCAAGGTTGCCAACCCGGCAATCGTGGTAGTCGTTGTTCCTGTGGCAGGCGTATGGTTTCCCGGCTACCACGGGCATCCAAGCGGCGGCGACCATCTCACGGACGGACAGCTGGATCTTAGGGTTGTGAGAGACTTGGACGCAAGGGCTGTTGTTCCGTGTGTAGGGGGACATCAGTTTCTTTGAATGCGTCGAATAGACTTGCCCTGCTCGATTGACCAGATACTTGGGCCAACCAGGGACTTGTCGCCAATCAGGATCTTGTAGGATCGATAACTCACTATCTTTCATTTGCTCTGTGGAATCGCAAACTTGGCGTTCCACATCACATAGAGGATCGATAGTTTCTTGCACTACCCAGTAGTCCTTATGACCTATTTGCAACAAATGTTTCCAGAAGACATGTTGAACACCGTTCTTATCATTCGAAGGGCGACATTAGATGTAGCGTTGCCAATCCTCTATGTGATTATCAGCGCACCTACTTGATTGACACTTCTTGTTGAGAGGTCGGTAGGAACAGGAAGGATTGACGTGATGGATCGATCCAGAAATACAGTTTCGAAGTAACGGGAAAGCCTCCGTGTCGGCAAATCAGCGATGTAGGTCCGAGCCATCACCTCGGGAAACAGGCCCCCAATCGGGGGCCTTTTCTGTAAATCACCACGAAGAATCAACTAGCGAAACCGCCACGGGGAGTCACTTCTTCCAGCAGTTCGCACTGGTCTGAGTCGGTCAGGGCCCCTGACCTGTGGCTCCCTCACATGTATCGGCGAGTGCCGTTAACCCAAAGGCAATGAAGGGTCAGACCGGTGGCACAAGAACCGACTGGGTACCTGCGAAGACTGTGACCGGGAATCACTCCTGCCAACTGACGTAGGCGGGAATGTGTCTGGAGTTCGACGAAGTTTGAACTCAAGTGTTCAAGGTCGTCCCTCAGTGAACTCCTACCTCCGGACTTGTTCGGAGCCCTGAACGACCTGAGTCAACTGATGTGTTCGCTGAATCGGCCAACACTTCAATTCACTCAACACTCAGTAGATCTGAGTTGAAGATAATTGTGATGGCCGGGTCGGTTGCACTGCTCATTGATCTCGGGAGTTCACTGGATCAGCTGAAGATGTTGCTGACGCAACTTGAGACCAAGCGGCGGGATCGAGGGGATTGTGTGGGCGGAACCCAGCTTCCGCAGACCACGGATCTCCGGCTCCACCACTTGCTTCCTCGATGCGATAGCATCATCTCAGCTTCAACCCGGTGAATGGTGCGAACAAGTTCGCAGTAGGGTAAGTCTTCAAGCAGAACAGGGGTGTGTTGAGGGCACTCCCTCAACTGTGGGTCAGGGTTGCTTCTTGACCCGGTACCTCTTGCCACGAATCCTGACACCGGTTAGGATCTCCCATAGGCGGTCAAACGGTAGGGCGGCAGGCTTGTCCTTCAGGAAATCGTTGCAGTCGGCCATCAGGTGAGAGAGTCGGCTGGCCACCCTTTCCAAGTCTTCATCTGCAATGTGACCCTTGCGTCGATCACGGATCTTCTGTCTTAGCTGCTCCTCAGAGATCGACCCCTCGTAGTAGATCTGCCACCACACGTAGGCGTGGAATCGTGCCATGTCAGCCGGATGGCCCGTGTACCAGGTATCAACTCCAATCCAGTCCTCAAATGCCTCCTCAACCGTGCTTGGGAAGGGGAACATCACCTTGTCCCTCATGCTTCAATTATGGGCTTCAATGCCTCTGGGAACTGCGCTCGATCTTCACCGCCAGATACTTCATGTAGACCGCCATTTCATCGACAGGTAGATCTGGGGCACTGAAGATCCCCAGCCGACGGTCATCGATCCAACGGCGGTAGCTTTCCAACTCACGCCATTCCATGTCACTGGGCACCTGGTGTCTGCCGATCAGTCTCAACGAAGCCAGTGCCATCTCACAACTCAGTGTCTCAGGTCGATCAATGTTCCCCAGTGCTTGGCTGGCGTCAGCAATGTGACGGGCAGCATCACAGATGAAGCGTCTGGTAGACACCCGTCTATCATGACAAGAAGAAGCCCCGGCGGTCAATGCCGGGGCTCCGTCGTGCCAGCATTCTGGGCAATCAAACGTCAATCCCTTGAGACCGGAACATCTCTTTCACCGATTCCGAGGCACTCGGGTCTGCGAGAGCGGCGATCAGCCCATCTTTGAGTTGCTGATCCATCTCGTCAACCTGCTCCTGGGACATAGGTGGTCTGGTTTTGTCGCACAGGTTCTCGATAATCAAGGAATGTTGCTCATGTTCCGGTCGGTACAGATCACCTGCCTCATTCCTCCATTCCAGAATGTCCTCATCCTCGAACCGCTCAACACCAAGCCACTTGCCGTCGGGCATCTTGATATACCAAGTCTCTTCTAAGCTGTTTGGTCTGTCGTCGTCTGTTTCGTCTCGTTCGTCCGTGTTGTCAGGCTCCCTCAGTCGAGCCTCTTGGTAAAGCTCTTCTAGGTCACCGCTGTATTGTCTGTAGTCGTTCATTAGTTTTCAAGTTGGTGGCCCCGGAGGTTACCGGGGCCGGTGTCATTGGGATGTTGATTGCCGGTACTTGTCGAGGTCGGTTCGGCTTATCCGCCAGATCCGACCGATCTTGCTGGCCTTGATCTCCTTCGTCCAAAGAAGCTGGTAGATCGTCGTCCTTGAGACGTTGAGTTCTCGCCGGGCCTGCTCAGGTGTTAGCAGAGGTTCCCTGGTCATCTTCTTTCCCTGTCAGCCAAGCCCTGATCAACTTGGCGTCGTCAGTGTCCTGGCCGTCAATCATCCGAGTGATTGCGTCAACGATCTCAGGATCAGCCTTCAGGTCTTTGGGCAACAGCTTTTGGAAGGCTGCAACGACGGTCTCAGGCACCTTGTCGTCTGGGATCAACACGCCATTGGCGTGAAAGCCCCTGCCGGGAACATAGGTGTATGAGACACCTGCGACCTGAACAGTGATGACACGGAACCCGAAGTCAGTCATTTTGCCGAGTGGGTTGGACTTGGCCGAAGCTCTCCGGCCAAGGTTCTTCTTCAGTCGTTCTAGACTCATTGTTAACTCCCTCGATTCGGCGGTGTTGCCACCTACCGTCTCGTGGTGAGCAGATGATTTCTTGCCGGATCAGGGAGTTCAACTGAAGTTCAACGCAAGTTCAGCGGGCCAGGTTCACGGTGAACCTGTTGGACTTTTTTGGCCCAACCATAGACAGCCAGTAAACTGAGGTCGTGTCGTCCGCTGCGTCGAAAGCTGAAAAGAGAATACCGGGCCCCAAGCTCATCGACGGAGTGGCATGCGTCAAGATCGAGTGGATCATCGACCGGTGCGTCAACGCTCGTCCCAAAAAGTGCCGCAGAGAGGATGTGTACCGGGCTATCGAAGTCAAGCGATTCAGTCTCGTCAAGCCGACGCCCGGTCGAGGCTCGCCGAAGTGGTACGTCCAAGCTGAAGTCGAAGCATGGATAAACGACGGGTGCAAAACAACTGACCCACTGGCAGTTGCCCCGGTCAGCGTGGCTGTCATTGAGGCTCCGACGATTTACAATCGTGAGGAGGTTAGGCAGATACTGGGCATCTCAGAAGCTTCACTAGCTAGGGTCAGTTTGTCGCCTCAGTTCTCGATCTCAGACCTTGCAGCTATTGTGCGGCAGTGGCACGGTCTGCCGGTGTACTGGTGGATTGAACCACGCACTGGCGACTGGCAAGGATATAGTGGCTGGTTCCTTTTCGGCCACGAGTTAGGCGGTGAAGTAAGGAAAGGGGATGTGGACTTGGATGTCGCTAGTAGGATCATCGGGGCTTTCTACTTTCCCGACCTGAACCAACCCTACCTTCCTTACGGAAACGCTGATTCTGGGCCCCTTGACCTTGACGACTGGTCTGCCACCAGATCAAGGATTCTTACCATCATCTCAACCCTTGGTTGACAGAAGGTCGTTCTGTCGCTACAATAGCAGTGGCCTCGGCTCCGCATTTGCTCTCCCCTTGGCGGTGTTCCGGGGCCTACGCTTTTTTTGGAACTCACCCTGGCCCTTCGGCGTTGGAAGATGGGCGATGTTGAACCTGACTGAGATGCCTCCGAAAATCTATGCGACTAGGCTAGCAATTGCTCGACGTAAGCTTAGTGAAGATGGAATGAGTGCCGAACTGACCTTGGAGAATGGTCACACTGTTTGGTTTAGGTGTCGTTCCGCTGAGGAAGCTGAGTATATGAAATTCGCCGGGGATGTAGTGCAGCTAAAGAATGGCGAATATCGCCTCGGCACGTATGATCGCTACTATGCGTGAGGCGTCAGCGACTGATTAAGCTCACGATCAAACTGGCAACGGCGTACACGAAGCAACCACCGAAGATCAGGCCACCGAGTCCGATGCGCTGAAGAGTCTCCATCCTGCTCAGTCGTTTCATGGCTGCTTTCACTTCAAGACTAACTGGACGACTTCTTTGATTCCCAGGGCAACAATGACAATCCATATCAGCTGCTCGATCAGGGTTCGGATCAAGCGGCCCACTGCTCTCACCACCTGGCACCAACCTCGGATCTTCTCCAAGGTTGGCTCGACCGATGCCTGGTCTACCTGTCCTTCACTTCTGTTCGCTATCGCCACTCAACTTTCCTCCTGACCCTAGAAACGCACAGTCCCTTCTTCGGTCGGTCAGGCCCTTTACGTCAAGTCGTGGCGACCAAACGAAAGAAGCCTGAGATTGGCTGATCTGATTCCAGGCGCAATCCTGGTTTCAAATCAATCAACCTTCAGGCTTATTTCCTACAGAAAGATTCTAGCCTAAACGGATCTAGCCCGTGTCAAGTAGTCCCCAGGTATTTTCGGAATCGGTTCCACCAGTTTTCCACCAATGCTTGGGTTCAAAACCAGTGCCCAAGGCTGGATCTGAATAGATTGAAGATTCTTTCCACGGGTCTTCCTCGGGTGGTAAAAGTCGTCCTCATGCCACCAGTGCTGCAAACTTCTCTCTGGCATCGATGATGGCCGGGTCATTCACGTCAACATAGTGCGTCCGGGTTGTCCTGATCGACTCGTGGCCAAGGATCTCAGTGATGGTCACCGGCCCCAACGATAGTTGGTTGAGCCACGTTGCAAAGGTTGACCGGGTGTCCCTGAAGACCATTGTTCCAGGCAGACCGCAGTTGTCTCTCAGCTGGATGAACCAATGGTTGACTTTACAGGTCGGCTTGACATTCACGACCGGGGCACCATCCCTGAATCCTCGCTTGGCGTCGGTCGGCCAGACCAATCCTTCACGAGTCGTCGTCGTTGCCTCAATGATTCTCAGCAGTTCATCGGTGATCGGGATCTGTCGGGACTTGTCGCACTTCGGCAACCCTACTGACAATCGGCCACTTCGATCCCTGCGAACGGCACGGTTGACAGTGATTACACGACGGTCTCGGTCGATCTGTTCCCAGGTCAACGCCTGCAACTCACCTTTCCTCAACCCGGCATAGAAGGCTGTTGCGACCATGCCGATGATCCAACCCGGTACCTCTCCTGGTCGTGGCTGGTGGTCGTACTTCGCCCGCTTATCGAACGCTGTCTGAATGACGGTCTTCGCTAGTTCCGGCGACACTGATGTCCTGGTTCTCGGCCCTGATTCCTTTGTCGCAATCTTCCGGCAAGGATTCTTGTCGAGGATCTCATACACTTCAACAGCGGTCTCGAACATCGAGTGAAGGTCACGTCGACATTCGGTGATCGTCGGTAGTCCGACGCCCCGATCCTCCAATTCCTTCAGCCAGCTTCTCACCTTCATCTTGTCGATCCGATCCAACCGAAGATGACCGAGGTAACTCTGGCAATGGTTCTTCCACCGTCCTTCCTTCAGACCGATGGTTTGATCAGCTAGTTTTATCGGCCACTCATTGGTGCGAAGGAATTCGTACCATTGCTCCAACGTCTGTCCGGACTCAGGAGTCAACTGCCTGTGATCGGTCTTCCTTTGATCCTCGATCCACCGTTTGATGATGTCCAGATCCCTGCTGACCTTCTTCTTGACTGGAAGCAATCGACCGAAGTTGTCCCTGACCCTTCGACTAGCCACCCAACTTCCGTTGTAAGGCTTGGAATCCCCCCAGTACACCGATTCACCGGTTGTCAGAAATCGCCGGAATGCCGGGGGTAGTTCGGGGCGTGTTGCCTGCTGTGCAGTGTTGCCTGCTGCGTTCACTTGTTTCACCTAGTCGTTCCCTAGTCGAGGGGTGGAAACAAGTTTGTCGGGGGGTCTTTGAACCTAACAGGGCGTCCTAGTGTCAGTTATCTCATGGTGTCGCCCGTTAGTGTAAACGAGGCGCTCTACCAACTGAGCTAACCGCCCGAATGAAGGTTCAAAAGGATACCAGGCACTCCCGGACTGGATTTTGACCAGCACTATCTTAGAACCTACTATATGTTCGTCCTCTCGTGCATCAGAGGCAGACACCATGACGTACAATAGATTTGAGTCTGCCCGGGCTGCCAGGCCGCTCAATGCTCAATCAGGAAGAACGTTCACATGAGATCCACAGCAGTCTTCTGGGCGCGTACCGCCCTCGTGTCCGTCGCTACCGTCGTTGCCGCGAGCCATGCCTGTGCCCAGCTCGGTAACGGAAACAGCTTCTCCCAATATTTCAAGTTGGGCCTCTATCAAGACAGATTTTCGAACGGGAGCCTGCTGGACTACAAAGACCCTTACCCCTATTTCAATGTCAACCCGCTCGCTCAGGGCGATTATCGCGTGTCGAACTGGGGACCGTTGCTTCCGTTTCTGACGGGTGTCACCTGCTTCGAAAACCCCAACTTCCCCAACACCGATCCCATTGTGATCACCGGTGCCTACAACTTTGCAGGCACATCGGGTGAGAAGGTCGTGGACAGTGAGCCGAGCGCGGGTGTGTACCTCGAAACGAACTATCTCGTGCCGAATTCCTTTTACCGCCAAATGGAGTGGTACCTGAGCTTCCGGTCGACCGCAGGCAACCCTGGCCAGGAGTACCGACCCATCACCATGGACTACGCCCCCGACACCGCAGAAGTCACTGGCGTGGGCATCAGCGCTGCCTCGAACAACTGGGGCGCGAACATCGACTTCAAGGCTCCCTATGGCGGCGCCGCCGGAACGCGGTTCGCACAACTCGGATGGACGGGCCAGGCAGGCGGCAACATCTGTGGTTTCCAACACCTTGGTAGCTTCACCGAGGACACCTTGATCGACATCCAAGCTCAAGGCGGCCGTAACTCCATAGTCCAACTGGGATCCCATGGAGTTGCCGGTTCGGCTCGCTGGAAAACGCTCTCGCCGACCCAGAGTTCCTTCACGGTCGGCTCGGCCTCAGACTTCTTCGACTTGTTCGACTCCGGACAGAACGGTTCGGGAGCGTTAGCCGTCAACACGGCGACAAACGGCCAAAAGGCGGGCATCACGGCGAGCAGCGCCTCGGCCGCCTATCCCGCCATCGTCGCAAGGGGCCTGGTCGGCCAGACCGCTCCGCTCCTGCGGTTGGTGGACTCCACGAACACCGACCCCACGAACAGTACCGGCGAAGCCTTCTCCGTTGATGTTTCCGGCAGAACGTACACCCGGGTCGGCACAGTTGCGTCAGGTGCAAGCCAAGGTTCGGCGGCACTTACTGTCGCCTTTACGACCATCACTGGATCGGGCAATGGCCGAGGAGTCACGTTGCCCACCGCCATCAAGGGCATGACTGTTCGTGGGTATGTGGACAGTTCGTCGGCGATGAACCTGTGGCCGGGCTCGGGCGCGATCGTGAATGGAGGCAGCACCAACGCTCCGATCTCAATCGGCGCGCACAAGATGTTCACTGCGATCGCATACGATTCGACACATTGGGCGGTTCAGGTCGGCGCCTAGCAAGCGGGTTGTAAGCGGGAACCAGGGGTGTGGAAAACCTGGTAGAATCGCAGACATCGCATGACGCGGCTTGTTGCCTGTCTGGCGCCATGGATGGCGACGACGGTGGCCCTCGCCCAAGCGCAGACTGGGCTTACCGTCGATTACACCTTCCATGGCTCCTTCTTCGACCAAGGAGCGCGGGTGGAGGGTGCCTGCTACGTGACCCCTGCCCTGATGCGGCGTATCGGCTGGAGCGTCGACGTCGACAACGGGGTCGTGACGGTCGCTGCCGAAGGCCGAACATTCCAGCTCGAATCGAAGATCATCGAAGGCCAGAGGCTCTACTCTTTCGACCAGGCGATGCGCTACTTAGGCGGGGTCGTGGACTACGATTCAGCGCAAGCCAAGGTCACCGTGCTCAGCCAGATACGCAGTATCGAGAAGACAGCCTCCGGTATGCGGGCTGACGGAACGCTTTCGTTCGAGCCAAGGGCTTTTCGAGCGAGTGCCCCCGACAGGCTGGTCGTTGACTTAAAGGGTGCCCAGCTCGCGCCCTCGCTCATTAGTGACCTTCCTAAAGGATGGTCCGTCTCCCAATTCACGCCGGACACCGTCCGCGTGGTCGTTCAGGAGCCTTCTATGGCGGGTGTGACGGTTCCGACGTTGCAGGAGGGCCGCACCCTCGAGGTTCCCTTCGTCCAAGCCGGCTCCGGTGCAGCGCCCGTCGTGCCCGTACAGGCACTGGCGACGGTCGGCAGCCCGAGAAAGAGCACAGAGACACCAACAAGCGTCGCTGTCGTCCTTCCAATCACAGGCAAACCAGCCCAGAAGGCGAGTGCGCTCTTCTTGGATCCGACGACAGTTCAAGTCAGCCTTCCTTCCACGGGTGCTGAAAAGACCGGCGAGTTCCCTCTCGGTCAAAGCAAGTACCTGAAAGGTGCGTCCGTCAACGACGACAAGGCAGGAAACACGACCCTCACCCTCCAACTCACCCAGCCGCTCGCTTTCCAGCTGAGCACCAACGAGGTCGGCGTTTCGATCGTCTTTTCCAGGCCAAGGGCTACGGGCGGGCTGGCAGGCAAAGTCATCGTTGTCGACGCTGGCCACGGAGGAAAGGACAATGGTGCCGTCCACGCCGGGGTTCAAGAAAAGAACATGACCCTGGCGATGGCCAAGGAGGTCGCGCGCCAACTTATCCAGGCCGGAGCCAGCGTCGTCATGACGAGAAGTGACGATACGTTCGTAAGCCTGAGCGAACGACCTGGGATCGCGAACCGAGGGAACGCCGACCTCTTCATTAGTTGTCACTTTAATTCGAACAGTGTTGACGGCAGCCGGTCGGGGATCATCGTCTTCTTCCATAAGGAAGACTCGATGGACATGTTGTTGGCGGAGTGCATCCGCCATGAGATCGCCAAGGAGCATCAGCTGCCAGACATAGGAACCTGGAGCGATGGCCGGATCTACGACTCAGGGTTCGCTGTTCTCAGGGGTGCTAAGATGCCGGCAGTGCTGATGGAACTTGGGTTCCTCAACCATCCCACCGACCGCTCGAAAATTCAAACCCAGGAGTTCAGGGAGGCCGTGGGCAGGGCTGTCGTGCGCGGAGTCAAGGAGTTCTTTGGTGATGGCAAGAGAGACTAAAACCCGAAAATCCCTGACGCCGGTTTGGGTCGCGCTGTGTTGCTTCGCCGCACTCGGTGGGCTCGCTTATTACGTGGTCAACTCTCCAGGTCGGACCGTGCCGACGATACCGACGACCTCGCCCTCTGAGCACGCACCACGCGACGTCAAGGTGTACACGCCGACCTACGATAAAGGCGACCTCAAACTACACCCCAATCCTGCCAAGTCTCCCGAGAAGCAAGATCCGCGCGTTTTTGCCGTGAACGACTATCTCGGAAGGCTGAGCATGGTGCCAAAGGGAGCGCGGCTCGTGACCTGTCAGATCAGCGGCGACACCGCGACTCTGGACTTCTCGAAGGAGTTCGACACGACCTACGGCACCGAAGACGAGCAAACGATCGTCAAGGGCATTTTAACGACCATGGCCCAGTTCCCTGAGGTCA
Organism: Armatimonadota bacterium; assembly: GCA_018268375.1. Classification (GTDB taxonomy): domain Bacteria; phylum Armatimonadota; class Fimbriimonadia; order Fimbriimonadales; family Fimbriimonadaceae; genus JAEURO01. The sequence goes on along the minus strand of JAFDWS010000001.1, from coordinate 12,294 downwards.
AGCTTGTCCGTTTCACCGTCGCTGGCCAGACCCTTGAGACTCTCGGCAATATCGACCTTACGACTCCGCAGCCGGTCCTTCCTGAACAACTGAAGTCGCAGGAGCCCGCAGGCGCTTCCAAGCCTCAATAGTCTTGACTACCACCGTGGCGCACAGTGCGCCCGTGAACCAGCCGAACACGACCTCTGACGGCCAATGGACCCCAACGTAGATCCGGGAGAGCCCTGTCAGCACGGCCACAACGAGCCACCCGTATCCTGCCGGACGGCAAAGCCAAAGGAACACGACAGCGACTGCCATCATGTTCGCACTGTGGGCGGATGCCGTCCCAAAGCTCGTCAGTGGCTCCCCACGGACGTGGAAGTCCGGATTCGCCGCCAAGACCTCGGGCCAACTTGGACGGTTCCACCGAAGGCCGTACTTGAGGACGTCGGTAGCAGCGTTGGCGAGCGGCCAAGAGAGAACGGCGATGATCGCTGCGGTTCGTGACGGCTTCCACCACACCAACGCAACGAACGCAACGGCAATGAGGACGAGCCCGTAGGTCGTCTTCGTGGCCTCGCTCAAGAAGACGAAAACAGGACGAAGCGATTCTGGCCAGCCGTTGACCGCCCTGAACACCGCCACGTCCAAGCCGTTCACCCAGCCATGCTACCCAGGTAAAAACTGACCGTGAGCGACCGGGTGACAAACGCATTGTGGGGCGCCTTAGCCGGCGCGACCTTGGGATCGCCCTTACATGGAAAGTCCGGCCCGACGAAGCTTTCCTTCTACCAGCCCGTACCGAACCGAATGGCTCCCACACCCGAGCTTGACCTCTGGTGGGCTTTCTTGGACAGCTTCAGCGAAGATGCGAACCCTTCCTCCCTGTCCGGCGTCCTATCGGAGCACTCGCTCTATCGAGACGGCTCCTTGGCATTCGCTGCCGCGAACATCGCTCGCGGGCTCGTCGCTCCGGCTTCGGGCTCGTTCGAGAACCCTCTTGCATCAGACGCGACGGCAAGGCCCCTGCTCTGGGGCGTTCTCTTCCCCGGTCGGCCCAAGATAGCCCGCATGTGGGCACAGTTCGACGCGTCGCTTGATCACTCCCAAGACGGGGTTCACGTTCCTTCCGCCCTAGCGGCCGCCCTTGCTTCAGCCAACGAAGGCTGTACTGCCTTGGACCTGGTACGGGCCATAACCGACTCGTTGTCTGCTGATAGTCTTGGGCACAGAGCTGTGAGTCTTGCTCTCAAGTGCGCAGGCGAACCAGACCCGGTGCAAAAGTTGCTCGCCAGGGCACCCGAGTCATTACCCGGTGTCGACCAACTCTCAGCGACCTCTGCTTTGGCCCAAGTCGTCCTCGGACTAGCCGTCGGACGTGATTTCGGCTCAGCCGTGCTCACCGCCTGCTCGGCGGGTGGCGCTGCACGATCCGTCGGACTAGCGACCGGCGCAATCGCTGGCGTCGTTCACCAAGTTCCAGAAGAGTGGAGGGATCCGCTTGGCACTGACTACGTCGCGGGGCACGGGCTACGCGACCTCTCGCCGCCTGCGACCATCGAGGAGTTCGCCGAGGCCCTCCTGAAGAAGGTGGTGCCCGCACCGGCTCCGGCGCAGGTCGCCCTTGTGCTTGTCTCCAGTGAAGCGCCCCAAACTGGCGAAGACGTCCCGCCTCCCATACCTGCGCCTGCCGAGGAACCGGTCGATCCTGATGTCCCTCTCTGGCAGTTGCCTGCACAATCCGAGTCGCAGTGCTGGCAACAAAATGGCTTGGACGTGACCTGGACTTACCTTAATGGAGTCAGGTCGGCTCTGGGCCGTTCATTGAAGGCTTCAGTCACCTTGCAGAACACTGGAGAGGCCGCAAAGGACGTGAGCGTCAGCGTCTCTTGCCCCCCAGGCTGGACATTGGCGACAAACGGCTTCTCCGGCAGCCTGGCGCCCAAGGAAGCGACGACTTTTGGTGTCGTAGCCCAATCGCCCGAGGATCCCCAGTCTGGCTTGATCCTCAAAGTCGATGACGTGGCCTTCAATGTGCCTGTCGTCCCCGAGCGAAAGTGGTTTGCTGCTGGACCCTTCGACGATCCTGCGCAACGCTCCTTTGACACGAGCTTCCCTCCCGAACGGAGCCAACGGCGCGGCGACCGCTTTTCCGGGAGGAGCAACATGCCGATCGACTGGCATGCAGTTCGCTCCGGAATGTCGTTCGAACCAGAGCCGCTCTTCATGTCCGGGCCGGGAGTCGTCATCCTCTGGGCAAAAGCTCGCTTCACCAAGGCTTGCAGGCTGACTATGGTTGCCTCCGGCGCGCCCGGAGTGATCGTCCGTGTGGATGGAAGCCCGGTCGTTCGGTACCTGGACAGTCACGTCCCGACCGGCCGGAACAAAGCGCCCTACGCCGCCAGCATCGAAGTCCAAGAGGAGAGCGAGTTCCTTGTGAAGCTCATCCGAGACCGGCAACCAGCGGCTCCCTTTCTCCTCTACTTCCTTGACGATAACGGTGATCTTGTCGAGCCTACGGCCTGGCTCGACCTGCCTGAATGAGCTTTTTGGCGGTTCCGATGGCCCGGAACCTTTGGGCCGTTATGCTTTGGTTCATGCGGAGGCGTTGGATGAGGCGGCTCCAACGAGCCTCAATTCGTCTCTTTCCCGAGGGACCCCAGCGCGACCGGGCTTGGGAGAACTTTCGACGCCGCGAGCGGTTCGCCCGCAAATATGGACTGCGCATCCTGACCTTTGTCTTGACGCTTTGCCTCTACAGCCTTGCGTTGCTCGCCTGCTACGAGCTCATCCTCTTCGCCCTTGAGTCCGGGTGGCTCGTCCGTCCAGCTCAAGGCGATTCGCCCTAGGTTCCAAGCACGCTTCTGAGGCGCCGGGAGCGCAAGCTGGCCAACCTCAGGCCATGCGAACCAGTTCAGCGCCTTCGACCGAGTTGGCGGCGTCACGATCGAGACACGGACGGAGATACGGTGACAAGTGACCGTGTGCCGGAAGCTACCGATCAACCGAGGTTCACGACTGAGGGTTATCTGTTCCAGTTGCGTTTTGTCGGCGAATCTGGGGAAGCCCCAGAGCCCTTGCCACCATTCACCTTCCGGGCTCTGGCGCAAACCGACTGCTTCTCCGACGACGGGAATCCAAATCTCGTGCTCCAGCTCTACGACCTTAGGTTTGGGGCTGGGCCTCGGGTAGCAAGACTGCGTTCCTGCTTCCTGCGACTGACAAAAGGATGCCACCGGGCACACCGGGCAATTGGGGTCGCGCGGCCGGCACACGAGGGCACCGAGTTCCATGAGCGCTTGGTTCCAATCGCCCGGCCTTTCCCGATGCAAGCACTGGTCAGCCCATGCTTGGGCTTGTCTCCGGAGAGCCGCACCAGTCGCATCGGAGCAAGTCGCACGGGCAAAGACGCGCTCCACGTTGCCATCGACGACCGCGACGGTCTCGTTTTGGGCGATGGAGGCCACCGCGTTAGCTGTATAGCATCCCACTCCAGGCAACCGAGTCCAGTCCTGCGAAGTCCGTGGCCACCCCTGGTCAGCGACTTGTCTTGCAGCTTCATGCAGTCGCCGACAGCGGCTGTAATAACCCAGGCCCGCCCAGAAGCGCTCCACTTTGCCTCTGGGCGCCCTGGCAAGATCCTGCAAAGTTGGGAAGGCCGCCATCCAGCGCTCGAAATATGGCAGCACGGCCGCGACGGTCGTCTGCTGGAGCATGGTTTCGCTCACCCAGACCGCGTAGATATCGTGACTCCGGCGCCACGGAAGATCGCGCTTCTGAGCGTCGTACCAGGTCAAGAGCGCGAGCTGGAAGTCGCGCACCGACCTCAGGAGACCTCGTCGGCGATGAGCCCGAGCTCGTGCATCACCGCGACAGGATCCTGGCTATCGGTCAAGGCTCTCCCAATGACCAGGTAGTCAGAGCCTGCTGACAGCGCTGCCTGCGCGTCCGCCACCCGCTTTTGGTCTTGAGGGTCGTGAGACTTGGGCCTGATCCCCGGCGTGACGATCACTCCGTGCCCAATCGCTGCGCGAATCTGGGGAATCTCATGGGCCGAGCAGACGACTCCGTCCATCCCGCACTCCATTCCCATCTCTGACATGGCGACCATGTGCTCGATCAATGACCGATTGACCCCAAGTTGGCACTTCAGTGTCGCCTCGTCCAAGGACGTCAATACGCTCACCCCGATCAGGAGCGGGGCCTTTTCCACGGCGAACTCGTGGGCCTCTTCCACTGCAGCGGTGAGCATGGCCGGGCCTCCGGCTAGATGCAGTGTCGTCATCCAAACGCGCCGCTTGGCAGCTTCTCGCACTCCAAGCGCGACGGAATTCGGAATGTCGTGGAATTTCAGGTCGAGGAAGATGCGGTCCGCGCCAGCGTCTGTGAGCCGGTCAACGACATCAAGGCCGTGGGGCAGAGTCAGTGCGTGTCCTATTTTGAAGGCTCCTACGTGGCGGTTCAGCCTTCTTACGATTGCGATCGCGACATCAAGGTCGCCGGTATCAATTGCGCATATGATTTTTCGTCTCATCGAGACCCAAGACTCATCTTAGCGCGAATTCTAAGAAAGGAGATCAATTGGACTAGTCCTGCCTGACTCCAAAGGTGTAATGGTCTCAGTGGACGCACGACTGCTCATCAACGGCCGCTTCGTCGGCGCACCCAGTTCGCGACCCATCGCTGCCCCGTGGGACGGTGCACATCTCGGGGACGCTCCGTTTGGGAGTTGGGCCGAGATGGATGTTGCCATCGAAGCTGCGGCCAGTGCGTGGAAAGTCTGGCGCGATGCTCCTAGAACCGAGCGTCAAGCGTTACTGCGCAGAATCGCAGAGACCGTCCGCGAGAATGAGGCCGAACTGGTCGAGACCCTGACACACGAGGTCGGTAAACCGGTCACCTTCTCGAAGGGCGAGGTCACGAGGCTCGGGCTCACGTTCGACCTGGCTGCCGAGCTCCTCGATGAACCGGCCGTGCTCTCTCTTCCGACCGAATTCGATCCACGCGGGAAGGGCTACGAGCTCGCGGTGGAGCGCTTCTCCCTTGGGCCCGTCCTCGCGATCACTCCGTACAATTGGCCCTACAACCTGGCCGCCCACAAGATCGCCCCCGCCCTCGCGGCTGGCAACACCGTCGTCCTCAAACCGTCATCCCTCGCCCCGTTCTCTTCCCTTCTTCTCGCAAGGCTGATTCATGAAGCTGGTTGCCCGGCTGGCGTCTTGAACGCACTGCCGTGTGATTCTGGCGTGGCACAGAGGGCGGCCGAAGACAACCGGGTCAGGTTCGTCAGCTTCACCGGCTCGCCGCCCGTCGGTTGGAGCCTCAAGGAGCGGCTCTCGGCTAAGAAGGTGTCTCTGGAACTGGGTGGACAGGCGCCAGTCGTCATTCTTCCGGACGCCGACCTTGAATGGGCCGTGAGGCGGACTGTCGTCGGCAGCAACGGCTACGCGGGCCAGATATGCATCGCCGTCCAACATGCGCTGGTCCACGAGTCTGTTTACGACAGCGTGCGCTCTCTTCTGATCGAGGATACAGAGGCTTGCCCCTACGGGAACCCTGCTGACCCCGGTGTCGTTTGCGGGCCGCTCATCGACTCGAAGAACGCCGACCGGGTCATGCAGTGGATTGCGGAGGCTGAGGCAGCTGGCGCGACGGTCATCGCCGGAGGTAACCGGATCGGCAACACGGTCCAACCGACTCTGGTCGAGAACGTGCCCTCGACCGTGTCCCTCGGTTGCCAAGAGGTGTTCGGCCCCGTCCTCACCCTCAGCAGGGTCAAAGACCTTCAGGAGGCCATCGACCGCATCAACTCCACCGATTACGGGATCCATGCGGGGGTGTTCACTCGTGATCGTGGGGCTATCGACCTCGCCTACCGGGAACTAGAGATGAGCGGAGTCGTGATCAACGACTATCCGACGCTTAGGTTCGACAACATGCCGTACGGAGGCGTCAAGAGGAGCGGTTTCGGGCGGGAAGGCGTCCGGTACACCTATGAGGAGATGACTGAACCTAAGGCGCGCATTGAGAAGCGCGACTAACGGATTGCAGCGCCGCTCTCGGAGTCGAACACATGGACCTTGTCCAGGTCGATCGCAAACTTAGCTGCCTCGCCCGCGTGAATGCGGGAGGCTGGATCGATGCTCGCTGTGATGTTCAAGCCTTCGGCGACCATATAAACCGTGTCTTCGGCTCCGAGCTTTTCGAGCACGTCGACCTTTGCGTCGAAGCTGTTCTCTTCCGTCACTGGCACCGGGCAGTTCGACTTTGTGTCGTAGAGGTCTTCGGGACGTATACCCACCGCGACCTTCAAGCCCACTTGGCCCCTTGCCGGGCTCCCCTGCGGCAATGCAACCTTGAAGGCACCCACGTCGACTTTGCCGTTGAGGACTGTCCCCTCCAGGAAGTTCATGGGGGGTGCGCCGATAAATCCAGCGACAAACCGGTTAGCCGGCTTGTTGTATACGACCTCAGGTTCGTCGCACTGTTGCAACAAGCCGTTGTTCATGACCGCGATTCTCTGCCCCATCGTCATCGCCTCGATCTGGTCGTGCGTCACATAAATGGTCGTGATCCCGAGGTCGCGATGGAGGCGGATGAGTTCGGCGCGAGTCTGGATTCGGAGCTTGGCGTCCAGGTTCGACAGAGGCTCGTCCATTAAGAACACGCGAGGCTTACGGGCGATCGCCCGTCCCAAGGCGACGCGCTGCCTTTGGCCGCCAGACAGCTCTTTCGGGCGCCGCTGGAGGAGGTGGTCAATCGCCAGCATTCGAGCCACTTCCTGAACCCGGCCGTCGATCTCTTTCTTCTTCTGGCCCGCCTCGGCCATGTGCGAGAGCTGCCAGAGCGTCCCTTTCAACTCACGGAGCCTAAGGCCAAACGCGATGTTGTCGTAGACGGTCATGTGCGGGTACAGCGCGTAGTTCTGGAAGACCATCGCGATGTCCCGGTCTTTCGGCGGGACGTCGTTGACCCGGTTCTCGCCAATGAAGAGGTCTCCGTTCGTCGCCTCCTCGAGGCCCGCGATCATTCTCAGCGCGGTTGTCTTGCCGCAGCCCGATGGGCCGACGAGCACCATGAATTCACCGTCGTTCACGGTCAGGTTCAGGTCGTCGACCGCTCTGACATCCTTGCCGAAGACCTTTGTGATGTTTTGAAACTTGACGCCTGCCAACTCAAGGCGAGTATAGCCCACCGCCCGGTCACATGTACTTGGAGTCGATCCCCGTCAGTTGGGCGACGATCTGCCGCCACTTCGCCAGCTCGATTCGGGTGGGATGGTGAATCTCCATCAAGCCGTGCAACACGCCGCCGAACTCTCGTTTTTGGACGCGGCAGATCTTGACCTCGCAGTCTTCATACTCGGTGGAGACACGGACGTACTCAGGCTCAAAATTGAGGTCAAGGCTGGAGTCAAACGCTAGGTGGTTGGAGCCGACAGCCTTGATCGCGACGGGACACGTGACGAAACCCATGCCAGCGTGGCCATGGACGAGCTGGATGGTCCACCAGAGCTTCACATCTCCTTTCATCCTGGGCTCTTCCGCCTTCATTTGGAGCAGTGCTTCTTTCGGCGAGACACTCACCAGCTCCATTTCCATTTGGCAGACGTCTTCGCCCGAATAAACCTCCAGGAAGACTTCTCCGATGGCGTTGGCGACCAGCGGACGATCCATCTCGATCGAGAGTTGACCCCCGTCGCACAGGCTCACCCGCCCCCGGCCCACAATACCGGAGGTCAGCCGGGAGAACCTTGCGGTCTTACCCAGCAGGCGTAAGTCGACAGCTTGCTGCATCCTTGCTCTGTCTCGTCCTTCTTGGACTGGCTCTTCCTATTTTCGGAAGGTCATGGGCCGATTCTCCAGCGCCCGGCCACCAGAAATCGGAGCGGCCATAATTGAGCCCATGTCTCAGGACATCCGACGCATAGTCGCCACCGACTGTGGCTCAACGACCACCAAGGCCATCCTTATCGAACGGAACGCTGAAGGCGAGTACCGCCTTGTCGCCCGCGGAGAGGCCCCAACCACGGTCGAAAAACCCTTCGAAGACGTCACCGTCGGAGTCTTGAACTCGATCACCGAGCTCGAGGAGATCACTGAGACCGCAGTGCCGGAGGGGTTCGGCACGGGCCGCCGCAAGCTCATCAAGGGCGACCAGGTGTGGCGCCTCCAGAAGGAGGGCAAGGAGCAGGACAAGCGGCCGGCCGACTTGGACGCTTCCGACCTCTACGTCTCCACCTCGTCCGCTGGTGGCGGCCTTCAGATGATGGTCGCGGGCGTCGTCAAGGCCATGTCCGCCGAGTCCGCAGAGCGCGCAGCCCTCGGAGCCGGCGCAATTCTGATGGACACCCTTGCCGTCGACGACGGCCGCAAGGAATGGCAGAAGGTCGAGCGGCTCAGGTTGCTTCGACCAGACATCATCCTGATGTCGGGCGGTACCGACGGTGGCACCAAGTCCCATTTGATCGACTTGGCCGAAGTCATTCACCGTGCCGATCCCAAGCCACGGTTCGGCGACATGAAGCTTCCTGTTATTTTCGCTGGAAACAAGGATGTGCGCGAGGAGGTCAAAGAGGTTCTTGGGAGCAGCATCGAGACCAAGGTGGTCGACAACATCCGGCCGTCCCTTGAGACGGAGAACCTTGGCCCCGCCCGAGACGAAATCCATGAGCTCTTCCTCGAGCACGTCATGCAGCAGGCGCCGGGCTACTCGAAGCTCCTCGATTGGGCCAGTGAAGAAGTCATGGCCACCCCCAACGCCGTCGGCAAGCTGATGGAGGCCTACGCCAGGCAGGAAGAGATCAACATCCTTGGCGTGGACATCGGTGGCGCCACGACCGACGTGTTTTCCGTATTCGACGGAACTTACAACCGGACGGTCTCGGCAAACCTGGGCATGTCGTACTCGATCTGCAACGTCTTGAAGGAGGCCGGGACCGCAAACATCGCGCGCTGGCTGCCCTTCCCTATCGATCCCTTCGAGGTGCGGAACCGGCTCCGGAACAAGATGATCCGGCCCACCACCATTCCGCAGACCTATGAAGACCTCCTGATCGAGCAGGCCGTCTCACGAGAGGCTCTGCGCTTGGCGTTCGAGCACCACAAGTCGCTCGCCCGCTCCCTCAAGGGGACGCAGCAACAACGCGACGTCGGCCAGATCTTTGCCCAGACCGGCACCGGGCAAACGCTGATCCAGATGATGAAACTGGACATGATCATCGGCTCCGGAGGCGTCCTCTCCCACGCTCCCCAACGCGCCCAGTCGGCTCTGATGATGCTGGACGCGTACCAGCCGGAGGGAGTGACGATGATCACCGTCGACTCGATCTTCATGATGCCGCACCTCGGCGTCCTCTCCGAGCACTTCTTCGAAGCTGCCCGCCAGGTCTTCGAGCGAGACTGTATCGTCAAGATCGCGACCTGCATCGCACCGGTTGGGACAGGCAAAGACGGTGAGCCCTGCGTCAGCGTCAAGGGAGAAGGCGTCGACGTGAGTGTTCCCTTCGGTAAGTTGCTGGTGGTGCCGATCAATGTCGCGCAGACGAAAGAGATCGTCGTCGAACCTGCAAAGAACTTTGATGTCGGGGCCGGCAAGGGCAAACCTGTCACCGCGAAGACAATGCAAACCCAACGCGCTCCCGGCGTGGCCAACCTCAGCGACAGCATGCTTGGGCTGGTCATTGATACCCGCGGGCGTCCCTTCGTCTTGCCCACTGACGACAACACGCGCGTGGCCAAGTTGCGAGAGTGGCTCCAGGCCATGAACTTGCCCTTGCCCAACTAGCGCACGTAACACCCGCCCGTTTCGCCCGTACAATAGGCAGGAGGCTTATGATGTCTGCTTATTCAGCCCAAGGTCGCGTCGTTGTCGTCGTCAGTCTGCTTGCCCTTGCCGCAGGAGCGGTCGTCGCCTTCGCTCAAGATGTGGCAGGCACGGCGCGTGGATCCGGCTCGGTTTCCAGCACTGCCTCCGCATCAGCCACAGCGCGCGACCAGTCGGCGGGCACTGGCCAGCAGGGTTCCGTGAACGGCGGTGGCGGTGTCGTCTCGGCCAGTTGCTATGCAGTCGTCTTCAGCGTCAAGGACAAGAACGATCCAAGCCGGGAATGGCGCGACCAGATGAAGAACTATGCCGATCTTCTCGTCAGCCAGAGCAAGCTCGCTGCCGACGGCGAGTTCGCCGATCATTCTGGCTATTTGTGGCTCATCAAGGCTCCAAACGAGGACGCCGCAAAGGAAATTGTCCGGGCAGCTCCGGCAGTGCGGGCTCAAAAGGTAACCGTCGACATGAAGAAATGGGACGGTCGCTTCTCTTACGGCAACCCAGCCTCACTGGGGCTGATCCGCCGCTAAGGAACCTCACCATCGGGCGCCAAGGGCGGCTGCTGCCACGATGGCAGCCGACACCGTGCCAATCCCATAGGCGAGGACCAGGATCCGAAACGCCTTCCGGCCAAGGGGATGAGAGAAATTGATCACTCGGCCGCCATCGGCGCCGTTCCGCCTCGGTACCCAGAGCCTCGTGTCTCCACGGCCAAAGTAATAGCCGAAGAGCCAACGATTCTGATCTGACCAGACAGCCTCGTTGCGCTCCCTTCGCTCGTCAATGAAGGGCTCAAACAGCCGGGAAGCGACCAGTGCAAGCGCAGTGGTCTCCATCACCTCGGGCCAGTCGAACCGGGCAGGCATCAGGAAGATTATTGGAGAGCCCGACCCGAGTTTGCAGCGCTGGCCTTTGATAGAAAGTCGTTAGATTCGTCACGAGCCTTGGAAGGGGGGCGTCTGGAGATGAGACAGACGGTTCCGACAGGAGATAACCATGAGGAATACACTCTTGACCCTGGCTCTAGCCGCAATGATCGGACTCACTGCCAGCGCGTTCGCAGACATACGGACGCAGTCCAAGACTATCGTTGGACGGACGGTCGGTGCAAGCCGGGCCGTCAGATACCCCAGACTCTCTTCCGACCCAATGATGCAACTCAAGAGGATCGTGTTCCGAATCCTCGGCATCGGCGACGGCGGCGAGCAGCAAGACTGACCAACACGGGGGGCCACCGTTGGCCCCCCAGCCTTTAAGCCTTCGTGTCATAATCCAGCCGAGCTCTCTGAAGACAGTCGGTTCCCGATTCGATCGGGATTAAGCCCAAATGGGGCCGACCGAGGGGTGGCGAAGAGAACAGTTTAAACCTGGCGTTGGGTCCTCACCTACTGCCGGCAACGATTGGGCTCCCGCTTCCTTCCAACGGACGGGAGCCCAATTGCGTTCTGGCTTGCCGGGACGCATGGAGGAACTATGCCGACAGCCGAAAAGGCTAGCGTCATCGAACAGACGAAAGCGAAGTACCAGAAGTCCGCGGGTGTGCTCTTCACCGAGTACCGCGGCCTGAAGGTGTCTGACATTCAAGACCTCCGTAAGCAGCTGAAAGCCAAGGGTGGCGAGTTCAGCGTCGTGAAGAACACTCTCTTCAAGCTCGCCGCAGGCGACGACGCTGCCAGCTTCCCCGAGGACATGACGAGCGGCCCGACCGCCATTGCCTTCCTTTACGAGAACGAGTCTGAGTGTGCCAAGGTCCTGAGTGACTTTGCAAAGACGCACAAGGCTCTCGTGCTCAAGGGAGGCTTCATTGCAGGCGCCAATTACGACGCCAAGCAGGTCGACGCCCTTGCCAAGCTACCGCCGAAGGAAGTCCTGATCGCTCAGGTGATCGGTACGATCGTCGCCCCTCTCACCAACCTTGTTGGAACGATCGAGGCCATCTATGCTCAACCCATCCGCACCATCTATGCGGCTGCGGACGAGCTCGGTGCCGCCCCGTCCGAATCCAAGAAGGAAGAGCCACCGGCCGAAACTCCCGTCGAGGAGCCAGTAGCCGAAGCCCCCGCAGAGGCGGCCGCCGAACCCGCGGCCGAAGCTACGCCCGAGTCTGAAGAGACAGCAGCAACAACTTCTGAACCCACCGCCGAAGAGGCCCCGACCCCCGAGGGCGAGCCCGCCCCCGAAGAAACCACGGAGTAAGAAACCATGGCAGCCAGTACTGTTGAAAAAATCGTCGACCAGATCGCCGGGATGACCGCGATCGAGCTCAGCGAGCTCAAGACCGCCCTCGAAGAGAAGTTCGGCGTCACCGCCGCGGCTCCGATGATGGGCATGCCCATGATGATGGGTGGTGGCGGAGGCGGCGACGCTGCCCCGGCCGAAGAGAAGACCGACTTCACCGTCATGCTCACCGCAGCTGGCGACAACAAGCTGAACGTCATCAAGGTCGTTCGCGAAGTCACCGGCCTTGGCCTCAAGGAAGCCAAGGAC
>JAFDWS010000012.1 GCA_018268375.1 Armatimonadota bacterium | reverse complement strand
GCCACTGCCGCAACGGATCCCCCGTCCCCGGCGGCTCGATCTTGATCACCTCGGCCCCGAAGTCCGCCAGCGTCTTCGCCGCGAACGGCCCGGCAATCAGTTGCCCAAGTTCCACGACCTTGAGGCCGCTCAAAGCCTGCGGCTGGCTGTTCATCACCATTGCGAATCCGACTTTACCAAGGTACAAATGGAAAAGGCCCAGCAAGCTGGGCCTTGGGAACGACCGCCGAAGGTTGCCCATCGACGGCCTTATTGCAGCAACGGCTCTCACCCCGGATAACTACAACGGGCGCAATGATAGGAGGAATTTTCATGTCAGGCAACCCCACTCCGACCCTGGCGCCGACGCCCAAGAGGAGACTGCGGCGCGGATTGACACCAGAGCAGATCGAAAGCCTCGGCCCTCTCACCTTCGGCTTCGACATCGGCATCGCGTCGGTCGGGTGGGCAGCGCTGTCCGACACCCGGATTGTGGATTTGGGCGTGCGGTGTTTCGATGCGGCGGAAGATCCCAAGACCGGTGAATCGCTCGGCGAACAATGGCGGACCCAGAAGGTCGCCCGGCGCCGCCTGCATCGTCGTGGCGACCGACTGAAAGCTTTGCGCCGTCTATTTGTCCACGAGGGGCTGCTTGGCAAACCTGACTCAAACCTGCTCGCTGCGCCCCCGACACAAGCGCGGCAAATCAATCTGCAAACGCCTTGGGCCCTTCGCTCGCGTGGGCTGGATGAGCGCCTCGAACCAATCGACTGGGCACGCGTCATTTATCACATCGTAAAGCGGCGCGGTTTCCTCTCAACGCGCAAGTCGGAGCGCATGGAGCGCAGCGCGAAGACAGCAACAGCGAAGGAAAAGCAGGGCTTGCTCGCCGGTGTCGCCGCGACGGCACGCATGCTGCACGTCGATGGAGAGCGCCGCTACCGCACGCTCGGTGAACTGGCGTTCAAGTCGGACGCCTTCTACACGGCGAAGCGAAACAAGGCAGGGGCGTATAGCCGCAGCTTCGATCGCAACTTGTTGCTTGACGAAGTGAAGACACTGTTTGCGGCGCAACGCAAGCTTGGCAACGCTCACACTTCGGACGATTTCGAGAATCAAGTCGCGCACCTGCTGATGTATCAGCGCCCGGCCGTCACCGGCGTTGCCATGCTCAAGCTGATGGCACGCTGCACGCTGGAGCCGGACGAGTACCGGGCCCCGCGCAACAGCTACAGTGCCGAACGGTTCATTTGGCTCGGCAAGCTGGCCAATCTGCGGATCGTGCAGAACGGCGACCGACGCGAACTGACAGACGGCGAACGCGCATTGGCGATCACGATGCCGTATGAAAACAAAAGCGGGAAAGTCACGTTCAAGCAGTTGCGCAACCACATCGGTCTGGGAGACAGTGCGCAGGTTGGATTCGCTGGTCTTGCGTATGGCAGCAAACGCAACAAGAAGGGCGACGCGGTTGACCCGGAAGAGGCCACGCTGATCCAGTTGAAGAGTTGGCCAGCGTTTCGCGAGGCTTTGCTGGAAGCCAATCTCAAGGAGTCGTGGGAAAAGCTCGCCGTCAATCCCGCACAGATGGACAGCGCCGCCTATGCACTGTCGGTCTACCAGACGGACGACGAGCTACGCCCCGCGTTGTCCGCCCTTGACTTCTCGCCTGCTGAAGTCGAAGCACTGCTGACCATCGATTTCAAGGGATTCATCGCGCTATCCAGCAAAGCGCTCGGAAAAATTCTCCCGCACATGGAGCTCGGCTTGCGCTACGACGAAGCGTGCGATCGCGCCGGCTACAACCACGCCCAACCGCAAGCCGGTAGCAGGAACCACGGGCGCTTGCCGAAGTTTTCGTACGAGGACATTCGAAACCCGGTCGTGTTCCGTGCGCTCAATCAGGCGCGCAATGTGCTCAACGCGTTGATTGACGTGTATGGATCGCCCGCACGTGTGCACGTCGAGTTGGCGCGCAGTCTGTCAAAGTCGTTTGAGGAACGGCGCGACATTCAGCGAGATCAGGAAACGTACCGGAAATCGCGCGAGGAGGCGGAAGCGATGTTCCGCGAACACTTCGCGGGCCGATCGCCGCAACCTCGCAATCAGGACTTGCTGAAGTACCGGCTCTACCGCGAACAGGACGGCAAGTGCGCGTACTCGCTGGCAGCGATCGACCTTGAGAGGATCGTCGAACCAGGTTACTGCGAGGTTGATCATGCATTGCCGTACTCGCGGTCTTTCGACGACAGCATGAGCAACAAGGTATTGGCACTGACCAAAGAAAACCGTGACAAGGGCAATCGCACGCCCTTCGAATATCTTGGCGGCGAGAACGACAGCCCGGCTTGGCACGCTTTCGAGGCCTTCGTGGTCGGGAACAAGCAGTACCGCAAGGCAAAGCGCGACCGACTGTTGCGACGCAATTTCGACGATGCGAGCGCGGAGGGTTTCCGTAATCGCAATCTGAACGATACGGGTTGGGTCGTACGCCTTTTTGCGAATCGCGTGCGTGACAATCTGCGCTTCGCGCCGGGGCGCGATGGGCAAATTGCTGAGCAACCCGTGCTGACGCCCAGTGGCGGGTTTACCAGCTTTCTGCGCACGCGATGGGGGCTGCACAAGGATCGCGAGTCGAGCGACCTGCATCATGCGCAAGACGCCTGTGTGATCGCGGCCGCGACACCGACGTTGATCAAACGGGTGAGCGACTACAACCGCAAGCGTGAAACGCTCGAAATCTTGCCCGGTGGCGCAATTGTCGACACCACGACGGGCGAGGTAAAGAAGGACGCGAAGGCGCACTTTCCTGAGCCGTGGCCACACTTCCGGGATGAGGTGTTGACACGACTGTCGAACGACCCGGCAAAGGCGGTCGCGCTCGTCTCGTCGGCCTATGATGCCGAGACACTCGCGCACCTGAGGCCGGTGCTGGTTTCGCGCGCCGTGAAACGGCGCACTGGCGGCGCCGTACATCAAGACACCGTGCGGTCTGTCAAACCGCATCTTGGTCCGCAAACCAGCAGCAAACGCACCCGTCTGACTGATTTGAATCTTGCAAAGCTCGACCAGATCGTAGGCGCGCAGGACGCGCGCAATGCGGGACTGATGCATGCCCTGCGTTCCCGATTGGAGGCGTTCGGCGGCGATGGCAAGAAAGCATTTGCACCGTCACAACCGCCCGTCCACAAACCTCGTCGTGACGGCACTGACGGTCCGGTGATCCGAACCGTGCAGTTGAAGGATGTTCAGAAAGGCGGCGTTCCAGTTCGAGGCGGCGTTGCCGATCAGGCGAGCATGTGGCGTGTTGACGTGTTTGAGAAGGCAGGCAAGTTTTACCTTGTCCCGATTTATCAGTCAGATCGCGTGAAAGGGCGAGCGCTACCTCACCGCGCTGCGACAGGAAATACGCCGCGTGATCAATGGCGCTTGATCGACGACTCGTATCGGTTCCACATGAGCTTGTTTCCGAACGACCTGATCCGGCTCAAAAACAGGAAGATGGACTTCACTGGCTATTTCGCCGGACTGGACGTGGCGACTGCCGCAATCAGCATTCTTGCGCACGACAGATCCTCAGCGATTGGCAAGGATGGCTTGTTGCGCGGTCTTGGAGTTCAGCAGGGTACCGAGTTGTTCGGCAAGTACCTGGTCGACGTTTTAGGTACCAAGTTCTCCGCCAAACAGTTTGTGCGCGATGACCTGGCGTAGCGTAGTAATCAGCAAGCCCGCCAAGCTGAAGCGCGAGCACTTCTCTCTTGCCATCGAGCAGGAGCAGACGGCGTTTGTTCCATTCGAGGACGTCGCAGTGATCGTGCTCGCGCATCGCGAGATCACGATCACGCACCCGGTGCTCGCGGCCTGCGGCGAGTATGGCATCGGGCTGTACGCCTGTGGCGACAACCATCAACCCAACGCCGTGTTGCTTCCTTTCCTGCAACACAGCCGCGCGGTACGCATGCAGCGGTTGCAGCTTGACATTGATCGGCCCACCGCGAAACGCGCATGGGCAGAAATCGTCCGCATGAAGATTCGCAATCAGGCATTCGTCGCCAGGCACTTCGGGCTCGACGTTGCCGATCGATTGGCCAGCTACGAGCGCCGCGTGCGCTCGGGCGACCCGGGCAATCTGGAAGCGCAGGCGGCGGCAATCTACTTTCCCGCCCTCTTCGGCTGCGGGTTTGTACGCGCGCAAGAGAGCTGGGTGAATGCATCGCTCGATTACGGTTACGCCGTCATGCGCGGCGCGTGCGCCCGCTCGCTCGTGGCGTATGGCATGTTGCCGTCAATCGGGCTGTTTCATGACAGCGAGCAGAACGCGTTCAATCTTGCCGACGATCTGATTGAGCCGTTCCGGCCGTTGGTTGATCTGCACGTTGCGCGGTCGGTTCGCGGTGTGGGCAGCGATGACGCGCTTGAACTGACTGCGAAAGACAAAGCGGCTCTCGTCGCGCTGCTGAATGTCGACGTGGCCATGCCACGCGGCGTGATGACCGCGCTGGCCGCTGCCGATCAGGCGGCACAGGCATTGCAGCGGCTCTACGATGGCGGCAGCGATGTCCTTCTGGAGCTTCCGCGCGTGCAGGGGTTGGCGCAGCATCGCGACGAGCGTTGATGCGACCGGCGTGAACCATGAGCGCGACGACGAGGCGATTCATGAGAATGCTCGTGTTCTTCGACCTGCCGGTCACCACCAAGGCCGACCGCAGGGCGTACTCGCAGTTCCGCAAATTCCTCGTCAACGATGGCTATGACATGCTGCAATTCAGCGTGTACGGTCGCATCGTCGCCAATCGCGATGCCGAAGAAAAGCACTATTCGCGGGTCGTCGCCAACCTGCCGCCCGAGGGGTCCGTGCGCGTGTTGACGGTCACTGAAAAGCAATACGCCAGCATGAAGATTCTCGTCGGGCTGCCGCTGTTTCAGGAAAAAAAGGTCAACGCGCACCAGTTGTTGCTCTTTTAGCGGTGTTCCGCCAAAGAAAAACCCGCGCCCAGCCGAGGCTGGATGCGGGTTGGAGGTTGGTCAGAGTGTAGCTATCCGGGGTGAGAGAGGGAGCTACAACCGTAGCTCTGGCGTCGATTCGTAGTAGACCGAGTGTAGCTATCCGGGGTGAGAGAGGGAGCTACAACTGCGGTTCCACCGGTGAAGATGGAGGCCCCGAGTGTAGCTATCCGGGGTGAGAGAGGGAGCTACAACGCATGTACGCCTCGACCGACAGGTCTCCAGGAGTGTAGCTATCCGGGGTGAGAGAGGGAGCTACAACCCAAGTTTGGCTGGCTGAACGACAAAAGCGGAGTGTAGCTATCCGGGGTGAGAGAGGGAGCTACAACGCAGCACACGTTCAACGTAGCGCAGTTCACGAGTGTAGCTATCCGGGGTGAGAGAGGGAGCTACAACACAAGTCGATCGCGACCGCCGCTTTGCCGGGAGTGTAGCTATCCGGGGTGAGAGAGGGAGCTACAACATCAGGCTGCCGGTCATGTTGATCGCGAGCGAGTGTAGCTATCCGGGGTGAGNNGGTGAGAGAGGGAGCTACAACCGTTTGCTGCCGTCTGCTTTGACAGGTCAAGAGTGTAGCTATCCGGGGTGAGAGAGGGAGCTACAACCCGCACGAACGAACGTCTTGTGTAGACACTGAGTGTAGCTATCCGGGGTGAGAGAGGGAGCTACAACACAGCTCGATTGCTTCACAGGCGCCCGTGTGAGTGTAGCTATCCGGGGTGAGAGAGGGAGCTACAACGGACACTTTGCAGACAGAACGCGCCTCGCGGAGTGTAGCTATCCGGGGTGAGAGAGGGAGCTACAACCGCCGGCGTTGAATTCTGCGATTTCTTCAGGAGTGTAGCTATCCGGGGTGAGAGAGGGAGCTACAACCATCCTGAATGTTCTGTCCGGTGCTGCCGGGAGTGTAGCTATCCGGGGTGAGAGAGGGAGCTACAACGCTGAAGGGCTGATCGTCATGCCAATGGAAGAGTGTAGCTATCCGGGGTGAGAGAGGGAGCTACAACTTTGGCCGATGGCGTCTTTCGCTTCTGCGAGAGTGTAGCTATCCGGGGTGAGAGAGGGAGCTACAACGCTTCATCGCCTCGAAATTGGCGATGCCACGAGTGTAGCTATCCGGGGTGAGAGAGGGAGCTACAACTAACTACTTCATCAACTACGACTATTCGAGGAGTGTAGCTATCCGGGGTGAGAGAGGGAGCTACAACATCTCGCTGCCTTTAATTCCTAAGTGCTGCGAGTGTAGCTATCCGGGGTGAGAGAGGGAGCTACAACACAACGGGGAGTGGGGAATCACTGCCGAAAGAGTGTAGCTATCCGGGGTGAGAGAGGGAGCTACAACAGCAGAACGGCTGCACCTCAATGACGTTTGGAGTGTAGCTATCCGGGGTGAGAGAGGGAGCTACAACCATCGCCGCGCGTCTGCGTGAGCCATCAACGAGTGTAGCTATCCGGGGTGAG
>JAFDWS010000011.1 GCA_018268375.1 Armatimonadota bacterium | reverse complement strand
GACCTGACGTGGGGTTGGGGTGTAGTCTAACCGGACGGGGCAGGCGTTGCGCAAACCCACCTTTGTGCAGCGCCTGCAGGAAACGGAACGTTGATTTCATCGGCTTCCTGGAGGCTTCCGAGAGACCTTGGCCCCGACGACCGGCCCGCTTATATCAGTTTTCTGTTCCGTTGCTCCCCAAACCCCAACTATAACAAAAAGCACACTCCAGGTCAGATTCTTGTAGTAGTGGCTCATGCGGAGTTAACTCTTTCAAATGCCAGGGGGCAGTAGTATTTGAAAGGGGGTAGGAAATGTGTTAATCACGCCTTTCCCCTTAGTGTAGATTCTACCCCAGCCAAACTCGTTTCCACCGTGAAACTCGCCTCGGTTACCCTCAACACTGGCTCCCGGAAACATCAATGCTAAGCGATGGGCGATGTTACTGTCACCATAGAGTTCATCGTTATGTTCGCTTGGAACTCTGCCTGAGGTGACCCCAACAAGGACATGGGTTCGTTGAAAGTGACCTCTAGTCTACCGAATAAAGATATTTGAGTTCAAAGTCCGAGATGTTCCTCAACTTATCCACGTGAATGACCAACCGATGATGGATAGTATTCTCGTCTAACTCCAACGGATAGACCAGGGGGGTTTTGGACCCCCCAAGCACTTGGTAAATCTTTTGTTCCGGCATCCCAGCAATCAGAATCGTTTCCCCTTCAAGTTCAAGTTGCTTTCCAGTAAGTGTCTGTCCTCCATCAGCTCCTCCATAGAGAGTGAGGCAAAGACTCAGGTCTGGATACAAAAGTCTACCTCCTCTGTCAATGACTATCTCTCTTGAACGCTTTTGGAGTCTGCGACGATCTTCGCTTGAAATCGGCAGACTTACTCCTTGGATTGTTACGTGAGCCAATCTCTGAGGAAATCGTTTGCTATAAAATAGAGCAGAAGCTGCACAGATAACTACTGTAAAGAAAAGGACTGTAGAGATGCGCGAATTGGCTACCATTGCGAGGGACCCCAAGCGGGTGACCAGTAGGGCTTGAGGACTCCTCTTGTGAACCAATACAGCGGGCCCCGCTCGTCTCCAGAGATGTCGTCGTGATCACTGGTTCTACATTCCCCATAAATATCGCTTCGCATAGCATGGAAGGCTTCGTGGATGATGTGAGCCGCTAGATTTTCCTCAATTGATACGCCAGGAAACCTGCGACTCCCAGGAGTGATGTCCTTGATGAGGAGCGGTGTTGCCTTAGTCCGAGGATTGGTCGTTGGGCTCAGCGGAGTTCCGGCATACTCTCCTTTCTTGTCAGGATCGTAGCCCCAAACGTATTCGTTACAGTTGATTTTGGCTTTAAGTTTTTGGGCCAAATCCCGAACTGTAGCTTTGTGCTTTGATGCTGGACCTCTGAGGGTATCCGCTATAGCTTGATCTAAAATACGGTCAGCCTCCCTAACAGCTGCCTGAACGAGATCGTTGGGATGTCTATATTGTCTTAGATTTCCGGCTCGATGCTGACCGGCAAGGTAGTCCATTAGCGCCGCCGTGAAGTCCGCGTTGATTTTTATAAGTCCTGATGGGTCAACGCCGTTCATTGGGTTCTGCCCCACATAGCCAAAAAGATTAAGTCCACCATCAAACCCAATCGGGTCCTGTGATAACCATCTCCCCAGGGACGAGTCATACCATCGTTGCCTGGCGTAGTATATGCCACCACCCTCATTGCGTTGGCCGAGGGCACCCACATAGGTTTGCGCCAGCAAATCCGCCGAACCGCTGGAGCTGAGGGGCACGCCAAAGGCGTCGGGTTCAAAGGTAGCGGTGGAGGCGCCGGCGCTGGTCACCACCTGGCGCACGCTGCCCAGGCCGTCCGAGACCAGGAAATAGAGAGTGGCTCCTTGCTTTAGCCCCAGCAGCTGGTGGCCCTGGAGGTAGGAGAAGGCTCCGGTGGGGCGGACTTCGCTGGTCACCATGTCGCCTGAATTGTAGTAGCGCGTGCCGTTGCCGGAGATGCGGCGTACGCCGTCGGTGTCGTAAAAGTCGGAACTCTGGGATGTGCCGTTGAGAGTGGTGCCGATTTTCTTGCTGAAATCGTTCCACTTGTAGCCGGTCACGTTGCCGGTGGACAGGGTTCGGGTGGTCATGTTGCCGTCCCGGTCGTAGAGGAAGTTCTCAAAGGCCGCTCCGCGCGTTCGGCTGACCAGCTGGTCGGCGGCGTTGCAGGTATCGGTATCCACATTGGCTCCCGCGGTAGTGGTGACGCGGTTGTCCGAGGCATCGTAGGTGTAGCTGGTGGGCGTGCCATTGCGCGAGGCGGACAGCAGTCGGTTCCACCAATCATAGGTAAAAGTCCAGTTGATGGGGGCGGCCACCCCGGTGGTATCCGTCAGTGTGATCCGGTTATCGGCGTCATCATAGGTGTAGACAAAGTTCTGGAAGTTGTTGGCGCCGATTTTATACTGCAGAGAGGTCAGTCGGTTCTTGTTGTCCCAGCCAAAGGTGGCCACCAGGCCGCTGGACGGCGGATAGGTCAGGGTCAGCAGGCGCCCGGCCAGATCGTAGACATACGTAAAGACGGCTCCGCTCATGGTCACGGTGGCCAGGCGGTTGTCGTCATAATAGGTAAACGTGGTGACAGCCCCGTTGGGGTCCGTTTTTTGCAGCACGTTGCCCACGTTGTCATAAACGTAAGCCAGTCCCGGGCTGGTGCCGGTGGTGTCCAGAAAGGTTAAATTGGTGAGCCGGTCCAGGGCATCGTAAAGGTAGCTTCGCCCGTTCTGAAACACGCCCTCGCCGTAGCGGGCGCCCACCAGCGTGGCCGGATCCTGGTTCCAGCCGTAGCGGGCTCCGTTGCTATCGGAGACCTTGCGGCTCAGCTCATCGTAGCCAAAGGCGCGGATCTCGGTCTGGGTGGCAATCTGGGTCAGGCGGCACAGGGTGTCCAGTGTGTGCACGGCTTTGATGCCTCGGGCCGTGTCCACTTCGTAGCTTCCGCAATAGGGGGCATACTTGGTGCGCGAAACCCGGCCCAAGGGGTCCATCCCCAAGATCTGACGGCCCTGACCATCAAAGCTGGCGGTGGTGTTATTGAGGCGGCCATTGGCCTGCAGCCGCTGCAGACTATTCAACTGGCCAAATCCGTCGTAGCCGTAGAGCACGCGGGTCTGAAAGCCGCCAGAGAAAACCTCCTGGTTGACCGTGCCAAGCCGGTTGGAGTTGTCATAGCCATACTGAGTTCTTCGCCGATTGACGCCCGAACCCTGATTGGGTGGCGCCTCACTTTCCGTCAGCAGGCCCTGCACGAAGGTGAAGGTGGTGAATTTGCCGAGCGCATCCGTGATTTTGGTGACCCGGTCGCTGGCGTCAAAAAGCCAGTTGGTGGCATGGCTCAGGGCATCAGTGACCGAAGTCCGGTTGTCGTACGAATCGTAGCCCAGGGTAATGATGCGCTGCGAGGGTCCGACCGGGTCATAGGGATGCTTGGGCAGGGTAATGGTGGTCAGATTGCGAGTGCTGGCGTTGTAGCCCAGGCTCGTGACATGGCTGTTTTGATCGGTGATGGTGGCCACCGTGCCGTCCCCGTTGTAGGTGTATCCCACCGTGTGCGTCAGGGCGTCCGTGTAGGTCTGCAGATTCCCGTTGGCATCATAGGCCCAGGTCTCTGGCGTATAGTTGGTGGGCACCCCATTCACGGTTACCGTCGGCCGCTGCAGTTTGATGAGCAGATTCCGATGCTTGGGGTTGGGGTCTGGAATGGGTCCATCCTCGGCATAGGTATAAACCGTCAGATGCCCCTGGGCATCGGTCTCGGTGGCCAGGTTTCCATTGATATTGTAGGTCATATTGGTGGTGGTCAGGTTGGGGGCCAGCACCTGGGTGGGCAGATACGGATTCAGCGAAACCGTGTCGTTATAGGTGATGGTGGTGGTGTTGATGACAATGGGCGAGGCCGCCTGGTCCACCAGCTCGTTGATGGTCACGGCGTTGAAATTGCTATCGTAGTAAGTCACCACGATGGTGGTGGGGCTGGCGCCGGTCAAATCCTGGGTGGTGACGGTGGTGCAATTTCCAAAGCTATTGGTAAAAGCATCATAGCCGTAATCAAAGGTGGTGTAGGTGTCCTGATAAGACTGCTCAGCGATTTTGCGCCCGATCGAATCGTAGGCGAACTGGCGAGCGATCTTGCCGGTGGAGTCGGTGATGTAAGAAATCTGCCCGGAGGTCAGGTAGTTGTAGGTGGTGGTGTCTCCCGACGGATCGATCACCTGAGACAGGCGGTTGGGCGCAATCGGATCGGTGTTGAGATAGTAGGCAAACTGATACTGGTTGCCGGTGGCGGCATTGAAAGCGCGGATTGAGACCGGTTGACCGTCGGTGCGCGTGCCGTAAGAGAAAAACAGCTTGCGGGCGGAGGGGGTGCTGTCGGTGATCTGGCTGAGCTGGCCTGAGCCATTGTAGGAGTAGGTCAGACTGTTGCCGTTGCGGTCAATGGTCTGCAACAGCTTGCCCGGATTGGCCACGGTGGTGTCATTGAAAACGCGCTGGGTTTGATCCTGAAAGGTCAGGGTGTACTTGTGATTGACCGAATCCAGACTGGCCAGAACGTAGTTGTCCTTGGTAAACGGGGTGTAGGTATTGGGCGCTGTGAAATTCCAGCGCAGGAAGTTGCCGGTTTCGTCCTGGTAGAGCAGGTTGCCTGAGCCGTCAATGCTGACGCGGCAGTTTTGGATGGACTTCCAGCCATAGCCAAAAGAGGTGGGCACCTGACCTGAATACATACCGTCTAAACTTAACGAGGCGCTCATGTCCATTCCATAGGGGTTGGCCATGGGACTGATGGACACACTGCTGGTGCAGGATCCGGCTTTGCAGGCACATCGCGCACATTGGGCATCCCCCAGATAGGGCCAACCGAAGTTATTGGCCGAAGCGCCGCCCGGCACGGTGTTGCCGGAGCCCGTATCGGCCAGGATCTGCGTTTTGAAAGAACCTAAAACCGGAGCTCCCGCCGAGAGGCCATCCCACTGCAAATTAAAGGTCCCGACCACACCGTCGGCGGTGGGCGCGGTGACCGGCACATTGAAGGCGGTATTAAACATGACCGGGCCACTGTAAGCGCCCAGACGATATTCCACAGTGCTCAAGATATTGGCCGAGGTGGGCTGCCAGTTGGACTGGCCGGCAATGGTGCTGGGAAAGGGGGAGTTGGGGGCCGGCAGAGCGACCCAATTGCCTGTATAAGTCAGCTTCTGGTTGAAGTCGACGGGATTGATGCGGGCCGTCGTTTGCACCACGTTGGCGCTGGCCAGCAGCCTCACGTCGAAAAGATGCGTGGAAGTGTTGTCCTCGTAAGGCAGACCGTTTTTGGTGACCACCTCGTGGAGTTTATAGGTGGTCGGATAGTTGTTCTTCAAATAGTCCAGTCCGAAGTTTTGAAAAACGGAGGTGCAAATGTTGCGGATATTGTGGCCGGGCTGAAAAAGCCAGCCCACGGTGGGATTGAGCGAACCAAAGCCCGGCGCCGGAACCCAGGCCGTGCCATCCCAGACGTTCATCGTCCAGACCGTGGCGGAAGTCCAAACCAACTGCCACTTGATGGTTTGAAAGTTGGTGGTGGGCGCCGAACCATTCACCGGCAAAACCGAATAACTGAATTCGTAGGTGCCAAACTGGCCCGCCGGCAAGCCGGCTCTCATTCGGTCGGTGGAAAAGGCCACGTCGGAGCAATAGACATAAGTGCTGGCCGCCAACGGAGTGGTGGGATTGTTGGGGAACCGAACTAGGGTGAAGGAAAAATCTGCCATGGTTTTGCTCTCCTGCTTCCTGAATCGTTAAGGGCCAACGGCCAGACGCACGAACTGCGAACCGCTATAGAAGGGGGATCCGGCCACCTGGGTCATGGGCGCGGTGGTGGGGTTGAAGAGATGAATTCCTCCCGGATTGCTGCCGTAACAGGCTACATAGAGCCGGTTGACGGTGGCCGAGAAGGCCAATGCTCCCGGCGAATGGCCCACCGCGTAGGGAGAACCGGCGATCGGGGCCAGCGTGGAAAGGGCCAGAGCCGCGACACTGTCGGAGCCGAAATTGGCCACGTAGACTCTGGATTGCACCGAATCGATCACCAGAGCCCGCGGGTCGCTTCCGCCGGTAGCAAAGGGAGAACCCGCAATGGGAGCCAGGGTGGTTCCGTTGAGTGCCACCAGGCCCAAAGAGCAAGCGATGAGCACGCGATTGTTGGTGGCATCGTAGACCATGGCCCCGCTAGACTGGCTCAGGCCCAGGTTCACGCTGAACGGGGAACCCGCGATCGGGGTCATGGGGGCGCTGGCGGCGTTGTAGACCACCACCTGATCCTGGCCCGCGTCATTTTGACAACACACGTAAACCCGGTTGGCCGCGGCATTGTAGGCCACGCCCTGAGCCTTGATGGGTCCGTTGCTGGGATAATAGGGCGAGCCAGTGAGTGCGGCAAACGTGCTGGTGCTCCAGGCCGTGAGCATGCGTCGGTCGTCGGCCACGAACACCCGCTGCCCCGGCCCATCAATGGCCAGAAACTCGGGCAGAAAGGTCTCGGCCGGCATGGTGGCGGGATTGGCGATACCGCCTAGAAAATACTGACCGCCCCCATCCAAAAAGGCGCCCACCGGATAAAGATAGCTGCCGGAGCTGCCGGGAATGCCACAAAGATAGAGATTGCTGGTGGAGGGGTCGATCCCGAATCCTCCCAGGGCCGGACCGGGGAATGGCTGCAGAAAGTTACTGGACCAACCGGTGGGTGTCGCCAAAGTCAGTGGATCAAAGACGAAGACATTCCCCTCTCGGGTCACTGAATAAAGTTGGGTGGGCGGCATGTTAGGACGAACTCCCTTCCGTGCTGGCTTTGGTTCCCAAAGCCTCCTGGAGTGCTTCTAAAAGAAGCAAAATGGCGTGGCGCTTGGCCGGGGGAAGCCCTCCAGCGGCTCGGTCCCAGTCGAAACAGTCGAAGCCCAGGGCTTCCTGGATGGTCATTCCTCGCAGTTTTTCCGTGGCCAACGAGCCCAGCGCCACAACCGGGCCACAGGCCTGGGCCTCGAAGCGAACCTCTGCCAGGCGGTTACCTTCCAGCCGAAGGCTCAACTTGAAAAGATCTCCGCAAGGCGGATAGCGGGCTTCTCCCCAGGCATTGGCCGTCTCGAGAGGACCTCGATTTTTCGGGTCGCTGGCATGCGCCCGCAGAACAGGGGCATACATCCTATGAATCTTCTGGGCTGGGCGAAGCCAGGAAGACCGGGAAGTGCTCGCTCCGCGGACGTTCCTCTCGCCAAGGCGAAGGCGGCCGCTTTTTCAGAAAGGTCTTTACGTTCTCCTGAATCTGATCTTCCTCGCTCAGGCTTACGGTGCTCTGGACGGCTGTCTCGGCCGGGGTGGGAGAGTTCAGCTCGGCAAAGTAGGCAAAGGTGGCGGGCTCATCCGCCTTTTTATTGGCCATGTTTCCTCCTACAAACCGATCAGCGTGGCTTGCATGGCCGTGCCGGCGGCCACCAGCGCCACCGTTGCGCCGGAAGCTTGCTGCACACGGAACTGCAGGGTGTTGGTCGCGGCCAGGTTCAACACGGTGGAAATGTCCAAAATCGTGGGTCCGCCGCTGCTGACGGGAATGGTGAGCTGCTTGGTTCGCAAATGACTGGTGACCGCATTCACGTCGATCTGCAAACTGACCAGACAGCTGGTGGCGATGGCGGGGAACTGGATCACGGCGCGCACGAAGTATTTGCCGCCCAGCCCGGCCGGAATCGTAATCTGGTTGCCCGAAGTCCAGTAGCCTGCATCGGATTGCCACGAGGCCGAGGTCCAGGCTGCGTTCACCGTCAGAGTGTTGTTGGGCACACTCAAGGAGTTGGTGGTGATGAGTTCGACTCCGCGAGCCGTGGGCGCATTGACCCAGGCCGGTGCCGAGCCCGCCACTCCCAGCACCTGACCTGCCGAGCCGACGGCCAGAGCGGATAAGACATTGGCGGCGCTGGCATAAGGAATGCTGCCCAGGGCAAAAGTCGCAAGTCCGGTGCCGCCCCGCGCAACCGGCAAGGTCCCGCTGACCACCGCGCCGGCCGCGATTGTGCCCGCGCTCTGGAGCTCAAACCGCGTGCTGGTGGCATTATATAAAACGACCACCACCTGGCCAGCCTTGATGTCTCCGGCCACCAGCGCGGTGCCGCCATTTCGGGTAATTGCGGGTGTCGCAATGGTTGCCCCGCCCGCGCCCACCACTTGCAGGGTCGCCGCTCCCGTATTGGCATTCACGGCACGAAAGGTGATGATCATCCCGTCCGTCAAGGCAGAAATGGTGTTCTTATTGGCACCCGTCACCCCGTCGAAAGTGACCTTATAACTGGTGGCCGTCCCGGTATCCGCGCTAAACCAGTCGATGGCCGATACAAGATTGTTGACTGTGTTCGCCTGAATAATCCCGCCAGGCTGGACTGGAGCAAAAGCCATAGAGAACCTCCCGTGTAATGAGCTTGCCTTGAGAAGGGCTGTTCCTGGACCCCCAAGGCCAACCTTTGGCCACTTGGCCAAACTTTCAGCTCTTCGCTTGGAGCTTCAGTCTATTTGGCGTCTGTCAACAAACTATCAACGCGAGCCCTCAGGGAGTCCTGATCGGCTGGAATGACGAGTTTTCCAGTAATAGGCCTGCTGGAGTGAATCATGCTTCCATGCCCAACCTGTCCCGGCATTTTCGTGTCATGTACTCCGTGCGCAGTCCTGTTTGGCGAATTGACGGAGCCTGAGCGCAACCAACTTCCGCGTGGGTACGCATCAGGCTCGGTCTAGGTTTGATTACCGTTGGCGCTCAAAACTGAATCGGAGTAGGGCAACGAAATGAAGCTTCCAGTTGGCCCGATCTGCTCCAGGAACCTTGATGTCGCCTAGCTGAATCAAGAGTATCCGGTGCCTCCCTGGGGCACCTCACGGAAGCGGCGTTAAACTTCCTGGAAACCTGAAGGATCTACTTTGGTAATCGCCAGCCGGTGTCTCAAACGGACGGACACGTGGACATGTCCGTCCGGACATTCTCCTCTTGAACGAGGATTCACTTCAGTAGTGAAGAATCCTCAAGCTCAATGGAAACCCCTGATGAGCGGCTCCTGACAGCCGCGGAATTTGCCTCTGAAGTCAATCTGAGCGATCGTCAGATTCGCAGATTGGTGCGGTCTGGACGGATCCAGGCTCAGATTGGTGACGATCGCGTCGCCCGAATCCCTATGTCCGAACTCGCTCGCTTCCGGGCGGACATGTCCGTCCGTCCGTCCGGACACTCGGGCACTCCCTTGTCTGGGCGGACGGACACCATGGCGACCTATGTCCGGGCGGACGGACATAGGTCGGACATGTCCGCCGATTCCTTTGTACGCTTGCATGAGCGCGCCCTGGCTCTACTTGAACAAGAGCGCCAGGAACGACAGGTTGCTCAAAATTCGGCCATTCAATTGCAGGGTCAACTCCAAAACCTGCAGCACACCCTGCGGTCTTACCAACGAGCTCTTACAGAGAATGCGGAGTCTCTGGCTGAACGCGAAAGCCTTCGCATCGCGGCAGAAAAGCAGGTGGAGGAAGCAACTCAGGAACGCGAAGTCATCCAGAATGAGCGCCAGGCCCTGTTAGAGAACTTAAAATTGGCACAGGATAAGGTTTCCTGGCTTGAAAAGCGATTTAACCGCTTGCCCCGCTGGATGCGGCGCTGGTTAGATGTCGGATAGAAGTTGAGCCTGACTTGCTGCAAGGATGTCTTTGCTTTCGATCCCGGATGGGAGCTTCCACAATCTCGCCCTGAGGTCATTGAGGAAGCCGGAATTCGGCAAGCGGTCTTTGCCGAGCGAGTTCGAGGGCTGCTGATCAGGCATACGCTCAAGGACACCGTAAACAAATTACAGACTGGCCCTTCTGCCTTAGCGGAGCCCACCGCCTATTTTGTGGCCCAACACCTGGTCAGAATCTACAACCACCTGTTAACTCAAATCCCGACGGACAATCCAAGTTCACTTCCTCGGAGCCCGCATTTGCAATGGCTGCCCGACGCTCGAGGCCACCTTACCCCGATTCTTCGCTTGGAACTTCAGGGTTGCCAAAAATACGTCCGCCGAACCCTGGTGGATCAAGCCATGGAAGACCTGGGCTTACTGGAAAAGTTCGTTGAGCAGGCTATTCAAGAAACTTGCATCTGGTTTTCTAAAGGCTTGGAGGAACAGTTGGGGCTGGAACACGGCCTTCAACTCACCGATGTCGAGTTCTCCAGAGCGTTCCACGGCTTTCTGAAAGAAAGCCAGGGTGCTCCGGACGACCCGCAGATTCATCTGATTCATTTTTGCGCCAAGACTTTGGCTCGAGGTCTGGTAGAAACGCTGGAGCCAGAACTCCGCCGCTCGAGCTGGTTTGAGATCGAGCAAATGCTGGGGCTTCAAACTCAAGCCAACGCCCTGGTCAAAGCCCCTTCTTCCAATCACCAGCTCCACGAATTCTTGGAAGTGATGAATGCCTCACACTACCACGCTGTTCGTGACGCCCTGGCTTCCAAACGCTTTACGCAAACCAACGGCTCCCCCTGGCCCACGGCCATATTGAACAAGGGACGCGCTCAAGGTTATGCAGAACTGCGACCGGCCGTGATGGACGTGCAGCACTTTCTTTCGCCGGATGAAGAAAAACAATGGGTTGAGCGCATGTGGAAACAGCGTGAGGAGCTGTCAGATCTCGACGCGGATGCCCTCGATGCTCTCAGCGCAATCTGGCTCCGCCAAACCAAGAATCCCGATGAAGACGCCGTGGCTGGCGTGGATGAAATCTTGGAGATGCGCGGCATCCTTCCCAAAAAAGGTGGACAGGGCCGTCGGGGTGGCTACCACCCTGAGCAAAGATTGGAAATTCTACGGGCCTTATCTCATATCCAGAACCTCTGGATGAACATGACTCAGATGGAAGTGTACGAGGGACCGCGCAAAGGCCGGGCCAAAACCATGGCCATTAAAAGCAGAGCCTTCACCATTACCGACATGATGGGCCAGCTGCGCCTCGACGGGCATATGGACGTTTCTCAGTTCATCTTCAGGCCCGGCAAAGTCTTTGCTCACTTTCTCTTTGGCGTGGGCCGACAAACGGCATTACTCTCTGCCCGGGCCCTGCACTACAACCCCTACCGGCAGGCCAGCGAAAAACGCCTCGCTCGCTACCTTAGCTGGCAATGGCGTTGCCAGGCCGGCGGGGGCTGTCTCGGAAAAGTCTACCTCGTCGGGACCCTGCTAGAAGTGGTGGGAGAGGTTCCGAATCAGCGCTATCCTAACCGGAGTCGCGAGCGCCTGGAGCGACTCCTTGACGTTCTTCTCCAAGACAAGCTCATAGCCACCTGGCAGTATGAAAGGTGGCAAGAAGAGCGAGCAACTCAGAGGGGCTGGCTCAACGACTGGATGGATTCCACCCTGCTTCTAGAACCCCCTACAGAGATTTTGGAGCAGTATGGCAACTTTAGGCGGAGTGAGCGACCGGAACTCCAGCTTACCCCGGCTCCAGACAGTGCTTCCTTGGGAGAACGGATGCGGGTGACCCGACTAAAGCGCAGACTTTCCCAGGTGCAACTGGGCGAGCAGTTAGGCCTGCACCAGAGCGCGGTGAATCGGTTGGAACGGGGCCAACGGACCGGTTCCAAGGCCACCCGGGAGCTCGTGGAAGCCTGGATTCAGGCTTCCACGAGCTCCGTTTAAAGCCTCAACCGGGTACTCCAAATTATGCCAAGAGTCGTCGTCATGCTGCTCGCTATGCCAAAAGTCGTCGTCATGCTGCACCAAAAGTCGTCGTCATGCTGCTCGCATGTCGTCGTCATGCTGCACACACTTTGATCGAACACCATTTTTAACCCCTTATTCTATCAGTGATTGCGCTTCCGGAAATCGAATATGCCAACCCTAAAGATCTTAAAACACCCCCCGTTTTTGGCATAAAAAAAAGCCCCTGTGCTAGGATGAAGCTTCTTAGTTGAAAAAAAATCTAAGGGGTCTCTATGCCAACAGCGATGCGCCAATGGGAAACGGAGCCGGCCGATGAAGCAGGCATTCACTCGTTTTTTGACGCCCCGTTCACAGCCATCTCGAATAATCTCCTCCAAAGCGTCTTCGCGGACCCCCATGTGAATCCAGCCACTCGACTGCTGCTCTTCATCGCCCGCTTCTCCACAGGCTACCTTAAGGCTGAGGTCGTTCTGCGCGAGAGCTTCATCCTGGAGCAAACGGGCATGTCTCGAAGCTCCCTCTACAAAGCCAAGAACGAGCTCCTGGCCTCGGGCCAAATCACCATCAGTCATACCCAGACCGGCAACTGCATTTACCGCCTGGCCGCCAAGCACCAATGCTTGAAAGGCGCCACCACTGCCCAAGAAAAAGCCCAGCAGAGGTGGGGGTCTCCGACTACGGACGTAGGGGGTCCGCGGTTAGAGACCCCCATGAATAAAGAGATTAAAGAAAACTTAGATCAACAACACCCCGTACCCAACGCTCCCCACTCAAATGATGTTGATTCTCATAATTCTTCTTGTTCTCAACGGCCGCCCGGCACCGAAACTCTACAAACGGGGCTGCTCGCTCGCCTCAAAGGGCTCGGAGTGGACGAATTTATGGCCCACCGCCTGATCAAATCGTCCTCGCCCGAAATCATCACCCGGGCTATCGACCACCTAAAGACGGCGACCGTCACCAACCCCGCTGGTTATCTCGTCAGCGAAGTCCTGCGGGGCGGCTATCGCGACAAAGTCGACCCGCACAAGGCCCAACGTGAATTTCACCGCGAGGTGCACGAAAAACGTGTATCCGAGCGCCTAAAATCGGACCAAGAAGCCCAAAATGCTCAGCAACAAGCCGAACTTTTGCTGGTGGAGTTTGCCGCGATGCCGCCAGACTTTCAAGTAAGCGTTAAGAGGGCGCTTGCGGCTCAGGCGGAGCGCGAGGGATTTACGCGCTTACGTGGCTGGGGCGAAGAACACCCTGCCTGGCGCGGTCTGCTTGCGGAGTTTTTGCGAACACATTCGGAGGTTATGGCTGGAGCCGGCTAATCTGGGTAGGACCTCGGGCCCCAGGTTATTTTTGAGACCTTAGCATTGGATCGATCCGAAAATCACCCAAAAATTGATTCACAGAGGTGAAATATTTACTAAGGAAGTAGCGGTTATATACGGAACATCCTCGGTACAGGCTCGTGGGAGGTTGGTCTGCCCACCGGCTTGATCAACCGCTTGGGCTCATCGCTCTCCACCAGAATTCCAGGCAACTTCGCAAGGTCTGGCTTGTCTTTCAGGATCTCCTTGAGGAACTGCTGGACCCGAGCCTCGCGCTTCTTCTCTGAAATTTTGTCGCAGTGCATGGCCAGCGGCTTTCCGTTCCAGCCGCCGCTCAGCTTGAACCAGTTGTAAATCAGCCGCTCCTTGGCGGTGGGCTTGAAGACATAGTCCGAGTGCAGCTCCTGCATGGCGAACTTGGCGATGATGGCCGAGTAGTCTTTGCAGCCGAGCGCGTCCTCCTCGGTGAACAGGTCGGGCGTGGTCAGGCGCCAGGTCGTCACCTCAAATCCAAACCGGCGCATCATCCGATCCAGGGTGGCATCAATCCACCAGCCATACGGGTCGTAGTCCGAAAAGGTGAACTGGAGCAAGCTTCGCGTTCCTCGTCGCCAGAGCTCCATGGCCATCTCTTCCAGCGTCAGCGCCGAAGGCTCGCCGTTGGAAGCCATCACGCTGATGGAGTTGGTGGGATGCTTATAAAGCTGGTGGCAGGTCGTGCCCCACAGCCCGACCTTTTCCGTGAAGAAGAAGGCCTTCCGGTCATTCCTACCGATGGAATAGGCTGTATTAAAGAGCGGCACAAACTGGAAGGCGCCCGAATATCGAAAAATACGGTGGTCCACCAGCAAGCCCAGCTGCTCGCGCATGGTTTCCACGATCCGGTCTTCGTCGCTGTCGGTGTCGCCGTGCACCGGGTCCTTGATCATCTTGTGCCGGCGCATGAAGCTCTCCAGTTCCCGATACCAAAGACTGCGCAAAGTGCTCTTGATGGGTTCCATCTCGCCCATTTGGATCAGAATCCAGCACTGCCAGATGAAGGTGCGAATGATGGTCGTGCGGCTCTTCTTCTTCGGGAAGTAGGACTTCAACTCGGCCGTGCTCATCTTCATGATGTTGGGCACGTCCCAGGGCACGTTGCGCTCAAACCACCGCCAGTCGGATTTGGACAGGTTGAACGGCAGTTCTTTCTTCGGGTCAGCTGGCTTCCAGCTCGGGTCCAAGCGCTCGCGGATCTTGTCGACGGCCTCATTCTGAAACTTCTCGAATGCACTGATCATCCCAATTCCTACCGTTCCCTTTCCAAGGTATGAAAGCGCTCCTACCGGGGATTGCCCGATTCCCACCGAACCCGGGCCATCCTATGGGACGCCAAATTCACATCATCGCCAACCAGCTGGCCGAAGAGCTCGGGCTCACCCAGCGGGTCTGCCAGCACCTGGTGCAGCGCCTGCTGGAAGAAATCCAGGACGACATCGTTCACACCGGGCGCCTCGAGTTTCGCGGCCTGGGCACGTTTGCGCTGAGCACCAAGCCGGCGCGTGACACAATCCACCCCAGCACCGGGCAGCCCGTTCACATCCCGGAAAGTAAAACCGTCGTCTACCGCTGTGCCAAGGCTTTGCGCGAACGCCTCAACAGTTAGGTGGCCGGAGTGGAAGCCCGCTTGCACACGATCTTCAACCCGAACCCATCAGCCGTCCCCTGCGAGAACCAGTGCCCGTTGGGCAGCTCATATGAAAAAATCTCGAGGTCCGCCTTGATCTCAGCGATCTCCGGCTCGATACAACCGGACGGGCAAACCGCGCCGTCCAGGAAGATCTTCTGAAGCGGCTTGACCGCAGCCAGCATCGGCTCAATCGCTTCATTCAGCATCTTGGTCAGACCCTCTTCGGCCTGCTTGCGGGTGCTGGCCACATTGTGCCGGCGCAGCGGCCCTAACTTCACGACCCAATCACTTAACGACATCGACTGTCCTCCTTGATTTCACGGGCTTTCATACCGAATCACCGAGCTTTCTTACTCTGCGCTTTCGGTTTCTTACGGCTGTCCGAAGCCGGAGCCGCTTCAACGACCTCAGCCAGCTTCGGCCAGGGCGGCTTCTTCATTTCCTGTTCCGGCGGCATCCCCAACGTCTGACCGCTACGCTGCGCCCAGTAGTAAAGGTTCAGGGCCGCCGACCGGGTGCACTCATGACTGAAGTGCAACTCCCAAAGATAGGCCTTGATCGCCCGGAGCTCCTCGGCCAGCTCCGGCGGCGCCGTCGGCCCTGGCGGCTGGGAAGGGAGTGAAAAATAGCCGCGGAGTGCTTCGCTGACCACGTAACTGACCGGCACCTGGTCGGCGCCCGCCTTCTCATCCAGCAGCTCTTTGAGTTCATCGGGGATGGAGATGGATAGCTTGGCCAGAAGTGTGACCCACCTTCCTACTGGTTCTCACCGCATTTTCGGAATTCTGGCCCAGCTCCTGTCTGTTTCATGTGAAACTCTTCGAAGTCGCCCTCGGATAGAGGCGGAACCGTTCACACCCCCGCCGGGGTGGCAAACCGCTCACCACCGGCCAGGCGCAAGCCCGACCACCAGCAGGCCGTGGTGGTGTGGGTTTGACTTGGGTGGAGCTGAGCCGGTGACCCGGCACCACCTGGAACCACCGTCCGCCAGGCGCAACCGGCCCGGCGCTCGGCCAAGGTATGGCGAGGTGTGGGGGTCGCAGCGGATGTCCAGGCTCAGCCCATCTCGGTTGCGCCGGCTGCTGTCCCTTCGGTCGCGGTTGGGAAGCCGGCGGGCCCGGATCACCAGCCGCGGCGACCCCGGCCCCCGCAAACCCCGCGGCGTTGAAGTGGCCCAGGTCCCCGCCGGCCTGTCGGGCCGCGGCCTTTCGCGGGCCTGTCGCTGGCGCCCGCCTTGCCTCCCACCTCACCCACTGGCGGCTCAGCCATCCCAGGTCCTGCCGTGACCTCCGCCCAGGCCACCGCTCGTGTGAGCTCCGGCCGGCGTGGACTCGCTCGGCTCTTCGGGGGTCACGCGGCCCTCGGGCTCGCCCGGGACGGATGGCCGCTCGCAGGCTGCTCTTGGTCGGTCCGTAAAATACGCAGTGTGTCATCCTTCCGGTAAGCTGGCGCTCCGGCTCGGCCCGGCAGTGACCTGCCCTGCGGCCCCGCCCATCGCCCCCTTGGGGTAGCAGACCGGTCAAGGGTTCGCTCCGCCAGCAGCCCTTTAGCATAGTGGGCGGAATCTGAAGCGGAGTTGGGGAGGGCTGCTGGCTCCGCCGAGTCGGCCGCTCCGCGGCCGGCCCTTTTAGGCGTAACATTAGGCGTAGGGCCGGCCGCTCCACGGCCGACTCGCCCTTGACCGGCCTGCTGTTAAGGGGGGGCGATGGGCGGGTCCTCCGGGCAGGTCACTCTGCCGGGCCTTCGCCGTCGCGCCATCTTACCGTCAGGGGACACACTATGCGTATTTTACTTCCCTCCCAAGAGCAGCAGCTGCTCTCTGCCATCCGCCCGGGCGAGCCCTTCGGTCCACGTGACCGGGCCCTCATTATCCTCGCGCTCCACACCGGCCTCCGCTCCCACGAGCTCTGTGGCCTGGACGTCGGCCACGTCATGACCTGGGACGGCTTCCCTCGCCAGTGGGTTGAGGTGGTCGGCAAAGGCGGTCACCAGCGCCAGGTCCCGCTCAATGCCGCCGCCCGCCAGGCCGTCGTTGACCTGGTCCACTTCAATCGCTCGCGGGGTTTTGCGGTGGCCGAGGAGTCGCCGCTGCTGGTGACCCGGGCCCACCGCCGGCTTCCCACCCGCTCCCTGCGGGACATCATCCAGCGCTACCGGGAGCGGGCTGACCTGGACATCCGCTGCTCCCCCCACACCTTCCGCCACACCATGGCCTCGCGCCTGGCCGCCTGCGCCTGTCTGCCGGTGGTCCAGGTGGTGCTGGGTCACGTTCGGCTCAGCTCCACCCAGGTCTACACCCACACCACCCCCGCCCAGCTGGCGGCCGGGCTTGAGCGCCTGGCTGGCGGTTAGCCGGTATTGCCGCCCCGGCGATCGGATAGCCAAGGCCCTTGCGG
>JAFDWS010000010.1 GCA_018268375.1 Armatimonadota bacterium | reverse complement strand
TTCGCGCCGCGCAGGTTCGCGCCGTACAGGTCCGCGCGCTCGACAATTGCCTGCCTTACAGCGGCCCCGAGTTCTTCACGCGCCCCCATGCCGGGGTGAACAGCGATGCTGACGGCGACGAGAACCGAGCCTGAGAAGCGGTGTCGGATTTCGATGGTTTTGGTTTTTGTCTCGGTGCTGCCCGTCGTCCCCGCCATTCTCGCCTCCGTCACCGCCGGTGTGGGGTGATGGGGGAAACTTGCCATATGGCAAAACCGAATGCAACAGGAATTTGCCGTCTGGCAAATATTTTTATTGCGGACGCATATCCTTCACCTGAGCGGCCCAGACGATTTCGGCGTCATAGATGGGCGGTTCGGTGTTCGATAGAAGCGTGAAGCGTCGAGGTATCTGACCCTTGATAACCTTCTTCACAAGACGGCGACCGTCAGTCAGTTCGACGATGCAAAGTTTTCCGATAAGGCTCGTCATCTTCTGGGGCGTATCGTCGATATAGACAAGCCAGCGGTCGAACAACTCGCCGAGCGACGTTCCCCTGATTTCGTAAGCACGGGTGAGGTCGGTAGCATTCTCTGGCGCTTCCACGGTAAGCTCCGGGTCGTCTGCCTCTGTGAATAAGATTGCCCGCGCACCAGCCCCAACATAACCAGCAAGAGGGACGCGGCGGCCCTCTGTGACGGTCTGATCCAAGTCGCCGATCGTCAGTCCAAGTCGGGATGCTAACGCTTTAGCTTGGTCGTAGGTCGGGTTCCGTAACCCGCGTTCAATGCGGGAAACCTGGGAAACGGATAGCCCCACGTCGTCGGCAAGCTGTTCTAGCGAGAGCTTTGCCGCTTTGCGCGCTTCACGTATGATCCCGAGTGCCATTTGGCAATTCTGCGCGAAAGTTGGGCCCTCACCAGAGCCATATGGCAAATAACGCTTGCGCTTCGTTTTGCCGTATGGCAAAAGAGCGGGATGACACTCGACGACTACCTGAAGAGCAAGGGCATACGCCCGACCGATTTTGCGGCGTCGCTGTCGGTCCCGCCTTCAACAGTTGCTCGTTGGCTTAAGGGGTCTCGCAAGCCCCGTCTCGAATTTCTGCTGCGCATTCAAGCAATCACGAAAGGCGCTGTGAAGCCGTCGGACTTTTCCGCCCCATCCCCCGACATCCGGGCAGCCTCGTAATGAGCGGGCGCGTCGAACATCTGGCGGAAGGCGTGACTCTGCACCTCGGCGATTGCCGGGAGATACTGCCGACGCTCGGGAAGGTCGATGCAATGGTGACGGACCCGCCGTATGGGATGAGGTTCCGGTCGAACTCCCGGCTTATCCGCCACGAAGCAATTGCGAACGACAGCACGACGGACGCCCTGCTTTGGGCCTGCAATATCCCGGTGAAGCACAGCAAGTATATCTTCTGCAGATGGGATAATCTCGCGGAGGTCCCGAAACCGCGTTCGGTCGTCAATTGGATCAAGAACAACTGGTCTATGGGCGATCTCGAACATGAGCATGCCCGTCAGACTGAAATCGCGCTTTTCTATCCCGGCGAAAATCATCATTTCCCCTGTGGTCGGCCTACCGATGTCGTCGAGGTTCGGCGCACCGGCAACGACCATCATCCGTCCGAAAAGCCCGTAGATCTGATGTGGGCCGTTGTCCGCTGGACAGACGGCCTTGTAGTGGACCCGTTTATGGGTTCCGGCACTACTGGCGTTGCGTGTGCCAAACTCGGCCGCAAATTCATCGGCATCGAAATTGAGACGAAGTATTTCGAGATCGCCTGCAGGCGCATATCCGAGGCTCTTAAGCAGCCAGATATGTTCGTCGCCGCGCCGCCGCCTGCAAAGCAGCAGGCGCTGGCACTATGACCCGCACCTTCCGCTACATCGTACATTCTCGCATGGCCGATGCTCTCGCGCTTGGCTGGCTTCCGGTATCTATGATTCCGCATAGCCATCACGATTTCTATTCCGTCCTTTGCGAGCGGATTTGCGAATGTGGACGCATGCCGGAGTGCATGCGATGACCCCCTCCCATCAATTCCGGCTCTTTGCCCGCCTCTGCTTCGTCATAGGCGCAATTCTTCTCTGTCTCGCGGTGAAGGGGATGATGTCGTGATTAGTCCGCATACCGCTCCGGGAACGAAGGTTGTTTGTGTAGGTGATACATCGACGCCATCTTCGATGGGCGTTCCTGTGTCTCACTATATTACCCGAGGTGCAGTATACACCGTCTCAGGGTGGAAGGATGAAACGTACTGCTATCTTGCTGAACTCCCGCTCTGCAATAAAATGCCGATAGCGGTTGGCCGGAAGGGTCTTCGCTATCTCGAACTCCCCCGTTCCATCACCTCCGCATTGAACTCTCAACCGCTCGTCACCGAGCGCGAACGCGAGGTTGCTGCGTGATGTCCGCGACAGTTCATCTTCCACCGCACTTGTCTCCTCCACGAGTGCGTCTAGAGCCGTGTTGCCGGGTCCACGGGGAAGAAAGACCCGGCGCTTCTTTCGCATTTCGTACCCGAGATTGAACCAGTGTCGTTTCGCGTCGATCACCTGCAAAGCCCGGTCAGCTACCACCCCGACAGGCTCAAAAGTGTCGTGCGCGTCGTCTTCCATGGAACTGAAAATCCCATGGAGCGGAAGTCATGTCGTCCTACAAAGTGTCGGAGTCGCGTAGAGTGAGCGCCATCGCAGAAGCGTCGGAATTGCTGCACGAACTGGCTCCCACCGGCCGCGTGAAGGATCGCCTTCGCAACATCATGACGGTGTGGCCGCGCTGGTCGTGGACGAAGACGCGCGACGTTTATTACCGCGACGCTCGCTATGCGGTGTCTGACGAAGAACTGGCGGACCTGCGCCTGCTCGTGGCGGCGAGGAAGGAACATCGTGGACTTATCGAACGGATTGAGAGGCTGGAAGCGGCCCTTCGCATTCAGGATGCGGACTTCCATAGCGCTCAAATTGGAGCGCTTGAGCAGGCGCGTGGCGCGGTGGATCGCGCCATGGCTGGAGACGTCGAGTGAAAGGCGCGGTCTTTAAGCCTCTCCAGCATCGTGGGCGCAAGCCTCGTCGCCGCATCGAAGACGGCATACAGGCGTCGGTCGTCACCTATCTGCGGACCGTGTTGCCGTCCGATGTCCTCGTCCAGCATGTTAAAAACGAGGGCAATCGCGGCGGTCTTGCCGGAATCATCGACGGCAAGCGGAACAAGAAGATGGGCGTCGTCGCCGGTTTCCCGGATATCATCTGCGTTCTGCCGGCTGGCAAGAGCTTGTTCTTTGAACTGAAAGCCCCTCGCGGCCGGCCATCCCCTGCTCAGGAAGACCTTTGGAAGCGCATGGCCGCTCTTGGCCACACGTGCGCAAAAGTCAGTTCGATTGATGAAGTGCGCCTGACGTTGAAGGCGCTCGGGATAGCCACGAGGGAAGCAGCATGATCGTCCCCGCGCAACTGGAACAGCACGAACGGATGAAGGCCATCCGCGCGCGGCAATCAATTCCCCCGAGGTTTGAAGTCCTGAGACGCCGCGAGGAAGAAGCGGCCCGGCTCGCGGCGGAAGCCGTCCGCGCCGAGGCGGCCCGCGCGCTCCGCGAGAAGATTGCACAGGACAAGCGCGACGCTGAGGACGAGAGGCTGAAGGAGCTTACAAGGGCCTACCGTCTCGCCTTCGACAACAAGGCGCGTCCGAAGCGGACGGTGCGGGAAATCCAGGCCGCCGTGGCGGTCGCCTCTGGCGTTCCAGTCAATGACATAATTAGCCATAGGCGAACGGTGAGGTTCACGATCCCGCGCCATTTCGCAATCTGGCTTGTGCGTCGAGACACGACCCTTTCCACTCCGTCGATAGGGAGGCTTTTCGGCAACCGCGATCACACGACGATCCTGCATGCGTGTCGGAAGATCGATCGCCTGATTGCCGCCGGCGAACTCCCCCATTCTCTCATGGCATTGGTACGGGAGGGGAAGTGACATGACGTTTGGCGGATCAAACAGTATCGACGCTGAGGACTGATGGCACGCATCCGCACCATCAAGCCGGAATTTTGGACTGACGAGAAAATCGTCATGCTCCCTTATGAGGCCCGGCTTTTGTTCGTGGGGATTTGGAATTTCTGCGACGATGACGGCTATATTGTCGATGAGCCGGCTCGTATTCAGATGCAAGTTTTGCCGGCCGACGACATAGATGCGGACGCGCTGATCGATCTGTTATGCGCCGCCTCGTTGCTTGAGCGTTGTATCGGTCGCGACGGGCGCTCTGTGCTCCGGGTCGTGAAGTTTCTGGACCACCAGAAAATCTCTCACCCGTCTCCGTCGAAATTTCGTGACGTGCCTTTCAAAAAGTGTGCGATTCCGGCGGACACTCGTAGGAAGGTAGCGATCAAATATCGTTGTCAACCCGGCGGGGAAGTCGAGGCCTCCTGTTACCATTGCGGAGCGCCCGGGCGGATTTGGTGGCCTCGGACCTCGAAAGGCAAGCCGAGCTTTTGGGTCGCATTCAGCGGTCTTGAGCTGGATCATCTTGAGCCGGAACACGCGGGCGGCTCGAGTACACCGGAAAACGTGGTCCTCTCGTGCATGCCCTGCAATCGCGGACGCGGAAATTCAGGGAGTCACGAGTTCTTTCTCAGGAAAGCTCCAGAAGACTCCGGAGTCCTCCGTCCTGAAAGGAAGGGAGAGGAAAGGATAGATGCTGACCCGATTGCGCGGACGCGCGACGACCTCAATCGGATCGAAGCGGCATGTCGCGAGGCCGCCGGCTGCGGGAAGTCCGCCAACCCCTCGCCGGAACTCTGCAACCTCGCCCCGATCCTCGGCCTGATCGACAGCGGCGCGGACCTCGAGGGCGATATTCTTCCGGCGCTTCGCCTGAAACCAAATCCTCGAGCGCGCGGCTGGAAATATTTCATCCCGCAAATCCAGCAATTCCGTGCCGATAGGCTCGCGGCGGCATCGGCCGGCCTTCCGAATGCTCGAGACGGGCCGCCGCGTCGCGCCACCTTCGCCGAAATCAACCGCGCCGCCAGCGAGGCCCTTCGTGAACGCGATTATCACGTACCAGAACCGCAGCCTGCAAATCTCGTCGTCCTCGCTGGTCCCCGACAGGGGATTGGATAATCTCGAGCGGCGGCTGAAAGGCGCTCTCGAGCGCGGCTCGAACGGCTCGCTCGTCATCCGGCCAAACGCCGCGCCGACGCTCGAGGAACGCGAACGTCTTGAGGCGCGCCGTCGTGAACTGGACGTTGCCCTTCGACCGGCCGACGACCTCGAGATTATCCAGCGCGTCGCGAAGCTGGCCTTGCGGTTCCCTTCGACGCGCGTTCCGGACGAGGCAGGCACGACGCAGGCTTACAGCGAGGAGCTCCGCGAATTCCCGTTGTGGGCAATCGACGAGGGCATCCGCCTCGTCAGCGCGCGCCGTCGCGGCTCGCATGCTGCTGCGTTTTTCCCGAGCGCGGACGAATTGGTGGAGGGCGCTCGAGAGGCCCGCGCCCCGGTCTACGGCGAGCGCGTTCTTGTCGGGCAAGTCCTAGCAGCGGCGAAATCCGGCGACGATGACGCCATGCGCCAGAAGGTTGCCGGCGCGATTGGTCGCCTTGCCGACAACATGCGCGAACGAGGGTTCGGCGTCGGGCGCAAGCCGGGTGCAGTCGTGGAGCCTGTCTCCGTTCGGCAGGCCCGAGCCATGGAAGAACTCGAGCGGATCGCCGCGAAACCGCCTGTGATGCGGCTTTCCGCCGAAGCTCTCCGCGCCTGCGGTATCCGCCCCGTCGAGAAACAGGAGAAGGTGGGGTGATGGGGAAGCGTCGCGAAAGCTTTGACCTTGTCCTGACGGATAAGAACCGGGTCACACTCAATCGGCTTGCTTGGGTATTTGGCGTCCGCGAGACAGGGGGCATCATCGCAAGGTCGATGGCTCTAGCTGTGGTTGCTTGGGACCACCTTCACGACGACGGGGCGCTTCATATCGTGAAGCGAGACGGCGAAATCCTGAAAATCAATACTCGGGAGTAGACAGCCATGACCCCCTGTCCCCGTAAAGGAAAATGGATCGGTGGATGCCGGGCGTGGGCACTCTATGCGTGCGCGTGGATCGCCGTTGTGCCGGTCATCCCTATTTATGTCGTCGGGGCCGGAGCGCAGGCCATTGGTGACTTCATCCAAGAAGTCGCATGGGGTAGCCGTTTGGTTCAATGGTTCGTTCGTCACAGCGAACGTTTCGTGGGCATGGCGGAAGCCTCCCCCCGCTGCGGCGAAATCAAAAAGAGGGAACAGCCATGAGCGATTGGCTGGATATTGCGAGTGCGCCGAAGGATGGGCAGTCCATTTGGGCTTATCTGAACGACCGTGGCATCCAAGCAATGCATTGGGCCAGCCCTGAGGAATATGCGGAATACATGGGCTGGGACCCGCGCGAGACTGACGGCCGCTGGGTTCTCGACGCTGATCCTATCGACGATTGGGAGCCGGAATACTGGCTTCCGTTCGCCGCTCTCCCCACTCCCCCGGAGCAAGAGAAATGAGCGAGATCGAGCTTTCGCGAGCCACGGCTGATCAGATAGAGAATATGAACCGCTATCAGACATCCCGCAGGTTTCATCCTTTCACGTGTCCAAATCGCGGCGACGGCGAGCACCGCGAATTTAACGGTGACAAAGGCGCGCTCGTAGCCACTCGACGCGGTTGGATATGCCCGTGGTGCGATTACACCCAGTCATGGGCCTATGGCTTTATGGCGTCGGAATTGCCGCCTGATCCGCTGGCGATGTTTTCGCGAGGGCGCAACCCATGACCGCCACCCGAGGACGCCCCCGTAAGGAGGGGATGCCGTGGGCCACCAAACGGCGCGACGGCCAAATCCTCTCGACGCAGGAACGCGCGAAGCTTGCCGATAGCCGTGAGACCCGGCGCGACGCCATGTATTGCGAGATCGATAAGCTTTACGCCAATGGCGAGGCTGAGGCGAATGCTCGTATCCAGCGTGT
Source organism: Armatimonadota bacterium (assembly GCA_018268375.1). GTDB lineage: Bacteria > Armatimonadota > Fimbriimonadia > Fimbriimonadales > Fimbriimonadaceae > JAEURO01. The sequence continues at coordinate 34,127 of JAFDWS010000010.1, read as the reverse complement.
GGCGGCAACGGCGAAGGCTGACGGCTTCCGCCAGAAGCGGCAGGCTGAATCGCGGCCGGCGGGTAATGGCCCGGAGATCGTACCGAGCACGGTCGCGGACCCATATCCCGACAAGTGCGGCATTCACCAGCCCCGCGCCGTCGTCAAAAACGCCAAAGCCAGTGCGATCGATACGCTATATGCCCGTGGCCGACTTGGCGAAAAGGATCACGCGGATGCGCGCCGCGCGGCGGCCGAGCGGTTTCGCATGATATATGAACGTGCCGAGATCGGCGGCTCGCGCGCCATCGATTACGGGAAGGTCAAGGTGGACGTGAGCTTCCGCTATCGCGATATCCCCGATGCGACGGTTGCCGCCGTGAAAGAACTTGTGGAAATCCGCAGGTCTCTGCGTCGGCATTACGATCTCGTGGAGAAGGTCGCCGGCCACGGCTATAGCCTCACGGAACTCGGTTGCATGCTGGATCGTGGCCCTGTGACATGGCGCATGAAGAAGTTCCTAGGCAAGACACTGATCGATGGGCTTGATATGCTGATCGAGCATTTCGGGGTGGCGAGAGCGCCTGTGCGATCCACAATCAGGGCAGAGCGGGCCGCTTGACATCCGGTGCTGAAATAGCGACGATTCAGGCAGAGTGATTTGCTGCGCCCTACGGGGCAGCTATAAACGCCTAAATCCAGTTTCGAGCGGCACGAGTTCAGGTTCTCGCCGGGTGAGTAGTCCCCCTACAAAGAACTGCGGTTTGAGCCCCGATGTCCCGGCCCGCTCGAAAGCTCGTTGGAGCACAGGAAACAATTCGAGGCAGAGGGCCTGTGTCCCGAAGAAGCCTCAGCGAATTCAGTTTCGAGCGGCCACTGAGGCCCCTATCGGTGAGGACTACACTAAGTCCGCGCCGCTCGATCCCATCCGTTACGCCTGTAGGCGGAGACAATGGCAATATCAAACACGGATCGTCTGGACCGACTTGCGCGGAAGCCGGCGGCAGAGAAGATTTCGATAGCATCTCGACTGTCTCCTCAGGACCATGCGTTGCTAGTCCAAGCTGCGTCGGAATCGGGGCGGTCGTTAAGCGAGGAAATTGAGAGGCGGCTTTTGTTGAGCTTCGACCAGGAGCGGTTTCTTGGCCAAATCGGCCAAGTCTTGGCGCGATCTAGGTTCTTGAAACGTTCCTCGTGAAACGAGATGCCAGTCCTTCTCAATCCGCGCCATGAGCGCTTCGCCATCGAAGTCGCAAAGGGCTTCTCCAGCACCGAGGCGTACAAGACCGCTGGCTATGAGGCAGAAGGCTCATCTGCGTGGGCCGCCGCCTCGCGTCTGTTAAGGGACGTTAAGGTCAAACAACGCATCGCGGAACTCCAGCGGCGCGTCGCGACAAAGGCCGAAATCACGCTCGAAACGCTGATTGAGCACGCCAACGACGTACGTAGCAAAGCGACGGAGGCCGGCCAGTTCGCTGCGGCTGTCTCGGCCATCAAGGAAATGGGCGTCCTGACAGGCCTTCGCGTGGAGAAGTCGGAGCGCACGAACAAGTCCGATGCTCGCACTCTCACAGAACGCGAACTCGACGCCGCCATTGCTGACGCTCTTGCAAGAGAAGAGGCAAAGGCTGGCATCCCGCCGGTCACTCACTGAGTTCGCGCGGTCCCAGGGCTTTGAGCCAGCGCCACACCATGCGCTTCTGGTTGCCGAACTGGAGGCGCTTGAGCGTGGGGATTGCGACATTCTTCTCGTGGAAATGCCGCCGGGTTCCGCGAAGTCCACCTACGTTAACTTCCTGTTTCCGGCTTGGTGCATGGCGCGTCGGAGCGCTCTGAACGTGCTGACAGCCTCGCATTCGAGCGAGCTTGCAGAGAGATGGGGTAGGCGGACCCGCAATCTTCTCGCGGCGTCCGCAACGCTGTTGTCGGTCGGCGTATCGCCGGATTCCGGGGCGGCCTATCGCTGGTCGACCACGAGCGCGAGCGAATATTACGCGGTCGGCGTCGGCGTCGGCATCATGGGGTTCAGGGCCGATCTCGGCATTATCGATGATCCGTTCGGCTCCCGCGAGGATGCGGAGAGCAAGCGCATCCGCGACAAGATTTGGGAGTGGTACACAAACGACTTCTCGTCCCGCCTGAAGCCCGGCGCAAAGCGTGTCATCATGCACCAGCGGTTTCACGAGGATGACCTTGCTGGCCGCATCGTGGCGCAGTTGGATGCGCTCGGGAAGCCGTATCGCCGGCTCAAAATCAGGGCGGAGGCGACAGATAACGACCCGCTCGGCAGAACGCCCGGCGAAATGCTGTGGGACGATCCGAAGGGGTACGACTACGGCCGGTTCCTGCGGGATCGCAAGTTGGAGAGCGACCCGCGAACATGGTCCGCGCTTTACCAGCAGGAGCCTACACCGGAGACGGGCGATTATTTCCGCAGGGAATGGCTTGTCCCCGTCGAGAATATGCCGAAGGCGGTCGATCTCCGCGTTTATGGCGGGTCGGATTATGCGGTCACGGCGGATGGTGGCGATTACACGGTTCACGCCGTCATCGGCCTCGACGCGGACGAAACGCCGTATCTGCTGGATTTGTGGCGTAAGCAGGCGTCGTCGGACGTGTGGGTCGAGTCCTGGTGCGATCTCGTCCTGAAATGGGAGCCGCTCGAATGGGCGGAAGAGCTAGGGCAGATCAAATCCGGCGTCGGCCCGTTTCTCGACAAGCGGGCGAGAGAGCGCCGCGCCTATTGCGTACGGTCACAGTTTCCGACGCGAGGCGACAAGGCGGTCAGGGCGCAGTCTATTCGAGGCCGAATGGCGATGCGGGGATTGCGCATTCCTGCGCATGCGCTGTGGCGGGCGGAATTTGAGGCAGAGCTATTGCGGTTCCCGGCAGGCGTTCATGACGATCAGGTGGATGCGCTCGGTCTCGTCGGGCAGTTGCTTGACAAGATGATCGGCGCGTCCCGGCCGAAGGTGGAGAAGCCGTCCAATGTTGATTCCTACCGCTCATATGAGCGTAGAACGGACGAAAGCAGCGGATTGACGCTGTGAGCAATGTCGTCGCCCTTCGCCGTCGTCCTGAACCGACGGCTGTTTCTATCGAAGCGGAAGACGATGGCCTGTCTCTCGTCGCGCTCCGCAAACAGTTCACGGATTTCGCCTCCGTAAAACTCCGCGAGATCGACGAGGCGCGCGAGGCGTGGCGATATTATCACGGCCAGCAATGGACGGACGAGCAGATCAAGGTGCTCCGCAGGCGCGGTCAGCCGGTCATTACCTTCAACAGGCTGGCGAGGAAGATCAACGGCCTCGTCGGCGTCGTGCAGAAGCTGCGAAACGATCCGAAGGCTTTTCCTCGCACGATCCGGTCACAGGGCGGCGCGGACCTCGCAACGTCGGTCCTGCGATATGTTCTCGATACGTCTCGCTGGATCGATACGGAGCGGGATAGCGTTCTCGCGGCCTGTGTCGCAGGCATCGGCGTGGGGGAGCTTTCGCTTGTGCAGGGCGATCAGCAGGACCCTGACATCCGTTTCGACGAGGTGGACCCGTTCACGTATTTCTACGATCCGCGCTCGGTCAAGCCGGACTTCTCCGACGCCCGCTATGACGGCGTATCGCGTTGGGTCTCGGAAGACGAGGTAGAGGAAATGTTCCCCGGCAAGGGGAAGGACCTTGCCCAGGATTCGAGCGGCTACGAGACGACGCCTTACGACTTCGACCGCGAATTCCTGTGGATCAATGAGCGCAAGCGCATTCGCCTCGTCGAGCACTGGTACAAGCATCGCGGCCAGTGGAAATATTGCATCTATGCGAACTGGACGGTTCTCGCGCGAGGTGTAAGCCCGTTCAAGGACGAGGACGACAATACGCGGTCGCGGTATGTGAAGTTCTCGGCTGGCGTCGATCAGGATGGTGACCGTTACGGCTTCGTGCGGATCATGAAAGGGCCGCAGGACGCGATCAATCAGCATCGTTCCAAGGCGATGCACATCATGAACACGCGTCAGGTCATCGCGCGCCAAGGGGCATTTACGGATACCGAGAAGGCCCGCCGCGAGATTGCCCGGCCAGACGGGTTTGTCGAATACAACGGTCAGAAGGATGATATTCAGATCGTCACAGGCGATCAGGAATTTTTGAAGCAGACGCAGTACTTTCAGGATGCCCGCGAGGAAATCGAGAATTACGGCCCGTCGCCGGCCATCGTAGGAACCGGCATCAATCAGCGATCCGGCCGCGCGCTCGCCATGATGCAGCAGAACGGGATTGCGGAGCTTGGGCCGTTTCTGGGGTCGTATCGTCGCTGGAAGCTGGAAATCTACCGGTCGATCTGGTGCGCGGTTCGCACACACTGGCAGGCGCAGCGCTATGTCCGCGTGACAGACGATCAGGACATGGCGCAGTTTATCCAGATCAATGCGCTTCGTGTCGGCCCGAACGGGATGCCGCAACTCATCAATTCCGTGGCGGCGCTGGACGTGGATATCATTCTCGACGAAGGGCCGGACACGACGAACGTCATGGGCGACGTGAACGATACTCTGATGGCGCTGGCCTCGTCCGGCATGCAGGTTCCTCCGCAGGTCATCATTGAGACCTCGACGCTACCGAAGACGGTCAAGGACAAGCTCAACGGCATGATGAACCAGCCGCCGAACCCGATGCAGATGCAGGCGCAGGCGCTTGAGTTGCAGGGTGCACAGGCAAAGGTAGACGACACGCGGGCCAGCGCGCTCAAGAAGAATGCGGAGGCCGCAAAAACCATGCAGGAAGCCAATCTGGCCCCGGCTCAGGCCGTCCACGAGATGCGGCAGGATCAGAACGAGGCGGCATTGCGGGCGCACCAGACGCTGCACGACATGCAGGGCGAGGCGGATGACCGCGCGCACGGCCAGACGATGGATGGCATGGATATGGGCTTGCGGATGCGGCAGCAACGGCATGTTGAGAGCCAGCCGCAGCAACAGACCGCCGCGCCATGAGATGGTGGGCGCGCTTCGATTATCAGTTCCGGCCATGTCGGGTCCCGGGCGTCTACAACAATCCATATGCCATCTGGTGGGGCCTTGATTTCACGCTGCCAGAAAACAGCGGCGAGGCCGCTTTCGTTGGGATGATCTGATGTCCATCACGGTAAGAGACGGAACGGGCCAGCTTCGCACCGTCGAGACCCTGCCGGCTGTCGGTCGCGCGGCGATGGTGGCAAGTTTACCGGTCACGATGGCGTCGGATCAGCCTTCGGTCGGAGTTCTGCAAGCCGGGTCTACCGGGCGGGACTATAGCGCCAATCCGATTGCGATCCCCGTAGTGGGCAGTAACGTTCTTCTCGGGACAATTCCGGCGAACGCAGCGCGTGCCTGTATTGAAGTGCAGAACCAAGCGAATGCTGAAATCCAAATGGTGCGAGACGATGGCGCAGGTAACAACCAGTCGTCTTTTCTGATGTTGCCATATTTTAGCAGTTGGCGTGGCTCTTGGCGTAGCCAGACGTTCAAGGGACGATTGCGAATTTACGGACCCGCAGGTTCGTCGGTCGCAGTCTTCGAAGACTGAGGAAAGCGAAATGCTCACGCGATGTAGTTTCGCCGCCCTCGGGGCGGCTTTTTTGTGCCTGCCCGTCGATGCGCAGACGGTCTCGCCAGGGCCGGGCTTTGTCGCCGGAACAATTACGACGGGCGGAACAGCGCAGCAGTTATTCGGTGGAGCGATTCCCGGTGCTGGGTGGGAAGTCTGCAACCCCGACGCCACCAATGACTTGTGGGTCAGCGACATGGGAACGGCGGCAGCGAATGCCGCAGGCTCATATCGCGCCGTCGCAAATGGTGGCTGTTACCTCACGCCGCGTGACGGCAACGGCAAGGCATCCGTTCTCGGCCCCGTCAGCATCGTCGGTGCTGTGACCGGCCAGAAGTTCAGCGCCCGGAAGTGGTGACCATGCGCAAGGTTCTCGCCCTTCTCGCGGCCTTGCTTGCCGCGCCGGTCTGTGCGGAGACGACGTTTCCGGTCCCATTGGCGACGGCGCTTGATGTCCGGACAGTCGTTAGCGGGGCGAATATTTCCGCCGATACGGCGGCCCTGCAATCTGCCATGAACGCACTCGCAGCCGGCGGAAAGGCTCTTTGCGTTCCGGATGGCGTGAACGTTTCGGTCAACGCGACCATCACGGTCGCTGGTTTTGTCTCAATCGGCTGCGGAGGGACAATAACGCTCGTTGGCGTTAATGGACCTCTTTTCGTATTCAATATATCAGCCGATACAATCTATCAGGATTTTGGCCCGATTAATCTCGTGAACCAAGCGTCAGGGATCGGCGCGGGGTATTATGATCAGAGTGCAGGGATAGTTATACAGGGGGCGGGAAGTGCCCCGTTTCACTATGTTACCATGCACGACATCTCATGTGTGGGCTTTATGGCATGTATCAAGAACAGCATGCCCACGTTCACAACCGCGAACGGTCAGGAAAGCTATTTCGCCTGGAACCGCATCGTTAATTTGATGACAAGCGATGGCGTCAACCCCGCGAAATACGGCGTCCAGCACACGGCTGCGGGCGGGACAGGGAATACGTATTTCGGGTTCAAAAATAGCGGCGGCGCAACAGGTTCCGCCGCCGTCCGCTTCGATGCTGGCGTCGTTGGCGATGTCATCTTTACGAACGGGCACTTACAGGGGGTTAACAACGTCGTGATGTCGTTCGGGTCAGGTCTTGCTTATAAAAGTCGGATACTGATCTCTGACACGCAAGTCGATGCCGGGATGACCAAGTTCGTCGCGAATGACAACGCGGCGGATAGCATGAGTAATATTATTGTCACGACTAACAACATAGGAAGCGGCGTCAACAAAGGGCTCGGCCTGCCGTTCCTGTCGAACTCCATCATAACGGAAAAAAACGTTTCGGAGTGGCGATCGCGCGCTTTTATCACCAGCGCTGCGACAGGACTTCAGACCGTCACGTTTGGAAGCATCGTCCAGACCAGTGGCTACGGGATGACCACGATAGATTTTGACGTGAGCGGTCTCGTGAGCGGGGTTGGTGGTGGCGGCTGTCACGTTCGTTTTTTGCTGGCAGTCAACAGCTCGACCGTGACGGCTACCCGCGTTAATCAAGACTGCAATCCGGCCGGCCTATTCGACCTTGCCGCCGTGAGCGGCGGGGGCCAGCAGACTAATTTCACCGTCGCATATACCCCGACAAGCGCTACGCAAAGTAGCGCAGAGATACAGGTGCGAGCCGTCGGATTTTCCTTCAAGGCGGCGTTCTGACATGCGGCTCACCGCTCTAGCCCTCGCGCTTCTCGCGACGCCCGCGCTCGCGGGGCCGCTGCCGGGGACATGCTGGACGGTTAATCCGCCGATATGCGCGGATGATGGGGCGGAATATCTTTGGTACACGGATCGCGCGAACTGGTGTCGCGTGACGGTTGGTCGCGGTGACGAGCAGGGGCCGTTCTTCAACGGCGTCGGCACCGGGACGGTTTGCTACCCCGTCGATCCGAATGCACCGCGCGTGAGGGTCGCAAAATGAAGCGCCTCGCCCTGCTTCTCGCTCTCGCCGCCAGCCCCGCGTTCGCACAGGACGCCCCCCGCCAGCCCGACATGCAGGCCGCAGCATCCGAACTCCAGCAGCAGGTCATGCTGCTCTCCACACGGGCCGCGACATGCGCGTCCGATCTGGCGCTGGCCCGGCGCGATCTGGAAGCGGCGAAGAAAGTCCCGGCCGATCCGAGACCCGTAAACTGAGTTCGTTTGCCTCACGATACGAGGCCGGTTCCAGTCTGACCGTAACAGGCTGACCCCGCATCGTCCCGGCGCACGGGCGCTTTCGTCCCATCTTCGACGATACAGAAGAGAGAACCAAACACATGACCACGGAGATTGCTGGCGACGCCCATGCGTCGCTTGACGATGATGCTTTGTTCGAAACACTGGCGAATCCTGCCGAAACGGAGACTGTCGGAGCCCAAGCGGCCGAGACGGAAGCGCCCGTTGCGGCTGCTGCTCCAGCAGAACCAGAGGCGCGAGCCGAAGGCGCTGTAGCGGCACAGGAGACCGTCAAAGAGCCGCCGCAGTCTCAGGAGACGCATCGCGTCCCTCTGCGAGAGCTTCTTGACGAACGCGACAAGCGACAGGCCCTTGAAAGGCAGATCGCTGACTTGCAGCGCCAGATTCCCAAGCCCGACGCCCCGAAAGCGCCGGAGTTCTGGGAGCAGCCGGAAAACAGTGTTGACCATCGCGTGCAGCAGGCCATCGCGCCCTTGCAGCAGGCTCTAGTCGCGCAACAGGAAATGTTCTCTCGCGCTCGCGCGGAAGACAAGTTCGGCGCGGATGTGGTCAATGCCGCATTCAAGGATTTGCAGGACCGCTTTGCGGCCGGCGATCCTTCGGCCCGTTTCGATCAGCAGCGCGTCATGGCGACGCCTCACCCGTTCGGCTCGCTGGTCGAGCTTTACCGGGAACGTCAGGCCGTAAGGGAATTCGGGACAGACCCCGCAGCCTATAAGGAACGGCTTGCGGGCGATCTCCTGAAGGACCCCGCGTTTCTGGCTCGAGCGATCGAGGCCGCGAACGCATCAGCCCGCCAAAACACCTCCGTCGTTACCGCCGCCCCGCGCGCGCCGCAGACAACGCTATCCGTCTCACGGATCGGCGCTGCCGCGTCAATCGGGGCTTCCTCGGAAGACCTGGACGACGACGCCCTGTTCGACATGAACGTCAACGCGCGCTGATAGCGCCGCGCATGGCGACCGTCCCGGTCGTGATCTTCGAAGGTCGCGACAATGGCACAGACCACCAACAACGCGAATATTGAACTCGTCAAATATGGCCGCCAGCTTTTCGCGCGCGGCTATATCCGCGAGAACCGTTTCACGCCCTATCAGGGGACGGGAAACAACTCCATCATCCGTCTGGTCAAGGACCTTTCGGCCGATGGCAAGCAGATCAACGTTCCGATTCTCGACATCTTGCAGGCGCAGGGCGTCGGTCGCGGCACCCTCGTCGGCAACGAGGAAGGTCTGGATAACTACGGCATGCCGATGTGGGCCGACTGGCTTCGTCACGCCGTCGATTGGGACAAGGCCACCAACAAGGACAGCGCAATCAACTTCAAGAGCTACGCGGCTCCTGAACTGAACCGCTGGTTCAAGAAGCGCAACAAGGAAGAGACGGTCGATGCGTTTCTTTCGATCCCCACGGCCTCGGTTCCGACCGGCTTCCGTGGCGCGCTCGGCTCACGCATCAACGGCATCACTTGGGCTGCCGCAAACTCGACCCAGAAGAATGGCTGGGCCGATGCGAACAGCGATCGCGTGGTTTACGGGAATGCTATCGGCAACTATGTGGCCGGCAACATCTCGTCGTCTCTGGCGAACATCACGACCTCCACGGGCCGGATGACATCGGCAACGGTTTCGCTTGCGAAACGCACGGCGATGAATACCACGTCGAACAAGATCACGCCGTATACCGTCGAAGAGAACATGCAGGAAATGTATGTGATGTTCGTCGGCTCGCGGGCCATGCGTGATCTCAAGAACGACACGGTGATCCAGAGCGCCATGCGCGAAATGATCCCGAGGTCGGCCACGGGCTTTGCCAGCCCGCTGTTCCGGGCCGGCGACGTGTGGTGGGACAACGTGCTTGTCACGGAAGTCCCGGAGATCGACGAGCGCCTTACCTTGGTCGGCGTTGGCGGTTCCACTTCGAACGTGGCTCCGAACTTCCTGTGCGGCGCATCCGCCATGGCGCTCGTGACCGCACAGATGCCGCGTCCCACGCAGCGGGCCGAGAATGACTACGAGTTCCTGACTGGCGTCGGCATCGAAGGCCAGTACGGAATCGGCAAGGTCGCCAAAATCCCGGCGAATGGCACGGCTCTCAAGGATTGGGGCATGCTGACGCTGTTCACGTCGAGCGTCGCTGACGCCTGATGACATCGGAGGCGGCTTTGGTCGCCTCCTTTTCCCCTCTCAATCAGGACAATCATCATGGCAAATCGTACTGCCTACAGCGCGCCGCTGGCCTTCCCTGGCCGGGGCTGGGCGCGCTCTCATCAAGTCCTTGGCGGCGCAGTTGCAATCCTCGCGGCCGATCTCGTTACCGGCAATACTGTCGGCCTGTTCAAAGTACAGAAGGGGTTCAACCTTATCGGCGTCAGCGGCTACATTCCGTCGCTGGACAGCAACGTGTCGAAAACCGTCGCTTTCACGCTCGGGGATGCGACGACGGCGAACCGGATCATCGCGTCCTCGACCATTGCGCAGGCCGGCGGCCTCGTCGCTACGAGCAACATGCAGACTTCCGCTGTCGGCTACAACTTCCCGGCCGACACGGAAATTGTGCTGACGTTCGGGACGGGTTCAGCCACGGCCGCTGCCGGGACGATCTATCTCTACCTCCATGGGTACTTCGACTGACCGGAGGCGACGATGGCATCGAAGATCACCTACATCGATCTGAACAATGACGCTCCCCGCGTATCGTGGCGGGGCGTCGAGTTCATCACCGGTCAGCCCGTCCCGGTCGAGGATGAAGGCTTGATCGAGGCAGCGCGCCAAAATCCGTTCTTTGAGGTTGCTGACGCGGAAGAAACGCCGCGTCGCGCTTCGAAAAAGACGGACACGGACGCCTGACAATGAAGTCCGTCCGGGACCTCTACAATCGGGCGCTGGAACTCCTTGGAGTTGCGGCGGCCGGTCAGACGCCGGAGGCGGAAGATTGGGCGGTGATGCGGAGCGCATTGCCGCCCCTTCTCGACGAATTGTGCAGTCTCGACGTGATTGCCATCACGATCAACGGCGATGACGAAGAGACGTTGAATATTCCCGATGCGGCGTTCAACGGCCTTGCGATCCTGTTGGCGAATGAAGCCGGCCCGGCATTCGGCATTCCTGCCGCGAGCGGTGACGCGCGAGAGGGCATGATTCAGCGCGTGCGGCGCGTCACCTACGGCCAGCCGCAATATTTCCCGCAGCAGGCGACCTATTTCTGATGGCTGCGGCTCCGATCCGATTTGCGGCCAATTCGTCGCCGGGCGAACGGGCGCAGCTTTCCGGCTCTCGCCTGATCAACGCCATTGTCGAGCAGCTTGGCACGAAAGATGTAATCGTGAAGCGCGCTCCAGGTCTGAAACGGTATGCCGTGAGCAACTTCACGCATTGCCGGGGGCTGATCGCCGTGAACGACAGCACGGCGCTTGTGCTGTACGACCAGTTCGTCCAGTCGATCACGTTGATTGGCGGCGTGCCGACGCTTTCGGATCGCGGGTTTCTCGCCGGGGACGATCTTGTCACACTGGCGCGGAACAATGCGACGGTCCCGGATATCGTGGGCGTGTCGCCGGAACGCGGGGCGTTCGTGCTTTCCACGACCGGCGCGCCGGCCGACTATCCCGATCCTGACGTGGGGTTTCCTGTCAGCGTCTGCTTCATCGACGGCTATTTCTTCTTCGCCTATCGCTCGGGCCAGTGCGTCGCCTCGGGACTGAATACCACGACGGTCAATCCGCTCGATGCGGTTGTGGCGGAATCTCATGCCGGCGGCCTGCTGCGTGGCGTCGCCTTCAACGGCCAGCTTCTCTTGTTCGGACCGTCCTTCTGCGAAGTCTGGCAGAACACGGCGAATGCGACGGCGTTTCCGTTTTCACGTGCAACAGTCATCCAGCAGGGTCTCGCCGCGACGAACGCGATTGCCGGTTATGAGGATGGGTTTACTTCGACGCTGGTGTGGGTTTCCTCGACGAACATTGTCTACCAGTTGAACGGATATTCGCCCGTCCGCATTTCGACCGGCGACATCGAGCGGGATTTGCAGAACTTGACGGACAAGTCATCGCTGCGATGCTTCGCGTTCATGAACAATGGCCATGCCTTCATTGTCGTGAAGTCGGACGCATGGACCTGGGTTTTTGATGCGATGACCACGACGTGGCAGGAGCGAAAATCCTACCAGAGCGAGACGTGGCGGGCCGAGCGGTCTGTCTATGCGTTCGGAGACTGGCTTCTCGGTGACGATAGCAATGGCGTCCTTTATCGGCCCGATAATCTGACCTATGACGAGGACGGGAAGCCGCTGGTCTTCGATGTGACATCACTCCCTGTGGATGACTTCCCGCAGCGCCAGACGGTCGCGAGGGCGGATTTCGAGGTTGTTCCGGGAACGGGCCGGGCGGATGGTCTCGACGAAACGGTCACGGACCCGACGATGTGGATTTCGTGGTCTGATGACAGCGGCGCGACCTTCGGCCGGCCTGTGACGCGCAAGCTCGGGCAGCAGGGAAAATACGGCCGCCGCGTAAGCATAAACCGATGCGGACGCACGAACGCTTATGGCCGTCAGTGGAACTTCAAGGTCAGCGATCCTGTCTTTGCCGGCATCATGGGCGGCGTGATGCAGGACACGACGCAAGCGATGTTCTGACATGCCGGTGACCAGAACGCTCCCGCCGCTTCCGCCGGCCAATATCGCCATGACCGATCCAAAGACAGGCCTTCTAACGCGCGCTTGGTACGAATTCTTCGTGGCACTGCTTGCCGTTCTAGATGAAATGAAGGGCGCGATTCCATGAGCATTTTCGGTGGGAATAGTGCCGGCCAGCAAGGCGCGCTGCTACAGCAGATGTTTGCCCAGATGGGTTTGCAGCAGGGCCTTGGCGCGCTCGGTTCCGGGTACGACAAGGCGCGCGCCGATCTCACGTCGAACAACTACTATGCGCCTTATTCGGAAGCCGGGCAGGGCGGTCTTTCGATGCTGCAAAATGCGCTCGGCCTCAATGGACAGAGCGGCAAGGACGCGGCGCTCTCCGCATTCCAGAACAGCAATCCCGGTTATCAGTTTGCGATGGATCAGGGTTTGCAAGCCCTCGATCGGTCAGCGGCGTCCCGCGGCATGCTCGGCTCCGGCAATCAGCAAGAGGCGCTGATGCAGTATGGGCAAGGCCTTGCCAATCAGAATTTCGGGGACTGGATTTCGAGGATCGGCGGCTTGTCCCAGATGGGCATGAGCGCCGCGCAAGGCGAGACGGGGCGACAGAATACACTTGCCAATCTCGACTACGGATATGGACAAAATCAGGCCGGCATGTACCAGCAGGCGAACAATCAGGCGGGGTCTGCTTGGGCGAACGGCCTGATCCAGGATCAGGGCGCGAATAATCAGGGACAGGCGAACCTGTTCAGCGGGATTCTCGGTGGTCTGAAACTCGGCGGCCAGGCCTATGGCGGCCTCGGCGGCTGGTCCGGTATCAAAGGTCTGTTTAGCTGACGCCATGTCCTATAACCCGTCTCTCAACCTCTATGGTATGCTCAGCGATCTGGGCGATACCGTTGGCGGCGCGTTCAAACAGGCGCGGCAGCAGCAGTTGCTTTCGATGCTCGGGAGCGACCTCGCGGGTAATGATTACAGTGCCGCCTTGCAGCACGCCGCACAGGGTGGCGCTGATTTGAACACTGTGCTGTCGCTGGCGAAGTTGGGGCAGGATCAGGCAAATCTTGCCAAGGGCAATGCTGTCTTTGCCGGAATCATGGGCGGCGGCGCGCCCCCGGCTTCGCAGACATCGGTGAGGCCGGCGTCTTATGCACCAACGGACGATGCAGCCGGGAATGCGATTGCGTCTATCGAAAGTCGTGGGAGCGGCGACTATACCGCGCTTGGCCCCCTTACGAAGACGGGAGATCGGGCCTATGGCCGCTATGGCATCATGGGAAATAATATCCCGCAGTGGACGCAAGCTGCGCTCGGCCGAAGCCTGACGCCGGAACAGTTCATTGCCGATCAGGCGGCACAGGACGCGACGTTCAAGCATCGCTTCGGCCAGTATGTCGCGAAATATGGACCGGAAGGTGCGGCACGTGCGTGGTTCGCGGGCGAAGGCGGGATGAACAATCCGAATGCGCGCGACATCCTCGGCACGTCGGTTGCGGACTACTCTCGCAAGTTCACGGCGGCATACAGCCCGTCAGGATCGCCGCCAGCCGGAACGATGGCATTCACCGGGCCGACGAATGACGGGGACCCGATCAAGATCAACGCGTCGGTTGACGGCGGCGACGATGCGGCCCGCGCGAAACTTGAAGCGAAGCGGGACAATATCACCCGCGCTATCGGCTCTCCCTACATGAGCGATGCGCAGCGTTCCGCTGCAAAAATTCTCCTTGAGCAGACCAATCAGCAATTGAAGGACCTCGATAAGGAGAAGTGGACGCCGGTCCCGCAATCGGATTTCGCAAAGTACGGCATCCCTGCCGATTACAAAGGGCCGGTTCTGCGCAATGTGAACGGCGACATTAAAGCGCCGATGAAGCCGACGACGGAGGTCAATATTCAGCAGAAGGCCGAAGGGGCCTATGACCAAGAGGTCGCCAAGCAGTACGCGAAAACCTACGGCGACATTCAGGAAGCGGGCCGCAACTCGGTCAGCGAGGTCAACACGCTGAAATACATGCAGAAGATCGTTGACGATCCGTCGTTCTATTCGGGGACGGGCGGTCCTGTCGCGACGCAGGCGAAGCGTGCGCTGGCATCACTCGGCATCACGGACGCAAAGGACGCCGCGCCGAACGAGCTTTTCGAGAAGCTATCCAACAAAGCCATTCTCGACGCGGCCGGCGGTTCGCTCGGCGCTGGCATTTCCAACGCGGATCGCGATTTCATCGCGCGCACGACGGCGAACACGGGGAACACGAAAGAGGGCAACCGTCAGATTCTCGCGGTCGGTCTCGCGGTGGCGCGGCGCAAGGCCGATCTGGCGAAACTCGCGCGCGATTATGCGAAAGCGAACGGCGGCCGGCTCGATATGGGCTTCGACCAGAAGCTTTCGGAATGGGCAGAGAAAAACCCGCTGTTTCCGCAGGCGGCACAGCAACCGGCCCCGACGCAGCCCGCCCCGCAGCCGCAGGGCGGCGCGAGGCTGTCACCCGCCGAAACGCAGGAATCTCTTGCCAACGCGCGAGCGGCTATCGCCAAGGGTATTCCGAAAGAGGCTGTCATTCAGCGTCTTCGGCAAAACGGCATCGATGCGAGTGGTCTATGAGACAGGTCCCGGTCAGCGTGATAATCGAGACCTCACGTCTCGCACCTTCTCAGAAAGCTGAGATAGAAGCTCTCGCGAGGCGTCTTCGATTTCGGCTGAAAGTAAATCGCTGGTTGCGGGGTCTCCACCGAACGCTTCAAGACTGCGCGTCGCGAGTATCCCGCGTTCTACCTCTTTGATCTGTTCGTCCGTATACCCCGTCACGATGTAGAGCAGCGCTGCTGTTGAAGTCAGCAAGCTCTGCATCGCGATCAATCTGGCTTCTACCTTCAATTCGCGTTCGGTCAGCATCCCATCCCTCCCTGACAGGGACAATCGAACCCGAAAGAGGGGCGGGAGTCGAATCGCGGCGTAGCTTCCCTACCGCCCAATCCCACACGTTCGTGATGACGGCGGTCAGGAACGCGACGACGACGATGGCGACGAAAAGCGCGCCGCCAAGATCACGGCCGTCTTCCCTCGTCATGAGCCAAACAAGAACGCCTATCGCGGCGATCTGAACGATCATCCAAATGGAGCGAGACAAGCGGTCCGATGCCTGCATTGACGTTTGACGATCTAGCCCCGGCGGCCCAAAGCCAAGGCAGCCGCGCCATCACATTCGACGATCTTAAGCCGGAAGCGTCTCCGGTGAAAGATGCCGCCGTGGATGTGGCGAAGGCCGTCCCGGCTGGATTGGCGCGCGGCGCTGCGGCCGTGGTTGGGCTGCCCGGGTTTCTTAGCGACCTAGTGGACAAGGGGTATCGCAACGCCCCAGCCCTATGGGGCGGCGAGACAATATCGCCTGAGCGAGCCGCCCAGATTCATGCCGCCCGTGGCTTTCCGGCCATCGGCCCCGGCGCTGTCCTCACCGTCCTCACCCCGAAGAATGTCCAAGGCGCTATCGAGGGCGTTACCGGCCCTCTGTACGAACCCCAAACCACGGCAGGAAAATTCGCGGGTACGGCCGCAGAGTTCATCCCCGGCGCGCTTCTAGGCCCCGGCGGGATGGCCAAAAACGCCCTGACCTATGGCGTCATACCCGGCATTGCGTCGGAAGCGGCCGGGCAGGCAACGCACGGTACGGCGCTGGAGCCTTGGGCGCGTGGCGCGGCGGCAATCGGTACGGGCGGCGTGGGCGCTTTCGTCACCCGCCCGAACAATGCCGGGGCGATGATCTCCCGTGCGGCCGAAGGAATGACGCCGCAGCAGGTCGAAGCGACCGAGCGTCTGTTTCAGGAAGCGCAGCAGGTAGGCGTCCCGATCACACGCGCGGAAGCCGCTCAGGCCGTCACCAATGGCGCGACAGGCCTTGCGGACCTTCAACGCGTGGTCGAGGGCAATGGTGGCCTGAAACCGTTCATGGCGCAGCGTCCGGGGCAGGTCAGCGTGGCCGGCGACGAAATGCTGACCCGCCTTGGTGGGTATACGGATCGCCCGTCCGTCATCGGCCCGCGGGTCGGTGAGGCGGCAGAGGATATTGTCAGGGGCGCGCAAGCCGACATCAATGCGCGGACCCGACCATTGTATCAGGCCGCAGAACAGGAGCGAGTAGGAGCGCCTGTGGCCAATGCGCTGGCCGGCGACCCGCTTTATGCGCAGACATTGCAGGAGATCAGAAACAATCCGGCTTTGAACCGGACCATTGAGAACCTGCCAAACGACAGCCCGGCGGTCATTGACCTCGTGCAGCGCCGTCTTCGCGAGCAAGCCGACAACGCCCGCGTTCCCGGGCAGGCTCACACATCCAATCTGATGGCCGCCAATCTAGAGGATGCGCGCGCCGCGCCGATGGCGGCTGCCGATACCGCGACTGGATCGCAGGCAGCAACAGCGACGCAGCCGCGCACGATCGGCACATACGAAGCCGCCCGCATGGCGCAACAGAAATTGCGGGACACGGAACTCGCCCCGCTCGTCAACGGCCCTATCGGAAAACTTGCGCAGAGAGACTTGCCAACGCAGCAGGCCATGGATGCGCTTTTCCCGCGCAACCCTTTGCCGAACAGCGCCCGCGAAATCACGGATGCCGTCACGCGGCTCGCTGCGCAACGCCCCGGCGTTGCCGGCCAGCTAGTGCGCGCGCATATCGAAAGCATTTTCAACCAGACGACCCGGAACTTGCAGGCCGGCCCGTCGCAATTCGGTGGCGCATCGTTCGCGGCGGCGATCCGAGGCAATACACAGCAGGCGGCCAATCTGTCGGCTGCGATTCAGGCGCTTCATGGCCCGGAAGCACTCAATGGTTTTGACCGCTTCCTCCGGGTCATGGAAGCGACCGGCCAGCGCCAGCGCATCGGGTCTCAGACCGCCTTCAATACCGAATTCAACAAGATCATGGGGCAGGGCGGTTCGATTCAGTCCGCCATGGCGGACGCCGCGAGCCTGTTCACACACACTCCGCGCCGATTCCGCGAAACGCTCGAACAGTACAACATGGGTCAGAACACCGACCAGATCGCGCGCATCCTCACTGACCCGGAGGGCGCGGCAGCGTTTCGACGGCTCGCTCTTGCGCCGGAAGGAAGCGCGAAAGCGGCGGCGCTCATGAGTCGGCTCCTTGCCCTCGGTTCCCAGAGTTCCCGAAATAGACGAGACCAGCAATAATGGCGTCTTGCGCAATCTTCGATCCCCGTCCAACGCCGTATTTCGACGAAAACGGCTGTCTGGCAGTCGGCGCGAAGGCATATTTCTTCGCGGCGCAGACCAACAATCCGCTGACGGTCTACGTCGATCCAGACCTGACAACGCCCCACGCGTTCCCGGTTGTCGCGCTGTCCAACGGAACGTTCCCGCCCATCTATCTCCCGTTCACGGACTATCGCGTTGTCATTCGGTCGGCGCAGGATGTGGCGCTGTACGATGCGGCTGTCGTGAACAATCCCGCGCCATCGTCGGGAAGCGGGGGCGGAACATCCCCGACAAGTGACCAGCTTCTCCAGACCGGCGACCCTATCTGGAGGCTGCGGGCAGGGTCTATGATCGGCTTTGTCCGTATGAACGGGCGCACGCTCGGCAGTGCAGCGTCCGGCGCGACGGAATATGCGGCTGGAGACGCGGAAAATCTGTTCGGTTATCTCTGGAACAATCTGAATGATGCTATCGCTCCGGTATCGAGCGGGCGGGGCGTATCATCCACCGCCGACTGGCAGGCAAACAAGACCATCGTCATTCCGACCATGCGCGGCTACACCGCTGCCGGCATCGACGATATGGGCAATACTGCTGCGCAGTCGATCCAGATCATCACCACGGCGTCGGTAATAAACAGCAGCCCGACCGTGACGGTCGCCTCGTCTCTGGGTCTCGCCCGTGGCATGTCGGTCGTCATCAACGGGGCGGCTGCGGGCAAGATCATCGACATACCGTCTTCTACAACGGTTACGCTGGACACGAACTACGCAGGATCGACGGCGAGCAATCTTTCGTTCCGCGCCTCCATGTTCTCCGACGCGCAACTTGTCGGCGCGGTCGGCGGATCGCAGTCCATCACGCAGACAGCGGCTGAAATGCCGCAGCACAATCACACGCTCACCGATCCGGGCCATACGCACAGCCTGAACTTTCAGGGCGGTCTGGCGAACGGTGTTGGCGGCAGCGCAACCAATGGCGGGACGCCTGCGGTCGGTGTGACGGGAAGCGCGACGACCGGGGTCACGCTGGCCGATGCGGGTAAGGGGTTGCCAACACCGATTATCCAGCCGGGCCGCCTCGGCACATGGTTTATGAAGCTTTGACGATGGCCGCCCCCTACTTTCCGCGCCAGTCCAGCGCAGCCAATTGGACATTCACACACCAGTTTTGCGCGCCCGATGGCGCACCGCTCTGGCCCGATCTCCCCGCCGATCTCGTCGTCACACTGACGGCCATGGATCAATGGGGATGTCCGGTGCTCCAGTCGTCATCAACGGATGGAAGCGGGCAGATCGCGCCTGACATAGACGGCTATGTCACCGTCAATATCGCGCCTGAAAAAATGGGGGCGCTCTGCCCCGGCATGTACGATATCCGCATGAAAATCGTCTCGAACAATTTCACCATCGAGCAGCTTTATGGCCGCTTGCCTGTCTGCGAGGGCGCATCATGAGATTCTGTTTCGACCAGGGGCTGCCTGCAAAGGTCATCGCAGACCCGCCGCTGACCGTCACGCAGACGGGCCAGACTTATCGCATAAGCATCCCAGAGGGCAGCTTGCTCGACGGCGATGTGTGGCTCTGGCAACTCAAGAGCGCATTGCAAGGGCTGAACTCCCTGCACACGGTAGACGCTGCGGTGTCGGCTGACCCGAATGACCAGTTCTCGGCAAAATGGGACGGCGGCGGCCGGTCAACGCTCGGTGACGCCATCTCCATCTTCATCAAGGCGACGCTCGGCTGGAGCGATTCCCAGATGAGCAATCTCTACGCGCTCGCTGCAGTAATCACCTAGCACTCAACCGAAAGCAAAAGACCATGAGAAAGTGGATCGCTCCGCTTGCGATGGCGCTCGCCTGTATGGCCGCCCCCGCTTTTGCACAGTCCCCGGTGTGGACACGTTCAAATATCGGCGTTTCCCGCAATACCTCGCCGTTCCAGATAGGCGTCGATGCCGGGACCGGGGCAACATCGTTCGTCAAAATGGGGACGGTCGTTGGCGGCCAATACGTCGTCCCGAGCGCGTCGATTACCGGGGGCCTCGGCTACACCCCTCTGAACAAAGCCGGCGACCTGATGCAGCCGAGCGGGGTCATCACCGGTTCCAGTCCGTCTCCCGTTCTCACGATCACCGCGACCGACACGGCGGCGACGGGATCGAATTTCTTTCTCAACTCGGCCATCGTCGCGAATACGATCGGCACGGGCAACCGCGAAGGACTCCACGTCGAGCAAAATTCGACCGCCAACACGGTCGGTTATTTCGTCGTGGGGATCAATGGCATCGGCCATCTGAGGGGCGGCTCCGGGAATGTCTTCGGCGTGAACGGCTATGCGTGGACGGATAGTGGCACATCAGCAACCGCAGAAGTCGTGGGCGCTGAGATGGACACCGATGTCCGGAACGCCAGCGTCATTCGTAAGGTCGGGCTTCAGGTTTCAGATATCGCAACATCGGTCGGCACAGGCAGTGTCCACGACGCCGCCATTCTCGTTGAGAACCAGCCGGGAGCCATAGGCTATAACTCCGGCTTGCAGTTTGGCGGTAGCACCGCTCCAATCCGGAGCAACCTTATAACTGCTGCGACGGCTGGAGTTGTGGCCGGCGTTGATTTCAACAATGTCACTTTTTCGGCCTTCCCCTGGCGGTCGAAGTCCTTCCAGTTCACGGATGCGGGAGCGTTCGACATCGGCAACCGGTCGTCCGCCGGCGCGGCGTCACTGAATTTCCATAGCAACGGCAGCGCCAATTTTGACACCCAGATTTCGTCGTCTGGCGGGTCTGGGTCGCCTTATGGCGGCGTCCTGAGTTTCGGCGCGACATCGTTTCAGTTCAGCGTTGGCAAGGTAGTTGCGAACGCGGGCCTTGCGACGACGACCTTGCAGACATCGACGCCGCGCACCGTCACAGCATCGACGGACAGTGCTACCGCATCGGACGCCGCGATTATTTTCAACGGTTCCGGGACTATCACGGAAACCCTGCCGTCTGCATCTGCGAATTCTGGCCGGATCATTCTTGTGAAGACAATTGCGGCTCAGGCGGTCAATTCCGCATCGTCGAATGTCGTTCCCATCGGCAGCGCCACGGCAGCGACAGCAATCCTCGCGGCGACCGCTGGCAAGTGGGCGTACCTCATGTCTGACGGCACCAATTGGGTCGTCATGGCGGCGAACTAGCCGCGCGCCCTTTTCTTCCATCATCGGAGCATATGAATGGCAACGCAGCCCAAGGTGGCCGCGCCTGCGGTCGCGTGTTCTCCTATCGGTCGCGCGAAGATCGAAGCGCGCGAGGGGGTCGTTCTGTCGGCCTATCGCGATAGCGTTGGCGTCTGGACAATCGGCGTAGGGCACACGTCCGCAGCAGGCGACCCGCATGTCTATCCCGGGATGCGTATCACCCGCTCGCAGGCTGACGTGATCCTGTCGAATGACCTGCGGCCCATTGAGACTCTGATTGCGAAGGTCGTCCGCGTTCCGCTCTCCCAGCGGGAGGTGGATGCGCTGTGCTCGTTCATCCTCAACATCGGGGGCGGCGCGTTCAAGTCGTCAACGATGCTGCGCAAGCTGAACGCCGGCGACCGCAAAGGTGCGGCTGACGCGATGCTGGCATGGAACAAGGCGGGCGGCCGAACCATCACGGGCCTGACGAACAGGCGCTTTGACGAACGTGCGCAATTTCTCGGGACGATGGTCGCTCCTCGGTTCATCGGTTCCGACAGCGATGATGTGGCGCATGCCGTCGATAATCCTGACCCCATTCCGACGCGGCTAGTGAACCGCGCGGCCCTTCTCTCCAGCCAAGGTGCAGATATGAACCTCACGTCCGAACAGTTCCAGCAGTATGTCCGCGTCGCCCTTTATTGGGTCTTTGGCGCGCTTGCCTCGCATGGCGTGTCCGTTGGCGACAGCTACAAGCAGCTTGCGGTGGCCATCATCGGCACGCTCGCGACCCTCGCATGGACGCTCTACGGTACGCGACTGAATGCGCTTCTGGCTCAGGTGGCGAAGTCGCCTGACGTGCAGGAAATCAAGACGACGCCGGCCGTCGCGAATGCTGTGCCGAGCGAAAAGGTCGTGCCGGCGGGAAACGGCTGATGTCGCCGCTTGCTGAAACCCTCGTCAAGGCGGCGGCCGACCTGATCCAGAAGAACGGTGATGGCTTCGTCGCCGCCTTCGTCGCGCACGACTGGAAAACCGTCGCGATCATGGGCGTCGAAGCAGAACTATCGCTCGCTGCGGCGGCCGGCATTCCGTTCGCGGGCGTGGCGGCGAAACTCGTCCCGCTGTTCGTGACGGGCGCGATCTATGCCGCGCAACACCCGGCGAGCGCCGACGATCCGACCATGAGGCGCGCTGACGGCCACGGCGGCGCGGACCATGGGACCGACCACATTTCCATCTGAAAGGACGTTCCACATGAAACGCATTCTTCTCGCCGCGCCGCTCGTCATGGCGCTTGCCGGCTGTCAGTCATCCGGTCTCGACGGATTCCAGAAGTTCGTCGATTTCCTCTCGTCCCCACAGACCACGCAGGCCGTGGCGAACTTGCAAGCCGGCTCCCGTGCGCTTGTCTGCGCGCTCTCGAATGCCGCTGCCGTCGCCACGCAGGTCGAACAGGCGGTCGAGGCTGGCGAGGCCGCCATCGGCACGACGGGTAAGGTCTTCACGGCCAGCGCCATCGTCTGTGCGTCGCTTGGCGGCACGGTGACGGGGACCGCGACCGTCAAATGAGCCTGTTCGCGGGAGCGGCGATGGCTGGCGACAAGCTGATCTACGCCGTCCTTTTCGGCATCGCTTTCGTTGCCATCGGATGCGTCGTCGTGAATGTCGTCCGGCGCATTTCAGGTGAGAACGAATGACGGCCCTCGTCATTATCGTTTGTCTGGCCAGCCAGCCTACGCAGTGCATGACGCGCCAGCCCGGCATATCGCTCGACGCATCCGCCTGCCGCACGATGGCCGCTCTCGGCACGCGCCGCGCTCGCTATGCCGGCAAGGACGCAACCGTTCGAATCAGGTGCGGGGGATAGATGACAATGACCACCCAGCACGAGCACACGGTGAGCGCCCATATCGCAGCCATAGAGACCCGCGTGGATGGTCTCGAAAAGGGCATGCGGACGCTGGCCGAAGGAATCAACGCCCTCGGAACGAAGATCGACGCCCGTGCGCAGACGCAATGGACCCCGATCTGGTCGGCGGCCGGCGTCGCGGTGGCCATCCTCGCGTCGCTGGGCGGGGCGCTCTACGCTCCCGTCAACAGCAACATGCAGCGCCTGGAATTGCAGTTGGAGCGTCTTCGTGAGGCTGAACTGCCCCGCGCTGAATATGACGCCCGGTCTTCATCGGAAGTCCAGCGCCGGGAGGCGGCATTCGCGGCTTTGCGGGACAGTAACGCCCGCCAAGATGGCGAGATCGTCCGCCTCCGGGACAGTCAGGTCACGCGGTCGGAACACGAACGGGTCTGGAACGAGCAAATCCGCAATCGGGAGCGCATCGAGCATCGGCTTGACCGGCTCGAAGAACGGCAGATGAAGCCGTAGCGCAGGGGTAGGACGGGTTGGGAAACTCGCTGTAAGCCATTGATTTGGGAATCGGGTTGGGAAGGCCAAGCTATTGAAATGACAAAAAACGTCCATTCCGCCCCTGGGCACCATTGCCATTGAAATCGTTACGTAATTTGGACGATTTCCCAACCTTTTCGATGGGGTTGGGAAAGGAGTGTTCCCACCACGTTCTCAGAGCTTCGACATAGCCGCTTTCGCAAGCTTCTCCTGACTGGCCGCCTTCGTGTACCGCGCGACCTCTTTGAGCGTGGCATGGCCGGTAATCGCGGCGATCTCCTTTTCCGTACAGCCGGCCTCCGCCAGCCGTCTCGCCGCCGCCTTCCGGACGCCGTGGGTCACGCAGCGGTCCGGCAGGCCCGCGCGGCCAATAGCCTTGGCCATGAAATTCCCGAAAGATTTTGGGGAAAAGGCTCGGCGATGCCCGCTGACTAAAATCACAAAATCGCCACGGGGGGCCGCGCTCAGGGCCGCCGCCAATTCGGCATGGATTGGGATCGCGAGCTTGGCATCCGTTTTCTCTTGGGCGACGTGGATCGACCCGCCACGGATATCCCTCCACGACATGCGGGCCACGTCAGAGAGCCGCTGGCCTGTATAGAGCAGGAGAGCGAAGGAAGTCCTCTGGAGGCTCCCGATTGGCCATCGAGCCTCATAGGCCAGCACTTCATCGTCCGTCCATGTGTGCCATTCCCCGGCCTTGAACGACTCCACCAAGAGTGTGCAGTCGTCCTTGCGCCAGCCGAGCAGGATGGAGAAGCGAATCAGTTTGCGGATTTTCTTGAGCGCATCGTTTGCTGCGCCCGGGGTCTCGGCTCGCTTGCCGACGACCGCCATCACGTCCTCTCGTCGCATGCCGGCGACGAGCCGGTGCCCCATTTTGTCGTCCCGGATGATGCGTTCGATTGCCTTTCGGCTCGCATAGCGGGTCGAGGGGGCCAGCTTAAGAAAATTCGGAGAAGCGAAATATTTTTCCCTGAGCGCGTCGAAGGTTCTTTCTTCCCCGATGACGGACGGCTGCGCCTCTGGGGCGCTGCCCGCCAGAAGGTGGGCGTGGGCAACTTGGAATTCCGGGTCACCCGGCTGGCCGGGCAGGCGAACCCGGCCCCCGCCCGGGCGGCGAAAGTAGTAGCGCCAGTGCCCGTGACGGTCCTTAAACCGGTCTACGTAGCGCATTTTTGTGATCAGCAAGGAAGTCCGCCCAAGAGCCTTCTGGGCCAGCTTCGGCCGGAACAGGTGAAGGCGGCAAATCCGGTTGTGAATTCGTGGGGATAACCGAGATCGTTCCGTCCGGCGCGATCTCGACGCGCGCGACCTCTCGGCCGGCTGCAAGGACCGCTTTGACGGCCTTCGTGATCTCAACCTGCCTCGTCACCCCTCCACCTCCCTGACGGGGACGCCAGCGGCGCGGGCGGGGCGGGCTTCCCATTTTCTGCATGCCGGATCGCGAGCTTTGACATCTGTTCCGCCGCCTCCAGTCCATGCCGCACGACAGAGGGCGCATTTCAGGTAGGTCTTCGCCATGCGTTTGCGGACCAGATGCACGCACGACCCGCATGTCTCGCCCACCGGCCCGCTGCCGACCGGCGCGGCGTGAAGGCCATTCGGCTTTGCGCGCTTTCGAAAAAGCTGCTGCCGTTCGGACGGCGTGAGCGCCCTGTCGAGCATGAGGCCAAGCAGGGTGTCGCTCGCCATCACCCTTCTCCGTCGCGTAGAGCGGCGTCGATGGCTGCTTGCCAGAACTCTTTGAGATCGTCCGGCCCTACATGCGGAAGTTCGTGCGCCCAGAGCATGCCAGGCGTCGGCTCTCGCATGGCTTGCAACACAAACCGCACTAAGACCTCTGCGCTACCCGGCATGAAGAACGCTGGCCATGCTTTCGTCGCACGAAGCTCTGTTGCGATCTCGCGGACAAGATCACGTTCCACCATTTTCCCGGCTTCGGGAATATGGTCCATCCCCGCATCGGAAGGGGCGCGCGTCATGGGGTGGCCTTTCGGGCGGATCGGTCAACAAAGCGCAACGTCAGACCATCGGCATTGAAGCCGACGCCGATCAGTCTTTCGTGCGGCTTGCATTCGGACCCGGCGAGCGTCCGAATAAGCCGCTGATAACTCATGAACCCGCATGAGCCTGATGTGGGTTCTTCGGCGTCGTTTCCGCTTTCATCGATGTAAAAGCGCCGATCCTTGCGATCCGTCATCGCCCGCTCCCTGTATCGAGAGCGGAGAGCAGGGCGGCGTCATCCGCCGGATCAGCAAGCGCCGTCAGAATGGCGAGACATAGGCCACGGGCGGCTTTTCCCCCGATATCTTGATCGCCTGCTGCTAAATCCCGTCCAGCGTTACGCATCGTTTGTTCGATAAGGCGTTCGGCGCGAACACGACGTTGGCCGTCCAGCGATGGCAAAACGCGCTCGACCAGCGCGACTGCGGCGTCGATGGAGGCGGAGTATGGCCGGATGACGCTCGCAGATGCATGCGTGATGCCCGGCTTCCACGACGGCGCGTTTGGATCACGATAAACGCATCCAGCCCCGTCCCACTGGACGAACTCGTAACCGTTGACGGCGCACCAAATCTCGCCGTCCAATACAAGGCTCGGCCCGCTCGCCCCTCTCACGCGCTCCAGCAAGGAGGAAAGGTCAGTCATGACGGCCTCTGCGCATTGCGGAAACATTCGGTCATGTATTCTGCTACGCGCTGCGCCGTAGTCAGCAGATTGTCGTGAACCTCGCGGTCGGCGTCGCGCAACGATGCGAGCGCCTGGGCGGCGGTAAGCCCGTCCGGTCGCCGCACGTGCGCCATGCCTTCGTATATCCGGCAAGCGAGTTCGGCCGGATCGAGTTCAAGGACGAGCGCGAGCTTCCCAAGTTTTCGGTCAGCCAACATTCTCGCCTCCCTGTGCGTCATTGCAGCGGCATCGACCGATATAGCGCGGATAGCAGACGCGAATTTGTTGTGTGCGTAGGCATATCTCTGCATCGCTATGTGATCGCGCGGGCAGTGGCAGCCGCCGTTCGTGTGCATACCGGCAGGCTTTACGATGATACAATTGCCATCGCCGCATCCGCCGATGTGCGCGAGATAGTCGTCAAGCTCTTTGAGAGCGGCAGTCAGGTCAGCGGCGGTCATTGGCTTTGTCATCGCGTCTCTCTTGGTCAACGACCATCCATGCAAGCACGCCGCCGTCCGCGCACACTTCATCCGGATCAATTCCCAGACGCGCGCATTCTTCTCTGGCTTCGATCTCGCGTTCTTGCTCTGGCGAGATGTCGTAGTGGCCGCTGTCGATCAGGCGGTCGCTAAAGGTGATAGCCATCAGGCCGCCCCTCCTGCATCGGGCGCATTCGGGGAGGCGCTAGGCCAGACGGCCTCGCACATCGCGTGGTAGTCTCTTCCCGAGCCATGAGCGACGCCGCGCAAGTACGTGTGCGCATCGCCGGTCTTCATGTCACCGCCACATTTGCGGCAATGGACCGTGCGCTGTAGTAAAGGCCGACCGTCGCGCCAATTCGGATCGGGCTCGAAATCGTGACCTGCGCAAGCGTTCAGGCGCTCGTGGTTGCGCTTGATCTTCACGAACATATCGCCCTCGCCTTTCCTCGCGGCGAGTTCATCTGCCGACATGCTTGCGGCTTTCAAAAGGTTCTGCGCGGCTCTCGCGAAATCTGGTTCGCCCATCTACACGCCCTCCGTCTTCGTATTCTGGTTCGCAGCTTCCCAAGCGCGCGCTTCTGCGATAACCGCAGCCTTCACTTCGGCGCGGGATTTTACGCTGCCATCGGGATTTCGATTGAACGGATTTACGGTTTGGCAGAACGTTTTCTGCCTACGCCGCTTCTTCCCGTCCACGATCTCATATCGAGTGCCTTTCGCGCTGATTTGTTGAAAAGTTACGCGCATCACACGTTCTCCGTCTTCGCATTCGGGGTGGGGGTTTGGGAGAGGGCGATCATGATAGTTCCTTGGGGCGAACGACTTCCGGTCCCCAAACAAAGTCAGGGATCCATTGCGCGGGCTCAATGCCGGTCACCGACACACTGAACCGTTCGCGGCCTTCGCCGTTATTGTCGTTGACGCTGACGACTTCCCAATCAATAGAAGCCCAATCCTCACCGTCAGGCATCCGCGACGGATGCACAAGCTTGGCCCAATAGAACCCGGGACGTGTTGGTGCAGGATATGGCCTCACCGGCTTGCCTCATTCTGCGATGTAGCGAGGGCTCGCCGTAAGTCGCCAACGGTTATAGGCGGCGCTTGGCAATATTTCGGAGCCATTTGCTGGAAGATATCGTTGCTGCTTTCGTCCGAGCCGATATCCAACTCGGCAACATTCGCGAACGGCTTCAACGCTTCCTCCAGCGCCTCTACGCGCTGTTGCAGGGCGTCGGCGCGGGCGGTGGCGGCTTCGCGTTCGCCTCTGTGCCGACGCTCCATCGTCTCGGCGTCACGCATCATCGATCGCGCCTCGCACAGTTCACAGGCGCGATAGTCGCTTTCCACAGACCGTATTTCGAGCGAAGGATGATGCCCGCAAGGGAGCTTGTGTGACGGATCGAATGTCTCAGCTATTTTAACAGCAAGGTATTCCGACCGTTCGACGCCTGCCTCTGCTAAAATCAGATTGATTGTATCAGCATTCACATCCCGCTCTCCCGTCCGGGCCGCGAGGTCTGCGGTCAGGCGGGTGACCTTTTCACGTTCGGTATGGTAGGAATGCCAAGCAGACTTTCGCTCTGCTTCTTCACGGTCCGCGCGTTCTCGTTCAGCGGCAAGCTCGTGTTCGCGGAGCGCGATTATCTCTCCCGCGCGATTAAGGACATCTTTGAACGATATCATACTCGCCCCGCCCGTAGCGGCGATGTCGGGGGTGCGAACTTCGTCGAGATATGCGAATAGCTCGTCTACCGTGAGCATCAACATTTCGGGATATTCTTCGGGCGAGTTGCGATCATCCTTGTCGAGGATTTCTTGCAAAATCTTGTCGTTGCTGCGCGCCCGCTCCCTTACATCCGTCGTCTCGGGGGCGGGAGATGCAGAAGTGACCAGACTTCCACATCTCCCTGTCCTGCTAGGCGCATTTCCGGCGATCGATCCGCCTTCAGCGCCCACAGGCATCTCGTCATCCTCCCCGCTGTCCTGCGACGCGGCAGGTGTGGTTAGGGCACGTACCGGCATCGCGGGTAGCGGCATCCACTTCGTGGCCCACGAATGATGCGATCCGCGCGACGAATGCGCTACCGCCAACTCAATCCGTTCGGGGTTCGCGATGCCCAGATCAGGACAATAAAGCAAAACTTCTTGATCGACAGGCGCATTGTCCATGTCTTCTCGCCACGACGCCGCGCTGGCTGGCGCGGTGAGGGAGGGGAGTGCGTCAATCGCAGAAAGCAACTTTTCGACGGAGCCGACCGGGAAATATACGAACGGTGAGCTTTCGTATGTTCCGCCGTGCTGCGATTTGCTCAGGCGAACTTGGCGCGCGATCTCCCGCACCTCCGCTGTGGCCGGTGCGCTTGGCGGGGCGGGGGTGAGAGAGGCGGTCATGCGGCTTCTCCCGGCAAAGTGAACTTGCCACGCCATGTGCGCCATGCAGCGGTAACAGCGCCTGTGCCGGGAAACAGGTCGTGCAGATCGTCTTCCGGACGCGCGCCGAGAAGCTCGAAAGCCCAATGACAAACCACTTCCGGCTTCGCGCCGGTCAGTCCGCGCCGCAGCGTGATCGGACATTCGATCCAGTCCCGCATGACGAGACGCTTTGACACGACCGGCTTGCGGGCCGGCTTAATGATGACCGGCTCCCACGCGTACGCGACCGAGACGTTGCGCTTGAATGCGGCGAAACCTTTGACCCACGAACACCAGCGCGCAGATGTCTTCTCGACGAGCGGCGCAAGGACTGCAAAGGAGCGGGGCGTCGCGGCTGCGTGCAGAACCCAGCCATCAAATTCGCTTTCGAGCCGATCTATCAGCGCGGCATGATCGACTTCGCCAGCGTACGACGGCTGGTCCGAGTATAGATGCGCGCACCCGATGTAGGGCGGGTCAGCGTATCCAATCGATCGCGTCCGCCCTTCCGCCGCAGTCGGATCAGCCATGGTGCACTCCATCCATGAGCGGAGCCGTGCGCCCGCAAACCTCGTCGAAGAAGCGCAACTCGTCGTCGGTCAAGCGGCGCGAGAAGATGACCAGAACGGCCTTGTCATTGTCGACAACACGACCTGTGCCGAACAGCCGCAGCCTATCGACCGTGGCCGCACGAGGCCGTAGCGGCACGATCTCCGCAGTCGGATCACGCGGTATCCCGGTCTTGTTCATGGCGTAGCCGTTCGGAGACGGCCCGTGGTACGCAGCCAGCGCCGCCTCTACGAGCTCGTCAGGAATGGTGGTCATGTCTATGCGTCCTGGTAGAGCGAGCGCGGGGGAAGGGTGGGCTTCGTAAAGCGGGCTTCTCGCTCGACTACTGTCCGGCGAGTCCGGATCGGATGCGTAGAAGGCGAAAGCGCCCCGGTGTGCGCATTGCGCTTGCGCTTCACGACGGCGCGAAGGCTGTTTTCCTTCGCGGTCTTCAGCAGGTGTTTGTCGGCCAGCGCCGGGGCGAGATTGGATTCACGATGTTGTCCGCCGTCGCGAAGCGCGATGATATGTTCAAGGTCCCATCGCTCGCCGGCTTCGATCTTCCGGCCAGAGATGTGGCAGATGCCCTTTGCGCGGTCGAAGACGCGAGCGCGGACATAGGCCGGGACTTTCGCATCCGGTGTCGATCCTATCCATTCCTTGGTGGAGCGGCCGACAGGGGCGGTGATGCGGGGATCGCTCATGCTGCAACCTGCGAACGCGCAAGCGTTTCTGGCTCGACGCCGAGCATTGCGGCGATGACATCCATGATCGCCGTCTTGCTGGCTTGAAAGGCCGCCTTGTCCATCGCCCGTCGCGACTGACTCTTAGCCGTTCGAATAAGGACGATCGGACCATTCACAATGACGTAGGCGAATTCCTCGCGAGACCTGACCATTGAGGCAACACGCAACGCGGCAGCACGACTACCGGCGTCAACTGCCTGTTCGTCATAGAACCCGGCCTGAATGAGCGCGCGCTTGCGCAGATGCTCGGGCGACGGATATTCAGCCGCAAGGTCGTCCGGCAATGTCCGCCAAGCGTTCTTGAGCCACGCGAATTCGTGTGCGTGGCTAGCCGCTGAACGATCCTGGTATTCCGCCATGCGGTATCGCTGGCCTACGACAAAATGCTTGTCGCATTCGCGCGCGGCGAACCCGATGGGCCGGAATGCGTCGCCAGTCCATTCCGTGAGGATTGGCGCGGTCGTCATGCCGCCCTCGCCAGAGGTTTCGCCGCACGCAGGGCCGAAACCTTGCCGTCCAGTTCAGCGAGGAACTTGACGATCTCGGCTTCCATGTCGGCAATCGCCGCATCGTCCCGTTCGATCCGGCGCACGAACAACCGAAGATCGGCCGGCATACGCGGATCGAAACTGACGAAATCGCACCAGCGACGGCCAGTGCAGGCCATCTGGAATTGCATCTGCGTGATGTATTTGCCGGCGACGACGCCAGACAGAAGCGTGTCAATGTGGGTCGCGGTGTTCGGGCACTTGATCTCGACAAGCCCATCGGCAGCAACAAGGCCGTCCGGCGATGCCCCAGCCATGAGAATGCCGGGATGCGGAACGAACCCGACTTCGATCACATCGCAGTCGGCATGGAACTCGTATGCGGACCGGGCGTCGCTTTCGTTCGCGGTTCCCCATTGCATCGCGGGGGAAGTGAACTTCTCCGCAGGCTGGCCTGTCAGGCGCTCTGCGATCAGTTCCGCCATGTAGTTAGCCCGCGACGCGCCGTATCCCGTCTTGGTTTTTGCCAAGAGGTCCGCCATACGGGACGCCGTTACCTTTCCGCAGCGCGCCGCGAGCCATTCATCAGAGCCTTGGATGAGGTCGATAGTCATTTCCGCTTCGCCTCCAGCATGGTCACGGCCTCGCCAATGCGGGATACCGGCAGGTCGGATAGGCTTTCGATGCGGAAGAATTTAAGGAAGCGGGGAAGGTCTGCATCGACCTCGACAATGAGGCGTTGCAGTCCGGTGACCTGTTCGTCGGATATCGTGCCGCCACGCACCGACGCGCGGTTCCCGTCGTCGTCATTGTCCCCAACCGCAAGGTTGAAGATCATCTTGAGCAGGTAGCGCATCCCGTAGGACACGGCGGACCCAACGGCATGGGTCTTCGTCATCACGTCGCCGCCCTTCGCCCCCTTGCCGTCTGCGGGCATGTCGATTTTGGGAAAGCGACGGCATCCCGCGCCGTGAGAGACACGCGCGACGATGCGCACATATCCTTCAACGCCGCTCGGCTCGGTATCGAACGTAATCGCAAATCCGTGCTTCGTGTAGATTGGGCGGATCGCGCGGTCTAGCGCGGCGTAGGACGCATACCGGCTGCGGGTCTGCGGATTGTTGCTGTCCGTGCGGATCGGCTCCATTTCCTCTTGAGCCGCAGCCATCGCTTCGTCGAAAGCGCGCTCTGCTTGCTCGGCCATGACTTCCTTGCGCATGTCCATGAGGCGCAGCATCTTGTCCACGTCAACGGTTTGGTCGCGCGCGGCCCGCTCGATAAGCGACAGGACCGCAGCGGACTCGCTGACCGGCGTCGGCTCCCGCACCTGGATTTCTGTCGGTTCCTGTTTTGCCAAGGCGCTCACGCAAATCTCCACTTCCACCAATGCCGGACCCGCTGCCGGAATGTCAGTTGTTCCCGCATGACCTGCTCATGCCGAAGCTGTCTCAACTCCCGCTCGATATGACGGCGAGGGCGATGGTGTTTCCTTGCTTTCGCAAGATCGGATTGGAGGGAGGCGAGGCGGGAGGTCATGGGGCGTCCCGCAGATTTGAGACGGCCCAAGCGCGGATACGTCGCCAGCGCGATTCGGGCGTTTCGATATCGTAATGACCCTGGTCATTTTCGAATATAGTTTCGCGCGCAAGGCATGTTGCGATATCAAGGCGCTCGGCCAAGACGGCCGCGTTTGAATCGTCCTCCGGGTCCATCTCTCTGAGATTCAGATCAATGCCGCGTACTTTCGCCAGTGCGCCAAGTGCGCATACCGAGCCATCTTGGTATTCGAAGACGTGGCTAACCAGCTTCTTCTCCGGCATCGCGTCCAAAGCCGCGATGAGATCACGGAAGAATGTTTGACCGCGTTTGCCGCGCATCGCGGACGCCACCGTCCCACGGTACAAGTAGATGCTGTTATCCCCGAGGTCATAATCCTCGCTATAGCCAGATCGGCTCATTCTCCGCTCCCCACGACAACCGGCTTCATGCCGGACTTGCGAAATGCATCAGTGAACGCAGACGGAATGCCGGAACGCTCAAGTCCGTCCGCAACGGCATCGAAGGCACGTGATGCCGCGTCGGCGCGAGCCTTCCGTTCCGCGATGTATGCGCGGTCTTGCGCAAGGCTGTCCTCGAACATCTGGCGCGTGGTGCGGTTGTCGTTGGCGGTGGTCATCAGAACGGCAAGTCCCTGTCGGCATCCCATTTGCGGATCGACACGCTCTGCACGTCGTTCTTGAAATGAACCGATGTAGCTTCGGTTACATAGAACCGCTCACCCGGGTTCAGACGCGCGAGACGCTTGGCTTCGGCCACGGCGATTTCTTGTGTAGCGTGGCGGACGTGGCACGGGCCGT
Source organism: Armatimonadota bacterium (assembly GCA_018268375.1). GTDB lineage: Bacteria > Armatimonadota > Fimbriimonadia > Fimbriimonadales > Fimbriimonadaceae > JAEURO01. Next base: position 1,224 of record JAFDWS010000010.1, on the reverse strand, counting down.
TGCCATGCACCATCCAGAATATCTTGATTGGTTCCATCACGCGGCGTCCTTCTGTTCGTATTCATCCATCGCTTCGTCAGCAGCACCCAAGAGCCGCTGCTCAATCTCTCTCGCGCACCACCCGCAGACGCAGCGGCCATCATGGTCATGCGTCGTCGCTTCGTCCGCGCCGCATTCCTGACAGGTTGGGCCGTAACGACGGTTGGGCGCGCGGGTGTAGTCGCGGGTCATGACAAACACTCGCTGAGGCCGGACGATTGGATCGTCGCGCCAGCATGAACATGCGGGCTATCGCCTCGTTGACGATGCGAGGACCACACAGAGGTTGTCGTCACTTCCTTGCGGTTTGCGTCGTCGAGAATCGCGATGCAGTCGGCTACAGCATTCTTGTGAGAATGGAGCCTGGCCAGCTTCCGGTAGCGCCGCAGAAACCAGCTTGAGTCCCATGTGGTCGCGCCTTCCCATAGCGCCTTACGCAATTCCGGCGGCAGAAGGTCGAACGCCTCAAGATCGGTATAGCGCGGCTTGTAGGAAACCCTGCGGGTGCGTGAATTGCTCATCGCACCACCCGCAAGGCAATCTTCTCCGCAGGCTGATGCGGCTGTGCCAGCCAGCATCCGAACCCAACCATCATGACCATGAGCGAGGCGAGGATTGCATCGCGGATGTCGGCAAGGATGTTGCGGGAGGGGGTCATTGATGCGCCTCCGCTTCCGCGCGCGTGATGTAGAAATGGATGCCGCCGGCACACTCTTGCCAGCGATCATCGCACCACGAAGCGGGCCTCACGGTCTTGCCGGGCGCGTAATGGAAGGAAGGATCGTAGATAGACGGCCCTTCGCCTTCGAGGACGACGGCATATTCGGCGCGGCATTTGCGCCCGGCGGCAGAGGACCGGCGGGCGGCGGCAGGGATACGGAGCTTCGCGACCGTTCCGTTCCCAAGCTTCTTGAAGGCGACGAACTCGCCTTCCTCCGGGCATGTCATCGTCTGCGCGGCGGCGAGTGCGGGAATGTTTTTTGCGCCGCGCAGGTCCGCGCCGTACAGGTCCGCGCCGTACAGGTCCGCGCCGCGCAGGTCCGCGCCGTACAGGTTCGCGCCGCGCAGGTTCGCGCCGCGCAGGTCCGCGCCGCGCAGGTCCGCGGCGCACAGGTCCGCGCCGTACAGGTCCGCGCCGCGCAGGTCGGCGCCGCGCAGGTTCACGGCGCGCAGGATCGCGCCGCG